>NZ_WTYQ01000010.1 GCF_009828105.1 Altericroceibacterium indicum
TGGTTGCGGGGGTAGGATTTGAACCTACGACCTTCAGGTTATGAGCCTGACGAGCTACCGGACTGCTCCACCCCGCGTTGTGTTGTATCTCTGGTGACTAGAGACACGAAAGCCGCCGCTCGGATTTTGTCCGGCAGCGGCATTTGATGTATTGTGATGGGTTTTTGCCCGCAGGCTACAATGCCTGGCGACGTCCTACTCTTCCAACGCTTGAGCGTTAGTACCATTGGCGCTGTCTGGTTTCACGGCCGAGTTCGAGATGGGATCGGGTGGGTCACAGACGCTATGGCCACCAAGCAATGTGGCCTGCGGGTTAATCGATGTTTGTTTGTCTGGCTGTGATGACGTTCTTTGATCAACTTGGGCCTGATGATTATCAGGCCTGTCGTTGATGGTGGGATTCATCAAGCGTGAACAGAGTTATTAGGACCGGTTAGCTTCATGCGTTACCGCACTTCCACACCCGGCCTATCAACGTGATGGTCTATCACGACTCTAAGATACCTAATCTCAAGGGAGGCTTCCCGCTTAGATGCTTTCAGCGGTTATCCCGTCCATACATAGCTACCCTGCGGCACCCTTGGCAGGATGACAGGTACACCAGAGGTATGTTCACCCCGGTCCTCTCGTACTAGGGGCAACTCCTTTCAAGTATCGACGCCCACGGCAGATAGGGACCAAACTGTCTCGCGACGTTCTGAACCCAGCTCACGTACCACTTTAATTGGCGAACAGCCAAACCCTTGGGACCTGCTCCAGCCCCAGGATGTGATGAGCCGACATCGAGGTGCCAAACGATTCCGTCGATATGAGCTCTTGGGAATCATCAGCCTGTTATCCCCGGCGTACCTTTTATCCGTTGAGCGATGGCCCTTCCACGAGGGACCACCGGATCACTATGACCGACTTTCGTCTCTGCTCGACCTGTCGGTCTCGCAGTCAGGCAGGCTTATGCCATTGCACTCTTGCAGACGGTTTCCAACCGTCCTGAGCCTACCATCGCGCGCCTCCGTTACTCTTTAGGAGGCGACCGCCCCAGTCAAACTACCCGCCACAGAGGGTCCCAGTACCGGATCACGGTACGTAGTTAGACATCAGAAAACAGCAGGGTGGTATTTCACCTATGGCTCCACATCGGCTGGCGCCAATGCTTCAAAGCCTCCCACCTATGCTACACAGCTCTTTCCTAATGCCACTCTGAAGCTGCAGTAAAGGTGCACGGGGTCTTTCCGTCTAACCGCGGGTACTCCGCATCTTCACGGAGAATTCAATTTCGCTGAGCATATCCTGGAGACAGTGGGGAAGTCGTTACGCCATTCGTGCAGGTCGGAACTTACCCGACAAGGAATTTCGCTACCTTAGGACCGTTATAGTTACGGCCGCCGTTTACTGGGGCTTCAATTCGGAGCTTGCACTCCTCCTCTTAACCTTCCAGCACCGGGCAGGCGTCAGACCCTATACGTCGTCTTGAAGCCGACTTAGCAGAGTCCTGTGTTTTTGATAAACAGTCGCTACCCCCTGGCCTGTGCCCCCTGCCAAAAGTTGCCTTAAGACAGGGCCTCCTTCTTCCGAAGGTACGGAGGCAATTTGCCGAGTTCCTTCAGGATACTTCTCTCAAGCGCCTTGGTATACTCTACCTGACCACCTGTGTCGGTTTCGGGTACGGTCTATATGAAGAGGCTATTTCCTGGGACTATTTGGCTGCCCGATCAATCCGTTAAGATCGAACAACTTCCACAATCCGTCACACATCTTCAGGCCCACGAATATTAACGTGGTTCCCATCGACTACCCCCTTCGGGCTCGTCTTAGGGGCCGGCTCACCCTACGCTGATTAGCATTGCGTAGGAACCCTTGGTCTTTCGGCGAGAGGGCATCTCACCCTCTTTATCGCTACTCATGTCAGCATTCGCACTTCCGATACGTCCACCCTCGGTTACCCTTGAGCTTCACTCGCTTACGGAACGCTCCGCTACCGCTCAGAATAAATTCTGAACCCTAAGCTTCGGTGCATCACTTTAGCCCCGATACATTTTCGCCGCAGGAACCCTTATTTAGACCAGTGAGCTGTTACGCTTTCTTTAAAGGATGGCTGCTTCTAAGCCAACCTCCTGGTTGTTTTGGGATTCCCACATGCTTTCCCACTTAGTGATGACTTGGGGACCTTAGCTGTAGGTTAGGGCTGTTTCCCTTTTGACGACGGACCTTAGCACCCGCCGTCTGTCTGCCGGATAAGACTCGTTGGTATTCGGAGTTTGGTTAGGTTTGGTAGATCTCGCGACCCCCTAGCCCATCCAGTGCTCTACCCCCAACGGCATACATCCGACGCTCTACCTCAATAGATTTCGCGGAGAACCAGCTATTTCCCGGCTTGATTGGCCTTTCACCCCTAAGCACAACTCATCCGATAATTTTTCAACATTAAACGGTTCGGACCTCCAGTGCGTGTTACCGCACCTTCATCCTGGTCATGCATAGATCGCCGGGTTTCGGGTCTAATCCAACATACTCTGTCGCCCTATTCAGACTCGCTTTCGCTGCGCCTACACCTATCGGCTTAAGCTTGCATGGTAGATTAAGTCACTGACCCATTATGCAAGAGGTACGCTGTCACCCCCTAAAGAGGCTCCAACTGCTTGTAAGCATTCGGTTTCAGGTACTGTTTCACTCCCCTAATCGGGGTGCTTTTCACCTTTCCCTCACGGTACTAGTTCACTATCGGTCATGTACGAGTATTTAGGCTTGGAGGGTGGTCCCCCCATGTTCAGACAGGATTTCACGTGTCCCGCCCTACTCGAGTCTTCTCACATCATTTTCACATACGGGGCTGTCACCCGCTATGGCCACTCTTTCCAAAGTGTTCTGTTAATTGAATGAGAAGCACTGGCCTGGTCCGCGTTCGCTCGCCACTACTAACGGAATCTCGGTTGATGTCTTTTCCTCCGGGTACTGAGATGTTTCAGTTCTCCGGGTTCGCTTCACCAAAGCTATATATTCACTAAGGTGATACCCTATCCACCTCGCTCATTATCCGATTGCTCGAACAACGAGAGAAATGGTGAAGGTGGGTTTCCCCATTCGGAAATCGCCGGATCAAAGTTTGCTCACAACTCCCCGACGCTTATCGCAGCGTGCCACGTCCTTCATCGCCTGTACATGCCTAGGCATCCACCAAATGCTCTTACCTCACGCTTGAGAATCCACACCATCAACGACAGGCCTGAGAGTGATAAAACTTGCTGCTTGCATAAACCAGCAAGTCCTCAAACCCATGCTACTAACCTGTAGCTTTTGTTGCGGACGTTATCTCAGCCAGACATAAAATATCTGTTGTGTCGCATGATCACATCAGTCCGTAGACCAATATAAATCCATGCGCCACGGCATCGATTAAAAACCCATTCACAATGTCAAAGACGCGAAGAGCAGATCTCTTCGCTACCACACCCTGGCCAAAGCCGGGCGGGATCAGATGTATTTCATACACTGGAGTGTAAAGAATGCGCCTCAAGTAGCGTAAGCGATAGGCGCTTAAACGCCTCAAGCAGCGCAGCGGTAGGCCACATAAATGGTGGAGCCTATCGGGATCGAACCGATGACCCCCTGCTTGCAAAGCAGGTGCTCTCCCAGCTGAGCTAAGGCCCCCTACCAAACTTTAAAATCTATGGTGGGCCGAGTAAGAGTTGAACTTACGACCTCACGCTTATCAGGCGTGCGCTCTAACCACCTGAGCTACCGGCCCATCGCGCCATCACAAGCTCTCAATTCTATACAATAGAATTGCCAAGCCGCGGGCGGCGTGAGCCAGCTCAGGCATTTATCACATGCGCAGTAAAGCGCCTGTAACAATCTCCAGTGATGAAAGGACATGAGGACGACGGCAATGTTCTTTGAAAAAGTGCGAAGCTCTTCCAACCGCAAGGGCTGGCGCTTTCGTACTAATCCTTAGAAAGGAGGTGATCCAGCCGCAGGTTCCCCTACGGCTACCTTGTTACGACTTCACCCCAGTCGCTGATCCCACCGTGGTTAGCTGCCTCTCTTGCGAGTTAGCGCACTACCTTCGGGTGAAACCAACTCCCATGGTGTGACGGGCGGTGTGTACAAGGCCTGGGAACGTATTCACCGCGGCATGCTGATCCGCGATTACTAGCGATTCCGCCTTCATGCTCTCGAGTTGCAGAGAACAATCCGAACTGAGACGGTTTTTAGAGATTAGCATGTTCTTGCGAACTAGCTGCCCACTGTCACCGCCATTGTAGCACGTGTGTAGCCCAGCGTGTAAGGGCCATGAGGACTTGACGTCATCCCCACCTTCCTCCGGCTTATCACCGGCAGTTTCCTTAAAGTGCCCAACTAAATGATGGCAACTAAGGATGAGGGTTGCGCTCGTTGCGGGACTTAACCCAACATCTCACGACACGAGCTGACGACAGCCATGCAGCACCTGTCACCGATCCAGCCGAACTGAAGAAAAGAGTCTCCTCTCATCGCGATCGGGATGTCAAACGCTGGTAAGGTTCTGCGCGTTGCTTCGAATTAAACCACATGCTCCACCGCTTGTGCAGGCCCCCGTCAATTCCTTTGAGTTTTAATCTTGCGACCGTACTCCCCAGGCGGATAACTTAATGCGTTAGCTGCGCCACCCAAGTTCTGTGAACCCGGACAGCTAGTTATCATCGTTTACGGTGTGGACTACCAGGGTATCTAATCCTGTTTGCTCCCCACACTTTCGCACCTCAGCGTCAATACTTGTCCAGTCAGTCGCCTTCGCCACTGGTGTTCTTCCGAATATCTACGAATTTCACCTCTACACTCGGAATTCCACTGACCTCTCCAAGATTCTAGTCTAGCAGTTTCAAGGGCAGTTCCGGGGTTGAGCCCCGGGATTTCACCCCTGACTTAATAGACCGCCTACGCGCGCTTTACGCCCAGTAATTCCGAACAACGCTAGCTCCCTCCGTATTACCGCGGCTGCTGGCACGGAGTTAGCCGGAGCTTATTCTCCAGGTACTGTCATTATCATCCCTGGTAAAAGAGCTTTACAACCCTAAGGCCTTCATCACTCACGCGGCATTGCTGGATCAGGCTTTCGCCCATTGTCCAATATTCCCCACTGCTGCCTCCCGTAGGAGTCTGGGCCGTGTCTCAGTCCCAGTGTGGCTGATCATCCTCTCAGACCAGCTATGGATCGTCGGCTTGGTAGGCCTTTACCCCACCAACTACCTAATCCAACGCGGGCCCATCTTAAGGCGATAAATCTTTGGTCCGAAGACATCATCCGGTATTAGCAGTCATTTCTAACTGTTATTCCGAACCTTAAGGCAGGTTCCCACGCGTTACGCACCCGTGCGCCACTAACCCCGAAGGGTTCGTTCGACTTGCATGTGTTAGGCATGCCGCCAGCGTTCGTTCTGAGCCAGGATCAAACTCTCAAGTTTGAGTGCATCAATACAATAACCAGCCAAAGCCAGCCATCATACCAACGTTCAAGGAGCCGATTACCTGCATCTATCAAACGTAATGGATACGAAGGACTATGTAAGGTAACGACTTAAATACCGGTATCCGGAGCCTTAAAACCCCCGGACCGGGCGCCGTCGCCCACATGTCCCTTCATCAATCAATCAACAATGTCAAAGAACCCCAACAACAAAGACAGCAATCAGTCCCTGAAATTAAATCCCAGGGGAATTGCTATCCCATCAATGTTGGCGACCAACTCAGTAGCGCCAGAAGCGCCGTCCCCGTGTCGGTGAAGCCCCTCTAGGACTAACCCCAGATTCGGTCAACACACTTTTTT
>NZ_WTYQ01000011.1 GCF_009828105.1 Altericroceibacterium indicum
AAGATTCACAAATGTCGTTCATTGTTTTTGGGTTAAGTCCTCGATCGATTAGTATTCGTCAGCTCCACATGTCGCCATGCTTCCACCTCGAACCTATCTACCTGATCATCTTTCAGGGATCTTACTTGCTANGAAGCAAAAGGAAATCTCATCTTGAGGGGGGCTTCATGCTTAGATGCTTTCAGCACTTATCCCGTCCGCACGTAGCTACCCAGCTATGCCTTTGGCAAGACAACTGGTACACCAGCGGTGCGTCCATCCCGGTCCTCTCGTACTAAGGACAGCTCCTCTCAAATTTCCTGCGCCCACGACGGATAGGGACCGAACTGTCTCACGACGTTCTGAACCCAGCTCGCGTACCGCTTTAATGGGCGAACAGCCCAACCCTTGGGACCGACTACAGCCCCAGGATGCGATGAGCCGACATCGAGGTGCCAAACCTCCCCGTCGATGTGGACTCTTGGGGGAGATAAGCCTGTTATCCCCGGGGTAGCTTTTATCCGTTGAGCGATGGCCCTTCCATGCGGAACCACCGGATCACTAAGCCCGACTTTCGTCCCTGCTCGACTTGTAGGTCTCGCAGTCAAGCTCCCTTGTGCCTTTACACTCTGCGAATGATTTCCAACCATTCTGAGGGAACCTTTGGGCGCCTCCGTTACTCTTTAGGAGGCGACCGCCCCAGTCAAACTGCCCACCTGACACTGTCTCCCAGCCCGATAAGGGCTGCGGGTTAGAATTTCAATACAGCCAGGGTAGTATCCCACCGACGCCTCCACCGAAGCTAGCGCTCCGGCTTCTCAGGCTCCTACCTATCCTGTACAAGCTGTACCAAAATTCAATATCAGGCTACAGTAAAGCTCCACGGGGTCTTTCCGTCCTGTCGCGGGTAACCTGCATCTTCACAGGTACTATAATTTCACCGAGTCTCTGGTTGAGACAGTGCCCAGATCGTTACGCCTTTCGTGCGGGTCGGAACTTACCCGACAAGGAATTTCGCTACCTTAGGACCGTTATAGTTACGGCCGCCGTTTACTGGGGCTTCGGTTCAAAGCTTCGCTTGCGCTAACCTCTCCCCTTAACCTTCCAGCACCGGGCAGGCGTCAGCCCCTATACTTCGCCTTACGGCTTCGCAGAGACCTGTGTTTTTGCTAAACAGTCGCCTGGGCCTATTCACTGCGGCTCTCTCGGGCTTTAACACCCTAACAGAGCACCCCTTCTCCCGAAGTTACGGGGTCATTTTGCCGAGTTCCTTAACCAGAGTTCTCTCGCTCACCTTAGGATTCTCTCCTCGCCTACCTGTGTCGGTTTGCGGTACGGGCACCATACTCCTCGCTAGAGGCTTTTCTTGGCAGTGTGAAATCAGGAACTTCGGTACTATATTTCCCTCGCTGTCACAGCTCAGCCTTATAGGAGAAGCGGATTTGCCTACTTCTCAGCCTTGCTGCTTAGACGCACATATCCAACAGTGCGCTTACCCTATCCTTCTGCGTCCCCCCATTGCTCAAACGGAGTGGAGGTGGTACAGGAATATCAACCTGTTATCCATCGCCTACGCCTTTCGGCCTCGGCTTAGGTCCCGACTAACCCTGAGCGGACGAGCCTTCCTCAGGAAACCTTAGGCATTCGGTGGAAGGGATTCTCACCCTTCTTTCGCTACTCATACCGGCATTCTCACTTCTAAGCGCTCCACCAGTCCTTCCGGTCTAGCTTCAACGCCCTTAGAACGCTCTCCTACCACTGTTCGTAAGAACAGTCCGCAGCTTCGGTGATACGTTTAGCCCCGGTACATTTTCGGCGCAGAGTCACTCGACCAGTGAGCTATTACGCACTCTTTAAATGGTGGCTGCTTCTAAGCCAACATCCTGGTTGTCTAAGCAACTCCACATCCTTTTCCACTTAACGTATACTTTGGGACCTTAGCTGGCGGTCTGGGCTGTTTCCCTCTTGACTACGGATCTTATCACTCGCAGTCTGACTCCCATAGATAAGTCTTTGGCATTCGGAGTTTGACTGAATTCGGTAATCCGATGAGGACCCCTAGTCCAATCAGTGCTCTACCTCCAAGACTCTAACATATGAGGCTAGCCCTAAAGCTATTTCGGAGAGAACCAGCTATCTCCAGGTTCGATTGGCATTTCACCCCTACCCACACCTCATCCGCTCACTTTTCAACGTGAGTCGGTTCGGGCCTCCATTCAGTGTTACCTGAACTTCACCCTGGACATGGGTAGATCACCTGGTTTCGGGTCTACGACCACGTACTCATTCGCCCTATTCAGACTCGCTTTCGCTACGGCTCCGTCTCATCGACTTAACCTTGCACGGGATCGTAACTCGCCGGTTCATTCTACAAAAGGCACGCTATCACCCATTAACGGGCTCTAACTACTTGTAGGCACACGGTTTCAGGATCTATTTCACTCCCCTTCCGGGGTGCTTTTCACCTTTCCCTCACGGTACTGGTTCACTATCGGTCACTAGGGAGTATTTAGCCTTGGGAGATGGTCCTCCCTGCTTCCGACGGGATTTCTCGTGTCCCGCCGTACTCAGGATCCACTCAGGAGGGAACGAAGTTTCAACTACAGGGTTTTTACCTTCTATGACGGACCTTTCCAGATCGCTTCATTTACCCCGTTCCTTTGTAACTCCATGTTGAGTGTCCTACAACCCCAAGAGGCAAGCCTCTTGGTTTGGGCTAATTCCGTTTCGCTCGCCGCTACTCAGGAAATCGCATTTGCTTTCTCTTCCTCCGGGTACTAAGATGTTTCAGTTCCCCGGGTCTGCCTTCAGTACCCTATGTATTCAGGTAAAGATACTGCTCCATTACGAGCAGTGGGTTTCCCCATTCGGAAATCTCCGGATCAAAGCTTACTTACAGCTCCCCGAAGCATATCGGTGTTAGTCCCGTCCTTCATCGGCTCCTAGTGCCAAGGCATCCACCGTGCGCCCTTAATAACTTAACCGTTGACAAACTAATTGTCATGTTTTTTCGATATCAGCGATGATATCTTAAAAGAAAATTACTAAGATGAACGATACTTGTGAATGTATCTTGATATTACTTAACGTTATCTAGTTTTCAAAGAACATAGTTTCTGAAGCTATCACATCAAGTGATATTTCAGATCCTTTATATAGAGAGAATGCTCTCTCAAAACTAAACAAAACAAACAGCGTCTTTTTCCTTAGAAAGGAGGTGATCCAGCCGCACCTTCCGATACGGCTACCTTGTTACGACTTCACCCCAATCATCTGTCCCACCTTAGGCGGCTGGCTCCAAAAGGTTACCCCACCGACTTCGGGTGTTACAAACTCTCGTGGTGTGACGGGCGGTGTGTACAAGGCCCGGGAACGTATTCACCGCGGCATGCTGATCCGCGATTACTAGCGATTCCGGCTTCATGCAGGCGAGTTGCAGCCTGCAATCCGAACTGAGAACGGTTTTATGGGATTGGCTCGACCTCGCGGTTTTGCTGCCCTTTGTACCGTCCATTGTAGCACGTGTGTAGCCCAGGTCATAAGGGGCATGATGATTTGACGTCATCCCCACCTTCCTCCGGTTTGTCACCGGCAGTCACCTTAGAGTGCCCAACCTAATGCTGGCAACTAAGATCAAGGGTTGCGCTCGTTGCGGGACTTAACCCAACATCTCACGACACGAGCTGACGACAACCATGCACCACCTGTCACTCTGTCCCCCGAAGGGGAACGCCCTATCTCTAGGGTTGTCAGAGGATGTCAAGACCTGGTAAGGTTCTTCGCGTTGCTTCGAATTAAACCACATGCTCCACCGCTTGTGCGGGCCCCCGTCAATTCCTTTGAGTTTCAGTCTTGCGACCGTACTCCCCAGGCGGAGTGCTTAATGCGTTAGCTGCAGCACTAAAGGGCGGAAACCCTCTAACACTTAGCACTCATCGTTTACGGCGTGGACTACCAGGGTATCTAATCCTGTTTGCTCCCCACGCTTTCGCGCCTCAGTGTCAGTTACAGACCAGAAAGTCGCCTTCGCCACTGGTGTTCCTCCAAATCTCTACGCATTTCACCGCTACACTTGGAATTCCACTTTCCTCTTCTGCACTCAAGTTCCCCAGTTTCCAATGACCCTCCACGGTTGAGCCGTGGGCTTTCACATCAGACTTAAGAAACCACCTGCGCGCGCTTTACGCCCAATAATTCCGGATAACGCTTGCCACCTACGTATTACCGCGGCTGCTGGCACGTAGTTAGCCGTGGCTTTCTGGTTAGGTACCGTCAAGGTGCGAGCAGTTACTCTCGCACTTGTTCTTCCCTAACAACAGAGCTTTACGACCCGAAGGCCTTCATCACTCACGCGGCGTTGCTCCATCAGACTTTCGTCCATTGTGGAAGATTCCCTACTGCTGCCTCCCGTAGGAGTCTGGGCCGTGTCTCAGTCCCAGTGTGGCCGATCACCCTCTCAGGTCGGCTACGCATCGTCGCCTTGGTGAGCCGTTACCTCACCAACTAGCTAATGCGCCGCGGGCCCATCCTTAAGTGATAGCCGAAACCATCTTTCAACAAGGAACCAGGAGGTTCCTTATATTATCCGGTATTAGCTCCGGTTTCCCGAAGTTATCCCAGTCTCAAGGGCAGGTTGCCCACGTGTTACTCACCCGTCCGCCGCTAACTTACAAAAGCAAGCTTTTGTAAGTCCGCTCGACTTGCATGTATTAGGCACGCCGCCAGCGTTCATCCTGAGCCAGGATCAAACTCTCCAATAAAGAGTTTGAGCTTATGCTCAAATGTTGACTAGCTT
>NZ_WTYQ01000012.1 GCF_009828105.1 Altericroceibacterium indicum
TGTCGCAGTGAGCGGTGTGCTGAGATCAATCACCCGCCGTCCAGTAGCATCCAGCGCGCCAAAGCCACTGGCCCCGCCAAAGATCACATAGGCTGCGCCCGTATTCGTGCCGCCATCATCGTTGGCATTCGCCCCGACAACCATATCATCATAGCCATCGCCATTGATGTCCCCCATGCTCTGCATGGAGAGATAACCCAGATTATCATCCGCTGCATCGCCCTGCACGATGAAGCCGTAATGTTCCCTGAGGATGCTGGTGTCGATCACCGCCGCCTTGCCTGTTGCAGCGTTGGTGAAGGTAACGTCCTGTTCCACCAGAACATTGGCACGCCCGCGTTCATAGAGATTGTAGGTCACGCCTTCGTAATCATAGGTGCCGCCGAAAGTGAAGCCTTCTGCGCCGACCACACTATCGCCGGCATCACCCTTCACGATCATCCAGGCTTCACCATCCATCCGCCAATCACTGACATCGAACAGCGTCTTTTCCGTGATGGTCAACGTATTGTCACCATCACCAGTGAGCTCAATGGCTTCGATGGACTTGAGATCACCTGGCAGGAAAGTAGTGAAGTCCAGATTCATACCCAGATCCTGCAACACCAGCGTATCGAAGCCACTGCCACCGTTAATGTCATCAAAGTTGAGGTCGATCAGACTGATCTGATCATCCCCTGCACCGCCGCGGATGACATCCGCCCCGCCGCCACTGGTAATAATGTCATCCCCTTCGCCGCCGATGATGATATTGGCCCCATTGGTACCCACCAGCGTGTCAGCGGCAGATGAGCCTTCAATTATCTCGGCGCCCATGTCCGCCTGACCAAAGATGATATACGCTTCACCGGCATCGCTGCCGCCATCATCGCCTCTATAGGCCCCGACAATCAGATCATCATAACCATCGCCATCGATATCGCCAGCGGCAGAAACCGTCGCACCAAGCTCGTCTCTCGCAGCATCTCCCTGAATGATAAAGCCATCCGCTGCCGTGAGGTTGGCAAGGTCAATCGTGCCATAGCCCGCTTCCTTGCCGAAAATCACATAGGCGGAACCGGCATTATTGCCGCCATCTTCATTGCCATTGGCACCGACAATCAGATCATCATAACCATCGCCATTAATGTCCCCGGCTGACGATACCGAAATGCCCAGATAATCACTCTCCGCAGCGCCAATGATTGTGAAACCATCTGTTGCGCTGAGACCGGCACTCAACGCAATCGTGCCGAAGCCTGTTTCCTTGCCAAAGATCACATAGGCTGCACCGGCATTAGTGCCGCCATCATCGCCATAGCGCGCACCGACAATCAGATCATCATAGCCATCACCATTGATGTCTCCTGCATCGGACACCGAATAGCCCAGTTGATCATCGGCCGCAGCGCCCTGAATGATAAAGCCCTGCGCGGCAGTCAGATTCGTGGTGTCAATCACCTGGCGGCCTGAAACATCGGTGCCAAAACCGTCACCACTGCCAAAGATCACATAGGCTGCACCGGCATTAGTGCCGCCATCATCGCCATAGCGCGCACCGACAATCAGATCATCATAGCCATCGCCATTAATGTCTCCGGCCGAAGAGGCCGACCAGCCCAGTAGATCATTGACCGCATCACCCTGGATGATAAAGCCCTGCGCGGCAGTCAGATTCGTAGTGTCAATCACCTGGCGACCCGAAATATTGGTGCCAAAAACGCCGCTGCTGCCAAAGATCACATAGGCTTCACCGGCATCAGTACCGCCATCATCGCCTTTATAGGCCCCAACAATCAGATCATCGATCCCATCGCCATTCACATCACCGGCAGAGGATACCGACCAGCCCAGATAATCATCCCCATCCACACTATCGCCCCGGATGATAAAGCCATCGCTTGCCGCAAGTGTGCTGATATCGATCCGGGTTCGGCTAGTGCCACTCTGGCCAAAGATCACATAGCTATCGCCACTGCTGCTTCCATTGATGTCTGCAGAAGGCGCGCCCACGATCAGATCATCAATACCATCACCATTGATGTCTCCGGCCGAAGAAACTGAAGTGCCCAGATTATCACCTGCAGCAGCGCCCTGAATGACAAAGCCCGTGGATGCGCTGAGGCCGGTCAGATCCACCACCCTCCGGCCTGTGCTGTCAAACGTGCCGAAGCCCGAAGCCTTGCCATAAATAACATAGGCTTCACCGGCAGCATCGCCGCCATCATCGCCGTTATAGGCACCGACAATCAGATCATCATAGCCATCACCATTGATGTCTCCTGCATCGGACACCGAATAGCCTGCCTTGTCGTCTGCAAGGTCGCCCTGAATGACAAAGCCATAATGTTCCTTGAGGATGCTGGTGTCCATCACTGCTGCGACGCCTGTGGCATTGTTAGTGACAGCCACATCCTGCTCCACCAGCAGATTGGCCCGCCCGCGTTCGTAGAGGTTGTAGGTCACACCTTCGTAATCGTAAGTGCCGCCGAAGGTGAAGCCTTGTGTCACCACACTGTCACCCGCATCGCCGGTAACAAGCATGTAAGCTTCACCATTCATACGCCAATCGCTGATATCCAGCAAATGCGCCGCATCTACGGTCAGCACATTGTCACCGCTGCCGGTGAGATCAATCGCTTCAATGGAGAGGAGATCGCTTGGTATCACTGTGGTGAGATCGAAGCTGAGGCCTGCGCCATCAAGCTGGAGCGTATCAAAACCTTTGCCGCCGTGAATATCTTCAAAGGCAGAATCTGTCAGGATGATCACATCATCCCCGGCACCGCTCCGGATGACATCCGCTCCGCCGCCAGCAGTGATGATATCCGCACCATTGCCACCGACCAGAATGTCCGGATCGCTGGTACCGGTCAGTATCTGATCGGCCTGCTCAAGCTGCTGACCATACATCGCGCTACCATAGATGATATAGGCTTCACCGGCATTAGTGCCGCCATCATCGCCCAGATTGGCCCCGACGATCAGATCATCATAGCCATCGCCATCAATATCCCCGGCTGACGATACCGAAACGCCCAGTTCGTCTCCAGCAGCATCTCCCTGAATGATAAAGCCATCGGCTGCCGTGAGGTTAGCAAGGTCAATCGTGCCGTAGCCTGCTTCCTTACCGAAGATCACATAGGCTGCGCCAGCATTAGTGCCACCATCATCGCTCCACCGAGCCCCGATAATGATATCATCATAGCCATCGCCGTTAATGTCTCCGGCTGATGATACCAAATAGCCCAGTTGATCTTCGGCCATAGCGCCGATGATTTTAAAGCCCTCTGCTGCGCTGAGATCGGTACTCAGGTCAATCGTGCCAAAGCCGCTGGCCTTGCCAAAGATCACATGGACGACACCGGCATCAGTGCCGCCATCATCGCTGAGCACCGCCGCAACGATCAAATCATCATAGCCATCGCCGTTAACGTCTCCGGCTGATGATACCGAATAGCCCAGATTATCACCGGCCGCAGCACCCGTGATTGTGAAGCCATCCGCTGCGCCAAGGCCACTGCTCAGATCAATCGTGCCAAAACCACTGGCCTTGCCAAAGATCACATAGGCTTCTCCTCGGTCAGTGAGGCCGTCATCGTCATGCAGATTGGCACCGACAATCACATCATCATAGCCATCGCCATTGATATCCCCGGCCGACGATACCGACCAACCCAGTCGATCATTGCTTGCAACGCCAGTGATCTGGAAGCCCTGAACTGCACTGAGTGAGTTGGCCAGGTCAATTGTCCCAAATCCTGAAGTCTTGCCAAAGATCACATAGGCGGAACCGGTACCTCCATTAGCAAAAGCGCCTAAAAGTATATCATCGATCCCATCGCCATTCACATCCCCGGCTGAGGAGACGGAGTAACCCAGTCGATCCCCATCAGCAGCACCCAGAATTTTGAAACCATCCGCTGCGTTGAGACCACTACCCAGATCAATCGTGCCAAAGCCGCTGGCCTTGCCAAAGATCACATAGGCTGCGCCGGCATCCGCTCCGCCATCATCATTGGAAGGAGCGGCGACAATCAGATCATCATAGCCATCAGCATTCACATCTCCGGCTAAGGAAACAGAAAGGCCCAGATAGTCACTATCGGCAGCCCCAAGGATCGCAAAACCCTCTGTCGCAGTGAGCGGTGTGCTGAGATCAAT
>NZ_WTYQ01000013.1 GCF_009828105.1 Altericroceibacterium indicum
TGCCAACGATGATGGCGGCACGAATACGGGCGCAGCCTATGTGATCTTTGGCGGGGCCAGTGGTTTTGGCGCGCTGGATGCTACTGGACGGCGGGTAATTGATCTCAGCACACCGCTCACTGCGACAGAGGGTTTTGCGATCCTTGGGGCTGCCGATAGTGACTATCTGGGCCTTTCTGTTTCCTTAGCCGGAGATGTGAATGCTGATGGCTATGATGATCTGATTGTCGCCGCTCCTTCCAATGATGATGGCGGAGCGGATGCCGGCGCAGCCTATGTGATCTTTGGCAAGGCCAGCGGCTTTGGCACGATTGATCTGGGTAGTGGTCTCAACGCAGCGGATGGTTTCAAAATTCTGGGTGCTGCTGATGGGGATCGACTGGGTTACTCCGTCTCCTCAGCCGGGGATGTGAATGGCGATGGGATCGATGATATACTTTTAGGCGCTTTTGCTAATGGAGGTACCGGTTCCGCCTATGTAATCTTTGGCAAGACTTCAGGCTTTGGGACAATTGACCTGGCCAACTCGCTCAGCGCAGTTCAGGGCTTCCAGATCACTGGCGATGCAAGCGGTGACCGACTGGGTTGGTCGGTTTCTTCAGCCGGGGATATCAATGGCGATGGCTATGATGATGTGATTGTCGGTGCCTATGAAGTTGATGATGGCGGTGCGGCCTATGTGATCTTCGGCAAGGCATCAGGTTTTGGCACGATTAACCTGAATACCGGTCTCAGCGCAGCAGATGGCTTCACAATCACGGGTGCTGCGGCCGGTGATAATCTGGGCTATTCTGTATCATCAGCCGGAGACGTTAACGGCGATGGCTATGATGATCTGATTGTCGGGGCGCGCTATGGCGATGATGAAGGTGACGACAATGCTGGTGCAGCCTATGTGATCTTTGGCAAGGAAACAGGCTTCGGCACGATTGCGTTGAGTGCCGATCTCAGCGCAACAGATGGTTTCACAATCATTGGCGCTGCGGCGAGTGATTATCTGGGCATTTCGGTATCGTCAGCCGGGGACATTAATGGCGATGGTTATGATGATCTGATTGTCGGTGCCAATGGCAATGAAGATGGCGGCAATAATGCCGGTTCCGCCTATGTGATTTTCGGCAAGGAAGCGGGCTATGGCACGATTGACCTTGCTAACCTCACGGCAGCGGATGGCTTTATCATCCAGGGTGATGCCATTGGAGACGAGCTTGGTGTTACGGTTTCTGCCGCTGGCGACATTGATGGCGATGGCTATGATGATCTGATTGTCGGTGCCTATAGAGGCGATGATGGCGGTGGCGATGCCGGGGAAGCCTACATCATCTACGGTAGTTCATTCTACGGCCAGCAACTTGAGCAGGTGGGGCAGGTACTGACCGGCACCAGCGGTGCGGAAATTCTGGTCGGCGGCAATGGCGTTGATATGATCAACGGCGCAGGCGGGGCGGATGTTATCCGTGCTGGTGCGGGCGATGACATTATTAGTGTGGCCAACCTCGATCTACGTTACGTGGATGGCGGCCATGGCATAGACACGCTGGTTCTTGCTGATACCGGCCTCAACCTCGATCTGCGCACGAGCTTTGCCAGTCGGTTGGATTCGATCGAGATGATCGACCTCACCGGGGCGGGTGACAATTCACTGACCATTGATGCCCAAGCGCTGTTCAATGTCAGCGGCTGGCACGCGGATGGTGAAGCCTGGATGATCGTGAAGGGCGATGTGGGTGACAATGTCTACACTGAAGGCTTCACCTTCGGCGGTACTCACGATTACCAAGGTGTGACCTACAACCTCTATGAACGCGGGCGTGCCAATCTGCTGGTTGAGCAGGATGTGCGCACCACCAATAACGCCGCAGGTAGAGCGCCGGTGGTGGACACCAGCATCCTCAAGGAACATTATGGCTTTGTCATTCAGGGCGACCTTGCAGACGACAAGGCAGGCTATTCGGTGTCCGATGCAGGAGACATCAATGGTGATGGCTATGATGATCTGATTGTCGGTGCCTATAACGGCGATGATGGCGGCGATGCTGCCGGTGAAGCCTATGTTATTTATGGCAAGGCTTCGGGCTTCGGCACGTTTGACAGCACAGGCCGGAGGGTGGTGGATCTGACCGGCCTCAGCGCATCCACGGGCTTTGTCATTCAGGGCGATGTTGCAGGCGACAGTGCAGGCTTCTCTGTATCTTCTGCAGGAGATATCAATGGCGATGGCTATGATGATCTGATTGTCGGTGCCCATAAAGGCGATGATGGCGGCGATGCTGCCGGTGCGGCCTATGTGATCTTTGGCAGTGGTGGCGTTTTTGGCACCGCTGACGGATTGGGCCGTCAGGTGATGGACACCGCCAATCTGACTGCCGCACAGGGCTTTATCATTCAGGGTGATGTGGCAGGTGATAATCTGGGCTATTCGGTCTCGTCAGCCGGGGATATCAATGGCGATGGCTATGATGATCTGATCGTCGGGGCGCGTTATGGCGATGATAGTGGTACTGATGCCGGTGAAGCCTATGTGATCTTTGGCAGCAGCGGCGTTTTTGGCACCGCTGACGGATTGGGCCGTCAAGTGATGGACACCACCAATCTGACTGCCGCACAGGGCTTTATCATTCAGGGCGCTACGGCCGGTGATCTACTGGGCTATTCGGTCTCGTCAGCCGGGGATATCAATGGCGATGGCTATGATGATCTGATCGTCGGGGCGCGTTATGGCGATGATAGTGGTGACGACAATGCGGGAGAAGCCTATGTGATCTTTGGCAGTGGTGACGGTTTTGGCACCGATGTTTCAGGCCGCCAGGTGATTGACACCACGAATCTGACTGCCGCGCAGGGCTTTATCATTCAGGGCGCTGCGGCCGATGATCAACTGGGCTATTCGGTGTCCGATGCAGGAGACATCAATGGTGATGGCTATGATGATCTGATTGTCGGGGCGCGTTATGGCGATGATAGTGGTGACGACAATGCGGGAGAAGCCTATGTAATCTTTGGCAGCAGCGGCGTTTTTGGCACCGATGTTTCAGGCCGCCAGGTGATTGACACGACAAATCTGACCGCCGCACAGGGCTTTATCATTCAGGGTGCTGCGGAGAGTGATTATCTGGGCATTTCGGTATCATCAGCCGGGGACATTAATGGCGATGGCTATGATGATCTGATCGTCGGTGCCAATGGCAATGACGAGAGTGGTAGCAATGCCGGTTCCGCCTATGTGATCTTCGGCAAGGAAGCTGGTTACGGCACGATTAATCTTGCCAACCTTACGGCAGCGGATGGCTTTATCATCCAGGGTGATGCCGCGGGAGACGAACTGGGCATTTCGGTATCGTCAGCCGGGGACATTGATGGCGATGGCTATGATGATCTGATTGTTGGGGCCTATAAAGGCGATGATGACGGCAGCGATGCCGGTGAAGCGTATATCATCTATGGCCAGGCTGATATTGGGCAGGATGTGGTGCAGGGCACTGCCGCAGACGATGCTCTGGTGGGCACGGCCAATGTGGATATTCTGATCGGTGGGCGCGGCGCGGATAGCTTTGCTGATATTGGCACGGGCGACGTGGTGCGCGGCGGCGAGGGGGATGATGTCATCACCCTGACTGCCACGGATTTTGACGATATCAACGGTGGCACTGGCATGGATACGCTGGCGCTGGCCGGAACCGGGATGGATCTCGATCTTACCACTTTCCTGCCGGGTGATCTGAAATCGATCGAAATGGTGGACCTCACCGGTACGGGGGACAACACGCTCACCATCACGGAAAAGACGCTGTTCGATGTCAGCGATTGGCGGATGGATGGTGAAGCCTGGATGATCGTGAAGGGCGATGCCGGCGATAGTGTGGTCGGCGCAGAAGGCTTCACTTTCGGCGGCACCTATGATTACGAA
>NZ_WTYQ01000014.1 GCF_009828105.1 Altericroceibacterium indicum
GCTCAGCACCGCTGTCGTGTTCTCATCCAGACTGACCGAACCACCGCTCGTAATCTCTGGCGCTTCATTCGTATCCGTCACTGTGATCGTCACATCCTGCGTGACGCTTTTGCCATTCCCGTCATCCACCGTGATGGTCAGGGCATAGACATTATCGCCATCACTATCGGCAGGGTTGGCGTAATCCGGCGCGGTCTTGAAGCTGATCTCTCCCGTCGCACCATCAATCGTGAACAGCGCGCCATCGCCACCTGGCTCAATCGACCAGCTCAGCGTATCGCCATCGGGATCTTCCGCCTCAAAGAGAACCGGACCCGCATCGCCTTCTATCACGGTCACATCGAGCGCGCTCGTGATCACCGGTGCTTCATTCACATCCGTCAGCGTGATCGTCACCGTGTCGCTGGTCACAATCGTCCCGTCAGACACACTCACTTCCACCACAAAGCTGGTCTGCCCCGCTTCATAATCAGGTGCCACCTTGAAGGACAGCGCTCCGGTGGCCGCATCGATCGTGAACAGATCGGCATCCGCACCACCTGTCAGGCTGAAGGTCAGCCCATCGCCATCATCATCTGTGGCTGCCACTGTGCCGACAGCCGTCCCATTCTCCGCAACCGTCAACGACAGACCACTCGTGATCACAGGTGCTTCGTTTTTATCTGCAACCGTGACCAATATGTCCTGTGTTGTGGTGCTCGTGCCGTCGCTCACAGCAATTTTTAAGCGATAAACGTTGTTCTCATCCGCATCATTGGGTCGTTCAAAATCTGGAGCGCTGCGAAACGAAAGTACGCCCGTAAGTTCATCAATGGTGAACAGATTAGAATCTACGCCGCCTGCAATCGTATAAGTCAGATTGTCACCGTCGCCATCAAGCGCATCAATGCTCATCACTTCAGAGCGGTTTTCAACAATCGTTACATCAGCATCACTAGTGATAACCGGTGCTTCATTCTTATCCGTAATGGTGACCGTTACAGACTGTAAAACAGTCTCCACACCATCACTGACAGACACCAACAATTCATAGATATTATCTCCATCTGCGTCATTGGGCGTTTCAAAATCCGGCACATCTTGGAAGGCCAATGCACCGCTCTCCGGATCAATCGTGAACAGTGTGCCATCCGCCCCTCCGGCGATCGCGTAGGTGAGAGGATCACCGTCGCTATCACTTGCAGATACAGAGCCGACCTGTGCCCGACCTTCCAACAAAGTGATCGTAGGCGAGCTGCTTAAAGTCGGGGCCTCATTCTTGTCGGATACCGTTATGCTGACGCTTTGTTGTGTGGATGCCTCTCCATCACTTGCAGCGATGATAACATTATAGACATTATCCCCATCGCTATCTGCTGGATTTTCAAAGTCAGGAGCATCGTTAAAAGCCAACTGACCATTGGAATCCACGGTAAACAGGTCGGCATCAGCACCACCTACTATGGAATAGGTCAGAGTGTCATTTTCTGGATCTTCGGCCGTAATTGTCGCAACGTTCGTTCGGTTTTCCTGAACTGTAAAAGAAGAGTTACTGGTGATTACCGGCGCCGAATTATCTGATGTAATCGTGACGGAGATATCTTGGCTGGTCGTATAATTTCCATCGCTTACTGCAACGGTGACGCGGTATACATTATCGCTATTACTATCGCTGGGAGACCCATAATTAGGGGCTGTGACGAAGCTCAGCGCACCTGTATTTGCATCCACTGTGAACAGGCTAGCATCCACGCCTCCTGTAATGGACCAAGTTAGCGTATCATTGTCTTCATCAATGGCTCTTAGCACCATGACTGCAATTTGCTCATCAGCAAGTGTCGCACCAGCAGCACTTGTGATGACTGGAGCCTCATTGACATTGGTAAGCGTAATTGTGACGGCCTGCTTGACGGTTTGCGTGCCATCATTGGCCGAAACGATCACATCATAAATATTGTCTCCATCAAAATCGCCTGGGACATCAAAATCAGGCGCCGCTTTGAAGGACAGAGCACCTGTTGTGCTGTTGATTGTGAAAAGATTGCCATCTACCCCTCCTGCGATCGCATAGGTTGGTTGATCGCCATCTCCATCAGTCGCTTCGACACCCATGACGTTGGTGCGATTTTCTGCCAAGGTGACATTGTCACTGCTGGTGATAATCAGCGGCTCATTTGTATCCGTGATTGCAATGCTGATCGATTGCGTCGTGCTCTTGCCATTGCCGTCAGAGACTTTGACGCTCAGCTGATAGATATTATCCTCATCACTATCGGCCGGTGCTTCATAGTCGGGTGCGGTGATGAAGCTGAGCGCTCCTGTGGCGCTATCAATCGTAAAGAGGCTCGCATCCAGCCCGCCTGCAATCGACCAGGCGAGCACATCTCCATCGCTATCGCTGCCGGCCATCGTCAGCACCGCCATCCGGCCTTCGGCCATAGCAATCGTATCACCACTGGTGATCACCGGCGCTTCATTCACATCTGTAATGGTCACGGCCACGCTCTGGCTGGCGCTCGCGCCATTGCCATCTGAGACAGTCACAATCACATCATAGACATTGTCCCCATTCGCATCGCCCGGCGCTTCAAAGTCAGGCGCGGTGACAAAGGACAACTTCCCGTCTGCACCCACCGTAAACAAGGCTGCATCGGCACCGCCCGTGATCGCATAGGATAGCGTGTCACCATCCACATCGGTCGCCACAATGCTGGTCGCCAGGCTCTGGTTCTCGGTCAGGGTGACAGCCGCACTGGCCGCAAGGCTGGGCGCTTCATTGGCATTGGTGACGGTGACCTGCACATTTTGGGTGGCCGTCCCGCCATTGCCATCGCTGACCTGGAGCACCACCGCATAGACATTCCCACCATCAAAGCTCGA
>NZ_WTYQ01000015.1 GCF_009828105.1 Altericroceibacterium indicum
CTTTTGTGCGCTTGGCAGCGCATCGGACTAGAGGGTGAAAGTCCTGAACACACCGTAGTGGCGGAAGTGTATAGCTGACAGGTAGTGCATGGTCGTGAGAACATGTGCGGAGGACCTGGAGGCAAAACCTGGAATAGGCGACAAAACCGAGTTGGCTGGCAGAATCGGATAACCCTGCAAAAGACGGGAGTGTCCAGTACCACAAGAGGATTCTGTTAGTTAGGAGGACTAGCTTCAGGTGAAAGCCCGATGACGTGACCCAAGGAGGTCTCATCATCTCCGAATCTAGGTAAACCTTATTCAAGCTTGCGATGGGCGAGATAAGACTATGGATGGTGAGAAGTCAGAGCACGGGATAGTAATGAATAAGCTCATTGGAAAAGTCGAAAAGATGAGTGACTCGGTACCCTGTTATCGAGAAGAGCTCTGACCCAAAAGGCAGAAACTCTTGTGAAGCCTGTTGCCCATGAAAGAAAAGCTAGAGTTATCTAGGAACACTTTATGTGCCAGACAGAAGCCGATGAGGAACAAAGTCCTAAGATTCGGGGTTGAACAAAAGGGTAAACCGTCTGGAGCGTAGTACTTGAAAGAACTAAAGGGATTGTCGAAGTTGGACTAAGCACTCTTTAGACTGAGAGGAAGAAACACGAACATGAAGGAAAGAATAGACAAACATAGTTTTCGTGAAGGAGTAAAGAAGTCACCAAAGAGAAAATGGTATAGCCTTATGGATAAAGTATGGTCTATGCCTAATATGGAGGAAGCCCTAAAAGAGGTCAAAAGAAACCGTGGAGCAGCGGGGGTTGATGGAGTAACCATCAAGGATTTCGAGTATGGATTGAAGGATAATGTACAAATCCTTCAACGAGAATTACGAGACAAGAGATATAAACCAAGACCGGTGAAACGTGTATACATTCCCAAGGCAGACGGTACCGATAGACCTTTAGGAATCCCAACTGTAAGAGACCGAGTAGTGCAGGCAGCTGTACGCAGAATAATCGAACCAATTTTTGAAGCCGAATTTTTAGAATGTAGCTTTGGGTTCAGACCAAATCGAAGTGCTCATATGGCTTTGGAGAAAATCCGTAAGGATTTATCCGATGGCTATGTTTATGTCATTGATGCAGACTTAAAATCATATTTCGATACCATTCCGCAGGATAAACTTCTATCCCTGGTTCGTAAAGAGATAATTGATGGTAGTCTTATTCAACTGCTTCAAAGTTTTCTTCAAGCAGGAGTAATGGAAGGTGGAACGTTTCATTTAAATGAAAAGGGCACGCCACAAGGTGGTGTCATCAGTCCACTCCTAGCTAACATATATCTACATCCCCTAGACGAGTTAATGACGAAACGGGGTCACCGCATTACGAGGTATGCGGATGACTTCGTCATCTGTTGTAAATCAAAGAAGGGGGCTGAGCGTGTTCTGAAATCAGTCATTTATTTCTTAGAGGAAAATCTGGAATTAAAGGTCCATCCTGAGAAGACGAGAATTGTAAACAATTTAGAGCAACCTTTTGTTTTCTTAGGGTATGAATTTAGTCGAGCTTATTGGACTAAACCATCTGAAAAGTCCTTAGAGAAATTTAAGAGCACGGTAAAAGAGATAACGAAGCGTAATCAAACAGTAAACATAGAACGGTTGGTCAAAGACAAACTTAACCCCTACCTACGTGGGTGGGGCAACTATTTTGGACATGGTCACTCAAAAAA
>NZ_WTYQ01000016.1 GCF_009828105.1 Altericroceibacterium indicum
GCTCAGCACCGCTGTCGTGTTCTCATCCAGACTGACCGAACCACCGCTCGTAATCTCTGGCGCTTCATTCGTATCCGTCACTGTGATCGTCACATCCTGCGTGACGCTTTTGCCATTCCCGTCATCCACCGTGATGGTCAGGGCATAGACATTATCGCCATCACTATCGGCAGGGTTGGCGTAATCCGGCGCGGTCTTGAAGCTGATCTCTCCCGTCGCACCATCAATCGTGAACAGCGCGCCATCGCCACCTGGCTCAATCGACCAGCTCAGCGTATCGCCATCGGGATCTTCCGCCTCAAAGAGAACCGGACCCGCATCGCCTTCTATCACGGTCACATCGAGCGCGCTCGTGATCACCGGTGCTTCATTCACATCCGTCAGCGTGATCGTCACCGTGTCGCTGGTCACAATCGTCCCGTCAGACACACTCACTTCCACCACAAAGCTGGTCTGCCCCGCTTCATAATCAGGTGCCACCTTGAAGGACAGCGCTCCGGTGGCCGCATCGATCGTGAACAGATCGGCATCCGCACCACCTGTCAGGCTGAAGGTCAGCCCATCGCCATCATCATCTGTGGCTGCCACTGTGCCGACAGCCGTCCCATTCTCCGCAACCGTCAACGACAGACCACTCGTGATCACAGGTGCTTCGTTGACATCGAGCACCGTCACTTCCACCGCCTGGGTGGTGACATTGACCCCATCGGAGACCGCCACATTGACGTGGTAGACATTGCTGCCACCAGCGGTCCCGGGCGCCTCAAAGTCAGGCGCCACCTTGAAGGCCAGCGCACCTGTCGTTTCATCAATCGTGAACAGATCAGCATCGGCACCACCCGCCAGGGCAAAGCTGGGCGTTGTCCCTTCAGGGTCCACCCCATCCACACTGATCACCGCTGTCCGGTTTTCCTGCAGCACAATCGCTGCATCGCTGGTGATCACCGGCGCTTCATTCTTGTCGGTAATGGTGACCGTCAGGCTCTGCGTCGTGCTCTTGCCATTGCCGTCAGAGACTTTGACGCTCAGCTGATAGATATTATCCTCATCACTATCGGCCGGTGCTTCATAGTCGGGTGCGGTGATGAAGCTGAGCGCTCCTGTGGCGCTATCAATCGTAAAGAGGCTCGCATCCAGCCCGCCTGCAATCGACCAGGCGAGCACATCTCCATCGCTATCGCTGCCGGCCATCGTCAGCACCGCCATCCGGCCTTCGGCCATAGCAATCGTATCACCACTGGTGATCACCGGCGCTTCATTCACATCTGTAATGGTCACGGCCACGCTCTGGCTGGCGCTCGCGCCATTGCCATCTGAGACAGTCACAATCACATCATAGACATTGTCCCCATTCGCATCGCCCGGCGCTTCAAAGTCAGGCGCGGTGACAAAGGACAACTTCCCGTCTGCACCCACCGTAAACAAGGCTGCATCGGCACCGCCCGTGATCGCATAGGATAGCGTGTCACCATCCACATCGGTCGCCACAATGCTGGTCGCCAGGCTCTGGTTCTCGGTCAGGGTGACAGCCGCACTGGCCGCAAGGCTGGGCGCTTCATTGGCATTGGTGACGGTGACCTGCACATTTTGGGTGGCCGTCCCGCCATTGCCATCGCTGACCTGGAGCACCACCGCATAGACATTCCCACCATCAAAGCTCGA
>NZ_WTYQ01000017.1 GCF_009828105.1 Altericroceibacterium indicum
TGCGTCGTGCTCTTGCCATTGCCGTCAGAGACTTTGACGCTCAGCTGATAGATATTATCCTCATCACTATCGGCCGGTGCTTCATAGTCGGGTGCGGTGATGAAGCTGAGCGCTCCTGTGGCGCTATCAATCGTAAAGAGGCTCGCATCCAGCCCGCCTGCAATCGACCAGGCGAGCACATCTCCATCGCTATCGCTGCCGGCCATCGTCAGCACCGCCATCCGGCCTTCGGCCATAGCAATCGTATCACCACTGGTGATCACCGGCGCTTCATTCACATCTGTAATGGTCACGGCCACGCTCTGGCTGGCGCTCGCGCCATTGCCATCTGAGACAGTCACAATCACATCATAGACATTGTCCCCATTCGCATCGCCCGGCGCTTCAAAGTCAGGCGCGGTGACAAAGGACAACTTCCCGTCTGCACCCACCGTAAACAAGGCTGCATCGGCACCGCCCGTGATCGCATAGGATAGCGTGTCACCATCCACATCGGTCGCCACAATGCTGGTCGCCAGGCTCTGGTTCTCGGTCAGGGTGACAGCCGCACTGGCCGCAAGGCTGGGCGCTTCATTGGCATTGGTGACGGTGACCTGCACATTTTGGGTGGCCGTCCCGCCATTGCCATCGCTGACCTGGAGCACCACCGCATAGACATTCCCACCATCAAAGCTCGAGGGGGCTTCATAGTCGGGCGCGGTGATAAAGCTGAGCGCTCCTGTGGCGCTATCAACCGTGAACAGATCCTTATCCGCCCCACCGGCAATCGACCAGACGAGCGTATCGCCGCTATCGACATCACTGGCGCTGGCAATCATCACATTGCTGCGGTTCTCGGTGATGGTCACCGCATTGCTGCTGGTGATGACAGGCGCATCATTGGCATCTGTCACACTCACCGTGATCTGCTGCACCGTGCTGGTGGTGCCATCGCTCACCGTCACTTCCAGCTGATAGGCATTGTCCCCATCGTCATCGCCGGGCGCTTCATAATCAGGCGCCACCTTGAAGGACAGCGCTCCGGTGGTGGCATTGATCGTGAACAGATCGGCATCCACCCCGCCCGTCAGGCTGAAGGTCAGATCATCCCCTTCATCATCACTGGCCGTAATCGTCCCCACAGTCTTGGTGTTCTCCGCCAGGCTCAGACCCGATGGACCCGTCAGTACCGGCGCATCATTGACATCATTCACCGTCACCGTGACGCTCTGCTGCGTGGTCGTCACACCATCAGACACCGACACAATCACATCATAGACATTGTCCCCATCACTATCGGCCGGATTTTCAAAGTCCGGCGCCGCCTTGAAGGACAATTCACCAGCGGCATTGATCGTGAACAAGGCTCCATCTGCACCTCCTGCAATCGCATAGCTCAAACTATCGCCATCACTATCGCTGGCCACCACGCTCAGCACCGCTGTCGTGTTCTCATCCAGACTGACCGAACCACCGCTCGTAATCTCTGGCGC
>NZ_WTYQ01000018.1 GCF_009828105.1 Altericroceibacterium indicum
CCCGCCATTGCCATCGCTGACCTGGAGCACCACCGCATAGACATTCCCACCATCAAAGCTCGAGGGGGCTTCATAGTCGGGCGCGGTGATAAAGCTGAGCGCTCCTGTGGCGCTATCAACCGTGAACAGATCCTTATCCGCCCCACCGGCAATCGACCAGACGAGCGTATCGCCGCTATCGACATCACTGGCGCTGGCAATCATCACATTGCTGCGGTTCTCGGTGATGGTCACCGCATTGCTGCTGGTGATGACAGGCGCATCATTGGCATCTGTCACACTCACCGTGATCTGCTGCACCGTGCTGGTGGTGCCATCGCTCACCGTCACTTCCAGCTGATAGGCATTGTCCCCATCGTCATCGCCGGGCGCTTCATAATCAGGCGCCACCTTGAAGGACAGCGCTCCGGTGGTGGCATTGATCGTGAACAGATCGGCATCCACCCCGCCCGTCAGGCTGAAGGTCAGATCATCCCCTTCATCATCACTGGCCGTAATCGTCCCCACAGTCTTGGTGTTCTCCGCCAGGCTCAGACCCGATGGACCCGTCAGTACCGGCGCATCATTGACATCATTCACCGTCACCGTGACGCTCTGCTGCGTGGTCGTCACACCATCAGACACCGACACAATCACATCATAGACATTGTCCCCATCACTATCGGCCGGATTTTCAAAGTCCGGCGCCGCCTTGAAGGACAATTCACCAGCGGCATTGATCGTGAACAAGGCTCCATCTGCACCTCCTGCAATCGCATAGCTCAAACTATCGCCATCACTATCGCTGGCCACCACGCTCAGCACCGCTGTCGTGTTCTCATCCAGACTGACCGAACCACCGCTCGTAATCTCTGGCGCTTCATTCGTATCCGTCACTGTGATCGTCACATCCTGCGTGACGCTTTTGCCATTCCCGTCATCCACCGTGATGGTCAGGGCATAGACATTATCGCCATCACTATCGGCAGGGTTGGCGTAATCCGGCGCGGTCTTGAAGCTGATCTCTCCCGTCGCACCATCAATCGTGAACAGCGCGCCATCGCCACCTGGCTCAATCGACCAGCTCAGCGTATCGCCATCGGGATCTTCCGCCTCAAAGAGAACCGGACCCGCATCGCCTTCTATCACGGTCACATCGAGCGCGCTCGTGATCACCGGTGCTTCATTCACATCCGTCAGCGTGATCGTCACCGTGTCGCTGGTCACAATCGTCCCGTCAGACACACTCACTTCCACCACAAAGCTGGTCTGCCCCGCTTCATAATCAGGTGCCACCTTGAAGGACAGCGCTCCGGTGGCCGCATCGATCGTGAACAGATCGGCATCCGCACCACCTGTCAGGCTGAAGGTCAGCCCATCGCCATCATCATCTGTGGCTGCCACTGTGCCGACAGCCGTCCCATTCTCCGCAACCGTCAACGACAGACCACTCGTGATCACAGGTGCTTCGTT
>NZ_WTYQ01000019.1 GCF_009828105.1 Altericroceibacterium indicum
AAAAAAGTCCCCTAAAGTAGAAGCTGAACCCACGTTATCCGTGACTGCTACTAAAGGAGACTTTCATGGATAACATCATATCAAATCAGAGTGTATTTAGTAAATGCCTTTCTTTCTTACCGTTTGAAAAATATAAATGCTCGTGCTTAGACAACTGCGTAAAAAAACTTACTACCGCTAACTTAATGAGGATTTGTCTCACCATGCAATTAGGAAATTGGAAATCCTACGAGGAAACAGAAGAACGTATTCGTGCCATGGAAGGCACAGAGGAACTATTTGGACTCACTAGTATTAGTGCTTCTCAACTATGTCGTCGTGTCAATGCCTTACCTTCGGTCCTACCACAGCAGTTATTTCTTGCCGCTGTTGCCCAATTGAATGAATTGACGAGTAACGGAAAGGGAATTCCTTCTTNGGGGCGTCTTCATCTCGTGGATTCTTCTTCTCTGCTTCTTGGACCTACATTAGGAAAATGGACGTATTTTACAAAGTATAGTAATTGCGTGAAGCTGCATACTCGTATTGTAGTAACAGATCCCGACACAGCTTATCCCGATATGGTCATTCCCTCTACAGGTAATGTGGATGATCGTGAAGTCATGCTTGAGCTCGTGAAGGATCCTCATGCAACCCATGTGATGGACCGTGGCTATGTGGATTACAAAAAAATGGACCACTGGGTGGAAAACCAGATTCCATTTGCCATGCGTATCCAAGCTAAGCATAAGACGAACATTATTAAATCCTATGACGTTCCCGATGGCAGTAAGGTTAAGCTAGACGCCTTAGTCGTTATGGGGAGTAAATTCAGATCCATGGAACAGCCCCTTCGTCTGGTTGAATTCACGGATGAAGAGGGGAAAGAATACCGTGTCGTAACCAATCGTTGGGATTTAAAAGCTGAAGAAGTAACCGAATTGTACCGGCACCGGTGGATCATTGAACTGTTTTTCAAGTGGATGAAACAACATCTACGCCTAGTTAAACTACAGAGTACCCAACCCCAAGGAATATGGAATCAGATTTTCTTCGCCATGACGGCGTACTGTATCACACTATATGTTAGGTTAGTTGAGAATACGAAGAAGACCACCTGGAAAGTACTCACCCTTCTCCGCATCCATTCCGAAAGGACATGGAAATGTTTTCTCAATGAGTTACACCGTTTACCAGAAAGAAAATCGAAAGGAAGACAAAAGAGCAAGCACCCGCCAAATGAAATTAAACTTTATGATGCAGGTGTGGCCATGGTAAAACCGGTTGGGGTAAGTACTAGTTCAATGGCAAAATATATGAAAAAAAGAAAATAATATCCATTTTTTGGATAACTGGGTTCATTTACAACCTCCTCGACTTTTTGGCTCAAAGCTACGCGATTCTGGTGTAAAAATTATACATAAAAGCAA
>NZ_WTYQ01000001.1 GCF_009828105.1 Altericroceibacterium indicum
AACGGCGGCCGTAACTATAACGGTCCTAAGGTAGCGAAATTCCTTGTCGGGTAAGTTCCGACCTGCACGAATGGCGTAACGACTTCCCCACTGTCTCCAGGATATGCTCAGCGAAATTGAATTCTCCGTGAAGATGCGGAGTACCCGCGGTTAGACGGAAAGACCCCGTGCACCTTTACTGCAGCTTCAGAGTGGCATTAGGAAAGAGCTGTGTAGCATAGGTGGGAGGCTTTGAAGCATTGGCGCCAGCCGATGTGGAGCCATAGGTGAAATACCACCCTGCTGTTTTCTGATGTCTAACTACGTACCGTGATCCGGTACTGGGACCCTCTGTGGCGGGTAGTTTGACTGGGGCGGTCGCCTCCTAAAGAGTAACGGAGGCGCGCGATGGTAGGCTCAGGACGGTTGGAAACCGTCTGCAAGAGTGCAATGGCATAAGCCTGCCTGACTGCGAGACCGACAGGTCGAGCAGAGACGAAAGTCGGTCATAGTGATCCGGTGGTCCCTCGTGGAAGGGCCATCGCTCAACGGATAAAAGGTACGCCGGGGATAACAGGCTGATGATTCCCAAGAGCTCATATCGACGGAATCGTTTGGCACCTCGATGTCGGCTCATCACATCCTGGGGCTGGAGCAGGTCCCAAGGGTTTGGCTGTTCGCCAATTAAAGTGGTACGTGAGCTGGGTTCAGAACGTCGCGAGACAGTTTGGTCCCTATCTGCCGTGGGCGTCGATACTTGAAAGGAGTTGCCCCTAGTACGAGAGGACCGGGGTGAACATACCTCTGGTGTACCTGTCATCCTGCCAAGGGTGCCGCAGGGTAGCTATGTATGGACGGGATAACCGCTGAAAGCATCTAAGCGGGAAGCCTCCCTTGAGATTAGGTATCTTAGAGTCGTGATAGACCATCACGTTGATAGGCCGGGTGTGGAAGTGCGGTAACGCATGAAGCTAACCGGTCCTAATAACTCTGTTCACGCTTGATGAATCCCACCATCAACGACAGGCCTGATAATCATCAGGCCCAAGTTGATCAAAGAACGTCATCACAGCCAGACAAACAAACATCGATTAACCCGCAGGCCACATTGCTTGGTGGCCATAGCGTCTGTGACCCACCCGATCCCATCTCGAACTCGGCCGTGAAACCAGACAGCGCCAATGGTACTAACGCTCAAGCGTTGGAAGAGTAGGACGTCGCCAGGCATTGTAGCCTGCGGGCAAAAACCCATCACAATACATCAAATGCCGCTGCCGGACAAAATCCGAGCGGCGGCTTTCGTGTCTCTAGTCACCAGAGATACAACACAACGCGGGGTGGAGCAGTCCGGTAGCTCGTCAGGCTCATAACCTGAAGGTCGTAGGTTCAAATCCTACCCCCGCAACCAAAAAAATCAAGGGCTTAGCCGAAAGGCTAGGCCCTTTGTTTTTGGATTTGGCACAATTTTGGCACAGTAAGCCAAAAAATGGCACAGCAAGTCACAGCAATTCTCAATGGCGATCAATCATCCGAGGGATGCCGACATCATCCGCCACCGCTTTACAGACCCTCGAGAGACGCTGCGGGAGTTGTTCTCGCGGATCGTGTTCAATATCCTCTCGGGGAACACCGATGACCACGCCCGTAACCACGCAGCATTCTGGGACGGCGAAATGCTGTCGCTCACCCCCGCGTATGACATTTGCCCGCAGGGGCGGGCGGGGCAGGAAGCTACACAGGCGATGCTCATTACCGACGAAAACCGCGCGAGCCGTGTCCAGACCTGTATTGAGGCAGCCCACCACTTCCTGCTGTCTCAGGATGAGGCGATAAGCATCATAGAAAACCAACTGCGCTACATTGCCAAGAATTGGGCAGCGGTATGCGATGAGGCAAGGCTTTCCGAAACTGAGCGGAACTTCTTCTGGGGGCGGCAATTCCTCAACCCCTATGCCTTCACAGCACTTGAAAGTGCTTCATCGGCGCTCACGGACCTGGCAGACGAACTGCGCAAAACTGTCGCTTAGATCGATGCTCAAGAAGGCTGACGGGAAGGGACGAAACCCTCCGGTCATATACAGCAATCGACAGAATGTCTGGCTCGCAATCCCGACCTGTCAGTTTTGACAGGGTCAGGCCAAAGAACGGCAGATTTCCGACCACTTCCATAAGTAGGCAGACCATCATAACCTATGAAAGGGTCTGTTCATGGATGGCGAAAACATCCTTACTATCGACCAGCTGGTCTCGGCCTTTCCCGCTTTTGGCGAGAAAACCGTCCGCTGGTGGATTTACAACGGCAAGATCAACGGCTTCGAGGCCTGCCTCATACGGATTGGCTCCCGCATCTATATCGATCGGAAGCGCTTCATCGATTGGGTCAAGAGCCATCGACCGGTGAAGGACGTTCCTCCGGAACATTTCGAACCGGCGGCGGAGCTCGAAGACGTTGAATAGGCCATTCCTCGCGAAACAAGAAACAGGCCGCTTGCCGTCCTCCAATGCGTTTCGGCCCCTTGATGCTCTTGGGGGTGCAGCGCCCGGCTGAGACGGTCTCTTTCTTTGGCCATGGAAAGGCTCGCGACGGTCGCGGGCTTCCGAACCAAAACAGGAGACACTTACCATGACCACCATCGCAACCTTCACCAAAACCGAGAACGGCTACATCGGCGCCATCCACACGTTGGCTCTGAAATCAAAGCTGACGCTGAGCCCCGCAGACAACACCAAGGGCAAGGCTCCCGACTTCCGCGTAATCGCTGAAGACGGCATCGAGATTGGCGGCGCCTGGAAGCGCAAGAGCAAGAGCGGCAATGCCTACCTGTCAGTCCGCCTCGACGATCCGAGCTTTACCGCTCCGGTTTACGCCAACCTCGTCGAACGTGACGGCCAGCACCTGCTGATCTGGAATCGCTAATGATGGCCATCGGATACCGCCGCCATGCATGGCGGCGGTATTTCGCGGGCTTCTCAGTGTCCAATTTCCTGCCTTCGATCCATCTTTCATGGTATAATTTTGCAAATACGAAAGGGTGGGAAATTGCAGATTACATTACCGCCGGATTTGGCGAAAATTGTTCAAAGAAAAGTAGACTCGCGGCTCTATAAGACGCCTGATGATGTCATACGGATGGCGCTTGAAGTTCTGGTCGAATACGACCGTGAAGACGAGGCGCGCCTGAAGGAATTGCAGGACATGGTTCGAGAGGCTGACGAGTCGTATGAACGAGGGGAATCCATAGAGTTTACGACTATGGAGGACTTGCTCAAGGTTGATGACTAAGGAAGCCATGTGGCGAAACCTCCGGCCCCGAAGATTGAATCGCCAGCCCGCAGTGACCTGCGACGGATTGGAAAGGAAACCGCTGAGCAGTGGGGTGAGGCGCAAAAGGCACGCTATCTTTCCAAAATCGAAACCCTGATAAAGACCATCGCTTTGCAGCCTCGAATGGGTCAGGCCAGAGATGACCTTCGGGGTGGTGTGAGAACTGTAGTCGCCGGGAAACATCACATCCTTTATTGCTTGCGCGATGACCGCGTTCACGTTCTGCGTGTTGTTCATCAGAATAGAGACTTGAAGCGGGAGATTGAGCGAAGCCGGTCCAGAGAGCTGGACCTTAGTCGATGACGAAAACCGCCCCCATCGCTGGGGGCGGTTTGTCGTTATGAGTGGCCTCAAGTGCTGGGCTTCGCACGGCTGTAGAGAGACCATTGGCCATGCTTTTCCCACCATTGGTAGACCTTGTTATCGGTCCCGAGGCCGTAGATCGTGCGGCCAGGCTCAGCCTGCCTGCGGCAGAACCAGTTCGTAGCTTGTGCTGCGCCCACCGCCGGGAAGCTGACGGAAAACGCCGAGGCCGGATAGTTCAGACAGATCGCGTGTCGCCGTTGCTTTCGAGCAGCCCGTGATGCTCACATATTTCTTGGCGCTCATGCCCCCAATGAAGCCGTCTGGCCCTTCGCGCATCATGCGCTTGATGACACGAGTCTGCCTTTCGTTCAGGGTGTCTTCGTGCGTTTCCCAGAAGCGTGCTTTGCCCAGCACGAACATGATCATCTCGCGTGCCTCCAATTGTGCCTGAAGGATAGTGTGCGCAAACCATTCGACCCAGCGAGTAATGTCGAGATCGCCGTGGCTGGCAAGGTTCAGCTCATCATAATACTCTTTCCGCCGCGTCTGGATGACTGACGACAGGCTTAATAGAACGGGACTTCCCAGTTCCTGCGACAGCGCTACTTCCGACAGGGCGCGCCCGATACGACCGTTACCATCGGCAAAGGGGTGAATGGTCTCGAAATAGAGGTGCAGAACCGCCGCACGGATTGGTGCAGGCATGTTTGCCTTCTCTCCCTCAGGTGCAGTTGCGTTAAACCACTCGATAAATCCTGTCATTTCATCGGGTACTTTGTCTGGTGGCGGGGCATTGAAATGCACTGTCTCGCGTCCGATCGGGCCAGACACGATCTGCATTTCATCATCGCGCCAGTTTCCGACGGGCACGCGCGTGCGCAGGCTATCGTCTGTCATGACCATATCGTGCCATTGAAAGAGGCGTTCTTTGGTCAATGGGGTGCGGAAGGCCTCCCGCGCGGAAATCATTAACGCGGAAATGCCATTTGCGCGGGGATCGCGCACAGGTTCGGGTACGCTGACCAAGCCGAGCTGGTTGCGGATGGATGAGCGCACATCATCGCGGTCATAATGCTCGCCTTCAATCTGCGAGGTGCGTATGGCTTCCGTCACCATCAGGTCGATGAGTGCTTCGCTTTTCTCTTCCTCATCAACACCGGCCAGCCGTCCAGCTAGGGCATTGGCTTCAGCCGCATATTTATAGAGGACATCCTGGAGGGCGTCCGTTTGGTAGGTAAATTGCGGCCATTCCGCGTGTTTCCAGATTGCTTCCATGCGTACCTCTAATCTCCTTTGAGCCGATTATATCGCATAATCGGCTCAGGAAATAGAAAAAAATGAGCCGAATAAGGTTGCTAATCGCCTCAAAGATGCGCTGGACGCATGTTTTTTTGGCCACGTTCAATCTGAGTATTCCTCCTGTGGCCAGGGTAGCAACCCGCTACGTTTGTCCCGTCTCAACGCCTTTGAGACAGTTTGGGTTTAACGGATAAGGGAGGATTTTGGCTCATCATAGCTCACGTAAAGGAAGTGACGATGAGACAGAAATCCGGGCTGCAGAAGCCGACGGCAGACAAGGCGATCAAGGATATCCGCCGCGCCACCCGCAAATCCTATTCCGCTGAGGAGAAAATCCGCATTGTGCTGGAAGGCCTGCGTGGCGAAGACAGTATCGCCGCGCTCTGCCGCCGTGAGGGTATCGCCGAGAGCATGTATTACACCTGGTCGAAGGAGTTCCTCGAGGCCGGCAAGCGGCGGCTGGCCGGCGATACGGCACGGGCCGCAACCACGGATGAGGTTAAGGCATTACGTCGGGAAACGCGTGATCTGAAAGAGGTCGTGGCCGAGCAGACGCTGGAGTTGCGCTTGCTCAAAAAAAGCATGATCGGGGATGGGGACGCAGAAGAATGAGATACCCCGCTTCTGAGAAGCTGGAAATCATCCGGCTGGTCGAGCAGTCCCATCTGCCGGTGAAGAAGACGCTGGAACAGCTCGCCATTCCACGACAGACCTTCTATCGCTGGTATGACCGCTTCCAGCGCTTTGGCGTAGAGGGGCTGGAGGATCGCTCATCCGCTCCGTCACGGGTATGGAACCGTATTCCCGATGATGTCAAGGAGGAGCTGATCGAACTGGCGCTTGAAGAGCCGGAACTGTCGCCGCGCGAACTGGCGGTGACGTTCACCGACACAAAAAGCTATTTCGTATCAGAAGCGTCCGTTTATCGTCTGCTCAAAGCCCACGATCTGATCACCTCGCCAGCCTTCATCGTCGTCAAGGCGGATAATGCGTTTAAGGACAAGACTGTTCGGCCCAATGAGATGTGGCAAACCGTTTTCACCTATCTGAAGGTGATCGGCTGGGGCTGGTTCTATCTGTCCACCATTCTCGATGATTTCTCGCGTTACATTGTGGGATGGAAGCTGTGCACGAACATGAAGGTCGACGATGTGACCGATACGCTGAACATCGCGCTTTCCGCATCCGGCTGCGATAGCGTCAAGGTGGAGCACAAACCGCGGCTGCTGTCGGATAATGGCGGATGCTATATCGCCGAAGATCTGGCGGACTGGCTGAAGGACAGGAAAATGGAGCAGCTTCACGGCGCCCCAGGCCATCCCCAGACGCAAGGCAAGATCGAGCGCTGGCACCAGACGCTGAAAAACCGGATCCTGCTCGAAAATTACTTCTTCCCCGAGGACCTGGAAGCTCAGATCGGTGCATTCATCGACCATTACAACAACCGACGATACCACGAGAGCCTCGGCAACCTCACGCCGGCAGATGTCTACTTCGGCAGAGGAAATGAAATCCTGAAACAGCGAAAAAGGATCAAGCAACAGACCATTCAGCACCGCCGCTTGCAACATCACGCAAACGCCGCTTAAATCAACAAACCAGACGAGCCAGACCCTCCTGATAGCCAGACCCCATTCTGTCCATAATCATTCGATGACGGACAGACCGGCCATGCACGTCTCAACAAATATCTCAGTTTCATTATGTGGCGTCGTTCACGATCTGCAGAGCGTGAACGCGCGCAGACTTCCATTGACCCCTTCGCCGGCTCCGGTGGCTCGTGACAAAAATAGCTATGGAGTATTTATGAAGTATATTTATGTGATGTATTGCACAAGTCCAACTGTTTAACAGAAAATATCGTATAAAGCGCATTATTCGATCGGATTAATTTTTGGATTCAAAGTGTATCTCCTCATTTGAATCAAAGTTTTGCCCGTTGTAAACAGTTGCAAGAAAATTTCACGTTTTTATATTTTGTCACCCTCGAATGCGCTCCTGGGTGTTGCCAATCTCTACCGGCTGCGTGTGGAACGTCTGACGGAGGCGCTAAACGATCCAGATGGCGGCAGGCAGGCGGCAGAGGCACTGCGCTCGCTGATCGGCGAGATCGTACTGACCCCCGGCACCAAGCGCGGGGAGGTTCATGCTGAGCTACGCGGCGAGCTGTTTGGCATTCTCGGACTTGCGAATGCGGAAGCAGGAGGGCCGCAGAACAGCCCTTTTATGCCATTCGTTGAAGCGAGCTCCCGCAACCATTCATAACTTCACAACATTAAACACAACTCTCAGGCAATCTAAAGGACGCCAGACCAGCAAGGTCCGACGTCCTTGTCCCAATGGCCTTATAACCCAGGGCTCCATGATGCCGGCAGCGTCAGAGCCGGCAGTTTGACATTCACCCTTTCCGTCATCGCATCGGCTGAACTGCCCAGCATGACCTGATAGGTGCCCGCAGCACGTACCCAACTGTTTGTCTTGGCGTCAAATACAGCTAGCAGGCGTGGATCAACCCTGACCGTGGCGCTGCTGCTTTCGCCCGGAGCAAGGTCGAGCTTGGCAAAACCGGCGAGGCGGCGGGGAGCTTCCCAGCCTTCACCTGCAACATAGATCTGCGCCACATCTTTGCCAGCGCGTTTGCCAATATTGCTAACGGTGAAGCTGGCTTCCACTGTATCACCCTGTGCTTGTGCACTGAGGCCGCTATGCGTGAAGTCAGTGTAAGAAAGGCCATGGCCAAAAGCGAATTGGGGGGCGTGATCCTTTGCGTCGAACCATTTATAACCCACCGTTGCCCCTTCGCTGTAAACAACATCGCCCTTTTGCGGCTTTTGCGGATGGGGAAGTTGGTCGAGGCTTTTGGGGAAGGTCATCGGGAGATGGCCTGACGGGTTCACCTTGCCAAACAAGATATTCGCAATCGCTGCGCCGCCCTGTGTGCCGGGGTACCAGGCTTCAACAATACCGCTGACCTTTTCGGCCCAAGGCGTGAACACAGCACCGCCCGTTTCGAGCACAACCACTGTGTTGGGATTGGCGCTCGACACCTGATCGATCACCGTATCCTGATCGCCCAGTGAAAGTGAGACGTCGAAGGCCTCACCTGCCCATTGAGTCGCAAAGATAACCGCCACATCTGCTTTGGCAGCCGCTTGTGCCGCTGCAGCCGGGTCTGTGCCGTCAACAAAGGTGATGGTCGCATTGGGCGCCTGTTTGCGGATTTCCTCCAATGGGGAGGAGGGGTAATACATGACAGGGCCAGGCCAGATTTTGGGTTCAAGTCCGGGCACTGCATTGCCATCCACCGGATAGACGAGCGACGAACCGCCCCCTGCCAGCACGCCCTTATCTGCGTGGCCGCCGATGATGGCGATGGATTCTACCTTTGGCGAAAGCGGGAGGATCTTACCTTTGTTCTGCAAGAGGACGATTGCTTCTTCGGCATCGGCCTGCGTCACTTTGGCATGGGCTGCCAACATATCGTCAGGCAGTTTCATCGGCGCGGACGTTACGGGCTGATCGAACAGGCCATGCGCAAACATCGGGTAGAGGATGCTGGACACCATCCGATCAAGATCGGCGGCAGAAACATCCCCCTTGTCGAGCGCTTCTTTCAGCAATTCGCCATAATAGGGCTTTTCATCAAAGGGGTAGCCTGATTGCTGATCAAGCCCGGCTTTCACGGATGCGACTGTAGAATGGGTGGCGCCCCAATCGGACATGACATAGCCTTTGAAGCCCCAGTCCTTGCGAAGCACTTCATCCAGCAGCCAGGGGCTTTCGCAGGCAAAAGGTCCATTCACCCGGTTGTAAGAACACATCACCGAACCGGCGTCAGATTTCTCCAGCGCGATATGGAAGGCCAGCAGGTCTGACATTTGTGCGGCAGCGGGCGTGATGATGGAATTGCCCGCATTGCGATCTGTTTCCTGATCGTTCACCGCGAAATGCTTGATGGTGGAGATGATGTTATTGGACTGAATGCCTGCGGTGGCAGCACCGGTCATGATACCGGCGAGATAGGGGTCTTCACCGCCATATTCGAAATTACGGCCGTTGCGTGGTTCGCGGTTGAGATTGACACCACCCGCCAGCATCACATTGAAACCGGAAGCGCGCGCTTCCGCGCCGATCATCTTGCCACCTTCATACGCTATTTCAGGGTTCCAGGTGGCCGCAGTGGCAACATTCGAGGGCAGGGCAGTGCGCCCACGCTTTTCTTTGGCACCGCCTTGTGTGGCCACGCCGATAGCGGCATCGGTCTGCCATTGAGGTGGAATGTTAAGCCGTGCAATTCCCGGCACATAGCCGGCAGATCCGGGGCGGGCACCTTCAGGGGGCGTGAATTGCTTGAAAGGCAGGTTCGAGCCGAAATAGCCGCGTACCAGCACAAGCTTTTCCGCCTCGGTCATTTGGGGCAACAGCATATCAACCCGCGCTTGCGGAGGGAGACTGCTATCGAGCCAGGGCTGGGCATCTGTTTTTGCAGCTTCTTGTGCGCTGGCCGTTGCCGGAATGCCTGACAAAGCCAGGCTTGCAAGGCTGACAGTGGCGAAAGCTGATGCAGTCAGCCTCATAGTACGAAATGAATGCATATTTCCTCCCCATTAAAATTAGTCAGGATTTTAGAATTTTCCCTGAGTCTTTTAATTGTATAAATTAATTTTTTAATTCTATGAATTTCTGAAAAATAGCAAATAGCTGTATGCAATTTCGATAAATCAGCAGAGGTGTTGGAGCGGCAGCTCAAGCGACAAAAAGCCTGAGGACCCGCTCAAGATAATTCTATAATGGCAATCGATGGAAAAGTCTTGCGCAGATGACAACGTAATCAATTACAAATTTCAATAGACCTATACAAAATTTCTATTTTGTAGGGCTAAAATATGGGTGCATATCAACCTGGTTGCAGTGTCGCGGTACCATAAAATGATGGGCCGTGATGCAGGGGGGACTGCGAAACAGCGCCAGAGAGGGAAATTACCCTGATCTGGGACTGTGTCTCCTGCAGAATTGATGCGGGAAGAAGCACTAAAAAATGCTCTCCCGCTGTAACCAGGGAGAGAGAAATGAATAATTCAAAGCGGTGGCTTCTGTGTTGTGCAAGTGTCGCTGCATTTTCATGCGGTGTGGCCTTTCCGGCCTATGCACAATCCAGTAACGCCGATGATAGCAGCGTCGGTGCTGATCCGATTGCGGAACCTCAATCCTTCGATCCTAAAACGGAAATCATTGTCACCGGTACGAATATTTCCGGTGTAAAGCCAGTTGGTTCGGAAACGATTGCGCTGGATCGCAATGCTATTCTCGACACCGGTCTGACCAATGTCAGTGAGGTTCTCAACACGTTGCCACAGGTGCAGAACAATCCTAACGCTGGTGGTTCAGGGCCAGTCTATCGCCAGGGCGGCACCTCCGGCTATGGCGGCAATCCGACGCAAGGCACGGCGATCAATCTGCGCGGTCTGGGGACATCTGCCACGCTGACTTTGGTGGATGGCCACCGGGTGGTGCCAAGCGGTGCATCCGATACATTCACCGAAGCCATTCAGGTGCCGATTGCAGCGGTTGAGCGGATCGAAATCGTGAGCGACGGTAATTCCGCCATCTATGGTTCCGATGCCATTTCGGGCGTTGTGAACTATGTTCTGCGCAAGGATTTTGATGGACTTGAAGTGTCCGGAAGGGACACATTTAACGACTTTTATAACACGTGGGGTGCGTCGGTCACTTTCGGCAAGAGCTGGGGCAGCGGGAACTTCATCGCTACGTATGATTATGAAAATCGTGGTAGCTTCAAGAGCAGCAAATCGCGTTTTACAAGGCAGGATCTGAGGCCTTTAGGCGGGCCGGACCGGCGGGCGATTGATGATAATCTCAGTGTCGCCAGTCCAACTCTGCTGGTGGGTGGTAATGGCCAGCCTTATAGCTATTACACCATCCCGGACAATGCGGCGCCGGGTGTCAGCTTTGGCGATCTTACTGAGGGTGCCAATCTCCAGGACGCTTCTGATTACACTGACTTTCTTGGTAAGCAGCAGCGCCATCAGGCGGCAGTGTTTATCAATCAGGATCTGTCAGACAGCTTGTCGGCTTATGTAGAAGCCTTTTACACCCATCGCGATACCAGCACGAAAAGCTATGGCAATTCGCGTGTGGGTTCCGATGTGACGGTTTGCCAGGGCAGCCCCTATTATATTGCGGATGCTCCGGCGGCGGCCTCCCGCTCCAGCGCATTATGCGGCGGCGGCCTGGGGCAGACGGTGAAAGTTGATCCGGTGAGCTTCTTTGGCTCCCCTTCGGTCACCGATAACACTACGGAAACGATCAGTGCCACCGCAGGGCTCAAAGCTGGCCTCGGTTCAGGCTGGAATGCTGACACCTATTTTACCTATGCACATGATTCCACCTGCGGCATCTGCAATTATGATAATAACGCGAATGGCGCGGCACTGGCGGAGCAGATTGTTCTGGGCAATATTAACCCCTATTCCACTGATACGCTGACCGAGGACCAGCTCTCCACATTCATGGGCTCGAATACACAGGATGCGAGCAATACATTCTATGATTGGGTGCTGAAATTTGACGGCCCTGTCTTTGATCTTCCTGCTGGGATGGTCAAAACCGCTTTCGGCGGGGAATGGGCACATAACAAGCAAAGTCTTGTCAATGGCAGCAACAATGCGTTCGAAAACTCGGACCCAACCAATAACGAATATACGATCACCAACGATACAACCAAGACGCGCACGACGGTTTCGGCTTTTGCAGAATTGTTCGTTCCTCTTGTGTCTGATGACATGGAAGTGCCACTGATTCAGGAACTGAATGTTGATGCTGCGGTGCGGTATGATCATTATTCAGACTTTGGCAGCACAACCAATCCCAAGATCGGTGCGACCTGGAAATTGACGGATTCGCTCGATCTGCGCGGGTCATGGGGAACATCTTTCCGTGCACCTTCGCTGACCGACACGAATATCTATAATTTCTCAGCCGCTGTGATCGGTGTGCCATGGGCCAATAATTCTGGCCGCAGCGATATTGCCAATATCTTCCCCGGCAATGCCAGTGGTTACCTTTTGATCGGAGCCAATCCTGATCTGAAACCCGAAACAGCCACGACGTGGTCTGCCGGGTTCGATTTTTCACCTGTGGGATCAGGCTTCCGCTTTTCCGGCACCTATTACAGCACGAAATATTCCCAGCAGATCATCGGTCAGAATACCGGCCTTTATCTCTCCAGCCCGGAAAATGCCGCGCTCTATTCCAGCTATTATACACCTGTCAGCAACCCTGGAACCTGCGTGAATGGTTCACCGTCAACCTATGATCCAGTGCTGGCCGCCTTCATCGAGGCCAATCCTGCCCTTTATAACACGCCGGTAATGGGGGCCTGTTCGGTTACGGTCATCCTTGATGGTCGTAAGACCAATGCGGCAACCACCTTTCAGGATGGTCTGGATTTTCAGGCAAACTACGCTTTTGATTCCTCGGTGGGGAATTGGACGCTTTCGCTCAATGTCACGAAAATCCTGAACCAGACGGTCGAATTCGTCGAAGGTGCTGGCAAGCAGGATGTGCTCGACACCTATTACTATCCCGTCAGCCTGCGCGGACGTGGCCAGATTGGCTGGAACAACGGCAGCGGGCTGGGGGCCAATCTTTTCGTGAACTATGTGGGGTCATACACCAACACCATCCCGCTGACAGGTCAGCCGGAAAGCAAGGTTCCTGAATGGGTGACAGTGGATCTCGGCCTCAATTATAAGGTACCAGATGATGCCTCTATTCTTGGCGGGCTGCGGATGTCGGTGAATATTCAAAATCTGACCGATGAAGACCCACCCGTCGTGCTGACGCAAAGCGGCAATAATTATTCAGCCTATGATGCTTCCAATGCCAATTTCTTTGGCCGCACGGTAAGTGTTCAGGTCACAAAGACATTCTAATTTATCTGGGGCGGGGGGAGCCGAAAGGCTATTGCCCGCCCGGATTTTACGCGGGAGATTGAACATAATGAAACGCATGACCATCGCCCTGTTGGGCCTTGCCGGAACTGCTCTGGCACTGGCTCAGCCGCTGGCGGCCCAAGATGCGGCCAGCCCGGTTGTCACCGTGGATACCGGCAAGCTGCGTGGAACCACCGAAGATGGCGTGGAAAGCTGGAAGGGTATCCCCTTTGCTGCTCCCCCGGTTGGTGATCTGCGCTGGCGGGCGCCGCAACCGGCTGCACAATGGAACGGCGTGCGCGATGCCACGCAATATAGCTCTGACTGTATGCAGAAGCCTTTCCCCAGCGATGCTGCGCCACTTGGCACAACCCCGGCAGAAGATTGCCTCTATGCCAATGTCTGGAAGCCCAGCAAGGCGTTGCTGGCAGCTCAGCCGCAAATGCCTTTTGGCCCACCAGCCAAGACCGATAAACTGCCGGTCATGGTGTGGATCTATGGCGGCGGCTTCGTGAATGGCGGCGCTTCACCGCCAACCTATTCCGGTGCGAATATGGCCAAGCAGGGCCTCGTATTTGTCAGTTTCAATTACCGCATTGGACGCTTTGGTACCTTTGCGCATCCCCAGTTGACTAAGGCGGATGCTGACAAGGGATTGCTTGGCAATTACGGGTTCCTCGATCAGATTGCTGCGCTCAAATGGGTGCAAAAGAATATCGCTCAGTTCGGCGGTGATCCAGACAATGTCACGATCATCGGCGAAAGCGCTGGGGGCATGTCGGTCAATAATCTGCTGACCTCTCCGATGAGCCAGGATTTGTTCGACAAAGCCATCATCATGTCTGGCGGCAACGGTCAGGCATTGGGGCAGACTGATCTCAAGGGCACGGAAGAAATTGGCGTCAATTTCGCCAATGCGCATGGGATTAAGCCCAACGATCCGCAGGCCCTGAAAAAGCTGCGCGCCTTGAGCGCTGAAGAAGTAACCGATGGGCTCAGTATGGCGGCCATGTTCGCTCCAAGCGGCGGACCGAAAACTTTTGCCAGTCCTTTTGTAGATGGCAAAATTGCGGTCAATCAGATGGATGCCTATCAGAGCGGCAAATTCGCCCATGTTCCGGTGATGATCGGTGCGACCAGCGCAGATATGGGTGGAATTGCCGGCATGATGGTCGGCGGGGCTCGCAGCATAGCTCAGGCGATCTCTGCACAGGGCGTACCGGTGTATGAATACCGCTTCTCCTATGTTGCGGATTCCGTCGGTCGTCCGGGCGCTGACCATGCCACGGATATCCCATTCTTCTTCGATAATGCCGCGATTAAATATGGCGACAAGACGACGGAGAAGGATGTGATGATGGGCAAATATATCAGCTCTTATCTCGCCAATTTTGCCAAACGCGGAGACCCCAATTTCTTCGGTCAGATGGAATGGCCGCGTTATGAAACCAAAACCGATATGGTGATGGATTTCGCTGCCGATGGCAAAGCAGAGCCCAAGGAAGACCCTTGGGGCGAATATATCGATGCCAAGCTTGCTGAAGAAGCAGCGGCAGCAGGCAAATAACCCTCTCCCCCCAGCATCAGCAATGATGCATCAGGGCCGGTCCTTTCGCAAAAGGGACCGGCCTTCTTTTTGGCTGTGTTTGGGCGCTTTGTGGTACAGTTGCAGGCGCTTCAGGCTCTTTTATGTCCTGCTGTGTTGCGTTCAGCGGCTTGAGACTCGCCAATATGGCCCGATTTGCTGGCTCTTCTTATTTTAGAACTGTGCTGGCTTTGGCTTCAGCAATCAGTTTTCGCGCGTCATCTGGCAGCAGCCAGCCACTTGCCTGCTGCCTGGCAACCGCTTCCTTTACCTTCTGCACAAAGCCCGCATGATCGCCATAACGCTCTTCCAGTGACAGGCGTGGATCGCCTTTGGCCTGCCGCTCTGCCTTGGTTTTGGCAAAAGGGATGAAACCGCCGATGAAAAAGCATCCACCGCCTTTGCCATAGCCGTTCTGCTGCATGTTCCACCCGGTGTACGTTCCCAGAGGAACCTGCAATTGCACCGAGGGAATACCTACGGTCTCATTTCCATCAGCGTTCACCCGGGGAACAAGCTGAGGGATGATTTGGCGAATGGCGGGTGGTTGCTTGGTCAAAACACCGCTTAAACTATTGTAATCCAAATCATCGCCGAAATCATAGTCCGGCATGATATTGATTTTGCCATCCGCCGTGGGTTCACCGGGGATAGCAGGCCAGCCCATCGCACGGGCGGTTGGTTGAACCAGATCACCATTGGCCAGCATGGGGTAGCGACTGGGCGGCGGGGCTTTACCTTCGGTTGCCCATGCGATCATCGCCTTCCAGGCAGCGTGCAGGGATTCACCCGAAGGGTTGGGATTGCCGGGCATTTGGCAGAGGTCACCGGGAATGCCGATCTTTTCTCCATCCGTTGAAAAACCACCGAGAGGTGAACCGCCATGGGTGACGCTGGGGAAGTAATAACGGCGCACATTATCGGGTAATGGAATATCTGCTCTGGTGTCTGTGCCGACGAGGTTGGGAGACATTCTCAAACCCCAAAACTCTGCCGAACCAAAGGTCTCCATCACCTTAGGGCAGGTGCCATTGGCATGGCAGCGATCAAGCAGGCTGCTTACACCGCGCCCGCGGGGCTGGTCATCATAGCTGGCCCACCACAAGGTTCCTTCGCTTCCCGGTTCGAACAGGCCAGCAGCACCTCCCGGCACGCCAAAGCGCAGATTCAGTGGAACCTGACGGGCGGCAATGTTGGGATTGATCGCATCAAAGACAATGCGTCCAGCTTCGTCTCCATTAAAGCCCAGATTGACAAAGCTGCGCAGGTAATTGCCCGATTGAGAGGTTCCACTGGCCACTGCCCATTGTGCAGGCTTGCCCAGCGGATTGGGATGGCCTGCATCGTCCGCACTGTCGCGACGGAGGAAAGAAACCAGATCGCGCGTTGCAGCAAAGCCGATGCCCAGAACCTTAGGGTCTTTGCCTTGATAGACCAGCGTATAGGCATAGGCCGGGTCGAAGCCGCCCTTGAGGCAGATTTTGGCTGGATCGGCGGTGCCTGGAAATGCTTGTTTCTCGCAATCAGCAAAGGCCCAGTCGCTGCTAGGAATGAGGTTGAGAGGCTGGTCGTCGGCCGATTGGCGAAACAGTTTGGCCTTGGTGGTATCCAGGCTGACAGGTGCCGGGCGTGAGGTCGGAAGGCCAATGCTGCCGGTGATCGGCAGGGTATTCTTACCTTTTGGGAATAGGCTGAAACGGTTGAGAACGGGTGTGGTGAGTGCAGTGCCATCCGCGCGGCGCGCGATGGGGACAGTCAGGGTCTGCAAGCCGCGATCAGTTGGCAAATCACCCTGCCAGCCGCTGATAAGCTGAATATTGCCATCGGGGTCGGCGTGCACTGCGCCATTGCCGCGATTGGGCACGTCATAAAAAATAACACCGCTCGATTGTGCCATATTCTTTGGTTTGGCGATCACGAATGTATTGGAATACTCAACTTTCCCGTCCGTATTGCGTGGGGCAAATTGAATGTCGGTGATGATGGCATTGGTTGGATCTTCGGGGTCAAGTTCCCCATAGGCCCGGCCTTTGAGTATCTCATATTCCGGTGCACCGTCCTTTTGTGCGGGCGCATCTTCCCGGCTTTCAATCACGATCCGGGTGGTTTTTGCCACAGCTGGGGTAGCGGTGATTGGCAGCAATGGAACGGCGCAGATTGCTGTGGTCGTCAGGCGCAAAATGCGGGTGTTGAGACTCTGCGTTTTCATACAGCCTTATCCATTACCGAGAGATTCTGAGCATCACCGACTGGCAGATCGAGCAATTGGGCACCCAGGCTCTTGCCATGCGCATCAAGCGCGAGAGACCGCGTAACGCCGCCTGTCAGCGCGCCTTCCAGAACGAAATTAAGCGCGCCCAGATTGGGCAGTTCATAGCGGTGAGCGTGGCGCACCGAAATGTTCGGCAAGTGGTCCAGAAGCCTTTCCACCGTGACTTCACTTTCGAGAAGGGCATAATCTTCGGTCGAAAAGGCGATCACAGAAATCTGCGATACGTCGCCTTTATCGCCAGTGCGCAGATGAGCGATATCTCTCAGCAGCATCTCAGGCGACTTCATAATGGATAGATGTTTTGACGGCTTCACGGGGGATGAGCGTGGAGGCGACCGCGATGACTTCGCGCGCAAGGCTGATTGCCCCTCCGCCGCCCAGCGGTCCATTGGTGTAAAGGGCTTCGACCTCGGCACCGATGGCGCGGGCATCTTCCAGCGTATCGGTGCGGCCAGCTACTCTCACCCGAACTTCGCGCAGGGCTGATGTGTCCGCCTTGCCGGTGCGATTGGTGGCATCCATGCCGATCAATTCACACCGTAACTCGCGCAAGGGGAGGTCGATGAGATCCAACCTTTCGCGGATGATGGCGATGGCGAGTTCACCACGTGCCACTGCGCCAGGCCCGGCATAGGAAATCTGCCCCTCACCAATAAAGCCATCCTTATAGCCGATGGAAACTTTGATATGTTGCGGGCGCTCTGTCCCGTGCCCGCCCGAAACTGCAATGCGGTTAGGGCCTAATTCCTTGAACCGGGCGGTGGTGAAATCGGCAGCGACATCAGCCTGAAGGTAACAGGATGGGTCGAGTATCTCATATAGCAACTGTTCCTTGCAGGTTGCGATGGACAGCAATCCGCCAGAGCCTTCAACTTTGCTGAAGATTGCGCTACCATCTTGCGAAACCTCTGCGATGGGAAAGCCAAGCCGGGCAAGATCGGGGACATCCTTGATGCCAGGGTCTGCAAAATAGCCTCCGGTCAATTGCCCTGCACATTCCAGCATGTGGCCGATCATGGTGCCGCGTCCGAGGGTGTTCCAATCATCTTCAGGCCATTGGAAATGGTGAATCAACGGGCCAAGAAACAAGGCCGGATCGCCCACGCGGCCCGTGATAACAATGTCGGCCCCCCCATCGAGAGCCTCGACAATACCGCGTGCGCCGAGATAGGCGTTGGCTGATAAAATCGCCTTTCCAAGATCGGCGCTGCTGCCTTCCCGATCCGTTAAAGGCCAGTCTTCTGCATTAATCAAATCCAGAACATCATCGCCGATTACGGCCGCAATTTTGATGCCGTCAAACCCCATTTCGCGGGCGATAGCCAATGTCTTGCGGGCTGCGGAAAGTGGATTGGCGGCTCCCATGTTGGTGACGATCCTGATGCCATTGGCTCGTGCTGCTGGAAGAACGGCGCACATCCGTTTTTCCAGCAGGGGATCATAGCCGGCTTCAGGATCAGATTGCCGCGCAGCCTGGGCGAGGGCAATTGTCCGCTCAGCGAGACATTCGAAGATAAGAAAATCCAGTTCGCCTTTTTCGGCCAGCTCTGCAGCAGGTTCAATTCTGTCACCTGAATACCCTGCGCCTGCGCCTATTCGAAGCGGTTGCTTTGCAACATTTGTCATATCGTGAATATCCCGAAGGCAATGGCGGCCAGCGTCATGATGACCGACGCAGCAAACAGCCATGGAATAGAAAACCGTTGGTGAGCGCCAAGCTCGATCCCGCTGAGACCCGCGACCAGAAAGGTTGCAGGGGTCAGCGGGCTGATGGGAAAGCCGGTGGTCATTTGTCCCAGCAAGGCAGCCTGTGCGACCTGCACCGCGGGCACATCGAAATGGCTACCGACTTGTGCGATCACCGGAAGGACACCGAAATAGAAACTGTCGGGATCAAACAGCAGGCTCAAAGGCATGGAGAGAAAGCCGAGGAAGACTGGAATATTGGCACCAACAGGATCGGGCACATGGGCAACCGATGCTTCTGCCATCGCACGGATCATGCCCGAACCGGTCATGATGCCGGTAAAGGCTCCGGCACCAAACAGGATTGCCGCCATCAACAGTGCAGCACGCGCATGAGCATCAATCCGCTGGCGTTGCTGGCTGGCTGAGGGGTAATTGATTACGAGGGCTACTGCCGTTCCGACCATGAAGACCACGGCCGGTTCCATCAACCCGCTGATCATCAGGCTGACAACGACCAATGTCAGCAATACGTTGACCCAGTATAGTTTAGGCCGCCGTAAAGCGATGGTTTCGGCATCTTCTTCCATTACCGGGATGGTTTGGCTCTGGACGCTGCTCTGCGGCAGTCCTGTACTCCCGGCGCTTGTGGTTGCTGCGCTGTGATTGGAGAGGCCCAGGCGCTTTTCTTCCCGCTTCCCCAACCACCAGCTTGCTGCAAACACAAAGACGAGTCCGGTCAATTGGACGCCGATCATCGGAGTGAAGATTTCGTAAACCGGAATGTCCAGTGAAGCGCTCGCGCGCAAGGTTGGCCCTGTCCAGGGAAGGAAGTTTACACCCGCAGCCATGGACGCCGTGCAGGCAAGGATTCTGCGGTCCATTCCCAACCTGTCGTATAAGGGACGAAGCGCCGGAATAGTGATCAGGAAGCAGACCGCGCCGGAACCGTCGAGATGGATGATCAGCGCAAGCAGCGCTGTGCCCACGGTAATCCGTGAAGGGCGCTCGCCCACAAGCTTCAGGATACGGTTCACAATCGGCGCCAGCAGGCCCGCATCTGTCATGACCCCAAAGAACAAAATGGCAAAGACGAACATGCCGGCAACAGGAGCAATATTTGTCAGGCCAGTGACGATATATTCCGGCACCGCCGGCCCTAAACCAGCGATTGTTGCGCCTATGACAGGGACAAGAATCAACGCCGCTAAGGGCGACACGCGGTTGGTCAGGATGATGGCCAACAAGGCAAATAATGTTACTGCGCCGATTGCTGCGAGCACCGCCTGTCCCTCCCTGCTGCATTCCTGTGTTTGTTACAGTCATGCGGGAGGAAAATTGATCCAACAATTACAATTATTGGATAGAATAATCAGCTTTGGCGATTGATTGCTTTGGTTTTGCCCTGATAGCGAGAGATTTCCTCCATCATGGAGGGTTTGCTGAGAAAGTGCTTCACGAAGGCTTGTGCCACCGGAGGCATGGTCCGGCTGGCAAGATAAGCTACCCCGATCTGCCGGGTTACAACAGGAGAAGACAGCCGATGCGAGACCAGATTGTCTCTTCCCAGCATCGCCAGTGTCGAGGCGGGGAGCGCTGTAATCCCAAGCCCTGCGGCCAGTAGTCCACCCATGGTCGCCAATTGGGTGCATTCATAGAGGGGTTTGACGCTCATCCTTGCGCTGGCAAAGGCCTGATCGGTGGCCGCCCGAACACTGCTTCTTGGGGTCATGGCCAGGAAGGGGCTCTTTGTGAAAACGGACCAATCTATCTCACCCTGCTGATCGAACTCAGTCCCTCTCTGGCAGACCATGACATATTCATCGCGGATCATGGGCAGAAACTCGAAGGCATCGCTCGTCGGCTCTGTGGTGATGGCAATGTCGATCTGCCGATCGTGCAACTGCTGATAGAGTGAACCATCCAGATGATCATGCACAATGATCTCTGTATAAGGATGCGCCTCCCGAAATTCTAAAATGCGTTCCGGCAAAACGGTCGCGGCAATGGATGGCAGTGCGCCGACTACTACACGGCCCCGCTCGCCTGCAAATGTCTGCTCAAGCGATACAAAGGCATGGTCAAAATCGGCAATCAGCCTCTCCACAATGGGGAGCAGCGTTTCACCAGCAGGGGTCAGAACGACATTGCGCGAATTGCGGTCAAACAGGCGGACATCAAGCTGTTCTTCCAGCAGGCGAATAGTCCGGCTCAAGGCTGGTTGTGATACATGGGCAAGACGAGCAGTTTTGCTGAAGCTGAGGTTGTGAGCCACCTGAACGAACAAACGAAGGCTCGCCATGCTTGGCGATCTCGACATCAATTTTCCCCTCCCTTCTGCGACTATCTATAAAGTAGTTCGATAGATCAATGCTTAAAATGTATTTTGGATATGGTGCAGAAAGAAAGATAACCTCGTTCACTCATAACGGGAGAGTTGAATATGAAGAGACTTTTGTTTGCCAGCGCTGCGGCGATAGCGCTCTTGTCTACAGCAGGGTGCAGCACATCATCCAGCGCAGACGAACGGCCCTGGATGAACACTTCGCTGTCTCCGGATCAGCGGGCGGATCTGGTCATCAAGGAGATGACGCTGGATGAAAAGATCGCCATGGTAAACGGCACCATGGGCATGGCTCTGCGCAAAGAAAACCCCGATGAAAAGCGGATTGGTGCAGGGCATGTTCCCGGCGTGCAGCGGCTGGGAATACCCGATCTTTACGAAACAGATGCAAGCCTTGGCGTCAGCAATGGCGGTGAAATGCGTAAAGGTGACGTCGCTACCGCACTGCCGGGCAGTTTGATGACAGCTTCAACCTTTGACCCGGCCATTGCCGAAGAAGGCGGCAAGATGATCGGGAGCGAGGCACGGGCCAAGGGCTTTAATGTCCAGCTCGCCGGGGGTGCCAATCTCGTCCGTGACCCGTGGAATGGGCGCGATTTTGAATATTTGAGTGAAGATGTGCTGCTGACGGCGGAGATGGCCGCTGCTTCAATCAACGGCATTCAGTCAAATGGCATCGTCTCCACGATCAAGCACTATGTGCTGAACGCTCAGGAAAGCGGCCGTAACGTGCTGGACGCAAAGCTGGGTGAAGCCGCTTTGCGGGAAAGTGATTTGCTGGCTTTCCAGCTCGCGATTGAGAAAAGCCATCCCGGTTCGGTGATGTGCGGTTATAACCAGGTCAATGGACATTATGCCTGTGAAAGTGATTTTCTGCTCAATGAAGTGCTGAAGCAGGATTGGGGCTATACCGGCTGGGTCATGTCGGATTGGGGGGCTGTCCATTCCACCGTCAAGGCAGCCAATGCTGGCCTGGATCAGGAATCCGGGCAGGAATTGGATAAGGAAGTCTATTTCGGCGCGCCCTTGAAGAAGGCGGTTGAAGATGGCGCAGTTCCGATGGCGCGGTTGGATAACATGGTTCATCGCATCATCCGGACGATGTTCGAACATGGTCTGGTCGACCATCCTGCGCCCGAAAAGCCGGAAAAGATTGATTATGACGCTCATGCCAAGGTCGCGCAGAAGACGGCTGAAGCGGGTATGGTGCTGCTGAAGAATGACAATGATCTGCTACCACTTGCCAGCAGTGCCAAAAAGATTGTGCTGATCGGTTCACATGCAGATGTGGGTGTGCTCTCCGGTGGCGGTTCTTCGCAAGTCCGCTCTGTGGGCGGGGATGCGCTACAATTGCCAATGCCTGATGGTGGCCCGCTGAGTGGTTTTATCAAGATCACCTACCATGCCTCATCTCCGTTACAGGCGATCAAGGCCCGCGCGGGGGCAGGGGCCGAGGTCAGCTATGTTGATGGCACAGATATCGAAGCGGCTGCCAAAGCTGCCAAAGATGCGGATATCGCAATTGTCTTTGGCTCGGAGTGGCGAACGGAGGCGCAGGATGTTGAAAACCTCAACCTCCCAGGAGACCAGGACAAGTTGATCGAGGCGGTTTCGGCGGCCAATGATAAAACTGTGGTTGTGCTCGAAACAGGCGGCCCGGTTGTCATGCCCTGGCAAAATAACGTCGGAGCGATCCTGGAAGCCTGGTATCCTGGGCAGAAGGGCGGAGAGGCTATTGCAGCCGTTCTGTTTGGCGATGTGAATCCTTCAGGCCATCTGCCAGTCACGTTTCCGGCAGCGCTTTCTCAGGCACCGCGCCCTCAGATTCCGGGTATCGATCTTGTTCATAAAGCGAAGGAAGACGCCAAGAACAAACCTGCAAATACCGATCTCAGCACTGTTGACCTGACCGGTGGCGTGCCACCCTTTCCGGTGGAATATCGCGAAGGGGCAGATGTTGGCTATCGCTGGTATCAGAAGAAGGGATTTACCCCGCTCTATCCCTTTGGTTACGGCCTGTCCTATACCAGCTTTGCCTATAGCGACCTCAAGATCACCGATGGCGAAAATCCGTCCATCAGTTTCAAGGTCACCAATACGGGCAAGCGTGCGGGGGCAGATGTTCCGCAAGTCTATGCCGCTCCGGACAATGAGATGCGTCGCCTTGTTGGCTTCCAGCGTGTCATGCTCGAACCTGGTGAAAGCAAGGTTGTGACGGTGAGCATCGAACCCCGTTTGATCGCGGATTATGATACCGGTAAACGCGGTTGGGTAATCAAACAGGGAGGTCTGCCAATCACGGTTGGGCATCACGCAGGGGATGCCAGCCTGACCGGTGTCGCCGAAGTGTCTGCACGGACGCTGAAACCGTAAGCTCTTCTAAGATAAGTTCAAAATGAAGCCGGCCTGTCATGTGATGGGCCGGCTTTTTTGTATCGCAATAATGACGGTGGAGCCTGTCGATGTACCTTCCTGCTCGATTGATAACTAATAGTTATCAATCAATCATAAAGTTGTATTTTTTGTTTTAGGTGTGGAGGAGTAGGCAAAATGTGAAGAGGGTAAACATACTTCACTTCACAAGGGAGAGGGATGCGGGATCGGGGCAAAAATATGCCTCCTTGCAGCTCCTCATGTCATGTCATCCGCTTGCACTGCGGACTGGGTTGCTGGCTTTTGTCGCAGAGACAATCTCTGTGTGCTCGGCGCAAGTGCGGCTGGATTCTGAAAGGGAGGAATCCGTGAAAAGTTTCATTCTATTGTGCTCTGCCGCTGTATTGGTGCCAGTAGCGACGCCGGCAATGGCTCAGGATGCTGCGCCGTCCAGTCCCAAAGTTGCTGACGGTGAAATCATCGTTACGGCCACCCGTAATGAAACGCTGGCGTCCAAGACGCCTATTGCGCTGACGGCTATGAGTGGGGATGACCTCCTGAAATCAGGCGTCACAGATCCTACCAATCTTGCAGAAGATGTGCCGAACCTTTCAATTGATCGCGGGAATGGCCTGCAGATCACGATTCGTGGCATTACCAGTTCAGATGGTACGGAGAAGGGCGATCCGTCGGCTGCTTTCATGCTGGATGGCATTTACATCGCGCGCCCTCAGGCTCAGGAAGTGAGCTTCTTCGACGTCAATCGGGTGGAAGTGCTGCGTGGTCCGCAAGGAACCTTGTTCGGGCGCAATACTACCGCAGGTCTGATCAATGTGATTTCGAACCATCCCACAGACCGGTTGGAAGGATCATTGGACGCCTCTTACGGCAGTTATAACGCAACCAATATCACCGGCGTGCTCAATGTGCCGGTGAACGATGCGATTGCTGTACGGGGCGCGGTGAATTATGATCGCCGGGACAATTATTACAAAGCGGGTGAGGCCCTCACTTCCGACATCGACCCTTACAAGAATAACGTGGCAGGGCGCCTGTCTGCATCTTTCGATATGGGGCCGGCGCAACTGCTCATCGTTGGCGATTATTCGAAAATCAAAGGCAAGACGTTAGGCAGTGTTCCGGTATCAAACCTCTATAGCGACTATAGCGACGCAGGCGTAAATCCAACATATGATCCCATCGGCGATAATTCCGCCGTGCGGACGAGCAATATTCCATATTCTGACAATTTGAATCGCGACAATGAAAGCTGGGGAGTTATGGCTGACTTCTCGTATGATTTTGGTCCGCTTCAGCTCAACTATCTTGGGTCACACCGGGAATTTGATCGGCGCGAAGAATTGTTCACAGGGCGCGATGATGCCAGCGCCGCCTATCGCTCCAACGCCAATGCGCAATTCAAGCAGGACAGTCACGAGCTTCGCTTCTCTACAACGGGCAGCGGTCCGCTTTCCTTACAGTTCGGCGGATATTATTTCAAAGAGAGTGGCTTCATGAAGTACTACATATATGGGCTTCTCTCGCCTGATGAAGGGACGCCCGGATATGTGTTTGGCTTCCCTCAGCGAGATGTCCAATCGGAAAGTTATGCCGCTTTCAGCCAGGCGACTTATGCCATCATTCCAGAACTGCGGCTGACTGCCGGAGTGCGCTATTCACACGATAAGAAGAGCCGTCTGGGTGCGACTGTTATCTGCGGTTCTGTAGCGTGTGATGGCGAAGGCGATAGTCAGACAGTGAACGATGCCTCGCGCTCCTTCTCCAAAGTCACATGGCGTGCCGGGCTGGACTATGACCTTGATGATCGCACGCTGCTCTACGCTACCGTTTCTACGGGCTATAAAGCTGGTGGGTTTAACGATGGTTGCGAAGAGGGCACAGGTAGCGGATGCACGCTCACAGCAGATGCCCTCTATTACAATCCCGAAACGCTGACATCTTATGAAGCTGGCGTCAAAACGCGCCTGCTTGATAATATGCTGCGGTTAAATCTCACTGCGTTTCACTATGATTTTAAAGGGATTCAACTTAGCCAGCTTAGCGAAATATGTGGCGGTCCATGCCAGGTCACGACCAATGCCGGTCAGGCTAAGGTTGATGGTGTGGAGCTGGAAACGACCCTTACACCGGCCAGCAATACTAAGGTCAATTTCTCCGCTTCCTGGCTCAATGCACGCTATACTGACTTCAAACCCAACCCTGATGTGAGCTGGGCCGGATATAAGCTGGATCGCTCGCCTGACTGGACGCTTACCGGCGGCATCACGCAGGGCTTCGATCTCGATAATGGTGGCAAGATCGAGCTGGGTGTCACCACGCGCTTTGTTGATCATTACACGATTGCGGCGCTTGGCACGCTCAACCAGTTCGAGCAGCCAAGCTATACCAAGACCGATCTTCAAGTGACGTATAACGCGCCCAATGATGTCTATTATGTACAAGGCTTTGTAAGGAATCTTGAAGATTCGCTGATCGTTACCGGCGCAGGATCGAGCACATATGGCACGGTCGTCCTCGCTGACCCACGCACCTATGGCGTTCGCGCAGGCGTTCGGTTCTAATGATCTGTTGAGCGATACGGAAACGCGCCACCCGGTTATGGCTAGGTGGCGCATTTCTTTTGCCTGCCATGGCTGAAGCAACATGACTTACCCAGTTTGGTTGCTGCCCAAACGGTGTATGGGGGGCACCCAGCGATGATCTGGCCATAAGAAAGTAAGATTGATGCACACCCCAGCGCTTCAATGGCGTTTGATGACCGTGGCGGACCTTCCGCAAGTATGCGCCTTGGCGGACGCTATTCATCAGGACTACCCGGAAGGGGCAGAAATCTTCGCAGAACGGCTGGCTCTATACCCGCATGGCTGTTTCATGCTGGCTGGTGCCGAGGGGGGCTTTGGCTATGCCATCAGCCATCCATGGACACGCGGCAGACCAGTGCCTTTGAACCAGCCACTTGGGGCGCTGCCGGAGGCTGCCGATGTTTACTACCTTCACGATCTTGCACTTGCCCCCCAGGCGCGAGGGCAGGGCGCTGGCGGGATGATCCTCAACCACTTGCACGAATGGGCGCGCTCTCAGGGGCTTTGTGCCATGGTTCTGGTCGCTGTGGGTAATGCTGGACCTTTCTGGGAAGGGCAGGGGTTCGAACCCAGGATGGATGAGGCCATGGCCCAAAAGCTTGCCCAATATGGAGGGCCTGCGATCTATATGGAAAAAGCCATCTCCCCGGCAATTTAGTTGCAGGCGTAAAGAAACAGACTTACTGTTTGGCTTATGCGTATTCTCTTTGCTGCTGCCCTTATGGCAACTGCCGCTCCGCTCGCTGCACAATCGAGCGCGTCTCCTGCACCGATCCTCACAACGCCAGAAGCGCTTGATGTGTGGACCCATGCCGAACCTACGGTTGCACGGGTCACTCATGTCGGGCTGGACCTGAATGTCGATTTTGCCAGCGAGACTCTGACAGGTTCGGCCAAGCTCGATATTCTGGCTCAGCCCGATGCCAAGCAAATCGTGCTCGACGTGGATGATCTTGATATTTCGGCTGTCACCGATGGCAGTGGCAAGGCCCTGCAATGGAATGTCGGCGCGGATGATCCGGAGCTGGGTTCCGCTCTGACGGTTCAGCTTGATGGTGCCAAGCAGATCATCATTACCTATCGTACACAGCCCGGCGCCACAGCGCTTCAATGGCTGCCGCCGGAAATGACAGCAGGCAAGAAAAAGCCTTACCTCTTCAGTCAGGGCCAGCCGATCAACAACCGGAGCTGGATTCCGACGCAGGATAGCCCCGGCATCCGCCAGACATGGGATGCTACGCTGACTGTGCCGGGTGATCTGGTCGCCGTGATGAGCGCCGAAAAGCTGAGCGGGGACAAGGGTGAGAAGCTGAAAGATGGCCGCCGTCGCTTCCGTTTCCGGATGGATAAGCCGGTGCCGCCCTACCTCATCGCTTTTGCCGTGGGTGATCTGAAGTTCAAACCTTTAGGCCCACGTTCTGGTGTCTGGACGGAACCGTCCATGCTCGATGCCGCAGCGCATGAATTTACCGATGTTGAAAAGATGATTGATGCGGCATCAGACCTTTATGGCCCCTATCGCTGGGGCCGGTATGACATGCTCGTCCTGCCACCATCATTCCCCTATGGCGGCATGGAAAACCCCATGCTTACCTTCCTGACGCCGACGATCATTACCGGTGATCGTTCCAACACGGATGTGGTGGCGCATGAGCTGGCACATAGCTGGTCGGGCAATCTGGTAACCAATGCGACATGGTCTGACAGTTGGCTCAATGAAGGCTTCACGACCTATTTTGAAAACCGCATCATGGAATCGGTCTATGGAAAGGAACGTGCCGCCATGTATGCCGATCTCGATTGGGACGGGATGAAGCGTGACCTTGCGCGTTATGGCGGCAAAACCCGAACGGGAGCCGCTACCCGTCTGCATGGTGATCCGGGCGCGACCGGCGGGCAGCTTGATTATTTCAAAGGCTCCAACTTCCTGCGGATGCTGGAAGTGACCGTGGGGCGCGAAAAGTGGGACGCTTATCTGCGGTCTTACTTTGATCGTCACGCCTTCCAACCGCAGACAACGGCTGGATTCCTGGCCGATCTTCGCGCAAATCTGTTGCAGGGCGATCCTGCGCTTGAACTGAAATTGCAGCTTGATCGCTGGGCCTATGCCGCTGGCCTGCCTGACAATGCTGTTCATATCACCAGCACTACGCTGGCGGCGGTGGATACCAAGCTTAAAGCCTTCAATGCTGGTGGACCTGCCAGCGCGGTGCAGACCGATGGGTGGAGCACGCAAGAATGGCTGCGCTTCCTGAACGGCATCCCGCGCAAGCAAACCCCGCAGCGTCTGGCTGAACTGGATAAAGCGCTGGGTCTGTCCGATTCCACCAATGCCTATGTACGTTCTGCATGGTTGGAACTGGCGATTGCCAATCGCTATGAGCCGGCACTGCCATCGCTACAGGAATTTGCCACACGCGTGGGGCGTGGGCTTCTGATCCGGCCGCTTTATACCGGGCTGATGCAGCAGGGTGATTGGGGTGCTGACATCGCGCGCAAGCTCTTTGCCGAAGCCCGCCCGACTTACCACCCAACCGTTGCCAGCGGGATCGAACAGATCATCGCAGGCAAGTGATAGCGCGGCAGGAAGGCGATGATTGAGCATAGCCGATGACGGCATTCTTCATCGCCTTCCTGACCTGTGCCTTTGCCAGTCTTGTTGGGCGGGAACCTATATTGGTTGCGCGCCTCTCTGAACGGCTGGGGCAAGGGCCGGGTCTTCTGGCGCTTATCTGGGTATGTTCTGCACTCAGTGCTGCCACGGCGGCATGGGCAGCGCAGACCATCGCTCCGATGTTGGTGCCTGCTGCAAAGCAGATTTTTGTCGCGGCTGCCTTGGGGCTGGCAGGGCTGGACACATTGCTCCGCCGCCAGCGCCGTTTGCCTGTGGAGCCGACCCGGTCCCTCGGCGCGATAGGGGCTGTGTTGCTTTTCGGGCAGCTTACAGGGTCTGCGAGCTTCCTGATTTTGGCATTAACGGTGCTGACTGGGGGGCCTTATCTACCTTTCCTGGGCGGAACACTTGGCTCGGCAGGCATACTGACATTGGCTTGGCTGGCGGGCGAATATTGGGAAAAAAGGCTACCTTTGCGGGTTTTTCAATATGTTGCTGGCGGCTTGTTCCTGCTCGCTGGGATAGTCGTTCTGCTACTTGCAAAGGGGTTGCTTGCGTGATCGAAAAAAACGATCAAAGCGAATTGTAACTTTCTCGAAACTGATCTGTGTTTTGGTGCGTTCCACCCACGTAATCTGACGAAAGGGGATCTAAAATGGCCCAATCTGGTGACAATTCGAAAAAAGCTCTGATCGCTGCACTTAATGGCGCGCTGGCGGATCATCTGGCACTTTATCTCAAAACCAAGAACTTCCACTGGCACGTAGCCGGTTCGCGCTTCCGTGATCTTCACCTGATGTTTGATGAACAGGCTGTGCAGATCGTCGGCCTGGTGGATATCATCGGTGAACGTGTCCGCAAGAATGGCGAATATACGCTTACCTCTATCGGTTCTGTGGGCAAGACGACCAACATCGCCGATCAGGATGATGTGACGATTACGGCTGACGATATGGTTCGCGAATTGCGTGACGATAACAAGAAGCTGCTCGAACGCCTCAAGGAAGTGAAAGAAACGTCTGAAGAAGCGGGCGACAATGCCACCAATGGCATGGTGGACGACTGGATCGATCAGGCTGAAGAACGCGTTTGGTTTCTTACTCAGACGCTCAAGTAATTTTGGCAAAAAGCTGATAGGGCGGTCGGCGCAGCGCAAGCTGTGTCGGCCGTTTTCGTTGAATAAGGATTATTATGGCGCATTGTGAAATCATCGAAGGGGCAAGTGATCATGACATCGCTGTATGGCTTGAAGGCCGCCTGACGCAGGCTCTGGAAGCAACCAGTGGGCCGATTGCCATCACCGTTCCCGGTGGCTCCACTCCCTTTCCCATTCTGAAGGAATTGGCGAAATCCGATCTCGATTGGAAGCGCATTTCAGTGTGGCCGGGTGATGATCGGCAGGTGCCTGAAACGCATGAGGCCTCCAACACGGGCAAAATCCGTGCCTTGTTGGAGCCTGCTGGCGCAGAGGTGGTTACGCTTAGCGAAATGGAGCAAGTGCCGCATTTCGCCTTGGCGTGGCTTGGCATGGGCGGTGACGGGCATATTGCCTCGCTGTTCCCCAACACCAATCCGCAGGTAAATGATGCCAAGAAGATTCGCACGCTAACGCCTGACCCATTGCCACCTGAAGCACCATTTGACCGGATCACGCTGACGATACCGTCCCTGCTGGCATCGGATGCATTACTGTTTGTTATTCGCGGTGACGAAAAGCGTGCCGTGTTTCAATCTGCGGTGAGCGGTGATAATGATTTGCCGATTGCACGCCTGTTGGGTGCGGCAGAACAGAAAGTCACATGCTTTTCCTGATCCCCAAAAGTCTGCACCGGGCGATGTTGCCCATAGCGCACCGCCTACGCAGTCTTTGGTGGGGCTGGCACAAACCACGCATACGCGGCGTCAGCATTTTGGCGTTCAATGCTGCAGGGGAAGTGCTGCTGGTGCGGCATTCCTATGGCCGAGATGTCTGGAGCTTCCCCGGTGGCGGGTGCGGCAAGAACGAAAAGCCGCTTGATGCGGCGAAGCGTGAATTTGCCGAAGAATTGCACTGTAGCGCTGAAAATTGGCAGGATCTGGGCGTGCTCAAGGAAAATCTCCATGGCGCGCGCGTTTCTTCGCATATTTTTCGGGCAGAGCTTGCCGGAGAGCCGCAGCCCGATAAGCGTGAGATTGTCGAAGCGCGCTGCTTCCCGCTGGACGCTTTGCCCAAGGGGGTAAGCCGAAGGGTACGCCCGCGTCTCGAAATGTTGCCTTAAGGCTGTTTGTTTTCGGCCTCAGCCGCAGCTTTGGCTTTTTCCTTTGCACTGGTCTGCAGAACCTTGCCGCCGAGACGGCACCAATTGACGAATTCTCCCGGCAAACGGCTGCCGGGGATTTCCAATGATCCACCGCCTGGAAGCGTCGCTTCCATTTCACGCGGGCCTGTAAAGACATCCAGTTCAGGCGCATCGGCGCGATAGGTGCCTTCCCAGCGCCATTCCCCATCATCCAGCGCGGCTTCCATCTTCAACCGGCTGATCATGCCATTGCCGATAATCGGGAATAGTGCGCTGGTACCGGGGCGTGCCTCAATATGGCGGATGATCTGCAATTGCGGCGGTGTTTCCTTGAGGCGGCAGGCGAGCGACAGATAAGGCTTCTGTTTGGGCAATCCGAAATTGATCGCTCGCCCATCCTTCGAAACGCTCCACAATGCGCCTTCCACATCGGGGGAAGGCAGCGGTTCTCGCGGGCGGGTAATCGGGTCCGCCTTGGGCAGATTAATCCGCACCGGCGCACTGGCATCGCTGTTTCCGCAAGCCGCGAGAAAGGGAAGGGTCAGAAGGCAAAGCAAACGGGGAAGGTTCTGCGGCAAGGTCGAAAAGCCCATGGCTGCGGGATGGAATAGGTGTGCAATAGGCGCGTTGGCCATGGGCATTCAAGGCATTAGCGCGGCAAAGTGTTGATAGGGGGAAATGGCGCGGGATGCGCGCCTACTTCCCCCATTTCTTTTGCGTTTTCCCATAGCGGGTTTTGCGCGTGCCCGGTTTGCCTTCATTGCTTCGGCCCACAATCTGCGCCTTGCGGTCCGGATCGGGGAGGCCCAGCTCCTCGCTTTGCAGCTTGCGGATTTCATCGCGTAACCGGCCGGCCTCTTCGAATTCAAGATCACCGGCAGCTTTGCGCATTCGGGCTTCCAAGTCCTCGATATGGGCACGCAGATTATGGCCGACGAGGGGGGGGCTATCCTCTTCATCAAATTCACCGCGCCGGTCATTGGCCGCGCTCTGCCCAACGATATCGGCAATGTCGCGCTTAATGGTCATCGGGGTGATGTTATGTTCAAGATTATAGGCGCGCTGCTTTTCGCGGCGGCGTTCGGTTTCTGCCAAAGCGCGTTCCATACTGCCCGTGGTCCGGTCGGCATATAGGATTACGCGCCCATCCACATTACGTGCAGCGCGGCCAATGGTCTGAATCAAGGATGTTTCGGACCGCAGGAAGCCTTCCTTATCGGCATCGAGAATGCAGACCAGGCCGCATTCAGGAATATCGAGACCTTCACGCAGCAGGTTGATCCCTACCAGCACATCATAGACACCGAGCCGCAAATCGCGGATCAGCTCGATACGCTCCAGTGTTTCTACATCGGAATGCATGTAACGCACACGCAGGCCCGCTTCATGCATGAATTCGGTGAGGTCTTCTGCCATCCGCTTGGTCAGAGTGGTGACGAGGGTACGGTAGCCTTTAGCCGCCGTCTCACGGCATTCATTGATGCAATCCTGCACCTGATCTTCGGTTGGGCGGATTTCTACCGGTGGGTCAATCAGGCCGGTTGGGCGAATGACCTGTTCTGCAAAAACACCGCCGGTCTGTTCCATTTCCCAAGGGCCGGGGGTGGCGGAGACGGCCACGGTTTGCGGGCGCATCGCATCCCATTCGTTGAAACGCAAAGGGCGGTTGTCAATGCAGCTGGGCAGGCGGAAGCCGTATTCTGCCAGCGTTAACTTGCGGCGGTGGTCGCCTCGCGCCATCGCGCCGACTTGCGGCACGGTCTGGTGGCTTTCGTCGCAAAAGAGAAGAGCATTTTCGGGCAAATATTCGAACAGGGTTGGCGGCGGTTCACCCGGCAGGCGGCCGGTGAGAAAGCGGGAGTAGTTTTCAATTCCCGCACACGATCCGGTGGCGGCAATCATTTCGAGGTCAAAATTGGTGCGCTGCTCCAGCCTTTGCGCTTCCAGCAACAGCCCTTCAGCCTGCAATTCCTTCAGCCGTTCTTCCAGTTCGAAACGGATTGCCGCCGCAGCCTGTTTCATGGTGGGGCCGGGGGTTACATAATGTGAATTGGCGAAGATACGGATCTTGTCCAGCTTGGCTCCAGCCTTGCCCGTCAGGGGGTCAAATTCGCTGATCTCTTCGATCTCATCGCCAAAGAAGCTGACGCGCCATGCAGCATCTTCATAATGGCTTGGAAAGATTTCGAGATTGTCCCCACGTACCCGGAAATTGCCGCGCGCAAAGGCTGCGTCATTGCGCTTATATTGTAGCGCCACGAGTTTGCGGATGATTTCGCGCTGGTCGGCACTTTCTCCCTTCTTCAGGTCGAAAATCATTGCCGAATAGGTTTCGACCGAACCGATACCATAGAGGCAGGAAACAGACGCCACGATGATGACATCATCGCGTTCCAGCAGAGCGCGGGTGGCCGAATGGCGCATCCGGTCAATCGCTTCATTGGTGCTCGATTCCTTCTCGATATAGGTATCGGAGCGGGCCACATAGGCTTCCGGCTGATAGTAATCGTAATAGGAAACGAAATATTCCACCGCGTTTTCGGGGAAGAAGCTCTTGAATTCGCCATAGAGCTGCGCGGCGAGAATCTTGTTGGGGGCAAGGATCAGTGCTGGGCGCTGCAATTCCTCGATCACCTTGGCCATGGTGAAAGTCTTGCCCGAACCGGTGACCCCCAGAAGAACCTGCGTCTTGTCGCCTTCCTTGATTCCATCCACCAATTCGCTGATCGCGGTCGGCTGATCGCCAGCCGGTTGATAATCCGAAACCAGCTTGAAGGGCTTGCCGCTGTGAGTCTTCTCAGGGCGTTGGGGCTTATGCGGTATGAAAGAGCCGGATGTATCAGGTTCTTCCAGTCCGCGACGTATTACGAGTTCAGCCATGCGGAACATATGGGGGACAGTGCGGCTTTACGCAATGTGCTGATATGCACAACATTGGCATGTTGCCCAAGGGTTGGTAGCACATGGTTATATGAATGTGTCTGGGGCAGCTATCTGACCCTGGTGATTTGGAGAATTTTATGCGTCTGGTTCACCTTTTCCCGATCGCGGCGGCCATTGCGCTTTCGGCTTGCGGCAGCAGTGATAGTGGCGAGGCAGCGGGCGATGCGAAGCCCATGTCAAAGGATGAAGTATCCGCGAAGGCGGGCAGCATGATCCATCAAAAGCCCGGTCAGTACGAAACACAGGCTGAACTCATTGATTTCACCATTCCGGGGATGAGCGATGAACGTGCCAAACAGATGAAAGGCATGTTTGCGGGTGCCTTGGAGAAGGGCAACAATTACTGCCTCACCAAGGAGGACGCCGATAAAGGGCCTGAACAAATGTTGCAGCAGATTGCGGAAGCGGACTGCACCGTTAATCAGCTTGATGTGCAAGGTGCCAAGATCAATGCTGATATGCAGTGCAACGCTGCTGGCGATAAGCCTGGAGACTTCAAAATCAGTGGGACCCTGGAAGAAGAAGGAAGCGATCTGACAATGCAAATCGCACAGCCTATTCCGAATATGCCGGGCGACGCCAAAATGACAATGAAGCTGCGCATGAAGTCGCGGCGCATTGGTGACTGCACTTAAGCCTCAGCATTTCGCTTTAATCTTAGACTAAAAGGGGCTGGGTACGCATGTATCCAGCCCCTTCTATATGTGACAGTTTCAAGACTCTGGAACATGATGGGTGGCTTTCTTGTTCATCCTGTAACAAGTCATTTTTGTTACAGAGACACTATGACCATGAACACTCAACTCAAAGCCCGCACAGGCTCTCCGACATCGGCAGTGAAAGCTGCGGCTCTTCGCGATGCGCTTGGCGCGCGCCTGTCATTGGCGCGTGAGCCGGCACCGGCCGACGTGCGTGGCCCCAAATTGCGTTACATGATGGGTGAACTTAGCGTTTTTGCGGAACCTTTCAGGCGTGCAAGGCGGGAAATGGACATTCCGCTGGCGACCAGCCCGCAGGTGGTGATGCTGCTTCCCGGATTTGCGACTCATCCGATCAGGATGCGCTATATGGCGCGGCAGCTTGAGAAGGCGGGGCATAAGGTCAAACGCTGGGGGCTGGGGTTTAACTTCGGCCCGACAGCGGAAAATCTCGATTTTTTGTCAGAGCGGCTCAATGCGCTTCAGGCGCGCTATGGTCGCCCGGTTGTGCTGGTCGGCTGGAGCCTTGGTGGCTTGTTTGCTCGTGAACTGGCCAAGCGCCATCCGCAATGTGTGCGCAAGGTCGTAACCATGGGCTCGCCCTTTTCGGGGGACCCCCACGCCAACAATGCCTGGCGTCTGTATCATCTCGTGACGGGCCATTCGGTCAGCAACCCGCCGATAGAACATCACATGGCGAGCAAGCCTCCGGTGGAGACGGTCGCGCTGTGGAGCCCGAGAGACGGGATCGTATCGCCCAGAAGCTCGCGCGGGTTTCGCGGTGAGCGTGATCGGGAAATCGGACTGCGCTGTACACATCTGGGATTTGCTTACTCTCCTGAGAGTATTCACACTGTTCTGCGGGAACTGGAGCGGCGTTAATGAATTCATAACTGTATACCGGTTGGCCCTTGGCAGCGTGTGAATAACGTGCACTATAGGGCAGCAGCATCGGGGGGTTATGAATCAGTCAGCGGACCAGAATTTCGATGAAATGCATAAGCCCGACGGTTCTATCCGCGAGGCCTATCATGGATACAATAATTGGTTGTCCAAGCAGGACGCGAGCCGAATGCGCCGCAAGGGTTCTGAAGCGGAAAGTGTCTTCAGACGAACGGGCATAACCTTCAATGTCTACGGGGAAAGCGACGCGGAAGAGCGGCTGATCCCCTTCGATATGATCCCAAGGATCATTACCGCAAATGAATGGCGACGCCTGTCGCGCGGGATTGAACAGCGTGTGCGGGCGCTCAATGCCTTCATGTACGATCTCTACCACCGGCAGGAAATCATTCGTTCGGGGCGTCTGCCGGAACGGCTGTTCCGGCATAATGCGGCATGGCTCCCGCAGATGGTGGGCTTTACGCCGCCAGGCAGCATTTACACCCATATCACCGGGGTTGATCTGGTGCGTACCGGGCCTGATGAATTCATGGTGCTGGAAGACAATGCCCGCACCCCCAGCGGGGTGAGCTATATGCTCGAAAACCGCGAAACCATGATGGCCATGTTCCCTGAGCTGTTCACGCAGGTGAAGGTGCGGCAGGTGTCCAATTATCCGCGCCAATTGGCCAAAAGTCTCGCTGCTTGCGCGCCGCCTTGTGCAGAAGGCAAGCCGACGGTCGCCGTATTGACACCGGGTATCTATAATTCCGCCTATTTCGAGCATGCTTTTCTGGCGGATCAAATGGGTGCCGAACTGGTTGAAGGCAGCGATCTGCGCGTGATCGACGGGCGTGTGCAAATGCGCACCACGCGCGGCTATCGCCCGATTGATGTGCTTTATCGCCGGGTAGATGATGATTTTCTTGATCCTTTGACCTTCAACCCCAACAGTGTGCTGGGCATTCCGGGTATTATGGATGTCTACCGGGCAGGGCGCGTCACGATTGCCAATGCACCGGGAACAGGCGTGGCTGACGACAAGGCGATCTATTCCTTCATGCCGGAAATCGTCGAGTTCTATACAGGGGAGAAACCGATCCTCGCCAATGTGCAGACATGGCGCTGTGCGGACCCTGACAGCCTCAAATATGTTCTCGAAAATCTGGCGGAATTGGTGGTCAAGGAAGTCCACGGTTCCGGTGGTTATGGCATGTTGATCGGCCCGACATCTTCCAAGCGCGAAATTCGTGAATTTCGTGCCAAGCTGGAAGCAAAGCCTGATAATTACATTGCGCAGCCAACGCTCTCGCTTTCGACCTGTCCGGTTTACACCCGCAAGGGGCTGGCCCCGCGCCATGTGGATTTGCGGCCCTTTGTGCTGATGTCGCCAGAGGGGGTGGACATTACACCGGGCGGCCTCACACGGGTGGCGATGAAGAAAGGCTCTCTGGTGGTGAATTCCAGTCAGGGTGGGGGAACCAAGGATAGCTGGGTGCTGGATGATTAAGGCGGAGACAGACCAATGCTAGGCCGGACCGCGCACAGCATCTTCTGGATGTATCGTTACCTCGAAAGAGCGGAAAACACAGCGCGCCTGCTTGAAGCCGGGCATCGCATGTCTCTGACGCGTGCAGAAGATGCGGCGAATGCCGAATGGCGATCTGTCATCACCACGCTCGGGATGCGCGGTGATTATGAACAGCATTTTGATGACTACACCGGCGCCCATGTTTGCGATTTTGTGTTGCGTTCCAAGCTCAACCCGCTTTCGGTGCTGACCATGCTGGAAAAAGCGCGCATGAACGCTCGTGCATCGCGTTCAGCCATTACCGGCGAAGTGTGGGAAGCGGTCAATGAAGGCTGGATGGTCCTCAGCGATATGCTGGCCAGGCAGGTGAAGGAAAGTGATCTTGGCACAGTATTGGCGAGTATCCGCCGCCAGTCCACGCTGGTTCGCGGGGCTACGCATGGCTCCATGCTGCGCAACGAGATTTACTCCTTTGCACGCACCGGCACATTCATCGAACGGGCGGATAGCACTGCGCGTATTCTGGATGTGAAATATTACCTGCTGCTGCCATCGCTTGCGCATGTCGGTACGGTGCTGGACACCAGCCAGTGGGACAATGTGCTTCAATCGCTGTCGGGTGAACGGGCCTATCGCTGGCTTAACTCTGGTCGGATGGATTCACGCTCCATCGCCGATTTTCTGATTCTCGACCCGCGCTTTCCGCGCAGTCTGGCGTTTTGTTATTCCGCTTTGCGGGAAAATCTTTCAGCGCTGGCGCAATTGCATGGCGAAGAGACGGATGCCCATGTGGCGATGAGAGCGGCAGAAATGGCGCTCAGCGACCGCCGGATCGAGGATATTTTCGATCAGGGGCTACATGAATTTCTTATCGAATTTATCGCTTCGAACCAGACGATTTCCAACACCATTGCTGAGGCTTACCGCTTTACCGCCTGAAGGAGTGCAATCGACCAATCCATGCGCCTGTCTGTCCGCCATACCACCCGCTATCGCTTCGCTGGCCCTGTGAATTACGGGGTGCAACGATTGCGCCTGACCCCGAAAGAGACGCAGGGGCAGAAGATTCTGAACTGGCAGATGGAGTATGAAGGGGCGCAGGAAGAACTGGTCTATGATGATCAGAACCACAACAGTGTCACGCTGATCTCAGCTTTTGAAGGGGCTGAGGAGATTGTCATTACTTGCCACGGTGAAGTGGAGACAGAAGATCATGCTGGTTTGATCGGCCATCATGCGGGGCATTTGCCCTTGTGGTCATTTCTTGGCTTTACCCCGCTCACGCAGCCAGGCCCGCAGATCAAGGCGCTGATCGCCAAGGTTGCCCGCAGCGAAGATGGGATGGTCAGCACATTGCACAACCTTTCCGATGTCATTCGCCAGAGCGTGAAATATGAAACGGGCACCACTGAAGTGACGACAACGGCGGAAGAAGCCGTGGGCCATGGGCAAGGTGTATGTCAGGACCATGCGCATATTTTCATTGCTGCGGCGAGGTCTTTGGATATTCCGGCACGGTATGTGAGCGGCTATCTCATGATGGATGACCGGATCAATCAGGAAGCGACTCACGCCTGGGCAGAGGCCTATGTGCAGAATCTGGGCTGGGTGGGCTTTGATATTTCCAACGGAATCAGCCCGGACCCACGCTATGTCCGGGTCGCTACAGGCCGCGATTATCGTGATGCTGCCCCCATCACCGGCATTAGCTACGGCGCGTCTACCAGGGATCTTAATGTCAATCTGGCGGTAGAACAAAAAGCCGTGGAGCAGTAAGGGCTGACCGAGGGTGGAAATATTGCCGCGATGATGCCGCCCCGGCAGTGAGGAAGTTTACATGACATATTGCGTAGGGCTGTCGCTTGATAAAGGTCTCGTGCTGATGAGCGATACGAGAACCAATTCCGGCGTCGATAATATCTCTGTGTTCCGCAAGATGTTTCATTGGTCCGTGCCCGGTGACCGGGTGATCACGCTGATGACGGCGGGCAATCTGGCCACCACACAGGCTGTGATCAGCCAATTGGAAGAACGCTCCAAGGCATTGGAAGATCGCCAGAATTCTCTGCTTGAACTTCCTTCCATGTATCGTGTTGCGGTGGAGGTTGGGCGCCTGCTGCGATCCACTGTGCGCGAAACACAGAATGAGAATGGCAATTCGGGCAAGGGGCGTTTTACCGCCTCGATCATCCTTGCAGGGCAGATCAAGGGCATGGAGCCGCGCCTGTTCATGATCTATCCTGAAGGCAATTTCATCGAAGCCAGCAGCGACACGCCGTTCTTCCAGATTGGTGAAACCAAATATGGCCGACCGATCATCCTGCGCGCTTATGATCCCAAGATGAGTTTTGAAGAGGCGGTAAAGCTGTTAATGGTCAGCTTTGATTCCACCTTGAAAGCCAATCTCTCTGTCGGCCTGCCGATGGATCTCATGGTGATCGAACGTGACAGATTTGAACCGAAATATGAACGCCGGATTGAATATGGCGATCCCTATTTTGAAACCATATCGTCGGGCTGGGGCGATGCTCTAAAAGATGCGTTTCAGGCGCTTCCCAGCTTCACTTTTGAAGAGTGAAATTTATAAAAATTAAGTAATAACACGTATTTACTTGTTAATAGGCAATTTGCCGGAGCGTGTGATTACTCAAGACCGTATCCAATATGGAGGGTTTTGAGAGTAGCGTTTTGGTGGCAAATCCCAATTAATGAATTGTTAACCATTCATTTCGGCGGAATGCTTCGGTGCACCGGCCACTATCTCGCTGCACATTCTACGCATGGAACAGCGACTGACGATCCATTTTGTCGATAATGACAGCCGGGCCAGGGCGGAAAAGGCACGTATCGCATATGCTTCGGGGCACCATGCTGAAGTATATTCCGATTTACAGGAATTGATCACCATTAAACCAAATAGCGGGATTTTGATGGTGGTTGACCGGATCATCTCAGGTGATCCCGAGGGGGTCATGACACGTTTGGGGGAGGCAGGAATTTCGCTCCCACTCGTGGTGACATCTGAACAACCTACGGTGGAACATGTAGTCCACACGATGAAGGCGGGGGCGCTGGATTATCTGAAAACCCCATTTACCCAGCCACAATTTGACAGTGTCATGGCATCTATCGCTCGGGAAGCCGAAGCGCATATGGAGGCGCGCCGAACCTTGATTGAAGCGCGTCAGCGGATTTCAAATCTCAGCAAACGGGAACGTGAAGTTCTGGACTGGCTGGCAGAAGGAAATTCCAACAAGGCCATCGCCAGAGCGCTCAATATCAGTCCACGGACGGTGGAAATTCACCGCGCCAATATGATGGAAAAATTGGGCACGCATCATTCGGCGGAAGCCGTGCGCTTGCGGATTGAAGCGCAATTGGAAGAAAATGCCGCCCGTCAGGGGGAAGAAGAACTGCCGCCACAGGTTACAGCCGTTCGGCGGACCAGTGATCGCTCGGTTTTTGCCAGATAGGCTGAAATCTGTTGGGGCTTGTAAAGTGGGCGCATTGGGAGCGCGCTCAGATGGTGGGGGGGCAGAGCCATAGGGCATTGAGAAGCAAGCAAGAGAGACATGCCAGGAACAATGCCTGGCCGCCCACAGGGTTCTCTTTCAGGGTGTTCAACGGCAGTAGCTTTTGCCGTCAATCACCCGCTCTACGTGGAAGTGATCTTTATGCGCGGCATTATAATCCGGGCCGAGAACGGTGGCGAAGCGTTTGCAGGCGCTTTTATGTACGACGCGGAGGAACTTGCGTTCGTCTGCAGTGCCGCCGTCCCAATCCTGTTTGACGCTGATCCGTCGCCCGTCGGTGAGCACGAAACCGGAAATGTCGATCGCTTGGGCCGTGGCATGAGCAGAGCGCCGATTGCTGCCAGCCACGTTACGGCAGGAATAGCTGCCAAAGGTCTCGATCCGGGCAATCGGCGCGCCAAGAATCGCTCTTGCGGCACGATCTACGCCGTAATGCGCCCAGCCGGCAAAGGCGGTGGCAACGGGGCAGGTAACGGGTCCGATATTGGCAACGCCCAGGGCAGATTTGTCAGAATAAACCGCAGACAGTTGCACCGTGTTGAGGTTGGAACAGCCTGAGCCATAATATTTATCAGGCAAGGGTTTAAAGCTGGCTTGTGTCAAACCCAATTCGTTGAGGCATTGGCCTGCTGCCGGGGAGTGTGAGATCGGTGCTTCCGCCCGCTGCGGCGCTTTCGCACCATTTGATGGGCCACCGCTATTTGATGGCATGATGGAGCAACCCGTCAGGGCGATAGCTGCAACGAGGGGAGGTATTGGGCGCAACATACTGATTGTTTAGCGGCTCATGCTTAACGCCTCACTAACAAAGTTGCTGGTGAGGCTCACTATGTCATCTGAAATATGAAACCTCTGATCGTGGTAACACATAACAACAGTTGACTTGGCACTGCGCATCTTTATTGCGGCGAGCGGGCCACGCGGTCCCAACGCCGCGCGTGCTCTCTGTGAGGAGAGTCTTAAATGACTGAATTAAACGTACCCGCGCGCAAACCTGCGCGTCCGCATTTCTCGTCCGGCCCCTGTGCGAAACCGCCAGGCTGGTCCCCCGAAAAACTGAACACTGAAAGCCTCGGTCGCTCGCATCGCAGCAAGATCGGCAAGTCGCGCCTTGCCTATTGCATCGATCTGATGCGCGAAGTGCTGCAGGTGCCAGAGACCCACAAGATCGGCATTGTCCCCGGTTCCGATACCGGCGCGGTTGAAATGGCGATGTGGTCGATGCTCGGCGCAAAGCCTGTGACAACGATTGCGTGGGAAAGCTTCGGTGACGGTTGGGTTACGGATGCGGTCAAGCAATTGAAGCTCGACCCGACAGTTATCAAAGCCGATTACGGCCAGCTTCCTGATCTGGATCAGGTCGATTGGTCCAATGATGTGATCTTCACCTGGAATGGCACCACCTCAGGTGTGCGCGTGCCCAATGGTGACTGGATTTCTGACAGCCGCGAAGGCCTGTGCATCGCTGATGCCACCAGCGCCGTTTTCGCGCAGGATATTGACTGGAACAAGGTCGATGTCCTCACTTTTTCCTGGCAGAAAGTGCTCGGCGGTGAAGGTGCGCATGGCGTGCTGATCCTCGGACCCCGCGCAGTTGAACGGCTCGAAACTTACACCCCTGAATGGCCACTTCCCAAGGTCTTCCGCATGACCAAGGGCGGCAAGCTGATTGAAGGTATCTTCAAGGGCGAAACCATCAACACCCCGTCCATGCTGGCGGTGGAAGATGCGATTTTTGCGCTGGAGTGGGGCAAGTCCCTGGGTGGCCTCGATGCGATGAAGGCTCGCGCCAATGCCAATGCGGCGGCGCTTGATGCCATTGTCGAGGAACGTGACTGGCTGGGCCATCTGGCTGCCGATCCTGCCTCGCGTTCCAACACCAGTGTCTGCCTGACGGTGGAAGGCGCGGATACCGATTTCATCAAGAAAATGGCTAAATTGCTTGAAGAGCAAGATGCAGCCTATGATGTTGCCGGTTATCGCGATGCCCCTGCCGGCCTGCGTATCTGGTGCGGCGCGACGGTCGATACGGCTGATGTCGAAGCGCTCGGCCCCTGGCTCGATTGGGCCTACGCCAGCGCGAAAGCCTAAGCGCTCGCAATCTCTATTTATGGTGCATCCCGGCTCTAGAGCCGGCCGGTTTTAAGCTGGGATGCCGCCCTTCCTTCGTTTCCGCGCCACAATGCGCAGGTCCCCGCAAATTATTCGGGTGATACGAATTTCAGGAATTTCTTATGACTAAGCCTAAAGTCCTTATTTCCGACAAGATGGACCCCAACGCCGCCAAGATCTTTGCCGATTCAGGCTGCGATGTTGATGTCAAAACGGGCATGACCCCGGAAGAATTGATCGCTGTTATCGGTGAATATGAAGGCCTTGCCATCCGTTCTTCCACCACAGTCACTAAGGAAGTGCTGGCTGCGGCGACCAATCTGAAGGTTATTGGCCGTGCGGGTATCGGTGTTGACAATGTCGATATTCCAGCCGCTTCTGCGCAAGGCGTGGTGGTGATGAATACGCCATTCGGCAATTCGATCACGACCGCTGAACATGCCATCGCAATGATTATGGCGCTGGCTCGCCAAATCCCGGAAGCCAATGAACTGACGCAAAAGGGCGAATGGCCCAAGAGCAAGTTCATGGGTGTCGAAGTCACCGGCAAGACGCTGGGTCTGATCGGTGCCGGTAATATCGGTTCGATCGTTGCCAGCCGTGCACAGGGCCTCAAGATGAAGGTTCTGGCCTATGACCCGTTCCTCACCGAAGAACGGGCCGTGGAACTGGGCATTGAAAAGGGTGATCTCGAAGCCGTCATCACGCGCGCTGATTTCATCACGTTGCACACTCCGCTGACCGATGAAACCCGCAATATTCTAAGTCGTGAACGTCTTGAAAAGACCAAGAAGGGCGTCCGTATTGTGAACTGCGCACGTGGCGGCCTGATCGACGAAGCAGCGCTCAAGGATCTGCTCGACAGCGGCCATATCGCTGGCGCGGCGCTGGACGTTTTCGCCAAGGAACCGGCCAAGGAAAGCCCACTGTTCGGCACGCCGAACTTCATCTGCACCCCGCATCTGGGTGCATCGACCACTGAGGCACAGGTCAATGTGGCGCTTCAGGTGGCTGAACAGATGAGCGATTATCTGCTGACCGGCGGCGTGACCAACGCACTCAACGTGCCATCACTGAGCGCTGAAGAAGCTCCCAAACTGAAGCCCTATATGGGTCTTGCGGAAAAGCTGGGTTCGCTGGTCGGCCAGCTTGCCCATGGGACACTGCCCAAGATCAGCATCGAAGTGGAAGGCGCTGCGGCCAAGCTCGATCAGAAGCCCATCACTTCGGCTGTGCTGGCAGGTGTGATGAAGCGCTATTCCTCCAGCGTGAACATGGTCAATGCGCCATATCTCGCCAAGGAACGTGGCATTGAAGTGAGCGAAGTGCGCAAGGAGCGTGAAAGCGTCTATCACACGTTGGTCCGCGTCACGGTGGAAACCAGCCAGGGTGATCGCTCTGTTGCAGGGTCGCTCTTCGGCAGCGGCGCACCGCGTCTTGTCAATATCTTCGGCATCGGGATCGAAGCTGATCTCGACGGCAACATGCTCTATATCGTGAATGACGATAAGCCCGGTTTCATCGGCCGTATCGGTTCACTTCTGGGTGAAAACGGCATCAATATCGGCACTTTCCATCTTGGCCGCCGTGAAGCGGGCGGTGAAGCGGTTCTGCTGCTGTCTGTCGATCAGCCGATCCCGGAAGATCTGGTGGACAAGGCTGCTGCCCTTGAAGGCGTGAAGCTGGTGAAGCCGCTCGCTTTTTGAGCCTTTGGCTGGAATGTAATGTCACTCGGGGCGCGGAAGGCAACTTTCGCGCCCCGTTTAGATTGGGGCCTAAGCTCTTTCGCCGGGCGCCTAATCATGCCATGGCGCTGCCCGTCGCTCGGGCCTTCGTGTCCGGCTCCGAAATTTGTGAAGCGGAACAATGACAGATTCGATCAACGACCTCCTCCCCGAAGGCCTGCAAGACCGTTTGCCACCGCTGGCGGGTCAGGCTGCCCATATCGCCCGTGCTATGCTCGATAATATGGACAGCCACGGCTATGACCGGGTCCATCCGCCTTTGATCGAATTTGAACAATCGCTTGCCGGGCGGATGGACGGGGTGCAGCCGCGCCAGATGTTCCGCTTTGTCGATCCGCGCAGCTTGCGGATGCTGGCGCTGCGTTCTGATATGACGGTGCAGATTGGCCGCATCGCTGCCACTGGCCTTGCTGACGCGCCGCGCCCTTTGCGCCTGTGCTACGCTGGCCCGGTTGCGCGGATGACGGGCGACCAGCTCGACCCATCGCGCGAGAATATGCAATTGGGTGCAGAGCTGATCGGCTCTGACACTGTGGCGGCTGCCGCTGAAATGGTATGTCTGGCGATTGATGCGCTGAAAGCTGCCGGGGCCACCGGGATTTCGGTCGATTTCACTCTGCCTGATCTGGTGGACACACTGGCCCGCGAAGCTCTGCCACTGGCGCCTGAACAGGTTGACGCGGTGCGCCGGGAGTTGGACGCGAAGGACGCCGGCGGCCTGCGTGATGCAGGCGGTGAAGCTTATGTGCCGCTGCTGTATGCCACTGGCCCGTTCGATGAAGCGATTGAAAAGCTCGCTGCGATTGATGCTGGTGGCACGCTGGCCACGCGGATCACGGCACTGCGCCAGATTGCGGCACAGGCGGCGGGCAAGGCACGGCTGACGCTAGACCCGTCAGAGCGCCATGGTTTTGAATATCAGAGCTGGTTTGGTTTCACGCTCTATGCCGATGGCGTGCGCGGCGTGATGGGGCGGGGCGGCACCTATCATATCAAGGGCAAGGAAGAACCGGCCACCGGCTTCTCGCTCTATCCTGAACAATTGGCTGATGCACAGGGATTGAGCGCAGACATTCGCCCCAAGCTGTTCCTGCCCATCGGGCATGACCGGGATGTTGCCGCTGCTTTGCGCGCTGAAGGCTGGCGCACGCTGGCGGCGCTTGATGCAGGTGATGATGCGGCAAAGCTTGGCTGCACGCACCGGCTGGATGGAACAGTGCCCGCTCCCTTGTGAAGCGGGCACCTGTCCGATTTACCAAGCTACGCCCCGATCAGGAGCCGGCGTTGACTTCGAGCGGATGCGGGCCAGTGCGGCCATCGGGATCATCCATTGTGTCGATCCGGTTCATCTGATCGTCATTCAGGGAAAAGTCGGTCGCGTCGAAATTGCCGGAGATGTGATCGCGTGATGTGGCCTTGGGAATTGGGGCCAGCCCGTGCTGTATATGCCAGCGCAGCACCACGGCGGAAGGCTCACGGCCCACTTCCTTGGCAATCCCGGCGATAATCGGATCATCAAAGCTTGCGCCCCGGCCAAGCGGGGACCAGCTCTGCGTGACGATGCCCTTTTCCTGATGATAATCCTGCAATTCGCGCTGCTGGAAAGTCGGGTGCAATTCGATCTGGTTGACCGCCGGCGTCACCCCGGTTTCAGCAATGATCCGATCGAGATGTTCGGGCAGAAAGTTTGACACGCCGATGGACTTGGCCAGCCCCGCTTCGCGCATCGCGATCAGCGCCTGCCATGTTTCGACATAGCGATCATCATCCGGGCAGGGCCAATGGATGAGGAACAAATCCACCGCATCCCGGCCCAACCGATCAAGGCTGCGCTTGAAAGCATCATGGGCCTTCTCTGCGCCCTGATCGGCGTTCCAGAGCTTCGTTGTCAGCCAGATGTCAGGCGCATCGGTCAGGGCTTTGCCCACCCCTTCTTCATTGTCATAGAAACTGGCGGTATCCACCAATTGATAGCCCTCGTCCAAAGCGATGGAGATCGGCTCACCAACTTTATCGTTGTCCAGCTTGTAAGTGCCGAAGCCCAATTGCGGCATAGTGCGCCCATCGTTGAGGGTGAGCATGGGGGAGGCGGGGCTATCTGTATCAGTCATCACGGTCCTTTTGGGGTTTGCGTGGGGCTTTGTGTACCTACGCATGGAACGCAAGGGCGTGCCATCAGGAGGGAAATTGTCCCCTAACAAGGCGGCGCGATGGATGAAATGTTTGTGGTGGGGGGTGGTGTTTAGGGGGAGCTTCAATCAGAAGTTCTATTAGCGGCGAATTATGGGTCGGGAGGGGCCGGCGGGTTCCGCGCGACTGACAAAGGATAAACGACCTACCGCTTCCAGTCATCCTTTAGTGTCGTCAGACCCATTTCCATTATTAGACTGGGTCTAGCGTTCTGCCTCCGGAGCCGTTCTTCCGCGTGCACGGCCAGGGGAAGATAAATCATAGCTGCGCGGGCGATCTTCAGAAGACGCAAGGACTTGGCCGCGAAGTCCATGACGTCAATCGAATATCCAACCCCTGCTGTGATTGGGTCGGAAAGCCCCATACGCTCGTAATGGATTTGCAGATATTTATGCTCGAGATGGTTGCGGATGATGAAGATTTCGCGCGCATCGGGAGTGGTGACGCGCTGCAATCGCTCGTCGAATAGATCCTTGGACAGCCAGAACAGTCCACGCAGTGGCCAGTTAGCATAAGTTTCAAACCGCGAATTTAGCCTACTCTCGCCGCTCGTATCATCGTACCAAACGCTGCGGAATCCCACGCGGTGTTTCTTTAGGCCTAGCTGCCAGTAGATGTTGATGAAGTACCCCACTTTGTCGAGAATCGAATAGGCTAGCCGGAAAGAGGTCCGCAACTTTTCCGTCGCGATCGAGAAGCTGGGATAATCGAGCGTATTGTGCAGTAGCACCCGGCGATCGGCGAAATGCACACTATCTTCAGGTTGACCTTCATACAGAAGCAGCCTGGCAAAGGCATATTCCTGTTTCATCTGATTATAAAGCCCGATGATCGCTGGCATGCCGGGCTCGTCAATTTCAGTCCAGAGCGTGGGAAGCATCAGCGGATCGCAGGCGGCCACCTGATGGGTGACCAGATCGTTAAGAGGATTGATGAATAGGCGCCGATCTAGTGACCAGCGACGATAGGATTTCTCTTCGTGACTGCGGCCGAGGGAAGCGCCTTTGGGATTGAGCTCGGTGGCAATAGCCGTCATGTCGAGCAATTCGGCGATTTCGCAGGCCTGTCTCCGGAATCCATCGGCCACGCTGGTGGGGTAGTCGCTATCCCAGAAGACGCCATCGGCGCTTGCGGCAGCGAAAGCGTCATGCGCGGCAACCGTCAATCTTTCGAAGTCCGATCCGTCCTCGCAGGCCCGGCCGTAATACTTGAGCCCTAAACCGCGACTGCCAAGCGCTATGGCGAAGTTCGGTATGATCGCGAGCGCATTGTCCCACAGTTCGATTGCTTCGATGAAGCGTCCAACTTCGTTGAGCCTAATACCGAGGTTAGTAAGGATTTGGCAGCGGCGAACTTTGTTTAACTTGCTGAAACCATCGTGATTGCAGGCCAGCGACAGCGACAGGATTTGTTCTTGCCAATTCGCCCGCTCCCAAGAGTCTGAGTCAGACTGAGGGTCGTGACGATGCTTAGTTTTCCAAGCATTGGCGCGAAAATAGTGCAGGAGAGCTTGGTCTTCCGGCAAAAGTTTCCGCCGCTCAATTTCGCTTAGCATGCTGAATGCGCGTTTGATGCCAGCTATCGAACCAATCTCGCCGGAGAAGTCGATTAACTCTGCCACGCATTTCAGTGCCGTGGCGTCAGACATTTCGCTTATGGGAGCCCTGATGAGCTTTTGGACCACGGCCTCTAGGGAAGAATCGGACATGTAGTAATTCTCGATGGTCTCAACGTGACAATCGTCAATACATGCTATCAAGGAGGCGCAGCAAGCACGCTATGACAATAGACATTCGCCCTCGCAAAGTTAGCAGCAAGCGCTGACTTTTCAGTCCGTATCAGCGCGTCCTTTTACAGGTTCAGGGAACGACAGCGAATGGATGCCCCCTTCTTGGTGCAATAATTTAGCATGTGAACAGCCGGATTTGGGGCGTAAAGCTGCTGTTAGGCCTGACATACAGAATTCTCTTCACTGAAAAGCATGAAGCCCACCCGTAAAGCCCCCCACCAACCATCTACCCAAACCACCCTCTCTTCACCAACTTCACCTTGACAGGCGCGCGGGGGAGGGCCTACCCGGCGCTCCGAATTTCCGGGCTTTGATGCCCCCTTGTTCCCGCCCCTGTGCCGAGTCCCGTCGAAGGGCGCAGCGGGTTCTCCTTGGCGGGGTGGAGGAATCTATCCATGGCTAATGTTACCGTGATCGGCGCCCAATGGGGTGACGAAGGCAAAGGCAAGATTGTCGATTGGCTCGCTGCGCGTGCCGATGTGGTGGTGCGCTTCCAGGGCGGCCATAATGCGGGCCACACGCTGGTGGTGGGTGATACGACCTACAAGCTCTCTTTGCTGCCATCGGGCATTGTCACCGGCACGCTGTCGCTGGTGGGCAATGGGGTGGTGCTCGACCCGTGGGCGCTGCGCGATGAAATGACGCGGCTGAAGGCACAGGGCGTGTCGATCACGGCGGCCAATTTCGGCGTGGCGGATAATTGCCCGCTGATCCTCCCGCTGCACCGCGATCTAGATGGTCTGCGCGAAGCTGCGGCTGGCAAGGGCAAGATCGGCACGACAGGGCGCGGCATTGGCCCGGCTTATGAAGATAAGGTCGGCCGCCGCGCGATCCGTGTTTGCGACCTGGCTCATCTCGATGCGCTGGAACCTCAGCTTGACCGGCTTTGCGCGCATCACGATGCCTTGCGCGCCGGTTTTGGTGAACCGCCGGTGGACCGCGAAAAGCTCATCGCGGAACTGAAGGAAATCGCGCCTTTCGTCCTCGAATTTGCGCAACCTGTGTGGAAGCGCTTGCGTGATGTGAAGAAGGAAGGGGCCAAGATCCTGTTCGAAGGCGCGCAAGGCGTGCTGCTCGATGTTGACCATGGCACCTATCCCTTCGTCACCAGCTCCAACACGGTCAGCGGCACCGTCGCTTCGGGGTCTGGGCTTGGGCCAAATTCTGCCGGTTTCGTGCTCGGCATTGTGAAAGCCTACACCACCCGCGTGGGGTCCGGCCCGTTCCCGACCGAACTGGAAGATGAAGTCGGCCAGCGGCTGGGCGAAAAGGGCCATGAATTTGGCACCGTCACCGCGCGCAAACGCCGCTGCGGCTGGTTCGATGCGGTGCTGGTGCGCCAGAGCTGCGCGATCTCCGGCGTGACCGGCATTGCGCTGACCAAGCTCGACGTGCTCGACGGGTTTGAAACGATCAAGATTTGCACCGGCTATAAGCTGCGTGGTGAAGTGATCGATTATCTCCCCTCCCACGCTGCCGATCAGGCTGCGGTCGAACCGATCTATGAAGAGATCGAAGGCTGGAGCGATACAACAGCAGGGGCCAGAAGCTGGGCTGAATTACCTGCTCAGGCGATCAAATATATCCGCCGGATCGAAGAATTGATCGATTGCCCAGTGGCCAGCGTTTCGACCAGCCCGGAACGTGATGACACGATTTTGGTGCGCGATCCTTTCGCGGATTGATGGATAGACAAGCGCGGCGGATGGTCTGCCGCGCTTGTCCTGTGTTTGGGCGCCTTTGTGATGCCTTTATGTGCTTTTGGGGCCTGCTAGGTTCTTTTCAGCACACCCTATAGCTCTCAAAAATTGCTGATTTCAGGGTCCGGGCGGTGCGCTGGGGATGCAGCTATGCTGTGTTTGAAGGTTGATTTCAGTCTTTCAATGGGGTTTTGGAGAATTACAGAATCCAAACCCGTGCAGAAATGAAAACAAAATAAGCGTATAAGAAACATAGCAAGAACAAACTTGACTTGATCCGTATTTGTACTCATCCTGTTCTCATGGATCAGGGGGAGTAAATCATGCTTCAGACCGACTTTAATTATCGCCAAAACAATGACTTAGGCGAAGCCACACTGTCCGTTTCCGTCTACGCCAATCGCGCCCATATCCGCGACATAATGCGCGAAGATGTTGAATCTGCAGGATTTTTTCTATGCGAAGCCACTGGCACTGATGCTCTGTTGGCCGACCCTGATCGAATACTCAGCGATGTAATCCTCCTAGATTATCCGCAATGCGATGCGCAAGGAATGGCGGAACTCTGCCATTTTGACATGCTGGCAGCGCGCAAAGGCTCCCGCATAATCCTCTCCACAACTGTCGATGCCCTCGACGCAGTTTTTGGCAGTTTTACGCAGGCTGAGGCGCAATTTCTCGTCAATCCGTCCCGCGCAGATCGGGTGATTGCTTTAGGCCAATTGCTGGCGGAAGTGCCGGGTGCAAGGGTGAGAGAATTGTCCGAGGAGGACCGGCTGGCCCTTCTGCGAATGACCGAACAGGTTAATCACATTGCCCGCAAAATTGACGGTTTAGGCCGTCAGGATGTTTCAGGAAATAGTGACCGGATAAGTGCTTTCTCATTTGGAAAACAAGATGATACACGGCCTTGTCATGAGGGTGATCGAATGTTCCGTTCGACCCGACCACCGCTGCCTGATCCCCGCCTTGTTCGCCAGATTATTCGCCAACGGCAATTGCGCGGCCGGTTTTTCGATTCCGATCTTTTCGCCGATCCAGCGTGGGATATTCTGCTCGATCTGACGGCAGCAAGGGCAGAACATTCTCGTGTTTCGGTTACGTCTCTTTGTATTGCATCAGGCGTGCCGCCTACCACGGCCTTGCGCTGGATTAGCCAGATGACCGAGGCGGAATTGCTGCAAAGGGTGGAAGATGAAACTGATCGCCGTCGGGCTTTCATCGTTCTGACTGACAAAGCAGCCGACGCGATGGCGCATTATTTTCATCAAGTCGGAAAGGATGTGATGCAGTTGCTTTAAAGTTGCTGCATGATCAGTCATGCTGGTCAAAGGCAGTTTGCAGGGAGGTCATGTCACGATGCCCTTCTGCGATGAGCAGTTGCAGTAAAATCCTCGCTTTTTGGGGGTTGTAGGCTCTTGCAGCAACGAAGCCAAAGGCGTCGTCATTAACTTCAACATTACGGTCGACCAGTCCGTCATCCACACGGCTTGCTCTTACAACAGGGATACCTGCTTCCACGGCTTCAGCCAATGCTGCGATAATTGCGGTGGGGGCATTGCCTTGTCCCAAACCTGCGATCACAACCCCCTCGGGTCTGGTTGATAGTATCGCATCCACTGGCTGCCGATCCATACCGGCGTGAAGATACAAAATATCCACACGGGGGAGGCTCTGGGGGAAACTATTGCGCGCGGTTGTTTCCATGCGATGGGGGGGCATAAACCAGTCCAGAGAGGATGGCGTCACCGTGCCTAAAGGCCCCCGGGGGAAGCTTCCAAATGCACTGACGCCCTGAGTTGCTGTTTTTCGGATGTCTCGTGCCGTGTGAACTTCGTCACCCATAACGACCATAACTCCGCGCTGCGCTGAATTGGTATCAGCTACTACGCGCAAGGCATTGGCAAGATTGCGCAAGGCATCGCTACCCAATGTGTCGCTTGTCCGCATCGCACCAACGAGAACAATTGGTTTTGGAGTGGTCAGCGTTCTATCGAGCAGCAAAGCGGTTTCCTCAGCCGTATCTGTTCCATGCGTTATTATGATGCCGGAGACAGTATCGTCATTCATCGCTTCCAGAACGGCTTTGTGCAGCGCCTGCCATTGCTCCCAGCCGATGTCTTGAGACCCGACGGATGAGATATCACGCGTTTCAACAGACCAGGACAGCCCCGCTTTTGCGATTTCATTGAGTAAAGGTGCAATGCCCATCTCGCCTGCTGTATAGGCTTTGCCCGAGAGAGAGGCTGCGCGCCCTGCGATCGTGCCGCCGCAAGACAGAATCCTGATATGTCCGATGCTCATTACGCCCGCTTAGCAGCCTGCCAAGAGCGGAGGAAGAGGTGAGCTGTTCCGAAGCGGTTCAACCCTATGCTGACGATCCCTTACTCAGTATTATTGCGGGTAGTTTTGGAGGTTAAAGGCAGGAAAAATAACACCTTCCAATCATATGATGAGAATATGATGGAGGATAATGAATGTGGTTTGACGGAACATCTCAGGCAACGAGAGTCTGCTTGCAAGGGCGACATGATGAGTGCTGATGCCGTCAAAACCGTACCGATCAACTGTACGCAATACGCTCAGCGGATCCGCGATCTTGAAGCGAAGTTGAAGAACGAAAAGCACGCGCGGCATCGGGCTGAAACGCTTGCCGAAACAGGTTTGCAAGAACTTCGTGAAAGCCAAAAGCGGTTGGCGCTGCTCCAGATTGTCACGGAAGGAGCAAACCGTTCATCAGATGTGAGCGCCTCTTTGAAACTCGCGCTTTCAGAGATATGTGAGCAGATGGGGTGGGCATTTGGTTGCGCCTATCTGGTGGAGAGAAGTGGCCTTGAAGCGGTAGGCTGCGACATCTGGTATGCCCGTGATCCGCAGAAACTTGCGCCGATGATTGAGCTTTCACGCAAGGCTCATTTCAGTGTTGGTGAGAGCATTCCGGGCCTAGCTCTGTCTGCTCGTGCACCAGTGATCATTAACCACCCATCGGCAAACCCCAAGCTGCTGCGGTTTTCAGCTGCTCGGCAATGCGGCCTTGTGGCGGCTTGCGCATTTCCGATCTGGACGGGTGAAGAAATAGCGGCCGTTATTGAATTTTCGTCCTTCGATACGATAGGTAAAGCACCAGAAACGATCAATCTTATACAGCAGATCGGAACGCAACTCGGCAGAGTGATTGAGCGTGAGAGAAGTCGCCAGATATTGCTGCGGGAGGCCCTGCACGATCCGCTGACCGGGCTTGCCAATCGCCTTCAATTCTCGCGCAAAGGAGAGCAGGCTTTTGCTGCATTACGTCGGGACCGAAAGGGGTTGGCAGTTATTGCCATCGATCTTGATGGCTTTAAGGCCATTAACGATTGCCATGGCCATGCTGCTGGTGATGCTGTGTTGGTGCAAATTGCCCGCAGCTTGCAGTGCGTATCGGCCGATTGGCAATCTGCATTGAAAATTACAGGCAAAGCGGTTGAGCTTTTGCCTGCACGGATTGGTGGAGACGAGTTTGTCATTATGATTCGAGGTGATGTTGGCCAAGAAGATTTGGCTGCGTTTGCAACCTTGATCCATGATCGTCTCAGAACCAGTCACGGGGCTTGCGATGCTGTCCATATGGCGCTTGGTACATCCATCGGAATCGCTCAGATTGGAACAGGTCATGTCGAATTTGAGCAACTCTTGCGCGATGCTGACCTTGCTATGTATCAAGGCAAAGCCGATGGCGGCGGGCAAGCTGTTTTTTTTACGGTCCAGCTCGGCAATGACGTGCGGGAAAGTCGGCAGTTATTGGCTGAGCTGCAACAGGCACCTGAATTGAACCAGCTCATATTGTATTATCAACCGATTGTTGATGTTGCCTGTCCCAGTCGGATCATCGGTTTTGAAGCGCTGGTAAGATGGGATCATCCTGTCCGGGGGCTGCTCGAACCTGGGGCGTTCATTCCTGTTGCTGAGGCAGGCGGGGTGATCGGTTCTATAGGCGGTTGGGTATTGGAAGAAGCGATTTGCTGCTTGCGGCGCTTTCAGGAAGAATTACCTGAAGAGCTACAGCCGGTGATCAGTGTTAATATTGCCGCAGCGCAATTTCTTGATGCTGGATTCGAAAATAAAGTTATCCAGCTTTTGCGCGATAATTGCGTACATCAGTCTGCTTTGACGCTGGAAGTCACCGAGAGTGTCGCCTTGGTCGACCCGGCCAGAACTGCGCGCGTGCTGAATCGACTGCGCAAATCGGGTGTCCGAACAAGCCTTGATGACTTTGGTACCGGCTATTCATCGTTGAGCTATCTTAAAAATCTGCCGTTCGATACGATCAAGATCGATCGCTCCTTTATTCAAGCGCTTGCAAATACGGGGTGTCGGAGCATCGTGCGTGCAATCCTTGATATTGCGGACAGTATGAATCTCAAGGTGGTCGCCGAAGGAATCGAAACTACGCAGCAATGTGAAACAGTACGCCTGATGGGGGTGGAGATGGGGCAAGGCTATCTGTTTGGTCGCCCAATGCCAGAACGCATGGCAATTGAATTGCTGACAGGTGGTCAAATACCGGATGCGAGTCTTCGCTACGGATAGACGGAATCGGAAATCCAAATTAAAGCGGTGGCTTATCCAGTTGAAAAAGCGAGAGCCCCCAGATGCAAGAAGCAAGCGATGGTTCCATGCTGCGCGATGGCTTCCTGCTCCTTAGCTTTGCTTTGGCTTTCGTGTTGCTGTTTCGCAAGATCGGTTTAGGCGCGACGTTAGGCTATCTTCTGGCAGGTGTGATGGTAGGCCCTTACGTGCTTGGGCTTGTGGGAGAGGCCGAAACCAAGCTGCATATAGCCGAGCTTGGCATTACCTTGCTGCTCTTTGTGGTTGGTCTTGAACTCAACCCTGCACGGCTGTGGCGCATGAAACGCGACATATTTGGCTTAGGCCTTTTGCAGGTTGCTTTATGCGGGCTGGGCGTGGCGGCGATCATCGCTTTGGCAACCGAATTTACGCCAGCCGCGGCATTGGCCCTGGGGCTTCCGCTGGGCCTGTCTTCCACTGCGCAGGTGCTGCCGATGCTGCAATCGTCGGGCAGGATGAAAACACCCTTTGGCGAACGGGCATTTTCGATTCTTCTCTTTCAGGATTTGTCGATCATCCCGCTGATCACTGTGATTGCTGCGTTGAGCCGTAACCCACTGGATGCACAGGGCCCTCCAGGCTGGTTGTTGATGCTTTATACGGTCGGTGCGATTGTCGGGCTTTTTCTTGCTGGCCGTTTTGTCATCAACCCTATCTTTCGGTTAATCAGCCGCTTGGGTGAACGCGAAATGTTCGTGGTGGCGGCCCTGTTCACCATCGTCGGTTCTGCTGCATTGATGGAATATCTTGGCCTGTCCACCGCTCTTGGCGCTTTCGTTGCCGGAGTGATGCTTGCGGATTCGCCTTATCGGCATGAGTTAGAGGCGGACGTTGAGCCGTTCCGTTCCATTCTGCTTGGCCTGTTCTTTCTTGCGGTGGGCATGATGCTCGATCTGCATGCGATCGCTGAGCGTCCGATCTTTGTTCTTTCAATGGCAGCTACCCTTATTGTGACCAAAGCGACGGTCATCTTTCTGATCGGTCTGGCCTTCAAGATGAAGTGGCGTAGTGCTTTCGCCCTTGGGTTGTTGCTGAGCCAGGGTGGCGAATTTGGATTTGTCCTGTTCTCTCAGGCTGAGAACGCATTGCTGATTTCGCCTGAGGCAAGCAGTGTTTTTGGTGCGGTGGTGACCTTGTCGATGGCTTCAACGCCGTTTCTGATGATGATGACCAGATGGCTCCGCACTCAGAAACCTGAAGGTGCCAAGGGTATGCGGGATGAGCCAACCGCTGATGGCGCTACTGCTCTGGTGGTGGGTTATGGCCGCTTTGGGCAGACTGTTGCGCAGATGCTGCTGGCTGCCAATATCTCTGTGACATTGATCGACCGCGATATCGACATGATCGACCGATCTGGCCGATTTGGTGCGAAAGTTTACTATGGCGACGGAACCAGGCTTGACCTGCTGAGGCAGGCGGGGGCTGGGGATGCGCAATTGATCTTGTTCTGTATCGATGGCGACCAGGTCACTGCGGAGATGCTGGCGGCCATTCATGAACATTTCCCGCAGGCAATGGTTTATGTGCGGATCTTTGACCGGCGCGCAGTGATGCATCTTGCTACCAGTCCGCAAAACGGGCTTGTGCGTGAAGTGTTTGAATCCGGCGTTGCCATGGCGCGAATGGCGCTGGAAGGCGTTGGCCTGAGCCAGGAAAAGATTGAGCGCGCAGAGGGTAATTATCGGGATACCGACAAGGACAGGATGAGGCAGCAGATTGAATCTGGCGATGTAACAACAGCCAGAGACCGTATCTTCACTGTGCCACAATCTTGAAATTGCCTGTGCAAAAAATCGCCTGATGATGATCTCTGGCTTGACCCCATCAGAAAAGCCGTTAAATGCCGGCTCCCGATGGGGCGGTTAGCTCAGCTGGTAGAGCATCTCGTTTACACCGAGAGGGTCGGCGGTTCGAACCCGTCACCGCCCACCATCTTATTTCTTAAAGCATGAAGTCTGGGCAAGATGCGTTGCAACTCCTCGCATTGCGGAATGTCGGCTGTTGAGGCGGCGGTCGCGATCCTCTATTTGCTTCCATCAACGAGAATTGCTGGCATATCTGTCTGATGGCGACGGTGCTTCTTCTGATCTGTTCCAACCTGTTTATGACAGTTGCCTGGTATTGGCATCTCAAGGGCGGGATGAACAAACCGCTTGCCGCTGTGATTGCGATCAGTTGGGGCCTTGCCTTTTTCGAATATTGCCTGGCAGTGCCGGCTAATCGGATTGGCTATAGCGGCGGGTGGACAGCCGGCCAGCTTAAGGTCACGCAGGAAGCGATTGCGCTGATTATATTTGGCGGTTTTATGGTTGTGGTTCTTAAGGAGCCACTGCATTGGCGCCATTTCGCTGCGTTTGGCTGTATCATGGCAGCCGTCGGCTTCCTGTTTGTGGGGCGCTAACCATCGCATTTTGCGCAAGGAGACCGGCAGGGTAATGGCTGTATTTGCCCTGCCATGATCTTTCGTGCAGCGATCTGGTGGTAACCTGTCTTAGCTGGGCTTCGCCGTTGCTTCATCAATCAGCTTTGCCGCGGCATTGCTTGTCCAGTCAAAACCGCCGGTAATCCGCCAGATTTCCTTGCCTTGTGCATTATACATGATCGTGAGCGGCAACTCACCACCGCCGAATGCGAAGATGAGATCATTTTCGGGGTCCATCCAGCGCGGAAGGTTCTCAAACTTCTTCTCTTCAAAGAAAGCGTTAACCTTTTCAGCGCCTTGCATGTCTTCGCTGATTGTCAGGAGGCGCAGGTCACCCTTGCGTTCACCGGCGATTGCATCAAGCTGTGGCATTTCCACGACGCAAGGGGCGCACCATGTCGCCCAAAGGTTGATCAGCACCGGCTTGCCGGTCAGTGACGCCAGATCAAGCGTGGTTCCGGTCGGGTCTTTCACGATGTTCTTGGGGAGAGGGGAACCTGCGTGAGAGCGGTCTACTGTTCCGCTCAGCTTGGCCGGCAAATTGTCGCCAGCAGCTTCCTTCTGTTGCGCGGGCTCTGCGCTTTGCCTATCGCAAGCTGAAAGCATGGAGGCAAAGGCAAGCGTGAGCGATACGGACAACACAGGCCCCGATAAGGCAGGCAAAGGCAGTTTGGGCACAGCGAAAAACTCCAACCAGATGTGGGGCGGGCGGTTTGCGGAAGGCCCCAGCGCCATCATGCGCGAGATAAACGCCTCTATCCCTTTCGACAAGGCGCTGTGGCGGCAAGATATTTCTGCCAGCAAAGCCCATGTCGCTATGTTGGCCCATTGCGGTATCGTTTCACGCGATGATGCCAGGCTGATCGAAGGCGGTTTGGACCGGATCGCTGGTGAATATGAAATCAACGGTGTGCCCGAAGATTGGGACCTGGAAGATATTCATATGACGACAGAAAGCCGTCTGGCGGAATTGATTGGGGCCGCGGCAGGGCGTTTGCACACAGCTCGCAGCCGTAATGATCAGGTGGCGACCGATTTCAAGCTCTGGACTCGCGATGCGATTGATCAGGTGGATGCGGGGCTGGCTGCCCTCCAGCGGGCTTTGGTGACCCGTGCTGCTGAAAATGCCGATTCCATCATGCCGGGTTTTACGCATCTTCAAACGGCGCAGCCGGTAACGCTGGGCCACCATCTGATGGCGTATTACGAGATGATCCGCCGCGATCGCTCACGCTTTCATGACGCACGGCAGAGGCTCAATCAAAACCCTTTGGGTTCTGCGGCTTTGGCAGGCACGGGCTTTCCCATTGACCGTGATATGACGACACAGGCGCTCGGCTTTGATGCGCCCACGCGCAACAGTCTGGATGCGGTATCAGATCGCGATTTCGCACTCGATTATCTGCAGGCCGCTGCGCAATGCGCACTTCATTTGTCGCGGCTGGCAGAAGAGTTCATTATCTGGGCCAGCCAGCCCTTCGGTTTTGTCCGGATGCCGGACACGCTGAGCACTGGCAGCTCCATCATGCCACAGAAGAAGAACCCTGATGCCGCTGAACTGGTGCGTGGTCATGCAGGGCGGATCATAGGGTGCCTGACATCGCTGATGGTTTCGATGAAAGGCCTTCCGCTGGCTTACTCCAAGGACATGCAAGACGATAAACCGCCGGTGTTCGAGGCCGCCAACTTGCTTGGTCTCTCCATCGCCGCGATGACCGGGATGGTCGCAGATACCACGTTCCGGACCGATAAGATGCGGCAGGCTGCCGAAATGGGTTTTGCCACCGCAACCGACCTTGCGGACTGGCTCGTGCGCGAAGCGGATATTCCTTTCCGTGAAGCTCATCATATTACCGGGGCAGCGGTGAAGCTGGCTGAGAGCAAGGGCGTAGCCTTGGAAAAGCTTAGCCTCGAAGAGCTGAAGGCAATTGACAATCGCATTGATGAAGGCGTTTACCCGGCTTTGTCTGTTGAAGCCTCTGTTGCCGCGCGTTCCAGCCTTGGGGGTACTGCACCCGAACAGGTGCGTATTCAGGTCGCCACTGCGGCTGCGGAATTGGGGATTACGGTGTAATGCGCTTGAAAACGCTTGGGTGTTGCCTGTCCTTTGCGATGCTGGCGGCTTGTGGCCAGAAGGCAGATCTTGCCCCTTTGCCGGGGCATGATCTGCCACCATCTCCTTATGGCCGCAGTGATAAGCCCAAGCCGGAAGAACTTTTGGAACTGCGTACACAAGCTGCACCTGAACGAAGCGTTGAGCTTCGTAAGCGCTCGGAAGAGCGCGAAGATGACCCTTTCGACCTGCCGCCGGATGATTGAGTAAACCATGGATTATTTTGAACTGAAGAACGGCGAGCTTTACGCCGAAGATGTGGCGCTGGCCGAAATCGCGCGCGAGGTCGGTACGCCCGTTTATATCTATTCCCGTGCCACGCTGGAGCGTCATGCGAGGGTGTTTCGGGAAGCACTTTCAGGTCTGAAACATGTTCACCTTGCTTTTGCAGTGAAGTCTAACCCCAACCTTGCTGTGCTCAGCCTGCTGCGTCAGGAAGGCTATGGCGCTGATGTGGTTTCCGAAGGCGAGATGAAGCGTGCGCTGACAGCGGGTGTTCCGGCTAAAGACATCGTTTTTTCGGGCGTCGGTAAGAGCAAACGGGAACTGGCGGCCGCATTGGATGCAGGTATTGGCCAGTTTAATCTGGAGAGCGAAGAAGAAGGCATTGAGCTTGCTGAGATCGCGGAGGCCAGGGGCAAGCAGGCGATAGCCGCACTTCGGGTCAATCCTGATGTGGATGCTCGGACCCACGCCAAGATTTCTACTGGCAAGGCCGATAATAAATTCGGTGTCGCCTATGGCGATGCTGCGGCGATTTATACGCGGCTTTCTGCGCTTGAAGGCCTGACAATGCGCGGCCTTGCGGTGCATATTGGCAGCCAGATTTCCGATCTGGAGCCATCGCGTGTTGCCTTCATCAAGATGGGCGCCCTAATGCGCGAATTGCGCGAAAGCGGCTCGTCGGTAACCCATATGGACCTCGGTGGGGGGCTGGGTGTGCCATATAAGCTTGGTGAGCAATTGCCCGGACCTGCCGATTATGGCGCAATGGTTGAAGAGGTTACCAAGGATTGGGATGCCACCATCATGTTCGAGCCAGGGCGTGTGATTACCGGCAATTCCGGTGTGCTTGTGACGGAAGTTATCCGCGTGAAAGCCGGCGTTACCGCGCCTTTCGTGGTGGTCGATGCAGCTATGAACGATCTTGCGCGGCCGGCACTTTATGATGCCTGGCATGATTTTCTGGCAGTTCGCCCGCGTGGCGAGAAGATGGTTGCGCATATTGTCGGCCCGATCTGCGAAAGCTCTGATACTTTTGCTAAAAATCGTGAGATCGATGTTGTGGAAGCGGGCGATCTGGCGATTTTCCGTACTGCCGGGGCCTATGGAGCCACCATGGCGAATACTTACAACAGCCGGGCGCTGGTGCCTGAAGTGATGGTGGATGGTGACAAATGGGCCGTGGTGGCTGACCGGCTTGAACCTGAAACGATCTTTGCCGCTGAGAGAGTGCCGGAATGGCTGATTTGAGCCCTATATGAGGAGTCTCCCGCTCTTCCATCGGATCGCCGGAAGGCCTGTGATTGTGCTCGGTAACGGGCCGATGGCGGAGCCTAAACGCCGGTTGGTGGAGCGGGCTGGCGGGCTGGTTATTGATGAGGAAAAAGCGGGGGTTCAGCAAGGTGCTCGGCTGGCTTTTATCGCGTTGGAATCCCCCGAAGACTGCGAGAAAGCGGCCACCCGATTGCGCGATTGCGGCGTGCTGGTGAATGTTGTGGATCAGCCCGATCTGTGCGAATTTACCACGCCCAGTATTCTCGAACGTGACCCTGTTTTGCTGGCGATTGGAACCTCTGGCGCATCGGCGGGGCTGGCCAAACAATTGCGGCTTCGGCTGGAGGCTTTGCTGCCGGCCGACCTTGGCAAACTGGCCCAGCTTTTAAGCGATAAACGCAAGGAAATCCGAGCAAAATTTCCCGATGGCGGAGAGCGCCGCCAAGCATTGGACGAGGCATTGGGCCAGGGGGGAATGCTCGATGTTCTGGATGAAAAAAGCGCCGCCAATTTCGCTGACTGGATAGGCGGTAGAGCCCCACAATCTGCCCAGGGTAAAGTGGTGCTATACATCACCAGTGATGACCCGGAAGAGCTGACTTTGCGCCAGTTTCGGCTGATGGGAAGTGCCGATCTGATCCTCTATGAAGAGGGGGTTTCATCGGCCATTCTGGACCGTGCCAGAGCCGATGCGGAGCGTATTAGGCTGGGTGACAGTGAGGTACCTAAAGGCACACAAAAGGGCCTGACCTTGATTTTGAAGCGCCAGAAGGAGGCCTGAAGCGCGCTTAGTTCCCCAAGCGGGCACGTAGCTCCGCAAGCTCTTGTGAAGAGGCGCGCGGGCGTTCGATCGCCTGCTTGCCTTCACGCAATCTTTTGGCGTCTTTCTTGCTCGGAGTGACGACGCGCACTCTCACCGGGGCGATGCCCCTGGCACGAATGCCGAGCTGCTCGGCAGCCCCTTTCGACAGGTCAATAATTCGCCCGGAGTTGGAAAATGGACCGCGATCATTGATCCGCACCAGAATGGTCCGGCCGGTATCAAGATCGGTCACTTCGGCATAGGTTGGGAGAGGCAGGGTGGTATGTGCTGCGCTAATGCCTTTGGCGCGGAAACGTTCGCCATTCGCCGTTTGGTGGCCTGATTCCGAACCATACCAGCTTGCGAGTCCCACTTCATCATAAGTTGGGTCAACAGCGGGCCGGTAGGTAACACCGCGAACAGTGTAGGGCTTCCCCACGCGAATGGGCGTGTCCGTGACCGGGCGATAATGCACACCGCCGCCACAGGCTGAGAGCGCCAGTACCAAACCGATCACCGCTGAGCGCTGGGTGATGACGGGAAGGCTTGCAAACAAAGGGTAAGGGCGTGCCATATCGATCCGGCCCGCCTAAAAAGCACTGCCCGCAGCAGCATCTATCGCGGCTTGCAGGATGATCGCGGCTGCATGGCTATCGATCCGGGTGGCGCGTTTGGTGCGGCTCATATCCTGAGCAATCATGGCGCTTTCCGCAGCGGCGGTGGACCAGCGTTCATCCCAGAGAAGGATGGGCAGGCCGAACTGTGCAAGATTGCGGGCATAGGCGCGGCTGGACTGACTGCGTGGGCCTTCGCTGCCATCCATATTGAGCGGCAGGCCGATGACGATGCCTTTCACGCCGCGTTCTTTCAGCAATTGTTCTATCGCGGCGCGGTCGCGGCTAAATTTTCCGCGCGGCAAAGTCTTACCGGGGCTGGCAAAGCTCCACCCGGCATCGCAAAAGGCGGTGCCGATGGTTTTGGTGCCAAGGTCCAGCGCCATCAGCACACCGCCATCAGGCAGTGCATCGCTAAAGCTGAGCGCGCCGGTAGTGATTAGTGTTTCTTCGCCCATATGCTCACTCGTCTGGCTACGTCTGTTTGCAGATTCTCCCAGAAAAGGGGGATGTCATAAACGTGATAATTGTTACCCGGCAGAACATAGGGGCCAAGATCGGGTGGATCACCAATCAGGAGAAGCCCCTGTTCGTCACACCGCGCAGACACAGCGCCAGGCACCAACTCACCCGAAGTGAGCGAGGCGTTGGGCACCAGCGTGCCCAGATTATCGCTCGCCGGAGCATCGCCATTGATCGTCCCGGATAGCGGATTGACGCAAAGGATCGGGCTGTCTCCACGCAATTGGCCGTCATATCCGTCTGAATCAGCATAAATATGCATCACCGGGCCGGGGTTCGCCGGTTCGCCAAAGCTCGACCATGTGGCAATGCAGCCACCTTGATCCGGCGTTTCGCAAGCGGGAAGGCCCAGCGCAGGCAAATCATGGTCCACCGATAATGGCCAGCCAATCGGATAGACCATTGCAATACGGTTCTGCAGCGGCGTGCCGGCGATGCGATCTTTCAGCAAATGCAGAATATGGAGCGAACCCTGACTATGGCCAGCCAGCACAATCGGCATGGTCGGCGGGATATGCTGCACGAAATAATCGAAGGATTGCTCCACGTCCTGATAGGCCGCTTCAATCGCCTGAGCAGCTTCCGGTGCATCGGTCAGAAAAGCGCCGAAGGCTGCCTGACGATAGCGCGGAGCCCAGATTTCTGCCGCCTGATTAAACGGGCTGGCAAGGCCGCGCACGAAAATCCTGGCCCGGCTTTGGGACTTGGGATCATCAAGCGGTGCGTTCCAATAGGACTTTTCCAGATAGCTGGTCGGATGCACGAAAAAGACCGCAAATTTGGGCACTTTCGCAAGGGTGGGAACAGGGGCATAGGCTGTGGGTGCATCACTTTGCGCTGCATCCGCCGCCGCCGTTTCTTCCAGCTTCACGGCATCGGCGTTGCTGTCTTCGGCTTCATCCGTTTCATCAGGCTTGGCAAATTCGGGTTGCCAGCGCGCAGGGTCCGTGCCTTCGGCCATGCCGGGGCGGGCGAACCACATCTTCGGGTCCTGATAGGCGTTTTCTTCTAGCGGCTTTTGTTCAATAAATTCCCCGGTGGGCACGAAGGCAAAGCGGGTCAGTTCATCGGACCAGATGCGCATCGCCAGCAAGGCTGCCAGCACCAGAACAATCAGAAATGCAAAAACATACAGAAACTTACGCGCCATCTTTGGCTTTTTCACCTTCCTGATATGCACGGTGTAATTCGGAACGACGTTCCAGTGCGACCTTGATCATGGCCAGCAGTGGATCGGCCAGAAACAGACCCAGAATACCGAACAATATGCCCATGATAAGCTGCATTCCCAGCACCAATGCCGGGGCAAGATCAACCGTCTTCTTGGCGATCAGGGGAATCACCACATAGCCATCAAAGGTCTGCACGATGACGTAAACGGCGATTGTATAAAGGCCCATATCGGTGCCGCCGGAAAAACCGACCAGCACCATCAATATGCCTGAAACCACCGCGCCAACATTGGGAATGAACGCCAGAAGCCCGGTCAGGATCGCCAGCAAAATGGCCATGGGCACGCCATACACCGCCAGCATGATATAGGTGAAAACGCCTTCGAACAGCATTCCCACAAGACGGCCAGCCATCAGGCGGCGCATCTTTTCGGCCATTTGCTTGATGGTCAGGAAGAAGTTTCTCCGGCGGCCTTTGGGCAGCATCCAAGCGACGCCGCGTTCATACAGGCGCGGCTCAAATGCGACATAAATGCCGATAATGACGATGAGAAACAGAGTGGTGAAACCGCCGACGACGCCAGTGAGCGCACGGGTGACTGTGCCCACGCCATCCACCAATTGCCCCGCTATGCTCTCCACATTGCGCGCTTCCACTTCAAAGCCATTGCTTTGTGCCCAGGCGATCGCGCGATTGGCCTGATGTTCGACAATGGAAGGAAGGGCAGCGGCCTGTTGAGTGACTTGAGAACCCGCGAAATAGGCAAGCCAGATCAGAAACGCCGTGGCCGTAACCAGCACGATGAGCAGGCGCACACTTCGGTTGATCGGCAGAACCTTGCCGAGCAGGCGAGAGCCGCCATCGATGATCGAGGCAAAGACCATTCCGCCGAAAATCACCAGCAGTGATTCAGAAATGTAGACACACAGCGCGGAAAGGCCAATCACCAGCACCCAGACGAAGGCTTTGCCAGCCTCCTGCCGCAGAACCGGATTGGAAATGAAGGTCGGGCTTACGCCGATATTTTCGCCAAATTCATCATCTGCATCACTTTTCGCCATCGCCTGTTCCTTCCGTGGCGAGAGCAGGCCGCAATGAGGTCCATGAACGGCCGCTCCGCAATGCGGTGAACCAGCTTATCGGATTCCAGGTAGAACTGCCATCCAGAGAAAACGTAATGAATTCAGCTCGGCCACCAACGTCAGCGATCGGAACCGGACCACCCAGGCCGTTGTTGAAAGGACCAGCCGGGACGCGGCTGTCTGCTGAATGATCGCGATTGTCGCCCATCAGGAACACATCGCCTTCAGGAATGGTGATCTCCGCCATATTATCATAGGGCTGCTGCATATGGTCGATGATCAGATAGGTTGCGCCATTGGGCAGCGTTTCACGATAGGTCGGCGGTTCATAGACCTGCGTCCCATCGGCAAGCGTGGTGCGATATGGTTCAAATTCTGAAAGACAATGCACCCCGTCACACATCTGCTTGTCAGAAACAGGGATGCGTACAGGTGGTTCCACCTGTTGCGGAACAGGGTTGCCGTTCAGAATGATTTGCCCATTGACGAGAGCGATCCGATCACCGGGCAGGCCGACCACGCGCTTGATATAATCTTCGTTCTTATCTGGCGGCACAGCAATCACGATGTCGCCATATTGCGGTGTTCTGGGGGCAATGCGCCAGTTGCTGCGGGGCAGCAGATGGAAGGAAGCGGAGACCCAGCTCCAGCCATAGGGATATTTGCTCACCACCAAACGGTCGCCCACCAGAAGGTTGGGAACCATGGAAGCAGAGGGAATATAGAATGGCTTGGCCACCAGCGTATGGAAGGCGAGCACGGCCAGCAGCATCAGCACCAATCCGCGCAATTCAGCGAACCAGTTTACTTTCTTGCTTGGCGTATCCTGATGTTCGGAAGAGGTCATCCCGGCCTGGTCTTTTCTTTATAAATTCAGATCAAATATGGTTCAAAGCGGGCGCGCTTCGAGGATCACGAAGGCTTGCGCCCATGGATGATCATCTGTGAGTGTCAGATGAATAAATATCTCATGTCCAGCGGGGGTGAGTTCTTCCAATCGTGCTTTTGCTCCACCTTCAAGGGCCAGCGTAGGCGCGCCGGAAGGGGCATTGACCACACCGATATCCTTCATGAACACACCACGCTTGAATCCGGTCCCGACGGCTTTGGAAAAAGCTTCCTTGGCGGCAAAGCGCTTGGCGTAGGTTCCGGCACGGGTGAAGGGACGGCGCTCGGCCTTGGCACGTTCTATCGCGGTAAAACAGCGTTGTTCAAACCGCGATCCATGGCGCTCCAGTGCCGCAGTGATGCGGTCAATATTGCACAGATCCGAACCCAGGCCGATAATCACCGGGCTGCATCCATTAACTCGCGCATCCTCAAAACAGCGCTTTCGAGGCCGGAAAAGACTGCTTCGCCAATGAGATAATGGCCAATATTCAATTCTGCGAGCTGCGGAATGGCGGCAATGGCCTGCACATTGTTATAAGTGAGGCCGTGGCCTGCGTGCGGTTCAATCCCGTTTTTGGCAGCCAGCGCGGCCATATCGGCGACACGCTTCAATTCACGTGCCTGCTCTTCGCCAGTGGCATTAGCATATTCGCCCGTATGGAATTCCACCACCGGGGCTTTAAGGCGAATGGCTGCTTCAAGCTGGCGTTCTTCAGGCGCGATAAACAGGCTCACGCGAATGCCCGCATCAAGCAGGCGGCTGACCACCGGCACGAGCTGGTTGTGGAGGCCAGCGGCATCAAGCCCGCCTTCGGTCGTCCGCTCTTCACGCTTTTCCGGTACGATGCAGGCCGCATGGGGCATATGGGCCAGCGCGATCTTCACCATATCCTCGGTTGCAGCCATTTCGAGGTTGAGCGGCAGATCCGTGGCGTCCTGAATGCGCCTCAGATCATCATCGCGGATATGGCGACGGTCTTCGCGCAGATGGGCGGTGATCCCGTCTCCGCCTACTTTTGCGACAATCTCAGCCGCGCGAACCGGATCGGGATGATCCCCGCCGCGCGCATTGCGGATGGTCGCCACATGATCGATATTGACGCCAAGGCGCAGCTTGCCTGGCTGCAAGGGATGGTTCAATTCTTGCGGCTCCCCGGCTTTTCGACCGGCTTTGCCGCCAGTTCTGCTGGGATGGCATCTTCCGCAAACGTTGGGAAGTTGAGCGCGACAAGCGGGAAGAAGGGCACATCAAACTGCACTTCACCGCCCGAACGATCAACAAGGGAAGCCACCGCAATGACCTTGCCGCCTTCTGCTTCGATCGCCTTGATCGCTTCGCGTGAAGAAAGGCCGGTGGTGATGACATCTTCCACCAGCAGAATTTTTTCACCCGGTGTGACTGTAAAGCCGCGGCGCAATTCAAAGGTGCCGGTCGGACGTTCAACGAACATCGCTTCCTTGCCCAATGCGCGGCCCATTTCGTGACCGATGATAATGCCGCCCATGGCCGGGGAAATCACCTTGTCGATCGCGTTGCGAACATCGCGCGGGATTTGCTGAACCAACGACATTGCGAGGCGGCTCGCACGTTCGGCGTCCATAAGAACACGCGCGCATTGTAAATAATGGGCAGTGTGAAGTCCCGATGACAGTTTGAAATGCCCTTCCAAAAGAGCACGACTGGCACGGAATTCCGCGAGGACCTCGTCTTCGGTCATGATAAGAAATCAAACCCTTGATTATTGTTTCCCAGCCAGACCAAATCATTGATTGTGATCATGGCTTTCGAAAAATCTCCCTAGAAGCGCTTGAGGCTGGGGGCAAGCATGCGTATACCTCTTCTGATAATAGGGGGCAGCTTTGGTAACAAAGCATGTCGTGCGCCTCAACTTTCGGATTCGGAAAGCGTGAGACATATGAGATTTGGGGATGTCGCTGAAAAGCGGTTTAATTTGAACGCAATGCCGGCTTTTGCGGCGGGTTTCCTTGCGTTATTGGTGCTTCTTTGTGTGGCCTTGGCCCCGCAAATGGCTCTGGCCCAAGATGGCGTGAACGGGGCGTCTGAAGCGATGAGTGTCGGCCAGGCCGATGCTCGTGCGGCCAATGTTGCCGATGATTCCATACCTGCTGCGCAAGCCGCTGAGGGGCAGACGGTTGAACCTGCCGCCGGTGCCGAGGCTTATAAGCCGCTGGGGCCGGAATGGATCAAGGGGCAACCGGAATCGGGCAAAACCAGCTTTCAGAAGCAATATTCCGACATCGGTGAATATGGCCTGTGGATGCATAATGCAGTGCTGCTGCCGGTTATCACCGCGATCACCTTGCTGGTTCTTGGCCTTATTCTCTGGGTTATCGCGCGTTATAATCGCCGGCGGAGCCCAGTGGCTTCGAAATCCAGCCATAATACGCTGATCGAAATCATCTGGACGATTTTGCCGGTCTTGATTCTGTTCGTGATCGCCATCCCTTCCATCACGCTGCTGGTTCGTCAGTATGAAAGCCCGCCCAAAGATGCGCTGACCGTCAAGGTGACGGGCTATCAGTGGTATTGGGGTTACAGCTATCCTGACAATGGCGGCTTTGAAGTCATCTCCAATATGTTGGATGATGAAGAAGCGGTGAAGCGCGGCCTGCCGCCCAAGCTTGCGGTGGATAACCGCCTTGTGGTGCCTGCCGGTGAACCGATTCGTATTCAGACGACCGGTGCAGATGTGATCCACTCCTTCGCAGTACCATCACTCTGGTTCAAGCTGGATGCTGTGCCGGGCCGGTTGAATGAACGCCAGCTCACGATCAAGGAACCGGGCATTTATTATGGCCAGTGTTCCGAATTGTGTGGTGTTCGCCATGGTTATATGCCGATCGCTATTGAAGCGCTGCCACGCCCGCAATTTGATGCCTGGGTTCGCGCTCAGGGCGGTACTGTTGGTGGGGAGGCAAGTGACGCCAAACCCGCCGCCGCTGATTTGCAGGAACCCGAAAGCTCTGTGGAAGGCGCGCCTGGTGCAGGTGCTCCGCCCACTCAACTCGATTCGCCCGCCGCTGATGCGGAAGTCTGAGCCCAGAGCTGAACTGAATAAGGTCCAAGTATAATGGCCACGACCGCAGATACATTCCAGGCTCACACTGAAGAGCACCACCATGACGCTGACCATAAGCCGGCGTTTTTCGCCCGTTGGTTCATGTCCACCAACCATAAGGACATCGGAACGCTCTATCTGATCTTCGCGATCTTCGCCGGGATCGTGGGGGGCGGCATTTCCGGCATCATGCGTTTCGAACTCAAAGAGCCGGGGATTCAATATCTCGGCTGGTGGGTCGAATTCATGGGCGGGGAAGCCGGTTTTGATCAGGCGCTCCATCTGTGGAACGTGCTGATTACTGCCCATGGCCTTATCATGGTGTTCTTCATGGTCATGCCGGCCATGATTGGCGGCTTTGCCAATTGGTTCGTGCCGCTGATGATCGGTGCGCCGGATATGGCCTTCCCGCGTATGAACAACGTTTCCTTCTGGCTGACTTTCGCGGGCTTCATATCGCTGATGATGTCCGCCTTTGTGCCCGGTGGCACAGGAATGGGGGCCGGGATTGGCTGGACGGCCTATGCCCCGCTATCAACTTCAGGCTCGCCCGGGCCGGCGGTTGATTTTGCGATTTTTGCGCTTCATCTGGCGGGCGCGGGCTCCATTCTTGGCGCGATCAATTTCATCACGACCATTTTCAACATGCGTGCGCCGGGCATGACACTGCATAAAATGCCGCTGTTTGTCTGGTCCGTTCTGGTGACGGCATTCCTGTTGCTGCTGGCTCTGCCAGTGCTGGCGGCGGCCATCACCATGTTGCTGACGGATCGCAATTTCGGCACGACATTCTTCGATCCGATGGGCGGTGGTGATCCGCTGCTTTACCAGCATCTGTTCTGGTTCTTTGGCCATCCTGAAGTTTACATCATGGTTCTGCCGGGCTTCGGCATGATTAGCCAGATCATTGCGACGTTCAGCCGCAAGCCGGTTTTCGGCTATCTCGGCATGGCCTATGCCATGGTGGCGATTGGTGTGGTTGGCTTCGTCGTCTGGGCGCATCACATGTATACTGTGGGCCTCAGTGTGAATGTGAAGATGTATTTCACCGCTGCCACCATGGTCATCGCGGTGCCGACGGGGATCAAGATTTTCAGTTGGATCGCCACCATGTGGGGCGGGTCCATCTCTTTCAAATCACCGATGGTCTGGGCACTGGGCTTTATCTTCCTGTTCACTGTCGGCGGTGTCACGGGTGTGGTGCTGGCCAATGGCGGGGTCGATGATAATTTGCATGACACCTATTATGTGGTGGCGCATTTCCATTATGTGCTTTCGCTGGGTGCAGTGACCGCCCTGTTCGCAGGCTTCTATTACTGGTTCCCGAAAATGAGCGGGCGGATGCATTCCGAATTCCTTGCTCACCTGCATTTCTGGGTCTTCTTCGTCGGGGTGAATCTGATCTTCTTCCCGATGCATTTCCTGGGCATGGATGGGATGCCGCGCCGTATCCCGGATTACACACCGGCGTTTGAATTCTGGAATTCAATCGCAACGCATGGCTATGAAATCATGGCTCTATCCATGCTGATCTTCTTTGCGAACATCATCTACAGCTTTGTTGCAGGCAAGAAAGCGCCGGCCAACTACTGGGGTGAAGGGGCAACAACGCTGGAATGGACCTTGTCCAGCCCACCACCCTATCACCAGTTCGAAACCCTGCCGATCATTGACGATGGTGAAGAAGTCCACCGCCACGGCAATGCGTCACCTTCGCAGGCCTGAACTGTCGGGGCATCAAGCGATACAGGCTGAGGCGCATCGTCATCGGTGCGCCTCTACCCTTATGGTGCGGCTTCCTGTATCACCGCCTCTGGAAAGTTCTTGAGATCGAATTAGAAAATATGACCACCGCTGCCTCTGCAACAACACGGCTCCCCACTGATTGGCGCGATTTCGTGTCGCTGACCAAGCCCAGGGTGATGAGCCTTGTGGTGTTCACCGGCCTGTGCGGCCTGCTGGCAGCCCCCGGTTCGATCAATCCGATCCTCGGTTTTACCGCGATTCTGTGCATTGCGGTGGGCGCGGGCGGTGCTGCGGCATTGAACCAATGGTGGGAAGCGGATCTGGATGCAGGCATGAAGCGCACCGCCAGCCGCGCTTTGCCGCAAGGACGAATGAACCGCACCGATGCGCGCGATTTTGGCATTGTGCTTTCGATTGGCTCGGTTCTGGTGATGGGTTTGGCGATCCACTGGCTCGCTGCGACTATTCTGGCCCTGTCGATCCTCTATTACGCGGTTGTTTACACGATCTGGCTGAAACCGCGCACCCCGCAGAACATCGTGATTGGCGGTGGGGCAGGGGCCTTTCCGCCGCTGATCGGGTGGATCGCGGTGACTGGCCACATCACGGCGATGCCGATCCTGCTGTTTGCGATCATCTTTATCTGGACGCCGCCACATTTCTGGGCGCTCGCGCTGTTTGTGCAGACCGATTATGCCAAGGTCGGCATTCCCATGCTGCCAGTGGTGGCCGGTGAAGCGGTAACCCGCCGGCAGATCCTGTTTTACAGCATTGCGCTGCTCCCGGTCAGCCTTGCGCCATGGTGGATTGGCGGAACCGGGCTGATCTACGGCATATCCGCGCTTGCCCTGTCCGGGCTGTTTCTGGTGCAGGCTTTGCCGGTGGCGTTTCGCCGTAAGCGCGGCGATGAAGACAGGATGAAGCCGGAAAAGCGCCTGTTTGCTTATTCCGTCCTCTATCTGTTTGCATTGTTTGCCGCGCTGGTGGCTGACCGGCTTATTCTGGGGGGAGGGCTGTCTTTATGATGACACCTGAAGAAGAACGCGAATTCAAGGCGCGCCGCCGGTCGCGCAATATTGCATTAGGCCTTACGCTGGCCGCATTTGTCGTGCTGTTTTACCTGATCACTATCGCACGGCTGGGAGGATAGGCATGGCAACCGCTTCACTGCATCAGAAAAACCGCCGCTTTGCGATTCTGTTTGCCGGTGTGGCGCTGGGCATGTTGGGGCTGGGTTATGCAGCGGTGCCGCTTTACCAGATGTTCTGTTCGGTAACCGGCTTTGGCGGGACCACGCAGCGGGCAACGCAAGGCGATGCAGACCTGGCGGCGCAATTTGCCAAAAGCGGGGCAGGCCATACGATTTCAGTGCGTTTCGATGCCAATGTCGAACGCAATATGCCGTGGGATTTCAAGCCCGTGCAGGTCAAGGATACGGTGACGATCGGCCAGCGCGATATTGCTGTGTTCACCGCGCGTAACAATTCGGACAAGCCGATTACCGGCACCGCCACTTTCAATGTCGAGCCGGAGCAGACCGGGGCCTATTTCAACAAGATTCAGTGCTTCTGCTTTACCGAACAGACGTTGCAGCCGGGGCAGGAAGTTCGGATGCCGGTGCTTTATTATATTGATCCTGCCATTCTAAATGATGAGAATGCAAAGGATGTCGAACAGATTACTTTGAGCTATACATTTCACGAGGCAGAGGACCCGGCTTCCTGAGTGATTGAACGATATGTTCAGCCGCCCATTTGGCCGATGCTTGAAAAAACAGGACGGAAAACCATGGCTGGTGCAAAGAACCACGATTACCATATTCTACCGCCCGATATCTGGCCATTTATCGGCTCGATGTCCGCCGTGACCTTCACGACCGGGATGGTATTGTTCATGCATGAAATGGCCATGGCCTGGCTCGTTCTGGGCCTTGGCATTGCTGGCCTGATTGCCACTTTCTTCAGTTGGTTCGGCAAGATCGTCAATGAAGCGGAGGCTGGCTTTCATTCGCCGGTGGTGCAGCTCCATTTCCGTTATGGAATGATCTTGTTCATCGCTTCGGAAGTGATGTTCTTTGTCGGCTGGTTCTGGAGCTGGTTCGATTTTGCCCTGTTCCCCACCAATCTGACCGATGTGATCGGCGGAGTGTGGCCACCCAAGGCAATTGAAGCGGTGATTAACCCGTTTGATCTGCCATTGCTTAACACGCTGATCCTGCTGTGTTCTGGCACCACGATCACCTGGGCGCATCACTCCTTGATCCATGGGAACCGCGAAGGGCTGAAGCAGGGCTTGTGGGCGACGATTGTTCTCGGCCTCGTGTTCAGTTGCATTCAGGCCTATGAATATATGCATGCGCCCTTTGGCTTTGGCGGCAATACCTACAGTTCTGCCTTTTACATGGCGACGGGCTTTCACGGCTTCCATGTGATTATCGGCTCGATCTTCCTGATCGTATGCCTGGTGCGTACCTATAAGGGCCACTTCACCCCCCGGCAGCATTTCGGTTTTGAAGCTGCTGCATGGTATTGGCATTTTGTCGATGTGGTGTGGCTGTTCCTGTTCATCACAGTCTATGTCTGGGGCGGCTGGGGTGCTGAAGTCCATGGTTGACGCTCTGCCGCATGGCGTGAGCGCATAAGTATTGGGGGTGGCCCTGCCGGATTATCGGAAAGGCCACCCCATTCATTTGGGAAACAGGGCCGATGATTCGTCGCTTGCCAATTCTGCCGACGCTGATTGTCGCGCTTTGCGTGATGACCATGATCGGGCTGGGCATTTGGCAATTGCAGCGGGCACAATGGAAGAATGGGCTTCTGCGCCATTATGCTGAAGCAGAAAACTTGCCACCGATTGCCTTCCCCATAAGCCCTGATGCGGTGGAGCCTGCGCTTTATCGCAAGAGCACGCTCGATTGCGTAAAGGTGCTGAGCCATGATGCGCTGGCCGGACGGAGCCGTGAAGGCCGGGCTGGCTGGGCGCAATCATCGCGCTGCATTCTGGCTTCTGGCGGGGAGGCTGATGTGGTGCTTGGCTGGCAGATTGAGCCGAAAATCGGTTCATGGGCAGGCGGGACGGTCAGCGGAATTATCGGGCCGGGGCGTGGGCATGAAGCGCGATTGATTGCAGACCCGCCACAGGCAGGGCTTGAAGCCAATGCACTGCCTGATCCGGGTGATTTGCCCAACAATCACCTGTCTTATGCCGTGCAATGGTTCTTCTTCGCGGCAACGGCGGTGGTGATCTACATTCTCGCGCTGCGGAAGAAGCTGCGGCCATAGGATAGGGCAATACTCAAACTTCACGGGCCAAAACGCGCCATATAGTTGCGTGAAAAGCAGGCTCACGCTAACGGCGCATCCATCATGGACTACATCTCTACACGAGGCAGCGCACCGGCGCTCAATTTCGAAGGCGTAACGCTCGCCGGTCTGGCATCTGATGGTGGCCTTTATGTGCCCCGTGAATGGCCGCGCTTTTCGATTGATGAGATCGCGGCGATGAAGGGCTTGCCCTATGCCGAACTCGCCACGCGGGTGATGATGCCATTTGTGAAGGGAAGCCTGACCGAAGACCAGTTGGCGCGCCTTTGCGCTGATGCCTATGGCAGCTTTTCGCATGATGCGGTGACCCCGCTCACGCAATTCAATGAACAGCATTGGCTGCTCGAACTGTTCCACGGCCCGACGCTCGCCTTCAAGGATGTGGCATTGCAATTGCTGGGGCGTCTGTTCGAAGAATTCCTCTCCCGCCGTGATGACCATCTGACGATTGTCGGCGCGACCAGCGGAGACACTGGCTCGGCGGCGATTGACGCGGTGGCAGGCCGGGAACGGATTGATGTGTTCATGCTCCATCCCGATGGCCGGGTGAGCGATGTGCAGCGCCGCCAGATGACCACGGTGCTGGCGCCCAACGTCCATAATATCGCCATTGACGGTAGCTTTGACGATGCGCAGGCGATGGTGAAGCGCATGTTTGGCGATACGGCCATGACCGGGCGTTTCCGCATCAGTGCGGTCAATTCGATCAACTGGGCGCGGTTGATGGCGCAGGTGGTGTATTATTTTGCCGCTGCGCTTCAGCTTGGCGCGCCCTATCGCAAGGTCGCCTTCAGCGTGCCGACGGGCAATTTCGGTGATGTGTTTGCCGGTTATGTGGCCGCGCAAATGGGCCTGCCGGTTGAGAAGCTGATCGTGGCGACCAATGTAAACGATATTCTCCACCGCGCCTTGTCCAATGGGGATTATTCCGCCGGGACCGTGACGGCCACCGATGCGCCATCAATGGATATTCAGGTCAGCTCCAATTTTGAACGCCTGCTGTTTCTGGAAGGGAGCCGCGATGGTCTGGCTCTGGCCGATCAGATGAGCGGGTTTGAAAAGACCAGGGCGATGCGGCTCACCAATGCGCAGCGCGAAGGATCAGCCGCGCTCTTCACCAGTGCGCGGGCGGATCGCTCTGACATGCAGAATGCGATGCATTGGGCAGCGGAAAAATGCGGCGAGATCATCGATCCGCATACTTCTATCGGCCTCCATGCCGCGCGGGCCGCAGGCATTGATTCGTCCATTCCCGTGGTGACACTGGCCACCGCCCATCCGGCCAAATTCCCCGATGCAGTGGAATCGGCCACCGGCCAGCGCCCGCATCTGCCAGCGCGTGTGGGGGATCTGTTCGAACGCGAAGAGCGCTATGATCGCCTGCCCGGTGATTATGACGCCATTGCCCAATATGTCGCGGAACGCGCGACCCCGTCAGCCTGATGGCAGAGCTGGTTCAACAGCCGATCCTGCTCGAAGGGCAGGGCTGGGCCGATTATGGCCTGGTGGATAGTGGCCATGGCCGCAAGCTGGAACGCTATGGCCCCTATCGCTTTATTCGCCCCGAAGCGCAGGCTTTATGGAGCCCGCGCCTCGCGGAAAGCGAATGGGAGGCGCATGGCGAATTTATTCCCGGTTCGGATGAAGATGGCGGTGGCCGCTGGCATTACAGCAAGCCCGTGCCCGAAGATGGCTGGGATCTGAACTGGAATGAAGTGTCCTTCACTGCGCAATGCACGCCCTTCCGGCATCTGGGGTTCTTTCCCGATATGTCGCCGGTGTGGGACTGGATGCGCGCGCAATTGGACGGCAAGACCGATGCCGAAACGCTGAACCTTTTTGGCTATACCGGGGTAGGCACGCTGGCATTGAGCAATAGCGGCTCTGTCACCCATGTGGATGCGTCGAAGAAATCAGTGGCGCAAGCGCGTGAGAATGCGGAAATTTCCGGCATGGCGGATCGCCCGATCCGCTGGCTGGTGGATGATGCAGGCAAATTCACCGCGCGTGAAGTACGGCGTGAAAAGCGTTATGACGGGATCATTCTCGATCCCCCCAAATTCGGGCGTGGTCCCAAGGGGGAAACCTGGCGGATTGAAAGCGGGTTGCCGGAATTGGTCGGTGATTGCCGCAAGCTGTTGGATGAAAATAGCCGCTTCCTGTTCCTCACCGTCTATGCGGTGCGGATGTCCAGCCTCGCGCTGGGCGGTTTGCTGGCTGAAATGTTCCGTGGTGCACCGGGAAAAATCGAACATGGCGATCTGGCGGTGCGTGAAGATGGCGAAAACGGGCGCTTGTTGCCCACGGCGATTTTCGCCCGCTGGTCCAACAATTGAGATAATCGCCAACAGGCGAAATTTTGGGAGAGCCGCATATGGCTGACAGTCTGACGCTCGAAATTGCTGATTTCGAACATGATGTGCTGACCGGGATTTATTCCGAAGAAACCGGCAAGCCGCAGCCTTTGCGCTTTACTATCACGGTCAAGTTCAGGGCGATTGACTATTACGATCCGGAAACTCCGCTGGAAGCCAGCAAGAATTACATGGATCTGAAATTTGCCGCGTCCGATGCTTTTCCGGAAGGGCTGCATTTCAAGCTGATTGAATCAGTGGCAGATCATGTGTGCAATACGCTGTTCATGCAAGATGAGCGGGTGGAAGCGGTGACAGTGAAGATCGTGAAGCTGGCGCTCAGCGAAAAGAACGAAAAGATCGGCATTACCCTGCACCGCGACAGGCGCTGATTGCCATGACGCAGGCCATCCTGCCGATTACTGATCTGCCAGCCCAAGCGCTGGATGCCGCTGCCCATTTCCATGCCGAATATCTGCCGCAAGCGCGGGAATTGCTGGAAGGGCCGGTGGATGCGCTGCTGCTGCACTTCCCGTCTGACGATCCGGCGCAGCGCGGCTGGCAATTGGCCGCAGTGCAATCGCTTGCCCGGATGGCCGCGCCCAAACGGGTGAATGGAATTGCCGGGCCAGAGCAGCCCTCTGCCGCCGATATTGCCGATTGGCTGGAGGCCGCACCGGGCATTACCGGGCAATTGCTTCGCTTTGGTGGAAACGCTCTGTAGTTTAATGCATTGTAAGCACATGAGTTGCGGGACCGGTCCTCTTGTGGATGCCTTCAACCGACGGATCAGCTATCTGCGTCTGTCGGTCACGGATCGTTGTGATCTGCGTTGCACCTATTGCATGCCTGAAAAGATGCAGTTCCTGCCGCGCAAGGATGTGCTGAGTCTGGAAGAGCTGCACAAGCTCTCGCTCGGCATGATGCAGCGGGGAATTACCAAGATTCGCCTGACCGGTGGGGAGCCGCTGGTGCGGCGTGACATGATGGACCTCGTGCGCGCCTTGGGCCGCCATGTCGGGCAGGGGTTGGAAGAGCTGACCCTTACCACCAATGGCACGCGTCTCGCAGAATTTGCTGATGATTTGGCCCGCGCCGGCGTGAAGCGGGTGAATGTCTCGCTCGATACGCTGGATGCTGAGGTATTTGCTGAACTTTCCCGGCGTGATCGGCTGGAGGCGGTACTGGAGGGTATTGCCGCTGCACGCACGGCAGGCCTGAAGGTGAAGATCAACACCGTAGCGCTGAAGGGCGTCAATGAAGCCATGATCCCTCAGATGATCGGCTGGGCACATGGTGAAGGCCATGATCTGACGCTGATCGAAGTGATGCCCCTGGGCGATGTCGATGGTGATCGGGTCGATCATTATCTGCCGCTCACTGCGGTGCGTGATGTGCTCGACCAACGCTTCACTCTCACGCCTTCTTCTGCCACCACTGGCGGCCCGGCGCGCTATTTCGATGTGGAAGAAACCGGCGGACGGGTGGGGCTGATTTCCCCGCTGACCAATAATTTCTGCGCTGGCTGCAATCGCATCCGGGTGACGGCCACGGGCCAGCTCTATGCCTGCCTTGGCGGGGCAGAGCGGGTTGATCTGCGCGCTGCCTTGCGTTCGGATGATCCGGATCGCCAGCTTGAAGCCGCACTCAATGAAGCGATGCGAATTAAGCCCGAAAAACATCATTTTCGCATTGATGAACGTGGCGCCATGCCTGCGCAGCCGCGCCATATGTCGATGACCGGCGGATAGGAATTTCCAGTGAGCGTTAAAGTGCTGTTCCTTGGGCGGCTGTCTGCAATGGTTGCGCCTGAACGCGATTACCCCGCGCCGCTTAACTGGCAGTACCTGCTAGATTCGCTCCCCGAAGAGGCGCGCGCGCTGGTGGCGGGCGAAAAAGTGCGCGTGGCGCTGGATGGCGCCTTGCTGGCCGATAAGACCAGTCTGATTGCGCAAAATGGCGCAGAAGTGGCATTGCTTCCACCCGTGAGTGGAGGCTGAGCGGATGAAGGATGTCCGGCTGCTTGATACGGGCTTTTCGGCAGGAGAAGGCTTGGCACATTTCGCGCAAAAAGTGCCCGATGCTGGCGGCATAGTCAGTTTTGTTGGCAAAGTGCGCGGTGAAGGTGATGTCAAAGCGCTCGAACTCTCGCATTATGAACCGCTCACACTGCCCGGAATGGACGCGCTGGCGGACCAGGCTTTGGCACGCTGGGCCTTGGAAGGCCTGATGATCTGGCACAGAATCGGTGTGATGCAGCCCGGTGCGCCGATTGTGCTGGTGTCCGCTGCGGCAAAACACCGTCGAGATGCTTTTGAAGCGGCCGATTTCGTGATGGATCACCTCAAAAGTGATGCGTGGTTCTGGAAACGCGAACGCCGTTCTGACGGCTGGCACTGGATTGAACCGCGCGAACAGGATCATGGCGATTTGGCAAGGTGGGACATTCTGCCCAAACAAGATTGACCGGCGTCAAAGAATCATGCCGCGATTCCCGACATTAAGACTGTGACTGGATAGCCGGACCTAGCGAAGCATTATGCGACCTGGCTTCGCGCTCTGCCCGACGCGCTTGCGTCCTTGCAGGGTTTCCGCGCTATCGAGCCAATGCTTTGCGTTTGACTGACGCTCAGGCATTCTCCCAATATCTCGGGGCTGGTTCGCCAGCCCCTTTTTTTGAGACGCGATGCTTAACGCAGGAGTGCGCCAATCTGGTCGATCACGGAATCTTCCTGAGCGACCAGAGCCATTACATCATTTCGCGCTGAAGCGAGCGGGCCAAGCTCTTTGGCATTGATCGCCGCATCAACATAGAGCCGGTCCAGATCTGCCAGAGCAATCATCGCATCGCTGCGACTCGATTCGAGTTCGGACAGGGCAATTTGTGCCACAGCCCATTTTTCACTTCCCTGAGAAGAATTGCGAGCGGCATTGGCGGCTTTGCGGGCTGCGGGCACGGCTGCGGTGAATTGGGCGTGGGCTTGCTCGGCGCTTTGGCGAAGGCCTGCAATATTGCTGAGAACATCCGGGCCGGTTTTGGGCGGAATATAAGGCTCTGCAGCCACAGGTTTCATCGAACCGCTCACCCGTTCTTCCGGTCGGATGGCCAAACTCGGGTATTCTCCGCGAGGTGTGGCGCAGGCTGATAGCGCGAGCGTGGCACAGCCAGCGGCGATCAGTGGGAACAGCGAGGCTGCATTGCTTTTCATCATCCCTTGGGCCATAGCCCCGTCGTCGGCTGCTTTCCAGCACGTGCTTTCGTATCGTGTGTTTTGCAAGAGACCCTGTTTTTTCCATGATTGATGACGCGCTGGCGTTGACAACATGGGGGCTTTCGCTTAACGGCAGCCATTCTTCCGGCGCTCTTACAGGGCGCGCGGCGCGTCGCTCTATTATCGGGCATTACTTCTTTTGAAGTGAGGTCAGGTGGCTCAGGCGGGGCGACAAAGCTTTAGATTGGATGGATGATACCATGTTCGCAGTAGTGCGCACGGGCGGCAAACAATACCGGGTCGCCGCCGGAGACAAGATTGCAGTTGAAAAACTGGCTGGTGAAGCTGGTGAAACTGTCACGTTGGGCGATGTCCTTCTGGCAGGCGAAGGTGACAAGCTGGCCGAAGTTGGCAAGGTCACTGTGTCGGCTGAAATCATCGCGCAGGCGAAGTCCGAAAAGGTCGTCGTCTTCAAGAAGCGTCGCCGCCACAACTACCGCCGCAAGCAGGGCCACCGCCAGCAGATGACTTTGCTGCGCATTCTGTCCGTTGGTGATTCGAAAGCTGCGTCCAAGAAGGCCGCGCCGAAGAAGACCGCTGAAGCCGCTAGCGCGGAATAAGCCGAGAGATTTGGAGTAGTTTGAGATGGCACATAAAAAAGCAGGCGGTTCATCCCGCAACGGTCGCGACTCAGCAGGCCGTCGCCTCGGTGTTAAGAAGTTCGGCGGTCAGGAAGTGATCGGCGGCAACATCATTATCCGTCAACGCGGTACACGTGTGTATCCCGGCGTGAATGTTGGCATCGGCAAAGACCACACACTTTTTGCGCTCGCGGAAGGCCGTGTGCGTTTCCACAGCGGCAAACAAGGCCGTAAATACGTGTCTGTGGACATGATGGCGCAAGCCGCCGAATAATCGGATGATTCACATACAGGGTCATCCAACGGGATGGCCCCGCCAGAGGTAGATCTGGCCAAGAGGGAGATGGGGCCAAACCGTCTCCCTTTTTTATGTCTCCCTCCGACGTATCGCGGCAATCGTGCCCGATGCGAAATAACCCTGTCACGAAAGCCCTTTAGCGGGGCGGTGTGAGGGGTTGAAGGAGGCGAAGCGCGATGTTCACTCGCACTGACAGATTATTCCTGAGGCCCGTCTTTGAAGAAGACTGGCGGTCAATTCATGATGGCTTGAGCGATCCGCAGGTTGTGCGGATGTTGAGCAATGCACCCTGGCCCTATCAGGCTGAGCACGCGCGCGAATTTGTGAAGCGCCCGCAGGACCCGTTCTTCCCGCGCTTTGCGATTACGCTGCCGGATGAAAAGGGCGCGCCGCTGATTGGCCATGTTGCGCTGACATTGCATGAAGATGGCCCGGAAATCGGCTATTGGATACGGCGTGATCGCTGGGGGCAGGGCTACGCCAGCGAAGCAGGCGAAGGTCTACTCAACGTCGCCAGAATGCTGGGCCACAAGCAGGTTTATGGCGGGCATTATCTGGACAACCCGGCCTCTGGCCGTGTGCTTCAGCGGTTGGGCTTTCAGCGCACCGGCGTGTTGCGCAAGCTGGCGAGCAAGGGGCGTGGCGGTGAAGCGGCCCCTGCCTATCGCTATGTCCGCACTCTCAATCCAACCGGGGCACCGGAAGATTTTCCGGATGCATCTGACTCCCAAATGCGCGCAGCGTGAAAAGTCTGAGATAGCAGGAACCCCACCTTACCTCCGGGCATGGGGTTCCTGCCAAGAATGGCGTATTTAGAAATGCTTGCGGCAGGCGCGGTTTGCCCTGCAAGGCGTTGACTGCCAGAACAGAGCCCTTAAACCTGCTCCCATGTGCAGGGGTAAAAGGGGTATCTGATGCCGGAAAGAAAACGCCTGTCTTCGCAGGAAAGCCGAAAGGCAGCGTTGGAAGCCGCTCGCACATTGTTGATTGAAACTGGTCCGCAAAGTGTGACGCTGAAATCCGTCGCGGCGAAAGTGGACCGGACTCACGCCAATTTGTTGCATCACTTCGGCTCGGCTGCAGGCTTGCAAGTGGCATTGTCCGAATATCTGGCGGAAACAGTTTGCTCCTCCATTGCTGACAGGATGCGTGCGCGGCGCGCTGGCCTTGCCTCTGCCCGTGAAGTGGTGGACCTCACCTTCGATGCATTTGACAAACAAGGCGGCGGGCAGCTCGCAAGCTGGATGCTGCTTTCAGGCAATGAAGATGCGCTTAATCCGATTGTCGAAGCTATTCACGCGCTGATCGACGAGTTTACGCCTGTCGATGGCGAAGCATCGGAGCAAGCAGCGCGTAATCTGAAGGAAGTTACCTTGACACTGGTGTTGATGGCTATGGGCGATGCGCTGTTGGGTAAGCAGCTTTCGTTGTCGCTCGGCCTTGATCGCAACACTGCACGGGCAAGCGCCGAAGCTCTCCTGCAACGTTCGGTTCCCGTTGAGGCGGATTCGCTGGACGACCAGCAGGCCGCCTGAGCGCTGTTATTCCGGGGCTTCCAGTGTCATCCATGTAGGCACCCATTCCGGGGCGATGTCTGCCACATGCAGATGATCCACCGCAAAACCCGATTCAGGATAAGCCACCTTGCGGCGTTTTTCCTGTGATTGATCGAGCGGCACTACGATCAGGCGGCGATTGACCTTCTGTCGCCAGTTCATGCGGGCCGTATTTTCCTGCCCGATATAGCAGCCCTTCTTGAAGCTGACGCCATGCAGTTCCACCGCATTGGTTTCGAGCCACAGAATATCGCCCAATTCCTCCACGCCTTCCGATACGCCAAGGGCGAGGCGGTGGGCCTGCCATGCTGCATCGGCGGCGATATCATGATCGGAAACTTTGGCGACCCAGCGTTCGCCCAGATCAGCGAGGCGCGGATCGGGCACACCCCCATCGCCCAGTTCTGCTTTCCAATAGACGCCCAGCGTATCGTCCCGTTCAATCGAGATTTTGCGGCGCAGGCGATAAAGAGAGAGGCGTTTCACCAGAGCATCTGCCTGTGCCGCTTCGCAATCGATCAGCAATTCGCCATGGCCTGCTGGCCAGACGATAAAATCAAACATCGCTTTGCCCTGTGCCGATAGCAATCCGGCATAGGTGGGAAGCTGACCGGTCACATCATTGGTGACGAGGCCTTGCAGAAAGCCAGCAACATCTTCCCCCGATTCCCCTTCGGAAATATCGGTGGCGCGAAGACGGATGAGCGAGCGGGAAAACAGGCGTGAATGAGACATGCGACTAAAGTGGCATATGCACGTCGAGAATCAACCAGCGCCGTTTGCCCTTTGCGCATTTTCACCATTACGCTTGTTGGCTGCCGCGATGAGAGGTCTGCCTGAGCCTCTGGGGGCACCCGCATCGAGTTTCATCCGATGCTTCGAACGCTTCCGGGATTCGCACTCTGTTGTCTCTCCTGTCTCTGTGGCATGGGATGGGGCAACTTTTGAATCTCCGAGCCGAGAGAGGCCTATCTGATGACGCAATCCCCCGAACTCGTTCTTACTGGCGGCACTGTTCATACACCTTCGGGCGCGGTGCAGGCCGATGTTGCTGTGCGCGATGGCAAGATTGTAGGGGTGGGATTCTACCCCGATGCAGGCCGAAAGATAGACTGCGCAGGGCTGGATGTGCTGCCCGGTGTGATCGACAGTCAGGTGCATTTCCGTGAGCCGGGGCTGGAACATAAAGAAGATCTCGAAACCGGTAGCCGCGCGGCGGTGATGGGCGGAATTACCGCCGTGTTTGAAATGCCCAACACCAACCCCAACACGGACAGCGTGATGCGGGTGCATGACAAGCTTGAACGTGCGCATCACCGGATGTGGTGTGATCATGCCTTTTATGTTGGTGCAACGGCAGAGAACGCGCCGGAACTGGGCGCGCTGGAACGGATTCCGGGCACGGCCGGAGTCAAGATTTTCATGGGCGCTTCCACTGGCAGCCTGCTGGTGGCAGAAGATAAGGAACTCGCCCGTGTGCTCGCCAATGGCCATCGCCGGGTGGCTATCCATGCCGAAGACGAAGAGCGGATGAATTCTCGCAAGGGTGAAAGGGTCAGCGGCGATCCTTCCAGCCACCCGGTGTGGCGCGATGATGAAAGCGCGATGCTGGCCACGCGCCGGATTCTGAAGCTGGCGCGTGAAGCGCGCCGCCCGATCCATATTCTCCACGTCACCACTCCAGCAGAGTTGGCGGTTATTTCGCAGCACCGCGATGTCGCCACTTGCGAAGTGACACCGCAGCATCTGACACTGGCCGCTGAAGATGCTTACCCGCGCCTCGGTTCCTATGCGCAGATGAACCCACCCATCCGTTCAGAAGCGCATCGCGCTGGATTGTGGGAGTGGCTGCGGGCAGGCGTGCCTGATGTCATCGGGTCTGACCATGCGCCACATACGATTGAGGAAAAGTCGAAGGAGTATCCTGACAGCCCGAGCGGAATGCCCGGTGTGCAGACTCTGCTTCCCCTGATGCTCGATCATGTGGCCAAGGGGCATATGACGCTGGAACGGCTGATCGATATGACCAGCTCCGGCGTACAACGGGTGTTTGGGCTTGTCGGCAAGGGCCGGATCGCGGCGGGTTATGATGCCGATTTCACTATTGTTGACCGTAAAGGCCACTTCACCATCACTGAGGACTGGCTGCAAAGCCGCGCTGGCTGGTCGCCCTTTACTGGTATGGAGCTGGAAGGCCGCGTGATCGGCACGATCATTCGCGGACACACGGCCATGTGGGAAGCGGAACTGGGTGAAGCTGCGCAGGGCGAAGCCCTACGCTTTGCTGGCTGCCTCTGATGGCTTTGGGCGGCGCAGCATTTCTCGAACGAACAATGCCGCCGCCGTCCAGATCAGGGCAAAGCTGATAAGCTGGCTGACATCCATTTTTTCCCCGAACACTGTCAGACCAAGAAGGAAAATGATGGAAGGAGGGAGAAACTGGAGAAAACCCATCAGCGAATAGGGCAGTCGCCGTGCAGCCACTGCAAAGAGCAGTAACGGAAGCGCAGTCATCGGCGCGCTCATTACGATAGCGCCGTTCAGAGCCCAATTGCTTCCCATGCTGATGCCCGGGCCAGCCGCCGCATACCAGATCAGAATGCCGAGCGCGATCGGGGCCAGCAGCAGGGTTTCCAATGCCAGCCCGACCATGGCACCAGCCGCCACGGTTTTCCGCATCAGCCCGTAAAAGGCGAAACTGGTGGCGAGTAACAGGCTGACCCACAAATTGTTCAAAGAGCCGCCCATGAGGGCCATCACGCCAAGCGCTGCAAGGCTAGCAGCAAACCACTGCCGGCGCGTCATCCGCTCTCCGAGCACGACATAGGCCAGCACCATCATGACCAGTGGTAAAATGTAATAGCCGATACTGGCAGCGTAGACATGGCCGGACTGGATCGCCCAGACATAGCTCAGCCAGTTGATGCCGATGGCAGCGGAGGTGCTTACCAGCGTGAGCACAACCTTTCGGCTGCGTAGCATGGCGCGGAATTCCGGCATCATTCCGCGAAACCACACGATGGCAAAGCAAAATGGCAGGGACATGATGATGCGCCAGGCCACAAATTCCACTGGTGGCACCGAATGAACCAGCAGCAGATATAGCGGTAACGAGCCCCAAATGGCGTGGGCAAACAGCACACAAGCCAACGCACCACGGTCTACTGGGGGTGATTCATCTCTCATAACGCGCCGTTACGCTCCTCAGAGTCTCCTCACAAGTTTCGTTTCATCGCAAAACATGGCTCAGCCTGTCGTGGATTTTGAAAAAATCGGCGAAGTTGCCAAATGTTCAGGAAACCAACGTTAAGTCTTAACCGTCTTAAAGGGGATTGAAGGAGATTGATGATGACTAACAGGATCAAAGCAACGATTTTCGCTCTCGCCGCTGGCGGCCTGGCGGTCAGTGCACCTGCTTCGGCTGTGGAATTCGTGCCCGCTGGCGCCAGCCATGCAGCACCAACCGAAGTGAGCTGGAATCATGGGCGGCATCATGATCGTTACGATCGTTATGATCGGTATGATCGCCACGACCGCAGATATTCCCGTAGCCGGTATCGTGGTGACCGCGTGACGCGCAACACGCGCGTATGGCGCGGAGATGATGGCCGGTGGCGCTGCAAGAAGGAAAATGGCACGACAGGCCTCCTGATTGGTGCAGCCGTTGGCGGTCTTGCGGGGAATACTGTTGCCGGTCGTGGTGACAAAACACTCGGTGCAATTCTGGGTGCCGTTGGTGGCGGTTTGCTCGGCCGCGAAATCGATCGTTCCGACTCGCGCTGCCGCTAATTGAGTAAAATCAGGGCTTTGGAGTCAGGACCTTTTGTTATAGAGGCCTCCAGATCACGCTGCCTCTGGGTCGCAAATTCCTGAAGAGGCGGCGTCAGGGTGCTTGCAGAGGGCGACTTCTGCAAGCACCTTGGAACCATGGTGCCAGCTTCCCAATTTGGCACGCCGGCTTATTGCCGCTGCGGTGATGTGCATTAAGCAGTAAATTGATAATTTGTTGCTGCCATCTCGACACAAATTGAGGTCTGCCATGTCCCGCATTTCATCGATCCTTGCTTTATTGGTGATTGTGTCACCGGCTGTGCTGGCTACCGGTTGCAGCAGCAAAAGGAGTGATGGCGAAACACCCGTGGCAGAAAATGACCCCGCACTTAGCGGAGCGCTGGGGGACCAGATCACTGTTGATCCCGACCTTGTCGGGCAAAATGGTGGCAGTAATGCTGCCTCTATCCGTTCAAGCCGTGGTGCTCTTCCACCGGAAGCGCGGGGGCGTCAGGCCATTGCTCTGGCTCGTACAGATGCCTTGCAGATGGTGGGTGGGGCAAACAAGTTAAAGCAGGTTCCCGATCCTGTTGAGGTGAAAGGCACCTTGCCACTCAGTGCGACGCTCACCGCCGCAGCACGGGCCGCCGCTTCCCCGGCTGGCCAGGGTGATTGTGCATCAAAAGCTACCTATACTATGCAGTGGGCGGCCAAATTGCCGCAGACTTTCCCGGTCTATCCACGCGGGTCCGTTCAGGAAGCTGCCGGAAATGATCAGGGGGCCTGTTCGCTCAGGGTAGTCAATTTTCAGACTGCCGTACCGCTGGGTGATGTGTTGAACTTCTATTTCACTCGTGCATCGACAGCCGGCTTTTCCGCACAGCATGTGCGCGATGGGAGCGATGATGTGCTGGGCGGGGTGAAAGGCAAGCAATCCTATGTGGTCTATGCTCGCAAGCTGGATGATGGTGCGACTGAAGTCGATCTGATCACCAGCGGGGGCTAAAGCGCTCACGCATTGCCGACAACAAAGCACCCTGCCGCCAACAACAGTCCTGCCATCCGGTTAGAACGGAAGCGAACAAGCGGATTATAGCCATCTGTGGGGTCAAGCGTTCCAGCCTGCCACAAAAGGTGCACGGCCACCGGAAGCAGCGCGAGGAGCGCCAGCCAATCGGGCCGCAGCATCCAGAAGCTGAGAGCCCAACAGGCAATCGCTGCGCCATAGAAACCAAAAATGCCCGGCTTTACCGCTTGGCCTAACCGCCTTGCGCTCGATTTAATGCCCACCAGCGCGTCATCTTCACGGTCTTGCAGCGCGTAGATCGTGTCATAACCCATGCACCAGAAGAACGCCCCGGCATAAAGCGCGGCGATCACTGGCAGGTGGTCGGAACGGATGGCGAACCAGCCCGTGGGCGCACCCCATGTGAAAACCAGCCCCAGCCACGCTTGCGGCCACCATGTGATTCGCTTCATGAAGGGGTAGGCGGCAACCAGCGCAAGGCTGCCCAGCGCCACCGCTTGTGCGATGGGGCGCAATTGCAGCAGCACGACCAGCCCAATAGCGCAAAGCACCAGTAACCAGACCCACGCAGCTTTCCTGCTCACCCGTCCACTGGCCACGGGCCGTTCTGCCGTGCGAGCGACTTGCCGATCAAGCTTGGCATCGACGATGTCATTGTAAACACAGCCCGCTGATCGCATCGCTACCGAACCCAGGAACATCCACGCCAGCAGCCCAAGCTGCCAGCCAGCGCCAGCCAGCCAGACGCTCCACGCACAAGGCCAGAACAACAGCCACCAGCCAATCGGTCGATCAAACCGGCCCAGCATCGCATAATCGCGCAAAGGTTGCGGCAGGCGGGCAATCAGGCCGCGATGTTCGCTATCGGGAACGATGTTTGCGGCGGGGTTGGAATGTGTCATGGCTTGCCTATTAGCCGCCTCGCGCTCTAGGGGGAAGCCATGCCTGCTACACCCGCCTGGCCTCCGCGCAGTGCGCCGCGCCTTTTCACCAAGGGGCCGCTCGCCCCGGATATGGATATCACGCTGGATGGGCAGGCCGCCCATTATCTGATGCGCGTCATGCGCATCAGGGAAGGCGATGCGATTATTCTTTGTGATGATGAAACGGGCGAATGGGCAGGGGAAGTCACTGCTGCTGCAAAGCGCGACTGCATCGTCCATCTAGTGCAGCATCTGCGCCCCCGCGAAGAAGTGCCCGATTTCATCCTATATGCTGCACTCCTGAAGAAAGACCGCTTTGATCTGGTGCTGGAAAAGGCGACCGAACTGGGCGTGCGCCATATTCAGCCGGTCATCACAAGGCGCTGTGTCGCTGATAAGCTGAACCATGATCGCGCGATGACGCTTATCACAGAAGCAGCTGAACAATGCGCCCGCACCGCGCTTCCGACCTTGGCAGAACCGATCAAACTGGATGCTTTGCTGCGCACATGGCCAGACAATCGGGCGCTCTATTTTGCGGATGAAATGGGCGGTGAAGCAGTTGAAAAAGTCTTTCCGCAAAATTCAGGTCCTGCCGGTCTGATTGTCGGGCCAGAAGGAGGATTCGATGATGCGGAGCGTGAGGCTATCCGCGCAATCAAGGCAACTCGCGCGATTACGCTAGGTCCGCGAATATTGCGGGGTGAGACAGCCACGATTGCCGCGATTGCTTTATGGATGGGCTTGGCAGGGGATTGGCGACAATAAGCTTTGCGGACATAGTCAACAAAAACGGTAATTTTACGCTGGCGTGATGGGCATTTCCTATTTAACGGCCTTTGTATGAGCACGCGTAAGGACTCCCTCGATAGTGATCCCGTCATTGAAAGCCGCGACCAGCTCGTGGCTCCGATGCAGGCGGGTGAAAAACCGCGTTCCGATTGGCGGATTGGCACAGAGCATGAGAAGCTCGTCTATAAAAAAGACGATAAACATGCGCCGTCCTATGAGGAAGAAGGCGGTATCCGCGATCTGCTGCTGCAATTGCAGCAATTCGGCTGGGAGCCGGTAGAGGAAGGCGGCAAGGTCATCGCGATGAGCGGGCCGGATGGCGCGATCAGCCTTGAGCCGGCAGGCCAACTTGAACTCTCAGGCGCGCCGCTCGAAAATCTCCATCAGACTTGCGCTGAAACGGGCCGCCATCTCGATCAGGTGAAACAGATCGGTGAAGAATGCGGCGTGGGCTATCTTGGCCTCGGCATGTGGCCGGACAAGACCCGCGAAGAGCTGCCGATCATGCCCAAGGGGCGTTATGGCATTATGCGCAAGCATATGCCCAAGGTCGGATCACTCGGTCTTGATATGATGCTGCGGACCTGCACCATTCAGGTCAATCTCGATTATTCGAGCGAAGCGGATATGGCCATGAAGTTCCGCGTCGGCCTGGCGCTGCAACCGCTGGCCACGGCGCTGTTCGCCAATTCACCCTTCACCGAAGGCAAGCCTAATGGCTTCCTGTCGTTCCGCAGCCATATCTGGTCAGACACTGATCCCCAGCGCACGGGCATGTTGCCTTTCGTGTTCGATGAAGATTTTGGCTATGAACGCTATGTCGATTATATGCTCGATGTGCCGATGTATTTCGTCTTCCGCGATGGCCAATATATCGATGCTGCCGGCCAGAGCTTCCGCGATTTTCTAAAAGGCGAACTGCCTGCACTTCCCGGTGAGAAGCCGCGTGAAAGCGATTGGTGGGATCACCTCTCCACCGCTTTCCCCGAAGTGCGCCTGAAGAGCTTCCTTGAAATGCGCGGGGCCGATGGCGGTCCGTGGAGCCGCATTTGCGCGCTGCCGGCCTTCTGGGTTGGCCTGCTTTATGATCAGTCCTCGCTCGATGCCGCCTGGGATCTGGTGAAAGACTGGACCATGGAGGAGCGTGAAGCCCTGCGCAATGCGGTGCCGAAGCTTGCGCTGGATGCACCATTGCCCGGTGGCGGAACTTTGCGTGATATTGCCGGCCCCGTGCTTGAAATCGCGCGTAAAGGGTTGTCCTCGCGCAATATGCTCAACGCCAGCGGTGACAATGAAACCGGCTTCCTTGAGACGCTGAGTGAAATTGTTGAAAGCGGTAAAGTGCCGGCCCAGCGCCTGCTCGATAAATATCATGGCGAGTGGAATGGCGATGTCAGCCGGATTTATAAATACAGCTTCTAAAGAGCGCTGAATTTTGCCCAAACGCTACAGGAGATCAGCTCTCCTGTAGCGTTTTGCGTATGCGGCTGCGAGCGATGAACTTCGCCGCTTTGGTGATACGGCTGGTGATCAGCCCATGGTCGCGCATCCATGCGTGATAGGCGCGGTATTTCGGATCTTCGCCCAGCAGATGGGCTTCTTCCGTCTTAGCACGCCAGAAATAGACCGCGCTGATACAGCCGAGGAAGAAGCAATTGCGCACCATGTCTACAGGATTGTCGCTGGTGACGAAGAAGGGCAGCACCGAGCACCACCAGAAGAGGTTCTTGGCAAGGTAAGCCGGGTGGCGACTGAAGGCATAAGGGCCATTGGTGATGACCCCGCGATAGGTGAGATTGGAAAAGCGGATGCCAAAGGCAATCGTCGCCCAGGCATAGATCGCGGTGAGGAGGACGAGCCAGCTCATCCAGATCCAGCCCAGCACTTCATGGTAACGCAGCCAATAGCCCCAATCGGCGGTGTTCACTTCATAAGAGATCGCGCCGCCGGGGCCGAGCAGGCCAATCACGAAAGGCGGATAGCACATGAGTGCGGCCACCCAGCCAGCCACCAAAGGGTTGCCGCTACGGATATGGGCGTCGAGCGGGCGCATGGTCAGCAGATAGCCAACCGTCCCGATCTGCACGTCGATAAGAAACAGGAGTTGAAACAGCACCTGCCCGCAGCGTGCCGGATTGCCCAGCAGGTCTGCGAACTGGGCATTGACGATAAAGCCAAAGCCACCGGGCAGGATCGAGATCATGAAAGCGCTGAAAAAGCCTTTGATGATCCAGCTACGCCAATGTTTGGCCACCTGTGCCGGGCTCCATGGTTCGCGCCCGATGAGCAGCGCGCCAAAGTGCCAGCTTGAATCGCGTGGCTCTACCATCACCCGGTCAAGCCACAGGACATAAGGGACAGAGAGCAGGAAAAGCGGCACCGCAGCGGTGGCAATGATGTCCATCGCGAAGAGGTATTGCCCCTGCCAATACCAACGCCCCACACAATATAGGAAACCGATGATCGCCCAGGTCACCCACAGCCCGGCCAGCTTGGTCACGGAGATATCGATAATCTGTGCAATCGTGCGGGGATTGTCCCAGTCAATCCCGGTGGAGGGGCGGCGGTGAACCTTGTTGACCAGCAAAGACCACAGAGCCATGGCGAAACCTGCCAAAACCATCGCCATGAGCGCTGCCATGGGGCCGTCCATAGGCTGATGCGGGCCGGGAAGGGTAAAGGCGTCAGCAATGGCCGGCCAATGCCGACAGAGCATGATCCAGCTCAGTAAAGTGGCAAGGCCAACAAAACCAACCACCCAAGATACATCGCTGGATGGGCGATGATGTTCGGCTGAAGTTTGTTCGTCCGCTGGGTTTTGGCTGGATAAAGTGTTGCTGGCAGTCACATGGGTCCCCTTATGCCGGCAGCGATAGGCCTGATTGGTTACCCTTTGGATAAGGGCCTATCGCCTGTCCGGCAATGGGACGTGTTATGTGCGCGCCAAAGGCTTAGCGCCAGGCGGTGAGGTTGCCGCCATCATCCAGAATATAAAGGGTTTTATTGGCCACGACGGGAGGCAGCGAAACCGGATCTTTCAATTCAGCGAATTTTGTCGGGACACCGGTGCCGACATCCACGGACATCACTTCTCCGCGTGAACTGGCAATCCAGAGCTTGTTATTGGCAAGCACGGGGCCTTTCCAGAAAATCGCATTATTGCGCTTCTTTTCGTTCTTCCACCGTTCCAATTGAGTCATCCATTTGATCCGTCCACTGGAGCGGGCGATGGCTAGCAATTGCGCATCGTCGGTCAGGGTGAAAATCCATTCCCCTGCGACGACCGGGGTAGAGATACCGGCAATGGTCAATTCCCAAAGCCGCTGTCCGGTGACGAGTTCATAAGCCGCCATGCGGCCACCCTGGCCCAGCGCATAGACCCGGCCATTATCAATGATCGGATCAGCATCCACGTCTGTCAGCGTGCCAACTTCTGTGGAAATGGATGTGCGGGCCAAGGCGTCAGACCACAAATTGCGTCCATTTTCATAGCGATAGGCGACCAGTTCACCAGTGCTGTAGCCTGCAACAACGGTGCTTTGCCCGGCAGCCGGAGCCGCCACACCGAAAATGCCGGACTGGCCAGAAGCGCCGAAATCCTGCCACACGACCTTGCCATCTTTCATATCGAGAGCAATGATCTGATTGTCCTGCGTCATCACATAGACCGCGTTGAACGCGACCGTTGGTGAGCCGCGCAAAGGACCAGCCGGGCGGACTTTCCAGATTTCGTTGCCGGTCTTGGCATCCAGAGCAGAGACTTCGCCTGCGCCATTGGTGGCATAGACCCGGCCTTCAAAATAGCTGACGCCGCCGCCGAAGAGAACTGCACGCTGATCGCTGGAGGCAGCCGTGTCATGCGTCCATATCTGGCTGCCGTCGCTCGCATTCAGCGCGTGGATCGTGCCATCAATATCATCAACGAAGACCATGCCATCGGCCACGACTGGAGCTGCAGCAAGGCGGGCCTTCTTCGAAGAACCCTTGATCTTGACGTTCCATGCCCGGGTTGGTGCATCAGCAAGTGCCAGATTGCCGGGATTGTTGGAAGCGTTGCCGCCAGGCTGTGACCAGGCGGCATTGACGACGGGTTGCGGCACCACGACCGATGTTGAGGACAAGGCTGGATCAGGTTTGATCTCGGATGCAATCTTCGAAAGAACCGGTTCCCGCTTGCCGATTGTAGGGGTGCTCACCCGATCTTTGCCTCCGCAGGCTGTGAGGGCGAGGCTGACGCCGACGAGGGTCGGAACAGCAAGGCGCCGCAAAGTGCCGCGATTGTCAAACAGCTTGGTCATTCGATTATCCTATTGGGCCGCTGCTGCTGCACCGGGAGCGGGCACATCGCCGCCCTCTACGCGCAATTGTTGCAGGGTTTTGTCCACATCATCAACCGCATCATAACCGAGCAGGCCGGCAAGCTGACGGGTGCGCGAACGAAGACCCTGAGGGGCGTTTTCATCCTTCGCGACTGAAGCGAAAAGGGGGCCGGCGAGATCGTTCTTGCCTTGGGCAAGATAGGCCATGCCGACGAGTTCTGCCGCGCTGCCGAACCATGGTTCACCCGGCACAGCGAGCGGCTTCAACCGATCAATGACTTTCTGAGGTTCCATATCGTCAAAGGTCGCGCTGACAGAGCGAATCGTTGCCAGATTGCGATAGGTTTCCGGCATGTTTTTATCAGCGGCGATGGAATCGAACAGTTTGGCCGCTTCTTTGGGCTTGTTCTGCTGAAGGGCCATGCCGCCTTCCAGCATGATCGCGGCGGCTTTCATGCCATTACTGCCATCTTGCGCCAAAGGCTTCAGATGCCCGTCAGCGGCAGCCAGATTATCGGCTTTAAGATTGTCGAGCGCTTTGACCAATTCTTCAGAATTGGCTTCCAGCTTGCTTTCCTGATGCGAATCCCACCAGAGCCAGCCGCCAAAGGCAAGCAGTGCCACGACGATGATAGCGAGGATCGGCTTGCCATATTTGCGGCCGATGTCAGCCATCTGATCCTGCCGCACCGCCTCATCCACTTCACGCAGGAGCACATCATGCTCTGCTGCTTGACGGATAGCTGCTTTATCGGCCGGGATTTGATTGTTCTTGGGTGTGAGAGCCACGATTTCAGGCGCTTCCTTGCACGACTAGAGACAGTTCGGAATGATCCGATTGGGGCGGTTGTTTAAAGCATGGCCCAGCCAATTCAATCAATGATTGCCCTAGTGTAGGCGCAAGCGTGAATGCGCGATGAAGCATCATTTGCCGCCAGAGCGCATAGAGGCGCGTCCCATCAGCCCCCAATAGAGCGATTTATAACGGGAAATCATTTGCTTTTCATCATATTCTGAATGGGCTTTGCGGCGGTTGGCCTTGCCAATGGCAGCGCGGTGATCTGGATCGCTGGCCAGCCTTTGGAGAGAATCTGTCAGGGCCTGCTCGTCTCCTGCCGGGGTGATGAGTGGTTCATTCTCAGGCGCGACCATCTGCATGACATCGCCCACATCGGGTGCGACCACGGGAAGGCCTGCCGCCATGGCTTCGACCACCGAGATCGGGAATTGTTCGGAGTGGGAGGAGAGGGCAAAGATATCAAACAGGCTCATCACCTTGTCCGGCTGGGCCACGTGGCCGGGCAGGTGAACCCGGTCATCAATATTGAGTCTTTCAGCTTCTGCCATGATTGCATCGCGTTCCGGGCCTTCTCCGCAGATCACCAGATGCCAGTAATCGGGCAGGCCGGTCATCGCGCGGACAAGGGCGGTGAGGTTCTTCACCGGGCGCAGGCCTGCAATGGTGCCGACCCAGTTTTCCTGCGGCCGCTTGACGAGATTAGGCATGGCGTCGGCTTTCGCCACCCGGTTGAACAGCAAGGTAGGGATGCCGTTTGAAATCCGCTGCACCCGGCTGCGCGGCTGCTGCCAGATGTTGAGCGCGATATCCTCCAGCTTCCTGGACGGGACCACCAGCGCCGCCGACCGGCCCAGAGCTATCCGGCGATAGAGGTTGCGGCTGGTCTTCAGCTTTGTTGCTTCATCAGAATTGAAGCCATCTTCATGATGCACCAGCGGGGCGAGCTTATAGACATCAGCGAATAAGGTGTGTGCCATTACCGCATCCATCGCGCCCCAATTATAGGTCAGAATCAGATCATAGCCCTGCATCGCGGCAGCAATTTTCTTGAGCCGTCCGGGTGTGGGCCTGCCTTTGAGTGCAGGAAATTCCGGAAAGCGGCAATTGGCGACATTGGAGAGCCGCGCCTTGGCCCCCAGTGCGTCAGGCTCGGCCGACACGATGGCATGGTCCGCTGCTGTGCCAAAGGCATTGATCAGCCGGACACAGCGTAATTCCTTGCCCCCTGCATTGAAGGTCGAATGAAGGTGCAGGAAGCGCGGGCGAAGAGGTGATTTTGCCATGGGGTCCGTCAGCTCGATTGGATGGGTTGGACGATGTGCCGGGTCAATTCTGCGCTGCCGATACCCGTGCGAGCAGCCTTGCGATGGCCGATTGGGCCACCTCTTCGCTCAACATCGGGGTATGGCCGACGCGGGGCACAGTGATGGTTTCCACATCAGGGATTTCCCGGCTCATCCGCGCCAGCGTGGTTTCCGAAAGGAGATCGGACAATTGCCCGCGAATGGCCAGCACGGGGCGTCCACTCAGTGCGCGATAGGCTTGCCACATGTCCACTTGCGGGCCTTCCGGCACGGTTTCGAAATTGTCGGCAATTTTCATGTCGTAATCGAACGTGATTCGGCCATTTCCGCTGAGGCACATCAGCCGTTTGGAGAGGGTCAGCCAGTCAGAAATATCAAAATCAGGATGGGCCGCCCCGGCGGTGTCTTTCATCGCGCGGGCCGCGTGCATCCAGGTGGGAAAGGTCCGTCCCTGTCCGACATATTCGCGGATACGGTCAATGCCAGCCGCTTCAATCATCGGGCCAATATCATTGAGCACCACACCGGCCAGCGGCGCTGGATTGCGCGCGGCGAGCAGCATGGTGACAATTCCGCCCAGCGAAGTGCCGATCACCACCACCTTTTCCAGCCCCAATTGCTCAAGCAGCGCCTCAATATCATCAACATAGGTTTCCGGCGTATAGCTCGCCGGGTCCTTGGCATAATCACTGAGGCCTCGTCCGCGCAGGTCGGGGCAGATGACGCGCCATTCCCCGGCGAAGGCATCCGCTATCGGCTCAAAATCGCGCGCATTGCGGGTCAGGCCGGGAATGCACAGAATCGGCGGGTGATCATTGTTGCCGGGATATTCCGTATATGACAGCGTCAGCCCATCGGCGCTTAGCCAGGTGCCATGGGTGAAGGTGGTTTCGCTCATGGTGGTGATCTCACACGGCCTTATAAAATGGGTTGCTGCAAATAGCGCATCTCCCAAGCTCTGCACCAGATTCGGTGTTGCTTGGCTTGCGCTCTTAGCCATCGGCCCCCACTAATGCCACATGAGAGCCGAACCGCAAGCCGCGCCCTACAGGGCTGACCCGCAAATTCTCTCCTTGGCCGATTGGCTGGGTGATCCGGTGGAGGCGGCAGACTTTCCCAAACAGCAATTGCGCTTCCGCAACAGGCGCTGGGACAGGGCTGTTGGTTTGCAGGATTTGCCCGAGGAGCAATGGCTTGCCCATTTCGGCGCGTTTGAGCCTTTGCCCGATAATCTGCCACAGCCTTTGGCGCTGCGTTATCATGGGCACCAGTTTCGCGTGTATAATCCCGATATTGGTGATGGGCGGGGGTTTCTCTTTGCCCAGATGCGTGATGGGGCCGGGCGCTTGCTTGATTGCGGCACGAAGGGCAGCGGCACCACACCCTATAGCCGCACCGCTGATGGCCGATTGACGCTGAAAGGTGCCGTGCGCGAAATCCTCGCCACGGAAATGCTCGAAGCTCTGGGCGCTTATACCAGCAAGACATTCTCCGTTGTGGAAACAGGGGAAGACCTGTGGCGCGGCGATGAACCTTCACCCACCCGCTCTGCGGTGATGGTCCGCCTCTCTCATTCGCATATCCGCATCGGCAGCTTTCAACGCCTTGCCGTGCTTGAAGAAGACGATCACTTGCGCGCGCTGGTTGATTATTGCCTGACGCAATTTCCGGGGCCACCTCCGCCAGAAGACGCTCCGGGCCGCGATGAACCGGCCGCCATTTTCCTGCATCACGTGGTGGAACGCCTCGCGGATCTTGCCGCAACCTATATGGTCTCCGGCTTTGTCCATGGCGTTCTCAACACCGATAATATGAACATTACGGGTGAGAGTTTCGATTACGGCCCATGGCGCTGGGCACCGCAATGGCAGCCGAGCTTCGTGGCGGCTTATTTTGACCATAACGGCCTTTATGCCTTTGGGCGGCAGGCCGAAGCGATCCGCTGGAATTGCGCGCAGCTTGCCATCGCCTTGCGCCGGATCTGTGATGCTGAACCGCTGATGGCGGCGCTGGACAGGTTTGGTGAATGCTACAAACAGGCCACCATGCGGCGTTTCTGCTGGCGATTGGGCGTCACCAGCCGGGGTGAGGAGGCCGATTTCAAACTGATCCAAAGCGCTGAACGCACCATGGTAGACAGCAAGATCAGCCCGGACGATTTCTTCTTCCGCCATCGCGGGGGCAGGGATGCTGAAGGCGATCTGGCAGAGGCGCTGCAGGGCTATGAGGCAACTGATCTCACCCATGAATATTGGGCACAAGGTGCGGTGCAATCCATGCAGATCGATGAAGTGGAAACCCTGTGGGCCGCCATTGCAGAGCGTGATGATTGGGCGCCGCTGGAAAATAAGGTAGCCGCACTTCGCCGGATGGGCGATGCGCTGGGTGAACCGCTGGCCCCGGCCGGGCACGTCACTGCTTAACTTCTGTGGCCGGGCATGGAACAAGCGGCTATCACCAGACAATATCCTGCAATTGAAAGCATTTGCGAGTGAGCAACAGGCATATCATTTCCGTTGAACCGGCCACAGGGGAGGCCTTCTGGGAAGGTGAAATCGGAAATGTGGATGCGGCCGTTGTCACTGCATGCAAGGCGTGGCGACATTGGGCGGCAGAACCACTTGCCAAACGGGTAGAACTGATGCGCCGTTTCGCCAATGAAGTGCGGCGGCAGGAAGAGGCGCTCGCAACGCTCATATCCCGCGAAACCGGCAAGCCCTTGTGGGAAGCGCGCAGCGAAGTCAGCGCGGTGATCGATCAGGTTGAAATATCGATCCGCGCATATGGTGAACGCACCGGGCAGCGGCGGCTGGACAGCGCCTTGCAGGGCACCAGTGCGCTGCGCCACAGGCCGCATGGCGTGATGGTGGTGCTGGCGCCTTATAATTCGCCCGCCCATCTGCCGAACGGGCATATCGTTCCAGCGCTTATCGCGGGCAATGTCGTGATCCTGAAACCGAGTGAGAAAACCCCTGCCGTGGGCGAATTTCTGGTCGGCTGCTTCCACCGCGCAGGCGTGCCCGAAGGCGTGTTGCAATTGCTGATTGGCGGCCCGGAAGAAGGGCAAATGCTGGTGGCGCATGCCGATGTCAGCGGCATCTTGTTCACTGGCTCTGCACCAACTGGCATTGCGATCAACCGCAAGCTGGCCAGCACACCGAACAAGATCGTGACGCTGGAAATGGGCGGGAATAATCCCATCCTTGTGTGGGACACGCCCAAGATAGGCGATGTGGCGGCGCTGATTATACAATCGGCCTTCACCAATGCGGGACAGCGCTGCACAGCGGCAAGCCGCCTGATCGTAAAATCATCGATGTATTTCGATCTTATCGCTGAATTGCTCAAGCTGCTCGACCGGATGGTGATCGGCGCGCCATTTGACCAGCCGCAGCCCTTTATGGGGCCGATGATCGACACGCGCGCGGCTGATTTGGTGACGGAGAGCTTCCTCTATTTTCTCTCCAATGGCGGCAAGGCGCTGGCCCATATGCGCCGCCCGTTTGGTGATCTTCCCTTTGTTACGCCGGGATTGATCGACGTCACCGGGGTGGAGGATCGCCCTGATGTTGAGATTTTCGGGCCGCTCCTCCAGATTATCCGGGCGGATGATTTTGATGAAGCTATCGCCGAAGCCAACAATACGCGCTTTGGCCTGTCAGCATCCTTGCTGGGTGGTTCGCCGGAGGAATATAACCGCTTCTGGAGCAATATCCGCGCTGGCATCATCAATTGGAACCGTCCGACCAATGCGCCCTCAGCCAGTGCGCCAGTGGGCGGGGTGGGGCTGTCCGGCAATCACCGTCCAGGCGCTTATTATTCTGCGGATCATTGCGCCTATCCGGTCTCCAGCTCCGAACTTGACCAGCCACGGGCGAGCGTGGGTGTTGGGTTTGAGCAATGACGTGCGCGCCTTCGTAAGCGGCTGAGCTTTCGCAAACAGTCCTTGGCGGGGCATGATCTCATTCATAGCTCACCACTTCAAATTCGATCCCGTCCCAATCGAAGAAATAGAACCGGCGGCCCGGTTCATAATCACCGTGATTAAAAGGTATCAGGCCAGCGTCAAAAACCACGCTTTCGGCGGCATCAAGATCATCGACCACAATGCCGATGTGGTTGAGTGGGCGGCCCTTATGGAAACGCTCCTGTTTCTTGTGGTTGGTATAAATCGCGAGGTAAGTCTCTTCCTCGCCGCAATGGATCGTTTCCCCGCCATTCAAGGCAGGCCCACGCCAGCGTTGATGCCAGCCACATAGTTTTTCAAACAAAGCGGCGGAACGATCAATATCGCTAACGAGAATGTTAACGTGTTCGAGCTTGCCTTTGGTCATGATGCTATCTCCAATTCATTCCATTTCATGTCTGGCAATTCAGCGGCTGGATGCGGCCCGATTGTGTCGATCGAAGGCCTGTTTCACCGCTGCTGCGAATCACCTGTTTGCTTCTTATGCAAGCTCAATCTAAGTTGAGGTCAAGCTATTACTGGAGATATGAAGTGGCGCACGAAAATCCCGGCAATCATTTGATCGCGATTGGCACACTTGCGCGGCGGACGGGTGTGGCCGTGTCTGCAATCCGATTTTATGAAGAGAAGGGATTGCTCCAATCTTTGCGCACAGCAGGTAATCAGCGACGCTTTTTGCGGTCAGACATTCGCCGGATCAGCTTTATCCTGATTGCGCAAAAATTGGGGCTGGGCCTGAAAGAGATCGAAGAACATCTCGCCACTTTGCCGCAAGGGCGCACGCCGACGGTGAGGGATTGGGAGCGGATTAGCAGCCATATGCGCGAGCGGATTGATGAACAGATTGATCTCCTGACTCGCACCCGCAAGCGGCTCGATCAATGTATCGGTTGCGGCTGTCTCAGCCTTGCAAAATGCGCACTTTATAATGCCGGGGACAAGGCAGCCGCCAAGGGGCCGGGGCCGCATATGGATTTGTAAGCGGCCTATTCGGCAGCGGCAAGCAATTCGGTGGCCCCGCCAAGATCCACGCTGACCAGCCGCGAAACGCCCTGTTCGACCATGGTCACACCGAACAAACGGTGCATTCGGCTCATCGTAACCGCATTGTGGGTTACGATCAGATAGCGGGTGTGCGTTTCGCGGGCCATCTGGTCGAGAAGATCGCAAAACCGGTCAATATTGGCATCATCGAGCGGGGCATCCACCTCGTCCAGCACACAGATCGGGGCCGGATTGGTGAGGAACAGGCCGAAGATCAGCGCGCAGGCGGTCAGCGCCTGTTCCCCGCCTGAGAGAAGCGAAAGCGATTGCAGCCGCTTGCCGGGCGGCTGGGCATAGATTTCCAACCCTGCCTCCAGCGGATCATCGCTATCCACCAGTGCCAGATGCGCCTGTCCGCCTTGGAAGAGCCGGGTGAACAGCCGCATGAAATGTCCATTCACCGCTTCAAAAGCGGCGCGCAAGCGTTCACGCCCTTCGCGGTTGAGATTACCGATGGAGCCGCGCAGGCGGTGGACTGCTTCAGCCAGTTCTGCCTGCTCTGCCGCGCTTTCGCCATGGCGCGCTTCGATGGCGGCGAGTTCATCGGCGGCCACCAGATTAACCGGGCCAATTCGTTCACGGCTGGTGGTGAGTTTTTCAAGCGCGCTGTTCTCCAGTTCCGCACTGGCCACAGAATCAGGATCAAAGTTGAAATTGCGCGAGAGGACGGGGGCTGGGCATTGAAAACGCTCACCCGATTGGCGGCCCATCTCTTCCCGCCGCGCTTCTTCGCTTTCGGCGCGCGCAGTGGCTCCGGCGCGGGCTTCGCGTGCAGCAGACAGGGTTTCATTGGCTTCGGCCAGCGTTACATCGGCCAGGCGCGATTGTTCGGTGATGGCGTTCACCGCTGCGTCAGCTTCCGCCAGTTCTGCGGCGAGCCTCTCACGCACAGCTTCGCCCTGCTCAATCTCGCGCATCAGTGTTTCAGGCTTGGCGGCGATGACGGTGCGTTCTTCGGCAATTTCATCGAAACGACGACCCATTTCAGCGAGGCGGCTGGCGGCATCGCCGGCGCGACGTTGCCACCCCTTGATGTCGGCGCGCTGGGTGACGGTGCGTTCCTGCGCAACAGCGAGCGCCTGATCATGCGCGGCCAGAGCAGCGCTTGCGCTTTGCATGGCAGAGCGCGCCGCTTCATGGCGGGCCTGCGCGGCATCCAGCGCAGCGCGGCCGGTCGCCGGATCGGGGAGGGCGGCTTTGCGCGCATCGGTGGCGGCGACATCACGCTCCGCCTGTTCGACTTGGGATGCCAAATCGCGCGTCGCTTCATCCAGCTCTTCCATCCGTCGGACATAGCGATCACGCGCTACTTCTGCCTGATCGAGTGCACGCAATGCCTGCCGTTCCGCCTCCACCGATTGCGTGACAGCGCGTTCCTTGGCCACTAGATCATTCTGCAAAGTGCTGAGCTTTTCTTGCGCAGATATCTGCCGGGCTTCAGCTTGGCGGACAGCCTCTTGCAGAGGAGGAAGCGCGGATTCCAATTCGGCAAAGCGGTTTTCGGCTTCCAGCCGCGCCGCTTCTGCCGCCCCTTCGCCCCGCGCGACAAAACCATCCCATCGGCGCAAGGCCCCGGCCGTGGTCACCAACCATTCGCCGGGATGCAAAAGGCGGTCATCATCAGCCTCCACCACATGAACCAGCGCCAGCCGAGCGGCGAGTTCCGGCGGGCAATCAGGCACATGGGCGACCAGAGTATCGGCCACCGGGGAAGGCGCAGCATCGCCACTTCCACGCCAGAATCGCCCTTCCGGCTGGCCTTCCGGCATCCCCAAGGGCGCCCTGGCATCGCGCCCCAGAACAGCGGCGAGCGCACGTTCATAGCCCTTATCGGCCCGCACCCGGTCCAGCGCCGATGGCAGGCCATGCTTGTTGGACGCCTGCCGCTGCCGCGCCTGTCGATCCCGCAAAAGGGCCTGATATTCCCGCTCCATCCCGGCAAGATCGGCCTTGGCGGCTGAAACCGCACTGGCCGCCGCATCGCGTTCTTCAGCCAGAGCAATCTTCTGCTCTTGCTGCACTTCCAGAGCTTTCCGCGCGGCACTGAGAGAGGCAGCCGTGGCTTCAACCTGCTGCTGAGCCTCTTCCACCGCCGCAGCCGGATCGCCCTGCTCATTCAGTGCATCGCGCATCTGGCTTTGCCGCGCATGTTCTGCCGCCAGGCGATCATATCGTGCACGCGCCTGCGCCACTTCGCTTTCAGCCACGCGCCACTCCGCTTCAACGCCTGCATGATCCGCTGTCGCTTTGGCGAGCGCCAGTTCTGCCGCACGGGCGGCACGTTCAGCATTGTCTGCCTCAGCCGCCATGGCAGGCCTTGCGGCTTGATCCGCAGCAAGCGCCTTTTCATTGGTGGCGAGTTCATTTTCCAGCCGCTGCAATTGTTCAGCGGCATCGCGGGTGATCCGGTCTGCTTCACTGCGATCATTGTCCAGACGCTGCTTCTGCCGGTCGAGATCGGCGAGCCTTTGTTCGGCCGCTTCCAACTGGCTGGTGAGCGTGACCATGCGATGCCCCTGCGCCTGCGCATCATCGCGCCGGTCGGCCAGAAGATCACGTGCTTTGGCGAGTTCTGCTGCCAGCACATGTTGCGCATCCTGCGCTTGTTTGGTGAGGCTTTGCGCGGTTTGCACCCGTTCATCACAGGCCTTGGCTTCGGCCCGTGCTGCCTTGGCTGCTTCTGCTGCATCGCGCCAGCGGGCAAACAGCAACCGTGCCTCTGCGTTGCGAATCTCACCCGATAATTCCTTATAGCGTTCAGCCTGCCGGGCCTGCCGCCTCAGCGTGGCCATCTGGCTATCGAGGCCTGCCATCAGATCATCGAGCCGGGCCAGATTGCTTTCCGTCTGGCGTAATTTGCTTTCTGCATCGCGCCTGCGGACATGCAAGCCGGCAATCCCGGCCGCTTCTTCCAGCATTTGCCTGCGTTCGGCAGGTTTGGCCGCGATCACTGCGGCGATCTTGCCCTGGCTGACAAGGGCGGGGGAATGCGCGCCGGTCGCGGCATCGGCAAAGGTCAGCGCGACATCCTTGGCCCGCACATCCCGGCCATTCACACGATAGGCACTGCCCGCCCCGCGCTCTATCCGCCGGGTGACTTGCAATTCTTCGCCTTCGGAATCGATGGCGTTGAGGATAACTTCGGCAAAATCACGCGGGGGGCGCTGTGCGGTTCCGGCGAAGATCACATCTTCCATACCGCCAGAGCGCAGGCTCTTGGGGGAGTTTTCCCCCATCACCCAGCGAATAGCTTCCAGCAGGTTGGACTTGCCGCAACCATTGGGGCCGACGATGCCCGTCAGCCCCGCTTCAATATGAAGTTCGGCTGGCTCGACGAAGCTTTTGAATCCGGAAAGTTTGAGCTTTCGGAAATGCATCGGCAGGCCAGCGCAATGGTGCCCGGCTTAGCGGGCGCCAGCCTTTTGCAGAGCCGGTTCGATCTGTGCCCAGGTGTTGCCTTCCAGCAATTTACCATTGAGGAAGAACGTAGGTGTGCCGGTAACATCCAGCTTATTGGACTGGGTTTCAGAATTGCTGGCGATCTGTTCGGCTTCCTTGCCATTGGCGAGGCACTTCATCGCCTGATCGCGGCTGATTCCACGCGCAGCAAAGAAATCAATCAGACCCGCTGCTTCCGCGATCTTCTGATAGCGCGTGTTGGCATCGGCTTGAATCGCGGCATTCAGAGCCGCAGAATTGCTTTGTGCCTTGGTGATGATCGGCTCAAGATTGGCCCAGACCTGCGTGGACAGCGGGTGGAAGCTTTCATCTGTTCCGCAACGCACCAGCATGGCCATGGTCAGATCGAGCGGATCGTGAATCTGGTTGCGCAATTCATAGCTCACCACGCCGGAATTGATATATTTCTCGATCGGGCCGCTCGCATCCTGAGAGAACACTGCACAATGCGGGCATGTCAGCGAGGCATATTCCATCAGCTTCAAAGGCGCATCAGGATTGCCGACAATGTAGCCACCTTCAGGGCTTTCACTGGCTGTTTCATTCCAGCTTTGGCCAGCAGGAGCGGGGATGGCAGCGATCGCTTCGCCAGCGACTTCGCCTGTTCCGGCCTTGTCATCGCTCGATCCACAAGCAGAAAGAGCAAGAGCAATCGGGGCGGCCATCAGAGCCAGAGTAGTGCGGCGAAACAGGGTCATAGATGATATCCGTCTATCAATATGTTCGGAAATAAAGAGCCTAGCGCAAGGGCAGCGCTTGGCAAAGTGCTGGAAAGGCCGGGCAGGGCAAATACGCAAATCCTGCGCGCCTGCCCGGCGTTAAGATCAGATGCCGAGCTTCAGATCAAGTTCGGGCTTCAGCGTATCCCAGCTATGCGCATCGTCGATCAGTTCGCCGTTTAGCACAAAGCTTGGTGTGCCTTTGATGCCATATTTATTAGCACCGGTTGTGGATTGCTTCGCCAAGGTCCGCATTTTGGCTTCATCGCTGAGGCATTTGTCGAGTGCGGGCTTGGCCACCCCACGATTTTCCATCGTGCTGTAAAGATCAAGATCGCTGGCGATCAGCCTGAATTTCTGGCTGAGCGGGGCTTCATTCCAGCCTTTGATCTGATCGGCTGAAGCGGCTTTCACCTTGTCCATATAATCATCATAGCGGCTGAAATAGGCGCGGTGATTGCCAAAGAACTTATTAGGGTCACCGCAATTGGTGAGCAACGCGATGGTCATATCGATGGGATCGCGGATCAGGTGGCGCACTTCCACGCGAACCTTGCCATCGCGGATATATTCGAGCCGCATCGGACCATCAGATTCCTGCGCAAAATGCGCGCAATGGATGCAGGTGTAGCTGACGAATTCGCGCAATTGCACCGGTGCTTCAGGATTACCGACCCAATGGCCGCCATCCTCGGTTTGGGCGAAGGTCTGGTTCCAGTCCTTACCAGCAGCATAGGCCGGCGCCATGACAGTGACGACAGCGAGCGGAAAAGCGGTTGCCAGCGCGGCAGCCAGTAAACGGCGTTTCATTTGCTTCGGTCCTCCTGCGCGCCAAGGCTGCGCGCCAATCCTTCCAATACTTTGCGCAATTCGGGATCGCCAATATCGCGCAGGGAATCCCCCAGCTCCAACGGGATCGGTTTCAGACTCGGTGGTGATTCCGCGGGTTTTTGAGCAGAAGGCCCCTGAACCTCGCCTTGCCGAATTCTGACCTGTGCAATCGCATTATAGCCAAAGAAGCGATTCACCCGCTCGATAATTTCCGGAAACACATGTTGAATCAGTGGGGCATGGGCCGGGCGGACCACCAGATACAGGGTGCCCTGACTTTTTTCACCTTGAGGAAAACGGATCGATTCCGGGGCGCAAACTTCGGCATGGCGGGCGCCGACAATTTCGGGCCAGCGGGTGACGACACTCGATTGCACAAAACCAAAACGCCGGAAGGCCGCGCGGCCAATTTGCGGCATCAAATCGGCAATCTGGCGCGCGGGGCCACCGCGCGGGCGTTCATAGACCTTTTGAGCCTTCTCAGCACGCTTTCGGGGCTTTTGTGGTGTCTTTGTGTTACGCTCGGTGCCCTTCACATCAGGGTTTTTCGGCGTTTTTCCACCCAGATCATGTGGCTTGCTTTCCATTATGACCATGCTCATGCCATAGGCCGATGATGGATGATAGGGTCTCAACACAGCTTCTCAACTGGTATGATCGCAATGCCCGCAGCTTGCCATGGCGCGCTTTGCCGGGTGAGAAAGCACCCGATCCGTACCGCGTGTGGCTGTCTGAAGTCATGCTACAACAGACCACAGTGGCGGCGGTAAAGCCGTATTTTCAAAAGTTTACGCAAAAATGGCCGACAGTGCAGGATCTCGCTGCTGCATCGGATGAAGATGTGATGGCTGCCTGGGCGGGATTGGGCTATTACTCCAGAGCCAGAAACCTTGCGAAATGCGCGCGTGAAGTTGCTGAAATAGGAGGGTTTCCTGAGAATGAAGCCGCACTTCTGAAGCTTCCTGGCCTTGGCGCTTATACCGCCGCTGCGGTTGCTGCCATCGCCTTTGGAAAGCGAGCGGTAGTGGTAGATGCCAATGTCGAACGGGTTGTCGCTCGCCTGTTTGCGATCACAGAGCCGCTGCCCGCAGCGCGCAAGGTGATCAGGGAGGCCACCGATACCATCACGCCCACCGAACGCTCAGGTGATTTCGCTCAAGCCATGATGGACCTAGGTGCAACTATCTGCACGGTCCGCGACCCTAAATGTCTGCTGTGCCCCCTATCCGTCGATTGTCGGGCAAAGGAGGCGGGCGATCCGACGGAACTTCCTAAGAAAGCGCCGAAAAAACAACGGCCTGAGCGGTTGGGGCGGGCGTTTTGGATTGAACAGAACAGTAAGGTCTGGCTGGTTCGCCGCCCCGGAACGGGAATGCTCGGCGGAATGCGCGCTTTGCCTGATGATGGCTGGTCTGCCCGCTCAGACGGCCATGGCGAGCCCCCGCTTGCAGGCGATTGGGAAAGCTTCGGGGCGATCCGCCATGTATTCACTCACTTCGGGCTAACGCTTGAGCTGCGAGCTGTCACCGATCTGGCCAAACAACCTGAAGGGGATGGCGAATGGTGGCCGATTGAGCAGCTTGAAGAGGCAGGCCTGCCCACCGCATTTGCGAAGGCGGCAAGCCTGGCGCTGGCGCGTAAGTAGCTAGGTTTCTTAGATAAAGCCGCCGCCGAGTGCCAGGCGGATCACCGCGATGACAAAGACGATCAGGCAAAAATTGTGCCCGCCATTGGTACTGGAAAGTGCTCCAATCCCAGCACCAATCACCGCGATAGGAAGCACAAACCAATTGCCCCAGCCGAGAAAAGGAATGCTCGATGGGATGGCCAGTGCGAGAGCAAAAACGCCGATCAGGATCGAAAGAATATTCAGCGTGTGTTCTATATAGATAATACACCTCAAAACGCAAGCTTGTATGGCGGTCATCTTCCCTTAACTTAGCTTCGCAGATAGGGAGGTGGAGGTGATTGAGATGATCGATACCAATGATATCTCCCGGCGCAATTTGCTTCGCGGAACTGCTTTATTGGCAGCAGGTGGAGCCTTTTCCGGGCTGCCTTTCGGGAAGAGCGTATTTGCGCAGACTCCACAAAAATGGGCGCATGTCGAAGCGCTGATTGCGCGATATGTCTCGTCCGGCAAGGTCGCCAATATCGTCGCGGCTTTGGGGCGAGAGCAGCAGGCAACCCAATTTTATGCGCAAGGAACGGACAGTTTGCGTGGGGTACGGCCATCCGATCAAAATAGTATCTATCGCATTTATTCGATGACCAAACCTGTCACCGGCATGGCGGCGATGATTTTGGTGGATGAAGGGCTGATGGGATTGGATCAGCCGATTTCCGACTTCCTGCCTAAATTCAGGAAGATGCAGGTGCAGAAGGTCTATGATGGCCCGATCACGCCGGATAATCTGGAACCGGCGATCCGACCTGTCACCATTCGCCATTTGCTCACACATACTGCGGGGCTTGGCTATTCCATCGTGCAGCAGGGGCCGATTTCCAAAGCCTATACGCAAAATGGCTTGATTCCGGGGCAAGTGACCAAGCTTGATCTCAGCCAGATATTCGGGGGCAAGCCCGTGACGAGCCTCAGCGCATTTGCCGACAGGCTGGCGGAAATGCCGCTGGTCTATCAGCCCGGCACGCGCTGGAGCTATTCTGTCGGGCTGGATCTGATGGGGCGGATTATTGAGATTGTATCGGGCCAGCCCTTTGAAGAATTTCTTCAGCAGCGCATTTTTGATCCCTGCTCCATGGCCGATTCAGGCTTTATCGTTCCGCAGGAAAAGCTCACCCGCCTGACGACCAATTACCTTGTGATGGACGGGGTGTTGCTGCCCATCGATGGTCCTTCCAATTCAGTCTATGCCGAAAAGCCTGCCTTTCCCTTCGGTGGGGCCGGGATGGTCAGCACGCCGCGTGATTATGACCGGTTCCTGCAGATGCTTGGTGGGGAAGGGGTGATTGATGGCCGCAGAGTCATGACGCGCTCTGCCGTCCAGCTTGGCACATCCGATCTCTTTCCCGATACGCTGAGCCCCAGTGATCCCTTTGCCCAGAATTATGGCTTTGGAGCTGGCGGGCGGGTTGGCAAAGGTTCTCAGGCGGGCGTGTTCGGCTGGACTGGTGCTGCTGGAACCATAGGATTCGTGGACATGAAACGCGGTTTGCGCCACAGCCTTTACACCCAATATATGCCCTCTTTCGCATACCCTCTCACAGAGGAATTTTCGCAGGCCGTCACTACGGACCTTGCCGTTTAACAGGATAATTTATGACATCGTTGCTTGCCGGGCCGCAATTCACAGGTTCTCCGATTGACCGCGCTGACCATGTTCGATCTGACCCTGCGCGTCTGGCGGAAGTGATGGTTCCATCAGCGCGGCTGCTCAAGCTGGATGGGCTGGCTCCGGTGATGGATGAACATAATAGTCTGATCTGGGGCGCCTTGTCGGAAGCGCCGGGTGATGCGGAACTGGTATTTCTGGGGTTGCGGGATGGCGTTGCCCATGTGGCAATGGTGCCGGACAAGGGCAGTATAGACCCTGCCTATGCGCATCGGCATAGCTGGGCTGCCATGACCCTCCTTCAGCCGGACGATCTGGCGATCTATGGCACGGCGCGCAGTCTGGTGGACTGGCATGCAAGGCATCGCTTTTGTGCGGTTTGTGGCAGCCATTCACGCCCGGCCAAGGGTGGCTGGCAGCGTGATTGTGTGAATGAGGAATGCGGCGCATCGCATTTCCCACGCACCGATCCGGTGGCGATTATGCTGGTTGAACATGACGGCCGCCTGCTGCTGGGGCGCGGGCTAAACTTCCCTGAACGGCGTTATTCCGCGCTTGCTGGTTTTGTGGAGCCGGGTGAATCTATTGAGGAATGCGTTGCACGTGAAGTGCTGGAGGAATCGGGTATAGTCGTGGGTGATGTGCGCTATATTGCCAGCCAGCCCTGGCCGTTCCCGTCCCAATTGATGCTTGGCTGCCATGGAATCGCGCAGAACTCAGACATTACCCGTGATGAGACCGAGCTGGCTGATGTGCGCTGGTTTACGCATGATGAAGTCCGCGCTGCGATGGCAGGTGATGGTGAAGATGCACCATTCCTTGCTCCACCCCCTCAGGCGATTGCGAATTTCATGCTGCGTTGGTGGCTGGAGAGGGGCTGAGGACACGGTCCTTTGCCGTTAGACCAGCCCTAAGCGGTGGAGTTCGTTCAGCATTTTGCCCGGTAGTGCCTCTGCATTGGTGGCACCATCAGGAAGATCGGGCGGGGCGTTATCATCGTTAAGATAGCGCCAGCCCTGATGGGCGCGCTTGGGTTTGCCTTCCACCGGGATCAACTTCGGGCTGAGCCGCACCCACCAACGCCCATCTTCACTGCGTTGTTCGAAACCCAGAATGGGAGAACGTGCCACCAGCGTATGATCAAGAATCCAGTAGAGCGATCCATCCAGCATCTCTTCATGCCGTTTGGGCAGGTAGCGCGTGACGATACGGGTTTCACCGCCGCCCCATTCCTCTGCCCGTGTTTCCAGCCGCTCCCGCAATTGGTCAAGATGGGCAATTCCAAAGGCGATCTTGGTCATGTGCAAGGGCATGGGAAGCTAGATAAGCGCTATCGCCCCTTGCTCAAGAGCGGTTCAGCTATAGGGGAGCAGAATCTCCGGCAGGCTGCGCGGTTTCTGATTGTTATCCAGCGCGAAGGTGACATCGGCGCGGGCAGGCATTTCCTCCAGCATGAACCGTGTCAGCCGTTCATAATGACTGATAAAGCGCGCCAGTGCGGTTTCATCCAGCAGGGCGGTGCCACCGGGATTGCGCGCGGCGAGCTTTTCTTCCTGCAATTGCCGATAGGCGCGGACCTGTGCAAAATCGCTGACTTTGAGCATCACCAAAAGATCGATCATGCGGAACAATTTGGCATAATTCTGCGCCAGTTCGCGGTTGATGTGCCGCCGCCAGATAGCGTCCTGATCTTCCTGTGCTTCCAGCCGGTTGATGGGTTCTGCCAGGCGATCTTCCGGCATCGGCTTTGCACCAACGCACCAGCCTTCAAACAACACCACATCGACCGGCCCGGCAAAGGGGACACCCGCATCGGCCCGATCATCCACGCTTTTGTCAAACCTTGGGAGATTGACCGATTTGCCTGCCAGCAGATCTTTCAAGAGCTTCATGCCCAGTGCAACATCATGTGTGCCCGGCACCCCGCGCGTGCGGAAAAGTGGATGGATCGTGCGAGCTTTGTCCTCCCGCTCTTCGCGCGTAGCGTAAAGATCGTCGAGTGAGAGGATGACTGTTTTAAGGCCGTGGCGTTCTTCCAGAAGGTAGCGCAAAAACAGGCAGGCGGTGCTTTTGCCAGACCCTTGCGCGCCGTTGATGCCGACCAGCAAAGGTGATTGCGTTCCGGCTCTGTCCGCGATCATCCGGGCGAGTGGACGCCAGAAATTATCGACGATCTCAGCATAGTCGGCGGGCAGGTGCTCTGCTTCGATGAGCTTTGCGATGGCCTGTTCGATCCCCGGCTTCATGCTACCTGATCCGGCAAATGCTGGCCCTTGGTCCAGGCGTGGATATTGGCGATGACCTTGCGCCCCATGGCTTCACGCGCTTCATGTGTCGCACTGCCAAGATGCGGCAGAAGCACGACATTTTCGAGACCAAGGAGCGCTTCCGGGATCTGCGGTTCTTCCGGATATACGTCCAGCCCTGCGCCGCTCAGGTGGCCATTGCGCAAGGCTTCAGCCAGCGCATCATGGTCCACCACTTCGCCGCGCGCCGTATTCACCAGATAGGCCCCTTTGCGCATGGACTGAATCGCGGCAGCATCGATCATATGGCGGGTTTCTGCGCCGCCCGGTACATGGAGCGACACCACATGCGCGGCGCGCAGCAATTTATGGAAATCAGAATAATAATGCGCATCAAGGTCACAGGCAGTCTTATGGGAGACTGGATGGCGACCATAATAGGCGATCTTCATGCCGAAGGCGCGGGCGCGGCAGGCGGTTGCCTGCCCAATGCGGCCAAAGCCAACCAGACCCAGCACCTTGCCATGCAATGATGTGCCAAGCATGTGGGTGGGACGCCAGCCAGTCCATTGGCCGCTGCGCAATTCGCGTTCCCCTTCGCCGCCCCGGCGAACTGCCATCAGCAGTAAAGCCATCGTCAGATCAGCGGTGGAATCGGTCAGCACACCGGGTGTATTGGTGACAGCAATCCCGCGTTCGTGTGCGGCATCAAGGGCAATATGATCGAAGCCAACACCGTAATTGGCGATCAGCTTTACCCGATCACCAGCCTTGATAACATCGGCATCAATCCGATCAGACACGGTGGGGGCGAGCACATCATATTCGCCCATCGCGGCCGCCAGAGTCTGCTGATCAAGTGGTGTATCGCTGGCATTGAAAGTGACATCGTAAACCTTCGCCAGTTCCTGCTCAACCGCTTCGGGCCAGCGGCGGGTTACAAGGATACGGGGTTTTACCAAGTCGCTCTCCATGACGTTTCAAACGAGTGTGTGGATGCTATGGCCGGGCAGAGTCAATCGCTGGTGTTGATTGCCGGGGTAAATCCAAAGCGCTTGAACAGTGACTGGCCGCGTTCGGAAGCCAGATAATCAAGGAAACCTTCGGCATCCGGATTGTTCGATGTCGCAAGGATAGCTGCGGGATAGATAATGGCGGGGTGGCTGTTATCGGGGAAGGTGGCGAGTATCCGCACCTTATCGCTTGCCGCCGCATCGGTGGCATAGACTATGCCAAGCGGAGCCTGCCCGCGTTCCACCAATGCCAGGGCTGCACGGACATTTTCGGCACTGGCTACTTTGCCTTGTACTTTGTCCCACAGGCCGAGGCTTTCCAGAGCAGCCTTGCCATATTTGCCCGCCGGAACCGCATCAGGGTCTGCCATGGCGAGGCGTCCATCACCCAGTGCCGCAAGCAACTGATCGCTCTTTTCCAGCATGTTAGCATCCGCATCACCGGAGCCTGCCGGGCCAATCAGAACAAGTGAATTGCCGAGCAGGGTGCGGCGGGTTTCCGGCTTGATATGGCCAGATTTGGCGACCTCATCCATCCAGTCCTGATCGGCGGAAACAAACAGATCACCCGGTGCGCCGCTGTCAATCTGACGGGCAAGGGCAGAGCTTCCGGCAAAAGAGAGGATGGGGTGAGGGTGGCCATATTCGGCCCAATCATCGGCTGCCGCCTCCATGCTTTCCTGCAGGCTGGCGGCGGCGAGGACCACCGGGCCTTTCGCCACCTCCTGCCTCTCCACGTTTCCGCTGCACGCTGCCAGCAGGGCACAAAGCCCTGCCAGCAATGCGATAAACGGTGTTTTAGAGCCCTGCTTGGCAGAGATATTTGACATTCAGATATTCCTCCAGCCCATGGTGCGAGCCTTCACGGCCAAGGCCTGACATTTTAACCCCACCAAAAGGGGCGTGTGGCGTGGAAATCAGACCGGTATTGATGCCGACCATGCCGCTTTCCAGCCCCATGCTTGCCCTTTCGATAGTCTTCGGGTCCGAAGAACACAAATAGGCAGCAAGGCCAAAGGGTGTATCATTGGCCAGGCGCAGAGCCTCTTCGAAGCTTGAGAAGGTGATCACCCCAGCCAGCGGGCCGAATGTCTCTTCCTTGGTGAGCTGGGCATCCTGTGGCACATCGCCCAATAGTGTTGGTTCGAACAATAAGCCACCCGGCTCACCGCCACCTGCCAGACATTGTGCCCCGACCTTCAATGCAGAGTCGCGATGTTCCTGCACTTTTTCAAAGCCCTTCTGGTCGATCAGCGGGCCGACATCGGAGTTCTCATCAAAACCATCGCCTGCCTTCATAGCTTTAACCTTTTGGGCAAAGGCGGAGAGGAAGCGATCCTTGATGCCATCCTGCACATAGATGCGGTTTGCGGCCACGCAGGTCTGCCCGCTGTTGCGGAATTTGGCGACCATGGCCGTATTAATCGCGGCATCCAGATCGGCATCGTCAAAGATCAGGAGCGGGGCATTACCGCCCAGTTCCATCGAGATCTTCTTCATCGTGGCGGCGCAATCCTGATAGAGCTTTACGCCCACTTCGGTTGAGCCGGTGAAGGTCAGTTTGCGAACCCTGGAAGATGATGTCAGCACTTCTCCCAGCACCGACGCCTTGCCGGTAATGCAGTTGAACACGCCTTTGGGAACGCCTGCTTCTTCACCCAACTTGGCAAAGGCGAGTGCCGTCAGCGGGGTCTGGCTGGCAGGTTTGGCAATCATCGTGCAACCCGCTGCGAGCGCTGGCCCGACTTTGCGGGTCAGCATGGCTAGCGGGAAGTTCCAGGGTGTGATCGCGGCGCAAACCCCTACCGGCTGGCGATCTGCCTGCATCCGGCGGCCCGGCTCATTGGCGGGAATGATTTCCCCCATCCGGCGGGTGGCTTCATCTGCGTAGAATTCGATGAAGCCATTGGCGTAGGCGACTTCGCCTTGTGCTTCCTTGAAAGTCTTGCCATTTTCCAACGTCATCAGACGGGCCAGATCATCGGTATTGTCTGCGATCAGTTCAAACCATTGGCGCAGAATTTTGCCGCGTTCAGCGGCGGTTTTTCCGGCCCATGCCGGAAAAGCATCATGCGCGGCATCAATCGCGCGGGTAGCATCTTCCTTGCTGAGCGATGGGACAGTGGCAAAGCTCTTTTGGGTGAAAGGATCATCGACTTCGATCGGTTCGGCGGACCCGGTGACCCATTCCCCACCCATCAGTGCTTTTTCAATGAGCAGGTCTGGGTTGGAGAGTTTTACGCGGGGGTCTGACATGGAGGTCTCCTTTATTTATCACTTGCAAGACCAATGCATGAGCCGCCGAAATGTGGCCGAAATTCCCGCTGTCAGGCAGCGCGAAGCTGCTTGAAGCCGCCGAAGATCGAGGCAACAAGCGCAGCTGCGGCAATTCCTCCGATGAGATTGCAGGTGAGTTCCGCCGCATAGACTGCTTCTGGCCCCCAATAAGGGCGCATGACGGCGGCAAAGGGCACCATGATGAGCAATACGCGGGCGAGCGAGAGCAGCAATGTGGTGCTTGCCCGGTCAATCGCGTTCAACGCGCCATTGCATGTGATGAGCAGGCCATAACCACCATATCCCCAGACGGAGATTTTGAGATAATTCATCGTGGCGGCCATGGTCGCCGGATCATCGCTGAAGAGGCTGGCGAGCCAGCCCCTTCCGAAATAGAGCGTGGCCCCGGCAATCAGGCCGTAGGCAAGGCAAAACCCCCCAGCGCCCAGCATGGCGGTGCGGGCACGATCAAACCGGCGCGCACCCCAATTCTGGCCAACGATGCCGCCGATGGAGCTCGACAGCGCGAGCAGCGGCACCACGGCAAAGGTCTGCAAACGCCCGCCTGCACCAAAGCCTGCCACCTGTGCCTGGCCTTCCATGGCCAGAAAGGCGGTCAGGATGGAAAGGCCCACCGGGTTGATCGAATTGGAAAAGGCGGCGGGCGCGGCAACGCGGGCGATGGCGAGCGTGCCTTCTTTCCAATGGTTGCGGGTGAGAGTGGAGGGGGCAAAGTGGATGTCGCTGGTCTGAAGCATGACAAAGCCAACGCCAAGGCCCGTCAGCCAGCCGAGATTGGTAGCGTAGGCAGCGCCAGCTATACCGAAGCCCTGCCAGCCAAAGGCGCCGTCAATCAGAATGGGGTCAAAGATGCAATTGGTGATGGCATAGGTCATCAAAATGGCCGTGCTGCGGTTCGCAGCGCCTTGCGCGCGCAGCACACCGTTCAGGCCATTCATCATCAAGAGGAGCGGAAAGCCAAAAGCAAATGGCGTCATGTAGTCGTCAATCAGCGGGAGCAGCGCTTCATCGGCCTGCATCAGCCGGAACAGTGCATGACGCAAAGCGTAGAGCGCCAACCCCAGTGTCAGCCCTAGAATGATTGCCAGCACGATACCGAGATTGGCCCGCCTTTCGGCCTGTTCATGGGCGCCGGCTCCCAAGGCCCGCGATACCACCGAGGCGATGCCCACCATCACCCCTACGCCAAGGCTGGAAAGAGCCGTGATGACCGGGAAAATGAAGCTCACCGCAGCCAGTGCTTCGCCACCGATCTTGCCGATGAAGAAAGCATCGATCAGCCCAACCGAAACAATGGCGGCAATGCCGATTGTTGCAGGTGCTGTCTGAGTGACGAGGTGGCCGAGAATCGAACCGTGAGTGAGTTTCGCCTTGCGGGTTTCAGCCATGGCTCACTTAATGGGGATCGACGGCACGGTTGCAAAGTGCAGACTGTATATTATCCGCAATGAAGATGCTGAAGCGGGATTCAGTAAAGGGGTGGGCTGGCACCCGAATATCTGCGCGACGGGGTGCCAGCCGGCGAAAGGGTGGCTTACGCCTCTTCTGCGATCCTCAGCACGGGCTTTACCACCGTACCATTTTCGCTGGATTCGATAGCTTCGTTGATTTCTTCAAACGGGAAGTAACCGATCAGCTTGTCGAATGGGAATTGGCCGTTCAGGTGATATTCGATGAGCTTGGGAAGGAAGTGTTTCAAATCACTGTCTCCACCCAGAATCCCCATTACGCGGCGGCCACCGCCCATGAATTCCGCTTCGTTGAATTTCAGCATATGCGAAGGGTCTGATGCGCCCACCATGCCGACAATCCCCATGGGGGCAAGCAGGCCGAACAGGTCTTCGATCACCTTGTTGATGCCGGTGGTGTCAAAGGCATAGCCCAGACCCTGCGGCACCAGTTCCTTGATCTGGCCCATTGCATCATCCTTGGCGTTAAAGGCATGGGTCGCACCCAGTTCCTTCGCCAGTTCAAGGCGGCTGTCATTCATATCCACCGCAATGATCGGATCAGCACCAGCAATTTTGGCCGCCATAATGGCTGCCATGCCCACGGTACCAACACCCACCACGGCGATAGGCAACCCTTTGCGCACTTTCATACTGTTGAGAACCGCACCGGCACCGGTCATCAATCCGCAGCCGATCGGGGCGAGGCGTTCAAGCGGGAGGTCCTTGGCGCTGTCTGGCACTTTTACCACATTGCGATCATGGGCGATGGCATGGGTGGCAAAGCTCGACTGGCCAAAGAAATTGGCATTCATCTTCTCGCCCTTCTGGAGCAGGGTTGCGCTGCCGTCAGGCCTTCCACCAGACCAGTTTTCGGGAAAGAAATTGTAGCAATAAGTAGGCGCATCAATGTCACAGCTTGGGCAGTGGCCGCAGCTGTTGAAACTCATCACCACCCGGTCACCCACTTTAGCGGATGTTACATCACTGCCCACTTCCTCCACAATGCCTGCACCTTCATGGCCAAGGACCACTGGCATCGGCACGGGCAATTGCTGATCGCGCACGGCCATGTCGGTATGGCAGACGCCGCAAGCGATGATCTTGACGCGCAACTCGTCGGGGCGAAGTTCTGCCAGTTCTACATCTTCGATGGCGAAGGGTTCAGAATTGCCGCGGCAAATAGCAGCGCGTGCATTGGTAGCCATTACGATCCTCCAATTATGTCTTCGGGCGATTGGGTAGCCGAGGCCACCGCTCGCCATGTATTATAACTTCCGATACTATCCTATCGCACCGGCGGGCGAACGCCACTGGAAATAATCAAACGCAGCACGGTTTTTTCACTTGGCGATGAGTCTGCATATGCCCCGCTATGAAACGAAGGTCCGGCATGAGAGCAGAGTGCTGGCGCTTGCCCGAACTTGGCGTTAGACAAGATTTCATGTCCAGCATGACAGTCAATGGCAGCCCGGTTCGCTTTGATCTGGACCCCGATACCCCGCTGTTGTGGGCCTTGCGCGATGCAGCCAATCTCACCGGCACGAAATATGGCTGTGGCGTGGGCGATTGCGGCGCCTGCATGGTGTTGATTGACGGGGAAGCCTTGCGCTCCTGTCTGGTTACTATCGGTGAAGCGGAGGGGCGGCTGATCACCACAATTGAAGGTCTGGCGCGCGATCGCTCGCATCCGGTACAGCAGGCTTTGGTGGCTGAGCAAGCGATTCAATGCGGCTTTTGCACACCTGGTATCGTGATGGCGGGCGCGGCCTTGATTGCCAAAAACCGTTCACCCAGCAAGGCAGAGATTATTGCCGCGATTCCCAACCTCTGCCGTTGCGGAGTCTATCCAAGAATCGTGCAAGCGATTGAACGTGCAGGCAGAGTGGCGGCAAGGCGTGAAACTATCAGTGCAGCACCTGCCCCCGGAATTGATGCAAGCGACGCTGCGCGGGCGGTGCCCGCCATGCGCGTTCCATCCAAAAAGCCTGCGCAGTGATCGGCCTTGCCCCGTCCAGTCTGCAAGCCTAGTGCGAATTTAGAGTATTCAGGAGATATGGCCTCAATGAAAGCAACGATCTGGCATAATCCCAATTGCAGCAAATCCCGCGCGGCTCTGGCCACACTGGAAAGCAATGAGGGCATTGATCTGGAAGTTGTCCAATATCTCAAAACCCCTCCGTCAAAAGAAAAGCTCGCGCAGCTCTATCGTGATGCGGGCATGTCACCTGCCGATGGTTTGCGCCTGAGCGGAACGGATGCGAAAGAGCGCGGCTTGGTGGAGGCTGATCCTGACACCGTGCTCGATGCGATGATCCAGAATCCCAAATTGATTGAACGGCCACTTGTGGAAACCGAAAAAGGGGTGCGACTTTGCCGCCCTTCAGACGTGATTCAGGATATTATTTAGATGGCATGACGCAGTTCTGCGGTTTTGCCGGAGGCTGTTCTTGCAAATAGGCGGCATTTTTGCGAACGCCGCTATCTTGTTTACCCGCCCCGCTGGAAGGGGTGCAATTTTAGGAACGTGTTTTGGTGGACGGAAGTGAGCTGGTCGGCCAGCGTAAGGGCGTTAAGCTAAAACAAAAAATTTCCCGCGCGTTAGGTCCAGCAGGGGTGTTTTTTAGAGGCTTTCTTGAGCATCCCGTGATGGTCGGGTCCATCATCCCCTCATCGCGATATACGATCCGCAAAATGCTGGATCGCGTGAAATGGGATGAATGCAAAGTCTTCGTCGAATATGGCCCCGGCGTTGGCACCTTTTGTCAGCCCGTTCTGGATCGTCTGCCCCGTGATGGCGAATTGATCGTCATCGACACCAACCCCCTCTTCATCGACTTCCTCAAGCGCACCATCACCGATAGCCGCTTCCGGCCGGTTCTGGGTTCTGCTGCCGATGTTGAAGAAATCGTCCAGGCATGTGGCCATGACCATGCCGATTACGTGCTGTCTGGCCTGCCATTCTCAACCCTGCCGGACGGGGTCGCCCCTGAAATTGCTGCTGCAACCTATCGTGTTATTCGTTCTGGTGGGGCGTTTCTGACCTATCAGTTCAGCACGGTTGCCCGCGATTACACTGAAAAGCATTTTGAACGGGTGGATAAGGGCTTTGAATGGCTCAACGTTCCACCCTGCGTTCTGGGATGGGGCTGGAAAGCCTGAGTTAAACCTCTCAGCATTCATAACAAAAGGCCCGCTGTCCAATCAGGAAAGCGGGCCTTTTGTTTGGGCTGAAGCAGGCTTGCTTATTTGAATGCCTCGCTGATCGCATCAGGGGAAGCACCTGCCAACTGGCGGTGAATAGCAGCCAGAATCGCCACGAAAACCACCGTTGCAATCGCGCCGACAAGGCCATTCACCAGGCCGTTGATGATTTGCATGGCAAGGGAGTTAGGCCCGATAGCAATGCCAAGCCCCTGCATGACCATGCCAATAATGATCGATATGATCAGATAGACAATTCCGATGAGCATGAAAAAACCGAAAATCCTGAGGCTGTTGCCTTTGGTCACGGTCCAGCTCCGTTTCAGGATGGTGATGGGATTGTAGGTCTTCTCAATCGCAACGATGGCCGGGGTGAGCGAGCATTTGATCATGGCATAAATTGCAAAGATCAGTGCTGCGAAAGTGGCAACAATAATCAGTGCGGCTACATTGGTCAGCGCAACGATCGTAAGAATGATCCCGATGATGAGGCCAAGGGCGATACAAAGCAGCACATAAGCGGCGAAATAAGGCAAGAAGCCTTTAAGGCCAATTTGCAAAGCTTCACTGACAGTGGGGCGGTTGGAATCCCTGAGCAGTGCGAGGATCGCAATAAAGCCGATGGACTGGATGAGCGTCATCAGCAGGAAGACCCACCAATAATTCGCATACATCTGGGTCACTTGCTCCAAAGCCGCTTCAGTGGAAGCCGGGTTATCCATAGCCATAGTGGCCTGCATGGGAGGAACCAGAAAAGACGCGGCGAGCGTGGGCAGGAAGGAAAATATCCCTGCTACAATCAGTAATACTTCGCGATTGGCATTCAGCATCGACATTGCGTCGCGCCAGGCCGTGCTCATATCGAATTTCACTTTTTCATTCCTCTGTTGCAGCTTGGCTCTTGATAAGATGCCGCGAAGGTTTCACGCAAATCTTATGTCTCACATACATGCACTCGAAGTTGATACAAATGTCGAATGGCGTCAGGAAGTCACCCCTGTGCCTTATCTTGCTGCTTTGGCTGAACAGGAAGCACGCAATGCGGCGATTGCCTCTGGCCCGGCGCGGGAACTGATCTGGATGCTGGAACATCCGCCAGTCTATACGGCAGGCACCAGCGCTTCCCTGGAAGATTTACGCAATCCGCAATTTGAAGTGATCGAAACCGGGCGGGGCGGGCGGTATACCTATCACGGGCCAGGCCAGAGAATTGGCTATGTCCTCCTCAACCTTGCAGAACGGGGCCGCGATGTACGCAGTTTTGTTCATGCGCTGGAAGGCTGGGTGATCGGGACGCTGGCCGATTTTGGGGTGGAGAGCTGGCGCGCTGAAGGGCGCATCGGTATCTGGACCCGCGATATCGACGGGGGCGAAGCCAAGATCGGGGCAATCGGCGTGCGGGTGCGCAAATGGGTGACGATGCATGGTTTTTCGGTCAACATTGCCCCCAATCTCGATCATTTCGGCGGGATTGTGCCTTGCGGTATCAGCGAATTTGGTGTCACCAGTCTCGAACGGCTAGGGCTGGATGTTTCCCTTGAACAATGGGATAGCGCGATGGAACGCCGCGCTGGTGAATTTCTTAGCGCACTTAATGGCAACACAGTGAAATGAAGATGCTGACCATGAAAACTCGCCACATTCTTACCATCACTGTCATGCTGGGTGCTCTGTCTGCCTGCGGTGGCGATAAGCCTGCTGCTTCCGATGCAGATAGCAACGCCACGGGGAAAGTTCTGGACGGCACGATCAGCGATGCCATGATCACAACGGATCAGGTCACATCACAGGCTCCGCCGATGAAAGTAGTTCCGGGGCGCAGCGATGCCTCTTCTGACGAAGGTGATGACGATGCGACGGATGCCATCGATGCAGGGGATGCCGCCGCCGATGCGGCTGATGCTGCCGCAGCAGCGGCAGACAGCGCCAGCACAGAGGCTGGCACCGCCAACTGACACTGCCTGACTGGCACCGGGTCACTGGAGCCCAGTGCTTTTACTTATCGCGCCATTTGCAGCATATTTTGTGCCTGGCGCAGATGCGGTGTTTCGATCATGCGGCCATTGAGTTGCAGCACGGCAGCTTCAGGGTTCGCTGCAAAAGCGTCTACAATGGCACGGGCTTGCGACAATTTTTCGGCGCTGGGGCTAAAGGCCTCGTTGATGATCGGGATCTGTGCCGGGTGAATGGCAAGCATCCCTGAAAAGCCATCGGCTGCCGCTTCATGTGCGCTTTTGGCCAGCCCGTCCAAGTCGCGGAAATCGGCATAGACGGAATCCACGGCCAGCCCGCCAGCGGCATGAGAAGCGAGAAGCACATTGGCTCGGACCATGCGGAAGACATCCGTCCATTGCCCGGCTGCATCGCGCTTACGGGTCGCGCCAAGGGAGGTCGTCAAGTCCTCCGTGCCCCATGTGATCCCGGCAAGCCGATCAATCTCCAACGTACCATAGTCTGGAATGGTGAGCGCGGCGCGTGGGCTTTCCCCTACTTGCGGCATGATTTTGGTGGCGCCAGCCTTGATCCCGATCCGCTGTTCCCACGCGCTGACTTCTGCATCAAGAATCTCCAGCTCATCCGTCCCACTTGATTTGGGGAGAATGACACCGGCCGGACGGCCATGCATGACCATCCCGAGGTCTTCGCGCCAGAAGGGTGTGTGAAGAGCATTGATCCGCACCCAGCGGGCTGGGCCTGTGCCGCTATCGGCCAGCCATTCGGCCGCCTGCTGACGCGCAATTGTCTTGTCATCCAGCGGCACGGCATCTTCGAGATCGACGATTACCGCATCAGCACCGGACGAGGGGGCCTTGGCCAGTTTTGCCGCGCTGTTGCCGGGGACGAAGAGCCAGGACCGCATATGTGTTACTCCGAGGATATATTATGTTGAAAAGATAGCCGAGCCTTTGTGTTCCGCCAATCGCTCACTTGTTTCATTCTCCATTACGCGCAACAGTCCGGCCCGAGGGCGCTTGGGCGCTGAAATGATTGAATAACAGGAGTTATGACTATGCGCAGGCTGATCGGGGCGATGACAGGGCTGGCACTGGCCGGATGTGCAACCAGCCAAGGCCCGGTGGCAAGCAGCCCGCCACCTGCGGAAGAAAAAGCGGGGCAGGGCTCTTCCGCTGCAAAGGGTGAAATGAACACAGCGTTCAAAGCCATTTCTGACACCTATATCAAAGTGCTGACCAAGCTGAACCCGGTCAACGCGACGCAGCTTGGCGATCACACTTATGATAGCGAATTGCCCGCCATCGACGCTGCCGGACGCAATGCCCGCCTCACCGCGAACAAGGCTTTGCTGCAAGGGCTCAATAGCCTCGATTTCAATCAGCTCAGCCGTGACAATCAGGTGGATTACAAGCTGCTCAAGAATGCGCTGGAATATGCCATCTGGGACGATGAAGTGCTGCGCGAATGGCAGTGGAACCCGCAATATTACAATGATACCGCGAGCTATTCGCTCTACAGCCTCGTGCAGCGCGATTTCGCGCCCTGGCCGGAGCGTTTCCAGTCCATTGTCAGCCGGATGGAAAAGCTCCCCGCCTTCATGGCAGAATCGCGCAAGCAGCTTGATCCCAATCTGGTGCCCAAGGTCTATGCTGAAACGGTTTCCAAGCAGAATGAAGGCATTCTCGAAATCGTCAACGCGGTGCTTCTGCCGGAAGTGGAAAAGAGCGGGGTGCCGCGCACGCGCTTCGATGCTGCGCTTGCCAATCTGAAAAAGGCTGTGGCGGAACAACAGCGCTGGATTGATGATACGCTGGTGCCCAATGCCAGGGGCGATTTCCGCCTTGGGGCTGAGCATTACGACCAGAAAATGAAATTCGCTTTGATGAGCGATATGACCCGGCCGGAACTGAAGCAGCGCGCGCTTGAAGCTAAGGCTGCGATCCGTAGCCAGATGTATGAGCTTTCGCGCAAAATCCTCAAGGATCGCGAAGACCAGACTTTTCCCGATAATCCCGATGCCGCCACCCAGCAAAGCGTGATCGAACGCGGGCTGGCCTATAGCTATGCCGTGCGTCCCAAGCGGGATGAGCTGGTAGAAAAGGCGCGGGAAACACTGGCTGACACCACGGCTTTCACGCGCGAAAAGGGCTTCGTTGCGATGCCCCGCGGTGAAGTGAAAATCATCACCGTGCCCAAATTCCTGCAAGGCAATGCGGTGGCCTATGATGATGCGCCGGGGCCGCTGGAAAGCAATCTGCCCAATTTCTATGCCATTTCGCCGATCCCGGATGATTGGACCAACGAACAGGCCACCAGCTTCCTGTCCGAATATAACATGTATATGCTGCATGATCTGTCGATGCATGAAGGTGTTCCGGGCCATTATCTCCAGCTCGATCATGCCAATAAGAACAAGGATTTGCTGCGCGCTGTCTTGATGAGCGGGCCTTTTGTTGAAGGCTGGGCTGTCTATTCAGAAGGCGTGATGGTGGACCTTGGCTATATGACCAATGACCCTCTGTTTGAACTCACCGTGCTGAAAATGCGGCTGCGCTCTGTCACCAATACGCTGCTTGATATCGGCGTGCATACCGAAGGCATGACCCGCGATCAGGCGATGGATCTGATGATGAAGGGCGCTTTCCAGCAGGAACGTGAAGCAGCTGGCAAATGGATTCGGGCCAACCTCTCATCCGTGCAATTGCTGAGCTACTTTACCGGCTATGAAGAACACCGCGCCTTGCGCAAGGAAGCGGAGGAGCGCTGGGGCAAGGATTTTGACCTGCGCCGCTATCATGACAGCGTGCTGAGCCACGGTTCACCGCCGGTGAAATATGTGCGTGAATTGCTGTTCGATCTGCCGATTGACTGAGTGATCTTATGTTTGAGGGCGGCGGGCGATGGATGTCTGCCGCCCTTGAATTTTAAACGGGCAAATTGCTGGCCATTTCGCGCAGAGCTTTGGCCGCAGCATCCACATCATCGGCGCTGTTAAACAAGGCCGGAGTGATGCGCACGCATGCACCGCCATCCACGCCATCGCGGTGAACGGTGAAAATCCCGTGGCGTTCAAGCAGGGCCTTGGCCACGGCCTTATTATCCTCAACACTGATTTTTCCGGCAAAGCGGAAGGATGTGATCCCGGCGTGCATTTGCGGATCGTTCGGCGTCAGCACCTGGATATTGGGCGCATCCGCCACTTGGCTGACCCAGCGGTCACGCAGATATTGCAGGCGAAGCTGGATCGGGGCGGCACCAATAGTCTCACGAAAATTCAGCGCATCGGGCACGCTGAGGAGGGCGGCAAAATCAGTCGTGCCGGTATGAACGCGGGAATAAATTCGATCGATATCATGGCTGGTATCGGCTGGATCAGGATCAATCGCGGATAGTCGTGACTGGCGGATATAGGCCGCACCCACGCCAAGCGGTGCACCAATCCACTTATGCAGATTGAGGCCGACGAAATCGGCATCGAGATCAGGCAGGGCAAAATCGAGTTGGCCCCAGCTATGCGCCGCATCGACAATCGCATCGATCCCACGTTCACGCGCGATCTTTACGATCTCGTGCACTGGAATCACCAGGCCGGTCCGGTGGCTAAGATGGGTCAGCAGCACCAGTTTCAGATCAGGATTGGCTTCGAACGCTTGCACATAGGCATCAATCACAGCGGCACCGTCCGCCGGTTCAGGCATCGTCATACGAACAATGCGCGCGCCTGCTTGCCTGGCTTTGGACACCAATGCGCTCTGCATGGAATCATAGTCCAAATCTGCATAAAGCACTGCATCACCGGGCTTTAGCTGATTATATCCGCCAATCAGGGCTTTGAGCGCTTCTGTCGCATTGCGAGTGAAGACGATCTCATTCGGGTCCACCCGCAACATAGCAGCTACGCGCAGTTGCACGTCGATCGCATCATGCCCAAACTTGCGACGTGTATAATAGCTGGTGTCGCGATTAACCCGCTCAAGGTGGCCCTTATAGGCATCCAGCACAGGCCGGGCCATCATGCCCCAATTGCCATTTTCGAGCTGGATCACTTCCTGGGTGACATCGTAATGCGCTGCCACTTTAGCCCAATAGGCTTCATTATCGGCAACAGGTTTTCCGGCTAGCGCTGCTGGCGATGCAGCACGTAAATCGGAAGAGGCAAGGGCGGCACTTGTCAGCGCCGCCCCTTTCACGAACATTCTGCGATTGAGTGTCAAACGATCGTCCTCAGAATTGGAAACCCAGGCGGATATAATACTGCCCGCCATCTGTATCATAAGGGGCGTTTCGTGAATAAATCAGCCCGCGCACGGCTTGATAGGTCGCTTCATCAGGATAGGCGTCGAACAGGTTTTCGGCACCTGCGCGAATAGTGAAATTATCTGTCAGGTCATATTTTACCGAAAGATCGACCAGGATCATCGAACCGAAATCCTGGAAAATCTGGCCATTGGCATTGTCGGAATAGTCGGTCCAGGATCCATAATAACGCGCTTTGGTCAGCACGCCGAACCGGCCAATGTCATAGCCCAGCGATGCGGTGGCGTTATGTTTGGGCAGCCCTTTTTCGAAGCGTTCCTTCTGGTCTTCGCTGCCGATGGTGGAGGACAGGCCATTGCGCACTTCCGTGTCATTGTAATTATAGGCCAATGTCGCCTTCATCGTGCCATCGCCAAGGCGGGACATGTAGCTCAGCACAAGGTCCACCCCTTGCGTGCGGGTGGCGAAGTCATTGGTATAGTAATTGACCGAGGTATAGCCATTGGGGTTGGGGGTTCCGGCTGGCACGGAGAAGCTCTTGGACAGGCCGAAACGGTCATTCACATCGACCCGGTAAAGATCGACACTGGCAGACAATCCACTGAAGGGCTGGGCGGTGAAACCCAATGTCAGCGATTTCGATGTTTCTGGCTTCAAGGGTTTCGCCCCCAGCGCTACGGCGATTGGATCACTGGGTGACAAGCGGCCCGCTGTGAAGATCGTCATCGTGCTGGTGTCGAGGCCCTGCGTCGTGCGCGAGGTGTTGAGCTGGCCCGGTGTCGGTGCATGGAAGCCGGTGGAATAGGTGCCGCGCAAAGCGAAAGCGTCGCTCAATGCCGCGCGGGCAGAAAGCTTATAAGTGAACTTGCTGCCAAATTCGGAGAAATCTTCGTAACGCCCGGCAGCGCCGAGGGTGAGCATTTCAACCGGTTGCCATTCAAGGTCACCATAGCCAGCGTAGCTGGTCTGGTTCCATTCGCCGGCGATCTTGTCGCTGAAACCGGGGAAGCCGTTGGAATTGGCGGCCAGGCCAACAGCTGCACCGGGGCCGATGGCGTAGCTGGCTGGATCGCCCGCGGAAACGCCATAGGTTTCAACCCGGCGTTCGCCACCAAACGCCACGTTGATCGGGGCATAACCACCTGCATCAAGGCGATAGACGAAATCGGCATTGAGGTTGAATTCGCGCTGCTCCAGCCGGCCGAGGTAGAAGCTGGTCGGGCTCTTCGGGCCAAGCGAGGCATTGAGCGATTCATCCATTTTATATTCGATCCGGCTGCGGCCCCAGCTCGCACTCAGATCATAGGTGAAGGCAGAGTCACGGTCGGCACTGCGCACACCGCCAACGGTCTGGATATCGTTGAAATCCGTCCCGAAGCGGGGGGTGAAGCCAGTTGGATAAATACTGGTGAAATTGAAGCCGGGGAAGACGTCTGTGTCCTTGAACACATTGCCGGTGTTGGCCGGGTTGCGCCAGTTGAAGTCGGTCACGCCATTGCCGTCATTCACCGTTCCGAAGCCGTAAAGCTGTGCACTGTCGGTTACATCGTAATGGGCATTGACTGCGCCGCGCACGGTTTCGAGGTCCGGCTGACCCCAGCGTTGCACGGGATTGGGAACGTCAAGCTCAGGGTGGGCTTCCTGAAAGGCAATCGCATCGGCGCGCTGGCGGGTGCGCGACGTGGCATCGGACTTGTTATATTCGCCCGAAAATACGATGGAGCCGCGTTCCCCAAGGGCAAAGCCTGCTTGCAGAGCACCCTGATAATTTGTGCCATCACCCTTATAATATTGCGAAAACTGGGCGGTGCCGTTGATACCCGGTTCGTCATCGAGAATGATATTGATCACCCCGGCAATCGCATCCGAGCCATATTGCGCCGATGCGCCATCGCGCAAAACTTCGATGCGCTTGATGGCGGAATTGGGGATGGAGGCGAGGTCGGTTGCCTGCGCACCGCGCCCGCCCAGCAGGGCCGAGCGGTGATAGCGCTTGCCATTCACCAGCACCAGGGTCTGATCGGGTGACAGCCCGCGCAAAGTGGCGGGGCGGACAAAGGCTTGCCCATCGGCTGCCGGAAGGCGCTGTACGTTGAAGCTTGGCAGCAATTGCGCCAGCGTATCGGAAAGGTCATCCGATATACTGGATTTCACGGCATCGGCGCTCAGCACATCGACAGGTGCCATCGTATCGAATTGCGTGCGCGTGGCTTCGCGCGTGCCGGTGACGATGATCGTCGGGTTAAGGTCGGCATTGGCCTCGCTGGCCATTGTATCGGCGCTGTCAGTGGCAGCAAAGGCTGGTGCACAATAGATAAGCGGAAGCGCCGCAGCAATGCGGGCAAACTTGAAACGCATGGTATGATTTCCCTGGACCCTGAAGTTCTGAAACGGGCCTTTAGGAACGATTCATGACAGCGTTGCTTCTGATTGGCGGCAAATAGAATACTTTATTACAAATCAGTTGCGGCTGCGCTGGCCAGCGTTCGAGTTCACTCCATCCGATGACAAAAGCTGACATAGCGGGCATCGACATCATCCATGGCCGGGCCGGTCAGAAATTCGCGAGCCTGTGCGATCAGTAAGTCACCTTCGCGCTGCAATTGGCTTTTGCGTGTTTCATCATTGAGTGTGACAGAAGCATTGGCCAGCGCATCGAACATCACAAGGCAGGCGATGCGGTTACCCGCTACGGCGCTGCGGATGGCTCCAAAGCCGCGAAACAGGAAGTGATTGTAATCATCATCCAGCAGCACCAGCAGATCATCTTCGGGCCGTTCAGCTTCGCCAAACCGCATTCGTAAATCGCGCTTACCCAATTCCGCCGTGGCCGCGCCGAGCCAGTGCAGGACCGTGACAGCAGTGAAGGGGTCGTTGATACCGGGAGAAAGGGCGCGGCAGCCGATTTCCACCAGCTCATCAATCAGGAACTGGATGTCTTGTCCCGGCGTGCGCATTCCGCCGAGCGAGAAGCAATCACGAATCTCTTCATCGGGCGATTCATCAATCGCGGAAAAATCGCACCAGAATGCCAGTGGCACACCGGGGTGTACGAAATCACCCGGTCTCAGGCCCAGCACGAGCTTGCCGCCTTTGCGCTCGGCTATTTTCTGCAATTGGCCAAAATCGACAAATTGCACATAGCCTGACCCTGCTGCTGCAATGGGATGGCCTTCTGGCCGGGCGAGGGGCGTTTCGCCGCGATTATCGCCGGGGAAGCGGTCTTTAATGCCTTTGAGCAGACGCTGGCCAATTCCTTCCAGCACGGTGTTCACCCGGATCGAGGCTGGAATATGGTTGAGGAAATAGACCAGTACCATGATCGACAGGCCCATCAGCGCATAGGCCACCAGCAGCGACAATTGCGGCACGAAACCGGGCAGGGCATCATGATCGGCCAGCATGAAGCCAGCGCTTTCATTCTCCCCACGCACGGTGCGCAGCACGGTGATCGCATAGACAAAGGTGCCGATGAAGGTGGCGAGGCTCAATTGGTTACCCCGGTCCTCCATGAAATTGGTCAGCAAGCGCGGGCCATAATTGCCGCTGGCATAGGCCACAGCCGCAATGGTGATCGAGAACACCGTTGCCGCCACACTGATCATCGAACTGGCGATCACGCTGAGCAGCGTATTCGCACCATCGGGGCGGGCCGTGTGGATTGCGGGAATGTCGTTGATCCAGTCCGCCCGGCCGGTGCGATCAATCCAGATGGTGGTGAGTGCCAGGAGCAGAGCGCTCAGGGCAAAAAGCGCTGGGTAGAACCAATAGCTGGCATTCAACCGCCGCCAGATTTCGCGGACTCTGCTAATCACGTAAATGCCTCCTGACAACGGGCAAGCGCGGCCATCAGATCATCCCGGTCTGCATCCAGTTCAGCCTTGCTGATGGTATGGGTGGCCAGACGTTCAGCTTTATTGTTCAAAAATACCATAAGCCCCAATGGGGCATCCCCTTGGCGAAACTGCCGGATCAATCGGGTATAATTGTCAATCATCCGCACCGATACGGCAGGGTAATCTGCTGCTGCCTGACGCAACTGCGCCAGCGGGGCGGCGAACAATCCGGCAAAATCCTGCCCCGGCAATTCGAAATGCGAAATTTCGGCATGATGCGGGGTAAGCCCCTCATCCACCCAATTATCAGCCTGACCTGCCATGGCATCGGTCAGCGCATCAACAGAGGTGAGGGCAGTATAAAAGTCGTTGATGCCGGGAGACAGCGCCCGCGCAGCAATTTCCACCAGCAGGCGAATTTCAAACACCGGGCCTTGTCCGTTGGAACGGTAATCCCCGATAGCGATGCATTTGATGGCTTCTTTCTCACAGTCCTGTTCGCGCTCAAGCTGCAGGATCGGTTCGCCCTTCAAGACATGCGCGCCGGGTGCCACGCAAAAGCGCAATTTCCCCGGACTTCTGCCCAACCTTTCATTCAGCCGATCCGTATCGATGCCTTCGATATAGCCCGTGCTCGGGGCCTTCACTTCCATTGCCCAATCACCTTGATGGGCAGGCGCGCCCACGACATTCACAATCGTCTTGCCGGAATTATGGCCGATGATCTCAATGGATGTATCGATGAACATGGTGCGGCCCAGATCATGCAAGGCCACTCCCATCAACCCGATCATGGCGACTTGAAAGCCAATGACCAGCAGGATCGAAAGCAGCGGCAATTTTGGCATTGGGGCTGCCGGATCGACAGCGGCTAGAACAATAAGTGCATATACAAGGCTGAAGGCCAGCGCGCTCATCGCGATGCGGACCATGCTCTTGTCCAGCCAACGCTCCACAAGGCGGACGCCCAGATTGCCCGCCGCCAGCGTCAAAACCAGCAGCGTGATCGAGAAGTAAAGCGTGATAAAAGCCGCGCCCACAGCAACGGCGGTGCTGACAACTTCCTTGGCCGTTTCAGCACTGGCAATGGGGGTGAGCGAATGGTCCAGCAACCAAGCGGTTGCTCCTTCGCGGTCGAACCAGATCGTGAGCAGCGCAAACAAGGGCGCAAACAGCACTGCCACCATCGGAAGTGACCAATAATTGGCCACCAACCGGTGCAATGCCCATGATGTTACGCCGTTTAGCGATGCCCTGCGCGCCACGCGCCAATCCCCTTGGTTCAACCGTCTCGTCAGCTAAGGGAATGCGCCGGGGAAGCAGAAGTGCCCGGAGGCTGGGCTTCAATCTCTATCCGCCACCCCTGCACATGCAGGAGCGGCGGTTTAAAAATTACTGACCTTCGGCGCGGATACGGCCAAGATCGCCCTGGCCAATGGTGCCAGCAGCCATGCCTAACATATTGTCAAGGCTGCGCTTGGCGCGAAGGCGCAGGCCTTCTTCAATCTCGATCCGTGGTTCGAGATCGCGTAGGCAGGTGTAGAGCTTTTCCATGGTGTTAAGCGCCATGTAGGGGCAGATATTGCAATTGCAGTTGCCATCTGCGCCCGGTGCACCGATGAAATTCTTCTCCGGCAGCGCCTTTTGCATCTGATGAATGATATGCGGTTCCGTTGCCACGATCAGCGTATCGCCGCTGAAAGTTTTGGCGAATTGCAAAATTGCACTGGTCGAGCCGACATGATCGGCGTGGTCCACAATATGTGGTGGGCATTCCGGATGGGCTGCAATCGGCGCATCGGGATATTGCTCTTTCAGCTTCAGCAATTCGCGCTCGCTGAAGGCTTCATGCACGATGCAGACACCGGGCCATAGCAGCATATTGCGGTTGAATTTGCGGTTGAGATAGCCGCCAAGATGGCGATCCGGCCCGAAGATGATCGGTTGATCTTCCGGAATCTGCTGCAAAATGGTTTCTGCGCTGGAACTGGTTACAATCACATCGGACAGGGCTTTCACCTCGGTTGAGCAATTGATGTAAGTCAGCGCGATGTGATCAGGATGCTTTTCGCGGAAGGCTTTGAACTTTTCCGGCGGGCAACTGTCTTCCAGGCTGCAACCGGCATTCATATCCGGCAGAACCACGATCTTTTCGGGGCTGAGAATCTTGGCCGTATCGGCCATGAACTTCACACCGCAAAAGGCGATCACATCGGCATCGGTATCAGCGGCCTTGCGGGACAGTTCCAGACTGTCTCCCACAAAGTCAGCCAGATCCTGAAGCTCAGGGCGCTGATAATAATGGGCGAGGATGACGGCATTGCGTTCCTTGCGCAGCCGATCAATTTCGGCGCGCAGATCGGTGCCAGTCGGGAGTTTTGTCTCGACGCTCATGGTTTGCTTTCTTCTTCCCCATCGAAGCGAACATTCACTGTGACATCCCCATAGCCTGCTACTTCGAGAGGTATAGCCAAATTCTGGTGAATGGCTTCTTTGGCAGCCACCCGTGCTAAATTCATCAACACTGGATTGGCCGCCTGTTTTACCGCCTGTTGTTCAGCAAGGCGGGTGTTGTCGCGAGTCAATTTATCCTGCGCATCGCGGCTGATCCAAATGCCTTCGCGCAAATATTGTGCCCGTGCTTCATCCAGATTGGGCTTGCTTACCTGAACAGGCGGCAGCACCACATTCAATGTGCGGCTGGCTTCATTCCATGAAAGGCGGCTGGAATCCACTTGGGACAGATCAAGCGTGTAATTCACCCGTGCCGGGATCACGGCAACTTGCCTGCTCTGAATCGCTCCGAACAGGCGGCTATCGGTCGATGCCACCACGGGGGAGAGCTGGGCGGAGAAAACGGTCAGCTTGTTCTGCTTTTCAAATGCGGTGATGCTGGTGGCCAGCGGATCGCCAATGTCTTCAGGCGCATAGGCCCGCCATGCGAAGAATGCAGCCAGTCCCAGCATGGCAATGAACAGCAGCCAGGGCACGGCCTGAATCCGCGCGAGGGACTTCTGCCGTTCCGGTGCCACTTCGGGCGCCAGTTCAGATGTTTGACGGATGGGCGTTTCCGAAGGCGTTAGTTTATTGTCCATAGATCACCTGAACGAACCACACAGCTCCTACGTTCCAGATCGAGAAGATGGGCTTTGACAGATTGTGCTGCAGCAGGAAGCAGTCTTTCGCTCAGCCCCTTATACATCAGAGGAACCATATCGCTCAGCATATGGGGTTGCTGTTCCAACAGGCGCAGAATTTGCCGTTCGCGCTGGCGGCGATGGCCGATCATGCCGCGCACCAATTGCCGCGTTTTTGTAATCGCAGGGCCATGGGCAGGGTAATAAATCCGATCATCACGCTGATAGAGTTTGTCGAGGCTGGCAAGGTAATCAGCCATATCCCCATCAGGCGGCGCAACCACGCTGGTGGACCACGCCATGACATGATCGCCGGTAAACAAAGCGCCGCTTTCTTCCAGTGCAAAACACAGATGGTTGGAAGTATGGCCCGGTGTCGCCACTGCCTTCAGTGTCCAGCCGGGGCCGGAAAGGCTATCGCCATCTTCCAGCACCTGGTCAGGGCGATATTCGAGATCAAAGGGCGCATCGGCGCGCGGCTCATCACTTTGCAACATCACCGCACCGCATCCTATGATCGGTGCGCCGGTCATCCGGGAAAGAGGAGCGGCGGCTGGTGAATGGTCCCGATGGGTATGGGTGCAGGTGATGGCGACCACTTTAGCCGCTCCGATAGCGGCGGTGAGGGCGGCCAGATGCTCTGCGTCATTTGGGCCGGGATCTAGCACCGTCAGTGCCTCTTGTGTCCCGATCAGGTAGCTTTGTGTTCCCGTGTAGGTATAGGGCGAGCCATTGGGCGCAAGCACCCGGCGGACCATGGGTTCCAGTTCTTCACACAGGCCAGTGGGCCAAGGTTTCGGGGGCATTGCCATGGCTCGCCTATGGGCTTTGGCCCCGGAAAAGTCGAGCGTTTGTGCGGGTTTCTTACGGTAGAGCGATCAGTTCAGGCGCGAAATTTTGCGGTAACCTGCGCAGACGGAGCGGGGTTGCTAAAGGCAGCGAGGCACGCATATCCAACCTCTCAACGCGGTTATGCAGTGCTGTGATGTGTTGTGCCAGATCCTGCATTTCCTGTGGCAGAAGGAATATTTCTGGCAATTTTTCAGAGAGATAGGTTGGTTTCTTGAGGCGGCAATAGTGGCGTAATTCCTGCTCACTCAATTCCCCGTCCAGGCAGGCTTTATGATTCAAAAGCCAAGCCAGTACATTCATCAGTAAAGTTCGACTGCGTGTAATCTGGCGCGCCAGTGCGACACTTCTTTCGATGTCATCAGAATTGTCAATGATATCAGAGTATTCAAAGACTACGCGTGCCTCTTCAGCAAGCGTAATAGCTTCCAAATAAAGTGATTCGATGATGGTGGCATGAAGTTTCATTGTGTGCTTTTTCATTCGGTGCGACCCGTTATCAGGATGAGATTTGCGGAACTGTTTTGTTCTCAGCTAGCCTGATACAGGGTTTTGAAGCGCACCCAAGATGGGGCAAATGCTTACTTTGTACCGACATCTCCTGATTGATTATGCAATGATATCAGGGGTTAAGTAGTCTTCGATGATCGATAATTGGTCTCGAAGGCGAAGTTTGCGCTTCTTGAGCCGGGCAATCTGCAACTGATCTTTATTGTCAGAGGCGCTCAGTGCTTCAATCGCTGCATCGAGGTCACGATGCTCTATGAAGAGCGCAGTACGGCGTTTGCGCATCTCATCTTCGGTCATTGCGCGGTTCATTCCTCATCATCAATGCCGGCAGTTTATCGCCGTTCACACCCTATTCGACGCGATGGTATTTGCGGCCCTAGAAGTATTATGTTTTGATGACAATCGCGAGGCTCAATAACAATAAGTGAGTCGCGCAAAGGGGTACATCGAGGGAGCAACTCAACCCAAGGAGAAGCGTATGATTACGTCACATGTCACTGCTCTAAATGCCAAGCATCAAGGGCTTGAACAGAAATTGCGTGATGAAATGAATAGACCGGTGCCGGATGTGGTCGTGCTTCAATCTCTTAAAAAACAGAAATTACGAATCAAGGAAGAGATCGCGTCAAGCTAAGTCTGCTTGAGCGTTAGTCGGAGCGTTTCACTGGTTAGTGCCGGTGAGGCGCTCCTTGTCATTATGCCTCGGTGCAATATACGAATATTATTCAGGCTGAGCTTTTGTTAAAGACATTGCGCCGATGAGATGTTTTAGAAAACTCTTGAACAGTAGTTATTCCCAAAACTCTTGCCATGCTATAGGCGGATAATATGTCCGCAACTGTCGCAGCCCGTTCTATCCTGACCCAGTTACATGAACTGATGGCATCGCGTATGCACGCGCAGGGCAAGCTCAATCAGGTTGTCGATATAATCGGTGAAGCACTGCATAGCGAAGTGTGCTCAATCTATCTGCTGCGTGAGGGGATGCTGGAGCTTTACGCGACCCGCGGCCTCAATCAGAGCGCTGTCCATGTTACTAGAATGGGGGTGGGTGAAGGGCTGACAGGCACAATCGCACGCAATGTTGAGACACTCAATCTAGCCCATGCTGCGGCTCATCCTGAATTTCAATATCGCGAAGAAACAGGCGAAGAGAAATTCCATTCCTTTGCTGGCGTGCCCATCGTTCGGCGAGAGCGTGCGATTGGTGTGGTGACGGTCCAGCATCTTGATCCGCGCCGCTATGACGATGTCGAGATTGAGGCGTTGCAGACTGTAGCCATGGTTCTGGCTGAAATGATTCAGAATGCCGGGCTGGTGGATGAAGAAGGAATGGACGGGCTGTCGCTGAACCATTCCGGGCAGGAAATTCTCACTGGTCTTGCTCTGGTTAAGGGCCTTGCTCGTGGACATGCGGTTTTCCATCAGCCGCGCATTACGATCGAGCAAACTGTGGCGGAGGATATCGAGGCGGAGCGCCAGCGTGTCTATCTGGCGTTCGATAAGATGCGCGAGCAGATTGAGCTGATGTCAGGCCAAGCTGAATTTGGCGTGGAAGGTGAGCATGAACAGGTCATCGAGACCTATAAGATGTTTGCCTATGATGAAGGCTGGTCACGTCGCATCAATGAAGCCATCGATTCCGGGCTGACGGCCGAAGCTGCTATTGAGCGTGTGCAGCAGCGCACACGCATGAGAATGCGCGAGATTGACGACCCCCTTCTGGCAGACCGGATGCATGATCTGGAAGATCTGGCGAACCGTTTGCTTCGGATTGTATCAGGGCAGTTGGGCACAGCAGCCAGTGGAGCATTGCGTGAAGATGCAATCCTGATTGCGAAGAATCTCGGTCCTGCGGAACTGCTGGAATATGATCGCCGGCGCCTGAAAGGTGTGATCCTGGAAGAAGGGTCGCTAACGGCGCATGTCGTGATTGTTGCACGGGCAATGGGCATTCCTGTTCTAGGCCGCGTGCGCAATGTGCGCGCGTTGGTGAGAGAGGGGGACGAATTACTGCTGGATGTAACCGTCAGTTCGATGGTCATTCGCCCGTCTGCTGATGCGCTGGAATCCTTCAGCATGCGGCTCGCCCGTTCCCAGGAACGGCAGGCTGAATATGCCAAATTGCGTGATGTTAAGCCGGTCACGCTTGATGGTGAACGCATTCAAGTGATGATGAATGCCGGGTTGCGCGATGACATTCCCATGCTGGGCCTGATTGGTGCCGATGGAGTTGGGCTGTTTCGGACTGAGTTCCAGTTTCTCGTCTCTGCTGCGCTGCCTGCACGGGAGCGGCAGGCACGGCTCTATCGAGATGTGCTGGATGGGGCTGATGGCAAGCCGATTATATTCCGAACGCTGGACATTGGCGGTGATAAATCGCTTCCTTATCTCCGCAATGAAACTTCGCGGGAAGATGAAAATCCTGCCATGGGTTGGCGCGCGCTGCGCTTGGCGCTTGAGCGTGAAGCATTACTCAAGGTTCAGGCCAGAGCGCTTATTGAAGCGGCGGCGGGGCGCACATTGAATGTCATGTTTCCGATGGTTTCCGAACCTTGGGAGTTTGAAGCTGCCCGGACTATTTTTGAAAAGCAGGTTGCTTTTCTTAAAGGTCAGAAACGTATCTTGCCCGAAGCCATTCGCTATGGCGTGATGCTGGAAGTGCCGTCGCTTGCAGAAATGCTCGATCAATTGCTGCCCAAACTGTCTTTTATGTCCATCGGTACCAATGACCTCACGCAGTTCCTTTTGGCAGCAGATCGTTCAAACCCCAAGTTGGCGGAACGTTACGACTGGCTCAGCCCTGCAATTTTACGCTTTTTGCAGCGTGTAGTGAATATTGCGAAAGATTATCCGGTTGATCTTGGCGTGTGTGGTGAAATGGGCGGACGCCGTTTGGAAGCACTGGCTTTGATCGGGCTTGGTATCCGCCGGCTGTCCATTACCCCGGCGGCGGTGGGGCAGATCAAAGAGCTGGTCTGCAAGATCGATACGCGCGAAATCGGAGAAGCGATGAAAGGGTGGCTGGCAAATCCACCAGCCGATATGCGGCAAACTTTGCAGCAATGGGCTACAGAAAGAAATATTGAAGTCGATTAGGGGTTTACCTGAGTGAAGGTCAAAGACAAATGGCCTTAGAACCCAGTTGGGGCTGCTTGACAGGTTGGTTGGCCCCGTCATTTTTGCAGGCAGGTGACTCGTGTCGGGTCAGGCGCCTCTAGCGGATGTAAAATGGTAGACGAACACTCTGAATCAGAACCTGAACTGCAGCTTGATCATGCCGGGCCGCGTTTGCGCGCCGAACGGGAGAAGCAGGGCCTTTCGCTGGAGGATGTTGCCAAGGACAGCCGCATTCCATTACGACATCTGGAAACCATGGAGAGTGGCCGCTTTTCCGATTTACCGGGCCGCACTTATGCTTTCGGTTTCACGCGTACTTATGCCAAGTTGTTGGGGCTGGATCAGGATGAACTGGTCGCTCAGGTCAATTCGGAATTGGAAGCACAGGAGCCTGACACTCCGCCAAGGCCTGCGCATTTTGAACCCGGTGATCCGGCTCGTGTACCTTCTGCCAAGCTTGGCTGGGTGGCTGTGGTTGCCGTTATCGCTTTGCTGATTGCAGGTTTCGTATTTCTGAAGCCAATTTACGCACCTTCGGGTGAGTTACCTCCGCTTACAGAGCAGGAAGGGGCAAAAACCGCAGTAGCCAATGCGTCACAAGTTAAGGGTGGGAAAGTGTCAACGCCTGCCGCTACCTCTGTTGCCGATGGACCGGTTGTGTTCACTGCCATGGAGGATAACGTGTGGGTTAAATTTTACGATGGCGATGGCCAACAACTGATGCAAAAGATCATGTCCAAGGGTGAAAGCTACACTGTGCCTGCTGACGCGAAAGATCCGCAGATATGGACTGGCCGCCCTGATGCTTTGTCTATCACGATAGGCGGCAAGGACGTTCCCCGTCTGGCGGAAGATGACATGGTCATGCGTGATGTGAAAGTAAGCCCCGAGGCACTGATGGCTCGCAACTCTGCGGAAAAGGTCTCTTCACCCACAGATTAAGGTTAACAGCAACTCGACAAGCGAATTGCTGCTTGGCATTATCATTTTATCCGTGTTCAGCCGATGTTGTCGGAAGGCATGGCACAGAATAGCTATTGATCCGATTACAGGAGAGTTGCCAGTGATTATCTCCGGATGGGCAAGGCCACGCGCTTTGGCTGCTGCCTTGGCAGTAGTCGCGGTGAGCGGGACTGTTATGCCATCTGCCGCCCAAGCACAGGACGCCGATATGCGGCTCCGTAAGCTTGAGGCAGAAGTGACTGCTTTGCAGCGCAAAGTCTTCCCCGATGGGGGAACCAAATATTTTACGCCTGAAGTGAACACTGCCCCTGCGCAGCCAGCCCAGACGATCGGAACGCCCTCTACCTCAGTTGTTACGGATATTCTCGCGCGTCTGGATGCGCTGGAAAATCAGCTCACGCAGTTGACCGCGCGGAGCGAGGAAAATTCCAACAAGATCAATAAGCTGCAAGCACAGTTGGAAGCGATGACTGCTGAACGCGCAGCAGCGACATCTGCCTCGTCTGAACCTGTTGGGGTGATGCCCCTTCCAGGAAACAGTTCAAGTGCTGCGGCAAAGCCTACGGCAACACAGCCCGTTGCAGCGGCTCCTAGCCAGCAGCGGGTGGACGCGGTTAAAGCGATTGTTAAGCCGTCAACCGATGACGCAGGGGATGACGAATACACCTATGGCTATCGTCTTTGGGACGCAGGTTTTTTTCCTGAAGCTGAGCAGCAACTTGCTTTGTTCCTGAAGAAATATCCGTCCCATTGGCGCACAAGCTATGGCCGCAACCTTCTTGGCCGTGCCTATCTTGATGACAATAAACCTCGGGAAGCTGCCCCTTATTTCCTTGAAAATTATCAGTCAGATAAGCAAGGCGTTCGCGCACCGGACAGTCTGCTTTATCTCGCTGAATCGATGATCAAAATGGGCGATACCAACCGCGCGTGTATCGCTCTGGCTGAATTTGGAGACACCTATCCTGCTCTGGCAACAGGGCGTCTGAAACAGCAATATGACACTAACCGTTCCAGCGTCACCTGTAAGTGAGGCTCTGCCACATCGCCTGATCGCCCGGTTTACGGGTGATCTAGCGCGATTGTGGCCAGAGGGGGAGCGATTGGGGCTCGCTGTTTCAGGTGGGCCTGATAGCCTCGCACTGTTGTTGCTTGCGAAGGCTGCGATGCCTGGCAAGATTGAGGTTGCAACTATTGACCATGGATTGCGATCGGAAAGTGCCAGTGAATGCGCGATGGTCAAGGAACTGTGCTCCGCTCATAATATTCCGTGCGAAATGATCAGCGTGACGGTGGGGGCGGGAAATGTGCAGGACCGCGCAAGGCGCGCCCGTTACGCTGCTTTTGCGAAATGGATGAAGCGCCGTGATCTGGGGGCCATTGCTACTGCTCACCATGCTGACGATCAGGCAGAAACACTGGTTATGCGGCTTAATCGGGGCAGTGGGATTAATGGACTAGCGGGTGTTCGCCCGCGCGGTGTCGTACCGGGCACAAAGCTTGCTTTGGTACGGCCACTGATCACTTGGCGGCGTTCTGAACTGGCAGAGATAGTGAAATCCGCTGGCCTTGATGCGGTGAATGACCCCAGCAATGCTAACCCGCAATTTGATCGTGTCCGTATTCGGCAGGCATTAGCGGAAGCTGATTGGCTGCAACCTCAGGCTTTGGCTGCAAGTGCCAGTCATCTCGCTGATGCCGAGGAAGTGCTCGCTTGGGCATCCGATCGCGAGTGGAAGGAACGGGTGGTAGTCGAAGAGGGTGGAGTCATTCGCTATCGCCCCCATAGCCCCAAACTAGTGGTGATGCGGGTGGTGCTCAGGGCAATTACGCTGCTAGGTGGAAATCCACGCGGTGGCGCTTTGGCAGCTCTGGTCATGCGGCTGCAAAATGGGAAGGATTCGACCCTTGGCGGTGTGATCGCGCGCAATGAAAATGGCGCCTGGACCTTCCGCAAGGAACCCCCTCGCCGGATTGCGGGGCCTTAAACTGGTCATCAGTTGATGATGAGGGGATCACCGATGGTGGCGGTTTTTCCTTTTGTGATGATGACCTTGTCACCCTTTTTAGCGATCGCAAAAAGCTTGGCAGCAAAGGGATTTGGTGCGCCAATACAGCCATGGCTGGCATAGCCATTCTGGACTTTCGATCCGTGGATCGACACGCCATCCCAAGTGAGGCGCATGGTGTAAGGCATCGGGGCGTTATCATAGATCGAGGAATAATTATCCTTCTTCTTCTCCAGAATCGGAAACACGCCAAGTGGGGTGGGGTGATCTTGTGTCCCAAGCAAAACAGCCGATGCGCCGATTTCATACCCGTCACGAAAGACGGAAATTACACGGGCATCAAGATCGACCGTAATAACGATAGGGCCATCGGGTACGTCACTATCATCCCAATACCATTGCCCATATTTGATAGGCCCTTCGATTGGAAGAATGCGCTTGATCACGAAGGGGTGATCAGCATCTATTGCCGGCGCGCTGGTTGAAGCTGCTTCCAGCTCCGGTTTCATAGACGTGGCGAGAACGTCGTTCGCGTCTTCTGAACGCTTCACCTCAGAGGAAATAGTCGGCGTAGCGGCAGGTGTGGGCGATACGCTGCGCCCTGCGACAAATGCCGCGCCAAGTCCCAGCGCCACTGCGAAGGTGGCGCCAAGAATCCATTTCATCGCTCTGTCCATGGGCTTACTATCAGCGCGATTTTCCTATTCGCCAAGCCTTGCCGCGCAACGGTCCCCTAGAGAGACAATCTTACTCTAACCATGTGCGCCAAATTCATTGGCAATGGCAGTGGTGATCCTGCGGGACAGGGCATAGGCTTGGTCAATCGGATCGATATAGTCGCGCCGAATTGCGTCATAGCCTGCGTCATCACCATCGGGATAATCGGTGGGTTCTGTAAGATCGAAATCTTCAATTCGGGGGAATTCGGTGGGGAATGCGCGGCGCAACTGGGCCAATGCGTCGTCTACCCTTAGAGTGAAAACCATTTCCAGCACGTCTTCCCGGCTGATGTCATTGGCGCGGCTGAAGGCAGGAATCGATACCACCCGGATGAACATGTGCTGGAACAAGGCAAGGCGTACGGCTTGCAACACGCCAATCGCGCGGCGAACCGGTTCGCGATCAGCCAGCGATGTTTCAGTTGGGATCAGTTCCAGTAAGCGGTGCAGTTTCAGCGCATCGACCCGTAAGCGTGAAGCGAGGCGGCGAAACACACCCATCCGGTCATCCTTGACGAGATACTCGCTCAAGGCTTCACACGGTTCTGACAAGTAGCTTTCCGTCCCGCGATAGGGACGACTGGCCCAATAGGCGGAGTTGAACAGTTCGCCATAGGCAGCAACCGTTTTAACACTGGCCAGTGAATTTGCGGCCCGAGCAAGGCGGATAAGCTGCTTTCCTCGCTCACTGCTGCTCAGGAGTTGGGCAACTTCTTCATATTTGCCATCTGCCGCGCTGCCGATGCCAGAAATTACATTCACCGGATAGCCAAGCTGCTGGAGAATGGAATTATGTGGAATCGCGCGAATTTGGCGCAGGCTCATTTCACGGTCTGCCGACAGGTCGGATTGTCGGCGTGAAACACGGCTGCCGGTAGAGTTGAGCATCCCCAAACCAAAAGCCGTCACGGCACGAGAGTAGGTGCGGCTTTCGAGGTGATCATGCTGATGATCACGGATCGCGCGATAGAAATCGAGGCTGAGATCAGTACGGCGATAGAAGGGGTCTGGTGGAAGATCAGTCTCGGTTTCGGCAGGACGAATTTCAGCAATGCGGGTGAGGGAGGCTAGCGCCAATTCGGGGTTGGCAAAGAACATATAGCCATCGCCGCCCTGAAAACTGACCTCTGGTTCCAGCCTTATACCTGCGCGCACGAAGCGCCGCCGTGCCCATGGGCTGAGCGGCCATGCCAGACGATCTTCGAAGCTTTCGGGATGTGCGCCACGACCCATGCTTTCGCCATGAGTGTTGAAGATCAATGCGGCTACATCGGTGAGACCATTTTCCTTCATCGCGTCTGCCAGGCGCCCCTGAAGGCGTTCAATGGCAAGGCTGGCTGGTATCTGCCCCACAAACCGGCCAGCATCGGAAAAGCCTGTCTGGATAGAGACACGACCACGTTTGCGGACATAGTTCTGATAGACTGGCTCTGCCAAAAGCGCATCCAGAAAGCGCCCACCATGTTCAAGCGCCGTTTCGGTCTCAAACAAGGGTGACACGTCCACCTTGTCATCGACACCGAACAAACGCGCGAAATAGAGTGCGGCCAGAATGGTTGCAGGCTCTTCACACTCGGCAATGAGCATCCGGATCGGTGCATCTGCATCTACATGGTGCAAAATCTGCGCCATGACGAGGAATTGCCGGATCGCGGTACTGCTTTCAATCGCCAAGCTGCCAAAGTTCGTGCGCAGTGGCTTGAGTTCTTCCACCGCTTTACGAAGCCGGGCAATGGCACCTTTGCTTGACAAGTCCAGCTCGCTGCCATGGCCATCATCGAGCCGGCGGCGAATGGCGTTGTGAAGCTGCTTGGCATTTACTCGAAAGTGAACCCAGCCCATGCCCAACCCATCGGCGCGCATGGCTGCGGAGAGGGTTTTAAGCTTAATGGCGCGTGGACCGTCGCTGGTGGTGTTGGCTTCCTCTTCAAGCCGATCAATATAGCTGGAGAGCGAGAGGAGCTTGCGCGGATCGGTCGCTGTCAACCGGTTTGCCGCGACAGACAGGGCGGCAGGATCGGAAAGGTCGGCTGAAAAGTCCTGCGCCCGTTCTTGCGCATAAGCAGTTGCGGGGCGCAACTCGCGCAAAAGGGGATGGTCGCTGTCAATCTGTTCGAGAGACACCAGATAACGCTGTAAACGCTGAGCTTTTTCGGAGAGCCGGAAGCCAATGGAATCGAACCATTTTATATCGGTTCGTCCGTCCATGTCATATCCGACCCAACTGGCGAAGCGGAAGGGTAATGGGCTGAACTTCTGCCATCCCTCAGGCCAGCTTTTCTGTGCCTTTTCAAGCAGCAGTGATACCAATCGATCACGGGCGCCGGCAGCTTGCGCAATGGCTTGCATCGCGCGGTCATGCTCATAGCGCAGCGTTACTGCGGGGCGTTCTCCGGGAACAGGGCACGCGCTTTCATCAATGTCACCACCCATGGCCGCGTTGGTGGCCACGGCTTCACTCTCTTGCGGTGTCAGCAGAAAAGTGGGGTGAGCTGTAAATACGGCATGAAGTTGCGGGTTTTCCCAGCGCTGCCTGAACGTCGCCAGGTCATCGCTTGCTTCGGTAAGCATTGCTGTGAAGCCAGAAGTATTCTCCTCTGGCTTCACCGGTTGCACGAGCCGCCGCAATTGGGCGGCGCGGCTCTGCAATGCGTCGCATTCCAGTTCGGAAATCCAGTTTTCGAAATCTTCAAGACTTCGTTCTCCGGATTCCAGTAATCGAGAGAGGTCCAGCGATAGCTGAAATACAGGATTGAAAAGCGGTGTTTCATTGGTCCGCTCCCTCAGTTCCTGCAGGCGATCGAGTAACTCTCCGACTGTTTTCATCTGGCCAATCCTGAAGCTTCACGGGCAAGAGTTTCAATATGGGCTGGATCGGGCTCGCCCTTCGGGGCTACCCAGCTTCCTCCAACGCATAATACCGGATCAATCGCCAGCCATTCCGGGGCATTTTGCAGGCTAATTCCACCAGTAGGGCAGAATTTGCACTGGCCGAAAGGTGCTGCCAGCGCTTTGAGGGCCGGGATGCCACCATTGGCCACAGCAGGGAAGAATTTGAAATGGCGAAGGCCCAGATCCATGCCCAGCATGATATCGCCAGCATTGGCGATGCCGGGAAGGAAGGGTGTATTGTCAGCCATCACTGCAGTGCCGAGTTTTTCGGTCAGGCCGGGGGAAACGATGAATTCGCTACCTGCATCCATAGCGGCGCGATATTCAGCTTCGTTGGTGACGGTACCCGCACCAACAATGGCACCTTCAACCTGTTTCATGATCGCAATGGCCTCAAGCGCTGCGGGTGTGCGCAAGGTGACTTCCAGCACTTTGAGGCCGCCAGCGACCAACGCCTTGGCCAAAGGCAAAGCGTGAGCAACATCTTCAATGACCAGCACGGGAATTACCGGCGCTGTCAGCATGATTTTTTCTATTGGGGCTGGGGTTGCAGCGTTCATACTGTCTCCAAAAAATGTTCGCGCTGGAAAGCAGCGGCCGCGCCAAACAGGCCCGGTTGGGGATGGGTAATCAATTTGACGGGAATATTGGCCATCAACGGCTCGTAACGGCCCTTGAAGCGGAAGCGTTCGGCAAAACCAGAATATCGCAGCGTATCGCGAATCCGATAACCAAGACCGCCCGCCATCACCACTGCACTGGCACCGTGGGACAGGGCGTAATCTCCCGATGCACTACCAAGAGCCATGCAAAAGCGTTCGATCGCGGCAACTGCCAGATTGTCCGTATGGGCCAGACCGCGTTCCCACACAGTGCGGTCATCGAGTTGTTCCACACTACGATGTTCCAGCGAGGCCAAGGTTTCATAGATTTCGACAATGCCAGGGCCAGCCACCACACGTTCCACTGAAACGCGGCGATGCTGGTTGCGAAGGCGCTTTAGCAAAGCATCTTCGACGTGATCTACGGGCGCAAAATTGACATGCCCGCCTTCAGTCGCCTGCACATGATATTGGCCATCCACGCGCTTGAAATGGGCGACGCCAAGCCCTGTGCCCGGTCCAATAACACTCACCGTGCCATTTTGGGGTAGTGGCTCATCAGGGCCGCTCAGATGCAGAAACTGGTCTTCTGGCACGCGAGCGACGGCATGGGCTACCGCTGCAAAATCATTGAGAACAACCACACGATCAAGGTCAAGCTGCTTATCGAGTGAACCTGTCTGGATGACCCAGCTATTGTTCGTCAGACGCACTGTTTCGCCCGTTACGGGGCCGGCAATCGCTAGTGCTGCGGCACGCGGAACAGGCCCTGTAACCTGCCTTTCAAATTCTTCCCATGCAGTTTGAAGGCTCACGTAGTCGCTTGTTTTCAATGTGATGGGATCATCCATGATGATGGCCCCATCATCACCAAAACGCACCAACGCAAACCGTGCATGGGTACCACCAATATCAAGTGCGACGAGGTCGCTTACCTGCCCCCTCATCACTTACATGCCTCCCATTGCAAGCATGGCTGAGCCGCCCTGTTCAGCACCATCGGCATTGCTGCGGAACATGCCGAACAATTCGCGGCCCATGCCTTGTTCTGGTTCGGGCGCTTCTGCAGGCTCGCGGGTGGACAGGTCTGCGGTAGTGGAAAGCGTGCCATCCTCACCCGAAATGCGGACGATGTCACCATCGCGCAGGAGAGACAGCGGGCCGCCACCGAGTGCTTCAGGCGTGCAGTGAATGGCTGCGGGCACTTTGCCGCTGGCACCCGACATCCGGCCATCAGTAACGAGTGCTACCTTGTAGCCACGATCCTGCAACACGCCGAGCGGTGGTGTCAATTTATGCAATTCTGGCATCCCATTCGCACGCGGGCCTTGAAAGCGCATCACGACGATAACATCGCGGTTGAGTTCACCAGCCGCGAATGCTTTGGAGACATCTTCCTGCGTTTTGAAAATCCGGCAGGGTGCTTCGACCGTCCAGCGTTCCTTTTCAACGGCACTGGTTTTGAAGCAAGCACGGCCAAGATTGCCTTCGACCAGCCGCATTCCGCCATCGGACTGGAACGGTTGCGCCACCGGGCGAAGCATCTCTTCATCGCCGCTTGGACCCGTATCACGCCAGATTAGTTCAGAACCGTCATAGATTGGTTCCTTGGCATAATCGCGCAGGCTTGCGCCACCCACGGTAATGATGTCTTCATGGGCAAGCCCTGCATCGAGCAATTCGCCAATGACATAGCCGATACCGCCAGCAGCGTGGAAATGGTTCACATCTCCTGAACCATTAGGATAGACCCGGCAAAGCATCGGTGTGACCGATGAAAGTTCGGAAATATCCGTCCAGTCAATCGTGATACCGGCAGCGCGAGCCATGGCTGGAATGTGGATGGCATGGTTCGTGGAACCACCTGTCGCCATCAGGCCAACCACAGCATTAACGATTGCCTTTTCATCCACGCATTTCGCGAGCGGACGATAATCGTCACTCTCACGTGTAATGGCTGCAAGCTGGTGAACTGCCGAGCGTGTAAGGGCTTTGCGCAGTTGCGTGTCAGGCGGGACAAAGGCCGCGCCGGGCATATGCAGGCCCATCAACTCCATCATCATCTGATTGGAATTGGCGGTGCCGTAAAATGTGCATGTGCCGGGAGAGTGGTAGCTTTTGCTTTCGCTTTCCAGCAGTTCAGCACGGGTAGCCTTGCCTTCAGCATAAAGCTGCCGCACGCGCTGCTTTTCCTTATTGGCAATGCCGCTTGGCATCGGGCCTGATGGAATGAACACACTTGGCAAATGGCCAAAGCGCAAAGCGCCGATCAGCAGGCCGGGCACGATCTTGTCGCAAATGCCGAGCAGGGCAACGCTGTCATACATTGCATGACTGAGGCCAACCGCTGTTGCCAAGGCAATGACATCACGGGAAAAGAGCGATAGCTCCATTCCGTCCTGCCCTTGTGTCACACCGTCGCACATGGCTGGCGTTGCGCCGGCAACTTGCGCCGTGGCGCCGATTTCGCGAGCATAAAGCTTCATCTGCGGAGGGTAGGCGCCATAGGGCTGATGTGCCGAAATCGTATCATTATAGGCGCTGATGATGCCGATATTCGGGCCGCGCTTCGTGGCGATGGATTCCTTATCCTCGCCAGCGGCGGCAAAGCCGTGGGCAAGGTTGGAACAGGGCATTACATTGCGATCTTGATGCTTTTCGCCTTCGCGCTCCATCAAGTCCAGATAGGTTTTACGGCTATCTTTTGATTTATCGATGATGCGCTGCGTGATGCGCTCCACCACTGGGTGTAGCTTACTCATGCCAGCTTACTCCGTCTCTTTCTGCCAGCGCAATGGCTGCGCTTGGGCCCCAACTTCCCGCACTGTAAGTCTTGGGTGTCAGGTTCTCTTTGGTCCAATTTTCACGAATGCGATCGACCCATGACCATTGCGCTTCCACTTCGTCGCGGCGGACAAACAGCGTCTGATCCCCTTCGATGAGATCCAGCAGCAAGCGTTCATAGGCAATGCGGCGATGAACACCAATGAAGGCATCAGGCATCGCAATGTCGAGCGGTACGGGGCGCAACGTCAGCCCATCACGATCAAGCCCGGGCACTTTGGCCATCAGGGTGAGCGAGATGTTTTCTTCCGGCTGAATACCGATTACCAGCTTGTTTGGCGCGGTCTTCGCACCTTCGAAGATGGAATGCGGTACTTCGCGGAATTGCACGACGATTTCAGTCTTACGCTGATAGAGGCGCTTGCCGGTACGCATGTAGAACGGCACGCCGCGCCAGCGCCAATTATCGACATGGGCTTTGAGGGCTACGAAGGTTTCGGTGTTGCTATCACGGCCCAGTTCTTCGTCATAGCCCGGCACAATCTGTCCGGTGACAGCGCCTGAGCGATATTGTCCGGTGACGGTTTCTGCCGAGGTCACTTCGCGAAGCGCGCGCAGCACTTTCACCTTTTCATCCCGCACGCCGCCAGCCTTGAAGCTGGTGGGAGGTTCCATTGCCACAAGTGCGAGCAATTGCAGCATATGGTTCTGGACCATATCGCGCATTGCCCCGGCATCGTCGTAAAAGTCGATCCGGCTTTCTAAACCGACTGTTTCTGCCACGGTAATCTGGACGTGATCAATGTAGTTGGCATTCCACAGCGGTTCGAACAGGATATTGGCAAACCGCAATGCAAGAAGGTTCTGCACCGTTTCCTTGCCAAGGTAATGATCGATCCGGAATGTGCGATCTTCTGGGAAAGCAGAGGCTACAGCATCATTGATTTCGCAGCTCGATTTGAGATCAACACCGAGAGGTTTTTCAAGGCCGATCCGCACATTGTCTCCGGCAAGCCCACCATGTTGCAACCCCTTGATGGTTGCTTCAAACAGGCTGGGAGCCGTGGACAGGAAAATCGCAAGGCCGCGCTCTGGAGCACCGACTTTTTCAGCCAGCGCTGCGTAGCCATCCATGTCATTCGCATCAAGCGGCTGAAAGCTCAGGCGGTTGAGGAAGTCAGCGAGGCCACTGCGCCGGTTGGCGGGCAGATATTTTTCTAAAGCTTCACGAGCAAAATTGCGGAACTCAAGATCCGACAATTGAGAACGTGCGGTGCCAATGATTTTCAACTCAGGGGCAAGCAACCCGTCTGCATCCAGCGCGCAGAGTGAAGGCAGCAGCATTCTCTGGGAAAGGTCGCCTGTTGCGCCGAAAAGGAGAAGGCGGTCGGCAGTGAAAGTCATATCCAGATAATCTCCCGAAGGATCCCAAATCCCATGTCAAACGAATGGGGTGTTTTATAATTTTATTGCAGTGCAAAACGGTTTAACAGCGCACTGGTGATGTTTCTAGAGGCCGATACGCCTCAATGCACACTCCCGTTCGCGCAATTGGCTTGCGCTGTCAATCGCTGAAAACTTCCGTTGTGACAGTCTTTTCCTTGAAGTTGCACAGTCCAAAGCTGGTAAGGAAGCTCACATCAGCGGCATCGCGGCCTACGCCAATCTTCACGGTCTTGCTTGGATCGGCCATGAATGTCCCATCCACCATATGCCAAGTGCCGCTGCCCGAATCGTCTGGGTCGGCGAGGAAAACCTCTGCAATGGCATGAAAATCTGGCGGTGAAACGTCGGGAGCATAGACACTTACATAACGTGCCGGAAAGCCGCAGGCTCGTGCCATGGTCACGATGACATGAGCATAGTCCCGGCAGATTCCTCGCCGTTCGACGAAGGAATCAAGTGCGGTGGTGTTGGCATTGCTACTGCCGGGCTCATAGCTCATATTTTCAGCGACCCAATCGCGCATGGCGACAATTTTGGCTCCGCCAGTCAGGTCGCCAAATTGGGTTTCGACAAAAGAGTGGAACCGTTCCGCCGGACAATAGCGCGAATCAAAGAGATACTGAATCGTTTCGCCGGGCAGTTTGTGTTGCTCCATCATATCGAGCGTAGAGAGATCGGCGGTAATCCGGTGGATTGCCACGCGCGCCTTGTAATCCACTTCGCAATGGCCATCTTTGCGCATCCAGATGCGTGTGCCGATGCTGTCCTGCGCTGCAACACGGGCAAAATAATCTGATGTATCGAACTGGCTATTGGTGGAGAGGATACTTTGTTCGGGGAGTTCCGCCGCTTCATATTGCAGCAGAATATCCGTCGGCCCGTTCAGCTCAAAGGTGAAATGCGCGGATATATCTATGACCATGTGAAATCGAACGCATAGAACTGTGGCTTGTTTCGCATAAAGTCTCTTATTCTCCCAAAAGATGCAGAACCACGCGCCGCCTATGCGGCATGGCCCGGTGTTCGGCGAGGAAGATGCCCTGCCATGTGCCCAGCGCCATCCGGCCAGCGATGACCGGAATTGTCAGACTGTTGCCGGTCAACATGGATTTGATATGTGCAGGCATATCATCCGGCCCTTCATCGTCATGAGCGTAATGTTTGCCTTCCGGAACGGCCCGGTCGAGCCAGCGAAGCAGATCACCGGGCACTTCGCGGGCCGCATTTTCGTTGATGAGAAGAGACGCAGAAGTGTGTTGACAAAAGACTGTCAGCAACCCGGCATTGATGCCGCTCTGCGCGATCCATTCTGCAATGTCGCTGGTGCATTCACACAGGCTTTGGCCACGTGTCGCAATTGAAAGAGTTGTGTGTATTTGCCGCATGGGGAGGATGTAGCCATTCTGCAGCCATCCTTCATCCCCAAAGCGGCAAAAGTGAATTATTCTACGATGACACCATAAAGGTCATGCGCATCGGCATCTTCCACCAGCACATTGACAAAGGCACCTGGTGAAAGACTTTCGGGCACATTGCGGAGGTAAACCGCCCCGTCAATTTCTGGAGCATCAGCGCGGCTGCGGCCTGTTGCACCGATATCGCCATCTTCATCCGGCTCACCGACATCATCGATGATGACCGTTTGTATTGAACCAATCTTCGCTGCGAGTTTGGCGGCGCTGATGGCTTCGGTTTTTTCCATCAGGCGGGCGTAACGCTCTTCCTTGATTTCTTCGGGAACTGCGCCAGGAAGATCGTTGGCTTCAGCACCTTCGACAGGTTCGAACCGGAATGCGCCCACGCGGTCAAGCTGGGCTTCATCCAACCAATCGAGCAAATATTGGAAATCTGCTTCGGTTTCACCGGGGAAGCCAACAACGAAGCTCGACCGGATGGTGATGTCAGGGCAAATCTCGCGCCATTTTTTCAGGCGGCTGAGCACCTTGGCTTCATTGGCCGGCCGCTTCATGGCTTTGAGTACGGAAGGCGCTGCGTGCTGAAATGGAATATCCAGATAAGGCGTGATGAGTCCTTCAGCCATCAACGGAATCACCTGATCCACATGTGGATAGGGATAGACATAATGAAGGCGAACCCATGGGGTCTCCCCTTCCGGGGTTTTCAACTGGCCAAGCTCGCGAGCAAGGTCGGTCATATGCGCACGGGTTTCGCGGCCCTTCCACAACCTTGTTTCATGGCGCGTATCCACGCCATACGCGCTGGTATCCTGCGAGATGACCAGCAATTCCTTCGTACCAGCTGCTACCAGTTTTTCGGCTTCACGCAAAACGGCATCAATCCGGCGACTGGCTAGCTTGCCGCGTAATTGCGGGATGATGCAGAAAGCGCAGGAGTGGTTGCAGCCTTCTGAAATCTTCAGATAGGAATAGTGGCGTGGGGTCAGTTTGATATCGGGCTGGGGGACCAGGTCGATAAAAGGTCCCTGACTTGGTGGCGCGGCTTCATGCACAGCTTCCACCACATCTTCATATTGATGCGCACCGGTGATTGCCAGCACCTGCGGGAAGCGGGTGCGGATGGTTTCGGCTTCTTCCCCCATGCAGCCAGTCACAATGACGCGGCCATTTTCCTTGATGGCTTCACCAATGGCGGAAAGGCTTTCCTCTTTGGCGGAATCAAGAAAGCCGCAAGTGTTGACGAGCACGACATCAGCCCCGGCATAATCGGGGCTCATTGCGTAGCCGTCAGCACGCAGCTTGGTGAGGATACGTTCGGAATCGACAAGTGCCTTGGGGCAGCCAAGGCTAACCATGCCGACACGGCGTTGTTCAGGAATGCGGGTGGCCATAGTGCGCGCCCCTAGCTACTAGAAGAGGAGGAGTCACGCGCCAAGATGCGCGCGCGTTCATTCATAAAGGTGAGGGCAGTCATGGGCAATATCAATATACTGGCAGTATTCTGCGCTGCTGCTGCCTTCTTCCTTTTCGGTATGGTCTGGTATGGATGGTTATTCAACAAGGCCTGGTTCAAGTCTGCCCGCATGACGGAGGCGGATATTCGCGAAGGCCACAATATGGTGCTGATTCTGGCGCTGGCTTTTGCTTTTGAACTGTTGATTGCATTGATGTTGGGCCATCAATTCGCCCGAACGATGCCAAGCCCGCGCGCCATGATGATGATTTCGACAGGGTTCGGTGCGACCATTATGACCCCGGCGCTGGGGATCAATTATCTGTTTCAGCGCAAGCCAGGCAAGCTGTTCGCCATTGACGCTGCACATTTGATCATTGGGATGACATTGATGGGTCTGGTGTTCCTTGCCTTTCGATAGGCGTTGAACAGAGATTTAGCTGCGAATCTCACCGTCAGCTTTGGGGTCGTCTCCGCAAGGGCGGATTTCTACCACGATATCACCAGCCTGAAGCGTAACAGCGTCATCTTCCCAGAAGCCATGAGTGGTGCCTCCACGATAGATACGCAGGCCTTTCCCTCCAGTGGCCAAATCCGCGAGAGGCTTGCCAACTTCCTCTGGCATGACCGGGCGTTCTACCAATTGCACGCGCCCTGCCACCGAAGCGAGGTCTGCCAGATATTCCGCAATATGAGCGCCTTGCGCACTGCCAGCGAGCAACAGGCCAGTGAAGCGAACAGGGTTGATGACATTGTCAGCCCCGGCTTGCTTGGCCAGAATTTCATTGTCAGCCGCGCGAACAACCACACTGATCGGCACGTTGGGTGCGAGATGGCGGACTGTCAGCACGATCAGAATGGATGAATCATCTCGTCCGGCTGAGACCAGCACGGTTTGCGCTTCGGCAATACGCACAGCAATCAGGCTTTCATCGCGGGTCGCGTCGGCTTCGATAATATTACAGCCGAGCGCTTCTGCATGAGACAGGCGTTCGGCGCTGGTGTCCATAACCACGATGCAACTTGGATCAGTGCCACGCTCTATCAACTCGCCCACCGCTTCGGAGCCAGAGACACCAAAACCCAGCACGACAACATGATCGGAGAGCTGGTCCTGAATACGGGCCATGCGAAATTTCTCCCAGCTTCGTTTAATGATAAAATTATAAGCGGTGCCGACGAAAATGAAAATCACGGCAAAACGGATTGGCGTCACGATAACAGCTTCGACCAGTCGCGCCCTGTCACTGATGGGCGCAATATCGCCAAAACCGGTGGTGGTGATCGAAATCATCGTGAAATAGACGACGTCGAGGAAACTTACCTCTCCATCGAGATTATCTACCAAGCCATCCCGGTCCCACCAGTGAATCATCACCACGAGGAAAACGAGGCCCAGTGCAGCGAACAACCGGATGCCAAGGTCCGCCCATACAGGTACCTTTATGGCTCTCTTCAACGGCGTGAAACGCCGTGCATGAGCCATCTGTGCCCTGTTTGTACGGATGTTATGAGACTTCGCCATGCTCAGCCTCCCGCTTTAAGGCCCAGTTCCATTGTAGGATCGACCGGAGTTCCATTCCGACGAATTTCGAAATGAAGTTCAGGACGTGTTGCCATACCGCTTTGCCCGCCAAGCCCGATACGTTCACCAGACTTGACAGTATTGCCCTTGGTTACAGTAACTTGCATTAAGTGGCCATAGGCGGTTTGCCAGCCATTGCCATGGTCGATCACCACCAATTTGCCAAATCGCTTGGGCTCATTCCCGGCAAATATCACTGTGCCTGAAGCTGCCGCGGGAATCATGTCTCCTTTATTGACAGCAAAGTCGATTCCATCATGTCCCCCGCCATCTGCACGCCGTTGCCAGCTGAGCAGCACGTTACCCGTGGCCGGTAGGCGGAAATGAGGTTTGCGTGGGGTCTTACTTGAATTGGAAGATGGGGCGGGTGCGTCAAAAACCGCAGGTATAATAAGCTTTTGACCTGTCTTCACAGTGCCATCGTCTGGCAGATTGTTGGCCAGTGCAATCTGTTTGAATGGCACGCCATAGCGATAGGCAATAGCAAAGCCGGTATCTCCCTGCTTCACAACATGAATGCGCTGGCGGGGGATTTTCAGCATCTGGCCCAGCTTAACCACATAAGGATCAGTCAGCCCATTGGCTTCGGCAATAACTATCAGCGGCACATTTGCTCGATTGGCGATGCCTGCCAGCGTTTCGCCTTCTTTAACTTTATGGATAGTCTCGGTCGCAGGATCTGTTGCTGCCACTAACAATAATGCAAAGGGGGCAATAGCTACGGCGAGACCACGGCGTATTATCACGGATTAAAACTCTCTCCCAATGCGCCGAGTGAAGCATAATGCGTCAGATCAAGCTGGAGAGGTGTCACCGAAATATAGCCTTCGGAAATGGCTTCAAGATCGGTCCCGTGATCCAGCGAATGCTCAATATCATCGAGACCAAACCAGAAATAGGGTCGCCCCCGTGGGTCCGTCGCTTCGACCAGTGAACCACGTGTGTAATCATGAAAGCCCTGCCGAACGACACGAATGCCCTTTACGGCATCGGCGGCAAGTGGCGGGAAGTTTACATTGACAATGGAGCGCTTTGGCATCGGCATATCAATCAGTGGGCGCAGCACTTTGAGTGCCCATTCTTGTGCTGCAGCGAAGCCATGTCCGCCGTTGCGCATTGCTTGGCTGAGTGCGATGGAGCGGATACCAGCCAGTGCGCCTTCCATTGCGGCTGACACCGTGCCCGAATAGGTCACGTCATCTGCCAGATTTTCACCATTATTAACCCCGGAAAGGATCAGATCGGGTGGTGTGTCATTGAAAAATTTGCGAAGAGCAAGATTGACTGAATCCGTTGGTGTGCCGGTGACCGAAAAGCGCTTCTCACCGTGCTCCCGCAAACGCACCGGTTGATGCAGTGTAAGCGAATGCCCTGCGCCTGAATTTTCCTCCGCAGGTGCGCATACCCAGACATCGTCTGACAATTGGCGCGCGATTTCTTCGAGAACAGCAAAGCCGGGAGCATTGATGCCGTCATCATTGCTAAGGAGAATGCGCATGGAAGAGGCCTTTACAGAACAGGAGAGCTTTGGGTGAACACATATGAGACGGGGGGCGAGATGCCTCTTCATACCGGTGTGAGTATTTCCAAACCACCACAATAGGGTTTCAGGGCTTCTGGCAGCAAGACTGAGCCATCTTCCTGTTGCCCATTTTCGAGCACGGCAACCAGTGTCCGCCCGACCGCAAGGCCAGAACCGTTGAGTGTGTGAACAAACTCGGTTTTCTTCGCGCCTTCGGGGCGGAAGCGGGTGTTCATGCGCCGGGCTTGATAATCACCACACCAACTGACCGAGCTGATTTCGCGATAGGCGCTCTGCCCGGGCAGCCAGACTTCAAGATCGAAGGTCTTCTTCGCGGTTGCCCCCATATCACCGGTGCACAGCAGTACTTTGCGATATGGCAGTTCCAGTGCTTGCAGGATGCCTTCTGCCGAAGCGATCATATGGTCATGCTCTGCCTGCCAATCATCCGGGCGGCAAATCGTAACCATTTCCACCTTTTCGAACTGATGCTGGCGGATGTATCCGCGCGTATCACGTCCAGCGGAGCCTGCTTCGGAACGGAAGCAAGGGGTGAGCGCCGTCAAGCGCAAGGGCTTGGCCAGATCATCAATAATCTGCTCTCGTACAGAATTGGTCAGGCTTACTTCTGCCGTCGGTATCAGCCAGCGGCCATCTGTGGTCTGGAAAAGATCTTCATAAAATTTGGGCAATTGCCCCGTTCCAAACACAGCTTCATCACGCACCAGAAGTGGGGGAGCGCATTCAAGATACCCGCGCTGAATGGTCTGATAGTCGAGCATAAATTGCCCGATACCACGTTGGAGCCGCGCTATCTGACCCTGCAAGAAGGTGAAGCGGGCTCCGGAAATGGCAGTACCGGTTTCAAAGTCGAGACCAAGCGCCGGGCCAAGATCCGCATGTTCTTTGGGGTCAAAAGCGAAATCACGCGGAGTACCCCAGCGGGCGACTTCTACGTTATCATCTTCATCCGCACCTTGCGGCACATCATCGGCGGGCAAGTTCGGCAAGCGCGACAGCACATCGTGAAGTTCAGTCGCAAGCGCTCGTTCTTGTTCTTCCAGTGCTGGCAGAGACTGTTTTAGCTCAGCCACTTCGGCTTTTAGCTTCTCAGCCGTTTCGCTATCGCCTTGGCCCATCGCCTTACCGATGGCTTTGGATGCTTCGTTGCGACGGCTTTGGGCCATTTGCATCTGGGTGGTGATGGCGCGGCTTTTTTCATCCAGTGCCAAAATGGCAGCAGACGCAGCCTCAGCCCCGCGCGCGGTCAGTCCGGCGTCAAAGGCACTAGGGTTCTCACGGATAAATCGCAGATCATGCATGGCCCGCGCTATGCCCGTTTTAGGTAACGGATGTCTAGTATCGAAAGGGCAGAAGTGGGAGGTTATCTGCTGAGGTCGTGAGGCTATAAATTGTCTGGAAGGTGCCCTGCATAGAGTTTGCGTAGGTTTTGAGAACCTCACACCCGAGGAGGTCTACCTGTATAACGTTGCAGAGATATCTGGGGTAGGGCAGGCTCTATAGAAAAGCAGGCCACCTGTATCCCATCGACAGACCTGAAATCGCGCAAGTCATTGCCACGTATTAAAAAAAGGCCGGCAAGCGAACTTGCCGGCCTTTTTGCTTAGGCTCAGGACTCATTTCTCATAGCCAGAAGAGTACGGTTGCGGCAAGAGCGATGGCGGAGAGGAAAGCCATTGAGCAACTGTCATAGCGTGTCGCGACACGCCGCCAGTCTTTGAGACGCCCGAACATTATCTCGATGCGGTTGCGCCGTTTGTATCGGCGCTTGTTGTATTTGATGATTTTGTTGCGGGATTTCCGACCCGGAATGCAGGGCGTGATCCCCTTCGCCTGTAAAGCGTCACGATACCAGTCGGCATCATAGCCACGGTCGGCCACAGCACCGGTGTAATCGCTGACCTGACCGGCTGTTATGAAGAAACTGATTGGGCGACCATTCGCATCCGTTACAGCATGAAGCTTGGTGTTCATGCCACCTTTCGTGCGTCCGATCAGGCGGCCCGGGCTCCCTTTTTAACCCGCAGGCTGGAAGCCGTGCGGTGGGCCTTGAGATAAGTTGCGTCGATCATGACCGTCTTGTGATCCGGTGTCTCCGGCAATCCCGGGGCGGTTCAATCATCTGGAGAAAGATACCCTTGTCATCCCAGCGTTTCCACCGGTTGTAAAGCGTCTTGGATGGACCGTATTCCTTCGGTGCATCGCGCCATCTGAGACCGTTGCGGTTGACGAAGATGATGCCGCTCAGAACGTGTCGATCATCAACGCGCTGGCGACCATGGCTCTTGGGAAAATAGGGCTGAAGACGAGCCATTTGCTCGTCCGTCAGCCAAAACAAATTACTCATCAGTCAGGCTCCTATACGCCCGTCTGAATCACAACCGTCAGTTCAAATCAATGGGTCTTGACCCTAAGGATATTGAGCGAGGCAAGGTCCGTGTGCGCCAGTTGAAAACGGGTAAGCATATGATGATTCCGATTCACGCTGAGCTTGCTAAAACCATTGCTGCCTCATCGATCACCGATGAGGTCTTTGTGACCACAGAGAGAGGTGCAGCGTATCAATCCGATGCAAGCTTTGGAAACTGGTTCTCGAATCGATGTGTAGATGCGGGGCTTAAAGGCTTCAGTATGCATGGATTACGCAAAGCAGCGAGCTGGCGGATGGCTGAAATGGGGCTGAGCATTCAGCTTATTAAATCAATTACCGGCCACACAAGTGATTCTGAAGCCTCTCGCTACACCCGTGAGGCAGAACAGGAGGCTATGGCCGATCGCGCAATGGAGATCATGAGTTTGGCTAACTTTTCTAAATAAAGTTTGGCTAACCTAGGAATAAGATACTGTTTTAAAAGATGAAACGCGAAGCGATGGTGGGCCCGGCAGGACTCGAACCCGCGACCTAGCCGTTATGAGCGGCCAGCTCTAACCAACTGAGCTACAGGCCCGTATCGCTTCGCGCGGTGCTGTGCCTAGCTTGGCATTTCAAAGCTGGCAAGCCTCGCAATCGCACTCTAGCGGACGACGTTTTCCATTATCATACGTACCGAAGTGGATTGAACGTTGTTATTTCTGAGATGGCTGAAAATAAGCCGAAACCACTCATATAAACGATCGAGATCGGCGTCATTACGAACATAGGGTGTATGCCCTGGAGCGAGTGACGGACTATGAAGCGAGAAGACGAGCAGTGGAAGAGAGTCTTCGATTCCCAAATTAATGGCTCGGATAGCTTCGTCAGCGCTTATGCCTTCTGGAGTGAGAGGAATGCGCTCCATTAATCCAAGACGTGAGAATACACCGCGCAAGAATGGCGCACGCCAAAAAGCAGGGTAAATCGTGTCAGCAGTGGCCCGCAACAGACCGGAGAAAACAGTTGTCAGCGGCAATTCGAGCAACTGGTGTTCGTCGTCTAGCCAGTAGGGCGCAACAGGATGCGCGGTATAGTCAGGCCCACCGTCTGCGCGATAGTTGAACTTCGGTCTCACCGAGCTATCTATCGCAATGCCGCCACTCCGCAGAATTTCTGAGGTGTTCGGGCCTGCGCCATATCTGCCTGCACGATACATCACAGGAGCGGTTCCAAAGCGGCTTTCAATCATATCACGCAATAAGCGAAATTTGCTCCGTTCCAGCGTCGGTGTAAGATTGCCTGCGAATGAGTTCTGTTGCGTGACCTCCTCTTCAAATGGAGGGTTTACCCAAGGGTGGAGCTGGATGCCGACTTCAGCTTTGCCGCTTTCCAAAGCAGGGCCAAGTATCTTAACCGCCAGTTCTGAGTTGGCGATTGGCCAGTCAATAAGATAGACTGGAGTTATGCCTTCACCTTCGCAAAATTGCTGAAATCGTCCGATGTGAACGACGTGCCGTAAATCATACTCATTACGTGATAACGGCTTTGCCCAGTCAAATTCTTCTTCGGTATCCACCGTCAGAAGAAAACGCTTGCCAAAGTTATTCTGAAACTGCGCTAGGGCAGAGACTGGCGGGGCATCGATAATGGAACGCATCGGCAGCCTCTTCCCTATTTCATTGCAAAATGGCGGAGGGTTGCTCTGCCTTCCTTTCTGTCTGGCTATGAGTGTCGACCTGCGTCGTCAAGGCAGGCAGAGTTAACAACAGTTTGCCTTTATCGACAAGGCAGTGGCCACCAGCGGCCTTACTTTCAGCGCGCGCCAAACGAAGTGTGAAACCCTGTCCGAACATTCCGGCAGACAATGGACGTGAGCGTGTATCTATCGAAGGTGCGAAAATGTCCTCCAAGTCTTTGAGGGCTGCCGGTAAATCCGTTGTCAGAGTGATCGTATTATCTTCATGGGAAAGTGTGACTTCGATGACTTCACCGGGTGAAAGTGCGCCTGCGATTGTGGCTAGAACGCGCCAGATCAACTGCTGGGCATCTTCATGCGCAAGGCCTATGTTGAACTGATCGCCGGAAAGGCGGAGGCCGAGCGCAGCTCCGCGAGGGCGAAGCGGTCCTTCCAGCCGTTTAATTGTATCGGTGACAACGCCGTGTAAATCGCATTGTCCGGTATTGATCTCAATCGCGCCGGATTGAAGCTTTGTCAGTCGGTCAACTTCTTCAAACCCCGCCATGAGACGTGCGGCGTCGACTGCAATACCGGCGGACAGTGCGCGATATTCGTTAGGGGCGGGGCCAAGAACCTGCTGCTGAATGACTTCCGCAAAGCCTTGAATGGCATTCACTGGAGTGCGCAATTCATGCAGCATCTGTCGAATGCGATCAGTGGGGCTATCGGGCAGGACATTCAAATTGTCTTTGCTGATTTGACTTCGCCGGGCCAGTCGCCCTGCATATCCTGTGAAACGCCCTGTATTGCGATCAAACATTGGCGTTGCATCGAGTTGCCAAAGACCATCAATACCGTTTGGAATATCCATCTTGATGGAGAAGTTCTTCAAAGGCTGGCGTCGTCTCATCACTATGGAAAGTCGAGGGTGAGTGCTATCAATTTGGCGGACGTGAGTATGTAGCAGCTTTCCAACCAGAAAAGGGGCTGCATCTTTAGTCGCCCAAATGATCAAACCATTCCGATCCGTTCCGAAATCGCAAAAGTCCCATTGCTTCTGAGCGGGCTCAGGGGCGGTTTGTTCTTTCAAATCTATGGCTTCAATCTCATTCGAACTACCCTCTACATAGTTTGCGACTTGATCCTTTTCATCATCATTGATGACCAGAGAATCGTTACCAACTGTGGTAGCTTTGATGTTTGGAATATCCTGGGGGCCTGCAAGTACCAAATCTTCTACGCCCAATTCGTGTAAAATACGTTCAGCCGACTTAGGGAGATCATCGCGATGGCGTAGGAAACCACGTGCGGCAATCGGAAGCTGGGGGATGAGTGTGTCCCATTCATCCTGATTCAGTCGTGCAGCCGCGAGAGAAGCTGCTGCCACGCGTGAGTTACCGCTACATAAAAACGCTAATAAGTCAGGGTTGCGTAGTCTTGTGCCAGGAGTCCGAATAAGGTCTACCAGAGTTTCTGAGGGAAGATTTTCAACCAGCCACGCCAAGCGTGCCAGAGCAGCCTTTCCAATTGCGTCGCTAGGTATAGATTGTCTTGCGCCTAGAATATCAAGCAATTGCCTGAATTGTATGCATGCGGCGTGCTTGTTACCGGCGCGGGCGCACATAACGGTTTCAAGGCGATCGTCGATATGCATTTAGTCTCCGCGTCAGGAAAGGTACGGCGCACCACGGTTCTCCTTAACGCTTCAATAGTGGTATGAAAGTCGTACAGTTAGTGCGTTGCAAAGCGGGACAATTGCGTTCATACATAATATAATTATCGCACCGTTGGAGCGATGTTAGTTTAATTGCGAGTAGGGTGGGAAATCCCGTCCTTACAGATACGGGGCACAGACCGATGGCAACGCTCGATAAGATCGATCGCCGCCTTTTGGCCGAATTACAGTCAGAAGGTCGAGTCACTAACGTTGAATTGGCGCAGCGCGTCGGGCTAACCGCCCCACCATGTTTGCGCCGTGTTCGTGCACTGGAGGACGATGGCGTCATCCGGGGTTATCATGCTGACCTCAATGCATCCAAGCTTGGCTTTGCTATCACTGTCTTTGCAATGGTGAGTTTGCGTAGTCAGGCTGAAGAATCATTGAGGGCATTTGAAGAGCACATCATGACGCTTCCTGAAATCCGGGAATGTCACATGCTCAATGGCGAGATCGATTTTATTTTGAAGATCGTCAGCCGTGATTTGCAGAGTTTTCAGGAGTTTCTGACGAGCAAACTTACGCCTGCACCGAATGTTGCCAGTGTGAAGACTTCTTTAACCATTCGCACGGCCAAGCACGTTCCTGGTGTGCCGCTGGATGCTTCCGGCGAATGAGTGTAACTATATAGATGAGACGAAAAAGGGGCAGATCACTCTGCCCCTTTTTATAAGAAATCGCGATTTGAAAATCAGCTTTCGCGTTTGGCGAGCCATTCTTCCAACCACTTGATCGAATAGTTTCCATCCAGAATGTCCGGTTCTTCGAGCAAGGCTGCATGGAGCGGGATTGACGTTTTGACGCCGTCGATCACCATTTCTTCAAGTGCCCGCTTTAACCGCATAATGCAGCCTTCACGTGTGCGACCGTAAACGATCAGTTTGGCGATCATCGAATCGTAATAAGGTGGAATACGGTAACCGGCATAAATTCCGCTATCGACCCGCACATGCATCCCGCCAGCAGCGTGATAAGCCGTTATCAGGCCGGGAGAAGGCGTGAAACTGAATGGGTCTTCCGCATTAATGCGGCATTCGATTGCATGCCCCTTGAATTCGATCTCTTCCTGCTTGAACGATAGTGGCTTGCCATCAGCCACGCGGATCTGCTCGCGAACCAGATCAACACCGGTTATCGCTTCGGTCACCGGATGTTCAACCTGCAAGCGGGTGTTCATTTCGATGAAATAAAACTCGCCATTTTCCCACAGAAATTCGATCGTACCTGCGCCGCGATAAGCCATATCGGCCATCGCTTTGGCGACGATACCACCCATTCGGTCGCGATCTTCCTGAGAAAGCACGGGAGAGGGGGCTTCTTCCAGAACCTTTTGGTGCCGGCGCTGGAGTGAACAGTCCCGTTCACCCAGATGTGCGGCATTGCCGTTACCGTCACCAAATACCTGAAATTCAATATGGCGAGGATTGCCAAGGTATTTTTCAAGATAGACGGTGTCATCCCCGAATGCGGCCTTGGCTTCGTTTTTTGCGCCGGTGATGGCGCTTTCGAGGTCAGCTGGTGTGGGGACCACTTTCATGCCCCTGCCACCGCCGCCAGATGCCGCTTTTACCAGAACGGGATAGCCGATTTCTTCCGCAATGCGGCGTGCTTCGTCCATCGTCTCGATGGCGCCATCGGAACCTGGTACCAGTGGGAGCCCCAAGGCGCCAGCAGTACGCTTGGCCTGAACCTTATCACCCATCGTGCGAATATGCTCAGGTTTCGGACCGATCCACTTGATGTCGTGTGCTTCGACGATTTCAGCGAATTGCGCATTTTCCGACAGGAAGCCATATCCAGGGTGAATCGCATCCGCGCCCGAGATTTCGGCTGCGGAAATGATTGCTGCCTGGTTGAGATAGCTGTCTTTTGCAGCAGGGGGGCCGATGCAAATGGCATGATCTGCCAAGCGCACATGCATCGCATCCGCATCGGCTGTCGAATGAACAGCCACTGTCTCGATACCCATTTCATGGGCAGCCCGATGGATGCGCAGAGCGATTTCGCCGCGATTGGCGATTAATATGCGGGAAATGCCCATGGTTTAGCCGATCACGGCCAGCGGTTGATCGAATTCGACCGGCTGGGCATCTTCGATCAGGATTTGTTTGACCGTGCCTGCGTGCGTTGCAGTGATGGGGTTCATGACCTTCATCGCTTCGACGATCAGTAGAGTGTCACCAGCTTTCACCGTGTCACCAACTTTCACAAAATTGGCTGCGCCCGGTTCCGCAGCGAGATAGGCTGTACCCACCATTGGCGATTTAATTGTTCCCGCAACATTTGTCGCGGTCTCGGAACTGGCTGCTGGCGTTTCGGGAGCAGCAGGTGCTGGAGTGGCAGCTTGTGCGACCGGTTGCTGCACTTGCGGTGCAACCATCATGCCTCCACCGCGAGAAACGCGAATCTTACGATCCCCGTCTTCTACTTCGATTTCAGTCAGGCCTGTTTCAGCCAGCATGTCCGCCAGTTCGCGAACGAGTGAGCTATCAATGTTCATACCATTATTGCGCTCGGAAGCGCCCTTGCTATCGCCCATAATTTCCCCACGGGTCATCGAATTATGCGGGCGCTATGCGGATGAACAGCCTGAATGGCAAGAGCGCGCCCATGAGATCACTGTGTTACAGCTTAGCGGCGGCGTCCAGAGCGAGCTCATAGCTCAATGGCCCGAAGCCGGAAATTGTACCGGTTGCAGCCATTCCAACATAGCTTTTGTGCCGATATGTTTCTCGCGCGTGCGGGTTGGAAAGATGCACTTCAATTACGGGGAGGCCGATTCCACGGATGGCATCATAAAGAGCAAGGCTGGTATGGGTGAGGGCGCCAGCGTTAAGAATAACTGCCTTTGCACCTTCAGCCTGTGCTTCATGCATCCAGTCAATCAGATGGCCTTCATGGTTCGACTGACGAACCTCGATATCAAGATCAAGCGCTTTGGCCTTATCTTCCAGGCCACCTGCAATTTCATCCAGAGTAGCCGCGCCGTAGATTTCAGGTTCGCGCACACCGAGAAGGTTGAGGTTCGGGCCGTTAAGAATGTAAACTGTTTCGGACATTGGCTATCCTTTGATATTCATTTGCTGGAAGCAATAACGCTTTGCGGAGGTGATGGCAAAGGCACGACGTTACAAGGGAAAATCTCACAGTGCTGCAGTTTGGTGACGCCTGCGGTAAAAGGCTCAAGGTGCAAATGCCATGGCGAAAATGGTGCTTCTGGAATGGCAATACCTGGGAATCAATATCTGGTTAGATGGGCTAAGGTGTTCTCGAAGAAATCTACTTTTCAGACCCTTTGGCTTTTCCCCATTGGCGTGCAGCAGTATAGCCAAGGTAACCGGTGCCGAATAAGGCGTAGAGCGGTTCAGGTAGCCCGTTGAGATAGGCGTTCATACCTTTTGCAATATCTTGCGCGGTATCTGGTCTAAAGGCAGCAAGAACGCCCATGGGTAACGCCCAAAGCAGCAATATATAAATGACATAAAGGAAACTTGGTCGAGCGCGACTGGTCCAAGGGTCTTTGGATTGGGCTTCGGCAACAATCGCGGTAAGGCGGGCTTGAATTGCCTCCATTTCCTGAGATCCTTCAAGCCGGATCAGTTCAATCTTGGCTTTGTCACGCGCTTCCTTGTCTGGAATGATCTTGTCGATGATCGAAGCGATTGGCCCGACAAGCGAATCGAGGATAGGCATAAAAATCTCCGCTGGTTGGTTTGGCGAAGAATTTTGAACCTATATGGTTCTTGTAGGAAAGCTATTATAGTGAATGCACCGCCGAATTACTCCTATTCAGCGGTGCGTGCGCGTCATCTATCTGCGGCTGGCGGCACTTTCATCACGCCTGCCCTTGAATTCAGAACCAGGCTTCCATTCTGGCCATGTATCGGAATTGGCGAGGCTTTCACCGATCGTGCCGATCAGGTCGATGTCTTGCTTCGCACCAGCCATGTTCCAATTCTCGCTCCACGCATCACATGCCTGATGGTAGCAATTGCCGGTGTAATCGTCGATCCACGCTTGCCCTGCGGCCCGCCCTCCATTACGAAGATCAGCCGCTCCGGCGATGCCCATCAAAAGTAGCACAGGCACGCCGCGTTTGGCGAAAGAGAAATGGTCTGCGCGATAGAACAATCCGCGTTCAGGAAGGCTTTCCGGGGTGACAGTACGGTCTTGAGTCGCGGCAACGCGGGCCATATCATCTTCCAGAGTATTTTGTCCTTTGCCGACCAGCACCACATCGTTGGCGGCACCTGCGGTTTGCAGAATATCAATGTCCAGATTGGCAACTGTTTTCTCCAATGGGAAAACCGGATTAGCTGCGTAATATTCCGATCCTAAAAGGCCCCGCTCTTCTGCGGTCCATGCGGCAAAAACGACGCTGCGATCAGGGGCAGGGGCTGCCTTCATCTGGCGAGCAATTTCGAGAATGCCGGCAACGCCCAGCGCATCATCATTCGCTCCAGCGCGATAGATACGTCCCTGTTCATCAGGCGGACCTTCTCCATACGCATCCCAATGTGCCCCATACATGACGATTTCGTCGGGCCGCTTGGTGCCGGGAATCTTGGCCAGCACATTATGGCTTTCCACTTCTTCGTGAGTAACAGGGATGTCAGCTGAGAAATGAATATTTTTCAGTGCAACGGGTTTGAATTTCGGGCTGCGCGCTTGTTTTCGCAATACGGCCAAATCAAGCCCGGCGCGGGAAAAGAGATCCTTCGCGGCATCCCCTGAAATCCAGCCTTGCAGCGCCAATGTGGTAAGATCTTTCGGCGGGCGGACCACATCGTAATTTTCACCGCCGGGGCTGGCAACGACATTCCAGCCGTAACCCGCTGCTTCTGTTTCATGTACGATCAACGCGCCGATTGCGCCCTGTCTTGCCGCTTCTTCAAACTTATAGGTCCATCGTCCGTAATAAGTCATCGTCCGGCCGCCGAACTTGCCAACTGACGGCTCGCCTGACTTGGCGGCAAAGTCAGGGTCGTTTACGAGAAAGACAACGACCTTACCTTTCAGGTCTGCGCCCTTGAAATCGTCCCAACCACGTTCCGGGGCGTCTACCCCATATCCGACGAACACGACATCGGCATCGTTAATCTGTGCCTCATTGCTCGGGCGAAGTGTGGATAAGTAAATTTCCTTACCGCGTGTTACAGGCATGATGCCTTGAGGGGTATTAAATTGAAGCGTGGTAGGGGTGCCAAGTTGTGTGTGAAGCAGAGGCACCTTTTGTAGCCATTCACCGTCCGGCCCGGCAGGCTCAAGCCCTAAGTCCTGAAATCGTGCGATAAGATAGCCAATCGTGCGATCTTCGCCTGTCGTACCGGGGGCACGGCCTTCAAATGTGTCAGACGCGAGGGTTTTGACCGTTTGCTCAATCCTGTCTGTATCGACGGATATATCGGCAAAAGCGGGCTGAGCAATGCCGACGCAAAGCGTGGCAGCGAGTGTAAGTGTGCTGATTTTCATGGGTGTTACTATAGGCAGGAGAGGGCTGCCGACAAGCTGCTGTCAAACAGATTTGATGCGCATCAATCCTGATGCGTTTCATCGTGTCTCAGGCCATTGCGAAAAGGCGTGGAGGCTTTCGGCGCAAGCTCCAAAAGCAAAACGGGCAGCTTCCGCTGCCCGCCTAAGTCTCATCAATTGAGCTTTTACCACTGGTCGGGACGATAGGATTCGAACCTACGACCCCCACACCCCCAGTGTGATGCGCTACCAGGCTGCGCTACGTCCCGTTCCAGTGGTTGGGCGCCTATACGGCGCTTGTTTTGTCTTGGCAACCCGCTGCGTTGCCAGTCTCTCGCTTTACTGCTAGTCGCGGCTCCAAGGGATGGATCAAAGGACGTAGAAGCCTTGTGCTTTGTAGCGTCATAAGGTCTTCTCCCATCGAATTTTCATATATTCTCGACAGAATGAGTCGTCTTTATGCTTGATTTTCTTTCCGCCGGTGCAGCCGGCGCCGGTGCTCCGGGATGGTTCAGTTTCCTTCCCCTCGTTGGCATGGCGCTGATCTTCTGGTTCCTTATTATCCGTCCACAGATGAAGCGGCAGAAGGAACATCAGCAGAAGATTTCTGGAATCCGCAAGAATGACAGAGTTGTTACTGCTGGTGGTCTTGTAGGCAAGATCATGAAGGTGGAAGACGATTACGCTGAAGTCGAAATTGCCCAGGGCGTACGCGTCAAGGTCGTGAAAAGCACGATAGGCGATGTGATCGAATCTGGTAGCAAACCCGCTAACGACTGATAGCCTGTCTAGCAGGCGTTGATACAGGACAGATTGCGCAAATATGCTCGATTTTCCCCGCTGGAAAAAGATTTGGTTATGGGCGGTGGCACTTGTCATCGCTGCAGCCTCTCTCCCGTCGCTATTCTCCATAACAGGGGAACCCTGGCCGAGCTTTTTGCCCGACCCTGAAGTCAACCTTGGCCTAGATCTTGCCGGGGGCAGTCATATTCTGCTCGAAGCAGATCCTTCTCAGGTTGCTCGTCAGCGGTTGGAAAGCATGGAAGAGGCCGTTCGCGGCGCACTTGGCAATGCCAAGCCGCGTATTCGCTATGGTGATTTTTCCAGTGCGAATGGCCGTCTGTCCTTCATGGTAGAAGACGCCAACCAAGTAGATGCAGCGCGTGAAGCCATCCAACCCCTGACCACAGGCGCGGGCCTTACAGGACAGCGCGATTGGACTATCGAAGTGGTCGATGGCACGCGTTTTGTCATTAAACAGACACGCGCTGGCCTTGATCAGGCGGTGACGCAGGCGATGGACAGCGCGACCGAAGTGGTCCGCAAGCGAATCGACTCTCTTGGCACGCGTGAGCCGACTATTCTTCGTCAGGGTGATGATCGGATTGTCGTTCAGGTGCCGGGTCTGCAGGACCCGAAGGCGCTGAAGGAACTGCTTGGCAAGACCGCCAACCTCGAATTCAAACTGGTGGATACGACAGCTCTGCCGTCTGACATTGAACAGGGCATTGCACCTCCGGGCAGTGAAATTGTTCCTTATGCTGAAGGTGCTAATGCTGGCGCCAGCGCCATCGCGGTTAAGCGCCTTGGTGGCATCCGTGGGGATTCGCTGACCAATGCTCAACAGACCTTTGATCAGAAAAATACCCCGGTCGTTGCGATCACATTCAATCAGCAGGGCGGGCAGAAATTCGCCAAGTTGACGAGTGAAAATGTCAACAAGCCGTTTGCGATCATCCTTGATGGCAAAGTGCTGAGTGCCCCGAACATTAACGAACCAATCCTCGGTGGCAGCGCGCAGATATCGGGCAATTTCACGGTTGATTCCGCTAATCAGCTCGCGATTGCTTTGCGTTCAGGTGCTTTGCCAGTCGATCTGACTGTCGTGGAGGAGCGTACGGTCGGGCCTGATCTTGGTGCTGATTCGATCCGTAAGGGTCTGATTGCCATGGGCATCGGCTCATTCCTCGTGATCGCGCTGATGATCGCTCATTATGGGCGCTTTGGTATTTATGCTACGGTGGCACTCGTCATTAACGTGCTGATGATCCTTGGTATCATGGCGGTTATCGGAACGACGCTCACTCTGCCGGGTATCGCTGGTTTCGTCTTGACCATCGGTGCGGCGGTGGACGCCAACGTGCTCATTAACGAACGTATACGCGAAGAACGAAAGCGCGGGCGGCGGGTCTTCACTGCAGTTGAAAATGGTTATCGTGAAGCGAGTCGCGCGATTTACGATGCTAACGTCACCAATTTCATTGCTGGCATGCTGCTGTTCCTGTTCGGTTCAGGTCCGGTTCGCGGATTTGCCATGGTTCTGATCATTGGTTTGTTCACATCTGTCTTCACGGCGGTTCCATTGACCCGCATGTGGGTCGCTGGTTGGTTGCGCAAAACGCGCCCATCCGACATCAACATTTAAGGGGCCAGGACAATGAGACTGCTCAAACTCGTCCCCGAGGACACCAATATCCACTTTCTGAAGTGGCGTTTGCCCTTTTACCTTGTCGGGCTGTTACTGATTGCCGCAAGTTGGGGCCTGGTGATGGCCAAGGGCCTGAATTACGGCGTTGATTTCGCCGGTGGTCAGGAAATCCGCGCTACTTTTACGCAGGATAAAGAGGCCCCGATCGCTGAGCTTCGCACCGATATCAGTAAGCTTGGTTATGGGGACCCCATCATCCAGCGTTTTGGTGCACCGAACGAGATTTCGATCCGTGTAGCCTTGCCCGAAAGCGCGGAAGGGCAACCTGGTGCGGCTGAGGCCATGTCACAGAAAATCGTTTCCAACATGAAAGGCAATTATGCAGGCCTTCGTGTGGATGGGGTGGACACCGTTTCCGGCAAGGTTTCAGGTGAATTCCGCACCAATGCGATTTACGCACTTTTGGCTGCGATGCTGGCTATTGCGCTCTACATCTGGATACGCTTCGAATGGCAATTCGGCGTGGGTGCCTTGTTTGCGTTGTTCCATGACGTGTCGCTGACCTTGGGCATGTTCGCGCTTTTCCAGCTTGAATTCAGCTTGCAGATCATCGCGGCAATTCTTGCGATCATTGGTTATTCGCTGAATGACACGATCGTGGTGTATGATCGCATTCGTGAAAATCTTAAAAAATATCGCAAGATGCCGATTGTTGAACTGCTGGACCTTTCAGTGAATGAAACGCTGGCCCGCACCGTGATGACGTCGCTGACCATGTTGGTTGCGCTGATCCCGTTGCTGTTCTTCGGGCCTGAAAGCCTGTTCGGGCTGGTTGCGGCGATCACACTTGGTATTTTCATCGGTACCTATAGCTCGGTCTATATGGCTGCGCCGATCCTGACCTGGTTGGGGGTCAATTCTACCAGTTTTGTGCCGGTTGAAACTGCGACCGACAAACAGGACAGGGCTGCGCGCGAGCAGGGCTAATCCTGATCACCAAGGTTGTGGGTTAGTTTGACCGGCTCGCAACCTTGGTGAAATAGTCTGCCAATTGGGCAGCGTTATTTTCCCAACTGAAATTGCTCACATTCGCCGCAACTTCTTGTGCAGAATAGGCGTTACCCAGCACTTCTTTGATGCCAGAGGCAATGGCAGGCGCATTGCGCTCAACGATTTGCCCGGCGGATGGGTGCCTCACCAATTCTGCTGCGCCACCTGCTTTTGTGATAACCAGCGGAGTGCCACATGCTAGGGACTCCACCCAGGCGTTGGCGAGCCCTTCGCTGGCAGATGGCAAGACCATTGCATCTGCAGCATTGAGCACTACCGGCAGCATGTCATGGTCAAGAGAGCCCAGAAAGTGCACACGCTCTTCCACACCCAATTCACCGGCAAGTTGTTTGAGCAGAACGGCATCCGGCCCCGTACCGACGATCAACAAGTGCGCCCGCTCGATTTGAAGCAGGGATTCGATGACCAATCTCTGACCTTTGCGTGGGATGAGTGCCCCTACGGTTGTTAGAAGGGGGGCGTCGTCAGGAATGGCCAGGTTCAATGCAGAACGCAGGCTCTTGCGGCTATCAGTTGTATCCCGCGGGAGAAAAAGCGCCCGGTCAAGACCAGTATAATGGATGGTGATTTTATCGCTCGGCAGGCCAATCTGTGCCATGTCTTTTGCCAATGCGCCGGAAACTGAAAGTAGCGCGGCGGCTTTTTCTGCCGCTGCCAGCATCTGCTTCTTTGGCGAGGCAAGTTTGCCCCAATAGGAAATGTCTGCGCCACGGGCTTTGATCGAAAAGGGCAGCCCAAGCGCAGTGGCAATTCTTTCCGTCGCAGGTCCATCAGGGAAAAAGAACTGAGCATCCAGCAGATCGAATGGCTGTTCAGCATGAAGTTTGCGCGCGAGCGGGAGTACGGCGCGCGTGATCATCGCAGGGTTGATTGTGCCACCCCATTTCGGAATCAGAGTGAAACGCGGGCGATAGACCGTAACGCCATTTTCAATACCGTTGTGCATAGACTTGGCGAGCTGTCGATAGTGGCCGAAAGCGACAGGTGGCAAACCAATCGGGTTGATAAGCGTAACATCCCAATCGCCACGTGCTGCCAGTGCCTCTAATTGCCGCGCAACGAAGGTTCCGAAACGGGGCTGCGCCGCGTTAGGGTAAAGCGTGGCGAGGGAGAGGACCCGTTTCACAGTTTTCGCACCAGCATCTCTGCCACCGCGAACCATGCAGGATTGTCTACCACGATCTGCCTCTGCCCCGCGCCAGGTGGAAGAATGCCAACCAATTGCCCTTTCCGGTCGATCAATCGCCCAAACGCAAACCGCCCACCTTTACGTGGTACCAACACATCTCGGTTGATACACTTGGGTGCATCTTCAGGTGCCAATTGCCGCATCCAGAGCTGGTCACCGGAGCGGTATTCACCTTGTGGAACTTCGATATCAACGCATATCAATGGCAACTTGCTGTCCAACTGCGTCGGCAGGATAGCATCATGCGGATTGTTGAGCGGTTCTGCCCCTTTATCTGTTAGCTTTGCGACAAATTGAGGGTGAGGTGCTTGATCACCTTTCACAAGCATATCGGGCTCAATGTTGAGCGCTTCTGCAATCCGATTCATCCAGACAAGGGAGAGGTTGCGCATCCCCGTTTCCAGTCGCCCGATCGTTTGAGCAGTGGTCGGGGGATCGCATCTCTCAGCCACTTCCGCCAGCGTCAGGCCCTTGCTCTTGCGAATGTCGCGAATGCGATTGATCACGCTAAAACCTCTCTGGTAACCAAAATGGTTTTTTAACTTTCCTACATGAACCGCTCTTTGGCAAGTCTCGGGTTTGCAAGTAGAGGAGAATTGGTCATGAAAGCCGAATATGCAACTGTCCCGCTGACGAGCGAAGGGCCAAGGCATGGTGGAAAAGTCCGGCGGCGAGGGCGCTCTGTCACAGTGAATCTGAGCGAATCGCCATTATCATGGCTTCATGCGCATGGGCACCTTGATGATCGGCTATTTGCAGCGGGTGAGCAATTGCGGATAGATTATGAAAGAGCTCAGCTTTCTGCCAATGTCACAATGAGCTGGGAGCCCGTACGGGTCAAAAGTGGGCGGGGGCAAGGCCTCAACTCGGCGGAACGTCAAATTGCAGCAAAGCAGAGATTTGATGGGGCGCTTGGCAATGCTGGCCGCGGTTTGCAGGACATCCTCTGGCGCGTGGTCTGCGCCGGAGAAGCTGTTTCGGCAGCAGAAAAGGCGCTGGAATGGCCAGCAAGAAGCGGCAAGCTCGTGCTTAGGCTGGCACTTGATCGCGTTGCCGATTTCTATCGTATCCGTTGACTGAGGGTAGAATTGGCAGAAGGGGTTTTACCCTTCCGCTAATTCCACCTGCTCTGCCAGTTCCAGCCAACGTTCCTCTGCCGTATCCTTATCAGCGCGAACCTTTTCGAGAGCTTTCGTTAACTGCTGAAATTTGGCCGGGTCGCGGGTGTAAAGTTCCGGATCTGAAAGAGCCTCTTCCCCGCGCGCAATTTGAGCTTCAAGCTTTTCGATTTCAGCCGGTAGTCTGTCATAATCGCGCTGATCCTTATAGCTCAGCTTCCGGCTTTTCGGTGGGGGCGGTGCGTCTGGAGATGACTTCCTGGTAGAAGAGCTTCTGGAATTGGCTGTGTTGCGTTCAATACGTTTAGCCTGCCAATCAGCATATCCGCCAGCAATCACATCGATATAGCCACTGCCATCAAGCCCTAGTGTAACATTCACCGTGCGATCCAGAAAATCACGGTCATGGCTGACGATCATCACCGTGCCGTCATAATCCGCGATCACTTCCTGAAGCAGGTCCAGCGTTTCAAGATCAAGATCATTGGTCGGTTCGTCGAGCACCAGAAGGTTGGATAGGCGTGAGAATTCGCGGGCCAGCAGCAGGCGGGATTGTTCGCCACCTGAGAGCGTTCCGACACGGGCTTCGATCAGGGCAGGATCGAAGAGAAAGTCCTTCATATAGGCCTGAATATGCTTTCGTGTACCGCGAACATCAATCCAGTCTCCGCCCTCAGCAATGATATCGCGCACGCGTTTTTCTGGTGAGAGGAGGCTGCGTTGCTGATCGATCATCACGCTATCGAGTGTCTTGGCCAGCGTTATGCTGCCAGTATCAGGTTGCAACTGGCCGGTGAGCATTTTGAGTAGCGTGGTCTTGCCTGCGCCATTCGATCCGACGATGCCGATCCGATCACCGCGTTGAATACGCAGGTTGAAATCGCGAATGATCGTATGATCACCAAAACTCTTGTTGACGTTTTCCGCGACGATCACCGATTTGGTTTTAACGTCATCGCTGCCAAGAGACATCTTGGCTGTGCCTTGTGGTGAAATCATCGCAGCGCGTTGTGCACGCATTTCCCACAATTTCGACAAACGACCCTGGTTGCGTTTACGCCGGGCGGTGACGCCGCGTTCAAGCCAATGGGCTTCGATTTTGAGCTTGGCATCCATCTTTTCAGCGGCGCGGGCCTCTTCAGCGTAAACCTGTTCTTCCCAGGCCTCATATCCGCCAAAGCCGATATCTTTGCGGCGCAAAGTCCCGCGATCAAGCCAGATAGTGGCATTGGTCAGCTTCTTGAGAAAGGCGCGGTCATGGCTGATAGTTACAAAGGCGCCCTTGTAGCGGGATAGCCAGCTTTCCAGCCATTCAATGGCGGCAAGGTCAAGGTGGTTTGTCGGTTCGTCCAGCAGCAGCAAATTCGGTTCCATCGCAAGTGCACGGGCGAGCGCTGCACGGCGTCTCTCACCACCGCTTGCGCTTTTCGCGTTGCGCTCCATATCGATGCCGAGCTGATCTGCAATCGCTTCGACCTCATAGCGTTGCGGAGCGTCCTTGCCGCTCAGGGCATAGTCTATCAGTTTTTCAAAAGAGCTGAAATCCGGGTCCTGTTCCAACACAACGATACGATTACCGGGCTGGACAGAGCGGGTGCCCTTATCGGCATCCACTTCGCCTGAAATCAGTTTGAGCAAAGTCGTTTTACCCGCACCATTGCGGCCAATCAGGGCCAAACGGTCCCTTTGCCCGATGTTGAGGTCAAGATCTTTGAAGAGCCAGCCTGTACCTTGATTAAGGCCCAGGCCCTCCCAGCTTAAAATTGGTGCTTCCGCCATGCGCGGCAATTAGGGACACTTATGTCCGGTGGCAAGGAACGCGCGGTTCATCGAGGCGTAATTCACCTGAGCGCAGTTACAGCGCATTCTATCGAGGAGAGTTAGCCTATGTTCCGTTATGCCATTCCACTTCTGGCGGCGAGCGCGATTGCCAGCCCTGCTATGGCAGCAGAAGTTCAGCTTCAGGCTACAGGACCGGTGATCGAACTGACTGTAAATGAAACTGTCAAAGCCGATCCGGATATTGTGAATATGAGCGCCGGTGTCACCACTGAAGCACCTACGGCTGTAGAGGCTATGCAGCAGAACGCCAAAGCTATGACGGCTGTGATTAAAAAGATTAAGGCGCTTGGTATTGCCGAGCGCGATATTCAGACATCAGGGATCAACCTTGGTGCGCGGTATGATTACGACCAGCAAAACAGCAAGCAGGTCTTCCGCGGGTATCAAGCGAGCAACCGAGTGAATATTGTCCTACGCGACACGAAAAAGATTGGTCAGACATTGGATGCGCTCGTAGCCTCCGGGGCTACCGATCTTAACGGGCCTAATTGGTCACTGGAAAATGATCAGGCTGCCAAGGCTGAAGCGCGTCGTAATGCTCTGAACAGCGCCAAGGCACAGGCAATGGAATATGCTAAATGGGCTGGCTATCCGAATATTCAGTTGCTGGAAGTGAGTGAATCTATTTCACGTAGCCAGCCAATGATGAGTGATCGTATCATGGCTACAGCTCATGCAGTGGCTGAATCCACACCAGTCCAGCCCGGCATGGTGGAGACCGGTGTGACGGTTTCAGTTAAATATCAAATGGTGAAATAAAGCATTGTAAGGGCTAGGGAATTTCTCTGGCCCTTCATTTATTGACGGATGGCTCATTCAGTCATTGTTCAACGCATCAAGCTTATGCATGATAGCATGATGCGAAAGCTTACTGCTATCTCACTCTTTCCGGTCATTTTGAGCCTTGGTCTCTCGAGCGTTGCGCCTGCTCAATCGCGCGATGAGCAGGGTCAAGTGCGTAAAGCTATGCGGGAAGGCAACGTTCAATCGCTGCGCGATATTGAACGCCGGGTTCTCCCGCAGATGAAGGGTCACGAATATTTAGGACCGGAATATGATGTTGCGGCCAAGATCTATCGATTGAAGTTCATTCGCGATGGTCGGGTCGTTTTTGTGGATGTCGATGCTCGGTCTGGGCGGATTATCGGCCGCTCAGACTGATTTTATGCAATGAATGTCTCCCCAATTGAAACTTGTCGTGTGGTTGACGTGTTTCATAGAAGAGTCCACATCACGGGCCGCTTAACCGCAGGGGAATGTGCATGCGTATCCTGATTGTCGAGGACGAACCCACCCTCGGCCAGCAATTGAAAACGTCGCTTGAACAAAATGGCTATGCCGTCGATCTTTCGGTTGATGGAGAAGACGGCCATTTCATGGGCGTAACCGAAGAATATGATGCAGTTATCCTCGACCTCGGGCTGCCTGAGATCGATGGCCTCACCGTGCTGGGTATGTGGCGCAAAGAAGGCCGTAATTTCCCGGTTCTGGTTCTCACCGCCCGCGATAGCTGGTCTGACAAGGTGGCGGGTCTTGATGCGGGCGCGGATGATTATCTTGCCAAGCCGTTTCAGACTGAAGAATTGATCGCACGCCTGCGCGCCCTTATCCGCCGTGCATCTGGTAATGCGTCGTCTGAACTGTCTGCCGGTATGGTGCGGCTTGATACGCGCTCCGGTAGGGTGACGCTCGACGGTGAGCCAGTGAAACTGACGGCGCAGGAATATAAGCTCCTGTCTTACCTCATGCACCACAAGGGCAAGGTGGTTAGCAGAACGGAGCTGATCGAACATATTTACGATCAGGATTTTGACCGCGATTCCAATACAATCGAGGTTTTTGTAACGCGTATCCGCAAGAAGCTCGGTGCGCATATCATCACGACAATCCGTGGCCTCGGTTACAGCCTCGACGACCCCGCTGACGCCCCGCGCGAGTAAGCCTGGCATTTCTGGCGAAGCCGTTTCTGTTGGAGACGGCTTGCTGGAAAAGCAGGCGATCGCTGCTGGCGCAGCCCCCCCACATACCGGGAGCCTTGCCCGGCGCATGATGCTGATTGCAGCCGGGTGGATTTCCATTCTGTTGTTGCTCGGCGGATTTGCGCTTGATCGCACATTGGCTGGCCTCGTCACTCGTCAGTTTGACGACCAGTTGAACTATGTTTTGACGGCGATGATCGGTTCGGCAGAGATCGGCCCGGAAGGAGAGGTTTATTTCAATCGTTTGCTCGGTGATCAGCGGTTTTTAGAGCCTAATAGTGGGCATTATTGGCAAATCAGCGGTGATGGGCATGATGTGTATCCTTCACGATCCTTATGGGATCGCACGCTGGAAGTGCATGATGTCGGCAATGATTTTCAGCCATATTATTATGACAGTAAGCAGTTCCACAACGAGCCTTTAAGGGTGGTAGAACGCACCATAATGCTACCTGAAAGTAACACAAAGTGGCATTTTGTGGTTGCTGCCGACCGGCAGGGGCTGAACGCTCAGATTGCACAATTTCGTTGGATCTTGGTCTGGAGTTTTGCAGTTCTTGGTATCGGCCTGTTGCTGATGGCGACGATGCAGATTTTCTATGGTCTGAGCCCATTGCGCCGGGTGCGATTGGCGATCGCTCGTATTCGAACTGCCGGGGCGAACCGGGTCACTGATCCTCTGCCCTTGGAAGTGCAGCCGATGGTTGAGGAATTAAATGCACTGCTGGCCCATTCTGAAAAGCAGGCCGAGGAAGCGCGCACCCATGCTGGCAACCTTGCCCACGCACTCAAGACGCCGCTCACTGTACTGACAAATGCGGCAAGTGCCCATGCGCCGGACCTTGACCATACTGTTTTGAGAGAAGCTGCCGTGATGCGGCGACAGGTTGACCATCACCTTGCTCGGGCGAGGGCGGCAGGGCGGCGCTCAGTCGGCTTCGCCAGGGCTAATGTGCTTGATAGTGCCGTGGCTGTGCAACGCGCCGTTTCCAGGCTCTATCCTGATGTTCGGTTTGACATTGATGGTAGCAAAAACTCTGAAGTTGCGATTGAGCGACAGGATCTTGATGAGATTTTCGGCAATTTGATTGAAAATGCTGCAAAATACGGCGGTGGAAGTGTGTTCGTCACGGTTGATGCCGAACCTGAGAAGCGCTTGTGCCGCGTGTGGATTGAAGATGACGGAGTCGGTATCCCCAGCAAGGATAGAAAGAGCATTTTTGCGCGTGGTGCCAGGCTCGATACTGAAAAGCCCGGCACCGGGCTTGGGCTCGCAATTGTGAGCGATGTTGTCCATATTTACGGCGGTAATGTGAGCTTGCATGAAAGTGAGGATCTGGGCGGTTTACTTGTTCAACTCGACCTCCCGCGCGCAGGCAATTGAGCGCACAGCTTGTGCAATACCTAACATTGATGTAAATAGGATACTCTTCTGAAAGGAGGAGCTTTTCATGTTTCGTTATACCGCCGACATCGCCGGATCGGACATTGACCACATGGGTCATGTGAATAATGCCGTCTATCTCAGATGGGTTCAGGATGCGGTGGTCAAATATTGGGAATCCGTCGCCCCAGCGGAAGCGGTCGCAACACACCTTTGGGTCGCTCTCAAACATGAGATCACCTATCGTAAGCCAGCATTCCTGAATGATCTGGTCTTTGCAGATGTCATCGCGCAGGAAGTGAAGGGGGCGAGAACCTTTTTCAGCACTCTCTTCCGCCGAGGTGAAGAAACCATCGCCGAAGTGACGAGCTGCTGGTGCTGCCTTGATTCGGTGTCACGCCGCCCGATGCGGGTTGCCACTGATCTGGCAAACCGCTTTATCGGGTCGGATAGAAAATAGATTGAAATGTTTGCCTCATCCGGGTGGGGCAAAATGTCCGCCTGCAGTTTAATCTTCGCGGGCGAGTCTGTGGTGACGGATCACTTCATCAATCACGAAACGAATGAATTTTTCACTGAATTCAGGATCAAGATCAGCATCTTCAGCCAGCGCACGCAGGCGCTTGATTTGCCGCTCTTCACGCGCAGGATCTGCGGGGGGGAGCGCGGTTTTGGCCTTATATTCACCGACCGCCTGCGTGATCCGAAAGCGCTCAGCGAGCATATGAATCAGCGCGGCATCAATATTATCAATGCTCTTGCGGAAGCTGTTCAGAACCTCATCAGGGCTGGATTGAGGCGGCGTTTGATCTTGCGTATTGGACATGGCGCCCTTGCTAGCAGCTATTCGGCGCTTGCCAAGCAGGGCAATTCCGACCATTTGCGGCAGATATGAGCGCAGAGGCAGTTTCCGTTAAGATGAAGGATCGTTCGAGCCAGCCAAGTCTGGACCCGATCCTGTCGCTGACAGCCCCATCTATGGAGGCGGTCAATGCTGTTATCCTCGACCGGATGCAGAGCGAAATTCCGCTTATTCCGGCACTTGCTGGCCATCTGATTTCAGGTGGCGGGAAGCGGATGCGGCCCATGCTGACACTCGCTGGTGCTGAACTGGTTGGCTATAAGGGCAATCATCATCACAAGCTGGCAGCAGCAGTGGAATTTCTTCACACCGCCACTTTGCTGCATGATGATGTAGTCGATGGGTCTGAAACACGGCGTGGCAAAGAAGCGGCCAACATGATCTATGGCAATCCGGCAACTGTGCTGGTGGGCGATTTTCTGTTTGCACGTGCTTTTGAATTGATGGTCGATGCAGACAATCTGCGCGCGCTGAAAGTTCTGTCTGACGCCAGCGTGATTATCGCGCAGGGCGAAGTTGATCAATTGACTGCCCAACGCAAGATTGAAACCAGCGAAGAACATTATCTGCACATTATCGGTGCGAAAACGGCAGCACTGTTTTCCGCTGCTAGCCGGATTTCTGCGGTGATTGCAGATTGTCCGCCTGAGCAGGAAAAAGCGCTCGACGATTATGGTCGCTATCTTGGCATTGCTTTCCAGCTTGTTGATGATGCGATCGACTATGATTCTGAACGTGCCGAAATGGGCAAGGATCAGGGCGACGATTTCCGCGAAGGCAAGATGACCCTGCCGGTGATTCTGGCCTATGAAAAAGGCACGAGCGAAGAGCGCAAATTCTGGCAGGAAGCGATTGCAGGCTTCCGCACGGAAGATGAAGATCTGGCCCATGCGGTCCAGCTGATCAATCGCCATGGCACGATTGCTGCTACGCGCGAGCGTGCGCTTGAATTTGCCGATAAGGCTTGTGACGCTCTGTCGATCTTCCCGGACAGTAAGGCCCGCGCCGCGATGGTGGAAGCGGCGCAATTTGCGGTATCGCGGCTTTACTAAAAATCAGGGAGGGAAGCATAACCCCTCTTTGTATTGTTTGGCCGGGATGATCGGGGGCCAGGATGAGTGATACAGGCCTGATGACTGATCTGCCGATCCACAAAATTCTGCCTGACCTGCTGAATGTGCTACGCAGTCGAAATTCGGCTGTCCTGATCGCACCACCGGGGGCAGGCAAGACAACAGCCGTTGCACCCGCGTTGCTCGATGAGGAATGGTGCACTGGCAACATCATTCTCCTTAGCCCGCGCCGTGTGGCGGCACGCGCGGCAGCAGAACGCATTGCCCAGATGCTTGGTGAGAAAGTGGGGGAGCGGGTCGGCTATCTCACACGGCTCGATACCAAGCGGTCGGCGCAAACCCGCATTCTGGTGATGACAGAAGCGATTTTTCTCGCGCAATTGCTGGAAGATCAGGAATTGTCTGGCGTGTCTGTGGTCTTGTTTGACGAAGCGCATGAACGGCATCTTGATTCCGACCTCAGTCTCGCTTTGGCATTGGAGAGCCAGCAGATTTTGCGGGAAGATCTGCGGTTGTTGGTGATGTCTGCCACCATCGATGGCACACGATTCGCGAGCCTTCTGGGAGAAGATGCTCCGGTGCTGGAGAGTGAAGGCAAGGCCTGGCCACTGACGATCAAATGGCTGGGAAGTCGCCCGGAACTGCGCATAGAAGATGCCATGACTTCCGCGATTTTGCAGGCATGGCGCGAAGAGGAAGGTGATATTCTCGCCTTCCTGCCGGGTGTTCGTGAAATTGAGCGCACGCGGGAGCGGTTGGAGGCGAAACTGCCTCATGTGCCGATCTTACCTCTGCACGGGCAGGTAGAACCCGCCGCACAGCGTGTGGCCATACGGCATGACAGCGAAGGCCGTCGCAGGATTGTGCTGGCCACTTCCATCGCTGAAACATCCATTACGCTGGAAGGTGTGTCAGTCGTGGTGGATAGTGGCCTATCCCGGGGCGCGGAATTTGATCTGGCAGCGGGTCTCACTCATCTGGTGACCACGCGGGCCAGTCAGGCTTCCACAGCACAAAGGGCAGGGCGTGCTGCACGCACCGGGCCGGGTGTCGCCTATCGCCTGTGGGAAGAAGGCGCCCATGCTGGCCGTCCGCCATTCGCTTCACCGGAAATTCTGACGCAAGACCTCGCGCCCTTATCTCTCAGTCTCGCACAATGGGGGGTGGTCGACCCGGCATCACTGCAATGGATCGACGCACCACCTGCCAATGCGCTTTCTGCGGCACGCCAACGGTTGCAAGCATTGGACGCGCTTGATGAACATGGTGCTATTACCGATTGGGGCCGCAAGGTGGCCTCTCTCCCTATGGAGCCTTGGCAATCGGCGATGCTGCTGTTTGGTGCGCGCTATGGCGCGGCCCGCGATGCGGCTCGGCTGGCGCTGCTGTTGCAGGAGCGTGGGCTTGGTGGGCGTGAGGAGGATTTGGCGCAGCGTCTGTCGCGGTGGAATAGCGACCGTTCTGGCAAAGCCGAAGCTTCCCGTAAACTCGCTGATGGTTGGGCACGGCGAGCTCAGAAGCTGGTCAGCCAAGCCGTCGATACGCCTCCGCCTTTGGGCATCATTCTGGCGCATGCCTTGCCGGAAAATATCGCCAGACGACGCGATGCTTCGGGCGAAAACTGGCTTTCATCAGGTGGGCGCGGGTATTTCTGCGATCCGGCTTCTCCGCTTGCCAGTAGCGAATGGATGGTGATCGGTGATGCCCAGGGGCAGGCGCGTGGGAGCCGGATTACTGCCGGACTGCCACTGAGCGTAGCCGAGGTGGAGCAGTGGCTTGGTGACCTGATGGAGCGGCGTTCCACTCTGCGCTGGGCAAATGACCGGGTGGAAGCGCGGTTAGAGCGCAGGCTTGGTGCGATCACATTGGCCAGTGGTCCTGATCCGGAGCCTGATTCGGCGGCAGTGGAGGCTTTGTTGCTGGAAAAAGCGATAAGCCGCCTCGATTCGCTGCTACCAAATGAACTGCTCGCCCGGGCGCGTTTCGTTAGGATTGAGGCTCTGGCGGTTGAAAAGCTGGTAGCAGAGGCGGAAGAATGGCTTGCTCCAGCTTTATTGGGGCGGCGCGATTTGAAGCTTCCCAAAGGGGTTTTGGTTGATTCGCTAATGGCGCGGCTGGATTGGGATTCGCGCCAGAAGCTTGATCGTGAAGCACCCAGGGACTTCGCGACGCCGGCAGGTAGTCATCACAGGATAGACTATGCTGGCGATGGCGCGCCTTCTGTGGAAGTGAGGGTTCAGGCGCTTTTCGGGCTGGATTCGCACCCGATGATTGGGCGGACCCCATTGCTGCTGAACCTTACCAGCCCTGCTGGCAGGCCGATTCAGGCGACCCGTGATTTGCCCGGTTTTTGGCGCGGAAGCTGGCGGGATGTGTGTAAGGATATGAAGGGGCGCTACCCCAGACACCGCTGGCCGGAGGAACCCTGGACCGAGCGCCCGAGTTTAAAGACGAAGAAAGCCTTCGATCGCTCTTGATTTTCACGCCAATTCGCAGGAAAGCGACATTTATGCAGGCACGTATCTACAAACGACCGAAGAATGCGATGCAATCCGGCAAGGCGCTCGTGGACCAGTGGGTTCTCGAATTTATGCCTGCCGAAGCCAAGAAGGCTGACCCTTTGATGGGTTGGGCCGGAAGTGGCGATACGCAGCAGCAGGTCCAGTTGAAGTTTCCCTCACAGGAAGCCGCTCAAGCCTATGCGGATAAGTATGGCATCACTGCCATCACCCATACCGTTCCCGCTAAGCGTCTGAAAATCCAGGCTTACGCAGATAATTTTCGCTGATTGACCCGGCGCAGTGCGGCTAGTGGTTGCAATATTTTCGTAACCCAGCCATACGGCGCGCCGGGAGTCGGGCGGACGTTTGCGTTCGCTAACCTGGTCAGGTCCGGAAGGAAGCAGCCATACCGGATTGCGACGGGTCGCTCGGCTCCTTTTTCTCCTGACATTCTGGCCGCCAGCCCCTACCTTGACCGCTATGAATGATTCCGCGGACATGTTTGGCGATACGCCCCCTGAAGACGAGCGTGATGACACGCAGCCCAGCGCTGAAGAGCTTGAAGAAGCCGGGCAATCCGCGCTTTTTGAGCCTGAAGCGCTGCCTTGGAAGCAGGATGACGAGCCTGCGAAAGCGGCTCCAGAGCCTGTTCCTGCAAAAGAGCCAGAACAGGACATGACAGCGCCTGAAAGGGCTCTAACAGCGCCAGAAAGCGACACAGCAGTGGCAGTATCTGAAGTGGCGCAACCTTACCGCGTTCTCGCTCGAAAATACCGGCCGCAAACCTTCTCCGAACTGATCGGACAGGATGCGATGGTCCGCACGCTGGCCAATGCGATTGAGCGTGATCGGCTGGCCCATGCCTTTTTGATGACTGGCGTTCGTGGGGTCGGCAAGACTTCCACCGCGCGTCTGATCGCCAAGGCGCTCAACTGCATCGGGCCGGATGGGCAGGGCGGGCCGACGATTGATCCTTGTGGGAAGTGTGAGCCTTGCATCGCGATTGCTGAGGGCCGCCATATTGATGTGATCGAAATGGACGCTGCCTCGCATACTGGTGTTGATGATGTGCGCGAGATTATCGAAGCGGTGCGTTATGCCGCTGTTTCGGCGCGCTATAAAATTTACATCATCGACGAAGTGCACATGCTGTCCCGCAATGCCTTCAACGCTTTGCTGAAGACGCTGGAAGAACCGCCGGCGCATGTGAAATTCCTCTTCGCCACCACCGAAGTTGATAAGCTGCCTGTTACCGTGCTGAGCCGGACGCAGCGTTTTGACCTTCGCCGGATTCCAACCCCAATGCTCCAGCAGCATTTTGCCAGCATTTGCCGGCAGGAACGGGTGGAGGCGGAGGATGAAGCTTTGGCCATGGTCGCCGCGGCGGCGGAAGGCTCGGTACGCGATGGCTTGTCGATTCTCGATCAGGCGATTGCCCATGCCGATCTGAACGAAGGCGGCACGGTGACGGCGGAGCGGGTGCGCGATATGCTGGGCCTGTCTGACAAGACGGCACAGCGGGCATTGTTCGGCGCGGTTCTGGAAGGTGACGCGAAGGCTCTGCTTGATGCGATTGCGCGGCAATATTCGCTGGGCGTAGAACCGCTGGCGCTGCTGCGTGGGGCGATGGACCTGACGCATAAGATTACCGTGGCGCAGGTGGGCGGCAGTGCTGAAGATGCGCCGACGCTGGAAGAGCGGCAAGCGATTGAGGAATGGGCAGGGCGGCTTTCAGCGGCGCAATTGCACCGCCTGTGGCAGCTTCTCCTCAAAGGGTATGACGAGGTGCGCCAGGCACCCGATCCGCTGGTGGCCACACAAATGGCGCTGCTGCGGGTGATGCATGCGTCCAATATGCCCGACCCCGGCCAGCTTGCCCGCACTTTGCAGGATATGGCGACCAATGGCATCGCGGTTGCACCAGCACCGTCTGGAGATGCTGTTGCAAGTGGCGCGCCATCTGCCACAGCGCCGGTGGCCGTTCAGGCACCGCCGGTTCACTGGCAGGATCTGGTCGATCAGGTGGAACATTCCGGCCAGCTTCGCGCTTGGCAAATGATGCGCGACTGGGTGCGGGTGATTTCGCTGAAATCGGGCGAATTGATCTTCACGCTGGCCCCCGGAATGCCGGACGATCCAACGGGCCTGCTGCGCGAAGCCTTGTTTCAGGCCACCGGGGAACGCTGGCAGGTGGAACGCGGTGAAGGCGAAGGCTCGCCCTCTTTACGGGAAGTGAAAGAGGCGGAAAAAGCCGCTGAAGAACGGAAAATTCGTGAAGCTCCCTTGGTCATGGCTGCATTTGAAGCCTTTCCAGGAGCGCAATTGGTTGATGAATCAGACACGCTGAAAAGCGATACGAAATGGAGCAGAAGCGCATGAAGTCGATGGAAGAAATGCTGCAGGCAGCACAGCAAGCCGCTGAAACTATTCAGAAGCAGATGGGCGATGCCCAAGCCAAGCTTGACGCGATTGAAGTGGAAGGCACTTCGGGTGGCGGTCTCGTCAAGATTCGCTGCTCTGCCAAGGGCCGCATTCTGGGCGTTGCGATTGATGACAGCCTGATGAAGCCGGAAGAAAAGCAGGTTCTGGAAGATCTGGTCACGGCGGCATTCAACGATGCACGCGGCAAGGCTGACCGGGTGGCCAATGATGAGATGGGCAAGGTCCAGCAGGGCATGGGCCTGCCACCGGGCTTCAATTTCCCCGGCATGGGCTGAGGCGCATAAAGGGTAGGCAGGCACTGCTTTTGCCAGCCCTGCGCATCTTATATCCCAGGAAACAACCAAAACCGCGCAGAAATCTTGGGATTTAACCCCATTTTAGGGGTTTCTGCGCTGTTCTTGGCTGAAAATATGCCCATACTTCTCAACTAGGCCGGAGAAGTGAGGATGCGCGGATGTTGCACCGCAGTCAGTGCGTTCCCATATCAGGGCCAAGCCGGTTTTACCGGGAATGGTGCATTATTGCGCCGGAATTGAACGGACAGAATTGCTGATGAATTTATACCCCCTGCTTCCCTTGCGCGATATTGTCGTTTTCCCCGGCATGGTCGTTCCGCTGTTTGTGGGCCGTGAAAAGTCCGTGGCAGCGCTTGAAGCGGCGATGGAAGGTGACAAGGATATTTTCCTTCTGGCGCAGCTCGATCCGGGCTGTGATGATCCTGAACGCGCGGACCTCTATGATGTGGGCGTTGTGGCGCAGGTGCTGCAACTGCTGAAACTGCCTGATGGTACGGTGCGCGTGCTGGTGGAAGGCAAGCAGCGTGCCCAGATGGACAATATGCGCGAAGAAGGCGGCCTCGTCGTTGCGCAGGTTGAATTGCAGGATGAAGTGACATCGGCTGGCAATGAAGTTGCCGCGATGATGCGCTCTGCGCTCGAACAGTTCGGCGAATATGCCAAGCTCAACAAGAAGCTCCCTGAAGAGCTGGATGAAGAGCTGGCCAATATTGATGATGCGGGAAAATTGTCAGACACGATTGCCGCTAATCTGACCGCCAAGGTGTCAGACAAACAGGCCGTGCTGACCGAACCTGAGCCGCTGAAGCGCCTCGAAATGGTGTTCTCCTTCATGGAAGGCGAACTCTCCGTCCTTCAGGTGGAGCGCAAGATCCGTGGCCGTGTGAAGCGCCAGATGGAAAAGACCCAGCGGGAATATTACCTCAACGAACAGTTGAAAGCGATCCAGTCTGAACTCGGCAATGGCGACGGTGAAGAAGCCGATGAACTGGCCGAATTGCAGAAACAGATCGACACGCTGAAAATGTCGAAGGAAGCCAAAGCCAAGGCGCAGTCTGAGCTGAAAAAGCTCAAGCACATGCAACCGATGAGCGCCGAAGCGACCGTGATCCGCAATTATCTCGATGTGTTGCTGGGCTTGCCTTGGGGCAAGAAATCCAAGCTGAAAAAGGACATCGGCAAGGCGCAGGAAGTCCTTGATGAGGATCACTATGCGCTGGATAAGGTGAAGGACCGGATCGTCGAATATCTGGCGGTTCAGGCACGCACCAATAAATTGAAAGGCCCGATCCTGTGCCTCGTCGGCCCTCCGGGTGTCGGCAAGACCAGCCTTGGCAAGTCTATCGCCAAGGCCACAGGGCGTGAATTTATCCGCCAGTCGCTGGGCGGTGTGCGTGATGAAGCTGAAATTCGCGGCCATCGCCGGACCTATATCGGCTCGCTGCCGGGTAAGATCGTGACCAATCTCAAGAAGGCTGGTGCATCGAACCCGCTGTTCCTGCTCGATGAGATTGACAAGCTGGGGCAGGATTTCCGGGGTGATCCGGCATCTGCCCTGCTCGAAGTGCTGGACCCGGAACAGAATTCGAAGTTCCAGGATCACTATCTTGAACTCGATGTAGACCTCAGTGATGTGATGTTTGTCTGCACGGCAAACTCGCTCAATCTCCCGCAGGCGCTGCTGGACCGGATGGAGATCATCCGTCTGGAAGGTTATACGGAAGATGAAAAAGTCGAGATTGCGCAACGGCATCTGATCGCCAAGCAGATCGAAGCCCATGGCCTGACCGAAGGGGAGTTTGAACTCACCGAAGCTGGTCTGCGCGATCTGATTCGCTATTACACCCGCGAAGCTGGCGTGCGTACGCTGGAGCGGGAAATTGCCGCATTGTGCCGTAAGGTGCTGCGCAAAATTCTCGAAAAGGAAGTGAGTTCCGTTTCCATCACGCCCGAAAATCTGGGGGACTTCGCCGGTGTGCGTAAATTCCGCCATGATATGTCGGAAGAAGAAGCGCAGGTCGGGGCCGTTACGGGTCTTGCCTGGACAGAAGTGGGCGGCCAGCTCCTGTCAATTGAAAGCGTGACGACGCCCGGCAAGGGGGAAATCCGCACAACCGGCAAGCTCGGTGATGTGATGAATGAATCCATCCAGGCTGCTTTCAGCTTTGTGAAGGCGCGGGCTCCTGCTTATGGGATCAAGCCATCGCTGTTCCAGCGCAAGAACATCCACATCCATCTGCCCGAAGGGGCCGTGCCCAAGGATGGGCCAAGTGCTGGTATCGGCATGGTCACTTCCATCGTTTCAACGCTCAGCGGCATTCCGGTGCGGCCTGATGTTGCGATGACAGGTGAAGTCACTTTGCGTGGCCGTGTGCTGCCTATCGGTGGCCTTAAAGAAAAGCTGCTCGCGGCACTTCGCGGGGGAATCACGACGGTGATGATTCCCGAAGAAAACGAAAAAGACCTCGCTGAAATTCCCGATAATGTGAAGCAGGGCATGAAAATCATCCCTGTGAAGCATGTCGATGAGGTTTTGGAGATTGCTTTGACGTCAAAGCCCGAACCGATCGAATGGACAGAGGCGGATGACCTCGCCAGCCAACCCGTGCCTCAGGTTCCGGATTTGACACGTGGTATGGCGCACTAAATGCACGACCGGTCGAGAGTGCAGCGCAATATATAGGTATGTCTCCCTAATCTGTCGTTTTCAGCTTGGGGAGCTTCCTTTTTTGCGCAGTGCAACAATAAGCAAGCCAATGTAATAATTTTAAAAAAACCGCTCTTTTCTGCGCCTTAGGCTTTGACAGATGCATCAAAAACGGCTCAATTCCATGCATCGCGAGGCGATTCAAATTTACTATCCCACACGAACAACCTGAGGGGGTTATTCACTTATGAACAAGAACGAACTGATCGGCGCAGTCGCTGATGCCAGCGGCCTTACCCGCAACGATGCCACCAAGGCTGTTGAAGCGGTTTTTGAAACGATCACCTCTGCTTTGGCCAAAGAAGACGAAGTTCGTCTGGTTGGCTTTGGCACATTCTCAGTCGCTAAGCGCAAGGCGTCCACCGGCCGCAACCCACGCACTGGCGAACCGATGACCATCAAGGCATCGACCCAGCCAAAGTTCAAGGCCGGCAAAGGTCTCAAGGATGCTGTAAACTAAGCATTTTAATCAATTTATCCGGTAGGCTTGGCCTCCGGATAGGCAAAAGGCCGCTCCTCGTTTGAGGAGCGGCCTTTTTGTTGCCCTGAGCAATCAGAGTGCACGTCGTCTATTTTTGCAGCGCAATCAGCGCTGTCGGGGCGACCTTGGTCCGGCTGTTGATGACCCATTCCAGCACTTTGCCATTTGAGGAAGCGCGTGGCCCTTCATCAGTGTTATTGGCCAGAATTGTGCCATTGGTGATGATGCGGAATGTCCCTTCAAGCTTGGGAAGTTCCGAAGTGTCAGCATTCTTGCTTTCGCCAGCCGCTGCCAGCAAGGCTCCCATTCCTGACGGATTGCTATTGTCTTGCGCTGAAAACCCCGGTGCGGTGATCCGCACGCTATTATCAGCGCGGCGCGTGAGCATGACGAACTTTTCAACCATTGGCATGTCTTCGATGGTCGGAAAAATAAAATCATGAGTCAGTTTGCTGGTGATTTCAAACTCCACGTTGAACAGGCCTTTCCCAGCATATTCGACGTTTTTCCAGCCTTTCTGACGGCGCAACTTAGCCGCTATTTCTTCCCCGACATCTGGATCAGAGGGATCAATACCACCCATCATGGATTGCATAATACCAGCGTTTTTCTGTGCCTCATTCTTGCGGCTGGAGTTGAAGGTTTCCCATTCCTCGCGCTGGGTTTCGATCTCCTCTTGTGTGCAATCACGCTGTGCGTTGGTCTCTTCATCCCAGCAGTGGGGTAAGAATTCTCCGTTGTCTTTCTGCTCGGCGGCCATGGCGGCCAGTTCACTCAGGCCGAGCATGGTGATTTCACCAGTGTAATTATAAGTGAAGCTGCCATCGCGATGCAGATTGAGCGTTGAATCAAATTTTCCCGGCACCAGCATACATGCGGCCAGCAATAATGCTGTGCTGGCCGCACATAGGGCGACTATTGGCCTGCGGATCTCAGTCCAATGAATCATGAGTTCATCCTCAGTTGCGAATCGCTGCGGCGTAGAGCGCGATGGCCGCAGCATTGGAGACATTGAGGCTTTCCATCTGCTCGCTGATGGGAAGCCGGGCGAGGGCATCGCAATGTTGCGCGATATTATGCCGCAAGCCTTCACCTTCTGCACCAAGCACCAGAGCAACCGGGCCGGTTGGCAGAGCTTCAGCAAAAGTGGCTTCGGCTTCACCGGCAAGTCCGATTCGCCAATAACCGGCGTCTGCCATCTCATCGAGCGCACGTGCCAGATTGACCACACGCACCCAAGGCATTGTTTCCATCGCACCGGAGGCAGATTTTGCCACAACGCCGCTTTCTGGCGGAGCATGGCGATCCTGCGTCACAATGGCGACCGCGTTGAAAGCAGCGGCAGAGCGTAGAATCGCGCCAACATTGTGCGGGTCTGTGACCTGATCGAGCACGACGATTGGGCGTGATGAATCCCCATCCAGCACTTCATCGAGATGCAAATCTTCCAGCGGTTCGCATTCCAGAACCAGCCCCTGATGTGGCGTGTCCCGTGTGACGAGGCGGGCCAGGTCAGTGACGGCGGCATATTCCACAGGAAAATTTTCTGGCAATTCGCCGTCCAACGCTTCCAGTGCTTCTCGAGTTGCCCACAGCTTTTTATGTTGCCTGTTGGGATTCATCAGTGCTGCTTCGACTGCATGACGACCCCAGAGCCGCACAACGCCTGCTGCGCTGCGGCCAGAGCCACGCCCGCCCTGCATACGGCCTGCGCGCCCCCGCAAAGCCTTTTTATCAACATTTTTGGCCATAAAATCTCCTTATTTGTGCGCGCATGCCAGTAGCCCCATTGACAGGCAAGCGCCGCTTCGCCATTGAGCCCCCCACTCGGCCGGACGGTTCCTCTCTCGAGAGGCACTTCAAGTGGAATAAACCCCGCAACCGGCGAACCGGTGGACAGGTGGCCGAGTGGTTAAAGGCAGCAGACTGTAAATCTGCCCGCGCAAGCGTACGCTGGTTCGAATCCAGCCCTGTCCACCACTTCGCCCCTCTCAAAACTCAACGCTATATCACTACTGGCGTGGTGGATATTGTTACTTGCTGTGCAGCCTTAATGCTGCCGTTTCCTATGATATCTGTTCGGATGTGTTTCTGCATCTCGCGAAGATAGGCAGGCGCGTATTTGGGATATTCTTTATTCTTTTAAAGAATGCTTGTTCTTCTGGTTCCTTTTGAAAGACAAGAGGAGAAGAGGGGGGCATGAAAATTGGATCTTTGCTGGAATTTGCGCAAGATATTTAAATTGGCTGGGCTGGTGCTGACAGGCTTTGGGTTTATGCAGCCAGCCCATGCCAAATGGCGCGAAGCATCGAGCGAGCATTTTGTCATCTATGCTGATGAAAGAGAGCACAGTCTCCGCCGTTTTACGGAGAGCCTTGAGAATTTTCATGCTGCACTGAAACTGATTCTGGCGACGGAGCCTGACACGCCGAGCCCATCCAATCGAGTCACCATCTATCAGGTGGATAGCCAAAAAGACGTTCGTGAACTTATCGGCAGCAAGAGCCGTTACATTCAAGGTTTCTATGTCCCCAGTGCAGGTGGCTCTCTAGCGATTGTTCCAGACGGAATTTATGGGGGCAAAAGAATCAGCTCTTCGATGAGTGTGTTGCTTCACGAATATGCGCATCATTTCCAATATGCTGCATCGACTGCGCCGCCTGTTAAGTGGTTGACTGAAGGTTCCGCAGAATTCTGGGCCGCGGCATCATTTGAACGAGATGGCACGGTGAATGTTGGCGGTGTTCCGATGTCTCGGGCCCATGAGCTACTGAACCTGCCAAAAGTTCCGATCGAGCAATTGCTGGATAGTGACCTTTACGAAGCCAATCGGGGGCGCAGCTACGATTCGTTCTATGGTCGCAGTTGGCTGCTTTATCACTACCTGATCTTCAATAAGGAGCGGCAGGGCCAGTTGATGCAATATATGCGGCTGGTTAGAACAGGCACGCCATCGCTTGAGGCAGGCAAGCAGGCTTTCGGCGATCTGGATCAGCTCGAAAAGGAACTGTCCGCCTATTTGATGAGTAGGCGCATGAAAACCTTTTCACTTAAGCCTGGCATGTTGGAAATTGGCGATATTACGATCCGCGAACTGCGTGATGGTGAAGCTGCGATCATGCCCACCAAAATTGTTTCGAAAACCGGTGTGGATGAAGAGTCGGCGCAGGAAGTGCTGATGGATGCCCGTAAAATTGCTGCCAGGTTTCCAGATGACGCTGTGGTGCTGGCAGAGCTTTCAGAGGCGGAGCTGGATGCCGGTAATATCGATCAGGCGGTTGCGTCGGCTGATGCGGCTATCGGGCGCGATGATGCTTATGCTGATGCCTATGTTCGCAAGATATTTATGCACTCTTCGCGAAGGCTGATGCCGAAAGAATGCGCAACCCACATATGCTGAAGCGCGCAAAACCATCATTGCTCTCAATCGGCTGGAAAACGATCATCCGATTCCGCTGATTTATTTCCATCGGCTCTTTGCCGAGCAGGGGGAGGAAGCCCCCGATATCGCGGTGGATGGGCTGGAGCGTGCGGTGGCCTTGGCACCATTCGATCTCAGTCTACGAATGACGGTCGGGCAATTGATGCTGCAAAAGGGACGCAAGGAGGCTGCTCGGGCCTATCTCGCTCCAGTTGCTTTTAACCCTCATGGCGGTGAAATGGCGGAGGCCGCCCGTCAACTGATCGAGAATGGTGAATATGTGCCGACTGCTCCGGTGATAGTGGCGACTTCGCCGGAAGAGGGTGAGACGTAAGCTCTAAGCTCTAAGCTCAAGCGAATTGACCCTTCACGCTGCGCAGGGTGTCGGGGAAGATCCAAAGCTGGCTGGACGACCTGTCAGCATAGCGTTCGTCAAAGATGTTATCTGCCTCCAGGCGTAGAGCGACACGGCAGGAAAGTGCATATTCCACTGCTGCCTTGGCGGTCACGTAATGGGGCAGGATAAAACCTGCTGCCATCCAGTGCGAGCGGGTCCAGGCGTAATTGCAATGATCTGCCAGTTTTCATCGAGCTTTGCACAAAGCGTCGAATTCGATGCCTTTTCTCGACAAGCTGCCCACAGGGACGAGGAAGTTGGGATCGACCGGGTCATTGGTGAGAATGTCACGCTTGCCGATGTCAAACCATGTCACAGCCACGTCAATGCCGGGCAGGGCGGCGATTACACCCAATTCGTAGCCATGGCCGCTTTCGGGGGCAAATCCTGCGCCATCGCGGCCAGTGCCCGAATTGAGCAGGAAGCTTTAGCCCCAGTTACCATGGAGTGCGAAAATATCACTCACTGCTTTCATAAGCAGCTTCAGCTTCGGCATAGGCCGGGGTGGCAAAACAAATGGTGGGAAGGGTTGCAGCAGCAAGAGCGAAGCATTTGAACAGGTACGAGGGTTGATTTTTGCGATATGTTGTATCATCGCAATTGCGAAAGGAGACCCATCCTGTCAACCGAAGTTCTCTCTAAACCTGCGAAATTGCTGAAATCTTCCACATCCATTCCGTCCAGCCGCATCACTTCCATTGATGCACTGCGAGGGCTGGTGATGCTCTTGATGCTTGTCGATCATGCGCGTGAATCCTTCTTCATGAAGTATCAGGTGAGCGACCCCATGGGGCTGGATTCCACGTCGCCCGATCTGTTCTTCACCCGGTTGGCGGCGCACTTCTGTGCGCCCGTTTTTGTGGGCCTGACCGGTGTTGCTGCGTGGCTTTACGGGCAGGGGGAGGGGCGTGCCGACACCCCCGCAGCCCATCGCGCAGCCTCAGCCTTCCTGTTCAAGCGAGGGCTGTTCCTGATTGTGCTGGAATTGACGCTGGTGAGCTTTGCCTGGACCTTTTCTTTCACACCGGAGATTTTCTACCTGCAAGTGATCTGGGCGATTGGCCTATCCATGATTGTTCTGGCGGCAGCGGTGCATTTGCCGCGATTCTGGCTGGTGATGTTGGGTGCCGCGATCGTTCTGGGGCACAATCTGCTCGATCCGATTGCGGTTGCGCCGGGGGAGGCAGGCCATGTCCTCTGGGCCATGCTGCATGATCGTGGAATGATTGACCTGCCGTTTGGAGCGCAAGCCCGCACGTCCTATCCCTTACTGCCTTGGTTTGGGGTTATCATGCTCGGCTATGCCTTGGGGCCGGTATTTGCACGCCATTTTGCAGGGGCAATGCGGCGGCATATTCTGTTTATCCTTGGCCTTGCTTCATTGGCAGCATTCGCTGTGGCGCGCTTCATTAACATTTATGGTGATCCAACGCCTTGGGAACAGGGGGCAACGCCTTTGCTGAGCGTGATGAGCTTTCTCAACGTCACCAAATATCCACCCTCGATGGACTTTCTCTTACTCACCCTTGGTGGCGGGCTGCTGTTGCTCGCTGCCTTTGAAAAACTGCCTGACTGGGCGAATTGCATCTTGAGTATTTTCGGTTCAGTCCCGCTGTTTTTTTACCTATTCCACCTTTACGCGCTGAACCTGCTCAATCGCGCAGTGCAGCCTGTTCTGGGGGTGGATGAGAGCGGCTTTTATTCGGTGCACCATGTCTGGCAGATATGGGCCATCGCGGCTGCATTGGCAGTGCCAAGCTGGTTCCTTTGCCGCTGGTTCGCGCGGCGCAAACGCGCGAGCAACCAATGGTGGATGCGCTATTTGTGAACGCAGTGGCGGGTTTCAGAACCAGAAGCGAATGCCCGCCACAAAATTCGTGACGCTGGGATCATCCCCCTTGGCCCGGGCATAATCGGCGCTCTGGCCCAATTTCCATTCCTGAGCCACGCCAATATAGGGCGCAAATTCGCGCGTCACCTCATAGCGCAGGCGAAGGCCCAATTCGGCTGTATCGAGCCCCGCACCGATACCCAGCTCGGGAATATCCTGCGCGGATAGCTTCACTTCGGCACGCGGCTGGATAATCAGCCGCTGGGTGATGCGCTGATCGATTTCAGCTTCTACCCGGGCAGTCAGATCGCCTTTCTGGGACAGGAAGGCGGCCGCATCCACTTCAAACTGATAGGGTGCAAGCCCCTGAATGCCGATCACCGCATGGGTGCGGTCTGGCCCGGCGAAGTCCTGACGAACACCCGCCTGAAGATCGAACCATGGGCCAATCGCATGGCTGTAAAGCGCCTGCACTTCGGCCTGTTCGGGCTTTTTGCCAAAGCTGCCTTCGCCTTCGCTCTTGATCCAGAGAGCGTTAAGGTCCCCGCCATAACGGGCCTGCGCATCCCACAAATACCCATTGGCTCCATCGCGGGCGCGATATTCCAGCCTGTCCGCCATCATGAACAATCGCGTCTGGGCACCCATATGGTGGGCCAGTTCTTCGCGCGAGGCTGCCATCGCCTCGGCCCCCCAGATGGCATCTGCCGCGCGGGCAGGGCCGCTGCCCGCAGCGGGCGGCGGCGGGGCCTGCGTGGTGGGAACGGTGATGTCTGGCTCAGCTGCTTCATCCATCATCATCGCGTGATGATCATGCGCGCCATGATCCATCGGCATGTCCTGCATCTGCGCCAGAGCAGGCGTGGAGATGGCCAAAAGGGGCAAGCCCAGAAATGGAAGATAAAGGAGCCGTTCCATTAGCCATTCTCCTGCGGGCTGGCAACGCTGACGATTTGAAACATGCCCGCGTGCATGTGGTAGAGAAGGTGGCAATGAAAGGCCCAGTCGCCCGGTTCATTAGCGGTCAGGTCAAACTGCGCACTGCCTCCGGGTTGTACAATCACCGTATGTTTGCGCGGTTGGTGGGGCGCATCTTCTCCATTCACCAGCTCAAAGAAATGGCCGTGGAGGTGGATGGGGTGGGCCATCATCGTGTCATTCACCAGCTTCACCCGCACCCTTTCATTATAGGCAAAGCGGATCGGCTGATCGCTGACGGCAGAAAATGTCTGCCCGTCAAATGACCACATATAGCGTTCCATATTACCGGTCAGATGCAGTTCCATGAAGCGCGAGGGCTTGCGCGTGTCTGGATTGGCTTCAAGCGCCGACAATTTGCGATAATTGAGCGTGCGATGCGCTACTTTGTCCAGCCCAAGGCCGGGGAAACCCATCCGGTCAACCGGGGCCATGGACACCATGTCGATGCCGGGGCCGACTTTTACCGTATCGGGCAGCAGCGAGGTATCGCGCATCGACATGCCAGACATATCCATTGCGCTGCTGCCGGGCTTGGCCACCTTGTCCATAGCCACGGATGCATGGTTCATCCCCATCGTGGAATGATCCATCTCCATGGCTCCGTGGTTCATCCCCATGTCGGCCATGGTAAGAAGCGGCGGATTGCGTAGAGCCGGGATATCAGCCCGCGCACCGGGCGCAGAAGTGAGGGTGGCTACGGCCATGCCCGAACGGTCCATGCTTTCGGCCGCGATCGTATAGACCCCTTCATGGCGAGGTTCGACAATCACATCATAAGTTTCGGCCACTCCGATCTGGAATTCATCCACTTCTACCGGGCGGATATTCTGCCCATCGGCAGCCACCACGCTCATGGCGAGGCCGGGGATGCGGATGTTGAAGAATGTCATGGCTGAACCATTGATGATCCGCAGCCGAATACGCTCACCGGGGCTGAACAGAAATTCCAGCCCCTCCTGTGGCCCGTGGCCATTGGCAAGATAGGTATAGGTGGAGCCTGTCACGTCGAGAATATCGGTCGGCATCATCCGCATCTTGCCCCACATGCGGCGCTGTTCACCCGTCAGCGGATAATCATCAGTCCAGCTTGTTTGCTGGTAGTTGAAATAGCCTTCGCCCTTTTTGAGCTTGTCAAAAATGGTGTGTGGGGAAAGCGGCGTAAATTCGCTCAGCAGCAGCACATAGTCACGGTCGGCCTGCACCGGGTCAGCGCCTGCCGGATCAATTACCAGCGGGCCATAATGGCCGGTCTGTTCCTGCAAGCCTGAATGGCTATGCCACCAATAGGTGCCGGACTGCCGCACGGGAAATGTGGCGGTGAAGTGGCCGCCTGCCGGAATGCCCGGAAAGCTCACACCGGGCACACCGTCATATTGGAAGGGCAGCAGCAGCCCGTGCCAATGGATCGAGCTATCCACATCCAGCATGTTGTGGATAGCGAGTTGAGCGATGGTGCCTTCCTTCAGGCGGATGAGCGGGCCGGGCACGCTGCCATTCACTGCAACGGCATGGGATGTGCGGCCCTGAACGCGATGTGTTCCATTACCGATGGTGAGCTTGATGGCGCCGCCGCTGACTTCATCAAAGCCGGAACGGATAGTTGCGTTCGAAATGCTCATGCCGCGCGCCCAATTGGGCAGGGCGAGCGAGGCTCCGCTCAGAGCCATCGTGCCAAACAGCTTTCTGCGTGTGAAACCAGCCATTGCGCGCCCCTTGGAATTTCCTACCATGAGATAAATGATAAATACCCCATAGGGGTATATCAAGGAGCAATGATGAAAGAAGGAAGCAAGGCCACTATCAATCGCCTGCGTCGGATTGAAGGGCAGGTGCGCGGATTAGCGCAAATGCTGGAGGATGATCGCTATTGCATTGACATTTTGCACCAGCTTCAGGCGGTGAAATCAGCACTCGACAAGGTGGAAAGCGCCGTTCTGAAAGATCACGCATCTTGCTGTGTGGCTGATGCGATCAAGTCCGGTGACGTGGAAGAGCAGAAAGCAAAGTTCGCTGAATTGATTGATTTGTTTGAGAAAGTGAAGCGCTAGGCTTCGAGGGCCAAATCCAGATTTGGCCTTGGGATTTGCTTTGCATAGTTTCCGGTCAGGGAGCGGTTTCTGGCACATGGCTCTATTGCGGGTGTTTGTGCAAAGGTTCAAAATGACCATATGACATTGCTTGGAAAGCTCGGAATTGCACTCCCGATTGTGCAGGCGCCCATGGCAGGCGTATCGACACCGGAATTGGCAGCCGCTGTATCCAACGCTGGCGGTCTGGGCTCTATTGGGGTTGGGGCTACGAATGCAGCCGGAGCCCGAGAGATGATCGAGGCCACTCGCGCAAGAACCAGCCGTGCCTTCAACGTAAATCTGTTTGTCCACGGCGCTGCTTATGCAGATGCGAAAAGAGAAAATGAATGGCTGGAGGCATTACGGCCGTTGTTCCGGCAGTTCGGTTCGGAGGCTCCTGCCAGGCTGGAGGCGATTTATCCCAGTTTCGCTGAGGATGATGGAATGCTCGCTATGCTCCTTGAGGCAGCTCCGCCAATTGTCAGCTTTCACTTCGGCTTGCCTGCCGCTGACCGAATCGCTGCACTGAAGAATGTTGGCTGCACATTGTTTGCTACTGCAACGAATTTAGCCGAGGCCAGGCTCATAGAAGCGGCAGGGGTCGACGTGATCGTAGCGCAGGGGTGGGAAGCAGGCGGGCACCGAGGGGTGTTCGATCCGACAGAGAATGACAGTAAACTTGGCACCATGGTTCTTACCCGCTTGTTGGTGGCCAAGACAAAACTGCCAGTCATTGCTGCCGGCGGCATCATGGACGGGGCAGGGATTCGCGCGGCATTGGATTTGGGAGCTGTCGCCGCTCAACTGGGGACGGCATTCATTGCTTGCCCTGAAAGTAATGCAGATGAAGCCTATCGGGCAGCGATTGTCAGTGAGAGCGCGCATCGCACAGTGATGACCCGCGCGATTTCGGGCCGCCCCGCGCGATGTCTGAGCAACCGCTTTACGCAATGGGCGGCAGAAAATCGGCTGACACCGCCCGATTACCCCATTGCCTATGACGCAGGGAAAGCACTCAACGCTGCTGCCAAAAGGGCCGGGGAAAACGGCTTTGGTGCACAATGGGCGGGCCAGGGCGCACCGCTTCATCGGGCCATGCCGGCTTCGAATTTGGTTGAATTGCTCTGGAGCGAGTTTGATTCATTGTCGGATTAAGCGAGGGGTTCGTTCGCTTCCACCCAGCGATGCCGTTGAAGGCAATTTTCTGGCGCGACAATAGCGGGGCGCCCTTCCTCGAAAAATTTGCGCCTATTTCATCGCTTCATCTCAGCTGAAATAGCTTTCAGCTTGTGGCTCCGCCACCCAGTCTCTAGATGATGGGGATGGCCGGAGATTTAACTGACAACAGGGGACGGGGGGATGCAGCCTGGGGCTGGCCTCCGATTCACCCTGAAGGACGCAAATTCGGACTGATCGCTGTGGGCATCAGTCTGATATTCTTGTTGCTTTTGGATTGGGAGATTGTCGGCTGGCCGCTTTTGGCTTTGTCAGCCGGTGTTTTCGCTTTCTTCCGCGACCCGGAACGGGTCGTGCCGCAAGGTGATGATATGATCGTCGCTCCGGCAGACGGGCTGGTGACCCTGATCATGCAGGTCCCGCCGCCGGTAGAATTGCAAGCACCTGATTCACAAGGTCTTCCTGGTCTTGGAACAGAACCGGTCACACGGATTTCCATTTTCATGTCCGTGTTCGATGTTCATATCAATCGTGCCCCAGTTGGGGGTATTGTTCGCCGGGTGCATTACATCCCTGGCAAATTTATGAATGCCGATCTCGACAAGGCGAGTGAAGAAAACGAACGCCAGCATGTCTTGATTGAACGTTCCGATGGCCGGGTGATTGGTTGCACACAGATTGCCGGGCTGGTCGCCCGTCGTATCGTGCCATTCGTCAAGCCCGGTGATATTGTTGCGGTTGGCCAGCGTATTGGCCTGATCCGCTTCGGTAGCCGTGTGGACGTTTATCTGCCGCAAGGGACGGATTCGAAAGTTCTTCTGGGTCAGCGCATCGTCGCTGGTGAAACTGTGCTCGCCGAAATCGGAAAACAGAAATTGATTGAGGGTGTGAGCCAATGACAGATCGGGGAACAGGCGAAGGCCCATTCGGGCCGAAAGCCAGCGAAGATGAAGTGCCCTCGCTCGGTGGAAGAGAAGCACGCCGCTTGGGTGGCGGACTTTCTCTGCGCTCTGTTCTCCCCAATGCCATTACAGCTGCGGCCCTATGTTCCGGCCTTACTGGCATTCGTTTTGCGATTATTGGTGACTGGGAACGGTGTTTGTTTGCCATCATCCTTGCCGGTATGCTTGACGGGATCGATGGCCGCATTGCCCGGCTCTTGAAAGCACAGTCCCGGTTCGGGGCTGAACTGGATAGTCTCGCCGATTCGCTGAGCTTTGGCATGGCGCCTGCCTTGGTCCTGTTCCTGTGGTCCCTGCAGGATTTGCCCCGTTTCGGCTGGTTTGCATCATTGGCCTTTGCCATTTGCTGCGCTTTGCGCCTTGCGCGCTTCAACGCCCAGATTGATGTGGACGACCAACCCCATAAGTCGGCCGGTTTTTTGACCGGCGTTCCGGCGCCCTTGGGGGCAGGCCTCGCCTTTTTGCCAATGTATCTATGGATCGCCAGCGGTGAGCCTATTTTCCGCGATCCCATTCTTGTGGCGATTTGGGTGGCATTGATGGCGTTCCTGATGATCTCCAACCTTGCAACCTTGAGCTGGACCTCCATTCGCCCGCAGCGCTCCATTCGTCTTGGTGCAATTGCAGGCGCGGGTCTTGTGTTTGCTGCTTTACTGACAGAGCCCTGGTGGACGTTGGCGGTATTGTCTGTGCTTTACCTGCTGCTCATGCCTTATGCGGTGTTTAGCTATGCCAAAGTCAGGCGGCGGCGGAGCAGTGAGGCGGCTGTTCCTTCCGAAATATAATCGGCCTGTATATGACCGGCCCGGCAGCTGTTGCAGAATGCTGCTGATGACGTGTGGTATCAGCAGCAGGTGAGGCCCAATCAGCGGTGCGATAGTCTGTAGATGTAGATTGGACTTTTTCTGTCGGTGTAGCTTGCTGAGCTGCAAAGCTATCAATTGCTTCGATGAAGGCCAGCTCCTGATATAAGGCACGTGCAGCCAGCACGCTGTTGTAGAGGCTATGAGCGATTACCGCAGTTGCCGCCAATCCGGAGGTAATGAACAAAAGGCCAAGAAAAACCGTCGTCATTTGCTGTTCCCCTTCAAGCTCGTAGAATCGGGCTTTCTGTGTGAATGGCCGGAGCAAGACTGTTGGAAATGAGGGATTTCCGGCCTGTTTGTTCTTCTTGTGTTCAATGTTCCTTATTTGTTCCTGTTGGTCAAGCGGATTCTTCTCCACATTGGATCAGTCAGCTGAAATCCGTGTTCTTGTGATGTTCCATCCGTTTCCATGGTGGGCGTGGATTGGAAATTTGATGCTGGATTTCTGTGGCGGATATGGCTAAGGCGCGCGCTGTCGCGTGACATTTTGGACTTGTTTCAAGTGTCTTCGTGGCAAATCCACATGGAAAGCACTTCACACCGGTGCTCCTGGCGGGATCTCCGCCTGAGTCTCCAGCCGCTTTCCAGAGGCATAACCGGAAAGGAATTTTATTATGGCGGCTCCTACCGTCTCAATGCAGCAGCTTATCGAAGCCGGCGCTCACTTCGGTCACCAGACCCACCGCTGGAACCCGCGCATGAAGCCTTACATCTTCGGCGCTCGTAATGGTGTTCACATCATCGATCTTTCGCAGACCGTGCCACTGTTTGCACGCGCTCTCGATTTCGTGAACGCAACCGTTCGTGCAGGCGGCAAGGTGCTGTTCGTTGGCACCAAGCGTCAGGCACAGGAACCGATTGCTGAAGCAGCACGTGCATCTGGCCAGCATTTCGTAAACCATCGCTGGCTTGGCGGTATGCTGACCAACTGGAAGACCATTTCCGGTTCGATCAAGCGCCTGAAGACCATCGAAGAAAAGCTTTCGGGCGATACTTCGGGCTTCACCAAGAAGGAAGTTCTTCAGATGACTCGCGAACGCGACAAGCTGGAACTTTCCCTCGGCGGTATCCGCGATATGGGCGGCATTCCTGACGTGATGTTCGTGATCGATGCGAACAAGGAAGAACTCGCCATCAAGGAAGCCAATGTTCTTGGTATTCCAGTGATCGCCGTTCTCGACACCAACACTGATCCTTCAGGCATCTCTTTCCCGGTTCCGGGTAACGATGACGCCAGCCGCGCTGTGCGCCTCTATTGCGATGCGATCGCTCAGGCTGCTTCGACCGGTACGAAGGAAGGTATTGCTGATTCGGGTGCCGATATCGGCGCTATGGAACAGCCGCTTGAAGAAGCTGCTGTTGCCGAAGCTGCGCAGGCGTAATCGCCGCGTCACCTACTGCTATTAGGCGCCGGGCGTTACGACAATCGAACGGTCCGGCGCCGTCACATTATTCAAGAGGTATCAACCCATGGCTGCATATACTGCTGCTGACGTGAAGAACCTGCGCGAGAAAACCGGCGCGGGCATGATGGACTGCAAAAAAGCTCTCGACGAAACCAATGGTGACGTTGAAGCTGCTGTTGACGCATTGCGTGCCAAGGGTCTCGCTGCGGCTCAGAAGAAGTCCAGCCGTACCGCTGCTGAAGGTCTTGTCGGCATTGCTGTTGCGGGCACCAAGGGCGTTGCTGTTGAAGTGAACTCCGAAACCGATTTCGTTGCCAAGAACGACCAGTTCCAGAGCTTCGTCACCAATGTGACCAAGAAGGCTCTCGAAGTGTCGGGCGATGATGTGGAGGCTCTCAAGGCGGCTGACTACCCCACGGGCGGCACGGTTTCCGATGCGCTGACCAACAATGTTGCCACGATCGGTGAAAACCAGCAGATCCGCCGCATGAAGACTGTTGAAGTCTCCAATGGCGTTGTTGTGCCTTACATGCACAATGCTGTGACTTCAGATCTCGGCAAGATCGGCGTTCTCGTAGCTCTGGAAAGCGATGCTCCGGCTGACGTTCTTGAACCGCTTGGCAAGCAGCTTGCGATGCACATCGCTGCCGCTTTCCCGCAGGCTCTGAACGCTGACGGTCTCGATGCAGATCTGATCGAACGTGAACGCGCCATCGCTGCTGAAAAGGCTGCCGAAAGTGGCAAGCCTGAAAACGTTCAGCAGAAGATGATTGAAGGTGCGGTCAGCAAGTTCGCCAAGGAAAACGCACTGCTCAGCCAGATTTTCGTGATGGACAACAAGACCCCGATTGCACAGGTCGTCGAGCAGGCTGGCAAGGCTGCTGGTACGTCGATCGTGCTCAAGGATTATGTCCGCTTCCAGCTCGGTGAAGGCATCGAGAAGGAAGAAAGCGATTTCGCTGCTGAAGTGGCTGCTGCCGTCAAGGGCTAAGCTGTTTCATAACAGACACCTGGCTGCTGATGCGATCGGGTTGAAATCAAGCCGCTGCTCCGACCATGGAGCGGCGGCTTTTTTCATGGGGTCGATGGCAAGAGTTGCGAACAGAGTTGCGTTGTATTGTCTGAGTTATTATTGCTGCTCTCAATCATGAGAGAGGGATAGCCGGATGAAAGACAATATGACGATGGAGCGCCGTAAATTTTTGGCTGCTGGAGTGGGGCTGCCAATGGCCGCATCACTGCCTTTGGCCGCTTGTAGCAAGAGCGAGCCTGCCAGTGATGCTGATGCGGCGACGGCAGAAGACGGCATCATTAATCCACTGATCCTGCAACGGGCCGACCCATGGGTCTATCTCAAGGATGGCTATTATTATTTCACCGCATCGGTGCCGGAATATAACCGGGTGATTCTGCGCCGCTCCAAAACGGTAGCAGGCCTGTCTGATGCGGAAGAGCGTGTGCTGTGGAATGCACCCAAAAGCGGACGGATGTCCGGCAATGTCTGGGCACCGGAAATTCATCATTTCGGCGGCAAATGGAACATTTACTTCGCCGCCGGGGAAGGGGATGGGGAGGACCCTTTCCGCATCCGCACCTATGTTTTGCAAGCCGACGGCGATGACCCGATGAAAGCTGACTGGTCAGTTATCGGGCAGTTGCAGACCCCGTGGGATAGCTTCACGCTGGATGCTACCAGCTTTGAGCATAAGGGCACCCGCTATCTGTGCTGGGCGCAAAAGGAAGATGGGATTGATACCAACAGCAATCTCTATCTGGCCCCGCTTGATACACCGCTGACTTTCGCTGCTGAGCCTGTTCGTCTGTCTGTGCCAACTCTGCCATGGGAGATTCAGGGTTATAAGGTGAATGAAGGGGCGGCCTATCTCAACCGCAATGGCAAGGTCTTCATAACCTATTCTGCCAGCGCGACGGATGCACGCTATTGCATGGGGATGCTGACGGCGGATGAAAATGCAGACCTGATGGACCCGGAAAGCTGGACCAAATCGCCGGAGCCGGTTTTCCAGACATCGGAGAAAAACAAGGTTTATGGGCCGGGCCACAACAGCTTTACGGTCGATCAGCAGGGCCGCGATTTGCTGATTTACCACGCGCGCAATTACAAAGAGATCGAAGGCGATCCTTTGTTCGATCCGAACCGCCACACCCGCGCACAATTGTTCACCTATCGTGAAGACGGCTCGCCCGATTTTGGTGTTCCGGTGAAGAACGGTCCCATGCCGAAGGCGTGACTTCGGCATCTATGGCCAGTGGATTGAGCTACCTTCTCAAAAAAAGGGTTGGTGGCTCTTTCTGCATTTACATGCGGCCTCATCATGTATTGCGGGGAGCCCCTACTTCATAGAGGTGCAAATTGCGTTCGCCGATATTGAGGTCAGCCCAGCTCGCCCGCCATTGCTTGATATGGGCGCTGGCAAAATGACGATCGAGCGCGGTTTGATCGCGCCAAAGTTCTTTTACGTGAATCAACCCAGGGTCCAGCACATCCTGAGCATATCCATATTCAAGGCATCCCTCTTCTGCCCGGCTAGCCTCTGTCATGCGCTGCATGGCAGGGAGTGCTTTGGAGAGATTTTCAGCAGGAAGGCGGATGGTTCCAATAATAAGCAGCATTCGCAAATCCGTATAACATATGTGGGCCCTCCCAAAGTGGAATGGGCTGGCGTCACTGGCGATAGGTAGATGGTGGAGAAAGGATGGTTTGCATCACATTTGCGGCCCTTTCCCTTTGCGTGATCGGGCAGAGGCGCTAAGGACGCGGGCAACCACCTCATTGCCGGAGACTAGGTCTATATGCCGCATTCTCGCTTCAAGCGCGTCCTTCTTAAACTGTCGGGCGAAGTTCTCATGGGTGAACAGCAGTTCGGAATCGACCCGAGCTATGTTGCTCGTCTCGCTGAAGAAGTAAAAGCGGCCAAGGATACTGGCCTCGAAGTGTGTCTGGTGATCGGCGGGGGGAATATCTTCCGTGGGATTTCCGGTGCTGCCAAGGGCCTTGACCGGACGACCGGCGATTACATGGGTATGCTGGCGACGGTGATGAACGCACTGGCCATGCAGAATGCATTGGAAAAGGCTGGCGTGCAGACGCGGGTGCAATCTGCGATCCCGATGGCCTCTGTATGTGAACCCTATATCCGCCGCCGTGCGGAGCGCCATCTTGAAAAGGGGCGCGTGGTGATCTTTGCTGCTGGCACCGGCAATCCGTTTTTTACCACGGATACGGGGGCTGCTTTAAGGGCTGCTGAAATGGGCTGCGACGCGCTGTTCAAAGGCACCAGCGTTGATGGTGTCTATGATTGCGACCCGAAGAAATTTCCGGATGCGACTCGTTTCGAAACAATCACCTACTCAAAAGTGTTATCTGACAATCTGAAGGTTATGGATGCTGCTGCTGTGGCATTATGCCGCGAGAACAATATTCCGATCGTGGTCTTCTCGATTCGCGAAAAGGGTAATCTTGCGCATGTGCTGGCAGGCAATGGCATACAGACCACTGTTCAAGAGGAAGCCGAATAATGGCAAAGTATGACAAGGCCGATATCGAACGCCGGATGCAGGGCGCAGTGGAAAGCCTTAAAAGTGACCTTTCCGGTCTGCGTACAGGCCGTGCGAACACTGCCTTGCTCGACCCTGTGCATGTAGAAGTCTATGGCGCGATGATGCCTATCGGGCAGGTCGCTACTGTCTCCGCACCAGAAGCACGGATGTTGGCGGTGCAGGTCTGGGACAAGGCCAATGTCAGCGCGGTCGAAAAGGGCATTGCGAAATCAAATCTCGGCCTCAACCCGATGACCGATGGTCAGACCATCCGTCTGCCGCTGCCAGACCTTACTGAAGAGCGTCGCCGGGAATTGGCCAAGCTTGCTGGCCAATATGCTGAAAAGGCCCGTATCGCGATCCGCAATGTGCGCCGCGATGCAATGGAGGCCTTGAAGACGGACGAAAAGAAAAAAGAAATCAGCGAAGATGATCGCAAGCGTTCTGAAGATGAAGTTCAGAAGCTGACCGATAAATATGTCGCTGATGCGGATTCTGCGGCGGAAGCCAAGGAAAAGGAAATCATGACTCAGTGAAGGGTGAAGAGCACTCTCCCGCCGATGCTGACGCTGACCAGTGCGTCAAAGATCTTGCCAAAGATCCAGGTCACGTCAACAAGGCGGGAGGGGGTGTGGCCTGTAGTATGAATCAAGTGGCAAGCCACGGTGCAAAACACGTGGCCATCATCATGGACGGGAACGGCAGATGGGCGAAGAAACGCCACTTGCCGAGGGCAATGGGGCATCAGCGGGGCGTCGAAGCGGTCCGCAAGCTGGTGCGCGCATTGTCATCCAGTGGCCTTGAGTGTCTGACCCTTTATGCTTTCTCGAGCGAGAATTGGAAACGTCCTGAAGAGGAAGTGTCCGATCTGATGAAGCTGATGCGCAGGTTTATCAAAAGCGATCTGCCAAGTTTCATATCCAACAATGTTCGGCTTAAAATTATCGGCGATTACAAGGCTCTGGCGCCTGACATTGTTGAAATGCTGGATGATGCGCTGGAGCGGACCGCTCATGGCACACAGACCGTTGCGGTGGCATTGAATTATGGATCGCAGCAGGAAATCGCCCGTGCAGCCGCCAAAGCGGCCGAGCATGGTGAAGTGACTGTGGAATCCATTGCAGCCCATCTCGATACAGCTGATTTGCCGCCGGTTGATCTTCTGATTCGTACCTCTGGCGAAGTGCGTCTGTCTAACTTCTTGTTATGGCAGGCAGCTTATGCAGAAATGTGGTTCACAGATGTGCTATGGCCTGACTTTACGCCTGCACATCTGCAGGATGCTCTAACGAGTTTTGCCACAAGGGAGCGACGCTTTGGCGGACGCTGACATGACAGAAACGGTTGCCAAGGCAGGTCAACGAAAGCGTGATCGGCTAAAACGTTATATGGCTGTGCCGCTTTCGGTGCGGACCTCTGACCTTCCCAAGCGTGTGGCATCTGCTGTGGTCATGCTGGCTGTTGCGGCGGGCGCGGTGATTGCTGGCGGGTGGTGGCTCAAGGGCTTTATCGCTGTCGTTGCGCTGGCTGGATTTGGCGAGTTTATCCGCCTGATCTGTAAAGCCACAGCCAATTTACCCTATCGAATGGCCGGGATTCTAGCTGCGGCCCTCTATGTCGGCATTGCTGCAGCTTTGCTGATGCAGATGCCCCCGTTCGTTCAAATCATCACGGTAGTGACGGTCATCATGACCGATACCGGAGCCTATTTTACAGGGCGTGCGATTGGCGGACCCAAGATTGCACCGCGTATCAGCCCCTCCAAAACCTGGGCTGGCTTGCTGGGTGGGATGATCGGCTCTGGCCTATGGCTGGTCATTGTCACGATCTTTATCGGCGCAGCCTTGCGCGGGCTGTCACCAGACAGTGGCTCTGGCCTTCAGAGCAGTGCTTTGCCGATGGTCGTGATGCTGGGGGCTGGTCTTGCGGTTGCCGCTCAGGCAGGTGATTTCTTTGAAAGCTGGTTGAAGCGCAAAGCCGGCGTGAAAGACAGTTCTGCCCTGATTCCGGGGCATGGCGGCGTGCTGGACCGGCTAGATGGCCTGCTCCCGGTTGCCATCATCGTTGGTTTGCTGTCCAGCTGGGCTGGCTTGTAACCATGCGCTCCATTTCCATTCTCGGGGCGACAGGCTCCATCGGTGCCTCCACGCTCGATCTTATCCGGCGGGAGCGAGACAAATGGCGGGTGGTTGCGCTGACTGCCAACAGCAGTGCGGAAAAGCTCGCTGAACTGGCGCGTGAATTTGATGCTGAAGTGGCAGTCGTTTCCCAAGAATCGAACCTTGGTGATCTGAGAGCCGCGCTGGGTGATAGCGGGATTGAAGCGGCTGCTGGCAAGCAGGCTTTATGCGACGCGGCATCCCGTAATGTGGATCTGACCGTGGCCGCGATTGTCGGCTGTGCAGGTCTAGCGCCGACAATGGCTGCGATCCAGCAGGGGGGCACGATCGCTCTGGCCAATAAGGAAGCGCTGGTTTCTGCAGGCGATGTGATGACCGCAGCGGTCAGACAATATGGCGCGACTCTGCTTCCGGTTGATTCTGAGCATAATGCGATTTTCCAGTGTCTGCAGGGCAATCGCCTGAGCGATGTTCGCTGGATTACGTTGACCGCCAGCGGCGGCCCGTTTCGCACCTGGAGCGCCGAGCAGATTGCGCTTGCAACACCAGCACAGGCTGTAGCCCATCCGAATTGGGACATGGGTGCCAAGATCAGTGTCGATAGCGCGACGATGATGAACAAGGGCCTCGAATTTATCGAGGCGCATCATCTCTTCCCTGTTGGCCTCAATCACTTGCGGATTATTGTTCACCCACAATCCGTGATTCATTCCATGGTCGAATATCGTGATGGATCGACACTGGCGCAGCTTGGACCGTCCGATATGCGCGTGCCCATTGCCTCTGCATTGGCATGGCCCCACCGGATGGATTCACCCTGCAATCCGCTTGATCTTGCCGCAATTGGCGAACTCAGCTTCTTTGCTCCCGATGAGATGCGCTTTCCCGCAACCCGTCTGGCGCGTGAAGCGGTGAATGCGGGCGGGGCGGCTCCGGCTATGCTCAATGCGGCCAACGAAGTCGCTGTAGCGGCTTTTCTGGCTGGTCAGATAGGGTTCACGCGGATTGCGGCATTGGTTGAAGACGTGCTCAACCAAACGGCCCGCACTGCGCCGACAACGCTGGAAGAAGTGCTAGCGCTCGACATGGAAGCCAGAGTACGCGCTGAACAGATGCTGGAGACTGTCTGAAGTGATCGATTCGCCGCCTGTATGGATGTGGATTATCGGCTTTTTGCTGGTTCTCGGCCCATTGGTCACCTTGCATGAACTGGGTCACTATCTCGTGGGCCGTTTCTTTGGTGTGAAGGCCGATGCTTTTTCGGTTGGCTTTGGCAAGGAACTGGCAGGCTTTACTGACAAGCGCGGAACACGCTGGAAGCTCTCAGCATTGCCTTTGGGCGGCTATGTGCAATTTGCAGGGGATATGAATCCCGCCAGCCAGCCGAGCGAAGAATGGCTGGCCTTGCCTGAAGAAGAGAAACGGAAGACCTTTCCGTCCAAACCGCTATGGCAAAAAGCGCTGATCGTCGCGGCTGGCCCGTTTACGAATTTTGCCATTGCTGTGGTAATCCTCGCGGCGTTCAGTCTGGCCTATGGCAAGATTGAAATCCCACCTGTGATCGCCGCTGTGAGCGAAAATAGCGCGGCTGCCGAAGCAGGTTTGCAGGCAGGGGACCGCATTGTTTCGGTGGATGGTCGCCCGCTCAACAGCTTTGATGAGCTGAGCGATGTTGTGCTGCCAAATCCAGGGGGTAAGTTAACCCTCGGTGTGAAGCGCAACGGACGCGATCTCAATTTTGATTTCACCATTCCTACTATCGTCGAGAGGGATCGGTTCGGGAATGAATTCCGGATCGGGCGTCTTGGTGTGGCGTCAGGCCCGGGTGAAGTTGTCCCTGTAGGTCCGTTCGAAGCGGTTGGCCTGGCGACTGTGAAAACAGTCGACATTATGAAAATGATGGTCAACGGGATCGGTCAGATCATTACCGGGCGTCGTCCGGTGGATGAATTGGGTGGTCCGCTGAAGATCGCCAAATTCTCTGGTGAACAGCTGAGTCTCGGATGGCGGGAGTTTGTATCCTTTGCCGCATTGGTTTCGATTAACTTAGCATTCATTAACCTGCTGCCAATCCCTGCTCTCGACGGTGGGCACCTGGCTTTCTACGCGGCTGAGGCCATCCGTCGTAAGCCGGTAGGGCAGCGCAGTCAGGAATGGGCGTTCCGCACCGGCATGGCACTTTTGCTAACGCTGATGTTGTTCGTCACAATTAACGATGTAATTTCACTGCCGATTTTTAGCAGTTGAGTTATAAATTTTAAGGATGGCTGACGCTTCACAATCCCGCGAAACTTATCATGCTTGCTTGATTGGCTTGCCAGCTTCGGGCACATGGCGGCTGCTCCTGTTTAGGGAAACTCCGCATATGGGGGCATGGTAAAGGGAATGACAGCGTCGGGACGTTGCGAAACGAGACACGCCGTGTCAGAGATTGGACGGAATATGAGCCGTAAGGCGAAAACCATTGCAGCCTCGCAATTCGCTGTAGCCCTTATGGGATGCACAATGCTGGCCGGTTTACCGGTGGCAGCCTATGCTCAGGATGAGCAGGTCGAAGATACGACTGCCACTTCTAAACCGGATGCCAACCCTGCTGGCGAAACGATCCGCTCGCTTACCGTGGTGGGGGCTGAACGGCTCGAACCCGATACGATTCTGAGCTATATCAAGCTGAGAGTTGGCGGAACCTACACGGCTGCGGCAGCCGACCAGGCGCTGAAAGACCTTTCGGCAACAGAACTCTTTGCAGATTTTTCCATCCGCAATGACAATGGCAATGTTGTGGTCGAGGTGAAAGAAAACCCGATCATCAACCGGATTGTGCTGGAAGGGAACAAGAAGCTGAAGGATGACAAGATCCTTCCTGAAATTCACCTTGCTGCACGTCAGATATTTACCCGTTCCAAAGTTCGTGCCGATGTAGCCCGTATTATCGAGCTGTATAAACGGCAGGGACGCTTTGCTGCGACGGTTGACCCCAAGATGGTCATGCTCGACCAGAACCGCGTGGATATCATCTTCGAAATCACCGAAGGTCCCAAGTCCAAGGTTCGCAAGATCAACATCATCGGGAACGATCATTTTTCTTCAGGTGAACTGAAGGGGGAGATGGTCACCAAGGAGACGGGGCTGCTGAAGATCTTCAGCTCCAACACCAGCTATGACCCCGATCGTTTGGCTTTTGATCAGCAGAAGCTGCGCCAGTTTTATCTGACGCAAGGTTACGCTGATTTTCGCGTCGTATCCGCTGTGGCTGAACTGACGCCGGATAAGAAAGACTTCATCATCACCTATGTGGTTGAAGAAGGCGATCGATACAAATTTGGCGATGTGAAAGTCGATAGCCAGTTGCGCGATTTTGACAGCAATCGACTGACATCCAGCCTGCCGATGCACAAAGGGGACTGGTACAACGCAAAGCTCGTGGAAGATACGGTTGAACGCCTGACCGAATCTGCCGGTGCCTATGGCTACGCTTTTGCTGATGTCCGCCCGCAGTTTTCCCGCGATCGTAAAGATCTGACGATGGGCGTCACCTTCACGATTGCTGAGGCACCGCGTGTGTATGTTCAGCGCATCGACGTGAACGGTAATACGCTGACGCAGGATAAGGTTGTACGGCGTGAATTCCGCGTGGCTGAGGGCGATGCCTTCAACTCACTGGCGGTGAAACGTTCTACCGCGCGAATCAATTCGCTGGGCTACTTCCAGCAGAATTTCGAAGTCACTCAGGTTGAAGGCGATGATCCGGGCAGTATTGTTCTGCAGGCCAATGTCCAGGAACAGCCCACTGGTGAACTGACACTTTCCGCTGGCTTTTCCAGCCTTGAAAGCTTCATTCTTTCCGGTTCAATCCGCCAGAAGAACTTCCGCGGCCGTGGTCAGACAGTGGGCCTCAGCGCCAATCTGTCGAGCTATTCGCGCAGTGCCTCGGTCAGCTTCAGCGAACCTTATCTGTTTGATAAGAACATCTCGACGAGCATCGATATCTATCGTCGCGATTATGACAATGATTATTACAATAACGACAATGCGACCTATTCCAGTTCAACCACTGGTTTCCAGACCCGTGTCGGTGTTCCGCTGACAGAATATCTCTCGGCTCTTGGGCGTTATACGCTTAACTTCGATGATATTTCGCTCGATAAGAACACGTTTTACAGTACCAATGATAGCGGCGACTTGACATGTAACCCTCTTCTGGCCGGGCGTTATTTGTGTGAAGCCGTTGGTAAGCGGACCACTTCCATGGTTGGCGCTTCCCTGATTTACAGCAACCTTGATAGCCGCATTCGCCCAACACGGGGCGAGCGTGCCACGGTCAGTGTCGATTTTGCGGGGCTTGGCGGTGATGTTAAATATGCCCGTATCCGTGGCGATGCCGGGAAATATTGGAACGTCGGTAGCGGCTTCATCTTCTCTGTCACGGGTGAAGGCGGTTATATCAAAGGTCTGAAGGATCGTGGTGAGGGCGCTAATGACGTTCTGCTGACTGACCGCTTCTTCCTGGGTGAACCGCAAATGCGTGGTTTTGATATTCGCGGTGTTGGTCCAAGAGTGTTGCGTGTGCCTTATGTCACCGACGACGAAGGCAATAAGCAATTGGTGGATTATAATTCCAATTCTGTGACGGATGATGCGCTCGGAGGTAACGCTTATTACCTGGCTCGCGCTGAGCTTGAAATTCCGCTTGGTTCCGGCGCTCGCGAAATGGGTCTTCGCCCTTCGATCTTCCTTGATGCAGGTTCTGTTTTCAGTTTGACCACACCGAATACGGTGGATCGGCCAAATGGCGATTTTATTGCGACCCGCAATTCTGATGGTGCAGCCTTGTGCCAACAGAAAAATGGTACTGAGACGAACGTTGTTGTTTGCCCGAATAATGGAACTAGCGATCCGCTGCCTGATGGCGTTACCGCGCTAGGCCGCTCAATCAGCCCCTTTAAGGAGGTCTATGTTGGCAATACGGCGAAGCCACGTGTTGCGATTGGTTTCGGTGTGGACTGGAACTCGCCATTCGGCCCGTTCCGTATCAATATCTCTCATCCGCTGCTCAAATATGAAGGTGACGATACGAAAACCTTCTCCTTCAATGTAGGGACACAATTCTGATGAAAAATCTTCTTAAGCCCGCTTTCGCAGCAGGTATTGCGCTTGCTTCACTGACTGCTCCACTTGCTGTTGCTCCAGCATCCGCGCAGGTCGCGCAGGGTATTGGTGTGGTCAATCCTGATGCCGTTGTGGTCAATTCGGCTGCTTTCAAAGCGGCTCAGCAGCAGCGCCAGACCACTTACCAGGCTCAGATTCAGCAAGCCACGCAGCGCCGTGATCAGATTCAGGCTGAACTGGACCCGTTGATCAAGAAGCTTCAGGCAGACAGTCAGGCAGCCAATGCGAATCAGCAGGCCTTGCAGCAGCAGGCTGCACAGATTCAGCAGCGTGAGCAGGCTGGACAGCGCGAGTTGCAGCAGATTCTGGCACCTTACTCGCTGTCGCAGGCTTATATTGAAGAGCAGATCAATGATAAGTTGATGGACGCTGTGCAGGCCGCCGCGAAGAAGCGTAAGATGACCCTCATTCTCGATGCGACGAACGGTTCCGTTGCTTATGCCGAAGCTGCTTATAACATTACGCAGGATTCGGTGAATGAACTCAACACGCTGCTGCCAAGCGTTCAGGTTGTGCCGCCACAGGGTTGGTTGCCACGCCAGATGCGCGAACAGCAGGCTCAACAGCAAGCCGCGCAGCAACAGGCGCAGGCTCAGCAACCGGCAGCGACAACAGGCCGCTAGGGCCTGCTGTGCAAGCGCTGCCGAGAATCGAATAGAAAGATATGGGCATGAGTGAAAACACGGGGGCACCCGCCTACGATATTGGCAAGATCCTTCAGGCCTTGCCGCATCGTTATCCGCTGCTTCTTGTGGACCGGGTGCAGAGTCTGGAAGTGGACAAGGAAATTCACGCCATCAAGGCGGTGAGTTTCAATGAACAATTCTTTCAGGGTCATTTCCCTGGTCGCCCTATCATGCCGGGTGTGTTGCAGATTGAAGCCTTGGCGCAGTCCGCAGCCATTCTGGCGATTGAAACGTTGGAATTGGCTGGCTCTGGCAAGCTTGTTTATTTCATGGCGATTGATGGAGCCAAGTTCCGCAATCCTGTGGAACCGGGCTGCCTGCTCGACTTGCGGGTTGGCTTTGTCCAGAAGCGGGCACGGGTCTGCAAATTCTGGGGCAAGGCCAGCATTGGCGATAAGGTCACCTGTGAAGTAGAATTCACGGCAATGATTGCCGATCCGCCGGCTGAAGGCTGAAGACTTGCCAAACAGGCGCGGCGCGTTTAAGTGCCGCGCTTTCTTGAACTATCCGAAGCAGCCGGTCGGTACCGGCGCATCCAGACGGAGCATATGCCATGAAGGCTGATTTACACCCCGATTACCACATGATCACGGTCAAGATGACCGATGGCACCGAATTCCAGACGCGCTCCACATGGGGCAGCGAAAACGACACGATGACGCTCGAAATCGATCCGACCAGCCACCCGGCTTGGACGGGCGGTACGCAGCGCCTTCAGGAAGGTGGCCGCGTGGCACAGTTCAACAAGCGTTTTGGTGGTCTTTCGCTCAAGAAGAAGTGAGTCAGGACTTCATACGTTCCAAAAGGGCGGCCTTCGCGGGCCGCCCTTTTTTATTGCGCGATGTAAAGTGATGAAGTGACAGTGGGCAATCTGTGAAAGCCCCTCGCATTCATTTTTCAGAGCTGGGCTGATGGCCGTGCTTTGCGTTGGTTGCATCTTGAAGGCTGAGCAAGGAAGCGTGCAATGCTTCGATTTGCGCTAGACGCTCTTCTTCAGGAGACGTTTCTATAGCGCTCTGCAAACTTTCAACCGCTCGTGCGAGCCAACGTTGCAAAATCTGATTTTCTTGCTCGAGATTCCTGAGCCGATGCTCAAAATCATTCTCTGACTGGCTCAAAAACGATTCCAATCCCATCAATTGAAGCCTGGATTGAAGACAATCTTCTTAAATCCAGGCTTCTCATACGACCCAAATGGCTGAGCATCTGGTTACGCTTTGTGTCTTTATGACATTTTTTAGCGTCTAAAAAATTCATAATGGTGCATTTTTTATCTGTCAACGGAGCATTATGATCCATCATGGTGCTTTTTTTGAAAAAATGGATGCTTTTGGTTCTTTTTACGCTATGGCGGTTGCACGAATAATTTTTGAGGTTTCCATGAGTTGGAACGATATTTCCGATGATTGTCTTGTCCGCTTTTTGAGGGGAATAGCGCGTGTCACATTTCTGGTTTCGGCCTCAGGATATTCGATAGATATCGATGAATGGACCAAATTAACCGGACAGACCCGTGAGGAAATACGCGGGCTTGGCTGGATCGGCGCTTTGCACAAAGATGATGCGGCAAGGGCAGAGGCTGCATGGCAAACGGCGATTACACATGGCACATCATATAATACCGATTACCGTATTCGCTGCACTGATGGAATTTATCGCTGGTTCAATGCCCGTGCCGAACCAGTGTTCAATGAAGATGGCCGAATTATCCATTGGGTTGGTGCGATTCTCGCTATTGCCGGCTCGAACCGCTTCAACACCAAAGACATGATTGGCGATAATTTTGAAGATATTCGCCCAGCAGCGCTTCGTGCGGCGCGGGCGATGCTCAATTGGTCGGCTGAGAGGTTGGCAGAGGAAGCGGGAATTTCACGCTCTACTATTCGCCGTCTGGAGAGCGATCATTCCCATGTATCTGCAAGGCGCAGCAATATTATTCGTATTCTCGACGCGTTTCAGGCCGCCGGGTTAATCCTGATCGGAGAGCGTGGAGTGGTGACCGGTGTTTCTGAGGATGCAATGCATCTCAGCGAAGCTTCGCCGGTGTGAGGGGCAGCGTTGTACAACTCAGCTTTTGACTGCCTCACCCCCAGGGCTTTTCCCGGTACCATTTGGTGATGACATATTTCAGACCTTTGCGAATCTTCATTGCATGATGAAGCGTCGCCGGGTTGAGAGTGCCATCGGGGCGGTGGTTGTTCCAGCACACTAACATGCCGCGTTCAGGCTGGAAGGTCTTCTTGATAACCTTGAAGCGCGTGCCACCACCGGCTTCCACATTGTTGAGATAGACCATGAAGGTCCATGTTCTCTGTCCGGCAACCGAGCAAAAGCGGTGGAAATCCTCGCCATTGGGTTCAAAATAATCGGTATGGGCTTTGAATTCCTGCCCTAGTGAGTAGCGTTGTCCTTGAACCGGTTCGCCATGCGCGGGATCAATCGCGTTGAGTGAGAAGAGCTTATGTTCAAGCTCTTGCACTCTCACATCTGTTTCATCGAGGTCGCATGTTTCGCTGGTTCTGAAATAATCATCGCCATTGGGATCAGCGATGGTCGAGGGGCGCCGGTCACGATCAATCATCTCTATCAACGAATCGCATAATTCGTCTGACAGGAAATGAGGTTGAAAGAAGAGTTCGATCCTTGGGGAGGGGACTCGCCGCACCCCATCCTGTTTCAGGAGAATCTCTGCCGAAGTTTCACCGGGATTCGTCATAAAGGGGTGATAATCGGGTCATTGGGCAATTCAAGCGAAACAGGGTCACGAAATAATCTTGCCGAATTTCGATTTTAGCGACTTTTTGCTTTTCAATTTGCACTTCTTGTGCAAGAGGCGCGTTCCCAAGCCAATCGGCTCTTGACCGAGCGGCAATGAAGCCTGACAGCGCGCCTTGTGGCAAGTATGTCAGGTCGATGTGGCGACTATAGCTCAGTTGGTTAGAGCGCCGGTTTGTGGTACCGGAGGTCACGGGTTCGAGCCCCGTTAGTCGCCCCACTTTCCTCTGATCTTGTCGCGCTGGATACCCTTTTGGAGTACGCACAAGATGACCGCTTTCTGGACCGAAGCTGATTTTGACGAGCACGAACGGATTGAGTTCGTGCATGATCGCGCATCCGGTCTGTCGGCCATTATTGCTATCCATTCCACCCATCTGGGACCAGCCGCAGGCGGTACGCGCTTCTGGCATTATCCCAAGGCCGAAGCCGGTATGCGCGATGCGCTCCGCCTGAGCCGGGGCATGAGCTACAAGAATGCCATGGCTGGGCTGCCCATGGGTGGCGGCAAGGCTGTGATGCTGCTTGATGAGAAGGGCACCAAAACACCTGAAATGCTCCGTGCTTATGGCGATGCCGTGGAAGCACTCGGCGGCGCTTATGTGACAGCAGAGGATGTCGGCGCATCGGTGCAGGATATGGTGACCATTTCCGAACGCACGCGCCATGTTTGCGGCTTGCCTGCTGCAGAAGGCGATGCGGGCGGTGATCCTAGCCCTTACACGGCCATGGGGATTTTCCTCGGCATCAAGGCGGCGGTGTCGCATCGGCTGGGCAAGGATGAACTGGACGGCGTGCATGTCGCTCTGCAGGGTTGCGGCAATGTCGGCAGCGGCGTGGCGCGTTTGCTTGCCAGTGAAGGCGCGCGTTTAACGCTGGCTGATATCGATACGGATCGCGCCAAAAGGCTCGCTAGTGATCTGGACGGGGAGGCTGTTTCCACAAGTGACATTCTGAGCGTGGAATGTGATGTTCTCAGTCCCAACGCATTGGGCGCAATTCTCGATGATGACAGCATTGCCCGGCTCGCGACACCGATCGTGGCGGGTGGTGCCAACAACCAGCTCAAGCGGGCAGAACATGGTGCGATGCTGGCTGAACGCGGCATTCTCTATGCTCCTGACTATGTCATCAATGCTGGCGGCATTATCGACGTGGCGCTGGAATATCTGGCACGCCAACAGGGCAAACCCTGTGATATTGATGAAGTGCGTGAACGGATCGAACAGATTCCAGTTCGCCTTCAGCAGATCTGGCGCGAAAGCGACACCACCGGGCTTTCATCTGATATTGTGGCCGACAAGATGGCGCAGAAACTGATCGGCCGCGGCTAAAAATAAGCCAAGAGCTGTGTAGCGTCAGCCAGGCTCACCGGTTCCTCTCTTGCAGGAGGGGGGCGGCCCTGCCAAAGAGGCCGCGGAGAGCGATGGTCGACAATGCATATTTTTGCGAATCCAAAGCGGTTTTTGAGTCTTGCCACATGGCTGACACCAATGTGTCTGGTGATCGGCCTGGTGATGGCCGGGGGCGCTTTGGCCTATGGGCTGCTTTACGCACCGGCTGACCGGCTGATGGGTGAAACGGTCCGCATTCTTTACATCCATGTGCCCGCTGCATGGCTGGGAATGGGCGGCTGGACCACCATTGCCGTGGCCAGCATTGTCGAACTGGTCTGGCGGCATCCTCTGGCAACGATTGCGGCACGCGCTGCGGCGGTTCCGGGGGCGGTGTTCACAGCCATCTGTCTGATCACCGGCTCTATCTGGGGGCGCCCGACATGGGGAACATGGTGGGTATGGGATGGGCGGCTGACTTCCATGCTGATTCTGTTGTTTCTCTATTTTGGCTATATCGCGCTGGCAGGCGCCGTGAACCGGGAAGGGGCATCAAGCCGTATTCCGGCAATTTTCGGCATTGTCGGGGCGATCAATATTCCCATTATCAACCGTTCTGTCGTGTGGTGGAATTCGCTTCATCAGCCACCCAGCATCACCTTGGGTAAATCAGCGATTGATCCGGCTTTTCTCTGGCCGCTGCTGATCGCCGCTGTGGGATTTTCCTTTATCTTCGGCGGCGTGGTGCTTGCACGGATGCGGATGATCCTGGCAGACATCCAGACCGAAGCGCGCTTGCGGCGCAAAGCTCTGGCAGCATAAAGGATAGCCATGCGCGAGGCTCTCGATCAATGGCACTTCGTGGCCGCAGCCTATGCGGTAGGAATTATCGGCACGCTGGGAATGGTCGGGTGGAGCTGGATATCCATGCGCCGCGCTGAAAAGCGGCGTGAGAAGGCGCGCCGCAAGTGAGTGCGATAAAGCCCAAACATCAACGGCTGGTGCTGCTGGTAATCGCGTTGATTGCGCTCATCGGTGCTGGCTTGCTCGCCGCATGGGCTTTGCGCAATCAGGCCAGCTATTTCTATGTCCCGAGCGAGATTGTCGCGCATCCGCCAGAGGCAGACCGTGCAGTGCGCCTTGGCGGAATGGTGCAGGCAGGTTCGATAAAAACGGACCCGGATGGTGTCACGATTCATTTCATGGTTGGCGATGGCAAGGCCAATGTGCCGGTGGTCTATGCCGGGATCGTGCCCAGCCTCTTCGTCGAAGGGTCAGGTGTCGTGGCAGAAGGCAGGATGGGGAAAGATGGCACTTTCGTGGCTGATAACCTCCTCGCCAAGCATGATGAAAATTATGTTCCGCGTGAATTGAAAGATATGTCAGGCGCGCAGGCCAAAGCGGTCGTGTCGGAAACATCGCAATGATTGCAGAATTTGGCCTTGCGGCTTTATGGCTGGCTGCCGCACTGGCAGCCTTGCAATTGCTGAGCGGATGTTTGTCTCTCACCGAGAAGGGGCAGAATCTGGCATTACTGGTCCGTCCGGCGGCTGTGATTCAGGCGGTCCTTTGCGCGGCGGCCTTTGGCAGCCTGCTATTGCTGTTTGCCCGAACGGATTTGTCGGTTCTTCTGGTGGCGATGAATTCACATTCTGCCAAACCGATGATCTTCAAAGTGGCTGCCACCTGGGGCAACCATGAAGGTTCCATGTTGCTTTGGGTCACCGTGATGGCATTGGCGGGCGGGTTGATCGCATTGATCGAAAAGCGCCTTCCAGAACGCACTATGTTGGCAACGCTTGGCGCGCAGGCCTTCGTTGGTCTGGGCTTTTATGCCTTCCTTCTGTTCAGTTCAAACCCGTTTGAACGGCTTTCTCCACCTGCTGAACAAGGCATGGGGCTCAACCCCCTGTTGCAGGATATCGGTTTAGCTTTCCATCCACCGACACTTTATCTGGGTTATGTTGGCCTGTCTGTCGCGTTCAGTTTTGCCGTGGGGGCGCTGCTGACCCGCAATGTTACACCCGAATTTGCTCGCGTGATGCGGCCTTGGATATTGGGTGCATGGATATTTCTGACATTGGGCATCACTGCAGGGAGCTATTGGGCTTATTATGAGCTTGGCTGGGGTGGTTGGTGGTTCTGGGACCCGGTTGAAAATGCTTCGCTGATGCCGTGGTTGGCAGCAACGGCTTTGCTCCATTCCGCTAGTGTTCTCGCCTCGCGCGATGCTTTGCGGACATGGACGATCATGCTGGGCGTGATTGCCTTTTCCATGTCGATGATGGGCACGTTCCTTGTGCGCTCTGGCATTTTGACCAGTGTTCATGCCTTTGCTGTGGACCCAGAAAGAGGCAGCTTCATTCTGGCACTTCTGGTCCTCAATATTGGCGCCGCTTTGGTGCTTTTTGCCTTGAGGGCCAACACGATATCCGAAGGGCAACAGTTCAGGGCTGTAAGCCGTGAAGGCGCTCTGGTCATCAACAATGTCGCGCTGTCCGCCATCCTCGGCATTGTGCTGCTCGGCACGCTCTACCCTTTGCTGACCGAAGCATTCGGCATTCGGGTTTCGGTTGGCCCGCCCTATTTTAACCCGGTGAGCGCCATCTTTGCGGTACCCATGCTGATCGTGCTGGCGGTCGGCCCGATGCTGCGGTGGCGGCGAGATAGTCTGGGCCGGATCGAGAAACCGATCATTGCGGTGATTCTGGCCGGGCTTGTGGGGATTATTGTCGCCTTTTCGCTCGGCGGAATCGAATTGCTGCCCTTTATTGGCATTGTGCTTTCATTGATGGTTGCTGTGGGCAGTGTCCTGCCACTGAAAGGCCGGTCGCTTCGTCGTTTGCCACTGGCTGTCTGGGGAATGGTCATAGCCCATCTGGGCATTGCCGTGGCTCTGTTCGGCATGTCAGCCGATTCAGCCTTTACGCAGCAGACATTGGTCGCCGCCAGTCCCGGTGATGTGGCCAAGGTTGGCCCCTGGACCATCACGCTGGAATCGGTTGATCCGGTAGCAGGGCCAAACTGGACCGCGCTTGAAGGCAGGATGGCGGCATCCTATCGCGATGAACCCGCACAGCGCATCGCTCCGCAATCGCGGACCTTTTGGGCACCACCGCAGCAGACAAGCGAATCCGCGCTGCTAACCCGCTGGAATGGGCAGCTTTATGCAGTGATTGGCAATGAGGCTGAGGATGGCCGCTGGCAATTGCGCCTGTGGTGGAAGCCCTTTGTCACTTTCATCTGGTATGGCGGCATCATGATTGCCTTGGGTGGCCTGCTCGCCTTGATGGGAAGGGTGTCGGTCGATCTGCGTCGTCGTCATGCGCAAAGGCGTATTGAACAGCGGCACGAAGGTTATGTCCAATGAAAGGCTTTCGCATTGGCTTGTGGCTGATCGTAGCCGTTGCATTAGGGGTGCTGGCGCTTTTCGCCACGCAGCTTTCCAAGCCTAAAGATGATCTCGTCAGAAGCCAGATGATTGGCAAGCCTGTCCCGCAGTTCAAGCTGGATGCGATTGTGCCGGATCGTCCGGGTCTTTCCAGTGCAGACCTTGCCGATGGGAAGCCCAAACTTCTCAACATTTTTGCCAGCTGGTGCGTGCCATGTGCCGCAGAAGCGCCGCAACTGGCTGCGCTTGAAGCGCAAGGTGTGAATATTGTTGGGGTCGCCATTCGTGATAAGCCAGCGGATGCCAGCCAGTTCCTTCAGCTTTATGGCAATCCCTACAGCAGAATTGGCGCGGACAATCTCTCTGCAGTGCAGCTTGCAATAGGCTCCTCTGGTGTGCCTGAGAGCTTTGTGGTCGATGGCAAGGGCATCATTCGATACCAGCATATCGGTGATATTCAGGATCGAGATGTGCCGGTATTGTTGCAGAAGCTACGTGAGGCAGGGCAATGAAACGCCTCAGCATCTTCGTTATTGTTCTTGCAACATTGGGATATGGTCAGGTGGCTCTTGCGCAGGACAGCCTTCCGCCGGCACCCTATGCCTATCGCCAGCTTGATGATCCTCAGCAGGAACATGAAGCCGAAGAATTGATGGAAAGCCTGCGCTGCCTGACGTGCCAGAGCCAGTCCATCGCTGATAGCGATGCGCCCATGGCGGGCGATATGCGTCATCAGGTTCGCACTCGTATCGCCGCCGGGGAAAGCCCGGAGCATATTCGCCAGTGGCTGATGGAACGGTATGGCGATTATATCAGCTATACCCCACGGATGAGTAACGATACCTGGCCGCTATTTGCAGTGCCTGTGCTGCTCTTTCTAGGGGCAGGGCTAATCGTCTGGCGACGGATCGGGCGGCGCTCAGGAAAGGATTCACAATGAGCTGGGTCTTTGCCATTGGACTCGCGCTTGCAGCTTTTGTCGCAATGGTGCTGCTTTTCCGCCTGCCGCGCATAGTGTGGAGCGCAGTGCTTGCGGCACTGACGCTGGGCCTTGCTGGCTACGCTTTTCAAGGGCATCCCGATGAAGTGGGTGCACCTTCAGCCTATCACCCTGTTGCACCCGGTGACGGATGGGCTCTGGTTCAGGCGCGCAAGGAAGTTCTAGGCGAGGACCGTCTATCTCAAAACAGCCTGATGCTCGTTTCTGATGCCTTTATGCGCAAAGGGCAATTTGCCAATGCAGCGGCTGTTCTTGGGCGACTGGTTCAGCAAGATCCGAAGAATGTCGAAGGCTGGGTTGGGCTCGGAAATGCGCTGGTTGAGCAGGCAGATGGAACGATGACACCGGCTGCATTGTTCAGTTTTAACCGTGCGACTCAGGCCGATCCGGCGAGTCTGGCCCCGGCATTCTTTGTCGGCGCGACATATTTACGACAGGGTAAGCTCATTGAAGGTCGTAAGATTTGGGCTCAGGCCGTTGAAAATTCACCAAAAAATACTTGGTGGCGAAACGAGTTGCAGCAGCGGCTTGATCGTCTAGATGAGCTGCTGAACCGTCTGGCTGCAATGCCAGAGGGTAACACAGAGTAATGTGCTGCACCGCAATATGTTGCCCATGCATGAACACGCTGCTAAGCGCGTGTGTCTTGCATATGGTTGCAAGAGGGGGCTTTTCTTCCCGATGAGTAACGATATCGAACCTTCTGGGCACGGCGATGAGGCCGGGCGCACTCCATCTGCCAAGGTGAAGATGGCGGCTGCGGCTGTTGGTATTGTGTTTGGCGATATCGGGACCAGCCCGCTTTACGCCTTCCGAGAGACCTTTGTCGGACCTCACCCGCTGGCTCTGGATGATCTTCACATCCTCGGGGTTGTGAGCCTGATTTTTTGGTCGATGACGCTTGTCGTTTCGATTCAGTATGTCGCCATTTTGATGCGCGCGGATAATAAGGGGCAGGGCGGGACACTTGCCCTTGTTGCGATGATTTCGCGCTACATCAAGAAGTCGAGCTATGGCTGGCTGACGGTGATGTTAGGCGTTTTTGCTACGGCGCTGTTTTACGGCGATTCCATGATTACCCCGGCCGTTTCGGTTTTGTCCGCTGTCGAAGGCCTGACTGTGGTTGAATCCCGGTTGGCACCGTTGGTCATTCCAATTGCGCTGGTGTTGCTGGTGCTGCTGTTTATCCTCCAGAAGCGCGGTACGGCGCGGATCAGCACCTTATTTGCGCCTATCATGGTGATTTATTTCGTGACGCTGGCCATTCTCGGCATCGTGCATATCGTCCAAATGCCGGAAGTGCTGTTTGCTCTGAACCCCTGGTATGCCGTGCAATTCTTCATGACGGATAAGATGCTTGGCTTTCTGGCGTTGGGTTCCGTTGTGCTCGCTGTCACCGGGTCAGAAGCGCTTTATGCAGATATGGGCCATTTTGGTCGTGGCCCTTTGCGTCTTTCATGGTTCGGTTTTGTGATGCCGTGTCTGCTCCTGAACTATTTCGGGCAAGGTGCGATGATCCTCAGCCTCGGCGATGCCGGGGCGGCTGAGGCCATTCAAAGCCCGTTCTTCTTTCTTGCTCCTGAAGCGTTACGCTTGCCGCTGGTTTTCCTGGCGACTGCTGCGACCTTCATTGCCAGCCAGGCGGTGATTACGGGTGCCTATTCGATCACCCACCAGGCCATTCAGCTCGGCTTCGTTCCGCGTCTGTCGATCCTGCACACCAGTGAGACGGAGCAGGGGCAGATCTATATTCCGCTCGTCAACTGGCTGTTGATGATCGCGGTGATCATTCTTGTGCTGTTCTTCCGCAATTCGTCCAACCTCGCTTCGGCATATGGTATCGCCGTGACCGGTGCGATGTTGATCGACACCTGCTTGATGGCAGTTCTGCTGATGGCGGTGTGGAAATGGCGCTGGTGGTACGCGATTCCGGTTATGCTGGTGTTCTTCATTGTTGATGGAGCGTACTTCGCGGCGAACTTCACGAAGGTGCCTGATGGCGGCTGGTTCCCTCTCCTGATCGGTGCGATTGCCTTCACCTTGCTGACAACATGGGCCAAGGGCCGTAAGCTGATGCGTGCAAGGATGGCGGAAGTTGGTCTTCCGCTCGACATCTTTGCCAAGTCAGGCCGTAACAGCACTGCACGCGTTCCCGGCACGGCGATCTTTATGAACTCCGGATCGAGTGGCACGCCGTCTGCGCTGCTGCACAACATCAAGCACAACAAGGTTCTTCATGAGCGCGTGGTCGTGCTCACCGTTTCTATCGGCGATATTCCCTATGTTGATGAGCAGGACCGGGTGGAAGTGAAGGATTATGGCGATGGCTTCTATCGCGTCATCCTGCGCTATGGCTTTATGGAAGAAACCGATATTCCGGCAGCCCTGACGCAGATTGATATGTGTGGCGAGCCGTTTGACATGATGAACACCAGCTTCTTCCTGTCTCGCCAGACGCTTCTGGCGGCAGAAAAACCGGGCATGATGATCTGGCGTGAAAAGCTGTTCGCCTGGATGATGCGCAATGCGGCAACGCCGATGGACTTCTTCCGCCTGCCCACCAACCGCGTGGTCGAACTGGGCAGTCAGATCGCTATTTAACGGGTGGGGGCGCTATGCCCCCATTCCAACTTTGTTTGGAAGGGCAATTGATGGTGTCTGCTGTATCCGCCGTTCCCGCAGCACCAAGCCATTCCGCTGAAGAGCATTTCGCGGCACAATTCGCTTATGAGACCGATTGTTGGGATGTACATGAAGCCATGTCTGGCGGCGTGCCCGATTTTATCTTGCTCGATGTTCGCAGCCCTGCGCTTTATGCCAAGGGGCATGTGCCCGGTGCGATTAATCTTCCGCATGGCAAGATCATCGCATCCAAGATGGCGCAATGGCCTGAAGACACGCTGTTTGTAACTTATTGCGCTGGCCCGCACTGCAATGGCGCGGCAAGAGGGGCTTTGCGGCTCGCCAGGCTTGGCCGTCCGGTGAAATTGATGACAGGTGGCATCACCGGATGGATAGATGAAGGGTTTGAACTGGCCACCAGCCCAGCAGTGTAAGCCGGTGGCCGATTAAATCACTCTGTCGGAGGGTTCTTCACCACTTCGTCTTCATCGCTCACAGACAGGCCATGTTTGAGCAACATTGGCAGTTGGGTGAAGGTGAAGAGGAAAGACAGGGGCATGAATACCCAGATCTTCGTGGCGAGCCAGTCACCGAATGACAGATAGTGGCGCAGCACTTCATTCAGTACTGCCAGAAACAGGAAGAAGACACCCCAATTGCGGGAGAGTTTGAGCCAGCCTTCCTTGTTCAGGCCTTCAAATGCCGCTTCCAGCAACCATTGGAGGAAAGCCTTGCCTCTCATCCACCCAACTAGCAGCACAACGCCAAAGAAGACGTAGAGCGCAGTCGGCTTGACCTGGACATAGAACGGATCGCGCAAAAGGATCGTCAGGCTGCCAAAGCCCACGATCAATGCGGTGGAAAGCCACAACATGCGCGATACCGATCCAAGCCTCCACTTGGAGACGACCAGCGCCACGATCGCTGCAATCATAAACGCGCCTGTGCTCTTGATAACAGCGACAATTGCACCAACACCGGATGTGTCATGCGCGGGAGAGGCAATCTTATAAACAGCCAGAAAAACCAGCAGTGGTCCATAATCGACCAGCAGATTGATCCAGCTTGATTTTGGCTTCTTGGGGGTGGGGGTAGTTTCAGCCATGTCAGGCAACTCCGGCAATCACACGCGCCACGAGATCAGGATCGAAGGGGCGCAAATCTTCGATTGTTTCACCCACACCAATCGCATGAATCGGTAGGCCATATTGTTCAGCCGCAGCAACCAGAACACCGCCACGAGCGGTGCCATCGAGCTTGGTCATGATAAGGCCGGTGACGCCGGCCACTTCCTTGAAAGTTTCAATCTGTGACAGCGCATTCTGGCCGTTGGTCGCATCCAGAACCAGCACCACATCATGCGGCGCTTCGGGGTTGAGGCGGCCAAGAACCCGGCGGATTTTGGCCAGCTCGTCCATCAATTCGCGCTTGTTTTGCAACCGGCCAGCAGTGTCGACTACCAGCGCGTCAATCCCGGTGTCGGTGGCCAGCTTGACGGCATCAAACACTACACTGGCCGGATCGCCCTGTTCCGGGCCGGTGACGATGGGGACACCCAACCTGTCTGCCCAGACTTTGAGCTGGCCAATGGCAGCAGCGCGGAACGTGTCACCCGCCGCCAGCATGACTCCATAATCATCTTCCTGAAAAAGATGGGCAAGCTTGGCGATGGTGGTGGTCTTGCCTGATCCGTTGACACCAATCATCAACACCACTTGCGGGCGTGGGAAAGCGGTGACTTCGAGCGGTTTTGCCACGGGCCTCAGGATGGCGGCGATTTCTTCCGCCACAGCTTCCTTCAATTCGCGTTCCGTGATGGTGAGGCCAAAACGCTTTTCTGCCAGTTTGGCTCTGATCCGTGCGGCCGCGCTCGGGCCGAGGTCTGACAGGATCAACGCGTCTTCAACATCATCCAGCGTTCCATCATCAAGCTTGGCCGTGCCGACCGCGCCTGTGAGATTTTGCGACAGTCGCTCAGATGTCTTGCGAAAGCCGCCAAGCAGCTTTTCGGACCAGCCATTGTCGCTCATTGCAGCAGACCTTCTTCCAGTTTTGTCGGTGTGATGGTGACGATGCGCCCGGCGGCAATTCCTTCGGGCACCGCGACGCGGGCGAAGGAGGGGCCATAGCCGGTGCCATCCTTTTCGGCGAGCACTTGCTGCTCCCTGCCGATCAGGCTGCGTAGCCATTCGTCTCGGATTTTTAGTGTTTCAGCCCGCAGTTCAGACGCGCGCTGTTTTACAATCGCGCGGTCAACTTGCGGCATACGGGCAGCCGGTGTTCCGGGGCGGGGCGAATAAGGAAAGATATGCCCATGCACTATGCCCAGTTCCGCAATGATCGAGAGGTTATTCGCGTGCATCGCATCCGTTTCGGTCGGGAAACCGGCGATAATATCCGCGCCGATGGAAAGGTTAGAGCGATGGCGTTTCAAACGCTCTACCAGATCAACCGCATCGCGGCGTAAATGGCGGCGCTTCATGCGCTTCAGGATCATGTCATCGCCTGATTGCAGTGACAGATGCAGATGCGGCATGATGCGTTCTTCAAACGCGAACAGCTCAAACAGCTCTGCATCAATCTCTACACCATCAAGCGAAGACATGCGCAGGCGTTCCAGTGTAGGAAATTGATCGAGAATGCTGCGAACCAACCGGCCAAGTGGCGGGCGATCGGGCAAATCTTCGCCCCAACTGGTGACGTCGACGCCTGTCAGCACCACTTCCATTGCGCCTTGAGACAGGTGGCGTTCGACTTCTCCCAGCACTTGCGGAATGGTGAGCGAGCGGCTGGTGCCGCGCCCCTGCGGGATTACGCAGAAGGTGCAGGCATGGTCGCAGCCATTCTGCACTGTGACAAAGGCGCGTGTGTGCTTGGGCAGCACAGGCTCAGCCTGAACCGGCACATTCCATGCGCGCGCGTCAAGCTTTTGGGTGTTTGCGATCAGCCCATCCACTTCGGGCATGGCGGCAAGCTGTTCGCGTTCAATCTCTGCTGCGCATCCTGTGACTAGCAGCCTTGCATCGGGTCGATTGCGGCGAGCGCGGCGAATGGCCTGCCGTGTCTGGCGCACAGCTTCGCTCGTCACCGCGCAGCTATTGATTACGATGACGTCGCTTTCATCGGCGAGCATCGCGCGAATTTGTTCGCTTTCAGAGATATTCAACCGGCAGCCAAGTGAGATCACTTCGGCCTTGGAAGGTGTTGGTTGGGGAGCTGTCATGCAAACTGGCTCCAGTCGAAGCTCCCCGTGAAGCTGGCGGTGGCAGGGCCAGTCATGGTGATGCGATTGGCATCGCTCCATCCGATCATCAGATCACCACCGGGGAGGGTGACACGGGTTTCCCGCTCCACCAAGTCACGACGCATGGCGGCGATGGCTGTGGCGCAAGCGCCGGTGCCGCAAGCGCGGGTAAGTCCGGCGCCACGCTCCCAGACATGCAAGCGAATGGCAGAGCGGCTGTCCACCGTGGCGACATTCACATTCACACGATTGGGAAAGAGGGGGTCATTCTCAATCAATGGGCCAAGGCGAGCAAGGTCCACCGCATCGCAATCATCGACGAAGAAAATCACATGCGGATTGCCGACGTTTACGGCCACTGGGTTGTTCAGCTCTTCCCAGCCCACCGGCATGGATAGCGTGTCCATTGCAAAGGCCAAGGGAATGACCTCCCACTCAAAGCGCGGCTCACCCATATCAACAGCGATCCCGCCACCTGCAGGCTGGGCGAAGATCAAGCCGCCAGCAGTTTCGATTGTAGCAGGCTGGCCATGTAGCAGCGCAACAGCGCGGCTGGCATTGCCGCAAGCTTCCACTTCACTGCCATCGGGATTGAATATCCGCATCCGGAAGTCGCCTGCATCAGACGGGGTCAGCAGAATAAGCTGGTCGCAGCCAATACCTTCCCGGCGGTCCGCAATATTGCGGGCGAAGCGGGCATTCACTTCGGGCAGTTCTGCCGTGCGGGCGTCAAGCACCACGAAGTCATTGCCGAGCCCATGCATTTTGGTGAAGGAAACACGCATTGTGGCCACTTAGTCGCAGAACCGATCAATCGCAACGGAGCGATTGAAATGCGCGTGCTTATTGATGCGAAGGCCCGACTTTCCGAATGTCACTGGCTTCCAGTGGTTGAGGAGTGTCCGTGGAAGCCAATGTCGGTTTGCTCGGCTTAGTAGCGGCAAGGAGTTCCAGTGTCTTTCGGGCATCTTCTGGTTGGCCATAGAGGAAGCCCTGACCTTTCATGGCGCCAAAGGCTCGCAGGGTTGCCAGCGTGTCTTCATCCTCGATGCCTTCCGCAACGATGGGAAGGTTCAGGCCCGCGCCCAAAGAAACGATTGCTTCAACCAGCTTGGTATTGCCGCCTTGACGCGACATTTCATGCACAAAGCTGCGATCAATCTTGAGCCGGTCAAAGGGCAGGGCACGCAATTGGGCGAGGCTGGAATAGCCCGTTCCAAAATCATCCAGTGTGACGTGGATGCCCTGATTTTTCAGGCTGACCAGAACATTGCGCACTGCGGCAATATTATCATGGAGGCAGCTTTCCGTAATTTCGATATCGAGGCGCTCGGGTGGAAATCCATTCTCCACCACCAGGCGGAGCAGCTTTTGCGCAAACCAAGGGTCGCGCAGCTGGATCGGGGAGATGTTTACCGAGAGAGTGATCTTCGGGTCCCATTCCAGCGCATCTTTAAGCGCCTGCTTGATGAGCCTTTCCGAAATATCGGAAATAATGCCCATTTTTTCCGCAATGGGAATGAACGTATCCGGGCTGACCATGCCAAAATCACGGGATTTCCATCGCGCCAGCATTTCAAAACCAACAAGCTCGCCAGTTTCGAGATCAACTTGCTTTTGGTAGAATGGGACAAATTCGCCACGGGCAACGCCATGGCGAATGCCGTTTTCAACTTTCCGCCGGAACCGAAATTCGGTGTTCATACGGTTTTCGAACCAAGCGGAATTATTGCGGCCATTATTCTTGGCAAAATACATCGCAACATCGGCATGGTGCAGCAATTCTTCGGCATCATGTATCTTCGAGGCGGGGTCGCCCAGGGCTTGCGCAATCCCCAGAGACATGGTGACCTCCACGCTTTCACCATTCAGTTCGATAGGCTCGGAAACTTTACGCACTAATCTGTTGGCAAGGGCAGTGATGGCTTCTCTGTCTTCGCCCTTGAATGGGAGAACACAGATAAATTCATCTCCTCCGATCCGTGCCACTTCGCCTTCAGGCGGCAAAGCCATTTTCAACCGGTTGGCAGTTTCTACGAGAACACAGTCACCGAGCTGATGACCATTGAGATCATTAATATGTTTGAAATTGTCGAGGTCGAGCAGAAGGAGCGCCACATCACTGTCGTTCTTGCGTGCGGTGAGGATCATTTCATCGATGATGGCGCGGATACTTCGACGATTATGGCAGCCGGTGAGGTGATCTATGGCCGCCAGTTTCAATGCTTCCTGTTCAGATGCGCCGACTTCAGCCAGTGTCCGCTGCAAGGATTTATAATGACGCCAGCCTAATAGGAAAATGGCAATATTGAGCAGGAGCATGCACACCATTGTCGGATCTGGCGCTGGCGCTTTTCCGGCCAGGTTGAGGGCAGCTTGTGGCAGGACACGGCCACCAATGCCGACGAACAGGATCAGCGCGGCAAAGGCTATTCCCAATGCGATGACATCCCGTTCGCTTCGGCCGAACCGTGATTTCCACCCATTTTTCTGTATGGTATTTATGTTTGCCAACCCAACCACCTTATAGTGTTCAGCAGTTATCATGGCATTCGAGCTTCAAAATTTGGTTAACCAGAACCAATAGTAAACAACGACATAGCGGAATTTACGAAAGACAATTATGGCAAAACGATATTGGCTCATGAAGTCAGAGCCGGATGCGTATGGCTGGGATGATCTTGTTAAAGAGGGGGAGGGCACATGGGATGGTGTCCGCAACCATAAGGCAGCCAATAATCTACGCAGCATGGAGAAGGGGGATCAGGTCTTCTTCTATCATTCGAATATCGGGCGTGAAATTGTCGGAATCGCCGAAATCAGTGTGAGCGGAATAGCTGACCCATCCGATCCCGATCAAAAATGGGCTGCGGTGAAGTTAAAGCCGGTCCGCTTGCTTGCCCGTCCAGTGACGCTGAAGGAAATCAAGGCCTGCGATGCGCTGGCAGATATGGAGCTGGTTCGTCTTTCGCGCCTTTCCGTGTCGGAAATAAGCCCAGACGAATGGAACAAAATTCTTTCTATCTCAGAGGCTTAATGCAGGGAACTGCATGACTTCTGCTTCGTAGGATGAAGGTAAGGCGGCGACGGAGCTGCCATTATTTGAAAGGATTTTGGTCATGGGTGAACTGAAGAGCAAAGCAAAAGGTCTTGGCAATGAAATCGCTGGCAATGTGAAGCAGCAGTCCAGCGATCCGGAAACCCGCGCTGAAGGTAAAGCTCAGGAGAAAAAGGGCGAAGCCCAAAATCTCAAAGGCAAGGTTGAAGGCGCTTTGGGCGACAAAATCTGACCTGACTGATTGCTATTATTCCATAAAGAGCCGCCTTACGAGGCGGCTCTTTTAGTTTACCAAGCAGCGATGGGATTTACTGCTTGTCTCATTGCGTGACACCGGATGATTGCCGGGCCGTGGGAGCTTCCACAATAGTTACCATCTGGTTAACACCGCCAGATGAACCCATCTTCGATACCCGCTCTTCGCCCGGTTGGTCACCGCTTTCTTGATGGTCTTCCCATAGGCGTTCGAGCGCTTGACCAGGAGATGGCGCAAAGCTCCTACAGGAGCGGATTTTTTGCCAGCCTATGCCGGCAGGATTATTACGATATTCTTGGCGTCTATTGCGCGGTCTTTCTGGCAACCTTGCTGTACATTATGTAGGAGGGTGGGCGCGTGGACGGTGCGTTTCCGCCCAGGTACCCGTTCTGTCAGGATTCAGCCGCTAAAGCAGCCTCCTTCTCAGCCTTGTAGAGCACGGCACCCAGCCATGCAGAGATAAGGCACATGGCGCCGCTCAGCAGGAGCTGTTCAAGCAGCGGTATGCCCGCAGCACTGAGCCCGGCGGCCAGCAATGAACCCACAACCATAGCACCAGAGTTGACAATATTATTGGCTGCAACGGTTCTGGCTGCCTGTCCCGCATCGACCTTGGTTGTCAGGAATGCATAGAGCGGCACCACGAACATTCCCCCTGAGATAGCGATCAGAAGCAGTGTTCCCAGCACCAGAGGTGCCAGAGGCTGGATAATAAATTCTGGCACGTCCATCAGCTCGGTGGGGACGTGTTGTGCCCAAAGCTTGCAGACGAAATAGAACATCACCACGAATACCCCCATGGCGATCACGGAAATGGGGCCATAGCGCGCCGAAACTCTGCCCTTCAGCAGCGCATTGATAGAGATGGAGCCAATCGCCACGCCGATAGAGAAGGTCACCAGGAAAAGGCTGGCTACTTCCTTGCTTGCCATCAGGACATTCTTGGCCAGTGGTGGGAACTGGATGAACAGAACGGCACCAATCGTCCAGAAAAAGCTGATGGCCATGATCGCGTAGAAAACTTCACGATCCTTCATCGTATTGCGGATGAGCGCGATGGACGAACGAAAGACGTGATAGTCGATCTTTTGGCCTTGCTCAGTTGGTGGAGCGGGCGGGACTTGCTGGCTGGTGATAAAGCCCACCACGGCCATCACGACCACCACCACTCCGGCCACTTCAATGGGAATCCATCCGGCTAGGATGGTGCCGGCAAGAATGGCGATATAGGTTCCGGCTTCGACAAGGCCTGTTCCGGCAAGCACTTCGTCACGTTCAAGATGCTGAGGGAGAATGGCATATTTGATCGGCCCGAAGAAAGTCGAATGAATGCCCATAGCAAACAGGGCGACAAGCATGAGCGGGATCGCGACGGATTCGATCATGGTCGCACGCCAGGCAAGGTAAAGCCCGGTTGCGCCGCAAGCCATGATGACAATTTCCGCACCTTTCACCCAGCGGATGATTTTCGCCTTGTCGCGCATATCGGCCAACTGTCCGGCGAGCGCGGAGAGAATGAAGAACGGGAGGATGAAAAGCCCGGAAGCGATAGCGCTAAACTGCGCTTCTGCCTCAGCGGAACTGTAGACCTGATACACAACGAACAGGACCATCGCGTTCTTGTAGAGATTGTCATTGAAAGCATTCAGCAGCTGCGTGACAAATAGCGGCAGAAAGTTGCGCTTCTTCAGCAATTGGGTGGAAGTCAAAGGTATCGGCCTGTGCTGCCTCGGGACTGTGTTTGACCCATAACGGAGCTTTTGTGCTGGACAAGGGCAGGAAGCGCTTTTTCCTCGCGCGTTTCGGCGCTAGGGCATTCATATAATGTGGACTCTGCCTAATATTCTCACCCTGTCGCGGATTATCGCGCTCCCTCTCCTTATCGCTTTGATGTGGTGGCCGAACTGGGCGCTGGGCTATATATTGGCATTCCTGCTTTATTGCCTGATGGGCATTACTGACTATTTTGACGGGATGCTGGCGCGCTCCAGCGGTTCTGTTTCACGGCTTGGAATTTTCCTCGATCCCATCGCGGATAAGATCATGGTGGCCACCGTGATTTTGATGCTGGTGGCCAATGGGGATGTTGAAAGCTGGAATGTGATCGCTGGCTTGGTGATTCTGTTGCGAGAGATCGCTGTATCGGGCCTGCGTGAATTTCTGGCTGGCGTTCAAGTGTCCATGCCGGTTTCCAAACTGGCCAAATGGAAGACGACTTTTCAGTTGATTGCTCTTGGTGCGCTGATCCTTGGTTCAGGGCTTCCGCAATGGCCTTTTGTCCATCTGGTTGGACTGGTGAGCCTCTGGGGGGCCGCCGTGCTGACATTAATCACGGGTTGGGATTATTTGCGAATCGGTATGAAGCATATGGACTGATCGGATGAACGGTGGGAATCTACCGTTCATCCCATGGATTCGGCAGGTCCATTCAATCGCGTGGCTTATGTAATTGTCCTTCGCCGGCCTTGTAAAAGAACTGACTACAGGTCAGCCAGCCTTTCAAAGGCCTGAGGGGGAGCACGCATGTCAGGATCAGGATGGGCAGCGACACGATCAAATGCACCCAGAATGGTGGGTCCAGTTTCACCTGAATGATGAGGGCCAAAGCAATCGCCGGAATGCAGGCGAAGCACGTCACAAAAAAGGCGGGGCCATCTGCCGGATCAGCAAATTCATAGGACAGGCCGCAGACATCGCACCCTTTGCGCAAAGTGAGAAATCCATCGAACAGCCGCCCTTCGCCACAGCGTGGGCAGCGGCCCCGCAGGCCGGTTTGCAACGGGCTGAGGCGTGGCCAATGTTTGGTGGATGAAGGCTGATTGCCGTTTATCTGATCAGCCATAATGCCTGCATCTCCGCTGTGCATGGTGTAAAAGAGGACCTGTTGTGTAAGCCATGCCAGGCTTTGTCAAAACAAGTGGCAGGGTAGGGCAACTTGCCCAATCTGCCGTAAAGTCATGAATTTCCGGCTCTCAATTCATTCGCCAGCATACGGAATTCTTCCTCGCGTGGGGAGTTCTTGCGCCAGATCAGTGCGATTTCGCGGCTGCTGTGGGCTGACTTTAAGGGGCGCGCAACAACATCGGTTCCGCTCAGAATACCAGCATCAATCGCCATCTTGGGAAGCATGGTCAGGCCAAGGCCGTTGTCCACCATCTGTACCAGCGTGTGCAGGCTGGTGCCGATCATCGTGGCGCTACCGCGTAGTTCCGGGCGGTTGCAGGCGGCCAGCGCATGTTCTTTCAGGCAATGCCCATCTTCAAGCAGCAACAGACGCCCTTCGTCGATCATTGCAGGAGGGACGCGGTCAGGCGGATCGCGTGGATCATCTTTCGGGAAGGCGATGAACAATTCGTCCTGAAGGATGGTTTCTTTTTCCACATCGCCGGTCGCGAAGGGAAGGGCCAGCAACACGCAATCCGCCCGCCCATGGTGAAGAGATTCGACCGCATGTTGGCTGATTTCTTCACGCAGGAAGAGCTTCAACTGCGGGCGATCTTTGCGCAGGCGTGGCAAAATACGCGGTAGCATGAAAGGCGCAATCGTAGGGATCACGCTCATCCGCAATTCGCCGGAGAGCGGCTTGCCAGCGGATTGCACCAGATCGGACAGTTCTTCCGCTTCACGCAGCAGGCGGTGTGCTTTGGCGACCACCGCATTGCCCAGCGGAGTGAAACGCACGACCCGGCGGCTGCGTTCAACCAGCGTGACACCCAACAAGGATTCCAACTCGCGAATCCCGGCTGAAAGCGTGGATTGCGAGACAAAACACGCTTCTGCCGCGCGGCCAAAATGCCCATGCTCTTGCAGCGTCACAAGATATTGCAGCTGCTTGATCGTGGGCAGATAGGTGCTCATTCCTTTTCAGTCTCCGCATCAGCACCCTCGGCTTCTGTGATGCCCGAGGCCTCAGCCTTAACGTCATCGATGTGACTCATTTTGAGGCGGCCGTTCTCGACGGCAAAGGCAAGTTTTCCTTCAACCAGATCGAGCGCTTCCTTACCGAAGACTTCATAGCGCCACCCTTCGAGGATTGGCAGATCGCGACTGCCCGAAGCTAGTGCTTCCAATTCATCCGAACGGGTCAGCAGGCGCGAGGCAATATCAATATCACGGCAGCGAATCTTGAGCAGCAGTTTCAGGAGGTCAGCGACCAACGCGCCTTCCTTGCCCAGCGGTGCACCGCGCTTGGGCTTGTCGGGCATTTCGCTTTTGGGCAGCGGTTCTGCTTCTTCGAGCACCCGCATCAGGCGCTTGCCGATGTCATTTTCCCGCCATGCCTGAGAAAGTCCACGCACTTTGGCGAGGTCTGCCTGCTTCTTGGGGGGATGGCCTGCGAGATCAGCCAATGTTTCATCACGCATGATTCGGCCACGCGGAATGTTCTTGTCCTGCGCTTCCATTTCACGCCATGCCGCGAGGGCTTTTAACCGGCCGAGCACCTGTGCATTGCGTGAAGGGGCACGAACTTTTTTCCATACCTGGCTGTAATCATTGCGATAATGGTCAGGATCAGCGAGCTTTTCCATCTCGGCATTGAGCCAGCTTCCACGGCCTGTCTTGATGAGCTTTTTCAAGATACGCGGGAAAATCTCAGCCAGATCGGTGACATCGCCAATCGCATATTCGATTTGCCGTTCGGTCAGCGGGCGGCGGCTCCAGTCGGTGAAGCGCGCGCCTTTGTCGATCACCTTGCCGAGCCAGCTTTCGACCAGATTGGCATAGCCGATCTGTTCAGACTGGCTGATTGCCATAGTAGCAATTTGCGTGTCGAAAATGGGATGCGGAGTCTTGCCGGTGAGGTTGAAGATGATTTCCACATCCTGTCCACCAGCATGGAAGACTTTCAGCACATCTTCATTTTCTGTCAGCAATTCCAGAAGCGGGGAAAGATCGATTCCTTCGGCCAGTGGATCAATGGCAGCAGCCTCTTCCTGATTCCCGACCTGCACAAGGCAGAGCAGGGGCCAGTAAGTGTTTTCCCGCATGAATTCAGTATCCACGCAGATAAAATCCGAGGTGGCAAGCCGGTCACACAGAGCAGCAAGTTCATCGGTTGTGGTAATTAGCGGGTGTATAATCATTCGTTTTTTTCGTATCGACCTATTCGTGTCGTCATGGCACGGCCTTGACAATTAGGCGGCGTTACCGTGTTAGCGCGCGTTTTCTTAAATGTCTCATAGCTTCCCGAATGGAAAGAGTCTCGATGCACGCTTACCGTACCCACAATTGCGCCGCACTCCGTAAGGAAAATGTAGGCGACACTATCCGTCTTTCCGGATGGGTGCACCGCAAGCGAGATCATGGCGGTGTGCTTTTCGTTGATTTGCGCGATCATCATGGCCTGACTCAGATCGTTGCGGATGAAGATTCGCCCGCGCTCGAAATTCTAGACCGGCTGCGCGTTGAAAGCGTTGTCACCATTGATGGTGAAGTGAAGGCGCGTAGCGAAGGCACGATCAATGCCAACCTGCCGACCGGTGAGATTGAAGTGTATGCCCGCGCTATCACTGTTCAGTCGGCTGCGGCAGAATTGCCAATGCCGGTGGCAGGCGAGCAGGAATATCCTGAAGATATCCGCCTGAAGTATCGCTTCCTCGATTTGCGCCGTGAAACCATGCATCGCAACATCATGTTGCGCAGTCAGGTGATTGCCAGCCTGCGCAAGAAGATGGTGGAACAGGGCTTCACGGAATTCCAGACGCCTATCCTGACAGCGTCCAGCCCCGAAGGTGCGCGCGATTTCCTCGTGCCGAGTCGCCTTCAGGCTGGCAAGTTCTACGCGCTTCCACAGGCGCCGCAGATGTTCAAGCAGATGATGATGGTGGCGGGTTTTGACCGTTACTTCCAGATTGCACCATGCTTCCGCGATGAAGATCTGCGCGCTGATCGCAGTCTTGAGTTCTACCAGCTCGATTTTGAAATGAGCTTTGTGACGCAGGAAGATGTGTTCCAGGCGCTTGAACCCGTTTTGGCTGGAACATTCGCTGAATTTTCTGGCGGCAAAACCGTGACACCCGCCGGTGAATTTCCTCGGATTCCTTATCGCGAAGCCATGCTGAAATATGGCAGTGACAAGCCTGACCTGCGCAATCCGCTGATCATTACCGATGTGACCAATCACTTCGAGAAATCCGGCTTTGGCCTGTTTGAAAAGATCGTGGGTTCAGGCGGTGTGGTCCGCGTGATCCCGGCTCCGAACACGGCGGATAAGAGCCGCAAATTCTTCGATGACATGAACAATTGGGCGCGTGGCGAAGGTTTCGCCGGCCTTGGTTATGTCACTCGCAAGGGCGGTGAATTTGGCGGTCCGATTGCCAAGAATCATGGAGCCGACAAGATGGCGGCGCTCTATGAAGAGCTGGGCCTTGGTGATGATGACGGTCTGTTCTTTGCCGCTGGCAAGGAAAGTGAAGCGGCTAAGCTCGCCGGCGCTGCGCGTACCCGTGTTGGTCAGGAACTGGATCTGATTGAACAGGGTTGCTTCAAATTCTGCTGGATCGTCGATTTCCCGATGTTCGAATATGACGAAGAGCTGAAAAAGATCGATTTCAGCCACAATCCATTCTCCATGCCGCAGGGGGAAATGGATGCGCTGGAAAATCAGGACCCGCTCGATATTCTTGCATGGCAGTATGATATCGTCTGCAACGGCTATGAATTGTCCTCAGGGGCCATCCGTAACCACCGCCCGGATATCATGTATAAGGCGTTTGAAATTGCCGGTTATGGCAAGGAAGACGTGGATGCCAATTTCTCTGGCATGATCGAAGCCTTCAAGCTTGGCGCACCGCCGCATGGTGGCTCAGCGCCAGGGATTGACCGGATTGTGATGCTGCTGGCGGATGAACCCAATATCCGCGAAGTCATCGCTTTCCCGATGAATCAGCGCGGTGAAGATCTGATGATGGGCGCACCTTCTGTCGTCAGTCCCAAGCAATTGCGCGAACTTCACCTGCGTGTGGTGGAGCCGCCCAAGGCTACACAGGCCGAAAAAACCCGTACGGACCAGATTGGCGAGTAAGGCGTTATGGTTTCAGACTGGCAAGTTCTGTTTAGTATAGCACTTGCCAGTTTGCCGACCATTGATTAGGGCGAAAGCCAATTAGCTAAACCCCAAGTTCGAGAGTGAAAAAATGAGCGATACCGCTGAACGCGTTAAGAAGATTGTTGTCGAGCATCTCGGTGTAGAAGCTGACAAGGTAACTCCTGATGCAAGCTTCATTGATGATCTGGGTGCAGACAGCCTCGACATCGTTGAACTGGTGATGGCATTCGAAGAAGAATTCGGTGTCGAAATCCCTGACGATGCGGCTGAAAAGATCGCAACCGTTGGCGATGCGATCAAGTACATCGAAGAACACAAGGGCTAAGGCCCAAACGCCCCGCCACGACTGTTTGCGCCGCCAGCGCTGAGTGGGCGGGGCAGGGCTATGAGAGGCTCAGCCATCGTGGCTGGGCCTTTCGTAATTTCGGAGAGTGAATATGCGCCGTGTGGTCGTAACCGGACTGGGCCTCGTAACGCCGCTGGGCGGCGATGTGGAAACGAGCTGGAAAAACCTGATTGCTGGTAAAAGCGGGGCTGGCCCGATTACCCGATTCGATGCCTCGGATCAGAAGTGTCAGATCGCCTGCGAAGTGAAGCCAGCGGACCATGAATATGGTTTCGATCCGAACAAGCGGGTGGACACGAAAGTCCAGCGTCAGGTCGATCCGTTCATCATTTATGGTATCGATGCTGCCGGGCAAGCGCTGGAAGATGCCGGCCTTACCGATATGCCCGAAGAGATGAAGCTGCGCGCTGGTTGCTCGATCGGTTCAGGTATTGGCGGCCTGCCGGGTATCGAAAAAGAATCCATCGTTCTGCATGAACGCGGCCCAAGCCGTGTCAGCCCGCACTTTGTCCATGGCCGTCTGATCAATCTGATCTCCGGTCAGGTTTCCATCAAATATGGTCTGATGGGGCCGAATCATGCTGTGGTGACGGCATGTTCAACCGGCGCGCATTCGATTGGCGATGCTGCCCGGATGATTAAGGATGATGACGCTGACATCATGCTGGCTGGCGGTGCAGAAGGCACTATCAACCCGCTGGGCGTGGCTGGGTTCGCCCAAGCCCGCGCGCTGAACACATCCTTCAATGATCGTCCCGAACAGGCCAGCCGCCCTTATGACAAGGACCGCGATGGTTTTGTTATGGGTGAAGGTGCCGGTGTTGTGGTGCTCGAAGAATATGAACACGCCAAGGCGCGCGGCGCAACGATCTATGCTGAAGTGGTAGGCTATGGTCTGTCCGGCGATGCCTATCACGTCACAGCTCCGCACCCTGATGGCTATGGCGCTTATCGCGCGATGGAAATGGCCTTCAAAAAGGCCGGAATGACTCCTGCCGATATCGATTACGTAAACGCGCATGGCACGTCGACCATGGCTGACACGATCGAGCTGGGAGCAGTTCGCCGCCTGTTTGGTGATGCTATCAGCACCATGTCGATGAGCTCCACTAAGTCTGCCATAGGTCACCTTCTGGGTGGGGCAGGTGCCGTTGAGGCTATCTTCTGTATCCTTGCAATGCGTGATCAGATCGTTCCGCCGACCCTTAATCTGGATACTCCGGATGAAGGTACAGAAGGTGTTGACCTTGTGCCGCACAAGGCAAAGGAACGTACTGTTAATGCGGTGCTGAACAATAGCTTCGGCTTTGGCGGTACAAATGCCAGCATCATTATGAAAAAACTGGACTAAAATCCTATGCTGCGTCGCGGTTGCTCGCTGGTCGTTATTCTCGGCCTCATCTGTGCGGCAGCCGCGGCGCTGTTTGGCTCTAGCTGGTGGGGTTCTGCCAATCTGGAGAAAGATACACCCTTTCTTGTCGCTTCCGGATCGAGCCTTACGGCGGTCGCCAACAAGCTGGAAGAACAGGGCATCATCAATTCGGCTGATGGGTTTCTGACCCATGCCAGGTTTCTGGCCAGTAAGGACCCCATTCAGGCTGGCGAGTTTATGTTACCCGCAGGTGCTAGTCCTGCGAATATTCTCGATATATTTCAACACGGTGAGGTCATTCGCCGCTTTGTGACTATCCCGGAAGGCATGCCTTCCATCATGGTTTATGAACGACTGATGGGCGAAAAACTGCTCACCGGTAAGATCGACGTTCCAGCGGAAGGCTCAGTGCTGCCGGAAAGCTATGATTTCGAACGCGGTGAATCGCGCGCTGATGTTTTGAAGCGTATGCAACAGGCGATGACAGAGACTGTCCGCGAACTCTGGGCAAAACGCAGCAAGAATACGGTTGCCAAAACCCCGCAGGAAGCTGTCACCTTGGCGTCTATCGTTGAAAAAGAGACTGGCGTTCCGAAAGAGCGCCGGATGGTGGCCGGGCTTTACTCCAATCGGATAAGGCAAGGCATGATGCTGCAGGCTGACCCGACAATTATCTATCCGATCACCAAGGGCAAGCCTCTGGGCCGGCGTATCCGCCAGTCTGAAATCGCCGCTGTGAACGATTACAACACCTATTCGATGGTTGGGCTGCCCAGGGGGCCGATTACCAATCCAGGGCGCGCTTCGATTGCGGCGGTGCTCAATCCAGCGCAAACGCAGGCGCTGTACATGGTGGCCGATGGCTCAGGCGGGCATGTTTTTGCCAACACGCTGGAAGAGCATAATCGCAACGTGGCAAAGTGGTTCGAATTGCGGCGCCAGCGCGGCGAGATGTAACGCTGGAGCACCTTTCGAGCACTGGAAAAGAGTGAGGCACTGCCATGGCAATGACTGGCCCAGCACCGTTCATTATTACTGCTCAATTGCCGCCAGATATACACTCCTGGGCTACAGGCCTGCGGCGGGAGCATTTTCCGCCTGAGCGCAACCATCTTGATGCCCATGTGACGCTCTTCCACATTTTGCCACCAAGCGCCGAAACAGAAATCCGCGATGCTCTGGCATATTGTGCAAAGACCTATCGGAAGCCTGAAGCACAGGTGGAGGATATCATGTCTTTGGGTAAAGGTACGGCGTTCAAAGTTTTCAGCCATGACATGCAGGTGATTCGCGCAGAATTAGCCGATCGCTTTCATGGGCTGTTGACCGATCAGGATGCGCACACCCCACGTCTGCACATCACCATCCAGAACAAGGTCACTTTAAAAGAAGCGCGCGCACTCCAAGCGGAGCTTCAAAGCACCTTTATCCAACGCAATTTCGCCTTTCTGGGCCTTAGTTTGCACATCTATCGTGGAGGACCGTGGGAGTTTGTAAAAAGTTGGTCTTTTCGAGGTTGACCAAACCCAAACACCAACGTAATGCCCCGCCTCACCAGCGCACAAGCGCAGGCCTACAGTGTGGCGGAGTAGCTCAGCCGGTTAGAGCAGCGGAATCATAATCCGCGTGTCGGGGGTTCGAGTCCCTCCTCCGCTACCATTTCGCGAATCATCTCAAACCTCGCAAAATGGCGGTTTTCCGCCGCATTGAGGTGTTGGAGATGATCGCAATCGTCCTCATGCATGCGTCTTGCGTTGGACAGACCTGGTCAGCTTTCGACCGGTTTGGACGCCTGTTGTGCTATGATTTGTGCTATTGTTTCCTCGCCTCGTGTTGATCGAGGTAGCCATGGGAAAAGCTCAGAATTTCAATCCTTCGAGCCTTGATATGCTCCGTTCGGGCAGGCGTTCTGATCCGTTGGTGGCCGGGCTTTGTGTGATTGTCAGCGCCACTGGTAAGAAGACCTGGACGTATCGGAGGCGCATCGCGAAGTCGGGGGTGATCGTGCAGCTCACGCTTGGCACCTATCCAGCTAACACTATTCCGGATGCGCGCGAGTGGGCCACCGGGTTGAATGCCGCTGTAGAGCGAGGGGAAGATCCCCGAGTTGCCATGCGAATCGAGGAGGCAAGGAAGACCCTGACGGTCGCGAAAGCTCATGCGATCTATATGGAAGCGATGAGGCGTGGTGATCGAAAGGTACTCAAGCCCCGCACGCTCTACGACATGTTTTGGCAATATCCGACGGAGCGTGCCGCTGTTCAATGTCCGGGATGTTGGACGAACCGGAACGTCTCCTTTCAGAAGCGCCGACTGGGATAGCGGACGTCCCGGACGGCAAACCGGAGCGTCAGCTTCGCGCCCCAGAGTCAGTCGTTCGAACGCCCGAAACTGATCCTTGAAGCTGCCTTTCATTTCGGACGTTGCGCCCGCGGTGCGACCTGGCTCACGCGGCGGTGGCGACTGGGGCTTTTTTCACGGGTGCGCGGTCCAGCGATTTGACCAGTCCCCGCCCGCGCGGCATTTAATATCCGCTGATGATCGGCGTAACTACGATTATCTATAATGAGTCGGGCAGTAATGGGATCGAGACGACCGAATGGCCAAGCCGAAGAAGGCCAAATTGAAGCTCATGCTGTCTTCGACAGTCTACGGGATGGAAGATCGCCTCGACCAGATCCATGGACTGCTGACCGGGTTCGGTTATCAGGTGTGGAGTTCGCATAAGGGCAGCCTGCCGGTCGTGCCGGGGTTGAGTGCGTTCGATACCTGTCTTGCAGCGGTCGATGCCTGCGACCTCTTCTTCGGCATTATCCGCCCGCAATACGGTTCCGGGGTCGAAGAGGCCGGAGGAAACTCGATCACCCACCGCGAGCTTTCGCGCGCGATCGAGCTAGACAAGCCGCGGTTCTTCTTGGCCGACGCGATCGTAGTCAATGCACGACGTCTTCTGATGGACCTCGGACACAAGGGATCCGCGGGACGTGCCAAACTCAAGCTTGGAAAGGGCGCGAAGCTGATCGACGACCTCAGAGTGATCGATATGTACGAAGAAGCAATCCAGGATGCGGTTCCGATCACGGATAGGACCAACAACTGGGTGCAGACCTACGGGGACAGGGACGACATTCTGCGGTATGTCGAAGAACAGTTTAATCGGTACGAGGACTTGGAAGAGCTGGTGATGAGGCCCTCTCCCGCTACCGAGGGAGACGCCGAGGCATGAAGCAAAAGACACTTCTGGCGCGCTTTCGCAAAGGCGAAGATTCCTCGAATGAGTTTGTCGCCCGGGCAGCATCAGTCGAAGCGATCGGAAAAACCGCAACCGCCTTTCTCAACACGTCGGGCGGAACAATCTATGTCGGCGTCGGCGATGACGGCACTCTTCACGGTGTCGGGGAACCGGTCGAGCGGACCGTCGAGACAATTGAGCGCATGCTCAGCGAGCGCCTTTCGCCCTCTTCCTTTGTGACGGTTACTATCGAAGACATCGGCGACGATCCGATCATCGTCATCGATGTGCCCGCGGGTCACGATCGTCCTTATGTCTTTGACGGAGCAATCTTCATCCGCTCGGGTGCCCGGACGAAGCCCGCGGATAGCGCTATGGTCCGCAAACTCGTTCAGGCTCAGGTCGAGGCTCCGCAACGGTGGGAGCGGCGGATCTCTCCGTCGATGACCGACGAGGATCTCGACATTGATGAGGTTCTCGCGACGGCGCGTGCTGCGCAGGAGCAGGACGCGGGTTTCGTCGAGACAAGGGAACCCCATGAAATACTGCGCAGGCTTTCTTTGTGGCGGAGCGAAGGATTCACGCAGGGCGGAGACGTCCTGTTCTCGCATGACCCCTCCATTCGGCACCCGCAGTGCCGCGTCCAGTTTGTGGTCTTCGAGGACGATAAGGCGGGTGACGAATATCATAACCTCAAATGGCTGACGGGGCCGTTGCTGGACGTCGCCGATCAGGTCTCGCGCGAACTAGAGAGTATCAATGCGTCGCGGGTCTTATTTTCTGAAGAGAGCCTCAAACGCGATCAGCGTAAGCGCTACGCACCGCGCGCTCTGCGCGAGGCTCTTGTCAATGCGCTCGTTCACCGGGATTATTCGGCCTACTCCGGAGGAGCCCGGATAGCGGTCTACCCTTCGCGCATCGAATTTTGGAACTCAGGCAGCCTTCCCGACGAGCTCAGCACCTCGGACTTGAAGCGCGAGCATCCCTCGGTTCCGGTCAATCCCGACATCGCGAAGGTCTTCTATTTGAGGGGGCAGATGGAGCAACTCGGCCGCGGCACCCTGAAGATCATGAGAGCCTGCGAAGAGATCGGAGCGCGCAAGCCCGTCTGGAAGGACAGCAAATCCGGTGTCACATTGACGATTTACGCGGCCGACAAGCTGCCTCTTGAGGCCTCCGAGTTCAATGAGCGTCAGGCCGCTTATCTTGAAGCGACGCAGCCGGGCTCCGCAATCTCCCCTGCCGATTATGCAGCGACCTTTGCCCAAGGTCTGACACCTCGTTCGGTCAGACGGGACCTTGTCGATTTGGAGGACCGCGGCTTTGTGCGACGCGAAGGAGGCGGCCCTTCCACCGTCTACATTCGCTTGGACACGTAAACCGGACATATGCGGACATTAAAGGGGGCGTGCAATGTCCGGTTCGAATGCCAGGATTGACGGAATTCCGACGTTCTCTTTGAACAATGCGGACATTTCGTTGTAAATGCGGACATTGCAATCCATTGCACCATGTCCGCATTTCAAGCAAAACCGCAGAATTCCGTTGGTTGCAAAACCGCAATGCGGACATCGTATGCGGAACCGGCCATCCGACCTTTTGCCCACAACGAGAGCAAAGATGTCTGAAACGCGTATATGCGGGCACCCGCGTTGCGCTATCACTGGTTCTCCGCCAGCGGTATTATTCGCCTCGCGTCGAGTGCAGATCGGATCACGGGGCTTGATAACATTGGCCCAGCTTAGGCCCGAGCTGCTCACGCAAAAACATTCTTGATCCGATCGCCCACGGCATAGCGCAGGAAGGGCGCCAACTCGGCGCTTGGCGCGACGTCCGCGCCTATGACGCCGAAGACTTGGCGCAATGGCTCGAACGCTCCGCCAACACTCAGATCTGGTTCTCCGCAGAGATCGGACGTCCTACCGAGGACGTGCTTGTCTTGCCCGAATGCTGGCGGCGCTGGTCCGAATCGACCGCGCCGAAACTCTCGCCTCTGCTATTCGAAGAAGCAATCAAGGACCGCCGCCAATCGCTGGTCAACTGGATCGAGGGCGCGGGCGAGCACCCTTTCGTCGTCGTCGCCGATTCACCCGACGAAGCGCTCGCCTTTCTCGCCCTCGCTTTGCGCGAAACAGACGGTAAGGCTGGGCTGCTGCACGACCGCGCGATCCTTGCGACCAGTCCCGAGGCGCTTGCGCGCATTGCTGCCGCGTCTCACGAAGCGATCCTCCTCGTCGCCGACCGTGAAACTGAACTCGCCGCCGCCAGTCTCACGCGCCGCCATAAGGTCATCGTCACCCACTCAAGCGTAAGCCCGCAGGCGCAAGAGATCAGGCAAGCAGCCACTCGCAAAATGATGCCAGCTTGCAAAGCTAGCGCCATATGCAGTGCGCAAATGGTCGCGTTGACGCCTGCCTTGGAGCTTTCGGCAAGCAGAGCCTTTGAGTTGCGAAAACTTGGTGGCTTGAGCGCCAAACAATTGACGAGCTTACTTGCCTTGCCGCTTAGCTTACGTGCGTTTTGCGATACCTGATTGAACTACAACGGCATGGGCCGGTTCGCCTATGTGAACGATTGGCGGGTAATGACAAACTGCTAAAGGCATCGCGAATGACTGCTACGTTGGCGCGGCCAGCCGGCAGCAACGTACTACATCGCCGTCGGGTGAGAGAAGTAATCGTCATACCCACCATCTTGCTTTCACAATGCTAGAGGCGGCATCCACGGCGGCTATGCTTCAAAGTCAGGACGTGGCGCCGCAACATCTACAAGTACCACACCGTCTAGACCAGGGTGCGCAGCCCGAAGTTTTTCACGCGTTGTGGCGGATGATTCGTCTAACTCCCGAGTGTCGATATCCGAGAAGAAGGCAAGATAATCCGGCGGCTCGCCGTCGGGCCGCTCTGGCGGCCGAGGAATGTCCAAATAGCGATCACCAAGAACCTCGCGCGAGAGTTGCCCGAGCGATCGAAGAATGGTGAAGCGAACTATGTGACATTAGGGCCATGGGGACGCAGTTTGGCGCAGACCAGCCAGGAATGGCTTTTCGCATCTCCTCGCATAGACGGTCCGCACCTGTTCGGGTGGTTCAAGGCCCGGGACAGGGTTCACAGCCGGATGGAGCGGTTTGCCGGGATGGAAGTGCCCCGGTGGCATTTCCATGACCTGCGTCGCACGTTTCGATCACATGCCCGACGAATTGGTATCGATCGGGATATCGCAGAATTGATGCTCAACCATAAACGCAAAGGTCTTGAGGGCATCTACGACAGGAACATGGAGTTCGGACTGAGAGCAAAAGGGTTTGCCGCTTGGGAGGAATTTTTGGTTGCCATCGCACTTAAGGCAGGGGTGGCGTCTGAACTAGACGCACCTCTTTGAGGAAGCGGCCAGCTCGCCACACGAATTGGGAGGTGGCCGTCCGTTCTTTCCTGTCGGGCGCGCATTTTCAACAGCGACCCGCTGATTAAGATTCCAAGATAAATATTTTAAATCAGGTATTTGAATGCATTCGTTCATATTATTTCTTATCACGAACTCCCAGTAAATCCTATGTTTGCACAATGGGGCACAACACAAAAGTGGTCACATGTTGTTGACAATATTGAAGAGGCGTTCGTCTAATTCGCCTTTGTGATCGAGGTCTACGTCAGCCATATCCTGTGCTGACTGGTCAACAGATGAATACGCCCGAGTTTTCTATACTCATCACGTGCTGCCGTTCGAACTCTACGGCCGACAGCATCCCGTTTCGAACATGCTTGCGTATTGGGTTATAGAACATCTCGATGTAATCGAGCACATCCTGCCTGACCTCGTCGCGTGAGCGATAACTCCGTTGCCGGATGCGTTCGCACTTGAGAGGTTTGAACAAGCTCTCGACCATTGCCCCTTCGATGGGCTCAGGGCAGTATGGGGAGCGTCCAGTCGGCCACGGTCAGGTCTTCGGCCGTAGCCCCGTCCCAATCTGCACGCTCAAGCTGGTCGAGCGCCGCGCACATGCCGAGAAAATCGGCGATGGTTTCATCAGGATGCGCGATGGCTTCCTGACGCATCACGGCAAGTGACCCTGTGGCGCCTACCCATCCGGAGGCCGGGCGCAGGTGGCCGGCGATCAGGCGCAGAAGCGTGCTTTTGCCGGTGCCGTTGCGTCCCACGAGGCCGGTGCGCTCGGGGCCGAAGGTCAGGCTGAGATCGGAGAAAAGCGGTGTGCCGTCAGACGTGAGCCAGGACAGGCAGGAAAGAGAAACGGATGCAGGCATGGGACAGGACTTCTCGCAGCGAAACCAGAGGGGTGAAGGCGGCGATCATCAGGTCCATTTCGAGAACATCTCCTGCGCTGCAATGGCTGTTAGTTTAGGGACACCTGCACGCTGCTTCAAGAATGGCCTGAACGTCCGCTTTAGTTGTCATGAGACGTCCCTTTATCGAGCCTATCACCCGCACCCGACCATCGCGGGTGTTCTGCCAGCCAAGGCGGAGGGAGGGGCGCCGCGCGGGCGCCCCTCCGATCAGTCCGCCGGCCAGCGCAGGACGAATGGCTGGCACCCGCCCACTATGCCGCCGTTGTGGCGGATGGTCTGGCCCGGCTCCAGTTCGAAGCTGGGGATGCGCGCGAACCACTCTTCGAGCAGCACCTTCATCTCCATGCGGGCGAGGAACTGGCCGGGGCAGGTATGGTTGCCGTTGCCGAAGACCATGTGATTGCGGACCTTGCGGTCGAGATCGAAGGCCATCGGGTTGTCGTTGATCGCGTCGTTGAGCGCATAAAGCTCGGTCGGCGCGATCACCATGTCCCCCTTGCGCAGGGTCACGCCGTCGACCTCGGTATCGGCCACCAGCTCGCGTGCGGACGACACCAGCGGCATGCGGCGCAGGCATTCGTTGATCGCCGCGTGATGGCAGGTGGGATCGGTGGCGATGCGGGCCTGTATCTCCGGCGCCTGAGCCAGTGTGCTCATGGTGAAGCTCATGAAGTTCACCACCGTATCGAGGCCGCCGACCAGAACTTGGCTGGCGAGACGCGCCGCTTCGTCCTCCGTCATCGGGCGATCGTTGACCTTGCTCTGCGTGATATGGGTCAGCAGGTCTTCCCGACTGGAATTGCGCCGTTCATCGAGGATCGGCTTGAGATAGGCCTTGAACGAGGCGGTCGCCTCGGCCGGCGTCATGCTGCCATCGGGCCGGGTGAACTGGTCCGCCAGATGCTTCAGCCTCGGCAGGTGCTCGACCGGCAGATCGACCAGCTCCATGAACACCCGCAAGGGCAGCTGCTCGGCGAACTCGTGGACGAACTCGCAGCGACCATTGGCGACAAACCCCTCGATCAGTTCCGCAGTGAGCTTGCGGACCTTCGGTTCGAGCGGTTTGATGGCCGAACCATACAGCTTGTCGTTCAGAACCTTGCGATAGGGCCGGTGGACCGGGGGATCGAGCGACAGGGGCAAGAGGTCGCCATAGGCTTCCCCCGCCGTCGACTTGGGCACCAGCACGACACGGCTCGAAAAGCGCGACGCATCGGAAAAGACCTCGCCGATCAGCTCGGGTGAAAGCGCGATCCAGTGCCCTTCGTTGTGCGGGGTCCAGACGATCGCATGCTGCGTGGAATCGCGCAGCTGGACCCAGGCCTTGTGCAGATCGTGCTGTCCGTCGAACGGGTTGTAGATATCGAAATCCACGACCCGGTCGTCAGGCAGGCCTTCCGGCCTTGTGGCTGTTGCCGGTGGAGCAAGCGTTGTGTCGGTCATGGCGTCACTCCGCTGCTGCGAATGCATCGACCGGAAGGTTGGGCACAACCTCCCGGGCAAGCCGCGTCATCGATTCTTCCCACGGGGTGGGATTGTCGATGTAGTCGTAGCTGTAGGTGAGCAGGGTGCCGAAGCCGCCGCCGAGCTGGTCGACCCAGCTTTCGAACTTCTCGCGCACGGTTTCCACCGAGCCGACGATCCAGAAGTGGTCGGCGAGGAATTCGGGCGTCACATCGGACACGGAATAGTCGGTGCCCTCCGTCATCGCTTCGGCCAGCCCGAAGGCGTGATAGGTGGGGAGCAGATATTCCCGCCATGCGCGGCCCATGCCACCTTCGAGCGCCAGCTTGCGCGCTTCGGCATCGGTGTCGGCGATGAACACATCGCGCACCACGCGGTGCATCGTGCGGTCGCCGTGACGACCGGCCTCGGCAGCGGCTTCGCGATAGACCCGGAAGTGATCGATCAGCGCCGAATTGCTCGAATAGACCGATGCGGGCGAATAGCCGTGCGCCCCCGCATAGCGGATCGAGGGCGAATTGGGGCTGAGGCCGGTCATGGCCATGGGCATGGTGCCGCCCCAGGGCTTCTGGTCGCGAATGGGGTGCGCCGCATCGCCTTCGGGCAGCGATGCGCTCCAGAACTCGCCCTGATAGTCGAACGGCTCGCCCTTCCAGATCATCTCCATGATCTTGACCGATTCCTGCATCATCAGGTGATTTTTCTTCATGTCGGTGAGGCCGCGCAGCTTGGCGTCGGTGGGGTAGGCACCGGGCGCGACGCCCATCTGGTAGCGCCCCTTGAGGATATGGCTCAGCCAGGCGGCCTGCGTCGCAAGGGTAGCGGGGTGGTAGTAGGGGAGCAGATGGGCGAGCGGGCCGAGCTTGATGCGTTCGGTGACGCGGGCAGCGGCTGCGATCACCAGTTCGGGGCTGGGGATGGCTTCCCAGTTGAGGGTGGCGTGCTCGCCGACCCAGTACTCCGAATAGCCCGCCTTGTCAGCCACTACGGCCTGGTTGACGGCCCAGTCGAACACCTGCTCCGGCGTGCGCTCGGGCGGCAGGAACGGCGTCTGAAACACTCCAACTTCCATAACATCCTCCATTCTTACGATCTTATTAGCACAGGTGTGATATTTATGGCTGGTCGAGTCAACATGCTTGCGCGAATATCGGCTGAAAATTGGCGAATAATATCACAGGTGTTATATTGCTTGACGCGGGTTTCGATGTCAGGCAGGTCGCCAGCATGTCTTCCAAACGGCTCAAAGGACCGGATACCGAGCCCCAGCCGGCGACTCGCGAACGCTTGATTCTCGAAGCCGAGCGCCTGTTCGGGGAAAGAGGGATCGACGGGGTCACCATGCGCATGATCTGCGAGGCGGCGGGTCAGAAGTTTGCCGGCTCGGTGCAGTATCACTTCGGCGATCTCGAAGGCCTTCTCTACGCCGTGTTCGAGTATCGGGAAGAGCGACTCCAGCCGCAGCGGCGGGCCATTCTGGACGAGGCCAGGACGCACGGGCTTACGGGCGATCTGCGCCAGCTGCTCAGGGCCGTGTTCGAGCCCAATTATCGCATGTTCGCCGATGAGGGGCATATCTCGTACATGCGCTGCCACGCGGCCTATCTGACAACGCACCGGCCGCGCGGGGTGGAGCATCCGGTCGACCGGGCAAGCCCGACCACCGTCGCCCTGCGCGAGGCGATGGACCTTCTCGACCGGCGGCTGGCGGTGCTCGGGCCAAGCCTGCCCACGCGCAGGCTGGAGTGCGTGGGGACCATGTTCCTGCTCGGGATGGTCGAATATGCCGCCGATCCGTCGCGCTATGCCATGTCGGTGGAGCGCTGGTACGAGGAGCTACTCGACATGATGGTTCAGGCCATCAGCGTCTTGCCGCGCGTTACCGGCGACGCGCAAGCGTGACCCCGGCGTGACCGGCCAGATCAGTCCCTGGCGAACAGCGGCGGAATGACGAGCAGCTCCTCGCCGGTCGAACCGGGATCGAGATAGTCGCCCAGTTCGCGAATCTGCGCCTCGTGCGATGCGAGGTCTTCGGGGCTGTGATCGGGGTTGAAATAGCCTTCGCCGACCACGAAGCCGACCCGTGCCACCTTGCCCGAGGAACTGGAGAAGATTTCGCCGTTGAGCCCGGTGCTGCGATGGGCAAGCCACAGCACGGTCGGGGCGACGATGGAGGGTGGCCCCATCGGCACCTTGCCTTGCGCGATATCCTCGCGCCAGTCGTCGCCCTCGGAGGCTTTGCCGCCGAAGAAGGCATCGCGGTTCATGCGCGTGACGGCCATCGGCGCCACCGCGTTGACCGTGATGCCGGTGCCGATTGCATCCTGCGCCGCGCATTTGGTGAAGCCGGCCACAGCCAGCTTGGCCGCGCCATAGGCACCCAGTGCGGCATTCCCGGCAAAGCCCGCGTTCGAGGTGGTGTTGACGATCCGGCCATAGCCGCTTTCGAGCATATGCGGCCAGGCGGCGGCGCACATGTGGAAGGTGCCGTCGAGCGTGACCGATTGCATCGCTCGCCAGTCGGTCTCGGCAATGTCGGGCACGGCGGCAAAATTGATGATGCCGGCGTTGTTGATCAGGACCGTGAGCTTGCCGAACTGCGCAAGGGCGGCAGCGACCACCGCCTGAGCGCCCGCGCGCTCGGCCACCGAATGGGTGTTGGCGATGGCCTTGCCCCCGGCAGCCTCGATTTCGCTGACGACGCTTGCCGCCACGGCCGCCTCGATATCGTTGACGACCACGCTTGCTCCGCGCGTGGCGAAGGCGAGCGCATATTCACGCCCGAGCCCCTGACCTGCTCCGGTGACGATCACCACTTCGTCATCAAACCGCATTGTCATACCCGCCACTCCTTCGAGGCCAGCTCCGGTTAGCCGGGGATTTCGAACAGACCCGCCGAGCCCATCCCGCCCGCGACGCACATCGACACCACGGCGTAGCGAACGCCACGCCTGCGTGCTTCGAGCAGAATGCTGCCCGTCAGGCGCGCGCCGGTCATACCGAAGGGGTGGCCCAGCGCGATTGCGCCGCCGTTAACGTTGATCTTCTCGGGATCGATACCGAGCTTGTCGCGGCAGTAGAGGTACTGGCTGGCGAAGGCCTCGTTGATCTCCCACAGGCCGATATCTTCCACCTTCAGGCCCGCTCGATCGAGCAGCCTGGGAATGGCGAAGACCGGTCCGATGCCCATTTCCTCCGGCGGGCAGCCGGCGGACTGGAAGCCGCGGAAGATGCCGAGAATCTCCTTGCCCTCGGCTTCGGCCATGCTCCGCTCCATCAGGATCTGCGCGGCCGCGCCATCGGACAACTGGCTGGCATTGCCGGCCGTCACGTGCTGGCCCTCCTTGACGATCTGCCCGTCCTTCCACACCGGCTTCAATCCGGCGAGCTTCTCTGCCGTCGTATCGGCGCGGATGCCTTCGTCGCTGGAGAGGATGACTTCTTCGCGCCCGGTCACGCTGCCATCCTTGGCGATGATATTCCTGGTGACGGTTATTGGCGTGATTTCTTCACCCAGCCGTCCTGCGTCGGTGGCGGCGGCGGCGCGCTGGTGGCTGATGGCCGCAATGGCATCCTGCTGCTCGCGGCTGATGCCGTACTTGTCCGCCACGATCTCGGCGGTTTCGATCATGGCCATGTAGGCATGCGGTTGCCGGTCGAGCACGGCCTTGGGCTGGGCCCGGTAGGTGGGCGTATGCTGGTTGCGGGTATGGGTAATGCTTTCGGCGCCGCCCGTCAGCGCCACGTCCATGTCATTGGCCATGATGCCGCGCGCCGCGAAGGCGAGGGTGGTCAGCCCCGAGCCGCATTTGCGGTCGAGCGTCGTGCCGGGCAGCGAGATCGGCAGTCCGGCCGCGAAAATGGCCGTACGCGCAAGGTTGCTGCCCTGCGTGCCGAATTGCGTGCCGACCCCGATGAGAACATCGTCGATCCGCTTCGGGTCGATTCCGGCCCGCTCGATGGCGGCCTTCATGACATGGCCGGTGAATTCGGGGGCATCGGTGTCGTTGAGGGCGCCCTTGAACGCGCGTGCGACGCCCGTGCGGGCAGTTGAGACGATTGCGGCTTCACGCATGGCAGGCCTTTCCGGAATGCTGTTTCAAAAATGGGATGAGGAGATCGCAAAATGCATCGCGCATCTGGTGATGGAGCAAGTGCGAGCCGCCCGGCATGATCTCCAGCTGAACGTCGCGCATCAGGCCGAGCAGGTCTGGGCCGGGGGCCGGACGCTTGGCGCTGTCGCCGTAAACGAGCAGGGTGGGGCAGGCGGTCGCCGCCAGCACATCGCGCAGATCGTCGCCGCGCTGGTCTTCGGGCGGGCGGCCGCGCACGAGGGGATCGAACTTCCACGCATAGCCGCCATCGGGAGCCTCGCGCAGCCCATAGATCGCAAGGCGCTTGACGGTTTCCGCATCGAGCTCCGGGTGATTGCGGGCGAGGCGCTGACGGGCTTCGTCGGCATCTGCAAACCGGGTCGGCTCGGTCGCGCGCTTGTTGCGCCGCCGTTCGATCCAGTCTCGCAGCCGCAGCGGGTAGGGGCGGTGCGCGGCCATTTCGTCGCGCTGGATCGGCAGGGTTACGCACTCTATCCCCACCATTGCGGCAATGCATTCGGGAAAGGCCGCAGCAAGCCGCAAGCCCAGAGCGCCGCCAAGCGAATGGCCCACCAGTACAACCTGTTCCAGCTCCATCGCCGCGATCACGTCGGCAAGGTCGAGGACATGGGCGCCGAGGGTATAGCCGTCCGGGCTCGCCCATTGGCTGTCGCCATGGCCGCGCAAGTCGGGCGCGATGACGAAATGGGTCTGGGCCAGCCTTGCCGCGATCCAGTCCCAGCTACGATTGTGATCCCACAGGCCATGCACCAGCAGCACCGGCGGCGCTGCCTCGTCCCCCCAGGTGGTGACATGCAGGCGGAGTTCGCCCGGCTGGATGAAGCGGCTTGCGGGGCGCATCATTGCAGCACGAGCCTGTCGCGCAAGGCCCGCCGCAGGATCTTGCCCGTCGGCCCCTTGGGCAGTTCGTCGAGCAGATGGATCGCGGCGGGCTGCTTGTAGTGCGCCAGCTCCGCCTTGCAGAATTGCGTGAGTTCGCCGGTGTCGACATGCCCGCCGGTTGTGGCGGCGACGAAGGCCACCGGGACTTCGCCGAGGTCTTCGTCTTCGGCGGCGATCACCGCAGCTTCCGCGACGTTCCGGCAGCGGTAGAGCACTTCCTCGATCTCGACCGGGTAGATGTTCTGCCCGCCGCGAATGATGACATCCTTCTTGCGGTCGACAATGAAGGCAAAACCATCGGCATCGAGGTAGCCGATATCGCCGGTGTGCAGCCATCCGTCGCGCAAGGCGGTGGCGGTGTCGTCAGGCGCATCGTGGTAGCCCTGCATCACGTTCGGCCCTCGCACGACGATCTCGCCCGCGACCCCGGCCGGGCAGTCCTGCCCATGGTCATCGCGGATGGCGAGATCCATCCCGTCCAGCACGCGGCCAATCGTGCGGCCGTGCCGCAGGTTTCCGTCTGGTCCGAGTTCGACCCTGGTCAGGGTCACCAGCGCTGTCGCTTCGGTCAGGCCGTAGCCGGTCAGGACTTCGACGTTCGGCGCCTTGTCGAGGATGCGCGCGAGCAGCGGTCCGGGCACGGGCGCGCCGCCGGTCATGATGCGGCGCAGCGAGCGCAGCGCGCCGCCCGCGGCATCGGGATGGTCGAAGATCCGTTGCAGCATCGTGGGGACGGCGGGCACGAAGGTACAGGAATGTCGCGCAATCGCCGCGATGACCTGTTCCACCTTGAAACGCGGCAGCAGGATCATCGTCGCTCCGGTGGCCAGCATGGCGTTGATGCCCTGATTGAGGCCGAAGGTGTTGTAGAGCGGCAGCGCGCACAGGATCGTGTCCTCGCGCGTCAGGCCGAGCCAGCCGGGCGTGGCATCGTAATTCGCTGCGAGGTTCGCCGCAGTGAGCATCACGCCCTTCGCCTTGCCGGTGGTCGCGCTGGTGAGCAGGAGCATGGCCGGGTCGCTCGGCAGGACTTCGGCCGGTTGCGCCGGGGCATGCAGTTTGGTCAGCGCCTGGATGACCTCGTCGTCAATCGAGAACAGGCGGCAGTCGAGCTGATCGACCGCGGGCGCAATCGGTGTGCCCAGCACATCGTCGGTGACAAGGAACTGCAGATCGCAGCAGCCGATTGCGTGGACGATCTCGCCGGTGCGGTACATCACGTTCAACGGGGTGACGACCGCTCCCAGAGCAAACAGGGCCTGCTGAACCACGACGAAGTCGGGCGACGAATCGAGGTAGACGCCGACCCTCGACCGCTTGCCGATGCCAAGGTTGGCGAGGGCCGCCGCCATCGACGTGACGCGTGCGGCAAGATCGCCGAACGTCAGGCTTTCCCCCTCGAAGACAATCGCGGTCTTGTCGGGCATTTCCTCAGCCCGACGGAAGAGGTGGGCGGCGCGATTAGGCATTGGCGCAAGCCGGTGTGGTCACGTCGCCGAGGCCGTATATTCGCCGCGCCGAGCCGAGGAACAGGTCCGCCTTCTCCGCCGGGCTGTATTGCTGCGCGAGGCGCTTGAAGGCGTTCCAGAGCGTGCGATAGGAATACATCGCCTTGTCGACCGGGAAGTTGCTCTCGAACATGCAACGGTGCGACCCGAAGAGCTCGATGCAGGTTTCGACATAGGGCCGCCATGCCGCGGCGAGTGTTTCCGAACCGGGCGGGGCCGGATCGAGATGCCATTGCGCGCCGCCGATGATCATGCCGAAGCCGCCGATTTTCACGGACACGTTGGGGCACTGCGCCAGCTCGTGCATGTCCTTTGCCCAGGCCTTGCGCACCTCCTCCTCACGCCCGCGATAAGGGCCGACGCCGATGATCGCGCCGACGTGATCGAGCACGATCTGCAAGTCGGGCAGGGCGCGGGCCATGGCCGCAACTTCGGGCAATTGCTGGTGATAGAGCATCGCATCGTAGACAAGTCCGCGCTGCGCCAGCCGGGCAAGGCCCTTGCGATAGGCGGCGTCGCCCAGCAATCCGGCCGGGCCGGGGCGCAAGACGATGCCCTCGGGAAAGTTCTCGTCGCGCGACACGCTGTGGCGAATGCCGACCAGCGCCGCGCCCGCCACGGCCCGGTGCGCGTCCAGAATCTCGTCTACCGCTTCGCCCAGGCACAGGTCGGCCTTGGCCACGATGCCTTCGGCTACAAGCGAAGCGTGTCCGTCTTGTCTGGCCCTGCCACGCATGGCCATGACCTTCTCGGTTTCACCGACCGGCGCGAGGCGTGCCGGGCCGTCCTTGCGATAACCGTAGTGGGCCTCGACGCAGACGGTAGCGACGATCTTGTGCCCGTCGTCGAGGTCTTCGCCGAAGGCATCGAGCAGGTAGGGCTCCTCGTGCTGCTCCCAGAGGTGATGATGGGCATCGATGATGGGCAGATCGGGCTCGACCACGCCCTCGCGCATGCGCCGCAACCACGCCGGGTCGGGCGGCGGATAACGGTATTGGCCGGTCACATCGAGGCCCAAGATCACAAATCCCTCTCCCGATATTCATTCGGGTTTTTCTAAGCTAAATCTGCCCGCACAGCAATCGTGAGCAGCCGCTATCCCAGTTATATGCCGGTGTTATACAGCAAAATTCGGCCAATCAACCAAAACCGAAAAAACGTCGAAAAAAACTTGACCGGACAATCGGGCACCCATAACAAGCTGAACGAGCCGGCAGCGGTGCTGGAGGGCTTGCCCGCCAACCCGATTGCCGAGGCTGACATATGAGAGGAGTGCTCGATGGCGCTTGGGAAGGTGGCAGTCGTCGCGACTGCGCAAACCGAGCTGCGGCCCTTATGGGGTGAGGCGCAGCATATAGATCTGATTTCCGCAGTGGTGACCTCGGTCTTCAAGGGGTCCGGTTTCTCGATCGACGATGTCGACTTCGTGATCGACTCCGGCAGCGATGTCCTTGATGGCCGGTCGATCTCGAACTGCGGTTTCCTCGGTGCGCTTGGCGCGCATCGCAAGGAAGAGGCGCGGGTCGAGGCGGACGGCATCTGGGCGCTGCAATATGGCGTGAACAAGATCCGCTCCGGCGCCTCGTCGGTCGGGCTGATCGTGGCCTATTCGAAGCCTTCGGAGTCGCTGGTGGAGAACTACTGGGCCTCGCAGGTCGAGCCGTTCTACCAGCGTCCGGTCGGTTTCTCGCAGCGCGCGGCGGCGGGCATTCAGGCTCAGCGCTATCTGGCCGATCGCGGCTGTTCGGAGCGCGATCTTGCCGAACTGGCAGCGCGCCGGTGGGCCGATGCGAAGGCGCATGCCAGTGTGCAGATTGGCGATGTGCCCGACGCCGAGGCCATTCTCGCCTCCAGCGAAAGCGCCTTGCCGCTGACCGAACTGATGATGGCGCGCCCGGTCGATGGGGCGGTTGCCATGCTGATCGTCGATGAGCCCTCCGCCCGGCGCGCGGGCAACAACCCGGTCTTCATCACCGGCATGGGCAGCGGCACCGATTGTCACGCCTATGCCGATCGTGACCCGCTCAAGCTGGCCTCGCTCGAAGGCGCTGCCGCCATGGCGGCAAGGGCTGCCGGATGGTCTGCCAAGGAGGCCGATGTGGTCGAGCTGTCGGCGCATTCGGTCGTGGGCGAGATGCTGGCGATGGATGTGCTGGGCCTCGATGAGGGCAAGGCGGCGATCAATCGTTCGGGCGGGGCATTGCCTGCCGACCCGATCATGGCGACCGGCCTGTGCCGGGCGGCAGAAGCGGTTCGGCAGTTACGCGAACCGCAGCTCTACGGTGGCGGCGCTCCGTCGCGTGCCGTGGTGCATGGCGCGCAGGGCGTGGGCATGCAGAACAATTGTGTCATGACGCTCGAGGTGTAAGGACATGGGTCATCACGTAGCAATCGTAGGGGTCGGCCAGACGCATCATGCGCGCCGCCGTACTGACGTCAGCCAGGCAGGTCTTGTGCGCGAGGCCGTTGACCGGGCGCTGGCCGATGCCAATCTCGAAATGGGCGACATCGACACGGTCGTGGTCGCATCCGGCCCGGTCCTGTTCGGGGCGGTCAATCACCCCGAGCTGTGGGTGGCGAACGCTATCGGCGCCAAGGGCAAGCCGATCTTCCGCGTAACCAGCGGCGGTGGCGCGGGCTTCGCGGGCGCTCTGGCCGGCTATTACCAGGTGGCGGGCGGCTATGCCGGTCGCACGCTGGTGGTCGCTTATGACAAGCTGTCGGAGGGGCCGCTCCAGTATTCGATCTCGACGCTTTACGATCCCTTCTGGGGCCGTGAGTTCGCCGTCGGCATCATGGGCTTTTCTGCCGCTTACTGGCGTGCCCGGATGGACGCGCTGGGCCACACGGAAGAGGCGGCGGCCATGGTCTCGGTCAAGAACCGTCGCAATGCGATCGCCAATCCCTATGCGCACATGAAGAAGGAAGTGACCGTCGACGACGTGCTCAATTCCAAACCGCTGTGTTGGCCGATCAAGCTGCTCGACGTGCCGCCGATTTCCGATGGCGCCGCGGCCATCGTGCTCTCGAACGAGAAGCTTGCCGCAAAGTCCACGCAGAAGCCTGCCTTCATCAATGGCATTGCCTATTGCTGCGAGGCCGACAACGCGGCCGAGCGTTCGCTGATGCTGTCCGAGCCGCTCGCGCTGGCGGCCAAGAAGGTTTATCGCGCTGCCGGCATCACCAACCCGCGCCGCCAGTTCGACGTGGTCGAGGTGCAGGAGCCCTATTCCTGCTTCGAGCTTAACTACTACGAGAGCCTCGGCCTGTGCCCTCCGGGTGAAGCCGCACAGCTCGTGGCCGCTGGCGCGACCGATCTCGATGGCGATATTCCGGTCAATCCTTCGGGGGGCTGCATGGGAGCCAATCCCATCGGCGCGGTTGGCGTGGTGCGCCTGATCGAAGGCGCGACACAGGTCATGGGCCGCAACGAGAGCAACCAGATCAAGAATGCCAGGCTGGCGCTGGTGCAATCCGGTGGCGGCTGGGCCAACCTGCGCGGCTGCGCCGTGCTCAGCGCATAAGGGAGAGCGACAATGTATTCAGCACCTGAATCCATGTCTTTGGACATGCCGACGTTCCACGCGGAAATCAGCCTGCCCTACACGCTCACTCCGGGCGGCGCGGCGGGGACTTTCCTCGCCGAAATGAAGAACCGGCGGATCGTCGGGTCACGCTTTGCCAATGGCGAAGTGGTGGCGCCGGCGCAGGATTTCTCCGCCAGCGACGGCGAACCGATGGCGAGCTTCGTCGAGGTTCCCCAGACCGGCGAGATTACCGCCTTCACCCGCGTCGATGGCACTATCATCGCCTTCATCAAGCTCGATGGCTGCGCCAACGAATTCCCGCACCGGGTGCTTGGCGATCTCGATGCGGTCAGGATCGGCCAGCGCGTGAAGGCCGAGTGGGACGATGGCGTCGAGAACTCGATCCTGGCGATCAAGGGCTTCGTGATTGCCGAGGATGCAGCGGTCGGCACAGTTTCGGATCTGTCCGAGCCGGAGGAGGCCATCGGCTCGCTCGACTATGCGCTGGCGCTGCCATACGAGCACGCCTACGGCCCCTACTACGGACGCATGTTCGACGAGATCAAGGGCTTCGGCCGGGTCATGGGGGTGCGCACGGCGGATGGCGACGATGCCCTGCTGCCCCCGCGCGAGATCGACGACATTTCGCACACGCCGACTGGCACCTGGAAAACCTGCGCCGATACCGGCACGATCCGCGGCTGCTCGATCATCAACATGGAATTCATCGGGCAGACCAAGAAGCCGCCCTATGTCTATGCCGAGATCGTGCTCGACGGTGCCTCCACGCGCCTGATCCACCTGATCGAGATCGACGATGTCGAGTTCGCCAAGAAGAACATCGGCCCCGGCACGCGGGTGCGCGCCATCTGGACCGACGGCGAGCGCAAGGGATCCATGGCCGATATCGAACGCTTCGAGGTTATCGAAGAGTGAGCAACTGGACAGTCACGTCTCTCCGCATCGGCGAGATCTACATTCCGCACGACGGGGCGATCCAGCGTGACCCGATCCATTGCTGGCTGGCCCGTAATGGCGAGCACAATGTGCTGGTCGACACGGGGATGACCGATATCGCGATGGTCACCAGGCGGCTCAAGGTGGAAGGCTGGGGCGGCGGTCACGAATATATGACCAAGGCCCTTGCCGCCGAGGGGCTGGAGCCGTCGGATATCGATCACATCGTCCTGACCCATGGGCATTTCGACCATGCGGACAATCTCGATCTGTTCCCCGACGCCTGCGTGGTGATCCAGCGTGACGAGCTGGCCCATGCCGCAGACCCGGTGCCCTCGCAGCGGATCTTCTACTGGAACACGACGGTCGAGAATCTGGTCGCGCGGCGGCGGCCGAAGCAGATCCGCACGCTCGACGGGGATGTCGTGCTGTTTCCCGGCTTCCGTATCCTCAAGGTGCCAAGCCACACGCCGGGGATGCAGGTGCCGATCCTGACGACGGCCAAAGGCGATGTCGCCATCGCATCGGATCTGGGCGATCACTATCGCTACTGGTTTCCGGCCGATCCGCGCGCGACCACGCGGCCGCAGCGCTCGCTTGCGGATGCCTACCTCACCGGCAACATCCGCAGCGAAAGCGAGCGCGACTGGCAGGCGGCCATGCGCCGGGTGCAGGCCGCATCCGATATCGTCATTCCCGCCCACGACTTCCGCATCCCAGTGCGTATGCCCGAAGACTGGTGGGACATTCCCGAAAGCAATGAGGGCGATCTGGCCAGCGTTCCGCCCGATCGCGAAACTGACAATCTGGCCAAAGGACGCGGATGACCATGGAAAACGTTCTGCTCGAAATCGAGGACCGCATCGCAACGGTCACGCTCAACCGCCCCGACGCGCTCAACGCGACGACCGATGGGCTTTATGGCGAACTGGCCGCCTTGTGGCCGAAGCTGCGCAGCGATCCTGACGTGGCCTGCGTGATCCTGACCGGGGCGGGGCGCGGGTTTTGCGCCGGTGCCGATCTCAAGAACCGCCGGACCGACCTCACGCCGCTGCAATTGAGCGCGCGACATCGCTGGATTCTCACGAATGTGCTGCGTCCGCTTTACGAGATGGAAAAGCCGGTCATCGCCGCGGTCAACGGGCCAGCGGCTGGTGCCGGGGCGAATATCGCGCTTGCCTGCGACTTTGCCTATGCCAGCGAGAAAGCCAGCTTCACCCAGGCCTTTGCGCGTGTCGGCCTGATCCCCGACCTTGGCGGGCTGTTCTTCCTCCAGCGCGCGGTTGGCCGCGCAAGGGCGAAGGAACTGGCCTTTACCGCGCGCAAGGTGGAGGCGGCTGAAGCGCTCGAACTGGGGCTGGTGCAAAAGGTCGTCCCGCATGACGAACTGCTCGCCGCCGCGCGCGAGACCGCGCTCGCCATTGCGCAGAATGCGCCGACCTCGATCGGGATGATGAAGACCCTGATCGACAAGTCCGAATATTCGACCTTCGACCAGATGGTCGAGTTCGAGGCCTATGCGCAGACGGCAGCCTTTGTCTCTCCGGACTATCTGGAAGGGGTCAATGCCTTCCGCGAGAAGCGCAAGCCCGTGTTCAACGGCGGTCCGGCGCAGACCGATAACGAGACATGGCGCTAGGCGCAGGGGGCAATCATGGACTTCACCTACACCGATGAGGAGCACAGGTTCCGCCTGGAACTGCGCGAGTGGCTGGCCACCGCGCTGCCCGAAGGCTGGGGCGAAACGGTATTCGAACCCGAGGATGAGGAAGAGCGCTATCTCTTCCGGCGCGATTGGGACAAGAAGCTGAGTTCGGGCCGCTGGGCCGGTATCAACTGGCCGGTCGAGTATGGCGGGCGCGGGGCAACGCTGGTCGAGCGCGGCATCTTTGCCGAGGAAATGGCCCGCGCCAAGGCACCCGAAAGCCTCAACATCATCGGCCACAATCTCGCTGGCACCACGATCCTGCATCACGGCAGCCAGGCGCAGAAGGATCGCTTCCTGCCGCCGATCATCGCCAATGAGGAGTTCTGGTGTCAGGGCTTTTCCGAGCCCAATGCCGGTTCCGACCTTGCCTCGGTGCGGACCAAGGCGGTGCGCAAGGGCGACAAGTATGTCGTCAACGGCCAGAAGATCTGGACCAGCTACGCGCAGTATTCGCAATGGTGCTTTGCGCTGGTGCGGACCGATCCCGATGCGCCCAAGCACAAGGGCCTCAGCTTCCTGCTGATCGACATGAGCAGTCCGGGCATTTCGATCCGTCCGCTGCGGCAGATTTCCGGCGAATCCGAGTTCAACGAGACCTTCTTTGAAGATGTCGAAGTGCCGGTGGAAAATCTCGTGGGGCAGGAGAACGACGGCTGGCGCATCGCCATGACGACGCTCGCCTACGAACGCGGGCCGGAAGACTGCCTTGGCCGACAGGTCCGCTTCAAGCAGGAGCTGGAAAAGCTGCTCGAAGTCTGTGCTGTCGAACCGACCGCGAATGGCGTGCTGGCCGACGATCCGGTCGTGCGCCAGAAGCTTGGCCGCTCGATCGTCGAGGTCGAGGCGATGCGGCTGGTGGCGCTCAAGAGCTTCAGCCGCATTCTCGCCGGAGACGAGCGCGGGCCCGACGCATCGGTCATCAAGCTGTACTGGAGCCATGCCGCGCAGCGCATGAACGAGGCGGCGCTCGATATTCTCGGCCCGGCGGCGGTGCTGTCCGAAGGCGATGACGATGCCATGGCAGGCGGACGGTTCCAGACCAGCTTCCTGCAATCGAAGGCATTTTCGATCTACTCCGGTTCGTCGGAAATCCAGCGCAACATCATCGGCGAGCGCATGCTCGGGTTGCCGAGGTAGGGGAGGGACCGCAGATGAATTTCCTGTTCAACGAAGAGCAGACCAGTCTCGGCGAAACGGTCGGACAGGTCCTTGCCGATCATGCCGCCCTGACCGGTCCCGACCCTTCCCGCGACAGCGATGGAGAGGTCTGGGCGGCGCTGGCAGAGCTTGGCCTGTTCTCCCTTCTGGTCGCGGAAGAGCATGGGGGCGTTGGCCTCGGTTTCGTGGACCTTGCGCCCACGGTTGAGGCGCTGGGGGCGGGGCTTGCGCCGCCGCTCATTGCATCGACGCTTGTCGCCACCGAGGCGGTCAACCGGCTGGGCGATGTCGAACAGCGCGCGCAGCTGCTCCCCGACATTGCTGCGGGCGAAACCGCCATCGCGATTGCCTCGGCCGAGCTGGGGCGCGGCAACGATCCGGTGTTTGCCGAATGCGGGCTGCACGATGGCAGGCTGACGGGAAGGAAGATCGCCGTGGCCGGGGCCGATGTTGCGCAGATGCTGCTTGTCGTCACCCGAACGCAAAGCGCGCCGGCGCTGGCGCTGGTGCCGACCGATGCGCCCGGTGTGACGGTTGAGCCGCATGCAGACATCGACCCCTCGGCGGGCCTGTGCCGGGTGACATTCGACAACGTGGCCGTCGCTTCTGCTCAATTGCTGGGCGAGGGATCGCCCGGCGCGCTCGATACGCTCATCGATCTTGGCGCCACGGCCCAGTCCGGCATGGCGATGGGAATTGCCGAGGTGATGCTGAAACGAAGCGTCGCCTATGCCTGCGAGCGCGAGCAGTTCGGTAAGCCGATCGGTTCGTTTCAGGCGATCAAGCACCGCTGTGCTGACCTTGCGGTTGCGGTCGAGGCGGGCAAGGCGACCTCGCACTATGCCTTCTGGGCCTGTTCGGAAGATGCCGAAGATCGCGCCAGCGCGGCTTCGGCGGCCAAGGCCTATTGCGGCGAGATTGCCTGCAACGCCTGCAACGATGCGATCCAGATCCACGGCGGCATGGGCTTCACGTGGGAACTGGGCCTGCACCGGTTCCTGCGCCGCGCGCAGGTGATCGAGCACGCCGTGGGCAGCCGTGCCTGGCACTATGAGCGCGTGGTTGCCGAGACACTCGCCGCGCGCGAAGTGGCCTGATCTGCCATGGACAGCAAGCTCCTGCGCGATCTGGAAATCCTGACCGGCCTGATGGAGCAGGGCGGCTGGAAAAGCCTGCGCCTCCACAGCGACGAGATCAGCGTCAACCTGTCGCCAACCCCGCAAGGTGGCCCCGAGCGGGCAGCCGCGCAACCGGCGGCTCCCCGGCGAGAGCCTGAGCCGCACCCAGCGACACCGGCACCATCGCCCGCACCGATAGCGGCCCTGCCAGCGTCCGCTCCGCCGAGCGACATCGACCCGGCCTGGGCCGTGGTCAAGGCGCCCAATCTCGGCACGTTCTACCGCTCGCCGAAGCCCGGTGCGCCGAACTTCGTCGAGGTGGGGCAGCAGGTGCAGGCGGGCACCGAGCTGTGTCTGATCGAAGTGATGAAGCTGTTTACCTCGGTACGAGCGGAACAGGCGGGCACCGTCCGCCACATCGCCGCCGCCGATGCCGAACTGGTCGAAGGCGGCCAGCCGCTGATGTATATCGAACTCGCATAATTTACCGACCGACCAGATGGTTGGCGAGAGGAACTGACAATGGCTCATGTTGAATTTCTGGACGAGACCATGCGGGATGGTCAGCAAAGCCTCTGGGGCTTGCGCATGCGCGCCGGCATGGCGCTGCCGGTCGCACCACTGCTCGATAAGACGGGCTTTTCGACGATCGATCTGACAGGCGGCGGCATGCTCGACGTCCTGACCCGCTACTGTCAGGAAAACTACTGGGAAGGGCTGGACCTGCTGGTCGAAGCCATGCCCGAGACGCCTTTGCGCGCAGGGTTGCGCGCCAATGCCAATGTCACCTTCAGCGTCAGCCCGCGCGCGCTGATGGACCTGTGGGTGCGCCGTCTGTGCGCGCATGGCATCCGCTCGTTCTGGATCTACGATGTGCTGTTCGGCATGGACAACATGCTGCGGCTCGCCAAGGTCGCCAAGGAAGCCGATGCCAAGGTGGCGGGCGCGATCATGTTCGCGCTCTCGCCGGTACATACGAACGACTACTTCGCCGACAAGGTGCGCCAGCTGGCCGCGAGCCCGGACATCGATTCCATCCTGCTTTACGACACCGCCGGTGTGCTGGAGAAGGAGCGGCTCGAAGGCCTGCTGCCGAAGCTGGTGGCGCAGGCCAACGGCAAGCCGATCGAGTTCCACGCCAACAACCTGCTTGGCCTTTCGGGCAAGGCCTATTGCGATGCGGTGGATCTCGGGGTCAGCGTGCTGCACACGGCCAGCAAGCCGATGGCGAACGGCCCTTCGGTGCCCTCGACCGAGATTACCGCGCGCAATATGGAGCTGAAAGGGCACACCCACTCGCTCGACAAGAGCCTGTTCCAGCCCGTCGCCGATCATTTCCGCGCGGTCGGCCAGTCGGCCGGGTTCCTCATCGACCAATTTGCCGAATACGACGCTTTTTCGGAACAGCACCAGATTCCGGGCGGGATGATGGGTACGTTCAAGGCGCAGCTTGCACAGCACAACATGACCGACCGCCTGTCCGACGTGCTGGACGAGGTGGCCGCTGTTCGCCGCGATCTCGGCTATCCCGGCATGGCGACGCCGTTCAGCCAGCTGGTGGGGATTCAGGCGGTGCTCAACATCGTCACCGGCAAGCGCTACGGCACGGTGCCCGACGAAGTCGTGCAGTACGCCGCTGGCTTCTACGGCGAGACGGTGGCCCCGGTCGACCCCGAGGTGATGGACCGCATCATGAGCTCACCGCGCGCCAGGGAGGTGCTCGATAATCCTCCCGCCGATCCCGATCTCGACGAGCTCAAGAAGCAATACGGGACCGAGGATCTCGACGAACTGATCTACCGGGCGACGGTTCCGCAGGCCGATATCGACAAGATGCGCGCGGCAGGGCCGGTTCGGCGTGACTATCCGCTGCTGTCGTCGCCCGAGCTTGAACAGGCGCGCAAGCTGATGGAAATCGCCAATAGCCCGGTGGTCGAAGTGAAGACGGCCGGGATGGATATCTCACTGCGCCGATAAGGCGAGCTCGCGCTCAGCGGGATACCGGCCGAGCGCGAGGAAACATCCCGCGCCGAGCAACAGCAGGCCAGCCGAAATGGTGAGCGGCCAGCCATAGTTGCCGAAAGTATCATAGGCAAAGGCGAAGGCCGGAGGGGCAAGCCCCGCTCCCAGCGCAACGAAGATGTAGAGCCGTCCGTAGATGCGGGCGAAATGGGCAAGGCCGAGATAGCGCGCGGCCAGAAATCCGAGCATGTCGAACTCCATCCCCGTCGCCATGCCGATGGCCATTGCGGCCATGGCATAGGCGACGAAATCAAGCGGCTGCTGGATCAGGAAACAGGCAATTGCGGCGGGTATGAGCACTGCTGAAGCCACCAGCGGTGCCCAGAAGATGTCGACGAAAAAGCCGACCAGAATCCGCCCGGCGACGATCGCCAGACCGAAAAAGCCCATGATCGAGACGGCCTCGCCTTGCGACAGGCCGCTATCGGTGAGCGCCGGCACCAGATTGGGGATGAGCCCGCCAACAGCCACATAGATGCAGAGCGTCGCCACGCCGATGAGCCAGAAGCGATGGCCGCGCACGGCCTCGCCCAGGGTAAGTCCGGCTCGCGGCAGCTCTGTCTCGGGCAGGCTCCCGGCACGATGCCCGCCCGTTCCGCGTGGCAGGCCCAACAGGCACAGCGGCAGGATCAGCAGTAGGCAAAATCCGGCCAGCCAGATATAGGCTCCTTGCCATCCACCCCATTCCAGCCCGGCAACGGCAATGCGCGGGGTGATGAAGGCGGCAAGGCCCGTGCCCGACAAGGCCACGCCAAGCGCCAGCCCGCGGCTCCTGACGAAGCGGTCGGCAATGAGGAACGTCCAACTGACCGCGCCCGCTCCCGCGCCGAGCAGGGCCATCGCCGCATAGAGCAGGTAAAGCTGCCAGGCGCTGCCCGTCATGGCGGCGCAGACCAGAACCGCGCCGCCCAGTCCGACAATGCCGCCAAGGATCGACCGCCTCACGCCGAACCGCTCGACCAGCCAGCCTCCGAGCGGCCCGCCAAAGAAGCCGAGCCCGGTGCTGAAGGTGATCGCGGCCTGGATGGTCGCCCGGCTCCAGCCGAATTCCGCTTCAAGCGGTCCGGTCAGGACGCCGATCGAATAGACCGGGAGCGTGGCCGGAGAACTGGTCAGCGCCAGCGCGGTGAGGATGACCAGCGGCCAGTTGCGCCGCCATTCCCCGCCGCGCGTTTGCGCCGGCAAGCCTGCCGGGGTCACAGCGCGGTAAGGCCGCCGTCGATGATATATTCGCTGCCGGTGATGAAGCCGGATTCGTCGGAGGCGAGGAACACCGCAAGGTTCGACACGTCCTCGACTTCGCCGACCCGCTTGATCGGAACCGAGCCGCTGGCGACCTTGATCTGCTCGTCATCAAGCGCCGCCGTCATCATCGGGGTGCGGATATAGCCGGGGTGGACCGAGTTGGCGCGGATGTTGTGCTCGCCATATTCGATGGCCACCTGCTTGGTGATGCCGCGAACCGCGAACTTGCTGGCCGCATAGGCGACATTGGGGGTGCCATAGATCGCCACGATCCCGGAGATCGAAGAGATATTCACGATGGAGCCGCCACCCGCTTCGATCATCGAGGGGATCACGTGCTTGGTCCCGAGAAAAATCGCGGTCTGGTTGATCTGGCAGACCTTTTCGTAATCGCTGAGCGAAAGATCGGCGGCCTTCGCGCCGGGCCCCAGAATTCCGGCATTGTTGATCAGCACATTGGCCGGGCCGAACCTCTCATGGGTCGCCTTTATCACGGCTGCCCAGTCGGCCTCACTACCGACATCATGGCGCACGAACATCGCCCCATCGCCGAGCTCTGCTTCGAGCGCGGCACCGGCATCGGCATTGATATCCGTGAATACCGTCTTCGCATCTTCGGCGACAAAGCGGCGCGCATGTTCTGCGCCCATGCCCTGAGCCGCGCCGGTGATAATTGCGACCTTACCTTCAAGCCGTCCCATCTCAACTCTCCCAAACCGAATCTAAATCGGAAAATTTTGGGTGAGATTAGCGATGCTGAGGAGGAAATCCATACCTCGGCAGGAAATCCGAAAATTTTTCCATTTTCCGGGTCGGCTGTGGGCGCCCCGATTCAGGTCTGGGCGGCTTCGAGTTCCAGCATTCGGATAATGCGCTCGGCCATTTCGACTCCGGCTTTGGTCAGGTTCTTCGGCTTGCGGTACAGCAGCCAGGTGATGATGGTCTGGTTGACGCTGCCGACGATGAGTGCGGCCGTCTCGTACTTGTTGGTGTCGCGCCTGATCCAGCCTTCCTCCATGCCCTGCTCGACAAGGTGGCGGATGATCCGGGTGAAGTCGTCGATATTGGCTTGCAGCCCCGTTTCGCCAACGAATACGCTCGGCCAAATTTCCAGATAGAGCAGGCGCGCCCACTCGGAGTGCTCGCGCGCATAGTCTGCCGACATGGTCAGATAGACCAGCATCTTTTCGCGCGCCGTCATCTCCGCAGTGGTCGCATCGCGGAACGAGGCGAAGAACTCCGACAGGTGCGTCATCGGAATCTCGTAGGCGAGGTCTTCCTTGCTCGCGTAATACTCATAGAGCGTCGAGGTCGAGATGCCGGCTTCGGCGGCGATATCGGCGATGCGTGCGCGCGAGATGCCATCGCGGCCGAAAACGCGCAGGGCGGCGTTGAGGATCTGCTTTTCGGTCCGTCGGCTGCGGTCTTGCTTGCGTTCGGACTCTCTTGTCGAGCGGACGATCACGTCCTCGATCAGTCGGTCCCAGTCAGTAGCTTCCGCAGTTTTGGAAGATACGGGTTCAATACTCGCTTCGCTGGCCAATTTTCGCCCCAATTTCGGAAATTTCGTCGATTTTGCACTGTTGTGTCGACGCGTCAAGTTTCAAGCGACCGTACAGCCCCGATCGCGATTTGCGGCGCATATTCCGTTGCGGAGTTGGCCGGAGAGGGCGGGGCGGGAGGTCCTGCATTCCGGCGCCCAATCGGCCTTCGGAAGACTTTTTCCGAATATTTTTCGATTTTATTTGACGCTGCGAGCCTAGCTGGATAGACCGAGCATCACAGAAAAGGGGCGCAAAGCCCTTGGTGGAGAGAGCTTATGATTTCAGGCTGCAAGCCCTGCTTTCGCATCGTCCCTGCCGGGCGTGTCTCGCTGATGGCGGAGGCCGGGCGATGACCGGTCCCGCCGAGTGTGCGAAGAGGCTGGTCGACGCCTACAACAGGCAGGACTTTGAGGGGCTGCGTGCGCTCATCGTCGAAGATCTGGACTTTGCCCATTTCAATCGCGGGTTCGCCCTGAACAAGCGGGACGAACTGATCGCAACCCTCGAAGCCTTTGTTTCCGACTATATGACGGAACGGCACTTCGAGCCGGCAGAGCGGATCACCGAACATGGCGACATGGTGGTGCTCGAATCCTGGTACGTCGGCACCACGAAGGTCGACCTGCCCGGCTTCGGCGCTGCGGGCGAGAGTTTCCGTCTCAAATTCTGCAGCGTCATGCGCTTCAACGACGAGGGCCTGCTCGTCGAATGGAAGGATTACGGCTGACCGGTCGGTCGGCCCTGGCAAACAGAACACCGGACCAAACAACATACCGGAGTGGAGAGATCGCAATGAAAGTCGGAATGTTTCAAACGCCCTTCGTCAGGCCTGAGCGGACCCCGCGGCAGGTTTTCGAGTGGGCGCTGCGGCAGGCTGTCCATGCGGACAGGATCGGTTTCAGTGAATACTGGGTCGGCGAACACGGCACGCTCAACTGGGAGGGCATTCCCAGCCCCGAACTGGTGATTGCCGCTGCCGCGCTACAGACCGAGCAGATCAAGTTCGGCCCGCTGGCGCACCTGCTGCCCTATCACCACCCGGCAACGCTGGCCGTGCAGACCGCCTGGCTGAGCCAGATCCTCGAAGGCCGGTATATGCTCGGCGTTGCGACCGGTGCCTATCCGACCGACGCGGCGCTTCGCGGTATCACCGACATGAAGCAGAACCACGAGATGATGCTCGAAGCTATCGACATCATGGAGCGGGTATGGAAGGCGGAGCCATTCCACTTCGAAGGCAAATACTGGAACGCCGGTTTCCCCGAAAATGACGGGAAGAAACATCTGCGCGACGTTCGTCCGTGGAACAATGATATCCAGATGGCCATGACCGGGCTTTCGGCCCCGTCGCCTTCGATCGGCTTTGCCGGAAGGAACGGCTTCATCCCGGCCTCGGTCTATGCGGGCAACGAGTTCCTCAAGAGCCATTTCCAGACCTATCGCGAGGAGATGTCCAAGGGGGGCCGCCAGTCCGACCGGTCGGCTCACCGCGTGGTGCGCGATGTGATCGTCGCCGACACCGATGCCGAGGCGCGCGACCTCGCGATCAATGGCGGCATCGGCCTCGCCTGGAACGAATACCTCAAGCCGACCTACGAGCGCTTCGGCGTGCTGGGCGGGCTGGTGAACGACCCCAATGTCGATCCGGCGGACGTGGATGCGGAATATCTGGCCGAGCATGTGTGGATCGTCGGCTCGGTCGAAACCGTGCGCCAGAAGCTCAATCACTGGGTGGATGAGCTGGGCGGACCTTTCGGTACGCTGCTGATCTACAGCCACGACTACATCGACAACCCCGAACCGTGGGAGCATTCGATGAACCTGCTGGCGAACGAGGTTATCCCGCATGTCGGGGTCGATCAGGAAGCCGGAGCGGCTTAAGTCATGGGTCGGCTGGCAGGAAAGATCGCGGTCATCACCGGTGCCGGGCAGGGCATGGGCGAAGCTCATGCGCGCATGTTCGTGGCGGAGGGCGCAAAGGTGGTGCTCACCGACATCAATGGCGATGCCATCGATGCCATCGCACAGGACCTTGGCGCAGATGCCGTCGCGATCCGGCACGATGTCGGAGATCCTGCTGGCTGGGACGCGGTGATGAAGCTCGCCAGCGAGACGTTTGGTGTCGTCAACGTCCTCGTCAACAACGCCGGGATCATCGGCCCGGTCAAAGGGATACTCGATTTCACGGCCGAAGAGTTCACCGAGGTGTTCAGGGTCAACGAGCTTGGCACCTTTCTGGGCATGAAGGCCGTGCTGCCCGGCATGATCGATGCGGGCGGCGGCTCGATCGTCAACATCTCGTCGATTGCCGGAATGATCGGCACACGGGCATCATCGAATGCGGCCTATTGTTCGACCAAGTTCGCCGTGCGCGGGATGAGCAAGCTCATCGCGGCGCAGTGGGGCCATGCCGGCATCCGGGTGAACTCGGTCCATCCGGGCTACATCCTCACCCCGATGATGATCGCCGCAACCGACGAGGAAGGCGGCGGGGCGAAGGAGGCAATTCCGCTGGGGCGTCTGGCCAGACCGGACGAGGTATCGCGCCTCGTCCTGTTCCTGGCCTCGGATGACGCAAGTTTCGTGAGTGGAGCCGAACACGTCATCGATGGAGCGATGATCGCAGGCTGAAGACAGTTACAACGAGCCCCGCTTAGAAAAGGGGACATTGGGAGAAGTGCAATGGGAGATTCGAAGTATCTCTGGACGGCATGCGCCGGAATGGCCGTTCTGGCCATTCCGGCGCATGCGCAGGACAATTCCGGTTCCGATCGTGAAGATGCGCAGCAGCGCAGCTCCGCTCCCGGTACGATCATCGTTACCGCCAACAAGCGGGAGCAGGCAGCCAACGACGTCGGCCTGACAATCCAGGCCGCCAGCGCCGAGACGCTTGCCGATCGCGGCATCTCCGGCCCCGACGATCTCGCCAAGCTCGTTCCGGGGTTCACCTTCACCCAGTCGCTCTATTCGACCCCGGTCTACACCTTGCGCGGCATCGGCCTCTATGATGCGACGTTCGGCGCGGCCCCCTCGGTCTCGATCTACAGCGATGAAATTCCGCGCAACGTTCCGACCATGTCCGACGGTCTCGATCTCGATATCGAGCGGCTTGAAGTCCTGAAGGGGCCGCAAGGCACGCTGTTCGGCCAAAGTTCGACCGGCGGCGCGATCAACTATGTGGTCGGCAAGCCGACCAACACCTTCGAAGCCGGAGCCTCAGCCTCCTACGAGCGGTTCGACCGGTTCGAGCTGGAAGGTTTTGTCAGCGGTCCGCTGTCCGATACGCTGAAGGGGCGTCTGGCCGTCAAGGGCGTGACGGGCGGCGCATGGCAGCGCAGCCTTTCGCGGCCCAACGACGAGAACGGGACCGAGCGCAAGCTCGCAGGTCGCCTGACGCTCGACTTCGAGCCAACCCCCGCCGTCCGCCTTCGCTTCATGGCGACAGGCGCGCTGGACAAGTCCGATCCGCTCGCTCCGCAATATGCGGGCACGATCTTCAATATCTACGGCTCGCAGGCTGAGCTGGATGCGTCCGGCAACCCCTATGGCTATGTCGATGCCACGCGCTATCAGCAGCTGACCGACCCGACGAGCCCCGGCTACGACGCGTCTTTCCTCGGGCGTCGTGCAGTATTAGAAGGGCGCTTGGCGAGCAGCGACCCTGAGGTCGCTGCCGGAGCCAATGCGGCACTGGGCACGCCGATCAGCGACAATGCGCGCGACGGGGAATGGACTCCGGGCCTGCTGAGCAAATCGGACAACAACTATTACCAGCTCGCGCTGCGCGGCGATTTCGATGTGTCCGACACGATCACCCTGACCTCGATCACCGCGCTGGCTGAGAAAAACCTCGCCTACAATCAGGATCTCGATGGAACCACCGCACGGGTGGTCGACGTTCCGCTCGATGGCTATGTCAAGACGTTCAACCAGGAGCTGCGCGTTGCCGGCAATAGCGATCTGGTGAACTGGATCGTCGGCGCGAGCTACGACAACATCGAAACCGAGCAGAACAATTTCTTCTACCTCGGCGCCTATTCGGGCAACGCGGATCTCATCTCGATCACCCTCAACAACTTCAGCTCCAAGCAGAAGTCGTACAGCGCCTTCGGCAATGTGGAATGGGAGGTGTTGCCTGACCTCAGGTTGCAGGGCGGCATTCGCTACACCAAGAATGAACTAAGCGCGTCCTATTGCTACAACGACCCCGCGATCGACACGGGGCAGGGGGCGGCGACGCTGTTCGGTTCCGCGCTCAACAGCGTGCCGATCACCATCAACCCGGGCGAGTGTTTCCCGACCTCGGGCGATATCCTGCTGGGCACGGCTGCCTCGACCATCGATCCGGTTCTGACCAGCTTCGATGAGGACAACGTCTCGTTCCGCCTTGGCGCCAATTACCAGTTCTCGGGCGGCACGCTGATCTATGCGACCGTCAGCCAAGGCTACAAGGCGGGCATCTATTCCGCGATCGGTGCATCGCGGACCAACCAGTACACGCCTGCAAAACAGGAAAAGGTGGTCGCCTATGAAGCCGGCTTCAAGGCACCGCTCGGTCAGGGCCGTTACCAACTGAATGCCGCCGGCTTCTATTACGACTATTCCGACAAGCAGGTGCGCGGCCGTGTGCAGGATACCGTGTTCGGCCTGCTCGAAAAGCTGCTCAATGTCCCCAGTTCCTATATCTGGGGGCTCGAAGGCGAGTTCACCGGGGAGCCGGTGGACGGGCTGAACTTCTCGACCAGCGCGACCTACCTGCAGAGCAAGGTCACCGGCAACTATTCGCAGACGCCTGATGGTCTGGCCGTCTACAATGCGGCGGGGTTCACCGGCGACTTCAGCGGCTCGAAGCTTCCCTACACGCCTGAGTTCAGCGCCAATGTCGATATTCAGTACCGGGCCAGCCTGGGCGGTGACATCGATGGCTTCATCGGCGGTACGGTGGTCTACACCGGCAAGCAGAACGCGACGTTCGAGACCAGCGTACTGCAGGCCGACGACTTCGTGATCGACGACTACACCACGCTCGACCTGCGTGCGGGCATCGCCAGCCAGAACGATCGTTGGCGCGTGTCGGTCTTCGGGCGCAATGTTACCGATGAATCGTACGTCACCGCGGTCTCGACCTTCCTCGATACCCTGATCCGGTATCGCGGTCGGCCCGCGACCTACGGTATCTCGTTCGACTTCAAGTACTAAGTGTCCCCAGAGGCGGTCGGTTCGGCCGGCCGCCCGCATCTTGAGGAAACATGGCGGATTCAGCTCTTCCCGAAAACCTGCGCTACCTGATCGAGGAGTTCAATCGCTCCGGCCTGCGCGAGTTGCACATACGCAGAGGAGATTTCGAACTCCTCCTGTCCCATACCGATCACGCGCCGTCAGCGCCCGCCGCAAGCAGGCGACCTGCATCGCCATCGCCGCAGCAGGCGCCGCAGGCTCAGGCACCTGCCGCCCCGCCACCGGCGGAGCAGATTGCCGATGGCCTGCCCGAGGGAACCGTCGCCGTTGTCGCGCCGAACCTGGGCACCTTCTACCGCTCGCCGAAGCCCGGAGCCGCGCCCTATGTGGAAGTGGGCCAGCGGGTCGAACAGGGGGCAGAGCTGTGTCTGATCGAGGTGATGAAGCTGTTTACTACGGTACGCAGCGAAGTCAGCGGCACGGTTGAGGCGGTGCTAGTGGAAGACACCGCCATGGTTGAGGCCGGGCAGGCGTTGTTCGCGGTGCGAGCGGACTGATGGCTATCAAACGTCTGTTCGTCGCCAATCGAGGCGAGATCGCCCTGCGGGTCGTGAAGGCTGCGCAGGCCCTGAATATCGAAACCGTTGTCGCGGTATCCGACGCGGACTGGGAAAGCGCGGCAGCGAAGATGGCGGACCGGGCCGTGGTGCTTGGGCCCGCCTCCGCCGCCAAAAGCTATCTCGATCCGCGCCTTGTCGTTCACGCGGCGCGCGAGAGCGGCTGCGATGGCCTGCATCCCGGTTACGGCTTCCTGTCGGAGCGGGCGATCCTGCCCCGCCTGTGCGAAGACCATGGCATTGCCTTCGTTGGCCCACGGCCCGATGTGATCGAGGCTCTGGGCGACAAGTTGCAGGCAAGAGCCATGGCATCGGCGGCAGGGGTGCCGCTTGTTCCGGGCAGCGAGAATATCGCCAGCGGCGCCGATGCGCGCCGTGAGGGCGACCGTATCGGCTATCCGGTCCTGCTGAAGGCGGCGGCGGGCGGCGGCGGTCGCGGCATGGTCATTGCCAACAATGGCGACGAGGCGGAGGCCGGTTTCCAGCGCGCTTCCGCCGAAGCCGAAGCTGCCTTCGGGGATGGCACCATGTTCATGGAGCGCTTCGTGCCCGAAGCGCGCCACGTCGAAGTCCAACTCATGGGCGACGGGCAGGGCAAGGTGCTCCATTTCGGCGAGCGCGATTGTTCGGTGCAGCGGCGCTATCAGAAGCTGATCGAGGAAGCCCCCTGCGCGGCCATGTCCGACGAGTTGCGCGCGAAGCTGCACAAGTCCGCCATCGATCTTGCTGCCAGCGTCAACTATCGCAACGCAGGCACCGCCGAGTTCCTGTTCGACGTGCAGCGGCAGGAATTCTACTTCATCGAGGTGAATGCGCGCATTCAGGTCGAGCATCCGGTGAGCGAGATGATCTCCTCGTTCGATCTCGTGCAGGAGCAGATCCGCATCGCGGGCGGTGCGGGCCTGTCGGTCGGGCAGGATGACGTTGTGCTGTCCGGCCATGCGATCGAATGCCGCATCAATGCCGAGGACGCCGCGCGTGATTTCGCGCCGTCACCGGGCCGCATCACGCGGTGGGATGCCCCGACAGGCGAGGGGATCAGGCTCGACAGCCACATGGCCGAAGGCGCGATGATCCCGCCATTCTACGACAGTATGGTCGGCAAGCTGATCGCCCATGGCAAGGACCGGGCCGAGGCCATCGACCGGCTGGTCGGCGCGATTGACGACTTCGTGATCGAGGGGGTGCCGACGACGCTGGGGCTCCAGCGCGCGATCGCCACGCATCCGGATTTTGTCGCCAACACCATTCACACCCGCTGGCTCGAACAGGTGGTTCTGCCGCAATTCGGAAAGGATGCGGCATGACCGGCAAGAGCGACCCCGCCGCCGCAGCGATCGACAACGCGCGCGCGTTCATGGATGCCATGCTGCAAAGCGACTGGCTGGAACTGCACGTTGCGACCGACGATTTCGAGCTGTTCATTGCCCGCGAGGGTGGTGGGCCCAACCCGATGTTCGCTGGTGCAGAGCTGGACGAAGTGCCGGCACCTGCCGCAGCGGCCAAGGCGAGCGCCATCACGGCTCCGCATGTCGCGACGCTCGTCTGGGCGGCGCAGCCCGGCACGAATGTTGCCGCCGGGGAGGCCTTGGCCCGGATTTCGGTTCTCGATGAGGAAACGGACATTACGGCGGCTCGCGGTGGGCGCGTTGTCGCGGTGGATGCCGCACCGGGCGAGCTTGTCGAGTTCGGCATGACGATCCTTCAGATAGTGGAAGCAGCATGACAGCACAGATAGCCACACGCATTGGCGTCTGCGGCGCGGGAGCGATGGGATCGGGCATTGCCGAGATCGCCGCGCAGCGCGGCGCCGATGTGAAGGTGTTCGACGTTAGCGCAGAAGCGCTCAAGGGCAGCGAGGCGCGGATCGGCAAGTCGATCGCGCGGCTGGTCGAGAAGGGCAAGCTGACCGGAGCGCAGGGTGACGAGGCGCTTGGGCGTCTGCAATGGGTCTCCGATCTGGCCGACATGGCGGATCGTGAGCTTGTGATCGAGGCCGTGATTGAGGACGCCGAGATCAAGGCAAGCCTGTTTGCCGGGCTCGAAGAGGTGCTCGACGATAGGGCGATCATTGCCAGCAACACCTCGTCGCTGCCGATTGGCCGACTGGCGCGCACCTTGCGGAATTCGGGCCGGTTTTGTGGCATGCATTTTTTCAATCCGGCCACCGTCATGAAGCTGGTCGAGGTCATCTCTGGCCCGGCGACCGATCCGGCAGTCGCCAACAGGGTGGCCGCGACAGCGACGGGCTGGGGCAAGGTTGCCATTCCGGTCGCCGACGTGCCGGGCTTCATCGTCAACCGCGTGGCGCGCCCGTTTTATGGCGAGGCGTTCACCGCGCTCAATGAGGGGGCCGCGCAGCCGCACGAGATCGACGCCCTGTTCCGCGCGAACGGCTTTCGCATGGGGCCGCTCGAACTGACGGACCTGATCGGGCAGGATGTGAATTTCTCGGTCGCCCGCTCGGTTTACGATTCCTATTTCGGCCAGACGCGCTTCGTCCCCCAGCTGCGGCAGGCCGCACTGGTCGACGCAGGGTGGCTGGGGCGCAAGAGCGGACGGGGCGTCTACAGCTACGACGACGGGCAGGGCACCAGCGATGAGATCGCCAGGCTGACCGAGGCAAGCGATGCCGACCGTGATCTTGCCAAAAGGGTGCTTGGCCTGAAGGCCGGAACCTTACTTGAAAGTGATGGCGTCCTCATCGGCCTGACACGCGGCAGGACCGCCGCAGGCGAGGCAAGGGCGGTGGGCAAGCCGGTCGTGCTGTTCGACCTGATCGCCCCCGATGGCGACGGTCCGATTGGCTACAGCGTATCCGACGAGCGCGCGGTGCAGATGGCGCAGGCGGTTGCGGCGGGCCTTGGGCGGGCGGCGGTGCGTCTGGCCGATCGGCCCGGACTGATCGTGTGCCGCACGTTGGCCCAGATTGCCAATGCCGCCGCCGATGCGGCGTTCGAGCAGGTCGCTGACGAACAGGGCATCGATTCCGCGCTGCGCTTCGGGGCGAACTACCCGTTCGGCCCGTTCTCCTTCGCCGACCGGATCGGGCGCGACACCCTTGTTTCCATCCTCCAGAACATCGCCGCCGCAACGGGGCAGCCGATGTATAGTCCGTCACAATATTGGAGCGCGCCGTGAGCAATTCCGACATCCTGTTGCGCGAGAAGCGCGACGACAAGGTGCTGCTGCTGCGGCTCAACCGGCCGGAGAAGTTCAATGCTCTGGCAACCGATCTGCTGGCCGCCGTGGCCGATGCGCTGGACGCGGTGGCAAGCGACCCTGACGTGCGCGCCGCCGTCATCACCGGTTCGGACAAGGTCTTTGCCGCAGGCGCAGATATCAACGAACTGGTGCAGCGCGACACCGATGGAGCGCTGGCCGATCCGCGGCCCGGCCTATGGGCGCGGATCCGGGCCTTTCCCAAGCCGCTGATCGCGGCGGTGGAGGGTTGGTCGCTGGGTGCGGGCAACGAACTGGTGATGTGCTGCGACCTTGCCGTCAGTGGCGAGAGCGGCAAGTTCGGTCAGCCCGAAACCAATCTCGGCATCATTCCGGGCGCGGGCGGAACCGCGACCCTGCCGCGTCTGGTCGGTCGCACGCGCGCCATGAAGATGGTGCTGCTGGGCGAGCCGATTACCGCACAGGAAGCGCTTGCGGCGGGGCTGGTCTGCGAGGTCGTGGAAACCGGCAAGGCGCTGGAGACCGCGCTCGCGCTTGCGACAAAGATTGCAGCCCGCGCACCCGTGGCTATGCAGCAGGGCAAGGCGATGGTGCGCGCCGCTTTCGAGACGGAGCAGAGCGCTCATCTGACGATGGAACGGCAAGCCTTCGCGGCACTGTTCGGCACCGCCGACAAAAAAGAGGGCGTCGCCGCCTTCCTCGAAAAGCGGGCGCCGGAATGGCTGGGCCGCTGAAGACCCGCGTCACCGAGCTTCTCGGAATTCGCCACCCGATCATTCAGGGGGGCATGCAGAATGTCGGGCGCGCCCGCCTCGCCGCAGCCGTTTCGCAGGCGGGCGGGCTCGGCATGCTCACGGCGCTTACCTTCCCGACACCGCGCGCCCTCGCTGACGAAATCGCCCGGTGCCGCGCGCTGACTTCGGCGCCGTTCGCAGTGAACGTGTCGGTCTTCCCGACCATGCGCCCGCCTGATTATGGCGCGATTGTCGATGTCATCGCCGATGCGGGGATCGACATTGTCGAAACCGCCGGCACGCCCGAGGTGCGCGAGGTCTGGAGGATGCTTCAGGCGCGCGGCATCCGGATCATTCACAAGTGCACCTCGGTGCGGCACGCTCTCTCGTCGCAGCGGCGCGGTGTCGACATGATCTCGATCGACGGCTTCGAATGTGCAGGCCATCCGGGCGAGGATGACATCCCCGGCCTTGTCCTCATTCCGGCCGCAGTCGATGCGCTGGAAATCCCGGTGATTGCCAGCGGCGGCATTGCCGATGCGCGCGGACTGGTCGCCGCGCTCGCACTCGGCGCCGAGGCGGTGAACATGGGCACGCGCTTCTGCGCCACGCAGGAGGCGGAAATTCACGACAAGGTGAAGGCCGCCTATGTCGCCAACGACGAGCGCCAGACGGATATTATCCTGCGCCCATTCAGGAACAGCGCCCGTGTTGGGCGCAATGCCGTGTCGCAGGAAGTGCTGGCGCGCACCTGTCGGGACGATCCCAGGTTTGCGGACGTTGCCGACCTTGTGTCAGGTCAGCGCGGCAAGGCCTTGCTGGAGAGCGGCGATCTCGACAGCGGCATCTATTGGGCGAGCATGGCGCAGGGCCTGATCCACGACATTCCGACCTGTGATGCGCTGATTTCACGCATGATGCGCGAAGCGCGGGACATCATCGCCGCAAGACTGACCGGGATGCTCGTCGGCGGATAGCGCTTGGTCTGCACTCACGCCTCTGGTTCCTTGCCAAGGGCGGCGCGCACCGCGGCGTTGCTCTCGGGGTTCTCGACCAGTGCCGAAGATGCTTCCTGCGCCGTGAGATAGGCGTCCATCCACTCGGGCCCCTCGAACATCAGCGAGGCCAGCTTCCGCGCCTTGAGCGCGGGCAGCGACTTACCCGCAATGGTGTCGGCCAGATCCAGCGCCAGTGGCAGGACGGCTGAAGAGGGCACCACGTAATTGAAGAAGCCCGTATTTTCGAGTTCCTTGGCGGTGAAGGCGCGGCCGGTGTAGACCATCTCGCGCACCTTGGCCTCGGGCATCCGCAGGCTGGCGAGCAGCCCGGCGCTGCCGCCGATCAGGCCGTAGTCGACCTCGGGGCAGGCAATCCGCGCATCGTTGCTGGCCACGCGCAGATCGCACATGCCTGCCAGCATCACGCCGACACCGATGGCGGCGCTGCGGATCGCGGCAATCATCGGCCGGTCGATGCGGTGGAACTGCGGCAGGCACTCGTTGATGAAATCGTAGCGTTCCTTGCGCCGGGCCGCTGTCATGCCCTCGAATTCGCGAAGATCAGCGCCGCCGCACCATGCGCGTGCGTCGTCGGGGGCGGTCAGCACGATGACCTTGACCCGGTCGTTACCCGAAACGAATTCGGCGAACTCCCGAATGTCCTCATAGGTCTTCAGCGAAAGCGCGTTGACCGGCGGGCGCGAGAAGGTGACTAGCGCAACGCCATTGTCCTGCAACTCGACCGAGAATGCGCCGAACCGCACCGCATCGGTGCTTTCCTTGCCGTACATCACTGGGCCATCGTGAGGTCGACGCCGGTCATCTCGCGCAAGTGCTCGAGCGTCAGGTTGTCGACCATTTCCACGACCTTCGCCCCGTCCGGGCCGAGGTCGATCACGCCCAGCTCGCTGTAGATCCGCGATACGCAGCCAAGCCCGGTCAGCGGATAGGTGCAGTGCTCGACCAGCTTGCTCTCACCGGTCTTGGTGAGCAGGTTCATCATCACGAACACCTGCTTGGCTCCGATGGCGAGGTCCATGGCGCCGCCCACGGCGGGGATCGCGTCGGGATCGCCGGTGTGCCAGTTGGCGAGATCTCCGCGGGTGGAGACCTGGTAGGCACCCATGACGCAGATATCGATATGGCCGCCGCGCATCATCGAGAAGCTGTCGCCGTGATGGAAGAAGCAGCCGCCATTCAGCAGCGTGACGGGCTGCTTGCCGGCGTTGATGAGGTCCCAGTCAATGTGGTCCTCATCGGGAGCGGGCCCCATGCCGAGGATGCCGTTTTCGCTGTGCAGGAAATAGTCGCCAGCGGTATCGAGATAGTTGGCGACCTGCGTCGGCAGGCCGATCCCCAGGTTGACATAGGCGCCTTCGGGGATGTCACGCGCCACGCGCCTGGCGAGTTGCTGCTTGTCGAGGCGCTGGATGGTATCTGCGGCGCTCATGCTGCGGCCTTTCCTGCATCTGCAATCCGGACGATGCGGTCCACGAAGATTCCGGGGGTGACCACGGTCTCGGGATCAAGCGTGCCGAGCGGGTCGATGTCCTCGACCTGGACGATGGTGGTCTTGCCAGCCATGGCCATGATCGGGCCGAAATTGCGCGCGGCCTTGCGGTAGACGAGGTTGCCCCAGCGGTCGGCCTTGTAGGCCTTGACGAGGGCGACATCGGCCTGAATTGGATATTCGAGCACGTATTGGCGCCCGTCGATTTCGCGGGTTTCCTTGCCCTCGGCCAGCTTGGTGCCGTAGCCGGTTGGCGTGAAGATCGCCCCGAGGCCCGAGCCTGCAGCCTGAATGCGCGCGGCAAGGTTGCCTTGCGGGACCAGCTCAAGCTCAAGCTCGCCAGCGCGATAGCGCTCCTCGAAATGGCGCGAGCCCACCATGCGCGGATAGGAACAAATGACCTTGCGCACCCGGCCTGCGCCGATGAGCGCAGCGATACCGACATCGCCGGTGCCCGCATTGTTGCTGATGATCGTGAGGTCGCACGCCCCTTGCGCCACGACACCGTCGATCAGTTCGGCGGGGACACCTGCCTCGCCGAAGCCGCTGATCATGATGGCCGCGCCATCCTGCAGCCCTTCCAGTGCCTCGGCGACTGTCCTAACCTGTTTGTCGATCACCTGCTGCCTCTCCAAATTCCGATAAAATTTCGGATACAATAGAACTGGTGGAAATTATCGCAAGCCGTCTTTCGCTGCTGGTAGCCTTCACGAACCGCCGAGCGGCGTGGCGCGGCAAAAGGCGCCGTCGAAATAGAGCATGGGATCGGCAGTTTCGGCCATGTCCATGTGGCGGACCTTGCCGATGAAAATCTCGTGCGTTTCGTAGACGTGACTATCGAGAAGTTCGCATTCGAACGAGGCGGTTGCGCCGTTCAGGAAGGGCTGGCCACCCGGTGAATCGGCCCATTTGCCCGCTTCGAAACGGTCGCGACCTTGCTTCCCTCTCTGCGCGGAGAAGATCGCTACGGTCTCTGCCTCGTCGGCGGCAAGCAGGTTCAGCGAGAATCGCCGCGTGCGTCCGATCAGCGCGTGAACGCTGGCATTGCGGTTGACGCACACGAGCATCAGCGGCGGATCGGCGCAGAGCGAGTTCCAGGCGGTCGCCGCCATGCCGGTGCGCTCTTCCCCATCGGCCGATGAGACGATCGCAACCGGGCCCGGCACGCGCCGCATCTGCGTGACGAACTGGGCGCGGTGGGTTTCGGGACAGGGAGGTTCGATTTTGCTGTTTGACATTGGTGTATATCCGAATAAAAGTCGGATTAATGTACATCGAGTTTTGCAGAACGCAAGCCGACATTGCGCAAACTCGCGTCTTGGGGAGAACGGCGATTACTCCGGTAGAGGATATTCTTGGCGAGGCCCGCGCGGGCCATATCTTCATTCTCGTGGATGACGATAATCCGGCCAGCACGGGCGATCTCGTGGTTGCGGCGCAGATGGCAACGCCGGTTGCCGTCAATTTCATGGCCGCGCATGGGCGCGGGCTCATTTGCCTGGCCTTGCAGCAGGACCGGGTCGACGCCCTCGGGCTGGACCTGATGCATGCACGCAACCGGTCGCGCCCTGACGAAAGCTATGCCACCTCGATCGAGGCGCGCGAGGGCGTTTCGACCGGCATCAGCGCCGAGGACAGGGCGCGCACCATTTCGGTGGCAATCGATGCGGCAAGGGGCACGGACGACATCGTCACGCCGGGGCACGTCTTTCCGGTCGTCGCCAGTCCGGGCGGTGTGCTCATGCGGGCAGGGCAGGTCGAGGCCGCCGTCGATATTGCACGGCTAGCAGGGCTCAATCCGTCGGCGGCGATCTGCAAGATCATGAACGCGGCCGGCGATGTCGCGCGGCTGCCGGAACTGCGCGAACTGGCGGCCGAGCATGATTTGAAGATCTGCTCGGTCAGGGATCTGATCGCCTACCGGCGCATGAACGACCGGATGATCGAACGCATCGGCGAACGCCCGGTCAAAAGCCGCTTTGGCGGTGAGTGGCGGGCGGTTGCCTACCGCAACAAGATCAACGGCGAAGAAACCCTCGCCATGGTGCTGGGCGAGATCGGGCCCGACCGGCCGACGCTGGTGCGGATGCATCTGCTGTCGATCTTTCATGACGTCTTTGCCGAGGATACGAGCCGGACGGGTCTGCTCGAAGCCTCGATGCGGCACATTTCCGAAGAGGGCAGCGGCGTGATCGTCCTGATCAACCGGTTCGTGTCCGACTATGTCAGCCGTACGCTGGTGCCCGCGGGCGAGAGCCTGAAGGGCGGACAGGAGTTGCGCGACTATGGCGGCGGCGCCCAGATCCTGAGCGACCTAGGCGTGCAGCAAATGGTGCTGTTGACCGATACCCCCAAATCGCTGGTGGCTCTCGAAGGTCACGGCCTGTCGATTGTGGAGCAGCGCAATATTTCCTGACCGCCACCGTCCGCGCGGACAATGGCGATCATATCTGAGCTTCGAAATGGAGTTGAACCCATCATGAAAATCCTCGTGCCCGTTAAGCGGGTGATCGACTACAACGTGAAGCCGCGTGTGAAGGCGGATGGCTCCGGGGTGGACCTCGCCAACGTCAAGATGAGCATGAACCCGTTTGACGAGATCGCCGTCGAAGAGGCGATCCGTCTGAAGGAAGCGGGCGCTGCCGAAGAGGTGATCGCCGTCTCGATCGGCCCGGCCAAGGCGCAGGAAACGCTGCGCACCGCGCTCGCCATGGGTGCCGACCGCGCAATCCTGGTGGAGACCGACGCCGAGGTCGAACCGCTGGCGGTTGCCAAGATCCTCAAGGCCATTGCCGAGGCGGAAGAACCGGGCATCGTGATGCTCGGCAAGCAGGCGATTGACGACGATTCGAACCAGACCGGGCAGATGCTTGCCGCGCTGATGGGCCGTCCGCAGGGCACCTTCGCCTCGAAGGTCGCCATCGACGGCGATCATGTCAGCGTCACCCGCGAGGTCGATGGCGGTCTGGAGACGGTGAAACTGGCCCTGCCCGCGATCGTCACCACCGACCTGCGCCTGAACGAGCCGCGCTATGCCTCGCTGCCGAACATCATGAAGGCGAAGAAGAAGCCGCTCGACACCAAGACCCCCGACGATTTCGGCGTCGATGTGGCCCCGCGCCTCAAGACCACCCACGTGGGCGAACCGCCCGTGCGGCAGGCGGGCGAGATCGTTCCCGATGTCGATACGCTGGTTGCCAAGCTTAAATCCCTGGGAGTTGCCTGATGACTGCCCTCGTACTCGCTGAACTTTCGGATGGCGCGGTGGCGCCCGCCACGCTCTCCGCCGTCACCGCTGCCGCGCAGCTTGGTGGTCCGGTGCATGTGCTCGTTGCCGGTGCGCAGGGCGCGGCTGACGAGGCCGCCAAAATCGCCGGTGTCGAAAAGGTGCTCCACGCCGGCGACGCCGCCTATGCCGATATGCTGGCCGAAAACGTCGCGCCGCTCGTGGCGGGCCTGATGGCCAAAGACGGCGTAGGCTACGACGCCTTCCTCGCGCCTGCCACCACCACCGGCAAGAACGTCGCCCCGCGTGTGGCTGCGCTGCTTGACGTGATGCAGGTGTCGGACATTCTCTCGGTCGAAGGCCCGAAGAGCTTCACCCGCCCGATCTACGCCGGCAACGCCATCGCCACGGTCGAAAGCTCGGACGCCAAGCTGGTGATCACCGTGCGCACCACCGCTTTCGACAAGGCGGCAGCAGAAGGCGGCTCGGCCAGCGTCGAGGCGGTGAGCGGCCCCGGCGATGCGGGCCTGTCGAGCTTCGTCGGCCTTGAAGCCGTGAAGAGCGACCGCCCCGAGCTGACCAGCGCCGGGACCATCGTTTCCGGCGGCCGCGCGCTGAAGGACAGCGAGACCTTCGCGGAGGTCATCACCCCGCTTGCCGACAAGCTCGGCGCCGCCATCGGCGCGAGCCGTGCGGCAGTGGACGCGGGCTATGTCCCCAACGACTATCAGGTCGGCCAGACGGGCAAGATCGTCGCGCCTGAGCTTTATGTCGCGGTGGGCATTTCGGGCGCGATCCAGCACCTTGCGGGGATGAAGGATTCCAAGGTGATCGTGGCGATCAACAAGGACCCCGACGCACCGATCTTCCAGGTCGCAGACCTGGGGCTCGTTGCCGATCTGTTCGAAGCAGTCCCGGAAATGACAGCCAAGCTCTGATGAACAAGCTCTATCCTTCCGCAGAAGCTGCGCTGCAAGGCGTGCTCCACGATGGCATGCTGATCGCCTCGGGCGGGTTCGGCCTCTGCGGCATTCCCGAGCGTTTGCTGAAGGCGATCCGGACCTCCGGGGTAAAGGATCTCACCTTCGCCTCGAACAATGCCGGGATCGACAACGAGGTCGAGGAGATCGTGCCCGCCGGATCGCTCGATCCCGACCAGATCCACCTGCCCGGCGTTTATGTCCAGCGCATGGTGGTGGGCGCGCCTTACGACAAGAAGATCGAATTCGTGACCACGCGCGAAAGGGAGAGCACCCGATGAGTTGGACCCGTGACCAGATGGCCGCCTGTGCTGCGCAGGAATTGCAGGACGGCTTCTACGTCAACCTCGGCATCGGCATTTCGACGCTGGTAGCCAATCACATTCCCGAGAAAATTCACGTCACGCTGCAAAGCGAGAACGGGATGCTCGGGATCGGCCCGTTCCCCTATCCTGACGAGGTCGACGCCGACCTTATCAACGCCGGCAAGCAGACGATCAGCAAACTTCCGCATTGCGCCTATTTCGGCAGCGCTCAGAGCTTCGCGATGATCCGCGGCGGCCATATCGATTTGACCGTGCTCGGTGCGATGGAAGTCAGCCAGAATGGCGATATCGCCAATTGGATGATCCCCGGTAAACTTATCAAGGGGATGGGCGGGGCAATGGATCTGGTCGCCGGGGGGAAGAAGATCATCTGCGTGATGGAACATGTCTCCAAGCACGGCGAACCCAAATTTATCCCTGAGTGCACCTTGCCGCTGACCGGCAAAAACGTGATCGACATGCTGATCACCGACCTCGCGGTGTTTCAGCGTCCTGACCATTCCTCGTCGTTCAGGTTGATCGAGCTGGCGCCGGGTGTGACTGCCGACGAAGTGTCGGCCAAGACAAATGCCAATTACCTATCATAGGCCAGCCGGTGTTCCTGGCTCTCGCAAGGAAATCAATATGATCAAACTCATCGTTACCGACCGCGAAGGCGAGGTTCACGAAATCGAGGCCGAGGAAGGGCTGACATTGATGGAGGCTATTCGCGACAACGGCTTCGACCAGTTGCTCGCGCTGTGCGGCGGCTGCTGTTCCTGCGCGACGTGCCACGTTCATATCGATCCTGCGTTTGCAGGCCGATTGTCCGAGATGAACGAAGACGAGGATGACCTGCTCGACAGTTCCGATCATCGCGATGTGACCTCACGGCTATCCTGCCAGATATCGCTGAGCACAGCGCACGATGGCCTGAAGGTCAGGATTGCCGAAGAGGACTGAACTGCCCGGAAAAGCTGGAAAGCCCAGGTCACAAAAATGGTCACAGTGAGAGCCGTCCGCGGCTCAAGCCTGTCGCCGGCCTCGACGTTCAATGTCCGGGATGTCGGACGATCCGGAACGGCAGGTATTTGGGCCTAGCTTGCGGATAGCTGCCGTTCGATGTGGCTATGTCCGGTGGCAGCTACGCGCCTCAATTTCAGACCTAACAGATCGCCCGACCATCGCCTGAAAGCGGACATATCTGCCGATACGCCACAAGGGCCGGATCTGGGACGAAGCCGCCGTTCGCGAACATGAACGACAGTAGCCGGTTTCGGCGGGACGCCAGACGTTAACTCAATTGCGCCGTTCACCCTCTGAACGGGCAGACGGGGCGGTAGGGGACTGTCCGGTTCGGGTATTATTGTGCGAATGGCTGCCGATGGGGCGTATCGGAAAATATCGCCTGATAGGGTTTCCGGCACTTTCTCAATCCGACAGGGTTTTCCGCACATTCGCCTCCACACGAATACCAAGAAGCGGCGTGCGCGACATGTTTCTGGCGGAATTGCATGCCGACTGCAGGGAAAACATGTGATTTCCGACAGGTGTGCAGGGATTTCCTGTTATTTTCGAATAATGTCGAGAATCTTGTCGGCAGCGACATCGGCACCGCTTTCCGTGCGCACCTTCTGTGCTACGCGATCTGCTTTCATTTCATAGTCGGGATCGTTCAATAATTTTCGCAACAGGTCCGTACCGTCCCGCATGAACTCATCGAGCGGCGCTGAAATGCCTGTCCCAAGCTTCTCAAGCCGTTTGGCGTGATCGAACTGGTCGCCCATCAAGGGCACAATCAACTGAGGCTTCCCCGACCGGAGGGCCTGTCCCATCGTTCCGACGCCTCCATGATGGATGATGACCGCTGCATACGGAAACAGCAGAGAATGGGGAGCGTAATCGACAACCTTGATGGATGGCTCGTCGATGCCCGGATCGAACGGCGTCAAAAGAACTGCTCGCATCTTCAATTCCCGCGCCATCGCAGCCACGCGGTGATAAAATTCCTGCGCAGCGAAGGGCACGAACGAACCAAGCGAAACCACGAGGGGAGGCGGCCCCTCGCCAAGAAAGCGAGACAGGTCCGCAGGTAGCGCGGTGAGCTTGACATCTGCGCTGTCGAACCATGGAAAGCCTGTCAGGCTTGCTGGTTGCGGAGCATCAGCGGGAATATTTCCCAGAGAGGAAGAGTAGAGGCCGAGCGAATATGCCGGTCGGGTGCCAGGCTGGAGCACCGGTGTCGCAGTGGATTTTGACAGCCCATGCGACAGGCGCACCGCGTCAATCCGCTTTGCATAGCGCCGCTTCAACTCCGTAGTCATCATCGCCCCAATCAAGCGGTTCCAGTTCCGACCGATTATCCCCAGCGGAGGTTTGGCTAGTCCGCCGAATCCCGGTGCGACCGGCGGGTCAAGAAGGGAGAACCACGACATCGGTTGCAAAACGGCGGAGATATAGGGAACGGAGCGGGCTTCGGCGACAATGGGAGCGGCAAGGGCAAATATGGAACCGACAATCGCGTCGGCACCGGAAACGATTTTCAGTAGACGGTCGGTGCTCTCGCCAAGCGGCGGCAATAGGATTTGGTTCACGAGAAAATTTGTGTCCGCAATGACTTTCCGAACGATTTCATCGTCTTCAAGACCTGTCGCACGCCCAAGTTCATCAAATGACGGTAGAATGGCTTCTGCTTCCAAACCGGCATCCCTGCATTTTGGAACATGATCCAGGGGAACCGCCAATATCGGTCGCGCACCGCGTATGCGAAGAGCTTGGCCGATGGCAAGGAACGGGTGAAGGTCGCCCAAAGAACCTACGGTCGCGAGGATGATCCTACTATCTGTCATGGCCGAGCACGTTCTACCGTCGCTGTTACATCTCGATTACCGCAGCTTTCGCGGAGGATGCGGGACCAATGCCCGACAAACAGGTGTTTGCCTGCAGGCAGGATTCAGGCGAGGAAGTACCCGTGACGCGCTTAGGTTCAACTTCGCACGACGTCCTTGAAAATGAGGTGGCAAAATGCTACCTCATGGGCTGGAGGTGACCTATGGCCCAGTCCATCAAACTTGCCGACGACATCATGAAGATCGTCCGCCGCGAGTCCGAGTTACAGAGCCGCTCGATTGCTGGCCAGATCGCCCATTGGGTGCGCATCGGCCGCGCCATCGAGAAATCTGGCAATTTCGATCATGTCCGCATCACCGCTGCGCTTGCCGGCCACATCGAGACAACAGACCTGACCGAAGAGGAAAAGGACGTCTGGCTCGACAGTTTTGTCGAGAAAATGGGGCAGCCCGGGTCCGACGAGGACGCTTTCTTTGCCCGGCGACGGCAGCTTGGTTTTGGCGTTGGCCTTGATGCGGCCGGCAATCTCGTACGCGAGAAGGCCCCGCGCAAGGCATGAAGCCGACGATGATCGTGCTTGCCGGGCCTAACGGCGCCGGTAAGTCGACTCTCTACCAGACCCGTGTAGCACCAAGCTTCGCAGGATCATTCATCAACGCCGACATCATCCAGCGCGACGAACTGTGCGATCCCTCTCCAGCCGCCTCTTACGAAGCGGCCAGGATCGCATCTTCGCGCCGGGCTGACTATCTTTCTCGACGTCGCGATTTCGTGACCGAAACGGTCTTCTCGCATCCTTCCAAGCTTGAACTGATCGACGAAGCACGAACCAAAGGCTTTACCGTCATCGTGATGCATGTCGGCGTCGAAACGCCAGATCTCTCTGTCGCGCGTGTCGGTACGCGCGTTGAGGAAGGCGGACATATTGTCCCAGAGGACAAGATCCGTGCCCGTTATGCGCGTGGCGCACCATTCATCCGCGCCGCAGTCCTTAAAGCAGATCGCGGCATGGTCTTCGACAATTCGCGTCTCAACGAACCGCCGAGCCATTGCCTGACATTCGCGAACGGGCGGCTGGCCTTTGCGTTGCCGCGCCTACCCGATTGGATCAGATCGGTCTATGAAGCAGACTTGAAGATCTGAAGCCAGGTGCGAAGGATAGCCGGCAAGCTACCCAGTGCCAGCCAGGTAATCCGGGCTTAATCTTCATTGAGTGTAGTTTGCACAGCCCGATCGCCCACCCTGCGTCCAGATGTCGAACGTCGACTGACCTTCCTCAGCCATCATCTGGATCATGGAGATTTCACGTTCTGCAAGGGGCCGTTGAAGTTCTGCATAAAGCGTCCGATCATCTTGACCTGCACCCGAAAACTTCGATCTTTTCATCACACACTCCGTATCCGATCCTGCCATGGATCGACGGTTCCTACACCACCCCGTGGGACACGACCCAGTGCCGTGTCCAGGTCTTGCGCGGGCACGTCGAACCGGACCTGGCTTGCTGTCGTCGGCGCAGCGACGTCCGACAGCGCGGTCTGTGCCACGGCTGCGCCCGTTCCGCACGGCGCCGCAATGGCCAATGCAGACTGAGTGACCCGCAAAGCGATTACGCAGCTCTTTTTCGCCATTTTCCTCAATATCCCTCCCCATCTTTTGCTTATTGATTAAGATGCGATGCTGAGGTCTGGGCAGAGGAGAAGTAAGGTTACGAACGGTTGAGGATGGAGGCTGATACGTTACCGCTGAAAGCGGGAGCGAGCATTTCTTCGTTACGATATCATATTAAGATCACCGGGATCGGGTGGTGTTCGCCGGGGTGATGCCCCTACGCCAAGACGAGACGTGCTAAGGGTGGTGCGTCATCGGCCGACACCACCGCAAGTGCTTCGATCGGCCCGGCGCGAATGGCAGGCTATTCGGGGTTCCGGGCGAAGAACGGCGCGAACGCGCCATCCTCGACCGCAATACGGACGAGCCTCCTTGCCCAACGGCATTTTGGTCCTGATCGACGATATCGCTTGCCCATGCCTGAGTGAAACGGCGCTGCCTGGTAGGATTGGGACTTTAATGCGCCAAATGGACGATGCCGCCCATAACGACTAGCCCAATCAGACTCGACAGGGCAGCGCGCCATCCGCCCGCGGCAGCATTGCTGCGAGGGAGCAGTTCGGACGCGCCGATATAGAGAAATCCACCTGCGAACACCGCGAGAAGCAACGCAAATTCGCCGACATCGACCCTGATCGCCTGACCGAACGCGACGCCTGCCAGCGGCGCCACCGCATTCGCCAGCAGCCAGCGATGGGCCTTTCGGGAAGCCTGCACAAGGGATGAGAGGCAGCGCGACTATCTGCGGTTGCGTATCGATGATCCGAGTTTCGCGCGCCCGATAACCGCTGCGCTGTTTCCTGATGATGATGGAATGTCGGCACAGCTGATGTGGTGACGCTGAGGGAGGTTTGCCGCCAATGAAATATTTGCCGATCCTCGCCGCATCATTCAGTCGCGCCACGGTGTAGCGTCATGGACAATTCGCGTCTTTCTACACAACGAATCCAATTTATCACGGTCGAGGAGTTCGCCGGTATGGCTCGTGTCTCCCGACGAACTATCGATCGCTACCGGCGTGCTCGACCGGATGGCTTTCCAGCCGAATATGACCTTGGCCGCGGTTTGGTTCCTCGTCCGCGCTTCAAACTCGAAGAGGTCGAGCGGTGGCTCGATTCACGAGCTCTGTGGTGACACTGTGCAGCGCTACAATCGGGCGATCGCATTTTTCGAGGTCCGTAGAACCTGATGCCAATGGGTAGGCTGACGTGCATAAGAATGGCTTGGGCCGTGCGACGTAATCAGAAGGCTATACATGGAATTGTGTCATGATTTGTGATGTTGACCGACCGATAACCTGCAATTAGAAGTAAGAGATCGGCAGTTTTCTGTCGATTTCGCCGCGTTGTTTGAGACCATATCGCGTCATCATAATCCGCGTGTCGGGGGTTCAAGTCCCTCCTCTGCTACCACTATCATCCTGAAATCATACGTTTTTTGTCGAAAGCCACTGACGCGCTTTTTGCCGTTTTCGGGAAAGTTTACAAAGTGCTGTAAACTTTTACGCCGATAGGCGCTCTGCGAGGTCGATTATTACCCTCGCTTCATCGACATAGCGGGCACGGATTTCGCACACGCGTTTTGCTGTCCATCCGATGATTTTGGCAATCTTTTCATCCGTCAGGCCCTTAAGTGCCAGGAAGGTTGCAAAGGTGCCGCGTAGGTCGTGGATAGTGCGATCAAAGCCGTCTGGCTTGCGGCGTTGCCAGACGGTTTCCAATCCGCTTTCGGTCCACGGCTTCTGGCGGCTGTTGAGCAAAACGGCACCTTCACGCTTTTCGCGCTGATCGAGCCATTTGCGCAGTTCGGTATAAATTGGGATCACCGCCCGGCCGCCACGCTTGCGGGTCTTTTCGATGATGATCGCTTTTTCGCCCACGTTCGACCAATCGAGCCGGATCAGATCGCCCAAGCGCAGGCCAGTGAGGCTGGCGATCGATGGCACAGTCAGGGCAGTAGGCCTGTATGTCCTCTTCTGTTTCTTCGATCTGCCACCCACGGGGCAGAGCCTGCGTTTGGCGCAATTCCACCGCGTCGCAGGAAGTGCATTCGAACACATAAGGAACTTGGACCATGCGCTGGGCGCGGCGGGTGGATGAGGCGAAGGCTTTGGCAGATTGAATACGCATGGATGGTCTCCTGAAGGTTAGAGGCTGGGTCAGATGCAAAGGCAGGTGCGCAGGGCAATCAGCAGCGCGAGCGCTGCTATGATTGCGGCCATGCGCAGAGTGGCAGGCTGGTGATGGGGCGTGTTACTCGTTGGCTGCTTTTAGTGCGTAGGCTTTATGCGCTGAAGGGCAGGAATGGAGTGGATGGCGGAATGGCGGCTTTCAGGGAGATAATCGGCGATAGCTGACGATCGGCAGCGAAAAAATCATCCGGCAGCAATCGCCCAGTTGCGGACATCAAGTCTTTGCGGCACGATGCCTAGATGGGCTGGATCGTAGAGTTCATCATTCAGGGATTTTGGGAGGGAGCTGTCGAGGTAGCTTATCGGAAATGGGGTTGGCTTGGCGGTATCGTCGCTTTCCTCTTGCCAATCATGCTCATGGCATTCGCTCTATGGCTTGTGACCCGCTAACGCCCACTAGCGGACGTTCCAATCGCCGCTATCGTTAGACAGAAATCAAGAGGGCCGCGTGTTCGATTGGCTGAAAAGAGCGAAGCGATCTTCAAGTTCGCCTTCGACAAAAACGCTGCCGATCAACCCGGCGTTGTTCGATCAAGGAGGAGCGAGTCTATATGAGGCTCTCAGCAATCACTGGGCGTTATCTGATCCAAACACCTACACGCGCGGGGGTGCAAGCGCAGATGTAGAAGCGATATGCACTCCAACTGCCGGAAGATTTTCGGGCCTATCTGATCCATGCCGCGCCAAGCACAACATTCATGGACGACATTGGCACTCAGTGGTGGGCACCAAGCGGGATTAAATCTATTCCTGACGAATGCCCGGATGGGCCGCCCGGTCAGATTAATCATGAGATCGAACAGGAGAAAGACGCTTATCTTGTATTCTCTGACTATTTGATCTGGTGCTACGCTTGGTCAATTTGCTGTTCGAACGGGCCAAATCGAGGCAAGATCGCCTTGATCGGCGGCCTGCCGGACACGTTTGTGGCTAATAGTTTTCGCGATTTCCTTTTGCTCGAATTGACCGATGATCTGGCGATACTTCACCCGGCGCAGGGCTGGTGGCGCTGGCATCCAGAACATCGGGATGGGCTGAAAGCGTGTGATAGACATAGGCACTGCGCGGGCCAGCCACTGAATAGCCATCAGGGGCCAGCAGCACCCGGCGGCGCAGATTGTCATCATCTTCCATCACGGCGGCACTTCTAGTCTGCTCATCCGCTGGCACCAGCACTTGCCTTGTGACACCAAAGACAGCGGCAAGCTGGTCAAGATCGGAGCCTATCGCATAAGCCACCATGCAGGCGCGGGCGGCTTCATTGATCCGCTGGCGGATAATCAGTTCACGATAGGCGGCCACTTGCAGCACTTTGATAGCCGGATCGCTATCGATCAGGGCTGAAAAGCTGGGGTCTCGTTCCACCAGATCATCGCGCATCTGGGCAAAGATCACCTCGTAATCCAGCTCTTCCACCGCAACAGGGGCCGGAAGGCGGGAAAGATCGACGGCGGGGGAGGATGAAATTGAAGTGACCATAGCCACAGCTATGGAACACGTTCAGGCGCGCGCGGTAGGGCGCGGCGCGGTGGAATAAGGCGCTACCGCGAAGCAAAAGAGTAGATGCGCGATGAACACTTAACGGCGGGTTTCCCCCGCCGCTATATCAGGCCACCAATATATCAGCTCAGTGCGAAGCGACCCATTGCAGAAGCGCTTCGTCAATCCGTGATTGCCAGCCTGGACCACCAGACTTGAAATGGTCCACCACTTCTGGCGAAAGACGGATCGTCGTACTGATTTTTTTCGGGGCTTTCTGCGGGCCGCGTGGGCGGATCGATTTGGCCAGTTCAGGGAATGCCTGTGCGAAAGGCACCGCCTTGGCAAAATCTTCCTCGGTCCATTCCGGGTTATCGCTTACCGCATCCAGATCGGCTTGGGTGTATTTGGGTTTTGTCATTTCAGCAGCCTCCGTTCTTTGCGACTGGCCGGGCGAGCCGAAATGATAGAAATGGCTTCGGTGCCCAGCGTAGCGAAAATCACAGCGATTACGCCGTTGAGACGACCGATAGCTGCATAGCGCCCATCCTTTGCCTCGATAATAATTGAGGTCAGGAAAAAATCTTCGCCAATGTCTGCAAAGTCAATACCGTGCTTTGCGATATTTGCGTTGCGCTTCGGTTCATCCCAAACGATCTCCATGAACTTTTTGTAGTTACAATTTACCGATGATGCAAGTCTTTTTGTTACTACAATAAAGTCTTTTAGCTATCAGGATCGAGAAGTTCCGCAGCGACATCGAGCGCCAGTTGCTTATCACCTTCACTGAAACCGAGGAGGCGACGTTCGGGGTAGCGGGTTCGCACAGGCGAACCGCCGCGTAAGTATCCTACCGTTGCCACTTCGCCAAAGTGGCTGACTGATGCGACATTGCTGACCGTTCCGGTGGCGGGGCGGATTTCCACGCCTTCATCATCAGCACTGATCTTCCAGTTGCGGGCGCGGCGCAGGCCTCTGAACATCTTGCCGCGATTGCGTTTGAGCAGGCGGGAGCGATATTCTTTGCGAGGTTTGCGCGGTTCCATCGCAGTGCCATCGGGCTGGATGTTTGCCGAAATGCGTTTGAGGTTGGAGCGGCGCAGGGCCTGACCGAGTTCCACCGCCCCACGGCGGCGCTGGGCTGGTTCCAAGCCATGCAGGATCTGGCCGAACCATTCTTCGAAGCGGGAAAGGTCATCATCCACAGGCTTAGCTTTCCCACGGAGGGCTTCCGACCGCTTAATGGGCTTGCGTCGGCTGGAAGAGCTAGTCGCGATAAAACTTGAAACCCTCGACACAGGAGATTTACACATGACCACAGCAACGCAAAATTCCACCGCTAACAAGCGCCCTGACTTCGCCGTAAAGGTCCGCAAAGGAAGCGGAGAGAAAGCTCGCTTCGAGCAGATCGGAGTTGTCTGGACCCGCGATAACGGCTCGATGTTTTGCCGTCTTGTCGGCAGTCAGGTTGTAACGGATGGCTTCTACATCTTCCCGATCAACCGCGAGGCGGGGCATTAGCCCCGCCGTCATTCGCCGCCAAGAGCATTGCGAGAGCCGCTTGGGTTTTGTTCTTTCAGCTTGCGCAGGTTTCGAAGTTTCCAGCGCGGCCCGGGCAGGGCATCCAGCCCTGCAAGCGGATAAAGCGACCAGTCAGGTTCACAGGCATCGAAACTGCGGAGGAGTGAGCGATCATCCGGGGTGAGGCCACGATGGACTGCCCCGATGAGGCGGTCCATCGTGGCCTCGTGATCGTCATAGGTAAATTCATCGAATGCCATGCCCGCGAATTGCTTTGCGAAGGTTTCGCGTTGATCGAGATGGTTGGGTTTTAAGAGTTCCGATATCGGGCGGTTGTGGCTGACCAGCGCTGCGATGAAGCCCCAACGAACATCGGCGCTGAAACCTTCCGTATCGAGCAGACCATCATGCGCGCCGGTTGCAGATGACCGCGCAGAACCGCGTTTACCTCGATCTTGATTTGTGTGCCTTGCCGTTCACAAAGCAGTTTGACTTCGGGCGCGCTTGCGCTGCCTGACGGGCGGCAGCGTGTGTCAGGATATGTCGCTTCGACCTTTGCCCTGATGCGGTCAAGAGCCGCAGCAATTCCTTGCAGATCGTCGGCACGTTCACCGGCATTGAGCCATGTGAGGTCAATATCGACCGAAAGGCGCGGCATATCCCGCACGAACAGGTTGATCGCCGTGCCACCCTTAAGAGCAAGCTCTTCTTCCTGCCCGACCAAGGGCAGGACGTCGAGCAACAGATCGACTTGGGAACGATATGCCTCACGCATCGACGTTCACCAGTTCGGCTGGAAGGAGAAGGCCGTATTTGGCGACATACTTCCCCGAATGGACAAGGCTCCGATCACCCTTGCCAAGGTCCATCACGTCAGGATTGAGGTGGCGCTTAACGGGAAGATCGGCCCGTTCCGCCAGATAGAGGAACAGGCGTTTGACCTTGACTGAATTGCAGGCTTCAAGAAGTTCCTGCATCAGCTTCGGGCGCAAAGTGACCAGCCCTTCGGTGAGCTGCGCGGCTTCAACAAGATCGACAGCTTGCGGCGTCAGGTGCAGTGTTTCCAATATCGCCCTTTCAGGGCTGGACGCGCGCAGCTTGAAACCCTCAACTGCTTCAAGGTCAGTCACCCCAAGATCGGGGGGCAGAAATTTCGTTTGCATATGGCGTATGTCCACCGACCAATCATAGGTCTTGAACCAAGCGGGTAGCGCGACCTTGGGGGGAGAGAACAGAAATACGGTCTGATCTGCAAAGCGGAGATAGTGCGATTTGCCCGTCATCTCCAATGCGGTGCGTGCGGCAACATGCACGTCCAGCTTGAGCTGGGTCTGTATCGCCCATAGCGCGCCTTGCCACGTCACAGTTTCGACAGGCCGCTTGAATGCGCCGTGTCCGAGCGATTCCAGCCATTGCCGTAGCCCATATTTGTGGGCGTCCTGTGCCGTTATGCCGAGTTCCTTGAGGCGCACGGTCGTTATGACGGTATGGGGTCGCCACTCGTCCATAAGCTCCTTTAATTTTTTGTCTCTGGATAGCCTCATAGGATATTATTGGCGTAAATATCAAAGAATGGCAAGGCCAAGAGGCGTCTCAACCTTGAAAAAAAGGCCAAAAATATCCCAAAGAGATAGTTTTGGGAAAAAATTCAAAGAGCGCGCCATGAGTAACAGACATATCTCGCCTAAACAGCAATCCGCTTCGCTTCGTATCGGCTAAGGGCGCGCAGCTTATTTCGCCGATAGCTTCCTTCGCGCTCGCGCGAAGGGACAACGAAACTCTTGACCATTGGAATAGGCTTCACGCTTGTTCCTTGCAGCGCTCTATCATGTTATCGCAACCATAGAAAAAGCGGTGTGAGAATTTGTACCCACGCCAAGGGGGGATGGATGACAGACTATAAAACAAGTCGCCGTGTTGTGATGGCAGGTTTTGGCACTGGTTTGACGGCGTTGGCCATGCCTGCGCTAGCCAGTGGCGATGCACAGCCAGCGCGCAAGTTGGGCTATGCGATTGTTGGTTTGGGTTATTATGCCACCCAACAGATCATGCCCCAATTCGTCGGGTGCGAACATGCTCGGTTGACTGCACTGGTTAGTGGCACGCCAGAAAAGCTAGAGCGTTACGGGGCGCAATATGGAATCCCGAAAACGCACAGATACAACTATAGCAATTTTGATAGTATTCGGGATAACCCCGATATCGACATTGTTTACGTGGTTTTGCCCAATTCCATGCATGCCGAATATACGATCCGGGCGGCACAGGCAGGCAAGCACGTGATGTGTGAAAAGCCAATGGCGGTCAGTGTTGCCGAATGCGAGGCTATGATCTCAGCATGCAGCAAGGCCGGCAAGAAGCTGATGATCGGTTACCGCTGTCATTTTGAACCTTATAATCTTCACGCCATCGCACTGGCGAAAAGTGGCGACTTTGGTCCGACGCGGATCATTACTGCTGAGCATGGCTTCAATGCGAAGCCAGATCAGTGGCGGCTGGAGAGGCCGTTGTCTGGTGGGGGCTCCTTGATGGATATCGGTATCTATAGCCTCAATGCGACCCGCTACCTGACGGGAGAAGAGCCGGTCGAAGTCATGGCCATGGAATCGACGGATCGCAGTGATCCGCGTTTTACGAGCGTGGAAGACCGAATTGATTTCATGCTGCGGTTTCCATCCGGAATACTGGCAAACTGCGTGTCATCCTATAGTTCCAATCATAATGCCTATCGCGTCACAGGCACTAAAGGCTGGGTAGGGATGGAGCCTGCCACGTCTTATAGCGGACAACGAATGTCCGTGAATTTGCAAGGGGAAATCCATCAGGTCACGCTGCCATTCTCTCCCAAGACGCAGTTCGCAGCACAACTTGATCATTTGCCGCAAGCCATCGCTAGTGGAATTGAGCCGCGCACATCAGGCGCAGAGGGCCTGCGTGATATGCGCATCATCGAGGCGATTTACCGCTCTGCGGCAGAGCGTCGCGCCATAACCCTGACGGCTAAATAAGGACCATGAACATGACTATCGATCGCCGCAAACTGCTGGCATGTGGCGCACTGATGGGCGGTATGGCAACACTGCCTTCAGGCTTAGCACGCGCTGCCGTAAAATCGGGGGGCGGCACAACTCTTGAGCGTGTAGGCGGTATTACTCGGTTTGACCCTGAACTGGAAAAGATACTGGATGTAAATGCGCCGGTTGAAGTGCTGGCCACGGGTTATAGTTGGGCGGAAGGCCCGGCCTGGGTGCCCACCGGGGGATCGGATGGTAAAGGCTATTTGTTGTTCAACGATCCGCCGAACAACATCATGTACATTTATACTCCCCAATCTGGGGTGGAGACATTTCTTTCGCCATCAGGTTTGGTGGGCCCGGTTCCCAAGACTATTCGGGAAGCTGGTGCCAATGGTATGGCGCTCGATCTGCAAGGGGGGCTGGTGGTAGCAGACAGCGGCACTCGCGCGATTGCGAGGATCGATCTGACCACTAAGCGTAAAACAATCCTGGCCAGCACGTTTGAAGGACGTCGCTTCAATAGTCCCAATGACGTGGCCGTTTCTCGTGACGGGATCATCTACTTCACTGACCCGCCATATGGCTTGGTTGAGGCGGAGGCGTCACCACTGCGTGAGCTGGATTTTAACGGTCTCTATCGGTTGTCACCCGATGGTGAGGTAAAGCTATTAGGCCAGTATCATCGCCCGAACGGTGTTGGGCTTTCTCCGGATGAGCGCACCTTATATTTATCACTATCTGATGAAAAGCGTCCGGAAGTCCTGGCCTATTCCTTGGATGCGCAGGGGATGCCTACCGGTCCGGCACGCCTGTTCAACGATATGCGTGTCCAATTTGCCGAGGGGAAGCCTGGATTGCCTGATGGGATGGAGGTTGATCCTCGGGGTTATGTGTTCGCCACCGGTCCGGGTGGTGTCCATATATGCGCGCCGGATGGACGGCTTCTGGGAATGATCGCCACAGACAAGGCCGTAGCCAATTGCGCGATCGGAGATCGTGGAAAGACGCTTTATCTCACATCTGCTTCTATGCTGGCGCGTGTCTCCTTGCGAGGTTGATGCGCTATTCCATTCGCACTTGAGCCGCAGCATGGCTGCTATGTTGTCGTTTGCTGAAAAGCAGATTTTTGCGATCTGGCCTCCGATGGCGGACAGTCGGAAACCGGCCCAGTGTTAACGCCGGGATAAAATGGGGCCAAGCATCGGTTTAAAAACGGGCCAGTTGATCAAGCAAACACCTAGGGCCGTAATAAATGCGATTGCCAAACGCCTGCAATCCCACTTTTTGCAACGACAAAACTATTACAGACGATCAATCTCGATCGACGGGTAACTTTCAGGGACCGTCGTATAGAGGCCCTTTATACCGGCTAGTTTGGCTTCATCTATCAGCTGCCGAGACCACAGCCATGTGTAACCGCCTAGATCAATATCGGCAAAGCTATGGATGTCAGGATCAAGGTCGGGATCGATCACTGCGCCATTGCGGTTGGGGTATTTCACCTTTCTCATCCACTGCCCCCCCCCTAAATCCTCGTCCACGATCTGGATGTCGCAAAGATCAGGATCAATAGCACTGAGGCAGCGGTTCGGCATTACCAGATTGTATTCAACATCGCCGTCCTTGGCCTTGACAACAATAGGCAGGACCTCGAGCGATCCCGGATCGAGATCTTCAATCAGATCCCGAAGCCTGTTCGAAATTCCACAAGCAGCCGTCCCGGTCGTATAAAAATCGACCAGCCTGCCTTTCTTGAGCGAAAAAGAGACTTCCGGCGTCGGCAGAACATCAAGCCCTATTCGTTTCTTGCCACGCGCGCCCATCCAAGGGTTTTTCGTAAATTCCAGCGTGTTCTTCCAGTAAAATACACCAGGATAATCTCGATTAGAAGCAACAGCGAAGAAACGGTTTTCAACCACATCCGGCACCTTCGCCTTAAAAATATGCGAACCACCTTCAGGCACCAAAGCCAACAAATCATCAACTGTACGTTTCATTAGACTTATTTCCCTCGTGGACGCGATTTTTCGATGCATCACCCTCAACCTATTGCAAGGTGTTTTCGCTTGAAACGTAATAGTGCAAACTTCGTCGCAACAGTGCTTGCCGACCTCTCATATTGGAGCGCTAACGGTTAACAGTTGAGTTTTACATCATCTGGAGCCAAAGCCCAGCCAGCCTATGAGACAGGCGAGCGAGCAGGGTAGGCGTGGCACCTCACAGTGCGCGCTTTTCATGCCGGTTTTGATGCATTCTCGGCCATCGCTGAAAAGGGCGCAGGCCTGTTGCGGGGCACCTGAGTTTGGTACCCCGCCAGTGGTTGATGAGCCCGTGTGAGGCTTCAGGCTTAGAATTCGTAGCGCAGGGTGGCGGTTACGCTGCGTGGCTGGCCATAGGCATACTGGCTGTAGAAGCCGATCTGCGAATAATAGGTCTTGTCGAACAGGTTGGCGACGTTGACCTGCGCTGAGAGGCCATTGTTCATACGATAACGTGCCATGAGATTGACGAGGGCATAGGACGGATTGCCGAGCCGTTCGGTCTTGCTGGTCACTGGATTGGTCGCGTCTGTATAGGTGAAACCCTGCCAGCTCACACCGCCGCCGACAGCCAGGCCCTCGAGCCCGTCCTGAAAAGCGTAAGTCGTGAACAGCCGGGCTAGCCGCTGTGGGCTCAAAGTGTTGATCCGCACGCCATTGGTATCGCGGGCCTTGAAGCCAGTATAGCTCGCGCTCACTTCCCAGCCTGGCAGGATGCGGCCGTTCGCCTCGATCTCGAAGCCCTTGCTATGTGCCCCTTCGGCGGCTGTGTAGGCCTGATTTGTGGTTCCGGGAACCATGTGGTCAGGATCGATCTGGCCCAGATTGTCTTGCTCAATGCGGAACACGGCCAGCGAAGTCGTCAAGGCACCGTCAAAATAGCTGCTCTTCAGGCCCGCCTCGTAATTGACGCCTGTCACCGGCGGTAGAAAGTCACCGTTCCGGTCCTGATAGTTCTGTGGGTTGAAGATCTTGGTATAGCTTGCATAGAGCGTTTGCCCCGGAACAATGTCATATAGAACACCGGCGTAGGGAAGGAGGCGGTTGCGGTCGCCATAGTCCTGTGCGGTGCCATAATAATTGCCTTCGCGAGTCCACGAGGACAGTCGCGCCCCCACGATGACATGGAGTGGATCGGCAAGCGAGAGGCGAGTGGCAGCGTAATAGCCCCACTGCTTGGTTGTACGGTCGACGACCTGTGAACGCTCACCCCATTGAGGTTCTTCGAATGAGCCATCCCATTCGAAGAAGTTGCCGGTGCTGCCGAGATCAGACGTTCTGGCAAAGCTGTAATAGTCGAAATTCTGCTTGGCATAGCTAGCACCCAGTGTGAGCTCATGCTCGCGGCCTAGCAGCGCGAAAGTGCCATTGACGCGAAGGCCAAAATCGATCTGGTCAGATCTGCTCTGATAGCGCGAAGCTAGCGGCGAGAGGCCTTCGCCGGTGTCACGGTCGAGGGTTCCGGACAAGTAGAGTAGCCGCAGCTTACCCTTATTCTGAGTGTGGTTGGCGTAGCCTTTGATGGTCCAGTTCGAACCGATCTGCTGGGTCAGGTTGAGGAACTGTGTTGCATTCGTCGATTGCCAGGATGCCCATTTGGCGGCGGTTGTTTTGGAACGGCGCCAGTCAGTGCGCGATCCGTCGGAGAACCACACCGGCAAGCCACCCCACTGGCTGCCATCGGGATCATTCTTCTGGAATGAGGCGCCCACGGACAGAAGTGTCGTAGGGGACAGGTCGGCATCGACCACGCCGTAGGCGATGCCGGTGCGATCCTGAAGATAGTCGACAAAGCTGTCGCCCTTTGCATAGCGGCCCACTACCCGCGCGCGCACTGTGCCATCGGATGTGATGGGCGTGGAAATATCGCCTGTCAGCGACCAGCGGTCCCAACTGGCGTAGGAGCCAGCAACCGAACCAGTCAGTTCCTGGCTGGTTGCGTGCTTGCGGACAAGGTTGATGGAGGCTGAAGGGTTCCCGGCACCGGTCATCAGGCCGGTTGCACCGCGCACGATTTCGACATGGTCATAGATCGCCAGATCGAGCAGAGATTCACCGGCGCTGAAACCGACATCCCATTGTACTGGAATGCCATCGACCTGATAGTCGCTGATCGTGAAACCGCGTGAAGAAAAGCCGTTGCGCGAACTGTCATAGGCTTGTGATGAGATGCCAGCCGCATTGTTGACCACATCGGTTAGCGTATGTAGCCCCTGATCCTTGATCCGTTGTGTAGTGATGACCGTGACGGACTGCGGAGTTTCCTGAATAGTCAGATCGAGACCCGTACCCGACGCAAGTGCCTTGTCGCTGGTATAGGCGCCAGTGACAACGATTTGCTTTGCCCCGTCCGCATCGCTGGCTTCATCAGCCTGTGCGGTGTTTGCACTTAAAACGCAGGCTAGCGCGCAAAGCGAGATGCTTGCATGGCGCGATGCTGCACAGGTATGAGGGCGGGTCGCGAAAATCATTGGTGCCTCCTGAATTCAAAACTGCAATAATGCAAATGCGAGTCAGTTTCATTTTGGCGTCGCACTAGGTTCCATGAGCATTGCCGTCAAGCAGGGAGTTCTCGGCTTGCTGACGTTTTGTGGATGTTTCTTCAGAAGGTGTGAAATGCTCTGGTCGAAAGCACAGGTTTAGCTCTGCTTCCAACAGCACTCAGCAGTAGATTGATGAGCAGCACACGAACGGTCGGGCAGGGGGGCTGTGCCGCCCGCCATTAGGGGATCAAACCGGATGCATGCTTTATCCATGATGGGGAGAGGCTTGCATCCGGTCTGCGTGATGTATCTTTCGTGGTTCAGGCGATTAAAAGCGCTTTTGTATCGAGGTGTAGAAGAAACGCCCTTCGGCGCTGGCAAGGCTCGCATCGTAACCATAGGTTGCATCAAGGAACGGGGGCTTGGAATCGAGCAGGTTGCGTACACCGAAGCGGATTCGGGTTCCCTCGATCGGACCATTCTGGAATGTGTGCTGGAGATAGAGGTTCATCGTGAACCAATCGTCAACCTTCCAGAATTCACCCGTATCGTCCTGTACGACACCAGTATCATAATAGGTCCCTACATAGCGCCCGAACAGGCCCGCACTCCAGCCGTCCTTTTTCCAGGTCAGCGTGCCTGAGGCCTGCCACTTGGGGCGCCCGTCCTGTTCGATAAGATTGCCGACGGCTTCCAGTGGGATATTGTCGCCCAGAACCGACTGGATAAGCTGTGCCTGTTCGGAAAGGCCCTGATAGGCTTTATCAAGATATGAGGCATTGATCTTGATATCGAAAGTGCCAAGCGGCGTTTCGGGAGGGCTGTAATAGAGGCCGAAATCGATGCCGGCGCTGGTGCGTGTATCGAGGTTGGTGAAGAGGTCGTTGATTGCGATGATTTCCCCGATCGGCGTCAACCCACTACCCTGATAGAAGGCGATGTCATCTGCGGTCGGATCGGCGCGTTGTACGCTGCCAAGCCCACCATTACCCTGCAGGCGTGAGACGTAATCCAACGCAGCAATGTTCTCGGCTCCGAAAATACCGACCAGATTGCGCTGCTTGATGTGCCAGTAATCAACGGTGAAGGTCCAGCGCGGCGTCGGGCTCAAAACTGCACCGAAGGAGTAGCTGGCGTTCTTCTCGGGCTTGAGTTCTGAATTGCCGAAACGCTTTTCTTCGACACGGTCATTGCCCGAACAGGCACCGAGGCTGGCAATGTCTCCCTTGTTGACGCTGGCCTGGCAGCGGTAATAATCGATGACTGTGCTGACGCGCGTGGTGACTTCGGTGTTGAGTTGTTCGAGGTTTGGCGCGCGGAAGCCTTCCGCATAAGAACCACGAAGCTGGAGCGGCTCGAAAGGATACCAGGAGGCTGCGAATTTCGGGCGAAATACACTGCCAACATCGGAATAATGTTCGAACCGGCCAGCCAGTTGCACATTGAAAGAGCGGATCAGCGGAACGTTCATTTCCGGGCTGACGAGAGGGATGGCGAGTTCCGAGAACGCCGAAAACACATTGCGCGATCCTTTGGAATCACCCGCCACGCTTGATCCCATGATGTCCGACTGGTTGATCATTTCCCCCGTGACGGCATCGATATAATTGATCGTACCATCCAGACGATCATCATAGTTTTCGTTGAAGCTGGTCCGGCGCCATTCGCCACCCAGTGCGATCCCCACATCGCCACCGGGGAGCGACAAAAGACGCCCGTTCGAGACTTTGAGATCAGCAAGGGCGAGGGTTGTCTTGCCGCGACGGGTGGTGTCGACCAGAAAACTGTCAATGGTCGATTGCGGATTGGCTGTGGCATCTCCCCAATTGGGGTTGGCAACATCTCCACCATTGAAAGGGTTGTAAGCACTTGAATCGGTGCGGTTGAGCGCTTGGCTGAAGAGAGTGTTACTCACCCGGTCGAAGGTCACATCCTTGGTCGTGGCTTCGGAATAGAGTGCTGCTGTGTCCCAGTCCCAATCGCCAATGGCTCCGCGAAATCCGCCGAGGAGACGATAGGAATCATTGTCGACGCGGATATGACGCAGGCCTGCATCGACCACGCGGTAATTGGTCAGCGTAACATCAAGGCCTTCATCCGGAATATCGAATCCCGTGATGCGGTTTGCATTGCCAAGAGCGCCGAGCGGATTCCAGTAGGCATCCTTTGAGATGTTAAACCGCGCTGAACTCAGGATTGAGGATTCACCGCGATATTCGTCGGTTCGTGCCCGGTAATAGCCAAGTTCAGAATAGAATTCGAAATTGCCAAAATCATGGTTGATGAAGGCAAAGGCGTTCCCGCGTTTCAGGGCAGGCGACATGGTACGTGACTGGTTGATGTTGTAACGTAGATCGCGCGGCAGGCTGCCATTGGCGATGCACAATCCGTCAGACAAGTCGCCGGTGCAGCCTTTTACACTGCCGGGCTGGATATGGAAAACACCGCCCGAACTTGTGAGACCTGCAACCGCGCCCGATGCGGTAAATTGGCCCCATGGGGTGCTGCTCGAACGGTTGTCAAAACTGGTGTCGCCTTCGAATCTGGTGCCTTCCACGAAGCTGCGCCGGTCACTGGCACCGGCATAACCCAATTCATGCGCCCAGACTTTGGTAGCCTCGTAATAGCTGAGCGAAAGCGAGATATGGGTGCGCCCTTCGTTGAAGCTCCATCCACCTTGCAGGTCACCGGAATATTTCATCTTGCTGGTGTTCTCGGCAAAGCCTACTTCCCCGGTCACTCGTAGACCTTCGAAATTATCGTCGAGTACGGTATTGACCACGCCTGCCACCGCATCCGAGCCATAGATGGCCGAAGCACCATCATGCAGCACTTCCACGCGCTTGATTCCGCTGACCGGGAGGGTGTTCATATTGACGGTGGAGACCGGAACGGAGTCCTCAGTCTGGGTGCCCGGGTGCTGCACCATGCGGCGTCCGTTCAGCAGCACCAGCGTGTTGCCCGAGCCGATACTGCGCAGATTGACCGAGGCCACGTCGCCGCGTGCGGAGTGGACACCGCCCGAAACTGTGTCCGTGCCGTTGAAATCCATCGTCCCATTGGCCGGAAGCGCTTGCAGCAAGTCTGCTGCAGAGGTGGGGGCGATGGCATCGATGTCTTCCTGATTGATCACCGAGACGGGCAGTTCGCCAGAGCTTTCGAGTCCCTTAATCTGGCTGCCGACCACAACGATTCCCGCATCCGGATCGGTGGATTGGGCTGCTGCGGCGAAGGGCAATCCGGCAAAGCTGCAGGAAATGAACAAAGCGGCTTTGAAGCGACTATGGCGTGTGGAAAGGAACCTGGACGAAAGCATGGTGTATCCCCCTGTTGCAGTTGTTGTCAGCCGGCGATGGGGGCTGACACAAATCTGCAATGGTGTTTCAGGATCGGGGAAGGTTGGTCCAATTCCGGTGCTTCCTTATGGTATAACCTCAGTCTATACAGTGCTCTGAATGCAAAAAATCGGAGCATGTCATGCGCTTGCGCCATATCGAAATCTTTCACGCGGTCTACGAACATGGTTCGATCAGTGAGGCAGCGCGAGCGCTGAATGTATCACAGCCTTCTGTCAGCAAGGTTCTGCGCCATGCAGAGGATCAGTTAGGATATGATCTCTTTCTGCGCAGCAAGGGCCGTCTTGTCCCGACTGAGGCTGCGCATGAACTCTTTGCCGAAGCTGCGGAAGTTTATATGCGGCTGGGCCGTCTTTCACGCGCAGCGCGCAACATTGGTGCGCGCAAGGGAGGGCATCTGCGTGTGGGCGTGCTGCCTTCGCTGGGGCTTGTGGTTGCACCGCGTGCGGTGGCGCGTATGCGCAACCTGCACCCGGATGTGACATTCGAGATTACGACTTTGCACAGCCGCGAAGTGGAGCGCTGTCTCTATGAACGTGAATGCGATGTCACGATCGGCTACCGGGTGCTGCGGCAATCTCCTTTGCGACAGATCCCGGTTGGAAATGCGGGACTTGTATTGGTTGCTCCCCGTGGAGAATTTGGCCCCGGTACTGGCTCGGTGCCGATTGACGTGCTGCATGGCCGTAACTTTATTGGCCTGCGTGATAGCGGGCCACTGGCCGATGTGTTCGTGAACGAGTTGAGCCGCCTTGAGATCGTGCCGCATGAGGTGGTGACATCGCACACCTATTATACAGCACTTGCCCTCGTGCGCGAAGGGCAGGGCATGACCGTTACCGACGCCTATACTGCTGCTGCGCTTTGCGCTCCCGACCTTGCCTACCATCGGCTTGAGCCCAATGTCATCGCTCCGATCAACGCCATGATGCTTGAAGACGCACCTGCTGAGGCGCTTATCACTCCCTTTGTAGACGTGATGCGGTCGGTGATGACCGAGCCGGACCCCGTGCTGGAGCGAGAGCCTGAAGTATAGCCATCGGTTATGCCCTTTCCAAAAAGCGGACATTGTGTTGTGATATCTAAGCCGCCAGACCCATGGGCCTTCGTAGCTGACGTTCTGTGAACCCATTGGAAGATATTCGCGTGACTGCTTCACCTCTCGCTCATCTCCGCACATTCGCATATTATTGCATGATCGGCGCAGGATTGGGTGGCGTGGGAATCGCATTCGGCAGTGCGAATGCAGCAACGCATGTGAACCCAGATGATGCGGTCCGGGCAGTTTTTGCAGCCAGGGCCAGTTCGTCGGCACCGGGCTGTATATGGGGTGAGTTCGCTGAAGGCCGAACGGTGCGGATTGTTGCCACAGGGCAGGCAGATATGGCCACCGGGCGCAAGCTCGATACCGATACTCTGTTCTATGGCGCGTCCTTGTCCAAGCAGTTCACTGCGCTCGCCGCAGCTACGCTTGTTGCGCAGGGCAAGCTGTCGATGGATGACGATATCCGCCATTATCTTCCCGAACTGCCTGCCTATAGCCGACCGGTAACAGTCGCCATGCTGATGCACCACACGTCAGGAATTCGGGATTCGCTTTCGCTATTGCGGATGGCCGGAATGGAAGACGTAGGGCGTGCGAGCAAGGGCGAGGCGCTGGACCTCCTTTTCCGGCAGCGTGACACGGCCTTCGAACCGGGGAGCGCATACAGCTATTCAAACGGAGGCTATCTGCTGCTTGCCGAAGTGGTCGCGCGTGTTTCTGGCGAACCGTTTGATGTGTATGCGCGCAAAGCTATCTTCGCACCGGCGGGTATGCCCCATGCCTATTTTCTGAGTGACGCAAGTCTACGACCGGGTTCCTTTGCGCATGGTTATGTAAGGAAGGACGGTCAGTTCGAGTTGCGCGATACATTCCCCCGTTTCTCCGGTTCAGGTGGCCTGATGCTTTCGATGGCAGACCTGGCCGCTTGGGAAAAAGACGTGGCAGAGGAGCATCATGTCTGGACGCCCGCGATTGCGCGCATTCTCCTCAAGCCCGGACGGTTCAACGATGGCAGTCTGGTCGATGATGGCAAGGGGCTGGCCTATGCCGGGGGCCTGCATCTGGGCCTTCGGGGAACCGAGCATGTCATTATGCACGGCGGGTCAGCAGAAGGCTTCAAGCACGCCTATTTGCGGCTGCCTGACAGGGGGCGCTCTTTCGCCTTGCTGTGTAACCGGGGGGACTGGCGTGCGAGCACCAAATTGGCTGAAGCTCTTCGTGCTTCCGGAACGCCGCTTCCCGGCCTGCTACATCGGCCACCGCAGGGGGTGTTCCATTCGGATGAATTGAACGCGGATTACAGCCTTGCCGCAGAGGGCGATAATTTGCTCGTGACCATCCGTTCACCCTTGTCTGACGGGGCGCAGGTGCTGCGGTTTGAACCAGGTGACGATGGCCGTTACCATTTCGGCTCCATGAACCTTGCTCCAACCGATGATCCTGCCCGTCTCGTGCTGCGACGTGGCCGTTCGGGGGATATTATCCTCATCCGCCGTGCTGAAAGGAATGAACGATGATTGTCCGCTCACCCTTGAAGGGCCTCCTGCCCCTGTTGTTCAGCGGTTGCGCTGCTCTTGCCCTCTCAGGCGTGGCTTCAGCAGAGCCGGAAGTGGCGGACACGGTAACGGTCATTCGTGGGGGAACAATCTACGATGGGAGTGCTCCGTCCCCGATCAAGGGGGATGTCGAACTGCATGGAGATACGATCGCTTATGTCGGCCCTTCGCGGGCAGTCCCGGCCGGAGCGCGTGTTATAGATGCAAATGGCATGATCGTGGCGCCGGGTTTCATCGACCCCCATACGCATGCAGATCGTTTCCTGGATAGTGAAGACGGGGAAGGGAGGCTCAATCTGCCGTGGCTGATGCAGGGTGTGACCACGATCTTCACCGGCGTGGACGGGGGAGGAACCCCGGAGGTCGGCACGTTCCTCGATGATGTTGAAGCGCGCACTTTCGGCACCAATGTAGCAACCTATGTAGGCTTCGGCCCAGTGCGACGGGCGGTGCTGGGCAATGATGACCGGGCACCGACACAAGCGGAACTTGCGCAGGAAAAGGCACTTGTCGCCAAGGGCATGTGTGAAGGGGCGCTGGGGCTCTCAACGGGCCTGTTCTATGCTCCGCAAAGTTTCTCCAAGACGAATGAGGTTATCGCGCTGGCGCGTGAAGCGGGCTTACGGGGAGGAATTTACGATACGCACCAACGTGATGAGGCCACTTACACAATCGGCATTGCGAAGTCGGTTGAAGAGGCGATCACGATTGGCCGGGAAGGCGGATTGCCGGTTCACTTTGCGCATATCAAAGTGCTGGGTGTTGATGTGCAGGGCACAGCAGATGCGATTATCGCGCAGATCGAAACAGCACGTGCTTCCGGCCAGAATGTCACGGCCGACCAATACCCCTGGGATGCATCGGGCACCAGCCTTCAGGCCGCGCTTCTGCCGGGCTGGGCGCAGGATGGCGGGCGCCCTGCCTTGCTGGAGCGCCTTGACGACCCGGCAGTGCGCCAACGTATCAAGGAAACGATGGCGGAGAATATGCGCCGGCGGGGAGGGCCGCACGCGCTGTTGCTGACCAATCCCGGGCATGAGTGGACCTCTATGCGGCTGGATGAGATCGCGTCGCGCTGGCAGGTTGACCCGCTGGATGCGGCGATCCGGATTATTCGCGATGGCGATCGTTCGGGCAAGCTGGTTTCTTTCAACATGGCCGAGAGTGACATTGCGGCTTTCATGCGCCAGCCGTGGGTCGTGACCAGTTCGGACGGTTCGGAAGGCCATCCGCGCATGTACGCCAATTTCCCCCGCAAATATGCGAAATATGTGAAAGCGGATCATGTCATTGATCTGGCAACTTTCATCAATAGCAGCACCGGGCGCACGGCCGACATGTTCGGCTTGCGCGACCGTGGGCACCTCAAACCCGGATATAAGGCTGATGTCGTGGTCTTTGATCCTGACGCTTATCATCCTGTCGCGACCTATGTTTCACCGCGCGAATTGACAGAGGGTGTGACGGATCTTTTCGTCAATGGACAGGCTGCGATCCTTCACGGCAAGTTGACGGGTGTCGCAGCTGGCCGCGCCATTCGCCATATCCCGCCGGAGGGCACCTGCCCGGCCGCCTGAGCTAGCAGGCAGGAAATCGCGCCGCCAGAGCGGCTGGAATACGAATTAAAGAGGCAGTCAATGGATCATTCGCGAGGCGCGAAGGAAGGAGTGTGCCGGGTGCCGGGTGAGACTTGTGGAGATCGGCAGGTCGATGTGGCGGTGCTGGGTGCAGGAGTGGTGGGCATGTGCACGGCCTATGCCCTGGCGCGGCGTGGGCTCTCGGTGGTGCTGATTGACCGTGATGAGGGGCCGGGGCGAGGCACATCTTTCGCCAATGGAGCGCAGCTTAGCTATGCCTATGTTGATGCGCTGGCGCAGCCTGCCTTGTGGCGCAAAATACCTGCTATGCTTGCCGGGCTGGACCCGGCATTTCGTATCAGCCTGCAACCGGACATGGAATTTCTTCGCTGGAACCTCGCTTTCTTGCGCAACTGCACCGCAAACCGTTTTCGTGAAGCGACGCGCGCAGCTTTGCAATTGGGATTGGAATCGCAAATCGCCATGGCGCAATTGCGCGCCCACCATGCGTTTGATTTTGGCCATGCCACACCGGGCAAGCTCCATATCTATCGAGATACTGCGGCTTTGGCGCGGGCTGAGGAGGTTTCGCTTCTCAAGCAGGAGGCAGGATTTGAACAGCACGTTGTTTCCTCAGCCGAGGCGCGGAATATCGAACCGGCGCTGAGCGGCGCAGAGGATTTTGCCGGTGCCTTATGGACCCCGGCGGAGGAAGTCGGTGATCCCCATCGCTTTTGTGAAGGATTGCTCGCCGCAATGCGGTGCGAATATCGGGTTGCAGCACATTTTAATTGGACACTGGGATCTTTTGCCGAAACTGATGACGGTATTACGGTGACGGAGAAAGAGGGCGGCACGGGGCGAGAACTGCGTGCCCGGCAAGCGGTCATCTGTCTGGGGCCAGAGGCGGGGCCATTCCTTTCCGGCCTTGGTATCCGTGTCCCGATCCAGCCGATGAAGGGCTATAGCTTCACTGCGCCGGCCACCGCCGGTGCCCCGAGAGTCAGTCTGACCGATACAGCGCGCAAGATTGTTTTTTGCCGCCTTGGTGAGAGCCTTCGCGTTGCCGGTCTGGCTGAGCTGGGGCAGTGGGATCGATGGGTCAATCCCGATCGCCTTCACGCTCTTATCCACGGTGCACGTGCATTCCTGCCAGAGGCCGCACGGTTTGACCAGGCTGGTGAGGGCTGGGCCGGATTGCGGCCGATGACACCGGACAGCCAACCCATTGTGCGCCGCGCATCGCGCCGGATCATCCTTAACATCGGGCACGGAATGTTGGGGTGGACCTTTGCTGCCGGGACTGGTGAGCGGGTCGCCGGGCTTCTCACGGCCGGTGATATCTGCCCTCCATATAAGGGCTTGTTCAAAGCCTGTCCCCGATAATGTCGCCAGGGCAGCTGGGAGGAACTAGCTATCCGACGGCTCGTTGAGCGATTGCAACCAGCGATATTGCGGAGACACGTGATGGCCAACCCCTTACCCGAAGCTAAACACTATGATGATGCCACAGGTGGTTGGGGGTCGTTAAAGGGGATTGGGCATATAGAGATGTCTGCGAAGAGCACGCCTGATGCTGCTCTATCGTTGAAGGAATTGAACAAGCCGGGCGGTACGATGTGTTCGTCCTGTGCCTGGACCAAGCCGGAAGACCCTCATGCGTTTGAATTTTGCGAAAACGGCGCCAAGGCCACTTTGTGGGATCTGACAACGGCGCGCTGCACGCCTGAATTTTTTGCGGAACATTCCGTTTCTGAATTGCGGGGGTGGGGTGATTATGAGCTGGAAAAGCAGGGCCGTTTGACCGAGCCGCTGCGCTATAACCCCAAGACAGATCAATATGAGCAGGTGAGCTGGCAGGAGGCATTTTCTGCCATTGGTGCGCAGTTGCGGGCGCTCGACCCCAAATCCGTGACTTTCTATGCCAGCGGTAAGGCAGCGCTGGAGCCGTCGTATCTCTATGCTCTGTTCGCCCGTGCTTATGGGCATAATAATCTGCCTGACAGTTCCAACATGTGCCATGAAACGACTTCCGTTGGCCTTAAAAAGGTGATCGGGACGCCGGTTGGGACCTGTCAGATGGAAGATTTTGAGCATGTCGATGCGATCTTCTATCTGGGGCAAAATCCGGGCACAAATAGCCCGCGTATCCTGCACCCGCTGCAACAGGCGGTGAAACGTGGTTGCAAGATTGTTGTGTTCAATCCGCTCAAGGAAAAGGGGCTGATTGAATTCGTTAATCCGCAAGACCCGATTCAGATGACCATCGGGAAGCCCACCAAGCTGGACCATCAATATTGTCAGGTCCGTTCGGGCGGCGACATTGCCGCTCTGATGGGCGTGTGCAAACGTGTGATAGAATTGGATGAGGTTGCTAAAAAGGCCGGAGCCAAGCGGATTCTCGACAGCGATTTTATCGCCCAGCACACCCACGGGCTGGATGCATTCATCACCAAGCTGAATGCGACCCAATGGAGCGAGCTGGAACAGGCCAGCGGTCTTTCCCAAGCGGAAATGGAAGCGGCCGGGGATGTCTATGTTGGGTCTGAAAATGTGATTGGCATTTATGGCATGGGGCTCACCCAGCATGTGCACGGATCTCAGGCCATCGGAATGCTGGTCAATTTGCTGCTGCTGGGCGGCAATATGGGACGGCAGGGCGCAGGGTGCTCCCCCATTCGCGGGCATTCCAATGTGCAAGGGCAGCGTACAGTCGGCATCACTGAAAAAACCGCTCTGGCCCCGGTGGAGAAATATCAGGAGTTGTTCGGGGTGGAGACGCCCTCAGAAGATGGCAACACCACGGTAGATTTCCTTGAAGGTGTTCTGAATGGGTCGAGCAAGGGATTCATTGGCCTTGGTGGCAACCTTGCCAAAGCGGTGCCCGACCATGAACGTGTTCATGCAGCCTGGGGCGATATGGAACTGACGGTTCATATTGCGACAAAGCTCAACACCACGCATCTCTTGCCCGGCAAAAGCAGTTGGATTCTTCCCTGTCTGGTGCGCGCAGAGCAGGATGAACAGGCCAGCGGCAATCAATGGGTCAGCGTGGAAGACAGTTTCAGCCATATTTATGGCAGTCGCGGCCATCGCACACCGGCTGGAGATAATATCAAAAGCGAGACCGCGATTGTCTGCGGGATAGCCGAAGCGACCCTTGGTTCTGCCAATCCCAGGCTGACATGGAGCGATTGGCTGGGTGATTATTCCAAGATCCGTGACCTGATCGCGGAAACATTCGTCGAAGAATTTCACGATATGAACGCCCGGATGAACAAGCCCGGCGGTTTTTATCGCGGCAATGCGGCGCGTGAGCGGATTTGGAAAACCGATAGCGGGAAGGCTGAATTTACCGATCCCACGGTTCTCAACTCTTGCGGTATTGGCGATGCAGAAGGCAGATACCATCTGGCGACTTTGCGCTCAAACGATCAGTTCAATACCACGATTTATGGCCATTCTGATCGGTTGCGTGGTCTGTCTGGCAGCCGCATGATCGTGCTGATGCGCCCCAGTGACATGGTTGCCGCAGGGCTTTCTGAAGATGATGAGATTACCCTCGTGACAGACCTTACGGGATCGGATCACGGTCAGGATACGATCCGCAGAGCGGTGAGCGGGTTGAAGCTGGTTCCGTATGATTTGCCGGTGGGAACATTGGCCGGCTATTTCCCGGAACTCAATCCGCTGGTGCCGCTCTGGTATCACGAAGAATTGTCACAAACGCCAGCCAGTAAAGGCGTTCCGGTGCGTATCGAACGCGGGTAAGCGGGAAAGGAGAGCCATTGATGTGGCTCTCCATCCGCTTCTTCGGTGAGGTCTGGCCTAGCTGCCTTGCTGGTAGCTGGCCATAATATCGCGGCGCATGGCCGCGCCGCTGCTGGCACGTGCATAGAACATGTGGCCGCCATCATACATGTGGAGATTGACGCGGTTCTTGACCCCGAATGATGGCATTTGTGCAAGGATCAGGCGGGACGCGAAATAGGGGCAGGAAAGATCGTCCCAGCCGTGGACGATGTTGACCACCATTTTGGGGTCGATCGAAATAGCCTGGCGAAGATCGCTCACCGGGGTGTCTGTATTATCCCGGTCCCAATCCTTGTTCACCTCATAAGACAGCGCGTTATAGCGTGCATCAATCTTCCAGCCGACCTGACGGGTGACGAAATCGACCATTGCAGAGGTGGTGGGGGCGATCAGGGTCGTCAGCAAGGGATCGCTATATCGTGGAGAGGAACTGGCAGGGAAGGGATCAAAAGCGGTGTAGTTGGAATCATAGACTGATCCGACAAGGCCCTGATCACGGCGGATTTCACGCAAATATGTGCCGATATCAACCCGCCCGTTCATCTTCTTGACGAGCGCCGGATCAAGGCCGGTCAGTTCCGCAACTTTGGCAGAAAGCCTTGCCGTAGCAGCCTTGTCCTGCGGGCCAGCCAGAAAATCCTCAACAAATTGCGTGCGGACGTAATTTTCAACCGGGCCCATGGTGCTGGCATCGAGCGGCTTGCCTTCGCGTTCGAAATGGCCCGCCGCCATAGCAGGCAAATTGATCATCCAGGGCAATGGCGAAAGCGCGTCATCATCCCCAATCGCAGGGGGGTCGAGATAGGGGGACACCATCGTGATGCCGGAAACGCCAACCCCCATTTCGGTCTGAAGATAATAGGCCAGACGCGGAACACGGTAACCGCCATAACTTTCGCCAACGAGATATTTGGGGCTGGTCAGCCGTTCATTCTTCACCAGCCAATCATACATGATCCGGCTAAGGTAATGGATGTCCGTATCGGCTGTATAAAACGCCTTTTTGGTTTTCTCTTCATCTACCAGACTGCGCGAAAAACCAGTGCCGATGGGATCGATAAATACCAGATCCGTAAAGTCGAGCCAGCTATTGGCATTGTCGGTCAACACTGCCGGGTCTGAAGGGGAATCGCCTTCTGCACCAAAGTTGACCTTCTTGGGGCCAATCGCGCCAAGATTGAGATAGACCGACGCCGCCCCTGGTCCGCCATTGAAAGCGAAAGTTACGGGCCGCTTCTGTGCGCTACCCGGAACCGTATAGGCGGTGTAAACCACCTCGCCGATGGTTTTGCCCTTTTCATCCTTCACCGGAAGGGAGCCAACGGTCGCAATATAGTTGACCGTCTTACCGCCGATAATAGCCGTTTGCTTGATAGATTTGTCAGCGGGCAGAGGTGCCAATTGCGTACCGTCCTGATCCGCCTTCTTTGCAGCATCAGCCGTCGCAGCCGGCTCAGCCGCAAAAGCTGGAGTGGCCGTCGCCAGCAGCAGAGTGAGAGAGGTCATCGTGACAAAACGCATGGAGCATTCCCTTTGCATGAAGAATTGGGGCCGGGTAGGTTTCAGATGTAACAATATATCACAGTGTCGCAAGCGATTTGCGGGTGGCTGATCAATATAGCTGGGGTTCTGGGCATATTTTGCGCTCTTGTGGCTGCTTTAGGTTGCTGTTGGTGCCCCTGTGTTGCTTTCAACAGGCTGTAGACCGGCGCATTTTGTGATTTTTAGATACAATTGTGCATCTGCCAATTTAGGGTTCGCGATAGAGCGATCTTTATGCGATGCGCGATTTCTATGACCACTTTTCTTGCCATTGATTGGGGCACAACCAATCGCCGTGTGTACCATATTGGAAACGGTGAAGTCATCGCGACACATCGGGACAATCAAGGCGTGAAAACCCTCTCTAGTGATGATTACAACCGGCTGATTACAGCGGATAGAGCAAGGTTTGGCGATTACCCTGTGCTTATCGCAGGAATGGCCGGATCGACTATCGGCTGGCGTGATGTGCCCTATGTCGCAGCACCCGCCAGTCTATCTGACCTCGCGCAAGGCACTTACGAAGTGGCGGACAGGGTAGCGATTGTGCCGGGCGTTTCCTATCACGATGATCACAGGTCGGATGTGATGCGCGGAGAGGAAGTGCAGCTTTTGGGCGCTGTTGCGGATCGTACGGTTAAGCCTGATAGCCTGCTGTGCCAGCCCGGAACCCATTGTAAATGGGCGATTATTTCAGACGGGAAGATTGCAAAATTCACGACATCTATGACCGGGGAGCTGTTTGCTCTGCTCCGTACTGACAGCGTCTTATCGGCTTTCCTGACAGCAGATGTCACGCCGGGTGCTGCTTTCAAGCGCGGTCTTGCTGAAGGGGCCAAGGGTGATCTTGCGGCATCCTTGTTTTCCATTCGTGCAGCCAGTGTTCTGGGGCATATGCCATCCCATGATGCAGCATCCTTTTGCAGTGGTGTATTGCTGGGAAGTGATGTGGCAGCGCGCCTTAGCGATCATGGTGATGAGGTCATCACAATCTTAGCCGATGCACCATTGCGCGAACTCTATCGCACTGCGATTGAAACGCTTGGTGGCACTGCGGCTGTTGTTGATAGCCAGCAGGCTTTCGTCGCTGGTATCACCGCTATCAAGGACCTTTGGAAGTGAGCTATTCAGACGATTTCATAGCGGCTTTTGCAGCTTGCCCCCTCGTGGCGATTTTGCGCGGCGTAAAGCCTGACGAAGTGGAAGCCATTGGCGATGTGCTGGTAGAAAGCGGCTTTCGCTTGATCGAAGTGCCGATGAATTCACCTCAACCGCTGGATTCTATTGCTCGTTTGACCAATCGCTTTGCAGGAACTGACGTGCTTGTGGGGGCTGGCACTGTGCTGGATGTCGATCAGGTTGCACAGGTCCAAAATGCTGGTGGTTCGCTGATGATTTCACCCAATTGTGATGTTGACGTTATCGCAGAAACATCACGACGCGGGCTGGTTTCGATCCCCGGCATTGCAACGCCAAGCGAAGCATTTGCTGCCGTGAAAGCAGGAGCCAATGCTATCAAACTGTTTCCGGCAGAAGCGTTTGAGCCGATCGTCATCAAAGCGATGCGGGCTGTTCTGCCCAAGGATTTGCGCATTCTGCCAGTGGGCGGAATTACGCCTGATAATTGCGGGCCTTGGCTCGCGGCCGGAGCGGCTGGTTTCGGCCTTGGTTCAGCACTCTACAAGCCCGGCATGACCGCAGAAGAAGTTCGCGGCCATGCCCAGGCTTTTCAGAAGAGCCTTGGGGTTATCTGAAGGGTATCATTTCTTCTCAGGTGCCCCGATTGTGAAGGAATAGGTGAGAGGCTCCAGCTTGATGCGGTAGGGCATATGCGCCCTGCCATCGAGGTTCCAGCCTGTATCACCACCGACCCCGGCCTGCGCGGCATCAATCAGCAATGTCCCGTGATCGTGGGGTTGAATATCTGAACTGTGGGCTTTCCCGGGCTCTTTCAAGGCTAGGTCGCTATAAGGAAATGCAAGGGCATTGACGGAGAGGGGTTGAGTGCCTGTGACCCGGAATCCTTGTCTTTTACCGGTCAATTCAATCCAGCGAACATCCGTTTTATTGCCAGATTCCTGCGGGCGAGCATAATCATGGAATTGCTCGGCCAGCGTGCCGCTCCATTGCGCAATCAAGCCACCAGTCTTGCGGTCAGCATAGGTTTCCTGTGGTCCCCGGCCATACCAGCGCACCTGGTCAAGAGTTTCCGGCGTATCAAAAGCGAGGCCTACTCGTAAGGGGTCTGGCAGAGTATCGCGCAGCGGATTGAACTTCATCGTGACGCCGAGCGTGCCATCATTATTCATTGTCCAGCGGGTTGCTACCTTCACGGAACCCACGCCCATGTCATAGCGCACTAAGATGGCATTGCCGTCACGCTCAACCGCTTCAACCCGGCGATGCTCGGAGAAATACTTCCACATTGCGTGGCTTTTGGGGATGCCACTGCCCACATCATTATCCGTGGGTGCGCGCCAGAAATTGGGAGCGCCACCGCTCAAAAGCTGTACGCCATTGCGCGAATAGCTTTGCACGAGGCCCGTTTTACGATCGATGGTGAGCGCAGTATTGGCGGCAGTCAGCGAGATGGCACTGTTGGTTTCAACAGGCGTTACGCTGCTATCCGGCACAGCTAGCTGAGGAGCGGACAGGATGAATTGCTCCCAACCTACCACATGGCCTGCTGGCATCATTGGTATGGCCCCAGCTTTTGTGCGGGCGCGCAACACGAGGATACGCTCTGCATTGGTGGCTTTGGCGGGAGGCAAGTTAAAGGCAAGTGCAGCGCTTTGGCCTGCTTCTACCTTGGGTGTGGGCATATTGCCTTTGGCCACTGCCAGGCCGTCTTCCATCAGCGTCCAATCGAGCGTGAAGCGGGAGAGATCAATGTGATCATGGCGGTTGGTTACGCGGTAGCCTGATGCATTGTGGCTGAAGATGATGGGCGATTGGACCTTGGCGAGTTCATAATATTCAGGATCGGGCGTGCGGTCAGACTGGATGACCCCGTCACCCACCGGGCTGGTGTCACCATGCACGCCGGGTGCGTTGGGGTCGGGATCAAAGTCGATGCCTTGCCCCCAATAGGAACGGCCATTTTCATCTTTGAGCAGCATAGTCTGGTCTACCCAATCCCAGATGAAGCCACCTTGAAGCTTGGGATAGCTATACATTGTGTCCCAATAACCCTTGAGGTCGCCAAGGCTGTTGCCCATCGAGTGAGCATATTCGCAAAGGATTAGCGGCTGCGTGAAATTTGCGTCCTTGGCGTAATCGATCATCTTGGGCACATCATCATACATCGGCGCGAAGATATCGACATAGTCGTTCACCGGATGGCGCCAATTGCTCATGCTCCAGCCCAGGAAACTGACCAGGCGAGAAGGATCATTGGCTTTGACCCACTTGGCAGCGGCTTCAAAATTCGGACCGACGCCGGTCTCATTGCCGAGCGACCAGAAGATGATGGAGGGGTGGTTGCGGTCACGTTCGACCATTCGTTGCACTCGGTCGAGATGGGCAGCGCGCCAATCCGGGTCATAGCCGAGGAGAACGCTGGGATCATTGTCCCGCTCTTGCGACAGGCTGAGATAGCCATGGCTCTCAATATTGGCCTCATCCATGATGTAGAGACCATACTCGTCAGCCAGATCATACCAGCGTGGATCATTGGGATAATGTGATGTACGCACTGCGTTCACATTGGCGGCTTTCATCAACTCAATATCGCGCCGCATGGTGGCTTCCGAGACGACGTGGAATGTCTTGGGGTCATGCTCATGCCGGTTAACTCCCCGGATCATGATGTGCTTGCCATTCACGCGCACTTCGCCATCCACAATCTCAACCGTGCGAAAGCCAATTCGGCGGCTGGTGGCTTCGATCAACTTTCCATTATCGTCCAGCAGTTCCACCAACAGAGTGTAGAGATTGGGCGTTTCAGCCGTCCATTTACGGATACCGGGTAAGGTCGCGGTCAGAGAGGCGGTTTTGTCTGCACTGCTTGCCTGTACCTCGGACTTAGCCAGAGCTTTGTTCCTATCCAGCACGGTTGCGCGAACCCGCTTGGCTTCGCCTGTACCGCCGAGTGCTACGGTCAGGCCCAGCTTTCCATCGCTGTAGTTCTGATTCAGCCCGGCATCGACTACGAGATCACGGATATAGGTGGGCGGGGCGGCATAGAGGGTGACGCTACGCTCTATGCCGTTGACGCGCCAGAAGTCCTGATCTTCCAGATAGCTGCCATCGGAAAAGCGGTAGAGTTCAATAGCGACAACGTTGCTGCCTTTGTGGGCATAAGGGGTAATGTCGAATTCTGCAGGCAGCTTGGAATCTTCAGAATAGCCTACCCGCTGGCCATTGATCCAAAGGTAATACGCAGCACCCGCTGCACCGATGGTCAGCAGCAGGCGCCGGCCATCGTAGGAAGCGGGGATCGTAAAATCGCGTCGGTAAGAGCCAACTTCATTGAGGCTATGCTCAATCTTGGGTTGGTTGCGGGGGAAGGGATAGCCACTGCCGACAAAGACCGCACGGCCATAGCCTTCAGCCTGCAAGATACCAGGCACCTGCATGGTGCCCCATTTGCTTACGTCAAAATCAGGGCGGTAAAAATCGACGGGGCGTTCATCAGGGTTGGGAGAAAGATGAAACTGCCATTGCCCATCAAGAGACAGATGGTAGCGGGATTGAGAGGTGTCACGTGATAGCGCGCCAGCACGTGTTTCGAAACCGTCAAAGCTTGTGTGCATCGGTTCTGCACCTTCTCGGATGATCTCAGGTCGCTCCCAATTGGGTGTTTCGGACCCGGAAGCCGATCCTGCGGAAGACATTACCGCGAGCAAACTTGCCGCTGTGGTGAATGAAACAAACCTACGCATCAAACCAATTCCCCAATTTTGCAGGAACGCATGGTGACACGATTGGGAAAAATAGTATATGGTATTTTATTATTTCTAACGCAGAGGTCCCTCATCCATGATCTGCACGGCTCTCAACACCCAACGTATTGTAATAGTGGCATTATGTGGCGCATTAGCTCTGCCAGCTATCGCCAGTGCAGAGCCAACGCGGGAAGATTTGAAGCGGTCGGTAGAGCTACGCGAAACATGGCAATATCTCACTCGGGATATCGCTTGGCCGGCGGCATGGATGCCGGATGGCAAATCGTTCTCCTATCGCAAAACGGTAGAAGGTGGCTTTGCTTTTGAAACGGTTGATGTGGCGACGCTTAACAAAGCCCCGGCATTTGACCAGCAGCGCTTAGCCGAGGCGTTAAGCACTGAGCTCGGGGAACCTGTCACCGCTTTGCGACTACCTTTCGAGGAATTCGCCTATGACGACACGGGGCAAGCGATCACCTTTGCAATTCATTACGAAGGTTGGCGTTGTACGATCACCGATTATCAATGTGCCCAGCAGATCGACCATAGGCGTCCGCGCGGGTTTGGCGTGGTGCGGGACCTTTCCGTCCCGGCTGACAATCGTCCCAGAGTATCGCCTGATGGCGCTTGGGCAGCTTTTGTGCAGGATAACAATCTTGTGCTACGCAAGTCAGGTGAGGCGTCTATAATCCCTTTGAGCGAGGATGGGTCAGAGGGTAATTTCTATGACCCGGAAACGATTTCCTGGTCACCCGATAGCCGCCATCTGATGATTTACCGGGTGAAGCCGGGTTATCCTCGGCATGTCTTGCGGGTAGAGGCTGCGCCTGAGGATCAGCTTCAACCAAAGTTGAATAGCCAGCTCTACCCCAAGCCCGGTGATGCGGTTGATCTGGAGCAGCCTGTGCTGTTCGATGTGTCAGCCCGAAGCCATGAGGATATTGACCGGGGCTTGTTCCCTAATCCTTATCAACTCTCCGATCCACACTGGCGGAGTGACAGTAAAAGCGTTGCCTTTGATTATGTGAAGCGCGGATTTGGGCAGGCGCGGATCATTTCCGTTGATGCACAAAGCGGTGCAACTCATGCGGCGGTGACCGAAAATGCCAAGACTTTCGTCTATGCAGATCGCCGCTTTTCTCACGATGTTGGAAATCTAGGGCAGGAAATAATCTGGGCTTCGGAGCGAGACGGCTGGAACCATCTTTATCTGATCGATGGCAAAACCGGGCGGGTGAAGAACCAGATTACCAAGGGTGATTGGGTCGTTCGAGATGTCGTGAAAGTGGACGATGACAAGCGGCAAATATGGTTTGCTGCCAGTGGTATGAATCCGGGTGAAGACCCTTATTTCCGGCACTATTATCGGATTGATTTTGATGGGCGCCATCTTACCGCACTGACGCCGGCGCGCGCCGATCATGTCGTACGTTTCTCTCCCGATATGACGCTCTATGTAGATACGTATTCGCGGGTTGATTTGCCGACCATCAGCGAATTGCACCGGGCAAGCGATAGCAGCCTGATCGCCACCATAACCAAGGGAGACATCAGCCGCCTGACGGCAGCAGGCTTCCGCCCGCCTGAAGTGTTCAAAGCCAAGGGGCGCGATGGTAAAACCGACATTTTGGGTCTCGTTGTGCGGCCTCAAAACTATGATCCAACTGCCAGATATCCGGTGATTGAGAATATCTATGCCGGTCCGCATGACAGTTTTGTCCCCAAGGACTTCTGGCCGTTTGGCTATCATTCCGGCGGTGACAAGGTGATCGGGATGCAGGCGCTGGCCAATCTTGGCTTCATTGTTGTTCAGATTGATGGAATGGGCACCGCCAATCGTTCAAAAGCATTTCAGGATGTCGCGTGGAAGAACTTGCAGGATTCAGGCTTTCCTGACCGAATTCTCTGGCACCGTGCGCTCGCTGACAAAGATTCGTCCTATGACATCAGCCGGGTAGGGATTTATGGAGCTTCCGCAGGCGGCCAGAGCACACTCAATGCTCTGCTGTTCCACGGCGATTTCTATAAGGTCGGCGTGGCCATGGCGGGCTGTTATGACAACCGGATGGATAAGATCAGCTGGAACGAGCAATGGCTCGGCTGGCCGGTTAACGATAGCTATGCAGCGGCTTCAGGCGTCGATAATGCGGCGAGGCTCCAAGGTGACCTCTTTATGATCGTTGGTGAACAGGACAGCAATGTTGACCCTGCATCGACCATGCAAGTGGTAGATGCCCTCATCAAAGCGGATAAGGATTTCGATCTTTTGGTGGTGCCGGGCGGTGAGCATACCGTCGGTCGCTCAAGCGGCCCGATTGATTACGTGACCCGCCGAATGTCGGAATTCTTTATTGAAAAGCTGCAATAGGACAAGCTGCGCCGCCATTCAAATCGGGTTGCCTGCAAGGTGTGTGTTATGGTGATTGCTCAACAATTCTTTGGGAAATGTACCCTGCAGATAAGATAGGTTTTATAGCGAGAAGTGTCGATGGCACTGCTATTAAATAGCTATGGCCATTTCCCAGACCAAAATAACGCTATTAGGCCTGATACAAATTCGTCCAGCATCTGAGCCTGCACGGCATCCTTTGTCCTTGTGCTGGGAATAGCTTGTTCGCTACTCGAAGTGAACTTTCAACAACAGATCAAGGGTCATATGCTGCAGACAATCGCCGGCCTCACCCAGCTTTATAGCGCCGAGATCGGTCTGTTCCTTCTTCTTGGTCTGTTTATCGCTTTTGCAATGGAGCGTCGCCCACCTGCAGTGGTTGCCATGGTGGGCGGGTTGTTGATGCTCGTACTGGGCTATATTTCCAGCAAAGAACTGCTTTCTGTATTCAGTAACCCTGCGCCCATTACCATCGCTGGTATGTTTGTTCTAACTGGTGCGTTACTGCGAACCGGTGCGCTGGAGGAAATTTCTGGCTGGATCATTCGGCGAACCTTGCGCCGCCCGCGTATGGCATTGGCCGAAATGGGCGGGGGGACCATGCTTGCCTCGGCATTCATGAATAATACACCTGTTGTGATTGTCATGATTCCGATTGTTCGCCGCCTTGCCAGAGTGCTTGGCGTATCTGCCACCAAGCTTATGATTCCATTGTCATATATTTCGATCTTGGGCGGCACGCTCACGCTGATCGGGACATCCACTAATCTTCTTGTTGACGGTGTGGCGCAGGATCAGGGGCAGCCTGCATTTGGTATATTTGAAATCACTGTTGTCGGTGTGATCGGTGCAGCAGCAGGGCTCTTGCTGCTTGGCTTCTTAGGCAAGCGTTTGCTACCGGATCGGTCTGGTCAAGACGCAGTCGATAGCGGTGAAAGCGATACTTATCTTTCCCATCTGGTGCTCAACTCAGAAAGCGAACTGATCGGCAAAGCCCTTGGAGGCACTGCTTTTGCACGCCGCCCCGGTATCCGTATTGCTGGTGTGCAGCGAGGAAAGAGTATTCAACGGCGGGATTTTGATGATTGGGAACTAAAGGCTGGGGATCAGCTGATCGTTGCGGCCAGCCCGGCTGAACTTGCCTCGCTTGCGGAAGCCTATGATTTTCGTACTGGGTTGAGCGGTGTGGGTGGTGGCGTTGAAACAGCTGGCCCGGACAGACCCAAGGACTTGCGTTTCCTCCAGGCAGTGATACCGGGGTCGCATCCCGTGATTGGCCGCAGGCTTGCTGAAATCCCGGTTCTCTCGCGCTATCGCATCAGAGTTTTAGGCTTGTCCCGTCCTCGGCATATGGCTGGCCCGGACCTGGCCAATGTGCGGGTGAGGGCGGGCGATTGCCTTTTGATCGCCGCTGGCAGCGATGCGGCGCAGGCTCTTCATTCCACCGTGACGCTGGTGAATGTAAGTGATGCTCCTATCAGGGCATTCCGCCGCTCAAAGGCACCAATTGCTTTGGGTACTTTGGTGGGTGTAGTGGCCCTTGCGGCGTTCTTCGGTTTTCCGATTGAAGCCATGGCTCTCTTAGGCGTTGGGGTGGTTCTGGCCACACGATGTATCGAAGCTGAAGAGGCGTGGGGTGCAATTGACGGCAACACACTCGGTCTGATTTTTGGTATGTTGGCCTTTGGTAAAGGGCTTGATAACGCTGGGACTGTTAATCTTCTGGTGGGCTTTGTGGAGCCTTACCTTTCATCGTCCTCTCCATTTCTGGCTCTGATAGCGGTCTATGCTGCTGCCAGTTTGCTGACTGAAACTGTGACCAACAATGCAGTAGCAGTCATATTAACGCCTATCGCAATCAATCTGGCTCAATCCATGGGAATTGATGCGCGCCAGCTTATCGTGGCGGTGATGTTCGGTGCGAGTGCGAGTTTTGCTACGCCCATCGGCTATCAAACAAACACATTGGTATATGGCGCAGCGAATTATCGTTTCATGGATTTTGTGAAAATTGGTGTGCCGATGAACTTGTGCGTTGGCACCGCAGTTTGTTTTGCGATCCATTACTTTATCTGATCTGCGCCTGCCATAATTCACAGGCGCAGATCAGGATGAATTTTATTAGCCTGCAGCGCTGAGTGTTTGCCATAGAACCCAAACACCAATGACCAGGAAGAGCGCTGCTGCAATGTAGCGGATCACACCCATAGGTATCCGCTTGATAAGCGCGTTACCAAAGATCACAGCGGGAACGTTAGCAATCATCATGCCAATTGTTGTGCCGGCTGTGACTGCAAAAACACTGCTGAACTGAGCGCCTAGGGCTACAGTTGCGATCTGCGTTTTATCGCCCATCTCAACAAGGAAGAAGGCGATCAATGTGGTGGTGAAAGCACCAAAACGCGATGGCTTTTCGTCTTCATCGTCTAATTTGTCCGGTATCAGCGTCCAGCCTGCCATCAGAATAAAGCCGGCAGCAATAATGTAACGGAACCAATCACCGTCAAGGATTGAGGCAATTTGATGCCCCACCATCGCTGCTAGAAAGTGGTTGGCGATCGTAGCGAAAAAGATGCCCAGAATAATAGGTACAGGCCGTTTGAAACGGGTCGCTAGAAGAATAGCAAGCAATTGCGTTTTATCGCCAATTTCGGCGAGAGCGACCACGGTCGTAGAGGTCAGCAAGGCTTCCATAAAATGCTCCGGGGCCGGGCGAGCACGCGCAATGACACTGCAAATCCAGCCCGGCCCGGGAAGGATCGCAATGTCATTGGTCTCGCCTGAACGGTTATCCGTCCCTTCCGCACCACGATCTCTCGACCGAGTATGTTGACGCGAAAGCCCGCATAAATGCGGTTGGCTACTCCCCAGATGACGGGAAGCCCTTTAATGGGCGGAAGTTCGAAAGGCAAGGCGTCACGCGCTTGACCGAAGCGCCTCAATCCCTATCCATGAATGCGATGGATGAAAAACCGGCTCTTCCTTTGCCCCCACCGTTGAAGGCCTTGCGTGAACGCGGGCCTATTGCTCTCTTTCTCGATTTTGATGGGACGCTTGTTGATCTCGCTCCAACGCCCGATAGCATCAATATACCTAGCAATCTGGCGCAGCGGCTCGAGGCATTAGCTGCTACCTTGGACGGCAGGTTGGCATTGGTGAGCGGTCGGGCGACCGACAATCTTGAACAGCACCTTGGTCCTCTGAAAATTGCCCGTGCAGGATCTCACGGAATATCTCGGTTTCAGGCTGATGGTCATCGGCTCGGTGCAGAGCCAGAAGGGCTACCTCGAGAAGTTTACGATGCTCTTGGAAAATATGCACAAGCGAACGGCTTTGATCTGGAAACCAAAGCCCATGGTGCTGCGCTGCACTATAGATCTGTTCCTGATCGGGAACACGATGGCCTCACGTTCGCTAAGAATATTGCAGAGCAGCATGAGCTCAGATTGAAGCGAGGCAAATTTGTTTTCGAACTTGTTCGCCCAGGAGCTGACAAGGGAGGGGCAGTCAACGCTTTCATGGTGGAGGAGCCCTTCAAAGGTGCTTTGCCTATCTTTATTGGCGACGATGTGACCGATGAAGATGGTTTTAACGCTGTCAGCCGATTGGGAGGCTTTGGAATCCTGGTCGGTGATCGTTTTTCTACTGAAGCGCTGCACAGGCTCGCTTCACCAAAAGAGGTTATTGAATGGCTGGATCTGTGAGCGGTGTGAAACCCGATCTTGAATTGTGGCCCATCGGCAATTGCCAAGTGTCTGGTTTGATCGATGAAAGGGCTGGTCTTGTCTGGGGGTGTGTTCCCAGAGTGGATGGCGATCCGGTTTTTTGCTCACTGCTCAATGGCCGCAGTCAGGACGTTGGCGTATGGCGGTTTGAGCTTGAAGGTCAGGTTTCTGCAACGCAGCGTTACGAACGCAATTCACCTATTCTGATTACACGGCTGGAAGCCGAAGACGGCAGCGCGGTTGAAATTTTCGACTTTTGCCCACGCTTTGAACGCAATGGCCGGATGTACAGGCCGGTAGCGTTCACCCGTATAGTACGCCCGGTATCCGGCGCACCGCGTATGCGCGTGGTTTTGCGGCCGATGCGAGATTACGGCACCAGCGTTGCAGAAACGACAAATGGCACGAACCATATTCGTTATCTCGTTGGCAGTCAGGTCATGCGGCTCAGTACGGATTCGCCGGTAGGGTATATTCTTGAACAGCGCCCATTTCGTGTGGAAAGTGATCAGCACTTCTTTCTAGGTCCTGACGAGCCGTTTAGCGGCAATGTGCGCGGTGAAGTGCGGCGGATGCATTCCAACACGCGCAAATACTGGCAACTCTGGGTCCGTGGACTTGCGACTCCGCTGGAGTGGCAGGATGAAGTGATCCGGGCTGCGATCACGCTAAAACTGTGCCAGCATGAAGAAACGGGCGCCATCGTGGCGTCGCTCACTACGTCCATTCCGGAAGCGCCCAACACGGAACGCAATTGGGATTATCGCTACTGCTGGATACGCGATTCCTATTATACGATTCAGGCTTTGAACCGGCTCGGTGCGCTGGATGTGATGGAAAAATACCTCGGCTATTTGCGCAATATTGTGGATAGTGCCAAGGGCGGGCAGATACAGCCGCTTTACTCTGTCATGGGTGTTGCCGAGCTCAACGAAGCGACCGCTCCTTATCTGGCAGGCTATAGAGATATGGGGCCGGTCCGCATCGGCAATGCAGCGTATAAGCAGGTTCAGCATGACTGCTATGGGCAAATTGTTCTGCCAACGGCGCAGGGGTTCTTCGATAAACGACTTATCCGGATGGCCGATGAAGGTGACTTCGAGAGTCTTGAGCAAGTTGGCGAAATGGCGTGGAAAATGCACGATCAGCCAGATGCCGGCTTGTGGGAGTTTCGGACCCGAGAAGAAGTTCACACATATTCAGCCGTGATGAGTTGGGCGGCCTGTGACCGCCTTGCCAATGTCGCTTCCTATCTGGGCAAGTCAGACCGGGCTGAGTTGTGGCAGGAAAGAGCGGACATGATCCGCTCAACGATCGAAAAGCACGCCTGGAAAGGCGACGGCGATAATGGTCATTATGGCGCTACTTTCGAAACTGATTATCTCGATGCCAGTCTGCTCCAGATGGTCGAACTGCACTATATCGACAGCGACGACACACGTTTTCAGGCAACTTTCGAGGCAATAGAGAAAGCTTTGCGACGTGGGCCGCATATGCTCCGATATGCCAAAGAAGATGATTTTGGTCTTCCCGAAACCGCATTTAATATTTGCACATTTTGGCTCATTGAAGCCCTCCACCTGGCGCATCGTGACGAAGAAGCCCGTGAACTTTTTTGTACAATGCTCAATCACCGCACGAAATCTGGCCTTCTTTCCGAGGATATGGATTTTGAAACTGGAGAGCTTTGGGGGAACTTCCCACAAACTTACTCGCTGGTTGGTATAATTAACTGTGCGGAACTTCTCTCTAAATCCTGGGATACTGTTAGATGAGCCGATTAGTCGTTATTTCGAACCGCGTTGACGTCCCAAAGGCGCGGGGTGTGGCAGGTGCTCAAGGAGGGTTGTCCGGCGCGTTGAACTCAGCGCTTAAACAAAACCGTGGCATCTGGTTTGGGTGGTCAGGTGAAGATGTTGAGGAGTTTACAGGCCATCTTCACTTCCAACGACACGATGGTGTAACCACTGCAACAGTCGATCTGGCTACTCAGGATGTCGAAGAATATTACAATGGCTATGCTAATTCGACTTTGTGGCCCTTGTTTCATTACCGGATTGACCTCACCGAATATGAGCGTGAGTTTGGCGTCGGGTATGAACGTGTAAATGAAAATTTCGCCAGCAGTGTTCTACCACTTATTGACCAGGACGATATGGTTTGGGTGCATGATTATCACCTGATTCCACTAGGCGAACGCCTTCGTTCCAAGGGATTGAAGAACCGTATGGGTTTCTTCCTTCATACCCCTTGGCCTCCAACGAGGCTGCTTGTCTCATTGCCGTTTCACGAGCGGTTGGTGGATGCGATGTTGCATTATGACCTGATCGGATTTCAGTGCGACGAATGGCTTGAAAGTTTCCTGCATTATTGCCGCAAGGAACTGGGTGCCGATGTGAATGAGCAGACTGGCGAGGTCACGCTTAACGGTCATACTTCTATCGCCAGAGCTTATCCGATTGGGATTGATTACGATCACTTCATGTCGAAAGGCGAAACAGGGGAGGCCAAGCAGGCTCAGCAGCGATTGCTGTCGAGCACACGGCACCGGCTGGCTATGATCGGAGTGGATCGTCTCGATTATTCTAAAGGCCTTCCCGAGCGGATTGATGGCATTGGTCGGTTTTTCGACACTTACCCTGATCGTGTGCGTGAGTTGATATATATCCAGATTGCCCCGCCATCACGTGAGGGGATCGGCTCTTATCAGGACATTCGCTCTCTGCTTGAACAGAAGACGGGCCAGATCAATGGTGCTAGGTCGGAAGTGGATATCGTTCCCATCCGTTATGTGAACAAAGGGCAGTCTCAGGAAGAGCTTTTCGGGTTTTACCGGGCTTCTAAGATTGGGCTGGTGACACCACTGCGTGACGGCATGAATCTTGTGGCTAAAGAATATGTTGCTGCTCAAGACCCGGAAGATCCCGGTGTTCTCATTCTCTCGCGTTTTGCTGGCGCTGCTCAGCAACTGCAGGATGCATTGCTCGTCAATCCGCATAGCCCGGATGATGTGGCGCATAATATCCGCATCGCGCTCGATATGCCGCTAGCTGAGCGTAAAGAGCGATGGGAGCGGATGCACCAATCTGTAAAGGAAGAGAATGTGCAGCGCTGGACGCAGAACTTCACTAATGATCTGGCGGCAGTGGCTCCTTCTGTTCAATGAGTCAGGCTTGTGCCCAAGCTGTGCTTGGGTAAACGGCAAAAAGCCTATCACACGTAGCTCTTGTGATCTGAAGTGAAAATGCGCACCTCCATTGGCAATTGAGGGCGCGTTTTCGCGCCCAGTGATTGCGCTGCCCATGCGAATGCGTTTAGGGCGCTGCGCAAGGCAAGAATGGACGGAATTTCATGACAACGCATAAAACCAAAATGCTGATTATCGGTTCAGGCCCGGCAGGTCTTACGGCGGCTATCTACGCGGCTCGCGCTGGCATGGAGCCGATTGTTGTACAAGGGTTGCAGCCCGGTGGTCAGCTTACGATAACCACCGATGTGGAAAACTATCCCGGTTTTCGTGATGTTATCCAAGGTCCTTGGCTGATGCAGGAAATGCAGGCACAGGCTGAGCACGTCGGCACGCGGATGATGTGGGATACGATTACTGAAGTAGACCTTGCCAACGGCTCTCCTTTCATTGCGAAAGGGGATAGCGGGGATGAATATGCGGGTGAAACGCTCGTCATTGCAACAGGAGCGCAGGCAAAATGGCTTGGTGTTCCGGGTGAGCAGGAGCTTTCAGGTAAGGGTGTGTCTGCCTGCGCGACCTGTGATGGCTTCTTCTACCGGGGTAAGAAGGTGGCCGTTATCGGTGGTGGCAATACGGCGGTTGAAGAAGCGCTATATCTCACCAATCATTCTGATGACGTAACTCTGATTCATCGCCGCAGCGAATTGCGGGCGGAGAAAATTCTGCAAGATCGCCTGTTCGCGAACCCTAAGATTTCAGTTCTGTGGAATAAGCGGGTAGAGAAATTCATCGGTGATCCACTGCAAGGTGGGCTGACGGGATTGGAATTGGCAGACAGTGACACCGCGGAAATAAGCCATTTCGATTGCCAGGGTGGTTTTGTCGCGATTGGTCATGCGCCGTCGACCGATCTGTTTCATGGCAAACTGGCGATGGAAGAATCGGGCTATCTGGTGGTCGAACCTGGTACTCCGAAAACCAGCATTCCCGGCGTTTTCGCCTGTGGTGATGTGATGGATCATACCTATAGGCAGGCTGTTACAGCAGCTGGCACCGGATGTATGGCTGCGCTTGATGCTGAGCGTTTTCTTGCCGCCCAAGAATTTATGGATAAAAAATAACAGCTTAGCATTTTTATGCTTAAATAGGCTTGATTCTCAAGTAGGGTTCGATTTGGGCTGCATTTATTAAGTGCGGCCCCATTTTTTTTAAATTAATTTTGAACTTTCCCATTTTGGGAAAAGGCATGAATACCTCGGTTCTCTGCCCTTGCAGGTTTAGAAACTTCGTCTAACCCACTGACAACCACCCGATAACGTCAGCCGAGATTTTCCGCATTCTGCCGGAAAATCTCGGCTGACGTACTGAGAAATATGGTTAACGAGTGATTTGAAAGTCGTACGAATATTAACGAAGAATAGGAAAATATGCGATAATGCTGATTTCTGATATTTCTTTAAAGTAGCGACGAAAAAGATAGAAATCCCGGGGGCTCAAGTAGATGCTAGCGACATTTCATAATTTTAAGATATTGATCCTATCGACTACCGGAATTTCCAGAGATACGCTTTATATCCATGCGGGATTATTGGTTTTTTTTGTGGCTCTATCCTGCTTAAGGGCACGGCTTGGGGATAAGAGCGTCTGGTTAGTTGCTTTGGCTGCATCCGTTACTGCAGTGATACTGGACTGCATGTACGCCGACCAGGTCGGTGAGCGCATTCATTATTGGCAATGTTTTGATGATGTTATCAACGCTATGATATGGCCAACCGTACTGACACTTTGCGCACGACTCAACTTTTTCAAGAGCTGAGGTGGCTGATTTTTGCCAGTTTTGAACGATCTTAATGAAGTGTATCATCCCGTTCTTCTCTGATGGCTATGCCTTGGACAGTGCATTCCAGAAAAGTTTCCCCAGAACCGAAGATTAACGAAATTACCTATAATTAACCTTGATCTGCTCGCTTTAGGACGGATGCTACCAGTGCCTGAAAAGAACAGAGCGGGGCCTAAGGGGTGTTGAAGGTGGTCTAAAAGGTGCCGACGCTACCGATAATGACCGCCAGAAATTCGGCTGAACAAATCCACTTGTTCTATGCCATCCGGTCTAACATGGTGCTGGGCTAGTGCCATCGTAAACATGACTTCGGATCATTTGCCCCTATCAACGCATTTCTGAAATGAATTCGTGGCATGTCATCGGGCGGCAGAATGATTTCATCTGACACGAAACCTCTCTAAGAGGGCGGGCAAGATTCGAATTCAGTGGAGACATCAATGTCCAAAGTCCTGATCATCGGCGCTGGTGGCGTCAGCTCGGTTGCCGTTCACAAGATGGCGATGAACAATGCCATTTTTACAGACATCCATCTTGCCAGCCGTACCAAGGCGAAATGCGATGCGATTGCGCAGAGCGTTAAAAGTCGCACTGGTGTCGATATTTCAACCTATGAAATTGATGCTGAAGAAGTGCCGGCGCTCACGCGGCTGATTAAGCAGATTCAACCCAAGCTGGTGGTCAATCTGGCACTGCCTTATCAGGATTTGCCGATCATGGATGCCTGCCTTGAAGCGGGTGTGAACTATCTCGATACGGCCAATTATGAGCCGAAGGATGAAGCCAAGTTCGAATATAGCTGGCAGTGGGCCTATCAGGAAAAGTTCCGCGAAAAGGGCCTGATGGCTCTGCTTGGCTCTGGTTTTGATCCGGGCGTCACCAGTGTTTTCGCAATGTGGCTGAAGAAGCACAAGCTCGAAACCATCCGCCAGCTCGACATTCTTGATTGCAATGGCGGTGATCACGGTCAGGCTTTTGCGACGAATTTCAATCCTGAAATCAACATCCGCGAAGTGACGGCCCCTGCACGACACTGGGCGAATGGCGAATGGGTGGAAACTCCGGCCCTGACGATCCGTCAGCAGTTCGAGTTCGACGAAGTTGGCCAGAAGAACATGTACCTCATGTATCATGAGGAGCTGGAGAGCCTGTCGAAGTTCCTGCCAGAGCTGGAACGCGCGCGTTTCTGGATGACCTTTGGCGATGAATATATCAAACATCTGACCGTCTTACAGAATGTCGGCATGACGGGGATTGAGCCGATCACCTATCAGGGCAAAGACATCATTCCGCTGCAATTCCTGGCTGCTGTACTGCCAAAGCCGGAAACTCTGGGCGAAACCACCAAGGGCAAGACCAATATTGGTGACATTGCTACCGGTGATGCACGTGATGGTTCAGGTGAAAAAACCTTCTATATCTATAACATATGTGACCATGAAGACGCGAATGCGGAAACCGGAAACCAGGCTGTGAGTTATACCACTGGTGTTCCGGCCATGGTGGGTGCGGCAATGATGCTGACCGGCAAATGGGCCGGCGAAGGTGTCTTCAACATGGAGCAGTTCGATCCCGATCCGTTTTTGGAAATGCTCGGTAACAACGGGCTTCCATGGCAGGTTAAGGAGTTGGCTGGTCCACTGGAATTTTAAACGAAAGATCAGTGATGATGAAATTTGCTATGGGTGCGTTGGCCAGCGCCATGATTCTGGCTGCCTGCAGTCCGTCAACAGCACCGGAAACACCGGCACAGACTACAGGCCCAAAGCTTTTTCTCAGTCAGCAAGAGCAGCGCGATTGTACTGAAACTGGCGGCACTGTGGAAAAACGCGGGCGGTTACAGGCAGAGGTTTGCGTGCATCCTTTTGCTGATGCGGGTGAGAGTTGCACGGACAGTTCAACCTGCGACGGCAAATGCATCGTAAAGGGCAATAGCGGTGAAGGTCATCAAGTGGCAGGAACCTGTCAGGCGGATGACCATCTGTTTGGCTGCTATGCCGAAGTTGAAAATGGCAAAGCGGTACGATCCATCTGCGTGGATTGACCTGTCGCTTCCAAAATGACCGGGGCGGTGCAACAGCTCTCCGGGTGTGGCCATGCCTTGCGCTTTCCCTTAAGGGGAGGCGCAGGGCATGCCCCTTTCAGGGGCAAGAAATCACGTTAATGTAAGGACCATAATGGAAACACAGGCTGGCGATCCCGGAGCATTTGCTCAGTTTGATCTCAACCGGGTTGATAGCCCCGCATTCGTCGTGGATGCGGCCAAATTGCGTGAGAATTTACGAGTTCTTGCCGATGTACGGAACCGTTCCGGGATCAAGATCCTTTCGGCATTGAAAGCTTTTTCCATGTGGTCGGTTGCACCGATCATTGGTGAATATCTTGATGGTGTCTGCACCTCCGGCCTGTGGGAAGCGCGGTTGGCATCAGAGCATTATGATGGTGAGATTGCCACCTATTGTGCAGCCTATAAGCCTGATGAACTGTTGGAAATCTGCCGCTTGTCCGATCATGTGATCTTCAACACGCCGGGCCAGATTGAACTGTGTTCACAAGTGATTGCTCATGCACGCACGCAGGGCCTCGATTTTGATGTTGGTCTGCGGCTCAATCCGATGCATGCCGAAGGGGAAGTGCCGCGCTATGATCCATGTGCGCCGCATTCGCGCCTTGGCTTCCCGATCGATCAACTTGAAGATGATCATATCGAACTGGTCGATGGCATCCACCTCCACACTTTGTGCGAGCAGGATTTTGTGCCGTTGAAGCGCACATGGGAAGCGCTGGAGCCGCATATTGAGCCCTACTTTGGCCATCTGCGCTGGATTAACCTAGGCGGGGGGCACCATATCACAAGATCGGATTATCAGCGTGATGAACTGGTTGAATTCCTGATTGAACTGCAGGAGCGGACCGGGGCTGAAATCTATATGGAACCGGGTGAGGCCGTGGCGCTGGATGCTGGCATTCTCACCGGCACGGTTCTGGATTCGCATTATAACGGTATGCCGTTGGCGATCACCGATATTTCCGCGACCTGCCATATGCCTGATGTGATCGAAGCGCCCTATCGTCCGGCCATGCTGCATGAGGATGAAGATGGGGCAGGGGAGAAGATACGTCTTGGTGGCCCGTCATGCCTCGCAGGGGATGTGATCGGCGATTATCGCCTGCCTGTGCCTTGCAAGCCGGGGGAGCGAATCGCCTTTCTGGATCAGGCCCATTATTCCATGGTAAAAACCAACAGTTTCAACGGTGTGCCCCTGCCATCCATCTGGTTGTGGGATAGTGAAACTGACCAGCTCGAACAGATCAGGAGCTTCGGATATGAGGATTTCCGGAACCGACTGTCCTGACCAGACGTAGGTCAGAAAACCGTGCAAGGGGAACGCTCTGTCGAGTGTCATAAATTTCCCCTTGCATGTCGTCACACGAGGCTTATATGCGCGCCCTCTGCTGCCCCATGGGGACTTCCTAACCGCAAGGCAGCCTCGCTTGTAAAACTAACCGTTTGGGGGTCCCTTGAATTGCACATTTACCCTGACGCCTCGGCTGTAGTTCGTGATCTTTCGCCGGATGAGCCTGTCATCCTGAATCGCCCACATGCGGCGGCTCGGGCTGGACGCTTCTTCGCGCAGAAATTTCCCGGAAAATCGCTGTATGCGGTGAAGGCCAATCCTTCGCCCGAAATCGTTCAGATCCTATGGGATTCTGGCGTGACGCATTTTGATGTCGCTTCCATTGCCGAAGTGCGGATGGTGCGCGGGGTTTTGCCTGATGCAACGCTGTGCTTCATGCATCCCGTGAAGACCAAGCGAGCTGTAGCCGAAGCCTATCACACGCATGGCGTGAAGACATTCAGCCTCGATACGATCGAAGAGCTGGAGAAGATCGTTGAAGCCACCCGTTCGCAAGACGGCGCACAGGCTGAAGATCTGAACCTGCTGGTGCGTCTGCGTGTATCTTCCGATTATTCGGAACTGTCGCTGGCATCCAAATTCGGCATCGATCTGGCTGATGCGGCTCCGCTGCTTCAGGCAACCCGCCAGCATTGTGATGCGCTGGGCATCTGCTTCCACGTTGGCAGTCAGGCGATGACGCCGTTTGCCTATGTGCAGGCGCTGGAGCGCGTTCGTGCCGCGATTGCAGAAGCAGCCGTGACGGTGGACATCGTGGACGTGGGTGGGGGCTTCCCGAGCTCTTACCCCGGCATGGAACCGCCACCGCTCGAAGATTACTTCGCTGTGATCCATCGCCATTTTGAAAATCTGCCGATTTCCTATTCGGCAGAGCTGTGGTGCGAACCGGGCCGGGCGCTGTGTGCAGAATATAGCTCGCTCATCGTGCTGGTGGAAAAGCGTCGTGGGGATGAACTTTACATCAACGATGGGGCCTATGGTGCCTTGTTCGATGCAGCCCATGTGGAATGGCGTTTTCCAGTGGAAGCACTGGAAGATGATCTGACCGAAGGCCTGATGGAGTTTTCCTTCTACGGCCCGACCTGTGACGATGCGGATTTCATGAAAGGCCCTTTCATGCTTCCCGCTGACATTCAGGCTGGCGATTATATCGAAATCGGTATGCTCGGTGCCTATGGCGCAGCGATGAAGACTGGCTTTAATGGCTTTGGTGCGGCGGCATGTGTGAATGTGTCCAACGAACCTATGGCTAGCCTCTATCGCGGTGATAGGGTTGACCCGCGCGAAAGCGACAATGTGGTGAGCTTGCGCTAAGCGCTGGTTACATTATCAGTTATAAAAAGGCCCCGGAGGAGCGATCCTGCCGGGGCCTTTTCTTGTGTGGTGGAGCGGAAAGCACGGCTTAGCCCGGTGCCTGGTCCTTGCCGTAATAATGCTTGCCCAATTCCACTTCCGGGCGACCTTGCGCCGCGCGGTGGGCGTTGGTGTCACGTAGCGAATAGACGCAGCCGCAATATTCCTGCTGATAGAATTGTTCGCGCTTGGAAATCTCGATCATCCGTGCGCCGCCGCCGCCTTTACGCCAGTTGAAGGTCCAATACTTCAGATCAGGATAATGCGCTGCAGCCCGTTCGCCAGAACCGTTGATCTGGTTCATGTCTTTCCAACGCGAAATGCCAAGGCAGGAGGTCATGACCGGAAAATCATTCTCGTGGGCGTAGAGGGCAGTGCGTTCAAAGCGCATGTCGAAGCACATGGTGCAGCGTGCACCGCGTTCCGGCTCCCATTCAAGGCCGCGTGCGCGTTTGAACCAATTGGTAGTGTCGTAATCGGCATCGACGAAAGGCACATTATGTTCTTCAGCAAAGCGGATATTCTCTTCCTTGCGGAGGATATATTCCTCCTTGGGGTGAATATTCGGATTGTAGAAGAAGATCGTATAGTCGATTCCGCTCGCCGTCATGGCTTCCATCACTTCGCCCGAACATGGCGCACAGCAGCTATGCAGCAGCACGCGCTTGTGGCCTTCAGGCGGAGTAAGAACCGGGCGTTCGATATCGGTCGTGGTCATAATAGCTGTCCGTATGGCCTTGATAGGCAATAGGCGCGCCATAACCGATCTAAGGGGTGAGATGGAACCCCTGCCAGTACGGAGGGTGCTTATTTCGCCTCAGCCATATTTGTCGCGATGTTTGGCCAGAGTGCCGGAGACCCGGTCCAATGCCGAACTGATTTTCTTCGGAAAGCTGCCCGGAGTGATCGCAGTGGAGTCTGAATGGGCAGCGCAGACCACTGCGGCAGCGGACCAGCGTTCCCCCAATTCCTGCGCCCAGCCACTGAAATCACCTGCCGCACCGGGCCGCTTTTCAAGCGCCTTGGCCAGCGTGGGGTGGAAGGAGATTTTGGGCTTGGGCAATATCCAGCTCAGCGGTGCAGGCCAATTGAAATAGGTGAGCGTGTCATCAACATGGATGACGCCTGAGGGCTTGTGATAGGCCAGCAGTGAGGAAAAATGCACGTTCCCATTATCGGAAATGTAATCCACCCCGCGGGGCTGGGAAAAGTCCAGAACATCGCTGTAAAGCTCTGATACTTTGTTACTTTCTACCGTTGCCTCTTGCCAGTGGATTTGCGGGCAGCAATGTTTATGGCGGGTTGAGCCATAGACTTTGGCGTGCGGGAAGAGCGATGCCATCCCATCGCAATGGAGAGTGTGGAAGGGATGCAGATTGAGGATTGCCTCCACCCGATTTCCCCCCTCAGTCAGCGCAAAAATATCACGCTGCATTTCTGGTGTCAGAGAGTAGGAATCCAGGAAAATAAAATTTCCGCTGGGTAATTTCACGAGAGAAGCCTGCGTCCCCACATTCAATAGGCCGGCAATTTTGAAGATCCCCCGAATATTCCAGAAATTCTCATTAATCCGGACGATTGCTTCGCTCATGCCATTCTCCTGTTGCTGTGCACATGCCCTGCCAGTCTTACGGTTGAAGCGGTAAAGTGTTTCACCTGCAAGTCTGTTGTGCGCAATTGGAGAAAAGAGCGTGAAATATCGCACAATTACTCGATGAATCTACATAATCCGCCAGACCAACCAATGGCCTTTACGCCTCTCTTGTGAGGCAATTGGTCCGCTATTGTGAGGTGCTGTTGGCCAGCTATAGGGCGGATCGATGAGGCACTCTTTCTTCTATACCCAAGCGGCTGCAATTCTGCTGATTGCGCCCTTCCTTGGCGCATGCAGTGACGACCGCCACGATGAGCGGCTGGCGGCGGCCGGTCCCAACCCATCGCTCAGTGCTTTGATGAAAGTTGCTGATGCTGATGCCGGTGCCAGAAAATTTGGCCAATGTGCAGCGTGCCATACGATCCGCAAAGGCGGCGCGGATAAGAACGGGCCAAACCTGCACGGTATATTTGGCAAAAGAATGGGGCAGGGTAGCAGAGCTTTCAGCTACACCGCAGCGCTCAGCAACGCAGGCGGCACATGGGATGCACAAACCCTGGATGCCTGGCTCCAGAACCCACAAAAGGTGGTCCCCGGTACAAAAATGCAATTTGGCGGGATTGCTGATCCGCTCAACCGCGCTGATGTGATTGCTTATCTGCAAAAAGAGGCGGATTAGCCATGTTTCAGCACTCTTCGCCAAAATGCTGCCAGGGCAGTTGATCGATGGGCGTTATTGCAGAACCTGCATGACATCGACCAGCTTCACATCGCGCATCTGATTGAGATAGGCCTCGTAATACCCTTTGTGGGAAGCGCCAACAATCGCCAGCAATTTTGTTCCCGGCTTGCGGCCAAGCACTTCCCTGATATTGGCGACCATGCGCAGATTGCGTGTTTCCCAATAAGCGACATAACGCCGCCCGAACGCTTCGGGGGAAGGTTCCGCGAGGGCAGCGCCCCAGTCCGAGTGGTAGGCTTCTATGGCATATGAGGGCGAATTATACGCGCGGTAAATATCCAGTAGGCCGTCAGCTTTGCCCAAATTGGCATTGAGCGCGTCACTTTGTGCGTTCCGCGCCTTGGTGGCCGGGTTATCCCACGCTTTCATAAGGGCCGCGCCATAGGCTTCGTTATCGAGCATATCGCCTGCATAATATGACTGATCGTCGACGTTCCACACGCGCTCCAGGCCGGATTTCGCGGCCACTTGCGCTGCTATGAGGTCAACTTCGTTCTTTCGGCTTGTCTGGCGGTCGAGAAAGGTTGCCAGCGTGTCAGTGAGCTGGCCTTCAGCGCGGCGTTCCTGTTGGGGCAGGCGGAGCCACTGAACGGTTGCCGAAGCTGGCTCGCCAGCAGCCAGAAAGAGCAATGCCAGTTTTCGCCGTTGTTGAGGAGTGGGGTCATCCGGCCAATTCGCAAGGATCTTCTCGACGTCGGCATTGGCGGTTGGCACATCGAGACCGCTTGCCTGATGGGCTTCTGTGGTATCGAAGCAATAGCTGTTGAGGGTCTCTTCGTCATATCGTGCGGGCTGCCGCTGCATTGCATCACAGAGCAGGCCAGAGCTGTTTTCTACCGCAACAGCCGTTGGATGCCATTTTACAAGGCGATTCACCAATGGCTGGGTCATTTCCGGGCGGAAATTATCTGGCAGGGTGGAGAGATGCGGCGATGCAAGGACCATCACTTCATTAGGTGATCCCGCTGGGCGATCATCGAACCGGTCAGGCTGAAAGGACGGATGGTAGTTTTGCGCAACAGCAGCGCCGCTAAATCCTATAGCGAGAAATATCAGAGCCCTCGCTGCCGCAAACTTTGGCCGTATCATGCCCGACTCCTGCCAATATGAGAGTGGGTAAAGCTAGCACTCAATTGAACAAGTGCGAACAGTGCTGTTCATTGGTGAAAGCGGCCTTGCAGCGCTTCAGTGTCGCGCTGGAGCAATGCGTCTTCGCGGCCTGAGCTTAAGCCGCCAGACGCATTTCCAGACGGTCCCAGATTTCCACCAGTGCGTCGGTCAATTCGCGCATCATGGCGTCTGTGTGCGCCGGGCCGGGGGTGAAGCGCAGGCGCTCTTTCCCGCGGGGAACGGTGGGGTAATTAATCGGCTGCACATAGGCGCCATATTCGGCCAGCAGAATATCGCTGATGCGTTTCGCCTTCACCGGATCGCCTACCATGAGCGGTACGATATGGGTGGTGGAATCGAGCACAGGCAGGCCTGCTTCACGCATCATGCGTTTTAGCGTGGCGGCGCTTGCCTGCTGCTTCTCACGCTCTTCCGAAGAGGATTTGAGATGGCGAACAGATGCGAGCACCCCTGCCACCAGAACGGGGCTGAGCGAGGTCGTGAAGATGAAGCCGGGGGCGTATGAACGGATCACATCGATGATCTTTTGATCGGCTGCGATATAGCCGCCCATCACACCAAAGGCCTTGCCTAGCGTACCTTCGATAATGTCGATCCGGCCTGCTGCAGCGTCGCGTTCTGAAATGCCACCGCCGCGCGCGCCATACATGCCGACCGCATGGACTTCATCGATATAGGTGAGGGCGTTATATTTGTCCGCCAGATCGCAAATCGCGTGGATCGGGGCGACATCGGCATCCATTGAATAGACGCTTTCAAACGCGATCAGCTTGGGCACATCAGGGTCTTCTGCAGCGAGCAGTTCTTCCAGATGGGCCACATCATTGTGCCGCCACACGCGCTTTTCACAGCCGGAATTGCGGATACCGGCGATCATGCTGGCGTGGTTCAGCTCGTCCGAGAAGATCACACAGCCGGGAAGCAGCTTGGCAAGGGTGGACAGCGTGGCGTCGTTGGAGACATAGCCGCTGGTGAACAGCAGCGCGCCTTCCTTGCCATGCAGATCGGCCAGTTCCTGCTCAAGCTGGATATGATAATGGGTATTGCCACCAATATTGCGCGTGCCGCCGGAGCCTGCGCCGACATTGTGCAGCGCTTCTTCCATTGCTTCGACCACCTTGGGATGTTGCCCCATGGCGAGGTAATCATTGGAACACCAGACGGTGATCGGCTTGGGGCCATTATGCCCAGCAAAACAGCGCGCATCGGGGTAGGAGCCCTTATTGCGCAGGATTTCGATAAACACCCGATAACGGCCTTCTGAATGAAGACGGTCAATCGCTTGGTCAAAAATCTGGTCGTAATTCACACAACCGGTCCGTTTTGCTCCGCATTCAAAGGCTTGGCGCCCTTATTTTCGCGGCTAGGGATAAGTTGAATGCGCTTTACGATGATCCGCCCCGCGTTGGAAGGAGAGAGTTTGCGAGCTTGTCGCATTAAAAGCGTTCAATGTGATCGATGCCATAATTCTGCAACATGGTGAGCAGGCTGCTGTCAGCTGGCTCTCCCCCAGTGAATACCGCAAAATCGCGTTGTTTTCGGCTGAAATCCTGCCCTTGGGTAAGGTGGTGGATGCGCCGGGCAATCCCTTGAGATCCGTCGATGAATTGGACATTTTGCCCCAGCACTTCGCCCAGTTCCTGCTGTACCAGCGGGAAATGCGTGCAGGCGAGCACCACCGTATCAATTTCGTTGCCTTGTACCTGACTGCGTAGCCCTTCAATAGCTGCGTGGAAAATAGCGGGGTCAGGCGTAATTCCGCGCAATTTGGCTTCTGCTGCGGCGACAAGGTCGGGTGCTCCATAGCGAATCAGGCGTTTGCCAGAAGCGAATTCGGCTTCCAGATTATCGACATAGGCCTGCCGGATTGTCGCTGCGGTTCCCAGTAACCCGATCACTCCGCTTTTGGTCATCGCCGCAGCCGGTTTGATGGCGGGCACCGTGCCAACAATCGGCAGATCGAGCGCTTCTCTCACAGTGGCAAGGGCAATGGTGGAGGCTGTGTTGCAGGCGATGGTGATAAGGCGCGGACGATATCGCTCTACCATCCGGCCAAGCATGGCGGGCACGCGCGCGGCGATTTCGCTTTCCGTCTTCTCGCCATAAGGAAGGGCTGCCGTATCAGCGGCATAGACAATAGGCGCATCCGGCAAAAGTTTGCGGATTTCAGCCAGTACAGACAGGCCTCCCACACCAGAATCAAAGATCAGCAAAGGGGCATCGGCAAGGGGGGCTTCGCATGTCATATCCATTTCGGCATATTTTCCCCCTGTGGAATTGCAAGCAAGCCGCTATGGGTTGTGCAAGATTATTGTTCGTCATGGCAGCAAAGCCACGCAATCTGCGGTGGCGTGGGTGCCATGATGGTTTGGCCAAGATGAAGTGGGACTTAGGATGAGCAACGGGCTGGATGCCCTTCTGGCGGCTTCGCTGGGATATGTACTGGGTTCGATTCCCTTCGGTCTGCTGCTGGCAATGGCCGCGGGCAAAGGGGATGTTCGCAAGATCGGATCGGGCAATATCGGCGCAACCAATGTTCTGCGCACCGGAAGCAAGAAATTGGCTGCGGCAACCTTGCTGCTTGATCTGTTCAAGGGCTGGTTGCCGGTATTCCTCGCTTGGCAGTTTTGGCCGGAGGTGGTAGGCTTTGCAGCGCTTGGCGCAGTGATCGGGCACTGCTTCCCGGTCTGGCTGGGCTTCAAGGGCGGAAAGGGCGTGGCCACGGCAGCTGGGGTGTGTTTTGGCCTCGGCTGGCCCTTTGGGCTGGTATACGCCGTGACATGGCTGGGGCTGCTGTATTTCACCCGGATCAGCTCTTTTGCCGGAATGTGCGCAGCGGTAAGCGCGCCGGTGTTGGCCATGGTGCTGGGGCGCTGGGAGCTGGTCCCGGTGTTGAGCGCGATGGCCGCGATTATTCTGGTGCTCCATCGTGAGAATATCGCCCGGCTAAGAGCGGGCACAGAGCCTCGTGTGGGGTCAAGGAAGTGAGCTTGGCGCAAGCGGAAGCCTTTGCGCGCATCCGCTTGCTGCGCTCCCCCAATATCGGCCCGGTGAGCTATGCCAAATTGCTCCAGAGGTTCGATACGGCGGAAGCGGCTCTGGAGGCTTTGCCTGATCTGGCCAAGCGGGGCGGACGGGCTTATCGCGCTGCCTCGACTGTCCAGATTGAGAATGAAGTGGCCGCTGCGCGTGAAGCGCGCGCGCGCTATTTGTTTCACGATTCACCAGACTATCCGCAATTGCTGCGCGAGATGGCCGGGTCACCGCCGATTCTGCTCTATCGGGGCGATATTACGCTGGCAGCCAAGCCTTGTGTGGCGATTGTCGGTGCGCGTAATGCTTCTGCTGCTGCGGTGAAACTGGCGCGTGACTTCGCTGCTGAACTCGCTGGGCAAGGGCTGGTGGTTGTTTCCGGGCTGGCCCGCGGGATCGATGGGGCCGCCCATCGCGGGGCGCTACCTGCCACTATCGGAGTGATCGCCAGCGGGATTGAAATTGCCTATCCCCCGCAACATGCCGATCTTCAGGAACAGATCGCAACCGAAGGCCTGTTGTTGGCCGAACAGCCTCCCGGCACAGAACCCCGGGGGAGCCATTTCCCAAGTCGAAACAGAATTATAGCAGGCCTTGCTGCGGGAACGTTGGTGGTGGAGGCTGCGCCCAAATCAGGTTCGCTCATCACGGCAAGGCTGGCGGGCGAGGCGGGGCGTGAAGTGATGGCCATACCAGGCTCCCCACTCGATACGCGCAGCCATGGTTGCAATCAATTGATCCGCGATGGCGCTGTGCTGGTGCAATCGCCTGCGGATGTGGTGGAATTGCTGTCTGGCTTTGATGGGCAGCCGCTTTCGACATTCCGCGAAACCGTATCTGCTTTTGAATGCGCGCCCGAAGAGCTGGCTGATGAACCCGCCGACATTGGAAATCTTCTCACCACAGCGCCTGTGGGCGTGGATGAACTGATCCGGCAGAGTGGCCAAAGTGCGGGCGCTGTGCAAATGGCGCTTCTGGAATTGGAAATTGCCGGTCGGCTGGTTCGCCATGCTGGTGGACGGGTGTCACTTGAAGCTTAAGGGCTGACTCTTAAATAATCAGCAAGTGGAGGGAATATTGGGAAAGGAATTTCATGCTGGCGCACCTTGCCTGTCGAGACCGCATGATCCAAGCGACGAAAATGATTTGCCTGATGCGTTTTTTGAAACGCGTGGCTTGACGAACCGCTTTCATCCTTCCCACCCTCGTACGTACACATACGCGTAAGGATCAGATTACTTCCATGCAGCTCGTGATCGTCGAGTCGCCCGCAAAGGCGAAAACCATCGAGAATTATCTCGGCAAGGACTTCACCGTTCTCGCTTCCTATGGCCATGTGCGGGATCTCCCGCCCAAGGACGGTTCCGTCCGGCCAGACGAAGATTTCGAGATGGACTGGGAGCCTTACAAGGACAAACAGAGCCGCATTAAAGCGATTGCCGATGCGGCTAAATCGGCTGACCGCCTTATTCTCGCGACTGACCCTGACCGTGAAGGGGAGGCAATTTCGTGGCATGTGCTGGAGCTTCTGAAGAAGCGCCGCGCCTTGCCTAAGGAAGTGGAGCGCGTCACGTTCAACGCCATCACCAAAAAGGCGGTGACGGATGCAATGAAGGCACCGCGCCAGCTCGATATGGATCTGATTGATGCCTATCTTGCCCGCCGCGCTTTGGATTATCTGTTCGGCTTTACGCTTTCCCCAGTGCTGTGGCGCAAGCTCCCCGGTGCCAAGAGCGCAGGGCGGGTGCAGTCTGTTGCGCTGCGTCTGATCGTTGACCGCGAACGTGAGATTGAAGCGTTCAAGCCGCAGGAATATTGGCAAATTCTTGCCAAGATGGAACAGGACGGCACAGAATTTGATGCCCGTCTGGTCCGCTTTGACGGCAACAAACTCGAACGCCTGTCGATTGGCGATAAGGCCATGGCTGATGCCGCCAAGAAGGCGGTTGAGGATTCACGCTTCACGATTGAAGATGTTGAAACCAAGCCGCTGAAGCGCAATCCGGCCCCGCCTTTCACCACTTCGACATTGCAGCAGGAAGCTGCTCGTAAGCTCGGTTTCTCAGCCAGCCACACGATGCGTTTGGCGCAGGGCCTGTATGAAGATGGCGCGATCACCTATATGCGTACTGATGGTGTGCAGATGGATGAAAGCGCCATTTCTGCTGCCCGCAAAGCCATCGCGGAACGGTATGATGGGCATTATATCCCCGAAAAACCGCGCCATTACGCGACCAAGGCGAAGAACGCGCAGGAAGCCCATGAAGCGATCCGGCCAACCGATTTTACACGGGATAAGGCGGGCAGTGCCGATGCTGGCAGGCTTTATGATCTGATCTTCAAACGCGCCATGGCAAGCCAGATGGCGGCTGCCAATCTGGAGCGTACAACGGTCACTTTGCGTGACCCGACCGGCCGCCATGAATTGCGAGCAACGGGCCAGGTAGTCAAATTCGCAGGCTTCCTCGCGGTCTATGAAGAAGGCCGTGACAACAAGGATGATGATGAGGAATCGGGTCTGCTGCCGGTGATGCATAAGGGCGATAGCCCGGCCAAGAAGGACGTCCTGGCCACGCAACATTCCACCCAGCCACCCCCGCGTTTCTCTGAAGCCAGCCTTGTGAAACGGCTGGAAGAATTGGGCATTGGCCGTCCATCCACCTATGCGTCCACGCTACAGGTGCTGAAAGACCGTAATTATGTCCGCACCGAGAAAAACCGCTTCTTCGCTGAAGAAAGCGGGCGGCTGCTGACAGCCTTCCTCGAACGCTTCTTCGAACGCTATGTCGCCTATGACTTCACGGCGGGCATGGAAGATGAGCTGGATGAAGTGTCCGGTGGGCGTGCAGAATGGAAGAAGCTGCTTGAAGCCTTCTGGCGCGATTTCAAGCCGAAGTCTGACGAAGTGATGGAGCGTAAGCCATCTGAAGTGACGGAAGAGCTGGACGAATTCCTGTCCGATTTCCTCTTCCCACCGAAGGAAGATGGCAGCGATCCGCGTGCTTGCCCCAATTGCGCAGATGGCCGCCTGGCTTTGCGCGGTGGCCGCTATGGTGCCTTTGTAGCCTGCAACAATTACCCGGAATGCAAATATACTCGCCCCTTCGCCCAACCAGGTGGCGCGCAAGAAACGGGTGAGGAAGGTCTGATGGGGGAACACCCTGAAACGGGTGAGGAAATTCATCGTAAAACCGGGCGTTTCGGGCCTTACGTCCAGATGGGAGAAGGCAAGGAAGCCAAGCGTGCGTCAATCCCCAAGGACCTTGAGGATTTTGATCTTGATTGGGCCGTGAAGCTGCTCGATCTCCCGCGCGAAGTTGGGAACCACCCGGAAACCAGCGAGCCGATCATTGCTGCAATCGGGCGTTATGGCCCCTATCTCAAGCACGCTGGCAAATATGCCAAATTGCAGACTACCCGCGATGTGTTCGAAACGGGCATGAATGCAGCTGTCACAATGCTGGCAGAAGCTCAGCAGCGCGGTGGCAAGGGACGGGCCAAGGCAGAGCCGATCAAAGCTTTTGGTGCACACCCGACCAGCGGCGGGGAAATGAAAGTTCTTCCGGGGCGCTATGGTCCTTATGTGACCGATGGAACTACCAACGCCACTATTCCCAAGGATGTGAAGCCTGAAGATGTGACTGAGGAAGAGGCCATCCGTCTGATTGACGAGCGCGCGGCCAAGGCTCCGGCGAAAAAGAAAAAGGCAGCGCCGAAAAAGAAGGCTGCGGCCAAAAAACCTGCTGCCAAGAAGGCCACTGCAACAAAGGCGGCAACGGCTAAGACTACGGCGAAGAAAGCCGCACCGAAGAAAAAGCCGGCAACTAAAAAGCCTGCTGAGACTTGATAATGCAAGGGCGGGCACACACATGTCCGCTCTATGCTGCAAGTGCGAACAGATGAAGGGGAAGGCATGTCGGTCAACGCCGCGCATTGGGATGATGATCGCGGCGGTGCCTTCACCCGTGCCATGGAACAGGATGGCCTGCCGTTCCCACGCCGGTTCTGGGCCATTATCGCCATATCATTCGGCACGGCTTTGCTGGTTCTCGATGGTGCCATTGCCAATGTCGCATTGCCAACCATTGCGCGTGAACTAGGCGTCAACGATGGTGTGGTGACCAATGTCGTCACCGTCTACCAATTGGTGCTGGTAATGGTGCTGCTGCCCTTTGCCAGTGTGGGCGATCGGATAGGTCATCGGCGGCTTTACCAGATAGGGCAAGCGCTGTTTCTGGTCACTTCGGGCTTGTGCTTTTTTGCCAGCAACTTGCCCATATTGCTTGTGCTGCGCGCCGGTCAGGCTCTCGGCGCTGGTATGGCGCTGAGTGTCTCGTCCGCGATGTTACGCCAGATTTACCCAGCCAAGAGCCTTGGTAGCGGGCTGGGAATTAATAGCGTTATTGTTGCCTCATCTTCGGCTTTGGCACCGACGCTTGGCGGTTATATTGTGGCCAATATGTCTTGGGAGTGGGTGTTTATGGCTGCTGCTCCCCTAGCTGTCATTTCGCTGATTCTTGGCCGGGCCTTGCCTGATCCGGTGCGCCGCCCGCTCAATCCTGAATGGCTCAGCGGTGTATGGAGCGCGGTAACCATGCTGCTTGTCATTGGCGGGCTGCAAGTGGCCACCCATGGCGCCAGCCATTGGCCGGGCACTGCGCTTTGCTTGCTGGGGGTGGCATCAGCGGTGATGCTCGTGCACCGTGAAAGCAGGCGGAGTAATCCAGTTGTACCCGTGGATTTGATCCGGCAGCCGGTAATCGGTCTTTCGGCACTGGCAGCGGTGACATGCTTTATCTCATCCGGGGCGTTGATGCTGGCGCTGCCTTTCCGGCTGGAACAGACGATGGGCTATAGCCCGGATCAGGTCGGCTTGTTGCTGCTGCCTTTTCCACTTACCATGCTGATTATTGCCCCCTTTGCAGGATGGCTTTCCGACAGGATCGCACCGACAAAACTGGGGGTCACGGGCATGGGTATCGCAATAGTCGCGCTGTTTTTAATGGTCATCATGCCAGCTCAGCCCGGTGCTTTCGGAATAGGTTGGAGATTGAGCCTTGCGGCACTTGGTTTCGGCCTGTTTTTTGCACCCAATTCACGACTTCTGATTGGCCGGGCACCCAAGGATCGGGCAGCAGCGGCTGGCGGTCTCTTATCCACGTCGCGCCTGTTGGGACAAACGATGGCTGCTGTGGTGGTGGGGATTTTGCTGAGTGCCGGAATGGGTGTGGGGTCAACGCCACTCATCATTGCAGCGGTGCTAGCGATTGTGGCGGCTGGTTGCAGCCTGGCACGCTTCCGCAATGCGCGGTTTGCCAGAGCAACTGGGCCTCAATAAAAGGGCGGGAATGCCAGGCAATCCCGCCCTTTAAGATCAACGTTTGAGCCTGCTTGCCAGAGCGTCCGCGATATCTTGCATAGCAAGACGGGTTGGGTGCCACGGAGCGCCTTGGCTATCGTCAAAATCCTGATTCATTCCGTGTGCCCAGGGGGCTGGATCACAAGGGTCATGGTCCTTTGACATCGCACCAGCATCAACAAACATCGCGCCGCTTTCCTTCGCGACCTTGGCGGTGATGGCTGCAAGCCGTTTGCCCATTTGGGTGAGCGGTGCCTGGTCTTCCGGCAAGATGGGCGCGGCTGCGCAACTCTTGGATGGAACAACACTCACATAATCCACAAAGACGAGTTTAGCCTTCGGAGCTTTCTGATGAACTGTGTTCGCAATGGCCAACATGCTCTTTTCGAGAGCGGCATATTGCTCTTCGGAAGCAAGGGGCTTGCGTGGGGCACATTTCGAAGTGTCGCCATCTCCCAATGCACCAGCACGGCAACTTGCCGCAAACAATTCGCCCACGAAGTTAATGTCGTTACCGCCTACCGTGACAGTGACTAGCCGCGTGCCTGCCGTCACCGCATCAAGCTGTGCAGGCAGCTCCTTCCATGGATGCAGCAGGTCTTTCGTCTGTGCCCCGCCGCAACTTGCATCGACCAGTTTAAGGTTAAGCTTTTGTGCCAGAAGTGTGGCGTAATTGGCCTGGGTGCGGCCACAGCGTTTAGGGGATCCGGGCTGAGCCGGGCCAAGATTTGGTCCGGCTGCATAGGAGCTTCCAAGCGCAACATAGCGGTCGCCAGCGTGGAGCGCGCTATCGGGTGAGGTCGTGGAAGGATGGATACAGCCCGTAACCATTAACCCACCCGCAAGAGCCAGGAATGGTGCCTTTAAGTCCCATTTCTTTTGTGAGCCTGCTTTGGTGTGCATCGTCATTTCACCCAATCAAGACCCATTTCTTCGTAAATCTCACGGCTGTCGATCCAGTTTTCTTCAACTTTTACATGGAGGAACAGATGCACCTTTACACCCAGAAGTTCACTCAATTCGGCGCGGGCTGCTTCCCCGATCGCCTTGATCTTCTGGCCACCTTTGCCAAGGACAATGGGGCGCTGCGTTTCGCGTGTGACGATGATCTGTTGATGGATTTCGACCGAGCCATCTTTGCGCTGGATATATTTTTCCGGACGTACGGCGCTGTCATAAGGCAGTTCTTCGTGAAGCTGACGGTAAAGTTGCTCACGGGTAATTTCTGTCGCCAGTGACCGTTCGCTGGCATTGGACACCTGATCTTCCGGGTAATGCCAGGGGCTTTCCGGCATTAGTGAAGCCAGATGCGCTTTAAGCTCATCAACGCCATCACCGGTTTCTGCCGAGATAAAGAATACCTCGGCAAAATCGACCTTGCCGGTCAGTTCCTGCACCAGCTCAAGAAGAGGCTCCTTCTTGCTGATGTCGGTCTTGTTGAGGATCAGAATTTTGCGCTCAGGCCTGGTTTTGAGAGCCTCCAGCAGTGGTTCCAGCTCGTGACGGCGCTTCTTCACGCTATCGACCATCAGCGCAATGGCATCCGCCTCCTGCGCGCCTTCCCATGCGGCGTTGACCATCGCGCGATCAAGCCGGTTTTTCGGAGCGAAAATACCGGGCGTATCGGCAAGAATGATCTGTGTTTCATTGTGCAGCGCAATGCCCAGCATCCGTGCGCGCGTGGTTTGCGCTTTCGCACTGGTGATGGCGACTTTCTGGCCGACCAGACGGTTCACCAGTGTGGATTTGCCCGCATTCGGCGCACCGATAATGGCAACGACGCCGCAGTGCGGGGTGGGGGTATCACTCAAGAAAACTTCTCCATAAATTTGCGTGCAGCAGCCGTTTCAGCTTCCTGCTTGCTGTTCGCTTCGGCATCGACTGTGCCGACGTTTTTCACGGAAACGCGCACAGTGAACCGGGCAGCATGATCTGGTCCGGAACGGTCAATCAGTTCATATTCGGGCGGCTTACGGCGATTGCCGGCCGCCCATTCCTGCAGTGCAGATTTAGGGTGCTTCTGGCGACCCGCATATCCGGAAACCTCTTTGCTCCACAATTCGCGAACCATATTGCGGCTGGGGTCAAAGCCACGCGATACGAAGCTTGCGCCCAGCAGTGCCTCCATCACATCACCGAGAATATTGGCACTATCTGCCCCGCCATCATCACGGGCCTGTTTGCCCAGTCGAACATGGACAGGAAGGCCGATCTCTCGGGCAATTTTGGCGCACATTTCACGGCTGACCAAAGCGTTGAGGCGTTGGGAAAGCTTACCTTCTGCATCATCATTGCGTTCATAGAGCCATTCGGCAATGGAAAGGCCTAAAACACGGTCTCCAAGGAATTCAAGCCGTTCATAATTACGCTTCTCCCCGGTGCTGCCGTGGGTAAGTGCTTCCAACCAAAGGCCCTCCTGACCTTCAGGTTCAACCCCTAGGCCGCGTAAAAAATCGGCGCTTTCATTCAATTGCACCTTACTCAAAATCCGTGTCCTATTCTGTTCCAGCGCGTTGCGGTGAACCATGTCCAGGGCTTGATCCATTCAGCAGAGCCGTCAGTGGACCAGATGGTGATGGTGGCACGGCCAATCAGATTGGCCTGTGGGACCAGCCCCACGCCGCCGCCAGGAACGGCCGGGAAGCGGCTATCCATCGAATTGTCGCGATTATCACCCATCAGGAACAGTTTGCCTTCAGGCACGATAACAGGTTGCGTATCATCTTGTGGATAGAGCCCAAAGTCGAGCGTATTGAAGCTGACGCCATTGGGCAGCGTTTCACGGAATTGCGGATATTGGCAAACAAGTGAACCGTCATCCTTACGAACCGTGAAGCGCGCTTCCTTGCAAGATGTATTGACGCTCACCGGAATTTCGAAATCCTCGATCCGCTTGCGCTGAACGGGCTGGCCATTGATGTTCACCACGCCGCCAATCACCTGAATCTGATCGCCGGGCAGGCCGATAACCCGCTTGATGTAATCTTCCTGATCAAGAGGGGGGGCCTTGAAAATTACCACATCACCGCGTTCCGGTTGGCTTGCGAATATCCGTCCGGGGATCAGCGGGGCAGAGAAAGGCAGGGAATATTTGCTGTAGCCATAAGGCCATTTTGCAGCGAGCAGATAGTCACCTGTTTCCAGCCTCGGCAGCATGGATTCACTGGGAATCGAAAAAGGTGAAAAGATAAAACTACGGAAGATCAGCACGAATAAAACGAGTTTTATAACGAAGACGAGAAAGCTACCTTCCTCTTTCTTCGGCTTTTCCCGTGTTTCAGGGGTATTGGTTCCGGCATCGCCGGGGACGGTATCATTCATGGTCGCGGTCCATGTTGGTCAGCTTGGCTGGCGTCAAGCCTGTTGGAAGCCTGCACCATAGGCAGCAAAAACGCTGTTGCCCATGCGCTGTAACCGGTTTTTTGGTCATTTTGATGGAGTCTTTACCGCTAATCGCCATCGAGACGTAACTTGCCGGTTCCAAAATGCTGCATGAGCGATTAGCCGTATCCCATCAGCTTAATATTGGAGAATGCCTGTGAGCGAAGCCCGCGAAGCCGCCTGGAAGTCCCTCGGTCTGCATGAAGACACGACTTTGGAGGCTTTGTTTGCTGCCGACCCGGATCGTCTCGGCAAGATGTCCGCCCGTTTGGAACTGGGCGAAGGAGGCATTTTGTTCGATTGGTCCAAGACTCACTTGACCGATGCACTGATCGCAGATTTCCAAGAGCTCGCTGAAGCGAGCGGTTTTGACGAAATGCGCCGCAAGCTGTTTGCTGGTGAAGTCGTTAACCCAACAGAAAACCGCGCAGCAGAACATTCGGCTTTGCGCGGTGTCGGCAAGGAAAGCAGCGTTGAAGAAGCTGCGGCGCTGCTTGAACGGATGCGGTTGCTGGTGGAAGCAATCCATGAAGGCGCGTTAGGTGAAGTCAAACACCTGATCCACATTGGCATTGGTGGTTCGGCGCTTGGCCCAGCCTTGGCAGTGGATGCGCTCAACCGCGATCTGGCGCTGGTGGACGTGCACGTGGTGTCCAACATTGATGGTTGCGCTCTGGAACAGGCCTTTGCTGCCTGCGATCCTGCAACCACGCTGATTGCGGTTGCATCCAAGACCTTCACCACCATCGAAACTATGACCAATGCGGATAGCGCCCTGAAGTGGCTGGCTGAAAATGGTGTGGACGACCCCTCTGGCCGGGTGATCGCGCTGACAGCAAACCCTGAGGCGGCAGTGAAATGGGGCGTTGATGAAACACGCATTCTGCCTTTTGCTGAAAGCGTAGGCGGCCGGTATTCGCTGTGGTCCTCTATTGGTTTCCCTGTGGCATTGGGGATCGGCTGGGAAGATTTTTCTGCCATGCTGGCCGGCGCTGCCGCCGTCGACGAACATTTCCGCGATGCTGCCATGGCGGACAATCTGCCCCTGCGCGCAGCCTTTGCAGATCTGTATTATTCCAGATTGCGCGGTTGTGAGACACGGGCGGTGTTTGCTTATGATGAACGTCTCGCGCTGTTCCCGGACTATCTCCAGCAGCTCGAAATGGAATCAAACGGCAAGAGCGTGACGGCTGAAGGTAAGCCGGTCAAAGGTCCCACTGCTCCGATCACATGGGGTGGGGTTGGCACCGATGCACAGCACGCGGTGTTCCAGCTTCTCCATCAGGGTACGCGTCTGGTCCCGATCGACTTTATCGCCAGTATCGCACCCGGTGATGCGTTGGACCCGGCTCATCACCGCATCTTGCTGATGAACTGCTTTGCGCAAGGCGCAGCTCTCATGGCAGGTAGTGCGAATGACGATCTGGCTCGTGCCTATCCGGGGAATCGCCCATCAACGACAATCCTGTGCGATGATTTTGATGCCGCTGCGCTTGGTGCGTTGATCGCGTTCCATGAACACCGCACTTTTGCCAATGCAGTCTTGATGGGCATTAACCCGTTTGATCAGTTCGGTGTTGAACTGGGCAAGTCCATGGCCAAAAAGATCGAAAAGGGTGGAGAAAGCTTCGATGCCAGTACGGAAGCACTGCTGAAGCTTGCCGGATTGAACTGATATATTAAGCGCCGCCTTGGCCCAATGCGCAAGGCGGCGCTTTTGGATTTAACAGGCCAGTTCCATTGCCTCTTCCAGAGAGCCTGCCTGGGCGGCCTGTTCCAGAATTTGTGCTAAGGCCGGATCTGTCCCGAGGCCGAAAGTGGTCATGGAAATTGCGCCATACATGCAGCCGTCAATCAGACAGTCGAGAGGTTCGTTCTCCGCTGCGGCCAACCCAGCGATATAGAGCAATGGAATAAAGTGATCGGGCGTAGGAACCGCGATGTCAAAATCGGGGTGATCCAGTAGTTTGAGCATCTGGCCTGGATCTTTTGCTGCCTGATCAATGGTGGCTTGTTCAAACCGTTTGGCCCAATCCTCCCCATGATTGGCCATGCGGCGGTTCATCAGGCTGAGGTTATGCACGACATTGCCGGTGGCCAGAATAAGCACACCCTCATCACGCAAGGCAGCAAGTTTGGCGCCGAGTTCAACATGATATTCAAGCGGCTTCACCCCGTTGAGAGAGAGCTGCGCCACTGGAACATCCGCTTCCGGATACATATGGGCCAGCACCGACCATGTGCCATGGTCGAGACCCCATTGATCCTGATCCGCACCTGCCCAGAAGGGAGCGGCCAGCTCTACAACACGGCGTGCGAGGTCCGGCGCACCGGGTGCTGGATATTGGAAGGTGCTGAGCCTTTCAGGAAATCCGTAAAAATCATGGATGGTTCGTGGGTGCTCCATGGCCGTAACGGCTGACGTCCCGAAATACCAATGAGCGGAAATGGCCAGAATAGCCTTCGGGCGCGGTAATGCCTTGCCCAGAGCGCGCCAGCATCGCGTATAAGAGATATTGTCGAAAGTGTTCGTCGGGCTACCGTGTCCGATGAACAGGGCGGGCATACGGGTCATGGCAATCTACCTCTGGCCAACGCGCGATCATTCCAGTGCGCGCATAATCACAAGAGGCAATAGATATGATCGCACAAGGCTTTGAGAAAGGTCTATCCTGCACGTAAGCGCCACGGAGCAAGGATTTGCGCGCTGTACTGTTTACTTCTCAACCACTTCATCATCCGGGCCGACCGGAAATTGCGAGAATAAAGCCGTTGCCAACCGGGTTGCGATGGCTTGTTCGGAATAATCATCATCCCCTTCACGGGTGTAGATTGTAGCGCGGCCTTCCCACAGGACATCTCCGCTTTTGGCATCCAGGATGCGGGCCATCAGGCGGGTTGAGAGCAAGGCTGTGCGTGGCTTGCTGAGGTCCACATTCACCGCCATGCCCATGAAAGAGCCATGATTGGAAACTCCAACAGTCGTTTCCCCACTGACAGGATTGCGCTTTTGTTCCGCAGGTTCTGCAACCGCGCGATCGACCTGTACTTCAGCGATCTGCCCCTGATTGGTCTCTTGGCGCATCGTATCATAGCCAAGGTTCACCATCTGGTTTTCAACCGCAGCGGCATAAGTGGAGGTGCTGCGAGAATCGTTGAACCCATCCACAGATGCATTCACCGTAATGTGACCATGCTGAAGCTGGTCCACTGCGTCTTTGCTGACGAAGCGGGACACTTCCACATGGCCTTCACGATAGGGGCTGCTGGTACCTTGTGTCCGATCAGGCCAATTACTTCGCATCGGGCTATCCCATGCAGAACGGCCCCACATACCGCCGCCCCATGGCCCATATTGTGCGATGGCCGGAGTCGGCGCGAGCGCAACAGCGAGAAGGGCAAAAGCTATGGGACGGAATTTCAAACGCATGCTGGCTCACTTCAAATGATTATAGCCCCGACTTGCCCAAGGCTAGGCGGGGCGTTCTTTCCGCAGGATGAATGGCAGATGCGTGATATGCAGGCGATCAGCCTACAAGCATTTCATTTTCCGCCGCCGCCGCCGCTTCACGATCACGCTGCGCGCGGCTTTTCTTTTCCGCCGTTGTTTTGAGCTGGCCGCAAGCCGCATCAATGTCACGGCCTCTGGGTGTGCGGACAGGGGCACTGATCCCTGCTTCAAAAACGATGTTGGAAAAGCTGCGGATACGATCAGGTTCAGAACATTCATATGTCGCACCCGGCCATGGGTTGAACGGAATAAGGTTCACCTTGGCAGGAAGGTCATACTTTTTGAGCAGGCGGACAAGTTCATGCGCATCGGCATCGCTGTCGTTCTTGTCTTTGAGCATCACATACTCAAAAGTGATACGGCGCGAATTGGAAGCGCGCGGATAGGCTGCGCAGGCTTCAAGCAATTCTTCAATGCCATATTTCTTGTTGAGTGGAACAATCTCGTCACGCACTTCCTTGCGTACTGCATGAAGGCTGACCGCCAGATTGACGCCGATTTCTGCGCCACAGCGTTCCATTGCGGGAATAACGCCACTGGTGGACAGGGTGATCCGGCGGCGAGACAGGCCAAGGCCTTCGCCATCCATCACCAACTTCATTGCATCACGGACATTATCGAAGTTATAGAGCGGTTCGCCCATACCCATCAGCACAATATTGGTGAGCAAGCGGCCATCCGCCCGGTATTCGGCTTCGTCCTCTTCCTCAGCAATATCCATCCGGCCTTTGGGCCATTCGCCCAGAGCATCCCGCGCGAGCATCACCTGGCCAACGATTTCACCCGGTGTCAGATTGCGCACCAGGCGCATGGTTCCCGTGTGGCAGAAGGTGCAGTTCAGCGTGCAGCCGACCTGACTGGAAATACACAGCGTTCCACGATCTGCATCGGGGATGAAAACCATTTCATAATCATGCCCATCCGGCGTTCGTAGCAACCACTTGCGGGTTCCGTCAGTCGAATGTTGGGCTTCGACAATATCTGGCCGCCCGACAATGAAACGTTCTTCCATCCAAGGGCGCATGGTTTTGGCAATGTCAGTCATTGCGGAAAATTCAGTCACGCCGCGATGATAGAGCCAGTGATACACTTGTTTGGCTCGCAGTTTGGCCTGTCTGGTATCGAGCCCGGCCGCCGCAAAGATTTCCATGATCCGTTTTTTGGGCAAACCGAGCAGGTCCACGCGTCCATCAGGACGTGGTGTTATGTCACGTGCGACGGGAACCGGGTCCACTTGCCCCGGTATGCTCATTAAAGATGTGTCGGCCATGGACACTATATACGGGCACTTGTGAAGGATTGAAAGCGTGGCTGTACAGCGGTTCCCACGGTCGTTCCTGAATGTGACCACGGTTTGACGTTCGTATCAAACGGTTGAGCGTAATAGTGTTGCGCGAAAGCATCACAAATTTCGTTGTGTTATATTAATGAAACTCAATTGTGCGCGACACATTCTCCTCCCTGAACGACACATCGTCGTCACAACAAGGAAATGGAGTATCGTTATGAAAAAGGGTTTTGCACTTCTCGGCGTGGTTACGCTTGCGGCCCTGTCCACCCCAGTGATGGCTCAGACAGCGCAGGAAAACTTCAGTGGTCCGCGCGTCGAAGGTCTTCTGGGCTGGGATGAGTCCAAGCCAGGTAGTTCAGTCGATGGCGATTCTGACGCCTCGATCGACGGCCTCGCATATGGTGGCGGCATTGGTTACGACTATGCAACGCCAAGCGGTTTCGTGATTGGTGTTGAAGGTGAAATCACCGGTTCAACTGCTGACAACAAGGGCGATACGTATAACAACGACATCTTCGGGCTTGGCAGCGTTGAAACGGGCCGTGACCTCTATGCCGGTATCCGTGCAGGTTACGCCGTAACGCCGAACACGCTGGTTTATGCGAAGGGTGGTTACACCAACGCTCGCTACAACCTCGTTGGCACTGATGGCACCAATGATTTCAACGACCATCTTGATCTTGATGGCTGGCGCGTAGGTGCCGGTGTTGAACAGGCACTGTCACCAAACACTTTCGCCAAGGTCGAATATCGTTATTCGAACTACGAAAAGGGTGAATTTGACGCCAATGATCTGCCAGAAAGCAACCGCTTTGATGTCGATTCCGATCGTCATCAGGTTATGGTTGGCTTCGGTTATCGCTTCTAAGCGATTGACCTGATTTCAATTGCAAAGGCCGGGGGGAAACCTCCGGCCTTTTCTTTTGTCTCAGCGGATTTTGGCACAGGCTAAGGTCGCAGCGTCCATCGCACTGGCAGCGCCTTCCAGCCGGTAGCGGTCGGTGAAGCTTTTCTTATCGCTTCCTATTGCCCTGACCGACATTCCCTCGGCAGAGCGCATGGCGGATATAATCGCCGCATCCATGGCCTTGTCTCGTGCCCAGGCATTGTTCCCACTTCCCATCAGGCTGAACCTACGCTTCCCAATAGAAAGGGTGATGGCAGAGCCAGTTGCCAGTTCACGAGACAGCCGCAGGTATAATTGGCCGTGTACTTGTTTCTTCGGCCATGTTCCCACGCTTGCGGAACCTAGAGGCGCATCGGGCTTGCCGCGCGGTTTTTCGCTGATCGCGATGGCATAACAGCGCGGAATGCTGGGATCTTTGAAGCTTCCCCAATGATCATACACGCCAAGGCTGTCTCTTGCTGCAAGTGCAGAACCGGGCAGGGCGCACGCGAGCACCAGCGATATAGCAACGCAGCGCCGCATCAGTCTGCGTGTATGCTGCGGGTTTCGGGATAAGAAATGGCGATGACTTCCCATTCTTTTTCGCCGCCAGGCAGCCTTACCTTACGTAAGTCACCAAGAGCGGCCCCGCGCAGGGCACGGGCAATAGGTGCGCTCCAGCCGACTTTACCCGCGCTCGCGTCCTGTTCATCATCGCCCACCAAAGTGAGAACGCGCTCTTCATCATCTTCATCTGCGATGGTGACAGTTGCGCCAAACCACGCACGGGATTTGTCGGCTTGGTCTGCCGGGTTGATAATTCTTGCAGCCTTCATCCGGCGCGCGAGCCAGCCTAGCTCCCGATCAATCTCGCGCATTCTTTTGCGCCCATAGAGATAGTCGCCATTTTCCGAACGGTCCCCATTGCCTGCCGCCCAACTGACGATTTCGACAATCTCAGGGCGTTCCTTGCTGAGCAAGTGGTCGTAACGGGCCTTCAATGCGGCAAGGCCTTCAGGGGTGATGGGGTTGGAAGCAGGTTTCATTGCTGCCCTCGCTAGCCGATTGCTCCGACTGATGCGAGAGGTGAGGAATACCTGCCCCCATAATGGCTCAAGCAGCTTCGATCATAGCCACATCGACGGTGAAGGAGCCATTGTCTTCAATCTCCAATGCAGTCACCACGTCTTCGCTGCATGATTGTTGAACGGTGCGAATTGCCGCTATCTGAGCGGCAGGGGTTTGCATACGCGCGGTCCAACTGGTGAAGTCCATCCGCAACCGTATCACATCGCAACTGCGGATATGAAAACCGGCGCGGTCGAGCATCGAAGTCCATTCGCGCAGAGCATAGTCGCGGACATGAGACGGATCGCGCAACAGTTCCAACGTTTGGAGATGTGTATCGGCAGCAGCGGACCCTTGTGGCGCGATCACGTCGATGAACAGGGCTGGCGAGCCTTTTGCCAATACCCGCCTTGCTTCACACAGGCCAGCTTGCGCATTTTGCCAATGATGGGTGGAAAAGCGACAGGTGAGAAAGTTAAAATGCGCATCAGGGAATGGCAAATCTTCTGCAGCGGCAATTTGTGTTTCCAGATTTTCAATACCGCGTCTTGCCGCTTCGCATGAGACAGCCTCCAGCATGTCTGGCAAGAGGTCGCTTGCTGTTACGGTCTTTGCATAAGCGGCTGCGGTATAGGCTGTGTGGCCACCACCTGTGCCCATATCAAGCGCGCGGGCAGGGGCTGTCTCCTGAGCGCGTTTGGCTACCCATTCCAGATCTTTGCCGCTCGCATGGACAGTGCTTGCGACATAAGCTTGTGCCGTGCTGCCAAACTGCCGATTGACCAATTGCTCATATTTTTCACTCATCAAATGTTCCTTTCGAAACCACTCTTGCGATAATAATTTCCTGTTACCAGAGATATAATTATCCTAGTATAAGCGCTGATATGATGACGGAAGATCAGCGCAAATTACTTGGCAGTTTTGTTCGTGCCCGGCGGGAGAGTGTGGCCGTGGATCGGCCGGGGCGGCGCAGGACACCGGGCTTGCGACGCGAAGAATTGGCAGATCGTGCCAATATCAGCGCGACATGGGTGACCTGGATCGAACAGGGGCGTGACGTTCGTCCGTCCGCACATACGCTCGATCATCTGGCACAAGGCCTGTGCCTGAGCCGGGCAGAACGACAATATCTCTTCTCTCTGGCGGGGCGAGAAGACCCGGCGGACCCCTTCGCTATATTGCCGCAAGATGCGTCTGCATCGATAGATGCGCTGGTGGATTGCCTGCCATGGCCAGCATATGGGCTTAACCCCATCTGGAATGTCACTTGCGCCAATGGCTATGCGAGAGAGCTGTTCACAGGATTGTTTGATGAAACGGAAGCGCCCAATCTTTTGCGCTACTTCTTCACCCATCCATCTGCGCGTATTCTACTGCCGGACTGGGATCAGCGGGCCTTGCGGATTTTGGCGGAGTTCCGCCGTGATTACGGTAGAACAGTTTCTGACCCGAGAACCCAAAGTGTGGTTGATTGGCTCAAAGCCAATAGCGAAACCTTTGCTGCAGGATGGGAGAAACAGGCAGTGTCTGAGCGTGAAGGCGGACGGCGCAGCTTCAACCACGCAGCAAAGGGCTTGCTTCATTATACGCAGCACACACTGGCCAATCCTGAACGGCCCGACTTTAAACTGGTGACCCTCCAGCCCGAAGGCTGAAGGGTCAATTCATTATTTCAGAAAATCGCTGAGCTTGCGAGGTTGCCCATAAGTGGCCTTATCAGGATAAATCGCTTCATAGACTACGGCATTTTCCAGCACACGCTGTACATAATTTTTGGTCTCGAAAATCGGGATCTCTTCAATCCAGCGGACCCAATCGACAGAAGGTGTGCGTGGGTCGCCATTGGCGCGGAGCCATTTATTCACATTTCCGGGGCCGGCATTATAAGCCGCCACAGCAAGCGGGTAGGACCCGTTGTAATAGTTGAGCATTCGCTGGAAATACCCGTTGCCAAGGCGGATATTGTAGCTTGGGTCATCAATCAAAGACGCTGACATATATTGGATGCCGGTTTTGCCCGCTTGTTCGCGTGCGGTACCGGGCATCAATTGCATCAATCCGCGCGCGCCTGCATGGCTGATGGCATTATCGGCAAACTGGCTCTCCTGTCTGGCAATGGCATGAACCATAGTCCAATCCGTGCCGGGAGGTGTGTTAAGCGTCGGAAAGGCCAGACGGGTAAAGCCCTTCAAGCCATCTGCTCCAGCGGCTTCACCCACATTCACTGCAAGATCGCGGCGGCCAATTTGCTGCGCGAGCTGTGCGACAAGAAGATGCTCATCTTCCGTATGCGCTTGTGATGCAATTTCACGATAGAAGCGAATGCCGGTGCTCCATGGCGCATCACGGGCTACTTCAGCTACCGCCTGTGTTAAAGGCTGAGCATAAAAAGCCGCCCGCTCCGCACTGGTTGGCTGAGTGGTAGGCATGTCACTGAAATCAGGGACTTTGCGGCCGAGAGCTTCAAGCGCCATCAAGCCATAAAAGCGATCCGGATAGTCAGCGGCCATTTCGAAATAGCCGCGCGCTTCTCCTGTTTTGCCAGCACGCTGTTCAGCAAGGCCCGCCCAAAAGAAGCCCTTGGAACGGGTCTGGGGTGTTTGTGCTGCTGCGCCATAGCGAAAGAACAGCGGTGCAGCGGCGACGGCATCACCCAATTCCCAAAGCGCTTTAGTTCCACCCAGCCACATTAGGCTGGTGTAATCGTCACGTAATTTATACCCCCGTGTGCTGACGTCGGCACCGGCTGCAAAGGCGTCGTCCACCGAAGCCGCGATACGCTGAGCACTGCGCGCATCGGCGATCCGCGCGACATTGAGCAGTTCTTCAACCCAAGCCGTTTGATCAAATGGGATGGAAGAAAGCTGGGGGCGATTGGCCAGCATGGAAACTGCATCCGAAGGGCGCCCCTCCAGCCGCAATTCACGCGAACGGTTAAACAGGTATCCCGGATCGCTCAATGCGCCAGGTGCATTAGTGGCCCCGTCACCGCCTTGCAAAATAGAGAGGCGTGCGGTGAAGAGCGCGCGTTTTTCTGGTGGGGCAAAGGCTATTTGCCGTTCGGCAGCCTCCCGGTCACGTTGCCACAATAAGGCATCGAGCCGTGCCTCTTGATCGGCTGGCGTGAATTGCCGGCCAAACATAGCGTAAATGCTTGCCTCCGCTGTCTCGTCCATGCCGCCGCCGCGCCATGCCTCACGCGCCATAGCAAACGCATCGTTCGGACGCTGACCGGACAGTGCCAGAGCATATTGGGCTTTCGCCTCATTGGTCACTGGCGGATAGCGATCAAAAAATGCCACGAGTCTGGCGGGGTCAACGAATTCGGAACCCAGCCGGCCTTCGGCATATTTCTGCAATGTACCAGCATCGGGAAATCCCGGGTAGGTAATCAAAAAATTCGCATAATCATCGAATGACAGGCGGCTATTTGATTTCAATTGCTGCCAGCGATCAACCGCCTGAGCCATCCGGCCAGGCTCGCGAGCGACCAGGTTTTGCCGAGCATTATCCCACCGATCTGCGTCTTGCGCAGCAGCTGGTGCAGAGGCGCTGACGGTTGAAGCGAGGAGGGCGGCAAGAAGAGATGTACGGACCATGCTGGACATTATGGCCTTAGGTTCCTTATCAGGCGCTGAACGGAATATCCGTGGAATTCATGCAAACGGTATGAGTTCTTGTTTTTATGACTGAATTACGGGAGCGGCGCAAATGTTCTCAGGTTCCATTCCGGCCCTGGCGACTCCTTTTCGCGATGGAGCGTTTGATGAAAACGCATTCCGTTGCCTTGTGGATTGGCAGATCGAAAACGGATCTAAAGCTTTGGTGCCTTGTGGCACGACCGGGGAGGCGTCCACGCTTTCCAATGCAGAGCACCATCGGGTCATTGAAGTATGTGTTGAGCAGGCTGCAGGCCGTGTGCCAGTGATCGCAGGTTGTGGCAGTAACGACACGATGAACGCGCTGCTCCATATGACCTTCTCCAAAAAATGCGGAGCCAGCGCCGCCCTGGTGGTTGCGCCATATTACAACAAACCGAGCCAGGCTGGGATCAAAGCCCATTTTTCCTATCTTGCTGAACATATCGATCTGCCGATCATTCTTTATAACGTGCCTGGCCGGACGGTGACCGATATTTCTCCTGAAACCGTGTGCGAACTGGCCAAGACCTATCCAGACCGGATCATCGGGATCAAGGATGCCAGCGGTGACCTGTCTCGCGTAGTCGATCACCGGATGGGAATTTCAAAGGATTTCTGTCAGCTTTCAGGTGATGATGAACTGGCGCTTCCGGCCAATTCAGCAGGTGCTGTGGGATGTATTTCCGTGACGGCCAATGTTGCCCCTAAGCTGTGTGCTGAATTCCAACAGGCATGTGTGGATAATGACATCGTGCGTGCGCGGGAACTCAACGATCTGCTTTACCCGCTGCATTACGCCATGTTTGAAGATGCCAGCCCCGGCCCTGTGAAATATGCGCTCAGCCGGGTGCATGATTGGTTTACTGATGAAGTCCGTCTGCCGCTGGTGCCATGCAATGAAGAGGCGCGCAAAGCCGTCGATTCCGCATTAGAGCGTGCAGGTCTTATCTAAGGTCTTGATATTGTAAAAAGGGGAGTGAGGCCATTGCTGCTTCGCTCCCCTTTTGGCTCCTGATGAATTGTTGGCGTTCAGTTAGGAGGGTTGTTTTTCTTCACAAAAGCGATTGCGTCTGTGAGCATTTGCTTGCGCGTTTCAGCACGAGAGAGCCAGTGATCTTCGCCTTTCAGCTCGATAAATTCATAAGGCTTATGAGCATCTTTCAGCGCATCGGCCATTTTAGAGCTTTGCACATAAGGAACAACCGTATCATCGCGCCCGTGCATCAGCAGGATAGGGGCGTCAGCGTTTTGTGCAAAACGCCTTGGTGAAATGTCGCGATAAGCGTCTTTGGGGCCAAGGGAACGTTGCAAATTATTCCTCAGCACTTTGCTGTTGCCGCTTTCCTTGTAATCGGTCTGATACATCAGTTCGACGTCCGACACCGGCGCAACCGCGACAGCGCATTGGTAAAACCCTTTCTGCATGGTCACGCCAGCAAGCGCAGCATATCCGCCATAACTTGCACCCATTATGCAAACCCGCTCTGGGTCAATAATGCCCTTTTCAGCGAGCGCTTGAAGACCGTCTGAAATGTCAGACTGCATTTTCCGGCCCCACTGACCATCACCGGCGCGAATAAATGCCAGATCGCGATTGGTTGAGCCCCTGAAATTCGGCTGAAATACGGCATAGCCTTGTGCTGCCAAAGCCTGTGCCCACCAATCAAAACTCTCATCATCATGGGCGCGTGGGCCGCCATGAGGCAGCATTATAGCAGGAAGGTTTTTCGCCTCACGGTTGACCGGCAGGGTCAGAATGCCGTCAAGGTCGAGCCCATCAGACGCTTTGTAGGCAAACACTTCAATTTTACCGACGGCTTCATCAGGGATTGCTGGGCGTTCAAGAGCGATCTGCTCCGCGCGAAGCTGTTGTGTATCAACGAAGAACCACGATCCGCTATCATGGTTGCCGCTCGTTCGAACAAGAACATATTGAAAGTCGGGTGTCCAATCGACCAATCGCATCTTGCGTGATTTGAAGGCTTTGAAGATCTTGGCGACAACCTTCTGGTGATCGGCATCGAAGAAAACCGGCTCAACACCGCCTGTTTCACGCAAATATCCGGTCAGGCGACCATTTTCCGGATCAGTGTAGATCCGTTCAATATCTTCATTTGCAAACACTTCATGGGTTTCACCATTACCGGACAGTGGCAGTTCATACCACGACACACGTTCATCATCATTATCGAAGGCGGAGTAAATGACGGTATCGCCTTTGTTACCAAGCGTAACAAGTGAGACGGTGCCATGCGGATCAACACCTTCGGCAATGACAGTGCGTGCGGCATTCTTGATTTGCCATTTGCCATCGCTTTTGTTGATCTCCAGCTCGGCCGCGATTTTGCCGTCTGTTCCGATCAGCCAGTCATTGTATTTATCGGCTGAACTGGGCGCATCGACCCGCTTCGAATGATTGTCAGCAAGGTCAATTTCGTAAAGGCCCTGCTTGCCGCCAACAAATACATACCCTTGTGCGCTATGATCGGACTGCATTTCTATGCCGCCGTAATAGGCCTTCCACTTTCCATCGATCTTGCGAACGCCATAGTTGCCAAAAACAGCATTCGCGACATTGCGTTTATCCTGGAAAACTGACTGGATTTTCTTTTTGTTGTTCGTGTCGATCAGTAGGGCGCTGTAGAGTTCAAACTGATCGACATTGTAATTCATATTCAGCTTTTGAGTCTGGCTGGCTTCAACCAAAAGCGTGTTTTCATTGGCCCATTGCAACCGACGAATCTTAACATTCTCGACCGGTACAGAAGAGATGTAATGCAATTCATTATCCATGGTGAAGATTTGCCGCTGACCGTTCCACGTGCCGAGCGCTGCCAATTTGTCGCCATCAGGTGATAGAGCAATGTCTTCAATTGCAGGTAATTCACCATAAGCCTCAATTGGGGGAGGGCTTTGGTTGTCATTGCCTTGCGCAGTTGCCGCGAACGGCATTGCAAGTATGAGGCAAGCATACCCTGCAAAAAAAAGATTCTTCATGAATTTTCCCGAATAAAATTCAGCGCGATCAAATGATATAGTGGAGCGAGTTAAGAAATTTGTATTGATTGAGTCAAGTGATTTACGAACTACAATCATATTTCAATTAGCGGGATTATATTTTTCTACAAATGCAATGGCTTCTTTGAGCATTTGGTTGCGTGTCTCGGCACGGGATAGCCAGTGATCTTCGCTCTTTAGTTCAACCAATTTATAGGGCTTGCCCGCATTCTTCAGCGCATCCGCCATTCGTTTAGAGTGTTCAAATGGCACTACGGTGTCATCTAGACCGTGTATCAACAGCACCGGGGCGTCAGCTTTAGATGCCTGTTCTTCGGGAGAGTAGGTTTTCAAGCTTTCGCGCGGGCCTAATTCCTCAAGCAGTCTTTTCTGCGTGAGTTTTGAGCGCCCGGACATTTCAATGTAGCCGGTACGATAGAGCGTGTCCAAATTGCTGACGCCGCCTACTGAGACGGCGCATTTATATTTGCCTTGCTCGATCGTGACGCCTGCCAGAGCAGCATATCCGCCATAGCTTGCACCCATGATGCAGGCGCGGTCAGGATTGACGATGCCTTGTTTGACAAGCTCGGCTACGCCGTCAGAAATATCGGTCTGCATCTTCCGGCCCCATTCCCCGTAGCCAGCGCGCATGAACGTGACATCCTGATCGGTCGAACCCCGAAAGTTTGGCTGAAATACGGCGTAACCTCTTGATGCGAAAGCTTGTGCCCACCAGTCAAACACAGCGGAATCGTGCGAATGTGGCCCTCCATGTGGCAGTACCACCAAGGGAAGATTCTTGGCGTCGCGCGCTGGTGGAAGCGTAAGAATGCCATCCATTTCAAGCCCGTCTGCCGCCGTATAATCGACGGTGCGAATTTCCCCGATCATGTCAGCCGGGAGGTCGGGGCGCTCAGAGCCAAGCTTCAAAAGTCCGCTTGTCGGAATCTCGACAATATACCAGTCCCCGGCTACACCTTCGCCGCTGCGCCGGACAATGACTTTGCTAACATCGTCTGACCAATCGACCATGTTTGTTCCGCCGCTCCCGAAGGAGCCCCAGATCTTCTGGGCGGCCATCTGATCTTCTTTGGCGAAAAAAACGGGTAATCCGCTTTCTCGATAATAACCGTCCATCAATCCGGTCATTGAGTTATATGATATTGCAGTGGCGTTTTTACCTTCCAAAATCTCTTTAGGTTCACCGCCAGTCAGTGCAACTTCATAGAAATGCCGCGCACCGCCTTCTTCATCACTTGTGCTGTATATTGCTGTCGTTCCGTCTGTTCCCAGCGATATAAGGCTAATCCTGCCGTCCGGCTTTTGTCCTTTGGCGATCGTGTTTCCCTTGGAGTTTTCTATTCTCCAGGAACCATCACGATCATAAAAATCGAGTTGAGCAGCGATTTCTCCATCTGGGCCAACAACCCAGTCACGATAAGCGCCTTCACTGGCGGGGTATGAGGCTATCTTGGGTTCGTTACGCTCAAGGTCCACTGCCATAAGGGCGGGGCGACCATGGTCAAATTTGTAGGTGCCACTGCCTTCCTGTTTGAACAGGATACCGCCGTAGTAACCGGTCCATTTTCCATCAACTTTGCGGACGCCATAAGATCCGAAAGTCGCATTTGCTATACCGCGTTTGTTGAGAAAAATAGTTTCAGGCTTCTTTTTACTATCTACCGATACAATCATCACTCGGTAGACTTCAATCAAATCGCCAGTGAAGCCAAAGGGTAACTCTTCAGTCTGGCTGTAACTTAGCAACAGCAGCTCATCGCCTGCCCAGGCAATGCTACGTAACTTTGTGTCGCCTGCTGCCATGGACATGATGGGTTGCATGGCTGAATCGAAAATGACGATTTGCCTTTTGTCCCCTTCCGTCAAAATTAAAGCGACATGTTCGCCACTTGGTGAAATTGCCGCATCATCGAATGTGGGCAAATTGCCGTAAATTTCGAGCGGTGGAGCATCTGTCGCTAAAACGGGCGCAGTAAACGCCATCAAAGTTGCGCCGCAAAGCGCTGCCACAGATTTAACAAATACAGCCAAAATAACCCCCCGGTTTTAATAGTCATTTATTTGTGCATTTAATGCCCCCTTCGAGCAAGAGGTTTTGGTCATAGGTACAAGTAAAATCAGAAGGCCGATCTTTGGAGGGGTGAGGGCAGTCTGAGAGTGCGATATTCTTTTGCAGTTTACCCGTAGATTCTCGCTTAACGCCTTTCGCTTTTGGTGTGCACACACTACATGCTGCACAATTATGGCACGTCCCAAACCCACCACTTTCGACAAGCACAAGATCGTCGCCGAGAATCGGCGTGCGCGATTTGATTATTTTATCGAGGAAACTTTCGAGGCTGGCATTGCCCTGACAGGGACTGAGGTGAAAAGCTTGCGCTTTGGCCAAGGCTCAATCGCAGAAAGTTATGCCGAGGTAAAAGGCGGGCAAGCTTGGCTGGTCAATTCCAATGTTCCGGAATTCAGCCATGGCAATCGCTTCAACCATGAGCCTAAGCGTCCCCGCAAGTTGCTGCTCCATGAGCGTGAAATCAATCGGATGCACGGTGCAGTAGAGCGTAAAGGTATGACTTTGGTACCGCTCTCGGTCTATTTTAATGCCAAGGGTCGGGCCAAGGTCGAACTGGCGCTTGCTAAGGGTAAACAGGCCCATGACAAGCGCTCTACGATCAAGGATCGTGACTGGCAGCGCGACAAGGCAAGGATCATGCGCGAAAAAGGATAAAAATCGCGCTTGGTTGCTGCATTTAAACGAACCATTCAGCCGGTTCATGGCAGGACCCTTCCGCCAGTTCCGCTTTGGTGTATTGAGAGGTTTATGAAACGTCGCCTCAACCGTTGGGCACGCAGCCAGATGCCAACGCGCGAACAGCTTGCTCGCAACCGTTACGCGCGTCATTTGGCACATCGTGCTGAATTATGGCGCCTGACCCGGCGCTCGGTCCCGCGCGGCGTTGCGATTGGTTTGTTTGTGGGCATTTTTGCTCTCATACCCGGTGTTCAGATGGTGGGGGCAGCATTGATGTGTGTGCCCTTCCGGGGCAACATTCCGCTGTCGGCTGGCATGACGTTTCTTTCCAATCCTGCAACAACGCCGTTGATCGTTGCGGCAGCGCTCTATATCGGAAGTGCTCTTGGCTTTCATTCTGACCTCTCCTCATTCCGCGCCTTGATGAGTGAAGGGGCCACTCTGGGGCAGTGGACCCACTGGCTGTTGTCTGACGCGGCGCCTGCTTTGGTGACGGGGCTCTTTGTGATTTCCCTGGTGGCAGCGGTGATTGGCTATTTCATCGCCATCTTCGTGTGGCGCGGCATTGTGATGCGTCGGCGCCAGCGGCGGCTCGGCGAAAATGCGGCCATCAGCGCAGCGGAATAATGAGCATCCTTGCCGATAGTGGTCAGCCCCGCATGACCGACGCCGTTATTGTAATTCTGGCGGTTTTAGTAAGTGTCATACTCGTCTTTATTGTGACCGATAGCACCTTGGTTACGGTGACTTTCACAGGTGGTTTAGCCGTCCTGGGTGTGGGAGGTGCCGCTATTCTGCGCCGCATATCACCGCAAAAACATGCTGCGGCTGAGCTTATAGATTGGTCTGTGACGCTTGAAGCCATGCAGCAGGATGATCGCGCCGTTGTGATTACCGACCGTTGCGGGCGCATGGTTTGCGCGAATGCGCTTTATGAAAGCTGGTTTGGGTCAAACTATACTCCTCCATACCTTCCCATCGCTGACGAACGTCAGGAAGAGTTGGCGCGGCTTGCCCGTATCGCATGGCGCGATGGAGCTGATGGCGGTCTCGTGATTTCTGCTGATAAGGGGGAGTGGCAGGTAGAAGCTCAGCGCGCTGGCCGTGGGGATGAATATCTCGTTTGGCGCTTCGTTTCGACCGCTAAAGATGATCCGGTGGCGGTCATTTCCGCTCGATTGAACGATTCTTTTGGCGAGATGATGTCTTACGCCGGAATAGAACTGGCAGTCGTAGATACAGAGGGTTTCATTCAGGCGGTTAGCCCGGGATTCGCGAGGCGGGCTTGTGGTGGCAATGCCGCAAGTCTGATTGGGAGGGATTTCGTCTCCTTGCTGCGGACTGATGAGCGTGACCGAATCTATTATAGCCGGGAGGGGCGTGAGGGCAGCCCGCAAACATTGGTGCAGGTGCCCCTCTTTGACCCTGCCGATTCGTCTGTTGATCCGGTTAAAGCTCCTTCTTTGATGCTCATGCTGGATTCCGGTGTTGGGCTTGGCGGTTGGGGCGGCGGAAATACTGGACAGGCCCCTCAGTTGGAGTCTTTGCTGGAGCATCTGCCTCTTGGTCTTGCACTGACAGATCGGGATGGACATTTTCTGTTCGCCAATCCTGCCTTCCACCGGGCGGCAGGAATCGAAAAAATGGACTTGCCGCTTTACCCTTCAGATCTCGTGATTCAGGAAGATAAAGCTGCCATTTCGGATGCTGTGCGTCGCTATGGTCAAGGGGTTGTGAATAGTGGCGACATGGCTATTCGCCTGCGATCACAACCGGATGAGCCTGTTTCACTGCGCTTGGCTGGTATTCGCGGATTGGGCGAACCTGCTGTCCTTCTCAGCCTGGCAGATACGACCGTTGAAAACCGTCTGCGCCGTCAGGTCGCTCAGGCCACCAAAATGCAGGCGGTGGGGCAACTGGCAGGTGGGGTGGCTCATGATTTCAATAATGTGCTTACCGCTATTATTGGATATTGCGACCTGATGTTGCTGCGCCATATTCCGGGCGATAGTGACTATGATGATATCCAGCAGATCAAGGCCAATTCTAACCGTGCAGCGTCGCTGACGAGGCAACTTCTCGCCTTTTCCCGGCAGCAGACATTGCAGCCAGAAGTGCTACAATTGCCCGATGTGATTTCGGAAGTGTCGCAATTACTGAAGCGTTTGCTAGGGGCCAAGATTACTCTTGAAACCCACCACGATCGTGATCTTGGTCCAGTTCGTGCCGACCCTCGACAGCTTGAACAGGTGATTATCAATCTGGCGGTTAATGCGCGTGATGCCATCCAGTCGCGTGACGGGGGAAGCGAGCACGGAACTGGGACTCTGAGTTTTTCCACCCGGTGTGTGAGCGCTGCCGATATCCGGCGAATGCGAAGCGATATTATTCCAATTGGTGATTATACCGTTCTGATTGCTGAGGATACGGGCGGCGGAATTCCAGCAGAATATCTACCGAAAATCTTTGAGCCCTTTTTTACCACAAAGGAATTGGGAAAAGGCACAGGGCTCGGACTGTCGACCGTTTACGGGATCGTTAAGCAGTCGGGTGGTTTCATCTTTGTAGATAATTTTACTTCAAAAGATGGCCGTTCCCAAGGCGCACGCTTTTCAATCTACTTGCCGGTTTATCGTGGTGAGAGTGGTGGAGAAGTGCTTGCTTCAGGACCAGAGGTAGAACCCACGTCAAGCTGGTCGGGGGGTGGACGCATTCTTCTTGTCGAAGATGAAGATATGGTCCGAGCTGTGGCAGAACGTTCTTTGACCAGGCAGGGCTATACCGTTGTCTCAGCTGAAGATGGCGACCAAGGGTTGGAGCTTGTCAGATCAGACGGTCCATTTGATCTCGTTGTCAGCGACGTGGTGATGCCAACAATGGATGGGCCGGCCATGGCACGTGAAATCCGCAAGATTGCCTCGGATTTACCGGTGCTGTTCATGTCCGGATATGCTGAGGAACAACTCCGTCGCGAAATCAAAATTGATGGTATGTATTTCATCCCCAAACCTTTTTCGGTCAAGCAAATAGCCGCTAAAGTGACTCAGATACTGCGCTCATCGCACAATCAGGCCGATTGATTTCTGTTCTGACATGGGACAGGTATGTTCCACTCTTGTTCTTTTAGAACAAAGCAGGTACACAGGTTTCCAGTTGATGAATCGGGGGTCCCCCCTAGGAAACCGGTGGAGGTCATGTCATGGCTGCTAATCTTAAAGTGGTTGAAGCTAAGGAAAGCAAAGTGGATCGTCAGAAAGCGCTCGACGCCGCACTTGCCCAGATCGACAGGGCCTTCGGTAAAGGTTCTGCAATGAAATTGGGCAGTCGCGAAGCCATGCAGGTCGAATCGGTTTCATCCGGTTCACTTGGGTTAGACATCGCGCTTGGCATAGGCGGACTTCCGCGCGGCCGGATCATCGAGATTTATGGCCCGGAAAGTTCCGGCAAGACCACGCTTGCTCTCCATGCCATCGCGGAAGCTCAGAAAATCGGTGGTACGGCTGCGTTTGTAGATGCGGAGCATGCGCTTGATCCGGTCTATGCCAAGGCTCTTGGTGTTAATATTGATGATCTCATTGTCTCTCAGCCTGATACTGGTGAGCAGGCGTTGGAAATCACCGACACACTGGTGCGCTCTAACGCTGTTGATGTTCTTGTGGTTGATTCTGTAGCTGCTCTGGTGCCGCGCGCTGAAATTGAAGGCGAAATGGGTGATAGCCATGTTGGCCTGCAGGCCCGCTTGATGAGCCAGGCGTTGCGCAAGCTTACAGGGTCCATCAACCGTTCGCGTTGTATGGTAATTTTCATCAATCAGGTCCGAATGAAAATCGGCGTGATGTATGGTAATCCCGAAACCACAACAGGCGGTAACGCACTGAAATTCTACGCTTCAGTTCGTTTGGATATCCGTCGTACTGGCCAGATCAAGGATCGGGACGAAATCGTCGGTAATGCTACCCGCGTGAAGGTGGTGAAGAACAAAGTCGCGCCGCCTTTCAAGCAGGTTGAATTCGACATCATGTATGGCGAAGGGATTTCCAAAATCGGGGAAATTCTCGATCTCGGTGTGAAAGCTGGCTTAGTGGAAAAATCAGGTAGCTGGTTTTCTTATGATTCGATTCGGATTGGGCAGGGTCGTGAAAATGCCAAGACCTATCTAAAGGAACATCCAGAGCTTCGCGACCAGTTGGAAAAAGCTATTCGCAGCAAGACGGATAAGGTTGCTGAAGAAATGATGACTGGCCCTGAACCTGCTGGTGATAATGAATGATTGATGGGGCGGGGCAAATTTGCCCCGCTTTTTCTTTTACAGTGTCTGGTTGTACTCAAGCTTTGAATGGGGTCAGCTACGCTTCAGTGATTATTGGCGTTAAAGTCTGACTGAGTGGCACTTTGGCAAGGAATTATGCGCTTACACGGCCTGATCGCAACAATTGCTCAGAGAAAGCAGTCAAATCCGCTTGTCCTGCGGCATTTCAAGCCCTAATTCCGCCCCATGTATTCGACAAATGACATCCGCAGCACCTTTCTCAACTATTTTGCCGATCGCGGCCATGAGAAAGTGCCCTCCGCGCCGCTGGTTCCATATAACGATCCATCTTTGATGTTCGTGAATGCGGGCATGGTTCCGTTCAAGAATGTCTTTACCGGACTTGAAACGCCACCAGCGCCACGTGCCACATCTTCGCAGAAGTGTGTTCGCGCGGGCGGGAAGCATAATGATCTCGACAATGTCGGCTACACAGCGCGCCACCTGACTTTTTTTGAAATGCTCGGCAATTTCAGCTTTGGCGATTATTTTAAAGAGCAGGCAATTACGCAGGCATGGGAGGTTGTCACCAAAGAGTTCGCCCTCGACCCCAAACGCTTGCTGGTGACTGTGTATCATACGGATGATGAGGCTTTCGATCTCTGGCGCAAAATAGCTGGTCTGCCTGAAGAGCGGATCATTCGTATTGCTACAAAGGATAATTTCTGGGCAATGGGCTCCGATGGTCCTTGTGGCCCATGTTCTGAAATCTTCTGGGATTATGGCCCAGATGTGGCTGGTGGCCCTCCTGGTTCACCGGATGAAGACGGTGACCGGTTTGTTGAGATCTGGAATCTTGTTTTCATGCAGCATTTGCAGGCGAATGATGAGATCGTTAGCAATCTGCCGCATCCAAGCATTGATACGGGGATGGGGCTGGAACGTATCGCGTCTGTATTGCAGGGCCGGCAAAACGTATTTGAAACAGATACTTTTCGCCACCTGATTGCAGCCAGCGAAGATTTGACATCGACCAAGGCGCAGGGTGAGCAGCGTGCCAGCCATCAGGTTATCGCTGATCATTTGCGTTCAACCAGCTTCCTGATTTCTGATGGTGTTTTGCCTTCCAATGAGGGACGTGGCTATGTTCTGCGCCGCATCATGCGCCGCGCTATGCGGCATGCGCACCTTCTTGGAGCGAAAGAACCCTTGATGCACCGTTTGGTGCCAGCGTTGATTACCGAAATGGGGCAGGCCTATCCCGACCTCACCCGCGCGCAGCCGCTGATCGAAGAAGTGCTGGAACGTGAGGAATCACGCTTCCGCCAGACCTTGGAAAAAGGCCTGCGTTTGCTTGATGAGGCAACGCAGGATATGCAAGAAGGTCAGTCACTTTCAGGTGAAACCGCTTTCAAGCTCTATGACACTTTCGGATTTCCATATGATCTGACCGTCGATGCGTTGCGCGCTCGTGGTTTAGGTGTGGAACGGGAAGGCTTTGATACGGCTATGGCGCAGCAGAAGGCCGCTGCACGTGCCGCCTGGAAGGGGTCCGGCGCTGCCGCTGATAGTGAAGTCTGGTTCGATATTGTCGATCGTGAAGATGCTACCGAATTCACTGGCTATTCTGCAACGTCTGGCGATGGCCATGTGGTGGCGCTTATCGTTGATGGCAAGGAAGTCGATAGTGCTGAAGTTGGCCAGGAAGTGACTTTGCTGACCAATCAAACCCCTTTCTATGGCGAAAGTGGTGGCCAGATGGGCGATACTGGCGTCGTCACTGGCAATAATGGCCTGCATATTCGAATCACCGACACGGCCAAACCGCTTGGCCGGTTGCATGCGCATAATGGTGTGATTGAAGCAGGAAGCATCGCCAAGGGGGATACGGTTCACCTCGAAGTGGATCAGGACCGCCGAGATCGCATCCGTGCTAATCATTCGGCAACGCATCTTGTTCATGCTGCTCTGCGCAATCGTTTGGGTGGGCATGTAACGCAGAAGGGGTCTTTGGTTGCTGAAGACCGTTTGCGGTTCGACTTCTCGCACCCCAAAGCTCTGACAGCGGAAGATATTGCTGCAATCGAAGCGGATGTGAACGCTGAGATCCGTCATAATGACCAGGTCACAACACGGCTGATGAGTCCGGATGACGCGATAGAAGCCGGAGCAATGGCACTATTCGGCGAAAAATATGGAGAAGAAGTGCGTGTCCTCTCCATGGGGCGTGGCAATTGGAATGGTTCGGGTAAGAGTTATTCCGTCGAATTGTGTGGTGGCATTCATGTGCATGCGACAGGCGATATCGGCGTGTTTCGTATTATATCGGACAGTGCTGTGTCATCGGGTGTCCGCCGGATTGAGGCATTGACCGGTGAAGCTGCACGCCAATGGCTTGTTCAGCGTGAAGATGCGTTGAAAGCGGTAGCTGGCGTTCTGAAGTCCACGCCTGAAGAAGCAGAAGCGCGTGTGAGTGCGTTGATGGATGAGCGTAAGCGTCTCGAGCGTGAGTTAGCTGAAGCTAAAAAGCAGCTCGCACTGGGTGGCGGTGGAGCTTCTGCTGCTAAGGCAGATGAAGAAGTGGGCGGTGTTAAGTTTTCAGGCCAGGTTTTAGATGGACTGAATCCGAAAGAGCTTCGCGGTCTGCTGGATGATGCGAAGAAGCGCATGGGTTCAGGCATCGCCGCCATCGTTGCTGTCAATGAAGGCCGGGCCGCTTTCGCAGCGGCTGTCACCGATGATTTGACAGATCGGTTTGACGCAGTGGCCCTGGTGCGTACTGGCGTTGAAGCGCTGGGTGGCAAAGGCGGTGGCGGTAGGCCCGATATGGCGCAAGGTGGTGGGCCGGATGGCACTAAGGCGGCGGAGGCTTTGGCGGCTGTTAAAGAGCAGATCGCAGCGACCTGATTGGTCACTCAAAATCTGAATAAAAGCCCGGCTGTAACGCCGGGCTTTTTATTTCACGGCTTAATTCTTGAAAATTCAGGCATTTTCTGCGGAACTTGTTCGCAGCTTGGGAATGTAATCTAGCTCGCCGCCTTCCTTGATGCTTTTACGGAATTCATCGCGTTTTTCGTGGATCGAAGCAATGACTGGACCAACGGCCACACCCAGATCCACCAGTACGGCTTCGGATAGCTGTAGAGACGCCTCAAGCGTTTCAGGAACGGCATGGGTTGCGCCATTGCGATACAGCTCACTCGCGTGGGTACCATCCCTGGCACGGGCTATGATGGGAAGCTCAGGGTAATTACTGCGGAGCTTGCGTGTCAGCTGCTGTGCCAGAACAGGCTCATCCATCGTCAGAATAACTGCGGGTGCGACGTCGATCTCAAGTTTACTCAAAACGTCCACGCGAGCAGCGTTACCGAACACTGCATTATAGCCCTGTCTTTTGGCTTGCCCGACTGTGTCTGAATCGAAGTCTATGGCGACATATGGCTTGTCATGTTTGGTGAGCATGTCGGCTACCAATCTGCCGACACGGCCGAAGCCGATGATGATCACGCCCTGGCCATCTCGTGTTTCGCTGAAACTGGAAAGGTCTGGGGCCGGTTCAACCCGCTTTGCCATCAGTCTCCCGAGCAAAGCCAGAAGGGGTGTGATTGTGAGGCCAATGGCAGTGACAATTTGCCAGAACTGCGCTGTCCCAGGCTGGATGAGCATAGCCTGTGTTGCGGCAGTCAGCACAATCAGCGTAGTCTCTGAAGGGCTTGACATCAAAATGCCGGTTTCTGTCGCCGTACCGCGCCGTGCCCCCATCAAACGAAGAAGAACACCCGTGACAACCGCTTTCAGTGTGAGGACAGAGACAACGGCAATCGCGATAGGGGCGAGGTTGTTCCAAATCATCGCAAGATCGATGCCCATCCCCACGGTGAGGAGGAAAACACCCAGCGCCAGACCTTTGAAGGGCTCCATAATCCCTTCCACTTCAGTGTGATATTCGGTTTCAGCAATGAGTAATCCCGCGATCAAAGCGCCAACGATGGGGGATAGGCCGACAGCAGCTGTAACTAGGCTGGCCCCGATCACCACAAGCAGTGAAGCGGCGAGAAAAACTTCCGGGCTCTTCGTGCGAGCGGCTTGTGCGAAGAGATGGGGCAGGGCGAAACGGCCGATTACCATCATAGCGCCGAGCACAACAATGCCCATCCAGAGGGTGTCCATCAGCCCCTCCATCCCACCGGAATCGGCAAAGGGCGCTAATGCACCCAACAGGAAAATGATCGGGACAATGGCGATATCTTCGAACAACAACATGGAAAGTGCTGCGCGGCCGACTGGATTGTTCGTTCCCGACATGGGTAAAACCAGTGCCGTTGAGGACAAGGCGAGGGCCAAGCCTAAACCAAGTGCGCCGGTCCAATATTGGCCCAGCATACACAGTGCTGCAGTGATCAGCATGGATATGAAGACAAGTTCGAGTGCTCCCAGTCCAAATACGAGCTTGCGCATGGCCCACAGCCGATTGAACGACAGCTCTAACCCGATAGTGAACAGCAGCAGAATGATGCCAAATTCTGCGAAAGGACCGAGGGCTTCAGGATCGCTGATCGTCACGTGGACGAGCATGGGATAGTCTAGAACCATTCTGCCGAGCCCATATGGGCCGACCAGCAAACCCACCAGGATGAAACCGATAATAGGAGTAATGCGAAAGCGAGCGAACAGCGGAATAACTATCCCCGCGGCGCCGAGAATAACGAGCGCATCTGAGAGGACTGAGGAATTGAGATCGCCGTGCATGAACTTCCTTGTTCGGTTGCCGATAGATGTTTTCGAGCAGATTGGCATCGCAGCCAACTTTGTGGCTACACATCTGAATGGGTTACAAAATGTCCGTCGATCCGGTGCGAGGCAAGCCTTCTTTGCATATTTCGCAACATTTGTTCACGAATTTAAACGCATAGCATTTTTAAAGCCTAATCGTCTCTGTCCAAACGGGCTGATGTGCTGAAGAAGGGTGATATTTTCCTATACAGAAATTTCGCAGTCATCTGATGATGGATGATTAGGATAATTTGCCACTTTACTGCGCTCGAAGATGTGCCAGACAGGGCGCCATTACGTTACTGGCGGTGGGTTAAGCGGGGAAAATATGACAGAAAGCACACAAGTGCCATCAGGGCAGAGTTGGACGATGGGGCGTGTCGCTGCCGCAGGTGTTATGCTGCTGGCGATACTAGGGGTGGCGCTGATCATGATCGATCTGACCCGCTTTTTGATGCTGATCTTTGCCGCAACTGTTCTGGCGGTAATTTTCGATGCGCTTACTGATAAAATCAGCAAATGGACGCGTTTACCGCGCGGAATAAGCTTGCTGTTGGCGGTTGTCCTGTTGATCGCAATATTTAGCGGCGCTTTCATCCTGTTTGGATCGCAAATGGTGAGCCAGTTTGACACCATTAAAGACAGCCTTCCAGGCGCCCTGAACGCTGTCGAATCTATGCTGGACAAGTTTGGCCTAGGTGAAAGCGCTCGAGATATTGTTTCGCAAGGTAGCAGTGATCTATCCGGCCTGATGTCGGCCGCAGGCGGTTATCTTTTGGCTGCTGGCAACGGCTTAGCGGATTTTGTGATGGTTTTTGTCGCTGCGATTTTTATCGCCAGTGATCCCTCCGTCTACCGCAGAGGCCTCGTTTTGCTGGTGCCACAAAGGGCGGAGAAAGTGACACAAGAGGTACTAAACGATGCTTCAACAGGCCTTAGAGGCTGGATGCTCGGCCAATTCTGCTCCTCCATTCTGGTAGGCGTTTTGACATGGGCTGGCCTTGCATTGTTGGGTGTTCCGGCTGCGGGTGGCTTAGGTCTGATTGCTGGCTTGCTGGATGTCATTCCAATGGTGGGGCCGATTATCGCAGGTGTTCCTGCCGTGCTGCTGGCCTTCACTGTTTCTCCGATGACAGCGCTTTGGACGGTTGTGCTGTTTCTTGGTGTTCAGCAACTTCAGGGGAACTTCCTGCAACCGATGATTCAGAAACATGCGGTCAATGTTCCACCTGCAGTGTTGCTATTTGCTGTGCTGGGGGCAGGGATGCTGTTTGGCTCTCTCGGCGTGCTGCTGGCAGCGCCGTTGACGATTGTGATTTTCGTCGTGATCCAGCGGGTTTATGTGCGGACTTTGCTGGGGAAGGACATTTCCATCGCCGCTGACAAAAAGGAAGGTGGGGCCAGCACATCGGATTGAGTGCGCTTCATTCCGGCTGAGCCATAAAAAACGGGCCTTGCGACAAAGTCACAAGGCCCGTTCTCTATTCCAAATGGACGGTTCAGCTTATGCCCAGTTTGCCATTTCAGCTTCGAGGCCGTCGACGATGGCTTCAAAGAACTGTTCTGTAGTCATCCAGTTCTGATCTGGTCCGATAAGCAGCGCGAGATCCTTGGTCATCTTACCGCTTTCAACGCAGTTAATGCAGACCTTTTCAAGCGTTTCAGCAAAACGGACCACATCAGGTGTTTCGTCAAACAGTCCGCGATACTTAAGACCGCGCGTCCATGCGAAGATCGATGCGATCGGGTTGGTGCTGGTGGCCTTGCCCTGCTGATGCTGGCGATAATGGCGCGTAACCGTGCCATGTGCCGCTTCTGCTTCAACCGTTTTGCCGTCTGGTGACATCAGAACCGAAGTCATCAGGCCGAGTGAGCCGAAGCCCTGCGCCACGATGTCTGACTGCACGTCGCCATCGTAGTTCTTGCAGGCCCAGACGAACTTGCCGCTCCACTTGAGGGCTGATGCGACCATGTCGTCGATCAGGCGGTGTTCGTACCAGATCTTCTTTTCTTCAAACTTCTGCTTGAAGCCTTCGCTTTCGAAGACTTCTTCGAACAGATCCTTGAAACGGCCGTCATAGGCCTTGATGATCGTGTTCTTGGTGGACAGGTAAACCGGCCAGCCGCGATCAAGGCCATAGTTGAAGGATGCGCGTGCAAAATCGCGAATCGAATCGTCGAGGTTGTACATCGACATGGCGACGCCAGCGCTTGGGAACTGGAACACTTCGCGGTCGATGACTTCGCCATCATCACCTTCGAACACCAGACGCAGCTTGCCGGGGCCGGGAACGAGGAAATCGGTGGCGCGATACTGATCACCAAAAGCGTGACGGCCGACCACGATAGGGTCTGTCCAGCCGGGAACCAGACGGGGCACATTGTCGATCACGATCGGTTCGCGGAACACCACACCGCCAAGGATGTTGCGGATCGTGCCGTTGGGCGAACGATACATGTGCTTGAGGCTGAATTCCTCAACGCGGGCTTCATCAGGAGTGATGGTCGCGCATTTTACGCCAACACCATGTTCCTTGATCGCATTAGCGGCATCAACGGTGATCTGGTCATCCGTTTCGTCACGCTTCTGGATCGAAAGATCGAAATATTTCAGATCAACATCAAGATAGGGGAGGATCAACCGTTCACGGATCCATTCCCAGATGATCCTTGTCATCTCATCGCCATCGATTTCAACGATGGGGTTAGTGACCTTAATCTTATCCATATGCGGATTCCTGTCTGCCGTGGTTTTTAAGATTTTCCGCGCTCTTACGGTTGCAGGCGATGGAGCGCAAGGGAAGGACAGGCAACAAAAAAGCCACCGCCTGAAATGATGGTTTGGTCAATTGCTTCACGAGGTAATTTAACCAATGGTAGGTGAAGGAAAAGCTGGACTTCCGAACCCGGCAATCCCTCTCATGACGGCTTGGGTCATTAAAACAAACTAAACTAGGAGGAATTGCTCATGATACGGTGCCTGGCCCTTTTCCCCTCGCTCCTGCTCTCACTAGGCATTGCTGGTGCGGCTTACGGCCAGTCAGGGGAGGGCCCATCCGCAAGGACCGTGGTTCCGAAGGTGGAACAGGAGGGCGTCTGGCAACCGACAGATGGTGGCACCCAGATTCCTCTCTGGCCTGCGGATGTTTCCCTGAAGAAACCGGATAGTGGCGATCATCCCGAATTTACCGGCAATGGCTCTCCGCTTGTTGCGGGGCGCAAATGGCATTGGGCAACATATATCACCCGGCCGACCATGACGATCTATCGTCCGAAAGGTCACAATACCGGTGCCGCGATGCTAGTAATCCCTGGCGGCGGATTCTACGCAGTGGCGACCGATCTTGAAGGAACTGAGATTTGCGATTGGGTGATCCGCCAGGGGATGACCTGCGCCATGCTGAAATACCGAACGCCGCAAGTCTGGCCGCGTGAAAATGGAAAGCAGGAGCGTCCGGAAGTCCTGCTGGGGTTGGAGGATGCTCAGCGCGCTATCAGCCTGTTACGGGAAAGAGCATCTACCTATGGCATCGATCCGCATAAGGTCGGCGTGATCGGATTTTCGGCTGGCGCCTATCTCGTCATTAACATGAGCAACACGATCGAGCGCACCTATCCGCTGACCGATGCGGCTGACCAGCAATCCCCGCGCCCGGACTTCGCCATCGTCGCCTACACTGCGCGCATTTTGGATAACAGTAAGGGCAAGAACAATCTCGAACTACAGCCTTGGGTGAAGATCAGCCCTGAGGCGCCGCCCACACTTATCATCCACGCGATGAACGATCCGGTCGACGATATTCGACAGCCGATGGCCTACGCTCTCGCTCTGAACGATGCAGGCGTGCCGGTTGACATGCGCCTTTACGCCAAAGGTGGTCACGCTTTTGGAATGCGACCGACGGCCGATCCGATCACGAAAGAATGGCCGGGAGAGGTCAAGCAGTGGATGCAGAATATCGGCATTCTATCACCACCACATCACAGCAAGTGATGATAAGCCCGCAGAGTGGCGCGTTACTCGGTGAGTGACCCAAAGCATTATTGGTGGACTTCGCCTTCCTCAGTCGTCAGAATCTGGGCGAGCAAGATATAGAGCATAATGTCGCACGTCTTGTGGCCATGACTGCGTAGCCTCTTCCATGGCCGCAAGATCATCTGCAAAAAGCGCGCGCGTTGCTGCCTCGAAGCCGGGATAGTCACCCGCCAGCGCCGCCATGAAGCGATAGGCCCGTTCATGCGCCAGGCGTATTGCGGTGCAACCCTCATCTCCCTTGCGAGCCTGATCGACCAGACGCCGTAGTGCTTGCGAGGCACCGCCGGGTTGTTGCGCCAGCCATTCCCAATGGCGCGGTAGCAGCGTGACCTCGCGTCCGATCACCCCAAGCTTGGGCCGGCCACGTTTGCGTTCCTCAGGTTGAGCGCCCTGATAATCGGCCAGTCTGGCAATGATTTGCGCGGTCGTCCCACGCAGGTCGATGTCAATCTGCTCGCCTGTCTCATCGTAGAAGATCAGGATTGCGTCTGAGGCAGCTTTAGCCTGTGCATGTACAGCCAAGGCGACATCGGCCAGATCGCCTTCTGCCAGCTTTTGCCCGCCCAGAAAGGCGGTGCAGGCAGCCGAGAGGGGATGCTTTGATGAATCTTTAATCATTTAACCCAGATGATTTGATTTAGAATGTGAGTCAATATACCCGGATAATATAATGCGAATCGCCCTATACCGACCATGGAGACACGAGATGAAACACAGCGACCGGCGCGAAGCCTTGGCTGCTTACAAGGAACGCAAGGTGCAGGCCGGTATCTACGCGGTGTGTTGCGCCACCACCGGTGAACGATGGTTTGGAAAGGCTCCCGATCTGGCCACGATACAGAACCGATTGTGGTTTACGCTGCGTCAGGGAAGCAATCCTCACCGTAGTTTGCAGGAGGCGTGGGCCAAGCATGGGGCGGATGTCTTCAGCTTTGAAGTCGTCGAACGCTTTGAGGAGAAGGACCTGAAATTGGGACGCGAGAGGATTCTGAAACGCCAGCTTGATCACTGGGTAGAGTCCTCCGGCGGCAGAGCCATTTGAAGGTGATCACTGGCGCGCTGCTTTGAGCCAGATGTTGTAAACTTGGCGGATTTCCGAGCTGTATGATCGAAAAGCGAGCATCAGCGCCAACCTTGCTATCTAACTCGTGTCCGTTATGAAGCCCCTTCATCCATCATTGAGATCATTCCACAGCCATTCGCCGAAAGATAGGCTTTTCCTCTCATGTCGTCCGGACTGAATGCGCCGATTGCTATGGCCGACAGCGGGTTCTACGATGGTTTCAGTCGGAAGGTCGGCAGGTGGCAATCCCTGCAAAGATCATCGTCACTCTGTTGATCATATGGGCGATTTTCTTTCCTGTGAATGCGGCAGAAACGCTCGCTGAGGTGAACCGTTCGATCATCCGTGAATTCGCAGGCTGGTATATCTATCTCGTCGCAGCAATCATGGCGACGTGTCTTGCTCTTGCTATCTTCCCGATGACCGGAAGGCTGAAAATCGGACTTGAGGATGACGAGCCCGAGTTTTCGAGAGTTTCATGGTTTTCCATGCTGTTCGGTGCCGGTATCGGGGTTGGTATGCTCACTTACGCGGTGGGCGAGCCAATGGCACATTTCTCTAATAATCCGGCGATCATCGAAGGCCATGTCGCGGCGCGTTCGGCCGATGCAGTGCCTTCTGCATATCTCTACGCGTTTCTGCATTGGGGCATCGCCGCATGGGCGACCTATGCGCTCGTTGGCCTGGCGATCGGTTACGTTGCATATCGCCGCAGTCTGCCACTGACGATCCGTTTGGCGCTGGCGCCGATTTTCGGCAAGGCGATGTCAGGTTTTGCAGGTCATGTTGTGGAGGTGGTCCCTGTGGTCGCAACGCTTTTGGGCATCGCGGTAACGATGGGCCTCGGGGTCGAACAGTTCATCGCAGGGGCTGCGCGGCTTGGGCTTCAAGCTGGCTGACGGCACCTCGTCCGTTTTTGCCATCGTCATCTCACTGGTTTTGCTCGTTGGGGCATCCACACTCAGTGCGCTTTCCGGAGTAGGCAAGGGTATCAAGTGGCTGTCGAATATCAATCTTGCGCTCTCTTTCGGGCTGTTGGCCCTGTTCCTTTTTGCAGGTTCTGGCCTTTTCGGTCTCGACCTGCTCGTCCGAGGTATTGGTAATTATGTCGTCGAAGTCATTCCGGCGACACTCGTGCATTTCAGGACAGATGGCAGCGCGATGGGAGAAGCATTGTCGCATTGGCAGCTCAACTGGACCATCTTCTACTGGGCATGGTGGATCGCCTTCGCTCCCTTTGTGGGGATGTTCGTCGCCTGCATTTCGCGCGGACGTACGATCCGCGAATATGTGCTGGGCGTGATTATCGTGCCCTCGCTACCCTTTCAGTTATGTTCGGGCCTCTTAGTATGATGGTGGTGACCGGATTCGTGGTTATCCTGCTGATGACCTATCTCATCACTTCGGCTGATAGCGCGATTCTTATCGTCAATACGATTAACGGAGCGGGAGAGACCGACGGGCGCAGACGTCGGCATATCATCTTCTGGGGCGTGGCGCTGGCACTGATCGTGGGGAGTATGCTCATCCTTGGCGGCATGATGCTATTCGGGTCACAATGATCATCGGTGCGTTGCCATTCTCTTTCGTGACTGCGCTGATGCTGGTATCGATCGTCAAAGCAGTGGTGTTCGATCTTATCCGTATGCACCACGGTGTTGCCTCAACCTTGGACGCTATAGATCCGTAGCCTGTCGCATATGGCCGGTCGCAGATGATGGGCGGCGAACGCCGTCACATCGATCGGGACTGTCGGATAGCGTGTGTTGCTGCTAAGCGCGCGGCATGTTCGCCTCGCTTATTTCCGTCCGAACGCTTCTCGTCGCGATTTTTGTCATCATGGCGGGCAGCGGGTTCCTATCGACCTTGATATCGGTCAGGCTTGAGGCTGAGGGGACGAATGCGTTCGTGATCGGCCTTGTTGCAGCGGCCTATTTCGCCGGACTTACCATCGGATCGGTGCGGGTGCCGCAGCTGATCGCGAGGGTCGGACATATCCGTTCCTTCGCCGCCTTTGTCTCACTATATTCGGCGAGCAGCCTTGCCTATTCGATCACCATGAGTGCTCCGATCTGGGGTGTCCTGCGATTGATCGACGGTTTTATGATGGCTGGCGTTTTCGTATGTCTGGAAAGCTGGCTTAATCGATTGGCGAGTGCGAAGACCCGCAGTTCGATCCTCGCTGCCTATATGATCGCGCTTTATGGTGGGCAGGCGTTGGGGCAGTTCCTGCTGAATCTTGGTGCGCAGCGGCCTAGCCTGCCCTTCGTGATCGCTGCTATTCTACTGTCGCTGTCCGTTGTGCCGGTGGTGCTGACCAGGATTGATCAGCCGCAACTGGAACATGTTGCTCCGTTTTCGCTCAGACGTCTGTATGCGGCCTCACCACTCGGGGTGATTGGCGTGCTAACCACCGGTGCGATACTCGGCGCTTTTTATGCGCTGGGGGCCGTCTTTATCCAGCGTCTCGGGATGGGATTGTCAGAAGTAGCCTTCTTCACGTCCTGCGTGATTGGGGGAGGGGTCGTACTCCAATGGCCGCTGGGCCTCCTTTCCGACCGCTTCGATCGGCGGACGGTCATCATTGGCTGTATGGCCATCGTGCTTGCAGTGAGCATCTTGCTTGCTCTCTTTGCGGAACCGGACACGCGGTTGTTTGCGCTCGGTGCGCTGTTCGGTGGGTTTGCTTTCGCGCTTTACCCATTATGTGTTGCTCACTCGAACGATCACCTGACCGAAGAGCAACGCGTTGGTGCCAGCAGTGGCCTCGTTCTCACCTATTCAGCTGGTGCGGTGGCCGGCCCGATGATCGGTTCAGCCGGGATGCAAATGCTCGGTGCTTCAGGTTTGTTCGCAACCATTTCTGTTTTTGCCCTGATCGGCACAATTTTCGGATTATGGCGGGCGATCGTTGGCAAGCCAGTCAACGCAGAGGACCAGGGGGCATTCCAGTCTCTGCCCAGAACCACGCCCATGGTGGCAGTGTTGGAAGCAGAAGAAAAATAGGCGGTTGGTAAGACACGGCTATTCTTGCGCCTCAGAAAGCTTGCTGAGCGGCAGGGGAGTCTGGTCAGATCTTCGACATCAATTGCGCTTTGGATTGCACCAAACCCGGTGAGACGGGCCATGGCGGCATCATTTTGCCAGAACGGCTCCGAAGTGCGCGCAGAGATTAATCCGCCGATACAATCATGGTGAATTTACGGTGCGCAAAGAAAAGCCCGCGATCACCGCGGGCTGTCATAAAATATCGAATGGTGGGCGTAGGAAGAGTTGAACTTCCGACCCCTGCGATGTCAACACACAGCTTACGGACAAAAAGCGCAGAAACTCGACGTTCTGGATTCGTGATGCGCGGAACAGCGAGGGAACAAGCGCGCAATCGAATCGGGATTCACCGGAGCAACACCGGAGGGTTTTGTCATGCTTGATGCTGCAAAACTTGCGGGGCTCATCAGGCGAGGCCGGTATCGGCAAGGGAATGAGTTCCAGATCCACGACGATCTTGAGGCGCATCTTACGCAACACTCGGTCCCATTTGAGCGAGAGGTGCGCCTTAGTGACCGAAACAGAATTGATTTCCTGTGTGGCGATGTTGGCATTGAGTGCAAGGCCCGCGCGAAACGCCGCGAATTGTTCCGACAGTTAGAGCGGTATGCCCAGGAAGATCAAATATCTGCCCTAATTCTTTTGACAGGAACGGCAACGGGGCTTCCGCCTGAAATAAATGGTAAGCCCGTCTATCTCGTGTCGCTCGGCAGGACTTCGCTATGAACGGACGCCTCGCATTCGAAACCGGGCGCCCCGGACGATGGGTAGTTGCGGATCTACAGCCTCACGTAGCTATCATGTTCAAGCGTCTATTTCCTCGCGTCGAGCAGGCTAAAACCGAACTGACACTGGTTGATAACGATGAGATACGAGCTGACCTTGAATGGTTTACCTCTCGCTATCCACTCAAAACTGAACACGCAGGCCTTCTAGCTGAAGGGCGCGAAAGAATAGAACGCCAGCGAGCCGACCGAGAGCGCATCCTGCTCCCTGATTGGGAGCCAACTGATCTTATTGGCTTTCGCTCCGGCATGAAGCCTTACAGATACCAGGCGCAGGCTGCGCAGATTGCGGTCAATAATGGCGGCCTGCTGCTGGGCGATGATGTTGGTTTGGGTAAAACCATCACAACGTTTGCCACTGCTGTATTCGGCGCACCGCTCCCTATGGCCATCGTTGTTCAGCCCCATTTGGCCGATCAGTGGAAGAAGAGAGCTGAAGAATTTACCCACATGCGCGTTCACATTATAAATGGCAGAGCGCCCTACAATCTCCCTGAGGCCGATCTCTACATCTTCCGTTATTCCAATATCGCCGGATGGGTTGATGTGTTCGCACAGGGCGTATTCAAAAGCGTTGTCTGGGATGAAATCCAAGAGTTGCGGCATGGGGCGGCAACAGCAAAGGGAGCGGCGTCTCTTACGCTGCGCGACAACGCCCGCTTCCGCCTCGGCTTGACTGCCACTCCTATCTACAATTTCGGTGATGAAATGCACGCTGTGGCCGATTTCATCAGGCCGGGACTGCTTGGAGATATATACGAATTTCGTAGGGAATGGTGCTCTTGGGGTAAGGCAGTCAAAGACCCCGATGCGCTGGGTGCCTATTTACGATCTACCGGATATTTCCTGCGCCGCCGCGAAGATGACAAGGCGGTTGATGCAGCGCTGCCCCCGCCGAACGTCTTAGACTATCCCGTTGCGTTCGATCAGCAAGACGTCGAGCGTGAGGAAGAGATTATAAAATCTCTCGCCATGACCGTGCTAAAGGGAGCCTTCACAGAAGCGGGAGCAGCAGCAAGGCAGCTTGACCTCCGAATGCGCCAACTGACCGGCATTGGTAAGGCCCGCTCGGTTGCGGCCTACGTCAAGATGTTATTGCGTGACAGCGAGCGAGTGCTGCTGACCGGGTGGCATCGTGAAGTCTATTCAATCTGGCAGAAAGCCTTGTCAGAGTTCAATCCAGTCTTGTTCACTGGCACTGAAAGCACCGCAGGCAAAAAGCGCAGTATGGACGCCTTCACGAATGGCGATTCTCGGGTGATGATGATTTCGCTGCGCTCCGGGGCGGGGCTTGATGGTCTCCAACATCATTGCAACGATATAGTGTTTGGCGAGCTGGATTGGTCGCCACAGGTGCATCACCAGCTTATCGGTCGCCTGCGCAGGCCGGGCCAGAAGCGGCAAGTAAATGCTTATTACCTCCATGCAGACGGCGGTAGCGATCCAGTGCTTATGGAAATGTTGGGAATGAAGGCCGATCAATCGCGCGGTATTAATGATCCCGGCATGGCGATGGTCGCCCGGCACTCTGATGATAGCCGGATAAAGAAGCTAGCTGAGTATATTATGAAAGGAGAGGTCGCACATGCTTGACCGCAATTGGCAAACCGCACCCGCAACCGATCTGGAAGCTGCAATAGCTGAGTTCAAAACCACATTGCCGGGATGGTGGTTCTCAGTGTGTGAGTGCCAAGTGTCGTGTGACGCATCATGCGCCCCGACAAGCGAGAGCGATCACATTAAGCTGATACCTTTCGATGACCGGTTCGATAGTGGCTTTCACATTGATTTTGCGCAGCCGGCGACATTGGCTGAGGTCTTACGCGAGGTAATGCGGCAAGGGGTTGCTGCGGTGGCCGCGTGTGGGGGTGGGGAATGACATGGCTATACGTACCCGGAATATCCTCTCCTGCTGCGCAGGCGTCGGAGGACTCGAACTCGGAATTATCCTCGCCCTCCGCCACCGGGGAGAGGATGGGCGCGGTGTATGTTACTTGGAGGGGGAAGCCGCAGCCGCCGCAAGCCTGGTCGCGTCGATGGAAGCAGGGTGGTTTCATCCGGCTCCTGTCTGGTCTGACATGCGATCCTTTAACGCTCGACCGTGGCGTGGCCTCGTTCATATCCTCGCTTCGGGAGACCCCTGCCAGGACAACAGCGTTGCCGGAAAGCGAGCCGGAGCAGGTGGAGAGCGGTTCCTTGCTTCCGAAGTTACCCGCCTTGCCGAAGAGTGCCGGCCTGATCTTATCTTCAGAGAGAACGTGCCGGGGAACGCCCACGAACAGCTTGCCGCCATCACTCCACCACTGGAAGGGATGGGCTACCGCGTTGCGGCAGGAATATTCAGCTCGGCCGGAACTGGCAACACCATGCGGCGCGAGCGACTGTTCATCATGGCCCAGCGCGCGGACCTCGGACACGAATGGGCCGGGGCAACACGGGGAAGGAGGGCTGGACCTCAGGACAGCGGCTGCGGAATGGATGGCTCCGCAGGTGCCGAACGGTGGTCGATCAACGACACATGCGGAAAAGATAGGAAACACCCTCTATCACAAGGGCAAGAAGGTCCAAATGGCTCTGGAAGAGCAACCGCGGAAATGGGCTGGACCCTGCGCGATGAACCACAAGGGCAGCAGCGAGGGCAGCATTATCCGGCAGGACGGGAAGTCAAGGGCGGATCTTCTGCACTATCAGGCAGAACAACTATTCAACCCGCCGTCATCCCGGGACCAACCGATAGCCGGTGGATCGATGTCCTCGACCGTTTCCCCGAACTCCAACCAGCCCTCAGTGAAGAGGAAGCTCAATCCCATCTTCGTCGAGGCATTGATGCGGTGGCCCACCGGATTGAGCGGCTTCGAGCGACCGGCAATGGCGTGGACCCTGTGGCTGCAGCGACAGCTTTCCTTTCTCTCAGCGCTCTACTCGACGCCGATGCAAGAGAGACAGCTTGATATGTTTGGAGAGAAATGATGCGAGAGATACTAAAAACCGCAATGGATTTAGGAATGAATATCCTGCCGCCGAGCCAATTTGACACTTTACGGGCTCCACCGGTTCTCAGGGAAGTCGATAGAGACGGCCCAGTTGTCAAAGGTGAGATAGATGAGGTCTTGGTGCTCCCGCATCCGCGATTGGCGTGGGATCGGGCACGTATTGAGCTGCATCGAGATCGAAGTAGTGGACTATGGATGTGGTCAGCATCTTATATGACTTCAGATGAAGGGCACGCTTATAAGGTTGGTCCGAAATGGGGCAAGTTTGCAGAGAGCCGAGTAAGCAGGGAATGGGATCAGGCAAGACGCAAACGAAGTAAATCAAAATGACGCATTAGCCCGGCAGCAGCAGCGAGCCGGGCTTTTTTGCATCTCAAGAAGACACAATCTAAACTTCAATCTGAACCAATAAGTAAAACCTGTGTCAGAGGAAGAAAAAGGGGTCCCTATGCGCTTAACCTTTTCTTCGACGATGCCTAGGACCCGCGTTTTTCGTGCTTTTTTATTTCATTTTCTCTTGCAATCGAGCGAACAAATCATATTATCAGCGCATCGGACGACGCCCGAACCGATCAAGCTAAGGGCATTGGAGGAAGATAACCATGCAAGACTACATGATTCAAAATAGCGGCCGAACAGACGCGGATGAGCTAGTATATAATGTAAAGGCTCTTGCTGAGGACATCGCTAAAGCGATGACTGCGGCTCATGTATGCGTTGCACCATTTTACGATGAGCCGGATGCTCAGCTATCGGATCCTTATTGCATTAAAATGCGCGGCGAGTGGGAAGTTAGCGTGCGTGTCAAATCGCTTGCTGCTGATCAGTCTGTTCAAGTGATGATTTATTCTCACTACGAACGAGCGAGAGAGCTTTTTTTGTGCTCACCGGCGACCGCAATGCCTGCGTTCACTTGCTCGATTGAATTAGGGCCTGAGGCTATCGCAGCTTATCTTGACGCGCATTTTTTAGCGGAAGCGGAGAAGATTGTCGCACTGATAGACGAGCAGTTAGCGATAGAGGCCACAGAAGTACGCAGTTTTAAAGACCTCATCAATGACATTAAAGATTCTTATCCTCGCGTTAAATTTGATGAGGCTAAGATTAGTGAACCGTGGGTTCCTGTGAGCTGCGGCTCATCGAGTGGCCGGCTGAAGAGAGATGGGACGCTCTATATTGATCGCATGTCTCTAGACAGCAAGGCAGCTAAGGCCTTTTTCGCGCTGACTGCCAATTAAAAACACTACCACTAACAGGAGTTTACTAATGCCATATGTTTCAGAAAGCACCTACAGCGAAGTCATCGAATCCCGGTAATACAGTCATCTAATTATTTTCTGCAAACACATCAAAAAGGACCTGGAAAATGCTTAAAGTATCTAAAGAAACCTTTGAAAACATTATCGCAACTGCAACCGGTATCGAAAGCGATCCAACTGAAGAACGCGATTTAGAATACAGCTACGACATATTCAATTCTAATGAAGATGGCAGGCAATTAGCCTTCATATCTTACAAAGATGGAGAAGTTGCAGGCTACTACATTGATGAAAGTCTAGCGCAATGAGCCGCCTTAGTTTGAAATTGTTCCACAATTCAGGCGCAGGCGCCGACCGCAGGGCTGGAGTTGCATGGGCCTTTTTTGGCCCAAGCTTGAAGCCGCTCGGGCCTCGAATTGAAGGCGACCCGCTCGATCTGGCGCTGAAGCAAACACAGCTTGGGCAGGAGGTCAGCTTATTCATTTATAAAACTGACGCTTCGTTCAAACAGTCTCAAGCATATCGTGACGGCCTGTCACGCAAAGAACATAGCGCTCTTGTTAGAAGGGTCGCAAAAACCCTCCGAAAAAATGGAAGAATTGTAAAGCTCGACCGTGTTTAAAATTTAAGCCGAAACGGGGCGCTTGCCCCGTCGCGCGGATCACGCCCGACCCGCGCCTGAGAATGGCAGGGCATTAAGGAATAGCGACATGATTCAGCAAGACATTCAGGCAGCAGACATTCCAGCGCAAGACAGTGTGATGGCGGAAGCGGCTGAAATTGAACCTGCTCCAGCAGAGCTAGAAAACGACACGCCAGAGACCGCCACGCAGCAGGAATCGGCAACGGATCGCATGGTTAAGGTACTGGCAAGGCTGGACGCGCTTGAAAGCCAGCTAGCCACCCTATCGAGGGAATCGAGTCCCACCCCTACCAGTGAAGCCGAGCGGCGCGAAAAGGCACCACCTGAACGCGCCAGGCAAATGCGGATAATCAAGCGCTATCTGGCAATTCGCAAAGAGCGTGAGCGACTAAAATGCATTGCAGATGCACATCGGGAAATGCGCAATGCCGTGCAAGGCGAACTGCGAGCCACAAGTGAGAAGCTGCAACGCATGACAGAGAAGCGGGCAAGAGCCGTTTTAAATGCGCGGCGCTATAGCTGGAAACTCAGAACACAAGCGCTTTACTCGGAAATCAATTTCGCGCGGTCTGATGACAAGCGCCGCAATAGCGCCATGCGTGCCCGGCGCATGATCGATGCGGCGAGGCAAGACGCCAAAGGCAAGGCTCAGGCACTACAGGTTTCAAGAGATGAATTAAATCGCCTAAAACGCAACTTGAAAGATCCGTCTCAGCCTGAACGTGCAAGCGATGTAGCCAGGTTAATCAAAGAGCGAGATCAGGCGCGCAATGCGAATGCTGCACTGGAAGCACGATGCGACAGGCTGCAGGCCACGGTAAATCAAGGCTCCGATATTATCGAAAGTATGGGAACGCGCCTCGCAAATGCCGAAGCTGCAGTGCGTAGGCTGGCAGCATCATGAACTCCCTGTGCCAACTCGCAGCCGATTGGCGGGGCGATTGCCCCCCTGCCGGTATCCTTGCGGAAGAGAAAATAGACGGGTGGAGAGCGCTCTATTTGCGCGACCATACAGGCACGGCGCGGCTCTATACGCGCAATGGCCACCGCATCGAAGGCACCGGCCACATTCTCCACCAGCTTGCAGAAATGGAACGAGCTGCGGGTGAACTGATGGTTTTCGATGGCGAATTTCAGATCGATGGCGCCTTATCGGCAACAAAAAAATGGTGCGAAAGCGGCTGGAAGGCGGGGGGCGAGGCTGGCCAATTCTTCGGCTTTGACTGCCTAACGCTATCCGAATGGCGGTCCGGGGGCACGGATCGCAGCGCCATAGACCGAAAGGCCATCCTGAAGGACCTCGCAGAGACGGCGCAAAGCGATGCTTGGGAATGGCGCCCCGGAAGCCGAGGCAGGGACGATTTACTACCCCCGGTAGTCATCCTGCCTGACCTATGGTGCTTCGACGCTGGCGACGTGCTGACAGAGGCGCGGCGCGTGTGGGCGCAGGGCGGGGAAGGGCTCATGCTCAAGGACGCCGAGGCGGGCTATCAGCGCGCCCGTGTCAAAGCATGGCAGAAAGTGAAGCAAGGAGGCCCATGGAGCCGCTGACCCCTACCAGTGAAGCCGAGCGAAGACCCTACCTGCGACATCAGCGCCCCTATCAGGGGAATCGAGTTCTGACCCTACCTGACACACCAAACAGAGAGTGAAACAATGACAGAGAAAAAAACAGAGAAGCCGACGCAAAGAGAGCGTGTGGATGCCGTGATAGACCGCATCAACGCGCTCGCCCACGAACATGCTGCAATCAATTTCAGCGCGGCAATGCGTGGCCTGGTCAAAATGGAGAAGAGCCTGGCCAAGTCTATCAGGGCCGCAAAAGTGAATGATAGCTTCGATATTGTGCAGCAGCGCGGTCCAAGGCTGAAATTCAACGGGCGGCTCATCGCTGAAGTTGAGCATGAAACCGGAACTTCTGGCGTCCACTATTTGCATCTTGAGATATTCGAGACGAACGCCGGGGCGCTCATAGCGGTCAGCACGTTCTTTCGAGAATTTGACACGGAAGACCGTAGCGTTAGCGCGCTCGTCGTTCATCCAATGGATGACGTGCAAGCAATGCACTTCGCGGTCATGGAGCACTTTCGCTGGTCGCACTATGCGCGGAAGATGGCCGGCAAACTCGGCTGGGATCTATCGCTTGAGGTGGAGTAGCTACCCCTACCCCGGTTTAGAGGTGTGCAGCCCGGCACCCTACCGGTGAAGTCTGGTCGCTATCTATCAGATTGAAACAATTGCACGCAGCAATAAAAAAGGCCGGCCCAGGCGCTAACCCGGACCGGCCCAAAAGTTTCGCTGACAGGGGTGACGCACATGCCCATACGTCACCCCCGCCTTAGCCGCCCGAGAGAGGAAAGGCGGCTAAGCTCTCAATTCAAATCACAGATTGCAGGCTAAATTCCTGAAGAAACACACCCGGCTTGCGTATGCCGCGCGCAAAGCCGGGCTTTTGCAGGTTGCCGAGGAAGGTTTTCGCTTGCCGGTAGGCGTGTGGTTCAGGGTCAAAGCAAAGATAGACAAATTCACTTGTGGCCACGCGCTGCAACATCGGCATAAACCGTTCAAACACTTCCGTTTCGCTCTGCCAACCCAATGCGAAGTCAATAGTGCGCAGATTGATGCCAGGTTGGCTATCGACCACACCATTGACCGTAATCTTGGAATCGCCAGTAGCTTTCACGCCATATTCGAAGTTGTAATTGTAAAAGCGCGAAGGCTCGATCTTCTCACCCAGGATCAAGGCAGCAGCTTCAAATTGGCCAACGTGATCGCTTATGTCGAGACGGTAATATGTCGCGGTCTGGACGGCCTCCAATTCGAGATGCGAGTGATACAAACCATCGGTGCTGGTGATAGCCGGAGAGATGAAGTCTACTATTCCGCTGTCAAATGCCGCCTCATCACCATCAACTTCTTCTAGCGACGATCCCAGCCGAAGGCGCATTTTCGTTTCTGGCAGGGCGTTTGCCGCCACTATGGAGCAAAAATTAATGCGCGAGGGAGATGATAATTGCCCTCGCACCCATATGTCGGCGTTGTCTAACGTTTTCCACGTCATGCCGATGGCGTCAAAATAGCCGAGGTTGGCCGCTGAATGGCCAGTGAGGGCATTGCCCGTAGACATTGCGCTCAAAGCTGATGGAACCACAAAGAAGGGCTTGCGAACTGCCATACCTTACCCCCAGACGATAAAAGTGGCTTGTTGAGTTTCAAAATCGAAACCGATTTCAGCGGCCAGCATGTCACGATCCGCAGATCGCCCTTCATCCACATAGCGGGCGAGTGGTGCATTATCCGCAGGCCCAGCCAAGCTTATTGCTTCTGACAACCCTCGAACATCTGCCTTGAAGCGCCTGCGTTCTGGTGAAAGTAGCGCGAGGCGCTGCTCAGCCATGGCCTGTGCATCGGCTGGATTGTCAAAAAATGTCTCTATCGGGTCGGCGCTCTCCCTTGCGACGGTGCCGTGTCGGCTCTTGACCTCAGCGTTGGTTGCAGTTGACCGGCGCCATTCTTCGAGAATGAAGCCAATCCGGGCTGGCGTTGCAGGCATGAGGGATTCCTTTTTTCTTTAAGGCCCGCTATGAAATGCGCGCTGCGGGCGGCGCTGAAAGTGGAAGCGCTCTCAATGTGTCTGACGGCAATGCTTAGGCAACCGTGAAGGTTGGGCGAGACCCCTGCTAGCCCAGTTTACCTGGGGCGAAAGACGCGAAGTCTGAAATGACGGGCCACATTGTAACTTCGCCGGAGTAACGACCGGCCCCGCAGCAATCATTTATTGAGACGCCGACGCTTTCTCGCATTGCGCGTAATAGACCGCATTATGTGCAAAGACTTCCATGACGGTCGCAAGCGTGTCGAATTTATTACCGGGATCGTCCTCGACCGAGGGAGGCGCAACATTAACGCTGATCGGTTTCGCGTTCAGGCAAAAATCGCTGACAGTTTTCGGACGATCCTCGATTGGCCCGCAGGCACTGGTCATAAATAGCACTGCCAGCACCGCGCTGGCCTTCACGCTCGATATTGTTACGAACCGCATCACCTTCCTCCACACGTTTCATGGTTTCGCGCAAATCTCCTTCGCGCTGTTCACTCGCCCCAGCTTGTTTTGATGTATCGACCACATCATCAAGGGCGTTATCGACGACACTGACAGCCACGAACGCGCAAGCAACCAACGCGGCAATGACGGCTATCCATATCCAGTTTTTCAGGCCCAAGAGGCCCTTGGCTGCGGAAAATGCACCAATCATGATTATTCTTCCTCATCATTCCGATGGTGGTCGCGTTCCTTCGCTGTGAAATAGAACGCCATGGCCAAGCCAATCAGGCCTTGAACAACGATGGCTTGGGAGATTGTTTTGAACAGATCACTTTCAGCCAGATCAGGCTTGAAAAAGATCATTAAAAGAATTTCCTGTGAGAGCAGGAACACGCCCCCGCCAGCGACTGCTCGGGCGCGCAAGCGGTCAAAATTGAAGCCCTTCATGATCCAGCCTCATACAATTCGCGCTCTGCAGCGCGGCGGCGCACAAGGCCGTTCATCACACGCCCGCCCGCATTGACCCAGCGCCCGAACTCTTTGGCCGCCCCGGCATAGTCACCCGCAATGTGCTTCTTGGTGAGTGTGGCCGAAGCGATGGCCCCCGTATTATAATGGAAGCTCACCAGCGCATCGAACTGCGCTTGCGTGGTGGCCGCATTGCCGATTGCGGCCGATACTTCATCAGCATATTTAACTAGGTCAGATGTCAGCCGTTCATCGCACTGCTCTTTGGTCCATACGGTGCCGGGGCCGATTCCCTTTCCCGTTGCACCCCAGCCAATTGTCCATGGATCGCCACCCGTTCCGGGGTCGGGATATGCCTCAAAACGGCCATCTGGCCGCTTCTTTGCGCACCCTTCAAATTGCTGAATAAGGCCGATTCCTTTCGGTCCGATCTTGCGCGCTTGCTCAGGGCGGACAACGCCAAAGGCATCCAGCAGATTATCCAGTGCCAGCACATTGCCCTCATCGTTGAACAATCCGGGCCGTGCAGCAGATCGCACGGCATCGAATATATTTTTCCGTGGGTCGGTCATTGTCTCACCTTTCATGCACGCAAGCGCCTCGCCCGGAACCAGGTTGGTAGCCGGCGAGTGCATGCTGATTTTTTAGAATGGTTGCTTTTTTACTTCGCCAGCAGGCGTTCAAGCCACGCCCTGAAGTTGAAACTATCGACTGCCTTCAGCATACCTTCCGCAAAGGATATCCCGAGAAGGCCCAACAACGCGCCAACAGCCCCCACATATTCCACGTCAACGCCGAGCCACGCCATAGCCGGGAATGTGCCGTAGAAGCCGCAAGTTACGCAGGCGAAGAGCAGCCATAGAGATTTCAGAAATGATGAGGCGGGTCGTAAAAGCAAACGGACCATGCCCCCACATAGAGAAGCCCCGGCTAGTTTCGCGTGAACCAGCCACGCAGGGTCGAAATTATGCTGGTCCATTTACCCGCCCCAATCACGGAAAAAATGAGCAGGGCGAATCCTGCGGATGAAACGAGAGATGCTATTGCCCAGCCCATCCATCCACCCCCTTACGATCAGGCATTGAATTATAAATATGGCATTCAAAAAGCCCGCATATAAATTCCAGTCGAAGCTCCCACCAGAAACCGACTGGACCCAATGTGCAGGCATACAGAACAGAGAAAGCATACCTACGCACCTTGCATCCATTCGCGACGGATCGTGGGTAGCAATTCTCAAAGCTACCCCGGCGATGATTAGGTCAATGATCGCTAGCAATGCTACAATTGAACTCATCCGCAAATGAGAAAGGCTGGCGAAAAATACCGCCAGCCATCCTATCACGAGAATAGACCGAAGCCTTTTCCCTCGCCCGGATTTAGCAATAAGAGCCGCCATCAAGCCTGTTATGAGAATCCCCATATCCATTGGCTTACTCCGGGTTGGGAGGCTCATTCTTAGGCGCAGCGGCGCGCATAATTACATCAGAAAAACCAAGCTCTTTGCCGTGTTCCGCTGCGGCTGCAGAAAGAGCTTCATGGTGCGCTTTGATTGCGGCCTCAATGCCCAGCAAAGTCTTGTAAATACGCTCAGCATGTTCTGACTTTTCCATTTTTCGTCCTTTGTTCAGCTTCACTTATCATTGAGTGAATTGATCAATCACCCCATCGCCGGTAGTGTAATTGCTCGAAGCACCCTCAAAAATGCAGTCCATATGATAGATGCGACCACCATCATCGGCACGCATCCAATAATGGCTTGCGTCAGCCACAACTGTGACACCGACAAGGTAAATCTCACAAATTTCGCCAGCTTCATCGCGGCCAGCACGTACTGCGGCACCGCCAGCTTCACCATTGGCGTCAATTTCAATGCGCCCGCCAAAAACAATGCACTTTGTGTTTCCAACGTTGCGCAAGGTAGAACCGTTGATCACCGGCCCAAAGTCTGGGCCAACGACTATCGCGGAAATGGTTTTATCATGCAGCGTAAATGCATTGTTCGAAGTGCTGCCCGCAGAACCAATTTTGCGTGTTTTAGGGCGAATGGCGAGCGTATACATCTGATGTGTAGCGGGCGGATCGACATGATCGTTCTCCGCATCCTGCAGCGACCCGACATGCTCATCATCGATTGAGATATTCAGACCAGCAAGGTTCCGAATGCGCCTGGTCGATTTCTCGCTGCCGATCATCGCGGGGTAGCCGAGTTTAGTGCGGGAGGTCGCCAAATTCGCCACGCCACCAGCGTTAAAATGCAGCGTTCCGGGTAGCCCGCCTTGCAACTCAAGGTCTTCAAGATAGCCGTTTACGGTCGCACCAGAATTGTCGATTGAAGACTCGAAGTTCTTGACGGCGAGAAACACACGAGTATTCGCATTGGTCACAGGCGCACCATCTGCACGCCGCGCGTAAAGATCAGAACCAACCTGCGCGAAGCCATCCACCGCGCCTGCAGTATCGAGCGCGTCCGCATCTGCATATTTGGTGAGGTCAGGAAAGACACCGTCGCTGTCTGCATCCGTGAGGTTGATGACGCGGGCAACCGATGATCGAGCTACCTTATAACAATTGGTGTAGGTCGCATCTGTTGTTGCAGGCCAGCTAAGATCATCATGCGTGCCGATTACTGGACGGCTCTCACCTAGGCCGATGATTGCAAAATCCTGCGTAGGCTGGTTCGCCGCCGTGTCATGCAAAAACCCAAAAGCCCGTGTCAGAGTTTGGCCAGATTTGACGTAGACGCGGAAGCCCGAACCTGTGAGGTTGCCAGCTTTGAAAGCTTCACTGATTTTGCGTTTGGCGTTGGAAAAGTCACCTTCCTCCGCGTAGCCGGAGCGCGCATCGTTCCCATCGACAATATCCACATGGATACCCTGCCCGGACCACACAGAAGGATCGACTACGGATCTTGCCAGGGCATCCTCTCCCCGCACTTTCCATTCACCATTGAGCTTATAAACTTGTGTTTCGTATGCCCATGCCAACGCGGTTGGCAGGTCAAACGCGATGTTGCTATACAACAAGTCAATCAGTTCGGCATTGATGCCAAGCGCATCGTACTCATCCAGTCTAGCCAGCGCAGACTGCACATCAACGCTGTTGGCCGCGACGGCGCGCGGGGAAACAGCCGGCGCCTTGTAGTAAGGATTCGGCCCATTACGCAAAGCCATATGGGAAAACGTCATTTGCGCATCTGTCTCTATGCGCAGTTCCGGGCGGATTTCCACCACGCCTTCCGGCCAGGGCACGTCTTCGGCCACGACCACAACCGTTGGCTCAGTAATTTCAGCTTCGGGAATGTAGCGTGAATACCGCGGACGAGACATACTGGTGTCATCATTTCCATCCGTGGTCCACCCGGTAACAATCGCACCTTCAGCGTCATAGCCGATCCACCGCCACCGGATCGCGCCGACTGCTGTAGCTGGCTTGGAAGCGATCATGATTGAATGAGAAAATTTGCCACTGGGAAAGTTGGCCACGCTGAAGCGGTCTATCGGACTAATGGAGATTGCCGAAAGGCTGGCGGGCGTCTGGTATCGCAACGCCCCCTGATCCGTCACTACTTCGAGATAAGACGAGGACCATGTTATCTGATCCCCTTCACTGCGATATTCCAGCGTTGGGTCAGGATAAATGTTGGCGTTATAGTCGGCAGAAGCAGCTTCTGCGTTATCGCGCGCGGTGGCGGCCTCATCGGAAAACGCGCTGGCTAATCCGGCCAGCCGCTTAGCTTCAGCGGCATAGAGCAATGCGTTTGTCTCGCTCTCGCCTTGATAGACTACCAACTGGCCTTCTCCATTCATCACAGCAGAAACGCTCTGACTTCCGTTTTCGACTACTTCGGCCATTACTGTGTTACTCCCGTTTTAATGGTTAGGGTGCCTTCGGCCACGGTGCGCTTGACTTCAGAAACAGGCGTCACGTGCATGTCGTAATAAAGGACAAGATCTGTGGTGCCTGAATAGCTCAGGCCTTCGATTGTCGCTTCCGTCATGAAGGGGGCGAGAATTGTACCTCCCACCTGCTCGCGTGATTGTGGGTGAATTATTTCCGGGTAATACATTCGGTAAATACCCTCATCCCCCCAATCGGCTTCGGTCAGGGTTGCAACTGCAGATGAGCTTAGATCAGTCTTTAGCTGCATCTTGATCGCGGCATCAGCCCAGTTGTAGCCAATGAAGACGAAACTGGCTTGGGACATATCGCCGCCCCACGGCACATACCGGCCGAGCGTAAAATTTCTAACAATAGCCATCATCATTCCTTCGGGAATTGAGCCTTTACGGCCATCACACGGGCTTGCATTTCTTCCAGAGCCTCCCCGCCCTTCCACAGTGCATCCAACTGGTCACCTATGGATGGATAGGCATTCTTGCGCTGACCGGCATAATCACGCACCTCAACCACAAAGTTGCCATGGCAACTGCCGCGAATATCCACCGGCACAGAGCCGATCTGATCAGTTGGGATCACCAAAATCCCACGCTGCCGGACACCTGCCACAATTGCGATTGCGCCAGCGGGCAGAGTGATGGGGTCAATTGACGCCCCCAACTCAACGACTTGAGGAATATCGAGCGTGCAAGGCTCAGGAGACTGCACAGCCTCTCCATCCCACCAAATTGCATTTGGTTTCGTGCCATCGGGCACTTCAGCTTTTGCGCCGCCAATCGGTTGCCTTTGAGGTGTATGGGAAACCGACACGCACAAGCCGTCTTTATCGAATATAGCAACGCTCATCTCTTCGCTCCAAAAACGACAATTTGAGGATTCCTGATTGTGAAAGCACGCGCTGAGCTTTGCAGCGGCATGGCAAAACTTAGCACTCGCATTCGAACGCGAATTTGTTGCACACCAGAAACGGTTTCACCTGCGAGCAAAGGTATCTTGCACAGCGTATTGCCATCTGTAGAAAGAACCCCGCCTCGCGTTGTGGCCGCCTGCACAAAGCCGCTCCCTGTATCAATATCGAGGAACATCTGGCCCCCGATGTCGATCTGTGTGCCGCCATCCATTTCAGCAAAAATCAGAATGTAGGCACTGCCATAGGTGGCATCGCCTATCGTGATTAAGCTGGTTTCCATAATTGTGGTGGTTGCACCAGCAGCCACATAAGTATCACTGCCCGCCGTAGTGCTGGGAGCACTAATCGCGCCGCCGACCACTGATGACGTGTCAACTTTCCCGTCTTCAACATCACCATTGTTTTTCAGCCCGTCATAGACGCGCTTATCGATGTTGATCGAATAGGGTGTTTGCCAAACATATTGCGTGGCCCCGGCCTGCTTTAAGCCATAGCACGCCCATACCGGCGTACTGCCAGCAGGTAGATCGCCAACATCATCATACCATCCCGAAGGTATACCGCTGCTATCAGCAGGCCGGGAGGGCTGCGACGAAGATTTGCGATAGATGACATTGCTTGTATCACCTGTGACGACACCGCCAATTTGTTCCCAATATGTCGCGTCCGGCGGCTCATTGCCCGTACTTGGTGTTTCCGCAATATACAGGAACCGGCGACCATCAGGCAGGGTGACAATCTCACCTTCCCTATATTGAGTGGTCGGGTTGAAGTCGCCTCTGTCAACGATAGGGCTATTGAAGGCTATTTCATCCGAACTCTGGACACGCCAACAGCGGGCGGCTCCCATGATAATCTTCCAATACGGTGCGCTCACCGTCATTTCATCGGGCCTGCCAATGACTTGAGGTAAGCTCCTGCCCTGCGCATCAAGCGTAATGCTCGGGTCGCCATCCATCGTAATCACGCGGGCAAACAATTGGCCGGTTAAGGATATCCCGGCCTGCACATTGCAGGGCAGGGCAAGGCGGCGCACCAGATCAACGAAACTGGTTTGTTCGTTCAATGCCAGATTGATGGGGTAGGGTGCAGCAGTGTTGATCCCGCTGAGTGCGCTACTCTCGATCCGGTCGCGGGGAACTCCGGCAATATCGGCAATTGCAGCGATAGCATCACCGGTCAATCGGGGCGTTACGCCATCAACCGCATGGCCTTTCACGTCCCCGGTTATAAGCCCGGCCGCAGGAGCCCCCAGCCGCACAAGCCCTTCCGCAAGACACGTGGCAAACTGGCCCTTGGGCACATCAGCATTCACCAGTGAAATGTAATCAGGATAGTCAGCCACCGCAGAACCGAAGCTTGAACCTCGCTCGAAAAGCTCGCTGACCTCTTCAATCGCTCCATAGCCGTGGAATTGATAAACATAGTCCGTCGAATTGATCAGCACCGGCACCACATTGCGCACATGGCCTATAATGAGCGGCTTAAGTTGCCCTTTTAGATCCGCGCCACCTTCCGCCTCTGATGTGCCCGCATAAGTCTTATTCAGAACATCAGCGTCAAACGGCTCACTATCCGCCTCACAGGCGAAGGTGATCACATCACCTTCGCGGCTATACGTCTTCACTCGGCCTATGAAATGCGCGCCCCATGGCCATGCCTGGGACAGCCTGCCAGCGAATATTTCCACTTTCGCACCCGCCCAGCGATAGCGATCTGCTACTGTGTAGACCTTGCGCAACTGGTTCATATTCAGTGGCAGGCTGGCGCCACTCACCTGCACAGCATTGGAAAAATCGCCATCGAACAGCTTTATGGCCGTGCTTGGCCCTTTCGTGAGTGCAGGAACCCATTGAGCCCCGCCAAGGCCCGTACAGCGGCGATCATTAGCCTGTGCGGCATGGATCAGCACGCGGGCGCCAGTCACCGGGTCCAGAGGCGTAATCCGGACAAGCGTCAAAATTGGTTCCTGCATCAGAAATTGCTCACCTGGGCAGCGGTGTAGACCTGCCGGCTATTGCCCGATTTCAAAAGGCTGATCATCGTGCCCATGTTCGTGTTCAGGGCATCCAACTTGCTGTTGCTATCAGCAATCGCATCCACAACCGCCTGATTGTCGTTCACCGCAATGAAGTCTGACGATGTTGGATCATCTTGATTGGCAATAGAACTTGAGATTTGGCTTTGGGTCGCGCTCAATGCCGATTTTGTCAGGCTCGTGACTTCATTCAACGTATCGAAATAGCCTTGCTGAGAGCCATAAAGCTCACGCTCAATGCTGAGCAGTGTTTGGGCTGCCTCTGAAAAATCATCATAGGCGGTAGTGTCGCCAGCTCGTACCCTTGCGGCTAGCGCGTCATATTCAGCCCTCGCCAACTGCTCTCGCTCGCGCAATGGCAGAGCGCTATTGCCCACAGTCAGCGTGTCATAGAGGCTTTGCAGCGACCCCGTGATTTGGTCTGTAGCCTGCTGAATGGCATCGCTACGCTCGATCTGGTAGAGCTTTTCAAGGTCTGCCCACTCTGATGCGCTGGCATTCGCTTCCTCGAATATACTGCGCAGCTCGTCAAATTCATCGTTTACGCTGGCTATTGCTGCACCCACAGGATCTTCATATTGCCGCAGGCGATCAAATACGTCTTCAAACTGGCGCGCTTTCTCAACCGCATCATCCAGATTGTCGGTAGCCTTCAGCAAATTCAGCGTGCTTTGCCTCAGTCCGGTCAGGCCGCCATCCTCGATGGCATTCTTGATCGCAAAGGCAATCGCCTCTTCCTGCGTGTCAAAGTCGTAAAGCCCATATTTGGCTTCATTTTCCGCAGCGCTGCCGGAATATCCGCCAACCTTGTCGCTGCCTGTGGTGTTGACGCGGAAGCGGTCTTTATAAGTGCCGATGGTGACGCTGAAATTACCGACTTCGCCGCCTAGCTCATCGATGACGTTCTGCAAGCCTTCAAGCACACTGGTTCCAAGTGTGCTCGCGCCTTCACGCCTGCCGCTGTTGCTACCGGAAAGGCTGACTGAATCGCTGCCGGTCAAAACAGCAGAGCCATATTTGCTGCTGCCAAAGATGCTGCTGATCAACCCGCCTGCGATGGACCCGATAATGTCACCCCCAGGGATCGGGATAAAGGAACCAATTGCGCCGCCAATCTGCGCCCCTGTACCGCTCATCTTGATACCGAGGGCGTTGGAAAGGCCGGAAATGAGGCTCCCGGTCTGTGTTCCGGAGAGTGCTTTGCTGAAGGTTTTTGAAAGCGCTTCAGACATCTCGGTGCCAATCGTTTCGGCACCGAAATCTTCGACTAAACCGCCAAGCCCGCCAAGCACAGCACCAGGCACACCGCCTGTGACATATCCGCGCGCCGCACCAGACAAAGTGCCCTGAAGCAGCGAGAAGAATTTAACCCCGAAAAGATCATTCAAGTGGGTAATGACAGGATCGGTAAGACCTTTGGCCAACAGCCTTGCGTATTCGTCTGGCGTCAGGTTCAAGGCGGTGCCGCGCATCGCTTCCTTGTTCGCTTGAACGACGATATCGCCATAGGCAGAATAATCGGTGTTATCGTTTGCCGCATCCGTCACGGCCATATAACCGGTGCCGAATGCGTCATTGAATGTGTTGCTCGCGGACGTGGAAGGAACACTTCCGGCATAAGCAGCACCAAGGCGATTCATACCCTTGCTTGCCATGTCTGCGAAGTCACCAAAGACATTCCCGGCACGCTTGGCCTCATTGCCAAGAAAATCGATATTATCGCTAACCCCGGCGCGGCCTTTTACGAGATCATCCATCTGGCGCAGCGCATCGCCAAAGATGGATTCCACCGTGATGCGCGCTTGCAGATCCTTAAAAACCTGCTTGAAATTGGCGCTCTTGCCAGAAAACAAGTTTTCCAGCTCACTGCGCACCTGCCGGGTGGCCCCAAGGTAATCGTTAATTTGATCACCGATGATGCGTTGCGCTTCAACCTGATCATATTGATACCTTACGATATCAAGAATATCCTGCTTTTCCTGAGCACGCAGCGGACCAAATTGCCGTTCGATATTCCAGATCGTTTGAAGAGTCTGCGCTTCAGCCTCACGCCCTGAAAGTGTCAAACTTTGTAGCCTGATATTCCGCTCAGTTTCTTCATTGAAATCAGCCATGTAACGTTCAAGGCCAAGTGTCGGGATAATAGCCTTAAGCTCTTCCGCTTCTTCGATCATATCCTTGAACCCGGCAGGTTTACGCCTCGCCAGATCAGAAATGATATCGTCAAGTTCGCGTGTCGCGCGGTTGGCTTTGGCTACTTCGGGCGGGATATCGATAAACCGATCACGGATATTGGCGATCTTTTTTGCTGCATCTTCGCCAAACTCTGCAAGGCGCTCATATTCCTTGGTTCTGTCTTTCTCTTTTTTCTTTAGGGCGTCGAGGGATGCAGCCTCTTGTTTATTTAGCTCCGTTAAGCGCTTTGTCAGATCTTCACCGATCAAACTATCCATTGCGCGCTGACGCAACACTTCGAACCCTGTTTTTATTCTGGCAGAAGCGTCAGAGTTAATGCGCGCTATTTCAACCGAAATTTCTTTCGAGGCATTTATTGCCGCATCGCCAAGACTCTCAATTTGCGCCTGCTGCCGCGCAAGCTCACCTTCATTTATGCTCGCCAGAGCCGATAAGCCGCCACGCGCACCTGTCCCGCCCGCATTGTCGCCGGTAGACCGCGCTGCTTGCTCAAGGTTATCTTCAATCCGTGCCTTGATTATTTCACGGATTGAAACAGCTTCACGGTAATTTTCTGCGATTTGCCTGGCTTGGGCTTCCAGAGACAAGAGCGTAACTTCACGAGACTTTTCTTGCTCCCGGTTATATTCGCGCAGCGCCTTTGTAACCTCTTCATACGATGAAGTCTGATCGTTCAAGACTTCTGTCAGATTGCGTTGCGCGCGCGCTGACTTGTCCGCCTCATCGCCTGAAGCAATCAGATCATAGATAAAAGGCCCCAATACTGCTGTGGCAGCAAATATAGCTGCACCCCAAGGGCCTGAAAGGAAGGTGGCAAACTGCCCTATGCGCGATTTGGTTTTATCAGCGCTATCAGCAAGCCCAGATAATGCAAAAGCTGCCTGAGGTGCCTGTTGAGCAAAGATCAGGAATGCGTTTGTGCCAAGCTGCGCCTGCACCGTGACATCCTGCATTTGCTGGCCAAGCTGAATAAAGGCGGTGCGCTCGGCACGAATGGAATTGATTACATTACCGCGAGCTGTAGTCCCCTTCAGCATCACTGCATTAGAAGCAGTGGTTGCCTGATTAGCAGCAGTAGCGGCCTGAGCGGACTCCCGCAGACTATTCCGAGCCAATTGCTGAGCTTGAGCATATTCCCGCGCAGAAATCGCACCGGCATTCATAAGGTCATCAGCGCGTGACATCTCATTGTCAAAACGCTGCTGCGCCAAATACATGGGATCGAGCTGAGCACGCAAAGCGGCTGCAGAATTTGCCAACGCTTCCTCGGCCTGCCTCGCCTTCTCTTGTGCGACAAACATCTCCTCAAAAGCGCGAGCGCTTTCACGAGCTGATTTTGTTTGGGCATCAATGCCAAGTGCAGTGTTAAAAAAGTTTTGGGCCGCTGCTGAACTGCGCGCATCCTGAGCCTGAAAAAGCAGATCGAAAGCTTGAGCGCTTTCACGAGCCGATTTTATATTACGTTCAAGGCCGGCACCGGTTTCACGCTGAATAGCAGCAAGCATAGCAGAGCCATTGGCACTTGCCGCTTCAGCCTGCGCCAAGCGAAGATATTCCCCCTGCAGCGAACTGACTGCCGAACGGGTCTGATTAAGCGCAGCCTGCACTTGAGCAGCCGCTGCTACGTGGGAACGCGCACTCGCCGCAGCCCGCTCTTCTTCTTTGGCCAAAGCTTGAGTGGCCGCTACAGCATTTCGGGCTTCGCGGCTATAATCACCTTCAGTACGCGCGGCTAATTCCGTCGCCTGGGCGACCTCTCTCGCCGCCACGGCACGCGCTTCCTGCGCTGCTGCTGCGGCACGCAATTGATCAACGCCAAGGTCGAGCGACCCAAAATTGTTCCGCTTGACTGATAGCGCCGCATCCACCTGACGGCGAGCTTCCGCACTGAAGCTTTCAAACTGGCGTTCGCCCGCATCGAGCGTGCTGCTCAGTTCAGACAGAAATGCACTGCGCGCACTGCCATTCGGCTCGTGCTCAAGGCGGATATAGGACGGGAAAATCGTCTGTGCCGTCATGTTTAACGCCTCCCGGCGCCAAGGCGCGCAAGCTCATTGTGAAAATTTGCCGGGAGCTGCTGCAACACGGCGCGGATAATCGCTTCTGGGTCCACACGCGCCGCACGAGATGTGCGAGGGATGCCAACAAAAGCCACCAAATTCTGGCGAAGGCGCTGCCCTTTGCGGGGCTGGCCGTTCTTCTTAAGACTGCGGGCGCTGCGGCGTTTACCAACTTCACTCACACCAGCTTGCGGCACGACAAGCAGCGGATTGCCGTTGACGGATCGAATTAAAACCAGCGGACCGATCTTCTGTTCAAATCCGTTCTTGCGATATAACTCTGGCGTCATACGCTCGCGCCCGGTTACGCGCGGCAATTGGTCGGTGGCGATCCACAACCAGCGCCCTCGCTTCGGCCTGATGTCGGCACCTTCAGTGTATGCAGAGATAGCACCCACGGTGCGCTCCGAGCGTGTGCGTAAATAGAGCGCGCCAGATGCTGAAAAGCCCGCGCCCCGCCGATAGACGCCACGGCCTTCTTTCAGGTCAGACGTGGAGCCTATGGCATTGCCTAACCGGCCAAGGCCAGCGCCGCGCATCCGTCCACGTATTTCGCGCACGGCTCTGCTCGCTGCCCGGTCAGTCACGATCAGAGCAGCCTTTTCCTGCATCTGCTCGGCATGGCGGTAATAAATATCAAACGCTGGACGCGGATCGCGGCTGTCTAATCTAGCTCTCATCGCCATCTCTCAGCTTGTGCCGTGTATCGCCAATGATGGCGAAGGCATCGAGCAGCAGCAAAGGCTGATCGAGCACAGCGCCACCATCAGGATAGACACGCCCAGCCATACCCCGATCACATTGATCGTAGATCCGCAGGAGCGCCCAAACGTCATCACTTACGAGTCCTTTTGGGTTTTCTTCGAACGAGCCCGCACCGGGGATTTCCCACTTTTCGTGTCCCCATCCTTCGCCGTCGAAAAGTCCGGGGTTATGTCGGACCGCGACGGCGATGCGGAGTTTTTTGCCGTACTCTCGTCAAGCATCCATTGACGGGCGCATTCGGCCAGAACTTCACCCAGCGATGTGCCGGGTTTAATGCCCTGTTTAAAATCAATGCGGGTCAACTCTTCCTGAATTGTATCGACGCAATCAAGCGTCAGAAAGCCACGGTCAATGTCAGGCGTTGCCTTCATGTTGCCCCAGCTCTTCAAGGTGACAGCCATCTGCGAAAGGGCAGATATTTCCCCATGCTCCAGATTATCAGCCCGCATTCTGGAAAGTGGTGGCCAGTTTTGGGAAACGTCCCGCTCAAGCTTATGGACTGCGGCCTCGATGTCAGAGTCATAAGACCATTCAACATCATCGTCCGACATGGCTTGTGTGGTGAAATCGTCCAACGCCTGCCAATAAGTACGCAGCCTTTCTTCTGCGGCATCAACTTCGTCAGGGCTCCATTGTGCTTTCAGGCCGTTGACCAATTCGTTGCGGATCGCATCCTGCGTGTGAAAGATGCAGCCAGCCTCCGTAACCAAGCGGCGGCGGAATCGCTTTTCCCGGCTTGTGATGGTGCGAAGAATAAAGTGGGGCGCATTTTCGCCCATCTTATCGCGGAGTTTGGAAGGAGTGAAGGCAAGCGTTTCGCTTGCCTCCAAGGGAATATCCTGGGGCATGTCAGGGTCTTTCATTTATGGGTGAGAATTGGCGTCAGGCAACGACGCCGGGGAAGACAATCGCAATTCCGCGATCAATAGCATCAACCAGCAAGTCCCCGCTTTCATTGATCAGACCGCCACCAAGATCAGGGCTAGCGTAGTTGAACCGGACATCTGGTGCAGCAAACTGGACCATCGCGCCGGGGCCGGAGCCGTACTGCCCCCAAAGTGGGTGACGTTGCTGCGCATCGGCAAGAGCCATGCTGTCAAACACCGCCTTTGTGTAGCTCTGCCGCGTCATCGAAATAGAAGCTGTACTGGCCGTTACTTCCGGTGCATCGCTGCCGTCTTGTTGATTGGGATTCGGCGGGTTTTCGCTCTGAAGCCCAAGATCAATTGTAAGATCAGAACCGCCCACACGCTTGTTATCAAGCCACAGATCGCCATCGCGGAAAAGCGGAATAGCGCCAAGTGCGGGAATGACAGGCGTTGCCTCATCGGCATAGTCGTCCAGAATCCCTTCGTACGTCACCTGCAATTCAGGGAATCGAGCTTGTTCGCGGGTGCTGGTCGGGAACGTAATCTGTGCCGAAGTAGGGCGGCAATCACGCAGATCATAACGAACGCCATCAAGCCAGAACTTCATTGAGAGAATAATCGGATCATCTGAAGTTACTGACCGCATATAGCCGATGAATGGCGGGATTTGATAGTTTGCAGCAGGCGCAGACGAAAGCACCTCCATCAATTGAGCTGTCTTGTCGGCCGCATAGCTCCGGATCATGGTCAGTTGGTTTTTGAAACCGGTATCATTATCCGACAGGATGAGCGGCCACGCCTTGTAAAGCCCTGCGGTTGCTGCGGCTGATGCGCCAAGGACAGCATTGTTTGTGTCGCTTCCGCTCCCCAAAGCCTCCGGTGAAACCGGAATAGCAGAGGTATTGCGTACCTCTGTCATCTTCATGGATTGGAATAGACGCCCGAGTAAGAAATCATTCTCATCGGGTATCGCGGTGCCACCGGGAGGGCGGATTTTCACATTGAACGCAAAGCTCAATCGCTTTCCGGCCACCACATCAGCGTTGTTTACAATCGATCCGGTGTATTCATCGTTACTGATCGTCACGCCATTAATTTGTGGACGTAGCTGAGAAACGGGCAACAGATCAGCGTCGCTGATGCCGCTTTCGAAGGTGCCGACAACGCTCTGAATGGCAAGCGCAACGGCAGAATTATTAGTCTTACGGGCCATTTCGGGTCCTTTCTTTAAGCTTAGGAATCGCTATCGGCGCCAGCAGCCTCGACCAGCTCTTCAAGACGGGCTGTGGCACTGTCTTCGCCATGCAATTTTTCGGAGAGGTCATTAGGGCCGGTGATCAGAAACCAGCCATTGCCGCGATCCGTCAGCGTGAAGTCATCCACCTCGGCAACCACAACATTGACGCCTTCCTGCGCATCATCGCTCAGTGTGATGGAAACGGCCTTGCGCGTCGTTGCACTGGCAACAGCTTCTGTCAGGTTCTCGCCTTTGCAGGCCGCTTCGTGCAGCGCACGCGCGTCAACGCTTCCGCTCCCAAGGGGCGGGCAAATATTCTCAGCCATGTGGTTTATCCTCTAAATAAGGAGAGTGTCAGAACTTCAGGCCGCCATGGCCCAGAATGGTGAAATGGTCGGTGCGGCTCGTGAAGAACTGCGCCTGCCATTGAAGGGAGATGGAGCCGGCATCCGCTTTCAGAATTGGAGCCTGGTCAATTTCTTCCAATGTTTGCAGCATCCCGCCCAAAGTGCGGTCGGCGGCTAGGGCAGCTACCACATGGGCCAATGCAGTACGTCCAGCGCGCATAAGATCAGGAGTGATTTCGTCATCCTGATTGCGCGTGATGACTTCTGTTTCGATGGCCATTTCATGCATGGTTTGCGAATTGGGTTCAGGCCCGTTGAAGAAACGATAATCGACGGCGGCGACCACAATCACCCGATCTCCATCAATCGGAACATCACCAACCGACAATTGCACTGTATAATCGTTCAGATCAGCATAAGCGGCCAACGTGGCCACCAAACGATCTTCGACCTTGGAGCTTGCAGCGTCAGCCATTAACTTTCACCAGACGAAACAGCCAGTGCGTACCGGGCTGGTTAAGCCCAACGCCTACAGGCTTCCAAACGCCATCAATTTCCGGCAGCTTGATCCGGTCGGCATCAGTTGGCTTTGCGTTCAGCAAAGTGCGGTGGATGCTAACCATCATCCCCTGCTCGATAGTCTGCGCATTGGCGAAATTAACCTCTTCGGTCGAATAATCCATGCGTGCCGCTACAGGGCCATAAGCACCGCCTGCGGGCTTGTACTGGATTTCAGGGCGCAAATAGGCATCACACGCATTGTGCAACTTCGCGCGCAGACTATTGAATGAAGGGATAGGCATCAGACGCTGGTCGGAGCCTGATCGTCGATAGCGGCATCTGCAACACCGTCATCGTCATCGGCATTTTCGCCTTTGGCTTCAGAGATGCGTTTAAGCAGCTCTTCGGTGTCCCAGCCATTGAAAGGCCTGCTACCAGTCACTTCCTTGTACTGGGCACGCAGCGCAGAAATGTCTTCAGCCTCGCCGCTTACGTCTTCGGCCTTTCCAGTTTCGCCTTCGCCCTTGGCTTCAGAGATGCGTTTAAGCAGCTCTTCGGTGTCCCAGCCATTGAAAGGCCTGCTACCAGTCACTTCCTTGTACTGGGCACGCAGCGCAGAAATGTCTTCAGCCTCGCCGCTTACGTCTTCGGCCTTTCCAGTTTCGCCTTCGCCCTTGGCTTCAGATGCACGGTCGGGGGGAGACGATGGGGCAGGAGCGTTTGCGGCCTGTCCGTCTATGTCGTCTGACACATAGCCCAACTCCACCATGCGCGGGATAGCCGATACTGGTACGCGGGGAAGGCGCACCGCTTCGTTTTTGCTGTCAGGGTTGAAATGCACCTGGCCGAAGCCAGGTACAAATTCAGTCTTGGCGCGCAATGCGCGAACGCGACGGGTTTCCATCACTTATTCCCGCTCAGCAGCACTTCTGGACGGGTGCAGATGGGTAGGCGGTGGCTTTCGATTTCCACATCAGCCCATTCTTGACGTTTATCGTCAAGCAACATGCGGCTATACCATTCCTGGCCTAGCGTGTTCACATGGTCAAACGTGGGCGCCGGGGCAAACGCTTCCTGGAACAATCCACGCACGCCCATGGGGAAGAACTTCACCTTGTCCACACCTACGGCGACCTTGGAGTTATCGTCTGTCCCGCGATAGTTTATCCAGGTCACGCCCCACGCATCGATTGCATCGAACACGGTGTCTTCCACCAGCTTACTGGCATTAGCGGTGTTCTTATACTGATCCTTGTATTCGGAGTTTTCCTGCAGATCGTCGTAGAAGTCATCGCCGCACAGCGCAATGATGCGCATGGATGGCGGGGCAGAGCCACCGATAGCCCGGATCATCGGGCGCTTGACATTGTTTGCAACGAATTTCTTTACTTTCGTTGCATTAGCCCAATCGAAATCAATTTCTGCGGGCTTGGTGTAACCGAACGTCTGGTAATAATCATAGATCACGCTGTCATCGGCATCGCGCAGAATGCCGTCGATGCATGAGAGATAAAGCCGCTCGCGTGTCGCGGAAAGGTCATCAATGCATCCCTGCTGACGTTCAGCAATTTCGGACTGAAGCTGCTTTAGCTCGGTTTCGGAACCAAAGGCACGAATGCCCTGGATTTCTTCTGCCGTAACCATGCTGGATTCTTCGATCCGGCGAACGCGCAGATCCACGACTGATGCCTTGTCGTTGGAGCGGCGAGTGCGCGGTGCGCCTGGCTCGCTCGTCTGAATGATGTTGAGCTGTTGGCCTTTCATCTCAACAGCTACGCGCCGACTACGCACGCGCTTAGGTGTGAAGAGATTCATACGCCCCAGCAGTCCAGGGATGGTCTGGGAACGACGGACGGCTTCAGTCATCGAAATAGCTGAAAAAGCGTCCTGCTTGAATACGTCCATGGTAAGCATGGCGTTGTGTCCTTATGCTAAGAAGGTTTCGCGCTTCAGCGCAGAATGATGCCGACTTCGGCCAGGTCGCGGGTGGCCCGCACCTTCTGGTCGGTAGTGGTGCCAGTCGGCCAGACAACGATTGCGGCGTTGTGCTCGCAGTCGCGGACATAGGCGACGCCGGGGACTTCACCGTCCGTTCCGTCATAATCGCCATATGAAATAGCAGAGCCAACATTCATGCCATTGGAGGCATCAAAATCGATTGGGCCAAAGGTCTGCGTATTGGGCACTGTGATATCGAAACCATCGCCAACCGCGAAGTCGGTCGAACCGTCCGTGATCACGCCCTTGACCTGCTCGGCAAAAGCAGCCGTCCCGCCAGCGCCGCCACTGATCGTGAAATCGCCCAGAACGGTGCCGTCAGGATCTTCAAGGCGGAATGTGCCGCCATTCGTAGCTGCCTCAATGCAGCGCAATGTATAAACACCGGGCTTCGCATGGGCCAGGGTGGGGTTCGTGGCATCCATAGTGACGGTGCCATTGCCGGTATTGCCACCAGACTTGGCCGCGCTGGTGGCGTCGCCATAGGCGGCACCAAGAACGGCACAAGCTTTCAGAACAGCGCCACTGGCAACCGTAATAGATTCGCGCGAACGATCCCCATTTGCCTCACTGACAAGGCTTTCATTGGGATGCACCGGTTCGGTAAGCATAGTCATGTCTCTGGTTCCTCTTTAGGGAAGGGGAGTTGGATGTCAGAACCCGCCGTTTTCGCGGCGCGCCCGAATTTCGTCGTGGATCTTCTGCCAGCCGTGGTTTTCTTCGGCTTGGGTTTCGCCACCTTCATTGCCGAGGTCGATCTGGCCGTTCTCGCGCATATGTTGCAGCATTTCAGAGCCTTCATCGGCTGATGCTGATGGCGTCAGTTTGGGCAGCATTCCCACAATCGCGTCAGCGCTCATGTCAGAATTAGCGAGCAGTTCAGCAGCGGCCATTTCACGGCCTTTAACGTCATCACTTGCAAAGACCGCAGCGATCCGCTGGCGCTCTCCGGTAATAGCTGCCGCCACTGCGTTGCTGTCACCGTGCTGCTGTCCGTCGTTCATCTGAGATTCCGCGCCAGGGGCGGCGGCCTGCTGTTCTTTGTCTTTCGACATAGGCTTGTCCTTTTTTTTGCCGTCGCCGGCTTCTTCGTCATCGGGTTGGTCATCATCTTCCGGATTTTCCGGATCGGTTTCCGGCTTGCCTTCAGGCATATCTTTCATGGAGGCGTGCGGCGTTTCGACCTGGCCGCGCATAACGCCGCCAAGCCCGCCAAAGCGCGGCTTGCTCATCGCATTTTCCTTTGGTGGCTTAGGCCCTGCGGCCCAATTCGAGTTGGAGAAGCTCCCAGGCTTCCGTTTCGGACATGATGTCATCCACCAGTCCGGTCTTAACGGCATCCGCGCCGCTATAGATTTCCGCTTCAGTGTTCAGCACGGTATCCACTGAAAGGCCGCGCCCCATGGCAACCATATTGGCAAAGATGTCGCGGGTTTCATCAACCATCGCCTGCAGTTTGGCGAGCGCTGGATCATCAAGCGGCTCTGTCCCGGTCATGCGGCCTTTGCGTTTACCTGAGCGGATGATTTCCGGCGTCATCCCATTTTTATCGAGTGCGCGGGAAAAATCGATATACATGATATAGGCACCGATAGATCCGGTAATCATTGTGCGGGGGCCGTAAACGCGGTCACAAACGCTTGCGACGGCATAAGCGGCGCTGGTCGCCTGCTCGTTAATATAAGCCCAAACCGGTTTTGGCCCGCCTTCGCTCAGCGTACTTTTGGCAATTTCCTCGCACATGGCAAAGCATCCAGCGACTTCACCGCCCGGACTATCTATGTCGAACCATATTGCCCTGATCGTGCTGTCCATCAACGCAGCGCGGAACTTGCGAATAATGCCGTCATAGCCAGTCATGCCGGAGACAGGATCGAGCCAACCAAATTTGTGAACCAGCGTCCCGCTCACAGGGATGACGGCAATATCATCATCCTGTGCAAACGGCTTCCAGTTATCGCGGTCGCGCCGTGCATCGCCTGAAAGGGACAGCATGTCGGTCGCGCCAAGTGCCGTACTATCGATACGGTCGAAATTGCCAACGCCAAGACGGTGCTGCAGCGCTGCGACGATGATTTCAGCTTTATGCTCGTGGATCATCAGCGGCGTGTTGAATATCCGCTGCGCCAACATGGGCAACTGGCGGTTAGGTTCACTGCGGCCCTTCATGCGCTTTGCCCTTCGCTTTCGACAGGATCAACTTGAGCATTGCCCTCCGGATAAGCTTCCGGGGCAGAGGTATGCCCAGCGCCAGCCTTCAGCGGCATGTAGGGCTCAAGCCCCATCTGCTCGCGGTACTTTTTCTCACGCGCCTGATTGCGCAGCGTTTTGCGATAATCCTTGCCGCTCTCATTGCTCATTGTGGTGAGGTCGGTTGCCCCTTGGTTTAGGCGGAAGTCGTCAGCCTGACCTTCCTTCAACGGATCAACACTGCCCCGGCCTGGGCCTATCCATTCGCAAAGCGAAAGCGCGTTGCGGTACTTGTAAAAATTCGTCTTGCGACCGGGCACCTGAATGATGCCCTTTGCCACAGCCTCTTCGAGCCATGCGAGATAGATCGGCGTGCAGAAGCCCTGCGTGAACAACCAGCGGTCATGCAGCAATCCGCGCCATATCTCATTGAGCATTGCGCGTGCTGATGAATAGTTGATGTCGGCCCAATTCTGAGAAATCTGTGCGTAGGACAGCCCCAGAGATGCTGCCATGCTCCGCAGCCCGGTTGCCTGAAATTCCGGATAATTCTGTGATGGATGTTCACTCCTTTTGAACTCCATCTTTTCCCCTGGAAGGCCGTGAAACACCCGCACACCCTGCATCCGCACAGGATGATCCATGCGGTAACGGAAATGCTCGGGGAGTTGAGTTTCTTGCTTGCCGGAGGTCGGAGCCATGGCCGCAGCAACTTCTGCAGTTGGAGCGGCGCTTTCAATTGAAACCGCCATGATGGCATTCAGCAATGCCGCTTCCAGCTCTGCATCATCGAACCTATCAAACATCTTGATACGCTTGATGGCTGAAACAAACCGGCTAATTCCGCGCCTCTGGTCCGCACGGTTGCGCTTGAATGCGTGAACAAAGATAGGCCTGCCGGTCGGTCCGTAAAACGGAACCCTCGTCCAGCGGAAAGAATCGAGCGTGCCGCCATTGTTGCTGGATGGATGCGCTACTCGGACATGCGCAGCCAGGGGGGCTCCATTGCGATCATATTCGATACCGCCGATGAGCGTTCGCCCATTCGAAAGCTTGTGGTGGTCAGGTAATCCATTCGGGTTGCTCACCCGGTCAGGATCGACCACTTCAAGGCATGTTTCCCACTGCGCCAACACGCGCGGGCCAACAGGGGGAAGCATCTTGATAACCGCAGCCGCTTCGCCATCGTTCCACCAGTGACGATAGGCCAGCTCGACCATCCCGCCAAACTGCAAATGCATCTGCGCATCGCATAGCTTGCGCGGATCGCGCGCCCATAGCTCAAAATGCTGCTCGGTATTCTGCGACCATTCATCCGCCCAATCAGGCGATTGCCCCATACTCTCAAAGGCAGGCTGGGTTTCAAGTCGGATATTCGAACCAACCACGGATTCCGCACGGCGATCCGTGGCGCCAGAAATGATAGGGTGATTGCGAACCAAATCGCGCGCACGGCGCGTTACAGCGTCGCGCGCATCAAGATTTTCATCGGTCCCGGATGTAAGGCTCGGCGTCCATCCCGCCATTTCACGGCTGTCATAGCGCTGCGCTTCATAGGGCTGAGTGCCGAAAAACATGCGTTGGCGCAGGCCGGAAAAAGCCTCGCCTAATGTCTGCATGAAACTCATTACCAGTAAATCCCGATTGCGCTACGCACCGGCCGACCAGCTTCAAGGGCTTCAGCCTGTGCATATTCCCGGCGCAGGCTCTCAATGCTTGCTTCAATGTCCTTGATGGACATTTTGGAAAAACTCACGCGGCTTCCGTCTTCCGAGATATCTTCCACCCGATCACCCCGGACAAGCGCTGAACGCGCGGCGCGATAATCCGCCAGATCGGCGGCTATTTCTGTCGTCGTTCTTTGCATCAAATGTCCTACTCGTCGCTTTGGTTCAGGGTTTGATCAAACAGCGCATAAGCGCTTTTTGCTAAGTCGCCGGCTCCGCTGACCGGGGCAGCTTGATCACCTCCTTCCGGATAGAGAGGGATAGGCTGCGCCCAGATCGGTCTGCGCTCAGGATCATCCCAGATATTGTTTGCGTGATCAGGTGAAAGCATGAGCCGCCCAGCTTCATTGTATCCGTATATGTCGAGCGATTCATTGCGCCGGGAAATGCGCTTCCACTTCCCATCAATAAAGATTTCACCAAAGAACTCGTCAATGTAATGGCCCTCCACCTCATCATAGAAATGGCACTGGCCAGGCTTCTCATCAGTGATGGCAAGGCGCTCAGTGGTCAGGTGCTTGAGCCGATCAACGCCAAGGTCATATTCAACCAGCACAGGCATAACAGCCCGGCCCATTTCGTCCTTATCCACCTTGCGTGGTACGTTAGGCAAAATGGGTTTCTTGCCATCAGCGCCCTTGATCAGCTTGACCTTTGACCACGTGCCCCATGCATATCCTGAATTGATAGCCCGCCTGGCAAATTCACGCGCCTTCCACGTCACATTACCATCGCCGCTATCAATGCACGTCACCGCCACCGGCAACGCCCAGCCAGGCCGAGCCTCCAGCTCAAAGCGGCGATCAACGACTTGAGGCAGCAGCAACAGCCAATCATCAATCTGCTCGGACAGGTTTATATCGCGCCACTGCCCATCAGCGTGCATCCGCTGGCGGATCGTCTGGCGATCTAAAATCCAGCTCCTTCCCTCCAGGTCCCAGCCGATCCACATCACGTCAAAATATTTAGACCCGGTATCGACTGCGGCAGTCACGAACAGAACGGGCGCAGGGGCAACGCCGCGCGCATAACCGTAATCGGCGTCACGCAACCGCTTCTTCAGAAGCTTTGAGCTAATCCCCCCCGTTGTGGCCGTGCCTTCATAAATCTCACCCAGAGCCTTTGAGAGAAATTCCTTGAGATCCGAAGGGTCTTGCGTGCGCTCAAACTTGATCAGCGCTGCCTCATAGCGTCTCGCCAACTTAGCCAGCGTGTCGCTTTTCAGCATTAACCCATGAACCCAATAGCCATGGGCTTCATTGGGCTCCATTTCGCCTGCGATGCCCGCCTCTGCATCAAGCGATTGTCCCCGGTGCATCCAACCGTAAGTGCCGGTTTTCTCGCCTTCGCGTAGCGCTTCATCAACCATCGCACGGCGCTGTTTATCATTCAGCTTTGATCCGCAGTGAGGGCAGATCATTGCCGCGCTCCTTTCAGCAAGCGCTATGCGTGCATCATTGGCCAACTGGTCATTACGGACCCAATGAAGCTTAAATTCGGGAACATCTTCCCAAAATTTTGTCGCATAGGCTGAAGCATATTTTCGGCATTTCCTATGCGCACAGCGCATGATGAAAATGCCCCGGCTTGTGTCCTCATAACACGCTGCAACACCACTCGAATAACCAAGATCAGGGTGCGATAGGATAGCGCCCTTCCGCCTGCTACCGAGTAGCTTCTGTCTGCCATCAAGCTGAGTGCGTGGACTTGCGGCAAACTTCTTGAGCCAGGCATCTGTTTCGTCCATCGTCATGAAAATCGGTTGACGGTCCCGAAACGTACTGTCTTTAGCACTCAAATATTCCAGCGGGTGCCCCGATACACGCTTGAAATAATCCGTGTTATCCCCGCGCGCACCACCAACTTTGGCAAGCAAGTCAGGGTTAAGATCAAACATCGGGTGCATTACTGCGCGGCAGTAAGCTGTAACTGCTTCCTCACTGTTCAGAACCCATGTGCAACGGCCCATCGGACCGAAGCGCATCAGCTTATAAAGATAATTCTCACATATCGCCGTGCCACCAGAGCGAGACGGTTTTACCAGCACCAGAACATTGCAGTCCGGCTTATCCAGCGATGACATCGGACCAACATTGTAAGGCGTTTTCCAACGGTCATACCGGACTGTGCCATTGCCTTCCGATGCAGGCATAATCCGGTATTTTTCAGCACATTCGACGGTACTGATCCGCTCAGGTGGCTGATAAAGCTCTAATGCGTCTTCCAGCAAGTCGAGCGGGTCTTGTAAATATTCCCCCGCAGCAAGGGCCTCAACCTGTCTTTGCAGGCTGACCGGGCTAAGCAACGCCTCCAGCATCACTCAGGCCAACTGCACGCAAATTACCCAGCACGTCTTGCGCTGCCCGTCTCTGGGCAAGCATGACAGAACTGATAGCATCTTCGAAAGCACTCCTGACTTTTGGCTCCCATTGGCCATCCGGGTCGGCCTGTTGGGCTGCCTGCATCGCAGACGCCTGCATCGCACTGAATATTTCACGCATGGCCGCACTGGCTTTGCGCGCATCGGTCAATTCACCTTGCCGCTCACGCATGTCCTGCACGGCATTCGATGTGCGAACCAACTCTTGCACCTGTTTCAGATCAAAATCGTCCGGCACTGATTGCAACGAGCTGCCGCCCGCCATTTCTTTCATCCGTCGATTTTCAGCCGCTGCCTTCGCCTGCTCTGCCTCCAGATGGCGAATAACCATCAAGATCGTTGATCTCGGTTCGTACTGATACCCGATCCCATGGCCCCCGCGACCGAAGCATCCCGCTTCGGCCAGATCTGGAATATTGTTTGTCCAGTCTCGCAGTGTGACGTGATTGGTGCCTATGAACTCGTAAAGCTCTTTCGCCGTCAAAAGCGTGCCCGGCTCGAAACCTTTTGCCCGCTCTAAAGCGCGCTCAAGACTGTTTATCCTGGCCTGATGAGATGTTTTTGACCGGGCCATGGCTCACAAAATCCCGGAAAATTCAGCGCGGAGCAGAAACACAAAACCCCGCTCATGGCGGGGCATCTTTGCGATAAACGCAATAAGAGATGTGTCCAAATCGCTCATTTTTAGGTTCCCGTCAAGCCTCACTTCAAAGATTATTCATCGGAATATCTATCTCAATGTCATTTTGCTCAATAAAATCAACAAGTTGCTGAGCGCATTGCCTAAATCTCGCTGCTACCCGGCTATTACGACACCTCGCATAGCGGGCCGCGATTTTCATAGATGCGTCATCCAGTACAACCACATCGAAGAACCGAATATAGAAACTGGTGATCTGCTCTCTTAAGAGCCTGAAGGTGCGCCGCGCATCAGCTTCGTCCATCGTTGTTGGCATATAGCCGTAGCTATCGCCTTGCCGCGCCCTGGCGGAAAGGGACGGATCTTTCATCTTGCTTGATGAGTAGCGGCCACCCAGGCAAGCCTTGTCGTAAAGCAGTCGATACCACAAGCAAACGCGGGCCTGATCTTCGGTTATTCTTCCGCTCCGATAAAGCCTGACAGGCATCGGTGTTACCACCCGACGCACCGTACTGATCGAACGCACGGTGCCATCGGGCTGGCGTGGGGTGTAGGGTCGAACATCGCCCTTCGCAGTCCATTCCGGGGTTGGCTCTGTCACCGTGTCAGCGAGGTTCACGAATTTGCCCTCAGCCACTTCCAGTTCGGAAGCTTTACGGTCGTGCTCCCTGATCCGGTCAGCTCTGTCACGCTCCAGCAAATTCTTCACACGGCGCCGCTCGTCACGCTGATGCTCTGCCAAGCTTTTGCGTACATCGCTCATCACACCTTACCTTTCGAAATTCCAAATGCTTTGCAGGCCAGCAGGTCAAGTTGCTTCTGATCTGGCCAGTTTGTCAGCCACTCACGATTGATGAGAACGATAGCCCCGCCTGAAGCGTCGTAAGCCTCACGTGCAGCCTTGCGCGCCATGGCCGGGTCAGGATCGCGCATGGAGGCGGCGTAGTTGCCAAGAGAGCTGCGATAGTCGTTGCGCCCACTCACAGCAGGCCACCCTTGCCAGACCGGAAATCAAGCTTGCTCTGCGTATTTTCCACATTCACCAGATAGATCGAGCCATCTGGGCGAGCGCGCCATTGAATGTCCGTTCGCCCCTGTGTGGATAAGCGACGATTAGCGAATTGAACCAGGCTTTCGCCGGGAAAGCGCGTGATGTCTGTCATGCCGCCTCTCCGCAGAATGGCTTTACAAAAACACCAAGGCCATTTGATTGCCCATTACTCAAGGCCTCCATCGCGGTGGCACCAACTGCCCAAAGGGCTGTCCCGTTTGATGGGCTTTTGCCAACACTCCCGTCTGCCCTTATGAATTTCACTTTAGGCATGAACAGGATTCCATCAGTCATTTGACAAGCCTCCTGAAACCAAGGTGAGCTAGTCCGGTCTGGTGTAAGTGCTATACCGTTCCCATGCGCAAAGAAGCGATCTAGCCATGGCACAAGAGAATTTCGGGCACCGAACGGCGCGTTCATCCAAACCAATCCGAACCAATCTTTTGAAAGTGCATTTTCGTAAAACCAATTCCGGCAAGGAACGTGAAGCGGGCCGCTTTTGGGTGCGGCAACATCAAGATCAAAGATAACCCCCAGAGCATCAAAAATATATTTAGGGGTGTACCATTCGTCTGATTTGCCTTGTTTTTCCCAATAGCTCATGCCACCTCTCTCCTGCTGGGAAAGGCTTTAGCCATCCGTTCCAGAACGCCGCCAATACCCTCTTCGCTCTCCGTTGGATTTGGCTTGTGCTGCGGGCGAGCGGTATAGCAATCTCGATCTTTGCGCAGCAGGCCTTGGGTTTCAAAAATCACCCTCCAGCGGTCAGGCAAGGCGTCGATAGAAGCTTGGTCGAGCGTGCCAGCGAGCAACGAGCGGCGAGCCTCTTCGAAGCGGGCTTCGCGTTCTCTGCGAGCCAGAGCCTCAGCCTTGCGCTTAACCACAACAGCTTCATCGTTCCGCTCAAATTCCTCTGCGAAGGACAGCAACTCAGCGATTGTCGGAAACCAGCGGCAACGCTCCAGCGCGGTGTCAGCGATGTGGCTCACAATGGCTTGCGGAAGGTGGCCCAGCTTGCGGCGATAGGCCCCGATGCGCAACTTGGCGGTGTCATCGTCCACCTCGCGTCGAGGCAGATTGGCGTCCAAAAACGACCAGCAGCGGGCAAAATGCTCTTTGCTACTCGGCGGGAGCGCTGGCAGTTCAGCCTTAGCCACTTCATCGAGCTTCGCTAGTTCCTGATTGCTCAGCCTCGCAGGCAGCTTAGCCAAATCCATCAATCCCGGCCTGTTCGTGAAGGATGCGGGTGAAGCCGTCCCGGTTATCGCGGTTGCCGTTTCCGTAATTTGCCTTTGCTCGGTCATCGTACTTGCCCTCGAAAATTTTGGTCACACTGTCGGGTTGCAGGAGGAAATCTATCGTGGCACCGCCCCAGCTCCCGCTGTCGCCACGCAGGAAACGGCTTCGGGGAATCTTCTCAATCGCTGCCATCAAGGCATCCATGCCGGTGTCTTTCAAGCGAGCCTTGAAAGCTGGCATCCGCTTTGGCGTAATCGCTCTGCAAGTGCTCAGCGAAAGAGGTTCGGCCATCGCGTTCCATGCATCGACGAGCAGTCTCGCATCGCGCGCGCTGTCTGAAGATACGTTAGTATCTTCTATTATTAACTTGTTTACTTGTTCTTTTATGTCCCGCTGCTGTCCCGCTGCTGTCCCGCTGCTGTCCCGGCTTGGGAAATCGAACTCATCAAAATCGTAGGAATTATGCGGGTTAGAGGTGTCCCGCTGCTGTCCCGGTTTTTGATCGGGTTGCGTTCGGGTTGCGTTCGGGTCTATTTTTTTAGCATCATTTTGTGACCCGCCTTCTGTCCCGGCACGCCCTTCCGAAGACTGATATTTATCGTAATTACAGATAGTTATGATTAGCTTTCCCGTCCCGCTATCTGTCCCGATCATGGATTCACTTTTCAACCGGCCCAAAAACCGGTCCACGGATGACTTCGACCATCCCCACGTGTCGGCTAGCTGCCTTACAGACGCGCAAATTTCCCCTCGCTGAAGCGTGACGATCTTGCCGGAAACATCGTATGGTGTTGGCTTCCATGCAGCATGAGCGACTAACCAGAACCATGCTCGAAACCGCGCAGGGTCCTTGAGCAAAGCATGGCTGAACGCATCGCGGTGGAGGGCCACAAAGCCACTCATCCCATTGCCCTCCAGCGCCTGCAACCAAGCTCATCGTGCTTGTGAAATGGTATACCGCAGGCAAAGCATGGATCACGCTTAACCTTCCGATTTTCTGCCTCAGCGTATTTCTCAAAAGGGTTGTTTGACGCATCATCTAACCCTGCTTGCGCACCTACGCCGCCAGAGGTATCAAGCCACGGATCGGCGGTTTTCTGCCCTGTTTCAACAATGGTGATGATGCGCTTACCACCCCTATGTTTGACGGTGATCCACCCCGCCGCGCGCATTCTCGGTAACAAGTTGCCAACATCAGGGATGGGTTCTGGTGTACACAAATCACCCAATTCTCTGTTGGTTGGGCATACGTCCCCAGCCTCTGCAATTTTCTCGATGGCATCCATTATGGCGCGCATCCTGAACTCAACGTAGCTCATCGCTCCATCTCCTTGAGGGCATGATGGACCGCAACGCCGAGGTCGGTCAGTAAGCCGCCACGAGGGCCTACAAGCCCCATAGCGCGCAATTCAGGAGCTGAACTACCTTGGACACAGTACGCGCCAGAAAGAGCCTCATGCTTGCTTCTGACGGCATTCAGCAGCGCATCGGCATGGGTAGCCGACAGGCCGTAGGCGATTGCGATGGGTGTACCCAGATCATCAATGTAGTGGCGCAGAAATGCTTCTCTTGCGGGCTCCAGATCAAACGGCCTGCTGATACTCTCGTTTAGGGCAGGCGAGGCGGCTTGTAACATCATGCCCCTCCAAGAGCCGGGCGCAGCACTTCATTGGCACGCCATGGCGGTGTGATATGCTCATGAAAATCGAGCGCGAAGTCGAGTATGCCTATCGCATCTGCTTCATCGTCGTATCTGGGGTTGAAGCCGAGTTGTCGGCAGCGCTCCATGGTCAAAGCCTTAAGCGTTACTTTCTTGGTTCCCCGCTTTTGAGGGCCAATGAAATCACGCCGCCAGGATGAAACATTGATTTCAGTTACAGAGCGAAATCCCATCGCTGCGCCGAAGCTGTGAACATGGGCTGCGATGCCGGACAGAATGCGCAAAGTATCGATATTCGTGTGCCCGGTCAGGTTGACTGGATGAATAGGCTTTTCGAGATAGACGTGCTCGATTGGGCAGAGCTGATGCATATCCATCAGATGCTGATGCAGTTTCAAATAAGTCTGCCCATCGGTCGTGTATTCACTGCCTAGTACCCATGTCCCGGAACGCAGACGCTCATCGCCTTTTCGGTATATGGCCCAGCCGGAACGCCGCTTGCTGAGATCGAGGGATAGATAACTCATGTGCCTGCCAATCGGTCATGTCAGGCGGGGACGGCAGAAACCGCTCCCCGCATGGATTATGCTGTGATGTGCTTGACTGCCCACATCACGGACTCTTCGGTTTTGGTTTTTGCAATCGACAATTCGCGGCTGCTTCCGGTCTGGTCGATCAGGTTCAGAAGCTCGGCACCCTTGTCTTTAATCGCCGTCATCGCTGCTTTCTCATCGTCGGATAGAACGCGATATTTGTGCCGGACCGCATTGTTGGCGGTGCGGTCTTGGGAGGTGCTATCAACCCGCTCCATCACGCATCCTCCGTTTCATCGAGAGGTTCCGAATCCGCTTGATCAGCGTCTTCAGCCTCAGCTTTGGCGGCATCGGCAGCGGCCTTTTCTTCCGCCTTCTGGAGCCACTTCTGCCGTCCGATTTCTCCATCATCAGGCTTGTCAGGCGCGCCATCAACCGTCACCAGCCGGGGGCGTTCTCGTTCGTTGGTGGGGATCGGGGATTCACCGTCCTTGCCTTCTGCAATGCTGACCAGATCGCGCGGAACCGAAAGATTCAGTTCCTCGCAGCCAAGCCTAAATGCAAGCATCCAGTGATCGCGTTTCGCATCTTCCATATCGTAGAGCTGGAACAGCAGGTCGAGGATCTTGCGCGGGAAATTGCAGTCATCTTTGATCCGCTTATACGGGTCCGAAAGATCCCCGGTAATCGTGGAGATATGCTCCTTCTTGGGCGCGATTTCGGATTTATATATCTTGATCGCGGACTTCGCATCGGGGCGATTATATTCGCCGCTGATGCCGGAGCCTTCACCGTCCTCTTTTCTCTGCGCATTTGCCATTATGGCGTCCTTTCTGCATGTGGCCGTAAGTGTGGCCGGGTCGTAAAGAAGCTGAAAAGCTTCGGCTGGAGGCGGGTTTTTCAGGTAATCTGCGTGATGCAGCCTTGCTTCCGCCAGCGACATTCCGGCTTGCTCGGCAGCGTTCTTGATGGACAAACCGTCGCGGATAGCGCGTCGTAAAAGTCTCAACTGTTGCGAACCGTACATTCCGAAACCTTCTGAAAATTGGACGGGTGGGGATTAAGCCGGCAGGTTACGGGTGGAGTTTTGCCCCCTGATCCGGTCCGGCCCATCTAGGTCTACCCTAACCTCATCCCCACTCTTTCGCGGCCGCCCACCGCGCCGGTATCAATTGACGCTGCGCCGCTTTTTCATGGCGCGTGCCTTGTTTGCGGCTACGGCCTTGGCGAGTGCATTTTGACGTTGAGTGAGAACGCTTTCCTTGAAGCCTTCAAGCTGGTCAGCCTTTTCGGCCATTTGCCTCAGCCTAGTTTTTGTCGCCAAAAGCTGAACGTGAAGATCCCCATTGCGCAAACCCAAATCTAGAATTTGGTCAGCATGTTTTTTGAAAATGAGTCGCGCATAGGAGTGGTAGACTACGGCACCGACTGCCGCACCGCCCGCTGTTGAAAAGGCAATATCAAGCAATAACATCGTTACTCTCCTTTGATTTTCCGGGCGGCGCTCATGCGGCTTCGCTTTGGTGAACCGTGAAATGTGGGGGCTTTCCTTCACGGTAAGCGTCCAGCTTCTCCAGCAGACCGGCAAACCGGTTGACCACGATCCGCATGGTGCGCAGTTCACTCTTGTCGAGGCCGAGCAATTCAGCCGTGGTTATTTCACTGCCACCATCGCTGCCCGGGTGCTCCATCTCGATCAGCTTGGAGAGCATGACGGCGACTTTGCTGGAAAACGGGTCGGTTGAGCATGTCGCTTCACGCGGGACACGCCGCTGGCCGAATGCGCGATCAATTGGATCGAGCGCATCAGTATCCAGCGCGAGCAAGCTCCACAGGCGATCCGGGCGCGGGAAACTGCCATGGCTCAAATTATCCAACTGCCGCTTGGAAAGGCTCATTGTTCGGGCAACGGTGTCTTTGCCGTGACGGCGTATCTGCCGGATTACAGCTTCCATCATGCAAGCATGGAACTGTTCTTCGCTGCACTGCGAAATTTGCTGAACGACATTGCTCTCAGCCATGGGGTACTCCGGTGGAATGGAAAGAAAGAGAAATTGCCGCAACCGGGGAAAGCAGGCTGTGCGAACCGAAGGGCTCGCCCCGGCTGCGGCTTTCAGACAGGCCCTGAGCGTCAGGGAAGCGGGGGACATTGCTCAGGTTTTTTGCCTGCCTGAAATAATGGAGCAGTTTGAAGGTGCCCCTCATGCGACAGCTTCTGCTTCCGCAGATTGGGCAGCAGCGCCTACGGCAAGCTCATCCAGAGAGGCCCAGCCGTCATCTCGAAAAGCAAGCCAATGCTCTTGTGGAACACTGTTGCGCCTGATCCATGAGCGAACAGTATGGACTGAGACATTACGCCTCGTTGCTACATCAGCAGGCTTTCCTGCTTCGCGGACGATTTGTGCATGAGTTCTCATAGTCCGACCATGATGCATTATGCATCACATAAAGACAAGTGCCTTTTGCATTATCAATCGTCTTATGGCGAATTTGATATGACCGATTCGTCAAAACGCCTAAAGGCCGCCCGCGAAAAAGCTGGATACGCTTCTGCAAAGGAGGCGGCGGAAGCTATGGGCATATCTGTGCCGACCTACATTCAGCACGAAAATGGAATTAGGAACTACCCCGCCTCTCGCGCTCAGCGCTATGCAAAATTTTTCCGCACCACTCCGGAATTTTTGCTTTACAATAGACTTCCTAAACAAGCCTCTAGCGTTGAACTTGGTCCACAGTTGCTTGTTATAGGTAAAGTTGAGGCGGGGGTGTGGCAGTTGCAAGCTGATATCAATAAGGGATTTGGTCAAACATTTACTGGAAGACCTGATATTAATGCTCCAATGAAGGAGAGATTTGGCCTTAAGGTCGTTGGTTCTGGAATGGATTTAGTATTCCCTGAAGGCACCATCCTTGAATGTCTGACTTATACTCAAGGTCAAAGCTTAAAGCAGGGTCAGCCGGTAATTATCAGAAGATCTATGGCTGATGGCACCTGTGAGCAAACGGTCAAGGAATACTTTAAAGATGGCGAAGGCATAGAGTGGCTTCTGGCCAAGTCTTCTCATCCAGCCTTTCAGGCACCTTTGCGCTTAGGCAGAGAGCATGGAGAGGAAATTGAGATCACGGCCATAGTGGTCGCATCCACAAGATTTTGGTGAGGCTAAAGAATGATCCCAGCAATTTACGCCCTCGCGGTATTCTCATCTTCGGTGATTGCTGATCCAATCACTCAAGATAAGCTTGCAGTGTTTATTGCCGGAGAAAATGGCTCTTCTCTTGCTTTGAAATGCACCCCAGGCGAGGGCGACTTGGAAATCGTGTTTATGCCACGGCGGTATTACTCAAACGATCTGTGGCTTTTGCAGCGCCGTGCGGAAAGTCGTTTTAGCATCCAAAGCAAACCTGATCGCGGCCAATGGCAATATTCTAAAACCTATATCATTTGGGCCGGTATGCCATTCAATCAAAGAAAAGCAGAGTTTTTGGATAATTTAGCCAGGAGCAATGCTTTCCATATCCGGTATGAGCCGAGTCGCTATGAGAACGAGACGTTTTCAATGTCGTACCATATCGATACAGGTGAACTGCAAAACTTTATCAGCAAATGCAATCCAGCGCGGGTAATCGAATATCTGCAAAAAATGGGCTCTCCAGCGGCACCCAAAGGTAGTGCCGAATAATTCAGCAAATACCTAATTTGTAACGCATTTACATTGCAATAAACGTCATTCGCCAAAGAATGATGCAAAATGCACTTGCATTAATGTGATGCAATGTGCATCATGCCTCCACAACCAATGGAGGCACCATGGCGCAGGCCAGCACAAACCCGGAAACCAACTACGCTCAATTTGAGCGCGTGGATGACAAGCTTCGCAAGCCGGTGGACGCTGCGGAAAGAAAGCAGTTTGCGTCTGCCGAGCGTCTGCCTGTTTCCATCCGTAATGCAGAACATGCGAGCGAGATTGCCGAATATCGAGGCTTTACGCTGTGGTTCAACACTTGCCGGGATGATGATGGTTTTCTGTACAAGGAATGGCTCGCATGGGGGCCTTATGGACGGCTTTTGCCTGTCTCGCGGTTTTGGTTTGAGCCTACGCAAGATCGGTTCAATTGGCTTATTGATCATGTTGTCATGGGCGAGGGGCATCACGGCTCCGGCCCGCTTAGCGATACTGAGATCGACGCGAATATTGAAGTCACGCAGAAGCTTAAAGAGATGGGGCCGGGCGGCGGATTTTCGCACAAACTGCCAAAGAAAAGCACTGGTCTAAGGCAGGCTGTTTCCGCAGCTCTTCACGCCGATAATGCGCTAGCTGTCGCAAGACGCGACCCGGCAGCGACAGAGGCATCGATTAATGCCGCAGAGCGACGCCGTGAAAAACGGGTGGCTGACTTGCTCAACGCTTGCCGCAATGCAGGAGTTGCTGGCTGCGCCGGATTGATGACGGGGGTGAAGTCATGAGTTCCGTTTTCATCACCAATGCGCGAATTTCGGGTGCGGATATCGTGTTCGAGAAGGGATTTATCCTCTCGGCTTGGGTGCACCTTGACTTTGACCATTCTGGGCAGGGCTTTGGCGGTTTTGCGCTCGGTGGTTCGCCTTTCGACAAGGTCGCTATGGTCGCTAGTCATCACGAACAGCCCAACCTTGCCGCTGACTTCATTGGCGGCGTGATGGTGGTTGCTGGCGTCAATAAATGGTCTGACCTTAAAGATAAAATCGTGCGTGTTCGCAAAACTGACGAATGGGCCGCCGTGGATGCAATAGGTCATCCCGTGAAGGACATTTGGTATAATCCGAATGAGCGCTTCGCCCAGCTTAAAAATGAGCGAGAAGCGTAATGGCCCAGCTCTTCGCCAGCACTTTGTTCGCTGTGGCTTCTGCCCTTTCGATTACGGTTTGCGCTCACTCGCTTTACCGGATTGTCCGCCACGCAATCGCTCTTTTTGGCGAGATCGCAGAGATGGAAGCCAGTGAGTGGGGCTCCGACAAATGAGCCGCGCAGCCCTCACTTATGGCGAGCGTCAGCAGCGCAAGATTGTAGTTGAAGGCGCGATAGACGTGTCGAAGCCGGTTGAAGGCTTCTACCGCATCAAGCTGCGCTCTAACGGCGTCTATGTCGGCATTCGCCTCTGGTACGGACCGCCACATGATCCGGTGACAGGCGAAGAGATGGATCGATCATGGCGCTGGCAGGCCTTGGCCAATGGCGAGGAAATCGACCTGGACCGTGTTTGGCCAGTCTGTGCGCGACACCCGATCACCGAAGAGGAATACCATAATTACGAACGGCGGCAGCGCTGGGCGCGGGAAAGCGCGCCTGAAACTGCCTTTGCTGATCCGTCGCGTCGTCACGATCCGCTGACCGCGATGCTCCCATTTTAATCCCGAAAGGAAAGCACATGCCCATTACCAAAACAGCACCCAAGCCGCAGGATAGTGCTTTGCCGGGGGAAAACCCGGACCATAACCCGCGCGCAAAAATTGGAGGTAACAACCCGCCACCAGAAGAACAGATCGCCATCGATTTCCGCGAAGCCATGCTGGAAAAGCATCCTAGCTACGAGCAGCGAATTGAAGACCTGAAATCGGCTTCAGACCGAGCAGTCGTCGATAGCGCCGAGGCGGCCGGAAAAGCGGCCGATCTTGTGCGCTCAATACGCGCCATGATGGGTGCTATCAATGATAGCCACCGGGAAACGAAGCAGCCTTTCCTTAATGCAACTCGTGCTGTTGACGGTCTTAAGCGTCAGCTTGTCAGCCCGCTTGATGAAGCTCTCTCTACTATCAATCGCAAGCAAACCGAGTTCTTGCGCCAGGAAGAAGCGCGGCGCGAGAAACTACGCAAGGAAGAAGAGGCACGCGCACGCGCAGAAGCCCTGAAGGCAGAAGAAGCCGAGCGAGCCCGCCGCGAAGCGGAAGGCCAGGGCGATATGGAGGCGATGGAGGCTGTTGAGGCAGCACCTGCCCCAGCATTCGTGAAGAAAGAGCCTGAACCGATACGAAGCGCCGATACTGGGGCATCGGTTTCCGGCCGCAAGGTGTGGGAATCGCAAATCACTGATTACGAAGTCGCTGCCATTCAGGTGCTCGACGACGACAAAGTGCGCGAGGCGGTTGAGAAGGCTGTCGCTCGCCGCGTGAAAGCTGGCGTTCGCTCCATGGAGGGGGTTCGTATTTATCAGTCCCTCCAAGCGGTTTCACGGTGAGGGAGGGCGCTATGTTTCTTGTATTCGATACCGAGACTACAGGCCTGCCGATTTGGAAAGATCCGAGCGATCACCCGGATCAGCCGCATGTCGTCGATATCGCGTGCAGCCTGTTTGATCAGACTGGCCTCGAAACTGATCGCTATGATGCGATTATCAATTGCGGTGTGCCAATCCCTGAAGAGGCCGCTTCCATTCACGGCATCACTACCGAAATCGCCGAGGCTGAGGGGGTGAAGCCTGATGAAGCTTTGGACTCTTTTCTTGCCATGGTCGCGCGTTGTGAAGTGATGATTGGTCATAATGTCAGTTTTGACATTCGCATGATGCGTATCATGGCGGCGCGCTTGCGTGGTGAGAAGTGGGATAACCCAAAACCGATCTTCTGCACCATGCGTCGCGCGACCAAACACTGCAAGATTCTCAGCCCGAAGGCTCGCCACCCGCAAGACTGGAAATGGCCGACACTTGCCGAGGCCACTCGCCATTTCTTCAATGAAGATCACCAAGGCGCCCACCGCGCCCGGCCCGATTGCGATGCCAGTGCGCGCATCTTCTTCCACTTCCGCGAACAAGGAATTTCATAATATGGGTAGTGCCCGAAACGTCGCTATTGCGAATGAAGCAAACGAGATCGACCAAAGTCAGAAGCGCGCTATTGCTGCGCGGCAAAGCAAACCTCGAAATGCGCTGGAGGCTATGGCCTATCGGCTCGAAATTTCACCAACAGCGCTGAAAAATACACTGGCCAACACGGTGTTTGCGGGTTGCCGCTCTGAAGAAGAGTTCATGGCGCTAATCGTGGTCGCCAATGAATATGGCCTCAATCCACTCCTGAAGGAAATGTACGCATTCCCCGGCAAGGGTGGCGGCATTGTGCCTATGGTTTCAGTTGATGGCTGGATCAGGATCATGAACAGCCACCCGGATTTTGACGGAATCGAGTTTGATTATCACGCCAACGATAATGGCAATATCGAAGCAATCGAGGCCATCATTTATCACAAGGGGCGCTCGCATCCGATCAAGGTTATTGAGTACCTGGATGAGTGCAAGCGGAACACCGATCCTTGGAAAATATCGCCACGGCGGATGCTTCGCCATCGCGCACTAATCCAATGCGCGCGCGTCGCGTTTGGGTTCTCTGGCATTTATGCTGATGGAGATGAAGGCGAAGTCATCGACATGACGCCACAGCAGGCTGAGCCTAAGAGTTTGCCATCACACCAGTCGATTGCCGAGCAGATCGATGACGAAGTGCCAAACTTCGACAAAGAAACCGGCGAGATTGGGGGTGATCAGAAACCCAAGCGCGACGCCAAAACCGGAATGACGGAAGTGGATGAGGAAACCGCCCGCCGTCTTGATGCTGAACAAACTGCCGAAGATATAGATGGCCGGACGGAAGATGACGACGATGCCAAAGAGGAAAGCCCCTCGGATGCGAAGCTACGCCAAATCCGCGAAAGCATCGACGCCGCCAAGAACATCAAGGGCCTGAAGGCGGTTGACGCCGAATGGGTGAATGCCCGCGCCGCCTACGATGACGACACCGCGAAGAAGGTTGACGCCCTCATTGCGATCAAGCGGAAGGAGCTGGGCGAATGAGCAGCTTTATCCGCCGTATCCAGCGCCAGGTTATGCCGTCGCTGGCTGTCCACTACCGTAAGGATTTGGATGGCAAGCCAACCGGTGACGCATACGCCAACCAGCCCCGAGCCAAGTTCTATCAGGGGCGCGGCAACCGCCTCGGGACTAAGAACCCGAAGGATAAGGCTCTGCTTGCTCGGCAGAGGCGGGAAAAGCGCGGGGGTGAGCCTCAAGAGGAGGCAGGCGCGAAGCCTAAGCGCGACCAATGAATCAAAACCCCGGCCACCTACCGCCCGAATGCAACACTGATGATGGCAAGATCATCCGCGTCCATGTCCAGCTTATCAACGGCTACCGGACAAAGGGAAAAGAGCCTGCAGGCTGGGCGGCAAATGGCCGGGGAGGGTGTCGCTGGTCGCTTACCGGCAATGCCCACGATATCGAATTTTACGAGGTGATTTGATGAAGCCCAAGCCATTCAAATGCAAGATCTGCGAGCGCGCATTTAGCACCGAAATTGGTATGCATGATCACGCGCTTCAGCAGCATCAAACCCCGCACCCATTCGGGTGCAAAGAATGTGGGCGCACATTTTCCGACCAGCGCGGCCTTGACCGCCACCAGGCGGGCCGGCACCAAAATGCGCCGGTCTGTTTGGAGTGCGGGCAGGAGACAAAACTGGTCGGTGGGCGTGAGATTTACCCGCATCGCGCCGATCTATATAAGCTGAACTTCTATCGCTGTGCCTGCGGGGCTTATTGTGGCTGCCACAAAGGCACGACTTCGCCGCTTGGAAAGCCATGCGGCCAGGAAACCCGCAAGGCACGTAGCGAGGCGCATGTTGCGTTTGACCCACTCTGGAAGACTGGGCGGATGGAACGAAAGCAAGCCTATGCGTGGCTGTCTGAAGTAACCGGCATTCCGAGCGAGCGCTGTCATATCGGCATGATGGATGCTGATGAGGCGCGCGACGTAGTTGCAGCGGTTCAGCAATTCACAAAAGAAGAAAGGGTGCAGGCATGAACATCACACCCAATTTCGCAGACGGCACGCTGAAAGATGCAATCTGGTGGTTTTACGGCTTTGAGGCGGCGCAACCATATTCCGAGGCGGCGCTGGATACTCATACGAAATCGCGTGATCTTGCCGAAAAACTCAACAGCGTTTGTCGTTGGCTCTCACGTTTAGCTGAGGGCAAGCAGCGCGTCATCGGTGTCGATGAGCGGACCATGGCTCTCGCCATAACTGAGCACGAAATGGAGGCTCTGTTGGACGGACTTAAGGGTAAGCCTTCAGAAGATGATCGGGCGCTCGCCCTTAAAACAATAGAGAAGATATTCAAACAATACCGAGACGAATTGACCGCGATCAGGTTTGATGCGGGAGGTTTGATCTGATGGCCCAACCAAACTGGCATGAGATATCCCTCGAAATGCAGGCGCATCCGCACATCACGCAGAGCGTTGCAATCAATCGGATCAAACAGCGCAAGGCTTTGGCTGCTAGAAACGCACGAGAGCCAGACTCTTTGCTTGATCTAAAGTCTAGCCAAGACACTGAAGCGCTCGCCCGTGTCCTAAACGACATTCGCACCTTCGGACGAGCACACGCAAAACCGAAAGGCGGTGAAGCATGATCGGAAACGGACCTACGCCAGATCCCTATTGGGACGCAAAGGAAACCCGCGCAGCCCGCCGCTGGGCTATCGCCACCGCCCTGCTGGTGCTGATCATCATCGCCGTGGGTGCCCACGCTTTTTGGAGGTCGATGTAATGGCTGACAAAACCATGCGCGAATGTGCGGATACATTAAGGATGCTTCTTGCACTACCTCGACCTATCGATACGACATTGCAGCCCACCCGATCACCCACGCACCGATGCAAAACATGCGGCGCTTTCTGGATAGCATACAAGGATAGCTGGTCGCTATGCTCGAGGGAATGCGGGAAGTGCTGCGACAACGTGGCCATGGGTGATCAGATCGAAGAACTCCAATTATCTGACACACTCATTAAAGCACCAGAGCCGCCCGCTGACGTGGTGGAGACTGCCGTTGAACGCATGTGGTGGATACTTGGCACCGATCTGACCGTGGAAGAGGCAAAGCAAGGAAACGACGCCTCATATGCATGGATGGCCGACCTTGCGCGCGCCGCGATCGAAGCAGCCGAACCCCACATAACTGCCCGCGTGCAGAAGGCGCGTGAGGAAGAGCGGGAGGCTTGTGCGAAGGTGGCAGAAAATTGGCCGGATAGAATTGAGGGCTCCGGAATAGCCTATTCCATCCGCAACCGGGAGGGTGGCGAGTGAGCGCCGTAAGCCGGAAATGGCAATATTCTACCATGCTGCATTGCAGGCGTGGCAAGCTGCCCATTTACCCGAAGACAGCACATGCGTCTTGTGGCGCGCCATTTGCAATTAGGTTCGCTGCTTGGGGCTATGGGCTGCGAGTCAGTAAACGGGCCGTTCGCAGAAAGTTACGGAAGATTGCCGCATGACTTCACCCGTCACTATAGGACCGGCAACGCTCTATTTGGGCGACGCCTACAAAATCCGCCCGAAGCTAGGCTTCATGGATGCAGACGTGATGGACCCGCCATACCGTTTCAACAATTCAGGCGGTGGCGCTTATCGTAAAGCGCGCGGTGCAAGTGACCAGATCGTCGCAGAAGGCCTTGATCGTGGCTTTGACCATTCGATTATAGACCCGGCGCTTTCCGGCGCCGTGGTGGTATTCTGCCACAACGACCAGATAGGCGAGCTGGTTGGTGATATGGTCCAAGGTGAGGATGATGCGCTTCTTGTGGCCGATATGTTCGCCAGGCTTCGCCCGCGCTTCCATCGAGCGGCTTTGTGCGTCTGGCTGAAGACCAATCCGCCCCCACACCGGAACAAGCACTATATCGCTGACATGGAGCCGTATATCCATGCGTGGAACAAAGGGTATCATCCGGTTGGTGAGCATCATGACATGCACCGCCACATCGCTGCTTCTTCCATGCCATCGAAAGTGTTTGGCCACCCAACCGTGAAGCCTCTGCCCGTGATGAATAAGATCGTAACGAACGTGCAAGGGAAGCGGATCTGCGATCCCTTCATGGGAACGGGGAGCACCGGAATTTCAGCGATCCGGGCGGGCAAGCAATTCTGGGGTATCGAGAAGAACCCGAAACACTTTGAAACCGCATGTGCGCGGATCACCGCTGCCGTGCAGGAAATGGAGGCAGTCTGTGGGTGCGCTTGAACTGGATAGGCGTCTATCTCGCGCTATTGAGAAGGGCAGAGGGATTCGGCTTTCCGATGAAGAACTGGATATGCTCACGCATTCCGGCGCGATCGATGCCGTTCGAAAATTGGCTAGTGCGGAACTGAAGGAGCAAGCGGAGTGTCGAAACGTCCAGCGTCGAAGGGGGTCTATCAGAGAGGCCAATATTGGCTCGATTGGGATCGCAAGCGAGACGGATCGCTTAGAACCCCGTACCTCACAATCTTCTGGTATGACAACGACCGCGGACGGACGCGAAGCACTTCAACGCGTACAAGAGATGTTGCCGAGGCGAAAGGCGCGCTAGACCGCCATTATCTCCAGCATAGCGAGGGCGCTGACATTTGCCCGACTTGCGGCCAGAGAATGAATAGCGGGAGCCGGTTTCTGCTCCTGCAATCCATCCAGGATTACCTTGCGATAAAGGCCGATGGTGACGAGGCGATTGGGTATCGGCTTGCGCATGTTACCGAATACATCGCGGAGCGGGGCGACCTTACCATTTCATGCGAGCGCATCACTGAAGAGTGGGTGAAGGGCTTCCGCGAATGGCTCGCCAAGAGGCCCATTGTCTCCAAATACGGCAAGGAGCGTGAGCGCGCCCTTTCGACGATCGAGAACAGCGTCATTCAATTGGCCGCAGCTATCAACTTTTCACATTCCAGAGGCGACACCGCGCGGCCGACATTGTTCAAGCCTGTGCCCACGAAGTCGATCAACCGCACGCCGCACCACAGAAGCGACGTGAAGGAACTGGCTTCCATGTTCCGGTTCGCAGCGGACCCTCGCTTTCCCAAGAAGCGCGGTGCGCTCCACCGTTTTCTGATCGCCGCCGTTGCCACAATGGCAAGGCCCGACGCGGTGCATGACATTCATTTGGGCAAGACAAAGCGCCAGTGGAACAGCGACGCCCGCATTCTCGACCTTAATCCGGCAGGCAGGCGGCAGACGAAGAAGTACCGCCCCATATTGCCGATAGCCTGGCAGGCCGCGCTTCATTTCGATGCGGCGGAGGATGGCTATTACGTGGGCGTGCAGTCGGTGCGCTCAGCATGGGATACGATGGCAATTGAGATTGGGCTTCCCGGTGAGGGGCAGGGCGGCATGAAGCTGGTCCGCCGATCGATGGCAAAGCTGCTGCGCGACCGCATGGCAAAATCGGACTGGCAGGAAATCGAGATGTTCCTGGGGCATAGCCGATTCGATCAGATATCCGACATCTACGCCCCCTTCGATCCGGGCTATCTCTCAGCCGCGCGCACCGAGATAGAAGCAATCATTGACGAGATCGAAAAGCTGGCACCGGGAGCATTTCGCCGGAGCAGCACCGGAGACGACGCCGAAATCATCCCAATCGGAGGGGCTAAGAAATATGCTTGAAGCAAAGAAAAACCCACCATTTCAGCGGGTTATCTTAAAGTTCCGAATGGTGGGCGTAGGAAGAGTTGAACTTCCGACCCCTGCGATGTCAACACAGTGCTCTACCACTGAGCTATACGCCCACTTATTCGTCAGTTCCGGTTTGAACCGGTTGCGGCGATCTAGCGGGGAGCATTATGCTTGGCAAGAGCTAAACGCGCATTAATGCAGCTTCATGCAAAATTTTGCCGACCTGAGATGTTAAGTCTTTGAGGTGGAAGGGTTTTGATAAAATATTTGCATGAGGGGCTTCACGGCTCGCGCGGAGCGAAACAGCCGCGAAGCCGGTGATGAACATCACTTTGGTTCGTGGACTTACTTCTGAACAATATTGTGCAAGCTCGATTCCATCCATTTCCGGCATGACGATGTCGGATAAGAGAAGGTCGAAAAATTCATTTTCCAGCAAAGGAACCGCTTCAGTTCCTTTATCAACCGCCACCACCTCATAGCCGCCTCTCTCCAGCGCCTGCTGCAAATAGGGCCGCATGATATTATCATCTTCGGCGAGCAGAATGCGTTGCATGGGGGGTCCTTGGTTACTTTGATTTCCGAGCGTAATAGTGCCTATAATTGCTTGTTGCGAATTAATCTTGAGAGCTTGGAAGGTGCCCAGCTTTGAAACAGATTGTGCGCAACAGAGATTTTTTGACAGAACAGTCACATCGCGCCAGCTTCTATAAAATCAGGATACTGGGCCAGGAGAGCGATTCGATGCGGCATGATGGTGGACATGTTCCAGGAACGCTTAAATCTGCAGCCTTCAGTTGGAATGAGGGTGGTCAATCGGAAATCCCCGTTCTGATATCTGCGCCTCATGGCGGTAGGGCTTATTCCAGTTCCTTGCGTGATTCGATGCGTTATGCGGACAAGGCAGCTTTGAAGCTTGAAGACCGATATGTCGATCAATTGGCCGCAGCAGTTGCCAAGGTAACCGGAGCCTTGGTGCTGATCGCCCATGCACCACGTGCGATGATTGACCTCAACCGGTCGATCGACGATCTCGATAGTACGATGCTGTCTGATGCAACGCCTAATGTTCTGCGCCGAATCCGTCAGAGCCACCGGGCGCGGAGCGGCTTGGGGCTTATTCCCCGCCGTTTGGGAGAGATAGGCGAAATTTGGAATAGGCCATTGTCCTTCTCAGAGGTGACGGACAGGATCGAAATGATCCACCGGCCATATCATGGTCAGTTGGAAACAATGTTGCGTAAGATACGAGATCGTTGGGGCGCTGCTCTGCTGCTTGACTTGCATTCCATGCCTCCGCTTGGAGTTAAGCATGGTGCATATGCTGCACCTGACTTCGTCATTGGAGACCGATTCGGATCATCTTGTGATCCGCAGTTAAGTGCGAGAGCTTTGTCCCACCTCAGCTCTGAAGGCTGGTTGGTGGCGCATAATCGACCCTATTCTGGCGGTTATGTTCTGGATCGCCATACAGCGCCGCGCGGAGGACTGCATGGATTGCAGCTTGAAATATGCCGCGCGACTTATCTTGATGACGAGTTGAAAGAACTTTCACCACAAGCTGAAACTGTGATTGCAAGTGTCGCCAGCCTTGTGCGGGCGCTGGTGGATGAAGTGATTGTGCTGGGTGGTGGGCATATTCGTCAGGCAGCTGAGTAAATTGACCGACTGAGCCAGATTGCGTGATGCAATGCTTTTGGCTTTCCCCATGAAAAAACCACCTCGTGTAAATACACGAGGTGGCCAAGGTTCAGGGAGGAGGTGCTAGGGTGCACCTATCCGGTAACGCCATGAGGGGAGCGGCGACCGGACAAATCCAAAATAATCATTCGGATTAACACTTCAAGACAGTTCACCAGAAAGTTGCATAAAAGATTTTGTGCAATCAATCTGGTAAACTGTGTGAAATATGTAACTACATGATATTGCTTAGTTTACTTGGGTCTTCGGCAAGTCTGCAGCAGGCTGTGCAGAGGGGCCTTTGCCTTGTTCAACCTGCTTGGCAAAGATGATGCGCATCTGATCAAGCGAGAACAGGTGGGCAAAAATGAGTGGCAGCAGGCCGTTCTGATTCCATGTGCGCAGTTGATCACCACGAACATCACGCAGCTTGTCCTGATTGACCATCTTGAAGCCGCGATAGATGAAGGGCTGTTCTTCCCCATTGCGCTGGATGGCCACTTCGCCGTCCATCAGGAGGTCAGCCTTCTGAAGTTCTTCAACGAAGGACTGCGTGCGCTGACCAGCTTCTTCAAAGCGCTGGCAAAACTGCAGGAGTTCCTGCGTATGTTCTGTCGGCTTTTCTTCAGCGAAAAGCTCTGCGCCTTCCTTGAACTTCCCGACAAGCTTGCTCGATGGGTCGAAGCAAAGTGACATATTGTCAGAATTGCTGTCGAGCTTGGCGAGCAGGAAGGGGTAGCGGCGGGCATAGGCCGGAACGTAGAAGTCGCCGATTGCTTTGCCATCGTCTTCAAAGAAGACATTCACACCTTCATGGAGCCCCAAAAGCGCCAAAGGAACAGGCTTTTCACTGTTCGAGAAAACGATTGGGAAATTGCGCTGTGCGCGGGCGAATTCGTCCACTGTCAGCGGAATCGCGTGTTGACCGGCGATCCATGGTGCCTTGTCGACCGACTTCGCTTTCCATTCCGCGTGGTCGCGGCTGTTGAGCGGCATAAGGTCGTGGTAAAAAAGAGGCAGATTTGATTGCGGCGCACTGGCCATTTTAACTCTCCGCAGATGCTAAAGACTATCGGATTACGCTATACCGATTGGGTAAAGGCCTCACTAGATTGCTTACACTTTGTCCGCAAGCCATACGAGTTTTCCCGGATTCAGCCTCTCCTGTGGATCAAGCGCGCGCTTGATAGAGCGCATCATTTTCAGCGCAACCGGGTCGGCCAATTGTGCCAATTCATCGATCTTGAGCTGACCTATGCCATGTTCGGCGCTGATTGATCCACCCCATTCGGTGACAAGATTGTAAACGAAGGAGCTGATTTTCTTGCCTTCTTTTCTTTCCCATACACCGCGCTCTGCCCCTTTGGGTGCCAACACATGGTAATGCACATTGCCGTCACCAAGGTGCCCAAAAGCGACGCCAACAGTACCGGGGAACTGAGCCTCAACTTGGGGAACGGCTTCAGAAACAAACTGAGCCATTTTGGACACCGGAACGGATATATCATGCTGAACAGCCGGACCAATGGCCCGTTCAGCCGGAGAAATATCTTCGCGAATAGCCCAGAAATCCGCAGCTTGTGTCTCATTTGCAGCGATTGTGGCGTCTTCGACCAGACCCTCTTCAAAAGCTGATTCGAGCAGCTTCGTCGCCAGATCCTGTAATCTGTCAGCAGTGGACGCATCGGCGGTCAGTTCGATGAGGCAATGCCATTCATGCTCTCCTTGAAGTGGGGAGCGGGACTGAGGGGCGTAGTCCAGCACCGCATCGAGGCTGTGTTTGGGCAAAACCTCAAAGCCCTCCAGCGCATCTCCTGCCAGATTATCGGCATGAAGCAGCAGTTTGCGGGCATCGAGAATCGAGGCAACACCAGCCCAGAGCACGGCCCGATCTGCCAGTGCCGGGATGAGCTTGAGCGTGGCCGCTGTCACTATGCCCAGTGTGCCTTCCGAGCCGATCAGCACTTGTTTCAGGTCAAACCCGCGATTGTCTTTCTTTAGTGGAGTGAGGCTGTCAAAAATGCTGCCATCGGCCAGAACAGCTTGCAGGCCAAGAACCTGAGCGCCCATTGAACCGTGGCGTAAAACCTGCGTTCCACCCGCATTGGTTGAAACCAATCCACCGATGGTTGCAGAACCTTTGCCGCCCAAACTCAACGGGAAGCGGAGGTTTTTGCTCTCTGCCATTTCATGCAGGGTCTGCAAAATAACTCCTGCTTCACATGTAACTTCCTTGGCATCTTCATCGAAACGCGTGATCGCGTTCATGCGGCGCAATGAAAGAATAATGGCCGTGCCTGATGTGTCAGGCGTCGCTCCGCCTGACATGCCGCTGTTGCCGCCTTGCGGAACAATGGGAATATCATGCTGCGCGCATAATTTGACAAGTTCCGATACTTCTTGCGTTGAGGCGGGTGATGCCAGGCCCAAAGCCTTGCCGGTAAAGCGGCCGCGCCAATCCGTCAGCCAGGGTTCCATCAGATCAGCATCCTGCGTGAACCCACGGGAGCCAAGAAGCGCATCGGCGGCGCTGAGAAATTCATGATTGTCGTTCATATGGTGCTTTTGCCCGATCCTGAGATACCATGCCAGAGTGGGTATTCGGTTAAATCTGACGCGGTGCGTCATGGTTGGGTGAAGCGTTCTCTTGTCAAGATGAATGGAATTAAGGCATCATTCAATTGAAGAGTTCTAGAAGGGGGCTTGATCGCTTCGATGCGCTGTAATGTGATTTTATCGCTGGATGAATAGTCTTACTGCTCTTCTTGCCTCTGTTGCTATTCTTGCACCTGTTTCAGTTGCGGAACTAGCTTCAGATGATGCTGTTATGGTTGCGCCGCAAGCGCCGCCCTTGAACGATTCGAGCAATCTGACACAGCGTGAACAAAAGCGGCTTTCCCCTGACAGTGATGCTTTCAAACGGTCCGCTCCGCTGGTGGCGGCCTATTCCGAACCGGTCTATCATGACGTGCGGATTGAGCGACGAGTTATCATTCGTATTACACCGACTTCCCCTTCGACGCGTCAGCAAATGCTCGCCCAATTGCCGCGGCGTGAAATGCCTACTCGATTTGAGGAAAAGAAGATCAAGGGCTGTATCCCGATCAAGGATATTGCTGGAACGCAGCCCGCGCATCCCAATCGCTTGCTTCTGTTCATGCACGACCGCCGTGTGTTGAGCGTGGCACTGGAGCGTAACTGCAGTGCGCGCGATTTTTATTCCGGTTTCTATGTCGAGAAAAACAAGGACGGCATGATCTGTTCGGGTCGTGACAGGCTGCAGTCTCGTACTGGGTCGAGTTGCGGTGTGGCCAAGCTCAGCCGTTTGGTTGCGTGGCAGCAATAGTCATTAGTCCCAAGATTTCTTGACTTTTTCGCAGATCAGTTCATAGGCGGCGCATATTGCAGGTGGCGTTTGTGCCACTGATTTCCTTGGTGAATGAACGCCAAAACCGACCCGGACATTACGACGCTTATGAAATTTGCCGATCTCGGCCTGTCTGACAAATTGCTGCAAGCGGTTGAATCCGCTGGCTACACTGAGCCGACACCTATTCAGGCGCAGGCCATCCCTCAGGTCCAGATGATGAAGGACCTCATCGCTATTGCGCAGACGGGCACCGGGAAAACGGCCAGCTTCGTTTTGCCGATGATCGATATCCTTGCCCAGGGCCGTAAGCGTGCGAGAATGCCGCGTTCCCTGATCCTCGCACCGACGCGTGAGCTGGCGATGCAAGTTGCTGATAATTTCGTCCAATATGGCAAGAATCACTCGCTTTCTATGGTGTTGCTGATTGGCGGTGTTCAGATGGGCGATCAGGTCAAGGCGCTGGATGAAGGCGTTGATGTTCTCATCGCCACTCCAGGTCGGCTGATGGATTTGTTCGAACGCGGCAAGATCTTGCTGACCGGTTGTGAATTGCTGGTGATCGATGAAGCGGACCGGATGCTTGACATGGGCTTCATCCCGGACATCGAAAAGATCTGCGAAAAGCTCCCCGCTAACCGTCAGACCTTGCTCTTTTCTGCGACGATGCCTCCGCCGATCAAAAAGCTTGCTGATCGCTTCCTCACCAATCCGAAATATATTGAAATGGCTCGCCCAGCGACGGCTAATATCAATATCGTTCAGCATAAGGTGAAGGTGACACCGCGCAAAAAGCGTGAAGTGCTCCGGCATCTGCTGCGTAATGATGATGTGCAAAATGCGATCATCTTTGCCAATCGCAAAACGACGGTGCGTGAGCTTGCTAAGAGCCTCAAGGGTTCAGGTTTCGCCGTTGGTGAGATCCACGGCGATATGGACCAGTCCAGCCGTATGGCTGAATTGGCTTTGTTCAAAGCCGGTGAAATCAATGTGCTGGTGGCTTCAGATGTCGCAGCACGCGGAATTGACGTCAAAGGTGTGAGCCATGTCTTCAATTTCGATACACCCTGGCATCCGGATGACTATGTGCACCGTATTGGCAGGACAGGCCGTGCGGGGGCAAAGGGCAGGGCATTTACCTTCGTCACTGATTCGGACGAGGAAGCCATTGCCAATGTCGAAAAGCTGACTGGCCTTCCCATCGCAGTTTGGGAATTCGAAGATGGCACCGCGAAGAATGCGGAAAAGCCAGTTGAAGAAAAGCCTAAGCGCAGCTCATCAAGGCGTAAGGCTGCCCCTCAGAAAACTGAGGAAACGGCATCTGATCCGGTGGAGGCTAAGGCCGCTGCTACCCCCAAGCGTGCTGCTGCACGGTCAGCCCCTGCGTCTAAAGAGCCACAATCGTCCAAGCGTCGCCCGCGTGAACAGGCAATCCCTCAGGAAATGGGCGTCCATGGTGATTGGTGTGGGCCAATCCCTGAATTCCTGCATGTTTCGGCAATTGTCGTCTGACGCAAATATTTTGATATTCATAAAAAGGGGCAGCTCCGATGGATCTGCCCCTTTTTGCTGTGTCGAGTTCACCCGTTCGGGCCGTCATGCCAGTTTGACAAAACTGTCCAGCAGCCGTTTGCGTCCAGTATTATCGAATTCGATTTCCAATCTGTTACCTTCTTGGCCCATCACTTCACCATAGCCAAACTTGTCGTGAAACACGCGGTCTCCGATCTTGATATCGGTGCGCGGCTTGGCAGCGAAGCTGGCAGCGCTACGGCCACTTTCCTTCAGGCGTTTGGGGGCTGAATCGTAACCACTTGTCAAAGCGCGTTGCCAGCCGGGGCCGCGGTTTCCGGCTCTGTCCGGCCTGTTCTGCGCGACATTGGCGAAAGGGTCTTCCTGTTCGCTCCAATTCGCGCGCCATAGTGAAGCCCCGCCGGTTAATGTGGTCTCCTGCTGAATATGGACTTCTGGCAATTCCTGGATGAAGCGGGATGGAATGGAACTCGTCCATTGCCCATAGATCCTGCGGTTGGAAGCGTGAAGAATAGTGCAACGTCGCTTTGCGCGGGTGATTGCGACATAGGCCAGACGGCGCTCTTCTTCGAGGCTGGCAAGTCCGCCTTCATCCAGTGCACGCTGCGATGGAAAAACGCCTTCTTCCCAGCCAGGAAGAAAGACGTGGTTAAATTCCAGACCCTTGGCTGCGTGCATGGTCATGATTGTGATTTTTTCCTCGTCGCCAGTTGCATCATTGTCCATCACAAGGCTGACATGCTCGAGGAATTCACCCAGGTTCTGATATTCTTCCATTGCCCGGGCAAGTTCGGTCAGGTTTTCGATCCGCCCGGCACTTTCGCTGGAGCGGTCCGCCTGAAGCATCTGACTATAGCCGGATTCTTCCAGTACGGTTCGCAGAAGCTCTGACGGAGGTATCGTTTCCGACATTTCACGCCAGCGCAGGAAATCACCCATCAGGGCAATGACGGTGTTTTTTGCGCGTGCCGGAAGCTCATCCGTATCCGCCAGATCAAGCGCGGCGGCGGCCAGCGGTTGTCCTACACGGCGCGAATGCTGGTGCATTTTCTCGAGCGTTTTAGCACCAAGGCCCCGCTTGGGCTGATTGTAAATGCGCTCAAACGCCAGATCATCCTGTGGCTGGGCTATGACACGCAGATAGGCGAGGGCATCACGGATTTCTGCACGCTCATAAAAACGAAAACCACCAATAATCCGATAGTTAAGGCCGATTTGTATGAAACGATCTTCGAATTCACGTGTTTGATACTGGGCGCGAACGAGGATCGCGATTTCATCCAGTGGAGCGCCTTCACGCTCAAGCCTTTCAATTTCTTCACCCAGGCGCCGGGCCTCTTCAGGTGCATCCCACACACCGATCACTCGCACCTGATCCCCGCCGTCAAATTCGGTCCAGAGTGTTTTGCCAAGGCGCTGGCTATTCTCAGCGATCAGCCCAGAGGCCGCGCCCAGAATATGCGGGGTGGAACGGTAATTTTGTTCAAGCCGGATAACTTTGGCACCCGGAAAATCCTTTTCAAACCGCAGGATATTGGCAACTTCTGCGCCGCGCCATGAATAGATTGACTGGTCATCATCGCCCACTACGCAGATGTTTTTACGGCTCTGCGCTAAGAGGCGCAGCCATAAATACTGGACGCCATTGGTGTCCTGATACTCGTCCACCATGACATATTTGAATCTCTCCTGATATTGTTCAAGAACATCCCGGCTATTTCGAAAAATATTCAGAACATGCAGAAGTAAGTCACCGAAATCACAGGCATTCAGTGCGATCAGACGATCCTGATATTGCCGATACATCCTGAGGCCTTGCCCATTGGCATAGGCTTCGTTTTCGATAGCATCGAGATCCCCAGGATTGAGGCCACGGTTCTTCCAACGGTCAATCAGCCGAGCCAATTCGCGCGCGGGGAAACGCTTTTCGTCAATCCCGTTCTCGGCGATCAATTGTTTCAGCAGGCGCTGCTGATCATCCATGTCGATAATTGTATAATTGGCTTCCAGACCAACCAGTTCTGCATGGCGGCGCAACATTTTGGCACAAATGGAATGGAAGGTGCCAAGCCAGGGCATTCCTTCCACTGCATCCCCAATCAATTCGCCAACCCGGTGGCGCATTTCTTTTGCAGCACGATTGGTGAAGGTCACGCATAATATCTGGCTGGGCCATGCCAGCCCTTCACGGATCATATAGGCAAGCCGCGCGGTGAGCGCCGCTGTTTTGCCGGTCCCGGCTCCTGCCAGCATCAGGACAGGGCCTTCAGTGGTCATCACAGCTTCGCGTTGCGGATCGTTCAAGCCGGCAAGCCAAGCAGGTGGAGAGTCTGCGGGCGAAAGGGCTGAGGGCGTGTCGTTTTTGGGCAGGTGCTTATTCACATGCGAACAGTTAGGGAACATCGCCAATGGACGCAAGAGTGCTCGGGGAACCGGCCATGTCTAATCTCGTTGTGATGGTGAAATCAGTTCGAGAGGAGTTTTTATGCGTAATCTCATACTCGCCGCCGCCGGGGCCATGGTCCTCAGTGCAACTCCAGCAATGGCTCAACAAGCCCAGCCGGATGGCGCCAGCCAGCCAGTTGAAGAAACTGTTATCACCGAAACCACTTACGAAACTGAGCCAGCCGCCAGAATGGTATCTGAACCTGTTATTCAGGCAGTTCCGGCACCTGTTCAACCCGCTTCGGGTCAGTATCCGATATGCGGTAAGAATCAGACCGATGGATGTATTCAGCCCCGCGCAGCAGGTAAGAATTATGGCAATCGTCCGCTTGATTATTGGCCGGGGGAACCTGCCAGCAGCATGAAGAACAAGCCTCCTCAACAGTAAATGAGCGGCTTGCGGGGCGCTTAGCTGGCCGGGCTTTCTTGTGTCCGGCCAGATATTCCGTTCAAGTTAATGAGTGAGAAGGGGCGTTCAGCTTTAGCTGGCGCCCTTTTTCCGTAAAGCGGCATCCCTTGTCACCGCACAACTTGACAAGTTTCCCTGTGCGGCGCAGCCGAGCTTCCCAAAGAGGGGGAAGTCTTGTGTCACCAATCAAGCAACATCGTCGCATTTTAGCCGCATCCCTGGTGGGAACGGCGGTCGAATTTTATGACTTTTATGTCTATGCAACGGCTGCCGCTTTGGTGCTTGGCCCGCTTTTCTTTCCTGCCGAAAGCGCATCCGCGCAATTATTGCTGAGTTTGATGAGCTTTGGCCTGGCATTCGTTGCCAGACCTGTAGGCGCGATCGCTTTTGGTCATTTCGGTGACAGAATCGGCCGCAAATCAACTTTGGTGGTTTCGCTGATGCTGATGGGCATATCGACTTTGCTCATCGCTTTTCTGCCCACGTATCATATGACTTTGCCTAACGGACAACAGGTTTGTTGGGTTGCGCCCTTTCTTTTGTGTATTCTGCGCTTTGGCCAAGGTTTCGGACTTGGTGGCGAATGGGGCGGGGCGGCGCTTCTGGCGGTAGAGAACGCACCCAAAGGCTGGGAGGCGCGCTTTGGCGCTGCGCCACAGCTTGGTGCACCAGTCGGCTTTCTGGCCGCCAATGGTCTGTATCTTTTGCTCGGCTTATGGCTGAGTGAGGCTGATTTCTTTGCCTGGGGGTGGCGAGTCCCATTCTTGCTAAGCGCTATTTTGGTAGGCCTTGGGCTTTGGGTCCGCTTGCGGATTGGTGAAACGCAGGCCTTTGCTCAAGCATTGGATGACGCCCCACCGCCATCGCTGCCTATCAGTGATATTTTGCGTGGGCATGGTGTGCGGCTGATTGCAGGTGGCGCAGGCGTGATCGCCTGCTTTGCAATCTTCTACCTCTCAACAGCCTTTGCGCTGGGTCACATGACCACGGCTCGCGGTGTGGATCGTGAGACAATGCTGGCGTTGCAATTAGGGGCTAATCTGTTTCTTGCGCTGGGGATTGTGGTGGCCGCGATCCGAGGGGATTTTACGAGCAGCAAAGCCGTTTTGATGTGGGGTGCGCTAGGCACGGTTGCGCTTGGTTTCATCTTCGGCCCAGCGATTGCCGAAGGTTCCTTACCGGTTGTTTTTGTAACCTTGTGTGTCGCGCTCTTCATAATGGGGCTGGTGTATGGTCCGCTTGGCTCCTGGCTGCCGACATTGTTCCCGGTCACCCTGCGTTATACCGGCATCTCCATCGCCTTTAATGGCGGCGGGATTATTGGTGGGGCAGTGGCCCCCATCGCCGCTCAGATGCTGAGCGGCGCGGGCGGCACTTCAATGGTCGGACTTTTCCTGAGCGCTGCCGGAGCGGTAACGCTGCTGGGCGTATTCCTCGGAAAAGAAACTAAACCGAAGCCTTACGCAGCAGTGTGATCTTGGCTTTGCCGACTTTACGCTCTGCTTCCAGTTCGAGCGTTTTGACTTTCACATCTTCATTATGTGCAGTTTCGAGCGCGATCCAGCAGGACGGTGCAATCCATCCCAGCCGATCGAGTTTCTCAAGTGCGACAATGCCCGCTCCTGTATGATAGGGTGGGTCGAGCAGTATCAGGTCTGGCACAGCGCCTTTTGCTGGACCCAAGGCCATCACGGAAGATGCACGAACATCACATGCCTGCTGGGCCCGCATGGATGCGATATTTTCGCGTAAGGTGCGAATAGCTGCAGCGTCATTTTCAACAAAAAGGCAATGTGCTGCCCCGCGTGATAAAGCTTCAAGGCCGAGTGCACCCGATCCGGCGAACAGATCTGCCACTCTCAGATCTTCAAAAGTTCCAAGGCGGCTAAGGAGCATGGAAAAGAGCGTTTCCCGCGTGCGGTCGGCCGTGGGCCGGGTCGATTCCCCTGCAGGTGCGCGCAGGGGGCGTTTCCGCCATTCGCCAGCAATAATTCTCATATCGCTTCACCGCGCTTCAATTGTTTGCGCAACCGCTCAACATCAGCCTGTTTGACTTCTACCGCTGACCCACGGCGCAAATCGGCCAGCTCAAAGGGACCGTAAGACGTGCGGAGCAGGCGGGAGACCTGAAGGCCGAGATGTTCAAGCACGCGGCGGACTTCACGGTTTTTACCTTCCGTCAGTGTGAGTTCTATCCACTGGTTGCGCCCGGTGCTGCGCTCCATATTCGCATCGATACGGCTATAATGCATGCCGTCGATAGTGACGCCATCCATCAACTCTTCAAGCTGGGCCTGCGTCACATCGCCAAAGGCACGGGCGCGATAGGTGCGCGGAATACCCGAGGAAGGCAATTCAAGTGCACGTTTCAACTCTCCATCATTGGTGAGCAGCAACAGGCCTTCGGTGTTGATATCAAGGCGGCCGACAGGCATCACGCGTGGCGTCCCCTTGGGCAAGGCATTTATCAGGGCCGAATAAATTGTCGGGCGCCCGGCAGGGTCACGCTCAGCCGTGATCAGGCCCGATGGCTTATGGAAGCAAAAAAGCCTTGCAGGTTCTGCCCTGGCAACAGGTTTGCCATCCACCGTTACACCGCGCAGGTCGGGCAGAATCGTTGCCGGAGTTTCCAGCACGGCCCCATTCAACGCAACGCGCCGTGCTTCAATCATACGCTCCACTTCACGCCGACTGGCGACACCAGCACGTGCGAGGAGCTTGGCGATGCGTTCGCCTTCTGGACGGTCACCGCCCTTTTTACCATTAACAGCCATAGGCTGCCCATAGCGCCGGTTTGGCAATGGTGGAAGCAGTGGATAGTTGACTCCGTCAAGTTTTAGCGAGATGGGGTGCATCATGAACCATGATCTTGACGTATCGATTGCGCAAATTCGCAATTTCAACCGCTATTACACCCAATTGATTGGTGCGTTGAATGCAGACTTCCTAGGCTCGGAACTGACAATGCCCGAAGCGCGTCTGTTGTATGAAATTGTCAGCAGCGAGCCGGTCAGTGCAACGGTTCTGCAAGATCGTTTGGGAATGGACGCTGGATATCTCAGCCGGATCATCGCCCGATTTGAAAAACGTGGCTGGATTGTCAGAGGGCGAGGTGAGGATGCTCGCGCTCGTCCTATTAGCCTGACACAAGATGGGGCTGAACTTTTTGCGCGTGTCGATGTCCGGCAGCGCGATGCTCTGGCGCAGCTTGTCAGCGAGTTGGATCGCGGGGAACGAGAAGACCTGGTCCGCTCCATGGCACGCGTACGCTTGTATTTGTCACCTGATTTGGCCCCCGGGGACGTGAGGATTCGTAATTTTCGCAGTGGTGATCTTGGCTGGATGATACAGCGTCAGGCGCAGTTTTATGATGCCCATTATGGCTGGGGCTTGCAGCTTGAGGCAACGGCGGCAGAAATTGTGACCAACTTTGTACGGCAATATGATCCGGCCCGTTCCCATTGCTGGATTGCCGAACTTGATGGTGTGATGGCCGGCTCTCTTATGTTGTCTGATGAAGGGGAAGATTTAGCGCGCCTGCGCCTCGTATTTGTTGAGCCGTTTGCGCGAAAGCGCGGGATTGCAGACCAATTGCTGGCTGAGGCGACCAGCTTTGCGCAAAATGCCGGGCACCGGGGGATCAGGCTTTGGACCCATACCGTGCTCGACGCTGCACGCCGTCTTTATGCAAGACATGAGTTTGTGCAGGTCAACACCGCGACACATTATGAATTTGGTGAGCCGGTGGAGGGCGAGACATGGGAATTGCGCTTTTCCGATTGTGGCAGCAAGGGGCAGAGCAAATGAGCCAAGCATTATTGACATCCCGAATGGCCACGATGGCGGATGTGCCCGCTCTTTCCGAGTTAATGCAGCTTTCCATAGCAACGCTGCAAAAAGGCTTTCTGACGGAAGAGCAAATTGGCGCTAGCCGCGCGGTGATGGGGCTGGATACCCAGCTTGTCCGTGACGGGACATATTTCATGATTGAAGAACAAGGGCGACTGGCTGGTTGTGGCGGGTGGAGCCGTCGGGCAACACTCTATGGCGGTGATCACAGTACCAGCCTGCGCGATCCGGAGTTGCTCGATCCAGCCAAGGATGCCGCAAGAGTGCGCGCGATGTATACCCACCCCAATTTCGCGAGACGGGGCGTGGGGAGGCTGATTCTATCCCTGTGCGAAGCTGCTGCGATACAGGATGGTTTTGCCCGTGCGGAGATGATGGCAACCCTGAGCGGGAAACCCCTTTACGTGGCATGTGGGTACACACCGATTGAGACCATCGAAGCGGACGTAGATGGTATCAAAGTCCCTTTGGTACGGATGGGCAAGGTTCTGGAAGCCACAAAGGCTTCGGTCTGAACGCATGTATTTTCAGAGAGAGAGGCGATACATCCGGGCATAATCCGGATGGCTGAGTAACCAAGACCTTCCCATTATGCGCCGATAAGCTAGGTTCGCGCGAAAATACGTTAAATAAGGTTGCTTTATGGTCGATACGACAGTCGAGAATGAACGCGCACGAAATGGGCTGCAGCCCTATCTGGAGAAGGAATCGCTCGCGTCGTTTTTTCTTGGTATTTCATCGGGCTTCCCGTTTGCTCTGATCGCTGCGACGCTGACAACGCGTCTGGCGCAGGACGGGATCGAAAAATCGACGATCACAGCGTTTAGTTTGGCCTTTCTGGTCTATAATCTGAAATTCCTGTGGGCCTGGATTGTGGACGGCGTGAAGCTGCCCATCATCGGCAGATTGGGGCAGCGTGTCTCGTGGATGCTGGTGCTTGGACTGTTTGTCATTGCAGCCGTTGTCAATCTCGCCCTGGCAGATCCCAAGAGCGATATCATCTGGACTGCCACTTGCGCTGTGTTGGTCGGCGTGGCCGGGGCGAGTTTTGACATCGTTATCGACGCCTATCGTATTGAAACGCTGAAGCCCTATCAACTCGGAACGGGTTCTGGGATGAGTCAATATGGATGGCGAATTGGTGCAGCCGCAGCCGGCGGAGTAGCCCTTGTGGTGGCTAGCCGCTTTGGTTGGGAAGCTGCCTATATTGCCTGCGCTGGCTTTGCTCTTCCAGCGATGCTGACTGCCCTTATTCTGGGTGAACCGGAACGGCGGAAAGTGGTTATTGAAAAGCGCAGTCTGATTGACAGCTGGCGCGCTATCACCGGCCCGTTTGCTGAGTTTTTCAAGCGGAAGGGGGCATTCCTCGTTCTGCTTTTCATTCTCGTCCATAAAATTGGCGATACGCTGGCCAATTTGACCTTTCGCCTGCTGTTTGATGATCTAGGATTTTCGAACGATGAAATTGCGATCTACGATATCGGTGTAGGTTTCTGGGCTTTGATTGTGGGTGTATTCGTGGGCGGGGTGGTTTATTCCAAGCTTGGCCTCAAACGGTCCGTCCTGATTGCCCTGATCTTGATGGGTATTTCGAACCTCAGCTTCGCTTTGCTCGCCGCAGCAGGGCATAGCAATATTGGTATGGCAAGCGCGATTGGGTTTGAGAATTTCGCCAGTGGCTATGGCGGTGTTGTTGTCGTCGCCTATTTCTCGGCTCTGTGTGACCTACGGTTCACCGCCGCACAATATGCGCTGATCAGCGCTGGTGCGAGTGTGGTGGGAAGGTTTCTGACCGGGACGACCGCAGGAGCGCTGATCGAGCATTTCGGTTATACTAACTTTTATATTCTCACCACCATACTCGCCTTGCCGGGCATTGTGTTGTTCTGGTGGATGATGCGCAGCGGGCTTGTGGATGCCGCTATGGGAACTGCCGGTGAAATAGGCGAAGGAGACGCGCGCTCTGATCCCTAAGGTGAGAGAACATGAACCGCAGAGCGTTTAGCTCTGCGGTTTTGTAGCGCGTTAGTCCGGCAATTCGCCATTTGCCTTGAGGACTTTGCCTGCCAGGTAGAGCGAACCACCGATCAATACGGGCACTCCATCTGCCGGCAAATTTGCCAGTGCAGTGGCAATATCAGGAGCACTTCTGGCTGTGTCGCCAAAGGCTTCGGCCGGGTGATGAGGGCTGCCTTCGATGGGAACCGCAGTGAGGCTCAATAATGACCCGGCAAGTGGTTCGATAAGGGCTTGCGGGTCTTTGTTGTCCAGCATCCCAATAACGAGATGGAGAGGCCGGGCTTTGAAATGTCGGGCTATCGCCTGACCTGCATCCGGGTTGTGGCCACCATCAAGCCACACTTCCCGTGCGCCTGCATATTGGGTGAGCGGGCCGGAACTGAGCTTTTGCAAGCGCGCTGGCCACCGCGCAGCACGAATGCCTTCTGCGATGGAAGTCGCGTTGACGCTCACCCTATCCTGATGACGAAGCATGGACACGGCAAGCGCTGCATTATCTGCTTGATGAACGCCCGGCATATGGGGCGGTAAGGGAAGGGTGAGCGTCCCAAATCGATCACGATATTCGATTGTCTCACCGATATTCGCCCACCAGTCTTCACCTCGAACATGCAAGGGAGCCCCAGCCAGGCCTGCAATACGCTCAACCTCCAGTCGTGCTGCTTCCGGGTAACTCTGTGTCACCAAGGGAACACCGGGCCTTGCAATCCCTGCTTTTTCAAAAGCGATGCGAGCCAGCGGGCTTTCCGGAGTGCCTTCTTCCGGGCGAAGAAGAAATGCTTCGTGATCGATTCCCAGCGTGGCGATGCCACAAGCTGCGGGATGTTCCAGAACATTGGTGGCGTCAAACCGGCCACCAAGGCCCACTTCAATCACGCAGACATCGGCTGGAACGCGAGAGAAGGCCAGAAAAATCGCAGCGGTGGTGACTTCGAAAAAGCTGGGATGCAGATCCTCTGCAGTGTCGAGCACTTCTTTCAGAAGATCTGCCAGCATTTGATCTTCGATCAGGTGACCGGCCAGCCGGATACGCTCATTATATCGTACCAGATGCGGTTTTGTCGCGCTGTGGACGGTAAGCCCTTCGGCTTCCAGAATCATCCGCAGATAGGTGCAAGTCGAGCCTTTGCCATTCGTGCCAGCGACGTGGAAGACGGGCGGCAATCGCTTTTGCGGATTGTCCAGTCGCTCCAGTATCTCGGTGATCGTTTCCAGCCCAAATCGGCCTTGCGGCAGAGTGAGCGCAGCCAGGCGGTCAAGCTGAGCCTGAACCGCCGGGCTTTCCGAAGTGGCGAAGTCTTTCACTGATGGTTGACCTGCCGTTCAGGCGGCGTGAGCAGGCTGAAGGTAGTCAAGAATAGTGGCCAGTTCAGAGCGCAAATCCTTACGATGAACAACGCGATCAACCATGCCGTGTTTATGCAGATATTCAGCACGCTGGAAGCCATCGGGAAGCTGTTCCCGGATCGTTTCCTGTATCACCCGTTGCCCTGCAAAACCGATCAATGCACCCGGTTCAGCAATCTGAACATCGCCGAGCATTGCATAGCTGGCGGTAACGCCACCAGTTGTGGGGTCACTCAGCACTACGATATAGGGCAGGCCTGCTTCGCGCAAACGGCGGGTCATCACCGTGGCTTTGGGCATCTGCATCAGGCTCAAAATGCCCTCTTGCATACGTGCTCCACCAGCAGCCGTGACCACTATATATGCAGAGCGATCCCGTAGCGCGCGTTCTGCGCCTTGGCAGAAGGCTTCACCCACTGCCATGCCCATGGACCCAGCCATGAACATGAAATCCTGCACACCCACCACAGCCTTGCGGCCTTCAATGGTGCCTGCGCCGACTGAGAAAGCATCGTTATGTGCGCTCTTTGCGCGAGCCTGCTTCAGACGATCCGTATAGCGCTTGCTGTCACGGAACTTGAGCGGATCTTCTTTCACAACCGGTTGGGCAAGAAGATCATAGCCAGCATCGAGAAGCTGGTTCAGGCGAGCGTCTGCACCAATCCGGCCATGGTAATCACAGCGCGGGCAGACATAGAGATTCTCTTCATATTCCTTGGAGAAAATCATCTGCGAACAATTGGGACATTTGGTCCAAAGATGATCGGAGGTTTCTCGCTTGGAGCCAAAGGGGAGCGAATTGCGGACGCGGTTTAACCAGCTCATGCCGCTGTTTCCTTTCGCGCATTATGGACTGCTTCGGCGAGCGAAGCTGTCAGTTCACGGATCGCATCGGGGGCATTGGCCCCGTGCTCTCCAACAAGTTTTACCAAGGCAGAACCAACCACCACACCATCTGCCACTCTCGCAATAGCAGCGGCTTGTTCCGGAGTACGTACTCCAAAACCCACCGCAATGGGAAGATCGCTGGCAGCTTTCAGCGCGGCAACGGCTTCATCGATAGAGCCGGTGGCAGCTTGCTGCACCCCGGTGATCCCGGCAACGGAGACGTAATAGAGGAAACCGCCTGAGCCATTCAGCACGGCTGGAAGCCTCTTTGCATCAGTGGTTGGCGTGGCGAGCCGAATCGGTGCGATGCCGGCATTGCGCAATGCTGGTCCAAGGGCAGCATCTTCTTCTGGCGGAATGTCCACGCAGATCACGCCATCGACACCTGCCTTGGCAGCTTCTGCAGCAAACCATTCAGGCCCGCGGCGGACCATCGGATTGGCATAGCCCATCAAAACCAGTGGAATGTCTGGATGGCGCGCACGGAAGTCTGCCGCGATTTGCATCACATCGGCGGTTGTGGTGCCATTGGCGAGGGAGCGAAGGTCGGCCGCCTGAATGTCAGGGCCGTCAGCCATGGGGTCAGTGAAGGGCATACCTAATTCGATGACATCGGCGCCGCCCTCCACCAAAGCATCAAGGTTAGCGGCAGTGTCGCCATCGCCAGCGGTCAGAAAGCAGACGAGGGCCGGGTGGCCCTTGGCAAAGGCCTTGGCGATGCGCGTCATATCTTGGCCCCCAAGGCTTCTGCCACAGTGAAGATATCTTTGTCTCCGCGTCCGCAAAGATTGGCGAGGATGATCTGATCCCGGTCCATTTCCTTGGCGCGTTTGGCGACTTCGGCAATGGCATGGGAAGGTTCCAGCGCGGGAATGATCCCTTCCGTGCGGCAGAGAAGCTGGAAAGCGTCCAGCGCTTCATCATCGGTGATCGATGTGTAATCGACCCGGCCCGATTCCTTGAGCCATGAATGTTCGGGGCCGATGCCAGGATAATCAAGCCCTGCGCTGATGGAATGCGCTTCAGCGATCTGGCCATCCTCATCCTGCAACAGATAGGTTTTGTTGCCGTGCAAAATACCGGGAAAGCCACCAGCAAGGCTGGCTGCATGTTGCTTGTCGAGGCCATGGCCTGCCGCTTCAACACCCAGCATCTTGACGCTTGGATCATCGAGGAAGGGGTGGAACAGGCCGATCGCATTCGAGCCACCACCAATTGCAGCCACCAGCAAATCGGGCAAACGGCCCGTCCGCTTTTGCATCTGTTCACGCGCTTCACGGCCAATCACCGATTGGAAGTCACGCACCAGTTCAGGATAGGGATGCGGGCCTGCGGCAGTGCCGATGATGTAGAATGTGTCATGCACATTGGCGACCCAGTCGCGCAGTGCTTCGTTCATTGCATCTTTCAGCGTGCGGGCACCGCTTTGCACCGGCACCACTTCGGCACCCAGCAGTTTCATGCGAAAGACGTTGGGTTGCTGACGCTCGACATCCGTTGCGCCCATATAGATGACGCAAGGCAGGCCAAAGCGCGCGCAGACAGTTGCTGTGGCGACACCATGCTGGCCAGCCCCTGTTTCGGCGATGATCCGGGTCTTGCCCATGCGGATCGCAAGCAGGATCTGCCCGATGCAATTGTTGATCTTATGAGCGCCAGTGTGGTTCAACTCGTCCCGCTTGAACCAAACCTGTGCCCCTTTGCCTTCAGGTGCGCTTTCGCGCAGCTTTTCGGTCAGCCGTTCGGCGTAATAAAGCGGGCTAGGGCGGCCGACATAATGTTCGAGCAGATCGTCGAACTCTTCATGAAAGGCCGGGTCAACCTTGGCCGCCCGATATTCGCGCTCCAGATCGAGAATCAGGGGCATGAGCGTTTCAGCGACATAGCGCCCACCAAAATCGCCAAAATGCCCGCTGTCATCGGGTTGATTGCGGAAGGAGTTGAGTTTTTCGGTCATATTAACCCAGCCGCTTTGCAGAAAGCTGCGATTCTGTCCACGTCCTTGATGCCGGGGGCACTTTCAACGCCGGACGATGTATCGACCAAAGGCGCACCGGTGAGCCTGATGGCGTCGGCAACATTGCCGGGGTTGAGCCCCCCGGCAAGGCCCCAGGGTGTTTGCCCGCGATAGGCGGACAGTAATGACCAGTCAAAGCTGAGCCCCATTCCGCCCGGAAGTGCGCCTTTGGGTGTTTTGGCATCGAACAGGAACAGATCAGCTGCCCCCTGATATTTGGCTGCACGGTTAACGTCGTCAGGGCTGGAAACTGGCAGAGCTTTCCACACTGGCAAGCCGAAAGCCGCTTTGACCTGAGCGGTGCGTTCCGGTGTTTCAGACCCGTGGAGCTGGATGGCATCCAGTTGGCCTGCTGTGACTGCTTCCCTCAACAGGTCGTCATTCGGATCTACGAACAGGCCGACCTTGGCAATATGGCCATGAGCGCGGCTGGCCAAGATTGCAACTTCGCGAATTGTGACATTACGGGGGGATTTCGAGAAAAACACGAACCCAACATAATTAGCGTGGGCTTGGATTGCAGCATCAAGCGCGAGAGCACTGGAAATACCGCAAATCTTGATTTCAGAAGGCATCTTTGCGCTTTCTACAGGCTATAGGCCGAGTATTTCAAGCAATCAGCACACGCCTTTTTGCGTTACCTTTGTCTGTGCGGAAGCTCAGAGCGTTGCTTCGATTTCACGAGCAGCGGCCGCCGGGTCTTCGGCACGGCTGATCGGGCGGCCTACCACCAATACGCTCGCGCCATTATCGCGCGCTTCACGTGGTGTGACAGTCCGCTTCTGATCTCCAGTGGCATGAGATGCAAGGCGCAGGCCCGGAACGACATGAAAGCCATGCTTCCACTGTTTGTGGACTGCGCTAATCTCCTGCCCTGAGCAAACAATGCCGTCGAGCCCAGACTTTTCTGCCAGTTCGGCGAGGCGCATCACGTGGTCATGCGGTGTGCCACCGATGCCTGTATTGATCAAATCGTTCTGATCGAGGCTGGTCAGCATGGTGACTGCGACCACTCTGCATTGTTCGCCAGCCGCGGCCTTGGCATCTTCCATCATGGCGCGCCCACCACTTGCGTGAACGGTGACGATGGCAGGTTTCAGCACGTTGATAGACTGCATGGCACTCGCCACAGTATTGGGAATATCGTGTAGTTTTAGGTCAAGAAAGATCGGCAGCCCAAGTTCGGCAATCTGATGAACGCCTTGCGGCCCGTGGGCACAGAAGAATTCCAGGCCAAGTTTCAACCCGCCAACATGCGGCCCCACACTTTGGGCAAGCGCTTTTGCAGCGTCAATCTGGGGAACATCAAGCGCGAGGAAAACAGGATTTGTCATGCGGGATCTTGCTTATCGTTGGTTGGATTGCCGGCAAGCACTGATTTGACCGAAGGGCTGGCATCTGCCGTTTGATAGCCGACCTTGGGAGCTACTTCTTCAGTTACAGTGGTAGAGCTTGTCGCTGGTAGTACTGGAGCGGAAGCGGCGGCTGCATTACGTGCTGCATTCTCAAGCGAGGAAATTCGGCGCTGATGCTGCCATTTGCTGCCACGATGTACCAGCCACATCGGGACAAGGCCGGTCAGGAAAGCGATGACAACAAGAGCAGGAGTGCGTGTCTCAAGGATGAGACCATCCCAGATTTTTACTTCAACCGGTTTCCAATTGAAGTAAGAGAAGAAGACGAGCGCGACCATGATCACAACCCAGATGATCGTGCGGATAATTCTCATGACGGTTGTCTCCTGATGTCCTCTCGCGCCGAAACTACCCGTCACGGCGCGAGAAAGAAAGCCTGAGTTCTAAACCAGGCTTTCCAGGCGGATATGGTTTAACCAAAAACGCGACTGAAAATCGTGTCCACTTCCTTGAAGTGATAATCGAGATCGAACTTTTCTTCGAGTTGCTCATCGCTCAGCGCAGCTTTCACTTCCTCATCCGCTTTGAGCAGTTCGAGGAGTGAGAGTGTGCCGTCGCTTTCCCAGACCTTCATCGCATTGCGCTGCACGAGACGATAAGCGTCTTCGCGGCTAACACCAGCCTGTGTTAGAGCCAGAAGCACACGCTGGGAGTGCACCAGACCACCCATCTTATCGAGGTTCTTGCGCATCCGTTCCGGGTAAACCAGCAGCTTATCGACCACATTGGTGAGGCGGCCCAGCGCGAAGTCGAGCGTGATACAGGCATCGGGACCGATATAGCGTTCGACCGAAGAGTGCGAAATATCACGCTCATGCCACAGCGCGACATTTTCCATTGCTGGCAGAGCGTAAGAACGGATCATGCGGGCAAGGCCAGTCAGATTTTCCGTCAGCACCGGGTTGCGCTTATGCGGCATGGCGCTGGAACCCTTCTGGCCGGGAGAGAAATATTCCTCTGCTTCGAGAACTTCGGTGCGTTGCAGGTGGCGCACTTCAACCGACAGGCGTTCGATTGAGCTGGCGATGACACCAAGGGTCGCAAAGAACATCGCATGGCGATCACGCGGAATAACCTGCGTGGAGACAGGCTCAATCTTGAGGCCAAGTGCATCGGCAACATGCTGTTCCACTGAAGGGTCGATATTGGCGAAAGTGCCTACAGCACCCGAGATGGCGCAAGTCGCGATTTCTTCCCGCGCTGCGACAAGGCGAGCGCGGTTGCGTGAGAATTCAGCGTAGGCTTCAGCCATTTTGAGGCCAAAAGTGACGGGCTCTGCGTGAATGCCGTGGCTGCGGCCGATGGTCGGTGTGTATTTATGCTCTTCTGCGCGGCGCTTGATAGCGGCAAGCAGCAGGTCGAGGTCTTGCAGCAACAGGTCTGCCGAGCGGGCAAGCTGCACAGCAAGAGTTGTGTCCAGCACGTCCGAACTGGTCATGCCCTGGTGCATGAAGCGCGCTTCATCGCCGACATTTTCCGCAACCCAGGTGAGGAAGGCGATCACGTCATGCTTGGTGACCGCTTCAATCGCGTCAATAGCATCGACGTCGACTGTGGGGTTGGTGTTCCACCATGCCCACAGCGCTTCAGCGGCGCTTTTTGGGACAACGCCCAATTCACCCAGCTTTTCGGTCGCATGGGCTTCGATTTCAAACCAGATGCGATATTTCGCTTCCGGCTCCCAGATAGCAGTCATTTCCGGGCGGGCGTAGCGAGGGACCATGAGTAACTCCGAAAAGCGTGTCGTTGAGAATTAAGGATTGGTTGCGCGGCTAGTCTGACATGGCCGCGATGGCAAGGCTTTGGGCGATGGCGAACATATCAAATCAATCCCTTCGCTCGTAAGGATACATGCCCTTCGCGCCCGACAATGACATGATCGTGGATCGAAATACCCAATAATCTGCCTGCTTCAGCGATACGATTGGTGATCTGAATGTCAGCCTTGCTGGGTTCTGGATTACCACTGGGATGATTATGAACGAGAATGAGCGCGCTTGCGCCAATCTCCATGGCTTTGTGGATCACTGTACGAGGGTGAATAGTTGCCTCGTCCACTGTTCCATCTCCCAGATGATGATCGAGAATAAGGCGATTTTTATTGTCGAGATAGAGGATGCGGACGCGCTCCACTGTCAGATGGGCCATATCGATGGCTAAATAATCAAGTAGTGCCTGCCAACTTCCTAAAACTGGTTTTTCCTGCATTTCACTACGGGCCATGCGCCGGGCGGCAAGCGCGACGATTTTTAATGAAGCTGCGCTGACTTCGCCCATGCCATTTTCACTGGCGAGCGCTTTCCAATCTGCATTCAACACCCGTGAAAGGGAGCCAAACCGGGCGATGAGTGCCTTGGCAGTGGCCTTGGTATCCCCGCGTGGGCGTGCGGCGAAAAGGAGATATTCCAGCACTTCATAGTCTGCGAGTGCTTCAGCGCCGCCTTCCAGCAAACGCTGGCGCAATCTTGCTCGATGGCCAGTGCCGGAATGTTTGGGCGTGGTCGTCAGGGGAGGGGTGCTGTCTGACATTCATCAATCCACTCTCTGGTCTCTGGCCGTATTTTTTCGCTTTATATACGAGCTTTATCAAAGTTGGATTGCCTTTAGCGATTCTTCCGCGCAAGTGTCGCCCGATGCCGCCACATGGTCAGGATCGGGACAATCAGGCGAAGGATAGCCTAACCAAACGCCATTTTTGGCGATGGTTTGCTGCTGTTTGCCTGTTTCTTATCTCTGCAGTGCTTCTGGTCACATGGGTGAATCGGGAGACGATTGTCGATGGATTGATCACAAGTCAGCTCAAATCCATGGGGCTTGATGCAAGCTATGAGATCGAGGAAATCGGCCCGCGTCGGCAGGTGCTACGGCATGTCGTGATCGGTGATCCTGCTAAACCTGACTTGACGCTTGACCGTGCCGTTGTTCTGATCAGCCCGCGTTTTGGCATTCCCGGCATTGATGAGATTGATTTGGAGGGGCTGCGCCTTTTCGGTTCCTACCGTAAGGGTAGTCTAAGCTTTGGAGCGCTGGACCCAGTGCTCTTTTCTGGTGATGGCGGCTCTTTTGAATTTCCGGACTATCGGTTGAAACTGGATGATGCGCGGGCGAAAATCGAGACTGATTACGGCAATGTCGGCGTAAAGCTGTCGGGCGCTGGCAATTTGCGCAGTGGTTTTGCTGGCGAACTGGCCGCTGTAGCGCCGCAGCTCGATGCCAAAGGCTGCCAACTGGACCGCGTATCGCTTTACGGCAAAGTTGGAATCGATTCGCAGCAGCCTGTATTCAAAGGGCCGCTCCGGTTGGAGAGAGCACATTGTAAAGCGCTCGATCTCAATCTGAATGCGCTGGCAATGCAGCTTGACCTAAAAGTCGATAAAAGCCTGAAAGGAATAGAAGCTGAAGGCAGTGTAAGCGGTAAAGTGCTGAAATTCAGTGATTATCACGCGCGAAACTTGGGTGGCGCACTGCGGTTTACTTTTCGCAATACCGATATAACGGCACATTACGATGTCGGCGTAGGTCAAGTGATCACGCCTCAGGTGCTGGCGGACAAGCTTTCGGTCGATGGAGAGTTGCGGACCCGCCAAAAATTCCGCCAGATTGCCCTGTCAGGGGAGATCGACGGTAAGGGCGTTCGTCTTGGCGATGATTATAAATCTCTGCTCCAGCAGGCCGGGCAATCCAGCCAGAAGACGATGTTGGGGCCCATTTTTGCCCGGATCGACGGAGAGTTGGCAAAGCAGACGCGCAACAGTTCTTTGACTGCCGACTTCAAGGTTCAGCGCGATGACAATGTTGCAAGCCTGGTCGTGCCGCGGGCAAGTCTGCGCAGTTCCGATGGCGCAACATTATTGTCCCTATCACGATTTCAGATGGGCCTTTCATCATCTGGAACGCCTCGCTTGTTCGGCAACTTTGCGACTGGGGGTGACGGGCTTCCTCGTATCGCCGGGCGGATGGAGCGCCTGGCATCAGGCAAAGCTTATCTGCGCCTTCGGATGAACCGTTATGAAGCGGATGGCGGCAGTATTGCCTTGCCCCAATTGCTTGTTACCCAATCGGCAGACGGCCCGATTGGATTTAGTGGCGCAATTCTGGCGGATGGGGCTTTGCCGGGCGGCTTCACCAAGGCGCTGGAAGTTCCACTTTCCGGGAGTTGGTCATCATCGCAAGGCCTGTCCTTGTGGCGAAAATGTGCCGAATTGCGCTTTGACCGGCTTGAATTGGCAAGCCTCGCATTTGATCATGAACGCCTGCAACTCTGTCCATCGAGAGGGGAACCGATTTTGCGTTACGGCAAGGACGGTTTGAAGGTTGCAGCTGGAACACCATCAATCGACTTAAGCGGAACTCTTGGTGAAACGCATATTGCTATCGAAGGTGGGCCGCTCGGTATCGCCTATCCTGGCACTGTTTCAGCGCAAGATGTTACAGTAACGCTCGGCCCTGATGAGGCGGCCAATCGCTTCCAGCTCAGTGATTTTATAGCCCATATCGACAATAAAGTTAGCGGGCAATTTGCTGGCGCAGACGTCAAACTTGCGGCTGTTCCTCTCGATATCATCCAAGCGGGCGGGGACTGGAAATATACCGATGGTATCCTTCATCTGGAGCAAGGGCACTTTCGCCTGAAGGATCGGGCATCGCCCCATCGCTTTGAACCGCTTGTCTCACACGGGGCAGAACTAACACTGAATGATAACCTCATTACAGCACATGCAGACCTGTTTGAACCAACCAGTCAGCGCTTGGTAACGAAACTGTCCATCCGGCATGATCTGGGCAATGGCAGCGGCCAGGCTGATATCAAGGTGCCGGGCCTTGTTCTGGACAAGGATCTTGAAATTACGAAGCTCACGCCACTTGCGCTGGGTGTGGTTGCTAATGTCGTTGGTGTGGTGACAGGTGATGGCCGGATCGACTGGAATGACAAAGGTGTTACCAGCTCAGGCCGTTTTTCTAGCTCTGCACTGGATTTTGCCGCTCCATTCGGGCCTGTTCAGGGCGTTTCCGGCACGCTGGTTTTCACTGACCTGCTGGCGCTGACCACGGCGCCCGATCAGCAAATTACCATCGCTTCGGTTAATCCGGGTATTGAAGTCTATGACGGCAAAGTCGATCTTCAACTGCGTGATGCGACCTATCTGGATGTGAAGGGAGGCGTATGGCCGTTTCTTGGCGGCACGCTGCAACTGGACCCTGTGACAGTCACCTTTGGTAAAGATGAAATACGGCGCTACACCTTTCATATCCGGGGGTTGGATGCTGCACGCTTCATCGAACAGATGGACCTTGGTAATCTCAATGCGACAGGCACTTTTGATGGTCAGTTGCCTGTGGTTTTTGAAGGTGAGACTGGCCGCATTGAAAATGGGTTGCTGGTTTCAAGGCCTCCGGGCGGCAATGTTTCTTATGTCGGGGAGCTCACTTATGAAGACCTGTCGACAATGGCGAACTTCGCTTTCAACACACTGCGTTCACTTGATTATTCGCAGATGCGCATTGCTGTTGATGGTGACCTGACAGGCGAGCTTGTAACGCGAGTGCGCTTTGATGGCGTCAAACAGGGTAAAGGCGCGAAAAGTAATTTCATTACGCGCAGGATTGCCCGCCTGCCGATCCGGTTTGACGTCAATATCCGTGGCCGGTTCTACAAACTGCTGGGATCACTGCGTTCGCTCTATGACCCTACTGCTGTGCGTGACCCGCGCGAATTGGGTCTGCTGAATAGTGACGGGACAATTATACGACATCAGACTTCGGGTGAGGCTGAAGAAAAGACAGATGGGGCAGAAATGAATGGCAAAAAAACCATTCAGCCCCCCGAAAGCGAGGAAATGCCATGATGCATGCCAGATCGAATGACCGGCTGCCGCCAAACAGATTGCCAGGCTTTCTTTTCAGGCACAGTGCGGTGACAAACGGAATGCTGGCGCTCAGTGCGATGTCGCTCGGCGGGTGTATCTCGGTCAATGCACCGGAGAAGCCGATCGTCATCGAGTTGAATATCAACATTACGCAGGAAGTAATATATCGTCTGGCAGAAGATGCTGGAAACACGATTAAGGAAAATTCTGACATTTTCTGAAATGTCTGTCAGATCATATTGGCAACAGGATGCAAATGATGGCGAAAACAGAACGCAAATGGACACGATCAGCGCTTATGAGCGCGATGGCTGCTGTCGCTCTTGGCGCTGTGGCTAGCCCTGCCATGGCTCAGCGAGACCCGGCCTACGAAAAGGCGCGCGCATCAGGGCAAGTCGGTGAAAAAACCGATGGGTACCTTGGTATAGTCGGGGCTGGGTCCAGCGAATTGCGGGCCATGGTTGATGACATCAACATCCGCCGCCGTGCAGTTTATGCAGATAAAGCCAAGGCTGCCAACGCAACCCTGCAGGAATATGCTTTTACTGCAGGCTGTCTGGCGATTGCACGGACAGATATTGGTGAAAAATACCAGGCGCCAAGTGGCGAATGGAAAACACGCACAAGCGCTGCGCCAGATCGCGATTCGCGTTGCCCATAAACCTGCCTGTGTTGCATTAAAGTATCTCTCAAGCGCTCTCAGCCGGTTGACTTGAAAACACCCCCCGCCTAAGGGGACGGCGCCCTCGGCGAGGAGCATGTTTGCTTGTGCCGTTTTCTCCTTTAAGGAGTACGGTTATGAGTGAAAAGAAACTCGCAGAGGACCCCATCGGCGAGGATGCGCGCATCGACACGCTTGATGAGCGGCTTAAAGCTGCTCGAGAGCGGGAAGATAAACGCAACCAGCCACGAGCGAAGGGTGCAGATGCGAGCTATCGCATGGGCAACCGGGTTCTTGCGGAATTGCTGGGGGGTCTGATAGGTGGTGCTGCGATCGGTTGGGTGATCGACCTGGTAGCTGGTACAGAGCCTTGGGGACTGTTGGGAATGCTAGCCCTTGGGGTTATCGTTGCCTTCAGGAATATAATACGGATTTCGAGCCGACCTCCTGAATAGTCCTAACGGATTCGGGAGGTTGAGTTTTAGGCGTTTAGGGTAGGGACGCGATCAAGTGGCAGCCGATCAAGCCAAAATTGACCCGATGCACCAGTTTGCGATTCAACCGCTTTTCGGTTCGCAACATTGGGAGCTCGCAGGGTATAATATTGCTTTCACAAACAGCGCGTTGTGGATGGGCATCGCTGCCCTTGCGCTGTGGATATTTGTGTTTGGCGGCATGAAGCGTCAGCTGGTTCCGGGCCGCTGGCAAATGGCGGTGGAAAGCTTCACCGGTTTCGTCGATGATATGCTCGAAGCAAATATCGGCAAAGCCGGGCGCAAATATGTGCCTTATGTTTTCTCGCTCTTCATGTTCATCCTCTTTGCCAACTTGCTGGGTCTTGTCCCGCTTGGCGTTGTGGGTGTTCATCCCTTCACCTTTACCAGCCATTTCACAGTAACCGGCATCTTTGCACTGATCTCCTTTTCGATTGTGCTGATCGTCGGCTTTGCGAAGCATGGCTTGCGCTTTTTCTCTCTTTTCATTCCGCATGGCACGCCTGTGCTGATGATGCCGCTGATCTTTTTTGTTGAACTGGCGAGCTTCATGGTGCGCCCGTTCAGCCTTGCGCTGCGTTTGTTTGTCGCCATGATGGCTGGTCACCTTTTGCTGGAAGTGCTGTCGAGCTTTGTCATCGCCGGCTTCAATAACGGCCTGTTGACCAGCGTGATTGTTGTGATCCCGACCTTCCTGTTGATGATCGCGATTTGCGCATTGGAGATCCTGGTTGCTGGCATCCAGGCATATGTTTTCGCATTGTTGACTTCGCTTTATATCAATGACGCTGAAAATCTTCACTGAGTTTGAGAACCAACCTAGTTACACGAATTAAACAAAGGAGTTTAGTAATGGACGCAGAAGCTGCAAAGCTGCTCGGTGCTGGCCTTGCCGCGATTGGCGCAGGCATTGCCTCGCTGGGTGTGGGTAATGTTTTCGCCAAGTTCCTCGAAGGTGCACTTCGTAACCCAGGTGCTGCAGACGCGCAGCAGGGTCGCCTGTTCATCGGCTTTGCTGCCGCTGAACTTCTTGGCCTGCTGTCGTTCGTTGTCGCGATCATCCTGCTTTTCGTCGCTTAACACCGACTGATTGCACTGACAGAGCCGGCCGGATGATCATTCCGGCCGGACCTCTCAATTTGTTCCCGCACATATTCGGATGTGACCGATGCCCCAGATAGCACAGCTCGCTGATACATATTCGAGTCAGATATTCTGGCTTCTGGTCTTCTTTGGCCTAGTCTTCTTTCTTGTTGGGCGCGGTATGGTGCCTAAGGTGATGGACACTGTAGCGCAGCGTGACAGCCAAATTTCGGCTGACCTCGCGGCTGCTGAAGCTGCTCGCAATGAGGCCGATACTCAGGAAAAAGCCTGGCGCCAGCGGGAAAATGAAAATCGTGCTCAAGCGCATGCTATGGTGAATGAAGCCAAGGATAAAGCCGCGCATGAGACCGAAGAGAAATTGGCTGCTGCTCAGCAGCAGATCGATGCGCAACTTGCAGAAGCTGAACACCGCATTGAAACTGCCCGTTCGGCGGCTGAAACTGAAATTCAAGCTGTTGCCAGTGATGCTGCTCAAGACATCGTCTTGCGCCTTACCGGTATGCAGATCGCTGAAGCCAGCGCTTCGGCCGCGGTCAGGAAAGCTATGATCCATGGCTAATGCGCCCGAAACCATTTTTACGACGCAGGATACACCCGTGGAAACACATGCTACCGTTGAACATGACGTGACCGTGCATGAAGAACCCACCGCTTTTGGCCTTCAGGCTTTTCAGTGGGTTTCCGTTTCCATGCTGGTTCTGCTGATCATCGCTTTTGCGGTCGGCAAGGTTCATAAGGCCATTGGTGGTGGCCTTGATTCCCGCATTCAAACCATCCGTGAACAGCTTGATGAAGCGAAGAAACTTCGCGCAGAAGCTGAGGTTTTGCGGCAGGAATATGCCGATAAAATTGCCGGCGCGCAGAAAGATGCAGAAGCTATGCTGGAACATGCCCGGACGGAGGCTTCCGCCATTGTCGAGCGTGCCCGGACTGATACGGAAGCAATGATTATCCGCCGTCAGCAAATGGCCGAAGACAAGATTGCTGCTGCTGAACGCGGTGCAATTGAAGATCTTCGTGCAGAGGCTGCTTCGGCTGCTGCACTGGCAGCGCGGGGGCTGATCGCTGAAAATTATCAGGCTGAAACGGACCGTCAGAAAGTGGATGAAACCATCGCAGCTTTGTGATCGGTTTAGACTGTAAGCAATTGATAAAAGGCGGCTTTCAGGCCGCCTTTTTCATGTCCGGAGCAGCTTCCGATAACGGACACACAGCGTGACACAAGGGTGCCTGAAAGCCGTCTAAAGGTTCAGAAGCTGTCCTTAGCGGCTCTGAGAGCGGCAAAAGTCTCATCAGGCTGAGTGCCGCCCCAGCGGGCCTGCATTTGGGGGACATCTGACCTCAGGAATGGATTGGTTTCCAACTCTCGGCCCAACAATGTTGGAACCGTCGGCTGACCCTTCGCCCGCTTGTTGGAAATCTCTTGCACATATTCGGCAAGCGCCCTGTTTTCCGGATCAGCATGAAGCGCGAACTTCGCATTGGCCGCAGTATATTCATGCGCGCAATAAATCAGCGTATTGCTGGGAAGGGTTTTGAGCCGTGAGAGGCTTTCCCAGAACTGAGGAGCGGTGCCTTCAAACATGCGGCCGCAACCCAGCGCAAAAAGCGAATCGCCTACGAAGGCCATTTCAGCTTCGGGCAAAAAATATGCGATGTGGCCAAGCGTGTGGCCGCCGACATCAATCACCTGTGCGGCGTAATTTCCAATCATCACCTGATCGCCGCCGCTTACTGTTCGATCAATTCCCGCAATCTTAGCTGCATCGCCAGCCGGTGCGGTGATGGAGCAGCCAGTTGCGGCCTTGATCGCTTCATTGCCGCCAGCGTGATCGGGGTGCCAGTGGGTGTTCCAGATTTGCGTGATCGCCCAGCCTTTTGCCTTGGCTTCGCGCAGATATGCATTGGCATCGGGTGTATCGATGCAGACGGTTTCTCCACTGGCATTGTCATGCAGCAGGAAGCCGTAATTATCGGACAGGCAAGGGAATTGGTGGATGGTGAGAGTAGTCATGAGCCGTCAGTTCCTCGCTGATATGTTTTGAGCCCGGTGGGCAGGGTGATCCAGCTATGCTGATCCTGCGCCCAGACAGCCCGCAATGGCGCGGGGAAGGTTGGATCGGCAAAAGCGCCCACCGGAATGCCCAGCAGGTCGGGTTTGCGCTTGAGCTTGACGTAGAGTGTGCTGCCGCATTGCGGGCAGAAGCCATTGGTGAGTTCGCTACCGGTTGCCGTCCTGCGCGAAAATTCCTTTGCCTCGCCCGTCACTTCCACAGCATCGCGCTGGAAATAGGCTGCAAGGCCAAATGGGGAGCCAGAACGTTTCTGGCAATCGCTGCAATGGCACAGCACCGTCTGATGCTCTGCCCCCGGTTTGATGGCGGCGGAAAGGACACCGCATTGGCAGCTTGCGTGGCGGGGTTTGTCCATCCCTCCAATCTAATCCCTGTTACCCATAAGAAAAGGCCCGGCAACCGAAGCTGCCGGACCTTTCTCAAAAACCCTTGAAGGGGCAGGGGACCTTAGTCGTCCTGCTGCTTCAGTGCTTCGCTGAGGATGTCGCCAAGTGATGCGCCCGAATCGGACGAACCATACTGAGCCACAGCCTGCTTTTCTTCGGAGATCTGCATCGCCTTGATGGAGAAGTTTGGCTTCTTCGAACGATCGAAGCCAGTGACCATCGCATCGACCTTCTGGCCGGTCTGGAAGCGATCAGGACGCTGTTCGTCACGATCACGGCCAAGATCCGAGCGCTTGATGAAGCCGGTTGCGCCATCTTCGCCAACCTGAACTTCGAGGCCGCCATCGCGAACTTCGAGAACGGTGACGGTGACGATGGCACCGCGCTTCAGCGAATCGGATGCGCCAGCGGCTGCCGGTGCGCCCTTCTCAAGCTGCTTCATGCCGAGGCTGATGCGTTCCTTCTCAACGTCCACGTCGAGAACAACGGCTTCAACTTCTTCACCCTTACGGTGCAGGGCAAGAGCGTCTTCACCCGAGATGCCCCAAGCGATGTCGGACATGTGGACCATGCCGTCCACGTCGCCATCGAGGCCGATGAACAGACCGAATTCGGTCGCATTCTTGACTTCGCCCTTGACGTTCGAACCCACCGGATGCTTGTCGGCGAATTCTTCCCAAGGATTGCGCTGAGCCTGCTTGAGGCCGAGGCTGATGCGGCGCTTTTCGGCGTCCACTTCGAGCACAACCACTTCGACTTCCTGCGATGTCGAAACGATCTTGCCGGGGTGAACGTTCTTCTTCGTCCAGCTCATTTCGGAAACGTGAACCAGGCCTTCGATGCCAGCTTCGAGTTCCACGAAAGCACCATATTCGGTGATGTTGGTAACCTGACCGGAAACCTTCATGCCCACCGGATATTTGGCGCCAACGCCTTCCCATGGATCGCTTTCAAGCTGCTTCATGCCGAGGCTGATGCGCTGCGTGTCAGCATTGATGCGGATGATCTGAACAGTGGCGCTGTCACCAATGTTGACCACTTCACCTGGGTGATTGACGCGCTTGTAGCTCATGTCGGTGACATGCAGCAGGCCGTCAATGCCGCCCAGATCAACGAAGGCACCGTAATCGGTGATATTCTTCACAACGCCTTCGATAACCTGACCTTCAGCCAGCTTGTCGATCAGTTCGCTGCGCTGTTCGGCGCGGGTTTCTTCCAGAACGGCACGACGCGAAACGACGATATTGCCGCGGCGACGGTCCATCTTGAGGATCTGGAAAGGCTGCGGCATGTCCATCAGCGGGGCAACATCGCGCACGGGGCGGATATCGACCTGGCTGCCGGGCAGGAAGGCCACGGCACCGTCGAGATCAACAGTGAAGCCGCCCTTGACGCGGCCGAAGATGCGGCCTTCGACGCGCTTGCCTTCGCCAAATTCGCTTTCCAGCTTGTCCCATGCAGCTTCGCGACGTGCACGGTCGCGGCTGAGCATGGCTTCACCGTCAGCATTTTCAACGCGGTCAACGAAAACTTCGACTTCAGCGCCAACGCTCAGGCCGTGATCGTCTTCACCACGCATGAATTCTTTAAGAGAGATGCGGCCTTCGCTCTTGAGGCCGACATCGACGAGCGCCATGCCGTTTTCGATTGCGGTAACGGTGCCCTTAACGACGCGGCCTTCAAAGCCACCATCGTCAGCCGAGCCAAGCTGTTCGTCGAGTAGAGCCGCGAAATCATCGCGGGTTGGGTTTGGCGAAGTTGCCATAGAAAATGGGTTCCTAACACTATTATATTCCGGCCAAGCGGTTGTCTCCGCTGGTCTTTTGGCCGAACTGCCCACATGACCGGACGCCATTGCAGGCGTTCTTGGAGCGTGTGGCTTGATTGGGAAACTGGCTAAGGGCGTGAGCATCGCTGAGGTGTAAACCGGCGAGGGCGCATATCCGCATGTATCTTGAAAGACCGTCTCACGCGGCCCTGCCATTTCCGAAGCGGGCCACAAACCCGTCGAACGGGGCGCGCATAAGCGATTATGTTGGGAAATGCAAGGTTTGGGTGATTTTCGGGGTGAGGCTTGGCTGTTTCTCTGGATTCCCGCCTGCGCGGGAATGACGAAGGTTTGGGTGCAGGGGGCGTATGGCTGCTGTTGAGAGGCTTGGTGTGTCCCCCCATATCGTCATTCCCGCGAAGGCGGGAATCCAGTCACTGTCTGAACTGCATGCAGGCTCTCATCTTTATGCCCATGTGTGTGACAATCAATGCTATGCCGGATCAGTGCTTCTGACGAGAGAATGACCCTATCCTATGCCGTTCCTTAGTCTCACTCGCCTGCGTATTCGCTCACTTCGCTTTATGCCGGGCTTTGGCTTTTACGCATTGAAGACCACCACTCAAACGCGCCGGGCAGAAGGTTTTTTGAAGGGTGCATTGCAGAAGGTTTTTTGAAGGGTGCATTATTGCCAGATCGTCAGCGGACGTTCTGGACCATGACGCTTTGGCGCGATGAAAGCGATATGCGGGCGTTCATGAAAAGCGGGGCACATGCCAAAGTCATGCCCAGGCTCATGCATTGGTGTGATGAAGCCAGCGTGGTGCATTGGCATCAGGAGACGCAGGCTTTGCCGGATTGGACTGAAGCAGACGCCCGGATGCGGGAAGCGGGCAGGCCATCAAAAGTGCTTCACCCAACGCCTCAGCATCGTGAATTGCGCTATCGCGCACCGCGAACTACCCGTTCGACTCCCATTTCACCGCGGGGTGAATAGCAGTAACGCTTTATTGCGCCGCTTCCACCACCTCGATCGCTGCCTGAATAGCGTCATCCTTACCCAAGGCGCTGGTGTCGATCAGATAGGCATCGCGGGCGGGAATAAGTGGCGCTTGTGTACGATTGCGGTCGCGCAGGTCGCGGGCTTCGAGATCTTGCGCAATGGCGTTGAGGGTGACCGTCTCGCCGCGCGCCTGCATTTCGAGAAAGCGGCGCTTTGCGCGGGCTTCGACACTGGCGGTGATGAACAGCTTTACCTTGGCTTCGGGGGCGATCACCGTGCCGATGTCGCGCCCGTCCAGCACTGCGCCGCCAGCCTGAGTGGCAAAGGCGCGCTGACGTTCGAACAGGGCCTGGCGGACTTGTGGGTGGACCGAAACTTTACTGGCGAGGCCACCGGTTTCCTCTGAGCGCAAGATGGCTTCGCCCAGCAGGCTTTCCGGGAAAGCGCAGGCGGCAAGGGCATCTGCTGGATCATCCGGATTGCCGCCGTTCAGCACCACTTGCCGCCCGACCGCGCGATAAAGCAGTCCGGTGTCGAGATGGGGCAGGCCGAAATGCGCAGCGAGGGCTTTGGCGATGGTGCCTTTGCCCGAAGCAGTGGGGCCATCAACTGCGATAATCATGCCTGGCGGTCCTCTATCGGATTGGCTTTGGTGATGTGGGCCTGTTTACGCTCTCGCAAAGCGCGAAACAGGCCATAGATCGCAATTGCACCCCAAAAAAACTCCAGCGTCAGCGACGCCGGATTGGTGTTCACCAGCAGAGATACCGTCAGCAGCAAGGCGCCCGTCAGATTAACCCCATGCTGGATGAAGGGGTTGGGAGCGGCTTTCATTGTGCCATAGCCATAGGCAAAGATAATGCAGAACATGCCTGCAAAGCCGAAGATATTGGCGGTTGCGGGAGACATTAGCCGGCCTGCAACTGGTCAAACAGGGGCTGGAAATTGGGGAAGCTGGTGGCGATGGGGCGCGTGTCATCCACCATAATTCCGCCTTGTGTGACAAGGCCTGCCACGGCCATGCTCATGGCAATGCGGTGATCGAGGTGGGTGGTGACCGGGGCATTAGCCCCTCCGGCCAGTGGTGCGCCGCCGGTGCCCTGGATGGTCAGCCCATCTTCCTGTTCGGTGATCTGCGCGCCCGATGCGATGAGCGCGGTGGCCATAGCGCTGAGGCGGTCCGATTCCTTGACCCGCAATTCATCGAGGCCCGAGGTAATGGTGGTGCCCTCTGCCACGCTGGCGGCAACGAAGAGGATGGGAAATTCGTCAATCATGCTTGGTGCGATGGCGGGATCGACGACAATACCCTTCAGCGCGGAATGACGGACGCGGAGGTCTGCCACTGGTTCGCCGCCCACTTCGCGTGGGTTCACCTCTTCGATACTGCCGCCCATCTGGCGCAGCACCTCAAACAATCCGGCGCGGGTGGGGTTGAGGCCGACATTCTCGATCAGCACATCGCTTCCCGGCACGATCAGCGCGGCCACGGCAAAGAAGGCGGCGGAGGAGGGGTCTCCCGGTACGGCGATGGTCTGCGGTTGCAGCTCTGCTTCGCCGCGAATGGAAATGACACGCTCGCCATTTTCTTCCTCAACCCACAGATCCGCCCCAAAGCCTTTGAGCATCCGTTCCGTATGGTCACGGGTGGGGACAGGTTCGATCACGCGGGTGATGCCTGCGGTGTTAAGGCCAGCGAGCAGGATGGCACTTTTGACCTGTGCCGAGGCGACTGGCAGGCGGTAGGTGATCGGCACGGCCGGGCTGATCCCGCGCAGCATCAGCGGCAATGTGCCGCCAGGGCTGGTGGTGAATTCTGCCCCCATTTGCGATAAGGGTTCGCTCACCCGGCCCATCGGGCGCTTGGAGAGACTGGCATCGCCAATGAAGCAGGCGGTGATCGGGTGGCTGGCCACCAGGCCCATCAGCAAACGGGTGGACGTGCCGCTATTGCCCATATCCAGCGCTTCGCCCGGTTGCAGCAAGGAGCCGACTCCGACGCCATCGATGGACCATTCGCCTTCGCCGGAGCGGGTGATGGTGGCTCCCATGGATCGCAACGCGGCCGCGGTTGCCATCACATCTTCGCCTTCCAGCAGGCCGGTGACAGTCGTTTCGCCTACCGCCAGCGCGCCAAACATCAGCGAGCGGTGGCTGATGGATTTGTCTCCGGGCACGCGGATCGTGCCTTTGAGGGCACCTGCCGGCGAGAAGCGGCGGGGCTGCATGGCGTTTTCGGCGGAGGAAGAATGGGACACAGGCGTTCTATCTTTGTTATAAGGAGATGAGGGGCGGCTTTTGACAGCGCGATTGCCCTATGGCAAGGCGCGCCAGCCTGTGATGGAAGCTCATGATCATCCTTGTGATTGAGGTGCTTGATTCTGGAGCGATCTGTCACCATCAAGTCAGACTAAGTTTTGCGCGCGCGCCGAGAAGGTGCTGCCAGTTTAAGGATAATGGAATGGTCAAGGCTGAATGGGGGTCCAAGCGTAGCTGCCCGAAATGCGGCGAACGCTTTTACGATCTGACCAAGGACGAGCCGGTCGTCTGCATTGAATGCGGCAATGAATGGTATCCTGAGCCGGTGCTCAAATCCAAGCAGCCGGTCCCGTTTGAAGAAGAAAAGTCCAAGAAGGAAGAGCCGGATTCGGATCTTGCAGATGATGATCTGGAAGATATCGATGACGATGATGATTCGCCCGATAATGATGTCGATCTTGGCGGCGATGATGATCTCGGCGTTTCCAGTTCGAAGGATGACGATGAAGACGAAAACTGATCGTCACGCATTTTGCTGAATATATCCGGCCCTGCCTGTGAAGGCGGGGCCGTATTGTTTCTGGCCAAGTGATAATTTCAGCGAAAAGTCTGAAATTTGTCAAAAAGGCTCTTGCCAAGAATCAGCCACCCGCATAGATGGCGGGCCTCCAACGCAGGAACACACTTCCTGAAGTCGGAAAACGGCACATTCTCCCAGAATGTGCTGCTTGAAATGAGATGGGGCCTTAGCTCAGCTGGGAGAGCGCTACAATGGCATTGTAGAGGTCAGCGGTTCGATCCCGCTAGGCTCCACCATTTTATCAACCTACCGCTTTGCTGCTTGAGGTTTTTTCTGCCTATCGCTTCGCTGCTTGAGGCGTGGTCTTCTCCGCAATCAATCAATATCTAAGCAAGTCTTGCTGCTGATCTGTGCCTTTTGCGTTTGCCGGATCTATACATATTGCCGCTTCGCGCAGTTTTGCTTGCTTTTTATAGGGGCTTGTGGTTTTAGGCCCCCGAACGCGGCCATAGAACCGGGTTTGATTGATATACATCGCGGGGATAATCCCCACGCTGGCCGACGAGGTTTCGTCCGCCGGCGTTTTTCGCGTTTGACGCCTTTAGCTTTTCTTGAAGGCGCCGGGCAGGAGTAAAGGACGGACATGTTTGACAGCCTTTCTGATCGTCTGACCGGCGTATTTGATCGCCTTCGTGGCCGTGGCGCACTTGGTGAACAGGATGTGCGCGATGCCATGCGTGAAGTGCGTATCGCGCTGCTGGAAGCCGATGTTGCGCTTCCCGTTGCCCGCAGCTTCATTGATGCGGTCACTGAAAAAGCCGTTGGCCATAGCGTTCTGAAATCGGTCACGCCGGGCCAGCAAGTCGTCAAGATCGTCAATGACGAGCTGATCGCCATGCTGGGCGGTGAAGACGCCGCACCGCTCGATCTTGATGCCAAGCCGCCGGTCGTCATCATGATGGTCGGCTTGCAAGGTTCTGGTAAGACGACGACGACAGCCAAGCTCGCCCGGATGATCCGTGAGAAGCATGGCAAGAAGGCCCTGATGGCCTCGCTCGACGTCAACCGTCCCGCAGCGCAGGAGCAGCTCAAGGTTCTGGGTGAGCAGGTGGATGTTTCCACTCTGCCCATCATCACCGGGCAGCAGCCAGTGGATATTGCCAAGCGGGCGATGGAATCGGCCCGTTTGCAGGCCGCGGATGTGCTTTTGCTCGATACGGCGGGCCGCCTGCATGTCGATGAAGCACTGATGGCGGAAATGAAGGCCGTCGCATCGATCTCCAAGCCGCATGAAGTGCTGCTGGTGGTCGATTCGCTGACCGGTCAGGACGCGGTGAATGTCGCGCAGAACTTCAGTGAAGAAATTGATCTGACCGGTGTGATCCTCACCCGGATGGATGGCGATGCGCGCGGCGGTGCGGCGCTGTCCATGCGTGCGGTGACGGGCAAGCCGATCAAATTTGCCGGTACGGGCGAAAAGCTCGATGCGCTGGAAGCCTTCCATCCGAGCCGGGTGGCCAATCGTATTCTTGGCATGGGCGATGTCGTCAGCCTTGTGGAACGTGCGGCACAGGTCGTCGAAAAGGAAGATGCTGACCGTATGGCCGAGCGGATGATGAAGGGGCAGTTCGATATGAACGACCTTCGCACCCAGCTTCGCCAGATGCAGAATATGGGCGGCCTTGGAATGCTTGCCGGGATGTTGCCGGGCATGAAGAAGGCCAAGGCAGCGATGCAGCAATCAGGCATGGACGATAATGTGCTGGTCCGGATGGATGCGATCATCGGTTCGATGACGGCCAAGGAACGCGCCAATCCTGCCTTGCTCAACGCCAAGCGCAAGCGCCGTGTGGCAGCCGGCTCGGGCACTCAGGTGCAGGATATTAACCGCCTGCTCAAGATGCATCAGGAAATGGGCAAGGCGATGAAACAGATCAAGAAGATGGGCGGCCTCAAGGGGCTTGGCGCATTGTTCGGCAAGGGCGGTCTTGATGCTGCCATGCCCGGTCTTGGCGGGGGCAAAGGTGGCCTTCCCGGAATGGGTGGCGGCCAGATACCTGCCGACCTCCAGAATTTATTGAAAAAGAAGTAATCTCAAAGATTTAGTTTAGAAAGGTTAGTTTACATGGCAATTGGTCTTCGTCTCGCACGTGGCGGCGCTAAGAAGCGTCCTTATTACCGGATCGTCGCAACCGACACCCGCAGCCCGCGCGATGGTAAGTATCTTGAGCAGGTTGGTATCTACAACCCAGTGCTCGCCAAGGATGATGAAAACCGCGTGAAGCTTGATGAAGATCGCGTGCGTTACTGGCTCGGCGTTGGCGCCCAGCCATCTGACCGTGTTGCTCGCTTCCTCGACAAGGCTGGCATCAAGGAACGCGCGCCGCGCAACAACCCCAAGAAGGCTGAACCTGGCGAAAAGGCCAAGGAACGCGCTGAAGAAAAGGCTGCTAAGGTCGCTGAAGCTGCAGAAGCTGCCAAGGCTGCTGCAGAAGCTCCGGCTCCAGAAGCCACCGAGGAAACGACTGAAGGTTGATTTCCTTGGACCGGACCAAACCCGTTACGCTGGCAGCCGTCAGCGGTGCCCATGGTGTGACGGGTGAAGTCCGTCTGAAGCTGTTCGGTGAAGGCGTTGATGCTCTCAAGAGCTACAAGGCCTTCAACGACGGCGCTTTGACGCTGAAGAAAATTCGCAGCGACAATAAGGGCGGCGCGGTGGCGCGTTTTGCCGAAGTGGCGGACCGCAATGCAGCCGAAAAGCTGCGCGGCACGGTGCTCACTGTTCCGCGCTCGCAAATGCCGGAATTGGCAGAGGGCGAATTCTACCACGCCGATGTGCTGGGGCTTCTGGCTGTCAGCGATAGCGGCGAAGAATTGGGCCGCGTGGTGGCGATTGATAATTTCGGCGCCAGTGATGTGGTCGAAATCGAACGACCTGATGGCAAGCGCTTCATGATTCCGATGAGTGTTGAAGCGGTTCCTGAATGGAATGCAGAACGTCTTGTTGTGGCCGCTGAGTTCACCGATCTCTAAGCTCGTCTGAGCGTTCTTGCTGGCACAAAACGGCATCTTGCTGGTTTTGCCTCACATGAAAATCACATTTCCTCTTTTTACGCTTTGCCTTGTCTGGGTTGTGAGCCTCTCTGGCTGCGCCAATGAAGGCACTGCCAGCACCGGACATCCGCCTGCTGATGCTGGTAATGGCGGCGAATCGGAGATGATCACCAAGCAAGGTTGGGTCAGGCAGGGTATCGAATGCCCGGTGCTGCAGACCGATGATGGCGAGATGTGGGCGCTCAGTCTCGGTGATTCCGGAGCAAAAATTGGTGATTATGTGAAAGTCAGCGGCAACGTTGCCGCCATGAGCATCTGTATGCAGGGCAAGGGCACGATTTCACCGACCAAGATCGAAACACTCAAAGCGCCGGCCGAAGACTGAGCCCTCTGGCTCTTCGCGGCGGAGCGGGCTAGGGGCTTGCTCCATGAGTTTTGCAGCAACCATTCTGACCCTATATCCTGAGATGTTTCCCGGAGCCTTGGGCGTTTCCCTTGCAGGCCGCGCGTTGGAACGCGGCGACTGGTCGCTCGATTGTGTTCAGGTGCGTGACTTTGCCACTGACAAGCACCGCACGGTGGATGATACGCCGGCAGGCGGCGGGGCGGGCATGGTGCTGAAAGTGGATGTGCTGTCCGCGGCGATTGACCATGCGCGTGAACGGCAGCCTAATTGCCCGGTGCTCGCCATGACCCCGCGCGGGAAGCCGATTACGCAAGCGCGTATCCGTGAACTGGCAGCAGGGCCGGGGGTGACGATTCTATGCGGCCGGTTTGAAGGATTTGACGAGCGGATCTTCGAAGGGCGCGAGGTTGAAGAAGTAGCGGTGGGCGATATCGTCCTGTCTGGCGGAGAGCCTGCGGCACTGATGATTCTCGATGCTTGCATTCGCTTGCTTCCCGGCGTAATGGGCGCCTCTGATAGTGGGACTGAGGAATCTTTCGAAGAAGGATTGCTCGAATATCCCCAATTCACCCGACCTGTTGAATGGGAAGGGCGCAGGATCCCTGAAGTGTTGCGATCGGGGGATCATGCGAAGATTGCCGCGTGGCGAAAAACACGCGCGCATGAAGACACACGGTTACGCAGGCCGGACCTTTGGGAGCGCCATGGTGGTGTTCGGGACCTGTCTGCCTCTGGCGCGCAGCAAGATCATAAGGAATAGGTCTCATGAACCTTATCCAGCAGCTCGAAAAAGAACAGATCGAGCAACTTAGCGAAGGGAAAGACATTCCCAACTTCCGCGCAGGCGATACCGTCCGCGTGGGTGTCCGCGTTGTCGAAGGCACGCGCGAACGTGTCCAGAATTTCGAAGGCGTGTGCATTGCCCGGTCGAACCGCGCAATGGGCAGCAACTTCACTGTGCGCAAGATGAGCTTCGGTGAAGGCGTGGAACGTGTGTTCCCGCTCTATTCGCCTAACCTCGATTCGATCACCGTGGTTCGTCGCGGTATCGTTCGTCGTGCGAAGCTTTACTATCTGCGTGGCCGCACAGGTAAACGCGCTCGTATTGCTGAGCGGCGTGATGCACCAGGCGCCAACAAGGGAAAATAATCCCTTAAACCGCTTGAAGCATTTTACGAAAAGGGCGCCTTGGCTTAACCAGCTAAGGTGCCCTTTTTGCATTTCTGCCTGACTGAACTTTCCGGGGACTGGCTTAACTCATGATTTCTATCCGCTTTCTCGCCACTGCCAGCCTGCTTGCTATGGCCTCTTTGCCCATTGCGGCTGAAGCCAAAACGTCAACCTCAACCGCGACCAAGCAGGAACCAGCCATGACCAATCAAACATCCCATGATCTCTCGCTGGAACGGCTGTTTGCTAGCCCTTCAATTGCGGGGCCATCGCCGCGCGGGGTGAAGCTTTCGCCTGACGGGCGCTATCTCACATTGCTGCGCAATCGCGATGATGATCGGGAGCGGTATGATCTATGGGGTTTTGACCGGGAAAACGGCCAATGGACCATGTTGGTGGACAGCGAAAAGCTCGGTTCTGGCCGCGCTTTGTCTGAAGCAGAAAAGATGCAGCGTGAGCGGCTGCGGATTGGCGATCTCAAGGGCATCGTGACCTATGAATGGGCCGCTGATGGCAAATCCATTCTGGTTCCGCTTGACGGTGATCTTTACCTCGCCCGGCTCGATGGCACCGTGCAGCGTCTTACCGATACGGAAGAGGCGGAACTCAATCCCGCGCTCAGCAAGACCGGGGCCTATATTTCCTTCGTTCGAGATGGACAGCTCTATGCTGGCGATGTCGGTGCAGAGGCGCGGGCGATCACACCAAAGGAAGGCGATACGGTCCAATGGGGTGTGGCGGAATTTGTCGCACAGGAGGAGATGGACCGGCATAAGGGTTTTTGGTGGTCGCCCGATGACCGGCGGATCGCGGTGGCCCGCGTGGATGAAGCCCCGGTCGGCATTGTGACCCGTGCATCCATTGGTGCCAGCGGCACCAAAACATTCGAACAGCGCTACCCGGCGGCGGGCACACCTAATGCTGATGTGCAGCTTTTTGTGATGGACCCTAACGGTGGGAACCGGGTGAAAGTGGACCTGGGCCCCAATGAAGACATTTATGTCGCCCGCGTCAATTGGGCACCCGATGGCAAGACGCTCTATGTCCAGCGCGAAAATCGGGATCAGACGCAGCTCGACATGCTCAGCGTCGATCCGGCGACTGGCAAGTCGAGCATTCTGTTCAGCGAGAAGGCGCGCGATAAGAGCTGGATCAATCTGACGGATAATTACCGCTTTCTCGATGATGGCAGCCTGATCTGGTGGTCAGAACGCAGCGGCTTTGGTCATCTCTATCACTTCAGCAAGGGCAAGTGGCAGCAACTCACCTCTGGCGACTGGGTGGTGACGAGCCTTGACGGGTTGGACCAGAAAACCGGCCGGGTGACGTTCACCGCCAATCGCGACGATGTGCTCGCTACACAGGTCTATGCGCTCAATCTGGCAGACCCTTCCCATATCGAGATGCTGAGCGATCCTGCTTATGTGAACAATGCCAAAATGGACGATGCGGGCAAGACGCTGATAGTCAGCCGTTCATCGCAAAACCAGCCGCCGCAATCCTATCTGGCCGATGCAGAAGGCAAACGCCTGACCTGGATCGAGGAAAACGCGCTGACGGCCGATCATCCCTATGCGCCTTATCTTGCCAGCCATCGCCCGACGCAATTTGGCACGGTGAAGGCAGAAGACGGCACGCCGCTGCATTATATGATGATCACGCCCAAGCTGGAGAAGGGCAAGATCTACCCTGTGATCTTCTCGCATTATGGCGGGCCGCATGTGCAGGTGGTCACCAAGGCCTGGCAGGGCGGCCTGCCGCAAGCCATTGTCGACAAGGGCTATATCTATTTTGCGATCGACAATCGCGGCAGCAATAATCGCGGCGTCGATTTTGAAAGCGCGATCTGGCACGCCATGGGCTCTGTCGAAGTGTCTGACCAGAAGCAGGGTGCGAAATATCTCAAGAGCCTGCCATTCGTCGATGCGGATAAGATTGCGATCTATGGCTGGTCCTATGGTGGCTATATGACGCTGAAGATGCTGGAAGAAGATCCCGGCTTTTATGCTGCCGGTATTGCCGGTGCGCCGGTTACGCGCTGGGAACTATATGATACCCATTACACCGAACGCTATATGGGCAATCCCACAAGGGATAAGGCCGCTTACGACGCGTCATCGGCCATTCCCGAAGCCGATAAAATCACCGACCCGATGCTGCTTATTCACGGCCTTGCCGATGATAATGTTGTGTTTGAAAATTCGTCTGAACTGATCGGCAAGCTCCAGCATGATGCCGTGCCGTTTGAAATGATGCTCTATCCGGGCCAGACCCATAGTGTGAAAGGGCCGAAGATCAGCGTCCATGTGTGGGATACGATTTTCGACTTCCTCAAAGATAAGGGAGTAGCGCCCGACAGCGCTGATTAAAGTATAATGAGTGTGAATAAAGGACGAGCGGGCGCAAGCAGCCCGGCCATGGGGCTGGGCGGGGCCTGGGCGATGGCGGTTGGTGGCATGATCGGCGGGGGGATATTCTCCACGCTGGGCGTCGTTATTTCCGTTGCCGGACAATGGGCCTGGATCAGCTTTCTGATTGGTGGGCTGGTGGCGCTGGCTTCGGGCCATTCCTATGCCGTCTTGACCACCCGATTTGAAAAGTCGGGTGGTTCTTATGCCTATCTGATGGAAACCGGCTGGCCACGGGTGGCGCGCGCAGTCGCGTGGACTTTGGTGATTGGCTATACGCTGACCATATCGGTTTATGCCGAAACCTTCGGGGCCTATGCTGCCTATGCAATTGGCGCGCCGCATTGGGTGACCAAAGCGGCCGCCATTTTGGCCATTGTGGTTCTGCTTGGCGTCAATCTGCGCGGCGCAAGCGAGGCGACCAGTCTCGAGATTTTCGTGGTCTGGGGCAAGCTTGTCATTCTGCTCGGCCTGGCAGGTCTCGGGATTTACCATTGGGCACCGGATAATCTTCACTTCGATCAGGAACACCCGGTGGGCATTGGGGAGGCCTTTATCGGCATGGGCGTGGTTTTTATGGCTTATGAGGGGTTCCAGCTCCTGAGCTATGATTACAACGAAATGCGCGACCCTTCACGCACCATCAGCCGCGCGATGCCGCTTGCAATAATCGTGACCACCATCACCTATATGGTGGTGGCTGTGGGGGCCGGAATGCTGGCCGGTGCCTCCAACATCGTGGCAGAAAAGGAAGTCTCACTGGCCTTGGCAGGGCGGCAGGCGCTGGGGTCATTCGGCTTTATTGCTGTTTCCATCGCGGCGGTGTTTTCTGCTGGCTCGGCCATCAATGCAACGATTTTCGCAACCGCGAGACTGGCCGAAGGTGCTGCGCAAGACGGCAATATGCCCAAACTCTTTGCCAAGCGTGATACACGCAATGTGCCTTGGTTTGGTGTCTCGATCATCTCGGCGGGGGCGATCCTGCTGGTGTTGATGGGCGAGATAGCCTCGCTGGTAGAAGGGGCGAGTTTTGTTTTTCTGCTCATCTTTGCCCTGGTGAATTTCATTGCCCTGTCGCTCAAAGTCCGGCGGCGATGGATTTCCGTCCTGGGCCTATTGGGATCGATTGCCGGTGCCGTGATGCTGGTTCTTTATCAGATTGGTGTAGTCTGAGCTTGTTTTGCGTCCTCAAGCTGGTAACGCGCCACTTAAATTTCAAAATACGCACGTTTGAAGAAGGATTATTACGATGGGTTACCGGGTAGCGGTCGTCGGCGCGACGGGAAATGTCGGACGTGAGATGCTCGCCATTCTGGCAGAGCGCGAATTTCCGATGGACGAAGTCGCCGCTGTGGCCAGCTCGCGTTCAGTGGGTGTGGAAGTGGATATTGGCGATTCCGGCCGTACGGTGAAGTGCAAGAATCTTGAGCATTTTGACTTTTCCGGCTGGGATATTGCCCTGTTCGCTGTAGGCTCTGCCGCGACGAAGGAATATGCACCCAAAGCCGCTGCGGCGGGTTGCGTCGTGATCGACAATAGCTCGCTTTACCGGATGGACCCGGATGTTCCGCTGATCGTACCGGAAGTGAACCCGGATGCGATTGACGGCTATACCAAGCGCAACATCATCGCGAATCCCAACTGCTCGACCGCTCAGCTCATGGTGGCCCTGAAGCCGCTGCATGATGCGGCCGGGATCAAGCGCGTGGTGGTATCGACCTATCAATCCGTTTCAGGGGCAGGCAAAGCCGGCATGGACGAATTGTTCGAACAAAGCCGTGCGATCTTCGTCGGCGATCCGGTCAGCACCAACACTTTCACCAAGCAAATCGCCTTCAACGTGATCCCGCATATCGATGTCTTCCTCGATGATGGTTCGACCAAGGAAGAATGGAAGATGGTGGTGGAAACCAAGAAGATCCTCGATCCCAAGATCAAGCTCAGTGCCACCTGTGTGCGTGTTCCGGTTTTCGTGGGCCATTCGGAAGCGGTAAATATCGAATTCGAAAGCGAAATCAGCGCAGATGAAGCCAAGGACATCCTGCGGGAAGCGCCTGGCTGCATGTTGATCGATAAGCATGAAGATGGTGGTTACGTAACACCGGTGGAAGCCGCTGGTGACAGTGCCACCTATATCAGCCGCGTGCGCGAAGATCCGACCACGGAAAATGGCCTCAATCTGTGGTGTGTTTCCGATAACCTCCGCAAGGGCGCTGCTCTGAACGCGGTTCAGATCGCCGAACTGCTGGGCCGTCGCCACTTGAAAAAGGGCTAAGCCTTTTTGATTGTTCCCACCCGCTGGCTCAGGCTTGCGGGTGGTGAGCCCCAATTGGGGCTTGCAGGTGCGTGTTCCCCTCTGCGATAGGCATGGGGTATGAACAGCACCACTTTTGCCAGTTTCGATGGCACTCAACTCGCTCTCCATCGCATCAGCCCTGAAAATGGCACGGCAGGGCGAACTGTCATTCTCCTCCATGGCCTGTTTTCCAGCGCCGAGATGAACTGGGTGCGTTTTGGCCATGCCAAGAAGCTGGCTGAATCTGGCTTTGATGTCGTGATGCCCGATCTGCGCGCCCATGGAGAAAGCGCTGCGCCGCATGGGGCCGAGGCCTATCCCCCCGATGTTCTGGTGCGCGATGCCAAGGCGCTGGTCGATCATCTGGCGCTGGAGGATTACGATCTTGTCGGCTTTTCTCTTGGCTCCAGAACCGCCGTGCGCGCGGTGATCGCCGGGCTGACCCCGCGCAAGCTGGTGCTGTGCGGCATGGGGCTGGAAGGCCTTGCCGGATGGGACAAGCGGGCGGCGTTCTTCATTGATGCCATTGATCGCTTCGATGATGTGAAGCGCGGTGATCCGGCCTTCATGGCAGTGTCTTTCATGAAAACCATGAAGGTAGACCGCGAAGCTGCAAGGCTTCTGCTCCAGTCTGTCGATGACACTTCAGCCGATGAACTCGCCGCCATCACGATGCCCACGCTGGTCGTCTGCGGGGATCAGGACAATGACAATGGCTCAGCCGAAAAGCTCGTCGCGGCTCTGCCTGACGCGCACTTTGCCGAGGTGCCCGGTACGCATATGAGTTCTGTCACCGAAGCGGCATTGGGCGATGCGATAAGGGACTATCTGATCGATTGATGCACTGCGCTTGACTCTAACATAATGTAAGGGTTCATAAGCTATCCCTCATGCGAGGAGATACAGGATGACGCAGAGCCATCAATGCCATCACAATCATGGCCACGGCCCTGATGAGGAAAGCCATCTGGTGCGCGATCCCGTCTGCGGGATGAGCGTTAATCCTGAGACAGCAAAATACACCACCACCCATGCGGGTGAGGCCTATTATTTCTGCAATCCCAAATGCCTCGCCAAATTTGAAGCTGACCCGGAGCGCTATCTGAACCCATCAGATGAACCGGAAGATGTGCCTGAGGGCACAATATGGACCTGCCCGATGGATCCGGAAATCCGGCAGGACCATCCCGGTTCCTGCCCGATTTGCGGCATGGCGCTGGAACCGGAAATGGTCAGCCTCGATAGCGGACCCAATGAAGAGCTGCTGGATATGACCCGGCGCTTCTGGATCGGTCTGGCGTTGGCGCTCCCGGTGTTCTTGCTGGAAATGGGCAGCCATCTCTTCCCGGCGCTGCATCATCTAGTGCCACCACATATCTCTGTGTGGATTCAGCTTGTTCTTGCTACGCCGGTCGTGCTGTGGGCCGGGGCACCTTTTTTCCAACGCGGCTGGGCGTCAATCCGTTCGCGCCATCTCAATATGTTTACGCTTGTCGCGATGGGGGCAGGCGTGGCCTGGGTCTATAGTATGGTGGCGGCGCTGGCACCCGGCCTTTTTCCGCCGAGTTTTCGGGGTGTCGATGGCACTGTAGCGGTCTATTTCGAAGCGGCAGCGGTCATCACCGTGCTGGTGCTGCTGGGGCAAGTGCTGGAATTGAGAGCGCGGGAACGCACATCCGGCGCGATCAAGGCCCTGCTGGGGCTGGCTCCAAAAACTGCCCGCCGAATTGATGCGGACGGCAGTGAAACAGAAGTTCCATTGGAAGATCTCGCCATTGGGGACCGCCTGCGTATCCGTCCGGGCGAAAAAGTGCCGGTTGATGCAGTGGTGGAAGAGGGCCGTTCTGCGCTGGATGAAGCGATGATTACCGGTGAATCCATGCCTGTCACCAAAGCTCAAGGGGACCGAGTTATCGGTGGCACCATCAATCAAAGTGGTTCGCTGATCGTTGCTTGCGAAAAAATCGGGCGTGACACGATGCTGGCCCGGATTGTGCAGATGGTGGCTGATGCGCAGCGTTCACGCGCGCCCATTCAGGGGCTGGCCGACAGGGTGGCCGGCTGGTTTGTCCCGGCTGTGTTGTGTGTGGCGGTGCTGGCTTTTGCGGCATGGGCGATCTGGGGGCCGGCCCCGCGCTTTTCTCATGCGCTGATTGCGGCCGTGTCGGTTGTGATTATCGCCTGTCCCTGTGCGCTAGGCCTGGCCACGCCCATGTCGATCATGGTCGGGATTGGCAGAGGTGCGAGCTATGGCGTGCTGATCCGCAATGCCGAAGCGCTGGAGCGGTTCGAAAAGGTCGATACGCTGGTGCTGGACAAGACCGGAACGCTGACTGAAGGCAAGCCATCGGTGACGAAGCTTGTCGCGCTCGATCCGTGGAGTGAAGATGAACTGCTGGGGCTGGCAGCAGCGGTTGAGCGCGCATCCGAGCATCCACTGGCGTCAGCAATTGTGGTCAAGGCTGAAGAGCGCGGGCTTGATTTGGCATCTGTCAGTGATTTTGACTCACCCACTGGCAAAGGTGCCTCGGGGACGGTGGATGGCCATCAAATCCTGCTGGGCAATGCGCGCTTCCTTAAAGAAAGTTCAGTCGATCTCTCTCTGATCGAAAAGCAGGCCGATGATCTGCGCGAACAAGGTGCAACCGCGATTTTCGTGAGTATTGACGGGAAAGCGGCCGGCATCATCGCCATTGCCGATGCGGTGAAAACCACCACAAAGCAGGCGCTGGCTAACTTGCGTAAGGACAATGTCCGCGTCGTCATGCTGACAGGCGATAATCGGACCACAGCGCAAGCCGTGGCCGGGATGCTCGGCATTGATGAAGTGGAAGCCGAAGTCCTGCCCGATGAAAAAAGCAAGGTGGTGGAACGCCTGAAGGCTGAAGGCCGCATTGTTGCTATGGCCGGGGACGGCGTGAATGACGCGCCGGCTCTTGCCGCTGCTGACGTGGGGATTGCCATGGGAACGGGCACTGATATTGCGATAGAAAGTGCTGGTGTGACTTTGCTGAAAGGCGATCTCACCGGCATTGCGCAGGCCCGCCATCTAAGCCGAGCGACCATGTCCAACATTCGGCAGAATTTGTTCTTCGCCTTCATCTATAATGCGATTGGGGTGCCGATTGCAGCAGGCGTGCTCTATCCTTTCTTCGGGATTTTGCTGTCGCCGATCATTGCCGCAGCGGCCATGTCGCTATCTTCGGTCAGCGTGGTGACGAATGCCCTCAGGCTCAATAAGGTGCATCTGTGAATATTGGTGAAGCATCCCGGGCCAGTGGCGTATCTCAGCGGATGATCCGTCATTATGAGCAGATCAAGCTGATCCCTGAGCCTGTGCGGCGGGATAGTGGCTATCGTGATTATGCGCCGAGCGATATTCACCGGCTGCTTTTCATCGCCAATGCGCGCGATCTTGGCTTCTCCGTTCCTGAGATCAAGGAATTGCTGGATTTGTGGGCAAATCGGGAAAGAGCCAGCAGTGAAGTCAAATCGCTTGCCCAGCGCCACATCGCTGACCTCAATGCCAAGATTTCTCAGCTTGAAACCATGCGTAATACGCTGCGGGAGCTGGCCAGCAATTGCCAGGGCGATGACCGGCCCGATTGCCCGATCCTGCAAGGCTTGGCGCAAGGGTTGGCGGGTGATCCATCATGCCCTGCCCATTCAGGTGAGTGAGTCGCTGCACTGCGCTTGAATGGTCGGCAGTGCCTGGCAATTCCGTATGCTGCCATTACGCGCTCACAATGCCGGAACCTATGCGTCTCCCATGCGCTAAGTAATATAATTACAAACTAAGGATCAGCTAGCAGATCCTTCCAAAACTATGTTACTTTCGAAACCAAATTGGGAGAGAGAAAAGTGACTGGATTGAATTTCATCCTCGGTGAAACCGTGGATATGATCCGCGATTCGACCGAGCGTTTTGCTCGCGACAAGCTCATGCCCATCGCGCAAAAAGTGGATGCGGAAGATTGGTTTCCGCGTGACACTTTCGCTGAAATGGGCGAGCTGGGCCTGCATGGTATTACCGTAGCGGAAGAATGGGGCGGGCTTGATCTTGGCTATCTCGCTCATGTTGTCGCGCAGGAAGAAGTGGCACGGGCCTCGGCTTCTGTAGGCCTCTCTTACGGCGCGCATTCCAACCTTTGCATCAATCAAATCCATCGCTGGGCGAATGATGAACAAAAGCGCCGCTATTTGCCGCAACTGATCGCGGGCACCCATATTGGTGCATTGGCGATGAGCGAAGCGGGTGCTGGGTCAGATGTGGTTTCGATGAAGCTGCGGGCCGATAAAAAGGGCGACCGCTATATTTTGAACGGCACGAAATATTGGATCACCAATGGTTCGGAAGCCAATGTGTTGGTGGTCTATGCCAAGACTGATGCGGATGCAGGGCCACATGGCATCACGGCCTTTATCGTCGAGAAAGACACGCCCGGTTTCTCGATTGGCCAGAAGATCGAGAAGATGGGGATGCGTGGTTCTCCTACCGTAGAGCTGGTGTTTGCAGATGCAGAGATTCCGGCGGAAAATGTGCTGGGTGAAGTGAACAAGGGCGTGGGCGTTCTGATGAGCGGGCTTGATTATGAGCGCACCGTTCTTGCCGGTGTCCAGACGGGCATTATGCAGGCCTGTCTCGATGTGGTGATGCCTTATCTCATGGAGCGTCAGCAATTCGGGAAGCCGATTGGGGAGTTCCAGCTGATGCAGGCCAAGGTTGCTGACATGTATGTCGCGCTCAATTCCAGCAGGGCCTATCTCTATGCTGTTGCGAGGGCCTGTGATGAAGGGCTGACCACCCGTTATGATGCGGCAGGCGCTATTCTGCTGGCCAGCGAAAATGCGGTGAAGGTCGCTCTGGAAGCTGTGCAGGCATTGGGCGGGGCAGGTTATACCAAGGATTGGCCGGTCGAACGCTTTCTGCGCGATGCCAAGCTGCTCGATATTGGAGCGGGAACCAATGAAGTGCGCCGGATGCTGATCGGCCGTGAATTGATGAAAGGCTGAGGATGAGCGGACCCATCATTCCGACCATGCTTGATACCGCCTCCAAGGAAGCGCAGGCGAGGGCAAAACATAACCGCGCATTGGCGGATGCATTGCGCGCAAAAGTTGCCAAGGCAGCGCTTGGCGGTAGCGAGCGTTCGCGTGAGAGACACCTTTCGCGCGGCAAACTCCTCCCGCGTGACCGGGTAGAGCGTTTGCTTGACCCCGGCACGCCATTTCTCGAAATCGGGCAGCTTGCCGCTGGCGGGATGTATGACGATCAAATCCCCGGTGCGGGCCTGATCGGCGGTATTGGACGGGTTTCAGGCCGTCAGGTGATGGTGCTCGCTAATGATGCGACGGTGAAGGGGGGGACCTATTTCCCGCTCTCGGTGAAGAAGCATCTGCGGGCGCAGGAAATTGCCGAACAGAACCAGCTTCCTTGCATCTATCTCGTCGATAGTGGTGGAGCGAATTTGCCCAATCAGGCCGAAGTTTTTCCGGATAAGGATCATTTCGGGCGGATTTTTTACAATCAGGCCAATATGAGCGCGAAGGGCATTCCCCAGATCGCTTGTGTGATGGGAAGCTGCACGGCAGGCGGGGCCTATGTTCCGGCGATGAGCGATGAAAGCGTGATTGTCCGCGAACAGGGCACGATTTTCCTTGCCGGTCCACCCTTGGTGAAAGCCGCGACAGGGGAAGAAATCAGTGCCGAAGATCTCGGCGGTGGCGATCTCCATGCGCGCAAATCCGGGGTGGTCGATCACCTCGCTGAGAATGACGAACATGCGCTGACTATCTTGCGCGATATTGTCAGCCATTTGGGCGCAAAAGAAACTGCGCAGACTGATTTGCGCGATGTGCGCCCGCCCAAATATGCGGCTGAAGACCTCTATGCGCTGATCCCAGAAGATGTGCGTCAGCCCTATGATGTGAAAGAAGTGATTGCGCGGCTGGTCGATGGCAGCGAATTTCATGAGTTTAAAGCACTCTATGGCACAACCCTCGTCTGTGGCTTTGCCCATATCTGGGGAATGCCGGTGGCGATCCTGGCCAATAATGGGGTGCTGTTTTCGGAAAGCGCCGTGAAGGGTGCACATTTCATTGAACTGGCCTGCCAGCGCGGCATTCCGCTGCTGTTTCTCCAGAATATCTCTGGTTTCATGGTCGGCGGGAAATATGAAGCCGAAGGCATTGCCAAACATGGCGCCAAGCTGGTGACGGCAGTGGCGACCGCTCAAGTGCCCAAGATTACCGTGCTGATCGGTGGCAGTTTTGGCGCGGGCAATTATGGCATGGCGGGCCGGGCTTACAATCCGCGTTTTCTATTTAGCTGGCCCAATAGCCGCATCAGTGTGATGGGCGGCGAACAGGCGGCCAGTGTGCTCGCCACCGTTCACCGCGATGCCGATGGCTGGAGCGAAGCAGAAGCAGAAGCCTTCAAGGCGCCGATCCGGCAGAAATTCGAAGAAGAAGGCGATCCCTATTACGCCACTGCAAGAATGTGGGATGATGGCGTTATTGACCCTGCGCAAACCCGCGATGTGCTGGGCTTAAGCCTTGCCGCTTGTCTCAACGCCTCAATCGAGGAGGCGCCCCGCTTCGGGGTGTTCCGCATGTGATCCAGTCTTTGCTTATAGCCAATCGTGGCGAAATCGCCTGCCGGATTATCCGCACTGCGCGTGCCCTTGGTGTGCGCACTGTGGCGGTTTATTCTGACGCAGACGCCCATTCTCTGCATGTCCGCATGGCGGATGAAGCGGTGCATATCGGGGCGTCACAGGCATCTGAAAGCTACCTCAAAGGCGATGTCATCATCGCTGCGGCAAAGGAGAGCGGGGCGGAAGCTATCCACCCTGGTTATGGCTTCTTGTCCGAGAATGCGGAATTTGCCCAAAGTGTGACCGATGCTGGCCTTGTATGGGTTGGGCCTAAGCCAGATAGCATCCGCGCTATGGGGCTGAAGGATGCTGCCAAGGCTCTGATGGCTGAGGCGGGTGTGCCTGTGACGCCGGGCTACTTCGGTGACAATCAGAACGCCGATTTCCTACAGAAACAGGCTGAAGAGATCGGCTATCCCGTGCTGATCAAGGCCGTTGCTGGCGGAGGCGGCAAGGGAATGCGCAAGGTTGATGATCCGGCCGATTTTGCTGATGCGCTCAGCTCTTGCCGGCGCGAAGCCAAGGCAAGTTTCGGCAATGATGTGGTGCTGATCGAGAAATGGATCGATGCGCCCCGACATATTGAAGTGCAGATTTTCGGCGATAGCCATGGCAATGTCGTTCATTTGTTTGAACGCGATTGTTCGCTCCAGCGGCGCCATCAAAAGGTGATCGAAGAGGCGCCTGCTCCGGGCATGGATGAAGCGACACGCAATGCCATCTGCACGGCCGCCGTCAGAGCAGCACAGGCAGTGGAATACGTCGGTGCAGGGACGGTGGAATTCATCGCGGATGCTTCCGAAGGTCTACGCGCTGATCGCGTGTGGTTCATGGAAATGAACACGCGCCTGCAGGTCGAACATCCGGTAACTGAAGAGATTACGGACGTCGATCTGGTGGAATGGCAATTGCGTGTGGCGAGTGGTGAACCCGTTCCGCTGAAGCAAGAAGAACTGGCGATCAAGGGCCATGCTATAGAAGCACGGCTCTATGCTGAAGATCCTGCAACGGGTTTCCTTCCCAGCACCGGGCGGCTGGAAGTCTGTCAGTTCCCGAACCAGCCTATCCGGGTAGAAACAGGGGTTGAGCAGGGTTCGGAAATCAGCCCGTTCTATGACCCCATGATTGCCAAATTGGTGACCCATGCTGATACTCGTGAACAGGCTATTGGCCAGATGCGAGGCGGGCTGGATGCGCTGACTGTCTGGCCGGTCAAAACCAATGCTGCATTTCTTTATAACGCGCTGGCTCATCCGACATTTGGTGAAGCGGCGATTACGACTGGTTTTCTGGGTGAGTATCAGGATGAATTGATTGCCACGGGCGCGCCTGATGCGGTGGTGCTGGGGCAGGCTGGGCGCGCCATTGCCGAGCGTTGGAATACTGGCCCCTTGGCTGGCCTTTCTGGTTTCCGCCTGAATGCGGCTTCACACCGCACAATGCCGCTTGCCGTGGATGGTGAGGAATATGATGTGCGGGCTGATCGCGAGCCTGTCTGCGATGTTCATGTCACTGTGCTTGATGATCGCGGTGTGCTGGTAACGCGCCATGGCCGTACTTTTGCTGTCATGATGAAGCGCGGTGAAAGCGTGGGCGGCGGGGCCGCTTCCAACGGTGCGATCCTTGCGCCGATGCCGGGCAATATCGTCTCGGTTGACGTGTCTGAGGGCGAGCAGGTGACAGCGGGGCAAAAGCTGCTGACGCTGGAAGCCATGAAGATGGAACACACGCTCACCGCACCTTTTGATGGCATTGTGGCAGAACTCAGCGCAAAACCGGGGGCTCAGGTGCAGGTGGAAACGCTGCTTGCCCGGATCGAAGCAGAGGACACATAATGGCGGGACGGTTTTTCGATCAATGGCAGGTGGGGGATACCATCGCCCATGAAATCCGCCGCACGGTGACGGAAACGGATAATCTGTTATTCTCCACCATGACGCATAATCCGCAACCACTGCATCTTGATGTGGAGGCGGCGAAGGAAAGTGAATTTGGTCAGATCCTCGTCAATGGCACTTTCACCTTCGCGCTGATGATCGGCCTGTCCGTAGGCGAAACGACATTGGGTACGCTGATTGCCAATCTCGGTTATGACAAATTGCTGCATCCCAAGCCGACTTTCCTTGGCGATACTTTGCGTGCAGAAACCAAAGTGGTGGAAGCCCGTGCGAGCAAATCGCGCCCAGGTGCGGGAATCGTGACCTTTCATCATCGTTTGCTCAATCAGCGTGATGAAGTGGCTTGTGAATGTTTGCGTATGGCGCTCATCAAGGGAAGTTGAAAATGAGATTGCGTTCGCTGCTTTTCGTGCCGGGTGACCGGTCTGATCGTTTTGCCAAGGCGGTGGCGAGCGGGGGCGATGCGATAATTCTCGATTTTGAAGATTCCGTCGCACCTGAGCGGAAAGGCATAGCGCGGGCTGCCGTCGCTGATTTTCTGAAAGCTTCGCGTCAGTGCACTACCTTGGTCCGTATCAATCCGCTGTCTCACCCAGAGGTGCAGGATGATCTCGATGCCGTGCTGAAACATGTGCCTGATGCGATTATGCTCCCCAAGGCAGAAGGCGCTGCGAGTGTACGCCAGTTGATCGGGCGTGAATGGCATGGGGACGTGCCGGTCCTGCCGATTGCGACCGAAACCCCTGCGGCTATTTTTGAGCTGGGCACATTTCGTGAAGTTTCATCGCATTTGCTTGGCCTGACGTGGGGAGCGGAGGATTTGCCTGCCGCTATTGGTGCAAGCACTTCGCGCGGAAAAGACGGAGCTTATACGCCGCCCTATGAAATGGCCCGTTCGCTGGCTTTGTTTGCCGCCCATGCTGCCGATGTCCCAGCAATTGAGACGGTTTACCCTGATTTCCGCGATGAGGAAGGATTGGCCGCCTATGCGGCGCGCGGGCGGCGCGATGGCTTCACCGGCATGATGGCGATCCATCCGGCGCAAGTACCGATCATCAACGCAGCTTTTCAGCCCAGTGCTGAAGAACTGGCGGAAGCGCGTGCGGTGGTGGAAGCCTTCGCTCACAACCCGGAGGCAGGCGCACTCAGCATCAATGGCCGCATGGTGGACCGGCCGCATTTGCTCCAGGCGCAGCGGCTTATCGCACAAGTTTGAGAAAGTGGCGTCCGGTGAGGTGCCCCCACACCGGACATCATTCGATCACCGGAATGGTGGTTCGTTAAAGGCGCGCAGCTTGCGGCTGTGGAGGCCGGGGCCTTCCGCGCGGAGCCGTTCACAGGCGCGAATGCCGATCTGTAAATGGCCGCTAATGGCCTCTTCGTAGAATTTGTTGGCCTGGCCCGGCAGCTTGATTTCACCGTGGAGCGGCTTGTCTGACACGCATAGCAGTGTCCCGTAAGGCACGCGGAAGCGATAGCCCTGCGCTGCGATGGTGGCGCTTTCCATCTCAATCCCAACGGCGCGGCTTTGAGAAAGGCGCTGGCCCATCTGGCTATAACGCAATTCCCAATTGCGATCGTCAGTGGTGACGATAGTGCCGGTCCGCATCCGTTGCTTGAGATCAGACCCGCGGGTGCCGCTGACTTCTTCTGCTGCACCAGCCAGAGCCTGCTGCACTTCTGCAATAGCGGGCAGGGGGATTTCTGGCGGGAGCACGGCGTCGAGCACATGATCGTCACGCAGATAAGCATGGGCTAGAACGAAGTCGCCAATCTTCTGGCTGGGGCGCAGGCCCCCACAATGACCAATCATCAGCCATGCTTCGGGCCGCATCACAGCGAGGTGATCGGTAATCGTCTTGGCATTGGAAGGGCCGACGCCGATATTGACCAGTGTGATACCCATGCCATCTTCTGCAATGAGGTGGTAGGCAGGCATTTGGTGGCGGCGCCATGCGGTATCCGAAAGCTGCATTCGCGCATTCTCAGTCCGCTCTTCGATGAACAGGCCACCAGCACCAGCAAGCGCGGTATAGCGGCCCTGCCCGACCTGTTCAGCACCCCAGTCGACGAATTCATCGACATAGCGATGATAGTTAGTGAACAGGATAAAGCGTTGGAAATGTTCCGGCCGTGTGCCTGTGTAATGCGCAAGACGCGCAAGCGAAAAATCCGTCCGCAAACCGTCAAACAGCGAAAGAGGGAAGGGATCGCCGGGCTCCCCCAGCTCCATCCCGTCAGCCAGTTCGTCTCCAATCAGAGCAAGGTCGGTGGATGGGAAGAATTTGGCCAGTTCCGGTGGGCTGATATGCGCCATCGCCGCACCTTCCGCGCCATCGAGCACGTAAGGGAAGGGGATTTCCTGCCGCGAAGGACGTACTTCTACTTCGATGGCATAATCATTCAGCAGCAGGTCGAGCTGTTCGGTCAGATAGTCCGAAAAGAGCGCTGGCCGGGTGATGGTGGTGGCATAGGTGCCGGCTTCAGTCAGCCGCCCAAAGGCGCGCGAGCGCATGCTTTTGGGTTCTTCCCCATTATAATGGATCAGCAATTCAGGATAGCAATAACTGCCGTCAGCGCGCCGTTCAGGCGGGGGCAGTGTGCCATGTTCACCAAATGCGAGAATGTCGCGCCGCAACGTGGCGACGGCTTGTGTGTGTAGGGCCGTTAATTCGGCGATTATCTTTTTGCTGTTGTTCATCGTAAACAATTAAGCGGTCTTTTCTGACATTTCAAAGGCAAAGCACCACTTATGCGTTTTTACAGCAAAAAGGGCGCAGGTTTCTGGTGAAACCCACGCCCTTATCACTTTTGGCCGAATGGCGCGAAAGAGGCTGGCCTTAAGCCTGTTCTTCTTCCGTTGCGCCTTCTTCGAGCATGTCTTCGGGGATTTCACCCGGCTCTGCATTCGGATCCTTGGCTTCGGTGAAGCCATCGCTTTCAGCATGATCATCATCGAACATCTGTGCCATGACATCCACGCCCTGGCTCTGCAGTTCAGCTTCATCGTCCGAACGGGCGACGTTAGCTTTCACGAAAACGTGAACTTCAGGATGCAGCGCGATGCGAACCTGCGTCATGCCGATGCTCTTGATAGGATGCTCAAGAACGACCTGTGACTTACTGATGTCATGGCCCTTTTCGACCAGCTTCTCAGCAATGTCACGCACGCTTACGGAACCATAAAGCTGGCCGGAGTTGGAAGATGCACGGATCAGAACGATCTCAGTACCTTCAACAGCCTGACCCTGCGTTTCTGCAACAGCACGCTTTTCCGCATTTTCTTTTTCAAGACGTTCGCGGTTGGCTTCGAAGACCTTCTTGTTCGCTTCGTTAGCGCGAAGGGCTTTCTTGTTCGGAAGCAGGAAGTTACGAGCGTAACCGTCCTTCACGGTGACAACATCACCGATTGCGCCGAGCTTCTCGATACGTTCGAGGAGAATGATATCCATCAGTGCTTCTCCTTATTTCACGACGTAGGGCAGCAGGCCCAGATGACGAGCGCGTTTGATGGCGCGGGAAAGTTCACGCTGCTTCTTGCCGGAAACGGCAGTAATGCGGCTAGGTACGATCTTGCCACGCTCGGACATGAAGCCCTGGAGCAAGCGTACATCTTTATAATCGATCTTCGGCGCATTCTTGCCAGAGAAAGGGCAGGACTTGCGACGACGGAAAAAAGGACGTGCCATCTTAGCTTTCTCCTCCACGGCGCTTACGTTCACGGTCGTTCTTGCGCATCATGACGGATGGAACAGTTTCGTGTTCATCAACGGCAATGGTCAGCCAGCGAAGGACGTCTTCGTTGATGCGGTTCTGACGTTCGAGTTCCGCGACGATTGCGCCGGGGCCTTCGATGTTCAGCATCACGAAGTGTGCTTTGCGGTTGCGGTCAATCTTGTAGGCGAGGTTCTTGAGGCCCCAGGTTTCCGTCTTGGTCACCTTACCGTCAAGCTTCTCGACGATTTCCGTGGCTGCTGCAGCAAGTGCATCGACCTGAGCCTGGCTCAGGTCCTGGCGCGCCAGGAAAACATGCTCGTAAAGAGCCATGCTTTATGTCCTTTTCTGTTCCACCGATCGCTGACCTTTGCGCGGATCGCAAGAGGCCCCTCCGGCTTTCTTCAATAACCCACCGCAGCAAACCCATTCGAGTCCATAGCTGCGGGGAAGGGGCGCTCATACGCGTTCCGCTGGTAAAAGCAAGCAATGAGGTTTGCCTGAGTATGAAAAGCGGGTTTTTCCACTGCGTTCGATGGGAATGTGTGGTCCCGCCATTTGCGCTCAAAAGCGAAATGGCGGGGTGGCACAGGGCAATCAGAACTTCGCTTGCAGGCCTGCGGAATAATAATCGTCACCAATATTCCCCTTGACGCTCAGCATTGGGAGCAGGGGATAGGAGATTGTGCCATACGGGCGAACTTCATGCGCAAAACGCGCGCCAATGCCCAATGTGACAGAGGCCGGGATAGAGTAGCTGGCCTCAACGCGGCCATAAAGCTGGGTTGAGGTATCGCCAGAGCCATCATTGTCATGAATATATACGCCGGCTCCAGGAGTGAGGCTGAAGCCACCTGCATTCAGCAGGCTGTACCCGGCGCCCAGTTCGGCGCCCCAGTCTCCATCCTCACTGGCAAGATTTGCTTCAGCCGAAATCTGCTGCGCTGCAGCCGGGTTGGCTGCAAACCCTGCACCAGCGGCGAGGGCAAGGGCTAAAAGGCGAGCGGATAGGCGGTTCATGGGTAAAAAACTCCTTATTCAATACTTACTCGTGCGTGTCTTTAGGTGGGCGTTCCCTTGGGGAATAGTCTTACCGGCTCCTCATATCGCATTTCACGCTCCACCTGCCTTTTCCTGACGGCTGTTGGGGCGGGCGGGGATGCGTTTTGTGGATAGATCAAGACCGTTTGTGTATTGGACTTCATTCACATCATGTGATTTCTGCTGCCCTTCTTGCTGACCAATCGAAATGGTCTGCGGAGAGATATAACAGGAGGGGAGTTGATGAATATTCGGTGCTTTACGGGGCTTGCTGCCCTATGTCTGACGGCAGGTCTGTATGCGCCGGCGATGGCACAAGGCGCGCCAGCCTTCACGCCTAAAAGTGATGAATTGCCGCCCATTATCGATGTACATTTTCATGCCGGGATCGAGAGCTTTCCAGGCTTGCCGCCCATGTGTCCGAATGCTTCGCAATTCCTCGCTTCCGATCCTGATGATGGGCCGGAAGCGCCGATTGGCTGGTCGGACGAAGATTGTTCTCCGCGACTTTATCCATCCAAACCGGGTGAATATCTCAGCGATATGATTGCGGAGATGGAGCGGCTGAATGTTAAAGCGGTCGTGTTTGGCAAGCCGGATGATGTAAAGAAATGGGTTGAAGCGGCGCCTAACAGAGTTATTCCGGGGACGAGTTTCGATATCGGTCCGAATGTCGATAAAGCGCAGCAATTGAAAATGCTGGAAATGGCCTTCACCCAAGATGGCTTCAAAGTCATGGGGGAAATCGGCCTGCAATATGCGGGTATGTCACCCAGTGATATGAGCGTGGACGACTATTTTGCGCTCGCTGAAAAGCTCGATATTCCTGTAGCGATCCATATGGGGACTGGCGGATCGGGCCGGGCCAATATCGGTACGCCGACCTATCGCGCATCGATGGGCGACCCGCTCAAGCTGGAAGATTTGCTGGCACGCCATCCAAAGCTGCGGGTGCAGGTCATGCATGCAGGATATCCGATGATCGACAATATGCTCGCCATGCTGGGTGCGAACAGCCATGTCTATGTCGATATTGCAGGTTTGATCTGGAGCTACCCGCTCGAAGAAGTGAACCGCTATATTGAGCGTCTCGTAGATGCTGGTTTTGAAGACCGTGTGATGTTTGGCACCGATCAGATGATGTGGCCTAAACTCATGTCCTATTCGATCAGCATTATTCAGAACGCTGACTATCTCACCCCGCAGCAAAAGCGAGATATTCTCTACAATAATGCCGCGCGCTTTCTGCGGATCGACAAAGAGAAGAAGTAAGAGATCAGGCCAACCGGTCGAGGATATCGCGGGCGAATTGGCTGAGCGTGTCATCGCGCGCGCCCATCACCACGATGCGATCGCCCGGTTTAGCTATGGCTGCAATATGCTGACCGCATTCCTCGCGCGAAGGAATGTACGCAGCATCGCCGCCAGCGCTCTTAATAAGCTGGACGATTCTTTCACTTCCTTCGGAACGGTCCACCGTACCGCCGAAGTAAACCGGGTCGCACAGAATTGTTCTGTCTTCACTCCCGAGTAGATGGGCGAAAACCTGAGCCAATTCGTGTCCCATTTGCTTGAGTGGGCCATAGCCGTGGGGCTGAAAAAAGGCGATCACGCGCCCTTCCTGCTGTTTCAAAGTGCGCAAGGTGGCCGCGCATTTTTCAGGATTATGGCCGAAATCATCAATCACCGTAATGTTCGACGCGCTGGTTCCGATGATATCGAAACGACGGGCGAGGCCCGTAAAGCTCGCCAGAGCACTGGTCGCTTCGCCGGGGTCGATGCCCGCCTGAACCGCTGCGGCCACCGCCGCCAAGGCATTGGAGAGATTGTGCTGCCCCGGCATTTTAACATGTAGCGGATAACCCGTGTCACTGCGCCGATCGACCATCAGTGCAGAAATGCCAGTGGCGCTCTGTTCGATTGTGCCCGGTTCAATACCAATATCAGCTTCGGGGTTGGTGATGCCGAAAGATAGAACAGCCGGCAATTTTTCGCCCAGATAGCGGGCCTCGTCATTGTCCCAATTGACCGCAGCTTTTTCACCCGCCTTGATGAAATTACCAAACAAAACACGTAATTGTTCGATACTCTTGTGATCGAGACTGACGTTCAGCAGCAGCGAAACGGCTGGCTTGTAAAGTGCAATCGAGCCATCACTTTCATCCACTTCGCTGACAAATACGCCGCTCTGGCCGACACGGGCACTAGCAAAGGGGACGTCGGGCGAAGTGAAGTTCTTCATCACCGCACCGTTCATGATCGTCGGGTCCTGTTCGCAGGAATAGAGGATCCATCCCAGCATTCCGGTGACGGTCGATTTGCCGGAAGTGCCGCCCACAGCAATGTTGCAAGGCGCTGCATTGAAGAGTGTGGAGAGCAATTCGGCGCGGCTCATCCGTTGGCAGCCAAGCTCTGTCGCGCGAATGACTTCCGGCACAGTGTCTTCCACCGCAGCGGAGGCAACCAGCACCTGATCGGCTGAGTGGATACCGCTGCCATCTTGTGGAAAGAGCGAAAAACCTTGTTCTTTCAGCCAGTTGAACTTGGCAGGTGTGCGGCCTTGATCGTAACTGCGATCAGACCCGGCCACTTGCGCACCCTGTCCTTTGAGGATCATGGCCAGCGGCAGCATTCCCGAACCGCCAATGCCACAAAAGAACCAGGGGTGAGATGCGAGCGCGGCGCCGGTTTTAGTCGTCATATTCCAAGGCCTAGGGGCTTTGAGGTAAGCGATCAATACACACTTCATGGGTGACGAGAGCAATTTGCCGGATTAGGCAGTATGTATGAAGCGAATTGCTATTTGTGCGCCTGCAACGCCTATAACCCGCGATGAGGCGGGCTGGGCCTATGCCTTTGCGAAAGCTGCATTTCCTGACGTGGAGCTGCTGTTTCACGAGCAATGCTATGCCGAGGAAGGCCATTTTGCTGGCTCGGATGCGGTGCGGCTGGCGGCTTTGCTGGAATGTGCCAATGATCCTTCCAGCGATGCTGTTTGGTTTGCTCGCGGCGGCTATGGCGGTAATCGGATTGCGGCGTTGGCGGTGGATCAGCTCCACGGTTCGGCTAAGTCCAAGACTTATTTGGGGTATTCTGACAGCGGCTACCTTCTGGCCGCGCTTTATCGGGCGGGGATAGGCACGCCTGTGCATGGTCCCATGGTCATTGATGGCAGCAGTAGCGGGAACACAGAAGCACTCAGCAGGTCCTTAAGCTATCTTATAGGGGACAGAAGCGGGCTTGAGTCGAGCCTGGATGATCGGCCAACGGTTGCCTTTAATCTGATGACGCTGGCGATGATTTGCGGCACTGAATTGATGCCTGATCTTTCCGGCCATGTGGTCATGGTGGAGGAAGTTTCGGAATATCTTTATGCGGTGGACCGGTTGCTGTTCCATGTGACGCAGCACCTCCATGGCATCGCCGGATTGCGCCTTGGGCGAGTGTCGGGTGTACCTGAAAATGTCCGTCCCTTTGGCGCTACACCTGAGCAGATGGCGCGTTATTGGTGCGGGCGCGAAGGCATTCCTTTTCTGGGAATGGCTGACATCGGGCATGACCAAGCCAACAAAATCGTGCCATTCGGCCTTGCAGGACGGGCGTCGTGCTCATAATCCGCCCCCAATATTAGGAGATTATCATGCGGGCATTCGTATTTCCGGGGCAAGGAAGCCAGAAAGTCGGCATGGGCGCCGATCTTGCCCAAGCCAGCGCCTTTGCGCGCGAAGTGTTCGAAGAAGTGGATGAGGCTCTTTCGCAGAACCTCTCTAAAATCATGCGCGAAGGTTCGGAAGAGGAACTGACCCTTACCGAAAATGCGCAGCCTGCGATTATGGCCAATGCCATTGCCACTTTGCGCGTTCTGGAAAAAGAATGCGGTGTGTTGCTGGCCGATAAGGGCGATTGCGTCGCCGGGCATTCTCTCGGTGAATATACGGCGCTGTGTGCTGTGGGTGCGTTCTCTTTGAGCGATACGGCCAGGCTGCTTAAGCTGCGTGGTCAGGCGATGCAGGCCGCTGTGCCGGTGGGTGAAGGTGCCATGGCGGCGCTTCTGGGGGCTGACATCGAAAAGGCGACTGCATTGGCCGAAGCTGCGGCTGAAGGCCAGCTCTGTCAGATCGCCAATGACAATGATCCGGGGCAGGTGGTTCTGTCCGGCCACCGCGAAGCGATTGAGCGCGCCGTTGCCATGGTGAAGGATCACGGGATCAAGCGCGGCGTGCTGCTGCCGGTTTCCGCACCTTTCCATTGCGAATTGATGAAGCCTGCTGCCGATGCGATGGCTGAGGCGCTGGAAAAGACCCCGCCGCAACCTCTGCGCCTGCCGGTCTATTCCAATGTCACCGCTACGCTCACCAGCGACCCTGCGATTGAGCGTGATTTGCTGGTTGAGCAGGTTTGCGGACGGGTGCGCTGGCGCGAAAGTGTGATCGCCATGCAGGCAGCGGATGTGAATGAGTTTATTGAACTTGGCGGCAAGGTGCTTGGGCCGATGATTGGTCGCACCGCGAAAGATGTAACAATTACCAGCGTCGTAACGATGGAACAGATCGAAGCGCTGGCAAAGGAGATTGGTTGATGTTTGATCTTACTGGCATGACTGCCCTTGTAACCGGCGCCAGTGGCGGCATCGGTTCATCCATCGCTCGTAGCCTTGCAGCACAGGGTGCGCGGCTGGCGCTGTCTGGCTCCAATGCTGACAAATTGCGTGCCTTCCGTGAGGAGCTGAATGATGAATTTGGCCATGACCACGTCGAGATCACCTGCAACCTATCCGATTCAGAACAGGTTGATGGACTGGTTCCAGCGGCGGTCGATACGCTCGGCAAGCTCGATATTCTGGTGAACAATGCTGGCATCACGCGCGATAATCTGGCGATGCGGATGAAGGATGAAGAATTTGATGCTGTCATCAAGATTAACCTTGAAGCCGCTTTCCGCCTGATGCGCGCGGCGACCCGCCCGATGATGAAAGCGCGCTTTGGCCGCATGATCAACATCACCAGTGTGGTGGGGGCAACCGGCAATCCGGGTCAGGCCAATTACGCCGCGGCCAAGGCAGGGCTTGTGGGCATGTCCAAATCCTTGGCGCAGGAACTGGCTGCGCGTGGGATTACGGTGAACTGCGTGGCTCCGGGCTTTATCCGCACCGCGATGACTGATGTTCTGCCAGATGCACAGAAAGAAGCGCTGAACGCCCGCATTCCGATGGGGCGCATGGGCGAAGGCGATGATATTGGCGCCGCTGTTGCCTATCTCGCATCGAAAGAAGCGGGTTACATGACCGGCCAGACACTGCATGTGAACGGCGGCATGGCCATGTTTGCCTGAGGCTTTGAGCCTTGGATTTGCTATTTGCTGACAAGGGGCCGGGCAGAAATAACGAGCTTTTGCCCGGTTTTATCCCCAGTTTCGCGTCGCGCCTTACGGTTCACCCTTGCCGCGCGAAGCACTGGCGGTAAGAATTACAGGCGAACTATCCGGCGTTCACACGCGATTCCGCTAAGGGGCGCATGAGGGGAATGAGAGTATTATGAAGGCCACCATCGAACGCGCGACGCTGCTTCGCTGTCTGTCTCACGTCCAGTCGGTGGTGGAGCGGCGCAACACGATCCCTATTCTGTCCAATGTGCTGATTGAAGCGGACAGCAGTGGGATGCTCAAGATCATGGCAACCGATCTTGATCTTCAGGTCGTGGAAAGCCTCTCCGCCGTTTCGGTTGAGACGGCCGGTGCGATTACTGTTTCGGCGCATCTCCTGTTTGATATTGCCCGCAAGCTGCCCGATGGCAGCCAGGTGAGCATGGAAACGGCTGATAACCGCATGACGGTGAAGGCCGGGCGCAGCCGTTTCTCGCTGCCCACGCTCCCACGCGATGATTTCCCGACCATCGTGGAAGGTGATCTGCCAACCAGCTTCGAGCTTCCAGCGAAGAAGCTTGCCGAACTGATTGACCGCACGCGCTTTGCCATCTCGACCGAAGAAACCCGTTACTATCTGAACGGCATTTTCCTTCACGTCGCAGAAGATGAAGAACCTGTGCTGAAAGCTGCGGCCACCGATGGTCACCGCCTTGCGCGCTTCACTCTGCCACGCCCCGAAGGCGCAGAGGGAATGCCCGACGTGATCGTGCCGCGCAAAGCTGTGGCAGAACTGCGCAAACTGCTTGAAGAAGCACTCGACGGTAATGTGGCCATCGAATTGTCGGCCAGCAAGATCCGCTTCTCCATGGGCGGGGAAGGCGGCGTTGTGCTGACGTCCAAGCTGATTGACGGCACATTCCCCGATTACAGCCGCGTTATCCCAACCGGTAACGACAAATTGCTGAAAGTCGATCCGCGCAGCCTCTATGACGGTGTGGACCGTGTGGCGACCATCGCCACCGAAAAGACCCGTGCTGTAAAGATGGGCCTCGATCAGGACCGGGTGACGCTCTCTGTCTCCTCACCTGACAACGGCACGGCCGCTGAAGAAGTGCCGGCGGATTATTCAGCCGAAGGCTTCGAAATCGGCTTCAATGCCAATTATCTCAAAGACATTCTCGGCCAGATCGAAGGGGACAGCGTTGAGCTGCATCTCGCTGATCCGGGCGCGCCGACACTGATCCGTCAGAATGATAAGAGCCAGGCACTCTATGTTCTGATGCCAATGCGTGTCTGATGAACAGGTAGGCAGGCTTTTGCCCTGCCGATTGCAAAAGCCTTGCGGCTTTCCTCGCTGACTTTGGCAGTGGGCTGCTCGGCTTTTGCACTATTGGGCTGGGAACGGCGTAATTTGACGGCATCTGCTGTGATAGGGGAAAACGGAAGCGCTTTTTCCTGATCGGGATGGGGCACTGGACTCGTTTTTGTGGTTTTGTGCTCTCAAACAGGCGAGGCATCATCGCCACATTTCACTCAACCATTCTTTGCAATCAGGATATTTGTCTTACCGCAATGCGGTTTGCGCATTTGTATCTATTTACCCCTTTACAACGTCCCTCTGTGCAGTGGTCTGCATAGAGGCTTTACGCATGATACCAATTAATCAAAATAGCGGGGTTTTTCTGCTCAGAAATTAAGCTTTCGTAGTGCACTGGGTTGAGGTTTCAGGCGCAAAACTTTTACGCAAAAAAACGGTTGAAAAAACTAAATTTTGTGCCTTCATTCAGTAATTTGGCATTGTTAATGCGCTGGAGCTGAAGATGTGTACCGTGGGACCTTTTGCGACAGGTATCTGCATAGTCTTTTAAGCAAATATCAGTTAACCTTTTTTCAAAGATACTGGTCCAGTTGAGCCATATGGCATTCAGCGCGGCACATGAGAAAAATCAGCATGATGATGCTGCACCCGCAATAGAATTGGGGCGTGATATGCGCCCCGCAAGCCTTAAGGCCGTTCCTGCCGAAATGGCAGACACGCAGAGCATAGATTCCCCGGATGAGGGCGTCCCCTCTCCGGGTATTGACCGCCGCCGTAACCGGAGCCGTCAATCGGCTTCCAGTCCGATGACGGGCCTTCTCAAAAGATCTTGGGTGCCACGTACCTGGCCTATTGTTGTCGGTATTATGTCAGCAACAGTCCTTGTCGCGATGTTGATGACCGGGTCTTTCCCGCCAAAGGCTGCACTCATCCCTTTAGGCCTGGCTCTGCTCACCGGCGCAGGTATGCAACTTGCATTTGTTGCAATTGGGGAAGGCAATGGGCGGTGGTTCGCGAAATATTCAGCCATCGCCCTGACAATCGTTCTGCCCAACTTGCTTTACGGCTTGGGAATGACGGTTTGGGTAACAGGGGGCATGCTGACCTGGCCAGTGGTGATCACAGCCATTGTATGCGTCGGCACCTCTGCCTCCATATGTCTGAGGCGATTTCCGGCACTTATCTTCGTTGTATCGGCATCCCTTTGGTTGCCGGTGATCATGGCATTTCCAACCTGGTCAGCCTTTTGCGCTTTGTTTCTGGCCATGGTGACCACTTTGATCGTCGCGCGCCGCCAGATCCGTATAGACCGGCAGGAAGCAAACCAGGTCGCAGCAGTAGACCGTTTGCGTCAGCGCGCGCAGGACATTCTGACCGATTACGAAGACACAGGACAGGGCTGGTTCTGGGAAACTGACCGGCGCGGCCAATTCACCTATATTTCAGAGCCTGTTTCGCAGATGCTTGGCTATGATGCTGATGATCTGATCGGCCGCCCGCTGACTGAAATTTTTGATCTTGGCGATCATTCGCGCACCGGGGAACGGACCTTGATGTTCCATCTGGCGGCGCGTTCATCCTTTCAGGAACTTCCGGTTCGCGCGGCGATCCTTGGGGAAGAACGCTGGTGGTCGGTAAGTGGCCGGCCGAGTTTTGATGAATATAATAATTTCACCGGTTTTAGAGGGTCCGGAACAGACCTCACCGAAAAACAGCGCAATCAGCAATGGGCGGCAAGGCTGGCGCATTACGATTCGCTTACCGGCCTTGCCAATCGTTTGCAGATATCTCAATCGCTCAACAAGATTTTGGCGATGCCAATCGAAGCGGATCGATGCTGCACCCTGATGCTGCTTGATCTCGACCGGTTCAAACAGGTGAATGATACGCTGGGGCATCCCGCTGGCGACGAACTCTTGAAGCAGGTTGCGCAAAGGCTTGAGAATGGCGCAGGCCGGGTGGGGCAGGTGGGCCGTATCGGGGGCGATGAATTCGCGGTTATCATTCCGGGCCAGGTCCCTAAGGAAAGCGCGGTGACACTGGCCAAGGAAATAATACGATCGATCAGCCAACCCTATATGATTGATGGGCAGCGCGTGGTCATTGGTACGTCCATCGGTATTGCAACCTCACCAACCGATGCTGTGGCCCGCGAAGGTCTGGTGCGCAATGCCGATCTGGCGCTTTATGCGGCCAAGGGGGCAGGGCGGTGTAACTATTACTTTTACGCTCCCAACCTCCACACGGAAGCCAAAGAGCGCCGTGCGCTTGAGATGGATTTGCGTGCGGCGATTACCTCAGGCGATCTGCAATTGCATTATCAACCGATCGTAGCAGTAGCGACAGAAGAAATTACCGGGTTTGAGGCATTGTTGCGCTGGAAGCACCATGAGCGTGGCTGGATTTCTCCGGATACATTTGTTCCATTGGCGGAAGATAAGGGCCTGATTTCATTGATTGGCGATTGGGCATTGAAAGCGGCATGTCACGACCTTGCCAAATGGCCTGAACATATTCGCGTGGCGGTTAACATCTCCCAATTGCAATTCGCCAACCCTCATCTTCCCGCTATTGTTGCCAATACCTTAGCCCAGACTGGCATTGATCCCTCACGTCTTGAACTGGAAATTACCGAAAGCGTCTTTCTGAATGATAATGGCGGCGCCACCGCCATGTTCGCTTCGCTCAAGCGCCTAGGTGTGCGGCTGGTTCTGGATGACTTTGGGACAGGGTATTCCTCGCTCGGCCATATTCAGCGCGCGCCTTTTGACAGGATCAAAATTGATCGGAACTTCCTGCGTGAAGCCACGCAAGAAGGGAGCCGCAACGGTGCGATCATTGCCGCGATCACCAGTCTTGGGGCGGCTCTCGATATGGAAACGACCGCAGAGGGGGTGGAAACCTTTGAGGAGCTTGAGCTCATCCGAATGCATGGCTGCAGCCATGTGCAAGGCTTCATCTATGAACCCGCGCTAGATCGTGAGGCGGCGACAGCGCGTCTCGCCTCCGGACTGACCGCTGTGGTTCAGGGGGACAATGCCCACAAATCCAAGCCTCACCGGAATGTTTGCCGGGTCGTGCTCGAAAATGGTGGTCAGCGTTATAATGCAACATTGCGTAATCTCTCTCGCAGTGGGGCATTGATAGAGGGGTTGTGGAATGTGCCGCCCCAAACGACCTTCACTTTGTATTTTTCCGAGGGTGTTGGCGTGAAGGTGACGTCACGATGGTGCCAGGAGGATATGATCGGCGTGGAATTTGCCACCCACATCAATATCGGTGCAGACGGCAAGCCCATCATCAGTGGTGCAGCGGTGAATGTCCCCAGAGGGGCCCCTGCGATGCAGGTTGCGGGCTGAAATACACACCGGGAAATCGTGCGTAACCTCCCGTGGAGTGCATTTGCTATGCTGACAGCGGCGGCAGGGCAAGCTAGAGGGCCGGGATGACCGAACTTTCGCTGATCCGTAACTTTTCGATTATCGCCCATATTGACCATGGGAAAAGCACCCTTGCCGATCGCTTGATTCAAGTGACCGGGGGCATGACCGAGCGTGAGCTTAAGGAGCAGGTGCTCGATAATATGGATATTGAGCGTGAGCGCGGGATCACGATCAAAGCACAGACCGTGCGGCTCGATTACACCGCATCTGATGGCAAGACCTATGAGCTGAACCTCATGGATACACCGGGCCATGTCGATTTCGCCTATGAAGTGTCGCGCAGCCTTGCTGCTTGTGAAGGCGCTTTGCTGGTGGTCGATGCGGCGCAGGGCGTGGAAGCGCAGACGCTTGCCAATGTCTATCAGTCGATCGAACATGACCATGAGATCGTGCCGGTCATCAATAAGATCGATCTGCCTGCGGCTGAACCTGAAAAGGTGAAGGCCGAAATCGAAGAGGTGATCGGGCTTGATGCAAGCGATGCGGTGATGACATCAGCCAAATCAGGCATTGGCATCGAAGAAGTGCTCGAAGCCATTGTGCAGCGCATTCCGCCACCTCAGGGTGACCGCGACAAGCCCTTGAAAGCTATGCTGGTGGATAGCTGGTATGATCCCTATCTGGGTGTGGTCATTCTCGTCCGCGTGATGGATGGGGTGATGAAGAAGGGCCAGCAAATCAAATTCATGCAAGGCGGCACGGTTCATCTGGTGGACCGGGTTGGCTGTATGCGCCCGAAAATCGAGCAATTACCGGAACTCGGACCGGGTGAGATTGGCTTTATCACCGCACAGATCAAGGAAGTGGAGCAGGCCAAGGTTGGTGACACGATCACGCTCGCCAAGGGCGGAGCGACTGAAGCGCTGCCGGGCTATAAAGAAGTGCAATCTGTGGTTTTCTGCGGGCTGTTTCCGGTTGATGCTGCGGATTTCGAGAAGCTTCGGGAATCGATCGGCAAGCTTCGCCTCAACGACGCCAGCTTTACCTTCGAAATGGAAAATTCAGCGGCCCTCGGCTTCGGCTTCCGCTGCGGTTTCCTGGGGCTGCTCCATCTAGAAATCATTCAGGAGCGCCTGACGCGCGAATATGATCTCGATCTGATCACCACGGCTCCGTCCGTTGTCTATCGCTTGACGATGACAGATGGCAGCACGCAGGAATTGCACAATCCTGCTGATATGCCCGATCCGGTGAAGATCGATACTATGGAAGAACCGTGGATCAAGGCCACGATCTATACGCCGGACGAGCACTTGGGCAGTATTTTGAAGCTGTGCCAGGATCGCCGGGGCATCCAGCTTGATCTCACCTATGTCGGTGGGCGCGCTCAGGTGGTTTATGAATTGCCGCTCAATGAAGTGGTGTTCGACTTTTATGATCGGTTGAAGAGCATTTCACGCGGCTATGCCAGCTTCGATTATGAACAGATTGGCCTGCGCGAAGGCGATCTGGTGATGATGAACATTTTGGTGAACAACGAGCCAGTCGATGCCTTGAGCATGGTGGTGCATCGCAGTCAGGCCGATCCGCGTGGCCGCGCGCTGTGTGAGCGGCTGAAGGATCTGATCCCCCGGCACATGTTCAAGATCCCCATTCAGGCTGCGATTGGCGCAAAGGTTATTGCCCGTGAAACCATCAGCGCTATGCGTAAGGATGTGACCGCGAAATGCTATGGTGGCGATATTTCGCGTAAGAAGAAACTGCTGGAGAAGCAGAAAGAAGGTAAGAAGCGGATGCGCGAATATGGCAATGTGTCTATTCCGCAAGAAGCCTTCATTGCCGCTTTACGGATGGGTGACGAGTAAGCTGCCACACAGATTTCACCTGTCTAGCTGGCTGCTTATCAGTCAGGTTACGAGCTAAAAAAACGGGGCCGATTGGCCCCGTTTTATTTGGTCAAGCAAATTTGCGGCGGCGTTGCCAGAAGAACAAGCCAGCGAGTGCGGCGCCGAAGAGAACTAGTGTGCCGGGTTCTGGAACGGGTGTGCCCCCGCCTGAAGAGGAACTGCTGGTGGAGGAAGAGCTGCTGCTCGATGTGGATGTTGAGCTGCTGCTGCTGCTGCCACTTGGTGGGATGTATCCGCCGGTGTAAGTACCGATGTGGAATTCACCATTCTGCTGGAGGTTGCCGAATACAGCCGAACCTTGAATATAGTTCGAAGTCGCTGCCGTGGCTTCGGGAGCCAATACAGAACCGCCCCAAGCCGTGCTGAGCGAAAGGGTCTTTGCTTCGTAGAAATTCCAGATGACGTGCTCCCCCAGATTGTTGGTGCCGCCGAGGAAATTATCATTGAGATTGATATTCGCGCCGGAAACATTGACCACCACAGTATCCGCGCCGTTCAAATTGAATTGAATTTCGCCAATCTTGTCGAGGTCACCAGAGCTGATGTTGAACACAGCCACACCGTCAGCATTCGGCTTCGCATTGAACGTACCGCGGTTTCCGCTAATGCCAAGCGTGCTGTTGGCAGGTTCAGTGCTCATCGAATAGGACAGATTTCCCATCGATGTTTCGATCAGGCTCTTTTGCTGCGTCAGGTTCTGCATAAAAGCAGGGTCTGAAGACGCCAGATCTGACTTCACTGTATTGCTGTTGACGTTGGTATTGCTGATCTTGCCGCCGACGAGAACAGTTTGCGGAGCACCATTGAGGTTGAATCCACTGTTCACATTACCACCAACAACCGCACCGGACCCATTGTTCAGGTTCTTATGGTTGCCAGTGACATTGCCCACCACCGTAAGGCCGGGCGTATCAGTAGGGGATGCTGGCAGCGGGCGGATGTTATAATTTGACGAATTGCCGGTGAGATTGCCGCCGACAAAGGTGCGTCCTTCCACTTCGGAAGAGGAATTGAGGTTGCCCAACACCACCAGGTTCCATGTCTTCAGCACATCCACACCGGAAATCAGTGAGGAAGATGATGCCATGGCTGGCGTTACGGCTAGGCTCAGAGCGAGTGCCGCAAGCGGCATGGCGGTGTGACGAAACTTGAACACGGACGGCAACCTCTTTCGGTGAAACTGAATGTGATGCTGTTCTAGCGGACGAACTTCTGAAATAGCACATACGGTTTGAATACGTTTCATTTCGAAACGATTAATGGTGAACCAAATGGTCTTTAATTCTCGTGTGTAGTACACGCAATATTTCATACCCCATGAAAAACAGTGGTTAAGATAGTTAACTTTTGGCTAGTTCTTGACGGGGTGCATTAACCAAGAAATTCAGCTGCTGAAATCGGCACCAATATTGTTGAGAGAAAAGAGCTTTTTGGAGCAATCATGATGCAGGAATCGCCTAGTGGTATGCCGGGGATAGTGCTGCCTGGGCGAACCGGATAAGCTGATTTTCGGCTTCCTCGCCACTATTGGCAAAAACGCCTTCTCGTCTCAATCGGCTCCGTGGCGGCGGACCAAGTGATGCGCTGGCTATGAAACGCAGGCGTGCCATCAGTTCGTGAGGTGCCAGATGCTGGCAATATGGCAGGGCAAGCTGATAGATTTTGGCGGCCAGGCTTGTCATTTCCTGTGTCAGTTTCTCGCTCAATACGCCATTCTCGCGTGATACAATCTCATCAATGACTGACAAGGCACGTCCTGTCGGGGTGAAGGCTGCTGGAAAAAGCAGGGGTGCCAGCCAGCGGCGGATCAGAAGCTCGAACCCTCCTTCACCAGAAGGCAGGGGGGCATCAAGGCTCCGCCATGCTTCGCGCATCGGAGCGATATTATCTTCGCACAGCCTCTCAAGCAGGCCCGCAACACCGCCAAAATGATAGGTGATGAGCGCCGAGTTCAATCCTGCCAAATCGCCAATACGGCGAATGGTTAGCGATTGGACGCCTTGCTCAATCACAATCCGCTCTGCTGCTTCAAGAAGCTTGGTCTTGGTTTTGTGGCTCACGTTTTCATCGTGCTGTTGCTAAATTTAATCACTTGCATAAATTTCTCATATCGGAGATTTCTGTGCGTGCAAAGCGCGTTTATAAGCGCAAACCAAGAGGAAAGCTGAAATGGCCATGACGAAGACGTCCGAGATTGAAGAAACGGCGCGGCAGACGCGCACGATGATCCGCTATCTTGCCCCTGGTGACTTTGTAACACGGCGTTATGTTTCCCAAGGTGAAGAAATGAACACCGGCGAATATGCCGATTATGAGATGATTATTCGCGATGGGATGCCGATTCGCGATCATTTCGAATTGGATCACCATGGCTTCATGCTGGCTTCTTCACCTACCGGGGTCAGTGATTTTCACGATAAGGATGAAGTGTCCGCCAAATACGAGCGCGAAACGGAAGAAGCCATCAAGCGGCTCACCGGCGCAGACAAGGTGGTTGCACGAGGGTGGATGATCCGCACGTCACTCGACCTCAGTGAACACATCAAGAAAAAGCAGGCAAACTATCAGCATACGGGCGGTATTCAGCCGCCGGCCGGGGAAGCGCATATTGATTTCAATCCCCACACGGCCCGTATGGTGGCTGAAAAGACCTATCAGGAAAACTTCCCTGATGGTCCGGGCTTCAAGCGCTTTATTGCGACGAGTTTCTGGCGGACATTCTCCCCCGGCCCGCAGGATGTACCTTTGGCCGTTTGTGACGGCGCTTCTGCACCGCTTGGAAATGAAGCATCCAACACCTTGTTTATCGTAGATGAATTTCCTGAGGGCGATGCTCTGACCGCTCCGGTCGACGGAGAGGGTGAGATGATCGCCGCGACCATCTTTCGACACGATCCGAATCACCGCTGGTGGTATTTTTCGAATATGAACGTTGATGATGTGCTGTTCTTCAAATTCTATGATTCTGATCAGAACACCACCTGGCGTTGCCCACATACGGCCTTTGTCGATTCCAGTTTTGCCGATGCAAAGCCGCGTGAAAGTATCGAGCTGCGGTCGATCGCATTTTTCGAATGATAGAACTCTGCCGTCTTTTACGGGGTGGTTTGGTTAGGTCGAATGCGCAGTTCAGGCATTTTGAGGCAAAAAGCGGTGAGCTGCGCAACTTCACTTGGCGTTCATCCAGAGGCTGGCTATAGGCTCTATCATGTCATCGCCGACCACGAAAAATCGTTCGCTCATTCGCCCCGTGATGCTGGCTACGGCCACGCTGGCGACACTCCTCACTGCAGCATGTGGCGGGGGGCAGAAGCGTGAGGAAATGGCCTATGTCGCTCGCGATGTAGATTCGCTCTACACTGCGGCCAAGGATCGCCTCGATCAGGGCAATGCCAAGATGGCAGCGGCTCTGTTCGATGAAGTCGAGCGACAGCATCCCTATTCGCCATGGGCGCGGCGGGCGCAGTTGATGAGCGCTTTCAGCTATTATGTGGCGCGCGATTACAACAAAGCCATCCAGTCAGCGCAGCGTTTTCTGTCGATTCATCCGGGCAATAAGGATGCGCCTTACGCTTATTATCTGATTGCCTTGTCCTATTATGAGCAGATCAGCGATGTTGAGCGGGATCAGAAAATCACCGAACAGGCGCTCACAGCCCTGACAGAGGTGGAAAGACGTTTCCCGGACAGCCCTTATGCGGCAGATGCCCGCTTGAAGACTGATCTGGTTTACGATCACCTTGCGGGCAAGGAAATGGAGATCGGGCGCTTCTATGAACGCTCCGGCCGTTGGTTGGCTGCGGAAATTCGTTTCCAGAACGTGATCAAGAAATATGATCAGACAAGCCATACTCCTGAAGCATTGTTCCGTTTGACGGAAACCAATCTTGCTCTTGGTATCCCGAGTGAAGCGAAGAAATATGCTGCGGTGCTGGGGGCTAATTACCCTGGCAGCAAATGGTATGAGCGAGCCTATTCGCTGATGGAAAGCAAGGCTCCACAAGTCGCGGCCAATTGAGCCTGACACGACAAAGCAGCCTACGGGCTGCTTTTTTGTTTGTACGTCAAGATTCGTGATGGAGTATCGGTGCGGATCATTTCAAGAACATTTATCGCGCAAAGTGCTGAGAACAGGTGACGCGGGGCTTCACTTGGGCTAATTGCCAATATCGATGCTAACCGCACTGACCATTCGCAACATTGTCCTCATCGAGGCGCTTGAATTGTCTTTCGGGCCGGGATTGGGCGTGCTCACCGGGGAAACCGGGGCGGGCAAGTCAATTCTGCTCGATGCTGTCGGGCTGATCCTTGGTAATCGCGCGGATAGCGGGCTTGTTCGGGCAGGAGAGGATCAGGCCAGCGTTACCGCCAGCTTTGATTTTTCCGCTTTGCCAGATGCGATTCACAAGGCGCTTATCGACGCTGAAATCGATCTGGAAGCGGGCGAACCGCTGATTATTCGCCGCCGGGTCAAGGCTGATGGCGGCTCCAAGGCGTTCATCAACGACCAGCCTGTGGGTGTTGCTCTGCTGCGCGAGATTGCGCCTGCTTTGGTAGAGCTTCACGGTCAGCATGATGATCGGGGCCTGGTTAACGCCAAGGGGCACCGCGCTTTGCTGGATCGCTATGCGCTGGTTGATCTGGCCGAAATCGAAGCTGCATGGAAAGCATGGCGAGCGGCGGAAAACCGTCTGGCAGATGCGCGCGCGGCGATTGAACAGGCCAAGGCTGAAGAAGATTTGCTCGGCGCGCATCTGGCAGAGCTGGAAGCGTTAGATCCGCAAGTGGGTGAGGAGGAAGAACTCGCGCTTGCCCGCGCTGATATGCAGAAGGGTGAAAAGCTCGCCGGTGATCTCGAAGATTTGCGCCATCTGTGGGACGGTTCCGATTCGGCTCTGGCGATTTTGCGCAGTTCTGCGCGGCGGCTGGACCGGATCGCGTCCGAACATGCTTTGCTTGCCGAAGCCCTGGCCGCGCTTGATCGGGCCGTGATTGAAGCAGGCGAAGCGGAAGAAAAGCTCGAAGCGGCGGCGCAGGCTTTGCAATTTGAGCCAACCGAGCTGGACCGGATCGAAACGCGCCTGTTTGAAATGCGTGCGCTGGCCCGCAAACATGGTTGTCAGCCTGATCTTTTACCAGCGCGCCTTGCTGAAATGCGCAAAGCGCTTGCGTCGATTGAAGGCAGCGAAGCAGAAATCTCTCAACTTGAACAGGTGGCGCGAGCTGCGGGCGAGCTTTACCGCACCTTGGCTGAAAAGCTCCACGCTCAACGTGTTGAAGCGGCAGAGCGGCTGGATAAGGCTGTTGCTGCTGAACTGGCCCCTCTTAAGCTCGATGCCGCACGTTTCCGCACTGCAGTCACGGCATTGCCAGAGGACCGCTGGGGGCCGCTGGGGATGGATGCGGCGGAATTTATGATTGCCACCAATCCGGGGGCTGACTTTGCGCCTTTGGCCAAGATCGCCAGTGGTGGTGAGTTGTCGCGCTTTATCCTCGCGTTGAAAGTGGCGCTGGCGGAGCAGGGCGGGGCGGCTACGGTGATCTTTGATGAAATCGACCGAGGTGTTGGCGGCGCGGTGGCTTCAGCCATTGGTGAAAGGTTGGCGCGCCTTGCCAGCAGTGGGCAATTGCTGGCCGTTACGCATAGCCCGCAGGTCGCAGCGCGTGGCAAGATGCATTATATGATCGCCAAAAGCTCTGAGGGTACTGTGACCCGAACGGGTGTCGCACTACTCAGCGATGCGGGCCGTCAGGAAGAAATCGCGCGGATGTTATCTGGCGCAGAAATTACCGAAGAAGCGCGTGCGCAGGCGGACAGGTTACTGGAAGCAGTCTGAATTTGCGCAGCATTTTTGCCGCCGCAGCAAGATCATGTGAATGGACGCGGCTGACCTCTGGCATGGTCGCTCATTTCGCGCCATAGGAAGCCGATGCCTCAGGATATTGACCCTTTTAGCGAAGCCGAAGCCGCCAATGAATTGATGCGGCTTGCGCGCCAGATCGCCAAGCATAACCGTCTCTATCATGCCGAAGACGCGCCTGAGATCACGGATCAGGAATATGACGCGCTGATCCGGCGTAATGCTGAGCTTGAAGAGGCCTTTCCGCATCTCATTCGGCCGGATTCACCATCCAAAGTCGTCGGCCATGACATCACCGCATCGCCATTGTCCAAGGTAACGCATGAAGTGCGTATGATGAGCCTCGACAATGCGTTCAATGACGAAGAGGTGGCGGATTTTGTGGCTCGGGTGCGGCGTTTCCTGCGCATCGCATCAGATGAGCCCTTAAGCTTTACGGCAGAGGACAAGATCGATGGCTTGTCCTGTTCGCTGCGTTATGAGCAGGGCAGGCTGGTGCTCGCCGCGACGCGCGGGGATGGGCAGGTGGGTGAAAATGTCACTGCCAATGTCGCGCATATTGCTGATATTCCGCAGGAATTGTCCGGCGATAGCTTCCCCGATGTGTTCGAAGTGCGGGGTGAAGTTTATATGGATAAACAATCCTTTGCGGCGCTTAATGAAGATTTGCTCGAGGAGGCTCGAGCCAAGGCTGAGCTGAAGGGTGAGGCTTTCGACCCAGCTATCGCGCGACAGTTTGCCAATCCGCGCAATGCCGCTGCCGGATCTTTGCGGCAGAAGGATGCCAGCGTTACCGCCAAACGATCCTTGCGGTTTTGGGCACATGGTTGGGGCGCGGTGAGCGAGGGCGGCATTCCCAGTGATACGCAATGGGGCGTGATGCAGCGACTGGCGCAATGGGGCCTGCCCATTTCGCCCGATCTCAAACTTTGCGACACCACAGAGGAGATGCTGGCGCATTATCGCGGCATCGCTGAACGGCGGGCTGAGCTGGGTTATGACATTGACGGGGTGGTCTATAAGGTCAACCGGCTTGATTATCAGCAGCGGTTGGGCTTTGTCGCCAAGGCTCCGCGCTGGGCAATGGCGCATAAATTCCCAGCAGAAAAAGCGCAGACCACGCTGGAAGCGATCGACATTCAGGTCGGGCGGACGGGGAAACTGACCCCGGTTGGCAGGCTGGCTCCAGTGCTGGTGGGCGGGGTGACGGTCACCAATGTCACGCTGCATAATCGCGATGAAATTGGCCGGTTGGGTGTTCGCCCCGGGGACCGGGTGGTGATCCAGCGGGCGGGCGATGTTATCCCGCAAGTGGTTGAAAATTTGAGCCGGGATGATGGTCGCCCAGCTTTCCAATTCCCCGATCATTGCCCAGAATGTGGCAGTGAGGCAGTGGCGGAGGAAGGCGAAGTGGATGTGCGCTGCACAGGGGGCCTCATCTGTCCGGCACAGCGAACCGAGCGGCTGGAGCATTTCGTCAGCCGGGGTGCGCTCGACATTGAAGGCCTGGGCGAAAAGACTATCGCGCAATTCTTCGCACTGGGTTGGCTGGAAAGCCCGGCCGATATTTTCCGGCTACGGAAACGTCGCAAGGATATCCTGGAGCTGGAAGGCTGGCAGGAAAAGTCTGTGGATAATCTGTTGGCCTCTGTGGAAGCCAAGCGTTCACCTGATGCGGCAAAACTGTTGTTTGGCTTGGGAATCCGGCATGTTGGTGTCGTCACTGCGCGTGATCTGATGAAGGGACTGGAAGATATCCACAGGCTGCCGGAAAAAGCGGCCGAATTGCATCGTTACTTTGAAGAGAGCCCCCGCGCTGAAGGGGAGTCTGACAATAAGTTCCGTGAACGGTTGACCGACAAGGTGAAGCAGATCCTGGAGGTCCGGGCTGACGGGATTGGCCTTGCAGTAGGTGAAGCCCTGGCTGATTTCTTCCATGAACCGCATAATATGGCGGTTTGGAACGATCTGATGGCCGAACTTGATCCTCCGCTGTATGTAGTGGAAACCAAGGACAGCCAAGTGGCGGGCAAAACCGTGGTGTTCACTGGCAAGCTTGAAACCATGAGCCGCGATGAAGCCAAGGCTCAGGCCGAGGCGCTAGGGGCCAAGGCAGCAGGGTCTGTCAGTGCGAAGACCGATCTTGTGGTCGCCGGACCCAATGCAGGTTCCAAGCTCAAGAAGGCTGAGGAATTGGGCATCGAAGTGATTGATGAGGCGGCTTGGGCGGAAATCGTCAAAGCGGCGGGGTAGGCGCGAAGCGATGGCAGGAATGGCTTCGCGCCTGTGCCGTTATGCCGTCAGGCTTTTTGGCGGCGTACGGAAGCTCACCGCCATGCGGTTATAGGCCCCCATCAGGCCGATTGCCATGGTCAGATCGACGACTTCCTTGTCATCAAATTCCTCCCTCACATTGTCATAGGCTTCATCGGGCACATGCGTGTCACCGGCATAGGTGACGATTTCGGCCCATTCGAGTGCTGCCTGTTCACGCGATGAAAACAGGCCTTCCATTTCATCCCAGACAGACACCAGATTGATCTTGTTTTGTGGCATTCCCTCTTCGATCAGGGCGCTGCAATGCGTGTCGATGCAATAGGCGCATCCATTGATCTGGCTGACGCGGAGATAGACCAGCTCAATGAGAATGCGGGGCAGGCCGCATTTTGAAATATAATTGTGAACCCCAGCCATGGCCTTCATGCCTTCTGGCGATATTTGGTGATATTTGAGTCTCGGCTGCATTGGGCTTTTCCTTTGGCTATTACGAAAAACGTAAGCCTGCAGGTTGCGGGTGCAAGATGACATTTTGCCCGCTTAACCTGTGTCAGCTTTGCCCTTCAGGAGGGCGCGCAATCCATTTCATCACTCCGCCGGCAAAGGGTGTCCACCATCCGGTTTTGACGCCCGCGGCGGCGAGCATATTGCTGGTCCACTGATTGCAGGTGTTGCGGGCGGTATATTCGCCTTGCGTGTCATAGAAGACATCCTGCGCAAAATAGCCGTGGTGGCGGATGCGTGGGCGTTTTGGGACGGAGCGCTCTATAGCAGTAACGAGCCTGGCGTATTGGGCACGGGTCAGCATGATGGGGCGTACTGTGTCTGATGGGGCGGGGCGCACATAATGGCTCACATGCAGCACGCCTTTGCCGCCGACACCGATAATCCGCAGAACGGTGAGTGGAGACAGATCAGCCCATGTGGGTGTGTTGAGAAACACTTCATGTTCGCCCCAACTGATCGAGAGGTGGGTGTAGGGGGCATAGGGATCGGCAATGTCCTCAGCCGGGAAATCGCCGCGCCAATCCTTGATGTCATTCACCAGTGGGACGATCAGAGATGTGTGCACGCCATTGGTTTCCACCATGACTTCCATGCCGTGATCCGGCTCCACCCAATCAGCATTGCGCGGGATGGAGGAACCGATCCAACTGCCCAGCAAAAACAGTAGCACAGCCGCGATCACGCCGATGAGAACGGCGCGCAAGGCCTTGAGAAAGCGGCTTAGCGTAAAGATCGGCGGCGAAGCCACAGGATCGACCAGTCTCCATTGACAAGGCGTGAAGCAAGACGGAAGCCGACGCGGCTATAGGCTTTGCGGACCGTTTCTTCCTGCGTTGTGAGCAGCCCGGCGAGCAGCAAATGGCCGCGCGGCGGCACGCTGTCAGCAAAATCCTTCGAAAGTTCAACCAGCGGGCCAGCCAGGATATTGGCAATCAGCAGATCATAAGGGCCGCGTGATTGCAGCAAAGGGTGGGCCATGCCATCGGCAATCACCATAGTCGTTTCACCCGGCCCAGCGCCCAATTTCAGGCCATTCAAGGCGGCGTTTTCAATCACGACCTGCGCACAAACATCATCAATATCGCTCGCCGTGGCTTTTGCACTGGGCCACAGGTCCAGCGCGGCGAAAGCCAGCAAGCCGGTGCCAGTGCCAATATCAGCGATATTGCGTGCCACCACGCCACGCTTTTTCATGGCGGTGAGCATGGCAAGGCAGCCTGCCGTGGTTTTGTGTTGGCCGGTTCCAAAAGCCTGGCTTGCGGGAATGGCGAAATCGGTGATGCCTGTTTCATGCAAAGGCGGGTGATCTGGCGTGTGGATATGGAAACTGCCCGCACGAATGGGATCGACGCCCTTCTGGCTTTCCGTGACCCAATCGGTTTCAGGGAGTTTCTCAACTTCTAACGAAGGCGCACCATCGGCGAAGAGGGCCTGAACGGCGGCCTTGTCAGCCTTGGTGGGGTTACGCGGAACCCATGCTTCGAGAACCCAATCATTCGGTCGGGCTTCTTCAACTTCCCGCCCGGAAATAACGATATCAAAATCCCAGTCGAGAACATCTTCATGCGCCAAAAGTGCATCCTGCACCGTTTCTTTCGGCGCGAAGAGGCTGATTTTCCAACTCGTGGCCATGTGAACTCCATTTGCGCGACCTGACCTGAGATTTTTCTCCGGCAAGCGCTCACATGCGCAGAAACTACAGTTATTGCAATTTTTTCGCGCTTATCCGGGCTTTTCTTCGTTTAATCTGGCGTCCAGCCGCTCGGAAATTCCGCTCGCATAGGCGCGGCAGGATGGTTCGCCGAATGGCGTGCCAAAGGAAAAGCGTTTCCACATCTGGCTGGCAGATGGGTGAGGCGTGAGCAGGATGGTGCAATCAAGCTGGGCGAGGTGAGCCAACCCTTCACGAAAGCTCTCAACATATTCAGGGTGATCGCTGAAGCGATAGGAGCCCGTTGATATGGGAGAGAGACTGTCTGCATAGACCATTGCCGCGCATGTTTCGCCTGCGCAGGAACGCCATTGCCAGCTTGTCGCCCCCGGTGTGTGGCCGGGTGTTGCATGGGGCATGATCGCGATGGAGCCAAGCAGCAAAGGCTTCGCATTTTCCAGCGTGCCAACAACATGAGCGGGTTCAAACGAACCATCATCGGATTTTTGCGGATCGCCCTCAGAGGGGTGTCCGCTTTCCATGGCAGCTTTCGCTTCGGGCATGACCATCAGCTTGGCGCCCGTCTGTCGCTGCAATTCGGCAATTCCACCCACATGGTCGAAATGCTCATGGCTGATGAGCAGCAATTTTATGTCGGAAAGTTTGAAGCCAAGCTTTCCGATATTGGCTGCGATGAGGCTTGCCCCCTCCTTGGTTCCGCCATCGATCAACACATGGCCCTTATCCCCAGTGATGAGGATTGCTGAAATTCCGCATGTGCCCACGTAGTAAGTGTTGCCGTAAATCTGGAATGGCGGGCCGGGTTTGTCCCAATCGTCCCATTGTTTGCATTGCTTTGCCCATGCCATTTGCCCGGCGGCATCCCAACCAGGTTGGTCGGCCTGCTCAACCTGTGCGCTTGCAGCTAAAGGGCTGCCCAAAGTGAGTGCGGCAATGGCAAGGCAGTGCCGTTTCAAGGATTTAACGGACATAGCTCGCTCCATTGGCATCCAGCGTTGCGCCGGTCATGCTTTCAGGGGCGTCGAGCGCGCAGAAGGTCGCGATTTTGGCAATTTCCTGTGGCGTGGCCACCCGGCCAAGAGGAATGTCTTTGAGCAAAACAGGTCCGCCCCGGCTTTCCAGAAAATCACCGTTCACTGCGGTATCGGTGAAGCCCGGCGTAATCGCATAGCTCATAATTCCATCCGCTGCATAAGCGCGTGCAATGGTCTTATGCATGGCCAGCATTCCGCCCTTGGCTGCAGCATAATGCCAATGGTCAGGCGAATCGCCCCGGTGGCCTGCGCGGCTGGCAATATGAACGATCCGGCCACTAACGCCTCTTTCCTGCCAATGCTGAACTGCAAAGCGACAGAGCTGTGCAGCGGAGGTCAGGTTGATGCGCAAGGTTTCTTCCCAGCCATCAAGCCATTCAATATCGGACGAGTCGACAGGGTTGGCAGCAAAATAACCAGCATTATTGATCAATACATCGATTCGGCCGTCACTGCGGGCAAGCGCTTCCTGCCAGAGAATTTGTGCGGCGCTTGGTTCACTGAAATCGGCAGAAATTATGTCGCTGCTATAAGGCTTTGAGGCGTGGCGAAGTACCCGTGCCCCTCGCAATTGCAGCAATTCCACGGTTGCTTTACCTATTCCGCGGCTGGACCCGGTGACGAGTATCGTTGGTTGTTCCATAGGGTTTCGATAGGCGGAACATGGCCTTCAGCCAAGTCGTTGGCTTGCTTCGGGGCTGGATTTCGTTAAGGGAGAGCCATCTATCTGGCGCGTGGCTGGCACGCGCGGTCACATTCTGGGTTAGGCGAAACATGGCGAACCGTCCGCTCTCACCGCATCTGCAAGTCTATAAATGGGGCCCGCATATGGCGGCCTCGATCTTTCACCGGGCTACCGGGAGCGCATTGTCTTTGGCGGCGCTGCCGGTTCTGCTCTGGTGGCTGGGTGCTCTGGCCAGCGGGCCGGACGCTTATGCAACCTTCAGCGCGGTGGCGACATCGTGGATTGGTATCATCGTTCTGATCGGGATTAGCTGGTCTTTTTTCCATCATAGCGTTTCCGGTATACGCCACTTCGTCCTTGATTTGGGGGCTGGCTTTGAGCTGAAGGCGAACCGTGCAGGTTCTGTCGCTACCTTTGTTATCGCGCTTGTGCTGACCGCTGCCTTCTGGGCAGCGATTCTGCTTTAAGGATCACTACTATGGGTAATGGAACCTCTATTGGCCGCGTTCGTGGCCTTGGCTCAGCCAAGCAGGGCCCGCATCACTGGCTGCTCCAGCGCTTCACGGCCGTTGGCAACCTTCTGCTGCTCGGCTTCTTTGTTGTGTCTTTGCTGCTTTTGCCTGATCTGTCTTATGCCTCTGTGGTGGAATGGATCGCCCGGCCGGTCCCGGCCACGGCCATGGCATTGCTGGTCATTTCGGTTTTCTGGCATGCTCGCCTCGGCCTTCAGGTCGTAATCGAAGATTATGTGCATGAAGCTGGCAATTATTTCGCTTTAATCATCGCCCTTAACCTCGCCCTCTTCGGCGGCGCGGCTTTCGGTGTGTTCTCAATCATTCGCCTTGCTCTTGGAGGAGCCGCCTGATGGCAACTTCCGCAAAAACCGAGTCTTCTTACAAGATTATTGACCATACCTATGATGTGGTGGTTGTGGGTGCTGGTGGTTCGGGCCTCCGCGCCACGATGGGCTCGGCTGAAGCTGGTCTGAAAACAGCCTGCATCACCAAGGTCTTCCCAACCCGTTCGCACACTGTTGCGGCACAGGGCGGCATTGCTGCCTCGCTTGGCAACAACACGCCTGATCACTGGTCCTGGCACATGTATGACACCGTGAAGGGGTCTGACTGGCTGGGCGATCAGGATGCCATTGAATATATGGTCCGCGAAGCGCCGCAAGCTGTGTATGAGCTCGAACATGCTGGCGTTCCCTTCAGCCGCAATGATGATGGCACGATCTATCAGCGCCCCTTCGGCGGCCATATGCAGAATATGGGTGAAGGCCCTCCCGTGCAGCGCACCTGCGCCGCGGCTGACCGCACCGGCCATGCCATGCTTCATGCGCTCTATCAGCAGAGCCTGAAATATGACGCGGACTTCTTCATCGAATATTTCGCCATCGACCTCATCATGGAAGATGGCAAATGCCGTGGTGTGATCGCATGGTGCCTTGATGATGGTTCGATCCATCGCTTCCGGGCGCATTCCGTGGTGTTGGCAACCGGCGGTTATGGCCGTGCCTATTTCACTGCGACCTCCGCTCACACCTGCACAGGTGATGGCGGCGGGATGGTTCTGCGTGCAGGCCTTGCGATGCAGGATATGGAATTTGTCCAGTTCCACCCGACAGGCATTTACGGTGCAGGCGTGCTCATCACTGAAGGTGCGCGCGGTGAAGGTGGCTATCTCACCAACTCCGAGGGTGAGCGCTTCATGGAACGCTATGCTCCTTCCGCGAAGGACCTTGCCAGCCGTGACGTTGTGTCACGCTCTATGGCTCTGGAAATTCGTGAAGGTCGCGGTGTTGGCCCGAATAAGGACCACATCTACCTGCATCTTGATCACATTGATCCAGAAGTGCTGGCTGATCGCCTTCCGGGTATCACCGAAAGCGGCAAGATTTTCGCTGGTGTCGATCTGACCCGTCAACCGCTGCCAGTTGTGCCAACAGTGCATTACAACATGGGCGGTATCCCTTGTAATTATCACGGCGAAGTCATCAATCCGACGGCTGAAGATCCAGAACATGTCGTTCCGGGCCTGTTCGCCGTGGGTGAAGCGGCTTGTGTGTCGGTCCATGGTGCAAACCGCCTTGGCTCCAACTCGCTGATCGATCTCGTGGTGTTTGGCCGTGCAACCGGCCACCGCCTGAAGGAATTGATCAAGCCAGGCACGGCGCATGACGAACTGCCCGCAGACAGTGCCGATCTTGCGCTCAGCCGCCTTGACCATTTCCGCAATGCCAATGGCTCCACATCAACGGCTGAACTGCGTCTTGAAATGCAGCGGACCATGTCGGCCCATGCTGCTGTGTTCCGCACAGATGAACTGATGGTGGAAGGCAAGGAACAGCTTCACGCCACTTATGAGAAGATGAAAGACATCAAGGTTTCTGACCGGTCGATGATCTGGAACTCTGATCTGGTGGAGACGCTGGAGCTGGACAATCTCATGGCTCAGGCGCAGGTGACGATGCATTCCGCGCAGAACCGCAAGGAAAGCCGCGGCGCCCACGCGCATGAAGACTTCCCTGATCGCAACGATGCCGAATGGATGAAGCACACCGCCGTGTGGTTCGAAGGCTGGGGCGGCAAGGACGGCAAGGTCACCATCGGCTATCGCCCGGTGCATGATTATACGCTCACCGATGATGCAAAATATATCGAGCCCAAGAAGCGCGTTTACTAAGCGCCCGCTTTCAAGCTCATTAAAAAAAAGGCCGCCTTGCATGGAGCAGGGCGGCCTTTTTATTGGTTTGAATGATCGGTTTATGGGGCAGGGGCCGCGCTCGCTTTCACCCTGTGAACATCGATAATCTTGACCGGATCTGCCAGCATTTGCCCTTTCAGAAATCCTTCGCCCTTTTCAGGATCAGTGGGGGATTCAAAAATCGCTTCCACCACATCCATTCCCTTCACCACATGGCCGAAGACCGCAAAGCCTGCTCTGGCCTCGTCATTGTCGGCATCCGGGTTGGCATCAAGCCCGGTCATATTGCCGAGCATGATCGAAAAATCGCCCGTCGCGGTGCCGGGGGCGAAGCGCGCCATGGAAATGGCACCCCTCGTGTGGCTGAGGCCGGTTTCGCTGGTTGGTTCGTGGGCGATGGGTTTCAAAATACGCTTCGGATCATTCTGCGTGCCGCCTTGCAGCAAGCCGTTGGGCTGATCTCCCCAATCGACCTTCATTGCCCGGTAGAACACCGTGCCATCAAACCGATTTTCATCCGCATAGCGCAGGAAATTGGCTGCCGTGATCGGCGCGCGTTCGGTTTCGATGGCAAGGGTAATGTCCCCGCGTGTGGTTTCCATGACCACCAATTGTGTGGCCGGTTCAGGGCTGGACGGTTCGGGTGGCGTCTGGGCGAAGGCTCCCGTGGCGAAAAAGCATAAGGGAGCGGCGATAAGGGCGATTTTGCGAAACATGAGGGGATGATGCCAAGGGAAATGTCGTCTGTCGATGGCGATATGCGCTCCGTAGTTGAGTTGTGTTTACAGGTGTAGTCGAATCGGTTACATCTGTAGTCGTCAACACGGAGCATGATATGAGCCATTCCGACACTTCAACGACCGAACGGATCAGCGACGCTGAATATGCCGTGATGGAAGCCTTGTGGGAGCGTGCGCCTCTGTCTGCCGCCGATGTTTGCAAAGCGGTGGGTGGTTCGCGTGACTGGAGCCTTGCGACAGTGAAGACGTTGCTGTCCCGGCTGGTCAGCAAACAGGCAGTGGCAACGCAGCCCGATGGCCGTCGCTTTCTTTACACCCCTCAGATTGCCCGCAATGACTATGTCGGCACCGAAAGCCGCCGTCTGGTAGATCGGTTGTTCGGCGGACGTGCGGCGACGCTGGTAGCACATCTGGCCGAAGCCGAAGCGCTGAGCGATGATGATATTGATGAAATGGAACGCTTGCTGAAGGAGTTGCGGAAATGACCGCTCACCTGCTCGATTTTCTGCTCGACACATTCATCTATAGCGGCGTGCTGATCGCGCTGGTGCTGATATTGCGCCGCCCGGTCGCGCGGCATTTCGGTGCCTCTTATGCCTACGCTCTATGGTCCTTACCACTCTTGCGCTTTTTGATGCCACCGATTGTGCTGCCGGCCAGTTTTGCACCGGCCGTTCAAGCAACCGATATCGCGATTACACCTGCGGCCAGCGCCACTTTTGATACCGGGCCGACGGTAGAGCCGGTGATTACGGCGCAAGGCTGGCTGAGTGGTTGGTCTGCCAGTGACGCGCTTCTATCGCTTTGGCTGCTGGGTGCGCTGGGTTTCCTGGTGTGGCGCTGGGTCAGCTATCACCAGATGCGGGAGCAGCTTCTGGCCGATGCCCGCCCTGTGGGTGAAGCCGGCAAGGTTCGGCTGGTTGAAACCTCCGCTGTGCGCTCCCCTGTGGCTTTTGGGGTGCGCGATCAGGTGGTGGCTTTACCCGACCTGTTCATGGCACATCCTGACCGCCGTGCCCGAGATCTAGCCATTGCGCATGAGCTGGCACACCACCGCGGGCGTGACCTCTTGGCCAATATTATCGCTCAGCCTCTTCTGGCGCTTCATTGGTTCAACCCGCTGGCATGGCTCGGCTGGCGCGCTATGCGCCGCGATCAGGAAGCTGCCTGTGATGCAAGGGTTATGGCTGGCCGGAACCGGGAAGACCGCGCAGTTTATGCTCATGTCATTGCCGGATTTGCCAAGGGCGAGCACCTTGCATTGGCAGCACCGATGGCTTGCCCAGTACTAGGGGAAAAGTCGATCATCCATCGTTTGCGCAGCCTGACCATGGACGAAATTTCAGAACGTCGCCGGTGGGTTGCGCGCGGGCTGATTGGCGCCGGTGCGCTGGCTATCCCGCTTACCGCCTCAATTTCCTATGCCGAGGCCCGGCATGACCATGCCAGTGCCGAAATCCCGGCAGCACCCACAGCGCCAGAAGCACCCGCAGCGCCTGAGATGTCAGACTTAGGCTCTGTCCCTGAAGCGCCACCTGCGCCAGCAGATGTTGATGATATGCTTTCGGTTCCGCCAGCTCCTCCAGCGCCGGGCACCTATACTTACACTTACTCGCACAACATCGATCCGCAGGTGCTGAAAGATATCCGCGCGACCGCAGCCAAGAGCCGGAAAATTGCTAAGGCTGCACAGATCGCGCGGGCACGTGGCACATGGAGCGATGAAGACGAAGCCCGGTTTGAGCGGCAGATGGATCAGATGGAGCGGGAAATGGACGCTCAGTCTGATCGTATGGATGCAGAGGCGGACCGGGTTGAAGCGCAAAGCGATAGAATGGCCGCACAGGCCGAAGCAGCGGCTGAACGTGCTGTTGCAATCAGTGAAAAAGCGCAGGCCAAGGCTGAACGCCAGCGCGCAGTGGCGATCGCACATGCTGCTTCAGCCAATGTTCGTGTGAACACCAAATGCTCCGGCAATGGCAAAGTGACCAGCACCAGCACCCGCAATGGCCAAGCGGTGATTTCGATCTGCCAGAGCGCAGCCAAATCTGCTGCTGTTCAGGGGCTTCGGGCAGCACGGCAGAGCATTTCCAGCAACGGCGCGATCCCCACTGCGCAACGCCGGGAAGCAGTCGCAGAAATTGATCAGCAAATTGCGGAAATGTCCCGCGAAAGCTGAGCTGCATTATTACATATTGGCAAAATGGAGAGGGCATCGAAACCGCAAGTCAGTTTCGATGCCCTTTCCATTGGAAAAACCTGCCGTTAATTTAATTAAGGTCAGCGAATGTGTCGCATTGGTCCTCATCGCCGCTCTTCAGCCCTACGGTCAGCCAATGCATCCTTTGCTCACTGGTGCCATGGGTGAAACTTTCAGGGCTAACGCGCTGGCCAGCATTGCGCTGCAGTGTGTCATCACCGATAGCGCTGGCGGCCGTCAGGCCTTCCTCCATATCGCCTGGTTCAATGAGTTTGCGATTTTTTGCGGCCCAGACACCGGCATAACAATCGGCTTGTAGCTCCATTCTGACTTGAACGGCATTGGCCGCTTGTGGGTTTTGTTGTTGCAACTGGCGCACCTGCCTGTCCACGCCGGTGAGGTTCTGGACGTGATGACCATATTCATGCGCCACAACATAATAGCGGGCAAAATCACCCCCAGCACCAAGCTGCTTATGAAGCTGGTCATAAAAGCTCGTGTCGAGATAAATTCCCTGATCTGCCGGGCAATAGAATGGCCCCATGGCGCTGGAGGCTGCGCCACATCCAGACCTGACATTGCCATTGTAAAGCACCAGATCGGGCTGCTGAAAAGGAATATTGGCCTGCTGAAACAGCGGTTTCCAGGTGTTGTTCAGGGAATCGAGCGCGTTGCAGCTTTCGAGCGAATAGGCATCGGAATTGCACAAGGCTTCCGCGCTTTGATCCTGTCCAACCGTTTGTGTGGAAGGGCTGCTCTGTTGCATTGCATCCATCGTGCCCAGCATTTGTGCTGGATCGAGCCCGAAAACAGCAGCGCCGATCAAAACGATCACCAGCCCGCCGCAGCCTAATTTTCCGCCGCCGCCGCCCGGAAAACCGCCGCCGCCGCCGCCGCCACGGACGCTGATATTGGACGGATTGAACCTCTTGAGACGCATTTTGGAACTCCCCGTTCGTTCTGGCGCTTTTCAGACATGGCAGAACGCATATATCTATACCGATGGCCTGTTTGATATGCGATCTTTGCACAGGCTAATTTCAGGAGTCGATAATGTTCCTCAGCGGAAAACGTGCCCTTGTTACCGGATCAACTTCAGGGATTGGGCTGGCAATAGCTCGATCGCTCGCAGCCGAAGGGGCGGAAGTTATCTTGAACGGTTTTGGCGATAAGGATGAAATCGCTGGGTTATGCAAGGCTCTTGATGCCACCCATGTCGGTGCTGATCTCACCAGTGCAAAGGGCGTGGAAGAACTGATGGAAGGCGCAGGGGACTGCGATATTATCGTCAACAATGCTGGAATGCAGCATGTTGCACCGGTAGAAGAATTTCCGGTTGATATGTGGGACAAGATTATCGCGCTGAACCTGTCGTCCGCATTTCACACCGCCCGGCTAGGCGTGCCCTATATGAAGAAGCAGGGATGGGGACGCATCATCTCGACCGCCAGCGCCCATTCCTTGCGAGCATCGCCGTTCAAGTCTGCTTATGTTTCGGCCAAGCACGGGCTGGCAGGGCTGACCAAGACAATCGCTCTCGAAGTTGCGCAAAGCGGGGTTACCGTCAATTGCATTAGTCCGGGCTATGTCTGGACGCCGCTGGTTGAAAACCAGATCCCGGATACGATGAAAAGCCGCAAAATGAGTCGCGAAGAAGTGATGAATGACATTCTTTTGGCCAAGCAGCCGACCAAGCGCTTCGTCCAGCCAGAGGAAATCGGAGCGTTGGCAGTGTTTCTTTGCCGCGATGAAGCCGCCAATATCACTGGTTCCAACTACTCAATCGACGGTGGATGGACGGCGGAATAACAATATTGCGCAAAAGGCCTGGTATTTATTCGCCAGCCCACTAGCGACTCTGGCTCCATGCGGTTACATGGGCCGCCACAATTTGTCTTGGACAGGAAACGGTGGCAATTATGAAAATCGAGACCGGCCTCACTTTTGATGACGTCCTCCTGAGGCCGGCCGAAAGTGACATTGTCCCTTCGCAGGCCAACACGCGTACCCGGCTGACGCGCGGTATTGAACTCAACATTCCGGTTCTTTCTGCTGCGATGGATACCGTGACAGAAGCCGAAATGGCGATTGTCATGGCGCAGATGGGCGGCATCGGTGTGCTTCATCGTAACCTCACCATTGAAGAACAATGCGATGCGGTTCGCAGGGTCAAGCGCTTTGAAAGCGGCATGGTGGTAAACCCTATCACTATCGCGCCTGATGCAACGCTGGGCACGGCGCAGGAAATGATGCTGCGTCACCGGATCAGCGGTATTCCCGTGGTCGATGCTGGCGGCAAGCTGGTGGGTATCCTCACCCACCGCGATGTACGCTTTGCGGACAATCCCTTGCAGCCTGTTCGTGAGTTGATGACCAGCGATAACCTCGCAACGGTTCGTGAAGGTGTCAGTCAGGAAGAGGCGCGCCGATTGCTGCATCAGCGCCGGATTGAAAAGCTGATCGTGGTGGATGATGCGTTTAAATGCATCGGGCTCATCACGGTGAAGGATATCGAAAAGGCCGTTCTTTTCCCTAACGCTACCAAGGATGAAGCAGGGCGTCTGCGCGTCGCTGCGGCTACCACGGTAGGCGACAAGGGCTTTGCCCGTACCGAAGCGCTGGTGGACGCTGGTTGTGATGTTGTCATTATCGACACAGCGCATGGCCATAACCGTGATGTTGCCAAGGCGGTTGAACGCGCCAAGCAGCTTTCCAATTCGATCCAGATCGTGGCTGGCAATGTAGCGACGGCAGAAGCAACCCGCGCATTGGTTGATGCCGGGGCGGATGCCATCAAGGTTGGCATCGGGCCAGGCTCCATCTGCACCACGCGCATTGTTGCCGGTGTTGGCGTGCCTCAGCTGACCGCAATCATGGAAAGTGCTGAGGAAGCCGCGAAGAGCGGTGTTCCGGTGATCGGCGATGGTGGCCTTCGGACATCGGGCGATGCCGCCAAGGCGCTTGCTGCTGGTGCATCCACGGTGATGATCGGTTCACTGCTGGCCGGCACGGAAGAGGCACCGGGTGAAACCTTCCTTTACCAGGGCCGTGCTTACAAAGCCTATCGTGGTATGGGCTCGGTTGGCGCTATGGCGCGTGGTAGTGCCGATCGCTATTTCCAGCAGGATATCAAGGATCAGATGAAGCTGGTTCCTGAAGGCATCGAAGGGCAAGTGCCGTTCAAGGGCCCTGCGCGCGATGTGGTGCATCAACTGGTTGGCGGCGTAAAGGCTGCAATGGGTTATACCGGATCGGCAACGATCAAGGATTTGCAGACGAAAGCCAAATTCATCCGCATCACCAATTCAGGCCTTGCGGAAAGTCACGTCCATGACGTGTCGATTACCCGCGAAGCACCGAATTACCCAACACGCTGATGGTAGAATTCCTTCCCTATCTCCTGATCCTTGTGGGCTGGCAAACAGCCGACCCACAAGGCTCCATGGATATCCAGCAAAGCTTTGTGGCGAGCGAGGATATCTGCGAAGAGAAAGGGAAGGCATTTATGGACCGTCAGTCACAGGAAGCCTCCGACAAATATAGACTGGAGGCCTATCGCTATTTCTGCGTTCAGGCGCCGCGACCGGAAGAATATCAAGAATTGTTTGAGCAGCTCAAGTGACACCAGCAGCCCGGCTTCAAACTGCGATTGAATTGCTGGATGATATTATCGCAGCCGCCCGCAACAAAGGCGCACCTGCTGATCGTATTCTGGCAGAGTGGTTCAAGTCACACCGCTTTGCCGGATCAAAGGATCGCCGCGCCATCCGTGAACTGGTTTATGGTGCTATCCGTGCCTGTGGACCTATCCCTGAAAACGGCCGTGCTGCAGCGCTTCGCTTGGCGGATGCTGATCCGGTGCTGATGTCCTTGTTTGATGGCTCCAATTATGGCCCAGCGGCGCTTGAGGACGGCGAAGAGCCAGCACGGGGCGGTGTAGCTCCTCAATGGCTGGAAGATCGCCTTGAAGCCTCCGGTGTCGCAGGTGAGGAAGCTACGGCCTTGTTGGACCGTGCAGCACTTGATCTGAGGATCAACGCCCTCAAAACAACGCGTGATTCGATTGATTTGCCATTCGACACAGAAGCTCTCTCTGCTCCTCACGGTGTGCGGGTTGCATCGGGCACACAGGTTGAACAGACGCAGGCCTTTCGGGAAGGTCTGGTCGAAATTCAGGATGGCGGAAGCCAGCTAGCCTGTGAAGCAGTTGCCGCAATGCCAGGTGAGACGATTATCGATCTTTGTGCAGGGGCAGGGGGCAAAACCCTCTCTCTGGCTGCTGCGATAGGCAATAAAGGCCGTTTGATCGCTGCCGATACCGATCGTTCACGTCTATCGCGTCTGGCCCCCCGTGCAGAACGGGCAGGGGCGCTGATTGGTGAAACGGTACTGCTTAATCCAGGGCGTGAGCTGGAGGCGCTGGCAGAATTTTGCGGGCAAGCTGATGCGGTGCTGGTTGATGCGCCCTGTTCGGGCACCGGTACATGGCGGCGCAACCCTGAAGCGCGCTGGCGTTTGGATGAAGGGCAATTGGCCCGTTATGTCGAAACGCAGTCTTACCTGCTAGACATTGCAACCAAATTGGTGCGCCCCGGTGGCCGGCTGATTTACGTCACATGCTCCTTGCTCGATGAAGAGGGTGCCCATCAAGTCGATGCTTTTCTATCCCGCCATGAAGGGTGGGAAGGAGAGCCATTGTCACTGCTCGCAGGTCGTGCGAGAAAAGGTGGATGGCGGCTTTCACCATTTCACGATGGCACAGACGGATTTTTCATCGCGCGCCTAGGAAAGAGATGATAGTCTGAGCGTTACGATGGCAGTTCAAAATCATAAACCGCTGCCCGCCCTTAAGGAGATCGTGATGCGTTATACCCCCGCTGCTGCTGCCCTTTCACTGCTTTTTGCGGTGACGGCTAGCGTGGGATATGCTGGTGACCGGGAACCGGACCCTCGTGCAGCCCAGCTTTTGAGCCAAGGCCAGACCCTTCTCGATCATGGTGAGATTGAAAAGGCTATCGATTCCTTCGAGGCCGCGCTGGCAGTCGATCCTGCCTATACAAAGGTCTATATTGAGCTGGGGGATGCAGCGCGCAAACAGGATTTGCAAGGCAAGGCAATCCATTATTACCGGGCAGCAATGGCCCGCGCACCGGGTGATCTTGCTGCAATTGCCGGTGAAGGCGAAGCTCTGGTGGAGAAGGGTGCGGTTGAAAAAGCCAAGCGCAATCTCGCCCAGCTGGAATCGATGTGCGGCACGGGATGTGCGCAAACCGAACAGCTCGCTGCCGCGATTGAACGTGGTCCAAAGCCCTCTGTCATGACAGCCGAAGCTGTCGATCCTGATAGCGATGTTGTGAAAAACTAGAACATCACTTCAAGGCAGGGATGCGATATTTGTATTCCCTGCCTTCGAATGGTTCACAGGTTAATGTCGTCCCGGAAACCGTTGACCACCTCAGAATAGACAGCGCGTTTGAATGGCACGATCAGATCGGGCAGGGTTTCGGCCTCCACCCATTTCCATTCGCAGAATTCTGCCGGATCATGGGCTTCGAGATTGATGTCATCATCCGTGCCGGTAAAGCGGGCGAGATACCAGATCTGACGCTGGCCGATATATTTTCCACCCCACAATTTGCCCTTCAGTTCAGATGGCAAGTCATAGAATATCTCGCTGTCGAGCCGGGTAATGAGTTCCACATCATCGCGGGTCGCACCGGTTTCTTCCTCCAGCTCGCGATAGGCCGCATCTGATGGTTCTTCACCCTTGTCGACACCGCCTTGCGGCATCTGCCACCAGTCGCCTTCCCGATTATCGATCCGCTTGCCGACAAAGACTTGTCCCTCTTCATTAACCAGCATGATCCCAACGCAGGGCCGGTAATCGAGTGGGTTTCGCTCGTTCATCAGAGACGCTCCAAAGTGTTTTTCAATGCACCCAAAATCGCCAGAAGGTCTTTCTGGGCGCTTGGGATAGCTTTCCGTAAATTCGCAAAGGCGTGAATATTTCCGGACATTTCGAGATAAGTGACATCGCAGCCCGCCTGGATCAACCGTGCTGCGAAATTACGCCCAGAATCTCGCAAGGGGTCCAGTCCGGCCGTTGCCAAAATCGTCGGCGGTGTGTTTTCCAAGGGCCCAAGGATTGGTAGATTCCGGCGGTCCCCAGGGGTTGGGTTATAACATTCAGTGAACCATTTCATCGCACGGCTAGTAAGCAGATAGCCTTCGCCAAATTCGGTGTAAGAAGGGTGGCCGGCGATATCGTCAGTCAGAGGATAGAGCGGAACCTGTGCGATGACCGGAACGGTGGCCGGTTGGAGCATCAGCGATTGCGTGGTCACAAGTGTGAGATTGCCACCTGCACTGTCACCCATCGGGATCAACCCGGTGACAACTCTGCCAAGTGCGGTGGGGCTTCCCGCGGCCCAGCGCGCGGCCGCTTCAACATCGTCTGGCGCTGCCGGGAAAGGGTTTTCTGGAGCCAGTCGATAATCAACCGACAGAACCGGCAAATCTGTGCGCAGGGCTATCTCGGTGCAAAGGTTGTGATAGGAATCGAGATCGCCAATCACAAAACCGCCGCCATGGATGAACAGGATCACCGGGCCGGGTGCGCGCACATCGCGTGCATCATAGAGGCGGAGAGGAATATCTCCCGCCGGACCAGGGCAAGCGAGGTCTTCAATCACCGCCAAATCATGCGCAGGCAGCTCTACCAGTTCCTGCATGCCATCCATCGCCCTGCGCGCCTGATCAAGCGGTAAAGTATCCAATGGTGGTTGTTCAGATGCAGCCATCATTTTCAACACAGCAGCCACATCAGGGCGAACAAACGGTGTTTCATCAGGCATAGTCATCTCCCTTTAAAGCGAAGGTAAGTGCGCTGGCGGCACATTTCCATGACGCTTGGTGGATTGATTGTCATTCACATGTTTCTGTTGCGGTGTGTGGACCAGAAGTTGCAAAAAATTGCGCTGAGCAAAGCGCCCATGCGGTGCCTCCAAGCCATCCGGCCATCACGTCGCTCACATAATGAACGCCCAGCCACACCCGGCTGAAAGCGACAAGAAAACTGAGGGCGACGGCGGTACACACCAGAAATTTTCGCAGAATCGGTGTGTTTACGAAGGGGGTAAAAGCGAGCGTCAAGGCAAGAGCGACCAAAGCTGCGTTAAAAGAGTGCCCGCTGGGAAAGCTGGGGCCACCAGCATGAGTAAGCTGGCCAAGAATATCGGGCCTTGCCCGTTCGACCGAGTATTTCACTGCAGTTTCGGCTAACCAACCGCTCAGGATGATCATTGCCAGTATCGCTGCCTGCCGTTTCTGATGGAGCAGGACCAGCGCGGTAATGCCGATGAGAGCAGCGATATTGCGTAAGGCTACGCCGCCCATGGCGGTGATGTCACGCATGGTTTCCTGGAGCACTGGAGGCGATGTGCCTATTGGTCTGATCCACATGGCAAGACCGTCAAGCGGAGCACTGTGTCCGGTGATGACCAGAGCTGCAATAGAGGCAAAACCTAAGCCACAGAGAAGGGCGGGCAATTGAAACTGGCCGTATGAAGCCTTCCTCTCTGGCAAATTCGCTCTCTCTTAGTCCGGCTTCGCTCTTGAGGGAACCACAGCGGTGCGTTTCCTGTTCCCTGATATATCGTAAACCTTTATCCCCGGAGAGACCATGCCCAAGCCACAGATCGTCTGGTTCAGACGGGACCTTCGATTGCGTGATCAGCCGGCACTTTACGCGGCAGCGCAACGGGGGCCGATTATCCCAGTCTATGTGCTTGATGATGAACGGGCGGGGGACCGAAAGCTGGGCGGAGCATCACGCTGGTGGCTGCATCATAGTCTGGAATCGCTGGCTACCGGACTGGCACGCCACAACGCAAAACTCACGCTTTTGCGCGGGGATTGCGTTGAAAAGCTGAGCGAATTGGCTGAGGCAGTGGGCGCCGAGACGGTCCATGCAATCAGCCATTACGAACCTTGGTGGCGAAAGGCGGAAGAGGAACTGGCTGATCGGCTCGAACTGGATCTGTATGATGGCAATTATCTGATGCCGCCGGGTTCCGTGACGACCGGTTCTGGCGGAACTTACAAGATTTTCACCCCGTTTTACAAAGCCTTGCAGAAAGCTCTTCCGACTTTCGATCCATTGGAGGAGCCCAGCTTTACCCTGCCGGATAGCTGGCCGCAGTCCGACCGATTAGAGGATTGGGACTTGCTGCCGACCAAGCCCGATTGGGCGGCTGGCTTGCGTAAAACATGGGAAGTGGGCGAAGGTGCTGCGCATGAAAAGCTTTCTTATTTCAGTGATATAGCAAGTGATTATGAGAAGGGCCGGAACTTGCCTTCGGTTGAAGGCACATCGCGCCTGTCGCCCCATTTGCATTGGGGGGAAATCTCTCCGGCGCAGGTCTGGAAAGCACTGGAAGGCAAACGCGGGCAGGGTGTGGAAGTGTTCCGTTCCGAGCTGATCTGGAGAGATTTTGCGCAGAATATTCTATTCCAGTTTCCGCATTATCCTGAGGAAAATTATCGTGAGCGTTACGATGGCCTGGAGTGGCGCAATCCCAACCGTGGACATCTGATTGAAGAGGATCTGAAGGCCTGGCAGCAAGGGCAGACGGGCTATCCCATCGTTGATGCCGGAATGCGCCAATTATGGGCCACCGGATGGATGCATAATCGCGTGCGCATGATCGTGGCGAGCTTTCTAATCAAGCATTTACTGATTGATTGGCGGCATGGCGAAAAATGGTTCTGGGATACGCTGGTGGATGCGGATTACGCGAGTAATGGCACCAATTGGCAGTGGGTTTCCGGCACTGGCGTAGACACGCAGCTTTATACCCGCATCATGGCGCCACTGTCGCAAAGCGCCAAATTCTCAGCAGAAAATTATATTCGTGAATGGGTGCCTGAACTGGCTCATCTATCTGATGAAGATATCCACGATCCGTCTGCGGAGAAACGCCCAGAGAGTTACCCAGAGCGACTGATCGAACACACAGAGGGACGTGAAAGGGCTTTAAACGCCTATAAAGCGATGAAGGCTGCCGAGGATTGATTGCGCGCCAAAAACACGCGAGCGAGTGAAATTATTCCACCCGCTCACGATGGGCTACAGGGAAATCTTCCTGCATCAATGCAACGATCCGATCGGCCACCACTTCAGGTGCTTTGACCGTTTGGGGGTCTTCACCCGGATAGGCCTTGGCGCGCATCTGTGTGCGGGTGGCACCGGGGTCGAGGATCGCCACGCGAACGTTTGAAATGCGTTCCACTTCCTGCGCATGGCAGGACAGAAGCGTGTCGAATGCAGCCTTGGTTGCGCCATAGGCTCCCCAATAGGGACGAGGCGTAGCGCCAACCGAACTGGTAAGGCCGACGATCCGGCCTTTGTCAGCGCGTTTCAGCAGAGGATCGAAAGCGGCCAACAGGGCCTGCGTTGCCAGGACGTTGAGCGTCAGCGCTTGATTGAAGCCTTTTGGCTCGATCTGGATAACCGGGGTCAGTACGGGCAGGTTGGCCGCATTGATGACCAGCATGTCGAGCTTGTCCCACCGTTCACCCACAGCTTGCGCGAGGCGAGAAATGCTTTCGCTTTCAGTGAGGTCAAGCGGGGCAATGGTGGCGGTGCCACCCAGAGCGAAGATTTCTTCTTCGATCTTTTCAAGGTCCGCAGCCTTGCGCGCTGTCAGAACGACATGCGCACCAGCCGCCGCCAGCGCCTTGGCTGTTGCCGCGCCGATACCACGGCTGGCACCTGTCACAACTGCAATCTGACCTTCAAACACTTGTGCTTCAGCCATGTACTTTGGTCCCGGCAGAGAGCGGAAGCTGCGGCGAATTGCCTTCGCGTTCCATCAGATCGGTCAGCTTGGTGGGGTAATCGCCGGTGAAGCAGGCATCGCAATATTGCGGGCAGCTATCATTGCGTTCTTCAAGGCCCACCGCACGGTAAAGCCCGTCAATCGACACAAAGGCCAGGCTGTCTGCCTGAATGAATTCGGCCATCGCGGCAACATCCATCCGGCCTGCCAGAAGCTTGGAGCGTTCAGGCGTATCCACACCATAATAGCAGCCATAGCCGGTGGGGGGGCTGGCGACGCGGAAATGCACTTCCTTGGCCCCGGCATCGCGCATCATTTGCACAATCTTGAGGCTGGTGGTGCCGCGCACGATGGAATCGTCAATCAGGACGATCTTCTTGCCTTCCACCAGCAGGCGGTTGGCATTGTGTTTGCGCTTCACGCTGGAATGGCGAACACCGTCTGATGGTTGAATAAAGGTCCGGCCGACATAATGCGAACGGATGATACCCAATTCAAACGGGATGCCGGATTGCTGCGAATAGCCGATCGCTGCAGGCACGCCGCTATCGGGCACCGCCACCACCAGGTCGGCATCGACCGGGCTTTCCATCGCGAGCTGAACGCCGATCTGCTTGCGCGATTCATAGACCGAGCGCTTGTTGAAGATCGAATCCGGGCGGCTGAAATAGACATGTTCGAAAATGCACGGGCGCGAAGGCACGGTGCCGAAGGGATGGTGTGAAGTGATGTTGCCGTCAAAGTCGACGCTGATCAATTCACCTGGTGCCACCGGGCGGAGGAATTCCGCGCCCACAACATCAAGCGCCACGGTTTCACTGGCGAAAACAATGGCTCCACCAATCTTGCCCATCACCAGCGGTCGAATGCCCAGTGGGTCGCGGCAGGCAATCATGCCTTCTGGCGTGGTGCAGATGAGCGAATAGGCCCCTTCCACCATCCGCAAGGCATCGACAAATTTATCGAGAATGGTCGGGTAACGGCTGGTAGCGGTCAGGTGAATGATAACTTCCGTGTCCGATGTGGACTGGAAGATCGCACCCTTGCGCACCAATTCGCGCCGCAATGCCATTGCGTTGGAGATATTGCCATTATGCGCCACGGCGAAACCGCCGCTGGCCAGTTCGGCATAGAGCGGTTGCACATTGCGCAGGCCTGAGCCGCCAGTGGTGGCATAGCGCACATGGCCAACCGCCATATCGCCGGGCAATTCTGCAAGGGATTCTCCGGAAGCAAAATTATCCGCCACATGGCCCATGCCACGTCGCGTATAAAATTCCGTTCCGTCGAAGCTGGTCATTCCGACCGCTTCTTGTCCGCGATGCTGCAGAGCGTGGAGGCCGAGGGCGCAGATGACAGATGCGTCGGTTGCGCCGATTACGCCGAAAACGCCACATTCTTCGTGGAGCTTGTCGCCGTCATGATCAAGTAAAGGATGGGTAAGATTCATGTGTCCCGCTTGGGTCTCTGAATGAGGCACCCCCTTGGCGATATTACGCTGAAATTACAAGTCTAGCGGTATGTTTTGTGCAACCGGGTTCGCGACAGACGCCTTTCAACGCAGACAAATGGCTCGGTTATGCGGCCTTCAACGCTGCTGCGCGGTTCAGCAAATTCGCTATTTTCGGGACGATTCTGGGCAAGGTGAATTCTTTTTCCACTTTTGCCTTTCCTGCATTGCCAATCTTTCGGCGCAAATCGGCATCTTCAAGCAGGGCGTTTAGTGCGCTGCACCATTCTTCCTCGTTTGAGGCAAGAAAGCCGTTGACCCCATGTTCTATGATCTCTCCCTGTGCGCCGAGAGGCGATGCGATGACCGGAACGCCGCAGGCCATATATCGCATGATCTGATAGCCACTGGCGGCTTCGCCAAGCGGGCCATTCTCCAACGGGGCGAGGGCCACATCCATAGCGGTAATCTGATCGGTTTCAGCACCGGGAGTGCGCGGGTGATAATCCAGAAAGCCACAGCGTGATCGGCCTGCTCGGGCGCCGACCACTCTGGCAACGGCGTTCTTTTGGGTGAAGATTGGACTGAGCGAACGGAACAAAGGTTCTGCCTCGCGGGTCCAGGCAGGCGCAGTGCCAATCCATCCTACCCGCAATTTGCAGTCAGCATGGCTGCGCTGGACAGGGTTTACGGTGCAGGGGGTGATCGCGGTTGGCATGACTTCGACCCAAGTAGCCCCGGCCTGTTTGGCGCGTTCCATCATGTGAGAATTGCCCGCCATCACCAATGTAGCATTTCTCATCATTTGCGTGGCTTTATCGGAGAACATATTCCGCAGAACGCTGCTCTCATTCTGGCTCTGTAGTTGAAGATCCATGTCCCCCAGATCGGTGATGATCGGGATATTGGCGGGGAGCAGGAATTTCTCAGCCAGCCATGGCATATGAGGGAGCGCTTCCTTTTCGATCCACACCAGATCGATATCGTCCCGCAGATGGCGTAAGGAATGAAACCGCTTGTTCAGGCTGCTGGCGAGTGTTTGCCCACCGTCATATGCGCAATGTTTGAGGGAGCGCGGCGGTGGGCCATAAAATGGTAGAACTTCGCAGTGAATATTTTCCCGTTTGAGCGCATGAACATATTGCAAAATGCGGCGCTGGGAGGTTCTGTTGCCGCAATCGCTGTGGAGCAGGATCATGACATGCAAAGGGCGCGACTTCGGCAGATCGGCACGCGCTACAACAGGGTGTTCGCCCCCGAAATTGTCAGCCAGTGTTTGGCTGCCTGTATCACTGAAAAAATCCATTCCGTATCAAAGCCTCTGTTTATATCAGCTTGTACCTTAAAGCATAATATACTGAAGAAGCGTTATCGCACTGGAATGTAAGAGTATTTATAAAAAGCCTGTACTGGTATTGCTACTTATCGGCGCTGGGGTTGCCTTGTGGCAGTGGCAATTGATGGGTGTTCTTCAGCTCAAGCAAAGTTGCGGTGGAGCGAACATCTTCAACGCCGGGCAATTCAAGCAGAACATTCAGAGTGAATTCCTGATACCAGCTGATGCTGGGAGCCAGCACTTTGATCATCACATCCATTTCGCCAAACAGAGTATAGGCTTCGGTGATTTCGGGAATAGCGCTCAGGGCTTTGGAAAAACGCGCATACATCTCTGTGTTCATGCGCGTCATTTTGAGTTGCGCGAAGATATAGATGCTGTCGCCAAACTTCTCCCGATCGAGAATGGCGACCTGGCCTTTGATATAGCCGTCTTCGCGTAAGCGTTGCATTCGCCGCCAGCAAGGAGATTGAGACAGACCTACATGTTCCGCAATTTCGCTTGAAGATTCCGACGCATCCATTTGCAGGCGTTCAAGAATCCTGAGATCAAGCCTGTCGAGATCAGACGTCACAAATTATGCTCCCAATGGCATGTTTATACAAAGCCAATGTAGCAGGTGAGGCTATTGAACAGGTTTCGCAAGCTGTCCGGCTCTTTTTCCGCATGGCTGTGCCATGATTGAACAGCAAATTTGCCAAGCACTTGCGACGCGTGGGCGGGTATTCAGTTTCTCTCGCGATCTACCGCAGTCGCAATAATTTCTAGTGAATGGCTTAATTCGTCTCTCTGCTTTTGGCTGAGATTTGCGGTGATTTTGCCGAAATAGCCTTCGCGCTCCACGCGCACTTTGCTGAACAGTGCTTTGCCGCTTTCCGTGGGCATGATGATCTGGCGCTTCCGGCTGCCTTCGGCGAATTCTCTTTCGACCATCCCCTTGTCGAGCAGAGCTTTCACCGCGCGGCTGATTTCGGCCCCGTCAATCTCTGCGGACTGGCTGAGGTTTGCGCCTGTGGTCGGACCGAAAGTGCAGATAAACGCCAGAACCCGCCATTGGGCGACAGACATTCCAAACTGTTCCTGAAGGCTGCGCGAACTGACGCGATCGATCATCTTTGCCAGCAGCAAAAGACGATGCGGCAGCTGGTTAGCTCCAAAGAGATTCCATGTTTCAGGCAGTGTCATCGTGCCATTTTGCTGCCTGCTGAGAGGAATGAATGCAAGTTCAAAATCGTGTATTAAGTAAAAAAGATGATCAATCATGATAATTGAGTGAGAGAGAACATCCGATGTCGTTACATATAATCTTGACTCCTCAACGAAGTTGACCGAGGCTGCGCATTCGGAAGACCAACCTTGAAAGGCGGCTTCCGGGGAAAAGGCGTCCGGCTCAATCCTGGGGCCGTAAAACCGAGCGGGCGTAGACCTGCATGAAGGAGGGAGAGATGACCAAGCGATTGTCCGCGAGCATTTTTGCGCGCACATCATGCAGTTGCATCGGACTGGCGGCATTAGCTGCCGGTGCCGGGCTGGGAGCGTCCACAGCCCAGGCTCAGGAGCAAAGTGCCTCAGCCACTGACACAGACCAGCTGGGCGGGCCAAATGGTGAGACCCGGCCTGCATCTAGCGACCCTCAAACCATCGTGGTGACCGGATCGCGCTTGTCTCAAGCCGGGTTTGATGCGCCGACGCCAGTCACTGTGCTGGGCGCTGAACAGATCGACCGTCAAGGCGCGAGCAATGTGGCGCAGGTTCTGAATGACATACCCGCATTTCGTCCGCAGAGCACGCCTTCGACCACCGCGATTTTTCTGAACAATATTGGTGCGAGCACGGCTGATTTGCGCGGCCTAGGGGCAAACCGCACACTGGTCCTGATCGATAACCGCCGAGTGGTGCCTGCTACTGTTGCGGGCAGTTCCTTTGCTCCGGCCGGGGCTGTTGATCTCAATCTTGTACCCACTTCGCTGATCAAACGGGTTGAAGTCGTCACCGGTGGTGCTTCGGCGGCCTATGGTTCCGATGCTGTGGCAGGCGTGGTCAATCTGATCCTCGACACTGACCTCGAAGGGATCAGGGCATCAGCGCAATATGGTGTGGCCGATGCAGGTGATGATGACGAATATGTGTTGTCTCTGGCAGGCGGGTCGCAATTTGCCGGAGGGGCAGGGCGGATCGTCGCCGGGGTCGAATATGTCAATGATAAGGGCACGGGCGATTGTTATTCGCGCTCATGGTGCGCCAAGTCCTATAACACGGTCAGCAATCCCGCGCGCGTCGGCGGGCAGGCCGGAACGATCATTATGCCCAATACGCGCGTGGCTTTGGCCAGCGTTAACGGCCTGATTATCGGAAGCCCTCTGCGGGGGACGGAATTTAATCCGGATGGCACCACATTCCAGCATGATTACGGCACATATTATAATGCCGGACTGTTCCAGAGCGGGGGTGGTGATCCCAGGAATGCGTTTTACGAAGGCTTTGCGATCTCATCGCCCAGTGAACGGATCAACAGTTTCGCCCATGTCGAATATGATCTGTCTTCCGCCGTCACGCTCTTTGCCGAAGGGTCATACGGACGGGCGACTGCTCATACCATAGGCGCTCAGCGCCGCGACCTCGCCAACCGGACGATAACCCGCGACAATGCCTTTCTGCCGGCCAGTGTGGCTGCGCAAATGGACGCCCTTGGCATTGCGGCCTTTCCCATGGGCCGGATATGGAATGATATTGGTCCGACACTCGGCAGTGTGAAACGCGAAACCTATCGCTTTGTCGGAGGTGTGGAAGCGCAATTGGGCAGCGGCTGGAGCCTGGATGGCTATTACCAGTTCGGCCAGACCGATTATCACCAAAGCTCTGCCAACAATACGATCAATTCACATATGAATTATGCCCTCGATGCGGTGATAGATCCGGCAACGGGCAATGCGGTTTGCCGCGCAGTGCTGCAAGGCGTTGCTGCAGCACAGGGATGCCAGCCGCTCAATCCTTTTGGTGAGGGCAGTCCTTCTGCTGAAGCGATAGATTATGTCACCGGAACTTCGGTTCAGGACACCACGCTTCGCCAGCATGTCGCGTCGCTGACGTTGCATGGCACCCCTTTCACCCTGCCGGCAGGCCCGGTGGCTTTGGCAACCGGCGTCGAATTTCGCCGCGACAGTGCGAGTGGCACCGCCGATGCCATTTCGAGGGCGCTGGATTTCTACACCGGGCCGGGATCTGCGATTGATGGTTCGATGAATGTCTGGGAAGGCTTTGTTGAACTCGGGGCTCCCATCGCGCCGGGGCTTGATCTCAATGGCGCTGTACGGCTGACGGATTATAGCACCAGCGGGTCCGTTACCACATGGAAGCTTGGCGGGACATGGGAAGCAACCGACTGGCTGCGCCTGCGCGTCACCCGTTCGCGCGATATTCGCGCGCCTAATGTGTTTGAACTGTTTGGCCCGCCGCAAAGCTCTTTCCAGTCCATTCTGGACCCCAGAACAGAAGCGCAGGTGTTGTCTTCCGTTCTGATTGGCGGCAATCCCGACTTGTTACCGGAAAAGGCCAATACGTGGACTGCGGGCATTGTTTTCCAGCCCAATGTCGGGACAGGCAATCTCAAACTGTCGGTCGACTATTTCGACATCAAGTTGAACGGTGCCGTGTCCACCCTGGGGGCGCAAGTGATCGTTGATCGCTGCGAAGCAGGGGCTGCTGACTTGTGCACTCTGGTGGACCGGGATGCCGGCGGCACGATTACACAAGTTCGCAATTACAACCTCAACCTTAACACGCTGATTACGCGTGGTTTTGATGTGGAAGCCTATTATTCTGTGCCGCTCTCTGCATTTTCTGATGGCATGGGCGGTAATGTGTCTTTGCGCCTGCTCAGCACGATTGTAGATGATCTCATCACCGAAGATTCCAGCGGTACATCAGTGGATCGTGCGGGGATGAACGGGTCTCCCGTTTCTCAGCCATCGGGTGTGCCGCGCTATATTATCAATGGCTATCTCAGCTATTCCAACGATCCCTTTGCCGCGCAAATTCAGGTTCGGCATATTTCCGGCGGGCGCTATAATACATCGCTGATCGGGCCGGATGAAGATGGCTATGATCCGGCTTTGCCCAACAGCATCAGCGACAATAGCGTGGGCGCATGGACCTATCTCAATCTCAATGCGAGCTATGATGTGTGGCGTGATGGAGAGCGAAATTTGCAACTGTTCGGCGTCATCAACAATCTGTTCGACAAAGACCCTCCGGTAGATTTGCCGTCCAGTTTCGGCCCGACCAATAACGTTCTCTATGATGTTGTTGGCCGGACCTACAAAGTGGGCGTGCGCTTCAAATATTGATCATTGGTTGAGGGAGCTAACGGGAGACCGGCATGGAAAGCAGTAATTTTGAATTGATCATGCGCGATGGTGTCGATCCGCACTCAGCTCCCAACAAACCGCCATTGCCGCCACGAGGCTATGATCGAAGAATTGAAGGTGATCTGTTAATCGAACGCAATTGCGAAGTAGCTTTGCGCGATGGCACGACGATATTGATCGATATTTACCGGCCGGTCGATCAACTGGATGAAAAGCTGCCCATTCTGCTTGGCTGGAGCCCTTATGGTAAGCATGGGCTTTCCGATCAATTGTGGCCACCTTCGGGCGTGCAGCATGGCTGGATGTCACGATTTACCGCTTTCGAAGCACCCGATCCGATGTTCTGGTGCGCAGCAGGCTATGCGGTAGCCTATGCCGATCCGCGCGGGGCATGGCTGTCGGAAGGCGATTTGCGCCACAATGGCATGGGCGAAGGTCAAGATTGCTACGATTGCATCGAATGGCTGGCGGTACGCGATTGGAGCAATGGCCGGATCGGGATGACAGGCGTCTCCTATCTGGCGGCGATCCAATATCTTGTCGCCTCGCTCAAACCGCCCCATCTTGCTGCTATCAATCCATGGGAGGGCTTTTCCGACTGGTATCGCGAATTTGCCTATCATGGCGGCATTCGTGAAACGGGGTTTTTACCGCGTGGGTCTGATAATTTACGTTTTTCGCTTGGCCAAACCGAAGATACCAACGCCAATGTTCAGGCGCATCCGCTCTATGACGATTATTGGCGGAGCAAGGAAATTGACCTCGAAGCGATTGATATTCCAGCCTATGTGGTGGCAAGCTGGTCCGATCAGGGACTGCATTCGCGCGGGACAATTGAAGCCTATCGCCGGATATCATCCTCGCAAAAATGGCTGGAAGTTCATGGGCAGAAGAAATGGGCGCATTTCTACCAGCCTTCCAGCCGTGAAAAGCAGCGTGTCTTCTTTGACCATTTCCTGAAGGGCCGTGAAACTGAGGTCACCACATGGCCTCCTGTGACCATCGATGTGTGCGAAACGGCACATAAGCGGGTCGTCCGGGGTGAGCCTGCATGGCCGCTTGTGGGAACGGAATATCGCCGCCTTTATCTTGATGCCGGAACCAGTAGCCTGCTGGATGCACCCTGCCAAAATGAGGCTGCCGCTCGTTATGACCCGCTTGATGAAGCAGGCGAAGCGACATTCCTGTATCGTTTCGAAAAAGACACTGAGATCACCGGCTATATCAAGGCCCGGCTATGGGTGGAGGCTGAGGGCGCTGAGGACATGGACCTCTTTATCGCGCTTCAGAAAGTGGATGCCCATGGTAATCCGGTGGGCTTCCATTTCTACGCTTTCTACGATGATGGGCCGATGGCGCTGGGGTGGCTCAGGGTCAGCCACCGGGCATTGGATGAACAGCGCTCAACCGACTGGCAGCCGGTTCACAGCCATCTGACGGAAGAGCTTTTGCAACCTGGACAAGTGGTGCCGGTTGATATCGAAATCTGGCCAGCCTCCGTGCTTTTCCGAGAAGGGGAGAGCCTGCGTCTGGTGGTCAAGGGAATGGATATTTACCGCGAGAGCCTGCCCAATCTTCCCTTCGCCCGCCATGAGGAACTGCGCAACAACGGCCACCATATCATTCATACTGGCGGCCGCTATGAAAGCTATTTGCAGCTCCCTGTGATCCAGAAAGGTGATTGAGGGTGCGCGCCGCCCGCCCTCACAAAAGCTGGAAATAATGGATGCGATTGGCCCCTGGCACCTTCTCTGCAACGCCAACGAAGATGTGTTTTCCAAGCCAGTCATGAGGCCCTTCAGGAACATCGAATTTGGGCGAGACACGCATGTAATATTCATCCGGCGCAACCGGTTCATTGCGCGCCATCCGGTCCATCGCATCTCCCTCGGCCCAACGATAGCCACGGCTTTGCAGGTAAATCGGAGTACCATCATCGGCTTCGAGGAAATAACGCGCGTCAAAGTCGATCACGCCATTGGGGCGAACCAGTGGGAAGTCTCCGCCGCTCATCGGGATCACCCGGCCTTTGATCCTTGGCCCTTCGAAATGCCCTTCCTTCGCCCAGATCCCGGCGCGTGTCTGGCCCATGCTGGACGGTTCCACCCACACCGGGCGGGTCAATTCTATGCTGACCGTAAAAGCAAACTCAAATTTCGGGGCAAAAGGGTGAATATCAGACGGGGGATGTGGCAAGGTTCTCTCCATCAAGGCGCCGCAATTTTTGCTGCTTGCGAAAATCCTAGAGAGATGATGTTGATTAATCAACATCGTTGTGTAGCCATGTATGAAATGGCTGAAACATTGGTCTGTAATGGGAGCGTAGGGTGACGAAAGAGGAGTTTCTGGAGAATTACATTGGCGCATTCAATCGCGGCGATCTTGATGGATTTACCCGGTTTTATGACGAAAATGTTGTGCTTGATCTTGGTGGCAAGAAAACCATTCATACACGCGAAGGCATCCGGGCATTCTACCGCGAAGTCTTTGTCAAAATTCGTGAAACGCTGATCGTCGATCAGCTTGTTCTCGACGATGATGGATTGGCCTGCATCATCTCAACGGAATTTCATGCCCTTGCAGACTGGCCTGATTTCATGGCCGGCCCGATTGAGGCGGGGCAGTCAATCCATATCGAAAGCTTCATTTTCTATACCTTCGGAGCGGATGGAAAATTCACCCATATCCGCACCACCCGCTCCAAGGGGTGATGGCATGACCATGATCACAGGGTTGACTCCATCGATCGAAGTGGCACGGGCTGGGACACCGCAACTAGAGATTGATTAATCAATAAATCGCTGTTTCAATCACCAAGCAGCATTGCAAAGATGCGCGCAGGGAGCGGACGTAATGAACCAATTCGATATCGAGGCTTTTGTTGACCGGCAGAAAGTGGGCGCAAAGCAACTCACAGTCCTGCTGGTTTGCGGCCTCGTCTGCTTCATGGACGGATTCGATATTTTCATGATCGGCAAGATCGCCCCTGCGATTGCCGAAGGTTTTGGTGAGCCACCGGAAGCGATGGCCTTCCTGTTCGTTTGCCAGCAGATCGGGCTGGCCCTTGGCGCGTTCATCGTCTCGCCGCTGGCTGACAGGTTCGGGCGACGGCGAATGCTGATGTTGGCCTGCGCATCCTTTGGCGCAATCACTTTGCTGAGCGTCTATGCCGAGACGTTGTTTCAGCTTTCCATCATGCGCGCAATTGCCGGGCTGTTCATGGCAGCCGGGCTACCCATGGCCTTGTCGCTTATTGCAGAGACCACGCCTGCTCGCCGCCGTTCCACCTTTATTGCTCTGGCGCTGGCGGGCTATTCCAGCGGGAGCGCAGCCAGCGGCGCAGTCGCAGCCTGGTTGATCGACATTTATGGCTGGCAAAGCGGCTTCTGGATCGGCGGCATTGTACCCATCCTGTGTATTCCTCTGCTGGCGTTGTTTGTGCCGGAGTCTTTGAAATTTCGTGCTGAACGCAACCCCAATGATCCGACGATTGCCAAAACGCTGCGGCGTATGGACCCTGATGTCGCGCTCAATGGCGATGAAGTTTTCGTTCTGGGAAGTGGCAATAAGAAGGGCCAGAAAGCCCGCCTGTCCGATATTTTCACCGAAGGGCGCGGTTTGATGACTGCCATCTTGTGGGCAGCCTGCCTGCTGTCCATGACCAATATCGCCTTGCTCGGCGCATGGCTCCCGACGTTCTTTCAGGAAATGGCCAATATCCCGATCCAGCGTTTCGCGATTTCGGCCATGATCGCCTATCTTGGAGGGGTCACCGGTACGCTGACGATTGGCTATCTGATGGATCGCTTCACCGCCACCAATCTCATTCCGTTGGTTTATATTGGCCTTGCCGCAACGATGATAGCGCTTGCCTACATTCCCTTTGAATCGCCCATATTCATTGTCGTGATGATAGGCTGGAGCTTCCTGCTCACCGGTGGGCAGGCTGGGTTGAACACTTTTATCACTCAGATCTATCCGCCAAGAATGCGTTCCACCGCGCTTGGCTGGGCAGGGGGCGCGGGGCGTATCGGCGGCGTTCTGGCACCGCTCTATGGCGGCATGGCGATTGACCAGAGCTTCACCCTGCAGCTTACACTCGGCCTTGCAGCGTTGGTGCCGCTGGCCGTGGCTGCCCTCGTCTTCCTGCTCGGGCGGACAAAGTATGAGATGGCAACGTGAAGAGGGACTTTAAGTGACGGACTCTCTTACCATCGGCTCAGAGCGTTGGTTTGTGCGTTATGTTGAGCTTTTCAATCAGGCAGACTTTGCCGGGTTTGGAGCCTATTATGCGCCAGATGTCGAATTTGCGGGCAGGGCAGCTACGCTGCGTGGGCGCGAGGCTGTGCTCGACTTTTATCGCAATATACGCAGCCGACTGGATGAACGGATTGAATGCCTGTCTTTCATCGGGTCTGAGCAGCGTTGTGCCGCTGAGATCTGCACCACTCTGACCCCGCATGAAGATTGGCCGGATTTCCCGACCGGCCCCTTGTTGAAATGGGTGAAGCGGCAGAGCGTAAATTTCGTTTTCTATGATATGGAAGCAGGATTGTTTCAACGCATCCGTTCAGCAGGGTTTAGACGTCTGGCGTGATGCTTTGTCAACTTACCGGGGGAGGGGGAGCCTTTGGGTATGAGAAAAGAAAATTCTGATTCTGGTTCGATGTCAGCAGATGTGCGGATCATGGCACATTTTCTTGCCAAGCCGGGCTTTTTGTTAGCCCGGGTCGATCAGATTACCACCGCGCTCTTTTCCTCACTTTGCCAGACGGTAACACTCAATCAAGCCGAATTGCTGCTCCTGCTGGAAAGGCTGGGGCCGATGGCACAGATCACGCTGGCCCGCTCGGCCGGTGTGGACAAGTCCACCACCGCTTATATTCTCGATAATATGCAGGCACGCGGCTGGGTGAAGCGGGTTGATTGTGAACAGGACCGGCGACGGGTGCAGGTTCATCTGACGTCGGATGCCAAGCTGATATTGCCTGAAATATCGGAACATTTTGCAAATTTACAGCGACAGTTCGAAAGCCCGTTAGAGGAGGCATCACTGCTTCGGTTGAAGCGCATCTTAAAGACACTTGGCTGCGATCCGCTTGGCCCTGCTCCCCTATGGCACCCGGCCAAGGAGAGTGCGCAAGCTGTTCTGGATGAGGCGAGCAGTTTTCTGATGAGGAGAGCGCTGCAATCTATGCAGTCGCATTTTGTAACCGCAACGCAAGGTGCTGGGCTTAGCGCTCGGCAATTTTCTTTGCTGTTCATTCTGACCAAGCGCGATTCAATCACGCAGATCCAGTTTGCGCGAATGTTTGGGTTGGACCCATCCACTTGCGCGGTGATTATCCGGGGGTTGCTGAAACGCCGATTGCTCAAGAGCGCGACAAGTCCACAGGATCGACGTGCACGGTTGTTTTGCTTGAGCCATGAGGGGGGGAAAGCGTTGGCAACCGTTCACCAATTGATGGATGAATCCGAGCGTGCCAGTTTCGAGAATGTCTCTTCTGAGGATAAGGCATTCCTGATCAACCAACTCCGTGTAATCGTGAAATCCCATAGCCATTTGTTGCGCTTTCCAGGGGCGATAGACAGCCTTTGACGGCTTTCTGAAGAAGGCTGGCGCAGAATTGCGGCTGCTTTAGTGTAATTGACAGATCAATTATTAGCCTGCTTGACAGTTCTTTTTGCTGATATACAACTATGTCGGACGAAATGGTCAGAAGCCATGTAGAGTTTCAGGCCAAGGGAGAATTGCGATGGCTGATGGCGAGGCACGGAGCTTGCCCCTGCGCAATCCGCGCAATGGATTGATCGAAGCGCATTGGCCTGTGGCAACACCGGCGCAAGTCAGTGCCAAGGCTGCGACATTGAGAGCCAATCAGGCTGGCTGGGCGGCTCTGCCACTCAGCAAACGGATTGATGTTATGCAGCGCTGGCTGGCAGAAGTGGCCAAACGCAAGGATGCCATTGCCGAAGCTGATGCTGCCGATACAGGCGGCTGCCATACGTCCTATCTCCAGGGTTTCATCACCATGGGAAATATTGGCGGCTGGATCGAAGATGCCAGAGCGGCACTGGGTCGGGCCGCTTTTCACGGGCCATCCACATCCATGCCGCAAGTGGAGGTGCGCTCCCAGCTTGTGCCCTATCCACTGGTGAGTGTGATCAGCCCATGGAACGCGCCGATGATGCTGGCGCTATTGGACGCGATCCCGGCACTGTTTGCTGGCTCTGCAGTGTTGCTCAAACCTTCCGAAGTGACCCCACGCTTCACCGGGCCTTTGTTCGACAGCGTTCGTGCTGTGCCAGAGCTGGCAGCGGTGTTCGACTTTGTGTTTGGTGATGGCGAGACCGGACAGGCCTTGGTCAATAAAGCGGATCTCGTGTGCTTCACTGGCAGCGTGGCAACCGGGCGCAACATCGCTATTCGCTGCGCTGAAAGGCTGATCCCCTGCTTCCTTGAACTGGGCGGGAAAGATCCGGTGATCGTTACAGAGAATGCTGACCTAGAGCGTGCGGCTACGGCGGTTTTGCGGGGCGCTGTTCATGCCAATGGCATGGTTTGTTTCTCAGTTGAGCGGGTATATGTGCAGGACAGCATTCACGATGCTTTCGTGGCGCTGCTGGTTGAGAAGGCACAGGCTGTTCGCCTGAATGCAGACAACCCGCGTGGCGGGCATCTCCACCCTTTCACCTTCGCTCCGCAGGCGGATATCGTGACGTCTCATCTGGCTGATGCTGTGGCGAAGGGAGCCACGATCCTGACGGGCGGGAAGGTCGAAAATATCGGCGGTGGGCTTTACATGCGGCCGACCATTCTCATCGATGTGACGCATGACATGGCCATCATGCGTGAAGAGACTTTCGGGCCGTGCTTGCCGGTGATGCGCTTTGGCACGGTAGAACAGGCCATTGCGCTCGCCAATGATACGCAATTTGGCCTCACCGCCTCGGTGATCGCGGGGAGCGAAGAAGAGGCGCTGCCGATTGCTGAACGGATCAATGCTGGTGCCGTGTTCATGCAGGATAGTTTCCTGACCTTCGGGAAGAACCGCACCATCGGAACGGACAGCTTCGGCGTGTCAGGCCTCGGGGGATCACGAACAGGCCCGGAATCGATCCTGCGCTTTGTCCGGCGCAAGGCGCTGATGACCCAGCATGGCCCGGTAGCTGATATTATGGACGATCATCATTTGGGAGCGGCGCCACCCTCAAAGGGGTGATCCGTTTCCACGAGGGAGAGAGATGAGATATGGCTTGGCAATTGACGGCGCTCGACCGGCTCGAAATTCAGGAGCTTTACGCGCGCTATGCCTGGGGGATCGATCTGGCTGATCTCGACTTGGCACTCTCCACCTTCACGCAGGATGCGGGTTTCGATCACCTTTGGCAGGGGCGTGTGGAAGGCCATGAAGCGATTGCGGAGAATTTGCACTCGCTTTGGAATGATCGGCAGCATTGGTGGTATGGTCGCCAGCATCTGATGAACCATTTCATCATGGAGCCACGCGCTGAAGATGGCGAAGTGGATGTGCGCTGCTTCTTCCAGATTATTCAGTTCCAGACCGATTACCGCACCAATTTCGTTTTCGGCATCGGCACAAGGGTTGATCATGTCACCAACCGTGAAGGCCCGTGGCGCTTTCAATCACTGAAAGTAAATGCCTGGACCGAAGCCGATCAGGTGCCGTGGAAGGGCGAATTTCTGATGGCAGAACGGCCCAAACATACACCCCCACCGGTGCGGGGTTAGAGCAATGCATATCACTGCTGCTGTCAGCCGCCCTGGAGAGCCTTTCCCGAAGATTGAACAGGTGGAGCAGAGTGAGCCAGGCCGAGGCGAGATGCGCATCCGCATTCACGCCGTCGGCATTTGCCACACGGATTTGCACGAGCACCCCGGCCGCCATGCACCGCATCCGATCGTGCTGGGCCATGAAGGGGCCGGTATTGTCGAGACATTGGGCGAAGGCGTGAACGGCTTTGCGGTGGGCGATCATGTTGTGCTGTCTGGCAGTTCCTGCGGGCATTGCCCCTCCTGCCTCGCCAATCGCCCGACCTACTGCGACCTTGCCATGCCGCTTTGTTTTGGTGGGAAGCGGCTGGAGGGATCGACCGCACTGTGCGCTGATGGCGAGGTGTTGCATTCGCATTTCTTCGGTCAGTCTTCCTTTGCCAGCCATGCGATTGTGCCCGAACGCACTGCCGTCAAAGTGCCCAAGGGTCTGCCGCTGGAATTGCTCGCGCCATTGGGCTGCGGGATCATCACCGGCGCGGGTGCTGTGATTGAAGCGCTTCAACTTGGCTTTGGGCAATCGTTGGCGGTGTTTGGTGTCGGCGGGGTGGGGTTGAGCGCGATTATGGCCGCCCGGTTGGTGGGCGCGCAGCATATTGTGGCGGTGGACATCAATCCGGAGCGGTTGGAGCTGGCGCGCAGCTTGGGGGCAACGCATACCGTGCTGGCGACGGGTGATGATACGGTGCAGCAGATCCGCCAGATCACCGGACGCGGCGTGGAATTTACACTTAACACCACCAATGCGGAAGCGGTCCATTCCATTGCGCTGGAAGTGCTGGCGATGAATGGCACTGCCGGGTTTGTTGCTGCGCCGCTGGGGCCGTGGAACGCCCCGATGTTTCCCATGCTGGCAGGGGGCAAGCAATTGCGCGGTATTCTCGGTGGTGATGCAGCGCCTCGACTCTTCTTGCCCAAATTGATCGACTATTGGCAGCAGGGGCGCTTCCCCTTTGACCGGCTGATCAAGACCTATCCTTTTGGAGAGATTGCTACAGCCTTTCATGATGTGGAGGAGGGGCACGTGATCAAGCCGGTGCTTATCCTGCCACAAGGAGGAGCCACATGACCCCCGATATTCGCAAGCAAATCCGCGCCCTGGGCTGCAATCTGACGCCGGACATGATGAAGGGCACGCAAAGGATTTTTGCTGCCAGCTATGGTGGATGCGCGGCCGACACAGTGATTTCGCGTGATCATCAATATGGCTCTGATGAAAGGCATCGGCTGGACATCTTCCACAAGGCTGACACGCGCGATGCGCCGGTGCTGGTATATGTCCATGGTGGCGGCTTCGTGATGGGGGACAAGCGCTCAGACGATTGGCCGTTTTACGACAATGTCGGAGACTTTGCTGCGCGACACGGCATGGTCGGGGTGACGGTGACCTATCGTCTCGCACCCGCTCATCGCTGGCCGTCCGGGCCGGAGGACATGGCCTCCATCGTGACCTGGCTGCATGAAAATATCGCGGAATTTGGCGGCGATCCTGCGCGGATTTTCCTGATGGGTCAGTCTGCCGGGGCCGTGCATGTGGCAAGCTACCTTGCTCATTCCTGCTTTCATGGAACGGGCGGGGCGGGCATTGCCGGGGCACTGCTATTGTCTTGCATCTATGACATTGCCAACGCCGATGCGAATGCCTTTCATCAAGCCTATTTTGGCGAGGATGAAGCAGCTTATCCCGCCTGTTCTTCTGCACAGGGCCTGATCGAAAGTTCTGTACCATGGATGGCGAGCCTGGCTGAGTTTGATGTCCCGGACTTTCAGAAACAGGCTGGGCATTTTGTTTCGCGTCATGTGGAACAGACCGGCCGCTATCCGCCGATCCATTATCTGAGCGGGCATAACCATTTATCTCCCGCGCTTGAAATAGGCTCACCTGGCGCGACGCTGGAGCCGGTCATTCTTGATTTCATCGCTTCGCAGACGGTTTGAGAAGGGAACCACCATGGAACCGATCCGATTTTCCGACAATGCTCTGTTCAAGGGATGGGGTAGCCCCATGCGCAGCGAAAGCACGATTGACGGGCTGGAGGTCATTCAGGGGGCAGTCCCGGAGGGGCTTGAAGGCACGCTCTACCGCAATGGTGCGGACTGGCAGTACCCCTCAGGCCGAGATGACGACATTTTCATCGATGGGGAAGGCATGTTTCACATGTTCCGCTTCGAAGATGGGCAGGTTAGCTATCGCAGTCGTTGGGTTCATACCGAGCGTTATGAAATGCAAGCCCGGGCGAGGCGCGCCCTGTTTGGTCGTTATCGCAATCGCTATACCAATGCGCCTGAAGCAGCGAATGCCAATATGGGCTCAGCCAATACCACAGCGATGTTCCATGCAGGCCATCTCTATGCGCTGAAGGAGGACGATCACCCTTACGAGATTGACCCCGATACGCTGGCCACCATTGGCCGTAGCGACATGAATGGCCAGATCAGTGCCAGAACCTTCACCGCGCATCCAAAACTCGATCCGATCACCAACGAACTGCTGGCCTTTGCATATCAGGCGCGCGGGGATGGTACGAAGGATATCGTCTATTACCTGTTCGATAAGGATGGGAAGCTTGCCAATGAAGTGTGGTTCGAAATGCCCTATGCGGCCTGTGTCCATGATTTTGCGGTGACAGATGAATGGATTGTCTTCCCCTTCTTCCCACTCATCACCGATATGGATGTGGTGAAGAAGGGCGGAAATTACTTTCAGTGGAACCCTGATCAGGACACCCATATTGCGCTCGTACCGCGCAATGGCGATGCCAGTGGCATTCGCTGGTTCAAAGGTCCGGCCAGTAGCGCCGGCCATATGATGAATGCGGTGCGCGAGGGGAGTAAGGTTCACCTTGATCTGTGCCTTTATGAAGGCAATTGCTTCCCCTTCTTCACCACTCCGCAAGGTGAAGTGACGCCGCCTGTGCCACCTTTCCTCACCCGGATGACACTTGACCTTGCCAGCAATGATGGTGCGATTGCGAAAGAGCCCCTGCTGAAAGTCAGTTGCGAAATGCCGCGCACTGATGATCGCTATCAGGGGCGGCCTTATCGCTATGGTTATATGATCGTTTACCGCTCTCCCGATGGCTCAAGCTCAACCGGGCGGCTGGATATGGAGACGGGTAAACTTGACGTCTGGTCTCCGGGGCCGGGGGACACCGTGCAGGAATGCCAGTTCGTGCCTCGCAGGCCCGATGCGCTGGAAGGGGATGGTTGGCTGTTGGTGCCGGTTTCACGTGTGTCGGAAGGGCGCAGCGATCTGGTCGTGCTTGACGCGCTGGATATTGAAGCGGGGCCGGTTGCCACGGTGAAACTGCCTGTGCGGGTGCGCTCGACCTTCCACGGAACATGGGTTTCGGCTGAAACGCTTGCCAGCGGCCAATATCCTTATGAACTGAGTTCCGGCTCAGTCTGAAGGGAGATCGCGAAGGCAGACAGTTTTGTCTTAAACTTGCAAGTGACCAGCAGGGTAAAATCGGCTACCAATCGGCAAACGAGAGGAGCCTTGAATGACTATTGCCCTTGGTGAACAGAAAAAACTGCATTACGATCTGACCGATGTGGGGCTGCGCGCCCAAGCTACGGCCGTTGGCCTTTTGCAACTCTGCCTGGAACTGCGGAAGGTCGATGTGTTGAGCGATGCTGCGATCGACCGGATTAAAGAGGCTATTACAGATGAGATTGTGGTCTGCGCCCCGCGGGCTGTCAATAAGCAGGAATATCGCAGGGATGCGCGTGCGCGGCTGGATCGCCTGTTTGCAGGCGAACAGAAGATGGGTTCGGCAGATGAGCTTGCTCCCCAGCACTCCTGACAACCGGAGGCGATATCACGAGAGGATGAGGAAAGCTTGCACCAGACCGATCCGCATTCTGGCCGTCGTTTTGGTGCCACAACTTACTGATTGGTAATAGAGAACTGGACGCGGCACAGGTGTGCCGCGTCGCAGAACTATGGCCGGAGTGGATTAGAATTCAAATCCGACAGTAAAGATGGCCTGACGTGGCGGAATATAGGTTTGCATCGTCTGGGCACTGCCATAAGGGTCTGAGAAACGGGAATTGACACCAGCTACGTCAAAGAGGTTGGTGACAGTGAAAGAAAAATCTACCGGCAATTGTTCAGGGTCATATTTGAAGAACAAATTGACCTGTTTGTAAGATGGTGTGATGTCATATTCTGAATTGTTGAACAGGCGGTAATTGTACTTTCCACGGTAGATAATCTGCGCACGCGCGGTAAAATCACCATCAGCTATGCGATTGGTATAGGTGATGGCAGCCTGACCTGAGAAATTCGGAATTTTCGGGACTTTGTTGCCATTGATATTCTGGCGAGCGCCATCACGTGCTTCTACTGCCGCGTTGAAATTCATCCAATAGAGATAGCCTGGAAAGCCAGCGGCAATTTGCGCAGCGGATGCTTCTGCCGGATCGAGAGCATAATAATCTTCGGTGAACTTGCCCTTCAAAAATGAAGCCGAGCTGTCGATTTTCCAGTGATCGTTCAGCAGCCACAGGCCTTCCAGTTCCAGACCGTAGATTTCGGCCTTGGGGGCGTTGCTGGTGCCTTCACCATACAGCATCGGATCTTCTTCAAGAAACTGCATGTCTTTGTAATCATAATAAAAGGCAGAAAGATTCAACTGAGCAGTGCGATTGAGAAATTTGTTCTTTGACCCGACTTCGAAGGAATTGACGACTTCAGGCTTGTAGGTCGGCTTGATGGACATGGAATTGCCACCTGAAGCCGCACTATTGATACCACCTGGTTTGAACCCTCGGGTAAAGCTGGCGTAAACCATGTTATCCGGTGTCAGTGAGTATTCCAGTGCAAGCTTACCGGTCCATTCTGCAGTGGAATAACCGCCTGTAGATTCTGGCTGAAGGAACGGACCAGATGCATAAACGTCGCTATTGGTTGCGCTTTCACCGGTGTATTTATCATGGTTGTAGCGCAGCCCTGCCGTGAGCTTGAGCTGATCGGTCATATCATAAGTCGCCTGCGCATAAGCGGCCCATGCTTTCCGGGTGATTGAAGACAGCTCGGCATAGGTGATCGTATCAAGCGCGGGCGTGCCGACCTCCGTATCACGTGGCAAAACTGGCGGCACGAGATTGTCGTCACTGCCGCGGAATTCCAGTACATATTGTTCATTGGTCGACTTGAGATAAACAGCGCCAGCAATCCACGACAGCGGACCGGAGCCATTGGAGGAAATATTGAATTCCTGTGTCCAGCTCTTGGTGTCACTTTCCCATGCGGCCACATGGTCATAGCGCGTACCGCCAAAGGTCAGCGGGCTGTATGTTTCTGCCTCGAACAGATCGGCTGTCAGGCCATCAGCATCCCATGATTGTTCGCTATGCAGCTTTTGATAGCTGGTAATGGACTTGGCAGTCGCGAAGCCCAGGTCAAGCGCCACGGTGCCATAATAGAGCTGCGTATTGACGATTGCTTTGCTGGGAAAGTCCTGTGTCAATTCACGCGGGTCTGGATTGGGATCAAGAATGTTCTTCTGGGCCGTGCCATGCGTATTGCTATTATATTGCGTGGCATTGAGCATGATGGAAAGGTTGCTGGTTGGTTCCCATAGCGTGGCCAGACGCCATGCAGTGTTCTTTTCGTCATCCAGCGCATAATCACCAATATCGACGACATCGGTTGCCTTGGCATAGCCATCATGCTGAGTATGCTGAACATAGCCACGGACGGCGAATGTGTCACCGACTGGAACATTGAGGCCCATGTTCCCTTGAAGGTAACCGTAATTACCGAAGCCGACCTGCCCGTCCGCGCTTGGTTGGCCAAGTTTGGGCTTTTTGGTTACGACGTTAATCGTGCCGCCGGTTGAGCCTTGACCAAACATAGTACCTTGCGGACCGCGTAGCACTTCAACCTGGTCCACATCGATGAAGGCCGCGCTCGCTGCGATAGAGTTGAAGATGTAAACGCCATCGACATGGTAGGAGACACCGGGCTGAGAATTGGTATTTTCGGGTGTTTCGGAACCGATCCCGCGAATGGTGATGATGCGTTCACCGCCGCCGCTCTTGGCGACAACCAAGCCGGGCACTACGCCATTAAGACCAGTGATGTCGGTGATGTTGCCTTCTTTCAGAGTGTCGGCACTGATGGCAGAGACAGCAAGTGGGGCGTCCTGAAGCGTCACATTCCGGCGCTCAGCCGTCACCACGATATCACCGATCTGGCTTTGCTCAGCACCTGCATCTGAAACCGGTGCTTCAGCGGTAACGTCCTCAGCGCTCGCTGCAAATGCCGCAGCTGGCGCGAATGCGAGCAGGGATATCCCCGTTGTCAGCAGCGCTTTTGTGCAAAAATCATTCTTCATCGCTTGAACCCCCAAAAATGGATACCATCCTCCTTGCCGCTCATCTGTGTGTGCGGTTTGATGGTTGCATAGAGCCACGGGTTGGTCATCCAGTCTTGAACTTGAGCGCAAAAGTAGTTGACGCCTATGTCATGAACGGGCTGTTTTGTCGAAAAGTGCACCATATTGTGCGTGAGCGAGAAACTTGTTTTGCACCAGGAAGCAAGACGTTTGATAGATTTTTCGCTAATTCAAGTGGAATAATAGGGTGCAGGTCTGGCAGCTTTTGCCGCAGGGCACCATATCCGGACACTGTATGAAGGAACAGCAGATGACAGTTATTGAAACCCTGCCTGAAGTGACCACCGAGGCGGCCTGGCGTGGTGATGTGCTCAGTCAATCGCAGGATTGGATCTATCAACTGTCCGATGCAGAACTGTCCGAATTGGAAAATATTGGACACAAATTCATGGCGGATGATCCTGATCTGCGGTTTGTGCAAAAAGGCGACTATCCGCTGATCGAATGTGCTGATGCAGTGAAGGCGTGGGGTCAGGATGTCGATTATGGCCGCGGTTTCGTGCTGGTGCGGGGCCTTCGCACGGACTTGTATTCTGACGCACTATCCTCTGCGATTTATTACATCCTCGGCCTTCATATGGGGGACCCTATTCGCCAGAACGAAATGGGCGATCTATTGGATCATATTTACGCAACATCGGATAAGACGATGGATGACCCGACTGCGCTTTCTTCCAAGGTGAGAGATAAGCTGGTCTATCATTCAGACAGCTCTGATATTGTGGCACTGATGTGCTTGCGTCCAGCCCGGGAAGGTGGGCTATCCTGCCTCGTATCGGGCGCAGAAATCTATAATGAGATTGTCCGCCGCCGTCCGGATCTTGCCCCATTGCTGCTTGAGCCGTTCCATTGGGATTGGCGCCGGCAGGATCACGAAGCCCCTGCAAATACCTACACCTCACCCATTGTGAGCATGGAGGAGGGGGTATTCTCCATGTATGCGGGCTCGCTCTATATTCTTACCGCGCAGGAATATCCTGAAGCTCCAAAGTTGACGCCGGAACAGATCGAAGTCCTCGAACTCTTTGATGCAATTACCTATGAAGAGGGTATGGCCATTGCGATGGATTTTCGCCCCGGTGATATTCAATGGCTGTCCAACTATGCGGCACTTCACAGCCGCACGGAATTTTTCGACTATCCCGAACCGCAGCGTAAACGGCATTTGCTTCGTCTTTGGCTCAGTCGCAATTCTGGCCGCCCTGTGGTGGAAGGTTTCGGGAAAAACGGTGTTGTGCAGCATCGGCAAGCCCCGCGCGATGGCGGTGCAGAACATGCTGATGCCCATTTCAAAATCCGCGAAATCGCGGTTCCGCGCATGATTTCCTGATTGTTCAGCTCAGCGATAAAGTGAAGGGCGGCTCTTGCAGGAGCCGCCCTTTGCATAGGCTGTTATATGATCAGGCTGAAAGTGGGCCGTGACGGGCTATCTCGCTTAAAGGTTTGCGATCGCTTGGGGCTTCTCTTTCCCGTAGGCCGTCAGGCAGGCTTGAAGCATCTCCCATTGTGCCAATCGCGATAGCGGCCTCTACCTTGTAGCCTTCCGGCACGTTCAAGGTTTTGATGGCTTTGGCGGAATCAAATCCAGTCATTCCGTGAACATGAAGCCCGTCAAATGTGGCCTGTAACGCAAGTTGGGCCCATGCTGCCCCCGCATCGAAGGAATGGCTGGGGGAGATGGCCTTGGGCGAGCCATCCTTTTCGCGGGTAAATGTGTCAGAGATCACAAATATCAATGCGGAGGAATTTTCGGCCCAGCTTTTGTTGAACGGGATCAATATGTCGAGAAAGGCATCCCAATTTTCATCACCCCTCAGCGAATAGCAAAATTGCCATGGCTGAATATTGTAGGCTGAGGGTGCCCAGCGTGCTGCCTCGATCAGTCGTAAGACAGCACTTTCCTCCAGCATTTTGCCGTCAAATGCGCGAGGGGACCAGCGGTCCGTAAAAATGGAGTGAATATCGTGAGTGGGAACGCGGGGGGTGGAACTGCTCACTGTTTTTCCTTGTGATGAGTGGGGTTGGGTAATCTCATACGGTGGTTTCAGCAGCAAATGCCGTGGAAAGCGATAGGTCTTTCCATCGTTCCATCTCTGCTTCAACCATCTCCAGATGTTCATGTGTGTGGAGCAATGCGTCTTTACCAAGAAAGAGGTGTTTTGGCGGTTCCTCCATTGCCACGGCTTTCAGGATAGCTTGTGCACCGCGTATCGGATCGCCGCTTTCCTTGCCGCCGCCTTCAAAAAGAATATCGCGGTTCTGGCGGACGGGTGTTTCATCATAATCGCTGATGGGGCAATCCGCTTCAGCCAGCGCTTTTCCGGCAAAGCCTGTACGGAAGCCACCCGGAGCGACGTTTGTGACCTTGATCCCGAAGCAGGCCACTTCTTGCGCCAGCGTCTGGCCAATACATTCCATGGCATATTTGCTCGCCCCGTAAACTCCGGTACCACCCCAGGGCGCAAAGCCACTCATGCTGGTGATATTGACGATATGGCCCGCCCGCCGCTGTCGCATCTGGGGAAGGATGGCCTGGATCATGGCAATAGGCCCCATCAGATTGACTTCGAACAGGTTACGGATCTGATCGAACGGCGTTTCTTCAATCGCTCCAGTCAGGCCAAAGCCCGCATTGTTGACCAGAATATCAACCGGAGGCAGCTCGGTTAAAGCCTCCTCGATGGTGGATTTGGCGAGGTCAGGAAGGGACAGGTCGATGAGGATACCAGTAGCGCGCTCCGGTGACATGGCCTCAAATGCCGCCTTATCGGCTATCTTGCGCATTGTGCCCGTGACGCGATCACCTTTTTGAAGTGCTGCCTCACCAAGCGCTTTGCCAAGCCCGCTGCTGACGCCGGTAATAAGCCAATGTTTCATCAATCTTCCCTATCATATTGAGGAGGCAGAGTAGCGGGAGTGTCTCGCCATGCTCTTTGCAAGCAACCCCGCAAAACTTGGCTGGAGGCGCATAAGATGGCTCTACGCTTGCCCATTGGTCCCCAGCCGTGCTTCGTGAATGGGTCGATGTTCAGACAAGTGGAGCTTTCATGGCGGTCGAGATACTCGGGTCAATCAATGTGGATATTATTGCGGCGCTCGCCAACCTGCCTCGACCGGGTGAAACGGTTCTGGCGCGCAGCACCGAGAAGTTACCTGGCGGCAAGGGAGCCAATCAGGCGGTCGCGGCGAGCCGCTTTGGCGCTGATACCTATATGATCGGAGCGGTCGGCAAGGATGGGGACGGCGTCTGGATGCGCTCCATTCTCGAAACCGATGGGGTGCATCTCCTGCCAGTAGATGTCGCCAGCGGGACTCCAACCGGCATGGCCTATATTGCGTTGGATGCTGCAGGTGAAAATCAGATTATCGTCGCTCCGGGGGCGAATATGGCTATCACGGCAGATGCGATTGGCGGCGCAGCGCCGGACGCAAGGGTGTTTCTCGCTCAGCTGGAGGTTCCCATTGAAGCCATTGCGGCATTTTTCAATCCTGACCGGGTCGGGCACGGTCTGCGCCTGCTTAATTGTGCGCCAGCTATTCCAGAGGCGCGGGCGCTGTTTGCTGACACCGACATATTGATCCTCAATCAGACTGAACTTGCCGAATATGCCGAATTGGACACGGTGAACGGGGTGGATGATGCGCTTGCGGCCCGGCAATTGATTACCCGCGATGATCAGAGCATTGTCGTGACGCTTGGGGCAGGGGGGAGCTGCGTTGTGCGCCGCAATTCACACTGCCATGCACCGGCTGTAAAGGTCGTGCCGGTCGATACGATTGGCGCGGGCGATTGTTTTGTCGGCGCGCTGGCTGCCCTGCTGGACGAAGGTGCCCGTCTGGAAGATGCCTTGCCGATCGCCAATGCCGCAGCCGCGCAGGCAACACAGGTCGCAGGGGGTGTTCCTTCCATGCCCATGCGCGCAATGATCGATGAAATGCTGGCCGAGAAGCTGCGCGAACCAACTTAACATGCGCCTATTATCAAGAACAAAAGTGGCATGAGCATATCTTGCGTTTAAACATGAATTCTCAACGGGAGCTTTTTCAATGACCCAGTTTACGCCAACGCCCTATGGAATCCCCTCGGACAACGGCGGCAAGGATTTCGGTGTTTTCATGCCGATTGCGAATGGCGGCTGGATCCTTTCGGAAAACAAGCCGGAGATTGATGGCTCCTATGCCTATAACCGTCAGGCCGCTCTTCTGGCCGAAGAAGCCGGCGTGGATTTCATCATGGCGATGGCGAAATATCGTGGTTACGGCGGCAAAACCCATCAATGGGATTCCTCCATCGATTCCGTGGTGGCGATGGCTGGCCTTGCGGAAGTGACCAGCAAGGTCAAAGTCTGGGCCACTATTCACACGATCCTGCAAAATCCGGGTGTGGCGGCCAAGATGATCGCAACGCTGGATCAGATCAGCAACGGACGGGCTGGCCTGAACGTGGTGACAGGCTCTTATCGCGGCGAATTTGCCCAGATGGGCGCATGGCCCGAAGATGTGGACCACGATCAGCGCTATGATCTGGCCTATGAATGGATCCGCGCGGTCAAGGCCCTGTGGAGCGAGGATTCGGTTACTCAGAACGGGACATATTTCCAGCTCGATGATTGCGAATCCTGGCCCAAGCCGAAGAAAAAGCCCTTCACGGTGTGCGCAGGGACATCGGCCAAGGGAATGCGTTTTTCATCAAATGAAATGGACGCGATCTTTCTGTCCGGCGGTGACCCCAAGAAGCTTGCAGAGGCCAGCGCGGCCGCCAAAGCCGATGCGGCAGAGCTGGAGCGGTACATTCGCACCTATTCGATGATGACCATTGTCTTTGGCAAAACGGATGCTGAGGCAGAGGCGACCGCGCAGCATTTCCGGGAAGGTTTCGATGAAGAGGCACTGCATGGCATGATGCGGGCCTATGGTTTCCTTGATGATGAAATTGGCAAGGAAAATGACTTCACCAAGAAAGCACGCTCCAGCTTCATGGCGCCGCATATTACCGGATCGCCCCAGACGATTGTGGAGAAGCTGACAGAACTGTTCGCCACGGCCGATACCGATGGGCTGATGTTGATCTTCCCCGATTACATCAAATCGCTTCCGATCTTCGGTCAGGAAGTGCTTCCGGCATTGCGTGAAGCCTTTCCCGGAAAAGTTCCGGCGTCGGTCGATGCCTGACGCCGTTTCAGACCTGCCGCATGTCGACAAGGCTGCATTGCCTGAGATGATTTCTCCGGCACGCACAGCCTTGCTCGTCATCGACATTCAGACAGACTTTGCCTCGCCAGAAGGTCTGATCGGGCAGGCGGGGGTTGATCTCACATCTGCGCAGATAGCGATTGACCGGATTGAAGAATTGTTGGCGCTTGCGCGAAAAGTGGGCGTTACGATCGGCTTTGCGCGTGTGGTTACATCGCCGGACAGCGATTCCATCGCGCTCAAAACCCTGATGGAGCGCCGGGGCAGGCCGGGGGAAGAAGCCATTTGCCGCGCTGAAGGGGGCGGGGCAGATTATTACCGCGTTAAACCGCAAGCTGGCGAAATTGAGATCAGCAAACTTCTCTATAGCAGCTTTTCCGGCACCGACCTTGATGCGCAATTGAAGGCGCGAGGGGTTGATACGCTTGTGATCACAGGTCTCACCACGGACTGTTGTGTGGATAGTACTGCGCGCGATGCCTTCCATCTTGGGTATCACGTCTTTTTGGTGAGTGATGCCTGTGACGCCTATGATGAACAGTTTCACATTCATTCACTGAATGCGATTGAGAAGAACTGCGCATTGCTGACAACTGCCGATGCTGTCAAAGCGGCCTGGCAGAGATGAGTGCTGTGGCCGCACCCATGAGTGCTGCAACTGCTTCACCGAACGCGCGGCGCGGGGTCCTGTTCGCAGCCATCACTGGCAACGCATTATGCGCCACGGCAACGGTTCACGCGGTTTTCGGCACTTTTCTGGTCCCGCTGTCTGAAGCTTTTGCATGGCCCCGCGCCAGCATTTCGGTGGTGCTGGGCATCATCGCGCTATCTTCCGCCATCGTTTATCCGCTGGCAGGCCGGTATGCGGATAGTCATGGCACAAGGCGGATGGTGCTGATTGGCAATGTCCTTTTTGCATTGTCTGTTGGCGCATTGGCATTCAGCAATGGCAGCCTGCCGATGTTCTACGCCACCTTTTTGGCGATAGGTATCTTTGGCGGCATCCCAAGCACGGCGATCTTTTCCAAGCTGGTGGCAGAATGGTTCAGAGAAAATCGCGGCACGGCGCTTGGGATCAGTGCAGGGCTTGGGAATGGTATCGGTGCGGTTTGCCTGCCGATCCTCGCCGCTGTTCTGGTCAGCCATTACGGTTGGCAAATGGGCTATGTCGGTATTGCTTTGCTCATCGCTGTTGTCGGGACGCCGGTCTATCTCGCGTTCCTCAAAGATGCGCCGGGCTTTGGTAAGGTGGAGGAGGAGCGCGCGGATTCTGCTGACGGCCTGTCCGTTTCGCAAGCTGCGCGCAAACCAGCCTTCTGGTTCATCATGATAGCCATTGCCGCAGGAGGCGGAATTTCCACTGCCGTCCTCAGCCATGTGGTGCCGATTGTCGGGGATCGTGGGTTCAGCCTCGCCACTGGTACAGCGGTTTTGAGCGTGCTGGCACTGGTGGGGTCTATCTGGCAGATTGTGACTGGAAGAATGCTCGATAAATCCAGTGGGCCACGCATCATCGTGCCGATGTATGCACTCGCTATTATTGGCCTTTTCGCGCTGGAATATGGCCCGTCCTCAGGCTTTCTGATCGCTGGCGGTACATGTCTTGGCATCTCACTTGGGTGCCAGTTTGGTTCACTGCCGTTCTTTATTGCACGATATTTTGGCTTGCGGCATTTTGGCGCCATTCTGGGGGTGATGTATTCGGCTGTGATTGCAGCGCAGGGCACTACCCCGGTCCTGCTCGATATGGCATTCGACACATTCCACACATACCGTCCGGCGATCCATATTGCGATGGGGATCATGGCGGCTGGCAGCATGTTGTTGCTGCTTTTGCCGGCCTATCGCTCCAAGGTGGATGCGAAAGGGCTGGGGGTAAGGGTGCGGCATTAATGTTGACCACCAAGGTGAAGGGCGTCACGGATCAAGACTGTGGCACTTTAATCATTCATTCCTAGATAGACGCTGGCAATGAAAGAGAGTGAAACCCATGATATTTAGTGGCCCGGTGAAATATCTCGTGCTTTTCGCTTTTAGCGCACTCTTCTTCATGCTCAACGCCTGCACCTTCAATGGCCTTGGTGTCGTGCTTCCCTATATGATTGATGAAATGGGCTGGGCCTGGGCCGTTGCGGGCCTTGGCTTTACCTTTCTGGGCCTTTCATGCGGGCTGGCCAGCATGGCACCAGCTTTGGCTATTCGGACGATAGGCATCGCAAGAACCATGTTGCTGGGAGGGGCGGTGCTCGCCACGGGTTTCATGTGCATGGGGCTGGCGCATGTCCCGATGACCTATTTTGTTGGTACCATCCTGCTTGGTATTGGTTTTGCGCTGTGCGGCACAACCGCCGGGGTGAATGTCGTTTCCCATTCCTTCCGCCGCAGTTCGACAGCCGTTGGCATCTACTTCACAGCCGGGGGGCTTGGCGCTGTGGCCGGGCCGATGTTCGTTTATGCGACACAATCGCTCACGGGGGATTGGCGCTATTACTGGTATGGCGCGGCAGCCTGCGCGCTTGTTCTGTCCATTTTTGCCGCCATCGTCACCGCAGATCGCCCGCAGCTTAACGATACGGGTGCAGAAAAATCAGAGCCATTGCCAGCGGGTGGCTGGACTGCACGTGCGGCTCTTCGAACGATGCAATTCTATGTCGTGGTGGGGGCCTATACCGCTTTCCTGCTCATCAACACGACGGTTCATGGATTTGCGGTAAAACATTTGTCTGAAAGCGGCCTCAGCATGGGAAGTGCCGCCACGGTGATGAGCGCGATTGCGTTGATCGGTGCGGTAGGGTCTGCAGGGGCAGGTGTGGCCGGAGAACGTATGAAGCCGCGTCATCTCGCGATGCTGTCGCTGGCTGCAACGGTGATCGGCACATTGGCTCTGATTGGTGGTGGGAGCTGGCTGACACTACCCCTTGCAGTGCTGGGCCTCGGCATCGGTTTTGGCTTCAGCTATGTCAGCACGGCGATGTTGCTGATCGACCTGTTTGGAAAACGCCCCAATCTTGAGCTCTATTCTGTCATGACCCTGATTTCCACTCTGGCTGCTATTGGCCCGGCTCTTGGTGGCATGGTGCGCGATGAGGCGGGCAGTTTCTCGCTCGTCTTCATTGGCTGTGCGGTTCTGGGAACGATATTCCTGCTGTTGCTGGCCATCATGCGCCGTCCCGCTGCGCCTGCTGAAATGCTGAGTGAAACAAGACTTCAGGAGGCCAAGGCCCCATCGTCTGTGCAAACCTCTCAGCCAGTATTGGCAGCGTAAGAATGACAGATACGGATATGTCTGGCTTCGCTCATCCTGATGCTTCGCCTTATAAGGTGAGTGAAGCAGAGCGCGATGCGATTGCCGCTGCGATCGATCAGGATGAACTGGTCACGCTGGCGCTGGAGTTGGGGAATATTCCGTCTCGTTCGAAAGAAGAGGCAGAAGCTGCTCAATATGTCTATGATTGGATGGACCGGGAAGGTTTTGCCCCGAGGCGATGCGGCGCAACACCTGAACGCCCCAACATTATTGGGGAATATGGTGGCACGGGTACGGGGGCAAACCTGCTTTTCACCGCCCATCTTGATACAGAAAGCCCCAGCGGGGATAGCACGCTCGATCGGTTTCGCTATCGGGAAAGCACTATGCGCGACCCCGAATGGACGAAATGCTGGATCGATGAAGATGGCCGCTTAAGGGGCTATCCGATTTCCAACGACAGGGGGCCGCTTTCCTGCTCACTGATCGCTGCCAAGGCGCTCAAAAAAGCGGGCATCGGTCTTGCCGGAAAGACATGGCTTACCGCCTGTCCGGGTGAAATCGGACCGGAGCCTATCGAAGAATATGAAGGTATTGATTATCTCGGCAAAGATATCGGTGCGCATTATCTCTTCCATCACGGCGGGGTCGCGCCAGATTATGCCATTGCAGCCGAAGGCACCGATTTTGGCGCGACCTGGCATGGTGGTGGCTATGCCGTATTCCGCGTAAGAATATTCGGGCAGGGCATGTTCACGCCCATTCTTGAAGCGCCTGAAGTGGCAACACAGCACCCCAATCCGATTTATCGTCTAGGCCCGGTGATTGAGGCTCTTCATGCATGGGGCCGGGAATGGGAAGCAAACAGCGTCTATGAAGGGCCGGGTGGGGTGTCCCATCCAAAAGTTCAGATCGCTTCTGTGCGCGCCGGCAATCCGCTGGAATATGGCGCAGGAACAGAAGTTTGCGCGCTCTATGTGGAAGTGAGCCTTAACCCAAGGCAGAAGGCTGCTGACGCGCAGCACGGTATTCTGGCAGCTATGCGTCGGGTAGATGTGCAGGAATTTGACATTGCGCCGGTTGTCGTGCGGCACGGTTTTGAAGCAAATGCGCAGGAAGTGGCGGCTTTGGCAGGCGCAGTGGATGCCGCAACCCGTCTCGGCCGTGGTGTGGCGCTGGAAATGGCCCATCCGGTCTATTCCAGCATGTGGCGGGATCACAATGTCTTCAACATGCACCGTATTCCGGCGTTGACGACTGGAATGCCGCGCTGGCGGCCGACGCCGGATGATATGGCTTCATCCGCTCTGGTCTATGCTCTCACCATGCTGGCGGTGTGCGGCCGGGGTGAAGATCCCAAGGGAAGTGCCGGGCCATCAACCGTCTATGGTGACAATGAAACACCGTTCTGATTTACTGCTGACCTTGCGTTCAAATTGACTTGTGCACTGCAACGTGTCAGCCTCTTTCCTGTGCTGTCCGAATGGGCAGTGCCAATGATGATGCCGGCCTGATCGGTTCAATAAATGGTTGCACCTTTGCGCTTCACGACGAATGCATATCCCAAGGAAGACCGTCTCAAAGCATGGCGGTTTGCCCTTCAACGCCTCTCCATCACTGTTCAGGCAGCGATCGAGGATTCGCTTTACGGTGACCTCGTGCAGGTCAGGAGCAGTCAAGGCATCAGCTTCACGCGGATAACGGCTACAGCGCAGGAATATGTCGTTGATTTCAGCGATGCGCCTGGCTCCTTGTGGCTCGCGATATTGCTTGATGGGTCTGGCGAAGTGTTGAGCGGAGTTGACGAGCTGAAGCTCGAAGATTCCGACATGATCTGCGCCCGCTCTGACGCTGTGGTGCGCTATAAATTACCGGGTGAGCATCGCCTGCTACTGGTTCATATTCCCAAGGCTGCCATTGACCAGCGGTTGAAAACACCGATGCCCGAACAGCCGCGTCATATTGCCGCTGAAAGCGGGGCATCGCGGGTTCTTTCCGGGATGCTGCGGGCATTGGCTGATATGCTTGTCGAAGCGACGATGGACCAATTGGGACCGGTTGAGCTCTCTTTGCCGGAATTTCTCGTCGCCAGCCTGATGGACAATGCCTCCCCCCGTGCGATGGGTGGCGCGGCGGGTGTCCGCGCTGCATTGCTGGAGCGGATTTTTCAGACGATTGAAATGCGGCTGAGCGATCCGAACCTTAACTATCAGCAGATAGCGGGGGAACATGGCATTTCGCCACGCTATCTGCAGAAATTGTTTGAAAGTATCGACGACAGTTTCGGCCATTATGTGAAGGTTCGCCGGCTGGAACGCTGCCGCCTCGATTTGCGCAGCCCACTTCATGCGCAAAAATCGATTTCGGATATTCTCTTCCAATGGGGATTTAACGATAGCGCCAGTTTCAGCCGGGCATTCCGCGAACAATATGGCATGTCTCCGCGCGAATATCGCAAAATGCTTGATATCGATGAAGCGCAGGAGGAGCGGACCCGCCGCCGTGGCCGCCCGGCCAATGCCAAGGGAGCAAAGGATGAGGCGGTTGAGGAAGAGCTAAAAGGGCTCGCTTCCGACAATGTGGTTGAAGATGATCCCCGCGATGATGGCCATATCCGCCATCATTATTTACCGGTCAGCCCGGAAACGGTGCATTGGGGCTATTTCAATCGCGCATTGAAACCGGTCCTTACCGTTCGGTCAGGCGATTACATCACCATCGAAACACTCACTCACCATGCCAATGATGACCCTGAACGTATGGTGGAAGGCGATAAGGGCGCAGAAGGCGTCTATCACTGGACCAAGGAAAGCAAAGCGATTGAGCGCCGTGGCGCAGGCCCGATGGATGCCAGCGCACTTGGCCGTGGGCCGGGGGAAGGCTTTGGCGTGCATATTTGCACCGGGCCGATTGCCATTCCTGAAGCGGAACCTGGCGATCTTATCGAAGTCAGAATTCTGGAGTTGAAGCCGCGCGAAAGTGCTAATCCTCGCTTTCAGGGCAAAGCCTTTGGCAGCAATGCGGCAACCTATTGGGGCTTCCATTTTGAAGATCTGCTGACTGAACCGCATCAGCGCGAAGTGATTACCATTTATGAAGTGAATGGCGATCCGGGGCGCGTTCCCACCGCCCATGCGGTCTATAATTTTCGCTGGACGCCCCAGACCGACCCGTCTGGTAAAGTGCATGAGCGATATGACTATCCCGGCGTTCCGGTCGATCCCGCCACGATTGAGCGGAATTACGATATTCTCGCAAATGTCGAAATTCCAATTCGCCCCCATTTCGGTGTGATCGCTCTGGCGCCGGCCCATAATGGACTGGTGGATTCCGTGCCGCCCGGCCCTTTTGGCGGCAATATGGACAATTGGCGCACCGGGCCGGGGGCGAGCATCTATTTGCCCGTTCAGGTGGCTGGTGGTTTGCTTTCGCTAGGCGATCCGCACGCTTCACAAGGCGATTCTGAGCTATGTGGCACGGCGATCGAATGTTCGATGACCGGGCTTATTCAGGTGATCCATCACCCGGCTGGCAAGATGCGCGATCACTTGCGTGATCTGGATTATCCGTTGATCGAAACGGATGAGGAATGGGTCATCATGGGGTTCAGCCAGACCGATTATCTCAAGGAATTGGGTGAAAATGCCCAGAGCGAAATCTACAAGCGCGCCTCTGTCGATTCCGCGATGCGCGACGCTTTCCGCAAAGCCCGACGCTTTTTGATGACGACCAAAGATCTCAATGAAGATGAGGCGATTTCGCTCTTATCCGTTGGGGTGGACTTTGGAATTTCTCAGGTGGCCAATGGCAATTGGGGCGTTCATGCGGTGATCCGCAAGGCCCTGTTTACCGCCTGATACTCGGAGGCGGTGGAGAATATTCCACCGCCCTTGTTCATCAATAGGGTTTATCGCCGGCAATCGTCACGCGGTAGCCGGAGCGTGTATCGGGAAAATAGTCCCATGTGGCGAAATGCTGGGTGCAACGATTATCCCAGAAGGCAACCGAATGAGGCTGCCAGCGAAAGCGGACCTGAAAGTTCGGGTTCTTCACATGATCGAACAAAAAACGCAGGATCGCGTCGCTTTCGGGCTTGGGAAGCCCTTCAATCTTCGTAGTCTTGGACGCATTGACGAAGAGGCATTTGCGCTTTGTGACCGGGTGTGTGCGGATGACCGGATGGATATTCCGGGGATATTTCTTCTCCACATCCGGGAAAAGCTCCCGATAGATATGGTTGGAATCATGCACGGCCTGTAGCGGATCAAGAAACGCCTTCATCGCGTCAGACAGCGCATCATAAGCGGCATACATGCTTGACCAAAGCGTATCGCCGCCATCAGCAGGTAGCGTGTGCATATAAAGGATGCTGCCCATCGGAGGCTCTGCATCTTCGCTCAGGTCAGAATGCCAGTCTTCCCCGGCAACGAAGGTGCTGTTTTCATCGGCATGAATGCGCACGATCTCAGGGTTATCCTCAAGTCCGGATACGCCACTATGATAGGCAAATTCACCGAAATAGCTGCCAAAACGCTTATGGCTTTCATGGGTAAGGTGCTGATTACGGAAGAAGATCACCTGATATTGCATCAACGCATCGTGCAAAGCAGCCTGAACCGTCTCTCCAAGCGGTTCATTCAGATCGACACCAAAAATCTCGGCGCCGATCCTGCGCGTCATGGGGCGAACTTCAATTCCAGCTTCAGGCATGAAGGGTCTCTCTCTTGTTTTCGAGTGTGGCGGCGTAGCGCCGGGCGTAGGCCTGAGCCAAAGCCGCGCAGACGATAAGTTGCATCTGGTGATAGAGCATCAGCGGAAGCACCATCACACCGACCTGCGCTGGTTCAAACATGGCCCCGGCAATGGGAACGCCGCTGGCGAGGCTCTTTTTCGAACCGCAAAATACGAGTACGGCCTCATCCTCATGTGGTTGCCGTGTGAGCCGGGCCATCAGGCGCGAGAGCATGAGAACAATCGCCAGCAAGACGGCATCCAGCAAGAGGATGGTGGCAAGGTCGCCAATGTCAAAGCGAGACCACAACCCTTCGACAACGGCGGCGCTGAAAGCCGTGTAAACCACCAGAAGAATGACGCCGCGATCTGTTCGGCCGACGAGCGTTTTATGGCGGTCAATGAAGCTGCCAATCACAGGGCGCATCAAATGGCCGACGATGAATGGTAACAGCAAAGTGCCGCCAATCTTTACCAGCGCATCAAGGAAGAAACTGCTGTCTGCACTTCCCCCGTTCAGCAAAATGGCTGCTAGGACAGGCGTGAAGACGATGCCGAGCACGTTGGAAAGCGAAGCGCTGCATACGGCCGCAGACACATTGCCATGCGCCATAGCCGTCATTGCAATGGATGACTGAACTGTGGAAGGAACGATGCACAGAAACAGAAAGCCGGCGACGATGGCAGGGTTAAGCCATGGCCCCAATGCGGTAGTGATGCCCAATCCCAAAAGCGGAAAAATCACGAAGGTTGTTGCCAGCACCATCAGATGAAGATGCCAGGCACCAAGCCCCGCCACCACGGCAGAGCGGGAGAGTTTTGCCCCATGGAGAAAGAATAAGAGGACAATTCCGGCATTTGTCAGCCAGTCAAACCCGATCGCCGCATCCCCTTTTGCTGGCAGAAATGTCGCAAATGCGAGTGTCGCAAACAGCAGCAGCAGAAAGGGATCGAGCTTGAAGCGCGAGAACATGAGGGCACTATTCCTGTGATATTATCAGTCTTTTTGCATAAGGCACATGCGGTGTCTTGTCGCCGCATGTGCCTCTATTTGTCTGAATACGTTTGTAACAGCCTTGGTTCCAGTGCCTTGATGCGCGCATCTCTCGGGGTTTCATCATATCTGGCCCTGAAAGCGCGACTGAAATGAGCCGATTGATTGAAACCCCAGCGGAACGCGATTTCCGAAATGGAAAGCTGGGCGTGAAGCGGGCTGGTTAAATCTGCTCGAGCACGCTCCAGCCTGCGGTTCTTCACATAATTGGTGACCGTTTGATTGTTGCGCGCAAAGAGATTTTGCAGGTAACGTGTTGAAACACCCTCATCATTGGCAATGGCCCCCACGGAGAGTTCCGGATCGCCAAGTTGGGTTTCAATTCGCTGGCAAATCCGATCAAGTTGACGGGCCTTTGCCGCGGCGGATCCTCCCTTTCCGGCCGCCCCGCCCATATTGGCAAGAACTGCCACAAGTAATTCGGTCAGTGCTGATTCCATTGCATTCCATTCACCGCTGCGCGCTGCAGAAAGGCTCTTGGCGATGCTACGTAGCAAGCTCATTAACCCATATTCTAGAACGGTTTGGGGAGAAATGACCGAGACTTTGGCTTCCATCGGCGACAGCATCCTGGCATCAATGGCCACGCGGGGAATGCGCAGGAAAAGGTGCCGCCAGGGTGCTGTGAAAGTGAGGCTGGCATCGACCCCTGTTGCGCCAAGCGTCAGATGATCGGGCGTCAGCGATGTCACGCCATCGGAATGCTTCAGTCTGGCTTCACCCTCCAGCAGAAGGCCAAGCCACAGGCTGGTATTATTGTCCGGCAAGCGCCCGGCTATGGATTGCGGCCCGCCTGAAACCAGTGCAAATTCAAATCCCATGGGAGAGGTGAGGGCCAGCACCGTGCCGGCCCCTGTATCACTTGCAAGAGGATCGTCGAATGGCAGTTTTAGCCGGCGCATCGCATCAGACCAGGCCACGGCTCTTTGCTCAAACGGCAAGGCCCGAGCATCGAATGTCCACCTTGGGGGTGGGCTTTCCGTGGCCGGTTCTGAGAGGTTATTTGGGATCTTTGACACTGCCCTTGTCCGGAAAGAGGGCACGGTCAATGCGGACGTGAATGCCCTGGGTTCCGTCCACAACTTGCGTGATACCAAAATCCGCTGCGACGCTCATCAGCGAGTAAGCATCTGTTTTGCTGAGGCCTTGATGTTCGTTCAGCAGATGGAGCATGTCCATTGAGGCCCCCTTCATCGCCACATCGAGATCCTCGCCAAAGCCGTGAACAATCCAGTGATCGGGCGTTTCCAGCAGCGGGGAGGGGAATTTGAAATCCTTGCGCAGGATGATCTGGAAAAGCACGTCAAGCGATGCTTCGATGGCTGTGCCGCTGATTTCACCGTCACCCTGGCTGATATGCGGGTCACCGATGGAAAACAGGCCGCCTTTGACCTGCACCGGATAATACATCCGCGAATTTGCACCGATCCGCCAATTGTCGATGTTCCCCCCATGCAGACCCGGTGGAATGGTGCTGACCGGTGCGTCCACTGCAGGTGCGACACCGGCTGTACCAAGGTGTGGGCGGGCTGGAACGGTGATCCCGTCAAGCGCTGGCTGGCGGTCACAGTGAGGGCAATGGGTAATGCGGCCGGGGATGAGATATTTTTCTTCTACATCATAGGCATAGAGCGCCTTGGCCGTGTTGGAGTTGGGGTTGAGTTCATAAATTGTAACCCGCTCCGTCTCTTCAAATTCCTTGTAGAGATGGCCCCAATTGGCCTGCAGATTGGACCCGTAATTGAAGCGCGGAGTCATCTGGAAATAACGGACTTCCAGCATATCTCCGGGCTCTGCATCTTCAATATAGATCGGCCCGGTCATGATGTGGACGCCGGGGGACCGGGTGCTGGGATCAATCTCGGTAAAGATGCGCTGGATATTCTCATCAAACATCAATTCAGGATCATCACCAGCGTGATGAGTTACCGCTTCAGCCTGGATGAGATCGCCGCTTTTGACGGTGAGGGCGGGCTTGATTTCTGGCGAAAAGAAGCCCCAATGCACGGTTTCCGGGGTGGCTCTGAGCCTGTGAAGCGCCGATGGCTGAACTTCATTCCGCTGGCTACCGTGGTTACAAATCAACGCCATATGCGTCCCCCTGAAGTGAAGTTTGAAAGAGTTTCTGCGCGCATGTCAGTCTGCGCCGATGAGAATGCTCGTCATGCTGAGCGAACTGTGCTGGATGAAATTGGGCCCTAATTCGGCCTTTTCGCCTTCTTCACGGGCACCCAGAACATACAGAAGGGGCCAGAAGTGGTCCGGTGTGGGGGCAGAGCGCTGCGCATCTGCGCCAAGAGCTGCGAAGTTGATAACTGTCTCCGGCTCATCATTCATGACAGCATCCAGCATCGTAGAATTGAACCGTTCAGCCCAATCATAGGGCGGGGAATTCGGATCGCTCCAATCCATCGCCGGAAGATTGTGCACGATATTGCCCGTGCCCATGATAAGCACGCCTTCATCGCGCAAGGGGCGAAGCGCTTTGCCGATTTCCCATCGCTCCGCGGTTGAAATATCGACATCCATGCTGAGCTGGGCCACGGGAATATCCGCATCGGGATAGGCGTGCACCAGCACCGACCATGTGCCGTGATCGAGGCCCCATTTCTGATCGCCAAAAACGGGTTTTGGGGCGAGCAATTCGGTGACCCGCGCGACCAGTTCGGGTGCCCCTCTGGCGGGGTATTGCACATCGAACAAAGCTTGAGGGAAGGCACCGAAATCATGGATCGTGCGTGGCTGATCCATCGCGGTGACACCGGTCCCATGCGTCAGCCAATGGGCTGAGATGCACAAAATGGCTTTGGGTTTGCCGATCCTGTCGGCGATAGTCTTCCAGGTTGCCGTCGTATCGCTCTGTTCAAGAGCAATCATCGGGCTGCCATGGCCGAAAAAGACGATCGGCATCCGGCTCATAAAATGATCTCCAGTCGCAGCAAGCGGATTGAGAACCGATATGGTTATTGATTGGCTTGCTCATTTACCCCATGAGAATGACGGGAGGCGGAGCAACAATCTTGTATCTGTGCGCACAAGATGTTGTTCCGCCGCAGTCTCAGCGATTATTCGCGGGTGTAGTTTTCAGGAATTTCCGGATTTTCACCGCCTTTGACCCACAGGATGATTTCATTGCCCCATGGATCGCGGAAGGCGTGGTTCAAGCCGTTGAATTCTTTCCAGTAATGGTTGCGCCACAAGACTTGCGCCCCGTGTTTTTCCGCACGTTCAAGAATGGCTTCGGGCGTGTCATTGTCATCCACCAGCACCCAGATGCGCGGCTTACGACCGTCCGCTGCGACTATGCGCGGTTCCACACCGGCAGGATCAGGATGCGGGCGCATATTGGCCGCATTGGCAATGCCAAGGTGGAGGTTGCCAATCTGGCTGTCTGAACCGTCCTTGTTCTGAAAGAAACCACCCGGCACCATACGGTGAAATTCACCGGCCGGGCGGGGGTCATCCTCCCAACCCAGAACCTCGGCGTAGAACTTTCCGGCGGCGACCGGGTCTTCGGCTGGAAAATCGACAAAAATGAGAGAATTGGCCATCAATATGTGCTCCGCTTTAGGCATGTGAACTGTGCCTAGAGCTAGCAGTGCGAAAGCCGTGTTCCCTGTCTGAACACGCACGAAAGTTTGATTGTGCACTTTCATGCAAAAGCCGGCCTCTTTGGGAGACCGGCTTTTGCGTTATGCCTATGACGTGCTGCCCGATCAGGCGTGTAATTTGGTGATCGGAGCAGAAGGGCCACGGCGGCGATCACGTTCGGCCCAATAACGATCAACCAGCCAGCGGTTGAATTGACGCTGGGCGTCTTCCTGCCAGCTATAACGGCCACGCGGGGCAAATTTTGATCCCAGACCCTGCTGCACAAGAAGATCGACATGCAGATCCTGCGCCACGATTTCCGCTGTGGCATCATCGTTGATTTTGATCTTCTGTTCGTAAAGCGGATCATCTTTGGCACTGGGATGAAACAGGCTGCCGAAAGTGAGGCCATGTTTGGAAGGCCCGCGGGCATCCATAATGAGATAAATCACCACATCGTTGAGCATGACGAGTGACAGGCTGGGAGGAAGATTCACGAACAGAACCCGGTTCTGCTCTTCTTCATTCAGTTTTGGAAAGACCGGGAACAGCGCCTTTTGTGTCGGGTTGAAACTGGCGTTTGGATGGGTTGAGCCGTTCAAACGATAGTAGCCGGCGGTTTCCGGTGGCACTTCGGGGAAGCTGGCCAGCGAACTAGGGATGAAATCATGCAAGCCCTGATGGAGGCGGTTGGCGTGATAGCCATCATTGTTATTTTCGAACTGAACTTTCCAGTTCCACTCATATTCAAAAGATAGCGCGTCAGGCCCACGCAATGTTGCCATTTCAAAATTGCCGACGACCTCCTCAAGCGGCTTGAGCTGTTCCACCAGCGGTTTGGCTTCCGGGTCAAAATTGACGAAGATGAAGCCGTGCCATGTTTCCAGTTTCAGCTTGGGCAGATTGTGCTTTTTCTTGTCGAAATTGCAGGTTTTGCTCATCGCTGGCGCGCCAACCAGCTTGCCGTCTATATCGTAGGACCAATGGTGGTAGGGGCAGGTGAAGCCGCGTGTATTGCCTTTGCCTTCAGCCACCAGCATCGCCCGATGCTGACAGACGGCGGACATGGCATTGAGCTGGCCATCACGCCCACGGGCGATAATGATCGGCTCATTGGCGTGGGTGGTGGTGAAGAAGTCACCATTTTCAGGCAACCATTCCTCGCGCCCGACGCAAAGCCATTCCCGATAGAAAAGGGCTTCTTTCTCGAACTCGTAAAATTCCGCACTGGTGTAGATTTCTGGCGGCAGGGACTCTGCTTCTTCGGTTGGCGTGATCGAGCTTGCAAAGCTGTCGAAGAATTTATCGTTCAAAAGGGTCATAGTGCCATCCCTTCGGCAGATTGAATGATCAAAAGGGGGCGCTTACCGGCGCCAATATCCGCTTTTGTTGCAGCAAGCCTACGATGATCCTCCCTTGGCGGCTTTGCCTGATGCGATCATTTTCTTGTTGGAACTCGCATTTATGAATGCAAAATATTACTCGATCCGGGTAAGAAACCACTTTGTCAAACAGGTGGCAAAAAAGCGTCATCAGCTATTGCGCCGATTTCCTTGATGTCGCGCCAGAACTGCAATGGAATTTCTTCGGCCGCCGCTTTTTTATTGGATGCAATTCTGTCTGCACGGGTGGTACCGAAGAGAATGCATTGTATCTGCGGATGGGCTTGCGTGAATTGCAGCGACGCGGCGGCAAGGGACACGTGATGGCGTTCGCAAATCGCGCTGATCGTCTTGACGCGCTGGCTTATTTCAGGAGAGGCCAGGCGATAGTCATAGGTGGCAGCCGGATCGGCTCCATCGGCCAAAATCCCTGAATTGAACACGCCCGCAGCGATAATCGGCGTTTCAGCCGCTTTGGCGACCGGGAAAAATTCGTCCAGTGCCGATTGATCGAGCATGGTGTAGCGCGATGCGAGCATAGCCACATCGAAATGATACCGACGGAGCATTCTTGCCCCAAAAGTGGGATCGTTCACCGATATGCCGCTATAGGTGATAATTCCTTCACGCTTCAATTTGTCGAGCGCACGAGTGCCACTTTCCAGGAATGCGCGGTAGTGCGTTTCCAGATTAGCCCCGTGATTGGCAGGATCAAGGTCGTGGATGAACAGCACGTCGAGCGATGTCGTGCCGATGCGGAGCAGTGATTGCTCAACGCTGCGCATGATCCCGTCGTAGCTGTAATCGAATTGCGAGCGGAAAGGCAGTGGGGCGGCAAAGAAGGCTGGGGCAGAGGCTTCTTCACCCGGAACGAGATAACGCCCGGCTTTGCTGGCAATGATCAGGCGGGCTTTGTCTTCTCTTTCGCGCAGGAATGTGCCTAGGCGTAGTTCAGCAAGTCCGGCTCCATAGCCAGGGGCGGTATCGAAGAAGGTAATTCCGGCATCAGCCGCGGCGTGCAGGGCGGCATTGGCATCTGCTTCGGAAACTGCGCGTTTCAGATTGCCGATTTCGGCTGTGCCAAACCCTATCCGGCCAAAGGGAAGGGTGGCCCAGCCGTATTTTTGCTCTGGCTCGCCTGCCAATTCAATCTGTTCCATCGCCCGCTCATAGCGAAACGGGCGATCAAGTGCTTGATCGTAGGCGCACCAAACTTGAGCCCACGCGCTCTATGGCGCTTACCTTCGCGCTTAGCGAGCAGGGAGGCGGCCAAGGATCATGTCGGCTGCCTTTTCGGCGATCATGATGGCAGGGGCATTGGTATTGCCGCGAATGACATCGGGCATCACTGACGCGTCGACCACGCGCAAGCCCTCAACCCCATAGACTTTCAATTCTGCATCGACCACGGCGCGGGGATTGTCACTGGTGCCCATGGCGCAAGTGCTGGTGGGGTGGCCGCCGCTCATCACCGTCTGCCGCAGCCAGCCATCGATCGCTTCATCGGAGATGACATCCGGCCCCGGTGCCAGCTCCATGGCCACATAGGGTTTGACCGCATCGGTGGCGAAGAATTTGCGCATGGTTCCAATCGTTTCGCGCAGGATCAGACGGTCCCGTTCTTCGGCTAGAAAGTTCAGAGTGATTTTGGGAAGCGTTTTGGGGTGGCGCGATCCAAGGCGGACATGACCCCGGCTTTCAGGGTTCAAGAGAATCGCGCCCGCCGTCATCTGATGGCCGACGCCTTTATGTAAAACCGGGAGCCATGGGTGCGCCTGATAGGATGTGTGGCTGACCTGAAGCTGGAGATCGGGGCGGGTGGTTTCGAAGCTGGAGCGTAAGAAACCCTGCACGGTCAACGGGCTTTGCGCCGGGAAACCTTTGCCGGAAAACTGCCATTTCGTCACGGCCAGAGCCAGGCGATCAAGCCGCAGCTGACTTTCAAATGTATTGTCCTGCGATGCTTTCCAGAAGGTGAGTGAAATCGCATGGTCCTGAAGGTTCTCACCCACTCCGGGCAGATCTTTCACCGGCACAATGCCATGTTCTTTCAAATGCTCAGCCGGACCAATGCCGGATAGCATCAGGAGTTGGGGAGAATTGAAAGCTCCGCCTGACAGCACGACTTCACGGGCTACGCGCAATTGCTGGACTTCACCATTGCGTTCAAACTCCACGCCTACTGCACGGCCATCTTCGATCAATATCCGGCTGACGAGCGCCTTGGTGATGACCTGGAGATTAGGGCGGCGGCGTGCAGGATCAAGATAGGCACGCGACGTGCTGTGGCGGCGGCCTTTGCTGATCGTGCAATCGGGAATGCCGAAACCTTCTGGTTCGGCAACGTTGAAATCTTCTGTTTCGCTATAGCCCAGTTCTTCGGCTGCCTTGATGAAGGCAGGGTAAAGCTCCGGGTGGGTTCGCATTGGGGTGACTTCAAGCGGGCCTGCGCCACCATGTTCCGGCCCTGCGCCACGCCAATTGCTTTCCGCCCGTTTGAAATAGGGGAGCACATCATCATAGGACCAGCCGTTTAACCCACGCTCGGCCCAGGAATCATAATCGGCTGCTGCGCCTCTGATATACATGGTGCCATTGATCGAACTGCATCCGCCCAGAACCCGTCCGCGTGGCAAAGGCTGCACCCGATTATCCATATGTGGCTCAGGTTCGGTCATCGTGCCCCAGCCAAAACGGGGCTCCATCGATGCTTTCATCCACGCCATTGGCATGGAAATCAGCGGGTGCTTATCAGAACCGCCGGCTTCAAGAAGGATGACTTTGACACTGGGATCTTCGCTCAGGCGGTTGGCCAGAACACAGCCGGAACTACCCGCTCCAACGATCAAAAAATCGCAATCGGTCATAACATCCTCTCCCTTTATCGCGCTCGCTTAAAATATTCAGGCGGACAGGGGAAGTCCGCCTGTAATATTCATGCAAGTCTATGCGTCGTTGGTTCTAATTGTCTGCGTTTGGCGCTCCGCCACCCAGAGCGATGAACAAGGTTGCTGCATTTTGATAGAGCGCCCTGCGTGTTGTAAGCAGGCTCTGCCTTGCGCTGAACAGGCTTCGCTCGGCATCCAGCACTTCAAGGTAATCGTCCACGCCTTCACGGTAGCGAAGCGTGGAAATATGCGCGATGTTTTCCTGCGCCTTGACGTTATCTTCCAGCGCCAGAACCTGACGGGCTAGCCAGCGCCGCCCTGCGAGGGCGTCCGACACTTCGCGAAATGCGGTCTGCACGGTCTTGTCATAGGTGGCGACTGCTTCAGTCTCCTGAGCCTTAGCAACGTCGAGATTGGCTTCACGTCCGCCCCAATCGAAGATTGGGAGGTTGATCGATGGCCCTGCGCTCCAGGTGAAAGCACCGCCTTTGAAGAGGCCGTCCAGCTCGCTTGAGGCAAAGCCCGCAGAACCGGTCAGCGAAATATTGGGGAAGAAGGCGGCACGGGCTGCACCGATATTGGCACGTGCTGCGCGCAGGGTTTCTTCGGCAGCAATGATGTCTGGTCGTACGAGCATCAGGTCAGATGGCAGGCCCGCATCAAGATAGATTGTCGGTGCCTGGTCAGACAATTGCCCGCCCGGAGGCAGATTTTCCGGAAACTTGCCGCCTACTAGAACCTGCAATTGATTCTGAAGCTGGGCGGAGGCGAGTTCTTCCGCCGCGACCTGTTGCTGGGCCGTGGTAAGCAAGCCTTCGGCCTGACGATATTCAAGCGCTGAAGTCACCCCGGCATCAAGCCGCTTCTTGGCTATGGAAAGCCCTTCGCTACGGCTTTTAGCCGTGGCTTGCGCCAGTTCAAGCTGTTCCTGGCTTTCGATCAATTGGTAATAGGTCGAGGCCACATCACCGATGAGTGACAGGTAGAAGGAGCGTTGGGCTGCTACGGTTGAGAGATATTGAGCCCTTGCAGCTTCGCTCAGATTGGCGAGGCGGCCCCAGAAATCGAGTTCAAATGCCGTAACGCCAACGCCCACATTGTAACGATTATAGGTGATGGCATCTGGCCCGCCGCTTGTGCCATTACCCTGCCCGACGGCAATCGTGTCCAGCGGGGTGCGTGTTCGCGTACCACTTCCCGTGGCTTCTATGCTGGGGAAACGATTGCTGTCCTGAATGCGAAATTGAGCGCGGGCCTGTTCAATTTTCGCTGTTGCAACCATCAAGTCCCGGTTATTTTCCAAAGCGGTGCGGATCAAAACCCGCAGCCGCTCATCACGGAAATAATCCTGCCAATCAATTTCGCTGGCGACGGCCGTTCCTTCCGGCCGGTCACTCGCACTGTAGCTTGCAGGAACGGAGAGCGCAGGGCGTTCATGCTCTGGCGCCATGTTGATGCAAGCAGACGTCAGCAACAGGCTGGAGACTGCTATCAGCCTTTTGCAATGGCTCATGACTGACGCTCCTGACTTTCTGTGTCGTTGAGATAATCCTCATGGAATTCCGCAGACACCGGCTTCTTGCGGCTGATGTGCTTGCGGACCAGCAGGTACAGCAGCGGAATGAAGAAGATGCCCAGTGCCGTGGCTGCGATCATCCCGCCCATAACACCTGTGCCCACCGCAATGCGGCTAGCCGCACCTGCGCCGGTTGATGTTACCAGAGGGATCATCCCGAGAATGAAGGCGAGCGATGTCATGATGATCGGGCGTAAACGAAGGCGTGCAGCTTCGATGGCGGCATTGAGCGGGGTTTTGCCTTCATCTTCCGCCTCAATCGCAAACTCAACGATCAAAATGGCGTTTTTCGCGGCAAGTCCAATGATCGTAATCAGACCGACGTTGAAATAGATGTCTGCCGAAAGCCCCCTGAACATCGATAGCAGCACGGCGCCAAGAATACCCATCGGCACAATCAGCAGGACCGACAAAGGAACCGCCCAGCTTTCATACAGGGCCGCCAGAAGCAGGAATACCACCAGGAAAGAAAGTCCCAGCAATGCACCCACCTGACCGCCAGCTTGCCGTTCTTCATAGCTGATGCCGGTCCATTCAAAGCTGACGCCTGCTGGCAGCTTTTTGGCGATGGATTCCATTTCGTCGAGCGCGGCACCGGAAGAGTAACCATCCGCTGCTTCACCCGAAATGGTCATCGCGGGATAGCCATTGTAGCGGGCAAGGGCGGTGGGCGCAGCGCTCCAATTGATCTGCGTAAAGGCACTAAGGGGAACAAGTTCTCCCTTAGAGTTCGGAATGCGTAGATTGCCAAGGTCTTCAGCCGTAGCGCGGTATTTCGCATCAGCCTGCACCATAACGCGCAACACGCGGCCCTTGTAATCGAAATCATTGACGTAAGCTGAGCCGAAATTGACGGACAGGGCATTGTTTACATCATTCATCGATAGGCCAAGCGCACGGGCCTGAAGCCGATCAATGTCGAGCTTGAGCCGGGGTGCAGGAGCCTGATCTTCCGGACGGACATTGGCCAGAACTTTGCTCTGCATAGCCATCCCAAGAACCATATTACGGGCTTCGGTCAGTTTTTCACGGCCAACGCCAGCGCGGTCTTCCAGCTTCATGGAAAAGCCGGTGGCATTGCCCAGAGCCGAAATGGGAGGTGGCTGGAAAGCATAGGCAACCGCATCGTCCATTTGCGCAAAGCGCGCACTGGCTTCACCCATGATCGTCAAAGACGAATGTTCTTTGCCAGGCCGCTCATCCCAAGGAATGAACGGTGCGAATATCATCGCATTGTTTTCGCCCTGACCAAAGAAGTTGAAACCATGAATAACAATCAGATTGGCAACTTCTTCCTTTGATTGCCAAAATTCTTCGACATTCGAAAGCGCTTCGGTTGTCCGCTCATCCGTTGAGCCAGGAGGCGTTTGCACCACTGCCAGAAGATAGCCCTGATCTTCGTCAGGAAGGAAACCACCGGGCAGGCGCAGGAACAAGAAGATTGTCACTGCAACAAGCACTACGAATACAGCGAGCCCACGCATTGGCCGCGAAAGAATCTTTTCATTCGCCCGGCTATATTTGCGGGTCATCTTGCCAAACCAGCGATTAAAGCCGGCAAAGAAACGCGCCATGAAGTTACGGAATTTGGCAGGCCAGGTCTTCAGGCCTGAACCTTCTATTTCTTCCTGTGGAGGAACATAGTCATCCAGACTTTCAGGATCGTGTTCCCCTTGCTTGATAGGCTTCAGGAAGTGGGCGCAAAGCGCCGGGGTCAGGATCAAAGCCATCAGTGCGGAGAAAAAGATCGATATGCTCAAAGTCGCGGAAAACTGGCGATAGATTCCTCCGGTTGAACCGGGAAAGAAAACCATCGGAATGAAAACGGCAACAAGCACAAGCGTAATGCCAATAACGGCACTGGTGATCTGATCCATTGCCTTGCGGGTGGCCGGGATCGGATCAAGACCTTCTTCGCGCATGATCCGTTCGACGTTTTCGATGACCACGATGGCGTCATCAACCAGAATACCGATAGCTAGAACCATGCCGAAAAGGCTAAGGACGTTGATGGAAAAACCAAACAGCCACAGGCCAAGGCAGGCACCGGAAAGAGCGACCGGAACCACCAGTGTCGGGATGAGTGTCGCGCGCCAGTTTTGCAGGAACAGGAACATCACGAGGAAGACGAGAGCGATGGCCTCGATCAGTGTCTTAATCACTTCCTCAACGGAGACCTTGATGAAAGGCGTCGTATCGAATGGTATGCTCCATTCCACATCATCGGGAAGGCTGGCAGCTACTTCCTTCATCCGGGCTCTTACACCTTCGGCTGTGTCCAATGCATTGGCATTTGTTGCAAGCTGAACAGCCATACCCGCAACGGGTTTACCGTTCAGTTCCAACGATGTTGCATAGGTTTCGGCGCCCAATTCTACTCTTGCAACATCGCCGAGTCGGATACTTGCACCATCTGTGTCGGACCTTAGAATAATCTCCTTAAATTCTTCAGGGGTGGAGAAGCGTCCCTGTGTCCTGATCGTCGCTGTGATCTGCTGGCCATCCGGGGAGGGGAGGGCGCCAATGGAACCACCTGCAGATGCGGCATTCTGAGACTGAATTTCAGCCAAAACCTGAGAGGCAGAAATATTGTAATTTGCCAGCTTGTTCGGGTCGAGCCAGATCCGCATGGCATAACCGGAACTGAACAGTTCGACGTCTCCAACGCCGTTCACACGGCGCAATTCATCTACCACGCGGCTGCTGGCGATATTGCCAAGATCGGTGGCGGTCGTAGCGCCACTTTTGGAGGTCAGGGCAACGATGACAAGAAAGTTTGCATTGGTCTGGCGAACCGAGATGCCCTGCTGTCGCACGGACTCGGGAAGGCGGGCTTCAATCGTCGACAGGCGATTTTGAATCTCCGTCTGAGCAATGTCGATGTCGGTGCCGGTTTTGAATGTGACAGTGATTTCGGCTGTGCCGTTTGAGCGGTTGTCTGACGACATGTAGAGGAAACCCTCCACGCCGTTGAGTTCCTTCTCAATCACCTGCGTAACGTTATTTTCCAGCGTCTCGGCATCGGCACCGGGATAGGTCACGTTGATCGTTACTGAAGGTGGGGCGACATCAGGATATTGTTCGATAGGCAGGCTGCGGATCGCGATGATGCCAGCCAGCACGACAAACAGTGCTACAACCCATGCGAAAACGGGGCGGTCGATGAAAAAGCGAGCCATGGTTTACAGCTTCTTGCTAGCAGAATTGGTCTGATCGGAGCCGGGGCTGGTCTTTTTGGCAGCTTCTGCCTTTTTGCGTGGCTGCACCGGCATACCAGGCTGTAGCTTCTGAATATTATCGAGGATCACCTGATCGCCGGGTTTTAGGCCGCTTTCGATAATCCAGGATTTCCCAGTCATCGAGCCAAGCTTAACCGGACGGACCTCTACCGCGCTATCCTTGTTGACCACGAAGACTGTCGCGCTGGTTGCACCGACGACAACGGCTTTCTGGGGGATCATGATGCCGCCGACCCGCTGACCTGCCGTAATCCTGGCGCGAACAAATTCTCCAGGAAGAAGCAAGTGCTCTGGATTGGGAAATGTCGCACGCAGAGACACAGTGCCTGTGTTTTCGTCTACGCTGTTATCGAGAAAATCGATCACCCCCTTGATGGGATAATCACTGCCATCGGAGAACTTCAGCGATACCTCGATTTTATCTTCATCATTCAGCAGAACCTTGCCTTCAGAAATCGCGCGGCGCAGTTCCAGAATATTGTCTGCAGCCTGAGAGAAGGTCACGTAAATCGGATTGAGCTGTTCGATCCGCGTCATCAGCGTCGCCTCGCCCTGACTGACCAGAGCACCTTCCGTGACATTTGCTCTGCCTGCACGGCCGGCAATAGGCGCGGTAACGGTCGTATAGCCTAGCTGAAGCGAGGCTGATTGAAGCTCAGCCTTGATTTGCGCTACATTGGCATTCGCTTCGCCTGCGGCTGCAACTGCTGCATCATATTCTTGCTGGCTGATCGCATTTTCACTGACCAGTGGCTTGTAGCGATTGACAACAGCCTGCGCATTTTTGGCTGTCGCGCGCGCTCTTGCCAGGCTGGCTTGTGCCTGTGCATAGGATGCACGAAGTTCAGCGGGGTCAATTCGGAACAGGGCCTGCCCGGCGCGAACATCGCTGCCTTCTTCATACAGCCTGCGTTGAACGATCCCGGTTACGCGAGCGCGCACTTCGGCCACACGAACAGGTTCGGTCCGCCCGGGAAGCTCCACAATATTGGGAATATCGGCCTGCGTAACCGTCATGGTTTCGACAGGCAATGCTGCAGGAGCTTCCGATTCGGAATCTCCGCTGCATCCAGCTAAAGCGCAGAGAACTGCGGCGAAGAAGGGGGTGAGCTTCACGAGACGTTTCCATATTTGTGCAGTTGCTAAATAGTGTAATAGGGGTTACACAAGGCTTATACAAGAGGGGGCAAGATGTCTGATACAAAACCTCAGCGACTTGATGACCGCCGGCAGGCGTTCCTTGTTGCGGCAAGACAGCTATTTATTCGTAAAGGTTATGAAACGACGTCGCTTGCTGACGTTGTTGATGCTGCCGGTGGCTCGCTGGCCACACTCTATAAATTGTTCGGCAACAAGATCGGTCTATTGCGAGCAATTGTAGTAGAAGAGGGTGCTATGGGTGCGCAACTGGTTCGTGAAGCTGCAAAGGGAGAGAATAGCCCAGTCGCAGTGTTGCGCAATTTAGGGAAAGTGGGTGCCGAATATTACACGAATAGAGAATCGGTGCTTTTTCTACGCCTTATGATTAGCGTGAGCATCGTCCACCCTGAGTGTGGACGTGAGTTTTTTGATAATTCCATTGCGAGTGCTCAACAGGAAATAGAAAAACTATTTCAAAAATGGGCTGATGAAGGCTTCATTCTGCCATACAAACCCAAGGCTCTCGCCAACATATTCTTCGCACTTATCGCCTTTGATGTGCAATTGCAGGCAATTTGTGCTGGAGGAGCAGAACCGTTGAGCGAGGAGGATTTCAGCCAGCGGGTTGAGCTTTTTCTGCAAGGAACAGGATTGGTTTGAGCCAATTCAAACCAATCAGCATGTGTCGGAACTGGTAAATTTCTGAAGCATTTTCAATCGACTCTTTGATGAGCGATGGTCCCAGCTCCTGAACATTCCAATCCAGTCTTGTTTGTCGAAACGGCGCCAATAGTCGAGAGCAATCGTGGGGTTATACCCTGCGCATAAGGCTAAGTGCGCACCGAGCTTGTCGGCTGCATCTTCTTTGTCCTTACCGCGGATATTGTTCCGGGATAATTCATCTCTGAGCACAATATGGGCAAGTTCATGCCCAGCTATCAGTGCCACTTCATCATCATTTCGGGTGAATTGCATAAAGCCGGTGCTTAACGCGATGCCGTCAGCGTCGCTATAGGCGTCTATGCCATTCTTTATCTTCAAATATATTCGCGCAGCACAAGTCGATATAGGGGAAACGCTGATCGTATGGTGCTGGCCGTTACGAATGATCCCGAATTGTGACGGAACACCCACGGGTAATTTCTCGGTGAGCGAAACGAATCGGTCAGCAATCAGACTTCCATTTTCCAGATCAGGGAAAATCTGATCGAGCGGCACACCATTTATTGATTGTATTTCGTCACTTACATGAAAGTCAGCAAGCTGTGCTGGGCTGCCATCAGCAATTGCAATAATTTGGGGAAGGTAACCCAGTCCAGTGGATGCCTGGACGAATGAGCGGTCGCTTTCAGCATAAGCACCCAGATGATCGATTGCCCAGCCAAAGCCAGCGGAATGGGCCGGACAACTGGGATTTGCGGCCTGCCTCAATCGCCATTCCACGGTGTTTATACGGAGCAATTGCTCCCGCAGTGCTTCGGGCCAGTTGGTAGCAGCATGTGCCATTTGGAAGGGCATAAATAGTGCCAATATCCCAAAAAGTTGCACCCAATTTATTCGCATGAAGCCACCTTAAACATTTCTTTTCCTTGGCTTGCGCCTTTCGCTGCACTGCGATATATACCTTACTAAGTGGAGTGTCCCGGGAACGGAACACTCTTTTTCGAAGGAGCCAACATATGATTAAAAATGTTCTTGTTGGAGCCGCCGCTCTTGGTCTCGTAGCTGCTCCTGTAGCTGCGCAGGCTGGTACTCGTGCTTCTGCATCCGTTCCGGTTGCAAACGCGACGGCTCAATCTGCGTTCACCTCTTTTGGTGCACGCTCTACGTCTTCTGTTAAGAAAGACGAAAAAGTTGTAGGCGCATTGCCTCTTCTGCTCATCGTTGGTGGCGTAGCAGCTGTTGCTGCAACCGTCGCTATCGTTGATGACAACAGCAATGACGCTGGTGATATCTCGTCCGGTACTTAATTGAGTATCAGACCGATAAGTAAGGAAGCCGGCCATTTCGATGGCCGGCTTTTTTCATGCCAGTAATAATTTTCCGGTTTTTTAATCAGGCTGGCCGATGCTAATTTTTGAATCCTTACCCAGCCATTGAGCGAGGGCTTTCAGATCTTTGCGGACAGGGTCCCCTGCAAGGCTTGCATGGCTTTCATCAAACCACAGCGTCAGGCAATCACCGTCAAGGCGTAAGGTGCTGGCGAGCATAGACGTTCTGGTGCCACCCCCCATTCGCCGGCACAGCCTGACTGCCAAACCCCATGCTATTGCAGAGGAAATCGACTGATCGCTGGCTATACCGGTGATTTCAGATGGAAGTTCTGTTTGCCCGCAGGATGCGAGCAGAGCGGCGCCCAGCAATGCGCGATCTTCAACGGTCAGGCCGATCCACCGCTTGTGAAGCGCCCAGTCAATTGCGTTACGTTGGCGAAGATTGGGTTCGATACGGGCCAGCGCCAAGGCCAGCATAGTGCTGGACAGTCTGAGCCGTTCTGTATTGCGACCAGGGTTGCGAGCAATATCAGTACTCCACCCGGCGAGCATGGTCGCGCGTGTGATCGTTCCGCCGCGCGATGCTGCAAAATGCGTGACGCCGGAGAGAAGTGGGTCCTGTGATTTGGCCTCAGGTGCCAGTTGATCGTAGAGCAAGCCTTCGCGTAGTCCCCATGCCGAGAAAATGAGCGCATCGGGCTTTATTTCCGCCAGCATGATCCTCAACATTGCAGCCGCATCAGGTAAGGCAGCGGCACGGGAGGATGATATGCCATCGAACTGTGACAGTTCCTTAGGGTCTGTCTGGGCCACTTTCTTGGCGACCTTCTCTATGTCATCAACGTTCAGCACAAACCCATGCGGATCAGTGATGGATGAGCCGAGCTGCCGCAAAGTATAGCTCGCCAGCGCTCGCCATGTTCCGCCCACCATATAGAGCGGGCCAGGATGCGCCGTTGCCCATCCAGCCCCTTCAAATGCGCGTTCTACTGATGCTTTGAAGTTATCACTTCCCTGCTTGCGAAGGCCGGGAAGGCGCAAGGTGCCAAGGGGAAGGCTACAGCCGTCATGTGTCTGGTTGCCTTCGATGGCAATCAGTTCAAGACTACCGCCACCCAAATCAGCCACTACACCCTGCGCGCCGGGGAAAGAGGCAATGACGCCGGAGGCTGAACTGCGGGCTTCTTCTTCGCCGGAGAGCAAGCGTGGCTTGAGGCCGATTGCGCGAACCTTGTCGAGAAACTCTGCGCCATTTTCAGCGTCTCGCGCGGCGGCGGTTGCAACGGCCTGAACATTTTTGATGCCCAGATCTTCCAGCAAAACTGCATAACGGCGCAGTGCTGCAAGCGCGCTATCGGCAGCCTTATCGGGGATGCGTCCGGTTTCTGCCAGATCGCGCCCCAGTCGGGCGGACACTTTCTCATTCATCCAGACGAGCGGCGAACGCAGCGGTCCTCCATACACCACCATGCGCACAGTGTTGGACCCTATGTCAATGACCGCACGATCGGGCAGTTCTTCACGAACCTGATGAGAGCGGCTGAAGGAATTTCGTGTCATATAGCGCCTTTGCGCAACCTCAATTTGGGAACCGCGCTCACCGACAGAGCCGCACCACGACCTGAAAGTGACGGGTTGTTCATGAAATATTCGTGGCAGTTGAAACCTTCGCCATCGGTCTGACTATGCAATCTTGCGTAGCTACCATCCTCGGAAAGCTCCCAACTTTGTTCGGTGTCGAGCAAATTGGCGAGGAGAACTTGTTCGAGCACCTGATCATGAACAGTTGCGTTACGGATTGGGACGAGGGTTTCAACCCTTCGATTAAGATTCCGTGACATCGCATCAGCCGAAGAGATGTAAACACGCGCCCGACTGCTAGGGAGAGCATAGCCATTGGCAAAGGCCCAGATGCGGCTGTGCTCCAGAAAGCGTCCGATGATCGACTTGACGGTGATATTTTCAGATAATCCGGGCACACCGGGCCGCAGGCAGCAAATGCCGCGAATGACCAAGGTTATGTCGACCCCGGCGGCGCTGGCGGCATAAAAGCGGTCAATAATTCCCTGTTCTGTCAATGAATTGAATTTCGCCCAGATCGCCGCAGGCCTGCCTGCCTGTGCATTTTCAATCTCATGATCGATCAGCTCATAGAGCTTTTCACGCAGATCAATCGGTGAAATGGAGAGAGCTTCTGTCTTATGCGGTTCAACATAGCCGGTAACGAAGTTGAAAAGCTTGGCAGCATCACGGCCGATTTTAGGGTCGGCTGTAAAGAAGGAAAGGTCAGTGTAAATCTTGGCGGTAACGGGGTGATAATTCCCGGTCCCGAAATGGCAGTAGGTTCTGTAGCCATTCTTTTCCTGTCGAACGACCATGGAAACCTTTGCATGGGTTTTCCAGTCCACGAAACCATAAATGACCTGCACACCTGCACGTTCAAGCTGGGATGCCCAGTGCAGATTTTGTTCTTCATCGAAGCGCGCCTTCAATTCCACAACAGCGGTGACAGACTTGCCCGCTTCCGCTGCTGCGATCAGTGCCGCAATCACCGGAGATTGATTACCTGCGCGATAAAGTGCCTGTTTGATGGACACAACCGCCGGATCTTCGGCCGCTTGCCGAATGAAATCCACCACCGCTTCGAAACTTTCGTAAGGGTGCTGGATGATGATATCCTTCTCCCGGATCGCGGCGAAGCAATCCCCATCATGCTCCATAATCCGTTCAGGATAGCGTGGGCTATAGGGCTCAAACTTCAGATCGGGCCGGTCTTCATCGACGACTGCGGAGAGGCGCGATACGCCCAGCATGCCTTCGACCTTGGTGATGAAAGCGTCATCTACACCCAATTTATCATGCAGCAGTTTTTCAGCTTCGGGATCGAAATTATAGTCGATTTCCAGCATGATCACACTACCGCGCCGCCGCCGCTGAATGGCGCTGCGGAAATAGCGGACGAGATCTTCGGCCTCTTCTTCCACTTCGATATCGCTGTCTCGCAACACGCGGAACACGCCGTCACCTTCAACCCGAAATCCGGGGAAGAGCAAGTCGGCAAAGCGGCAGATAATGCTTTCAATAGGAATATAGGTCGCATCATCACCGGGTATCCGCACAAAGCGCGGCAAGGCGTTGGGGATGAGGACCATCTCCACCAACTGACTTTCATCTTCAAGTCGGGCGATGTTGAAGAGAATGCCCATTCCCATATTGGCGACGAAGGGAAAGGGGTGGGCTGGATCAAGGGCTTGCGGCGTTAGAACCGGTACAATGTGATCGAGGAAATAGCGTCGCAGCCAGTGCAGATTTTCTGCATTGATCCGCTTTTCATCAGCGATATGCACCCCCTGATTAGCGAGGAGGTTGCGGAGATCTGCCAGAGTTTGCTGCTGAGTGTTCTCCAATTCTCGTACTTTGGTACGGATCGCGGTGAGTTGCTGCGAAGGCGTGCGCCCGTCAATCGAAGTCTTCTCAATTCCCCGGCGTGCCTGGCCTGCCAAACCTGCCACGCGGATCATCATGAATTCATCGAGATTGCTGCCGGAAATGGACAGAAAGCGCAGACGCTCCAGCAGCGGGTAATTAGGATTGGCCGCTTCAGCCAGAACCCGCTCATTGAAAGACAGCCAGCTTAGCTCACGATTGAAATATTTGTCCTGCGGGGCGAACGTTTCGGAAGGCGTTGGTTCAGCTGAAGGTGAGGTCATTGCATCCATCGAGTTGGTCGAGTTGGCTTGTCTCTGACTAGGGGTTACTACAGTTTATTGACGCCCACTATAGAGCGACAGGCATTTTCATGCCTTTTTGCATCGGATAGAGGGCTTGCCGTCAAAGAAGGTCTGAGGTTTTCGCTATGGCGCTGATACCTCTTTTCCCTTCGCTACGGCCCAATTGCACGATCACATCGATGACGGAGCAGGCGTAGGCCACCGTATCTTCTCGGGTCAGCCCGATTCCGGTCTGCATCACCATCAGCGCCAATTGTTCGAGCGCGCCGCCCACACTGTTAGCGTGAATGGTTGAGAAACTGCCCGGATGGCCTGTATTAATGGCGCGTAAAAAGCTCACGCTTTCTGTGCCACGCAATTCGCCCAGCACAATCCTGTCCGGGCGCAAACGCAAGGCCGCCTGCAAAAGCTCGTTTGCCGTGACCTTGGCTTCACCCAATTCGCCTTTGACAGCCACCAGACCCACGCCATTGGCACCGGGCAGGCGCAATTCGGGCGTATCTTCCACCAGAACGACCCGTTCCTGCACTGGAATCTCTCCCAGCATTGCATTGAGAAAGGTCGTTTTACCAGTGGAAGTGCCGCCGGAAATGAGGATGGTCTTGCGCGCTGCAATGGCGGCCCGAAGAAAGGCAATCGGTTCGCTTACAGCATCAGGCATGGCCGGTTCTATCGGTGGAGAGAGAGGGCCGGTGTCATAGGCATCAAGCGGCAAATCCAGCCTGCGATGACGGCGGATGGCGATAGCCCAATGCTTGCGCGTTGCAGGTGGTCCACAAAACTGAATACGGGCACCATCCGGTAAAGTGGCGCCCAGCAAGGGATGTTCACGATTGATGCCTTGATGGCTGACGCGAGCGACCTGTTCAGCGAGGCGCTGGATCAGGCGATCATCAATTGTGGAGGTTTCAATCCGTTGCATACCCGGATGGGCGGCATCTTCCACCCAGATTTCGCCGGGCTTGTTGACGAGGATTTCCGTTACCGTATCGCGGTCGAGCCATTGGCGGAATGGCGCGAGATAGGCGTCGAGATAGACGCTTTGCCCAGTGATGGCTGGTTGCTCGGCAACGGAAGGAATCTCTCCCTCTACCGTCATAGGGGCCATATCATCTGGTCTCATCATGGCGAGACTGTGCAGTTCGGCGCTCATGAAAAGCTTACAGGCGGGGTGCGCGGGAGAAGTCGAGATCGCGCGCGGTAAAGACGCGGATCGGCTCTCCTTGCCGGACACGGACGGTCGGGCTGATCTGGCTATCCTGCGAAACAGCCGCAGCAGCGGCGCTTTGCCCACCGCCGCCCAGTACAACTGAGGCGCTACCGGTGGCGATATTGGAGAGGCCACCGATGACTGAAAGCAGCATGGCCGAACCAAAACGCTTGAAGAAATGGCTATCAACCTTGCCCGGAAGGCCCGCGGTGCCGTCAAAATCGGTGGCAGGTGAAGCAAGTTGGACCGACACGCCATCTGGCCGGATCAATCGGGTCCAGATGACATAGGCGCGCTTTTGCCCGTTTTGCAGGCCGGACTGATATTGCCCGATCAGGCGTGAACTGCGTGGCACGAGCAGGCGGCTTCCATCATAGCTGCGTACATCCTGGCTCACCACCGCGCGGACATAGCCGGGCACATCGGTATTGATGGCGGTTTCCAGAATTGCCGGAATTAAGGTGCCTTGTGTTACAGTGGTAGCTGGATCGATATCTGCCCGAGCCTGCGCAGGCCCGCCACCGACACCGCCAATCCGGCTGGCAAAATCAATGGCCGAATTTCCGCTGGCCTGACCCGGTGCAGTCGTTCCTGCAAGCGGGGCGGGAAGATTGCTAGCGTCAAACACGACGGTGGGTGAATTATGCGGATTAGCCGCCTGATTGGGTGCAGTTTGAGGTGGTTGGGCAAGAACAGGAGAGGGGGCTGGGTCAGCGCGTTGCACCAATGCGGGCGCTTGTGCCTGTGGCTCCACCACCGCTGGCGCGGGGGCAGGGGTAGCAACATTAGCGGTCTGCCCCGCAGTGGGCGATGGTGCCGCTGCCTGTTGGTCCGCTTCCATGCGCGAGGCATTAAGGCCCCAAATAGTGGCGGCGCCAAGCAGGGCGACGATGCCAATCCCGGCTGCCAGCCCCATCGCATCCGAACCGCGTTTCCTGGCGGCTACCTGCGGATAGGCTGTTCGGCTGGCGAGGTCTATAATGTCAGCAGAGGCACCTTCACGTGGGTCTTTGTCTGCCTGAGCGGCGTTGTTACCCTTGACGGGCATTCGCATAGCAAGGCGCATTATTTCACCTCCTCAGCATGAGCGAAGGAGCGCTTGGTATCGCGGCTGCTTTCGCGGACAGGGCCGTTGTTGGTCAGTGTGGCGGTATTGGGGCCAGAGCGGAGAATAATTTCGCGTGGAACCCCGTCCACCACGATGACATCATTGCGCACGGCAAAATTTACCGGGCCTTCGGTACCCTGCTGATTTTTCACCAGAATAGCTGGTATCGGGCGGCCGGCTGGCCAGGTCAGAAACGTGGCGTCACCATCATCATAGGCTTCGACTGGCAGCAGTTTCGCATCGCCTGCACCAGTCCATTTGCGGTTCAGCTCTGCTGGATCAACCACCGCATAGGGATCAGTTGCAGCGGCTATTTCCACCGCATTCGGGGCAGGGGCGGGCATATCCTTCTGCGGTGCCGTCTTTACCTTTTCCGGGTAAGAAAACGCCAGCACATAAAGGGGTGTTGCTTTGCCGGAAGCGTCCAGATCGAAATAATAATTATGCTGATCAGTGACCACGGTCATGTTGGTCTTGGCATTGGCTTCAAGCGGTTTGATGAACAATAAGTTCGCGCGTTTATTTGGTGTCACCTGCCAGGCGTTGGAATCGCCAATGGCAACGTTTTCAATATGCTCATCATCGCCAAATTCGATGGTTGCCTGCACATTCACCCGGCCTTGAATGCGTACGACCTCATCTGATTTGTAGAGGTGGTTCACCAGACGCGGATCGGCATGGGCAGGATTGGTGAGGGTCAGGGCACATAAGGCTGCCCCTGTCCAGAGACCTCGGTTCATTTCAGTTTCTCCGAAAAACGGGCTGGCGCGGCGCGAAAACGGCTGCCGACGCCTTTGGCACGCGATGTTCTGGCCCCATGCGCGGCGGGAGCTGCTATCGCGCTTGATGCTAACCCATTTGCAATAATGCGGGTTGTGCGATGGCTGCTGCTACCGGACGTTCCACTATCGTTGGCGGCCAGTGTCGCCATCGTTGCCGGAACGCGGATCTGGCGGTTTGTTGTGGGAACTGGCTGTGGGGCCGCCACCGTCGTAGCGACATTGCTGCGTGCCGCAGTGGCATTGGCACTTTCTTTGCCTTCACCGGCAAGACCAAACACACTCCAGCCGCCGACCATGGTTCCAGCCACTTTCATGACCAGCACCATCAAGGCCATATGGACAGCGCCGATCACAAAGAAGGCCATCGCAGCACGTGGATCAATTTGCCCCGGCGTGGCGGAGAGGGCAGACAGAACCGGAACAGACAGTTCCAGCATCAGTGAACCGGAAAGAACAGCGAAAAGCGGGGTCATGGCCAGCAGAACAACGCCTTTCACCCAGCCAGTGAATAATCCGCGTGTGGCAGGGAAAAGTGCCAGAACCACAAATACCGGACCAATCGCGAGCAACACGGCCAAAGCAATTTTGGCGGTGACCAGCACGCCCACCGTGCCGAGCAACAGCAATGTTCCGCCCAGCCATAGGAGACCCTGCGGAGAAAAGGTGGAGGTTGCACCCTGGGCTGCATTGGCTTGTCCGCCAGTCGCTTCTATCAAGGCAGTGAAAACGACATCAATCTTGGCAGCAAATATATCGGTGGCGGAGCCTTTGGTGCCCATCAACACGCCAGCAATTTCATTGGGCGCGCCCGTTGCCAAATTCCACACCACTCCTTGATAGGCGACCCAGCTTGTGGCGAAGGTCAGCACCAGACCGATGGTCATCATGCGGGGAGTCAGGCTGGAAATGCCGAGGCGGCTGCGTCCGGTCAGCAGAGAAAGGGCGAAAAATGCGATGTAGAGCGTCAGCAGAATGGTCAGTGCTGGCATCAGCGCGCCATGGGTGCCGAACAACCGCCCGAAGGCAGAGCTGGTCATTTCATTGGCGACGCAATCGACCGCATGGAGCGAGGCGGCCACCCCGCTGCCGACACTATCCATCGCCATCTGGCAAGTGGCGTCGGTCATTCTGCCGCCTCCCAAACGCTGTAGCCATCTTCACCCTCTTCATCACCGGGCCAAGGGTGGCCGGTGAGAATGGGGAACCAGCGAGCTGGATTATCACCCACAGTGGCCCGGATGGCATCAAGGCGGCGAACCGCGCTTTCCCGGCCGGAAAGGATAGTCAGAACCTCCGGCGATCCGGACAGGTCGAGCCGGGCGACCACACTGGCATCAGGCTGGCGCACCAGGAAGCAACGGCTATGGGCGGGCAGGGACCGGATCAGTTCCAGCTCATGCTCGGTCAGGCCGAAACCATCGCAATAGTCTTCCGGCCGCGCCCGCGAATTGGGCATGAAGATCATCGTGGCGGTTTGTTCAACCAAGGCAGTGGCAATGCGGCTTTCCAGAGCATCGCGCGCGCTCTGGGTTGCGAAACCGACCAGCGCATTGCGTTTACGCAGAGTTTTGAGCCAATCCCGAATGCGGGCGGCGAAAACTTCATCGTCGAGCGCCTTCCATCCCTCATCGATCAGGATCATCGTGGGCTGACCGTCCAGACGCTCATCGATCCGGTGGAACAGATACATCATCACCGGTGTTCGCAAGCGCGGATTTTCCAGCAGTGCTGTCATGTCAAAGCCAAGCACGCGCTCAGACAGATCGAGTTGATCCTGGGCATTATCGAACAGCCAGCCATTTTCGCCATCTTCGATCCATGCGCACAGACGGTCGGCCAGGTCACCGGGTTGTGGGCGGCGTGTGCCGGAAAGCAGTTCCTTGAAATGGCGCAGGCGGCGCAAGCATGGATCGTTGGCATAGGCGGCATCCACTGCATGGCTCAGCATTGCCAGTTCTTCCGGGCCTTCCGCTTTCAGCATGACGCCAAGCCAGTCGCGCAAAAACGCGCGGTTTGCAGGCGTGTCGGGCAGCGAAAGAGGGTTGAAACCTGAAGGTTCGCCCGAATGGATGCGCTCATAGCGGCCGTTAATTCCGCGGATGAACAATTCCGCTCCGCGATCCTTGTCAAACAGGATAGTGCGTGGGCTGAATTTCTGTGCTTGCGCGGCCAGGAAATTCATCACCACCGTTTTGCCAGAACCAGACGGGCCGATCACGGTGAAATTACCCAGATCGCCATTGTGGAAATTGAAGAAGAACGGCGTTGAACTGGTTGTCTGCAATAAGGTGACTGCATTCCCCCAGTGATTGCCTTCCGCTTGACCCAGCGCGAAGCCGTGAAGCGAGGAAAAGCTTGCCATATTAGCGCTGGAAATCATCGCGCGGCGAACAAGATAGGTCTCATTTCCGGGGAATTGCCCCCAAAAAGCAGGCTCCAGATTGGTGTCTTCACGCACCGAAATCGCCCCGGCATCAGCAAGTGTAGCAGCGCAGGCGGCGCTGGCATCATCAAGCCGGGCAAGATCGCGTTCACGCACCAGAACGGTGAGATGGTGATCGCCAAATGTGACCGATCCATTGCCCAGTTCATCACGCGCTGCCAGCATATCGGCGCGTTCTGCCTGTGCTTCTTCATCGGCTGAACGCAGGCGGCGCAGGGACAAGTCAATCTTCTCTCGTGCGGTTTGGCGTTCCTGGGGGGCAAAGCTCTCTGTCACAATCATTTCGAACGGCAGTCGCAACAGCGGGTCAATCAGGCCGGGCGATGTCGCTTCAGGATAGTCTTTGAGGCTGAGGATAGTGGCAAAGTCCGTGCCGTTCGCGCCGCGTAATTCCATTGCATCAAGACCGAAGCTTGCCCGACGATAAGGTAGCATCTGGCCAATGTCCGTTTCCTCTGTGGGGCGACGGACAGGGCGCATTTCTCCATTATAAAGCGCACTCAGCAGTTCCAGCAGCTCATTGTTCATCTGTCCGCTGGGGCCGGCATAATCGCTCAGCATTCTGGCGCCGTAATCGCCAAGTGATGCGGCAAAAGACTGGGCTGCTGCCCGCAATGAGCGCAGATCCTTGGGGTCAGCTTCCAACTGTTCCTGCCCGCGACGCTGCCACATTTTGCCAAGCTTCTCAGCCAGACCCGCCTTGCCACGCGCAGGGCGGCGGATCAGCGTGACGAACTGATCATTGATGAACAAAGATCCGCCAGCGAGTTTTTCGCGCCAGCTTTGATCGATATGGGCCGATAGAGTGTCATCAAATTGCGCATCCAGTTCCACTTCCACGCGGCGACGGATGACGTGATGATAGAGCACGAACCGCGCATCGAGGTTTGAACGCAGCATGATCTCACGCGTTGCCGCATGGGCATTCAGTGCTTCAGTGTCTTCGGTTTCAAACAACAGGCCCGGCACTTGCAAGGCGGTCATCAAAGAGCCATCGCGTAGCAGGATAGTCTGGTCATCAATCAGACGTGCATAGGGCAAGCGATCACCTGCCTGCGCTTCCTTCGCGCTCCAGGCGGCGGCTCCGAGCCATTTTTTTGACATTGTCGACCCCCTCATTTTACCGCGCTCAGGCGGCGTAGCTGTTGCAGCCCCAGCGCTTCCAATTTTTCACGCGTGAGCATTTGCTGACCTTGGTGATCCACAGGTCGAAAATGCGTGGTTCCCGAAGGCAGGCGAGATAGCCGACCCCGTGAATGCCAAGCGCTGCTGGCAGAGCCAGAAAGCTTCCGGTTATCAGGAATAATTCAGTGGTGACCGCAGCGTTGATGATAAAGAAATTATACGTCACGCCAGCGAACATTTGTGGCCGTGTCAAAGCACGGTGAACCCTGTGGCGGACAAGTTGAGACATCGCCGCCGTTCCTCAGCCGACCGCCGCAGCGGACTGGATGCCCGATACGATGGAAGCCGCGCCAAACAGCACGAAGCAACCGATGATGACAGTTGCGCCAAAGCGCCAGTTCATCCGGCCGGTCAGCATCATGAAGCCGACTGCTGCCACGGCCATGACAGCCACTGCAGTAGCCACATTACCGAGCATAGTGCCCTGAATCCAGCCAAGTGCTGCCACAATGGGCCCTGAACCTTGTGGATCTCCAGCGCTCTGCGCAAAGGCTGCGGACGGTAAAAGAAGGGCCGCCAATGCCATCAGGCCACGAAGGGGGCGGTTAAGTGCACGCATCAATTACTACTCCGGGAATGGTCAGCGAGGCGGCCAATGACCGACGCGACATAGTGTTTTGTTTCACGAATTTCCGGGATGCCACCTGCATCAAGCACGCGTTTTGGCCCCGCATTATAAGCGGCAAGCGCCTTTTCGATATCACCGTCAAAACGGTCAATCTGTTCGCGAAGATAGCGTGCGCCACCTTCGAGATTGGCAAACGGATCGCCTGGGTCAACGCCCAGTTCACGGGCGGTTCCGGGCATAAGCTGGGTGAGGCCACGCGCTCCGGCTGAAGATTTCGCATTGCTGCGCCAGCGGCTTTCCTGCCAGACGAGCGCTTCAATCAAAGCCGGGCTGAGGTCAAATCTGGCCGAAAGTTCTGCCACTTTGGCCGAGTACGTTGCAGGAATACCGGCGGAATGGCGCTGCAAATCTGCCACCGCACTGGCGGGAACTTCTATATCAACATTGTCTGGAACCGCTGCGCTATCAGGCGCATTCAGTGTCACATTGGGTCCGGAAATCCATGAGGGGCCATCATCGCCTATCTCAAGCACGTCAGCATAGGCAGGCTGGGCTATCACGCCAGCCATTCCCATCGCTGCCAGACTTTTCCAAAAAGATAGAATCACGTTGCCCTCCGAATACCCCTTTGGGTTAAGCGAATGACAAGATCGTGACAGATTTGCGGTAAGCCGGAGCGGTGCTCTTAAAGCAACACCCGCCAAGCCTGTAGCCAAGCGGGTGCCAGGATTTCAGCATGTTTTGAGGGAGCTGAAATGGATTTTTGATGCGATCACCGCATCGCAAGTGTGGTTTTGCTGTTCAGGTTGGCAAGGGCAAGTCGTGCGGCTTGCCGGGAATCCATCCAGCTACCATCTGCCAGTTCGAGACGGTATTGCGTGCCACTGGCCAAAGCTGCACGAAAGAACTTCGCGGCCTTCTTATAGTCACCACTCTGCGCATATGCTGTGCCCAGGTTGATGAGCCGCGCGGGGTCGTTTGCATATTCTGAGCGTCGCAGTTCTTCGATGGCCTCAGCCGAATCCCCTGCAGCCAATTGCTCAAACGCAACATTCATCTGTTCTGGCGGCATTTGCTGATCGGCAATGGCGGCGGTTGGCCCGATGGCGGTGGTCAGCAGTGAAGCAAATACAATTCCAATCATCACAATTCTCCCGGATTTTTCCTATGGTGTGAGATTGCGTCTGTAATCTGCAGACTGCAATAAAAATGTAATATTGTAATAGAACTGTAACATTTGGATTTTGAAGATCCTCATCCATCTTCGGGGGTGATCCGAAGAATGGCTTGGAATGTCACATCTGTCATTTCGATGACTTATGTAAACATTTCAAAATACGAACATTTTTGCAAAGAAACTGTCACGTCCACGGCCTAGCTGGCGAGTCGCGATTGCATTTCGCGATACTTGATTCTCAAGGTTGGGGGACCACCAGTGACACTTTTGACCCGTTCGCTCGTAATTGGCTGCAGCATGCTCGCATTATCTGCTTGTGGCCCCGAAGAAATTTCCTCGCCCGGTACGGGCGGCGATGTCATCATCAATCCGTCGCCAACACCAACGCCTGGCCCGACGCCTACACCGACACCCACGCCTACTGGCAGTGTCACGGCTGCGAGCGAGTGCCCGACGATCAGCGATCCTGCCGGTCTGACTGACAGCGGCGTTATCAACGTTCCGCAAGGAACAGTACGCGTTTGCACTCTGCCTGCCCGCATTAATGCATCTTCAACACTGCCATATACATCGGGCGTTGCTTATCGCATGAATGGCCGCGTGGATGTGGGTACGGATGGTGGTTTTGCTGCCAGTGCAAGCGACACCAATGTTACGCTCACTATTGAGCCTGGTGTTGTTGTTTATGCAGGGACAGGCGTTTCTTATCTGGTCGTCAATCGCGGCAATAAGATCAACGCGGAAGGTACAGCAACCAACCCGATCATCTTCACATCCGAACAGAATATCCTTGGGAATACGTCTGATACGGACCAGGGGCAGTGGGGCGGCGTTGTGTTGCTCGGCCGTGGTAAAATCACAGATTGCGATACGGGGACGGCTGCATCAGAAAGCAACACCAGTGCAACCAATTCCTGTCAGCGGGATACGGAAGGCGCTTCTGATCCGGCCCTGTTCGGCGGTAACAACGATAGCGATAGCAGTGGCACCATGAAATATGTGCAGATCCGCTATTCCGGCTATGTGCTGTCTTCCGATAACGAACTCCAGTCCCTTACCCTTGGCGGTGTCGGCAGTGGAACGGTTATGGAAAACATCATGAGCTTCAACAGCTCTGATGACGCGATTGAAGCCTTTGGCGGCGATATTCGTGCAAAGAACCTGGTGTTGATCGGTGCAGATGACGATAACCTTGACACCGACACCGGCGTTCGCGGCTTCATTCAATATGTCCTCGCAGTTCAGCGCAATGGCGCTGGCGATGCCATGATTGAAGCCGATTCCAACAATTCCAATATCGCTGATCTTCCACGTCAGGATATCGTTGTTTCAAACGCAACTTTCGTTCAGCGCGACAGTGGCTCCGACCTTGCTGCAATGTTGATCCGGGGTGCTGCTGACTACACCTTGCTGAACTCTGTGGTCTATGCTCCGACCTATGCTTGCCTTCGTATCAGTCTGCCGGAAACACTTCGTGCGGCTGACGCCACCATTGATGAAAATGGTCCGCCTCAGTTCCGTTCCGTTGTGATGACATGCCAGACACCGTTCATTGTGAACAGCAATGGCAGCGACGGCAATACGGCTGCGGATGTTGAAGCGGCCTTCGGTTCAGGCAGCAACAATAATGATGCCAATTTCACTTCAAGCCTTCTGTTGACGACCTTCGCCAACGGCTCGAATGAAAATGCCGTCGCTGTGACGAACCCGACATCTTACTCCAGCTTCTTCACCAACCCTGCGCATATTGGTGCGGTCTTCACGGGGTATGACAGTTGGTACAAGGGATGGACCTGTGACAGCACTGCCGCTGACCTAGGCGCTGGCAAGAGCTGCGCCAGCTCACCTGTCACCTGAGTATTGCAAGCAAAATTTGCATGATGGGGGATGGCCGAAATCCGGTCATCCCCCTCACTTGGTTACGATTTCCCGGGGGAAAAGAGATGTTCAAGCCACTTTGGCTTTACCGCACGCTGCTGGTCACGACAGCTGTCACCGTGCCCGGTCTTGTTCATGCACAAGATACTAACACTACTGCCATGCCGCCTCAGCCTACCGAAGAAGTAGAGCAGCAGGCAGAAGAAGCTTCTGCGCCAGACATTTCTGCACCTGGTGAAATCATCGTGACCGGCCGCGTGAACCGCGATCCGGTTCGCTCTTCGGATCAGGTGGTTTCTGTTCTTTCTACCGAGGACATCGCGCGCACGGGTGAAGGGGATATTGCTGGCGCACTTGGCCGGGTGACGGGCCTTTCCGTTGTTGGCAATGGGTTGGTGTATGTGCGCGGTCTGGGTGATCGATATTCACTCGCCTTGCTCAATGGTCTGCCGCTGCCAAGCCCCGAGCCGCTGCGCCGTGTTGTGCCGCTCGACATCTTCCCGACAAATATCATTGCTTCTTCTGTTGTTCAGAAGAGCTATTCTCCCAATTATCCCGCTGAATTTGGCGGTGGTGTTATCAATCTCACCACGATTGCTGTGCCGGAAGAGAGCTTCCTTACAGTGGGTGTAGGCGGTTCGGCTAATACTGAAACAACGTTCCACACAGGCTATAGCTATTACGGTTCAGGCAGTGACTGGACGGGTTTCGATAATGGAACACGGAATATTCCTCCGCAGCTCAATGCCTTTCTCGCCAGCGGTAAGAAAATCAGTGATAGCTCGATCGATAAGGCTGCCATCATTGGCGAATTTGCTGATCCTAACCTTGTTCTGACTCAGAAAATGAACCATGTGCCAGCCAATTGGTCCGGCTCTCTTACAGGCGGAACGGCCTTTGATGTGGGTGATGCACGTGTCGGTGTGATCGCTACGGCATCTTACAGCAATGACTGGCGCACGCGCGATATCACACAGCAATCAGCCGCTCTGGCCGATCTTTCGATTTTGAAAGATGATTTCCGCACTGTCAGCACTGATAATAATATTACGGTCAACGGAATGCTCGGCATTGGCGTTGAATTGGGCCGCCACAAGTTCCGTTTCACCAACCTCTATATCCGCGACACGCTGAAAAACACGCGCCTGTCCGAAGGGCGTAATATTGGTTCAGGTTATGACCGCTTTAATCAGGATACCGCCTGGATCGAGCGGCAATTGATCGATTCGCAATTTGTGGGTGAATTGCGCTTCGGCAGTTTTGGCATCGATTTGCGTGGCGGTTATGCCAACAGCCAGCGCGAATCTCCTTTCGAAACCAATTTCCAATATGTTCGCACGAATTTGGAAAATGATCCTTACGGGGATATCTTTGTTAACCGTCTGAACAATGGGCAGGAAGGTTCTGCATCCGTTGCCTTTTCAGACCTTAATGAAGATCTGTGGTACGGCGGCATAGATGTGAGTGGCCTTGTGTGGCCACGTCTCACTCTGACCGCAGGGTATTCTTACACGGATACTTATCGCAAATCCTCCCGGCGGCAGTTCCAGATCGTCGCGCCAAGTAATTTTGACATTGGCGTGGGGGCGTTCCGGCCTGATTATCTGATCCAGCATTCAGTTGCTGAATATTACAATTATTCCTTGGTCGAAACGACCGAAAGTGACCCGGCCTTTGCTGCTTCCTTGCGTATCCATGGAGCTTACGTGAAGGCCACTTGGGAACCTGTTGATGCGGTGAGCCTCGATTTTGGTGCGCGTTTTGAAACGGCTGACCAGAATGTTCGCCCTATGCAGATGTTCCTCACACCCAGCAGCTCAACGGCTGGCACGAGCCTGTCACATGATTATTATCTGCCCGCTGCAACCATCACCTGGGATGTCGCTGACAAGCTGCAACTTCGTCTTAATGCCTCCAAGACCATCGCCCGGCCTCAGTTCCGTGAGTTGATCTTCCAACTGTATTACGACCCAGAGGCAAACCGTGAATATCGTGGCAATCCATTCCTGAAGGACAGCAAGCTGACGAATGCGGAAGTCCGGCTTGAATATTACATGTCGGGTCAGGACAAGATCTCCCTTGCCGGTTTCTGGAAGAAGATCGATAATCCGATCGAAACCTTCATCCGGTTTGGCGATAACGGCTCACGCGGATATTTCGCAAATGCGCCTGAAGCCAAGCTTTATGGTGCCGAATTTGAAGCGCGTAAATCGTTTGATCTTTATGATCTGGGCGGAAAATTCTTCTCTGATCGCAGTCTGTTTACGCAGGTAAACTACACCTATAGCCATTCAGCACTGGTTGTCGGCGAGGGCGATACGGTGGATGTCTATCCTACGGTCGGGATTCCGGCGCTGGCTCAATTCAGAGATGGTGCGCCACTGACCGGGCAATCAGATCACGTGGCCAATCTTCAAATCGGCCTAGAATCGCAGGACGGGCTTTCACAGCAGACATTGCTGGTGAATTATGCCAGCAACCGGGTAACGGGACGAGGTGACAATCTTCTGCCGGATATTATCGAATCCCCCGGTATCAAACTCGACTTTGTCTGGCGTCAGGGTATTAAGCTCGGCGGAATTGATACAGAGTGGAAGTTTGAAGCCCGAAATATTCTCAATCAAAACTATGAAGAATATCAGAAAAATGCTGATAGGCGGATTGATGTGAACAGCTACGATCTTGGGACGACGTTCAAAATGTCTGTCTCAGCCAACTTCTAAAGAGCCACCCACTCGGCCCGGTCGCAACTCCATGCGGCCGGGCCTTTTTCTTCTGAGTGCAAAAGGCGCATTAAAAAACCCCGCAATTTGCGGGGCTTTATATTGCTTGGGCTAAGTGGTGATTATCCAGCGTCGAGGACATAGCCTTTCGCATGGACAGTGCGCAGCAATTGCCCGGCACCGACTGATTTTAGGCCGCTGCGCAAGCGTTTGATCCACACATCCACGGTTCGCAAATCAATCGGCTCGCCCTTTTTACCAAGGCCTTCAATCAAGGTTTCACGAGAAAGAACCTGATTGGGATTCTCCAACATATAACGCAGCAGGCGAAATTCATTCGGGCGTAGTGAAATGGCGTGCTCCTGCCAGCGAGCCTGTTCGGCCCCCAGATCGATCACAAAATCTCCCACTGAAATCATATGATGCGGGCTGCGGACACTTCTTTGGGAGTGGAGGGCCATCACGCGGTCAAGCATCTTCGTCCGATCAACCGGACCGATGGTGTAATCATCCGCTCCGGCCTTTAAAGCACGACGGCGATCCTCGGCATCGTCCTGTTCCAGAACCATGGTGATATGGGCATCGCTGAGCCGCGCATCTGCCCTGAGACGGCGGCACATTTCAAGGCCTGAAAGCTCTGGCAGGACCCAGTCCACAAAAACCCAAACCGGCCCTTCGATCAGGCCGTTAGGCCCAGTGGAAGGGAGGTTCTCAAAAGTAAAGTTCACTCCATTGTGGCTAAAGTCAGCAAGTTGCAGACTGCCAGCATCAGTTGTGTAGATTTTCACGCATTCCATCGAAGCAGCCCCCGGTACTACCCGGTGGTCCTGCCGCGCTGATGTGACTGCTCTATGACTATATTACGCTGTGAGAGCAGCTTTTTGTCATTCTCTGCTCAAAGGAGCTTCGGGCAAGGAGAACTTTAGCTCCAGCGTCGCCCGAACCTCACGCATAGCGAAATAAGCGGCGGGACCAGAACGAGCGACAACACCACTTTGGACAGCGCTTGCCCGGCAATCAGATTGCCGATCGGGCGCACACCGTAAAAGGCGACCGTGATAAAGATCAGCGTATCAACCACCTGGCTCAACATGGATGCAATCGCACCGGGCAGGGCGATGACGCGATTTTCGCCCTTGGTAAGCTTGTCGAAGACGTAGACATTGATCGTCATGGACACGCCATAGGCGATGATACCTGCGACCATGAGGCGCCAGCTTTGCCCCAACACGATGGGGAAAGCTTCTTTAGCCGGTTCGTACATTCCGGCGTCAGTTGGCAGTTGGAGGACGATCCAGGTGAGGATGATGGCTGTCCCGAGTGGAACAAAGCCAAAGCGCACCAACCGGTTAGCTGTCTCTCGACCATAAAGCACCGCTACCGAACTCGATAAAGTCACGAGCAGCAGGAAGGGGAAGATTCCAGCCTCCACCGCCAAAGGTCCCAAGGCCACCTGCTTGGAGCCCAGAACGCCTGCAATGCAGGTCATCCCGCCATAGAGCAGGGAATAGAGGAACAGGGGAAGAGGGATTGCCGGTGGAGTGGTCGAGGTTTGCATGGACGCTCTGCTATTGCCTGAAACAGAAAAAGGGAAGAACCCGTTAAAAAAGCGGCCTTATCCTTTGACCTTGGCGCGCGACTGCGCAATGTGGTCCTTTACCGAGATATTCAACGGATTTTCATGCCGCCTCTGCTCATAAATGTCTTCGGCATTGCCGTCATACTTTTGATCGCCTTTGCTCTGTCCACTGGTCATCGTCGGATCAATCTTCGCGTAACAGGCTCTGCTTTCCTCCTGCAAATCGGCATGGCTGCGCTGGTTTTACGCGCCCCGTGGGGGCGTGAGGCCATTCAGACAATGGCCCACGGCGTGGCGGAATTGCTGTCTTATGCAGATCAGGGAACGCAATTCCTGTTCGGTGCGAATGATGGCAATCCGCTGTCCAACAGCTTCGCGCTGGGTGCTTTGCCGGTGATTGTTTTCTTCGCTGCACTGGTGTCGATTCTTTACCATCTGGGCATCATGCAGCGTGTCGTGCGGTGGCTGGGCGGTGCTATTGGATGGCTGACGGGCATTTCTCCTGTCGAGTCGCTTGGTGCGGCGGCCAATGTTTTTGTCGGCCAGTCTGAAAGCCCCCTGGTGGTGCGCCCTTATCTTGCCGGTCTTGCGCCATCACGTTTGTTCACTTTGATGACGGTGGGCATGTCAGGTGTCGCCGGCACCATTCTGGCCGCTTATGCTGGATTGCTGGGGGAAGCCTATCTGCCTTATCTGCTGGCGGCTGCTTTTATGTCGGCGCCGGGGGGTATCCTGATGGCGAAGATCATCATGCCCGACGATGGCCCGGCCTCTGCTGCCGCAGAGGGGGAAGTCTATTCCCTGCCGGAAAGCCGGATCAGCGGAGAAGGGCCAGCAGCTTTGCATGAGACCGGGCATTCTCATCGCGAAGTGGAATTGGCTGAGACATTTGAAGAAGGGCACAAACCTGCCAACATCATCGAAGCGGCCTCACAAGGTGCGCAGACGGGTGTCAAGCTGGCCGTAGCCGTTGGTGCGATGGTGCTGGCATTTGTTGCTCTGGTGGCTTTGGCTAATGGTCTACTTGGCTGGGTAGGGAGCTGGTTTGGTTATCCCGATCTGTCTTTCCAGCTCATCGTGGGGACAGTGTTTGCCCCTGTTATGTATCTTCTGGGTATCCCTTGGCAGGAAGCGCAGATTGCCGGTGGAATGTTTGGGACGAAGATCGTTCTCAACGAATTTGTGGCCTTTATTCAACTGGGCAATATGGGACCGGAAGTGCTTAGTGACCGGAGCCGTGCGATCATCACTTTCGCGCTCTGCGGATTTGCCAATTTCAGTTCGATCGCCATTCAGATGGCCGTGACGGGTGGGCTTGCTCCCAACCAGCGGCCTGTTATCGCCAAGCTGGGCCTTCGGGCCCTCGCTGCCGGCTCGCTCGCCAATTTGATGAGCGCTGCACTGGCAGGAATTTTCCTTCAATTATAAGATAGTATCATGTCCGACATTGCATCTGTTTCACTGGAACGCTCACTTGAGGATATGGCTGATGAACTCGGCCAGTCTTTTGGCGAGTATGGTTTTGCCATCGTTCGCAATCACGGTATTTCCGCCGAATTGATTGATCGTGCGTGGAAAAAGTGTGAGCAATTCTTCGCTCTTCCTGAAGATGTGAAACGCAGTTACTTCCTCGCCGGGAAGGGCGGTGCGCGTGGTTATACTCCGTTTGGAACAGAGCGCGCCAAGGATGCCAAGATTAACGATCTCAAGGAATTTTGGCATGTTGGCCGCACATTGCCGGCCGGTGATCCGCTTGAAGAATTCATGCCGCCTAATGTCTGGCCCGCTGAAATTGATGGTTTTCAGGAAACTTTTGAAGAGCTTTACCAGGCTTTTGAAAATACCGGGAAGCGTATTCTCTCTGCAATCGCTCTTCATCTGGGTTTGGAGGAAGATTTCTTCGACCCCACTATCGAGAATGGCAATTCAGTGATGCGCCTGCTGCATTACCCACCCGTAGCCGAAGGCAATGAAGGGGCCATTCGCGCTGCGGCGCATGAAGATATCAACACCATCACATTGCTGCTGGGGGCGGAGGAATCTGGCCTCGAACTGCTTTCGCGTGAAGGCAAATGGATCGCGGTAAAGCCTTCGGAAGGCGCTCTGGCAGTGAATATCGGCGATATGCTGCAGCGCCTTACTAATGGCAAAATGCGCTCTACTACGCATCGCGTGGTGAACCCCGTCGGTGATGCGGCGAAACGTTCACGCTATTCCATGCCGTTCTTTTTGCACTTCCGGCCCGATTATATGATCGAGCCGCTGGAAAGCTGTTTCGATCCGGAGAACCCTGAAAAGCGTGAAGAACCCATCAGTTCGCATGATTATCTTATGCAACGGCTGCGGGAAATCAATCTGGTCTGATCGCGCAATTATCGCATGAAAAAGGGCGGGGCCGTCGTGGCACCCGCCCTTTTTTGTGGCGTAAATGGACGTGCTCAGAGCTTGGCTTCTTCGAGCTTCACCATGCGCCAGAGAAATTCCGTTGCAGGTGCCGTTAGCCCGGCTTTCCGTGCTGCGCGGACAATCGCACCATCGATCGCGTCCACTTCTGTGCGCCTGCCAGCCTTGATGTCCTGCAACATTGAGGGTTCATGGTCAGCATGATCTTTGGCGGACATTTCAGTCAGCTCCAGAATGGGTTCAGGCTGGATCGGCACGCCATTGGCATTGGCGGCGGCAACGCCTTCAAGCACCACATCGCGGATAATGGCTTGGCTTTCCTCATGCGCACCGAGAAAGCCCGGCGTGCGGCGGGTGAGGGTGCATAGCGGGTTCATTGCCGCATTAAAGATCGCCTTGGACCAGATCGCCGCAGCAATATCAGGATCGAGTGTTGCTGGAAGGCCGCCGGTATTCAGCGCATCAACCACCTGGGTGGCAAAACTGTCATCCGTGGTGAAGGCTGGATAAAGTTTCGAGCTGCCTTCCCCATGGGAGCGGATACGGCCCGGGCCAATGAGGTCAGAGGGCAACATGCTGACGCCGACCAGCACCCGTTCACGCTCCACATGGCGGGCCACGCTCTCATCATTGCCAAGGCCATTCTGCAGGCTCAGAATGTAGGTCTCCGGCCCGATATGATGGGCGATGCCTTCCAGCGCACGGTCTGTCTGGAATGTCTTGGTGAACAGCACCACAAGATCGGCTGTGCCATCTGCTGCAGCCGGTTGAACAGCCTTGATTGGCAAATGTTCAACTCCGGCGCGGGTATCGACTTCAAGCCCGTTGGTGTTGATGGCGTCGATCTGTTCCTGGTTGACGTCGACCAAGAGCACATTCCAGCCTGCACGATGAAAAGCAGCGCCATAGAGGCAGCCCATGGCGCCCGCGCCCAAAATAGTTACATTTGTCATCAGTTCATTCTGCCAGCAAATCTGCACCAAGCAAGAGCAGTAGTTTCACATCAATCGCGATTCCCGCTTTGCGTTGCTCTGCAATGAAGCTGCGAATATTGGCGAGGGGGACCCGGTGGACGGTAATGTTTTCGCCATCGATACCGCCACCTTCGCTCACCTTGGTGAGGCCCGTGGCTTTGAGCAGAGTAAAGCTCTCGCTGACCATGCCGGGAGAAGAGAAGAATTCGCCGCAATTTTCCCAATGGTCTGCATGATAACCGGTTTCTTCCTCCAGCTCCCGCGTGGCGGCAGTATCAGCACTTTCACCATCATTATCGCTACCATCGCCGACCAGACCTGCCGGCAATTCCAGGCAGCGGCTTGATAGCGGGATGCGATATTGCTCCACCAAAATGACATGGTCATGGTCGATTGGCAGAATGACAGCCGCACGGATGCCCTTGGCACGGCTGACATATTCCCAGCGCCCACGGGTTTTGGCCGTAATCCAGTCACCTTGCCAGGCGATCTCTTCCGGCGCGTCATGGTCAGGAGGCATCATAATTCGATCAGCCTGTCAGGAATTTCATTCTGGTCATCATCTGCACGCGGGAAATGGAGCGCCAGCACATCACCCACCCGGTCAATCGCGGCGACCATCCCTTCGGCAATCCGGCCTTCCTTCAATTCGGCCAGCATGGCGTGCATCGCTTCGCCCCAGACTTCGGCATCGACTTTTGAAGCGATGGCTTCGTCGGCGAGAATTTCTGCGCGATGTTCAGCCATGGAGAGATAGATGAGAATGCCTGTCCGGCCTTGCGTGCGGCTTTCCGCGCCCACTTTGAAAAGGTCAATCGCGCGGTCCTGCACACGCGCATCTTTCACGCGGCCAGGCACCAGAGCAAAGCGCAGCGGTGTCCAGAGCTGGGCCAGCCACACGAGCAAAAAAGCTACAATGCCCGTGGCCGCTGCGATGGCGAAGACTTCGTAAGGAACCCAATCTGCGTTCCATTCGCCATGCAACGCGCCGTACCAATGAAGGACCGGTTCTGCGATGAAGACCAGAAGAGTGAGCAGGGCAAAGCTGACAATCGCGGCCCAAACCAGCGCAATATCGCTATATCCGTCAGACTGCCGCGCCGTGATGGTGACAATTTCGCCGGAGCTTTTCAGTTCAGCTGCCGCCACGGCCGCTGTGACATGGGCATGCTGCTTTTCATTGAGGAAAGCCATTACCAGCTCCCCCCGGCGCCGCCGCCGTTGAAACCGCCGCCGCCGCCGCCGAAGCCGCCAAAGCCGCCGCCACCGCCGAATCCTCCGCCATCGGAGAAACCGCCGAAGCCACCGCGACCGCTGGAGTGGCGGGCGATTTCACTCGCGCCCCAGATCATCATCGGCAAAGCTGCGCCTGATCCGCTGCCGCGATAGCGGCGTCCTCTGCCGCCCCGTCCAAATACGCCAACAAAGAAAACGATCATCACGATCCAGAAGATCGCGCTGGCAATGGTGCCACCGCTGACTTCCTCGCTCTTCTTGCGGGCAGCCGCTTCTGCTTCTGCAATCGCTTTGGCCTGTGCCGGGTCCATATTTAGCACCTGGATGATCTGGCTGGTGCCGGCCATGATGCCGCCCGCCATATCGCCTGCCTTGAAGCGTGGGATGACATCATTGCGGATGATCCGCCCCGCCATCACATCGGTCAACGTGGTCTGCACACCGCGCGCGGTGGTGATCCACAATTGCCGTTCTTTTGGTGCTACAAGGAAGAGAACACCTTCTTCGGTGTCCTTGCCGCCTATTCCCCAGTTTTCAGCCAATTGCCGTGTGTAAGTTTCGATCGGTTCGCCATCGAGAGATGTCACCGTTGCAACGATAACAGCACGGCCCGTCGACTTATTATAGGCGCGTAGTTCCTGATCGAGTTGCTGTTTCTGAGCAGGTGAAAGCACATTGGCAGCATCAAGCAAAGGGCCTTCCGGGCGAGCCGGAAAATTTTGCGCAAAGGCGGTGGAAGCCATCATAATGGCGGCGAGCGCTGCCACCATGACAATAACAGCTCTCACCAAAACGGGGGAATAGAGGCGTTTTGTTAGCATTATGAATATATCAGTTTTTTGGAGCAGCAGGTGCAGCCGGTGGCGTATCCGAACCGAAATCGAAATTCACGGTTGGAGCCGTCTGCGCTGAAGGTTCCGCCGTGAACGGTTCCATTGGCTTCGCGCCATGGATCAGTTTAGCACCGATGATCGAGGGGAATGTCCGGATTTCCGTATTATAGGCCTGCACCGCATCATTATATTTGGTGCGTGCATTGTCGATACGGTTTTCCGTGCCTTCAAGCTGCGTCATCAGATCCGCAAAGCGGGCCTGGCTTTTGAGTTCAGGATAATTCTCAACAACGGTGCGGAGCTGGCCAAGGGCCTGCGTCAGCTGGTTCTGCGCATCCTGAAACTTCTGGAATTCAGCAGGGTTGGACAGATCATCCGTGGTGACATTGATGGAAGTTGCCCGCGCGCGCGCATTGGTCACATTGGTCAGGATTTGAGTTTCAGACTGCGCGGAGGCCTTTACCGTGGCCACCAGATTGGGGACAAGATCAGCCCGGCGCTGGTAAGCGCTTTGAACATCAGCCCAGCGTGCTTTGGCAGCTTCCTGAGCAGTGGGGACCGAATTGATCCCACACGCAGCCAGGCTAAGTGCTGCGATGGTGAGTGTCGCGTAGCGCACAATGCGCGTGAGCGGCGAACTGGCCATGATAATCAAAACCTCCTGTCAGGCGGCAGATGCCGCAAAGTGTATTATGGAAATAGCACGCCTGAGATTGCTTTCAAGCGCTTGGCGATGGACTGCTTTCATGGCATCGATTTGCCAGGCAATCATGAGGGAATAACAGTGGGCCTTTTCAACGAGTTCAAGAAATTTATTGCGCGGGGCAATGTTCTCGATTTGGCAGTCGGCGTGATGATCGGTGCCGCTTTCGGCAAGATCGTGACATCGCTTACGCAAAGTGTGCTGATGCCAATCATTGGCTGGATGTTCGGGGAAATTGACTTTTCGAACTGGTTTTTGCTGCTGGGGGATATCCCGGCGAGTTATACGGGCGACCCGCATAATTATGCGGAATTGAAAGCTGCTGGCGTCACCATGATTGGCTATGGCGATTTTCTGACGCAATCGCTCGATTTCTTGATTGTCGCTTTTGTGCTGTTCATGCTGGTTCGCGTTGTGAACCGTGTTCTGGACGAAATGCAGGAAAAACAGAAGGAAACAGATGATAGCTCGAAGTCGTCTGAAATTCCGACCGATCCTCAGCTCGATGTTTTGAAGGAAATCCTGCACGAATTGAAGGATCGCGATGCAAAAGCACCGTGATTTTCAATCCATCCCTTCACAAGGCCTTTGTAATCTCTATATAGGGATTGCCGGTTTCGACCGGCTATGGCGATAAATTGTGATGTGTAATAGACGCAGCGGACCCGGGGGCAGTACCCGGCGGCTCCACCACAAACTCCGCTTCGGCGGATGTTCTGACGGGGCCGAACCAGGATCGACGTGTGTTCAAAGACATTATTTTCGCCCGGGCTGAGTAACCCGTTTAAGGCTCACAACACACAAGTGCCAACGATAACGAAGCACTCGCAATCGCTGCGTAATTTTAAGGGCTAACGCCCCGAATTTACAAAGCTAAGCGCGGTTGGACCCACCGGGCAACAGAAGGGATTCCAGGGGCCTGGGGTGAGCCTTGCAACAGAATCACCCCACTTGCCTTACGCTTCTATCAATTATCTTCAGCTCAGCTCCATCAGGTCGAGAGCTTTGAGCAATTCTTCGCGTGCCTGCCTGATGCTGGCTGCAAGCGCCGGATCGCCGATCTCTTTCGGGCCGATCTGTTCAGGCCAGTATTTTGTGATGATGCCTTCGATCATATCGGCTTTGGCGGGGGTGAGGAGGAAGCGCGGATCAATCGTGTCAGGATCTGCCACCACACGCAGCCGCAGGCATGCCGGGCCACCGCCATTGGACATGCTCTGGCGCACATCGACAGGGATGACCTGCCGGATCGGGCCATTGCCCGCCAGCATCGTTTCCAGCCAGTTACGGACACTCACAGTTTCCCACGCTTCGGTCGGGATCACCAATGCCATTTCGCCTTCAGGAAGTGTCAAAAGCTGCGCGTTGAAGAGGTAGGAACTGATCGCATCGGCAAGGCTGACTGCGCTTGCCGGGACTTCAACGATCTCCGCAGCCGGCAGCTTTTCGCGGATTTTGGCATAGGCTGACTGTGGGTCTGCAAAGGCCAGTTCATGGGTGAACAGCACCTGTTCATTGGCGACGGCTACCACATCATTGTGGAATGCGCCTGCGGCAATGGCATCGGGGTTCTGCTCAATAAACAACACGCGTTCGGGGTCGAGATTATGACTGCGGGCGACGATGCGGCTCGCCTGTTCGTGCTGGCGGGCCGGGAAGGGGCCACCGCTGCGGCCATAGACGAAGATTTCGACGCCCGATGTGCCATGTGATGCAGCCATGCGCATATGATTGGCTGCGCCTTCATCGCCAAACGATGGCGGAACAGGACCATGCACAGCAAAGCTCGCACGATTGGCGAAAGCGAGCTTTAACTGGCGCAGCGTATCGGGCCATTCATGCGCCCGGTGCGGCATGGTTACGAGGTTAGCGACAGTGAGATGACACAAGCCATCGGCTGTGTCCGGTGCAGGAGAGACTGTGGCTGCATTAGCTGTCCACATGGAGGAGGCAGACCATGCGCCCGCGATCAATGCGCGGTCAGTTTGCGCATCGGCAGCAATGGCAGATAGGTAGGTCATATTGGGGCGGGGAAGGGGCAAGAAAAACCCTTGTACCAAACCGCGCTCCATATTTCCGCACATTTTGGCAAGACCTTGCAAGGCTGCATCGCGTGGGAAGGCTGTTTCGCCAGCGTGCGAGGTGGCGGCCAGATTGCCAAGGCTGAGCCCGGCATAATTATGGGACGGACCGATCAGCCCGTCAAAATTCACTTCAACCAAGCTCATCGCGCAATGCTCCAGACAGGATCGCCTTCTTTGACTTTCAGCAGTTCAGCCGATTGGGAGTCGATGGAAATGCCGTTGTCCGTTATATTTCGCGCGCCATAGCAGCAGCGGAAACCAGCCAGTTGTCCGGTGGCCAGAAGGGCTTTTTCACCGCGTTCACAGCTCATATCCGTAACGGGAAGGGTTTTGGCATCGCGCACGCTGCGGACATTGTCGACCCGGGCAGTCATCGTGGGGCCGCCGTCAAAAATATCGACATAGCCTTCATAGCTGAAACCTTCATTTTCAAGCATCCGCATAGCGGCGCGGCCATTGGGGTGGGGCAAACCAATCACCTTGCGGGCACTTTCATTCAGCATGGCAGTATAGACAGGATGTTTGGGCATAAGGTCAGCGATGAACTGGTTGCCATGGATCGCGTTGAAATAATCGGCTTCCTGAAAGCTCATGCCAAAGAAACGGCCGCCAACCGCATCCCAGAATGGCGAACCACCGCGTTCATCAATAATGCCGCGTAATTCAGCGAGGATCTTTTCGCCAAAACGCTGGCGGTGGGCGGTGATAAAGAGATAACGGCTGCGGGCGAGCAGCAATCCCAAACCACCTGCACGCTCGCTAGGGTGGAGGAACAAGCCGCCAACTTCGCTGGAGCCTTCAAGGTCCGTTGTAAGGCTGAGCAACTCTGCCCGTACTGTGCGCTCCAGTTCCTTTGAATGCTGGGTGAGCATGGTCATGCGGTAGGAATAGAAAGGCCAGTTTTGCCCAACTTGCGTGAACAATTGCGATGTTCCCCGCACAGCGCCTGTCTCGGTATTTTCGAGCACCAGCACGAATAGCTCGTTTTCCAACTCACCACTTTTGCGTGCATAGGCTGCCGCTGAACGGTCAAGCTTGGCTTGCAGGGAATTGCGGTCTGGCGGAAGATTTGTGAAACCTCCGCCTGTTAGCTTGGCCATTTCATAAAGGGCCTGAAGATCGCCGGGTTTGGCAGCACGGATGATAAAGCTCATGCCAAGGCTCCTGTAGCAAGGCGGTGAAGGACGATGGCAGACAAAGCTGCTTTTTCAGCAAGGGATGGCACGATCAGGAACTCATCAGGTGAGTGGATCGATCCGCCGCGCACGCCCATCGTATCGACGACGGGCACTCCGCAAGCGGCGACATTGTTCCCATCACACACGCCGCCTGTATCGCGTAAACCAATTGTCTGGCCAAGTGCTTCACCCGTATCGCGGACAAGATTGAACAGGCGCGCAGCGCGTTCATCGACTGGCTTTGGCGGGCGGGAAATACCGCCGTGGCAGGTGATAGAAACCTCATGATCAGTAGAAACTTGTTCAATCAATGCACTGAGAAGGCTCGGGAAGCTATCCGACATTGCGCTTGTCTTCGGGCGAATGTTGAAGCGTAGCACAGCGTGATCGGGCACGACATTATTGGCACTGCCGCCTTCGATCTTCGCCGGGTTGATGGCGATATCATCGCCTTGCAATTGCTTGAGGCCGAGTGCCAGAGCCGCTGCGGCGACAATCGCATTGCGGCCATCCTGCGGGTTACGCCCGGCATGGGCAGACCGCCCGGTGACAATGAGGCTGAAGTTTCCACTGCCGCCACGCGCATGGGCCAGTGTCCCATCTGGAAGAGCGGAAGGCTCATAAGTGAGCGCAGCATATTTGCCCTGTGCCAGTTGCGTGATGAGTGCGGATGAGGACAGCGAACCTGTTTCTTCATCCGAATTGATCATCACATCATAGCCAAGCGATGCAGCGGCAGGGCTGGTTTCAAAAGCTTTGAGTGCGGCAATCATAACCGCAATCCCGCCTTTCATATCTGCGACGCCTGGGCCGTTCAGCGTTTCATCATCCAGCCAGCTCTGTTTCTGAAAAGGGTGATCTTGCGGAAAGACTGTGTCCATATGGCCGGTCAGCAGCACGCGTCGTGGGGCATCGGGCCGAACGCTGAGAACGAGATGATGGCCATGTTGCTTTTCAAACTCATGGCCTTCGGCATCAATTGCGGTGACGGAGGCTGGAGCAACCATCCGAAGCTCTCCCGGCAATTCTCCGAAAGCTGCGGCGAGTTCTTCTGCCTGCCGGGCCAGACCTTCAAGATTGGTCGTGCCGCTGTTGATGGCGCTCCAGCGCTGAACCTGCGCGAGCATGGCGGGAGGATCGATAGGCTCGGTCAGAGCCTGTTCCTGTGAGGTCAAATGTTTCATCTGTAACGGGTCTAGCCCGCCAAGTGCGATGCTCCAAGCCCCGTGTGTGGATCAGGGAGACAGATGTCGTGCTATCATCACGAATTCATCGATCGAGAGCGTCTCTGCGCGCCGTTGCGGGTCGATGCCCAGTGCTTCCAGCCCGTCCACTGCTCCGGGCAGGGATTTGAGGCTCTGACGCAACATCTTGCGGCGCTGCCCAAAAGCGGCTTCGGTGACCCGTTCCAGCATTCGGGCAGAAACACCCTCCGGCATATCGGCAGGTGTCACATGGACGATGGCGCTCATAACCTTGGGCGGCGGTGTGAAAGCGCTGCGATGCACTTTCATCGCCAGCCTGGCCTGTGCGCGCCATTGGGACAGAACTGCAAGCCGGCCATAGGCGCTGCTGCCCGGCTCAGCGACGATGCGTTGGGCTACTTCCTGCTGGAACATCAGCGTAAGCGAGCGCCATTGCGGTGGCCACTCCTGGCCGGAAAGCCAACCAATGAACAGGGCTGTGCCGATATTGTAAGGCAGGTTAGCGACGACATCATAAGGCGTGTCGAACAGGCTAGCCGGATCAATCTCCATGGCATCCCCTTCAACGACCTTTAACTGGCCGGGGAAGGCATCTGACACTTCCGCAAGAGCTGGAAGGCATCGGGCGTCCCGTTCAATCGCGGTCACATTCGCACCAGCGCGCAATAATGCCCGGGTAAGGCCACCGGGTCCGGGGCCGATTTCCAGCACATTGCGGCCTTTGATGTCGCCGGGGATGGCTGCAATTCGATCAAGCAGATGCTCATCAAACAGGAAGTTCTGGCCAAGGGCCTTGGAAGCGCTCAGGCCATGTTTGGCGATGACTTCGCGTAACGGAGGAAGCGCACTCGTCACGTTGTAGCGGCCTGTGCGCGGCGGGCAGCGGCTTCACCTGCGAGCTTGATAGCGGCAATGGTTGCGCCTGCATGGGCCTGACCGCGTCCGGCGATGCCAAAGGCGGTGCCGTGATCGGGTGAGGTGCGGATAATGGGCAGGCCAAGCGTCATATTTACCCCTGCATCGAAATCGAGCGCCTTGACCGGAACCAGTGCCTGATCGTGATACATGGCGATGGCAACATCATAGCTATCGCGGGCGTGAGGGGCGAAAAGCGAATCCGCTGGATGTGGCCCGGTCACATCAATGCCTTCTGCGCGCAAGGTGGCGATGGCGGGCGAGATGATATGCTGTTCTTCAAGGCCCATCCGCCCGTTCTCCCCTGCATGGGGGTTCAGTGCGGCCATGGCGATACGCGGGGTGGACAGGCCAAAATCCTGACGCATCGCGGCATGGACAATCCGGGTACGCCGGCAAATCAATTCCTGTGTAATCAGGCCCGGAACCTCAGATAGAGCGCAGTGAACAGTGAGCGGCACAGTGCGCAATTGCGGCCCGGCCAGCAGCATCACAGCGTCTTGTGCTGCAATCCCGCAGGCATTTGCGACAAATTCTGTCTGGCCCGGAAAAGCGAAGCCTACCTCAGCCAGCAAGGATTTGGCGATCGGTCCGGTCACTATAGCTGAGGCATCACCTGCAACAGCCAGGGCGGTGGCTTGTTCAAGCGAAAGCAATGCAATCTTGGCACTTTCAGGGTCTGGTGATCCGGGGCGATAGTCACCATCTGGTCCAGCGAGCACGGGAAGAGCGTGATGGAAACACTCCATGGCTTCAGCGGGCGTGGCAATGGCTTGGATCGGGACATCAATCTGGCGTGCTTCAGCAGCCTTTTCGAGCAGCTTCCGACCACCCGTTGCGAAAAAAGGGAAAAGCCCATGCACGTCGCGGGCTGCCCAGGCTGCGCAGATCAATTCGGGGCCGATACCAGCGGGGTCGCCAAGCGAAAGGGCCAGCGGTTTCATCCCGCCAGCCCCTTTGTTGTCAGCCGTGTCAAATGCCTTCATGGCTGGCTTTCATGCCTCAATTATATTCGATCACAGCGTCACGACGAAGATCGCGCAAGTAGCGCTGAGCACGGCGATTGACGCGTTCACTTTCCATCTGGGACATTAACTGATCACGGGTTGGGCCGCTATCGACTTGGGGATCATCGCGGCCGCAAAGCATCAACACGCGCACGCCTTCTTCGACCGAGCCGAATGGCGGCGTGGCTTCACCAACATTGAGTTGAAGCAAAGCCTGCTGCAGCGCTTCCGGAAGTGAGCGGATGCGGATTTGATCATTGGTGACGATGTCAGCGCCCATCTTGGCAGCCGCAGCGTCGGCTTCACCGCAACCTCGGATGGCTTTCACCTCTTTGGCAAAAGCATCGACCTTGGCCTTCGCCTGCGCCTGTGTAGAGGATTTCGGCAAGGTGATTGAAATCTGCTTGAGGCTCATCACCGCGTCGCGCGGATCTGCCATGCCCACCTGACGCTTGTCGATCAGATAGAGAATGGAGAAGCCGCCCGGAATTTCGATTGGGCCCACCAACTGGCCTGGGGTCAGATTTTTGGCCACCGCTTCCAGCTCTGGATTTTGTAACTGCTCAAGATGAATCCAGCCAAGATCGCCACCCACAGCCGCCGTTGAGGCTTCCGAATATTGGCGGGCATAACCTACGAAACTGCCACCTTTCTGCAATTGTTCAACAATCTGGCGAGCATTGTTGAAGACTTCCTGCTTATTGGCAGGGGTTGCGGAAAGATAGATTTCACCGAGGCGATATTCTTCCGACCCGCGCGAGGCTTGTAGACGGTTGTAGAGATCATCCACTTCTTCGGAAGAGACGTTGATGAACGGCTCGACATTGCGGCTCTGCAAACGGTCCCATGCCAATTCGCCTTCAATTTGGCGTTTCAGTGATGCGGGTGAAGAACCGATGGATTTGAGATAGGTCGTCATTTCCGCATCAGTGCGGTTAAAGCGCTGCGTTGCGAGGCGGTTATATGTCTGATCGACCTCATCAGAAGTCACAGCCATATCCTGCGCTTTGGCTTCCTGAATTTCCAGTGTTTCATCAATCAGATTGCGCAGAACCTGCAGGCGAAGGCGCTGTTCTTCTTCAGGAGAGATCTTCTGTTCATTGGCAGCGACGATGAGGGCAACACGTTGATCGACATCTGTACCAGTGATGACGGTGCCATTGACGATGGCAGTGGCGCGCCGAACATTGGGATTGCTTTTCCCGAGCATGGTGACGTTTTGGGGAATGTTAAAGGAATCCTCCGCAGAATCCACCGAATCCTGCGCCTGAGCGGGTACGATGCCAGCACAAAGTGCGGCGATCACAGCCACATGGCCGACTTTCCAGAGATTCTTGGACTTCTTGATCACTCGTTCATTCCCGTAAGCGGCACCAGCTAAAGCACCTGTTTTATCGGCAGCCTTATGCATTTCCTTGGCTTAACCGATACTGAGCGTTGTCGGATAGCGCGAAGAATCCATGCTGCCAACCATGGCGATTGCTATCCACGTATATACTATCAGTCGATTGATCGGTTAACGCGCACCCAGATTGCGCAAGGAAAAGTAGATCTGGAAGGTGTTACCGTTTCTGGCATCGGCAACTCTGACATAGTCGCGGCGCCAGGTCACGCCCAGTTCAAGACAATCATCCGAATAGGCAAAACCCAATCGTGTGCGCAGTGGTTCAAAGCCGTCAGAGGCAAGGGTTGGGTCATCCCGGCGATCGGTCAGGTTGATAACTGCCGACCCGAAAACCGACCAGTAATTGGCAAAAGCGATGCGGCCGGCAGTGCGCAATTCTTCGCGATCCTGCAAGTCTTCAAAGCCTTGGATGTTTCGGTTGAGATGCAGATAACCGATTTCCGCGTAAGTCTTATCTGTGCCGACAGAGGCATCCAGCTCGCTGCGGCGGGGGGCCAGATTGTCTTTATCAAACCGAAAGCGATGGGTGATCTTGATCAGATCGCGCAGGCGTACTTCTGTCCGTCCGACAATGTCAGAAAAGCGCGCGGCAAGACCCGTTCCATTGGGGAACATATTCTCTTTGTCAGTCAGGCGATAGGACTGGCCGATTGTTGTCTTGACCTCCAGCCCGGGGCGCTGGAATTGCCAGTCAAACCCGTAGGTTATGCGGCTGCCGTCTTCGATCCGGTCGTAGCCGGGAAACCGGTTGAGCGCGAAAAGGTTGCTGTCTTCCAATTCAATCGCGCGGGCGTCTTCATTCGGAATAGCCAGATTTTTAACATGCGGAGATGCGACAAATTGCACGCGCGGGGTCAACACTTGGGAGCCACCGGCAAATTCACCGATCAGCGGCCATTTCACGTCCAGGGCGGCTAGTGCGAAGGCTCGGCTTTGCCACCCCGGAGTACCGCGATAACTTGCTGTTTCGGTAAGGGCGTTATGGTCTGAGTGATAGACATCACCCCGGGCGAGACCGGTCAGCGTTACTTCCTGCCCCATGCCGGTAACAGTGCGCATATCCCACTTGGCTTGAGTGAAAGCGCGTTGCGTATCCTGTCCTGCAGTTCGGGTGATGGCGAGGCTGTTGGCTTGAATTTCAATCTTTCCGCCGAGGATCGGATCGCGGAGCCGGCGACGATAATCGATCAGGGGCAGGGCAACGGGAACAAGACCCTGCTTCTGGTTCGTCAGCAGAACCTGTGTCGCCCAACCAGAAATGGAGAAATAGGAATCGTTACCGATACGTTCGAGATCAATGTTTGAACGCAGGCGGTCATCTCGACTGATGTCGTAACGGCGCAGGAATGTGCGGTCGCTCGCCAAACGAAAAGAGCCGGTCAAAGACCAGTTTTTATCAAGCTGAAGGCGGCCATTACCACCGATATAGCCACGCCAGTCACGCTTCGATATTTCGCTAGTCGAATCGAGGGGGATGCGAGACGAGCGCGTAAGGTAGCCGGTAATCTGGAAGGCGCCGGCGTCGGTCAGAATGCGATAGTCGGCCGAACCCATGGGCGGGGCTTCGCTATAGACATATCCCTTTAGTGTGAGGTCCTGATTATCGGCGAGACGCAGATAATAGCTGTCGCTCACTTCCACGCCATTAGAGGCGGTGACGCCAAAATCAGGCATAAGGAGGCCGGATACTGCGCGATTATCAGTGGCGACGGTCATGCCGGGCAGCGGCAAAAGCCTTGCGCCGAACAGTTCCAGATAAGCGCCCTTGAAGCGGATGCGCTTATCTTCCTCATCATAAATCACTCGTTTTGCAGTGATCCGCCAACTGGGCTTTTTGGGGCAGCCATTGGGTTTCTCGACCGCGCAGGCTGAATAGGCAGCGCTGGTGAGTGTGATATTGCCATCATCATCACGGACGCCTTCACGTGCAGCCAGGCGGCCACCTTCTCGTAGCGCCAGCAGCAAATTGCTCATCGCGCCGGCGCGCAATTCGTCAGTCAGTTCAAGCTTTTCAGTGAAGAGCTGATTGCCATTTTCATCCACGAACCGAATATTGCCTTCAGCGAATATTTTTCCGGTCTTCCGGTTCCATCTCACACTATCAGCGCGCACAGACTGTCCATCGGAGCGCATGATGACATTGCCGCTGGCCGTGATCGTGTCATCATCGCTGTTATATTGCAGTTCATTGGCTTCAAAACCAATGTTGCGCGTGCCATCGGCAGAGGTGGTTGGTGTGGTGCTTTCCTGCTCATTATCGCCGCTATCAAGCGGGGGAAGCGCATCTTGCGACAATTCGTTCGGGCGCTTTTCCAAAGAGGCGGGGGGCAGGTTAGTGTCACCCCCTGTTTCATCCTGCGCGAAGGCGGCAGCAGGGTAGGCGCCAACAGCAAGAGCAAGCGCTGCTCCGCCGTAGCGAAGGCTGCGAATAAGGTACTGACTGGTAGGCAGCAACTGCCGCGATAGAGGGTGCATGGCTTGCCTATCGCACTGCCCGCTCCTAACTGCAACGGGAGCGATCGTGATTGCACGGCATTTTAGCCGAGCTGCGATACTTTGATCATTCGGAGACAGCATGAACATTACCTTCCAGAGCAACGCCAATACGTCCAATAACCGTCTTTATGTGCGAATCGCCCATGAAGGGGCGTTGCCATCGGGTCTTGAGCGAAGCCTTGTTGAAGGGGCAAAAGCAGCACGTTTTGAAGGCAAGGCTGGTCAGCTGTTTGACAGTTTCGTTGAACGCGATGGCGAAGTGATCCGCGCCGCTGTCGTTGGTGCAGGCAAGGCTGGTGGCGATGATTATGCCGCTAATTGTGAAAAGGCCGGGGCAGCTGTTTCAGCAAAATTCCTTACATCCGGTGAAAAAGCAGTCACCATTGATCTGGCTGACAGTGGCTTTTCCGCAGCGCAGGCCGTCGCCTTCCTGATGGGCTTGCGTCTTCGTGCATGGCGCTATGATATTTACCGCACCACGATGAAGGATGCGCAGAAGGTTTCGCTGGCAGATGCGGTTGTCCTCAACGCACCAGATGGCACCGAAGCTCTCTGGGCCACCGAATCTGCCATTGCAAAGGGTGTCGAATTTACCCGCGAACTCGTGACCGAGCCTGCCAACATCATCTATCCTGAGAGCTTTGTTGAACGTTGCCGTGAACGTTTCGCAGGCAGTGGTGTGGAAATCACTGTGCTCGACGAAAACGACATGCGCGAACTTGGCATGGGTGCTTTCCTGGGCGTTGCGCAAGGGTCTGCCCGTCCACCCCGCCTGATCGCTTTGCGTTGGGCCGGCGGTGCGGCTGATGAAGCGCCAAGCGTCTTTGTCGGCAAGGGTGTTACCTTTGATAGCGGCGGCATCTCGATCAAGCCAGGTGCTGGCATGGAAGACATGAAGTGGGACATGGGCGGTGCTGCTGCCGTGGCCGGTGCCATGCTCGCCATCGTCGGGCGCAAGGCCAAGGCCAATGTTATCGGGATTTGTGGCCTGACCGAAAATATGCCTGACGGCAATGCACAGCGTCCGGGTGACGTGGTGACTTCCATGTCAGGCCAGACCATCGAAGTTATCAATACCGATGCTGAAGGCCGCCTTGTTCTGTGTGATGCACTCACCTGGGCACAGAAGGAATTCAAGCCAGCCCGCATCATCGATCTTGCCACGCTGACGGGCGCGATGATTATTGCTCTTGGCCATGAACAGGCAGGCCTCTTTTCCAACAGTGACGAATTGGCGGGCCAGCTTGATGCAGCGGGCAAGTCCAGTGGCGACAAATTGTGGCGCCTTCCTCTGGGTGCAGCTTATGACAAGCTGATCGACAGCCCGATTGCCGATATGAAAAACGTTGGTTCACGCGCAGCCGGTTCGATTACAGCGGGCCAGTTCCTCCAGCGCTTCATCGAGAATGATACGCCCTGGGCACATCTCGATATTGCAGGGATGGCATGGTCGGCTACGGCTGGTGCGACATGGGACAAGGGCGCAACCGGCTTTGGCGTGCGCGTGCTTGACCAATTTGTTCGGGACGTTGCTGAAGCCTGATGCAAGTCGATTTCTGGCAGCTTAGCGAAGACCCGGTTGAACGGGTCATTCCCCTGATCGCCCGCCGTACAAGAGAGGCGGGCGAAAAGCTGCTGGTTGTCTCAACCGTGGGCGAGCAACTCGAAAAGATTGATCGATCCTTGTGGGAAATGCTCCCCGATGCGTTTCTCGCCCACGGCTATGCTGACCAACCCCATGCAGAGCGTCAGCCCCTATTGCTGGGGCAGGAATGCCAGGCGCAGAACGGGGCACGCTTCATCGCTTTCGCTGACGGCGAGTGGCGCGATGAAGCGCTGCAATATCAGCGCACGTTTCTATTGTTTGGTGATGACCGCATTGGCCATGCGAGGGAATGCTGGAAAGCTCTGGGCAAAGTCGATGGCCTGAAACGTAAGTTCTGGCGACAGGAAGACGGGAAGTGGCGGGAAGGCCCATAACTGCTGCCTTAAGCTATATTGCGTCAGGAGTTGAGATCGGCCAGCGGCGTTTCCAGTTCCAGTTCGAACCCTTCCGGGTGGTAAGATTTGATCACTTCACAGCGATTGCCAATGCCGCGCGCAATCAATCGGGAGCCGAACCCTTTGCGTGATGGCTCTGACACTCTGGGGCCACCGGTTTCTTTCCAGTTCAGGTGGAACATATCATTGGATATGGACCAGTTGATGCAGATTTTACCGCCCATTTCCGATAATGCACCATATTTGAGCGCATTGGTCGCCAGTTCATGAAGCATGAGCGATAGAGACATGGTGGTGCGTGATCCGATCTCCACTGCCGGGCCGTTCAATTCTATTTGTCCGGCATGATCGTGGGGGCGCAGCGAATCCTCTATGACCTGCTTGAGGGAAACTGCACTCCAGCTCTGCCGCAGCAGCACATCATGGGCATGAGCGAGCGATTGCAATCTTTGACGGAATGAATTGACGGATTCCTGCTCAGTCACATCCCGCAATGTCTGTGATGCAATCGCCTGAACCATGGCAAGCGTGTTTTTCAGGCGGTGGGCCAGCTCTTCATTCACGACTGCCAGATCAGCACTGGCGCGGACAACCGGCGTGGTTTCGATAACCGTATCGAGCATTCCGCCGATTGAGCCATCTGCCAGACGCAGAGGGCTGTAACAGAAAGTGAAGTAAGCCATCTCAGGCCGCTCACCACGCAGAATGGAAAGAGGGTAGTTTTCCAGAAAGGTGGATTCACCTGCTCTGGCTTTTTCAATCATGGGCCGGATATCATTCCAGACTTCAGACCAGATATCAGCGAAAGACCGTCCCAGTGCTTCGGGCTTGTCGCCCAATATGGGCAGGAAAGCGTCATTATAAATGGTCGTAAAGGCATCCCCCCAAACTACCGCTTTCGGAAAGCCGGAATCGAGCACCTGCTCAACAATGACTTTCAGTTCAGGGCACCATTGTTCGCGAGGGCCGAGAGGAGAAGAAGCCCAGTCGTAAAGCGCGACTTTTTCACGCATCGTCACAAATCGCTTTGCATCGATGGCGTGTTCTGCCTCAGCATCGGACAGGTTTGCTGTTTTATCCTGGAAGAAACCTTCTTTCACTCAGTCTTGCGTCCCGATTCTGGCACGAGCTGGTAAAAGCTCACGGCAGGCGAAGTGCTACCTGCTCAGCGGTGATACCACAGTAACTATATGTTAGGTAAGTCACTTTCAGCACTTTGTGCTAGCTGCCTATCTATCGAGACTGAAAGATAGCCTATCTTGTTTCTAAGTGAACCACTTGCCGTATCGCACTTCGCCCGCTAGTTGCGCGCAGAATTTCCACTAAACCAAACTACTCGCAAGGAACGTCCCATGGCGGTTACCCGTACATTTTCGATCATCAAGCCCGATGCTACCCGTCGCAACCTGACCGGTGCAGTCACCAAGAAGCTGGAAGATGCTGGCCTTCGCGTCGTCGCTTCCAAGCGCATCCAGATGACCAAAGAACAGGCTGAAGGCTTCTACGCCGTTCACAGTGAACGCCCATTCTTCAATGATCTGGTTTCCTTCATGATCTCCGGCCCGGTGGTCGTTCAGGTTCTCGAAGGCGAAAATGCTGTGAAGGCCAACCGCGACGTGATGGGCGCAACCAACCCAGCCGATGCTGCTGAAGGCACGATCCGTAAGGAATTTGCTGAAAGCATCGAAGCCAATTCCGTGCACGGTTCGGACAGCGAAGAAAACGCCAAGATCGAAATCGACTATTTCTTCAAGGCTGATGAAATCGTCGGCTAATCGGATTTCCGATTACGATATGAAAAAGGCCGCCTTTCGGGGCGGCCTTTTTTATGGCTGAAGCTCTGGAGCTCAGCGGGTGACGAAGTCCCGCAGCATCTGTGGGTAGAGCTGATATTCAGCCAGCAGAACCCGTGCAGCCAGACTGTCTGGTGTATCGTCGCGCAGAATTTTGACTGGGATCTGGCCAAGAATCGGGCCTTCATCCAGTTCTGGCGTCACTTCATGCACGGTGCAGCCACCGTGGCTGTCGCCTGCTTCAAGCGCGCGCTGATGCGTATCAAGCCCGCGAAACTTTGGCAGAAGCGAGGGATGCGTATTAAGCATCTGACCTTGCCATTTTGCAACAAAGCTGGGCGACAGGATGCGCATATAGCCGCACAGGGCGACATAATCTGCATTAGCGCCGCGCAGGGCAGCATCCATGACGTTTTCATGCTCTTCGCGTTTCATGCCCTTATGGCTATGGGCAAAAGTGGCAATGCCTTCCGCTTCAGCAATGGCCAGGCCCCGCGCCTCGGGCTTGTTGCTTGCTACCAGCACGATTTCATAGGGGCAGCCTGGCAGGCGTGATGCATAGAGCAGGGCGGACATTGTCGTCCCGTTGCCCGACAACATCACGGCGACGCGCGCCTTGTTTGTCTCAGGCATCGTGGCGCGCTTCCCAGTCTTCAGAAGAAGTCCATGAACCAGCAGGCCCGCGAACCGTGCAGCCGCGCGAACCTTCTTCGATTTTACCAATCGTGAAGACCTGCTCGCCCGCTTCTGTCAAAGCAGCGGTCACCGCATCGACATTTTCAGGCAGGACGGCGAGGACCATGCCGATCCCGCAATTGAAGGTCCGGGCCATTTCGCCCGGTTCAATGGAGCCTTGTTCCTGCAGGAATTGCATCAGGCCGGGTTGCTGCCAGCTTCCGGCATCCACCACTGCATGAGCGCCTTCTGGCAGCACACGGGGAATATTTTCGAGCAAGCCGCCACCGGTAATATGGGCAAGGGTATCGATTTCTCCGGCACGAATGATGGGGAGCAGATTGCGGACATAAATCCGGGTCGGCTCCATCAGCGTTTCGATCAGCTTGCGGCTGGTATCGAAGGGAGCTGGTTCATCGAGGTTCCAGCCCATATCATCAGCAAGACGGCGTACGAGCGAGAAGCCGTTGGAATGAACCCCTGAACTGGCAAGGCCAAGCAGCACATGGCCCGGAGCGAGTTTTTCGCCCGTTAGCTGTTCGCCGCGTTCAACTGCGCCTACGCAGAAGCCTGCAAGGTCATAATCGCCGGGGGCATACATACCGGGCATTTCAGCGGTTTCACCACCGATCAATGCGCAATGGGCAATCTTGCAGCCTTCCGCGATGCCGGCCACCACAGTTTCGGCCACGCCATTGTCGAGCTTGCCGGTGGCGAAATAGTCGAGAAAGAACAGCGGCTCTGCGCCCTGAACAATCAGATCGTTGACGCACATGGCAACCAGATCAATGCCAACCCCACTGTGAAGGTTGTTATCAATGGCGAGCTTGAGCTTGGTGCCCACGCCATCGTTCCCGGCAACCAGCAGCGGGTCTTTATATCCGGCGGCCTTGGGGTCGAAGAAACCACCGAAGCCTCCGATCTCGCCATCGGCACCGGGGCGCCTTGTCGCCTTTACCAGTGGGCCAATAGCCTTCACCAGCGCGTTGCCAGCATCAATGGAAACGCCGGCCTGTGCATAGGTGTAGGGCGCTGTTTTGTTCGTCGGGTGCGAGTTATCTGAAGCCATAGATTACGCCCTTTAGTCTTTCCCGCTTGGATTTCCACTCGCCTTTCGGCAAAAGGCGATCGGTTTTCCCCGATGATGACATTTAAACTTTCCTTCCCCCGCTCGCTTTCCCGCCCCCATATGCTGGGCGCCGGAATTGGTGCAATCGGCCTGGCAGCCTTGGCTGGAACGGCGCTTTACGCGCAGGTTTCCGGGGATCGCGGCATCGCGCCGGTGGCCAGCACAACGGATATTGTCGCCAATAATATCCATGTGGATGTCCATGCGAAAAGCGCTGAGGAAGCGCGTCAGGACGGCTGGCGAGAAGCGCAGAGATTGGCGTGGGAAAAGCTTGGCGGACCAAAACTTCCGGATTCGCGAATCGAATCGATGGTCTCTGCTGTGGTGATTGAGCATGAACAGCTCGGCCCCCGTCGTTATATTGCGACACTGGATATCATTTTTGATCGTTCGCGTGCCGGGGCCTTGCTGGGTGGGGAGGGTAAGCGTGCCCGTTCCGCACCGATGCTGACACTTCCGGTGCTGATCGATGGTGGCACTGCTACCATGTTCGAAACCCGCAACCCGTGGCAGCGTGTCTGGGCCAATTTTCAATCGGGTGCCAGTTCGATCGATTACGTCCGTCCTTCGGGGGCCGGTGGTGAATCACTGCTGCTGACCTATGGCCAAGTGAGCCGCCGCAGCCGCCTGTGGTGGAACAATATTCTTGCTGAATTCGGCGCAGCCGATGTGGTGACGCCGATTGCGCGTCTCCGGCATGAATGGCCCGGTGGTCCGATTATCGGCACTTTTACCGCCCGCCACGGACCAGATAATCAGGTGCTGGGTGAATTTACCTTACGCGCGGCCAATGATTCGGAATTGGACGCGATGCTGGAAGATGCCGTTCGCCGATTCGATGAGATTTTCCAGCGCGGGCTGGCCGATGGCAAATTGCGTCCTGATCCAACGCTGGAGAGCGAGCGGGTGCAGATTTCGCCCGAAATCATGCGTCTGATCGAAGCATCCCGTCAGGCTGAAGCGGCAGAGCAGGCAGCCCGTACGGCGCAGGCTGAAGCCGAAAATCCCGCAAACATCCAGGCCTCCACTGCGCCTGCTCAGACTGAACAGGTGGCGGTGGCGAATGTCACAGTTCAATTTGCGACCCCCAATGCGGCAGCGGTCGATACGGCGCTGACTTCGGTTCGCAGTTCGCCCGGTGTACGTGGCGCTTCCACCAGCAGTATTGCTATTGGCGGCACTTCGGTGATGCGGGTTAGCTATGCTGGCAATATCTCTGCTCTGGCAGCGGCTTTACGGGCTCGTGGGTGGAATGTGACCGAAAGCAACAACGCACTCAGTATTTCTCGCTAGTCCAGTGAGCACATTTCAATTCGCCTTACCATTTCGCCCCGGTAGTGGGGAGGGACCGGCCCGGATCGTGATTGGTGATGCCAATGCGTCTGTGGCCGAAGCCATGCATAAGACAGAGGATTGGCCGTTTCACACAGCTATTCTCACCGGGCCACGCCGTTCAGGAAAGTCGCTATTCGCTCGCTGGTTTGTCGAAAGCGGGCGCGGCGAGGCGATTGATGATGCGCCCTTGATGGATGAGGACGCTCTGTTCCATCGTTGGAACAGAGCGCAGGAAATGAAGCGCCCGCTGTTGCTGGTTGCCGGACCCGCACCGTGGACTATCGGGCTTCCCGATCTCAAGTCGCGTCTTGGAGCTGCCATGCAGCTTGAAATCCTCCCCCCGGATGACAACATGGCCGCAGAACTGCTGTTGTCTCTCGCCCGGGAGCGGAGTTTGCCTCTGGGGCCAGATGCAGCAGCCTATCTCGTGCCGCGTGCTTTGCGTGGCTATGAAGAACTGGCTGGGCTGGTGGCGGCAATTGATCGCATCAGTCTGGAACGGAAGACGCCTCCCAAGCTCGCCATCTGGCGGGCCGCTGTGGAGGAACAGAAGAGCAAAATGGGCTGAACTTGCCTTGGTGCCGGTTTGGTGAGACAATATTGCGCTACGACGCGGGACAAGTGCGACATGATAAAAGGGCTCATATCCTACATCGATTCGATCAGAGCGCGTGACCCTGCGCCCCGTTCGCGCATGGAGATTTTGCTTTATCCTGGCGTCTGGGCACTGTTTTTCCATCGCATCGCGCATTGGCTCTTCAATGGCCGGATGTATTTTTTCGCCCGTTTTGTGAACCATTTTTCCCGTTGGCTGACGGCAATCGATATTCACCCAGGGGCAACCATCGGCAAGAATTTCTTTGTCGATCATGGTTTTACAGTGATCGGTGAGACATCCCATATTGGCGATAATGTCACCATCTATCAATGTGTGACGCTGGGCGGTTCCAACCCTACCAACGGCAAGGGGGGTAAACGCCACCCGACTTTGGAAGACAATGTGATTGTCGGTTCAGGTGCGCAGGTTATCGGACCGATCACTGTTGGTGAACGCGCTCGTGTGGGCGCTAATGCGGTGGTGACCGATGATGTGCCCGAAGGGGCCACTATGATCGGCCTTAAGGCCCGTTCGACGCTGGTGCCGGCTGAGACTTGGCTGCGCGAATTCATCCCATACGGTACACCTTGTGATGAGCCGTGCGAGCCGACGGGCAATATTGAACGAATGGAAAAACTCGAAGCTGAGCTTGCCGATCTGCGTGCTGAACTGGCTGCAATACGCAATGAGCATTCCGAAATGGCTCAAAAGTGCGGCACTGATAATTGATGAAGCCTCACGAGATCACAGGAAATATCGTCGCTTTTCCGGGGCAGAAGCCACAACAGGTAGGCTTTGACCGGATGGAGCTGCAGAAGATCCTCGATCTCTATGGCCGCATGGTCGCCGCCGGGGAATGGCGTGATTATGCAATGGACTTCACCAAGGATTGCGCCAGCTTTGCAGCATTCCGCCGCACCGCTGATGTCCCCCAAATGCGGCTGGAAAAGCGCCCATCCTTGCGCAACAGGCAAGGCATGTGGGCCTTGTTTGGTGAACATGGCCAAATTCTGAAACGTGGCCATGAACTGGCTGGCGTGCTGGCCCCGATTGAACGCCGTCTGGTGAAATCGATCGACGCTTAGGCCTTCGCCAATATTCCTTACATTGCGATCAATCGGTGAAGAGTTTTCGCTTCTTCAATTGTCGCATCATGCATGCGCCTCAGCCTTTACCGTGTGATGCAGCCTGATCTCGCCAAATCATCTCAAGAGAAAAGTCAACAATGACACATTTTGTCACATAAGAGTCATGAGGGAGACCTAGGGCCGCCTTCGAAGTGACATAAAGTCTTCGATATGTCGCATTTGTGAAGGGTCGGATGAATGAAGCGGTATTTGGCAAGTGCAGCGGTAGCCATCGCAATGCCAGTGTGTTTGGCAGCCCCCGCTATGGCGCAAGATGCGAGCGCAGATCAGGATGAATTACGTTCGGAACTGGCGCAGATGCGTTCCCAGATGGCGGCCATGGCTGAGCGCATCGATAGTCTGCAAACGCGACTTGAGGCCGCTGATGCCAAGGCGGAACAAGCCAATACCAGCGCAGAGCAAGCGAATGCCGCAGTCGCAAGTGCTGCAACATCATCTCCGGTTGTTGGGCATCTTCAAAATAAGGATGGTGTGACCTTCACCCCTTTTGGCCGGTTGCAGATCGATGCTGGTGTGGTCAATGGACCAGACAGTATTGATGATCCCGGCCTTGGATTTGCTAAGGAAATCCGCCGTGCGCGGGTTGGTTTCAAAGGCGATATTCCCGGTGGCTTTGGCTATCAAATGGAACTGGAATTCGCGAGCGGTGATCTTGAGGTCATGGATGCCTATCTTCGCTACAGTGCAGGCGACACGACTTATAAGATCGGGCAGCATAACAACTTCCAATCGCTCGAAGAACTCACCAGTTCACGCTTCACATCCTTTATGGAGCGCGCAGCCTTTACCGATGCGTTCGATTTCGAACGCAAAGTGGGTATCTCCGTTTCGCGGGAGAAAGGCGATTTGCTGATGGAAGGCGGTTTCTTCAGCGACAATCTTGATAATTTGCAACTGGATGAGAACAATAGCTGGAGCGTTGATGCCCGCACTGCCTACGCACCGAAGGTTGGCAATGCACAATTGCACATCGGTGGCTCTGTTCATTACCGTGAATTCAACGATGCATCAGACACCACACGCTATCGCCAGCGCCCTGAACTCCACATCACCGATACGCGCTTCATGGATACGGGCAAATTTCTCGCGGATAGCGAATTGGGTTATGGGCTTGAAAGTGCTGCGATCCTAGGCCGCTTTCATTTTGAGGGGGAGGCCTATTGGCAGCATGTTGACCGCCCCGGCGCGCTGGCAAATCCGACATTTTTTGGCGGCTCAGCGGAAATGGGGCTGTTTCTCACAAAGGGTGACAAGCGCGGTTATAAGGGTTTCAAATTTGATCGCGTGAAGCCAGCGCATCCCTTGGGAGAAGGGGGCTTTGGTGCGGTGCAGGCCAATCTGCGTTATGACTATCTCGATCTGAATGAGGGCACGATCCAGGGCGGCATCCAGAATGCTTATGCGGCATCGCTGATCTGGACGCCAACTGAATATACCCGCCTCATGCTCGAATATAGTCACATGGAATATGATGACATGCCGATTCTGGCTGGCACCAAATCCGATTATGGTGTCGATTCGATTGGTATGCGTGCTCAGGTCGATTTCTGAGCAGTCTTGGGCTGGGGGTTATAAAGCCTCCAGCGCCGGGATCAGTTCATCATAATGATCGATGACGCGGGTTGCGCCAATTTCGTTACGCGGTGCGTCATTATAGCCAAAGCTCACGATGATAGAGGGAACGCCCGCTGCGGTTGCCGCACGGCTGTCATAGGTCGAATCGCCAATCATCGCAAAACGTCCGGGCTTATCGCAGCGCTTGATCGTCTCGAATATCATGTCAGGCGCTGGTTTGGCTCTGTCTGCACCCAAAGTATCGCCACCGATAATGCTGGCAAAGCGGTCCGTCATGCCGAGCTTGTCGAGCAATTTGCGAGCAGAGCTTTCTGCTTTATTGGTGACAACAGCCAAGGTGCAACTACGCTCTGCCAGCATGTCCAGAGCTGTCAGGCAGCCCTCGAAAGGGATCGTATTATCGGCAATATGATCCTGATAATAATCCATAAAGTTCTGGTTTAGATGTTCGATCTCCTCATCACTGGCGGGATCGCCCGCCAGTGCCGTGGCACGCATGAACATCATCCTGGCACCGCCACCGATCAGCTCTCTGGTAGCGTCGATTGAGACGGGGTCTCGGCCCGCCAGTTTCAGCGCATGATTGATCGCGGGGAAGATATCGCGATTGCTGTCTACAAGAGTTCCATCAAGGTCGAAGCCGATTACGGCAAAGGGAAAATCAGTCATGGTGCATTTCGTTGCCGGAGCCATATGGAAACCGCAATGAAATGATGGCATGGCTTGCTTTATGACAACATCAGCGCGACCGATTGCCGCCATTATCCTTGCTGCAGGTAAGGGCACCCGAATGAAAAGCCAGCGCCATAAGGTGCTGCATCCCATCGCCGGAAGGCCGATGGTGGAGCATTTGATTGAGGCGGTCGGTGAGCTTCAGCCTGAACGTATGGTGGTCATCGTGGGCGATGGGCGCGATCAGCTCGAAACGCAGCTTGATGGCCGCGCGGAGCTAGCGCTTCAGGAGCCACAACTGGGCACGGGCCATGCGGTGCAGCAGGCGCAGAGCGCGCTTGCCGGTTTCACCGGGGATGTTCTGATTCTCTACGGCGATGTGCCTTTTGTGCGCCCGGAAACGATGCGCGCGATGATTGAGCGGCTGCACGGAGAGAATGAGCCCGACGTTGTTGTATTGGGTTTTGAGCCGAAGGACGGGCTGCAATATGGCCGGGTGATTGCCGAGAATGGCAAAATCGCCAAAATGGTTGAATTCAAAGATGCTAGCGATGCAGAAAAGGCCTGCACTCTGTGCAATTCAGGCCTGATGGCAGTACGCGGTGAAGCCTTGTTTGACCTTCTTTCCAAGGTCGATAATGCCAATTCGCAAGGGGAGTATTATCTCGTCGATATCGTCAATGTGGCGAATGATGAGGGTCGCTATTGCGCCGTTATTTCCACTGACAATCCGGACGAAGTGGCAGGCATCAATTCCCGCGCTGAACTGGCTGCCGCAGAAGCGCGCTGGCAGCACACACGGCGCCTTCAGGCGATGGCCGATGGTGTCACGCTGACCGCACCGGAAACCGTGTTCTTCTCATGGGATACGAAACTGGGCCGCGATGTGCTGGTGGAGCCAAATGTCATCTTTGGCCCCGGCGTTGTAGTGGAAGATAATGTGACTATTCATGCCTTCTCACATCTGGAGGGGGCTCATCTGGCGGAAGGTGTTGAAATCGGCCCCTATGCCCGTTTGCGGCCCGGATCGGTGCTGGAAGAAGGCGCGAAAGTCGGCAATTTTGTTGAGATGAAGAAAACCACGCTCGGCAAGGGGGCGAAGGCCAATCACCTCACTTATCTTGGTGATGCCACCGTTGGCGCGCAGGCCAATATCGGTGCCGGCACCATCACATGTAATTATGACGGCTATTTCAAACATAAGACACGCATCGGCGCACGCGCCTTTATCGGCTCCAACAGCGCGCTGATCGCGCCGGTGAATATCGGTGCGGACGCGATTGTTGCAGCAGGAAGTGCTGTCAGCCGCGATGTGGGCGAGGGTGAACTCCGCCTTGTTCGGGCCGATCAATTGGTGAAGCCGGGTTGGGCTGATCGTTTCCATGATGCGATGAAAAAGAAGAAAGCGGGCGGCAAGTGATGCGTATAGCGACCGGAATGATGCTGACGACCTGCCTGTTGGCCGGTTGTTCCAAATCAGAAGACAGTGGGCAGAGCAAAGCGCCCGCTGGTGCTGAGAGCGCCGCCCCTACAACTACGCCCTCAGCGGAGGCCGAGGCATCTCCAGTGGCTGCCAGCACGCCAGATGAAAGTAAGGCATGGGGCGGTAAATGCGCGCAAGGTGAAGAGGCTTTGTTCACCTGTTCGCTTAAAAATGGCCGGGCAGTGGCTGTCTGCAAAACGGGTGAGGGTGCTGGCCAAGGCCTTGTTCAATATCGCTACGGCAAACCGGATGCTGAGCCTGAACTGAGCTGGCCTCAGAAGAGTGATGATGGGAAGCTGACCTTTGCCTCGGTGCCTTATTCAGGCGGTGGTGAAGCCCAGTTGAGCTTTGCCCGTGGGGCAGCGCGCTACATCGTCTACAGCCGTGTCGTGCGGACCAATTTTAAAGCGGGTGAACCTAACGATCCGGCAATAACTGACGGTGTCATGGTGGTCGAGAATGGCAAGGTGAAGGCTAATTACTCTTGTGACGGGCAGGTATCTAAGCCGGTTGATGTCAACCTTACCACAAAATATCTCGGCAATGATAATGAGGCATTTTTCTATCATGATTAACGCGCGGGCAGAATTCGCCCTTGCGTATTAATTGGCCTTTTATCGTCTTCGGTTTTAATTGAGAAAGTAAGTCCATGTGCGGAATTATCGGTATTGTCGGGACGCAGCCGGTCGCTGACCGGCTTGTGGATGGCCTGCGCCGGATGGAATATCGCGGCTATGACAGTGCTGGTATCTGCACTCTGCATGATGGGCAGTTGGTTCGCCGCCGCGCGCAAGGCAAGCTTGCCAATCTGGTGACAGAAGTTGCGGCCAACCCTGCGTCCGGCACCTCAGGCATTGCCCATACGCGTTGGGCAACCCATGGCGCGCCGACACAGAACAATGCCCACCCTCATGCCACAGGCGAAGTGGCGCTGGTGCATAATGGCATTATCGAAAACTTCCGCAGTCTACGGCAGGAATTGGAAGCGCGTGGGCGGGTCTTTGAAAGTGAGACCGACACAGAAGTCGTCGCGCATCTGGTCTCTGAACAAGTAGAGGCAGGGAAATCGCCGCAGGATGCGGTGAAAGCTGTGCTGCCACAATTGCGCGGCGCTTTTGCCCTGGCGATTGCCTTTCGTCAGCATCCAGATTTGCTGATCGGTGCAAGGCTCGGCTCTCCTCTGGTGGTTGGCTATGGTGAAGGGGAGACGTTCCTCGGCTCCGATGCGCTGGCGCTTGCCCCTCTCACGCAGAAAATTTCCTATCTTGAAGAAGGTGACTGGGTCGTCATCACGCGCGATGGCGCGACGATTTATGACGCAGACAATCAGTTGGTGGAGCGGGAGATCACGATTTCCGGCGCTTCTGCGGTGGCGATTGAGAAGGGCAATTATCGCCACTTCATGCAGAAAGAGATTTTCGAACAACCAACTGTAGTGGCGCAGACGCTGAGTTCCTATGTTCGCCCGCTTGAACAGAAAGTGGCTCTGCCGCAGATCGATTTCGATATTTCGGCGATCAATCGCGTGACGATCGTGGCTTGCGGCACGAGCTATTATGCTGGGATGGTGGCGAAATACTGGTTCGAACAATTCGCCCGCGTGCCGGTAGACATCGATTTTGCCAGTGAGTTTCGTTACCGCGAACCCGTGCTGGAAAAGGGTGGCCTTGCGCTGTTCATTTCGCAGAGTGGGGAAACCGCCGATACGCTGGCAGCGCTGCGCCACTGCAAGGCAGAAGGGCAAACCATTGCGGTGGTCGTTAATGTGCCGACCAGTTCCATGGCACGTGAAGCAGACCTTCTTTTGCCGACCCATGCAGGACCTGAAATCGGTGTGGCATCCACCAAGGCGTTTACCTGCCAGCTCGCCGTTCTAGCCGCTCTTGCTGCGCATTTTGCCGCGCGTAAGGGGCGGATCGATGCGGCGGAAGAAGCTGAGATCGTTCGCTATCTGCTCGAAGCACCTGCCTGCCTTAATGGAGCTTTGCAACATGACGATGAAATCGCGGCGATGGCCCATCTGATCGCGCCAGCGCGTGATGTGCTCTATCTCGGTCGAGGTCCAGATTTTCCACTGGCCCTGGAAGGTGCGCTGAAGCTGAAGGAAATCAGCTATATTCACGCAGAAGGCTATGCCGCTGGCGAAATGAAGCACGGGCCAATCGCGCTGATCGACGAAGCTGTGCCGGTGATTGTGCTTGCCCCATCAGGCCCATTGTTTGAAAAGACCGTTTCCAACATGCAGGAAGTGCGGGCACGTGGTGGGCAGATCGTTCTGATCTCAGACGCGCAAGGACTGGAAGAGGCAGGCGAGGGCTGCATGGCCACGATTGAGATGCCCAAGGTGCACCCGCTTATCGCGCCATTGGTCTATGCTGTACCGGTGCAATTGCTCGCCTATCACACAGCCTGCGTCAAAGGCACCGATGTTGATCAGCCACGCAATTTGGCCAAAAGCGTTACGGTTGAATAACTATCGAATAGGGGGCCTTTAGTGAGGCCCCCTTTCTGACAACGTTCAGCCCAGCGCTGCGGCACGGATATCCTCGGCCAGTTCATCGACCACGTCCGGGTTTGTGTCCCATGCGAACATGAAACGCGCACCGCCGCCAATGAAGGTATAAAAGCGCCACCCTCTGTCCCGCAAATTGTCGAGAATGCTGTCCGGGGCTTTCAGAAAGACCGCGTTGGATTGCACTGGGAACAGCAGTTCCACACCGGGCAGGTTTTCAACCTTTTGTGCGAGTTGCAGTGCGCAGCCATTGGCATGTTGCGCATTGCGCAGCCAAGCGCCGCTTTCCAGCATCCCGATCCATGGCGCGGCGAGGAAGCGCATTTTTGAGGCCAATTGCCCGGCCTGTTTGCAGCGATAGTCAAACCCTTCAGCCATAGCGGAGTCGAAGAACAATATTGCTTCGCCCACGGCCATGCCGTTTTTGGTGCCACCAAAGCACAGGACATCTACGCCCGCTTTCCATGTAATGTCGGCAGGTGAGCACCCCAGAGTGGCACAGGCATGGGCGAAACGTGCGCCGTCCATGTGGAGCTTCAAATTGAGCTCGTGACACGCCGCGGAAAGGGCTTTGATATCCTCTATCGAATAAACCTGCCCGGTTTCGGTAGGCTGGGTGATGGTGACAACACGGGCCTGCGGAAAGTGAATGTCTGAACGACTTGTGGCAAGGGCGCGCACCATGTCCGGGGTTAGCTTACCATCGTCTGATGGGGCTACCAGCAGCTTCGCGCCGTTGGAAAAGAACTCCGGTGCGCCACATTCATCGGTTTCAACATGGGCAGAGGAAGAGCAAATAACACTCTGGTAGGATTGGCAAAGTGATGCCAGAGCCATGGAGTTGGCTGCGGTTCCGTTGAAGGCAAAGAAGACTTCGCAATTGCTGTCAAACAGGCTGCGGAAGCGGTCTGCTGCGCGTTGTGTCCAGATGTCTTCGCCATAGGCAACAGCCGAGCCACGGTTGGCTTCGTCCATTGCAGCCCATGCTTCAGGGCAAATGCCGGCATAATTGTCACTGGCGAATTGTTGGCTGTGTTGTGTCACGTCCATACCTCGGTAATTCCTGTTATATCACAAGAACTCTGGTCGACGCGTGGCGTTTCATCCCGTTTGTTGCCGGTCTGGCCACATCCCTCCAATATGGAGGCACCACCTTGCCCGGGAGCAGGTTGGTGTCAGGCGTCGGCCCGACTCTTGATGCTGAAAAGCGCGCTAGGCGTCTGCGGCCGGCAAGTCAATCGAATGGTATATATGCGAAATAGCTATGCCAAGGCGGCGACCCTAGGCTGGTTCATTTGCCCGTTTGGTAATAGCAAGCAAAGGTGCATGGCCGAGGCTGCGCAGGGCCAGAGCAAGGCCCGCGCAAGCAGGAAGGGCGTGGTGACACATCCCGTCTGCTTTGCCGAGCCGTTCCATGCAGCCCATTTTTTGTGGCATGTCATCGGTGAAAGGCATCGCAGACATAAGGTCTTCTCCTGATATATTACAAGCTAATGAGAATGAATATCATTTACAGGCTGACTTGAATTGAACCGGGAGTCAAGCGCCCCTCTGGATAACTTCTGCTATTGATCTTTAATTGCAACTAAGCCAAAAGTCGCACATTCTTGAAACTCAACAAAATGTGCAGATGAAGCCCCAGTCCGACACAATCGCGATGAGCGGTGAATTGAATCAACCAGCGTCCAGGGCTTCGTCAAAGCGTCGGAAGCCGGGTAAGTCTGCGTTTTGGAAAAAGCAGTTTCATACCTGGCACTGGATGAGCAGCGCGATTGCGCTGGTGGGCATGGTGCTGTTTGCTTTCACCGGCATCACGCTGAACCATGCGGCCTCCATTGAAGGATCGCCGATCATCACAACGCATGAGGATGTTCTGCCGGCCAGTGTTTTGCGGACATTGGAAGCTGTCCCTGCTGATGCAAATAGTGATGTTGCCCCCCCCAAAGCGGTAAGCGATTGGCTGGTGAAAGAACTCCATATCAACATCAATGCCCGTGCGCCTGAATGGAGCGATACGGAGCTTTATATCCCTCTCCCCAAAGCGGGTGGTGATGGCTGGGTTTCGATCAATCGAACCAGCGGCGAAGTGGTTTATGAAAACACGGATCGCGGATGGATTGCCTATCTCAATGATCTTCACAAAGGACGTGATACTGGCGCTGCATGGTCTTGGTTCATCGATATTTTTGCCGCTGCCTGCATTGTCTTTTGCCTTACCGGATTGCTGTTGCTGCAAATCCATTCGAAGCGCCGCCGGTCAACATGGCCGATCGTGGGGGCGGGGGTTTTGATCCCGCTCTTCCTTCTCATCTTTATGATGCATTGAGCCTGAAAGTTAGTTTTATGCGCATATCTGTCGTCTTTGCCGCCAGCGGCTTGATCGCAACGCCTGCCATGGCCAATGACATGGTCGTTAATCTCGAAATTCCGCGTCAGAATGTGGCGGAATATCACAAGCCCTATGTGGCAATGTGGATCGAGGATAGCAGTGGCAAAACCGTTGCCAATCTTGATGTCTGGTATGACGGGGATATGCGCAAGGATGAGGGCAAGAAGTGGCTGCCCGACCTGCGGACATGGTGGCGGCGTTCGGGCCGTTCGTTGAAGATGCCGGTGAGCGGCGTAACAGGGCCAACGCAGGGGCCGGGCAAATATGATTTGAAATTTGCTGAGGGCTCCAGGCCGCTCGGCAAACTGCCAACCGGTTCTTACAAATTGCAAGTGGAGGCCGCACGTGAAGTGGGCGGGCGCGAACTCGTTTCCGTGCCGTTCCAATGGCCACCCAAGGGCACGAAGGTCGCATCTGCCAGTGGCTCCAAAGAGCTTGGTACAGTGCGACTGACCACCAAGCCTTGAAATGACACGTTAAAACGGAGGGATCACTAAAATGTTTGCCAAACCCAAACTGCTCGCCATTGGCGCGGTACTCGGCCTTGCCGGCCTTATGCCCTCGCAGGCACAGGCGCACCGGGCATGGATGCTGCCTTCGATGACGGTTCTGGCTGGTGACAGCGAAACGGTGAGCGTCGATGCGGCGATTTCCAACGAATTGTTTGTGTTTGAACACCACGCGATGGGCCTTGATCATCTGGCCATCACCGGCCCGGATGGTGAACCTGTTGCACCATCGATCATCGGGACTGGCAAATATCGCAGCGTGTTCGATGTTCCGCTCACCAAACAGGGCACCTATCGGATTGCCAGCGCAAATAGCGGGATGATGGGCTTTTATGAGCTGAATGGAGAGCGCAAACGTTGGCGCGGAAGTGCAGATCAAGTCAGCCAGATCCCAAAGGGCGCACAAAATCTCAAGCTTACTCGCAGCAATAGCCGTACTGAAACTTTTGTGACGCTTGGCGCGCCCAATGACACGGCTCTCGCCCCCACCGGCGAAGGTTTGGAAATGGTCCCGGTGACTCATCCCAACGATCTGGTGGCGACAGAGCCGGCGCAGATGCGCTTTATGCTCAATGGCAAGCCCGCGGCTGACCTCAAGATTGAATTCGTTGAAGGCGGCACACGCTATCGCAATGAAGCGGGTGTGCAGAATTTAACCACCGATAAGGACGGTCTTGTCACGCTGGAGGCACCTGAAGCGGGCATGTATTTCCTCGAAGCCAGTGCTCGCGGTGAAGGGGCTGGTGCATCTGAACCGGGCTGGCGGGCCAGCTATTCAGCAGTACTGGAATTTCTGCCACTTTAATGGCGGAACCGATGCCCGAGAATGGCGGCGAAGTGGGTGAATTGCTCATTCCACCGCATAATGATGCCGATACGCTTCGCCCTCTTTTCGGAGGGCGGAGTGTGTCGCTCGGCGGTGAAACCATGGGTACGGAATGGCGGCTGAGTGCGGTTGCTCCTCCCACTATATCAGATCAGGATATCGCTGCGGCATTAGGCGCTGTGTTTGCCAGCGTCATCGCGCAGATGAGCCAGTGGGAGCCCGATTCCGAATTGAGCCGCTATAATCGCGGCGCTCCGGGAAGTACGCATGTGATATCGCCGCAATTTCATATTGTGCTCGATTGTGCGCTCCAGATTGCGCGGGTGAGTGGCTGGTCGTTCGATCCAACGCTTGGTGCGGTGAGCGAGCTATGGGGCTTTGGAACCGGGCCTGATCCTGAGCTTATGCCGGATGGAGCTTTGGCTGATGCAATGGAACGGCGCGATAGATATGCGCTGACCATGCCTGCTTTCGGTGAGCCATTGATCCAGCCCGGCGGGATTAGGCTGGATTTTTCCGGCATTGCCAAGGGATTCGCGGTCGATATGGGTATCGCGGCCCTGCAGCGTCTCGGCATCCACCATGCCTTGCTGGAAGTGGGCGGTGAACTCCGCGCAATCGGCGTTCAGTCGGACGGAATGCCGTGGTGGGTAGATTGCGATGTTCCGCCAGATAGCGAAGCACCTGTGGCAAGAATTGCCTTGAGTGGCTGGGCAGTGGCGACATCGGGAAATTATTACAGACGCCGCACCGCGGAAGGCCATTCATGGTCGCACAGCTTTGACCCTGTGAGCGGGTGGCCGCTGGGGGATGATGTCTTATCGGTGACGGTGCTGCATCACGGTTGCATGCAGGCTGATGCCTTGGCCACAGCCATTTTGGTGAAAGGCCCGACTGAAGGCATCACCTTTGCCGACATGTTCGGCATTCCGGCAAGGATCGTTGCGGATGATCAAATCCATACCAGTGCAGCCTGGCTAAAGTGGCGCGAATGATAAGGAATGTAGCGCGATGATGTTGAAGATTAAACAGGTGCTTGATGCAGAGGGTATCGCCAAAGTGAGGCGTATCATTGATGCGGGCCCCTGGGTGGATGGCAATGAGACATCCGGACATCAATCGCGCCTGACCAAACGCAATGAACAATTGCGGCAGGGCTGCGATGAAGCGGCTGAGGCGGGCCGTTTGGTGCTCGATGCATTGGGCAGGGCACCTGAATTTGTCGCTGCTGCGTTGCCGCTCAAAGTCTTCCCGCCGCTCTTCAATCGCTATTCGGGCGGGGATGAATTCGGCTTTCACGTCGATAACAGTATTCGCCGCCTAGCGGGCACCGATTTCCGTATTCGCAGCGATCTGTCCTGCACCCTCTTTCTTGAACAGCCGGAGGACTATGAGGGTGGGGAGCTGATCGTTGAGGACCTGTTTGGCGAACATCGCGTCAAGCTCGCTGCCGGCGACATGGTGCTTTACCCCAGTTCCAGCCTGCATCGGGTGACTCCGGTGACGAAGGGCGCGCGCACGTCATGCTTCTTCTGGCTGCAAAGCATGGTGCGTGATGATGGTGATCGGGAGAAGCTTTATCGCCTTGACCGAAGCATTCGGACCTTGAGCGAAGAGCGCGGAGCGACTGAAGGCGTGGTGATGGAATTGACCAATCTCTACCACAATTTGATGCGGCGGTGGGCCGACGCTTAGGCTCAATCGCAAATCATTCGCATTAGTGTTGACATGATGCGAATGAATATTAATAGCCTCTGCATATCGCAATGCTAACAAGCAGGGGGAAATATGAGTTCCAGTCGTTCGAAGTCCATCCACCGTGGCGCTGCCAGTTTTGTCGCACTGGGATGTGTTGGCTTTATCGCTACCGCACCGGCGATAGCACAGGATCAGGAGCCGACCCGGTTACAGGGCGTCACAGTCACGGATTCGGTGGTCGAAGATGGCTACAAGGTCGAGGAACTCTCTTCCCCTAAAACAACCGCTGCACTGTTGGATACACCGCGCACGGTGAATGTGATCACCGAGGAAGTCCTTCAGGACAGCGCATCCTTCTCCCTCGCAGATGCCCTGCGCAATGTTCCGGGCATTACGCTGGGTGCAGGTGAGGGCGGCACGGCCAGTGCAGACATTCCGCTGATCCGCGGCGTGGATGCTACGGGTGATGTCTTCGTGGATGGTGTGCGCGATGTCGGTTCGCAGAGCCGTGAAGTGTTTGCGCTGGAATCGGTTGAAGTCTCGAAGGGACCTAGCACAGCGTTTGGTGGGCGTGGCGCGGCAGGCGGGGTGATTAACCTTGTGTCAAAGGCTGCCCGTGAAGGTGACTTTGGCTCTGTTTCCGTCACAGGCGGGACGTCCGACCTCATCCGGCTGGTTGGTGATGTGAACCAGCAGGTGAATGAAGACGTGGCTGTGCGCATGGTGGCGATGTATCACGATGCCAACGTAGCGGGTCGTGACAATGTGTATGATGATCGCTGGGGTATCAATCCATCGGTGACCTGGGGGCTCAATGGTCCGGTCAAGCTGACACTGGATTATTATCATCTCCAAGGTGATCAGATGCCGGATTACGGTATTCCGCTGACTTCACGTGATCAACTGCCCGGCGGCGTGCGTAAGCCTGCTGATGTTGATTATGACAATTTCTACGGCCTGAAATCGCGCGATTTTCAGAAAACCAATGTGGATGCCTTCACGGCCAGATTTGAAGCCAATGTGACCGATGCGATCACCTTGTCCAACACCACCCGCTATAGCGATACGCGCAACAGATATATTGTCACCAACCCTGATGACAGCAAGGGCAATGTCGCTAATGGCACGGTGTGGCGCGGGGTTAAAAGCCGTGGATCGCATCAATATGGCATTGTCAGCAACACCAATCTGAGCGCGATTTTCGATACTGGCTCCATCACGCATAGTCTGGCCACGGGCTTTGAATATAATAATTCGGAATCCCATAATGCCAATTATTCGGTCGATACCGGCAACAGCAATTGCGCTGTAGAAGGCTTTGCTAATTACAATTGCACGGACCTCAACAATCCGAATGCCAATGATCCGTGGAATGGCACGATCACGCGCAGCACAACGCCGAGCACAGCCAAGGCGACCGAATATAGCCTCTATGCTTTCGACACGATTACGGTTGTTCCGCAATTTTTGCTGAATGGCGGTATTCGTTGGACGAGCTTCAAGGCGAGCGGTGAAGGCAGCCGTCGTGGAACGCCTTATAATGTTTCCAACAGCAGCGATTTCTGGTCATGGCAGGGCGGAGCGATCTTCAAGCCAACTGAAGCCACGAGCATCTATTTCTCTTATGCAAACTCCAAGACGCCTCCTGGCAACAGCGTGGGCGAAGGTTCAGATGACATCGGCTCCACCAACGCATTGTATGAACCACAGGGTACCGAAAATTGGGAAGTTGGCGCGAAGGCCGAACTGTTCGAGCGTGCATTGCTGCTTTCGGCCGCTGCATTCCGGGTCAATCGCGATAATATCCAGGTGAATGATCCAACAGGCCAAGTCACCGAAGTCATCAATTCGGCGCGCACTGACGGCTTTGAAGTCAGCGCAACAGGTTCTCTCGGCCCTGTCCGAATGATGGTGGGTTACACCTATCTCGATAGCAAATTGCGCGATGATCCTGCGAATGCCGGCAACTATCTACCGCAAGCAGCCAAGCATAATTTTGCCGGTACGATCGATTGGCAGGTAACGCCTGCATTTAGCATCGGCGGCGGCGGCTCGGGCGTGTCGAAGCGCTATGCGGACTCGGCCAATCTGGTCAGCGCGGATGGATATGTTCGCTTCGATGCCCATGCAGAATATGAGATCAATGAGAACTTCGGCATTCGCGTCAATGTGAACAATGTCACTGACGAGCGCTATGTTCAAAAGCTCCGCAATCCGCATTTTGCAGTGCCCGCAGCAGGCCGTCAGGCGCTCGTAACCCTCACGGCGCGTTACTAAGACGGATAGGACAGGTCTCGTGAAACAGTTTCCCGCGAATGATTTTGACTTGCAAGATCATTCGCGGGAGGCGAAAGTGACCTTCATGGATATGGGGGCCATCGCGAGACCTGCCAATTGGGGCGAGTCGGGTGCTGTTGCACTCACTGAAGGCTGTTCGCCTGTCCCAAAACTGGCAGTTGTTGAAGGTGATGCGCGCTATCAACGCTCCACCTATGGTGAAAACCGCAATCGTTTTTCTTGGCCAGTTCTGGCCGGCATCATCGCCTTCCATCTCATCATCATCGCAGTGGCTTTGACGATGCGATACCAAGCTGCTCAGCGTGAGCAGGTCGATCAGGTTACGACATTTTCCATCAGCGAACCCCCTCCGGCACCTCCCCAGAATGACCCCCAGCCGGTGATGGAATCGCAACCTGTAGCGACACCACTCGTCATGCCGGAACCGCGTATAAAGCTTGATAATAGCAAGCCGGTTCCGGCCATTCCGGACGCGCCGATTGCCAATGCAGAGCTACCGGTGATGCAAGTGGCGGTGAACGCACCGGCGGCGCCCGCAGCATCACCGCCAGCGCCTGCCCCAATTGTGCCGCCTGATTTTTCGGCCGGGCAGCTCAACAATCCTGGGCCGTCCTACCCCTATCTTTCGCGCAAAGCGAAGGAGCAGGGCGTGGTGCTCCTTCGTGTGTTGGTGAGTGCTGATGGCCGTGCGGAAACGCTGAAGGTTGAGAAGACTTCGGGCTTTGACCGGCTCGACAAAGCGGCCTTGGCCACGGTGAAGAAATGGCGCTTTGTCCCGGCCTCTCAGGCAGGCAAGCCCAGGCAGGCGTGGGTGCTGGTGCCCATCACTTTCTCGCTCGACCGATAAACGCGCAAACATCGCGTACAAAAAGGCGGACCAAGTAAATGGCCCGCCTTTTTGTTTGGCGTTATCATTTCGAAAAAAGGATCAGGCTGCAACGAGGCCCTTGATTGCATTTTCGAACAAGGCCCGTCCATCCGTGCCATTGTGGATAGTTTCCACGGCGCGTTCAGGATGTGGCATCATGCCCAGAACATTGCCTTGTTCGTTGAGAACGCCAGCAATATCCCGACGCGAGCCATTGCATTTTTCCGCATAGCGAAAAGCAACCTGTCCTTCGCCTTCAAGCCGGTCCAGCACGTCATCAGAGGCGAAATAATTGCCATCATGATGCGCCACCGGAATGCGGATCGTCTGACCTTTGCGATAGCCACCGGTGAAGATCGAACTGTCATTTTCAACTATCAGCGCAACTTCGCGGCAGATGAAAGTCTGGCCAGCATTGCGCATCAGCGCGCCGGGCAGAAGCTGTGCTTCGGTCAGCACCTGAAAGCCGTTGCACACGCCAAGGACGGGAACGCCGCGCCCGGCCGCTTCCACCACAGCCTGCATGATAGGGCTGCGGGCAGCCATCGCGCCGGAGCGCAGATAATCGCCATAAGAGAAGCCACCGGGCAGGGCGATGAAATCCAAGCCATCAGGCAGAGCGGCATCGCCATGCCACACGCGGATCGGCGCGGTGCCGGAGACATTCTCCAGCGCCACCGCCATATCCCGATCGCAATTGGAACCGGGAAATGTGATGACAGCCGAACGGAAAGCCATCAGGCGTTCTCCAGCTTTTCGATCCGGTAGTTTTCAATCACCATATTGGCGAGCAGCTTTTGGCACATCTCGTCAAGCTGGCCGTCGCTCATACCGTCTGCGACATCGAGTTCGATCAGCCGGCCGGCGCGAACATCATTCACCCCGGTAAAGCCGAGACCTTCCAGCGAATGATGAATGGCGCGGCCCTGCGGGTCGAGCACGCCGGGCTTGAGGCTGATATGGATCTGGACTTTCATCGGCACATCTTTCGATTTTTAAAGCGGTATTGCCAGAAGCAATTGCTGAGCTGTGCCTATGCCTGCACAGGGCTTGTGCTGCAAGAGGGCGCGGCGGCAATTTGTTGGCTGGATGCTATGGCTGGGCGGGTTCGAGCGAGCGGGGCAGAACTTTGATTTCCAGCCGCTTGTCAGGTGCAAGATAACGCTTGGCAACCTCTTGAAGATCTTTGGCGGTGATGGACTGAAGCTCTGCCTTACCTTTTTTGAACCTTTCGATGTGGTCGGGTTCGCTATGCGCGCGATCTACAAGGCTGAGCCATCCGCCGTTGGTTTTCAGCGCATTGTCATAGCTTTCCAGCAAGGGAGCCCTTGCGCGTAGCAGAGTATCGGCATCGATTGGTTTGTCGATCAGCGAATTTATCGTGGCAAGCATGGCGCTGCGTGCCGCATCAACATCTTTCACATCGAGCGAGGCAGCGATGGTGAATGTACCATATCCATCATAGATGTCGGATTGGCTGGCATTCACGCCAGGGGAATAGGTCTGGCCTAATTCTTCGCGCAGGCTGGCGGTAAGTTCCAGCCGCATCACCCGTTCGAGCAGGCGCAGGCGGGCGGCCTCGGCAAAATCCTTATTATCGCGCGTGGGCCAGGTCATCCGCAGCAAGGCCTGATCGCTCGCGCCATCGTGATAGATCGTCCGGGGCGTGAGATCAGTCGTAAATGTGCGCTGGCGGTTGTCTGTATAGGGGCGCTCCTCGGCTTCACGTCCAGGAAGGGCACCCAGCGTTTTGGAGACGAGGTCAATCACACGGTCGGGGTCGAAATCCCCGACAACACCCAGTTCCAGCGAACCATGGGCCAGACGGTCACCAATGTCGTTGCGCAATTTGTCAAAGGTCAGTGCCAGATAGGCATCCTCGCTTTGCAGAGTAAACCGCGGATCATTGTCTGAAATGATCCCGCCCAGCGCATTGGCCAGCGCATTGTTGGGTGTAGCGGTGAGGCGGGCGAAGAAATTGCGGATATTCCGGCGGTAATGGGCTTGTCCGGTACGGCCATAGCCCGGATCGGTAATGCCTGCAGCGAACAATCGGAGTTGCAAGTCAAGATCGCGCGGCGTGGTGGTGGAAGCCATGGTGAAGGTGTCGCTGTCGGCAGAAAGCGAGAAGCCGACACTCTTGCCCGCCAGAATGGACTGCAATTCATCATAGCTATGTTTGCCAAGGCCGCCCAGCGGCAACACGGACGCCATGGCCGTTGCCAGCGGATTCTCCTTGGTGTTGAGCATTTTGCCGCCATCGATATTCAGCTCAACCATCACCCGGTCTTTCTGAATATCTGTTGGCTTGAGGTTCAGCACCAGCCCATTGCTAAAGCGCAAGCTGCGTATACCGAGCAGCGGTTCGGTCTGGTCAGAGACCACCGTGCCGGGCGTGCCGAAGTTTTGATAACCGAAGTCTGAAACCTTTACCTGTGCTTCGCGCTTCAGCTTTTCAGCCATTCCGGTGTCCCACGCTTCGCGGAGCGCACGTTCTCCGCCTTTGGGTGCGGTTTTACCTTCGAAGCGCAATAGCGGATCGTCGAGCGGGACCAGCTCTTCTTTCAGCGCGGCCATGACCTTGTCAGGCGTTATATCAGGCAGAAGCGTATTGAAGCGCTCCATCGCGCTTTCAGGTGTTGTTGGAACCTTGTCATCACCGATGAGAGCAATGGCCGCCGCTACATAGGAAGCGTTTGACCGGGTGGAGGCACCGCCAACGGCATTTTCCAGTGATGTGCGCAGGCCAGCGACCTGTTCATCTACTTCGCTTTGTGTAAAGCCATCGGCCAGTGCACGGCGATATTCGCCCATGGCAGCATCCAATGCGCCGCGCCATTTGCCATTGTCTGCATCGACCACAAGATTGGTTGTACGGCCTGCCTTGAAAACATCGCTGGTGCCAAGGCCAGCCCCCCGGAAGGGTGGTTTGTCTGACCGGGCGAGGCGGACAAATCGCCGGTTGATAATGCCATAGCCGATCTGACGCAGCACATTTTTCTGACGGTTGGCGATGGTGTCCTTCTCATCCAGCCAGGGGCCATTGCGCGATGCGGTCACCCGTTCTGGAAGGCTGGGATCGAGATAGATTTCGGTCTTGCCCTGATAATCCGGATCAATTGGGCCGACTGCCTTTTTGGCGGGTGCATCGGGGCCTTCCCAACTGGCGAAATGCTGCTGGATGGCCTGTTCCACTGCCGCCGGATCAAATTCACCCACCACGATCAACGTGGTGTTCTTGGGCGTATATAGCCGGTGCCACAGCGCCTTGAGCGATGCGCCCGTGGCGGCGTCGAGAGTTTCGTCGGTGCCAATCGGCATCCGTTCAGGGAAGCGGGCGTTGGGGTAGAGGAAATGGAAGCGGTCAATCGCATTGCGCAGGCTATAGGTGTTGCGCACACGTTTTTCGGACAAGACCACCCCGCGCTCCCGATTGACCGAATCCTCGTTAAAGGTCAGCTCGCTCGCGGTTTCACGCATCAGCATCAGAGCGGTGTCGAGAAGCTTGGGGTCATTGCGCGGCAGATCGAGCTTGTAGAGCGTATAGTCGAAACTGGTGGAGGCGTTGGTATCTGCGCCAAAGGCCAGACCTTCGCGTTCCAGTAGCCGCACCATTTCGCCTTCGGGCACATGGGTGGAGCCATTAAAGGCCATATGTTCGATGAAATGGGCGTAGCCACGTTCGGAATCATCTTCCGCCAGTGAACCCGAATTAACCCGCATCTGCACCATGCCTTGCCCGGCAGGTGTGGCATTGTGGCGAATGATGTAGCGCATACCATTGGGCAACACGCCGAAGCGGTAATCCGGGTCTACCGTAAGGTCGCTGTCTTCAAAGGCCCATTCCGGTGCCGAAGGCTTGGGGGCCACCACTGTCTCGCTTTGCGCAAGCGGTGTGCTGACAGGCGCGATGCGGCTTTGCGGGCTGCAGGCGGCAAGGGCGATGAGGGAGGAAACAAGCGCGGTGGTAAGGGCCGAAGACTTCATAGCTTAAGCGCTTAAGGGCCAAGTCGTGAACCGGCAATGTCTGGCATCCGGCAAGCCACAGGAATTCTTGAGCCCATAGCAAAACGGGCGCTGGAGAGCGCCCGTTTCGGTATCTTACTTCTTGGGAGGCGTGTTGCGCATCCGGCTGCGGTGGTTCGCCATGTCGAGCACTTCGCCCGGCCCACCATCGGCATTTTCGAGGAGACCCAAACGGCGAGCCACTTCCTGATAGGCTTCTTCTTCGCCGCCAAGATCACGACGGAAGCGATCCTTGTCGAGCTTTTCGCCGGTCTTCATGTCCCACAGACGGCAGCCATCGGGGCTGATTTCGTCAGCAAGGATGATGCGACTGAAATCGCCATCCCAGATGCGGCCAAATTCAAGCTTGAAATCCACCAGACGAATATCAATCGCGGCGAACATGCCGGACATGAAATCGTTGATACGGATTGCCATGGAAGAAATGTCCTGCATTTCTTCAGGGGAAGCCCAGCCGAAGCAAGCGATGTGTTCTTCAGCGATCAGCGGATCGCCCAGAGCATCATCCTTGTAGTAATATTCGATCAGCGTGTGCGGCAGGGGATCGCCTTCTTCCAGGCCGAGGCGCTTGCAGATGGAGCCTGCCGCCACATTGCGCAGCACCACTTCAATCGGCACGATTTCACACTGGCGAACCAATTGTTCGCGCATGTTGAGGCGGCGGATGAAGTGGGTCGGGATGCCGATATGCGAAAGACGTGTGAAAACATGCTCCGAAATACGGTTGTTGATCACGCCCTTGCCATTGATGGTGCCTTTTTTCTGCGCATTAAACGCAGTTGCATCATCTTTGAAATATTGGATCAAAGTACCGGGTTCAGGGCCTTCATAGAGAATTTTGGCCTTGCCTTCGTAGATCTGGCGGCGACGGGACATGGGCAATGCATCCTTCAGGAGCGCAAAAGACGTCGCCCCGGCAGTGCGGGCCTTCCGCAATGAAGAATCATACGAAAGGAACCAGAAAGCCGAGGCGTTTAGCTGAGCCTATATGCTCAAAAGTGACATAAGGCAATTCTAGCCCGATGCCGCGTGATTTTGCCATCATAACTCCTCGGAAAATAAAGTATTCCCGGTTTCTTACTGACATTTTTGCAAGCCATTCGCAATTGACCTCAGGCGCGATCTGGTCAAATGCGTCGCCTGAAAACAAAACAGATAGGGTTCGAATGATGTTCCATGGACGCAATTGGCGAGGGGCCTCGCCTATGGTTCTCACGCTTGCTGGCGGCTTGGTCAGCACTGCCATGCCCATGATAGCGCAAGCGGCTGACGCTAATGGCCAAGGGTCAGCAAGCACAGAAATTCTTGTGACGGGAACGCTGATCCGTCAAGCCTCCGAAGATGCTGCGGCGCCGGTTGATGTTATCACTGCTGAGGATCTGGCGGAGCAGGGATCGCCCACCATGGTCGACCTGATCCGCCAATTGCCCAATTCCAATGGCACGCTGGCGGAATCCGCACAGTTCGATTCCCGCAGCCAGTTCAATGAAGGCACGGCCTCCATAAACTTGCGCAGCCTTGGCCCGCAGCGGACGCTGGTGCTGTTGAACGGCAAGCGCATGGTGTCGAGCGCATCGGGCAATGTGCCGGTGGTGGACATCAATATGATCCCCGCCGCATCGCTGGCACGGATCGATATTTTGAAAGATGGCGCGGCGGCAACGTATGGTTCCGATGCGATTGCCGGGGTGGTGAACTTCGTCACCCGCACCGATCAGGAAGGGTTTCTGGTTGGCGGAGACTATCGCTATATTGATGGCTCCGATGGTGACGGCAGTGTATCGGCCAGTTGGGGCGGAGCGCTGGGTGGTGCCCGGCTGTTCCTATCGGCGGGCTATCAGCACCGCTCCGAACTCAAAACTACTGACCGCGCTTTTGCGCGTAAGTCATATGATGAAAACCCGCAGGGTGGGTGGTCTGGCGGGGGCAATCCCGGTAATTTTGACTTTAACGGTTATGAAGGCGGTCTTTCCTTCACGTCCGATGAAGGATGCGAGGCGCTGGGCGGTTTCCGTTCACGCCCCGGATCGAATACTGATCTGTGCAACAATGATTACCTGTCTTATTCCAACCTCATCGAGCCGGAAGACCGCTATCAGTTCTTTGGCGATCTGGACGTGCCATTGGGTGACAGGGTTAATCTCAGGCTGACGGGCCTCTATGGCCATACGGATACGGTGCTGACTACCACGCCAAGCTATCTGCCGACGATCTCACCATCTGAGAATGCGGCCTATGGCGGCACCGGGCTGTTTGTCATCCCATCCTATTCACCTGCGCTGATTGACTATTGCAATCGCTATGGGGCGCAAGCGGGCTGTTCACTTGGGAATGATGGTAAGCCCGATCAGGCAGCGCTGGCTTATCCTGTGCGCTTTCGGCCTTTGCTGACATCAGGCAATCCACTTTATGACAATGACCGGGGCGCGGCTGTGCTGGACCGGCATTCTGATTTTTATCATGTGTCCGGTACGCTTGATGCGAAACTGTCAGACAGTCTCAACCTCAGCACCAGTGTCACTTTCAGCCAGTATGATCGCTATTTTCAGGGCGGTGATACATTTGTCGATTTGTTACAAAATGCGCTGGCAGGCTTTGGTGGATCGAGTTGCGCCTATGCCACGCCTCAATCGCGCGCTAGTCTGAGTGATAGCCAGCTTGCTGCATTGGCTGGCACCAATGGCTGCCTGTTCCTCAATCCCTTTTCCAGCGGGGTGGAACGGAACACCATCACCGGCATCGCCAATCCCAATTATGCTGGCACGAGCAACCCGCTGGGATTGGACCTCACCCCCGGTGCTGGCCTGATAAACGGCCCGGATGTGGCTAATAGTTTCTTCACCGTGATCGAACGCGGGGCCAATACGCGGCAGTGGGTCGGCGATATGGTGCTGTCCGGCGCAACGGGGCTGACGCTGCCCGGCGGCGATGTGCAATTCGCACTTGGCGGGCAATATCGTAACAACCGCTATGCCCGGTCCTATGGCGCGACGAATAATCTTGATGTTTACCCATGCCCTGGCTCGGTGCTGGTCGCCAATGCCACGTGCGACACGGAAGTGGGTCCGATTGGCTTTCTGGGGTCCAACCGCAATGTGTCTGTTTTCAGCGATGTCTGGGCAGTGTTCGGTGAATTACGGCTTCCATTGACCGAGCAAATTCAAGCGCAGATTTCCGCCCGTTATGAAGATTATGGCAGCCGAACCGGCTCCACTTTCGATCCGCAAATCCGTCTGAAAGCACAGGTGAACGATTGGCTGGCTTTGCGGGGCGGGGTTGGCTCCACCTTTCGTGGGCCACCATCGGAAACCACCGGTGCGGATCTCGTGGTGATGAACTTCATTGGTGGTTCTTTCCGTCCGGTTGACCAGCGCGCCAACCCCGCGTTGAAGCCGGAAAGAGCAACCACTTACAATGCCGGGCTGATCGTGGAGCAGGGGACATTCAGCGCCAGCCTTGATTATTGGCGCTATGATTTCAAAGGCGCGATTGAAGGCGAACCAGTGAACGGGATTGTTTCTGCGCTCTTCGGAGCGAGCGGCAATGCCAATTGCGGCAATCCTGAGTATGCCGGGCTGGAAGGACGCTTCACCTTTTCCGGGGATGTCTGCTCAGCTTCCAATGTTCAGCGCTTCACCACCTATAATATCAACTCTGCCGATGTGAGTACCTCAGGCCTTGATTTTCAGGTCAAGGCGCAAGCGGCGCTTGGTGGCGTGATAGTGCAGGGCGGGGCGTCAGGCACCTATGTGATCGAATATAAGGTTGGCGATGTGGTGGTGGAAGGCATCACCGTGCAGCCAGCCTTCGATGCTGTGGGCAGCCTCAACTATCAAACCACCGCTTATCCTCTACCACAGTGGAAGGGGCAGGCCTTTGTGCAAGGTCTATGGGGTCAGCAATCGCTGCGTTTCCAGCTTAATTACATCGATGGTTATACCGATCAGCGAGGGGATGCAGTGTTCGGCCCTAACAATGGTGCTTTGGCGGGCAGTGCCGTGACAGCTGGTAAGCATGTCGGCAGTTTTACAACAGTTGATATGACCTACCGCGTCACTCTGCCGAGCCGTACCAGCCTGTCACTCACTCTGAGCAACATCTTTGACGTGGCGCCACCCTTTGCCCGGCTTGATCAGAATTATGACCCGCTAACAGCCAATGCGCTGGGGTTCACGGCCAAGCTTGGCGTGTCGCAGGCATTTTAGCATCAAGCCTTCGTGCTTATTTGAGCAGGGCTTGCAGACTGGCAAGCTCTGCTCCTTCTGGCTCGGCAGCGGCGCGGTCCGTGAAGAATTGGGCTAACCCCTGCCAGATCATCGCGGCGGCGGGATCATCTTTTGCCAGGAAACTGCTGATTTCGGCCATTTCGCCATCCCAGCGATAGGCTTTAGGGTACATCTGTGGAATTGTGCGGCGAGAATTTTCCAGCAAATGCCGCTGTGAAATTTCGAACTCGGCGCGCAAATTCTCACCAGCACCATGGCGCTCTGCCGCCAGCAGCAAAGCGGTAGTCAGGCCGATAATCCCCTTGTTGATCCCGCCATAACACATCTTGAGCGCGCTGACCGAACCAATCGGCCCGCTGAGAATACGAACATCGATGCCATAGTTCGCCAGTATCTTGAACGCGCTGGCTTGAGGGCCTGAAACATAGAGCCTTGGGCCGTCATGATGTTCAGCCGGGGGCGCGCCGATAATTCCACCATCCGTGGCGATACCACCGAGTGCTTCCACGCGTTGAGCGAGGGAGTGCATCGTTTCAGGTGAAATCGCATTGGCATCGCAAAAGAGTGGAGACTTGTCTTGCGCGAATAAGGGGGCAAGGCTTTCCACAACACGGCCAGCTTCCACAGGTGGTACAATCGACAAAACCAGATCGGCGAGTGCCATTTCAGCAATAGGCACATGCTCCATGCCGCTTTGCGTAGCACGCTTCTGACTAGCATCACTTCGGCCATCGAGATTGGTCAGCACCCGGCAGCCATTTTCCTTCAACCGACGGCCCATTCCAGCGCCCATGGCTCCTGCACCGATGATGGCAATTGTTGGCATAATTTCCTCTTATCTCAGACATCGAGCTCATGCGGTTTTCTGGACACTTTGGCTTCCTTTGAACGCCTCTTAGGTGCCTTTAGGTTCCGCTCAGTATCTTTTCGAGTGTCGAAAAATCTTGCCTGGCAATGGCGATATTTTGAAACTTATCGACTTGTTAATCCTTAATATTTTATCATCTGTTAATGTTAAGGCCCTCCGTGCAAACCCTTAGAAATATTTTTTGGCCCGTTATCATCGGGCTGGCTTATTACGCTTTGGCTTTCGCCTCTTTTCACCTTTCAAGAGGGGAAACGGGGATTGCAACGGTGTGGCCGGCAAGCGGTCTATTTGTCGCAGCTTTGCTTCTCGCAAACCGTCAACGCCAGTTCTGGATTATCGTTGCGGTGATGGTATCCAGCACGGTCGGTAATATAGCGGATAGAATTCCGCCGATGGTTGCCTTGGGCTTCAGTTGTTCCAATGTAGCAGAAGCTATTTTGGTCACATGGCTCGTTTCACATGGCGGAAAAGCGCAGTTTTCTCTTGATGATGCAGATGCAGTTAAGCGTTTTGCCGTCGCGGCAGTGCTCGGTGCATTATGGAGCGCATGCCTTGCCATGGCCATTCTAGGCTATTGGAACAGCCGCTTTTTTATCTCCTGGTTCACCACCGTTGCTTTGGGAATTTTGATTGTCACTCCTGTCATCATGCTGTTCGCCAGCGCCGTAACATCCAAGCACAGGCCACTTTCCTTAACAGATATTTCCCGGTCTGTGGCTTATTTCGCACTGGTCGGCGCTGTAACGGGCGGTGTGTTCTTGCAGAGCCGCTTTCCACTCCTGTTTTTACCGCCCGCCCTTGTATTGATGGTGGTCTATCGTCTCGGAACGCTTGGTGCCGCAGTCAGTGTTACGCTGATTACTGCCATTGGATCTGTCGCAACAACTACGGGGTTTGGACCAATCCATCTGATTGATGCCAGCTATGATACTCAGGTTTTATTCCTCCAGTTCTATATTTTGATAATTTTGGCTTCAACAGTTCCTCTCGCTGTCGTCCTTGCTGAAAGCAAACGGATGTTTTCTCGCATTAAGAGAGGCATTCGGTTGATAGAGATGGCGGAACGCACGGCTCATGTCGGGCACTGGCATCTCAACCTTGTGACTGGCGAATTGTTCTGGTCAGATGAGGTTTACAAAATTCATGGGAGAGATCAGAGCTATAAGCCTGAACTCGATACCGCGATTGACAATTACCACCCGGATGATCGCGCATGGATCATCCAATTGGTGGAGAATGCGGTCAATGAGGGGCAGCCGTTTGACACAGATGCCCGAATTGTTCGTTCCGATGGTGAAATCCGTCATGTTAATACAAGAGGTGAAGTGGAAACTGACACTGTAGGGGGCATTATCGGCCTCTACGGGGTCTTTCAGGACGTCACACGCCGTGTAGAAATATTGCGGGAATTAGATCAGGAACGTCAGAGAGCGCAGGATGAGGCCGAGCGAGCAAAGCTCTTGGCAGAAACTGATCAACTGACGGGTATTGGTAATCGGCGCAAATCCATGGCTGTTATCCAGGCAGCAATTGATGAAGCGCGCGCTCATAACCAGTCGCTGTCTGTGGCCATTTTGGATGTTGATCACTTCAAGCGCATCAATGATCGGCTGGGTCACGCGACCGGTGATGAAGTGCTGAAGCAGATTACCAATCAATGCAGCATGAGTGTGCGTGAAAAGGATTTTGTCGGACGCTTGGGTGGCGAAGAATTTGTTATAGTCTTGCCGGGGGCATCACCCGAAAAATCTCTCGCCATCTGCGAGCGTGTCAGACAAGCGATAGAGAAGTTCAAATGGGCTCCTTTGCCGATTGCTAATGTGACCGTCAGTATCGGCTTAGCATCATACTCAGTGCAAAATGGAAGTCTCGAAGAGCTGCTTAATGAAGCTGATAAAGCGCTTTATATTGCCAAGGATTCGGGCCGTAATCAGCTCATTAGCTTAGTGGCGTAAAGTTGTATTTTTGGCCGGCCTCCACCGAAGGCTGGAGCCATGCTGGAAGACCTCGCTGCATTATGTCGGCGAGATTAGCGTGTTCGCAGATATTACGGCCTGATGTTTCAGGTGGGGATTATACCTCCGAAATGCTTGATCGAACTGCAAATCCAAGACCTCTTGAACTGAATGCCAGCGTACGTAACGCCGGAATCGATGTCATTCGCGTGGCCATGACAATGCTGGTTATCCTGCATCACACGGCCATCAGCTATGGCGGTTCGGGCGGATGGTTTTGGCGGCAGGAGCCGAACGCCTCGAATTTCCTGTTGGTGATGTTCAATGCGATCAACCAATCTTATTTCATGAGCGTTTTCTTCCTGCTGGCCGGTTATTACACACCGCTTTCCTATGAACGAAAGGGGCCTGTGCGGTTCATTTCAGACAGGCTTTTACGGCTCGGCCTCCCGCTCTTGGCGTTCTTCTTCGTGCTTTATCCGCTGACAATTGCGATTGCGCGTATTGGCGAGGGAACACCATTCGGGCAGCAATGGTGGGCTCTGATCATGGCTGGCGATTTTGGACCTGGGCCATTGTGGTTTGCCTTGGCATTGTTGATCTTTGCTGCATGTTACGTGCTGGTGAAGCTCGCTAAGCATCAAGATCAACCGGCATATTCACTGGAAGGACTACCCTTATGGGCTACTATAGCTCTTACCGGTGTTGCCATCGGCCTGACGAGTTTTGTGGTGAGGTTATGGATACCAGTGGGAGAGGAAGTGCTGTGGCTCCAACTGGCTTATTTCCCATGTTATATCTTTTTCTTCACGGTCGGCTGTGTTGCAGCGAAATCCAAATTGCTTGAGAGAATTACCTTTCGTGACGCGCTTCCATGGATAGCAGCCTCGATCATCGTTATTTTGACTTTGCCGCTGATGGTATCGCTGCGAGGGCTTCAGGGATTTGATGGAGGGTGGACAATCAATGCTCTGTTTTATGCTCTATGGGACCCGTTCGTCGCTTTTGGGGTAATTCTGGGCCTGTTTGCTGCTGCAAGGAAGTGGTGGGCTAAACCCATATCCGTGACAGTGGCGCTTGGGCGCTATGCTTTTGGGGCATTCATCCTGCATCCGCCTGTGGTCGTTGCATTCAGCATATTGACGGCTAATTGGCCTGTGGCGCCCTTGGCGAAGTTTGCTATCGTCGGTTGTGCAGCCTGCATCGGATCTTTTGCTGCGTCAGGTGCCATCAGGATAGTGCCGGGCGTGAAGCGGGTCATATAGTTCGAACTTGCGCTTCGCTGCAGGAAAAGGACTAGCTCACCCCATCCAATCTGATTCGGTTTGCGCGAGGAGATTGAAGAGGCACCGTCTGCAATGATTGGCGGACGAGCAAGCACCGCGCCTCCAACTTTGCCTTACATCTCGGCTATTCACGCCTAAAGGCGTACATATAATACTTATATCTGGAAGATGGTGCCCGGAGGTGGATTCGAACCACCGACACTACGATTTTCAGTCGTATGCTCTACCAACTGAGCTATCCGGGCTCCGCATTTTTAGGCGGTCGGTGACCGACCGTCTCGCGGTGTGAGCGGGCCTATGGCGTGCTGAGACGATCTTGGCAAGGGGGAATTATGTCTCATTTGAAATATCATTGTCAGTGGCTGGTCTACCGGGCACGGAATATCCCTCATTGAACCATTGTGCGAGGTCGCGATCGCGGCATCTGGCGGAGCAGAATGGGCTGAATTCCTCGCTACGAGGCTTTTTGCAGATCGGGCAGGGGCGTAGTGTTTTCGTGGTCATAATGGCACTGACTGTGCGAATCCCGCCTCAATCGCAAGCTCAGGAGATCCTTTAAGGCGAATTTCTCTGCCAGTACGTCTTGCAAGATCAGAATGAAAAGTGGGCGAGATTCGTTCTAGTACTGATGGGTGTGCTGTCAGCAGAATAGCCCCAGCACTTTCCAGATTTTCAGCCTGCCGTAGAAGGTGCCTTGCAACCAGATCGAGGCGCTGACCATGAGCGCGATGAAAAAGTGATGGACGAGCAAAGCGGCTGACGATGTGAACAAAGCCGAACCCGCTCATTGCGGTGCGTTCATGTGGCCAGTTGGACAGTGCCAGCTCTAATGCTTGATCGACAGCTTTACGGTCGGCTTTGGTTTCCAATGTCGGGAAATCAATGCCTATGGAGCCTCCGACCTCAAACAAGCGAAAAGCCTGCGCCACTGGGGCAATAGCGGCCAAGGCGAGTTCAATCCCTCGCATATTCCCGTCGATATCAATCAATGTCATTGCAGGCGTAGGAGAAAACTGAAGAGAACCGCCGGAAAAGCTAATCTCAGCCTCCAGAGCGTCAGCTATAAGGTCATCCCACCCATCGACTGGGAAGCGATAAACTTCCTCAGCCTGGTACCCCTCAGCGCGAAGATCTGAGGTAAGATCAGCAGCTCTAACAGCTTTAGTGCTGGGGTGTGCATGAGCCAGCTTTGTCCGTTTCGCCTCGCGGATGGCACCGCGGGTGACTTCAACTCTCAGCAATCGTCCTTCAGAAGCATCTTGAGGTAAGTGATCAACCAGAGCCTCTTCGCCACTTGGAAACAGCACCGTTCCACGCGATGACCCTGATTTGCGAGAAATGAGCTTTGCGTCATCCACCTGCCCTGCGGACAATTCGTCGAGCCATTGAAGTCGTGCAGCCGTGATACGGCCTTTTTTGACTTCCAATGCGCGCTGTTCGCCGATCCCATTCTCGACAAACCAGACCATGGCAGATCAGGCGAGCGAAAAACCCGCGGACTTCAGAAGTGCGCGGGTTTCAAACAGAGGTAATCCGACCACTCCGGAGTGGCTGCCCTGTATCCAATCAATCAAGCCTTCGGCACTGCCTTGGATCGCATACCCACCGGCTTTGCCATGCCATTCACCCGATTCGATATAGCAGCGAATTTCTTCGTCGCTCAGCCGTTTGAAACGAACGTGAGTTTCGCTCATTTTCTCGCGGATAGAGCCATCAGGTGCTTGCAAAGCGACGGATGAATAGACGCGGTGGCGCCGGCCTGAGAGCAATTCGAGGCATTTGCGTGCTGTGGTTTCGCTCTCTGCTTTCGGCAGAATACGACGCCCGGCAGCGACGACGGTGTCACCGGTTAATACAAAGGCTTGTTCATCACTGATAGCCTGCGCTTTTTCTATGGCCATCCGGCGTGCGTAGACGCGCGGAATTTCATTTGCTTGCGGTGTTTCGTCAATATCGGCAGGTACGACGCGCGCTGGCTCTACACCGAGACGGGCTAAAAGTTCACGCCGTCGCGGGCTAGCCGAACCTAAAACGAGAACCGGGAGCAAGGGCATCTGCGCTAAGTTCACCATTTCATTTGTGTTTGCGGTGATTGGTTAAATCCTCAGGAGGATGGTCCGGGTCCACCACGACCAGGCATAAAGCGGTAAGTGATGCGACCTTTTGTCAGATCGTAGGGCGTGAGTTCGACAAGAACCTCGTCTCCCACCAGCACGCGAATGCGATTTTTACGCATTTTGCCAGCTGTGTGGCCGAGAATTTCATGGCCGTTTTCAAGCTCGACCCGGAACATCGCATTGGGAAGCAATTCCACCACCCGGCCGCGCATTTCGAGAAGTTCTTCTTTTGCCATGTATTTCAGTTTCCAGAATGATTTGTCTGCATGGTGGCGCGCCATAGTCCTAAGCGAAGCAAAAGGGAAGCCTTGGAAGCATTTCATAGAATCGAAAGGACGGTTCATCGAAGGTTCGTGCTCTTGCCACTAGCCGTAATTAAGTGCCGAGCGACATTTTGTTACAACCTGTGACTTGCTGTTTGGGCGGCTGACGAGGCATTGCCTAAACGGGAAGGGTAGTGTTAGATTTTTAGGGGTATCGCGTTGCGACCATCTAATTGTTCCAGTTCGATCGCACTTGCAGTTGCCTTTCTGGTTTCTGCACCCGCTTATGCACAAGATGTCAGCCAGCCAGAAGGTGCTGTTGACGATGCTGATGAAATTATCGTTGTGGCGGAAAAGTTGCGTGGTCAGGTTGATGCGCCTCAGCCTCCCATTCTCGTTCTGAACGAGCAGGACATCGCGGCCTATGGTGCAGGCTCGCTGGCGGAACTCATTGAGGTTCTTGCCCCTCAGACCGGGAGTGGTCGGGGCAGGGGTGGTTCGCCCGCTTTTCTCGTCAATGGGATGCGTATTTCCAGCTTCCGCGAGATGCGCAGTTACCCGCCTGAAGCCATCAAGACGATCGAGATTCTACCTGAAGAGGTGGCGCAAAAATACGGTTTTTCTGCAGATCAGCGAGTGATCAATATTATCCTCAAGGATAATTTTACCAGCAAGCAGGTCGAAGTCGGATATGGGCAACCGGGTAAAGGTGGGTATTCCAAGGAGGACGCGGAGCTAACCTATTTGCACCTTCAAGGGGTAAATCGCTTCAACGTAACGGGCAACCTCACAGGTACCAGCATGTTGACCGAGGCTGAGCGCAACATCTTGCAGACCGATAGCTCGCTTTCACCTGTCGCAAATGATCCCAATCCAGCAGCTTACCGGAGTTTGGTTAGTAAAGCGACGGAGGGAGAAGTCACTGCCAACTGGTCACGCAAGCTAGCGGAAAACGGTGCGTCACTCAGTTTGAACGGCACTTACGAGCTTTCCGATACGACGAGCTTGCAAGGGCTTAACTCTGTACGGCTGCAAGATCCTGCAGGGAATTCCGTGCTCCGTACGTTTGGTGCAGCTGATCCCTTGGAGAACACTAGCCGGACATCCACCTACTCTCTTGGCAGCACGTTCAATGCGCCTTTGGGGAACTGGGATATTTCGGCAACGCTTGATTCGAGCTTTGCCAATTCTCGTACTTTTACCGATCGAGATGCGGATACCGACGGCTTGATATCGGCTGCCAAAGCCGGAACTTTTGACATCTTTGGTGAGATTCCGGATTTAGGCGATGCGGGGCGAGACACTGCCCGGACGAAAACCTACGCAGCCAGCACTCTGGTGACCGCTATGGGCAGTCCGCTCACCTTGCCAGCGGGCGATGTCTCGGTGACATTGGATGGAGGTTTTGACTGGAAGCGTATCGAAAGCGCTGACACGCGTAATGTCGATCGGGACATTCAACTCACTCGCGGTGATATTTCTGCAGGCGCAAATGTCGGAATTCCCATCGCTAGCCGCCGCGAAGGCGTGCTTGATGCGATTGGCGATCTTTATTTCAATTTGTCAGGCGGTGTTGATCGGCTTTCAGACTTTGGAACTTTGGCCAATTGGAGCGCCGGTTTTACTTGGGGGGTTACACCCAAACTGACGTTCACCGCTACGCACATTGCGGAGGATACAGCCCCTACATTGGCTCAGCTGGGAAATCCTGAAATCGTTACCAGCAATGTTCAGGTCTACGATCTCTTGAACGACGAAACTGTGCTTGCGCGGGTAACTTCAGGCGGAAACCCTGACCTCTCCAAGCAGAGCGCACGCGATTGGAAGTTTGGCCTTCAGTGGGAACTGCCCTTCTTGGAAAGGTCCAACATCAATATCGAATATTTCCGCAATCGCACCAATGATGTAGTGGCGTCTTTCCCCACACTGACGCCAGCGATTGAAGCAGCTTTCCCTGACCGAGTGACGCGCGACGCTGATGGTATGCTAATCGCGATTGATCAGCGGCCGATTACCTTTGACCAGCAGAAAGAAGAGCGCATCGATATCGGCATCAATTTGTCTGGATCTTTCGGGAAGGCAGAAACCCCTGCTGATGGACGTTTCCAGGGGCGTCCGGGGCGCGGGGCGCGGGGAGATAGGCAGGCTGGAAAGCCAGCAGATTCTACTGGTGCTGAAGGCAGTCAGCAGAAAACCCCTGATGAGTCGCAAAACGCTGATGGAGCTGAAAAAACCAAACAATCTTCTGGTGGTCGTCGGTCTCGTTTTGGTCCTCCCGGCGGTGGGAAGGGGCGTTGGTTCGTAAATCTTACCAATTCAATTGAGTTGAGAAATCGCGTTTGGATTGCTGAGAGTGGGCCGGTGTTGGACCTTCTTGAAGGTGATGCCCTTAGCAGTAGCGGCAATCCACGATACAGTGCCAAGCTGCGTGGGGGGATGTTTTACCGTGGCTTTGGACTACGAGCAGACGGGACTTACACCGGAAAATCGCATGTTGATGGCACGAGCTCTAACGTTTTCTTCGATGATTTGATTACTTTTGATGTCAGGCTTTTCGTCGATCTTGGTCAGCAGGAAAGTCTGACGAAGAAGCTTCCTTTGCTCAAAAACTCTCGCATTTCGTTCAAGGTCGATAATGTGTTCGATGCACGTCAGCGTGTGACTAATAATGAGGGAGAGATCCCATTGCGCTATCAACCTTACCTTATCGACCCAACCGGACGTTTCATTAGTTTGGAATTGCGCAAACTGTTCTGATTACATCCTAAAGCGCTCTCTTTCGGGGTGACGACATGGCCGGGAGGGCCTATCTCCCGGCCATGTCCGAAAAACCTGCCGAACCACGTAACAGAGACAGCGCTGAACGTTTCCATGAAGAACGTGCCACAGATACCGTGCGCTCTGCTCAACCCGATATAGAGCTGGGTGTGCAGGCCATTCGTGACACTGTTAAGGTGCTCAAGCCCAAGCCTGGTGTGTATCGAATGCTCGATGCACGCGATGACGTATTATACGTTGGTAAAGCGCGAGCGCTTAAGAACCGCGTCGCCAATTATACTCAAATCGCCAATCTCACCAATCGCCTGCAGCGGATGGTTTCGCAAACCCGGCGGATGGAGATTATCACCACCAACAGTGAAGCAGAGGCGTTGCTGCTTGAAGCGCAGCTTATCAAGCGCTTTCGTCCACCATATAATGTGTTGCTGCGTGACGATAAGAGCTTTCCATTTATCCTGTTGCGCTCAGACCATGAGTTCCCACGGATAATGAAACATCGCGGGGCACGCAAAGCGAAGGGTAATTACTACGGCCCCTTTGCTAGTGCCGGCAGTGTCAACACCACAATCAATGCGCTGCAAAAGCTGTTTTTGCTGCGCAGTTGCACCGATAGCTTCTTTTCCCGGCGTGATCGGCCATGCCTCTTGTATCAAATAAAGCGATGCAGCGCGCCTTGTGTCGAACGGATCGACAGTGCTGGCTATGATGAGTTGGTACAGCAGGCGAAGGATTTCCTTGGTGGAAAAAGCCTCAACGTGCAGCGCAAGATCGAAGAGCAGATGCAGGAGGCGGCTGAGGCACTGGACTTCGAACGCGCTGCGATGCTGCGTGACCGGTTGCGAGCGGCAACCTTCATTCAAGGCAGTCAGGCGGTTAATGCTGAGGGTGTCGGTAATGCGGATGTATTTGCGCTGGCCAGTAAGGGAGGGCAGGTTGCAGTGCAGGGCTTCTTTATCCGTGGCGGACAGAATTGGGGCCACCGAGCATTCTTTCCTCGTCACACGCAGGACGTCAGTGAAGAAGAGGTATTGGCAGGAGTACTCGCGCAATTTTACGAGGAAGTCCCACCGCCACGAACCATTCTACTGGATCGTGAATTGCCTGATGCCCGGATATTGGAAGAAGCGTTAGGGGCTGGTGAAGGGCATCGTGTGGAATTATCCGTCCCGCAGCGTGGAGATCGCCGCAGGTTGATGGAGCAGGCCCAGCGCAATGCAGTGGAAGCGTTGGACAGGCGATTGGCGGAAAGCGGCACTCAGGCACGGATCATGCGTGAACTGACCGAATTTCTCGAGCTTTCAGAAAGCCCTGAGCGCATCGAGATTTACGATAACAGCCATATTCAAGGGACAAATTCAGTCGGCGGAATGGTCGTTGCTGGGCAGCAAGGTTTCCTGAAAAACCAATATCGCAAGTTCAACATCAAAAGCGCTCAAACCAATGATGATTTCGGCATGATGCGCGAAGTGATGCATCGGCGCTTCTCCCGCGCCATGAAAGACGATCCTGACCGGGATCGGACCGATCATGGCGTGTCGATCTGGCCGGATCTGGTACTTATTGATGGTGGAAAAGGTCAGATGAGCAGCGTTAAAGATGCGTTGGAAGAGTTGGGTATAGAAGATGTTCCGTTGATTGGCGTCTCCAAAGGGCCGGATCGCAATGCGGGGCGCGAAGTTTTTCATTTCCCGGATGGCCGTGAAAAGACCTTGCCGTTGAATTCTCCGGTGTTGTTCTATTTACAACGCCTTCGCGATGAAGCGCATCGTTATGCCATTGGGGCGCATCGCGCCAAGCGTAGCCGGGCGATAAGCGCATCTCCACTGGATGAAATTCCCGGCATCGGTCCTTCACGTAAACGCGCATTGCTGCTGCATTTTGGCACAGCAGGTAAAGTGCGTGCAGCCAGCCTTGATGATTTGAAGCGAACACCTGGCATTAGTGTCGCTGTGGCTCAACAGATTTACGACTTTTATCACACTGGTGGCTAGGGCGATGACGTGATTAGCCGCGTATGTTGCAGGCTGGTGTACGGGAAGGGCGGATCATACCTTCCTGCGCTACGCTGGCTACCAGCCGGCCGTCCTGAGAAAAAATCTGCCCTCGGTTGAAACCTCGTGACAGGCCGCTCCAAGGGCTTTCTGTTACATATAGAAGCCAGTCATCCGCTCTGAAATTGTCATGAAACCAGATTGCGTGATCAAGGCTGGCAGCTTTCACTTCGCCCTTGTGGTAGCTCAAGCCATGGGGCTGAAGGCTGGTTGAGAGCAGGTTGAAGTCACTCGCATAGGCCAGCACGCCGCGGTGGATTGATTGCGTGTCTGGAAGCTCAGCAACGGTGCGGAACCATACGTGTGACACAGGTGGACGTTTCTGCGGATCGAGCCAATCTCTTGGCTCTACCGATCTAAAATCAATTGGGCGAGGGCGCAGGAGTATTTCTCGCATCGGCCCAGTAACTTTTTGAGCCAGTTCAGTTCGAATTACAGCATCAGACCGCAATTCTTCAGGTGTCGGCACATTCGGCATCTGGGGCAACTGATGCTCAACGCCTTCCTGCGGGCATTGGAAGGAAATGGTCAAATTGAGAATGGGCTGGCCCTGCTGGCTTGCCACAACTCTGCGATTTGAAAAGCTTCGACCGTCAAAATCGCGCTTTACGCGAAATTCTACATCGTGGTCAGCGCTTCCACCACGCAAGAAATAGGCGTGAAGTGAATGTGTATGGCGGTCATCAGGAACCGTTCGACGCGCCGCACCCAATGCCTGAGCAATTACCTGACCGCCAAATAGTCGGCCTGTTCCACCTTTACGGTGGCGGCCAATATATCGGTCCCCCCCCCGCGGCTCCAGATCGAGCAGCAAAACCAGCTCCGCGACGAGCTGTTCGGGTATCGGGCTGGCATTTGGCGTTTGGTTCATTGCCATGTCATTGAAACCCTGCCGTCACTTCGTCAATGGACTGGATGCATTTAGCTAAATCTAGTGTGCAGAGAGCCACACTCAATATTGCGCTGCAGCAATACTGAGTGTGGCCTCAAAGTGCTTCAGTCTTCAATTGCACTATTATGAACTATAAGGCGGCAATTGCAGATAAACTTTTGAGCCCACTAAAATGGCTGCAAGGCTCTTTTACATGGCCAAAGCTGATAACAGCAGCAGTGCGACAATGTTGGTGATCTTGATCATCGGGTTAACGGCTGGACCTGCGGTATCCTTGTAAGGATCCCCGACGGTGTCACCGGTCACGGCTGCTTTATGAGCTTCAGACCCTTTGCCGCCGTGATGGCCATCTTCGATATATTTTTTGGCATTATCCCACGCGCCACCGCCAGACGTCATGGAAAGGGCCACGAACAGACCGCTGATAATGACCCCCAACAATAGGGCCCCAAGTGCAGCAAAGCCGTTTTGTTGACCAGCGACGAAGGTAATCGCAAAGTAGACTATGACTGGGGCAAAGACAGGAAGCAGCGATGGGACGACCATCTCTTTGATCGCAGCCTTGGTCACCATATCCACGGTGCGAGCATAATTGGGTTTGGAAGTGCCGAGCATAATACCGCTATCATTCGCAAACTGTTCGCGGACATCTTTCACGACATCACCGGCAGCCCGGCCCACTGCGGTCATTCCCATTGATCCAAAGAGATATGGCAGCAAGGCTCCGATGAGTAGCCCTACGATGACATATGGGTTTTCCAGGCTAAAATTGACGTCGACGCCTGGAAAGAACTCCGTGAGGTCAGTGGTATAAGCGGCAAAGAGCACCAATGCCGCCAGGCCAGCAGAAGCAATTGCGTAGCCTTTGGTGACAGCCTTTGTGGTATTGCCGACAGCATCCAGCGCGTCAGTTCTTGCTCGGACAGTATCATCCAGCCCGGCCATCTCTGCAATGCCGCCGGCGTTATCTGTCACCGGGCCATAAGCATCAAGCGCAACAACCATGCCAGCAAGCGCGAGCATCGCAGTCGCAGCATATGCAATGCCGATGAGCCCGGCCAGTTGATAGGAACCTATGATCCCAGCGATAATCACCAGCGTTGGCAGTGCCGTTGCCTCCATACTGATAGCCAAGCCTTGGATGACATTGGTGCCATGCCCTGTTTCTGAAGCTTTAGCGATGGAGCGAACCGGGCGATATTGTGTGCCGGTGTAATACTCCGTGATCCAGATAATCAGGCCGGTGATAACCAGCCCAATCAGAGTGCATAAGAACAGGTCCCATCCTGTAAAGCTGATGGACTGGCCGATGGAAGCACTCATGTCGCCAAGCGCATACTGAAATACCACGAGTATTGCGGGGATCGACAAAATAGCTGTGACTAAAAAGCCTTTATACATGGCGCCCATGATAGATTGGCTTGAGCCAAGGCGGACAAAGAATGTGCCGATAATGGAGGTAATAATGCACACGCCGCCAATCAACAGTGGTAGACTCATCATGGGAACAAGCGCATCACCAAGACCCGTCATTAGTAATGCTGTCAGCACCATGGTTGCGCCAACTGTCACCAAATAGGTCTCGAACAGATCAGCGGCCATACCAGCGCAATCACCGACGTTATCGCCCACATTGTCCGCAATGACAGCAGGGTTCCGTGGGTCATCCTCAGGAATACCTGCTTCAACCTTGCCGACCAGATCAGCCCCAACATCTGCAGCTTTGGTGAATATTCCACCGCCCAGACGAGCAAAGATCGAAATCAACGATGCCCCGAATGCGAGGGCGACCAAGGCTTCAACGACAGCTCGGCTATTGGCAGCCAGCGCCATGGGAACGGTCAGCACGTAAAAAGAGCCGGCAATTGCAATAAGCGCGAGTCCTGCCACCAACATTCCGGTAACGGCCCCGGATTGGAAGGCGAGCGTGAGTCCCTCTTGCAGCCCGCTGCGCGCAGCTGCGGCTGTGCGTACATTGGCGCGAACAGAAATGTTCATTCCGATGAAGCCTGCCGCACCCGAAAGCACTGCACCTATTACAAAACCGATTGCTGAAATCCATCCAAGGAAAATGGCTAGAACCATTGCCGTGACAACGCCAACAATCGCAATCGTCAAATATTGACGCAGCAAATAGGCTTGGGCACCTTCCTGAATTGCTGAGGCTATGCGTTGCATCTCCTCATTGCCAGGATCGGAACTCAGAACTTTGCGGCTAATGAATATACCGTAGATGATGGCCGGAAGACCCAGTAAAACGGCTATAATAGAAAGATTCACGTAAACCCCTCCCCCTGCTGATCACTGCCTTTTGGCACGTTGATTAAAAGAGCACTGACTGCGCTTCGCAAATTAGTAGCTCATAATTGTAACGTTAGGTCTGCAATTTTTAGTACGCAAGGAAAAGACGATAAGTCTGAGGAAGGCACATCAATCGATACCAGTTGCTCAATTTTGTTTACCCGCTTGTCTACTCAATGGAAAAGATGGTATATAAATGGTTAACAAATTAGTAGGGGGCGTTTTAAATGGCGGACGGTCCGTTTAATCATTCTGATGACCAGCCTATGGTAAAGGACAAAGATTCCGCGTTTTTTAACGTAGAGACTGATGCTGATCATGCACTGCCGCTCCATTCTGGCGATAGTCTGGACCGTCATACCCGTCGAAACCTCCGTAAAGAAGAAATAGAAATTGCACGGCAATTCCATAGCGGCCGCATGTGGCCCTATGTCGTTGCAGCATGGGGATGCTTTGCAGTTTGGTTGTCGTTTTTTCCTCTCGCAATTATGGGCTGGTTAAACCTGCCGCTTGCTTTTGTTTTGTCCTGCATTTTCGCGACCGGCGGGTATGTGACCAGCCATGAAGCCATGCATTCCAATATTGCCCGTGAGGGGACGAAATATCGCTGGGTCAATGAATGGGTGGGGAAGGTTTCGACAATTCCGATTGTCTTTCCATTCTCAATGGCCCGTCTGATGCATCTGGAGCACCATTACCATTGCAATGATCCGGTCAAAGATCCGGATTATACGGATGAAGCGTCCAACATGTTCGCTGCATGGTACAAGACCTGGTATAACCGCCAGCCCGGTGTTGATGGGTCGATCCATCACTACAAACGTATCCTCGCCGGTATGGGAACGCCTGCTGCGGAAAAAGCCCTTAAAGATACGATGAAACTCCAGTTGATATTCATGACTGTTTTGTTTGCAATGGCGTGGAGCGGATATGCGATCGAAGCAGCCCTGATCTGGTGGTTACCCCGCCATATCGGCCTTTCTTACATCCGGTTTTACCTCAGTTGGGCTCCGCATCACCCCCGTGAAGGAAAAACCAATCGGTACGAAACAACGCGGATTTTCAAGAGTCGCCTCGGCCATGTGATGTCAATGTGCATGGAAACGCATCTCATCCATCACCTCTATCCGGGAATTCCTAATCACCGGACAAAGGAGGCGTATTTCGCGCTGAAACCTATACTCGAAAAGCGCGGTGTTGATACTTCAGCGCTCTAGGCAGAGGAAAGAGAGTAACAACTCATGGAAGCAGCAGTTAAGAAACTGTTCCACTGGATGCCGTTCCTGTTTGGTATTGGCTTTATTGCGCCGTTGATTGCGCAAACTATGGTGGCTTTGCATGTGGAACCACCTTTCGGCCTCAGCCCAATCCTTTTTGGTCTGTTAATTGGCATCCCGTGGGGCTTCCAGACTGTTATTCGGGGGCGCTGGCTTTAGGCGACGTTCACTTGTGAATATAGCCTAAGTCCTTAGAATCTATCAGCCATTTGCCATCCAGAAGGAGCGGGGATGTTCCCCGTTCCTTCACTTTGCCAATGCAATAAGCAGGCATGGGGAGCTTCGTAGCGCTGGGTGCAGTGAACAGAAGCTCATAGTCATCCCCCCAACGGATGGCGTCTCTATGGCGTGTTTTGGGGGCACTGATCGGAATGGCAGAACTATCGATCGCCAAGCTCATTGCGCTTGCTTCTGCAAGACGCCAGCTATCTAGCAGTAGTCCGTCTGAAATATCCATCATTGCGCTGACCAATGGCGCTAGAGCTTGGCCTTCCGCTAAGCGAGGAACTGGTCGACGGTAAGCGAGACTATCTGCATCTTTACCGTCTCGTAGCGCTTCAAAACCTATCATTGCAGCACCCACTGGCCCGGTGACATAAATACTATCACCAGGTGATGCTTTGCTGCGCGAAGGAACGGGGGAATATGTTGCCTCTCCTATGGCGGTTAGGCCAAAAGTGCGGGGCGCTCCACCAGAAACGGTATCGCCCCCTAAAAGTGGCACGTCATAGGTGGTTAAAATCTCCCGTAACCCATCGAGAAACCTTGTATCGGCGTCCCCAAGCATATGGCCCAGTAAAACACCAACAGGTTTGGCGCCTTTCGCTGCAAGGTCGCTGAGATTGGTAGCCACAAGTTTCCAAGCGATGTCTGCTGGGTCTTGATCCTTAAGAAAATGGATCCCTTCGACCATTACATCATAGGTCAAAACCAGCGTTGCACCGCCAATTTCAAGCACAGCAGCATCATCTTGCAAGCCCCGTGCGGCAGGGTGGTTAGCTAAGCTGCGAAGACCAGCAATGAATTCGGCTTCCCCTTTCATCTCTTTGCCATTTGGCTAGAGGAGATAATACCCACGCTCCGCATTACAGGATCAGCCATGAAACGCATTTCTTCCATTCTCTCGGGCATGAGCATTGCAATATCTCTTGCCGCAGCAAGCCCTGCCTATGCCTGGGGACCTATAGGCCATCGGGTAAGCGCGGAAATAGCCGAGCGCAACCTGGACGGACGAACGCGGGCTGAAGTCACGATGATTTTGCATGGTGAAACTTTGGCAGAACTCGCCACTGTGCCTGATGAAATGCGCTCTGATCCAGATAAATTCTGGCAGGAAACATCTCCACCCTATCACTATGTCACCTTGCCCAAAGGGGTCGATGCAAGCCAGTTGCATCACCCTCCACAGGGTGATGCGATTACTGCATTAGATCATTATACAAAAGTGTTGCGTGATCCGGCAGCCAGCATTGATGATAAGAAATTGGCGCTGGCTTTTGTGGTTCATATCGTGGCTGATCTCCATATGCCTTTGCATGTAGGGAATGGGACAGACCGTGGTGGCAATGATTTCAAGGTGAATTGGTTCGGTCAGCCGGAAACTTTGCATTGGGTGTGGGATGAAGGGCTCATCCTGCATCAGCAGCTTAGTTTTAGCGAATATAGCGACCGTTTGGAGCGGGAGACGACCCCGGAGCAGCAGGTGAAGTGGTGGGTCCCGACACCAACAGTTTGGGTGGAGGAAAGCGCGCAATTGCGGGATTCTATCTATCCTGCGACTGGTCCTGACCAAGGTGCTGGGACGATTGAATCCCCGGTAAATTTGTCCTGGGATTACGCCTACAAAGAAACCCCTCGGATGGAGCACCGTTTGGCTCAATCAGGCGTTCGGACGGCCGCTTATTTGCAATGGGTTTTTGCAGATAAGTAACTATTTTCAGTTACTTAGAATCATGAAGCTCGCTGAATTTCTAAAAAGCCCTAAGGTAGATTTGGCGGCTGTGTTTCTGCTGATGGCACTTGGCGTGTTTTTGTTGCTGCGAGTGTGGCTTCAGGATCATCCGCAGCATAATCCTTGGGTACCTCTGGATCTGCGCGATCCTCCAGGCTGGACGACACGGCAAAAGCTGGCTGATTTACGCGTTAATTCAGATGCTTGCAGAACGATTCTTGAGCGCAGTGGCATTGGTTTTGTCAGCTACGAACCGGTAGGGGAGGGGGCGTGCAGGCGGGATGACCGGCTGAGTTTGACGCGCGCGCCGCTTTCCCCCTCTTTACCGCAAACAAGTTGTGCGGTTGCAGCCGGTTTTGCCATGTGGTTTGCGCAGTCAGTGGAGCCTGCAGCACGCAAAATACTGGGGTCTGGTATTGCCCGAATTGAGCATCTGGGAAGTTATAATTGCCGCCGGATCAATAGTGGTAAGAGCGGTTCGTGGAGCGAACATGCTACTGGCAATGCCATTGATATTACAGGATTTACACTTGAGGATGGCCGCCGGATCAGTGTGCTGAAAGATTGGCAGAGCGGTGATGAAAAGGGGCTGTTTCTGCGCGCAGTTCGTGATGGTGCCTGCGGTGTTTTCGGAACTGTCCTATCACCTGACTATAATGTCGCACACGCCGATCATTTCCACCTCGACCAGCAGAAAAGAACCTGGGGTGTTTGTCGATAGAGGGGCGGATAAGAGGGGCAGAGAGCGACCTAAGGCGCTCTAAAGGTACAGAGCGTTCATTTCACAGCGATCAGAACGATACCTCAAACCGTCTATCCAGTCCTGACCATTCCGGGACGGCCACTCAACGTCCCGGAATGGTCAAGTTGCATGACTGTTCAGACCGCTTCCATCGCATAGCCAGCCGAGCGGACCGTGCGGATCGGATCACCTGCGTTGCCCACCGCAATGGCTTTGCGCAGGCGGCGAATGTGAACATCCACCGTGCGTTCTTCAATTTCACTGCCGGTGCCCCAGACGGCATCGAGCAATTGCCCGCGCGAGAAAACGCGGCGGGGATGTTCCATGAAGAATTTCAGCAAGCGATATTCTGTTGGGCCGACCTGCAATTGCTGGCCACGGCGTTCAACGCGGTGGGCTACCGGATCGAGCTTTATATCGCCCACTTCGATGCATTCGCCGGCAAGGGCGGGGCGCACGCGGCGGAGCACAGCGGCGACGCGGGCCAGCAATTCGCGGGGAGAGAAGGGCTTGGTGATATAATCATCGGCCCCGGTTTCCAATCCGCGCACGCGGTCATCTTCGGCTTCACGCGCGGTGAGCATGATGATCGGGACGTGAGCGGTGGCTTTATCCCGGCGCAAGCGGCGGCACACTTCGATGCCGCTAGTGCCTTCAACCATCCAATCCAGAATGACCAGATCGGGTGTTTCTTCGGCAGCCAGCACAAGGGCTTCATCGCCATCGGCGGTAACACGAACAGAATAGCCTTCGCTGTCGAATCGATATTCGAGCAGTTCGGCCAGAGCCTGATCGTCTTCTACAAGCAGCAGTTTGGGTGCGGACACATCATTTCCCTTTCGTGATATGTCCCCAACCATTCAAATGTTACCAGAATGCGACAAAACTGTCGTGCATGGCAGATCAACGCAATTCATCGGGCGGATACTCCCCTGTAGCGGCATAATGAACCATCTCGGCAACATTGGTGGCATGGTCGCCAATGCGTTCAATATTGCGGGCCACGAACAGCAATTGTGCAGCGCTGGAGATGGTGGCCGGATTTTCCACCATATAGCTTACCAGATTACGGAAGATGCTGTCATAGAAAGTATCAACGCGTTCGTCGCGCTGGATCACTTCACGCGCCAGAACCGGATCGCGCGCGGCATAGGCCGTGAGCACATCATGGACCATTTCTGCGGCCACTTCACCCATGACGGGGAGCAGTGTCAGCGGATCGAAGCGCTTGCGATCTTCCACATCGCCTACCCGGCGAGCAATGTTCTTGGCGTAATCGCCAATCCGTTCGACTACGCCAGCGATTTTGAGCGCTGCGATAATTTCACGCAGATCGTCGGCCAGTGGCGCACGCAGGGCCAGCACGCGAACCGCGAGCTTATCCACTTCGCTTTCCAGCGTGTCGAGTTTCTTGTCCCGCTCAACCACCTGCTGCGCGAGTTCAACATCACCATTCACCAATGCCTGTAGCGATTCCTGAATCGCCACTTCTGCCAGGCCGCCCATTTCGGCGATCAGCCCGCGCAGGCGGGTGATGTCTTCGTCAAACGCCTTGACCGTATGTTCTGTCATCAGCCGTACCTGCCTGTAATATAATCCTTTGTACGCTCTTCGCGCGGATTGGTGAAAATATCTGAAGTTTCACCATATTCCACCATCTTCCCGAGGTGGAAGAAAGCGGTCCTTTGCGAAACGCGCGCAGCTTGCTGCATTGAATGCGTTACGATCACGATAGCATAACGGCCACGCAATTCGTCGATCAATTCTTCGATTTTGGCGGTAGCAATCGGATCGAGCGCCGAACAGGGTTCATCCATCAGGATAACTTCAGGCTCAACCGCGATGGCGCGCGCAATGCACAGGCGCTGCTGCTGCCCACCGGAAAGTGCAGTGCCCGAATCGCTCAGGCGATCCTTCACTTCTTCCCACAAACCCGCACGGCGCAGGCTTTTTTCGACGATCTGATCGAGATGATCCTTGCCATCAGCCAGCCCGTGAATTTTGGGACCATAGGCGATGTTTTCATAAATCGTCTTCGGGAATGGGTTGGGGCGCTGGAACACCATGCCCACACGGGCGCGCAATTGCACCACATCCATTCCGGAGCGATAAATATCATCACCGTCGAGTTCGATCGTGCCTTCGACACGGGCGGAGGCAATCGTATCATTCATGCGGTTCAACGTCCGCAGGAAGGTTGATTTGCCGCAGCCCGACGGGCCGATAAAGGCGGTGACATGATCGGTTTCAATATCAATCGATACGCTGTCGATTGCCTGTTTCGGACCATAAAAGACCGAAACGTCACGAGCGCGCATCTTGGCGGGGGAGTTTGCGGAAGTTTGGGTCACCACTTTTTCTCGAAACGGTTGCGCAGGTAGATGGCTATGCCATTCATACACAGCAGGAAAATAAGAAGCACGATAATCGCAGCGGAAGTCCGCTCTACGAAGCCGCGGTCGATTTCGTCTGACCAGAGGAAGATCTGGACGGGAAGCACGGTGGCCGGCGATGTAAACCCTTCAGGAGGCGTTGCCACAAAGGCCCGCATTCCGATCATCAGCAGTGGGGCAGTTTCACCCAATGCGCGCGCCATGCCGATGATGGTGCCGGTCAAAATACCGGGCAGGGCCAGCGGCAGAACATGATGGAACACGACCTGCACCGGCGATGCGCCAATTGCGAGAGCACCGTCCCGAATGGATGGCGGCACGGCCTTGATGGCGTTGCGGCCAGAAATCACGATCACCGGCATGGTCATCAGCGCCAGCGTCATGCCGCCAATAATCGGGGCCGAGCGCAAATTGGGGAACAGGCCGAGGAACAAGGCCAGCCCCAACAGGCCGAAGATGATGGACGGCACAGCCGCCAGATTGTTGATCGATACTTCGATCAGATCCGTCCAGCGGTTCTTGGGTGCGTATTCTTCAAGGTAAAGTGCTGCCAGCACGCCAATCGGGAAGGCCAGAGCCAGAGTGATGAGCATGGTCAGCATGGAACCCTTAAGCGCGCCCCAAATGCCAACGAGCTGAGGGTCGGTCGCGTCTGAACGGGTCAGGAAACCGAGATCAAGCCGACTGGCGATCTTGCCTTCGCTTTGCAACCTTTTAGCAAGCGGCTGCAAATCCGCTTTGCCATCGCCGCGATAGGCGTTGGCGAGATCCTTATTGGTGGGCAGGTTGAAGGTCACTTCACGATCCAGCGAAGCCGGATTGCTGATGATATCATTCGCTACCAAACGCCAGGAATCGCTGCTGATCTGCGCTGCGCCATCTTTGCCCAGTGCCTTTTCAGCATAGAAATCCACCACATCGGGCAGGCCCTGACCTTGCAGTGACTGAAGGCTTTCTGATTCGTTGCGCTGCGATCGGTCAATTGTCAGGCCTGCTTCGCGGAAGTCGATTGGCACAGTCACTTCAACACGTGTCAGGCCGCCAATGCCGTTCACCGTCATGGTCACGAGCAGAAATGCCAGTACCACGACCGAAAACAGAATGGCGCCAAGCCCGGCGAGCCGGAACCGCTTTTCGGCAGCGTAGCGCTTTTTCAGCCGCTTTTCGAATGCGGGTGTGCGGGTGGGGAGGGTGATGGTGTCACTCATAAGCTTCGCGGAACCGTTTGACGACGCGCAGGGCGATGAAATTAAGGGCGAGGGTCACCAGAAACAGCACAAAGCCAAGGGCAAAGGCGCTGAGCGTTGCGGGATGGTCAAAACTGCCTTCACCGGTCAGCATGGCGACGATCTGGAAGGTCACGGTGGTCATCGCTTCAAGCGGGTTGGCTGAAAGATTGGCGGCGGCACCAGCGGCCATCACCACAATCATGGTCTCGCCAATTGCACGGCTGATGGCGAGCATCACGCCCGCCACAATGCCGGGAAGGGCTGCTGGCACGAGAACTTTGCGGATCGTTTCGGACTGGGTGGCACCCATAGCGAGCGAACCGTCGCGCATGGCCTGCGGCACGGCTGCAATGGAATCGTCGGCCATGGAGGAGACGAACGGAATAATCATCACGCCCATCACCAGACCAGCGGCCAGCGCACTTTCGCTTGATGCGTTGGATATGCCAACCGAAATGGCAAGGTCGCGCACGATAGGGGCGACGGTCAGCGCAGCGAAATAGCCGTAAACCACGGTAGGCACACCGGCGAGGATTTCCAGCATGGGCTTCAGCCATTTGCGCCAGCGCGGATTGGCGTATTGGGTAAGGTAAATCGCGCTCATCAGGCCGAGCGGGATCGCGACGATCATGGCGATGATCGCGCCGATATAGATCGTGCCCCAGAATAGCGGAATAGCGCCGTAACGCGATGGGTCAGGGTTGGCCGGATTGCCCATCGGGTCTGGTCCCCAATGGGTGCCGAAAAGGAAGTCAATCGGGCTGACCATCCCGAAGAAACGGATGGTTTCGAACACCAGGCTGATAAAAATGCCCAGCGTCGTCAGAACCGCCACCAGGGATGCAAGGAGCAGAATGCCCATCACAATCCGCTCAACCTTGGTGCGGGCTCTAAAATCAGGTTTGAGACGCAAAAACGCCCATGTGCCGCCGGCAAAGCCGATCAGCAGCGTAGCGATGACACCGACAATATTATAGCGCAGCAAGGCCTGCTCGAACGGTTCAATCAGCGCACGAGAATCCGGGTTGAAAACACCTTGTGCAGACCCAACCGCTACGGCGCGCGCTTCGGCCAGCATCGTCTGGCGTTGCATTCCAAAATCGGGAAGATTGGCCGCAGCGGGGGTTCCCAATACATATTGCGTGACAAGCTGCGGCTCGATGACTGCCCACAGGCAGACGAACAACAGCACAGGCACCAGCACCCAAAGCGCAACATACCACCCGTGATAGGATGGTAGCGCGGCAAGCCGCGTGTTCGGAGCGGCGCGCTTGTAGCCCCAAGCGCGTGCCCGAGCGGCCAGCCATCCGGCAAGACCAAGCAAAAGGGCCAGGAGAAGCAGAATGGCTGGCGACATCAAATTACTCTTATATTACTTAGGATAAGCTGCCGACTTGAGGTCGGCGATAGTCAGCTTCGGAAACTCTGTGGTGGCCGCTTTGCTCTTGGCCATCACGTCAGCCGGGCTGGCAACCAGACCGATCTTGGCAAGCGGGCCGCCCTTGGACCATTCAGTAGCCCATGACGCGACGAATTCGCGAAGGCCCGGAATAGCATCAAGATGTGCGTCCTTCACATAGATGTAAAGTGGACGAGCACCAGGATAAGCGAAGCTGGAGATGTTGGCGTAGGTTGGTTCAACGCCATTCATGTGAAGACCCTGAATTTTATCAGCATTTTCTTCAAGGTAGGAGAAGCCAAATACGCCGATGGCGTTGGGGTTACCTTCGATCTTCTGGACGATGAGGTTATCCTGCTCACCCTGATCGACGTAAGAACCATCGGAACGTACTTCGGTGCAGGTCTGTGTGAACTTGTCCTTATCGCTTTCCTTCAGCGCTTCCATCTTGGGGTCGGCTTCACAACCAACTTCCAGAACCAGTTCCTTCAGCGCATCGCGCGTGCCGGAAGTGGAGGGCGGGCCGTAAACAAGGATCGGCAGATCAGGCAATGAAGGGTCTACGTCTGACCATTTCTTGGCGGTCTGCTTTTCACCGTAAGGGTTGGCGGCAAGAGCCTTGTAAAGAATCGCTGGCGTCAGGTTCATCGTGATGCCGCCCTTGGCAGAAGCAAAGGCGATACCGTCAAGCCCGACCTGGATTTCGGTGATGTCCTTCACACCATTTGCCTGGCAGGTTTCAAACTCAGCAGGCTTCATCCGGCGCGATGCGTCGGCAATATCAGGCGTATTGGCGCCGACACCTGCGCAGAACAGCTGCATACCAGCGCCAGTACCGGTCGATTCAATGATCGGCGAAGAGAAATCAGGATGCGCGCGCGTAAAGCTTTCCGAAACGGATTTCGCGAAAGGATAGACAGTGGAAGAGCCGACCGCGCGAATGGAATTGCGCGTGCCGCCGCCACCGCCGCCACATGCGGCCAGAGCAAGGCTACCGGCGATAAGCGGCAGAGCGAGGAGAGCTTTATATTTCATGGGGAGAATCCTGTCTGTTGGACTGAGCTGTTACGAGGTTATGACAGGCCGTTGTTCAATATATATGACACGTTCATGACAAGGCCTCACTTTCATCCGATATCCTCGGGATTCTTACTGTTACTGTCGTTCCTTCACCGCGCTTGCTGGTAATGTCGAGGCGGCCGCGGTGCCGTTCCACGATATGCTTGACGATTGCAAGCCCCAGTCCGGTTCCACCTGCCATTCTGCTCCGGCCCGGATCAGTACGATAGAAGCGTCTGGTGAGGTGTGGCAGATGTTCCGGCGCAATGCCTTCGCCGCGGTCCTGCACCTTCAAAACTGCCATATTGCTGGAGTCGAGGAAGAGATCGACTGTCACATTTTCGTCCTGCGCGCCATATTTCAGCGCATTATCTACCAGGTTGCGGACCAATTGCTCAAGCTGCTGGCGATCACCCCGAATGAGTAAAGGTGTTTCCGAAGGAGTGTAAATGACGCGCTCGAGCCTGTTAGGGCCAGCCCCGTCGCGCGCTGCCTGCTGGGCTAATGGACCGAGGTAGAGCCTTTCGCTGGGCGCTTCATGTTTTTCTGCTTCCACCCGGCTTAAGGACATCAAATCGTTCACAAGTGTTTGCAAGCGGCGCGCTTCGCGCAGCACGGTATTATGAAATTTAGCGACCATTTTAGGGTCGGCGCTCTCACCCTCGTCGCTGAGTGTTTCGATATAACCGATGATGGAAGCGAGCGGGGTGCGCAATTCATGGCTGGCGTTGGCGACGAAGTCGGTATGCGCGCGGCTGATATCCGCTTCGGCAGTGCGGTTGATGAGTTCCACCAGCCAATAGCGTCCACCAACGGGCTGGCGCGTCATCTGCCATACGCTGCGCGGTCCGGTGAGCCCCTGAATGGTGACGGTGCCGCCGGTTTTGCGGGCCATCAGATCTACCGCGGCAGGGTGGCGGAAGGCAACGCGGGCATCCTGTCCGATAATGTGCCGACCGAGAACTTCCCGTGCCTCGGCATTGGCGATGATGATCCGGCTGACATCCATCAGTAGCAGCGGCATTCCTGAATGTTCGATCAGGTCGCGCATTCCGGTGCGCGTCAATTGCATACTATCAGATGGGGGCGGGGCCGAAACCGGGGGCGGGGCCATCAGCCAGAATGAACAGATCCAGACGAAGACGACGATAACCGAAAGAAGGAATCCGCCACCTGCTGTGACCATTCCAATTCCGGTGGCAAGGGCCAGCGCAACGGCAGGCCAGGGAATCGAGTGACGATCGGTCATTACAATTTGCGCCTTAGCCAGCAGGGAGAACTCGCGCCACCCCGGATGTTAATCATGGATATGGGTAATTATAAAGACAGCTTCCTCAGCCCTGTTTGCCACAGGGTTGAGAAACAGAGTTTACGTGATCGCAACCAATCGGTTTATTTTGAGAGGATTAGCGGATGAAGGCGACACCAACTCTGAAGCGAGTGGTGCGCTTATTATAGTCCAGCATGTTTTCACCATAGCCGACAAATGACTGTCCGTAGAGATAGACTTCTGGCCCACCAGCCCACAAATTGGGTAGTGGGTAAGAAAGGTCAGCGGCGAGCGCGCCCTTACCAGTGCTGAAATTGAAGCGGGTATTTGTGGTCAGACGCAGACCATTTTCCTTGCCGACCTGCATCTCAAGGCTGGCGTGGCCACGATAATCATCAATATCTTCATTGCCGGTTTTGTCGCCGAGATAAAAGGCCAGGCGAGGGATCACCGTTAACGTGGTCTGATTGCCAAGTGGCACCGATGCCATGGGCGCGATGTAGAAACTGTTGAGCGAACGTGAATTGTCGCCATCTTGTCCGTTGGACTCGTGGCGAAGGCCACCCATAGCACTGACCGATACGCCGTTGGCCAGTGTCGAGGAAGGCGCGATGTAAAGCAATTCAGGTTGGAAATCGATATTGCGGAATGGGTAGGAATCCGCGCGAATGTCCCAGAACATACGCTGGGTATAGGCAATATGCAGCCCGTCTCTCCATGAGGATGAGAAGTCGGGGCGTTTGTTGTGCGATCCAAACAATTGATATTTAAAGCTGATCTGGATGCGGGCTTCGGTGTTGGTGCCCGGTCCATAAACGGCATAGATCGGCTCGTAAGCAGTCAAATTGTTGATGAAAACATTGTTAGCTTCACGGTCAATCGGTGGCGGTGCGGGCAGGGTGGCATCTGCTGCGGCGAGGGAGACATCGCTATCGGGGGCAATGGCCGGGCTAATATCCTGTGTGCTTTGCTGCGTGCTGGCATCTGCCAAGGCGGTCTGTGCAAGCTCTGTCAAAGCAATCTTCTGCGTGCTCCAGGCAGGAACAGAGATCAATTTGCCGGCAAGTTCGGTTTCTCCGGCGATACCATAGCGGGCTGCAGCAAAACTTCCCGGTGCCACCACCATATTGGCGGGGGTTGCGGGGTCACGTTTCAGCCAGATGCTACGCTCATTCCCTTCGTCATCAACATGGGCTTCGACCCGATCGGGCAAGGCAACGACCTGCTCTCCTTTTGCGGAGTTGAGGAAGCGTAGTTCAACCAGAACAACACCGTCCTCCCGGTTCTGTGTTGCTCGGCTTACAATCGTTTCCACTGGGGTCTGAGCCTTGGCGCAGACCGGCAGAGACAAGCCTAGCAGAGCCGCCGATAGGAGAAGATATGTTTTCATGCGACCGCTTGGTGCCCATTATTATCGGAATTAGATCGCGGATTATCTTCTTTGACGCAATAGATGCAAGTGGGGGCAGATAAGTGTGACATTTTCTGCGGAACGGAGTTGCCCTATGGGCACAACCTCTCCTGAAGAAGAGGGTTAAGATACGTCTTCAGGTGTTGCAGTTTTTGGGGGCAGCGGCGAGCGGAAGAAATGAAGCTCAACCGAAGCAATGAAAGTCGCGCACGATCAGGTCGAGCGTCTTGCTCTGATATTCGGCTTTGGATTGTGCAGTGTTGTCCAGATCATGGCGTTCCAAAATCCGCCGGTGCGGTGATGATACAAGAGCATCGAGCAGGAAGGAGGCAAGGAAATCCAATTCCTCGTCTTTCACACCGTCAAATTCCGGCATGGCTTTCAGGAGGTTGATGAACGGACCTCGTCCCACTTTCACCAGGTCTCCGGGAGCAATGCGCTTTTCATATCCTTTATCTTGCGCTTCCAGCCATTTAATCAGCGATTGCAATCCGATGACGCGCGGCTCAAGCGACATATCCAGCATTTCACCTGCCAGAGACAGCAATTGCTCACGGTTCGAACCGTTCGGTATATGGGTTTTGAAATCGTCCAGCTGGTGCTCAAGTCCATGCTCGATGGCTGCCATGAGCAGCCCTATTTTGGACTCGAAGCGCGCATAGAGCGTGCGTTTGGAAACACTGGCAGCAGCAGCGATGGCGTTCATGCTGGTCTGTTCAGCGCCATGGGTGATGAATTGTTCGAGCGCGGCATCAAGAATATGCGTATTCAGGCGTGCTGCCACTTCTTGCGTGGGCCGTCCGCCCTTGGGACTGCGTGGCGGTATGCGTGCATTCCCGGATAATCTATCCATTGCATTCCTCTCCAGAGCAATCCGATCCAGCCATCTGTTGGATTCGGAAATATAGCGTGGGGGAGGTACGCCGCAGATTTAATTTGCTCCTGTCCCGAATGGCGACCGATCGGCCGCTAAGGGCTTGTAAAGCAAATTGCAAAAACGCACTTCACCATTCAAAATCTCTGGGGAGGGTAGCTTTAAGCAATTCTGCTTGCCAATGAGTGTTTAACACCATTGACACAAAGTAAAGCCATGGTGACCCCTACGGGAATCGAACCCGTGTTTCAGCCGTGAAAGGGCCGCGTCCTGGACCGCTAGACGAAGGGGCCAACAAAGGCATTTTTACATTCCGCCGTGGTGACCCCTACGGGAATCGAACCCGTGTTTCAGCCGTGAAAGGGCCGCGTCCTGGACCGCTAGACGAAGGGGCCGTCTCGGTGGAGCGCCGCACTTAGGGGGGTCTTTTCGGACCGTCAAGCCCTCTGTTTAATTCAATGCATTTTAGTTGGCCCAAGCCGCATCTTCGAGATGCAGTTCGGCCTGCGGGCGACTTCCCCAGTCATCAATCTTTACCCGGCCAGAGAGCCAGAGTTCGCGCCCCTGTGCGCCGTGCAGCAACGCCTGACCCATATCACTTTCCGCTGCGCGAAAAGCGATGGCCTTGAAGGATGCACCATCCTTACCGCGTGCGATAACCCGCAGATGGTTGTTTCCGACGATATCGGCTTTCACCAGATAGACCGGCCCAACCGCCACACGCGGTCCTGGCCAGCCCACGCCAAAAGGCCCGGCGCTATCGAGTGTTTCCACCAGATCCGGGCGCAATCCGCCGGGGGCAACTGCTAGATCCAACAGCATTGTCTGGCCTTCCATGGCACGCGAAACCGGGCCGGAGAGCTTTTCATCCAGCCACTCAGCCAGCGCGTCCACCTTATCCGAATCGACCGTAAGGCCGGCAGCCATGGCGTGGCCGCCACCCGCTACCAGCAAGTCCATTTCGCGAGCAGCAATGATAGCTGCGCCAAGATCCACGCCAGCAATCGAACGGCCCGATCCTTTGCCTTGTCCGGTCTCTTCATCGAGCGCGATGACGAGTGTGGGCTTGCCGGTCTTTTCTTTGATCCGGCCAGCGACAATTCCGATCACACCTGGGTGCCAGCCACGCCCCGACACGACTATGACAGAGCGATTGTGCTGTGCGTCTATCTGGCTTTCAGCTGCTTCCTGAACGGCTGCCTCTACAGCGCGACGTTCTTCATTAAGATCAGAGAGTTGTTCGGCAATCCTCCGGGCTTCTTCAGGATCTTCGGTGGTCAAAAGTCGCACGCCTAAAGTCGATTCTCCGACCCGCCCTCCGGCATTAATGCGCGGGCCAAGAGCAAAGCCGCAATCGCTGCAAGTGGGGGCCCGGCTTAGGCGGCTTGCGTCAATCAGCGCAGCCATCCCAACATTCGCGCGGCGCGCCATGACTTTGAGCCCTTGCGCCACAAAAGCACGGTTCAAACCACGAATCGCTGCCACATCAGCCACCGTGCCAAGTGCCACGAGATCCAGCAGCGAAAAAAGGTCAGGCTCGGCGCGATCTTTAAAATAGCCAAGCTGGCGCAATTTCCGGGTGATCGCTACTGCAAGAAGGAAAGCAACACCCACCGCTGCAAGGTGACCATGCGCTGCGGCATCGTCTGATTCGTCGAGCCGGTTGGGATTGACCAGCGCCAGCGTGCGAGGAAGTTCGGGCGCACATTTGTGGTGATCGACCACAATCACATCAACGCCTGCATCACTGGCTTGGGCCAGCGCATCATAAGCCATCGCACCGCAATCGACAGTCACAATCAGGCTGGAGCCTTCGCGCCCTAATCGCAACAATGCTTCACCACTCGGCCCATAGCCTTCCAGTAAGCGGTCAGGAATATAATGCCCGGCATTATGCCCCAGCATTCTAAACAGGCGGATGAGCAGAGCGGAGCTGGTAGCGCCATCTACATCATAATCGCCGTAAATCGTTACATTTTCACGTGCGATAATGGATTGGGAAATGCGTTCAGCAGCCTTTTCCATATCATTGAAAATCGCAGGGTCTGGCAGGAAGCTACGCAAATTTGGCTTGCGGTGCAGTTCGATATTATCCCGTGTTACTCCACGAGCGAGCAGCAATTGTGTGACAATATCGTCTTCCAGCCCGATGGCGCCGCCATTCAATTCCATATTGCCGCCGCGCCAGTGCCACGCTTTCCCTGAGAGAGAGCGCTCCACCCCGAATACTGCTGTCTTAGTTACCATGCGCGGCATCTAAACCAGTTGGCCGGGGCGGGGAAGGGCGGGGCTGGCGACAACATGTTTACTTTCGGGTTAACGATTGGCTCCGTTTTTGTTGCTAGAGAGATTAAATATTGTTTTATCCAGCACTATAGCCGTTTCGGTGGGCACTTCACGGGCGCAATTCTAAAGAAACCGAGAGTGTTGTGGGGCATGATTTTGAGATGGCAATTAGACAGGACAATATGCTTGCACTTTATTGCTCGGTTTTTTTCACTCCGGGCAAGAGGCCTAGCTTTGATGCCATTTGGCGCATGTGCGAAGACAGTGGAAATACTATTGAATTAAGGTCGGCAACAGTTGGTCGGACGTCTCTTTCTTATGCCGGATTTCAATTCGAACTGAATGGGCTTAGCCCAGGGCGGCCTGCCTTTGTACCGCGTGAAACCCGCAATGCTCGGATAGGTGTTGAGTTTCGCTCGGGCGAATTCGAATCGGTCGAACTGTCACTATGGGTAGCCAAAAATGTGGAATTTCGTCTGGCAAACCCTGTCCGGGCGCTGACCCATGTGGCTGCGGAGTTGAGCGAATTACCTGATGCTCGGGCTGTTCAATGGAATCGATCAAAAAATCTCTGTCAGACAGAGAGATTTCGTAACGCCATCCGTAAATGGCCGAAACGAGACGCGCTGCCCAGCGAGGGGCTCATCTCCATTTGTCGGATGCCTGATGGCGGGCTTCAGACGGACGGGTTGCACTTGTTTTCCGGACAGGAGGTCCGGCTTGAACCTGAAGTGGCGGAAGCGGTTACGGAAAGCCACCAGATCGCCTTAAGCATTGCGCAGAGATTTGCGCGTGAAGGCGCACTCGCTGCTCCAATGCGGATCAAAAACCCCTTTGGAGGACATTTGCGGATCGAACCGTCAGAGAACAAACGCTTTATTCGTGTCTGGGTGGATGTTGTGCCCCGCCCATTTGGAGTTACGAGCGAATATCGTAGGAATTCGGGGAGGCATAAGGGCACTCAAAAATGGAGCATTACCCAGTGGGTTCCGCCCTCATTGATCTGAAGCCCTGATGCAGTAATTTGGCTGAAACAGTGTCTGCGGTTCAGGCCGCAGACACTGCTATAAAACTCAGCTCTGCTTGCGCAGAGCACCATTTGCGGCGCTGAGGATCGCGCGAACACTGGCGGTAGCCACGTCGCTATCAATTCCCACGCCCCATACTGTTTCACCAGTCGGTAAATGGCATTCGAGATAGGCTGCAGCCTTGGCATCGGTGCCTTTGGTGAGAGCATGTTCGGTGTAGTCGGTCACTTCCAGTTCAACTCCGAAAGTATCCTTGATTGTAGCTAGGACGGAACCAACCAGCCCCTTGCCGCGCCCGCTCACGCGTTGGGCCTGGCCATCCACTTCGATGGTGCCTGTGAAAACTCGTGTGCCATCCGCGGCCCGGCCTTCATCATAATCGACCAGACGGAAGCGGCGCTTTTCAATCTTTACGAAATAGGCTTCGCGGAAGACCTGCCAGATATCCTCGGCATTCAACTCGCGGCTCATTTCGTCAGCAACGCGTTGCACATGGCGGGAGAAATCAGATTGCAGTTTCTTAGGCAGTTTGAGCCCTTGGTTCTGCTCCAAAACCCACGCAAAACCGCCTTTACCGCTTTGTGAATTGACGCGAATCACCGCCTCATAGTCGCGGCCCAGATCAGCCGGGTCGATGGGCAGGTAAGGCACCCGCCACAATTCATCATTGCGCTGTTCTTGTGCAGCAAAGCCCTTCTTGATGGCATCCTGGTGGCTGCCGGAAAATGCGGTGAAGACAAATTCACCGCCATAAGGGTGCCGCTGATGGACTGGAATCTGATTGCAAAATTCGACTGTCTCAATGACCTTGTCGATATCCGAGAAGTCCAGTTCCGGATCAATGCCTTGCGTGTAGAGATTGAGGCCGACTGTTACGAGGCAGCAATTGCCCGTGCGTTCGCCATTACCAAACAGGCACCCTTCCACCCGATCAGCGCCTGCCATCAGGCCTAATTCTGCGGCTGCAACGCCTGTTCCGCGATCATTATGCGTATGCAAAGAAATCACCGCGCTTTCGCGATTAGGCAGGTTGCGGCAGAAATATTCGATCTGATCGGCGTAAATATTAGGCGTTGCGGCTTCTACCGTTGCGGGCAGGTTGAGAATGATCGGCTTTTCCGGCGTCGGCTGAAGGACGTTCATCACTGCTTCGCAAACCTCGATTGAGAAATCTAGTTCAGCCGTGGAGAAGGTTTCCGGTGAATATTCGAAGTTCCAATCCGTGCCAGGGCGCTTCGCGGCTTCGTCGCGCAGAATTTTTGCGCCATTCACAGCGATCTCACGCACTTCATCGCGGCTCATTCGGAAGACGATTTCGCGCCAGGCTGGCGAAACAGCATTATAAAGGTGGACAATGGCGGCGTGAACACCTTCGAGACTGTCGAAGCTTTTGGTAATAAGGTCATGGCGTGACTGGGTCAGCACCTGCACCATCACATCTTCAGGAATGCGATCCTGTTGGACCAAAGACTGGATAAAATCGAATTCTGTCGCGCCAGCGCTGGGGAAGCCGACTTCTATTTCTTTCAGTCCGACTTCAACCAGGAGGTCGAAAAAGCGGTTCTTCTTCACCGCATCCATGGGGTCGATAATCGACTGATTGCCATCGCGAAGATCCGTGGACAGCCAGCGCGGCGCCTTGGTGATCGTGCGGGAAGGCCACTGCCGATCAGGCAGATCGATTTGCGGGAAGGGTCGGTATTTCCGGCTCGGATTTTTGAGCATAGTCATAATGCAAACAGCCTTATCGCTTTACGTCCGCGCGGCAAGGGCGCGGTAGAGAATTTCAATGGAATTTCGTAAAGAGCCCTTAGGCGGGTGCCCGGCGAAAGCGCACGAGCGAAATGGCACGCCTAAGGGCGTGTAAGTCGAAGCAGCGATAGGAGTTCGCGTCGAGCCATGAGGACCATATGGCGAGGCGAGAGATATTTGTCCAGCCTCGCCATGCAGCAAAGAAGCGCTCGGATCAGACCGAACGCCTCTTTGTCGTTCCATATTACCTTACATTACTGCTTTTCGAAAGAAGCCGTAATGTCCAGAACCACCTGGTCGGATACCATTGGCACAAAAGCATCAATGCCAAATTCACTCCGCATGATCTGTGCACGGCCTTCAAAACCAATAGTTTCGGCTTTGTTCATTCCGTTGACGCCAGCACCGGTGAGCTGGGCGGCGATCAGGACAGGGCGGGTAACGCCATTCAGCGTAAGGTTGCCGGTAATATTGGCAGTGGTTGCGCCGGTTTTCTCAATGGAAGTTGAGACAAAATGCGCCGGGGCTGGGTTCGGGCCAAAGAAATCAGGCTTGCCGCCATCTTTTCCCGGGCTCAGCAAATGCTCATGCAAGCCCTCGCTTGCAACGGTGACAGAGGCAATCGGGATTGTGACATCAAGCTTCGTGGCTGCCATATTGGCCGGGTCCAATTTCAACGTGCCATCAATATCGCCAAAGATACCGAAATAATCGTTGAAATTGAAGTGATTGACGCGCCAACCAACCAGAGTGTGGTGAGGGTCGGTCTTGTAGGTTCCTGCCGCTACTGCGCTGGCATTGACGGCTGTTGTGTATGGCGGAGAATCCTGGGCCTGAAGAGCGCCAAAGGAAAGGGTTGCAATGCTCGCCGTGGCGACGAGAGCCATCGTGAATTTACGCAAATGTATCCTCCTGTTGAAACCGTTATCAGCGCTTTGCCCGAATTGGGCGGCACGCGATAGGGTACTCAGAAGGCAACGTATAACGATGGCGGAAGGTTTCTCCGCCATCGTTATTCTAACAGGCTTAGTTCTTATCCTTGTCCACCAGCTTATTCGCGGTGATCCATGGCATCATCGAACGCAGTTGCGCGCCGGTCTTTTCAATCGGATGTTCAGCCTGACGCTTGCGCGCAGCTTTCATTTCCGGGTTGCCGATCGCGTTATCGAGCATGAAGCGTTGAACGAAGCGGCCTGCCTGAATATCTTCCAGAACACGCTTCATTTCAGCCTTGGTTTCATCGGTGATGACGCGCGGGCCGGTGTGATAATCACCATATTCTGCGGTGTTCGAGATTGAATAACGCATGTTGGCAATGCCACCTTCATACAGAAGGTCGACGATCAGCTTGGTTTCATGCAGACACTCGAAATAGGCCATTTCAGGCGCATAACCGGCTTCCACCAGTGTTTCGAATCCGGCCATGATGAGGTGAGTGATCCCGCCGCACAGAACAGCCTGCTCACCAAAGAGGTCGGTTTCACATTCTTCCTTGAAGTTGGTTTCGATGATACCCGAACGGCCACCACCAACGCCACTGGCATAGGCCAGAGCAATGTCATGGGCATTACCCGAAGCATCCTGGTGAACCGCGATCAGGCATGGCACGCCGCCGCCCTTCACATATTCGCCGCGCACCGTGTGGCCGGGGCCTTTCGGGGCGATCATGATGACGTCGATATCGTCAGATGGTTCGATAAGGCCGAAATGGACGTTCAGACCATGCGCAAAAGCGAGCGCTGCGCCCGGCTTCATCTTGCCCTTGAGGTCGTTGTTGTAAATCGCTGCCTGATATTCGTCAGGTGCGAGGATCATGAGGATATCCGCCCAGCCAGCAGCTTCGGAATTGCTCATCACCTTGAAGCCAGCCGCTTCTGCCTTCTTGGCTGTGGCAGAGCCTTCGCGCAGGGCAATGGCCACATCCTTCACGCCGCTATCGCGCAGGTTCTGTGCATGTGCATGGCCCTGGCTACCATAGCCGATCACTGCGATCTTCTTGTCGGTGATCAGGTTCAGGTCGCAATCGGCGTCGTAATAGACTTTCACGTTTCTTTCCTTCCTCGTGCCCGCATGACTGGGGCTATTCATCGGATCATTGAAATTCAGCGGCAAGCTCTCCGGCGATTTCCCAGAAATAGCTTGGCCGTAAAGTGAGTATTGTAAGTTCAGGCGCCCTCAGGGCCGCGCATCATGCCGACTACGCCGGTGCGGCCTACTTCAACCAGCCCCAATTCGCGCATCAGCGCAACGAAGCGATCGATTTTTTCAGGCGTGCCCGTGATTTCGAAAATGAAGCTCGACGTGGTCGAATCTACCACCTTGGCTCGAAACACATCGGCAAGGCGTAGCGCCTCAACCCGGTTTTCACCTTGCCCGGCCACTTTCACCAAAGCCAATTCGCGTTCCACGAAGGGACCTTCATCGTTCAGGTCAATGACCTTGTGGACCGGAACCAGACGCTCAAGCTGAGCCGTGATCTGATCAATCACCGGCGGCGGGCCGTTGGTGACAATCGTGATCCGGCTGACGGCGTGATCTTCGGTGATATCGGCCACCGTCAGACTGTCGATATTATAGCCGCGTGCAGTGAACATGCCCGCGATCCGCGCGAGAATGCCCGCCTCATTGTCCACCAGAATGGTGAGGACATGGCGTTCATGCTGCCTGTGCTGAATTTTCATCATATCCCCCAACTCAAACCAGAGCTTTGGCTTCGTCAGCCATGGTTCCGGCAACCATGTCGCCATATAGCAGCATTTCTGTATGCGCGGCACCCGATGGGATCATCGGGAAGCAATTGGCATCCTGTGCCACGCGGCAATCCACGATCACTGGCCCATCATGTGCGATCATCGCTTCGATCCCGGCATCAAGTTCGGAGCAATCATGGATGCGAATGCCTTTCCAACCATAAGCTTCAGCCAATTTCACGAAATCGGGGAGGCTGTCAGAGTAGGAGTTCGAGTAACGGCTTTCGTATGTCAGCTCCTGCCATTGGCGGACCATGCCCATATATTCATTGTTCAGAATGAAGACTTTGACCGGAAGACGGAACTGGCTCGCAGTGCCCAATTCCTGAATGTTCATCTGGATCGAGGCTTCCCCGGCAATGTCGATCACCAGATCTTCCGGGTTTCCAAGCTGCGCACCGATAGCGGCAGGCAAACCATAGCCCATTGTGCCAAGGCCCCCTGACGTCAGCCAGCGGTTTGGCCCGAAGAAGCCGAAATATTGCGCCGCCCACATCTGGTGCTGGCCAACTTCGGTGGTGATGATCGGATTGCGTTTGTGAGTGAGTTGGAACAGCCGTTCAATCGCAAATTGTGGCATGATTTCAACATCACGCGACGGATAGCTGAGGCTTTCCCGGGCTTTCCAACCTGTGATGCGCGCGTGCCATTCGGTGAGGTCAGCGCCTTTACGCTCACCCCATGCAGCGATGAGCTGTTCCAGAACAGTCGCGCAATCACCAACAATGCCCAGATCAACCGGAACGATCTTATTGATCGAACTGCGGTCAATATCGATGTGTATCTTCTTGGAATTGGGCGCAAAAGCATCGAGCCTACCGGTTACACGGTCATCAAACCGCGCACCGACATTGATCATCACATCGGCCTGGTTCATCGCCATATTGGCTTCCAGCGTGCCGTGCATCCCCAGCATCCCCAGCCAATCCTTATGATCGGATGGAAAAGCGCCAAGGCCCATCAAAGTGGAGGTGACAGGTGCGCCGATCAGCTTCTGAAATTCGCGCAGCAATTGTGTTGCGCGCGGACCAGAATTGATGACGCCGCCGCCGGTATAGAACACAGGCGCTTTGGCATTCGCAATCAGTTCAATCGCCTGCGCGATATCATCTGCCGAAGCGACCATCTGCGGATAATAGCGTTTGGTTCTGGGAGTCGGAAGCTCATCCATGATTGCAGTGGCAACCTGAACATTCTTCGGAATATCGATAACAACGGGGCCGGGGCGTCCGCTGGTGGCGATTTCAAATGCTTCCTCAATCGTGGCCGCGAGATGTTCCGGGTCTTTAACGAGGTAATTATGCTTGGTGCAATGGCGCGTGAGGCCAACCGTGTCCGCCTCCTGAAAGGCATCGCTGCCGATCAGATTGGTGGCAACCTGCCCGGTGATGACGACCATGGGAATCGAATCCATGAAAGCGTCTGCAATGCCGGTGATGGCATTGGTTGCACCAGGGCCGGATGTGACAAGCACAACACCGGGTTTGCCAGTGGAACGGGCATAGCCTTCAGCCGCATGCGCTGCGCCGGCTTCGTGCCGCACGAGGATGTGACGTAGCTTCTCATTGTCGAACAATTCGTCATAGATCGGTAGCACGGCACCGCCGGGATATCCGAATACGAATTCAACACCTTGGCGAACCAGGCTCTCGACCAATATCGCAGCACCGCTGCGTTCTTCGCTCACGTTACATTCCTTCCACGACTTACGTCTTTTAAAAACTGCCGATCAAAACATTGCCGGTCCGAAAAAACCGGACCCGGCACGATGGCTCGTGCCGGGTCACTGCTCTCCAACTGTTAAGCGGGTGCTTGTCCCAATCTCAAAAATGTGACTAGGGAAACAAATATATCATGTCAACCACTTCTAGAGACGTATTATTCCAAAATATACATCAAGTGAAGAATAATATGATTCAACTCGCTTCCATTCTTGTGGTGGTTGCCGCCGAAACCAGGTATATTGCCGCTTGGCGTAGTTACGGGTCGCTTGAGCGCCTTTTTCAACCGCTTCTTCGCGACTCCATCTGCCTTCCAGCCAGCCGGCGATTTCCGACACGCCTATTGCGCGCATGACGGGCAGGTTGGGGTGAAGATTTCGGGCGAGAAGGGCTTCCACCTCTTCAACCGCCCCACATTCCAGCATGGCGGAAAAGCGGCGGTTGCAGCGATCATAAAGAATTTCACGTGGCGGCAGGAGGACCAGCGGATGCAAATGAACGGCATCGCCAATCCCGCCTTCCTTCTGTTCCTGCCAGTAAGAAAGGCTGTGTCCAGTAGAGCGCACAACTTCCAATGCACGGGCGATACGAGTCGTGTCAGCCGGGTTTAATTGCGCAGCGCGGGCTGGGTCTTCCGCTTGGAGGGCTGCATAGGTTTCTTCTACTGGTGTAGCACGAATATGCTCGCGAATATCTGGATCGATGGCAGGGATGGGAGCGATCCCGTCCAGCAGTGTGCGCATGTAAAGCCCGGTTCCACCAACAATGATTGGCAGAGTATTTCCTGCATGAGCTGTAGCTATTTCCTGTGTCGCTCGGGTGGACCAATCGGCGGCAGAGCAGGGATTGGCCCCGTCCCATTCACCGAACAACCTGTGTTCAATGCCACGCATTTCTTCGGGCGAAGGGCGGGCGCTCAGCACGTTGAGGTCTCGATAGACCTGTGCGCTATCTGCATTGATAACAATGCAGCGCTGTCCCTTTGCCTCCATCTCCAAAGCAAGCTGGACGGCGAGATCGCTCTTGCCGCTGGCGGTTGGCCCTGCAATGAGCGCCACCGATTGTTTGTGAGGAGAATGACCCATGCTCATCGCCCGGCTGATAGCAGATCAAACCACGCTTGAGGCAAGCCTCAATAAGGCAAGTGCCGCATTAGAGGCTGAAGGGATGCGGCTTGCTAATGCGCAAATGCTGGATTTCTGCGGTGATGTGCTTCAGCTCATGCTTCCTGAAGGCGACGCTGTGACCTTGCGCCGGATCATCGATGCGCATTTTTCACCGTGCGACATGCTGATTACGGACAATGAATTTCGCATTCCAAACCTGTTTGTGTCGGATATGGATTCGACCATGATCGGGCAGGAGTGCATCGATGAGCTGGCTGATTTTGCTGGTCTCAAGGATAAGATTTCCGACATTACCGAGCGTGCAATGCAAGGTGAGCTGGATTTCGAAGATGCCTTGCGTGAACGGGTTGGCCTGCTTGAAGGCCTTGATGAAGAGGCGATTGATCGCTGTTTGGCGGAACGGATCAAGCCGATGGGCGGGGCGCATACGCTGCTCGCCACTTTGAAATCGCGTGGCTGCCATACGGTGCTAGTGACCGGGGGCTTCCACCATTTCGCTGATCGTGTTGCGCAGCAGCTTGGGTTTGAACGGGTGGTTGGCAACCGCCTTGCCACTGCCGGTGGCAAACTTACCGGCAAACTCAATGGTGCTATCACGGACAGTTCCGTGAAGAAGAAGGTTCTTCTCGAAGAGCGTGATCGGCTTGGGGCGGGCACTGTGTCGCTTGCCACGGGTGATGGGGCGAATGACATTCCAATGCTGGAAGCGGCGGATTATGGGATTGCCTATCATGCCAAACCCAAGGCACGAGAAGCGGCGAATGGCTGGGTTGATCGCGGTAATCTGACTGCGATCCTCAAGCTGCTCGATATTCCGGAAAGTGATTGGGTGGCTGCTTAATCGCGCAGGTGAAAGCCAACCAGGATAACAAAAAGAGGCGGTTGAGAAGGTACTCAACCGCCTCTTTTGTTTGGGCTCATGCTGTCCGCCTAGGTGCGGATCAGCCTTCCATCCAATCCCGGAAGAAGCTTTCACTTGCATCGCGAAGCGTGGCCAATGCCACACTGCTGCGTGCTTCATCGGCGCTGATCTGGATGGCATCGCCGCCCGTCTGGCCGAGCAGCACAACGGTGAGGCCAGCGCCTTCTACCGCTTCAATCACCGGTAATGCATCATTTGTGCTGACGACATAGCGGCCCTGATCTTCCCCGAAGAAAAAACCTGCCGGTGATGTCTGGTCAGCCGGCATCCCGATCTGGGCACCGATTTTCCCGGCCAACGCCATTTCGGCAACCGCCACAGCAATGCCGCCATCAGCGCAATCATGCACCGCGCTCAACGCGCCATCAGCGATGAGCTTGCGGACCAATTCGCCAGCCTTGCGTTCAACCGAGAGGTCAACATGCGGGGCCGGGCCTTCTTCACGGCCATGGAGGTCACGCAGGAAGATTGACTGGCCAAGATGCGCGTTATTTTCCCCACCGATGACCAGAATGGCATCGCCTTCATTCTTGAAAGCGATCGTGGCCATCTTGGAATGGTCTTCCAGCAAGCCGACACCGCCAATGGCAGGAGTTGGCAGAATGGCACTGCCGCCACCGGTTGCTTTCGATTCGTTGTAAAGCGAGACGTTGCCCGAAACGATAGGGTAATCGAGTTCGATGCAGGCTTCGCTCATGCCTTCCAGGCAGCCGACGAACTGGCCCATGATTTCCGGGCGTTCCGGGTTGGCGAAATTGAGGCAATTGGTGACAGCTAGCGGACGTCCACCGACAGCGCTGATGTTACGATAGGTTTCGGCCACCGCCTGCTTGCCGCCTTCATAGGGATCAGCATAACAATAGCGCGGAGTGCAATCGGTGCTCATCGCAAGTGCCTTGCGGGTGCCGTGAACGCGGACAACCGCAGCATCGCCGCCCGATTTCTGCATCGTATCAGCGCCGACCTGGCTGTCATATTGCTCCCAGATCCACTTGCGCGAAGCGAGATCAGGGGTGCCCATGAGCTTTGTCAGATCGCTGGCAATATCTGTGCTTTCTGGCACATCCACCAATGCTTCGCGCTTGGGTGTTTTGACATGCGGTCGGTCATATTCCGGGGCATCATCTGCCAGTGGAGCCAGCGGAATATCGCAGACGGTTTCACCATTAAAGGTCAGTTCCATCCGGCCAGTATCGGTCACTTCACCGATGATCGCGAAATCCAGTTCCCATTTACGGAAAATGTCTTCAGCCATCTTTTCCTTGCCGGGCTTCAGCACCATGAGCATCCGCTCCTGGCTTTCCGACAGCATCATTTCATAGGGCGTCATGCCTTCTTCTCGGCAGGGCACCATATTCATATCGAGTCGGATGCCGACTTCGCCCTTGGAGGCCATTTCAACGCTGGAAGAGGTGAGCCCGGCTGCCCCCATATCCTGAATGGCGACAATCGCGTCAGTGGCCATCAGTTCAAGGCAAGCTTCGATCAGGAGCTTCTCAGTGAAGGGATCGCCAACCTGCACGGTAGGGCGCTTTTCATCGGACTTTTCATCAAAATCGGCGCTGGCCATCGTGGCACCGTGAATGCCATCACGGCCTGTTTTGGAGCCGACATAGACGATCGGGTTGCCCGTACCGGTAGCGGCAGAATAGAAAATCTTGTCTTGGTCAGCGACACCAACAGTCATCGCATTGACGAGGATATTGCCGTCATAGGCCTTGTGGAAATTGGTCTCGCCGCCAACCGTCGGCACACCAACGCAATTGCCATAGCCGCCAATGCCAGAGACAACGCCCTGAACCAGATGTTTCATCTTGGGGTGATCGGGGCGGCCAAAGCGCAGGGCGTTCAAATTAGCAACAGGGCGTGCGCCCATCGTGAACACATCACGCAAAATGCCGCCAACGCCAGTTGCTGCACCTTGATAAGGTTCAATGTAAGACGGATGGTTATGGCTCTCCATCTTGAAGATCGCTGCCTGGCCATCGCCAATATCGATTACGCCAGCGTTTTCGCCGGGGCCGCAGATGACCCATGGAGCCTTGGTGGGCAGTTTCTTCAGGTGGAAGCGTGAACTTTTATAGGAGCAATGCTCCGACCACATAACCGAAAAGATGCCCAGCTCGACCAGATTGGGTTCTCGGCCTAGCGCGTTGAGCACGCGGTCATATTCTTCCTGATTGAGCCCGTGGGCGGCGACGGTTTCGGGTGTGATCTCGGACATGGGAAGCGCCTTTAGCGAGGGTAACAGCCTAGCGCTAGTCATCAGCGACTGTGAATGGAATGGAAATCGCATCAGCCTATGCTTGACCGGCGCGGTTTGCGCGGCCAATGCTTGAAATATGGAGCAAACGGCCCCCGATATTTCGCAATTGAGTTTTGAAGACGCCTTGCGCGCACTGGAAGACGTCGTTCGGCGTCTGGAAGGTGGCGAAGTGCCGCTCGACGAATCAATCGATCTTTATGAACGCGGTGAAAAACTGCGCAAACATTGTCAGGCGCGGCTCGATGCTGCGCAGGCAAGGATTGAGAAGATCGTCGCCGGGCCAGATGGCAAGCCTTCGGGCACAGCCCCTTTTGACGGCGGTTAAAGCGATGGGATTGGCGTTGGCAGACGATTTACTCGCGCAAGGTTTACAGAGCGTCCAGCGCGAAGTGGACGATGCTTTCGATTCTCTCCTTCCTGTCCCAGATGACAGCCGCAGCACTCTGGTGGAAGCCATGCGCTATGCCGCGATCGGCGGTGGCAAGCGTGTACGGCCCTTGCTGCTGACAGCGGTGGCTGCAATGCACGGTGTATCACGCGAAGCCGCTATTCGCGCAGCCTGTGCAGTTGAAGCGATCCATGTCTATTCACTGATTCATGATGATCTGCCGTGTATGGACGATGATGATCTGCGCCATGGCAAACCGACTGTTCACAAGGTTTTCGACGAAGCAACGGCGGTTCTGGCTGGGGATTCGCTTCACGCTTTAGCGTTCGATATTCTTGCGGACCCTGAAACCAGTACGGACCCATTTGTTCGTGCTGAGCTGGTCCATAAGCTCGCAATTGCCAGCGGTCATAATGGCATGGCGGGCGGGCAGATGATGGATATTGCAGCGGAGAATGAAGAGTTCGACCTGCACACCGTCACAAAGCTTCAGCAACTTAAGACCGGCGCGCTACTTGGTGCTGCAGTGGAATTGGGCGCGGTGCTAGGCCGTGTTCCTGCAGAAGGCCGTTTGGCTTTGCGCAATTATGCGCGTGACATTGGTCTTGCGTTCCAGATTGCAGATGATCTTCTCGATCATGACGGTGACGAGGAAAAAGCCGGCAAGGCGCTGCGCAAAGATGCTGAGCAAGGTAAGCAGACATTCTTGTCACTGCTTGGGCCGAAGCGCGCCCGTGAACAGGCACAAGCGCTTGTCGATCAGGCGATTGGCCATCTTAGTTCTTATGGTGAGGAAGCCGATCTTTTGCGCGCCGTTGCCCGATTCGTTGTGGAGCGAGATCGGTGAACAATCCGCGCATCGGTATCTATCCGGGCACCTTTGATCCGATTACATTGGGCCATGCTGATATTATTCGGCGAGGGGCCAAGCTGGTGGACCAATTGATTATCGGCGTCACCACCAACCCTTCCAAGAACCCGATGTTTTCTCCGGAAGAACGGATTGAAATGGTGAAGGGCGAAGTCGCTCGCCTTGGCATCGACAATGTCGAGGTGAAGGGTTTCAATGCTCTGCTGATGAAATTTGCCGAGCATGAAAATGCTGCCGTGATCATCCGCGGCCTGCGGGCTGTGGCCGATTTCGAATATGAATACCAGATGGCGGGCATGAACCAGCAATTGAACGCTGGGATTGAAACCGTCTTTTTAATGGCTGATGTTAGCTTGCAGCCTATTGCCTCCAAATTGGTGAAAGAAATTGCACTTTTTGGAGGTGAAATTTCCCGTTTTGTCAGCCCTGCCATTCAACAGCTCGTTGTCGCTCGGGTGGAAGAGCGGGGCGCACTTGGGGATTATTGAGCAAAGACGTTCATTGAACCGTCAGCGACGCCTCGCTACAGGCTGCAATCAGAATAGTTCAAGGATAATGATCGCATCATGTTGAAACGTCTGCTGACAGCTTTTCTTGCTGTGCTGATGAGCCTCGTGCCTGCATTCGCGATGGCGCAGGATTCCGACACACCTCCGGAAAAGCCCAAAATGCGTGTTGCGGTCGATTTTGATTTGACCAAAGACCGGGACAATATTCTCTTTCTTGATCTTTCTACCGGCAAGCGCGTTGCCATTCGGCTGATGCCAGATTGGGCGCCTAATCACGTTGCACGGATCAAGGAACTGACGCGCGCTGGCTTTTATAATGGTGTAATCTTTCACCGCGTGATTGATGGCTTTATGGCGCAGACGGGTGACCCCACAGGCACTGGGCAGGGGGGCTCTGACCTTCCGGATCTCAAGGCTGAGTTCAACCCGATGCCGCATGTGCGTGGTACTGTCTCAATGGCGCGCGCTTCTTCGGAAGACAGTGCAAACAGCCAGTTCTTCATTGTATTTTACCCGCGCTTTGCACTGGACCGTCGCTATACTAATTTTGGCCGCGTGATTTCCGGTATGGATGCTGTGGACGAAATTCAGCGTGGCGAGCCGCCGGCGCACCCGACAAAGATTCTTCAGGCGTCGATCGCATCGGATAACAAGCCGCAGGTGTTTCCTGATGCGTCCAATAGCAAGGACAGCAATATCACTGCCGATATGCTGAACAATTCGGACAGCCAATAGGCTTCCAAACGAGATCAAACAGGACTAGGCGCTCCCGATGCGTGTAGACTTGTTTGATTTCGACCTTCCTGCAGAAAATATCGCTTTGCGGCCTGCGCGGCCACGCGATTCTGCTCGTTTGCTTCATGTCGATGGAAGCAAGCCGTTTGGTCATCGTCATGTTAGAGATTTGCCGCAGCTTCTGCGGGCGGGCGACGTGCTGGTTTTCAACGATACGCGTGTTATTCCAGCGCAGCTTGATGGTATGCGGGGAGAAGCGCGGATCGGCGCGACATTGCATAAGCGCATTGACCTGCGGCGTTGGCAGGCCTTTGTCAAAAACGCCAAACGGCTGCGGCCGGGCGATGTGATCCAGTTTGGTGCGAACTTTACCGCGATTGCGGAAGAACGCCATGACAATGGTAGCTGGACACTCTTCTTTGAAGGAGATGAACCGGTTGAAGTGCTGCTGGAGCGGGCAGGGCGGATGCCATTGCCCCCCTATATCGCTGGCAAGCGCGCAACTGATGAAGCCGATAAGCACGACTATCAGACTATTTTCGCTCAGGAAGATGGCGCAGTTGCAGCACCAACCGCAGCCCTTCATTTTACGCCTGAATTGCTCGACGCGCTTGATGCAGCCGGTGTGTCCCGTGAAACGCTGACCCTTCATGTTGGCGCAGGCACATTTCTGCCAATGAAAGTGGACGATACCACTGACCACACCATGCATGCAGAATGGGGCCAGATTGACGAAGATACGGCGGTACGTCTCAATGCGGTCAGGCAAAATGGTGGACGATTGATTGCCGTTGGTACCACGGTCCTGCGTCTTCTCGAAAGTGCGGTGGATGAAAATGGCATCATCCAGCCTTTCGCTGGTGATACCTCGATCTTCATTACACCGGGTTACACATTCCGCGCGATTGACGGTTTGATGACCAATTTCCACCTTCCACGTTCAACACTTTTCATGTTGGTCAGTGCGTTGATGGGGCTGGAGAAAATGCAGTCGGTTTATTCCGAAGCTATTGCGAATAAGTATCGCTTTTATAGCTATGGAGATTCTTCTCTTTTATTGCCGTGATGTTCCAAAATGGCAGCATAAGTCACTGTTAAAAAAGCGGTGCTAAGAAAAATACTTTGTTTACCAAACTTCGGTTAAGCTTGCTGAGGTTCGCAAACAGAGAAAATTCATGTCCCAGTTTTTAGAGCATAGCCATGATATACGGCTAGTCGCCTTCGCTGTGTTTATTGGTGTTGTTACCGGTTGTGGCACAACACTGATGTTGCGGTTCCTGTCAGGTGAAGGAAAAGCGCGGCGTAAGAACCGTTTGGTCATCTGCGCTATGCTCACCGGGTTCGGTATTTGGGCAACCCATTTCATAGCAATGCTAGGCTATGACCCGAGCGAAGCCACAAGCTACGCTCTCGTTCCGACTATTGCATCGCTTCTGCTGGTTCAGTGCGCCATCTGGACTGCATTCAAAGTAGTGTTTGATGCCACAAAGCGGTTCTGGCGTTATATTGGGGGGGCAGTAGCAGGAGTCGGTATCGCAGTTCTGCATTATGTGGGCATGTATGGCGCGAGCTATTTCCATGCCGCTGCATTTAACCCAGCACTCGTTGCTCTGTCAGTCAGTATGGGGGTTATTCTCTCTGCCTTCGCGATCCCGATGATGGCGACGAAGAAACTGGGTTTACGCTCCGTGGTGGGAGGCGTGAGCTTCATTATAGCAGTTCTGGTTGTTCATTTTGTTGGCATGGCGGCCATGAGCGTGAACCATGCTGAGATCGTACCTGTAACAGGGTTTGTCATCAGCAGTACGGAATTGGCTGGTATTGTAGGTGTGCTTGCTCTCATCGTGCTCTGCGCGGCCATTGTTGCCACCTTCATTGAACTTCAAAGCGAAATCCGCGCCTCGCGTGAGCGGAGCGAATTTGGCTTTTTGATCCAGAGCTTGCGGGATTCTGCCATTTATCTTCTGGATACTAAGGGCAATATCCTCACGTGGAATGAAGGTGCGAGCCGCCTTAAAGGGTTTAGTGCAAGTGAAGCGATAGGCTTGCATTTTTCGGCTTTTTTCTCGGAAGAAGACAGGAAGCGGCAGTGGCCACAGATCGCTTTGGATCGTGCAGTGAAAGAGGGCGCATTTCGGGCCGAAAGCAAGCGATATCGCAAGGATGGTAGCTGGTTTTGGGCAGATGTGAGCGTTGAGCCGGTTTACGATGTGAACGGCACTCTGAAAGGCTTTGCTAAAGTCACCCGGGATGTGACGCAGCGCAAAGCATTTGAAGGTCAGGTTTCAGTATTATCAGCCAATCTCGACGCGGCGCTTGAAAATATGCGGCAGGGGCTTTGTCTCTTCGACGCAAAGGGAAAGCTCGTTCTGAGTAACCGCAGGACTGCGGATATTTTGGACCTGGATGTCTCAGATCTGGTGCCAGGCTTGTCATTTCTCGAACTTTTAGACCTCGTCGTCGCTGGGTACACTGAGGAGGAAGGCCGCCACCGGAGAGCCAGAGCCTTGGAAGCACATGACCGTTTCATGGCGACGCAGGAGGGTGGTTCCTACACGGTAGAGCGAAAAGGTGGCTCGGTACTTGCCGTTTCTGAACGTCCACGGATTGACGGCGGTTGGGTAAGCACTTTTGAGGATATCAGTGAGAGCCGCCGTTCAGCGAAGCGAATACGGCATTTGGCTAACCATGATCCGCTGACTGGCCTGCCAAACCGGATCTATTTCCGGCAATTGCTCGATCAGAATGTCGAAGATATCCAAGCGCGTGGCGGCAAGGTTGCCTTGGCGATGATCGACTTGAACCGTTTCAAAGATGTGAATGACAAATATGGCCACGCGATCGGGGATGATCTGCTGCAAGTGGTTGCCCAGCGTCTCACAGGGGCAATGGGTGAAGATGCAGTTGCCACACGTCTGGGCGGCGATGAATTTGCTGTTTTTCAAAGAGTGTCCAGCCAGCAGGACGTGGATGTCTTTGCTGAAACGCTCGAAACTGCGTTGCTGAATATTGCTGTGCCCGATTATGTTGCCACATTTGTTTCAGGCTGTGTTGGCATTGCGACATTCCCCAAGGACGCGGAAAATGTCGAAAACTTGATGTCCAATGCCGACATCGCCCTTCAGCGTGCGAAGAGCAAACCGGCAAAACATTGCTGCCAGTACGAGCCTGATATGGATGAGGGGGTGCGCAAGAGTCGCGGCCTTCAGGCGGATATTCTGGAAGCTGTGAAAGAGGAACAGTTCCAGCTTGTCTACCAGGTGCAATGTGCTGTGGCAGATGGAAAGCCTGTAGGTTATGAAGCGCTGCTACGCTGGATGCACCCCGTTCACGGCCTTGTAACGCCGGATCGCTTTATCGATGCGGCAGAACAAAACGGCCTGATTATTCCACTGGGCGAGTGGGTCATGCGCCGTGCATGTAAAGATGCTGCAAGCTGGCCAAAACCTTATAAAGTCGCAGTAAATATCTCACCCGTCCAACTGGTGCAGATGGATTTGCCGAAGATCATTACGGAAGCTCTGCTGGAAGCAGGCTTGCCGGCATCGCGTCTTGAGATTGAAATTACAGAGACGGCTATCATCAGTGACAAGATGCGTGCGCTGACCAACCTGCGTCGGATCAAGTCCCTTGGTGTTTCTGTTTCAATGGATGATTTTGGCACCGGCTATTCGTCGCTAGATACTCTCAATTCATTCGAATTCGACAAGATTAAGATCGACCGTTCGTTCCTGATGGATTCTGCCACCAATCCTAATTCGCAGGTTATTATCCGTGCAGTAGTTGCTCTGGGCCAGAGCCTTGGATTGCCGGTTCTGGCCGAAGGTGTGGAAACTGAAGAGCAGTTACAACTGTTGCGTTCGATGAATTGTGATGAAGCACAAGGATATTATTTCGGTAAGCCGGGACCGTATCTGGTTGACGATGGCGGGGACAACGCTTTGGAATTCGTGTCCTGATCAATTACCCACCGCCCGAAAAGTAATCCCATAAAAGCTTGGCTGTAAGAGCAAGGCTGATGGTTATGAGGGCCGGGCGGATAAGTCGTGACCCAAAACGCATGGCAGTGTGCGAACCGATGAAATTGCCTGTCGCCGCTGCCAGGCCCATGCACAGGCCAAGTGCCCAAAAGGTCTTACCTGACAGGCCCCAGATAATCACTGTGGCGACGTTGCTGGTGAAGTTCAGAAGCTTGGACAGCGCTGTGGCGTGGGTCAGACCAAGGCCGCGAAGCCCGACAGCGCTTGCGATGAAAAATGAACCAGCGCCGGGGCCGAAAAATCCGTCATAAAAAGCAACTGCCCCTGCTGGTGCTGCGTAGGTTTTGGCGGACAAGCGGGGTTTGCCGTGATTATCATCCATACGCGGGGATAGGATGACATAGGCTGCAACGCCCACCAGCAGTAGCGGAATGATGAGCTTCAAAATGTCCGTATTGATCTGGCTGACGACCAGAACACCGGCAGAGGCACATATGAATACAGTACCAACCGCAGGAAGGTAGGTCCGCCAATCGACCATTCCTGCTTTGAGGAAAGTCCGGCAGGCCATGCCGGTGCCAAACATAGATTGCAGCTTATTGGTTGCCAGAGCATTTTGGGGAGGAATTCCGGCGGCCAGAAGCGTTGGCATCATGATCAACCCGCCGCCGCCGGCCACCGCATCAACAAAGCCCGTCACGACTGCAAGGCAGGTTAATGCGATAAAAAGCCAGGGTTCAATATCCATGGGTTATTTCCTCCGATTGCGCAATGGAACGGATCGGCCTATGCGCCCGGCCTGATGACACGCTTTTCTTTTGCCATTCACGCGCGTTCGGGCAAGGCCCGGACTGGTACAATTTCCATGAAACGTGGAGAAATTCGTACGCCAGCCTTCATGCCGGTAGGTACGGCTGCCACGGTCAAGGCTATGAAGCCTGAGAGTGTCCGGGCAACCGGTGCGGATATTATCCTTGGCAACACCTATCATTTGATGCTTCGACCCGGAGCAGAGCGGGTTGCACGGCTCGGCGGATTGCATAAATTCATGAATTGGGATCGTCCAATTCTGACCGATAGCGGTGGCTATCAGGTGATGAGCCTTTCCGATTTGCGCAAACTGACTGAAAAGGGTGTTGAGTTCCGCAGCCATCTTGATGGTTCGAAACATATGCTGACGCCGGAACGGTCGATGGAAATTCAGCGTCTGTTGGGTTCCGACATTGTGATGGCATTCGATGAATGCCCGCGTGCCGACCAACCGCGCGATGTGATTGCATCATCGATGGAAATGTCGATGCGCTGGGCCAAGCGTAGCCGTGATGCCTTTAACTCTGGCGAAGAACACGCCGCACAAGCTGCGCTGTTTGGCATTCAGCAAGGCGCATTGGATGAAGAATTGCGCAAACGCAGCGCTGATGCGCTCGCTGACATCGGTTTTGATGGCTATGCCATTGGCGGTCTGGCTGTGGGTGAAGGTCAGGAAGCGATGTTCGCAACACTGGATTTTGCACCCGGCCAGCTTCCTGATGACCGTCCCCGGTATTTGATGGGGGTCGGCAAGCCCGATGATCTTGTTGGAGCAGTAGAGCGCGGCGTGGACATGTTTGATTGCGTGCTGCCAAGTCGGTCAGGTCGCAATGGGCAGGCCTTCACATGGAATGGCCCGCTAAACCTGCGCAATGCAAAATTTGCTGAGGATACTGATCCGCTCGATGAACGCTGCACATGTCCGACTTGCAAGTCATACAGTCGTGCCTACTTGCATCATCTGGTCAAAGCTGGCGAAATTCTTGGTGCCATGTTGATGACAGAGCATAATATCAGCTTTTACCAGCAGTTGATGCAAGCGATGCGTGATGCCATTGCAGCGCAGAATTTCGACGCTTTCGCGAGAGAATTCCGCCAAACCTACCTCAAATTGTGACGCCAGAAACCGCTGTCAGGCAGCCCTTTCTATAAGGGACTGCGTGTCAGCTAAAGTTTCCAGTCTCGTCTCAGCATAGGCCACGAAGCGCCCCGTAAGCGGATCAAGAAATCCCGCGCCAATCGTGCTGGCGAAATGCTGTGCAAGCCGTAGATCTGGGTACCATTTGCCAACACGGTGAGGGGTTACAAAACGAAACTTTGTCATAGCTTAGGAGGAATTCGCCAAGCCCTTCTGCGTTCCTGATTATGCGATTAATCGAGTCGAAAACTATGTCAGCTTCGGGCCAGGCAACAAAAAAGGGCGGCCTTTGAGGGCCGCCCTTTTGTTTACCTTGGAAGAACCTATTAGCGCGAATAGAATTCGACGACCAGGTTGGGTTCCATCGTTACCGGATAAGGCACTTCGTCAAGCGTCGGTACGCGGGTCAGTGTGACCTTGTCGGTGCCGTCGGGAGCGACGTAGTCAGGAATTTCACGTTCTGGCAGGCTCTGCGCTTCGATAACCAGAGCCATTTCCTTGGCCTTGTCACCCAGGCTAATAATGTCGCCAACCTTGCAACGACGCGAAGCAACGTTGCACTTCACACCGTTTACGCGAATGTGGCCGTGGCTCACGATCTGACGTGCCGAGAAGATGGTCGGTGCGAACTTGGCGCGATAGACAATCATGTCCAGACGCTGTTCAAGCAGGCCGATCAGGTTCTGGCTGGTATCGCCCTTCATCTTGGCGGCTTCGCCATAGGTGCGGCGGAACTGCTTTTCCGTTACATCGCCATAATAGCCCTTCAGCTTCTGCTTCGCACGCAGCTGAAGACCATAATCGCTCATCTTGCCTTTACGGCGCTGACCATGCTGGCCGGGGCCATAGGAACGACGGTTGATCGGGCTATTTGGGCGACCCCAAATGTTTTCGCCCATACGACGGTCAAGTTTATACTTAGCGCTTTTACGCTTCGACATAAGTCATCTCCAATTTGCTATCACCACCCCATTGGCAGTGCTTCAACCCGGTATCGCACCAGCAAACCTTGCGTCTGCTGCGGCCGCCGCTTCACCGGGGTACGGGGCCAATCGGACGTTTGATCATGCCGTTAGAGCGTGAGAAACGTCCAAGTGAAGGCGCGCGGTTAGCAGGTTTTCCGCGCAGGTCAAGTTTTTGAGCTATTCTTTTGGCTGGGAGCCACGATTGCGTGACAGAGTTGTCAATACGCCGCGTAAGGTCCGCACTTCAAAATGATTCCAGCCCGGCTTGGTCAGGATACCGCGCAAATTACGTGTGGTGGCGTCCCGGCGACCTTCGGGTAAAAAGTAACCCTTGGGTTCGAGCAAGGTTTCAAAGTGATTGACCAGTCCCTCCAGCTCATCTTGTGGAGCAGGGGGGAGGGTATCTTCCTGCGTCGGCTGCACGAGATGCTGATGCTTGGACCATTCATAGGCGCACAGGATCACCGCTTGGGCAAGGTTGAGAGAAGAAAATTCTGGATTGATCGGTACGGTCAGGATCTTGCGGGCCAGTGCAACGTCGTCCGTTTCCAACCCAGAACGTTCCGGTCCGAACAGGATGGCGCTGCCGCCTTCCTGGGCCATGATTTCCCGCGATGCTTCTTCAGGCGTGACGACAGGTTTGGTGACGCCACGCTTTCTGACCGTTGTGGCATAGACATGCGCGCAATCAGCTACCGCTTCGGCAACCGTCTCATAGACTTGAGCTTTGGCTAGAACCTCATCAGCTCCAGCCGCTGCCGGGCCAGCAGAAGGGTTTGGCCAGCCATCGCGTGGGGACACAAGGCGCATCTCGGACAGGCCAAAATTGAGCATCGCCCGTGCAGCCTTGCCGATGTTCTCACCCAATTGCGGGCGTACGAGAACGAAAACCGGCTTTTTAATCATGTGCTGCGTCTCGCACGGTGCTGGCGAATTCTTCGAAATCGCGCGCTTCGCTGAAATCGCGATAGACACTGGCGAAACGGATATAGGCCACACTGTCGAGCTGGCGCAGGCCTTCCATCACCATTTCGCCGACTTTGCCTGACGGGATTTCGCTTTCCCCAAGGGTTTCGATCTGGCGTTGAATACCGGAAATAAGCTGGTCGAGCCGTTCCTGACCAATCCCGCGCTTGCGGCAGGCGAGGGAAACAGATTGTTCGATCTTCGCCCGGTTGAAGATTTCCCGCTTTCCATCATTCTTCACCACGGTCACTTCGCGCAATTGCACGCGTTCGAATGTGGTAAAGCGAGCGCCGCAGCCGGAACATTGCCGGCGGCGACGGATCGCGGAATTATCTTCTGTCGGGCGCGAATCTTTTACCTGACTGTCATCATGCGCGCAGAATGGGCACCGCATAGATTAACGGCCCGGATAAACCGGAAAGGCTTCGCACAATTCGCCAACGCGGCGACGGACGCTTTCTTCAACCTGCGCATCACCTTCATCACCATTGCGAGCAAGACCATCAACTACTTCGGCGATGAGCTGGCCAACGATGCGGAATTCTTCCACACCAAAACCACGCGTGGTCGCCGCCGGCGTCCCAAGACGAATCCCAGAGGTCAATGTTGGTGGCAAGAGGTCAAACGGCACAGAGTTCTTGTTGCAAGTGAGGTAAGCCCGGTCGAGGCCGTGCTCTGCCGCTTTCCCGTTCACGCCGCGCGATGACAGATCTGCCAGCATCAAATGGTTATCAGTTCCGCCGGAAACGACACCGACACCATGGTCCTGAAGGCTGGCAGCCAATGCCTTGGCGTTTTCAGCTACGCTCTTGGCATATATCTGGAAATCTGGACGCAGAGCTTCGCCAAAAGCGATCGCCTTTGCCGCGATAACATGCATCAGTGGGCCACCCTGAAGGCCGGGGAACACCGCAGTGTTGAACTTCTTGGCGAGCTTGGGGTCATTGGTGAGAATGACGCCTGAACGCGGACCGCGCAGGCTCTTATGCGTAGTGGTGGTTGCAACATGCGCATGGGGGAAGGGGGAGGGGTGCTGACCACCTGCCACCAGACCTGCGAAATGCGACATATCGACCAACAGATAGGCGCCAACTTCATCAGCGATTTCACGGAATTTCTTGAAATCCCACAGGCGCGGATAGGCGGTGGCACCGGCGATGATGACCTTGGGCTTGTGCTCTTTTGCCAAACGCTCAACCTGTTCCATGTCGAGCAGTTGATCGTCCTTACGCACACCATAACTGATGGCGTTGAACCATTTGCCCGACATATTGACAGGGGAGCCGTGTGTGAGATGGCCACCAGCGGCCAGATCAAGGCCCAGAAACGTGTCGCCCGGACGCATCAGCGCGAAGAACACAGCCTGGTTCATCTGGCTGCCCGAATTGGGCTGCACATTGGCAAATTCGCAGCCAAACAATTGCTTAGCGCGCTCAATTGCCAATGTTTCGACCACGTCAGCAAATTCGCAGCCGCCGTAATAGCGCTTGCCGGGATAGCCTTCTGCATATTTGTTGGCGAAAACCGACCCTGTGGCTTCCAGCACGGCTTTGCTGACGATATTTTCGCTGGCGATCAATTCGATGCGGTTGCGCTGGCGAGCGAGTTCATTGCTGATCGCTTCAGCAATTTCCGGATCAGCCTGCGCGACATCGTCGTTCCAGAACCGGGTCAGGTCAGGGCCGCTATTCGGTGTGGAGGCGAAAGTGTTATCCTGTGCGGTGATCGTGCTCATTATCCGGCATCCTGAGGAAATTGAGAAAGCTTTTCGACACGCGGGCCATGTCGTCCGCCTGCGAATTCGGTGGTAAGAAAGGCGGTGACGCAAGCCTTGGCCATATCGATACCGGTCAACCTTGCGCCCATAGCGATCGCGTTGGCATTGTTGTGTTCGCGGCATAGGGCGGCCGACAGCGGTTCAGACACCAAGGCGCAGCGAAGGGCTGGATTGCGATTGACTGCAATCGAAATGCCGATACCTGAGCCGCAAAGGGCAATGCCACGTTCTGCGACACCTTCGGCGATCACTTCGGCCAGCTTGTAACCATAGTCAGGATAGTCGACCCGGTCTGCTGTTTCAGGCCCTAAATCAGCCACTTCATGGCCTTCGGACATAAGCCATTCGGCCAATTCGGTTTTGAGATCAAAAGCGGCGTGGTCAGAAGCGATTGCAATGCGCATAATGATATGACGTCTCGATTACGAGTGTGGATTGAGGTTCCCATAGAACCTCAATAGCCCACTGGCCACCCAAAAGGGCGGATATTTCACAAGGCGATGTCAATGCCTTACTCGTTGGTGAAGCGATTGATTAAACGCTCAACCGCAAGCACTTAAAATGCCTGCAGTCGATCCAATTACATCGAGTCCATAACCGTTTGCATGAAAATACCCTGCCACTTTTTGCTGCTTTGCATGATATCATACATGTACGGCGCTGTCGCAGCCTTGAATTGCGGGCTGTTCACCAAAGTGGTGTTTCGGGTGAAGAAGGCCTGACCGCTATCAGTTGAAACGAAAGCAAGGATATCTCGCAGCTCCTTATCGTTGAACTCTGCCGCATAGGCCTGAGCCCAACCTTCCATTAACTCAGGAATATGGCTGGCAATGATGCCTTTCATTTCCTCAATCATTTTACCTTGCTGCACTTCCAGCTTTGCCTGCAATTCCGGATTGTCGGCAAATGTATCGTCATTCATCGCTTCTTGAAGCTGAGCAACCATAGCATCGACAGAAGTGGAGAATATCTCCAGACGTTGGTCCTCAGGGAAGCCGCGAGACACGATCTCTCTGGCCAGTTTGAGCGACTGGCTGGATGGTGCTTCAACGGTTGGTTCAACAGCCTGGGCTGAGGTGGGAAAAGAAATGGCTGTGGCGGCAAGCGCCACAGTCAGAAAAATCTTGCTCATCAAAGCGTCTCTTACTGATCGAGGAAGGAGCGCATCTTGCGGCTCCGGCTCGGGTGCTTGAGCTTGCGCAACGCCTTGGCTTCGATCTGACGAATACGTTCACGCGTCACCGAGAATTGCTGGCCGACTTCTTCCAGCGTGTGATCAGTGTTCATGCCGATGCCGAAGCGCATACGCAGCACGCGTTCTTCACGCGGAGTAAGGCTGGCCAGAACCCGGGTGACTGTTTCCTTAAGGTTGGCCTGAATAGCCGCATCCACAGGAATGATCGCGTTCTTATCTTCGATGAAGTCACCGAGGTGGCTGTCTTCTTCATCGCCGATTGGCGTTTCGAGAGAGATCGGCTCCTTGGCGATCTTCATCACCTTGCGCACTTTTTCAAGCGGCATGGACAGGCGCTCAGCCATTTCTTCCGGCGTCGGTTCACGGCCCTGTTCGTGGAGGAACTGACGGCTCGTGCGGACCAGCTTGTTGATCGTTTCGATCATGTGGACCGGAATACGGATCGTGCGCGCCTGATCCGCGATAGAGCGGGTAATAGCCTGCCTGATCCACCAGGTTGCATAGGTGCTGAATTTGTAACCGCGGCGATATTCAAACTTATCGACTGCTTTCATTAGTCCGATATTACCTTCCTGAATGAGATCCAGGAATTGCAGACCGCGGTTGGTGTATTTCTTGGCAATGGAGATCACGAGACGAAGGTTGGCTTCCACCATTTCCTTCTTCGCAATGCGCGCTTCACGTTCCGCTTTTTGCACCGTATTCACAATGCGACGGAATTCTTCGAGGCTCATGCCGGTCTGGCTGGCAATGTCCGAAATTTCGAGGCGAATACGTTCAACCGCATCACCTTCATTGGTAGCAAAAGCAGCCCACTTCTTGTCCTTCTTGGCAACACTGGGCAGCCAGGCATCGTCCAGCTCATTTCCAATGTAGGATTTGAGGAAGTCGGTGCGCTTGACCTTGTGGCGTTCCGCAAGGCGCAACATCTGGCCGCCAAGAGCCGTCAGCCGGCGATTAAAGGCGTAAAGATTGTCGACCAGATATTCGATCTTGGTCGCATGGAACTGCATGCTTTCAACTTCTGCCGTAAGCTGCTCGCTCAATTCTTCATATTTGCGTTCTTTAGCTTTGGGGAATTCTTCCCCGCGAGCATGAACGTCAACCCGTTCGGACTGAAGCTTTTCGAACATTTTGAACAGTTCGGTGATGCGGGCAAAACGTTCCAGCGCTTCTGGCTTGAGGGCTGCCTCCATCTGAGCGAGGGAAAGGGTGTTATCCTCTTCCTCCTCGTCATCACGGCGGCGGCTGCCTTCTTCGCCATCTTCCTCTTCGGAATCGCTATCCGAATCGTCATCTTCCTTGAATGATGGGCCAGCGGTTTCTTCGCTGATTTCGCCATCATCATCGTCAGCATCTTCCGCCATCTTGTCAGCCGGCGGCTCTTTGGAAAGCATCGCATCAAGATCGAGGATCTCGCGCAATTGCATTTCTTCATTATTGAGTGCCTCGGACCATGTGATGATGGCATGGAAGGTGATCGGGCTTTGGCAGAGCCCCATAATCATCGTGTCGCGGCCAGCTTCGATGCGCTTGGCGATAGCGATTTCGCCCTCGCGGCTGAGCAATTCTACCGCACCCATTTCCCGCAAATACATGCGGACAGGGTCATCTGTGCGATCTGTCGAAGCCTTCTTCGGCTTTTCAGCAACGTTCTGCTGCGGGCCAGCGTCTGCGCTGTCTTCTTCTCCATCCGAAGATCCAGAGTCATCTACCCCGGATTCTTCTTCCTGAGCATCTTCGTCATTTTCGACGATATTGACGCCCATTTCAGAGATGGCAGACATCACGTCTTCAATCTGCTCGGAGGACATCTGGTCCTGCGGCAGGGCTTCATTCAGCTCATCATAAGTGATGTAGCCCCGGCGCTTTGCCTTGGCGATCAACTTCTTGATGGATGCTTCATTGAGATCAATCAGCGGAGCATCTTCATTTTGCTTTGTTTTGGCTTCAGACGCCATAAGTCTCGCTTCAGTCCATTCTGTGTTCGCCAGAGGCTTCCGAAGAAGCGCTCTGCGTTGATTCTGTCGGTGCCGGAGCGGCAGCACGTTTTCTAGCCATGTGCCCGAGTCGCGACTCGATTTCCAGTTTTCGTTTCCTGAGCCTTTGTTGTTCAGCCCAGGACCCTTCCGGATCGCTGTCAAAACGAGCGGTAGCTCTTGCAATAGCTGAATCCAGAGCCGGTCTTTCGACCAGCAAGGAAACAGCTTCGGCCAAATCGTCACGCACAGTCAGCGGATCGGAACCTTCCATCAGGAAGGAGAAGCGGGTTTTATCCGGCGGCGCAGCGACAGTCTTACCCAATGATATGGTATCAGGGCCTTGCTCTTCAAGTATTTCCGACAATTCGAAGAGATGATCGATCGATTTTGCCAGCGCGGGCTCCGCTGAAGCTAGTCGCGAGAGGGCTTCGGCGTGGCGTATGATCTCTTGCGGATGGCGTGTCAGGCCACTGAAAACCGCTTTGGTCAGATCGTCGCGAGCACCACCTTCGATGGCCCGCTTTAACCGCGTGGCATTTTCAGGTGAAAGCTCAGGGATTCGTTCTTTTCCCCAGGGTTGACGGCCATTTAAACGGGATTTCTGAGGTGGCCTCGAATTGTTGAACGCGCGTTTGGGAAAGGCAAAAGCGGAATATAAATCCATCAATTCGCGGCGATAGAGTGAACGTATATCGGGATGCTGGATCGTTTCGATATGTTCCATCAGCCGCGCTTTCAGGCCCGCTTTATCTTCTGGAGAATTAAGCGGGGAAGCTTCTTTTTCATGAAGCCAGAGCGCTTCGAGCAGGCTTTGCGGATTGGCCAGCAGAGATTCCATTGCTGCACGGCCATCGCGTTTGAGCAAATCATCCGGGTCCATCCCCGCTGGCATCCGCAAAATGGCAAAGGAATGGCCAGGCTTGAGCAGAGGAAGTGCCCGCGTAACAGCGCGAAAAGCTGCCCGCTGGCCAGCCGCGTCACCGTCAAAGCACAGGATCGGGCGATCCACTACGCGCCACAATAATTCAATCTGTCGTTCGGTCAGCGCAGTGCCCATCGGCGCGACAGCTTCTTCGATTCCATGAGCTGCAAGCGCAATCACATCCATATAGCCTTCCACCACCAGCATCCGGCCAGATTGGCGGGCAGGCGGGGCAGCACGATGGAGGTTGTAGAGTGTCCGGCCTTTGTCGAACAAAGGTGTATCCGGTGAATTCAGATATTTAGGGGCATCTTTTCGTGTAGAATCGAGTAAGCGTCCACCAAAAGCAATAATCTTGCCGCGCGTATCCTGAATGGGGAGCATCAGCCTTTCGCGGAACCGGTCATAAGGATCGCGGCCCTCCACAGCGATTCGCAAGCCACTTTCAATCAGCATCGACTCTTCGAATTTCTCGAGGGCTGATTTCAGCGCTGTCCGGCCGGGAGGGGCGTAGCCGAACCCAAACCGCTCCGCTGTATGCGGATCGAAGCCACGAGTGGCCAGATAGTCGCGCGCCGCTTTGCCTTCCGGGGCGAATAGATTGCGGCGGAACCATTCCTGTGCGGCCTGCATCACATCATGCAGGCTTGAGCGTTGTTCAGCACGTTCAGCGGCGCGTGGATCGGCGCGGGGGACTTCCATTCCTGCTTCTTCGGCCAGCTCCTTCACCGCATCGATGAAGGAGAGGCCGCGCTGATCGGTCATCCAGCGAATCACATCGCCATGTGCACCGCAGCCAAAGCAGTGATAAAAGGCTTTTTCGTCATTGACGGTAAAGCTGGGCGAATTTTCATTGTGAAAAGGGCAGCACGCTTTCCATTCCCGGCCCGCTCTTTGCAGCTTGGTGGTTCGCTGGATCACGCTCGAAAGCGTGATCCGCGCGCGAAGTTCATCAAGCCATTGAGGAGAAAGAGCCATCGTGGTCTAGCTCAGGAAAGTGCGGCTTTGACCATGGCACTGGCCTTGCTCATGTCCAGTGTCGCACCGTGGCGAGTTTTGAGTTCTGCCATGAGTTTGCCCATATCTTTCAAGCCTTCGGCACCGGTATCGGCCTTGGCTTGTTCAATTGCAGCCTTGGTTTCGGTTTCATCCATCTGCTGTGGCAAAAATTCTTCGATGACTATCAATTCGCTTTTTTCCTGATCCGCCAGTTCCTGACGGCCGCCGTCTTCATACATGGTGATCGATTCACGGCGTTGCTTGGCCATTTTCTGCAAAACGTCGATAATGAGGTCATCATCGGGCACTTCCTTGCCCGAAGTGCGCATTTCGATGTCGCGATCTTTCACTTTGGCGAGAATAAGGCGAACGGCATGCAAACGCTCCTTCTCTCCGGCCTTCATCGCTGCAATCTGGGCTTTCTTGAGGGTTTCGCGCAGCATCTGTCGTGTCTTTCCTGTGGATGAATTGGTCAAATTAAGTGCAATTCGGGCCTCTTAACCGATCCTTCTGTCGAGTGACAGCTTGACGAGCGGGCAGGGCAGGTTTAGCCGCCGCTTCTTAGCACACATCGCGATAACTTTATTTAAGAACGGAGCGCCCCATGGCCGACCCCGCATCTTCACACGCGCCACCCAAGGGTGCGAGTGGAGTCCTAGTCCTTGCAGATGGCACGGTAGTCTGGGGCCGGGGCTTTGGCTCTATCGGTCACGCGGTTGGAGAAGTTTGCTTCAACACCGCCATGACCGGTTATCAGGAAGTGATGACAGATCCGTCTTACGCGGCGCAGATTGTCACCTTCACCTTCCCGCATATTGGCAATGTCGGCGCTAATGACGAGGATATCGAATCCAACGTTGAAGGCGCGGTTGGTTGCATTGTGCGGGAAGATGTTACGCTCCAATCCAACTTCCGCTCTCAGGTCGAATTTGATGAATGGATGAAGCGGCAGGGCAAGATCGGCCTTTCCGGCGTCGACACCCGCGCGCTCACTCGCCGCATTCGTGAAAATGGCGCGCCCAATGCGGTGATCGCTCATGCTCCGGATGGCAAATTCGACATTCCTGCACTCATCAAGCAGGCGCAGGAGTGGCCGGGCCTTGAAGGCATGGATCTCGCGCAGACGATTACGCGGCATGAAAATCAGAAATGGGACGGTGGCGCCTGGAAACTCGGTGCGGGCTACGCCAAGGCTGAAGGTGATAGCCGCCCACATGTTGTGGCTATCGACTATGGCGCGAAAGACAATATCTTCCGCAATCTGGTCACCGCCGGCGCACGTGTAACAGTTGTTCCGGCTGAGACCAGCCTCGACGATATTCTCGACCTCAAGCCGGATGGCGTGTTCCTCTCCAACGGCCCTGGCGATCCGGCTGCAACCGGCGCTTATGCTGTGCCAATTATCAAGGCATTGCTGGAACAGGATATGCCGATTTTCGGGATCTGCCTCGGCCACCAGATGCTCGCCATTGCGGCAGGTGCCAGCACCACCAAGATGCATCAGGGGCACCGCGGCGCAAACCACCCGGTGAAGCGCCATGAAGATGGTCTTGTGGAAATCACCAGCATGAACCACGGTTTCGCGGTCGATGGCACGACGCTTCCCGAGAATGTCGAGGAAACACATGTTTCCCTGTTTGACGGCTCCAATTGCGGGATTGCGATCAAGGGCAAGAAGGCATTCGGCGTGCAATATCACCCCGAAGCCTCGCCGGGACCGCAGGACAGCTTCTATTTGTTTGAAAAGTTTGTGGGATCGCTCGTCTAATGCCCAAACGTACTGACATCTCCTCGATCCTCGTTATTGGCGCTGGTCCGATCATTATCGGGCAGGCTTGCGAGTTTGACTATTCCGGCACACAGGCGATCAAGGCGCTGAAGGAAGAGGGTTACCGGGTCATTCTGGTGAACTCCAACCCCGCCACGATCATGACCGATCCGGATATGGCCGATGCGACTTATGTTGAGCCGATCACACCGGATATCGTCGCCAAAATCATCGCCAAGGAACGGCCCGATGCGCTGCTTCCGACCATGGGCGGACAGACCGCGCTGAATTGCGCGCTGGCACTGTATAATGACGGCACGCTCGACAAATATAATGTCACCATGATTGGCGCGAATGCCGATGCGATCGACAAGGCTGAAAACCGCCATCGTTTCCGTGAAGCGATGGATTCCATCGGCCTTGAAAGCGCGCGCTCGGGTACTGCGCATACGCTGGATGAAGCGCTGGCAGTGCTGGAACGCACCGGCCTTCCGTCGATCATTCGCCCTAGCTTCACGCTGGGCGGCACCGGTGGCGGTATCGCCTATAACAAGGCGGAGTTCGAACGGATCGTGCGTGATGGGCTTGATGCCTCTCCCACGACTGAAGTTCTGATCGAGGAATCGCTCCTCGGTTGGAAGGAATTCGAGATGGAAGTCGTTCGCGATAAGAACGACAATTGCATCATCATCTGCGCGATTGAAAATGTCGATCCGATGGGTGTGCATACCGGCGATTCCATCACCGTCGCACCGGCCCTCACGCTGACCGACAAGGAATACCAGATCATGCGTTCGGCGAGTATCGCCGTCCTCAGGGAAATCGGTGTAGAAACAGGCGGTTCGAACGTACAGTTCGCAGTGAATCCAGCAGATGGCCGCCTGATCGTCATCGAAATGAACCCGCGTGTTTCGCGCTCTTCCGCACTGGCTTCCAAGGCTACCGGCTTCCCCATCGCTCGCGTTGCTGCGAAGCTGGCGGTTGGTTATACGCTGGATGAAATCACCAACGAAATCACCGGTGCAACGCCTGCAAGTTTTGAACCGACAATCGACTATGTCGTCACGAAAATTCCACGCTTTGCCTTTGAGAAATTCAAGGGTGCGAAAGTGGAATTGTCCACTGCGATGAAGTCGGTCGGTGAAGTCATGGCGATTGGCCGTAATTTCAAGGAAAGTATGCAGAAAGCCCTTCGCGGGCTGGAAACGGACCTTGATGGCTTCAATCGTGTGGTTGAGCTGGAAGGTGCAGAGCGTGATGTTATCCGGGCTCAACTCGCTTTAAGGCGACCAGACCGGATATTGAAGATCGCTCAAGCCTTCCGCGAAGGCTTTACCATGGAAGAGATTCACGAGATCACTTTCTATGATCCATGGTTCCTGCGTCATATTGAAGAAATCATTCGTGAAGAGCAGGTGATTTCCAAAAATGGTCTGCCTAATGATGCGCAAGCGCTTCGCCGTTTGAAAGCCATGGGCTTTTCCGACAAGCGCTTGGCCACTCTGGCTGTGCGGTCTGTTGGTGTTGCTGGCGGCCTGGCAGAAACGCAGGCTAAGAGCTCTGGTCTGTTGCATGACACGCTGCGCGCCATGGCTGGCGCTACCAGCGAAGATGAAGTGCGCAAATTGCGTCACAAGCTAGGCGTATTTCCCGTGTTCAAACGGATTGATAGCTGCGCTGCCGAATTCGACGCCATTACGCCCTACATGTATTCCACCTATGAAGCGCCAAGCTTTGGTGAGCCTGAGAATGAGGCTTTCCCGACTAACCGTAAGAAGGTGGTTATTCTCGGGGGCGGTCCAAATCGGATCGGGCAGGGTATCGAATTCGATTATTGCTGCTGCCATGCGTGTTTCGCCCTGCAGGATGCAGGGTTTGAAACCATCATGATCAATTGCAACCCGGAAACAGTTTCCACCGATTATGATACCTCGGACAGGCTTTATTTTGAACCGTTGACTGCTGAAGATGTGCTGGAAATCCTGCGCGTTGAACAGTCCAACGGCGAACTTCTGGGCGTGATCGTGCAATTCGGCGGGCAGACTCCTCTGAAACTGGCGGGCGCTCTGGAAAAGGCGGGCATCCCCATCCTCGGCACTTCGCCCGATGCGATTGACCTTGCTGAAGATCGTGAACGCTTCGCCCAACTGGTCAATAAGCTGAACCTCAAGCAGCCTGAAAATGGCATTGCGCGCAGCCGCGATGAAGCCATCGCGGTTGCTAATCGCATCGGTTATCCAGTGCTCTTGCGCCCAAGCTATGTGCTGGGTGGCCGGGCGATGGAAATCGTTGATAGCGAAGCGCAACTCGATAATTATATTGCCACCGCAGTGAAAGTCTCTGGCGACAGCCCGGTTCTGATCGACCAATATCTGCGCGATGCGATTGAATGCGATGTTGATGCTCTGTGCGATGGGCAGGATGTCGTCGTGGCAGGGGTTATGCAGCATATTGAAGAGGCCGGGGTTCACTCAGGCGATAGTGCTTGCACCATTCCTCCTTACAGTCTGCCTGATGATATTATCGCAGAAATGAAGCGTCAGGCGCATTTGCTGGCAAAGGGGCTGGGCGTGCGTGGACTGATGAATGTCCAGTTTGCAGTAAAAGAAGGCGAGGTTTACCTCATTGAAGTCAATCCGCGTGCAAGCCGGACTGTGCCTTTCGTGGCCAAGGCGACTGGCGACCCAATCGCGAAATATGCTTCGCTCGTGATGGCAGGCCAGATGTTGGCTGACCTGCCATCTATCACGCAAGATATGGACTATATGGCGGTGAAGGAAGCTGTCTTCCCGTTCAGCCGCTTCCCCGGTGCTGACCCTGTCCTGTCACCAGAAATGCGCTCTACCGGTGAAGTGATGGGGATCGATAGCGATTTCACCAGAGCTTTTGCCAAATCGCAGATTGGTGCAGGCATGATGCTTCCGGAAAGCGGAACGGTTTTCGTTTCGGTAAAGGATAGCGACAAGCCGCAAGTGCTCGAAGCGGTGAAGCTGTTGGTTGCCAAAGGCTTCTCCATCATCGCCACTGAAGGCACGCAGAAATATCTCGCGGATGCCGGAATTGCGGTAGAGCGGGTCAACAAGGTGGCTGAAGGCCGTCCGCATATTGTTGACCGGATCAGCGATGGTGAAATCGCGATGATCTTCAATACGACGGAAGGCTGGCAGAGCCTTAAAGACAGTCAGTCCATCCGAGCTTCGGCTTTGGAAAAGAAGGTCGCGTCTTACACGACAGCCGCTTCATCACTCGCCGCAGCGCAAGCAATTGACGAAGTTAAGGCGGGTGAGCTTGAAGTAAGGTCCCTGCAAGACTATTATAGCTGAAACACAGGCGTCGCCTGGCATAGTCGTCCCTTATCCGGTCTCATGAAGTCCGGATAAGGGATAGCTTTGCCGGGAGGCGCCATTTATGACAGGGACGTAATATGGAAAGAGTGCCCATGCTGGCAGAAGGCTATGAAAAGCTGACTGCTGACCTGAAAGCCCTTCGCGCAGAGCGTCCACTTATCGTGGATGCGATCGAGGAAGCACGCGCTCACGGTGACCTCTCCGAAAATGCGGAATATCATGCCGCAAAGGAACGCCAAGGTCAGGTCGAAGCACAAATTGGTGAGATTGAAGATCGTGTCAGCCGCGCTCATATTATTGATCCGGCAACGCTTTCAGGCGACAAGGTAATCTTCGGCGCAACGGTTACCTTGCTCGATGAAGATGACAAGCCGCTCAAATATCAGATCGTCGGCCAGACCGAGTCCGATGCGAAAAAGGGTCGGGTTTCCTATGAATCCCCGCTTGCTCGTGCCTTGATCGGCAAGCAGGTTGGCGATGAGGTGGAAGTGATCGTTCCATCAGGCGAACGCTTCTACCTGATTGATAAGATTGAATTTATATAAAGTGTTTTGCTACAATCCCGTTCGGGATTAGCAGAGATTTCTGACATAAAATGGCCCGCCCGTTTGAAAACGGAGCGGGCTATTTTGCATTATAGAAAGACACGATAGCGGCAAGCTATCGCGTGCCTTATACTATGCTGATGATTTCAGGCTTGTGGCCTGAATAATCTTATTTGCCCGGCAGTTCCGGTTCCAGCAAACGGTGCAGATGGACGATGACATATTTCATCTCAGCATCATCAACCGTGCGTTGAGCGTTGCCTCGCCATGCTTCTTCAGCCTGTTCATAATTCGGATAAACACCGACGATGTCGATGTTGTTAAGATCCTGAAACTCGCAGCTCTGGGGGTCCGTAACCCGGCCGCCCATAACGAGATGCAGAAGCTGTTTTGCCATTTATCAAAACCTTCTTGGAGAATGCCTGTGAAATGCCGTCCATAAGACATATGGCGCGCTCTGCAAGAGGGCGCGCCATATTGTATGGGCTAAAGGGATAAGTTCAGCGGAAGGATCGTAACCTGCGGGTGATTCGTTTGCGTGCATCACGCGACAGTTCCTTGGCGCCACCCAATGCGGCATCGCTGTAATAGCTCGCGTCACGGCGCAAGTGGCGCCGCGTGTCACCAATGCTGTCACTAAGGTCTTCAAGCAGGTCACCGCCGCCAATCGCAGCATCGTGTGCAGCGGCGCGGGCACGGTTGGAATATGCCAGAGCGAGATCGGCTGCCGTTACGGCAAGGCCAGCAGCTTTTGAACCCAGGCGTCTGGTGGGAGAGCGCGGGAAAATGGCTGAAATAGCAACTCCGAGAATGATTCCTCCCCCAATCAATGCGATCGGGTGGTCTTTGGCAAATTGAACAACCCGGTCTTTGCCTTCGATGGTCTTCTCGCCAACCCGGTCTGACAGGGTTACTTCCCGGCTCTGGTTACGGGCTTGAGCGGATTGGACTTTTTCGTGAATATCTTTGCGTTGGGAATCGCTCATGGGCTCTCTCCATTTGATGTCTGCGCTCGTGGCCTAGTTTTTTAACCCTCAAGCTGCAGCGCTGGTTCCGTGGCGGGTGTTTTTCCGAGAACTAGGAGGCTGAGGGTGTAATTCATCTTCAGCATCCCAGTATTCTTCGTCTTCTCCATTTGATCCACCATCTTCAGGATCTTTTGAAGATGATCGGCCAAACAGCCACCCAAGGATTTTGAACAGAGGTTTTCTCGCAAGCCAAAGGGTCAAAAGCCCAGCGATTCCACCAACTATGTAGATCGCACGAGGGTCGTCAGACTGTTCAATTTCCGCACTAATTTTTTGAGCGCGGTCCAAAGTGCTATCTTTGATCCTTGCACCGATGCTTTTTTGCTCAATATTCTGCATGAGCAGGGCAATATCGGTGTCTACATTGATCCTGGCTGCATCGCGCAAGGCTCGGTCCTGCAACATTTTCGTCGACAGGTCGGTCATTCGGGAAGATCCTCATCCTTTTTGAACGCTGCGCTGATTGCTTTTATCTTCGCCACAACATGGGTGACGCAATAATAGGCAAGAGCCAGCAAACCTCCCACAACCACCGCTGTAGCCCCCCAGGCTGTGATATAGGGAGTTAGGCACATGATCAGGCCAATTGTGAGGCCAATCGCCGCGAGGATGGCCAGAAAAATGGCTGCAACACCAAAGATTGCCGTTTTCTTGATGCAATCGACAACAAACGACAGGCGAGTCTTCTGGAAATTCAATTCTGCTTCAAGGAAAGTCAGCCCGTCGTCGATCAGTGCGGTAAGATCGTCACGTATAGGGTGTGTATCTGCCTCCGGGTCCGAACCGTCTAAGCGATCACCCGCCATATTTTCATACGGCGGGGGAGCTTGGTGTGACGATTTGTCGGTCCCGGCAGGGCCGTTTTTGTCATCTGTCGCTAATGTCACGTCAAATTACTTGGAGCTACGGAAAATACGCGCAAACAGGTAACCAACAGTTGCGGCAATGCCAACGGACAAAGCGGGGTTTGCGCGGACAAATTCACGCGAATCCGCACCCAGTTCTTCCAGGCTTTTTTCGTCAAGCTTGGTCGCTGTGTCTTCCAGCTTTTTGGAAGCCGTGCGGACATAATCACCATAGCCCGGCCCAAGCTTTTCATCGACAGGCGCCGCCTTCTCAGCAACAAATTTGCTCAGGGTAGCAAGCGCTTCACTGGCCTTGGCTTTGCCATCATGTGCCACGCTGGTTGCTTTGACCTTAGCTTCGTCAACCCAGTGGTCGCCTTTGTTCTTAGCGCGATCCTGATAGGCTTCAGCGCGCTGCTTGGCTTCTGCACCCAGTGCATGTGCGCCGGCTTTGGCTTCTTCAAGAGCTGCGTTGAAACGTGATTTTGCTTCCTCGGTGTTGCCCGTAGGTTCCGCATTCAAGGTTGCGGGTGTGTCAGCTTTCGTTCCTGTCATGGAATTGCCCCTTTTCTCATTCACCCTTGCAGGTATCGGTTACTTTCCGAACAGGCACTTCCTATCCGGCTCTTAATAAATCGAACGCCGCTTGCGCAGCATGGTTCCGCCGCATAGGAGACCGGAAAACCGTCAGAGGAGCAAGACAACTTATGACTGCAATCATCGATATTCATGGCCGCCAGATACTAGACAGCCGGGGCAACCCGACAGTTGAAGTTGACATCTTGTTGGAAGATGGCAGTTTTGGCCGCGCAGCAGTCCCCTCGGGCGCCTCAACCGGTAAGCATGAAGCGGTTGAATTGCGTGATGGTGATGAAGATTATTATCTGGGCAAGGGTGTCACAAACGCTGTGGAAGCAGTGAACACCGACATTACTGAAGCCCTGCTTGGCCTTGATGCTGAAGATCAGCGCGATATCGATCTCGCCATGATCGAACTGGACGGCACGGAAAACAAAGCGCGTCTGGGTGCCAATGCTATTCTTGGTGTCAGTCTTGCGATTGCGCGCGCTGCTGCTGCATCACGTGGTATGCCGCTTTATGCCTATATCGGTGGTGTTTCAGCTCATGTTCTGCCCGTTCCTATGATGAATATCATCAATGGCGGTGAACATGCTGATAATCCAATCGATTTTCAGGAATTCATGATCATGCCAGTCGGTGCGGATTCCATTTCGGAAGCCGTGCGTTGGGGGTCGGAGATCTTTCACACGCTGAAAAAAGGCCTCGCGCAGAAGGGTCTTTCGACCTCTGTTGGTGATGAAGGTGGCTTTGCTCCTAACCTTGCCAGCACGCGCGATGCGCTCGACTTCATCATGCAGTCAGTTGAAAAGGCAGGCTTCAAGCCGGGCCAGGACGTCATGCTGGCACTCGATTGTGCTTCAACTGAATTCTACAAGAACGGCAAATATGAGGTAACCGGTGAAAATCTCTCGCTCAACGGCGAAGAAATGGCCGATTACCTTGCAAAGTTGTGCGATGCCTATCCGATCATCTCGGTCGAAGATGGCATGGCGGAAGATGATTTCGAAGGCTGGAAGGCTCTCACCTCAAAGATCGGCGACAAGGTGCAATTGGTTGGGGACGATCTCTTTGTAACCAACCCTAAGCGTATCCAGATGGGTATCGATCAGGGCATGGCCAATTCACTGCTGGTGAAGGTCAATCAGATTGGCACGCTGACGGAAACGTTGCAGGCCGTGGATATGGCGCATCGCGCTGGCTTCACTTCAGTTATGTCGCATCGTTCGGGTGAAACCGAGGATTCAACGATCGCTGATCTCGCTGTGGCAACCAATTGCGGTCAGATCAAAACTGGCTCGCTCGCGCGGTCGGATCGGTTGGCGAAATACAACCAGCTCATCCGTATCGAAGAAGAGCTTGGCCTTTCGGCAATCTATGCGGGTGAAAGCTGCTTCGGGCGGCTGTCACGCTAATAAAAAGGGGGAGGGCGCTGCCATTTTAGGCGCGCCCTCTTTCCACATCTTCTGAGGCTTGGCTTTCAAGCTCTTCCATTCGTTCAATTTTCTTGCGATTTTTCGGGCTGAGCAAATATTGCCATACGCCCCACGAATTGATGGTAAGCAAGATGGCATTTTGTACCGTCAGCGGCGTCGAGCCGTTCATGACACCTGTCGCGATCCATGCGGTCGACACCAGAACGAATAATACAAAGGCCCACCCGGTCCATTTTCGGCCCCAATCAGCGGCGATCATTGCTGCCGATATAATTGCACCGATAGAGCCGAACCACTCGAGTGGGCCGTTCATCATGATGACTGACCAGCTTCACTCAAGCGTGTAATCTGATTTTCCGTCAGATTTAAACGTGTGGCCTCAAGCAGATCATCGAGCTGTTCAGGGGTTCGTGCGCTAGCGATAGGGGCCGCAATTGCCGGCTGAGCAAGTAGCCAAGCCAAAGCTACAGCGGCATGAGAAGCTTCGATTTCTTCGACAATCTCATCCAGAACTGGCAAAATTTTCTGCCCCTTATCGAACAGATTTTCGATCATGGAGCCGCGTTGACTGTCTTTTAGATCCGATTTCTGGCGATATTTTCCGGTCAAAAAGCCAGATGCCAACCCGAAATAAGGGAACATTGCTATTTCATTATTGCGGCAAACTGTCTTTAATTGCTTAGAAAAAGCATTACGCTCAACAAGGTTATATTCATTCTGAAGCACAGTGAAGGGCTTCATACTTTTTCGCTGAGCAATGTTGATGTTGATGGTCAGGCGGTCATAGTCGAAATTAGAAGCGCCAATTTCTTTGATCTTGCCTGTATCAAGCAGCGTGTTGAAGCCCTCGACGATCTCTTCCATCGGGGTCGAGGTGTCATCTCTATGGGCGTAATAGAGATCGACATAATCGGTTTTGAGACGCTCCAGAGATTTTTCAAGTTCCTCGGCGATTTTGGCAGGGGCGAGGCCACCCGCGTCGCCGCCTGCGTTGGTTTTGGTCGCAATCCGCATATCCTTGCGGATATTGCGACTGTCGAGCCATTTGCCGATGACGGTTTCGCTTTCCCCGCCTTGATTGCCATCAACCCAGGCCGAATAGACCTGGGCTGTGTCAATCATCCGTCCACCATGCTCGTAAAACTTATCGAACACGGCAAAGCTGGTCTCTTCATCCGCAGTCCAGCCAAAGACGTTGCCGCCCAAGACGAGTGGGATGCCAGAAATTGAAGGGTGATCGGCTATCTGAACTTCTCCTGTAATTCGAGCAGTTTAAGCGCCGCATTTGCAGCATCTGCACCCTTGTTAGCTTGGGCAGGATCAGCGCGGACAATAGCCTGTTCCTCATTTTCCGTAGTGAGGATGCCATTACCGATTGCGATCCCGTCCATGGTGAGGGCCATGACGCCACGAGCGCTTTCTCCAGCAACGATTTCGAAATGATAGGTTTCCCCACGGATCACGGCACCAATTGCGACGAAGCCGTCGTAACGCCCTGTTTCCACTGCCATGGCAATGGCCGCAGGAATTTCCAGGGCACCCGGAACCGTCAGAATTTCAACGTCATGCCCTGCATCTTCGAGCACCTTGCGCGCACCAGCGATCAGCATATCGTTGAGGTGATCGTAAAAACGTGCTTCAACTATCAGAAATTGAGACATAAATTCTCCTGCATATTTGTTTTTTTTGCGCCGCTAGGTTTGAAGTTCAGACGGGTTTCATATCCGGTATTGGCGCAAAGGTTATGATTGCCATGCGCGTTATCACAGCGATGGATGATGACAATGGGCGCACGATATTTTGCTTTTCGGTAAGGTTGCGGGATTGGGGCTTGAAAGATAACCGGCCGACCAGCATGAAGGGCCTGTGTCAGAACTTAAACCAGATAGCGCCGTTCTTGAGGCGTTTCGCGACGGTATGCGTCATGTCGCATCCACCGTATATGCAGTTACCACCAGTTATGGTGGGAAACCTTTTGGCATTCTGGCGACCGCGGTCAGCTCGCTGAGCTTCGACCCTCCGTCGCTGCTGGTTTGCATCAATCAATCTGCATCGTTGCATGAGCCGCTGGCCCAAGCAGAAGTGTTTTGCGTCAATGTGATGGGCTTGGCGAACCGCGATGTGGCAGATAATTTCATGTCTTCCAAGTCGCCTGAAGACCGCTTTTCAGTTGGGGAGTGGGAAGATAGTCATGGCGTTCCAGTGCTTGCAAATGCCCAGTCGAGCTTTGTTTGCCGGGTTGCACATCGCCATGAATTTGGCACGCACACGATTTTCATTGGTGAATTGATTGACGGTCATCACCGGGAGGATGCTGTTCCTCTGACGTATTATAACCGGCATTATATCGACATTAGCCGAGCGCCTGATCGTTAAATCTCATTGTTTTGAGTCAATAAACGGCCGCTCTGTGAAGCGGCCGTTTTACGTGTTTTGTGATATTCAGCCACGGCCGAGGAACGGGATCTTGTTCTGAACCACCAGACCTTCATAGAAATTGAGGTGATCGGGCAGGTCGCACATGTGGATGATCACATCGGCAATATCTTTGGGATCAGCGGTCAGTTCATCATCCAGCTTCACAGCGCCTGGGGCGATTTCGGTTGCCACAATGCCGGGATGGAAAATCGAGACTGCGATATTGTCTTCCCGTCCATCAATAGCGAGTGCACGGGTGAGGCCATCGAGACCCCATTTGCTGGCCGCATAGGCCGGGCTGTTCTGACGGGGTACGCGAGCAGATATTGAGCCGACATTGATAATCCGGCCATGCCCTGTTCCTTTCATCACCCGGATTGCGGCGCGGGCGCAGAGAAAGGCAGAGGTGAGGTTTGTGTCGATAACTTTGCGCCAGAGATCGAGTTCCAGTTTGTCCGCCGCCGTGCTGTCAGCGATACCGGCATTATTGATCAACACATCAACCGAACCGAATTTTGCCATCGCCTGGTCGAACAAATTCTGCACTGCTGCTTCGTCTGTCACATCAGTGGCGACGGCCAAGGCTTGGCCGCCCATATCTTCGATGCGCTTGACCAGAGCTTCAAGCCGTTCAGCGCGGCGCGCTGCCAGAACAACTTTGGCGCCCTTTTCAACGAAAGAAATAGCGCAGCTTTCACCAATGCCTGAACTGGCACCTGTCACAACGGCAACACGGCCCTGCAATATACTCACCTGACATCCTCCATATTGATTTGTTTGAGCACCGCTTAGCATTCCAGCAGCACCTCGCAACAATTATTCCGGATTTTGTCAATTTGATAGTCTGGGCAGTACGGCTTTTCATCGGATGCTGTCATCATAACTGCTCCATGATAGAGGGGTAAGGCTAACATGAAGCAGAACTTTCTTGTCATGCGCTGTCTATTTCCCATCTGTGTGCATTACGCCGCAGTGCAGTACACATGATGGAACATGGAATGACGCAACCCACCCTCAGTTTGAAGAATGCGCGGATGGCGCTTCTTGCCTTGGCTACAGGCGGGTTTGCCATCGGAACGAGCGAATTCGCCTCAATGAGCTTACTTCCCCAAATGGCGAAGGGGCTTGGAGTTGATGAACCAACAGCAGGTCATGTCATCAGCGCTTATGCGCTCGGGGTGGTTGTAGGGGCGCCTCTCATTGCGGTTTTGGGCGCAAGATTTTCAAGGCGTTTGCTTCTCATCGCATTGATGGGCTTCTTCGCACTTGCGCATTGCCTGACCGCCTTTGCGCCTGACCTGAATTGGCTTCTAGGTGTCCGCTTTTTGAGCGGCCTTCCGCATGGCGCTTATTTTGGTGTCGGCTCTCTGGTGGCTGCGTCACTCGTGCCGCGCTCTCAGCGCACACAGGCTGTGGCACGGATGATGCTGGGTCTGACCAGTGCGACGATTGCGGGCGTGCCGTTCGCCAATGTTATCGGGCAGTCTTTCGGGTGGCGGTGGTGTTTCACCATTGTGGCTGTGCTGGCCTTTATTACCGCCATGATGATCCTGCGTTTTGTGCCACGTGACACAGAAGATCCGGATGCCAGCCCTTTGCGGGAGTTGGGCGCATTAGCCAAACCACAAGTGTGGCTAACGTTGTTGATTGGAGCGATTGGCTTTGGCGGTATGTTCTCCGTTTACACCTATCTGGCTTCCACGCTCACCGAAGTGACCGGGGCCAGCAGCTCAATGATCCCTGTGGCTCTGGCGCTGATGGGGGTGGGCATGACCATTGGCACGCTTGTATGTTCATGGGCTGCCGACAGGGCCTTGATGCCTGCTGCTGGCGTAACGCTGGTCTATGCCGCTATCGTGATGTCGCTCTACACCATAGCATCGCATCACTTGTCATCGATGTTGATGATTATCGTGTTGATCGGTGGGGTAGGGGGGCTGTCCTCCATCCTCCAGACACGCTTGATGGATGTGGCAGGTGACGCGCAGACCCTTGCTGCAGCGCTCAACCACTCTGCCTTCAATGCCGCGAATGCCTTGGGGCCATGGTTGGGTGGAATGGCGATCACTGCCGGCTATGGTTGGGAATCGACGGGCTGGGTTGGTATGGGGCTTGCCATCGGTGGATTGCTGATATGGTTTGCTTCCCTGATGCTGGGTCGAAGTGAAGCGCGGCGCAAAAAGCTTCCTGCCTGAGCACCTTCTTGATTCAGCTAAGGAAAAGCCCCGGTCGGATTATTTCCGCCGGGGCTTTTCCTTGCCGAATATTGCCGGATGGGGCGATCAATCGACGAAAGCGCGTTCGATCACAAACTGGCCAGGAGAGGAATTTGACCCCTCGATAAAGCCTAGCTTTTCAAAATAGGCTTCAAAATCACGGATCATCGCCATGCTGCCGCACAGCATGATGCGATCGGTTTCAGGATCGAAATACTTCCGGTTGAACATCGTGTCCTGGAAAATCGTGCCATCATCGATCAACTGATGGATGCGCCCTCTGGTGTGGAATTCTTCGCGGGTCACAGTTGGCACATAGGCAAACTGTTCCTTGGCTTCGTCTTCCACCAGCGGATCACCTTCGAGGCGGCTTTCGAGTGTTTCACGGAAAGCCAGATCGCTGACGCGGCGCACTGAATGCACCAGCACGATCTTGTCAAACATATCATAGATGTCCGGATCGCGAATGATGCTGAGGAATGGCGCAAGGCCAGTACCGGTGGAGAGGAGAAACAGGCGCTTGCCGGGCAGCATGGCGTCAGTCACCAGTGTGCCTGTAGGCTTGCGGCCGAGATAGACCTGATCGCCGGGCTGGATTTTCTGAAGCTTGGAAGTAAGCGGGCCGTCTGGCACCTTGATGGACAGAAATTCGAGTTCTTCAGCATAAGACGGGCTGGCAACCGAGTAGGCGCGCAGGATTGGCTTGCCGTTTTCACCTGGCAAGCCAATCATCACAAATTCACCAGAACGGAACCGGAAGGAATCCGGGCGCGTGATGGTAAAGCTGAAAAGATGTTCATTCCAGTGTTTGACTGAAAGTACCTTCTCAACCGTAAGCGCCTTGGTTTCAGTCAGCGGTTCCTTAATGCTCGTATCGTTGCTCGTCACAGTGTCTCATTGCCTCCATGCTTGAGGAGAATGGTTTGCGGGCCGCTTTGTGGAACCGAAGCTCTCAGCGTCACCGCATATGTTCAAATGCCGCCCGTCACGGGAAGCGAAGATAGAAGCGCTTTTTAGCCAATCCTTTGTGATTGCGCGTCAATTTTATCCTGAGCAACACATCAGTCAGGCTCAACAAGAGCTACATCCATAAAATAAGGCCAGTGCTCAGCTAGTCTTTGCGATCGCTCACGTCCAGCCAGTAAGCTGCGGACTTATCTTGTGCGGCTGACAGTTTATCTTGCCTTCATCGTAATCCTCATGCGCTTGCGGAGCGGAAATGGCGAGGAGTGCACATTTAAGCTAATGATAATAATTTGCAACTTTCAGTCTGCCGCAGTCCCTTCACCACATTTGAGGATCTGAAATTATTTTCGATTAACCATATTGTATGTCAAAGATAGGGCTAGCGAGATGATGTGGGGCTGAAACAGTTTGTTTTTTACAGCTTCGTGTTAAGAACTTTTACTTACAGTCTGATATAGGCTCGGTTTAGCAAGATTAACCCTTAATTTCCGGTTTGATGTGTAACCTTATGCGGCATGAAATGCGAAATTGGAAATTCCTTCACGCGCTGGCTCTACGTATATTAACTTTGCTTTTGCTTAGTTCGCTCTGGCCAATTGCCGCTTACGCACAAAGTGGATGGACCGGGTGGCAGACACCTTCTTTCATCTTGTTCGACAAGCAATCAGGTCTTCCGCATTCTACTACTACTGCCCTTGCACAAGACACAGCCGGTTTCATCTGGATTGGCACACGGGGTGGTTTGGCGCGATTTGATGGCCAACGATTTCAGGTGTTCAAGCAAACCAATGATAAAAAGGGTAGCCTGACAGATAACTATATCCGTACACTTATGGCTCTGCCTGATGGCAAGCTGTTGGTTGGAACAAATGTAGGTGGGTTGCTGCGATTTGATCCTGCGACCAATAATTTTACCCGGTTGGGCACGAAGTCTACCGGCTTTGGTGAACGCATCTATGGTTTATCAACGGATGGGAAAGGCGGGGCGTGGATCGCAACCGAGCGAGGGGTTCATCACCTCCTGCCCAATTCCAACACCATTACCAACGTATGGCCTGCCGAAGGTGTCGTGGGGCGTGCATTCTCTGTATTGCAGGATGAAACGGGTGCATTGTGGATCGGATCGGGCGATGGGCTCTATGTCCGTCGGCCGGGAGCCAGTAGAATCGAGCGGCTGACATTTGCAGGAGAGATTGGTGCAGCGCTTGATCAGGATATCTGGGCTCTTATGCGCGATAGCAAAGGCAGGCTCTGGGTTGGCTCGGGCACTGATGGTGTAGTTATTATAGAGGGAGACAAAGCCAGCCAGATCGCTGCCCTCAAAGGCAGTTCTGCCTATATCAAACATAGCACTGTGAGGGCGATCTCTGAACTTCCAGATGGAAAGATCTGGATTGCTACGGATGGAAGTGGGGTCATTACTCTTGACCCATCGCTCCAGAATCCCGTCGCCTTGCGGAACAACCCCGAGCGCGCCAATTCCATTGCCAGCGACACAATCAGAGCGGTGTTGAAAGACGATCAGGGTGGCGTGTGGGCCGCTACGGAATTGGGGGCCAACAGAACCTTCTCTCGTACCCCAAAGATATTCACCATTTCAGCAGGTATGCCAAATCCGCGGCGATCGTTGATCAGCAATGAAGTGCGTGGTTTGTTGGTGACCCACGATAATCATATCTGGACTGGTTTCAGTAATGGCCTGATCGATGTGATTGATCGGAAGGCCGGAACGGTCCACCATTTACGGGTTACGGGTCGCCATCAAGGCCAGGACGTTAAAGCCCTTGTCGAAGCGCCGGATGGGAAAATACTGGTTGGGGCTAGGGGGCTGGTCGAATTTGATCCGAACACTTTCCGGCAAACATCGATCAATTTGCCCGAGCTCGAAGGTAAGCCTATTATTGCACTTCGGTTTGTTGGCAACAGTTTGCTAGTTGGCACCTATTCCGGGCTATTTGTCTGGGATCGTCAGAAAAATAAAATCACACACTACATTCACAAGGATCATGATCATTACAGCCTTGTGAATAATGAAGTGATGAACATCAATGTTATTGGTGATCAGGTCTGGTTGTCTACTTCGGGAGGGATTAGTAGGTTCAACATAAAGACAGGAAGGTTCACAAATTTCTTTAATGTCAGTGGCGACCCTTTCAGCCTCCCGCAGAATTACTCTAGTTCGATTTTGACTGCTGCTGGCAAAATGTGGGTTGGTACCTATGGTGGCGTTGCGGTGGCTTCGTTGAATAATCCGAAGCCGCGTTTCACTGCAATTACCGAAGACGATGGCCTAAGCGGCAACGATGTCTCGGCACTTCTGCTCGACAACAATGGAAAGGTTTGGGTTGCAAGCTCGAACGCCTTGTCGGTTATCGACGCCAGAACGAAATCTGTCAGAACTGCGAGTAAAACGGATGGCGTGCCTGTCACGACATTCAATCGCTTTACTGCAGCACGTCTTCCTGATGGCAGCTTGATGTTCGGTGGATCGGCGGGCTTGACTGTGGTCCAGTCTGTGATTGCAAATGAGAAACAGGTCAGCGCAGCTCAACTCACTCCCACTACGTTGGAAGTAAATGAGCGTCTCGTACCGTTGGGCGCGACAATTTCTGACCAATTGCCAGCATTATCTGCCAGTACGCGGAGTGTGCGAATTGGATTCTCGCTACTGGATTACTCTGCACCTCGCGAAATACGCTACAGTTACAAGCTCGAAGGTTTTGACAAAAATTGGATTAGCGTTCCTGCCGGAATGGCGGCAACGGCTGCTTATACCAATTTAGCCAGTGGCCCTTACACGCTTCGGCTTAGAGCACAGGTGCCTGGGCTCAGTGGTGTCACGCTGGAGCGTAAGATCAATTTTGAAATCGCGGCGCAGTGGCATGAACATTGGATCGTGAGGGGGGCCATCGTGGCATTGGTCATGCTGGCTGTGTTCGGGCTGGTCCAGCTTCGCGTAAGGCTGCTTCGGCGGCAGGCAAACATTTTAGAAAAGCAAGTTCAAGAACGCACGCGAGCTTTGTCCGATGCGAATACGCGCCTTGATCAATTGGCGCGGACCGATCCGCTGACCGGATTGCTGAACCGTCGGCACCTAACTGAGTTGCTCAGCATAGAGCATGACCGTGCAACGCGGCTGGGTTCGGAATTTGCCGTCATATTGATCGATTTGGATCACTTCAAATCGGTCAATGATAAATATGGGCATCACACCGGGGATACCGTTTTGGAGGCTACTGCGCGCATTATGCAAACTGAGGTGCGCTCGATTGACAGCGTGGCCCGTTATGGCGGCGAGGAGTTCCTGATCCTCATGCCGGGTGCATCAGTTGAGCAGGCGGCTGCAATAGCAGAGAGGGTTCGGACAAAAATTGCTGAGATGCCGTTCTTTGCCGATGAAATAATGTTCAATATCAGCGTCAGTTGCGGTGTTGCTGCTTGGGAACGTGCGGAATCGACGGTTTCACTCATGCGCCGGGCAGATAGAGCGCTCTATGCGGCAAAGTCGGCGGGCAGGAATTCGGTTCGTCAGTCCTTGTCAAAAAGCCTTGCGCATAACGAATTCTAAGGGGGTAGGGTATGGCATTCCCAGCCTAAAGAAGTCGCTCTTGCCGTGCCTGTCAGGTGCAATGATTGATGATCAAGCGGCAATGCCAAGCGGAGCACCGTGAGCTGCACTGCGGCGCGATCCACCGATGAGGCGCTGAAGATCGAACAAGGCGCGAAGCAGTCCAAAGGCACGCGGTCCGGCTATGTAGCGAGGCTCCCAGACCGGAGAGTACTTCTCTTTATAATCGCGTAACCCTTCGAAGCCGTAAAAAGCATCACCATGGCGGTAGAGAAGTGATCCAAACCGTGCCCATGTTGGTGACAATCTGCGGCCTTCGATGCCTGAGAGTGGTGCCAGCCCGAGAGTGAACCAACGAAACCCATTGGCTTTGCCCCACTGCATGATGTGCACCATCAGGAAGTCCATGCAGCCATAGGGTTGCTGTTCGCCATGCCGCATAAGGTCGACTGACAGTTCACTCTTGTCTTCCGTTTTCCAGATGTTGGCAAATGCGACGATCTGCCCTTCAACGCGAACTACTGCGCAATCAAATTGAGACATATAATCAGGATCGAAGCGGCCAACACTAAAGCACTTTTCCGGGCCCTTCTTGCTTGATAACCATGTATCCGAGATTTCATGCAGATCGCTCATGATTGCCGGGACCAACTCTCTGTCAATTAACTCGAAAGTCGCGCCCTCACGCTCCGCTCGCTTGACTGAGTAACGCAAGGCCCTTGCGGCGGGACCTTCGAGCGTGAACTCGGGCAGGTTGATCCGTGCCTCTTCGCCATATTTTATCAGTTGGAGCCCCATATCGATGGCGACAGGGATAGTCTGTGCGGTGATCTGGTAGAAAAGTACCCGGCCTTGCGCGAGGTCTGCCATGTCGCGCAGGCGCCACATCAGTTCAGGGGTTGCAGCAGGATTGCCAACCGGGTCGCCCATAGCGATCCAGCTCTGCTCTTGTACCTGATACATCAGAAATGCATCGCCAGCGTCGCTGACGAGGAAACGCTTGTCTCCGGTTAAAGCGAGATAGGCCTCGGTCCGTTCGGTATGGGCGAAAGCGGCTTTAGGTGGTTCAGTGATGCCACCTGCCGCCACAGGGGTTTTGCTTGCCGGCTGGAACAGGCGCCACAAAGCCGCGATGACGAGAAATAACCCGACGGCGAAACTGGTCCGCAAGAACCGTGGTGCATTACTGTGCCAGGCAAATTGCCACCATAATTCATCGCTATAGACGACATCACGGTACGCAAAAAAGCCAAGCCAGACCGATATGCCAAAAGCAAGGGTGACAGCAAGAATCCACTCTGTTGTCAGGGGTCTGCGGACAAGGAGGCTGTGGCGGTAGAAAGCGCCTCGCGACAAGTGCAGCATGATTGCCAAACTGGTGAGAATTGCAGCCTCTTCGTAATCTAGGCCCTTGGTAAGCGAGAAGATAGCTCCAGCCATCATCAATCCGCGTGCAACGAGACAGGCCGCTTCTTGCCGGCGGTAAAGGCCTGGGGCGATCAGGATCAACGCAGTGCCGACGAGGCTTGCCGCGATCTGTGAGGTTTCAGCAAAGGGCAGCGGAATAATGTGTCTCAGTGCGGCGAGCCGATGAGGCAGTGCGGGCAATGAACCGGATAGCAATAGTACAAGGCCCCCGCCGAAAGTAAGTGCGGCCATGGTTTGCGGGATGATACCAAACGACACAGCACGCAAACCTCTGCCAGCGGCGGATGCCAAGGGTGTCCAACGTTTGCGTTCACTGAAGGCTAGCAGTGCAACAGCGAGGAGCAGCGGAAGCAGATAATAGACTGCGCGAAACACGAGGAGGGCTGCAAAAAGTTCCGGCCGACCGACTTCAGGCAGCATCGCAAGCATCACGGATTCGAATATGCCGAGGCCGCCGGGAACATGCGAAACCAGCGAAATGATGATGGCGAGAATGTAAGCAAGGAAGAGGGGCAGGAATAATGAGGGCGCAATATCGGAGAGAAGAACGAACAAAGCCGCACTGGTGACAGCAAGATCTGCCGCAGATACCAAGACTTGCGCGATTGCAATGCGTGCAGGTGGCAGAGGCAGACGCCAACTCCAGATGCGCAAGGTCCGGCCCTGTCTTCCACACCACACAATGATGGCGATAACACTGAGGACGACAGCAATGCCGATGTATTGCGCAAGTGAACCGGAAATAGGGAGGTTTGTTTGCGCCCCGCCTGTCCAGGCCAGCGCCGCGCCGCCAAGGACCGTGACCCCTAACCAGAAGCTAAGACCTGCAAGCAGGATAACACGGGCAATTTCCCCTGCGGACAAGCCAGCTTGATTATACACTCGGAAACGTGCTGAACCACCTGTGAGAAGCGCTAGTCCAAGGTTGTGGCTAAGCGTATAGCTGGTGAAGGAAGCAAGTGCTGCGCTACGATATGGCAGTGGCCTGCCGATCACGTGAAGCGCCAACACATCGTAGAAGGTCAGTAAGATATAGCTAGCTGCTGTCAACGCAATTGCGATGCCGATGCGGGCGGGGCCGATATCGGCGATAGCAGCGCGGACATGGACCCAACTCAATTCCGCGAGCAGATGATTGAGAGCGCCAATAGCGAGCGCTGCAACAAGCAGGGCCACTCCGATCTCTATCTTCTTGCGGTGCGACGCGATGAACGCATAAATTCCGGCTACTGATATGCCCCACATCACTTTACACCCTTGCTTGCGCTTAATGCTGCGCAGTTGGCTGATTATCTTCTGCGCTATCTTCCAGTGGTGCTGCCGCAAAATCTGCATTGATGATCGGGAAGATCGTTTCGAATACCCTCTCATCATTATGTCTCAGGTAATGCCCACCTGGAAGTTCTTTGCGGATTACGCCCGGGTTTGTGAGTTTCGGGCACAGGCTTTCGGTTTCCTCGACACCGCGAATACATGCCAGCTTGACCCAGTCCAAACGCTGCGCAGCCGGAAGTGAATTGATGCCTTTGTCACCCCAATTCAGTAATTCAAACGGCGTTGCCCGCAACAGCATCGTGCGCGACGGTACGATTAATATTGCCCCGGCGACTTTTTCGCGACTTTCGGGAGAGAGACCGCCAAGTGCCGTAGGCAGAGCGTCGGCACCAAAAGACTGCCCGATCATGACAAATCTGGTTGCGTGATATTTGCTTTCCGCGACCGACATGGCCTTCTGTAACAGTGCACTGATTTCAGGCGGGGAACGGCGCCTGCTGAAGAATGTTAGCGAGTTGATCAGCACTACCGGCATACCGGCCTTGCGCAATCGCGCCGTGACAGCGGGGGCCATACCGGTCCGCGAACCGCCATCTCCTGAGAGAAGGATTACCGCGACATTGGGCTGCTTCGCATGCGTTTCAGGAGCGTCGATTACTTTGCCTATTGGATAGCCGAGATATAGACATCCGAGGATAAGAAATACGACGACAGCAATCACGGCAAACAGTTTCTTACGCATTGTCATCGAGGCTCCGTGCCAACGGATGAAGGACTAACGGTTTTAGCCGTTGCTGATTCCATTACGCCAGCTTGGTGTGGAATACGAGCGGGCTTATGCTGCCCGAATTGCTTATAGTGAACACGGCTGATCGCGAAGAACAAAGTGGGGCTATCTGCTTCTTCTCATTTACGGTTTCGCGATCCAATGCCTTACGAATTCTGCGCGCTTATCGGGTGCTGCAAGAGGTAAGTGGACGAGGGTATATCCCAGTTCCTGGTAGACGCATTCCATGTGTCATGAGTCGCTACCAGCGCGGTTTGATCCTGGACTTCTCCCGTCCTGGCAAGCCCACCGACAATGCGTTCATCGAAGCGTTCAACAGCAAGCTGCGCAGCGAGTGCCTGAACGCGCACTGGCTATTGTCGCTGCAAGATGCTTGCGAAAAGCTGGAGGCCTAGCGTAGACACTACAACGAAGAGCGACCGCACAGCGCGATCGCGAATATCCCCCAATCATACTGGCAAACTCAGCCGGTGAGACCAGCCCACCGGATCTGGGACAGGCGGAAAACTCCAGACCCGCGTGGTCCGAGGTTGGGTAGCAGTGCATGGTAGGCCCAGACTCTAATCAAGCGTGGAGGAAAGCAGAGAGTCACGTCACACCCAGCCAACACCATGATGGCACCGTGAGCCTCCCCACGGCACCATCAATCTCGTCAAAAAGCGAAGTGCAGACAACAGGTTACCCCACAGGGGGAGACATGCCTTATATCTTGCGGCTAAATAAAGCGCCACATCACCCGGAATAACAAGCATATCAATGCTGTAATCATTAATGAAATCGCAAAAGCAATGATTATAAAATTTTGAAAATTGATGAAAATTATCAAAGATGACGAACATAGAATGAAAAAAATATTCCGATCTGTCTGTTGCATCTTATAGGTAATTTACTCAGAAATTCATGATTGGCTATAATATTCTCACTGTCACGATCTGGAGGGGTGTAGCTCATCTGAATTTGTGTATATTTTAATATGAGGCATGACAGGATGATCATCCCGAGCACAATAAATAAATGAGTTATGGGCATATGCTACCTCCACTTACAAGGAAGGACTGACCGCTCGTCCATGCCGCGTCCTGAGCTTCCCGCTTCTGGATATATCCTTTTACAAAGCGCCCTGTTGAATCGCGCCCCCAGTCGCCTGCTGCGCCGCCTACCAGCCTTGAGACTTTAAAGCCAATTGCAGTACCTGTGGCATCACCGATCAACGCTCTTCCATCCTTTTGTGGGGGCATAAAGTGCGGCTTGGCCAAGAGAGCTTCCTTGGAAAGAAGAAAGCCAGCGTCGATTAATACAGGATTGCCCGTGAAGAGGCCTACGACTTCAGCGGCGTCTCCTATATATCCTGTTACGGTTAGGCTGCTATCGACCCATTGCGCCCAATCATCCTCTTCGGCGCACCTCGACCTTCTTCTGATCACTTTGCGGCAAGTGAGGAACCCGACTGGTCTGAGCCCGAAGTTTCTGCCAGTTATCAATAGAGCATTGGGCCGTTTTGATGGCCTTCGCTGGGCGTGATGGCAACAACCGTATTGGGGGCATGCCCCCAATACGGTTCTCCGAGTGCGAAACGCGCGTCGACATGTTCGGGAGCCAGGCGGACGATAGCTGCAAATTGATCGAGCGCCTGTTTCGATCGCCCCAGTTCGCCCAGAGTAGTGCCCAGATTGTAGCGGGCGGAAAGATAGTCGGGCCTGCGTTCGATCGCTGCCTGAAAGGTTCGAACCGCCGCCTCTCGCTTGCCTAGGTTTCTGAGGGCAATGCCGAGATTATTGTATGTTGCCGTATCTTCCGGTGCGAGCGCAACGACCAAACGAAATTGCGCCGCAGCCCTATCCCAATCGCCTTTCTGCAATAGGGACAGACCGAGAAGCCGGGCCGTTTCCGCCGACAATCCATGCTCGGTATTCTGGTCGAAAGGTTCGCGCTTGGGATTAGCTGTCATCACGCCTGCAGCTTCGCAATCCAGTGATGCACGAAAGCTGCGCGCTCATCGGGCGACGCAAGGGGAAGCGGCACGAGATGATAGCCCAATCCCCGATAGACACGGGCCATCACGTCATGGGTCGCCACCGCCTCGTCCCAGTCCTGCTTGCGCTCGGCATCCTTGGCGTAGATCTCGGCCCAGGGTGGCGCGATAAACACATGTTGATTGTACCGATTGCCCTCCGCCGCGCGCGAGAGGTCGCCGGGTATGTCCAGCCCGCACAATATGCGGTAGCCGATGATGTCGGGAATGCCTCGGTCGAAGAACAAGACGCCCTCTTTCGTCCGTGCCTCCTCATAGGAGCTGAGGTCATGCGTAAGCATCCGCTCGGCAAAGGCGTCGCGGTCATCCCATGGTAGAGCGGTTCCGCCGGCGGCCACCTCGTCGCGGATCACCGCTCGTCCGGCCTCGGGCATATGCGGCAAGCCTTTTTCGGCCAGCGCCGTAAGGAGCGTGCTTTTGCCTGATCCCGGTCCGCCGGTTACGACGAAGAAGCGATCCATCCTGTCCCTCAACTTTCCCGCGCCTGCGCGAACGTGAGAACCAGCGTGTCCCGCCATGCCGGGGCGCCCGGAATCGCGGACTCGATCGGCGTTGCGCCGTGGCGGACCTCACGGTCATCCAGCAGCAGGGCTTCGCCGGGACGGGTTAGCCGGTGCTGAAGGATGCAAGCGCCGGAAGCATCCTCTATGCGGCTTTCACCGCCGGCGTAATCGCTGCCGCCGACGAGCAGGATCAACACCCAGTCGCGCCCGTCATGATGCATGCCCTCCGGCGTGGGGAGGCCGGGCTGTCCGGGCAGCGCTTCGATGCGAAATTGATGCGCCTCGACCGTCCAGGAGTTCGGCCGCTGCGCGCTCGCATCCGCGATCAGGGAGGCGGTGCCCAGCACCAGCGCCTGAAACAGCGACGCTCCGGTTTGCTCTTCGGCCATCGGTGCGAACCAGCGCTCGATGCCGCCATTCAAGGGATTGTGATCGCGCTCCTGGTAATGCGCGCGATGCGGCAGGCGACTGCATTTCCCGCCTGCCACTTCAAGGGCGGCATAGCGTCTGCGGCGATAGGTGCCACCGTCGGCCATCCATGTGTCGCGCGGCAGATCATCCCAACTCCGCGCAAATGCTATCCATTCCGGGCTGCCGGGATCAACCAGCTTGCCCGGTGGCAGGAGCAGGGCGGGCGGCGTGGCGATGCACTCGGCGGAGGCGGTGGCAAGCTGCCCGGTCATGTCTCGCCGTCCCAGTAGCCGACCGCATCGGCATAGCGCCCGACATGGTCCACCGACCGGTTCGCCTTGTCGCCGCCGGGCGCGGCGCCTGCCATGACCGCGAACTTGCCGCTGTCGGGATAGTCGATCACATCGGGCTCGTTCATCGTACTGATGGCGAGATAGCGCAGGTCCGTATCGCCGGTGTTTATGATCTGGTGCGCACTTGCCGCGCCGCTGGCCGGACACAAAGCGACATCGCCCGCCCTTAGCGCATGATCGCCATCGGCATAGCGCAGGCGGCCGCTGCCGGAGAGGATGACGAACAGTTCCTCATTCGCGTGATGGCCGTGGAACGGCCACGCCCGTTTGCCCGGCGGCACCACGACCAGCCTTCCGCCCAGCATGCGCGCGCCCAGCGGCGAAGCGAAGGACGCCATACGCGCTTCATAGAGATCGCCGTGCGCTTGTGTTTGCAGGTCGAGGGTATCGAGATGAAGAACGGGGGGTGTGATAACGGCCATGATTGAACCAATACAATGTTTGATTTGATCGACTCATGATTTGATACAATGATGAGGCCCAAGGAGCAACCAGATGAGCACGAAGACCCCGGCCAATTTCTATTTCGATCCCGTCTCACCCTTCGCCTTTCTGATGTGGAAGCGCCTGCGTGAAGACGATCTCGGACTGGAGATACGCCCGATCCCGGTGCTTCTGGGGGCGCTGCTCAATCACTGGGGCCTGATCGGCCCGGCGGAAGTGCCGCCCAAACGGGCACAGACCTATCGCATGTGCCAATGGCTTGCTGACAGGAACGGTATCGCGCTGCACTTTCCCGATACGCATCCATTTCGTTCGGTCGAGGCCCTGCGGCTGCTGATTGCGCTCGATGCGCGCACGGATGCTGTCGATGCTGTGTTCGAGGCGGTTTTTGCGAAAGGCCGGGATCTGACCGATGGCGCCGAACTGGAGAGGCTCGGCGGCGAACTCGGCCTCTCCAACGTACACGACAGGATCGCAAGCGCGGATGTGAAGGAGGCCCTGCGAGCCAACACCGAGGCGGCGATCGCGCGCGGCGTATTTGGCGTGCCTACTCTCGCGATCGGGGAGGACCTGTTCTGGGGCTTCGATACGCTGGACATGGTGCGCGATTATCTGGCCGATCCCAAAATGTTCCAGACGGCTGAGATGCAACGCCTCGGCACTCTCGATTATGGCGTGCCCCGGAGGGCAGAATCGTGACCGGGGTCAATGACCCGCTTCTGCTCGAACGCGTTCGCGAGAGCTTCTCGCGTCAGAGCTTCATGGGGCTGATCGGGGCCGAGGTGATCCACGCCAGCCATGGCAAAGTGGTTCTCGATCTGCCGTTCCGGGCTGATCTTTGCCAGCAGAACGGCTTCCTTCATGGCGGCGTGATCGGTGCGATTGCCGACGTGGCGGGCGGCTATGCGGCCTATTCGGTCTTCGGGGATGGTGACGATGTCCTGACGGTTGAATACAAGCTCAATCTTATCCGTCCGGCGACGGGAGAACGCCTGCGCGCCACGGGCGAGGTGCTGCGCGCCGGCCGTGCGCTGACGGTCTGCGATCTCAAGGTCCATGCAATGCGCGAGGGAGAGGAGGTGCTGTGCGCTTCCGGTCAGCAGACGCTCATGCGCATGGAAACGGCACGGCCATGACATTTCCAGCGCTCGTGCTTCCCGGCATCGGTGGTTCTGGGCCGGACCATTGGCAAAGCCATTGGGAGCGGACCGATCCCGACATGAGCCGCTTCGCACCGTCCGATTGGGACCGACCGGAACTCGCCGACTGGTGCGAGGCGCTGGATCGGGCCGTTGCGGCGCTGGACCGCCCGCCCATTCTGGTCGCGCATAGCCTGGCCTGCCTGCTGGTGGCGCATTGGGCGGCTTCGCGCGCAACTCCGGTAGCTGGCGCGATGCTGGTCGCCGTGCCCGACCCGTTCGAACCGGCGTTTCCGGATGAAGCGCGCTCTTTCGCGCAAGTGCCGGAACAGCCTCTGCGGTTTCCCAGCCTGATCGTCGCCAGCGCGAACGATCCTTACGGGACGCTCGATTACAGCAAACGGCGCGCCGGGCAGTGGGGCTCGCGGCTGATCGTGTTGGGTCCGCTCGGCCATATCAACGCGGGCAGCAATCTGGGCGATTGGCCGGAGGGCCGGGTTATCCTCACTTCATTTCGCGCTGAAATCGAAGGGAATGGAGCATGACCATCTTGACGGCGCTTGCCGGGTTCACGCTGGCCGCCGGGCTTCTCGTCGTCACACCCGGGCTCGACATGGCACTGGTTCTGCGCACGCTCGCCGTCGAGGGGCCGCGTCAGGCTCTCGCGGCGGCGGCAGGCGTGGTTGTGGGCGTTCTTGCCTGGGGGCTGATTGTGGCGCTGGGGCTTGGCGCGCTGCTCGCGCTGTCAGGCACGCTCTACACGATCCTGCAATATGCAGGCGCCGCCTATTTGCTCTGGCTGGGGCTGGGCATGGTTCGGGCGGCTCTCAAGTCGGGTGAGGGCTCCGATGCAGCAGGTCCGGCATTGGCGCCTGCTCCATCACGATCGGGCAACTGGTTCAGGAAGGGCCTGCTTACCAATCTGCTCAATCCCAAGATGGGCGTCTTCTATGTGAGCTTCCTGCCGCAGTTCATCCCGGCGGGAGCATCGGTAATGGGCTTCAGTCTGTTGCTGGCATCGCTTCATGCCGTGCTCGGCATGGCCTGGTTCGCGCTCCTGATCCTTGGCAGCCGTCCGCTGCGGCGCTGGTTCGCGAGAGAAGCCGTAACGCGCTGGCTCGATGGCCTGACCGGCGGCGTTCTCATCGCGCTGGGCCTGCGCATCGCCTTCCATCCGGCGCAGCGATAGCGTCGTTTCCATATTGAGAGAGACATGCAGATAGCCGTTCTGACTTTCGACGCGTTCAACGAACTGGATTCGTTCATCGCGTCGACGATCCTCAATCGCCTCACGCCGCTTGGATGGGACGCTTATATCACGTCACCCGACGACGAAGTGACGTCGATGAACGGTGTCACGATCCGCCGTCAGCGTCCTCTCGAATTCGCGGAAGAAGCAGACGCAGTCCTGATCGGCAGCGGCATCCGCACGCGCGACGTGGCTCGCGATGACGCGCTGCTGGCACGGCTTCGGCTCGATCCTGAGCGCCAGTTGATCGGTGCACAGTGTTCGGGCACGCTGCTGCTGGCGAAGCTTGGCCTGGTTGACGATCTGCCTGCGTGCACGGACCTCACGACCAAACCATGGGTCATGGAGGCGGGCGTGAACATCATCGATGCACCGTTCATCGCACATGGCAATGTGGCCACGGCGGGCGGTTGCCTCGCCTCGCATTATCTCGCGGCCTGGATGATCGCGCGCGGTGGTTCGGTGGAACAGGCGCGCGAAGCGATCCACTATGTCGCGCCGGTGGGCGAAAAGGAGATTTACGTCGAACGGGCGATGGCTGTCATCGCGCCGCATCTGACAGACAGCATGGCAGAGATCGGCTAAGGCTATCCGGTTCGCACACGAGACGGATGATGCCGGTCAGTTCAACCACACTGCACTCGTGGCTCGCCGCGCGGTCCGTCGCTCGCGGGTTGCCTACCCCTGTGTCCGATCACGGTGGGTACAGGGTGAACACCAATTCCGACACGGAGATTTGCCGGTGGGTATTCGCACGCCCGTCCATGGAAATGGTCGAACTGGCGCGAACGATCGATCGGCCCGGCTATTTCATCAAGCTGTGTGGCTCCTCTGATGAATTGCGCAGTGTGATGCCTTCGGGCTGGCGTCTCGACCTGGAACGATATTTCATGACCGGGCGGCAAGCATCGACTTCGCAACCACTTCCCAAAGGCTACACCATCGAAATCGAGCAGAGCGGCATGATCCGTCGCGTCGCAATCCGATGCGAAACCGGCGATCTGGCGGCGAGCGGACATGCCGCCGAAATCCCTAGTGCCTTTATTTATGACCGCATAGAGACGGCCCTCGCGCATCGACGTAAAGGGCTTGGCCGTATTGTAATGGCCTCGCTTGCGCGGACGAAATACAGCGATGTCCCCGAGTTGCTCGTCGCGACGAATGAGGGGCGCCTCCTCTATGAGGCGCTAGGGTGGCATGTGCTGTCGCCATACGCGACGGCGTCGATTCCATGCATGTGACAAGCTGGCGAGAGTTTGCCGGTTGCCGTTGAAGGCCGGATCGATTAACGGACTGCGCGATGACAGGCACCAGCAATCCTCTTTGCATGAACTATTGGCGCTCCTTTTAAGGAGCGGCATGTCGTCATCATTTGTGACCATCGCCGTCGTGTCCGGCATGCGTATGGTCAATCGACAATCATTGCACTGGTCACGGCGGCTTTTCTGAATAGGAAAACCCGTGACGTTTATGAACAAGGTGCATTGGACGCTGGATCCCGGTCGATGTGCGTTGTTGCTCCATGATCTTCAGCCACACTATCTTGAGAGACTTTCCGACCGTGAAAGTGTGATCGCGAATGCCGGGCAGATCGCTCGCCAGTGTGTCCGCCAAGGTGTGCCGGTGTTCGCCTCGCAGGTGCCATGGACGCGGGAGATCCGTGAACGTGGTCTGATGATGGATATGTGGGGGCGCGGGCCCGGCTCTTCATCACCTGCTCTCGATCCGGAGCTGGGACTGGCAGAGCATGAAGTGCGGTTGCTGGCAAAAAGAAGCTACAGCGCCTTTTGCGGGAATGACTTTGAGGTATCCCTCCGTCGGCTTGGCAAAGACTCGATCATTATCGCTGGAGTCTATACCTCTATTGGGTGTTATCTTTCCGCCGCTGATGCCTTCATGCGCGACATTCGCGTGTTCCTCGTATCGGATGCTTCTGCCGATTTCGAACTGACTGATCATCTCGCCGGACTGGCAGCTGCCGCAAAGACATGCGCGCGAGTCGTCACCACGGCGCAGACATTGGAGTGTCTGCGCGGAACGGCTCGCCCGGCATTCTCGCATCGCATCGATGTCTGCTGAATACCGTTTGGGCCACGTCGGGTGAGGGGTGGGCAGGCTCCGAACCCCATGGTGACATTGGTGAGAACGCCACCCCCTTGGCTGCCCGTCCGTGCGACATTCCGGACGGGCAGCCTGCCCGGGGGATTACACTGCGTCCCGAACGACGTCCCGCCAATAGGCGTGAAGCTCGCTCACCGACGAGGATGTGAGGTACGGCATCGCTTCACGAAGGTGCTCATCGGCCCAGTCCCACCACTTCAGTTCGAGCAGTCTGGCGACGTCGGCCGCTTCAAAGCGCATCCGAATGGCCTTCGCCGGATTGCCGCCGACGATGGTGTAGGGGGCAACGTCGTTAGTCACCAGCGCGCGGGTGCCGATCACTGCGCCGTCGCCGATCGTCACGCCGGGCATGATGATGGCTTCCGAGCCAATCCACACGTCGTTGCCAATCACGGTATCGCCTGCGGGAAGGTATCCGTTGGCGGCGTCTTCGAAGGTTGGCACTTCGGGCATCCAGTAGAAGGGGAAGGTGCTGATCCAGTCGTTCCGGTGGCCCTGATTGCCCGCCATGATGAAGGCCGCGCCCGATCCGATCGAGCAGAAGCTGCCGATGATCAGTCTGTCCGCGCCCTCGTCCGGCACGAGGAAGCGAGCGCAATCGTCGAAGCTGTGACCGTGATAGTAGCCCGAATAGTAGCTGTAGCGCCCGACGATAATGTTGGGGTTGGTAACTTGACGATCGAGAGTGATGCCCTTGAACGGGCTTTCGAAGAAATTGCTCATGAAAATGTACCATTGAATGCTAGCCGCTGTGGGCCGTGTCGTTCTTCATGCGCCTGGTGCACATAGAATTACCAGCGGCAGGCCGATAATGGGACCGCCGCACAAACTCCTCACGCAGACCCGCGCGGGAGACGATTCAGATGGTACAGTCTGCCGACTTCATAATGCCATTATGCGTTGACTTATAATTGAAAAGCAAGCCCGCGCTCCATGCGCATACAAGTATGGCGATCGGTGAAGGCGAGTTGAGCTGGATCACTCGCTTCCGGCCTGCTCGATCACCAGGATGCGTGCTTCGCCAAGGGGGTGGGCGACATGTTCATCGCCCGGCTCGGCGAGAAAAATGTCCCCTGATTCAAGATGCAGAACCTGTTCGCCGCCAGCGGTCCGGACGTGCATGTCGACACGCCCGTCGAGGACAGCGAAGACTTCCGGGCCATCGTTGATGTGCCAGCGGTAGGGCTGGTCGGTCCAGTGCAGCCGCACGGTCGCGTCGTCGATCCGCTCGATCGACAGCGCGTCCCAGGCTGATCTGCCGGTGAAGTCGCGGGCGCGGATTACCTGCATTTCTATCCTCATTCTGTCATGTTTTCTTCCGCTCAAGACGGGATGCGATTACTCTTGGCGATATTTGTCGAGCATGGGTGGTCGATGGAGGCACTCCGAGAACTTGAACGGGCGAACGGTCAGCGGCCTTATTCTCGCCGCGTCAGGATGGCGCGGATTCATGAGGACGATATCCGCTTCCGGCAAAACGGCGGAGCTGACGGCCGCTAGCAGGGATCGTCCGCTATCAAGCCAGGTGTCCACGAAGGCGATCTTGACCCCGTCTGTAAGGTCGTTCGGCACGCGTTCGGGTAGATCGTCGATTTCGGTCCATCCAAGCAAATGGTCAGCGTCCATCAGTTCCCGATCCTCCAGCGCATAACGAAGCGCGACAAGAACGGCGAGGCCAGCTTCGCTCGCAAAATTGACGACGGGGCGTCCGGGCGAGGAATAGCGGCCGCCGAATTTCATCGGGCCTGAACCATCGAGCGCCAGATAGGACTCGCGCGTCAGTCGCCACAGCTTCATTGTGTTCCTTTCACGATCATACCGGCGGGCCCTTGGCATATTGGGGTTTGCCATCGTCGAGCCGCAGCCATTCCTGCTTGCTGGAGGTCCAGATATGTTCTTGTGGCGCGTAACGGTCAGGCGTGTCGATGCTCCCCATGCTCAGTCCGACCGTGCCGGCGCTTTGCCTTTCCGAGAACAGGCTCGTCCCGCAATTCTGGCAAAAGCCTCGTCGCACATCCCCGTCAGACCCGCACCAGCCTACTGGGCCGGACATGGCTACACTCTCCAACGGCACCATGACCCGAGCATAAAATGCCGCGCCAGTCGCCTTCTGGCAGCGATGGCAATGGCAGGCGCGAATATTGAGGATTTCGCCGGTGCTGGTGTAGCGGCAGGCGCCGCACAGACATCCACCTTCGATGGGATCAGGCATCATGCGGCATCTCCTGCGCACTATAGAAACTCTCGCCTTCGACCTGTCGGTCGTCCACGAAGCGCATCGTTTCGAGCGCCCGCCTGGCCTTGCCGTTGCGGCGGGCCACATAGTGGACGCCGAGCACCTGGCGTTCGATATCGCAGACGGCAGCGATCAGGGTAAAGTGCAGTTCAGACGAAGCCTCCAGCGCCCTTGACCAATAGGCGCGCAAACTGGCCTTGCCTTCGATGATGGGAGATCCCGTCAGTTCCGCGGCCAATGGGCTGATGAAGCGCGCGCCTTCGGCAAAGTGCGCCAGAATGGCGTCGAGATCGCGCGCGTTCCAGTTGGCGATCCAGTTCCCCGCGAACATCTCCATTTCTTCCCGGTTCATCGCGTTGTCCTTCAGATCAGAAACAGCAGGGCGGTGAGCGCGGTCAGAACCGCCATCACGCGCACGAACACGATCATGCCCTTACGGCTTTCGAGCAGTTCGCGGGCCCCCGCGCCCATCGCCGCCCAGGTTGCGATGGAAGGCAGGCCGACCAGCACAAATGCCGCGACGATAACGCCGAGCTGCAGGGCGAGCGGCCGGCCGGGCACGGTAAAGCTGGCGATGGCGGGCATGGTGATCGCCCAGGCCTTGGGATTGACGAATTGGAAGGCAGCCGCCTGAAAGAAAGTCAGCGGATGCGAGCCCTCGCGGCGCTCGACGCCTTCCGATTGCCACAGCTTTACCGCCAGCCATCCGAGATAGACAGCACCGAAGATCCGCACCGCCCAGCGCAGCACCGGCCATGCCTCGAACAGCGCACCCAGACCCAGCCCGCTGAGCACCAGCATGAGCGCGCAACCGAAATTGATTCCGAAGATGTGCGGGATGGTCCGGCGGAATCCGAACACCAGCCCCGACGAGGCGAGCATGATGTTGTTGGGGCCGGGCGTGGCGGTGCAGACGAAACTGTACAGCGCAAGCGGGGCAAGCAGACTCGTATCCATGATGTTCTCCTGCGAAGCTGGATGATCATCATTGAACTATGAGTCAAATGTGATATTGAACCGGTTCAATATAGATCGGGAATGGCAATGAAGGACTGGCAGCCGGATATCTCAAAGGGCAGCGCGCCGGTGTACGAGCGTCTCGTGACCGCGCTGGAGGGCGATGTGCGCGATGGCCGCCTAGTGCCCGGCGACCGTTTGCCACCGCAGCGCGATCTGGCGCACCGCCTGTCCCTGAGTGTCGGCACGGTCAGCCGGGCCTATGTCGAGGCGGAGCGGCGGGGGTTCATTTCCAGCCATGTAGGCCGGGGTTCTTTCGTCGCCGACCGGGCGAGGCCGCATGCCGCGCCACATGACACCGGCCCGCTCGACATGGCGCATAATGTGCCGCCGCTCGATCCTGCCGAGCGCTGGATCGGGGAGGGGCTGTCCCGCGTGCGCCAGCGCGCCGATCTCGCGACGGCAGTGAACTACGCGCCGCCCGAAGGCCTGGCTTCGATCCGCGAGGCCGGGGCATCCTGGCTCAAGCGCCGTCACGGCGTGAAGCGCGCGAAGGCGGATCAGGTTATCCAGTGCAACGGCGGGCAGCATGGACTTGCGCTCGCTTTCGCGGCGCTGGCACGGCCGGGCGATACGATCCTGTGCGAAGCCGCGACTTATCCCGGCATCCGGACCCTGGCCGACCATGCGGGCTATCGCCTGCAGGGCGTTGCCATGGATGGGCGCGGCATCGATCCCGAAGCGCTAGCGCGCTGTGCCCGCGAGACTGGGGCCAAGGTGCTGGTCATAATCCCGACCTTGCAGAACCCGACTACGATCAGCCTCGATGCCGCGCGCCGCGCTGACATCATCGAGGTCGCCCGAGCCCATGATCTGATGATCGTCGAGGACGATGCCTATCGCGTCTTCGCCGATGCCGGGGTGGCGGACTGCTTTGCCGATCTCGCGCCGGAACGGACGTTGATGGTCGCGGGCGTTTCCAAGGCGGTCGCGCCCGGTTTGCGGCTCGGCTTCCTGTTGCCGCCCGACAATGAGGATATTCGCGATCGACTGCTGCTGGGCATCCGGGCCTTTGGCTACAGCCCACCCTCGCTGGGCGGTCTGGTCTTCAGCCAGTGGGAACAGGACGGAACGGCCGACAGGATCGCCGATGATGTAATCACCGAAAGCGAGGCGAGGACACAGTTGGCGTCGTCGATCCTCGGCAAGGCGATGGCAGTGCCGGGTGCAGGGCGCAGCCTGCACATCTGGATGCCGATGCCCATGCTCGATGCCGAACGGCTGAGTGCCCGCGCCTTGCGCGCCTCCATCGCGCTAACGCCGCCTGACGGGCCGATTGTCGATGCCGTGGCGCCCTCTGGGGTTCGCCTGTGCCTTGGTGGCCTGCGCTCGCGTGATGCTCTTGAACAGGCGCTTCGCGATATCGCTGCCATGCTGACGACTGCCGGGGGCAGCGCCGCACGCGGTCTGGTCTGACATGCGGGGCCAGCCATGCATATGAATCGGTCTCCGGCGAGTAGTACGGATCTCTGGTCTTACGCCACGCTCTGCATCGTGATCCTGTTCTGGTCGGGCAATTTCATTGTCGGGCGCGCAGTGAACGGTTTCATTCCGCCATTCACCCTGGCGCTGGTCAGGTGGACTGGTGCGCTTGCGATCCTTCTGCCTTTTGCCTGCCCGTGTCGCCCCGACCATCGACCGGCGCTTGGCCGAATTGAACGGCTACCGGGACACACTGGCGAACCGGGTCAGCGTCGCGCTCGACCATGCGGCGCGCAAGACGCCCGAAGGGCTGGCGCTGGCGGCTGAGGTCCGCGCGCACGTGAAGGCAGTGAAGAAGCCCGACGAACGGATGAAGTTCGTGGCACAGGCCATGTTCGCCGACGTGTTCCTGGTGTCCCGGGATGGCCGCCCGATCACGACCGACAGCGACCTTGTTATCCACGAGGCCGATGAAGATGCAGATTGCATTCGACTTCGTCCGCGACGGTGACCGCCTCAGCGGCAGGGCCAAGCCCGGCTATTTTCCAAGCATTGCGGTATCGGGATTCCGGACCGAGGAAAGGAAGCTGCGGTGACCAGCGAAATCAGGATGAGCCAATACCCGCTCCTCGCCATGACGCCCGCGATGACGGGAAAGCCGCCGCTGCACGTGGCAATGCTGACCTATCCGGGCCTCACACTGCTCGATCTCGTCGGGCCGCTCACCGTGCTGCACGGTCCGATGCAGACGCATCTGCTATGGAAGAATACCGAGCCCGTCATGTCGGACATCGGTGTTGCCATCACCCCGACCATGAGCTTTGCCGACGCGCCCGATGCCTTCGACATCCTGTTCGTGCCGGGCGGCCCCGGGCAGGTCAATCTGTTTGGCGATCAGGCCGTGCTCGATTTCCTCGCCCAACACGGCGCACGTGCTCGATGGGTGACGGCGGTGTGCACCGGATCGATGATCTTGGGGGCGGCCGGGCTGCTCGACGGTTATCGCGCGACGACGCACTGGGGCGGATTGGGCGTGCTGGAGATGTTCGGCGCAGAGCCCGTTGCCGAACGCGTCGTCATCGATCGCAACCGGATCACCGGAGGCGGCGTTACCGCGGGCATAGATTTCGGCCTAGTGCTGCTAGATACGATTTATGGCAAGCATGTAGCCAAGACCACCCAGCTTCTTATGGAATACGATCCCGCGCCGCCGTTCGATGCGGGCACCCCGGAGGGGGCAGGTGAACAGGCGGTCGGTGCCGCGTTCGAGGTACTTGCGCCGGTGGCGACAGAGACGCTTCGAGTGCTGGCGGAGCGGACCGGAGTGGGCTGATGCCGATCGCGACCGGCTACGGCCGTGGGCTATGCGCGTGGTCGAAGCGACGCCGTGCATCGCGGAAATCGTCTGTCCGGTCCATCACCCAGCGCCACAGCGGCACCATCCCGACCAGCATCTCCTCTCCCAATGCAGTGAGGCGATATTCGACGCGGGGCGGCACCTCCTTGTAATCCTTGCGCGCAATAAGCCCGTCGCGCTCGAGCTGGCGCAAGGTGCGGGTGAGCATGCGCTGGGTAACGCCGTCCAGTGCGCGGCCCAGTTCCGCGTGCCGCAGCGGACCGCGCGCCACGCCCAGGGCATGCACGATCCCGAGCGACCAGCGATTGCCCGCATGGGCAAGAATCTCGCGCTTGAGGTTGTCCTCTTCGTCGCTCAGCGCTGCGCAGGCCGCTCGCGACTGTTCGATCGCTTCCTCAAGTGGTGCCAATTGTTGCTGTATCATCGGTGTGCCTTCTTAAAGTTCTGACACGGCTCAATATCTGCGTCTCCAGATTGGAGACTGGAATGACAAGTATCGATACCCAAGCCGACAAAATCCTCGTTCTGGGGGCAGGGGAGCTTGGCCTCGCCGTGCTCAGGGAGTTGGTCGCCTTGCGGCAAGAGGGATTTGCGCCGGAGATATCCGTGTTGCTCCGCCCGGCCGATCAGGTCGCGGGCAGCGAGGACGAACTGCGCGCCGAGCTGGGCGCGATGGGCGTCGCGATTGTCGAGGCCGATCTCGCCACGAGCAGCGCGGCAGATCTTGCCGTGATCTTTGCCGACTATGCGCAGATCATCGGCTGTACCGGTTTCGTCGGCGGCCCCGGCACGCAGCGAAAGATCACCGCCGCAGCGATTGAAGCGAGTGTTCGGCACTACATTCCCTGGCAGTTCGGCGTCGATTACGACGTTGTCGGACTGGGCAGCGGGCAGGAAGTGTTCGACGAACAATACGAGGTGCGCGAGATGCTGCGCGCGCAGAGTGCAATCCGCTGGACCATCATCTCGACCGGAATGTTCACCAGCTTTGTGTTTCTGCCTGCGTTCGAACTGGTCGATCTCAAGCGCGCGCGTGTGCATGCGCTGGGCGACTGGAGCTACCGCCTGACAGTCACGCCGCCGGAAGACATTGGAAAAATGACGGCGCTGGTCGCTTCGCAATGGCGATCCTATCAGGACCAGATCGTCTATATCGCGGGCGACACCTTCACCTATTCGCAGCTCGCCGATACGCTCGGCCGGGTGACAGGCCGCGCGTTCGAGAGGACGCTTTGGGATACCGCGCAACTCCGTGCCGAGGTCGAGGCCCATCCCGGCGACACCATGCGCAAGTATCGCCTGGCCTTTGCGCGACCCGACGGAGTGGCTTGGCCGATGGAAGAGACGCTCAACGCCAAGTTGGGGATCGCCACGACCAGCGTGGAACAGTGGCTGCGAAGGTGGCTTTCTGTCTGAGGTCATCCGCCGGATCGCAAGTTCGCTCATGTCCGCGTTCCTATGCGGCGCGAGGGAAGACGAAGGACTGGTGCAGCGACGTGCCGGCGGTAACCCCATCAGCCGCCGCCCATGTCGCGTTATGTGGCGCGCGCGCGATATCGCCAGCGGCATAGACACCCGGCACGCTGGTCATGCGGCTGTCGTCCGTTACGATAATTGGGCCGAGTGGGCCTTCACTCACCGCGCAACCGAGTTTCTCCGCAATCGGGCTCGAAAGCCGCGTGGGCGGGGCGAGATACAGGGCATCAAGAGCAATCTCCTGCCCATCCGCCAGCGCGATCGCGGAGAGGCTTGGTTCCTCGCCCAGCAGTGCGGAGACCGGCTCGGGCTGGATCGTTACCTTGCGCTGGTGCAGCTGGCCCAGCAGTTCGGCATCGGGCATTTCGCCGCCATCGAGGAAGTAGGTCGTGGGCCCCCATTCTGCGATCAGTTGCGCCTGATGCGCCGACATCGGGCCCGTCCGCAGGACACCGAGCCGACGGCCGGAGAACTCGTAGCCATGGCAATAGGGGCAATGCAGGGCCGTGCTGCCCCAGCGTTGTGCAAGGCCGGGAATGTCGGGCAACTGGTCGACAATCCCGAATGCCAGGACGAGCCGCGCGGCCTCCAGTTCAGTCCCATCGGCCAGCATCACGGCAAATCCGGGCCCGGTCGCGGATGCATCAATCGCTTCACCGGCCAGCATGGAAACGGTGGGATAGGCGGAAACCTGCGCCTTTGCCGTCGCGATCATCGCGCCCGGCGCGGCCCCGTCCTGTGCAAAGAACCCGTGAGACTCCTCTGCAAAGCGATTGCGCGGCAGCCCGCTGTCGACGACGCAGACCGTCCTGCCGCCGCGGGCGATGTGGATAGCCGCGGAGAGACCGGCAAAGCTGCCGCCGATTACGATTGCGTCAAAAATAGGCATCATGTTCGTCCGTCTCTCTTGTGGAAGTCTGGCTCGAAAGCCGTTCGTGGAAATCTGCGCTGAGCGCGGCCAGTGTCACTTCCGCGAACCGTTCTAAAAGCAAGGCTTCGGCCGCTGCGAAGGCGTCGTTCATCACGGCGTTGACGGCCTGCTCCACCAGACAGCCGGGTGCTTCGGTGCGGTTGCTCATCGCGAGAAGGGTGGGGCCGCCGAGAGCCTCGTAGACATCGCGCAGCGTGATCTCGGCCAAGGGCCGGGCAATGGTCCAGCCGCCGCCATGGCCCTTTTCCGATCGGACGAAACCGGCGTCCCGCAATCCAGCAAGGATGCGCCGGATCACCACCGGATTGGTCTGCATGGCCTTTGCCATGGCGTCCGAAGTGACCGGCCCATCGGCCTCGGCGGCGTGGACCCGCCACGATCAGCCCGGCATAATGGGCGACATCGGCCATCAGCCAGGCCCCCACGTCATCGGCAATGGCGCGGATCGCGGCAAAGTCGATCTGCCGGGGATAGGCCGAGCCGCCCGCGATGATCAGGCGCGGTCTCGTTTCGCGGGCGACGCGGGCGAGGTCTTCGAGGTCGATCCGCTCATCCTCGCGTCGCACCTTGTAGCTGACGGCATTGAACCAGCGGGTCGTGTCCCACGGGGTGGTGTAGGAAGGTTTCCCTGAGAGGGTGGCCACCGTCGATCTTCTGGTAGGGTTCGGATTGTGAACTCGAACCTGGAGAAGCAGACGATGACCGACGACAGAATGGCCCTTGTTGAGCTGATTGAGCAAGGGGCTGACAGCGATTTGGTGCGTGAGATGTTGCTGGTGAAACGCAACTGGCTCGATGCCTATGACTTCGCCACCGACCGAGCGGCGACCAGAACAACCAGCAGCGCAAGCTCGACTTTGTCGGGAGCCAGGCGTCGGCCGGCATCACCAATGCCCATGCGCTGCAGACCCCTGCATCGCCTTATCAGTTGATGGCGGGCAGTGTGATCGCCGCCAGCCTGCTGACGGGGCTCAATTCCGACCTTCCGGGCATGGTGGTGGCGCAAGTGACCGAACCGGTCTTCGATACCGTGACCGGGTGTATCCTGCTCATCCCGCAAGGCTCGCGTCTGATCGGCAGCTATGACAGCGTCGTGGCTTTCGGTCAGCGGCGCGCCTTGCTGGTCTGGCAGCGGATTATCCTGCCCGATGGCAGTTCGGTCCAGATAGACAATCTGCCAGCCACCGACAGCGCGGGTTATGCGGGGCTTGCCGACAAGGTCGACTTCCATAGCTGGCAATTGCTCAAGGGCGTCGCGCTTTCGACGCTGCTGGGCGTCGGCACTGAACTCACGCTCGGCAATGACGAGAGCGATCTTGTCCGCGCGATCCGGCAATCGACCCAGCAATCCGCCAATCAGGCGGGGCAGCAGATCGTCTCGAAGAACCTCAATATCCAGCCCACCATCACCGTCCGTCCCGGATGGCCGCTGCGCGTGATCGTCCACAAGGACATCGTGCTGCGGCCCTGGGCGGGCGCTCGCTAGACAAGGAGAGCCGCGATGCTCAAGCTCGCCAAACTGCCAGACCGGACACCGGTCAAACTGGCCGTCACGATTACGCCCGATCTCGCCCATGCGCTCGGCGACTATGCGACGATCTACAACCGGACCTATGGCGACAAAGCCGAAGTGGCGGATCTCGTTCCCGCCATGCTCGACAGCTTTCTGGCCAGCGATCGTGCCTTTGCCAAGGCGCGCAGGGACATGGAGGCCGGGACATGACGCGCAAGCGAACGATCGGCCGCTTCCGGCGCTCGAAGCAGGGCGGATGGGAAGGGGAGATCAACACCCTCTCCATCCAGCGTGCGATCCGGCTTGTGCCCAACGACAATAGGGTCAGCGACAAGGCCCCGGCGTTCCGGGTCATGCTGGGCTGGCAGCATATCGGGGACGCCTGGGAGCTGATGTCGCGCACCGAGCCTCCCCGTGAATATTGGCGGGTGCGGATCGACGATCCCTTTTGTCCGCTCAGCGCCATGCTGTTCTGCGACGCCGAAGGCATGACCGCGCAACTGGTGCTGCAGGTCTGACCATGGGCGAGGGAGCCGAGCGCGTTCTGACCATCCGGGAAGCGGCGGCGCTGCTCAAGGTGCACCCCAACACCATCCGCAATCTGCTGGCCGAGGGGCGCATTCCGGCGGCCCGGGTCGGGCGCCAGTGGCGCTTTCTGGAAGGCGAACTTGTCGCGTGGATTCGCTCGGGCTACTCTGCGCCTGCACGAATGCAGTCAGGTGCCCAACGAAAGGAGGCATTATGGCACTCTGGAAACGTGCAGGAAAATACTACGTCAAGCTCACAGCACCTGACGGAACGCTCATTAGACGCTCTACTGGAACGACCGACAGGCTGAAGGCGCTCGAATTTCACGACAAGCTGAAGGCCGAGCTGTGGGACCTTGCCAGGCTGAAGCAGAAGCCGAAACGGACCTGGGACGAGGCGGCTTTGCGGTGGCTGAAGGAGAAGGCACACAAGAAGTCCTACCGGGACGATGTGAGCCGGATCCGGTGGTTCACCAGGCATCTGCGTGGCAAGACATTGGATCAGGTGAGCAGGGACATGATCGACCGGCTCATATCGCGTCATTTCGCCCGCAAGAGCGATCGCACCAAGGATCTCTATGTCGCGCTCATCCGCGCGATCTTCCGGAAGGCGATGCGGGAATGGGAATGGATCGCGCATGTGCCGGCGTTCAAGACCTATGCGCGCAGTGGCCGGGTCAGGGTGCGGTTTCTCACCCATGATCAGGCCGCCGAGCTCATGGGGCGGCTTCCTGAACACCAGCGCGAGGTGGTGCTGTTCGCTTTGTCGACCGGCCTGCGTCAGGGCAACATACTCCATCTGCGATGGGATCAGGTCGATATGACCCGGCGCATCGTCACGATCGGATATGGCGAGACCAAGAACGGGGAAGCGCTCGGCGTGCCCCTGAACGAGGCGGCTCTTGGCGTGTTACGGCGGCAGAAGGGCAAGCATCCGGTTCATGTGTTCACATTTCGGGGCAAGCGCCTTGCCAATGCGAATACGCGGACCTGGCGCGGCGCATTGAAGGCCTGCGGGATCGAGGATTTCCGCTGGCACGATCTGCGGCACACCTGGGCGACCTGGCTCCGGCAGAATGACGTGCCCACCTGGGTGCTTCAGGAGCTGGGGGGATGGAAATCGGAGTCGATGGTGCGGCGTTATGCGCACATGTCGGTGAAGCATCTCCAGCCCTATGCCGACCAGCTGATTTTGCCGGGCACAGACCCGCTGATTAATCCGGTCACAGACACGAAAAAGTCTAACTGCCCGGAAAAGCTGGAAAGCCCAGGTCACAAAAATGGTCACAGTGAGAGCCGTCCGCGGCTCAAGCTTGTTGCCGGCCTCGACGTAAACTCTTGATTATTAGGCGAGAAAAATGGTGGACGCACTAGGGCTCGAACCTAGGACCCGCTGATTAAGAGTCAGCTGCTCTACCAACTGAGCTATGCGTCCACTCGGCAAATTGCCGCTCCGGCTCTGTGCCGGTGAAGCGCGGATATACAGATAGTTTTCGGGATGAAAAGACCTAATTTGTCAATTTCGTAATTTTTATCGAAAACCACTCGATTGCGTTGATTGGCTCCACCGATCCACCATCATGATCGTGCCGACACAGATCATATTCGTCATCATGGACGAGCCGCCATGGCTCATGAAGGGAAGGGGAATGCCCACCACGGGAGCAAGGCCCATCACCATCATCAAATTGATCGCGACATAGAAGAATATCGTTGCCGTCATTCCGCCCGCCAAGAGGGAGGAGAAGCGATCAGGCGCACGTCTTGAGACATTCATTCCCCATCTCAGCACCAGCCCAAAAATGAGCAGTACAGCCAAGCCACCCAGCAAGCCCCATTCTTCGGCCATCGTGGCAAACACAAAGTCTGTGTGGGGTTCTGGCAGATAGTTCAGGTGGCTTTGTGTACCGTTGCCAAAACCCTTGCCAAATAGGCCCCCTGAACCAATTGCAATCTTTGACTGAGTGATATGGTATCCCGCACCCAACGGATCGCTCTCAGGATCGAGGAAAGTGGTGACACGGCGCTGCTGATACTCTTCCAGCCCAAAGAAGAAGGCTAGCGGCACGGCGATTAATCCGGCGACGCCACCACCAATAAACCACTTCATCGGTAAGCCCGCCATGAACATCACTACAATGCCGCCAAAGGCAATCGCGAGAGATGTTCCCAGGTCAGGTTGAGCCATAACCAGAGCCATGGGGACTGCGAGCAGCACGCCCGCTGGGATAAGCGCACGCCAACTTCCTGTCATGCCAGGTGGAAGTGAGTGGTAGAATTGCGCCAACACCAGAACAATGGCTGGCTTCATCAGTTCAGAAGGCTGCAAAACAAGCGGGCCGATATTGAGCCAGCGCTGGCTACCGCCTCCAATTGCGCCAACGGCCTCCACCCCGAAGAGCAGAAGGACCACTGCGCCATAGATTGGGAAAGCAGCCATCTTCACGATATGCTGGGGCATATATGATGCCACGAGCGCAAGGATCAGAAAGATGAAATAGCGGATCAATTGCGACGAAGCAAAAGGCTGAAACGAGCCACCCGCCGCAGAATATAGCACTGCTGCACCGAAAAATGTCAACAAAGTCAGTGGAATGATAACACGCCATGGCTGCGCTGCCATTGGTTCCGGGAGGAAACTTGGTTTCATTCAGTGTTTCTCCCAGGCGGAGCATCAACTGGTTCTGGTGCGGGCGAGACAGCGCCTGTAGCCATTTCCTGTGGCTGCTGTGCGGCTGCACGCGCTTCGGCATCTACCTGTCGAGCAATATCAGCTGGGTCACTGGGGGCAGGGGGCACGTCAACACCAGCTTCAGCTGCGTATGAGGCGTAGCGGGCGGCCAGCCGTTGCTGCGCAGTACCACCCCACTGCTTCTCATAGGCGTGAAGCGCATCAAGCGCCTTTTCAGGGTCAAAAAGGAAAGTCATGACATCACGCGCGATTGGGTAAGCAGAACCTGAACCGCCACCATGTTCGATCACGACAGCACCTGCGTAACGAGGGTTGTTGAACGGGGCAAAAAAGATGAAAAGACCATGGTCGCGGTATTTCCATGGGCCACCTTTGCCGCTGGAAATGTTAAGGCTGACGACCTGAGCTGTCCCGGTTTTCCCAGCCATTTTGATATTTTCAATAGGTAAACGTGCACGGCCAGCCGTGCCTGGGCCATTAATGACGTCGCTCATCGCCTGCTGGATCACCTGAACGTGATCTCCATGGAAATTCATGCTGTCAAACTTCGGCTGCTTAGTTTTCAAAAGTAACCGGGGCATGACCTTGTTGCCAGTAGCCAGGCGGGTGGCCATCACTGCAAGCTGCAAAGGGTTGAACAGCATATAACCCTGGCCAATCGTAGCATTCACCGTGTCGTAGGCTTGCCATTCACGACCATATTTCTTCAATTTCCAGGCAGGGTCAGGCACTGTTCCGTAAAACTGGCTGGCGACTGGAAGAGGGAAGGTTTCGCCCAACCCACAACGATGGGCCATATCTGCTATGATATCCATGCCCAACTGCTGGGCAAAATGGTAGAAATAAACATCACAGCTCTGATAAATTCCTTTGGACATATCCACGCGCCCATGGCCGCGCCGGTTCCAGCAGTGGAACACGCGATTGCCGACCCTCAGTCCGCCATTGCAAATGGTGCTGGCCTTGGGATCAAGCCCCGCTTCAAGGAAAGACATTGCCACCATCGGTTTGACGGTTGAGCCGGGCGGATACAGCCCTTTCAGAACCTTGTTGCGAAGGGGAACACGCTCATCCTCGGCAAGCATTTTATACTCGACGCGCCCGATACCATCGGAAAAGCTGTTGGGATCGAAGCTTGGCATAGATGCCATGCACATGAGATCGCCCGTTACACAATCCATCACCACAACAGAGCCGGATTCAAGTCCGATACGCCTGGCTGCATAATCCTGCAGCGGCCCGTCTATCGTCAGCTTGATTGACTGCCCTTGTGTATCTTCCCGTGTTTCGAGATCACGAACGATGCGACCACTGGCGGTGACTTCCACGCGGCGTGCGCCGGGCTTGCCACGTAAAACCTGTTCAAACTGCTTTTCCAATCCATCTTTTCCGAGCTTGAAGCCGGGGGTGACGAGAAGTTGGCTTGGTTCTTTTTCGTATTCTTCGGCTGAGGCAGGGCCAACAAAGCCAATCAGGTGTCCAACAGATGGGCCGGTTGGATAGTATCGCGAAAACCCCCGCTGAGGAACAACACCTGGCAGGTCAGGCAACCGCACACTAATGGCAGCAAAGGCATCATAATCGAGCCCACTGGCAACCTCAATCGGTTGAAAGCCATGAACGTCTTCAAGTTTGGCTTTGAGGTCCTTTACCTGAATTGCACTGAGGTCCAGCAGCTTGCCGAGCGTATCAATCGTTGCCACCGGGTCATCAAGCCGATCTGGAATGATATCGACACGGAAATCGGCCTGATTGGAAGCCAGTGGAGCGCCGTTACGATCAAGAATCCAGCCACGCCTTGGAGGGATAAGGCTCAGATTGACCCGGTTGCTCTCCGACTCCATCTTATATTTTTCATTTTCCGCAACGCCAATATAACCCATTCGTGCAGCGAGAAGCAGGCCTACACCTCCCTGCAACCCGCCGACGATGAAGCTGCGACGTTCGAACGTGTCTTTCAAATTACCGGCGGTAAATTTCTGCTTCATCAGGTGCCTATCGGACTTTGCGAATACGCATCAGACGGAAGCGATCAAGCAAAGCGACTATGCGGGCGATAATTGGGAAAAGCACAATGGAAAGCAATAGCTGAGGTAGTATGAGCCTAAGCTGTATGGATGTGAGTTGAGCGCCTGAAAACAGAAAGCAGGCATACAAATACACGCTCAAAGCCAAGGAAGCCGTGAACCAATCGAGTAAAAAATTGCGCCAAGGGAAACGTATTTCGATTGCTTCGATACTCAACAATGTGACTGAGAAGAGAAAAATTCCGCTTCCAAAGGGCTGGCCGGAGAAGAGGTCATCGAATGCACCAAGCGGCAAGCCAGCCCAAAGCGGCAACAGGCCTGGACGCACAAGGCGCCAGGTTAACAGGAACAAATACCCAAGCGGAGGCAGGATCGGTGCGAGCGCAATGAAAGGTACCATTGGCACAAGACTGGCAAGAATGATCGTGAGCCATGGGATGCCATAGACGAGAATTGGCAGGTGGTCCCGGTTGATCTGGCTACCGTAAGCATCCCGATGTGCGCGGCTATTAGATGAAGAGATCATTCCTCCGGCTCACTGGATGAGGCCTTTTCCGCTTCAGGTGTTTTTGATTTGGCCTCGATATTGCCTTGCCACGAAGGTTCAACCGCCACAAAATCTGTTGCCGCAGGGTTGGCAAGAAGATTGGCAATCGCGCCATCCTTGGTCACTTCAGTCGTAACTGCTACAGCAACGCCTGGTGGAAATAGCCCGCCAGCTCCGGAAGTTACGAAAACATCACCTGGTTTTAGCGGATTGATCCCGAGGTTGATCAACCTTATCCGTAAAGAACCATCTGCGCGCCCTTCAGCAAAAGCCACGATGTTATCCGTCGAACGGCGCACCGGTACCATGCTTTCAGTATCTGTTAGCAGCATGACACGCGAACTGCTCCGGCCTGTCTCAAGCACTCGGCCTATCAGACCTTTGGGCGCGACAACTGGCATTCCGGCTGTGACCCCATGATCCCGCCCACGCGAAATATAGGCAAAACGACGAGCACTGGACGATGTCGACCCAATCAGCCTTGCAATAGCGACTGGCTGCGGATCACGATCTTTCAGACCAAGCACGGCTTTCAACCGGATATTTTCCTGCTTTACAGCGTCCGCTTCTGCCAGCTTGACCCGAGCGATTTCCATCTCGCGTTTGAGCTGTGCGTTCTTGCTTCCGGCGCGGTAATAGCCAGAGATTGCCTGGAAAAAGGAACTTCCTTCTTCCCGCACCGTGGCCCCCGCTTCTGAAGCAGGGGAAACTGCATCGCTGGCGGTGGTTCGTAATCCGGAAAACAGGCTGGGGTGCCACATTGATACAGCTAGCAACACAGCCCCGATCAGCACGCCGATCGACGCCACAAGATAACCGGTGAAGGCCGTAAAGCGTGCCTTCTTGTTCATACCGGATCTAAACGCCGAACGGCGGATTGTCGGCGGCGCCATAACCGCCCCCTTCTTCTCGAGTAATGAGAGTTACGCGGTCATCAGAACGCCACGATACATCGGATCTTCCATCGCCCGGCCAGTACCAAGGGCAACGCAAGAAAGCGGGTCTTCAGCAATGCTGACAGGGAGCCCGGTTTCTTCACGCAGGCAATCATCAAGACCACGAATCAACGCACCACCACCGGTGAGCACAATGCCTTGATCGACAATGTCAGCGGCCAGTTCGGGAGCGGTGTTTTCAAGCGCAATGCGCACGCCTTCAATGATCGCACCAATGGGTTCGGACAGTGCGTCAGCAACATGTGCCTGATTGATCGAAATTTCCTTGGGAACACCGTTCACCAGATCGCGACCTTTGATATTAATGGTTTCACCAACGCCGTCTTCCGGAGCCATGGCAATACCATATTGCTTCTTGATCCGTTCCGCTGTGGATTCACCAATCAAAAGGTTATGGTGCCGGCGTACATAGGAGACGATGGCTTCATCCATCTTGTCACCACCGGTGCGGACGCTCGTGGTGTAGGCAAGGCCGCGCAGTGAAAGAACGGCCACTTCCGTGGTGCCACCGCCGATATCGACCACCATGGAACCGACAGGTTCGGTGACAGGCATATCAGCACCAATGGCCGCAGCCATCGGTTCGAGAATCAGGAAAACTTCAGAAGCACCAGCATTGGAAGCGGCATCGCGTATCGCGCGGCGCTCAACCGAAGTGGAACCTGATGGGACGCAAATAACGATTTCAGGATAGCGAAACAGGCTCTTCTTACCATGAACTTTGCGGATGAAGTGCTTGATCATTTCTTCCGCAATTTCAATGTCGGCAATCACACCATCACGTAACGGGCGGATGGCTTCGATGCTGTCAGGAGTTTTGCCCATCATCAGCTTCGCATCATCGCCGACAGCCTTGACGCGCTTGATCCCATTGAGGGTTTCTATCGCCACCACAGACGGTTCATTGAGGACTATTCCGCGATCCTGGACGTATACCAACGTGTTGGCCGTACCAAGGTCGATTGCCATGTTCTGCGAGCCGAACTTGAAGAACTTGGAAAAGAAAGAACTCATTGATTAATCCGTCTGATCCCGGCGAAGAGGCGCAATAATTACGCAGGACAACCGGTTTGGCCTGTGGGAAGAGGCTCCTTAACGCAACATTGTACGAAACGCCAAAAATTTATGACCAAAACGGTGGAGTTTTACACTGCCTAACTCGAATTCACGACAGTTCACCGCTAAGGTGGTGCCATGGCTATAATCAGAAGGCTCCCTGAAAACCTCGTTAACCGAATAGCGGCCGGCGAAGTTGTTGAAAGACCAGCATCCGCTTTGAAAGAGCTGGTTGAAAATGCGGTGGATTCGGGAGCGGCGCGCATTGCCATTTCGATCATCGAAGGCGGGCTTGCGCAGGTTGAAGTCACTGACGATGGCTGCGGAATGAGCGCAGAGCAGATGTCCCTTGCGCTGGAGCGTCATGCGACCTCTAAATTACCCGAAAGCCTGGTGGGTGAAGAAGGCGCGATTGAGCGTGTGTGCACGCTGGGCTTTCGCGGTGAAGCCCTCCCATCCATTGCCAGCGTCGCCAAACTGACATTGGAAAGCCGTGTCAGGGGCGCGGAAACTGGCTGGAAACGGGTGGTTGATCATGGGATGTTGGTCGAAGAAGGTCCTGCGGCTTTACCGCCCGGCACCCGGGTCAGAGTGGAAAATCTCTTTGGCAAAGTACCTGCCCGACGAAAGTTTCTGCGCACTGCGCGCAGTGAATATGCAGCCTGCCTGGATGTGGTTCGGCGACTCGCGATGGCGCGCCCGGATATCGCTTTCACTTTTGAACATGGCGGGCGGCGTATTCTCAATTTGCAGGCAGGTGAGCCGGTTGAAAATCGCGTGGCGCAAATTGTAGCGCGCGAACTGGCTGACAATGGTGTGCTGATTGATTTCCAGCGCGATGCCATAAGGTTGACCGGGGTTGCTGGGCTGCCAACCTATAACCGTGGGGTGGCCGATCATCAGTATCTCTTCGTCAATGGCCGGCCAGTGAAGGATCGTTTGCTGACGGGGGCAGTGCGCGGGGCCTATGCTGATATGCTGGCGCGTGATCGCCATGCTGTGCTTGCGCTTTTTCTTACCCTTCCGGTCGAAGATGTGGACGTGAATGTCCATCCGGCGAAAACCGAAGTCCGATTTCGTGACGCACCGGGTGTGCGCGGATTTTTGGTTTCCGGGCTCCGGCAGGCGTTGGCCACGGGAGATAAACGGAGTGCGCAGGAGCCCTCTGCTGATGCCATGGAGCGTTGGCAAAGCGAACCTGTTCGAGACGAGCCTTCACCTGCTTTGCGATCAATGTTTCAGGGTCGCGACTGGTCTGGCAGTGCGCATTCCGTAAAAGAAGGCCGTTCAGCATTTGCGGGTCTTTCGTCCCCCACTGCTGCGTTGCCTTCCATGATGGATGATTATACGCCGCAAGATCTTGCCGTCCCACAAGGACGGGCGGAGACGGCCGAAGAACTACCTGAAAATTCAGAGGAATATCCTCTTGGCATTGCTCGAGGCCAAGTAGCTAACACCTATATCGTTGCAGAGGCTGCGGATGGGTTGGTTATCGTGGATCAGCATGCAGCCCATGAACGGCTTGTGCTTGAACGGCTGAAGGCTGCAGGGACCAATGCGAAACTCTCTGCCAGCCAGGCGTTATTGATGCCGGAAGTGGTGGAGCTGGAAGAGCCTGATTGCGACCGTCTGGAAGAGCATGCGGGCAAATTTGCAGAGCTTGGCCTTACTCTTGAGCGCTTTGGTCCCAATGCAATGCTGGTGCGTTCTTTGCCCGCATCATTACCCAAAGCTGACCCGCAAAAGCTGTTGCAGGATATCGCTGATGATCTTGCTCAGCATGGCGAAGCGCTTTTACTGGGTGAGAAGATTGATTATGTATTGGCCACAATGGCTTGTCACGGTTCGGTGAGGGCAGGGCGGGTGCTCAATGTGGCTGAGATGAATGCATTGTTGCGTGAAATGGAAAGAACACCGCGTTCAGGGCAGTGCAATCATGGACGACCCACCTGGGTGAAACTTTCCATGGCAGACGTTGAAAAGCTTTTCGGGAGGCATTGATGCGAGTTTTGTTGCTGGGCGCTCTGGTTTTCCTTGCAGCGTGTGGGCAAACGCTCACGCCTGAAGAAAAGGCTGCCAGCGATGCGAGGGACATTGCAATGGTTAAAAAAGCGCAGGAGCAAGCCAAGCCACCTTTGCAGGCTATTGTTCCTGATCCGATCAGTTGGGCTGATATGGAAGAGAACGACATCGCCGGTGCAAGTTGCAAATATGCGCCGGGTACGAGCCTTGGCACCCGGGTGATTGCGATGCCTGAAGTCGCTTATGTGAAGTTGAATGGAAAACTGGTCCGACTAGCCAGGGACATTGGCGCGCAGAAATTACCGTTGGATACCTGGTCTCAATATGACGGAAAAAGTTATTCGCTGAAACTCAGCATATCTGGCGATGGACGCAGCGCAGAGGACGGCACAACCAGCTATGACGGTAGTGTCATATTAAAAGACCCCTATAATCGTATAGTTTACGACGGTTCGGGTCTTGCCCAATGCGGTAGTTAAATGACTATGGAGTGCAGCGGTGCTTTCGTTAACAAAAGCACCACTGCACTTGTTAGTTGCGGAAGGAAGGCTTCAAGCCTTGCGAACCCAGATCGGGAATAATTCGATAGCGAGCCATGAACATGCTGAAGATGCCGAACAGCAAGAAGCCAACCGCCACTAAAGTGTAAAGCGATCCATTATCGGCAAGAGACGATATCGCCTCCCCCAATGTCTTCACCTGTGCGCTGCTTGATGCCCAGGCTGATTGCACGAGCGACCAGCCAATGATGACGAAAACAACCGCTCTTGCGAGGAAACCTGCACGACCCAGCCATTCTACAAAGTCTGGCGCTCGGTTGGAAATGCGTTGCATAAAGCTGGCAGTGATGCCTTTTTTTGCCTGAGCCAACCCGGCTAGGAAAAAGGCGATGCCTAACAAGCCAACTAGAAAGCCACCGAAACTCACTGACAATACGGTGCCGGCGGCCTGTTCTGCCGTATCGCTACCGCCGGATGAGCCGCTACCACTTGCAAATTGAAACGCCGTGTAGGCCAGTACGAAATGAGCAAATGCGCTGCCTGCGTGCCCTGCGCGATGCGCAATCCCCGTTTTATCGCTCCCATAATTCTCAATGTCGAACAATGGTGAGCAGAGGCGATAAAGGCCATATCCGAGCAGACCCAATGCGGCTGCATATAGAAGGACTGTTCCACCAGGAACTTTTTGCAAATAAGAAAACGAGCCTGATGGCCCGTCACTATGTCCTTTACTGGACAGTGCAAGATAACCGATCAGGGCATACACCACGCCACGCGCGGCAAAGCCTAATCTGACCAACCACCTAAATTTTTCTGACTTATCAACCATAATCGACCCTCTGTTGCCTGTTGCTGCAACGTGGTGGTCAATGATTGGTGCCCAGTTAGATGGTGAGTCTTCTAGTGCAGGCGCTTTATATAGAGCTGATTATCGGATTTGCGCTCCAGCTTGAAATTATCGCTCGCTTTAATGAGGTCCGATAGTCGCTTATACCCATGATTGCGAACATCAAAGCTGGAGCGGTTGCCCGCAATCTGGCCAACTTCCTGCAATTTGGCAAATCCATCATCGTCCCTGCTTGCAGCCCGCCATGCGTCACCAAGCAATTCGATCAAATCCTGATCGATAGGGTTTTGGGAACGGCCTTCGCCATTGTCTTCGCTTGTTGTAGTGATGAGCTTGTCGACATCAATATAACGGGTGCATGAGGTCTTGAAGGCTTCTGGAGCCTGCGCACTGCCGAAACCATAAACAACCAATCCATCTTGCCGAAGCCGTGTGACAAGCGGTGTAAAGTCACTGTCAGAGCTCATAATGCCAAAACCATCGACCTTGCCAGCATAGAGCAGGTCCATGGCATCGATGGTCATTGCCATATCTGTGGCGTTTTTGCCTTTGGTCAGGTCGAATTGCTGCTGGGGTTGAAGGCCAAAACGATTGGTGATCGTGCTCCATTTATGCAGCGCAGGTTTGGCCCAATTGCCATAGGCTCTGCGGATATTGACTTGTCCCAGTTCGGCAAGAACTGTGAGCACAGGATCAATCCCATGGTAACTGGCATTGTCTGCGTCGATAAGCAGGGCGATGTTGTTGAGGAGGGGGTCAGCCATTATCGATTGAGTGTCGCAAGACTAAACCCCGCTGGCAAGATGCCAAATTCCCCATTTAAATTATTGAACGGGAGAAAATTCTCCGGTTTCTTCATCCAGCAGATGTAAAAGCCCGTCCGAGATGGCAAAATAGGCGCCGCGCAGCTTGAGCCTGCCGCTGGCCTCCTTTGATTGCACACATGGGAAGGTTCTCAGATGGTCCAGGCTAACCTTGACGCCTGCCATTTCCATGGCCTTTTCTGCTTCTCGCCCTGTCGTGCCCAGCTTTTCGGCAATCGGCGCGCGCGCATCATCCAGCATGGAAATCCAATTGGCGACAAAGCCGCCTTGTCCAGGTTCAGCGCCATGCAGTTCTTGTGTCAGTGCAGCCTTACAGCCACCGCACATACCATGCCCCATGACCACAACTTCACTCACTCGCAAAACCTGCACAGCAAATTCCAGCGCAGCAGAGACACCATGGTGCCCGGGGTTGGTTTCAAAAGGGGGGACCATCGCGGCGACATTGCGCACCACGAAAATCTCTCCGGGGCTGACATCAAAGATTTCTGATGGATCGACTCGGCTGTCTGAACAGGCGATCACCATCACGCGTGGTTCCTGACCTTTTTTCAAAGAGGCCCAGCGTTCGCGTTCGGTTCGCCAGCCTTTCTCGCGAAAACGTTGATAGCCTGAGATGAGTTCTTGGAGTTCGGGAGAAATTTTATGCGACATGGGTCTGCTGATGCACCGTACCATTGCCAGTGGCAAGAGGGATGACTAAGTGACCCCCATGAACGATATGTCTGCAGCGCCTCGCCCTGAACGTCAGCGCAAGCCCGATTGGATCCGTGTAAAAGCCCCTGTGAGCAAGGGCTACCATGAAACGCGCCAGTTGATGCGTGATCTCAGTCTCAACACTGTGTGTGAAGAGGCTGCTTGCCCGAACATTGGCGAGTGCTGGACGAAGAAACACGCCACGGTAATGATCCTTGGCGATGTTTGCACGCGCGCATGTGCTTTCTGTAATGTCAAAACTGGGATGCCCCGTAAGGTCGATCCGCTTGAGCCTGAGCATACGGCTCTTGCTGCTGCAAAGATGGGCCTGGAGCATATCGTGATCACTTCGGTCGATCGTGATGATTTGCCAGATGGCGGAGCAGGGCAGTTTGTCAAAGTTATTAAGGCTTTGCGCCGTGAAACGCCCAACACGACCATTGAAATACTGACGCCAGATTTCCGCGGTAAAATGCGTGCTTCTATCGAAGCGATTTGTGAAGCCGGGCCGGATGTGTTCAATCACAATCTGGAAACTGTCCCGCGGCTTTATCCAACGATCCGCCCGGGTGCACGCTATTACTCATCCTTGCGCTTGCTTGAGGAAGTAAAGGCGCATGATCCGATGATCTTTACAAAATCGGGCATGATGCTCGGTCTTGGCGAGCAGCGCCTGGAAGTCCATCAGGTGATGGATGACATGCGTTCAGCACAGATAGACTTCATTACATTGGGCCAATATCTTCAGCCCACACCGAAGCACGCGAAGGTTGAAGATTTTGTAAAGCCTCAGGTGTTTGATGCATATGGCTCGATCGCTCGGGCAAAGGGTTTTCTGCAGGTCGCATCCAGCCCGCTCACACGTTCGAGCTATCATGCTGGTGAAGATTTTGCCCAGATGCGTGATGCCCGCGCAGCAAAGCTTGCCAAAGCGCAAAATAAGCCGGGTAAGAAAGACATCTGATGCCCGGTATTCAGGAAACACGCCGCCTTCCGTACAGTGCGGCGCAGATGTTTGATCTGGTGGCCGATGTCGATAATTATCCGGAGTTTCTTCCCTGGGTAGTGGCGACCCGTATCCGTTCGGACGATGGCAGGGAAATGGTGGCCGACATGCTGGTGGGCTTCAAGGCTTTACGCGAGAAGTTTACATCCCGTGTTCATAAGGAGCGCCCACATCAATTGCGCGTCCAATATGTCGATGGTCCTTTGCGTGACCTCGATAATCTTTGGGTCTTTCGTGATATTGAAGGTGGTTGCGAAATCGACTTTAAAGTCGACTTCGCTTTTAAGAGCCGAATGTTTGAAGCGTTGGCCGGCCAGTATTTTGACCGTGCCTTTCGCAAAATGGTCAACGCATTTGAAACGCGCGCTGACGAACTTTATGGCAACAGCAATTCCAATGCGCATAGCGTAGCCTGACGGCGAACGTCGGAGCGGCTCTCTGCGTCGAAATTACGCAGTTCCGCTTCGGGTTCATCCACACCACGGATAGCACGGGCAAAGACCACGGTTCCAACCGGCTTTTGCTCTGTGCCACCATTTGGCCCAGCTACACCACTGATCGCTACCGCGACATCGGCTTCGCTATTTTCCAGCGCACCTTGTGCCATGGCGTAAACGCAGGCGATGGAAACAGCACCAAAGGTCTCAATGATATCGCTTTTGACATCGAGTTCTTGCTGCTTGGCTTCATTTGAATAGGTTACGAAACCACGGTCGAAAACTGCAGACGAGCCTGGAATTTCGGTGATTGCAGCGGCCACTAATCCGCCGGTGCAACTTTCAGCAAGACTGATCTTCCGGCCTGCAACCGCATTTTCTTCCACCACGCGGCGGGCCAGTGCGACGATTTCATCTGGGAGGAGGCTATCGGTCATTTCTTATCCAATGGGCAGATATTCAGTTTTTCTGGCGCTGCCAGAGTCATAACGAATGCAAAAATGCTTGCTGTTTCGTCCGGCTCCAACGGCGCTGCGATTTCAAGTCCATGCTCAATCATCACGCATTTTGAAGGTTTTATTTCTTCGCTAAGCTTTTGAAACAACATGCTATCAAGCAGTTCTTTTACAGTGGCAGGCGGCATTTGTTCCAGTATCTGCCCCATGCGCTGATCTGCATTACCGTTCCCTTGGCTAGCCAAGGCAATCAGTACTTTACGTGCGGTGGGCCAATTTGAATCCTTTTTTGCCTCATAGCGGGCGGCCAATTGAGAGGCCTGGGTTGCCATAAAGCCATCGGCCGGCAGTGTGTTGGCACATTTGCTCTGCGCGGCAGAAATGATGGTTGGCAAGGCATAGAGGGTCATCGCTTTGACCTCAGTTTCCTTAATGCAGCTCTGTGCGAAGGCTGCGGAGCTGTTCATTACCCCCAAAGCGGCAAGTGCACCGATCAGATATTTGCGTGTGGACATGAGGCTTGTCATTCTCCGTTACGGATTACCGTGGCGATGGCTTGTGATGCAATGCCTTCACGGCGTCCGGTAAAGCCGAGACGTTCAGTAGTAGTGGCTTTTACGCTGACTTGTTCGATATCAACGCTCAGCAGTTCAGCAAGTTTCCGGCGCATGGCATCACGATGCGGGCCAATTTTCGGCGCTTCACACATTAATGTAAGATCGACATTGCCGATACGATAGCCCGCCTTTGTAACCAGCGATACGGCATATTCAACAAAGCGTGAGGATCGCGCGCCCTTCCATTGTGGATCGCTGGGCGGAAAATGATCTCCAATATCGCCTGCGGCCACAGCGCCAAGCAGAGCATCGACCAGCGCATGAAGTCCGACATCTGCATCACTATGTCCGGAAAGACCGTGGTCATGGTCAATTTTCACCCCGCAAAGCCACAGCTCTTCACCGAGGGCAAGACGATGGACATCAAAGCCCATTCCGGTGCGAATGGCTGGCATCTGTTCCATAAAATCCTCAGCAAAAGTCAGTTTGTGGAGCTTCTCATCACCCATCACGAGAGCGACATCGCCGCCAGACGCGCGCAAAACCTGCGCATCATCTCCAGCTGTGCGGTCGCCATGCCACGCGCGATGAGCTGACAGAATAGCTTCAAAACGAAATGCCTGGGGGGTCTGTACCCTTCGTAGTTTTTCACGTTCGGTACTCCCAGTCATGAACCCATCACAGGCTACAACCAGACTGTCTACCACTGGCAGAACTGGAATGGCGCCTGCCTCTTTTTCGAGCACATCCATCAGGCGTATTATAACCGATTGTGGAAGATTGGGGCGCGCTGCATCGTGGATCAGGACATAGTCGGGTGAGTGCGCTTCAAGCGATTCGAGCGCTATATATACGGAATCCTGTCGCGATTCGCCGCCTGAAACCAGATGAACTGCTGGAATTCCATCAAGAGCCTGCCGCGCTTCATCTTCATAGCCAGCGGGAATAGCGACCACCAAAGGGGCCGCACCAGCATTTGCCAGCCGTTCCGCAGAATGGCGCAAAACGGGCTTTCCGCGCCAGAGCGCGAATTGCTTAGGGATGCTTTGTCCAGCGCGCAGGCCTTTGCCTGCAGCGACGATGATAGCTGCAAATGACGCTTTGTGTGCCATGGGGCGGGGCGCTAGCCGCTTGCGGGCTTGCCTGCAATCCACTATGCGGTTGCCTATTAATTAGGCACGTGATTGATATGACCGCAGTTCCCACCCCTCCGGCCTTGAAGCCCATCCGTATTGGTAACGTCGAAATCGACTGCCCAGTCGTCCTTGCGCCGATGACTGGTGTAACGGATATGCCGTTCCGCACGCTCGTCCGGCGCTACGGGTCAGGCCTCAATGTGACCGAAATGATCGCATCTCCGGCAGCCATTCGGGAAACCCGGCAGTCGTTACAAAAGGCTGCCTGGCATCCTGCTGAAAATCCAGTGTCGATGCAGCTTGTGGGGTGCACGCCGGACGAGATGGGCGAGGCGGCCAAACTGAATGAAGATCGCGGGGCGGCGATTATTGATATCAATATGGGCTGTCCGGTGCGCAAGGTTACCAATGGCTATGCCGGCTCTGCACTTATGCGCGAAGTGCCGCTGGCGACCCGGTTGATTGAGGCCACCGTAAAGGCCGTTAAAGTGCCGGTGACAGTCAAAATGCGCATGGGCTGGGATCATGATTCCCTTAATGCGGCAGAGCTTGCGCGCATCGCAGAAGATATCGGCGCGCAGATGATTACCGTCCATGGCCGCACGCGCAATCAGATGTACAAAGGTCAGGCTGACTGGAAGTTCATCCGCAGCGTAAAAGATGCTGTCTCTATTCCAGTGATCGCCAATGGCGATATTTGTAATGTTGAAGATGCAGCCCAAGCGCTTGAACAGAGTGGAGCAGATGGGATTATGATCGGGCGGGGTGCCTATGGCAAACCATGGCTGCTTGGCCAGGTTATGCATTGGTGGCGCACTGGCGAAACTATCCCGACACCCAATTTTGATGAGCAATATGGCGTCTTGATCGAACATTATCGCGCTATGCTTGACCATTATGGAACACAGGTGGGTGTGAAGATCGCGCGCAAACACCTCGGTTGGTACACCAAGGGTATGCATGGCTCAGCAGAATTCAGAAATCATGCCAATTTCATTGATGATCCTGAGCAGGTGCTGGGCGAAATTGCGCGGTTCTACGAACCGTTTTTGAATCGCTGCGCTGCGTGATTCCTAATCCGGGCAATCCGATTAATCCGCGGATTCTGCTGAACAGTCTCGGCATTGCGGTGCTTTTGCTGGAGCCCGACCTTACGATAGCGCAAAGCAATCCTGCGGCTGAACAACTCATTGGCTTGAGTGTTCGAAGGCTTGTCGGCCGTAAGCTTGGCGAGATTGTAACCTTTGAAGGTGAGCGGCTGACGAGCTTTCTGGCGCGTGGAGACGCGCAGCTTTCCGCCCATTCGGTCGCAACCCGTTTTCTTGAGGGGCCACCGGTTCGCCTCGACATTATGCTATCGCCCGTGATTGGATATCACGGCTGGCAATTGCTCACCCTGCAGGAAGTGGGCACTGGAGATATTCTGCGTGGTGCCGAAGAGCCTTCACTGCGGGCGCCCGCTATTCTGGCCCATGAAATCAAGAATCCGCTTTCAGCCATTCGTGGTGCGGCACAATTGATTGCCCGAAAGGTGAGCGATCAGGACAAGTCGCTGACTACGCTGATCACAAGCGAAGTGGACCGGATTGCCAAGCTGATTGATCGGATGCAACGGCTCGGTCGGGAACAAGCTGATCCGGTTGCCCCCTGTAATCTTCACGAGATTATTCGCCGTGCTGCAGATGTGACCAAGGCAGCAGGGATGCAGGGTGTCGATCTGATTGAGGAATTTGATCCATCTTTGCCACCTGTTTTAGCGAATGAAGATGGTTTGGTGCAGGTTTTGATCAACATCATCACCAATGCTCGAGATGCCTGCAAAAATACAGAGAATCCTCAAATCATATTGCGTACTCGATTTGTCAGTGGGTTGGTGCTGAATGCTATTCGCCTAGGCCGTCCAATCAGGTTGCCGATTGAAGTGCGTATCTCTGACAATGGGCCGGGTATCGACCCTGGTCTCACAGATCACATTTTCGAACCTTTCGTGAGCAGTAAAAAGAACGGGCAGGGGCTTGGCCTCGCACTAGTCAGTAAGCTGGTGCGGGACATGAATGGCCGAATAAGCCACGAGAGGGATGAGGCAGAAGGCTGGACGCATTTTCGCATCCATTTGCCATTGGCTAAATAGGGTAGGGGAAGCCATGAAACGCCGTGCTTTGCTGGTGGAAGACGACTTTTCAATCGCGACCGTAATTAAAACGGCACTGATTGCTGAAGGGTTGGATGTCGATCATTGTGACAATATTTCCGAACGAAATCATTTTCTTGAAGTAAATAGTTACGATGTAATGCTCACAGATGTTCTGCTGGCAGATGGAGATGGCATCGAAACTCTGAGCACTGTGTTGGAGCAATTTCCGGACCTTCCAGTTATTGTTTTATCTGCGCAGAACACGCTCGACACTGCGGTGCGCGCTACCAATACTGGCGCATTCGAATATTTCCCCAAGCCTTTCGATCTCGATGAATTGGTGCGGGCTGCCAAGCAGGCCGCCGAATCCATTAAAGCCAAAGGTGTCGAAGGTGAGCAGCAGGCTGAGGCACTGCCTCTGATTGGTCGCAGTCAGGCCATGCAGGACGTGTATCGTATGATTGCGCGGGTTCTGCGTAATGATCTGACCGTGCTTATTCTTGGGGAATCCGGTACGGGCAAAGAGTTGGTTGCCGAAGCAATTCATCAGCTTGGCCACCGTAAAAATGGTCCCTTTGTTGCGGTGAACACTGCTGCAATCCCCAAAGAACTGATCGAGAGTGAATTGTTCGGTCATGAGAAAGGGTCCTTCACTGGCGCAACCGCCCGAAGCATGGGTAAGTTTGAGCAGGCTGATGGTGGAACGCTGTTTCTGGATGAAATCGGCGACATGCCAGCAGAAGCGCAAACCCGCCTGCTGCGGGCCCTGCAATCCGGCCGGATACGTCGTGTGGGCGGAAATGAGGAGATAGCGATCAATGTTCGAATTGTGGCGGCAACCAACCGTGATCTGGAGCCATTGATTGCCGATGGCCGGTTTCGGGAAGATCTCTATTACCGGCTTAATGTTGTGCCTATTCAGCTACCTCCACTTCGGGAGCGCAGCGATGATATTGAACCTCTTGCAAACCACTTTTTGACAATCGCTGCACGCGAAGGTCTGTCGCAACATCGGTTGTCCAGTGCAGCAGTTACTCTATTGTCTCAAATGCCATGGCGCGGAAATGTGCGAGAGTTGCGCAACTTTATGTATCGCGCCGCTCTGCTTTCCCGTGAAGAAGAGATTGATGTGGCCACTATTCGGTCACTCACTGAAGAACGCAGAAGCGAGCCACGCTTTTCGGAAGGGGCCGATTTTCACACCGCACTGCAGAACTGGCTGATGGTGTCAAACCCGGTGGCAGGCACTTTGTACCACTCGGCTTTGGCTGCCTTTGAAAAGCCATTGTTTGAACATGCGTTATCCGAAACAGAAGGTAACCAATTGCGAGCTGCGCAGTTATTGGGTATTAACCGTAATACCCTTAGAAAGCGGTTGGGTGATCTGGAAATTAACCCGGAACGCTTTAACGCAAAGGCGTAACCAAAAGTTATCCGTCTATTTTTCAATGCATTTCACCGCGGTTAAGGGAAGACAGCGCATTATACCCTTGCAAATTTACAACAGGATTGTTGTAAGTCAGCAACGATGCCCGGGAAGAACACAATAGATAGCGTCAAGAAGAGCAGGTCGACTCCGCGTTGGTGGCGCCGTACGTTGGTGACAGCCCGGCATGTGAACATTTTCGCCTGGCTGGAAATCGTCGCGGCATTGCTGTTGATGGTGATGCTGGTCATCACCTTTATCGCATTTTCCGCTCAGCCAAAGTCGGGGGAGTTGCTGCCATCGGGGCAGGCTGCAGCGCTTTTAGTCGGAACGCTCATACCAGCACTATCGCTGATCGTTCTGTTTGGCAGGCGGCGCGCTATCAAACGTGCTGGGGGGACCAGCGGCCGGCTGCATGTCAAATTGGTGTTCTTCTTTTCCCTTGTCGCAGCGGTTCCAACATTGATGGTGGCCGTTTTTGCCAGCTTTTTGTTCCAATCCGGCGTGGAGTTCTGGTTTTCTGACAATTCACGCGGAATTTTGGAGAATGCGAACAAGCTTGCCGAAGGATATTATGAGGAAAACCAGAAGGACCTTGGCGATGAAACCATCGCGATGGCAGGCGATCTTCGATATTATCTCCAGCAAAATTCACTCGCCAGTCCGGAATTTGCCGAAGGATATTCCTATCAGGTTGTGAGCCGTAAGCTGAACCGAAGCTCGATCCTCCAGCAGACTGACAATGGCGAGTTGAGAGTCGTAGCAATTGTTGATCCGGATCAGAACCCGGAGCCGCAAAGGGTGAAGCCTGAGTATATCAAGCGTTTGAAGGCTGGGGAATCCGTTGTCGTGATTGCAAGCCGCAAATTGCTTGAGGCCATCACTCCGATCGACGTGGATAGCGGTATCTACCTCTATAATGCACGTGATACTGGCACCATGGCACTGAGCCAGTGGAACCAGGCGCAAAGCGTGCTGCAATCCTATGACACGCTGACGGGGCGAGTGCGCTCATTGCAGGTGCGGTTCAATCTGGCGCTGTTCGGTATGTCACTGGCACTGGTGTGGCTCTCAGTCTGGTTTGCTTTACGCTTTGCAGACCGCCAGGTGAAACCGCTCACCGAACTCGTATCGGCCGCAAGGCGGGTCGGTGAGGGGAACTACGCTCTCAGGGTGGACGGGCGCACTGGGCCAGATGAAATTGGTCTGCTTAATCGCGCTTTCAACCGCATGACTGCGCAGATTGAGCAACAGACGACTGCGTTGATGAATGCCAACCATCAACTCGATGATCGGCGAGCCTTTACCGAGGCGGTGCTCGAATCCATTACCGCCGGAATTATTTCGCTTGATCGCAATATGCAGGTTCAGCTTATGAACAGCTCTGCGCAGGCATTGTTGCTCGATGGAGGGATTGACCAAGGAGCGCCTGTCGGCACGATGCTGAGTGACTTTGCCCCGCAATTTGCAAATTTGATCGAGAATGGCCATTCCACTGGAATTGTCCAGTATAACCATCATGGTGAATTACTGACGCTGGCAGCCAAAATTTCGCCTGCACCCAATGGCTGTGTGATTACATTTGAAGATATTACCCGGCAATTGCTGGATCAGCGACAAGCGGCATGGTCCGATGTTGCCCGGCGCATTGCGCATGAAATCAAGAACCCGCTAACCCCGATCCAGCTCGCAACGGAGCGTCTCAAACGCCGGTATCGCAAGCAAATTCATGAAGATGGCGAACTATTTGATGAATTGACTCGAACAATCGTTCGCCAGGTAGGTGATTTGCGCAAGATGGTTGATGAATTTTCATCATTCGCGCGCATTCCCAAGCCCATTTTCCGGCCGGAAGACCCGGTTGATCTCGTCCGCCAAGCTGTCTTCCTCCAGGAAGTTGCGCGTCAGGACATTGATTTCTCCTTTGAAAGTATCGGGGAAATTCCAAATGTCGATTGCGACCGTCATCAATTTGGTCAGGCCATGACCAATGTTCTGAAGAACGCGACAGAAGCGATTGAAGCACAGGTTGAAAAGTCAGGTCCAGATTACCGCGGCCGGATATCGGTCCAGATGATTACGAAGGGCAAGCGCGTTGAAGTGGCGATCAGTGACAATGGCATTGGCCTTCCGCAAGGTGCAGAACGTATTGTCGAACCTTACGTTACAACCCGAGAGAAGGGCACTGGCCTAGGCCTCGCGATCGTTAAGAAGATTATTGAAGAACATGGTGGCGAGATGATTTTCTCTCCCGCTGAAGGTGGTGGCACCCGCGTCACTTTGCAGTTTGCGCTAGATCCAGTTGCCGCAGTTCGCGGTTCGGAAGCCGCCGAATGACCGATTGTAAGGAGTATCTATAATGGCGCTCGATATCCTCGTAGTGGATGACGAGCAGGACATCCGCGAATTGGTTGCGGGCGTTCTGTCCGATGAAGGCTATGAATGTCGCACAGCAGGTACCAGCACGCGCGCGCTTGAGCTAATCGATGAAAAGAGACCTAGTCTCGTTCTGCTTGACGTGTGGTTGCATGGTAGCCCGATGGATGGCTTGGAAGTTCTTGACGAAATCAAGCAGCGTGAACCGGAACTGCCGGTTATCATTTTCTCCGGCCATGGCAATATTGATACAGCCGTTTCAGCCGTGAGCCGTGGTGCAGTCGATTTTCTGGAAAAACCTTTTGAAGCGGAGCGCTTGTTGCTTCTCGTCGAAAAGGCAACAGAGACAGAGAGCCTTCGGCGTGAAAATGCGCAGCTGCGCGAAGGTCTTATCAACAGCCAGGAATTTACCGGCAATTCGACGGTTATCAACCAGGTTCGAGCGACGCTTAAGCGGGTCGCCGGGACCGGAAGCCGGGTTCTGATCAGCGGCCCTGCAGGCTCGGGCAAAGAGGTTGCAGCAAGGTTGCTCCATGCTTGGAGCCCGCGTGCCGACAAGGCTTTTGTGACTGTCAGCTCGGCAAGAATCACGCCTGAACGTTTCGAGCAGGAATTGTTCGGTGAGGAGCAGGATGGCAAATTGGTCCTTCCGGGCTTACTGGAAAAGGCTGACGGCGGCACACTTTATCTTGATGAAGTGGCCGATATGCCTGCCAGCACACAGGCCCGGATCTTGAGAGTTCTGACCGATCAGAGCTTTGTCCGGGCAGGGGGTAATCGCCAGATCGGCGTTGATGTGCGTGTCGTGTCCTCTACTGCGCGTGATCTTGAAAAGGAAATTTCCGAAAAGCGGTTCCGTGAAGATTTGTTCTATCGCCTGAATGTCGTGCCGGTGAGCATTCCATCACTGGCGGAAAGGCGAGACGATATTCCGGCTTTGGCCGACCATTTCTTCACTCGTCTGGCACGTGAGCAAACACTTGAAGCGCCGGAAATTGCACCGGAAGCGATGGCCGCTTTGCAAGCCTATGATTGGCCAGGCAATGTCCGCCAATTGCGCAACGTGGTGGAACGGACCATCATCTTGGCACCGCGTGATCGTCTCAGTAGAATTGAGCCTGATATGCTGCCTGAAGAAGTGATGGGTGGAGCAGCGGACAGTAGTGCGGCCATCCCCTCGCTCATGGGCATTCCCCTGCGAGAGGCTCGCGAAAGCTTCGAGCGAGAGTACCTTCGCATCCAAATTCGACGTTTTTCAGGAAATATATCGAAAACCGCGGGTTTCATTGGTATGGAGCGATCAGCCCTGCACCGGAAGCTGAAATTGCTTGGCATGGGTGAACGCAACAAGGATGATGAATAAAGATTGGCAAAGCAGTTGGCAAAGCAGTTACTGCAAAAACTATTTGTGCTAATAGGCGAAAGACGATTAATCAGACTTTTCCGAAAACCGGCTTCAGCGAATTGTCACAAGCTGAGTCCAGTATGTAGCGAGACAAATTTCGCTACCAAAAACAAAAGGATATAAAATCAGTGAACAAAGGTACCCTGTCCGCTCGCCCTAAACTGAAGGCTGCTGCTCCCCCCAAGCCAGCACCATCTGCCGGGCCTTCCGGGCGGTCGCAGAACCTTCAGGACGTGTTCCTGAACTTCCTGCGCAAGGAAAAGATTCCTGTGACAATGTTTCTTGTCAAAGGCGTGAAGCTGCAGGGAATCATCACCTGGTTTGATAATTTCTCCATTCTTTTGCGGCGTGATGGCCAGACGCAGCTTGTTTACAAGCACGCTATCTCGACAATTATGCCCGGTCAGCCAGTGGATGCTGAGCAATTCGTGGTCGCTGATGGTCAGAAAAAGCAGCGCTTGCTGCAAGATATTTTCCTCGCACGTGTGCGTGAGGCGGAAGTTCAGGTGACGATGTTCCTTGTGAACGGTGTCATGCTGCAGGGTCGCATCGCTTCTTATGATCTTTTCTGCATGTTGCTCGAACGCGATGGCTTTGTGCAACTTGCTTACAAGCACGCTGTTTCAACGATCCAGCCTGCAACCCATGTCGACCTTACTGGCGATATGGATGATGAAGGTGAAGACGTCTGATTTTCGAAGATGAAGACATTGAAGGTGAGGTAACGCGCGGTGCGCGTGCCCTCGTCATTTGCCCCGATATTCGTGGGCAACGGCGCAGCGAAGACCCGGAGAACCGGCTTGAAGAGGCAAGGGGGCTTGCACTTGCCATCGGCATTGTCGTGGCTGATGCATTTGTGTTGCCTATCCGCAATGTGCGCCCCGGCACGCTGTTTGGGGAAGGGCAGATTGACCGCATCGCAACAAGCTGCACTCTGGAAGAAGCTGAACTGGTTATCATTGATGCCAGTATTTCCGCGATTCAGCAGCGTAATCTTGAAGAGCGGCTAAAGCGCAAAGTTATCGATCGGACAGGTCTCATCCTTGAAATTTTCGGGGAACGGGCCGCAACGGCTGAAGGCCGCTTGCAGGTTGAACTTGCGCATCTCGATTATCAGGCAAGCCGATTGGTTCGCAGCTGGACCCATCTGGAACGTCAAAGAGGTGGCTTTGGGTTCCTCGGTGGTCCGGGCGAAACCCAGATTGAAGCCGACCGGCGGATGATCCGGAGCCGAATGGGCAGACTGCGTCGTGATCTGGAGCAGGTTCGTAAAACCCGTGAGTTGCATCGCAAGCGTCGGGGAAGAGCACCTTGGCCCGTCATCGCTCTGGTTGGTTATACCAATGCCGGGAAGTCGACACTGTTTAACCGGCTGACTGGATCTGATGTGATGGCTGAAGATCTGCTTTTCGCCACGCTCGATCCAACGATGCGAGCGATCAGATTGCCGGGTGTCGAAAAATCGATCCTGTCTGATACAGTGGGTTTTATATCAGACCTGCCGACACAATTGGTGGCTGCATTCCGGGCAACCCTGGAAGAAGTGACCGCAGCAGATGTCATCTTGCATGTGCGTGATATGGCCAATCCTGCCAACGCAACCCAGAAACAACAAGTGATAGGGGTTCTGACCGATCTTGGCGTGATCGATGGCGAAGATGGCCAATCTGATATGCCTATTATCGAGGTGTGGAACAAGTTTGACCTCATCGACGCAGACCGTCGTGCAGAATTGCTCGGTCTTGCCGAGCACTCAGACGATGTCGTCGCGATTTCTGCGGAAAGTGGCTTTGGTGTTGATGATCTGCTTGATAAACTTGGTGAAATGCTCACCGAAGGTGCAAGGGTGCATCACTTGACGCTCCCAGCGTCTGATGGGCAGCGCATCGCCTGGCTGCATGCTCATGGCGAAGTTATCGGTGATGAAGATGCTGGGGAAGGGGAGGTAGGCCCCTTGCGCCGTATCGATGTAAGGCTCACCGAAAAGGAGCTGGGCAGGTTCGAAGCCCTCGAAACATAATTGTGCTTTAGGCGGACTGTGATTTCTCAGATCTCTTCACAGCCTGCCAAAGCTGTTCTTGATCATCCAGTGAAAGCGATGGAAAATCCCCGTCTGCCATGCTTTCCATGGCGCGATACCGTCGCTCAAATTTTGCATTGGCAGCACGCAAAGCGTCTTCCGCAGAAATGCCATAAGCGCGAACGAGATTAACAGCTGCAAAAAGGAAATCCCCAGCTTCTTCGAGCTGATGGGATTGGCTCTCAGCCTCTTCCAGTTCCGCGATTTCTTCTTTGACTTTTGCTGCGGGCCCCGAGGTATCTGGCCAGTCAAATCCATGCCTGGCTGCACGCTTCTGCAGCTTTTCCGCCCGAAGCAGCGCTGGGAGTGCCCGGGCAACGCCATCCATCGCACTATGTTCGCCTTTTGCTTCTCGTTCACTGGCCTTGATATCTTCCCAGCGAACCTTCTGATCAGCGGCTTCTTCAATTGCGAAAATATGGGGATGACGGCTTTCCATTTTATCAGAAATAGCCGCAGCAACATCGTTGAAGGTAAAGTGACCAGCTTCTTCGGCAATGCGGGAATGAAAAACCACCTGAAGCAGCAGATCTCCTAATTCGCCGCGCAGATCGTCCATATCCTGACGCTCAATCGCATCGACGACTTCATAGGCTTCTTCGATCGTATAGGGAGCGATAGTGGTGAAGCTTTGTGCAACATCCCATTCACAGCCAGTTTCGGGATCTCGGAGGCGTTCCATAATGGCGAGCAAACGAGAAAGCTGAGCGGACATGAGAGACTCCCAATACCTACAAACATAGATTGATAATATATATTATGTTAAATAAACTAGGTCGCAAAGGGTGTGTAGAACGCTAACCATCAGTCAATTGCGTTGAAAAAAGCCGCCACAACGAAGAAAATTGCAATCCAGATCAACACCCATGTCACGCCTTTGCGCGCATTTATTTGATGGGAACGCAAAGCGCTCAAAGCCAGGATCAACGATCCGATAATCCAGATAATCGAGATCCAGTTTCCAGCCATCAGGCGATCATTTCCATTCCATCATAGCCGACATGAACATTCTCCGGAACTTCCTTGCACAGTATGGCATAATCCATGCTCTTATCCAGATGCGTCAAAATCGTTCTTCCGGCACGAACTTTCTCAGTCAGTTCCAGAGCCATTCCCAGATGCGCATGTGTTGGATGTGGTTGTCGGCGCAGACAGTCACACACAAGAATATCCACCCGGTAGAACATGTCTAACATGCCATCGGTAATTTCGCTAAAGTCTGTTGCATAACCGATTGTTTTACCGTCGGCCTCGAAAAGGAAAGCCGTGCTTTGCGCTGGCCCATGCGGCATCTGTGTGGATTCAACGGAAAAACCAGCGATAATTCTTAATCGCTCCAGCGTATCAAGCTGGACGATTGTCGAATAGCCGTGCTGACCTGCAAAAACATAACCAAAGCGCTGGCGCAAGCGGCGTACAGTTTCATCGGCTGCATAACCTGGCATTGGCCCGGAGCGGCTATAGCGCATTGCCCTCAGATCATCGATCCCGTGGCAATGGTCGGCATGATCATGCGTCCAGAATATTCCGTCTAGCCGATCGATGTCATGGCGCAGTAATTGATTACGCAAGTCCGGTGACGTATCCACTAGCAATCGCGCGCCGTCATCATTTTCGACGATAATAGAGACACGACTGCGCCGGTTCTTGGGTTCCAAAGGGTCACATTCACCCCAATCATTACCGATCCGAGGAACCCCGGTAGAGGTGCCCGAACCAAGAAGCAGCACCTTCATGCAAAAGCTTTCTTGAATAATTTCGAGAAGTTATTCGACGTTTTTTCACCCAATTCTTCGATTGAAACTCCACGAAGTGCTGCCACAAATTCTGCCGTATCGCGTACAAATGCCGGTTCGCATGGGCGACCACGATGAGGGATAGGCGCCAAGAACGGGCTATCTGTTTCGACAAGTAAACGATCATCGGGAATTTGCAGAGCAAACGCCTGTAAATCCTTGGCATTTTTGAATGTTACAATTCCTGAAAGGGAAATAGTCAGTCCCAAATCCAACATCTTTTGCCCAAATGCGGCAGAAGCTGTGAAGCAATGGATCAGGGCCGGAAAGGTGCCCTTCCCCAATTCCTCCGCCAGAATGGTGAACGTGTCTTCCTCAGCATCACGGGTGTGGATCACCAAAGGGAGCTGCGTCTCACGGCACACCTCAATATGCATTCTGAACAAGGATTGCTGCATTTGGCGATCCGACTTATCATAATAATAGTCGAGGCCTGTTTCACCAATGGCGATGACTTTGCGATGCTGCGTCGCTTCCGATAGCGCGGCCGCGCCGAGATCAGCGTGATGGTCTGCTTCATGTGGGTGAATGCCGACGCTAGCCCACACGTCCTTTTCACGCTCCGCCGTCGCCGTTACCTGAGCCCATTCACTTTGGCGGGTAGAAATATTAAGAAAACCATCAACTCCAACCGCCCGCGCACGGTTCAGTGCGGCCGCTTGATCTTCTACCAGCCCTTTATATTCAAGATGGCAATGGCTGTCGATCAGCATCAAGCCTGCTCCGTCTTCGGCATTTCAAGGCGAGGAAAGGCTGGTGTCGGGCTATCGACACGAATTTCACCGAGCGCTGGGTCTGTGTTCAATGCAGCATAATTGCGATCATCACCCGCAACACACAAAGCGTCGAGGATCTTGTCTGAAGCCTCTGGAACAACTGGAGAAACGGCAATGGTAAGGTCACGAATACAGCCACAAAGCGTTGCAAGAACCCGTTTCATCCGCTCAGGATCAGTTTTGCGCAATGCCCATGGTGCCTGTTCATCGACATAGGCGTTACACGCAAAAACAGCCTGCATCCATGCTTCCAAACCCAATGAAAAACTGAGTTTTTCGAACGCCGCGGGCAGTTCTTCGCGACAGGCTTTATTAACTTGGTCCCGTAAGAGCTGGTCTGCTTCCAGAACAGGCGCGGAAGCTGTGAATGAACCGTCGCAATTCTTGGCGATAAAACTTAAGACACGCTGCACAAGGTTGCCGTAACTATTGGCCAGTTCGGCGTTGGAACGCGTCACGATCGCTTCCGCTGAATAGCTGCCATCCTGGCCAAAAGCGAATTCACGCAACAGAAAATAGCGCAGCACATCGACGCCAAATTGATCAACCAGATCATGAGGGTCAGTAACATTGCCAAGCGATTTAGATTCCTTTTGGCCGCGATTGAGCAGAAATCCGTGTCCGAAAACCTGCTTTGGGACAGGAATATCTGCACTCATCAGGAAGGCAGGCCAATAAACTGTATGAAAGCGGATAATATCCTTGCCAATTAGATGGATATCTGCCGGCCAGAACTTTGCCATATCATCCGTTTTATCGGGATAGCCAAGACCGGTGAGATAATTCGTCAGCGCGTCCACCCAGACATACATGACATGATCGTTCTGCCCCGGAACCTTAACACCCCAATCAAAGCTCGTGCGTGATACGGAAAGGTCGCGCAAACCACCTTCGACAAAGCGCATCACTTCATTGCGGCGGCTTTCTGGCCGGATAAAATCGGGATTGTCATTATAAAGCGCTAGCAATTTGTCCTGATATTTGGACAGACGGAAGAACCAGCTTTCTTCAACCGTCCATTCCACAGGGGTTCCCTGCGGAGAAAGCTTGCTGCCCCCTTCCCCGTCGACCAGTTCGCTTTGGTCATAATAGGCTTCATCGCGGATCGAATACCAGCCTTCATAACGATCAAGGTAAAGATCGCCATTCGCTTCCATGGCTTGCCAGATCGCCTGGCTTGCACGGTGATGAACATCTTCAGTGGTCCGAATATATCGGTCATAAGAGATGTTAAGTTTATCAAACAGATTTTTGAAATGTGAAGACATTTCATCTGCCAAGGCGCGCGGCGTAAGGTCGAGATCGCGCGCCTTTTGCGCCATCTTCAAGCCATGCTCATCCGTTCCGGTCTGGAAGCGCACTTCACGGCCCTGCAGCCTTTGAAAGCGTGCCATAACGTCGGCAGCAATAGTCTCATAAGCATGGCCGATATGTGGCTTGCCGTTGGGATAATGAATAGCGGTGGTGATATAGAATGGCTCAGACATGGGCAGAGTCCCTAGTGCCAGCAACAGATGCGAGCAAGGTTCCGATTTCCATTATCAGCAATCCTGCATCAAAATTAAAGGTTGGAGCCTGATTGGCCAGTTGGTTCAGATCAGCATAGGCATCAGCAAGCATGGGAATGGTTTGTTGCGGAGCCGTTTCCACCTGATGTCCGATTACAGCGCGAGCAAGATCAATCGCGGCCATCTGGCGTTTACGGTCTGGCCGTGCGCCCATGGCATCGGCCAGCTTTCCGCGCAAAGCGAAATCTCTATCTCCCTTGGAGACGATCTCGGTCATCAAATGGTGCAATTTGCCAAGCTCAAGTTCCACAAAATCAAGTGCGGCACCCGGTGACCCTGCACTGGCGGCAATCGCCGCAGCACGCGCAGCAGTGTCAGCTTCAGGCGCTTCACGGCAAAGAATAGTATCAATGTCTGTTGGCGAAAGTATAGGAAAACGCACGATCCGGCAGCGAGAGCGAATGGTTGGCAGAAGTCTTCCAGGACGGTGTGATACGAGTAGAAAGTAGCTTCCTGCCGGGGGCTCTTCCAGACTTTTCAGCAGCGCATTGGATGCGCTCTTTTCCATATCATCCGCAGGATCGACGATAATCGCACGCTTTGCACCAAGGGTCGGCCGTGTGTTCAACCGCTGCTGCATCCGTCGGACCTGATCGACGGTGATATTGCGCTTGGTTTGGTAGGGTTTGCCTTCTGCTCGCTTCTTTTCCTCATCAGCATTAGAGGGTTCATGCGTCAGGATCAGAATATCTGGATGATCAGCCTGAGGCTGCTGGGCGCCCTCTTCCCTGACGAGTTCGCGGGCTGCAGCCAACGCAAAGCTCATTTTTCCAATACCGCGCCTTCCGGTCAACAGCCACGCATGATGCATGCGCGGGCTGGATATGGCTGCGTTCCATTCGCGCCAGGCTCTTTCATGGCCAACATGTTCGCTCATGGCGTTGGCACCATTGAGCCGATTGCATCAAGAATACGCCGGTGGATTTCATCCGGGCTACCCATTCCGTCAATTCTCTTGAAGCGGCCGGGCTCTGCGTCAGCTAGCGCAGAGAATGCGGCGTTGACCCGAGCGTGATATTCAACTGCCCGTCCTCCGATCCTATCGCTCTTGCCTTTATCCCTTGCTGCCAATCTCTTGGCGCTTTCTTCTGAAGACACTTCTATCAGAAGCGTCACATCGGGAAGCAATCCAGCGCATCCGATGCGATGAAGATCGAGAATGGCTGCGTCTGATAACCCTGCCCCACCACCTTGGTAAGCGCGCGTGGAATCGATGAAACGGTCGCAAATAACCCATTCGCCAGCCGACAAAGCTGGATGGATAAGGCGTGCGACATGATCTGCCCTGGCCGCCGCAAAAAGTAGCATTTCAGCTTCACTGCCCCACCCTTCCCCTTCCGGATCGAGTAAAAGCGAACGAATAGCCTCTGCACCTTTGGTGCCGCCGGGCTCACGCGTGAGAAGAACCTTATGGCCTGCCGCTTCAATCCTCTCAGCCAGCAGCCGGGCTTGGGTGGACTTGCCCACCCCTTCCCCGCCCTCAAGCGAAATGAATTTGCCGAAACTCACGAGAAAATGCCCCGCATCCCGTTCATCAAGCGTTGGAAGATATTTGCCTTTGCCACAGCATTTTCAGCCACAAGAGGTACATCATGCGGCGCCTGGCCGGCGATCTCAATACGCAGCCTCGCCACTTCCTGTCCTTTGGCGATCGGAGCCTGAATGGGCCCTCGATAGTGAATGGTCAGCTTCGGAGAAATGCTGCCGCCGATTGGTACGGTGGCCAGGATATCGTCCCTTGCGCCCAGCGCGACCGTATCTTCGGCACCATCTTGTACTCTGGCAAATCCGATTTCAGAGCGTGCTGGTGCAATCAGGCGGTTCTGAAAATCATCGAAACCCCAATTCATCAATTTGATAGCCGCCCTGTCGCGTTCAGAAGATGTTGGCGCACCAGCAAGGACCATTATCAAACGGCGGCCTGATCGCACCGCTGAACCAACAAAATTATAGCCAGCCTGCCGTGTATAGCCAGTCTTGATACCATCAGCCCCTTTCACGACTCCGGTGATGGGATCATGGTTATTCTGGGCTATGCCGTTATACACCATGCCATGATTGCCAATGAAGCGGCGGTAAAGATCTGGGTGACGTTTCACCAAAGCGGTCGCCAAAATCGCGAGGTCGCGTGCACTGGTAAAAGTTCTGCCTTCGTCCGGATAACCGTTGGGTGATCCGAAGTGACTATCCTTCATTCCCAAAAATGCAGCATTTTCGTTCATCATCTCAGTCCACCGATCCAGCGAACCCGCGCAATGAACAGCCAGAGCAACGCTCGCGTCATTGCCTGATACGGTTGTGATCCCCATCAGTAATTGGGCAACAGTCACCTTGTCATGTGCTTTTAAGAACATGGATGAGCCTTCACCCGACCATTCGTCTGCAATTTTCGGGCTGATTTCAATGACCGTGTCGAGGCTCAACTTACCATGAGCGATGAGTTCGAATGCTGTGTAGGCCGTCATAATCTTGGTGGTGGACGCTGGCATGAAGCGTCTTTCCGGATCGCGTGCAAACAGCGTTTGTCCAGAAGAAAGATCAATCAACAGGCCCACGGGAATGGCCTGTTCAACTGGAGCCGGTGTCAGTGCGACTGAAGGGGAGGCTGGCAGCGCGGTCAAAATAACCGCGCCGAAAAATGCCAGAAGTTGCGTTGGACGGATCAAGGCTGCTCCCACCGCCGGGCGATAGGAGCACCGGCGTTACTTGCTACGTGTAAAGATTCGAGCGTCGCTATAACCCGCTGCCTTCACCTTGGCGAGTGAGGCTTGCGCTTCCGCTCGCGATACGAACGGCCCGGTCTGCATTAAAAAATACTTTCCTGATGGCGTTACATGCGCGCCAAGCTTTCTGGCTGCATTTTTAGCACGCTCCATCGTGGAAAAGGTTGCTGCCTGAACCATGTAGCGCCCTGCCTTCGCAGCGGCAGAGGGCTTCGGTTGCGGCGAAGTTTGCGGCGTGGGTTGCACCACGGGAACCGAAGTCTGCCTGGCTGGGAAAGCATCCGCAAATCCATCACCGGACGATGTTTTAGCAGGATTTACCGTTGGCAGTGGTGGTGGCGGTGGTGGTGGAGATTGAGGCTGAGTAGGTGCCTTGGGAGCCGGTACAGCTTGCGCAACGCCAGCAGGCCGCGGAGATGGAGAAGTCTGCCTGATCGGCTTTTCACCCGAAGTGACTTCCTCTTCTGTCTGATCCTCCTGAGCCAGCAGAGATGCCGAGCCTTCCGCCGGCAAGCGCTGTTTCAGAACATCAAGAAGCGATTGCGGAGTATCCATTCTCGGGCTTGCTTGCTGTCCGCTGCGCAACAAAGATCGTTCTTCTTCAGGAGGGTTAACCCGGCGAACCCGGACAGGAACACCCGGCTTTGCCCCTAATTGATCAAGCGCCCCGGGCGAAAGTGCAATTAAAGCGTTACTATCCATTGGCCCGCGACGTTCAATTCGCACCAAAATCGTCCTGCCCGTATCCAACGATGTCACTTCCACATAGCTAGGGACCGGCATAGTATGGTGCGCAGCTGTAATCGAGGCGCCGCCCGCACTGTCCAATTGAGCATAACCTACACGGTCATAATTCAGCGAATCTGATGGACGGTAGGTGACACCATTGACCTGATAAGGTGGACCGATCAGCATGGGATAATCTGCCGCAGGTCCGTTTGCCGACGGAGCTGGCGCAATGTTACGCGGGGCAGCATTATAGTTGCACCCACTCAGCGCGATGCCCGCCATAGCAAGCGTTACATAGCCAGATTTCAGGTTACTGAGCAATATCATCTGCTAACAATCCCACACTCATTGCGTAGTAATTTGAGCAATTATACTCAAGGATAACCCTATAATTCTGGGTTAAGAGGTAACTAGGTGAAGACGGCCCATCAGGCTCGAACAGGCTGGCCATTACATTATCAGCCAAAGGTTGTTGAGGCATGACGCCGAGCGCTTTCCACTCTGCAACAGTTTTCCATCGGCTATGGCGGCTGTGCACTCTGCTACAAACAGGGGAATCCATTTTCGACGAAATCGCCAAACGATCAACGCTGTTTGGTGTATAAGCGCGCACGGCCCATGGCTGACCACGACGCCAGCCTGCATCCCGGAAATAATTGGCAATCGAATAGAGCGTGTCTGCATCACTGTTCCAGATATCCTTACGGCCATCACCATCGCCATCAACAGCGAGCCGCAGGTAAATGCTCGGCAGAAACTGGGAATTGCCAAAAGCACCGGCCCAACTGCCAACCAGGGTGGAACGTGGAATTCCCGAGTCAGCGATCTTCATCAGATCAAGAAATTCACGCTCAAACAATGCCCGGCGGCGGCCATGCCATGCCAATGTTGCCAGTGCTTGAGACAGATCGAAATTGCCCTTCACCGCGCCATAGGCCGTTTCATGCCCCCAAATAGCGAGCAGGATTTCAGACGGAACACCATATTCCTGCTCAACCTTCTGAGCGAGCGGCCTTATTTGGGCAAATTTTCGTTTCCCACCAGCGATGCGGGCTGCCGTATTATGCTTTGAAACATAACCAGCCATGGAAGGAAAACCGCTGCTGGAAGAGGAGGAAACATTATCTGTATCCAGAGCAAGCACGCGCTGATTGATCGATAAGCCATCCGTCATCCGGCGGATAGTAGCGTCGCTGACACCTTCAGCCCGCGCCTTTGTTTTCAGGATCTGCACATAGGAATCAAACGGCATATCTGCCGTTTCCTGAGCGCAAGATACGGTCGACAGGCCAAGAACGGCACCGAAAGTGATAAGGGTTCGGGAAATCTTCGTGGAAATTCGCATAGCCCTACCTTGCACGCCAGAGGGCTGCTGTGAATTCCCATCTTATCCGATTGCGATCAAAAGGTGTGATAAAGCGACCATTTTGGACCAAAATGCACTGTATTTTGCGAACAGTGCATTTTTAGAATAGTTTTTCGTGACAAATGTTCATGAAGGCGTTAGCGGGCTTTTCCAGCGCGGACAGGTGGCAGAGCGGTTGAATGCACCGGTCTTGAAAACCGGCGTGGGTGCAAGCCCACCGTGGGTTCGAATCCCACCCTGTCCGCCATTCACCGCCGATTGCCGTCGAAAACAGCCTATGTGCCGCCGATTACCCTCGGTTGGCCCCATGCGATGAGACATTCTTCACATGTGCAGCAAGGCTCCCATGGCCCAGTATATCCCAAGGTGCGCACTCGCAGAGCATCTGATCGACTTGGCCTCTTAATGCTGCCGGGTCACCTTTCGCACCCCGCTCGATCATTTCTAACGCTGCAATGCCCATTGCGATTATCAAATGAAGTAAATCTTCCGGCTTTCGGTGGTCTGTTGTTCTATTTCTGATCACACCCCCAGCGGCAAGTTCGCGCAGCACGAGCGCGTTCTTCCAGAGTGTTTCAAGACGACCGGGCCCGTCTTTGCCCCATAGCCCGCTCGAAAGGAGGCGCGTCGCGAGACCGTATGGTGGACGGCCCTCGAACATTGGACCAAAACCGCCAACGAGCCCGAACGCCGCCCAAGACAGATCAGCCCCATCAGGGCCGTCGATAAAGGCTTCAGGCGAGGCGGGAAGCAGCTTGCCCAGTCGCGGGGCAGCATCAGACGCGTCCGGTGCAAGTTTTTGGGCTGCTTCTCGTAGCAGAGCGTCCCGACCCTTGCCCGGGTTGAAACCGTGCCAGCCACCGTTTGCAGCCAGAGCTTGTGCCGTGCGCCAGTCTCCATCGTTGGGGCTGCCGTGCCCGTCGCGTTCTGCCCGGTCTGCCCGTTCGACCAATCCTGCACACCAATGCCAAGCGACTAGGGCTCCATCGCCTCTGCTTCGAATGGAGGATGCAAGGTCGGTGGGTGTTGCCTGACCTGACACGCCGTCTTTCAGACGTAGTAACCGGGATTCCGCATGCCATAACAGCAAAGGGAGTGCGAGGCCGCATGGAGCCTCAGACCGGTTTCCGGTCCAGCCCAATTCGTCCCATGCAGGCGGTGCGGCGTATACCGCTTTCACCCAATGTTCATAGTGATCTAAGCCAAGATCAACGTGTTCAAGGCACAGAAAGCCATCAAATTCAGATGGCAATGTGTCGAGTACCTTCATCGCATCGGCAGGAGCGACTTGAGATAGAGGGCCAATCAGCAGGTGAATTGGCTCAATCACCGGGAACCAGCCATGTGGAGCGCGTAGGTCGCGGATGTTACGACCAGAGGGATCAGCCCAAGATTTACGAGACTGGACCAGGGCGCTGCGCACCTCTTCAACGGCTCGCGCCCCATTCTTGGCATCGTCATCGCCAATGAAGTATGGCCGATCTTTGAATGCCTTAGACAAGCCATCTAGGATATGCTCTCTAAATATGTCATCTTTAAGCGCTTTTGAAACCAGCTTTTGACCAATTGGGTTGTCGCAGAGTGAACCCAACTTCCGAACGGCAATAACCGGATCAAGATTTGCAACCTGGTCGAGTACTGCTTCGGCCAGCAAACCATCGACCGTCCGTAACGAGGGTTCGTTCGCCTCGCTACGAATCTGCGCAGCAACGTCCGGAAATTCGACCTCCAATACTGAGGCTGCCGTCTCGGTTTCTGATTGGCTCTCTCCGAGCTTGGCAAAAAGCTTGGCCGCTTCACGTCGTTTGGGTAGGGCGTAGTAGCGAGTCAGGAAGGTGTCCAATTCATCCAGCGCGCGCTTGCGATACTCGCTTGCTTCATCTGGCCAGTGAAGGCTCATCGGGATTGCTCCCACATTTTCTCGAACCAAGCTACGGCACCTCTGCGCGTCGCGCTCCAACCGAATGAACACGCGTTCTGTCCGCTAAAACCTCCGCCGACTGTGGCCCCCCAATGCCACAGAATTCCGTCCACAAGCGCGAACCGATCATGGGGCAGAGCCCCGAAGCCGCTGTCCCGCTTGGGCAGGGTCAATATTTCGATATGACCAGATCGCCGTGCGGAGCTATTCCATTTTGTGACCAGTTCTTCGAGGCTGGCCGCCTCTTGCTTCGCGGCTGTTATGATCCGCACTTGCTCAACATCGGCAAGAGTGACGATCTTGAAAAGCATGTCTGCGAGATCGAGCGTTTCGCCTAGATAGCCATCAACGATCCAGACCTCTTTTGCTGAACCAACAGCTTCCTGGAAGAGAGGCGAGATCGCGGGGTCATTTCCGTGGTCATCCCACGACAAGAACTCGCGGTCGGCCAGTCCCCGGTTGCGGTCGAAGAACATCAATTGTGGGTCTTCGTTCAACGTGGGCGAGGTAGCAGGCGGTCCATGGAAGTCCATCATGATGCCTCAATGATCGTTGCACTCGCCCATACATGCTCAAGGCGTTCGAGAACGGGTTGGGGGTTCCGCAGGCGGATCAGCATGGTTGCGTCTCCGCCAAGGCCATTAAGGCTTGCGCCAAGCGACCAAACAGATCCGTCGATTGTAACAAAACGATCATGGATGAGCACATTCATCCTACGCGCTTCCGCTCGCTTGCTAGCTTTAGACATGTCCCGAAGGCCCTCGCTGATATCGAAAAGTTCGCGATCAACCGTTGCTTTGCCAGCTGTCAACAGACGGACCCGCGCGCCCGTGCTTGCCATGCCATAGTCCAGTAAATCTCGTCCATCCGCATAAGGGTCTACCAGCATCACATCGGATTGCGCGCGGGAGATTAAGTCCCATAACTTGTCTCGCGCCACCGTTGGGTTGTCGAACCAGAACTCTGTTTCGCTATTACGTGCGATCCTGCGGCGCTCACGTCCTTTAGCCAAGCTGCCTGGTGGCGGAAACGGAGTGCCGGTCGTCAGCTTTTCGCTGCTCACCTCCCGCACGGAACGCGTGCTTTGCTGAGAGTTCTTTCCTCTCCCGTCTTTTGAGAACAAACGGGTCTCCCTGCCTTGCAGGTTGATGTTTAACGTGATGGCCCGCAGGTAGCCCGTCATCGGCTCTGACGCAATTACGCCTCGCACAGGATGAACCAGGCTCCATCCGATCTTTTCAACTGGCTGAGGGCGCGGGGCACGAACAACTCCATCCGCCGGAACGTCGAATGTTTCTTGCCATACCAGACTGCCATAGCGTTCTTCTTGGGCGGTGAGCCTCAGGCCGGCTCCCGGCTGTCCCCGCCACTCAAATTCAAAAACAACAGTTTCCTGGCCGGTTTCATTGCGATCAAGCCGGGATCGCACGGTACGAACGTCCGGGTCAGGAACGATAAGCGCTGCTGAACACATCAGCTCGGGGTAGAGATCGAAATCCACCCATGTCCGCAGCCGCAGCCATCGAAAGGCCTCCTTCTTCTTTTCTTCCGGCAAGTCATGAAGGGCGTCGACAGCCGTGTCGCCTGTCGTCAGACGACGGTGGACCCGAACGGCCTCGAGGTTTGCCCCGGCATAGGGATCGATGCGATCTTCATCCATGGGTCCCGGCAAAAGTGGCGGCGGTAATGGTACCGCAAGGGCCGACCAAAGATCGGCCCCCCACGTTGGTTCGTCGATCAAAGATACGTGTTCTAGCGGTTTCTTTGCGTGCGTTCCTTCCTGATCTGGAAGCACGTCCAAGTTACGGTACCAATTGAGTGCATCAGCAGCAGGCAAACCGACCCGCCGGAAAAACAAACGCCCCATTTTGGTGCTCAAACTGGGCGGGTAGCATTTCTCATCAAGTGGGGTTGCATCAGGGATGGCACGTCCGCTCGGCAACATTTCCACGCTTGCAAAGACGAGTCGCGGATTCTGTCCCTGCTCCTTTGGCTGCAGGCAAGCGAAACGAATGATCGCGTAGTCGAAAGGTAAGTTGGCGGTCATGTCGAATGGAATAGCCTATGCATAAATTGAGGTGTTTGTATTTGTCATGCATTCAAATTGCTATTGTATATTACTTCGTCGGAAGCATGTGACACGGATTCAACTTGGTCATGGTTAGGGCCGGCTTTCCATTGTTAAGCTCGACCATCAGGTGAGGGACTCTTACTCCAACGCCAGCTTTGGCTCGCCGTCGAATTCAGAGGGCTATAGCGTAGGTGTAGTTCTGTGTTTCGTCGGCTTCGGCCCGCTACAATCCGCTGATTGCCGCCGAAAATGGCCTATGTGCCGCCGATCACCGCACACCAGAAGGTGGCAGCGATTGCCGTTCGGTTTTGCAAGTACTCGCAGCGAATGCACTGATCCAGGCAGCGACGCAGCCTTGTTTTAAATCAATGATGCAATCTGTTAAGTTGTGTAATGGTTGGGCATGCCCGCAGCCACCAACAAGACTGACTTACTTGCCGTTTTCGATAAGGAATTGGCCAAGCTCCGCAAAACGCTTGATGGCGTCGACGAAGCAAAAGCCTCTTTGTCGGCCCCCGATGATGACGCCACGATCAAGGGTGTGATCGCACACCGCACCCACTGGATGGGCATGTTTCACGGTTGGTATGAAAACGGAGTTGCGGGCCGCGAGGTTCATGTGCCTGCCAAAGGCTACAAATGGAACCAGCTAAAAGAATACAACGCGCGTCTGTACGCAAAAGGCAACCAGACGCCGTGGTCAGTCCTGCTTGCCGATTTTGAAACCGCTTGTGACAAGTTGCGCCAGTTCATTGCAGCACAAGACGAGGATACGCTCTACGCCAGTGGCGCGCACGCTTGGACCGGAAAATGGACGCTTGGCCGGTACGCAGAGGCGTCTGGTCCATCGCATTTCCGTTCTGCGAACACCTACATCCGAAAGGTATTACGAAACGCCAAGTGAGGCTGACTTCACGGGACGCACGTCTGGCTTTCGACGTTGCCGAAACCAAGCAGTGCAGTTGCGTAAACTGAATCTCTCAGATGGTTTTTATGCAGCAAATGTGACATTCCTCCAAGCTGCAGCATCCGTTAGAATGGGCTCGCTCCAGTCATTCGCTGCAAACATGACGAACGTCCGCTTGCGGGGTTTCTATCGGATGCAAGACAATTTTCGCACCGGGATGTGACCGGCAACATTAATGAATTCAGAGGGCTATAGCGTAGGTGTAGTTCTCCGTTTCGTCGGCTTCGGTCCGCCACCTCCACCCTAGCATTGATCGATCTAAGCAGCAGGTATTCCGCGAGCAATAGGGTCAGGGCATTTCGGTTCATTAACCCCAAATGCCCTGACCCGGAATATTAGATATGAAGTGCCTTGCCGTAAGCGGCGAGCACGCTTTCATGCATCATTTCGGACAGAGTTGGATGCGGGAAAACAGTCTGCATCAGTTCCGCTTCCGTGGTTTCCAGGGTCTTGCCCACAACATAGCCCTGGATCAATTCGGTGACTTCGGCACCGATCATATGTGCGCCCAGAAGCTCGCCGGTCTTGGCATCGAACACGGTCTTCACGAAGCCTTCGGCCTCGCCCAGAGCAATGGCCTTGCCGTTGCCGATGAAGGGGAAGTTGCCGACCTTCACATCATAACCCGCTTCCCTGGCCTTCGCTTCGGTCATGCCGACACTGGCGATTTGCGGGTGGCAATAGGTGCAGCCGGGAATATTGTTCCGATCGAGGCCGTGCGGATGAACGTCTTTGTTGCCCAGTTCCTGCGCGATGGCTTCTGCCGCCGTCACACCTTCATGGCTGGCCTTATGGGCAAGCCATGGGCCGGGAACGCAGTCACCAATGGCCCAGAGGCCTTTGACGCCGGTGCGACCGTAATCGTCGATCTGGATGAAGCCACGATCGGTTTTAACCTTCAGCTTCTCAAGACCGATATTTTCGGTGTTCGGCTGAATACCGACGGCCACGATCACATGGCTATATTCTTCGGTTGAAACCTTGCCGTCCTTGTCCTTGATCTTCGCGGTCACGCCCTTGTCGGACACATCAAGGCTTTCAAGACCCGCCTTGGTGCGGATTTTCATACCCTGTTTGGTGAGCGATTTTTCAAGGAAAGTGGAAACGTCCTTATCTTCCACCGGCACAATGCGGTCCATCATTTCGACGACCGTCACATCCGCGCCCATATCGTTGTAGAAGCTGGCAAATTCGATGCCGATCGCGCCCGAACCAATCACCAGCAACTTGCTTGGCATTTCCTTCGGTGTCATCGCATGGCGATAGGTCCATACGCGCTTGCCATCTGCCGGAGCGAAGGGAAGGTCACGCGCCCGCGCGCCGGTGGCGACGATAATGTGCTTGGCGTTCAGGGTCTCAGTGCCCTTTTCGCCCTTCACTTCCAGCGTATTGGGGCCAGTGAGAGTGCCAGTGCCCATATGCACGGCAATCTTGTTCTTCTTCATCAGATGCGTGACGCCCTGATTGAGCTGCTTGGCCACCCCGCGAGAGCGCTTCACCACCGCTTCAAGGTCGGCTTCGATTTCCTTGGCTGCCAGGCCATAATCCTTGGCATGCTGCATATAATGGAAAATCTCGGCGGAACGCAGCAGCGCCTTGGTCGGGATACACCCCCAATTGAGGCAAATGCCGCCCAGAAGTTCACGCTCGACGATGGCGGTCTTGAGACCGAGCTGCGCAGCACGGATCGCTGCCACATAACCACCGGGGCCTGAACCAAGGACGATAACGTCGTATTTGTCTGCCATGTCTTTCCTGCCAGTCAGTACGGCGCCCGGCATTTCAGACCGGGCAAAAAAGAGAAAAACCCGTCAGCCCTTGATCGGGCGCGGGCGGCCATTTTCATCAATGGCAACGAAAGTAAATGTGGCCTGAGTGACTTTGACGGCGGTATCGCGGTGGCGTTCGCGCCGCCATGCTTCCACGTCAATCGTCATGGAACTGGTCCCGGTCTTGACCATATTGGTATAGACCGAGACTTCATCGCCCACTTTCACAGGCTGATGGAACTGCATTCCATCCATCGCCACAGTCACTGCACGGCCATGCGAATAGCGCGCTGCCGTGAGGCCGGCCGCGCTATCCATCATGCTCATCAGCCAGCCACCGAAAATATCGCCATAGGCGTTGGTATCGGCGGGCATAGCGCTGATGCGAATGGCCGGGTCGCGGCCGCTCATGACTTCATCCACCATTAGGCGATGAGGCCCAGTGGAGCTTCCACCAGCTCCTTGAAGACCTTCATCAACTGAGCGCCATCGGCACCATCAATGGCCCGGTGGTCAAAGCTGCCGGTTGCGCTCATCACCGTGGCGATCTGCAGCGCGTCATCAACGATATAGGGGCGCTTTTCACCTGCGCCGATAGCCATAATCATGGCCTGTGGCGGGTTGATCACGGCCTCAAACTGCTTGATGCCATACATGCCCATATTGCTGAGTGATGCGGTCCCGCCCTGATATTCTTCCGGCTTCAGCTTGCCGTCGCGCGCCCGGCCAGCAAGATCCTTCATCTCGGTGGAGATGGCGGAAATAGCCTTGGCACCAGCATCCTTGACGATCGGCGTGATGAGGCCACCATCAATCGACACAGCAACTGAAATATCGGCGCGGCTGAACTTCAGAAGTTGATCACCAGCAAACTGCACATTGCAGGATGGGACTGCCACAAGCGCCTTGGCCAGCGCCTTGATCAGAAGGTCATTGACGGAGAGCTTCACGCCCTGTGGTTCAAGTGCTGCATTGAGCTGCGAGCGCAGCTTCAGCATTTCGTCCAGGCGAATATCGACCGTGAGGTAGATATGCGGAACCTGCTGCTTCGATTCTGTCAGACGGCGCGCAATGGTCTTGCGCATGCCGGAGAGCTTCTCTTTCTCATGCGGAATGCCGAAGTCCTGTGCTTCAATCGCTGCGGCAGCCGGCGCTGCACTGGGTGCAGGTGTTGCGGCGGCTTTGCTGTCCGAAGCGGCAGGCGCAGATTTGGCATTCTCTACATCGGCTTTGACAATGCGGCCACGCGGCCCACTGCCCTTCAGCGATGTAAGGTCCACGCCCTTATCATCGGCAATCCGGCGTGCAAGCGGAGATGCGATGATTCGCTCACCCGAAGAGGGAGCGGGCGATGATGCGGCAGGTGTGGGGCTTGGCGCAGGCGTTGCAGTCTCTTCTTTCTTAGCCAGCTTTTCTTCAGCGGCCTTGGGGGCAGGCGTGGAACCGCCGTCACCCATAGGCTCGACATCGCCGATATCTTCGCCATCTTCAGCGAGAGTTGCGATGATTGTGCCGACTTTCACACCTTCAGAGCCTTCAGCGACCTGAATATGCGCGATGGTTCCTTCATCAACCGCTTCAAATTCCATAGTGGCTTTGTCGGTTTCGATTTCGGCCATAATGTCACCGGCGGCAACTTTATCGCCGACCTTCACCAACCATTTGGCGAGGGTGCCCTCTTCCATAGTTGGCGAAAGGGCGGGCATCTTGATGGCAATAGGCATGGCGGAGCGTCTGTTCCTTGCTTTGCGACTTTACGTTGCGAATTTTCAAATATGTCTCTGGCCAATTTGCGCCGCGCCCGCAAGGTCTTGCGCGAAGAGATGATTGCTTCGATAGACAGTTTCAGGAGAGAACCCATGCGAACATATCTGGTCATCATCGACGAAACGGAAGAAGCGCGGGTCGCGCTGCGCTATGCTGCCAGGCGTGCGGCGGATACAAATGGCGCTGTTCAAGTGTTATCTTTGGTTCCAAAACAAGGGTTTAACGCATTTGGCGGCGTTCAGGCCACGATCGAGCAAGAAGCCTATGATCGCGCTGAAGTGCTGGCGACCAGTGCCGCAGGCTCTTTAGCCGGAGAAATGCACAAAATGCCGCAAATCACCGTCCGCATGGGCGATGATAAAATTATTATCCGCGAATATCTGGCTGAACACCCTGAAGTTTCCGCACTCGTGCTCGGCGCTGGTCCGGATGGAAACCCCGGCCCGCTGGTTTCGCACTTCACCACCGGAGCGGGTAGCCTGCCCTGCCCGGTCTTTATCGTGCCCGGAAGTCTGGCTGTGGAAGATATTGACCGGCTTGCCTGAAATGACGTCTGCGATTTTTTCGGAGGATCAACGCACTGCTCTGCTCGCGGTGGAAGGCGTTGGACCCGCCGTTATTGCGCGGTTGGAAGAGTTGGGCATCTCCAGTTTTCATCAGCTTGCGACAAGAAACGCCGAAGATATCTGCGCAGAAACGTCCGCTCGCCTTGGTTCGACATGCTGGAAAAACAGCCCGCAAGCCCGCGCCGCGATCAATGCGGCAATCGAGAGAGCAAAAGCAGGCAATTAGTGCATTGTAGCGAACTGCCTGCCCTGCTCCTCAGTCATTTCTTTTTACGGCCCTGATGGCGAATATTACCAGGGCGGCCGCGCTTACCTTGCATATGTTTGCCCGCCTTATCTTTCATTTCGGTTGGCTTCTTGCGGCGCGGTGGAGGGCGATTGCCGCGAGGTTCAATCTTGCCGCCCTTCCCGTCAGGCAATTCAAACTTTAGCGCGCCAGTCAGTGGATTGGCTTCACCCAGTCGCAATTCGAGCACATCGCCCGGTGAATATGTGGTGCGGCTCTTTTCCCCGATGAGTTGTTGCGCAGCTTCATCATAATGGAAATAGTCGGAACCCAGAGTGGACACCGGCACCAGCCCATCACCGCCCAGGCCTACAATCGTGGCAAAGAAGCCGAAGGACTGAACCCCTGTGATCCGCGTTTCGAACACTTCACCTACGCGGCTTGCCAGCCAGGCGGCGACATAACGATCCACCGTGTCGCGCTCTGCCGCCATCGCCCGGCGTTCCGTGTCACTAATCGCACCGGTGATTTTCGACAGATCACCGCGATCTTTGTCTGACAGGCCGGAATGAGCCGGAATGCCATTTTGCGGGTCAGGCTGCTCTAACCCAAACGCATCGACCAGCGCACGGTGGACCAGAAGGTCGGCATAACGGCGAATAGGCGATGTGAAATGTGCATAGCTGCCCAGCGCCAACCCGAAGTGGCCTGCATTGGCCGGTCCGTAATAGGCTTGGGTCTGGCTGCGCAAAACCGCTTCCATAACCTGAGCCTTTTCAGAGCTATCCGAAACATCTTTCAGCATTCGGTTGAAGAGGCCTGGTGTGATGACCTGACCCAATGCAAGCTTGCGACCAAAACTTTCGAGATAATCGCGCAAAGCCACCAGTTTTTCACGCGATGGCGGTTCATGGATGCGGTAGACGACAGGTGACGCCTTGCTTTCCAGCGCCTTGGCTGCCGCGACATTGGCCGCGATCATGAAATCTTCGACCACCCGATGCGCATCTAGCCTCTCGCGCACAGCAACTTCGGCCACCCGGCCCTGGTCATCCAGCACCACACGGCGTTCTGGCAGATCGAGATCAAGCGGATCACGCTTGTCTCGCGCTGAAGCAAGGTCCTTCCACGCGGCCCAAAGATTTTTCAGCGTGTCATCCGCGCGTTCTTCATCAATCCGCGCCTGCGCCTCTTCATAAGCGATGACTTCCGAAATACGAACAATTGCACGGGTGAAACGCCAACTGTTAATCTGGCCATGCTTGCCGATCTGCATGTGGCAAACCATCGCCGCCCGATCTTCACCCTGGCGAAGCGAACACACATCCGCGCTCAGCACTTCAGGCAGCATCGGCACGACCCGATCCGGGAAATAAACCGAGTTACCCCGCTTGCGCGCTTCACGATCAATCGCGCTGCCGGGGCGGACATAAAAGCTCACATCTGCAATTGCGACGATGGCCTTGAAGCCACCCTCTCCATCCGGCTCAGCCCAGATCGCATCATCGTGATCACGCGCATCGGCGGGATCGATCGCGATGATCGGGATGTGGCGCAGATCTTCGCGCTTTTGGTCACTCAAGGTAACTTTAGACACCTTTTCTGCGTCGTTCAGTACCTCTTGTAGGAAGACGTTGGGAATACCGTATTTGTGGATCGCAATCAGGCTGAAAGCCTTGGGAGCCAGCGGATCTCCGAGCACTTCGACCACCCGAACACCCGCTCTGGGGGAGCGTCCGGCGGGTTCAGCTAGAACAAGATTGCCTTCTTCTGCACTGGCCAAATCGGCGATGGGTGATGACTGGCGAACACGCTTGTCAACCGGCGCAAGCCATGCTTTCCCGCGCCCATCCAGCTCTACAACACCCAGAACAGACTCGCTCGTATCCGCCAGTTTCTTCATCGGATAGGCAATCCAGCCCCGCCCTGCTTCTTCGGTTCGAGCCAGAACCCGATCGCCCTTTTTCAGCGCTCCACCCTTACTCTTCCGCTCAATCAAACGGATTCTGGGAGGAGGCGTCGCGCTTTCCGGGGACCAGCTTTCAGGAATGGCAAAGGCTTCGCCATCCTCGATTTCCATCACTTTGAGGACTGTAACCTTGGGCACACCGCCCATTCGATGATAAGCAGTTCGCTTGCCGTCAATCAGGCCTTCTTCGGCCATGTCCTTGAGGAGTTTTTTGAGATTGATCTTTTCCTGACCCTTCAAGCCAAACGCCTTAGCGATCTCTCGCTTTCCGGCGGGCTTATCAGTGGTCTGGATGAATTCGAGAATTTGCTCCCGGCTCGGAAGGCCAGGAGCATTTCTTATATCTTTTGTCGGTTTAATCGCCATCCGATCCATCTATACCATGGATCAGCAACGGTCACGCTCAATAGGCGCGGGCGACGTAAATCCTTTCAACCGCTGGTTTTCCCGTAAATATGCAGGTTCCCTCAACAGGTGCTGCGTTAATCGGAACATTGCGGACAGTGAGCTTAAGGGATTTCAGCTTATCAACCACCTGCTGTAGCTCTTCACCGGTCGGTTTTGACCATTGCACCTCAACCCAACCCGGATACCGTTTTTCACTACTGAAAAAGGCGGTCAGCCCTTCCAGCGTGTCGACATCACGCGCGATAGCATTTTCACGGCGGGCCAAAGCCTCATCGTAGAGCGAAGCCTGAATATCTTCAAGAAGCCCGGAAATCTCAGCCACACAATCAAGGCGTGAAGGCCCGGCAAATGCGGGCTTGGCATCATCGCCCCATAATTTATCCCGGCGCAGCAAGGTCACCTTGCCCTGTTCAAGATCACGACCACCCACTTCGATGATCACAGGAACGCCCTTGCGCACCCAGGTCCAGCGCTTGGGCGCAGGCTTCCCCGGTTTCAAATCGAGCTGCACTCGGACCGGCTCACGCAAAGCATCTTGCTTGGCAATTGCGTCGCGCAATTCCTCACAATAGTCGATCAAAGCCGCATCAGAATCATTGCCACGCAACATGGGCAGGATCACGACTTGCACTGGGGCAATGGCTGGCGGAACACGCAGGCCATCATCATCACCATGCGTCATGATAACGCCGCCGATCAGACGGGTGGAGACACCCCAACTCGTCGTGTGCGCAAGCTGCTGCTGGCCTTCCTTATCCTGAAAGCGAATGTTGGCCGCCTCAGCAAAGCTGGTGCCGAGATAATGGGAAGTGCCGGCCTGAAGGGCCTTGCCATCCTGCATCATCGCTTCAATCGACCATGTCTCTTCAGCGCCCGGAAAACGCTCATTTTCAGGCTTTTCACCTGCAATCACAGCCAGAGCAAGCTGTTCATCGGCGAAACTGCGATATACTTCGAGCATCCGGAGTGTATGCTCTTTGGCGCTTTCAGCGTCAGCGTGGGCCGTATGCCCTTCCTGCCAGAGAAATTCACTGGTCCGCAGGAACATACGGGTGCGCATTTCCCAGCGTACAACATTAGCCCACTGGTTGAGCTTGAGCGGAAGGTCACGCCAACTCTGAATCCAGCGGCTCATTGCATCGCCGAAAATCGTTTCCGAAGTGGGACGAACCACAAGAGGCTCTTCCAATTTGGCTTCTGGGTCAGGAATTAGCTTGCCATCAGGACCTGCCACAAGGCGATGATGCGTAACAACCGCCATTTCCTTGGCAAAGCCATCAACATGTTCAGCTTCACGCTCGAAGTTGGAAAGCGGAATGAAGAGCGGAAAATAGCAATTATCGTGCCCCGCATCCTTGATGCGGCGGTCGAGCAGAGCCTGCATCCGCTCCCAAATGCCATAGCCCCATGGTTTGATCACCATACAGCCTCGCACACCCGACTCTTCTGCAAGGTCGGCTGCTGCGATAACTTCCTGATACCATTGCGCAAAATCGTCTGCACGGCGGATCGGTAAGGCGTGGCGTATCTCTGACACTAAGCGGGCTTTCGAATCACTTGTTTGTACGAAAGGCCCGCATGACTTGCCGCGAGCTATTTGCCAAGCTGATCGAGCTTTTTCTGCATTTCCATCATCTGTTTGCGCAGGGCATCGAGATCATCTTCAGTGCTCTTCGCAGATGTATTTTCGCTCGAAACCTTCCCAGCAGCTTTCGGCATAAAAGCGCTGGTTGCAGCTTCCAGCATAGCCATATTGGTTTCCGCAAACTTCTTCAGACTATCCGGCGTCATGCTGGTTGAAAAAGTTTCTTGCAGTTTCCGTTGATTAGCCTGGAAATTCTTCATCGAAGCTTCAAGGTAAAATGGAACAATCGACTGAACGGAATTACCATACATCGCAATGAGCTGCCGCAAGAAGCTGATAGGCAGCATTTGCTCCCCGCTCGCTTCTTCTTCCATGATGATTTGCGTGAGAATGGCATGTGTAATGTCATTGCCAGTCTTTGCGTCCACAACTTCGAAGTCTGTTCCTTCTCGTGTCATACGAGCCAAATCATCAAGCGTAATGTAGCTCGAAGATTTCGTATTATACAGCCGGCGGTTGGCGTATTTCTTGATGATCACCGTTTCATCTACGGTGTCTGACGTGCTGGGCATTTAACCATCTCCAACTGTTTGAAGGAGATAGTAGCATTTCCTCGATGTGCAGCGCAACATAGATACGCGTTAGCGCGAGTTAAAACGTTCGCCCAAAACAGTAAGAAGTTCATATTGGGACAGACCGGTTGCCGCAGAAGCTGCCGCCAAGTTGTAAGGAAGTGAAACCCAGTCTCCTTCAGCAACATCCGGTGCTGCACTGCAATCTACTACTGTCATATCCATCGATATTTTGCCGAGAACAGGTAGATCAATACCACCATATCGAAACTTCGCCTTGCCGGCCCAAGCCCGCAGAAAGCCGTCAGCATATCCCAGCGAAACAATTGCAACACGCATAGGGCGTGGCGCTGTGAAGGTCGCATTATATCCGATCGTAGCGCCTTGAGCGACCTGCCGCGTCATAATGACCATAGCCTGCGGCGTCGCCACCTGCTCTATTACACCTTCAAATTCTGCGCGGGGAATTCCTCCATAAAGTGCCAGTCCTGGACGGGTAATGTCAAAATGGTATGGCTCTCCCAAAGCAATGCCAGCGCTACTGGAAAGGCTTTTTCCAACAGAATTTATCGCTCTAAATGCAGTGCGGGCACGGTCAAGTTGAACAGCATTCAACGGGTGGTCTTCATCTGCACATGCGAGATGCGACAAAACAAGGTTGATATCTAACTTCTGCAAAATCGGATCATGTATCTCACTCATATCGAGACCGAGACGATTGATCCCAGTATCGACCATGAGGTCACAAACACCCCCTCCCGCACGCAGCCAAATTGCTGCCTGTGACAGGCTATTGATCACCGGCCGCAAGCCTTGCGACTTGGCATACTGCGCTTCTTCAGAGGTTTGCGGGCCATGCAACACGGAAATATCATTCGCTGCCACATAACGAAGCAATGATGCCGCCTCGCACCAATGTGTCACAAAGTAGTTGCGAACGCCCTGCTCTTTGAGAATCGGTGCAACGCTATTAATACCAAGGCCGTAAGCATTTGCCTTGATTGCCGCTCCAGCAGAGGCAGTGCCTGAAAGCATATTCAGGCGCTGCCAATTGCGTGCCAAAGCATCACCGTCAATATGCAGGCGCAGGTTTGGAACGGGGCAATTAAAGGAGGGCATTGAGCAAACTCATATTCAGAACCGGCGACCTGTTTTGAAGATCTGCCAGATTAACAATGTTGCGCGTTAACCCAGACCGCAGGGTAAGACTAGATGATTGAATGCAGTGCTCGATAAGCTGCCTGCCAAGGAAGCCGGATTGCCCCATGACGACCGGGAAAGTCTTTGGCTGCAGCAATGATCCCAAGGTCAGACCATTCCGGTATCGGCCCTGCGTCATTCAGCCAGGAATCCAACGCAGATATCATATCGTCGATATCTCTGACATTCTTTCCCTTGGCATGGCGAGCAAAAATAGCCGTGGCAGCTTGCCCTACTGCGCAGGCCTGAGTTTTCAGGCCTATGTCACATATGCGCCCATCATTATCGGTTTCCAGATAGAGGGACATCACACTGCCGCATGTGGGAGATTTAGCCTTTCCAAACAGGGAAAGTGCCGGGTTAGCGGGATATTGAGCCAGTTCTACCGCCAGAGCTAGTAAGTGAGGGGAATATAATTTCTCGGTCGCAGCCATTTCAAAAGATATCTGTTTTAGAACTATCGGATTCCGCTTTATCAGAAATCATACGCCTTCTACGTTCATCAATGACCTGAACCAGGCTGTCAGCGCTGGCGTTTATGAATGGATAGGTCCGAGACTGAACAATCCAGTCAGGCCGTCCCTCGGCACCCCAAATCGTATCATAGGCAAGAACCAGAATGGAAAAGCCCATTACAACAATAATGGCACCTTTGATCGTGCCAAAGCCAAATCCCAACACCCGGTCTATTGGCCCAAGAACGGAGGATCTAGAGGTTCTTCCAGCCCAGATCGCAAATCCGCGCATGAAAGCGAAAGGAATGAGAAGCAATATAAGGAACGCTAAAACAGCAGCACCCGAAGGAGAGGAGATGTAATCAAACAATATAGCGGTTAAGTCAGTGTGGAAGTAATAGATTGCGACGATCGCCGCCGCCCAGGCAGCAAGCGAAAGAACCTCCTGCAAAAAACCGCGCATGAAGCCACGTATGGCACCGAGGCCCACTACAAAGAGTACAATGATATCAAAGCCGGTCATGTGATTATCCGCCTATGATGATGCCACAATCCGGTCAACGAGCTTGAACAATCCCGATAGATTTTCATACGTAATACCACTGCCGTCTCGATCCCCGTCTGGTGGGCCGAAGCCTTTATCAAAGCCAAGTTTGGCAGCCTCACGCATTCTGAGACCTGAATGAGCAACTGGACGAATTTCTCCTGCGAGAGAAATTTCGCCAATCCACACCGATTTGGTGGGCAGAGGTTTGTCAGCTAAAGCGGAAACGAGGGCTGCAGCGACAGCAAGGTCTGCGGCGGGGTCCTGCAGTCTATAGCCACCTGAGACATTGAGATAAACTTCAGCGGTTGAGAAGTTCAAACCGCAGCGCGATTCCAGCACAGCAAGCAACATAGCCAACCGTCCGCTATCCCAACCCACCACCGCACGACGCGGCGTGGCCCCGCTCTGCAAGCGAACAATCAGAGCCTGAATTTCAATTAGGACAGGCCGTGTTCCTTCGATGGCTGGAAATATAGCGCTTCCTGCAACAGGTGCTTCCTGTCCTGAAAGGAACAGAAGGGATGGATTAGAAACTTCTTCAAGCCCCTTCCCCGCCATCGCAAAAACGCCAATTTCATCGACAGCACCAAAGCGGTTTTTGAGCGCACGCAGGATACGGTATTGGTGGCTTCGTTCCCCCTCAAAGCTCATCACAACATCTACCATATGCTCCAGCACACGGGGGCCTGCGATGGTGCCATCCTTGGTAACATGGCCAACCAGAATAAGCGCGACGCCGCTTTCCTTGGCATAACGGATCAATTCAAAAGCGCAGCCACGCACCTGGCTAACCGTACCCGGAGCGCCTTCAATGGTATCCGAATGCATGGTCTGGATGGAATCGATCACCAGAAGCGCAGGAGGCTCCATCCCATTCAGCGTGGTGAGAATGTCCCGAACTGATGTGGCCGAAGCAAGCTGTATTGGGGCATCTTTATGGCCCAGCCGTTCAGCACGCATACGGACCTGCCCGGCAGCTTCTTCGCCGCTGACGTAAACGACATCCTGACCATTCCGGGAAATGCTCGCCGCCGCCTGCAGCAAAAGCGTTGATTTGCCGATTCCTGGATCACCCCCCATGAGGATAGCAGAGCCAGGAACCAGACCTCCACCCAAGGCGCGGTCAAATTCAGCAAGGCCTGTACTGCGCCGTTCCAGAGCTTCACTCGGCGCATCAAGCGCCACAAACTGGATCTTTTTTCCACCACTCGACAGATCGTGCTTCATTGAAAACACACTAGCGGGCGTATCTTCGACCAAGCTGTTCCATTCTGAGCAATCGGGACATTGCCCCTGCCAGCGGTGCGAAACCCCACCGCAAGCCTGACATACATATCGCCTTTTTGTTTTAGCCATCGCTCAGGCGTAGCGGGAACATAAAAGGAACGCAATCACAACCACTCGTCATTATAGATGGATGGAACCTACCCAATTATAGATGGATGGAACCTACCCACAGTTCAGCGACTGAAACGATCAACAAGAGCCCGCGCTGCCTTGCTGACATCACACCAGGTTTGGGTAAAACCTTCCGCACCACCATAATAGGGGTCTGCTACAGGCCGACCCCGTTCCCCTTCTACAACATCCATGAGCAGGCTGATTTCGGCTGTAGTATCTTCGGGAGCGCGTTGCTGAATGATGGCTAGGTTATCTTTGTCCAAAGCAAAGATATGGCTGAATTTGCGATAATCATCTTCACCGATCTGCCTTCCACGCAAATGAGCAATGGAAACGCCATGGCTGGCAGCTTCCTTCTGCGCACGCGGGTCAGGTGCATTGCCAATATGCCAGTCACCCGTACCAGCAGAGTCGACGATTATATCCAACCCGGCCTCGTCTGCCGCCGCCCGGAAGGCACCTTCAGCCATGGGCGAACGGCAGATATTACCGAGGCAGACAAAGAGAACCGCTGGTTTCATCAATCAGTCAAATCCGTCCAAACAGATTTGATCTTGTCAAAGAAGCTTCGACTCTCCGGACATTCTTCTCCGGTTTCTGTTTCTTTAAACTCACGCAGCAGCTCTTTCTGGCGAGCTGAAAGGCGTGTTGGTGTTTCGACAGCAATTTCAACCACCATGTCGCCCCGACCGCGCCCTTGAAGTACAGGCATGCCTGCACCGCGTTTGCGCAATTGCTTGCCAGACTGAATACCAGCTGGAATGTCGATCACATTAGGTTCGCCATCCATACCAGGTATTTCAACTGAGCCGCCCAAAGCCGCAGTAGTGAAGCTGATTGGGACACGGGTGAATAGAACGGTCCCCTCACGTTCGAAAACGGAATGCTTGCGAACATGAAGGAAAATGTAAAGGTCGCCCGGAGGCGAGCCCATAGGACCGGCTTCTCCCTTGCCCGAAAGACGAATACGCGTACCATTATCAACGCCAGGTGGAATATTGACGTCTAGCACCTGCACTTCATCGACGCGTCCTTCGCCACGGCAATCAGTGCAAGGCTTTTCAATGACTTCACCGCGCCCATGGCAATTGGGGCATGGCTTTTCGATAACGAAAAGGCCTTGCTGGGCACGGACTTTTCCGTGACCATGGCACAGGTTACAGCCGCGCTTGGAGGTTCCGGGTTGTGCCCCTGTACCCTGACAGGTGTGGCACGAAACCGAAACTTCAACTTCGATCTGCGTGTCTTTACCGTGGAAAGCATCATCGAGGCTGATTTCCATATCGTAGCGCATATCTGCACCGCGACGGGGCCTTGCCCTGCCCCCACCTCCGCCAAAGGCGTTGCCGAAAATCGTCTCGAAAATATCGCCTATATCGCCAAAGTCTGACGCCTGAGGGCCGCCGCCGCCCTGCTGAAAGGCGGCATGGCCAAAACGATCATAAGCCGCACGTTTTTGCGGATCTTTGAGGCAGTCATAGGCCTCACTGATGGCTTTAAACTTTGCTTCGGCTTCAGCATCACCGGGATTTCTATCCGGGTGGAAGCGCATCGCCAACTTGCGATAAGAGGATTTGATAGTCTTGTCGTCCGCAGTGCGCTCGACTTCAAGAAGCTCGTAATAATCTATTTCAGTAGCAGACATGTTCCCGCCTTAAACCAGATCGCCACCGACGCGACATGCACATCGGTGGCGGTATAGGTTTCCTTCAGGACAATCAGCCCTTGTTGTTTTCGTCGTCGACTTCCGAAAATTCGGCATCGACTACATCATCGTCAGACTTTGCGCCTGCGTCAGATGCTGCGGCATCACCACCTTCAGCCTGCTGCTTCTCGTAGATTTCCTGACCCATTTTCATGGCCAGTTCTGTGAGAGCCTGGGCCTTGGCATTAATCGCATCAAGATCATCGCCTTCGAGCGCAGTTTTGGCTTCAGCAATGGCCCCTTCGACCTGGCTCTTCAGATCAGCACTGACCTTTTCGCCACTCTCAGACAATTGCTTTTCTGTCGCGTGGACGAGGCTTTCGGTGTTGTTCCGTGCTTCTGCCTGCTCACGACGCTTCTTGTCTTCATCGGCAAACTTTTCAGCATCCTGAACCATCTGGTCAATGTCAGATTCTGAAAGACCGCCCGATGCCTGAATGCGGATCTGTTGTTCCTTACCGGTACCCTTGTCCTTAGCGGACACGTTCACCAGACCGTTGGCGTCGATGTCGAAGGTCACTTCGATCTGCGGAACACCGCGCGGAGCGGATGGAATGCCCATCAGATCAAACTGGCCAAGCAATTTGTTATCCGCAGCCATTTCACGCTCGCCCTGGAACACGCGAATTGTCACGGCTTGCTGGTTATCTTCAGCAGTCGAGTAGACTTGCGTTTTCTTGGTCGGGATCGTGGTGTTGCGGTCAATCATGCGAGTGAAGACACCGCCCAGCGTTTCGATACCCAGCGACAGCGGGGTCACGTCCAGCAGGAGAACATCTTTTACATCACCCTGAAGCACACCAGCCTGAATAGCAGCGCCCATGGCAACCACTTCATCAGGGTTTACGCCCGTGTGTGGCTTCTTACCAAAGAAGCTTTCCACGACTTCACGGACCTTAGGCATACGGGTCATACCGCCGACCAGCACGACTTCGTCAATGCCGCTCTTGTCTACGCCAGCATCCGCAAGAGCCTTTTTGCAAGGTTCAAGAGTACGCTGAATGAGGCCTTCTACCAGCTTTTCAAGCTGCGAGCGGCTCAGTGTTTCAACAAGGTGAAGCGGGGTAGATGAACCACCTTCCATACGCGCAGTGATGAACGGCAGGTTCACTTCCGTCGTTTGCGAGCTAGAAAGTTCGATTTTCGCCTTTTCTGCAGCTTCCTTCAGGCGCTGGAGGGCAAGCTTATCCTTGCGCAGATCCATGTCTTCTTTCTTCTGGAACTGCTCAGCGAGATATTCGACGATGGCTGTGTCGAAATCTTCACCACCAAGGAAAGTATCACCATTGGTGGACTTCACTTCGAACACGCCATCACCGATTTCGAGGACGGAAACGTCGAATGTGCCGCCGCCAAGGTCATAAACGGCGATTGTTTTGCCGTCTTCCTTGTCGAGACCATAAGCCAGAGCTGCTGCCGTTGGCTCGTTAATGATGCGCAGCACTTCAAGACCAGCGATCTGACCAGCATCTTTGGTGGCCTGACGCTGAGCGTCATTGAAGTAAGCCGGAACGGTGATGACGGCCTGCGTCACGGTTTCGCCGAGGTAGCTTTCTGCCGTTTCCTTCATCTTCTGAAGAGTAAAGGCAGAAACCTGCGATGGGCTATATTCCGTACCGCCAGCTTCAACCCATGCGTCGCCATTCTTACCCTTGACGATGTCATAGGGGACAAGCTCCATGTCCTTCTTGGTCATGGGGTCATCAAAACGGCGGCCGATGAGGCGCTTGACGGCAAAAATTGTATTGTCTGGATTGGTTACAGCCTGACGCTTGGCCGGTTGGCCGATCAGACGTTCACCATCTTTGGTGAAGGCAACAATAGAAGGTGTGGTGCGCGCACCTTCTGAATTTTCAACTACTTTGGGCTTGCCCCCGTCCATAACAGCTACGCAGCTGTTCGTTGTTCCCAAGTCGATACCGATAACTTTGGCCATGGTTTCCCCATTTCCTATCTAAAAATTGGACACCGCACATCTGGCCCCCCTTGCAAAAGGCAGAACCGTTCGGCGGCTCGTTGACAGGCGCGATATAGGTGCGCTTTTGGTTGGCACAAGGGATTTGCCGGGCTAGAAATCGGCAATTCCACAGGGAATTATTTTTGGGGAGGAAATGATGAAAAGAATTTTGGCCAGTATGGCTCTTGGAATGGTCACTGTCAGCTTTGCGGCTTGCGGTGGAAATGAAGCCGAAACGCCAGCCGAAAACTCCGCTCCAAACGCACCGGAAGGCATCAATGTTGAAAATGCCCGCCTGATCCTTCCTCCGGTTGCTGGAAATCCGGCGGCGGTTTATTTTGACATCAGCAACAATGGGAAAAAGACCAGAGTCATCCGCTCTGTTTTTGTCGAAGGCGCTAAAAGCGCTGCCATGCATCAGGTCAGCACCTGGGAAGGCAAGGCGTCGATGGATGACATTTTCCAGCTTGACGTTCCGATCGGGAAAACCGTGTCTTTTGTGCCGGGAGAAAAGCATGTGATGGTTATGGGCCTTGCTGAAGACACAAAACCCGGAGACAAGATTGAAGTCACACTGACCTTTGCAGGTGGTGACAAGATCAGCTTCCCTGCCGAAGTGCTCGCTGCTGGTGATGAACGGTAATTACCCATATGCCAATTAAAGCGGGGGCAATCTGCCCAGTGGGTGGGGAAAGATCCCTCACCCAAGGAGAGATTGCCCTCGTCCGACAAATTTTTGGAACTGCGATTGATTGCAACCCGGTCCGGATCAAGCGCAGTAAGTGGTTTCCGTTTCAGCCAAGACAAACAGTCATGGCACCAAGAGGCCATCTTCACTTCCACCCGGCCACCACTCTTTATTCCGATGACTTCTCAGTTGAGGGCCTGAATTTGCAAGGGCTGTTTCTGCATGAAATGACCCATGTCTGGCAGGTGCAGCACAAGGGGGAATGGCATCTTGTTACCCACCGCCATCCATTTTGCCGTTATGATTACGCCTTAAAGCCCGGCTGGACGCTTGAACGCTACGGATTGGAGCAGCAGGCAGAAATCATCCGTCATGCTTTTCTTTTGCGCAAAGGACGCAAATTGCCGGGTATTGGCGATTCGGAAGCCTATGATGCCCTAGTGAGCTTTCCGGGAGCTACACTCGGGCCGACGATATAAAAAGAGGCGCTACGAACACTCGCAGCGCCTCTTTTTCATTATCGTAGCCGCAATTAGCGATAACGACGGCATTCGTCACGATAACGATACTTCTCTTTCTTGCAGTCATCTTTGCTGATGAACGCGCCACCAGCCGCACCGGCCGCGCCACCAACGGCAGCACCGGTTCCAACATCACCGCCTGTTACAGCCGCGATGCCTGCACCGGCTGCCGCACCAGCTAAACCGCCTTCAGCGGCATAGTTATCAGCGCAAGCTCCGAGAGAAAGAGCCGAGCCGAGCAAGAGGGGGGCCATAAGGATACGCATTTTCATAAATCAACTCCCTGTAATTTCGTCAATTACACAGAGTTACGATCCAACACGCTCTCCAGTTCCCCCATCCTCTCAGCACTTCATCAATCCGGCTTTTTTGCGACACCGACCATCGCAGGGCGCAACAAACGATCGCGGATCATGTAGCCCGCCTGCATCTCCTGCACCACGGTACCCGGCTCCGCATCTTCCGTCGGAATTTCCATCATTGCCTGGTGCTGATTGGGGTCAAGTGGCATACCTCGCGCAGCAATCCGCGTAATGCCATGCTGATTGAAGACCTTGTCCATCTCACGCTGCGTAGCTTCGATGCCGGCAACCAACCCTTTGAATTTATCATCTTCGCGCAGTTCAGTTGGAACAGCATCGATTGCCCGTACCAGATTGTCAGCAATTGACAGAATATCTCGTGCAAATCCGGTTGCCGCATATGCTCGCGCGTCAGAAATATCTTTCTCCAGACGCCGGCGTACGTTTTGCGTATCAGCTTTGGCGTAAAGCACTTCCTGCTTGGTCGCTTCGAGCTGTTCGCGGAGATTTTTCAATTCTTCCTGTACTTCAGAAGGCAGCTTGGAATTGTCCTCATCCGCCTGACTTTCAGAATCGAGCATTTCTTTCGGCACGCCTCTCAATTCGTCAGCGACTTCCTTGTCATTATGCTCGGTTTTGTTTTCCGTCATATGCTATATTCTTCCAGCTATCCGATAAGCTTGCCCAGACTTCGGGCAGTGAAGTCCACCATGGGGACGACCCTAGCGTAATTCAACCGCGTCGGCCCTATTACACCCAAAACGCCAACCACCCTTCCTTCACGATCGCGATAAGGCGAAGCGATGACGGAAGATCCTGAAAGGGCGAACAATCTGTTCTCTGAACCGATGAATATCCGAGCGGATTTTGCTTCCCGCGCGCTATCCAGCAATGCTGATACAGATTGTTTGTTTTCCAGATCGTCGATCAAGGAGCGGACGCGCTCAATATCGCTCATGGCCTCGTCGTCAAGCAAGTTTGCTTGGCCACGCACGATCAAAACCGGTCGTTGCGAAGCATCCTTGCTCCACACTGCAAGGCCTCTTTCCACCAAATCGCGGCTTGCTTCATCGAGAGCGGATTGTCCGCTTGCTATGTCGGTGACCATCAACTTGGCCGCCTCTTGCAGCGTTTTTCCGCATAATCGGGCGGTAATGTAATTGGTGGCTTCCTGCAGTGCAGAGGTGGATGTGTCTTCGTTGATTTCGAGTAGCCGATTCTCAACACTGCCATCTTCCCCCACAAGCACCACCAGAGCTCGCCTTGCATCAAGGCGAACCAAATTCATCTGTGACAAACGGGGATTGCGCTTGGGTACCATGACTACACCGGCAGCAGCAGAAATATCCGACAGGATTGAGCTTGTAGCTTCGAGCGCCTGCTCAATCGGACCATGTTTTGACAGACGACGTTCAATCACAGCGCGTTCTTCACGAGTGGGCTCAGCCACTTGCATCATCCCATCGACAAACAGGCGCAGGCCTGTCTCAGTTGGCATTCGGCCCGCGCTGGTATGTGGCGCAGCGAGTAATCCCAGAACCTCCAGATCGCTTAATACAGAGCGGATAGAAGCAGGAGATAGATTGACCCGCCCATCGGCAGCCAATGCTTTGGAGCCTATGGGCTGCCCATTATCGATAAAACCCTCAACGACGAGGCGAAATATGGCGCGGGCGCGATCGGTTAATTCTGTTACGGGTGTTGGTGCCATAATAGGTGCTAATTTAATCACTCCCCTTGCAGCCTCAAGCAATAAGCGACTAGGGCAGCCGCAATTCTTCTAAAGGAAATCCAAATGCGACCATCCGGCCGTGCGCCAGACGAAATGCGTGCTATCGATATTCAGACCGGCTTCACTAAACATGCTGAAGGTTCTGTTCTCGTCAGCTTCGGTGATACCAGAGTTTTAGTGACCGCCAGCATTGAAGATCGCACTCCGCCTTGGCTTCGTGGCAAAAATTCCGGCTGGGTAACGGCCGAATATTCGATGCTTCCCCGTGCCACTCACACGCGCGGAATACGTGAAGCAGCCAAGGGCAAACAATCTGGTCGGACGCAGGAAATCCAGCGTCTGATCGGTCGTTCGCTGCGCTCTATCATTAATCTTGAAAAACTTGGCGAACGCCAGATTACTGTGGATTGTGATGTCATTCAGGCCGATGGTGGCACGCGCACAGCGTCCATTTCTGGCGCTTGGGTGGCTTTGCGTCTGGCTGTCAACAAACTGATGGCTGATGGCGCGATCAAGGAAGATCCGATTGAAGCCAAAATTGCCGCTATCAGCTGCGGCATTTATCAAGGCACCCCTGTGCTTGATCTCGATTACATCGAAGACAGCAGCGCAGATGCCGATGCCAATTTCGTACTGATCGAAGGTGGCCGTATTGCTGAAGTACAAGCCACTGCTGAGGGCGCTACATATGATGAAGAAGGCCTTCTGCGCTTGCTTCGTCTGGCCCAGATCGGTTGCAACCAGATCTTTGCCGCACAGGAAGCCGCTGTAAAATGACCCGTCAGCTCGGTTCCGGAAAGCTCGTGATTGCCACGCATAATGCAGGCAAACTGAAAGAAATCGCTGCTTTGCTCGAACCTTATGGGCTTGATTGCATCTCAGCGGGTGCGCTCGGGCTGGCTGAACCGGCTGAAACCGGCACCACATTTGTCGAAAATGCTCTGTTGAAGGCGAGAGCGGCAGCGGAGGCTTCCGGCCTCCCTGCCCTCGCTGACGATAGCGGCATGTCTGCTGTAGCGCTTGATGGGCGGCCTGGCGTCTATACTGCGGATTGGGCAGAACGGCAGTGGTTCGAAGGTGACCCAGGGCGTGACTGGTTTATGGCTATGGGTAAAGTCGAAGGCATGATCGCTGCCAAAGGCCCGGATGCACCGCGCGACGCCTGGTTTTCCTGCGTATTAGCGATTGCATGGCCTGATGGTGACTATGCTGTTTATGAAGGTCGCTGCGATGGCCAACTGACATGGCCTCCGCGTGGGAATTTAGGTTTTGGCTATGATCCGGTATTTGTGCCCAACGGGTATGAGCAGACCTTTGCAGAGCTGCAACCTTCTCAGAAACAGGCGATCAGCCATCGTTCTGATGCCTTTGCCAAGCTGACTGCGGATCAGTTCGGCTCAAGCTAGTTGCTGATCCGTTCACCAACGATGTTGCCGGCTGGCCAGTACCGACATACCAGGAAGTCAAAGCTTCGCCCACGTGCCAGAGCGCATCCGACTTCTTTGGTTTCAGGCCAGATGATTTGCGTGTAATGGCCTACGTCCTGCCAATTTCCGCTGCGCGAAACATCAGGAAATACACCACTTTTGAAGTCGCTTCTTTCGGAGAGGAATGCGTCCATCGCATCGCTCATTCGGTAATAGCCGATAGTTCCTGCCCAGAGGTTTTCCCCCGCATTACCGCGCTGGCGGGAGGAACTATGCCGCAATTGCCCATCAGCAGCGAGTTGCTGTGCCCATTGATAAGCGTCAAACGCCAGTCTATCGCTCCATAAAAGTGGGGGGAGACCAACCCGTTTTCGTTCGTTATTATGGCCAGAAAGCAAGTCTTTCTTGAAGCCTCCATCATCTTGCTGTGCTATCGAAGGAGCAGCAAAAAAGATGGCTGCTGACGCTAGGCTTATCATCAGGAAGCGGGCTATGTTCATTGCCTCTTTTCTGCCAATTTCCTCTTAACAAGTGCTTAATTATCGTGGCTCGCGCAATCTATATCCACTGGCCGTTTTGTCTCGCAAAGTGCCCCTATTGCGACTTCAATTCCCATGTCCGCGAGAGTGTGGACATAGGCCTATGGGAACGAAGCCTGCTTGCCGATATGCGGTATGAGGCGGAACTTGCCGGAGGCGAGAAGCTGCATTCGATCTTCTTTGGTGGTGGCACGCCTTCCCTTATGCCGCCGGCGCTCGTCGCACGGTTACTTGAAGAAGCTGAGCAATTGTGGGGTTTTGCGCCTGGCCTTGAAATCACGCTGGAGGCCAATCCCTCGTCAGTGGAGGCGGCTAATTTTACCAGTCTGGCGAATGCTGGTATCAACCGCCTATCGCTTGGTATCCAATCACTTGATGACCAAGTGTTACGCTTTCTTGGCCGTTTGCATGATGCGAGGGAGGGGTTGGCCGCATTGGACATCGCGCAAAAGCAATTCCGCCGGGTGAGCTTTGATCTGATCTATGCAAGGCCAGGCCAAACCGCTGATATATGGGAAAAAGAACTTGCTCAGGCGCTTTCGTTCGGGACAGAACACCTCTCACTCTACCAGCTCACAATTGAACCAGGCACCCGTTTTGCAACCGATGTGAGGCAATCTAAATTTACCCCGCTCGACGATGATCCGGCGGCTGATCTGTTCACCCTCACCCGTGAGATGACAGCGGCGGCGGGCCTGCCAGCCTATGAAATCAGCAACCACGCCAAACCCGGTGAAGAAAGCCGCCATAACCTCACTTATTGGCGCTATCAGGACTATTGCGGCATTGGCCCTGGTGCCCATGGACGGCGCGGAAACAAGGCCACCCAGCGGCATCGCAAACCGGAAAACTGGCTTTCCGCTGTAGAAAGAAACTCCCACGGAACGCAGACTGAAAGTGACCTAACAGCACCAGAACAGGCTTCAGAAGCACTTTTGATGGGCCTAAGGCTGGCTGAAGGCGTTGACCTGAAAGCACTCTCCAAGCGTTTTGGCATTGCTCAGGAAAACCTCATCATAGCATCTCGCAAGATATTATATTCAGAGCTTGGCTTTGTGCGGATGGAAGGTGAGCGCCTGATCGTAACCGATAAAGGAATGCCCGTACTGGATGCGCTTCTGGGAGAGTTGGTGCCGGCAGAGCTAGTCGTTTCTTGACACGGCACGACCTTCTTGATCGTTGGCGGATCTACCTTGAACAATCCCGCCGTCGATCCCCGCATACAGTGCGGGCCTATTGTTCCGCTGCGCAGCGTCTGCTGGAATATTTCGACCTTTCTGAATGGCGCGATGTAGCCACCCTCCCTCCGCTCCAATTGCGTAACTTACTGGCGAGCAGGCGATCCGATGGCATTGGCAATGTGTCGGCCGCGCGAGAATTGTCCGCTCTCAAAGGCTTCATACGATTTGCCCGCGAACAATCGGGCATGTCCGATGCCGCTGGCCCGCGCATTCGTGGTCCGCGCATCAAGAAGGGCCTGCCCCGCCCTGTTACCCCCGATGACGCCAGCAATCTTGCCGATATGGTCCGCGATGATGCCAAAGAAGATTGGATAGGTGCGCGTGATAGAGCCGTGCTGCTCTTGATGTATGGAGCAGGTGTTCGGATCGCCGAAGCGCTGTCCCTGAAAGGTGCCGACCATCCACTGGGCGAGGTTCTGACTGTCACCGGCAAAGGCAATAAGCAGCGCGTGGTGCCCGTTTTACCAATTGTCCGCGATGGGATCGCTGACTATGTCGCAAAATGCCCTTGGGCTATAAAGCCGGATACCGCCCTGTTCCTTGGCGCGAAAGGCGGGCCGCTCAGCCCCGGAATGGTCCGCAAGGCCATGGCCCGCGCACGCATTGCCCTGGGCCTGCCAGCCACCGCCACACCTCATGCCTTGCGCCACTCCTTTGCCACCCATCTGCTGGGAGCGGGGGTTGACCTGCGGAGCCTTCAGGAACTGCTCGGCCATGCCAGCCTCGGTTCCACCCAGATATATACCAAGGTTGATGCGGCAACTATGTTGGAAACGTATCGCAAGGCCCATCCGCGCGGCAGCGACTGAGTTCCGTTTCATCCAGTAAATTGACTTTATCTGTTTTTAGACTTGCCCAACGCCTGTTCGGGTGGTTAATCCGCATTCAAACCTAACAAGGAGGATGCCTGAAATGCTCAAACTCTATAGCTTTGGCCCAGGAGCCAATTCGCTGAAGCCCATGCTGGCGCTGTATGAAAAGGAGCTGGAGTTTGAACAAATCCTGCTCAATCCAGCCAAATTTGAACACCATTCGGATTGGTTTAAAAAGATAAACCCGCGCGGTCAGGTCCCAGCATTGGAAGATGAGGGCAAGATCATCACGGAATCGACCGTGATTTGTGAATATCTGGAAGATGAGCACCCAACAGCGGTAAAGCTGAGACCGGATAATTCCTATGACACCGCGCAAATGCGGGTGTGGACCAAATGGGTTGATGAATATTTCTGCTGGTGTGTCTCAACCATTGGCTGGCACCGCATGATCGGCAAAATGGTAGCCGATTTGACGGACGAACAGTTCGAAGAAAAAGTGAAGAACATCCCGGTGTTCGAACAACAGGTAAAATGGCGCCGCGCCCGTGAAGGTTTCCCGCAGGAAATGCTCGACGAAGAAATGCGCAAGATTGCCTTTTCCGTTCGCCGCCTGGATGACCATCTTGCCGATAATGAATGGCTGGCCGGCGGGATGTTCTCCCTGGCTGACATCTGCAACTTCGCCATCGCCAATGGCATGCAGTTTGGTTTCAGCGAATTGGTCAATACAAACGACACGCCGCATCTCGTCCGCTGGATCGAACAGATTAATGAGCGGCCAGCAGTGAAGAAAATGTTCGCTAACGTGCCCAGCGAATTGAAGAAGGATTAAGTTCCTTTGACTTCACCTTCGTCGCGACCTTTATGAAGTGCAGCGACGAGGGTGAAGGAAATAAACATCAAGAGATACCAGGCACCGAGCTTGCCGAAGGAAACCATGTGCCACCCGGCCTTCTGGCTGGGGTAAGACCATGCCTGCGCAAATGTACCGATATTTTCGGCAAACCAGATAAATAGCGCAACCAGAAACCAACCCAGCAGCAATGGCATCCACCTCGGCTGACGCCACACTGTGAAGTATATCCTCGTCCGGCGGAACAGCAAAGCCAAAGCGCAAAACAACCCCAACCTGATATCCGGCAACCAGTGATGGGCGAAGAAATTGATATAGATGGCAATCGCCAATACCCACTCTGCCCAATAGGGTGGCCTGTCAGTGAAACGAAAATCAAAGATCCGCCACACCCGGGCAATGTAGCTGCCTACCGCAGCATACATAAAGCCGGAGAACAGCGGCACGTCACCGATGCGGAGCAAGGCAGGCTCTGGATAGACCCATGATCCGGCGCTGGTTTTGAACAGTTCCATCACTGTTCCCACCACATGAAATGCCAAAATGACTTTGGCTTCTTCCCATGTTTCTAACCGAAAACCCAGCATCCCCAACTGGATCGAAACCGCGGCTATGGTCAGAAAATCATAGCGATAAAGTGGCGCATTGGTCGGGTAAAAGAGATGCGTTGCCAGCAACAAAGCCAGCATTAACCCGCCAAACAGGCAAGCCCATCCTTGCTTGAAGCCGAAGAGGCAAAACTCATAAAGCCAGCTTGCCGGACCTTTGGGCGGGTTGAACGCTTCGATCCGCCGCCGGATGGAGGCAAACCGGGTTTCTTGCACTACCATCTAAATAAAGCTCAATTTTTTGACGGTAAGGCCAGGCCGAGAGCGCGATAGGCGAGAAGAATAAACTTCGCTTCGTCAACCTCTTGATCGGGATCATTCCAGCTCATTGTGAGCGTATAATATGCCCCATCCTTTGCCCGCAGCAGCCAGTTGAGACTGAGCACACCCGGCTCTGAGCCTCCCTTATAACCGACATAATCCCATTGGGCGGTTTCTTCGGCATTCAGCGCTGGGTTAACAGCCATGATATCGAGCATATCCTGCCGCCCGGATTGCGCGATATAGGCAAGCAAGCGACTGACATCGGCAGGCGATGCGAACCATTCAACCGTATCAATGGCGACTGGCTTTCCCGTGAGATAAGAATCTACCGCATTTCCCGAGTTATTTGGGCTGCTCACTTCTGCCAGCATCGCGCGTTGAGTGGCATCATCGGCCGCACCATAGCGATCCGTCACCTCTTTGCCCCGCTGCTTCAGTGCGAAGAGTTCAGCTGTGGTGAGGAAGGGTTGCATGGCAGATGGATCAGCATGGCCCGCGCGGCGGACTTCTTCTTCCAGCCGGCCACGTCCTAGCATATTGGCCAGAATGTCCGTTGCACGATTGTCACTCTGTGAAATCATGAAAGTGGCCAATGTATGAAGAGTCATTGGTGAGCCATCGGGCCAGTCATGCAAAACTGACCCCGGAGAACTGGGACCCGAAAGAGAGAGCACATCGCTCCATGATATTTTACCATCGGCAATATCCTGAGACAGCGCCGAAAGGATATAGAGCTTGAATGTCGATCCGATGGCAAAACTCTCATCTGCATTGATCGAAAGCAGTCGTTCATCCGCACCGACCCTTTGAAGCAAAAGCCCCGCTTTGCCATGCAGTTCGGAAAAGTCGGAAATCAGCTCTTTCGGTGTATCGGCCAGCGGCTTCAATGCACCAATACGAAACCCACCGACTTTGTAAGGCTCTTGCGACAAAAGCTGCAATTCACCCTTCGCTTCGGCTTTTTCGAAACGAAGATGGAGCGTCGCCTGCCCCTTCGCTGGAGTAGCTTTCTCTATCTCAATTGCTTCAAGCGGGCCTGCCTGTTTTTCAAGCTGAGCGAAAAGCCCTTCAAGCTGCAATATCGGTACAGCCGCGAGAAACGCATCCGAAAACACATCGCTATAGGGCTTGGTGCCATTCAAGGCGGCCGCAATATCAGCCGCGCGTTGTTCCAGCCGGTCACCCCCAGTCATGGCGGCCATGTCAGGTGCTTGCGCAGATGCAGAAAAGGATGTGAGTGCCGCGACAAATGCCGCCAGTGAATAGCGCAAAGACATGGATTTCCCTTATCTTTCTCAATATTCAAATCACGCGTCGATCAGATCCCTGTCCAATTCGCCGGCACGGTTCTGAATGAAATTAAAGCGGTGTTCCGGGTTTCGCCCCATCAGATGATCGACCAGTTCCTTCACTACGGCGCGCTGCTCAAATTCAGGCGGTAATGTAATGCGGATCAGGCTGCGGGTTTCAGGGTTCATGGTGGTTTCCCGCAATTGGCTGGGGTTCATTTCTCCAAGGCCCTTGAAGCGCCCGACATCCACTTTCTTACCCTTGAAGACCGTTTCTTCCAATTCCTTGCGATGCGCGTCATCGCGGGCATAGTGGCTCTCTTTCCCGGCAGTCAGGCGATAGAGCGGCGGTTGTGCCAGAAAGAGATGCCCCTTGCGGACAATGTCAGGCATTTCCTGAAAGAAGAAAGTCATCAGCAAAGTGGCGATATGCGCGCCGTCAACATCGGCATCGGTCATCACCACAACCCGGTCGTAACGCAGATTGTCGGCGTTGCAATCCTTGCGGATACCGCAGCCGAGCGCCAGCGTCAGGTCAGCAATCTCCTGATTGGCACGGATCTTATCCGCACTGGCGCTGGCCACATTGAGGATTTTGCCTCGAATAGGGAGAATCGCCTGTGTCTTGCGGTTGCGTGCCTGTTTGGCACTGCCGCCAGCACTGTCCCCTTCGACAATGAAAATTTCGGTTTCACCTGGACCGTCCCCCGAACAATCCGTGAGCTTGCCGGGAAGACGCAGCTTCTTCGAATTAGTGGCGGTTTTCCGCTTGATTTCCCGCTCCGCCTTGCGGCGCAAGCGTTCATCCATCCGTTCCATCACCTGACCGAGCAGGGCCTTACCCCGATCCATATTGGCGGTGAGGAAAAGGTCGAAATGGTCGCGGACGGCATTTTCCACCAGACGTGCGGCATCAGGTGAGGTCAGCCGATCCTTCGTCTGGCTTTGGAATTGAGGATCACGCACAAAGACCGACAGCATCACTTCACTGCCGACCACCACATCATCTGCGGTGAGATCCTTGGCCTTTTTCTGCCCGATCAACTCACCAAAAGCACGCAGGCCCTTGGTGAGTGCGGCGCGCAGGCCCTGCTCATGCGTGCCGCCATCGGGTGTTGGCACGGTGTTACAATACCAGTCATAGGAACCGTCGGAATAAAGCGGCCATGCAACAGCCCATTCCACCCTACCCTGACCACGGCCCTGGTCATCCTCAGGAAATTCCTGACTGCCGGCAAAAGGATCGGTGGTAACGCATTCGCGGCCATCCAACTGTTCCTTCAAATGGTCAGCCAAGCCGCCGGGAAATTGGAAGGTAGCCTCTGCCGGAACTTGATCGCTGGCGAGGCTTTCCGCGCATTTCCAGCGGATTTCGACCCCCGCATAGAGATAGGCCTTGGACCGGGCGAGCTTGAACAGGCGCAGCGGCTTGAACTGTTGCTTACCAAAAATCTCTGTATCTGGCGTAAAGCTGACGCTGGTGCCCCGGCGATTGGGGGCCATGCCGACTTTTTCAATCGGGCCAAGCGTTACACCACGCGAGAATTCCTGCGCGAAAAGTTCCTTGTTCCGCGCCACTTCCACCCGCGTGTCAGATGAAAGGGCATTCACCACGGAAATACCCACGCCATGCAGGCCGCCACTGGTGGCATAGGCCTTGCCGGAAAATTTACCGCCGGAATGGAGCGTTGAAAGGATCACTTCCAGCGTCGATTTACCGGGAAATTTGGGATGTTCATCCACCGGAATACCGCGGCCATTATCCGTAATGGTCAGGCGGTTGCCTTCATCCAGCGTGACTTCGATGCGGTTGGCAAAGCCAGCCACCGCTTCGTCCATGCTGTTATCGAGTACTTCAGCGGCAAGATGATGAAGCGCACGTTCATCCGTGCCGCCAATATACATACCGGGCCGCCGACGAACCGGCTCAAGCCCTTCAAGAACCTCAATCGAGGAACTGTTATAATCCGCGCTGCCATCTGGGAGCTTCTCAAAGAGATCATCGGCCATGGGAACAGCTATAGAACAGCAAATCCGAAAGGCACAAGCTGGCAGCGCGGTTTATCGTCAGTATGGATCAATCAGTTTTTGAATTTATCCGGTGCCGGGGCGACAACGGACACTGTGCCATTGCCAATCTGGCGGGTTTCCATGCCGCGTTCACCCACTCCATCGGGGCCGAAACGGAAGATACCGTCCAATCCGATAAAGCCGTCAGAGGCTTTCAAGCGTGACACCGGGAAATTGCGGCCAGGTTTCCAGTCCCGCGCGATACGAAGTGTCAGCAATACCGAATCATAACCCAGAGTGGCGATGCGGTAAGGCTTGGAACCGAAGCGCGCTTCATAGCTTTCCACAAACCGGCGATAACGTGCATCAGGAACAGATGAGAACCATGCGCCACGCAATGCAGCAGCATTGGCGATGCTGGCTTCCCCACTCCACAATTCTGTGCCGAGAATATGAGGCAAATCATCCCCAGCCTTCTTCAACTGAGCCGCAGCAATGGCTGAAAGCCGTGCACCATCAGCGATCAAAACCGTGTCGAATCCGCCCTGAGCGCTGAGTTTTTTAGCCGCGCTGATGATGAAGCTGTTGCCGCGATCATAGCTTTGCGACGCAACCATCTGGCCACCGCGCGCCTCGACGGCCTTGGCCAGCGCCTTGGCCGCACGATCACCATATTCCCCCTTTGGCGTCAGCGCGGCAAACCGGCGGGAGCCTTGCGACATGGCATAGTCTACCGTCCGGGCGACGGATTGTTCAGGTATATGACCCATCACGAAGACATCGGAAGACGCGACGGAAACGTCGTTCGAGAAGGAGATAAGGGGCACATTTGCAGGTGCTGCAGCGGCCAGAACGGAAGGCACATTATCACCCAAAAGCGGACCGAGGATCAGCTTATTGCCATCGGCTACAGCACGATCGGCAGCCGTTTTGGCGCCTTTGGCCGTGTCATAGGTGGTGATGCGCAGATTATCGGCGTTTGTATCGAGCAAGGCCATGGTGGTGGCATTGGCGATCGACTGGCCCACACCTGCGTTAGTGCCCGTCAAAGGCACTAGCAGCGCCACGCGATGCCGGGCCTCGTCCTGCGGCAAAGTGCTCTGGCTCGGGGTAGGCTCAGGAGCAGGCGTGTTGGCTGGCCCTGTGTTACCACCAGGAATGATCTGACAGGCTGCAAGCAGCGTGCTCACCCCCGCTACTGCAAAAAACCGCTTAAACTTTCCAAACATGCTTGCCGCTCCCACCAGAACTGGTTCACAAGGCGCGGCGTGAGCGACGCGCCCGAAAATAATCAACTGAGTCCCGGCCTCTATATTGTAGCCACGCCAATTGGCAATCTTGGCGATATTACAATGCGAGCGGTCGACATTCTTACACGGTGCGACGTGATCGCCTGTGAGGATACCCGTGTAACTCAAAAGCTTACTCGGCATTTGGGTATCAGCAAGATGTTATGGCGCTATGACGATCATAGTGCCGAAGCTGATCGGATGCGCTTGCTCGAAAGAATGCAACATCAATCTGTTGCGCTGGTGAGTGATGCCGGAACACCGCTGGTTTCTGACCCTGGCTACCGCTTGGTAAGAGACGCAAGAGCGGCGGGAATTGCTGTGACCAGCCTCCCCGGCCCCAGCGCTCCGGTGATGGCACTAACACTGTCCGGTATGCCCAATGACCGGTTTTTATTCGCTGGCTTTCTGCCCTCCAAGGAAAAGGCCCGGCGCGATATATTGACCGAATTGGCGAGCGTGCGCGCGACATTGGTGTTTTTCGACACAGCGCCAAGGCTGCTGAAATCACTGGAAGCGATTGATGAAGTGCTGCCGGGTCGCGAAGTGGCTGTGGCGCGCGAACTGACCAAGACATTTGAGGAATGCCGCAGCGGAACGGTTGCTGAGGTTTCAGCCCATTACGCGGCCCACCCGCCGCGGGGGGAAATTGTACTTCTGGTCAGCCAGCCGCCGGAACAGACAGCCGATGATTTCGATGTTGATGCGCTGCTGCTGGAAGCGCTGGCAGATATGAAGGCTTCCCATGCAGCGGGAAAAGTCGCCAAGACCACCGGGATAGATCGCAAGGAGCTTTATGCCCGCGCGATGGAACTGAAGGATCAGTGAACCGGGCCAAGGCCGAGAAGAGCGGGCGGCGGGGTGAAAGTCTCGCTGCACTTTACCTCAGGGCTTGTGGTTGGCGGATTGTCGGCCAGCGGATCAAAACCCCGCGTGGTGAAGTGGATCTTGTCGCCCGGCGCGGCCAGGTGGTGGCTTTTGTTGAAGTGAAATATCGCCGCACGGTTGAAAAACGTGATCAGTCCATCGATCATTGGCGCTTGCGCCGCGTGGCTGCGGCGGTTGAAGCGATAGCGCATCTTTATGCGCATAACGGAGAAACTGTCAGGATTGATGTGCTGATGCTTGCACCTTGGCGCTGGCCTCGCCACATCATCAACGCCTGGCAGCCATGAAGGATCATTGAAAATGGGTTTGCGCGTAGCGGTTCAGATGGACCCCATCGAAAGCGTCAATATCAAAGGAGATTCGAGCTTTGCTCTGATGCTCAGTGCACAGGCGCGCGGAGCTGAAATCTGGCACTATGACGTCCGCACGCTGGCCTATGACACGATGGCTGGCGCAGGTGGCCGCATCACTGCATGGGCCGCACCTGTCACGGTGAAGAAAGAGGCCGGCAACCATTTCACCAAGGGTGAATTGCGCAAGATCGATCTCGGCAGTGATATTGACGTCGTGCTGATGCGGCAGGACCCGCCGTTCGATCTGGGCTATATCAGCGCGACCCATATTCTGGAGCGGCTTCACGGCGAAACGCTGGTCGTCAACGATCCGGCCAGCGTTCGCAATGCGCCGGAAAAGATGTTCGTTCTCGATTATGCGCAATATATGCCGCCGACGCTGATCGCACGGCAATTGGATGATGTGCGTGAGTTCCAGCAAAAACATGGCGCGGTTGTGGTGAAACCCCTGCATGGCAATGGTGGCAAGGCGATTTTCCGCATTGACGCGGATGGCACCAACCTATCAGCACTGACCGAATTATTTGGCCAGGTCTGGCCAGAGCCTTTCATGGTTCAGCCCTTCCTTCCTGAAGTTTCCCAAGGCGATAAGCGGATCGTCCTGATCGATGGTGAATTTACCGGCGCGATCAATCGTAGGCCGGGTGAAGGTGAATTCCGTTCCAACCTTGCTCAAGGGGGGTATGCAGAACCTTGCGGATTAACCGCGCGCGAAGAAGAAATCTGCGCCGCCATGGGGCCGGAGTTAAAAAAGCGCGGGCTGATTTTCGTCGGGATCGATGTGATCGGCGGCAAATGGCTCACTGAAATCAATGTGACATCGCCCACCGGCATCGTAGCGATTGATGAATTCAACGGCACGGATTCCGGTGCCATGATCTGGGATGCGATTGACCGGCATCTGGCGGCCATGAAGTAATTTTGACCGATACGAGCGTTCCAAATTCGCGCGCATCGCTGAGCTATTTGAACCCTTTGCCCGTCAGGCCGTTAGAGCCACCATGCAAGATCTGATTATCAATATCGTTCAGCAGGGTGGCTATTTCGGCATTCTGCTACTGATGGCAGCGGAAAATATCTTCCCACCTATCCCCTCTGAAGTCATCATGGGCCTCGGCGGCGTTCTGGTTGAGCGTGGAGATATGAATTTCATCCCCCTGCTGCTGATCGGAACAATCGGATCAACGATAGGCAATTATTGCTGGTTCTGGGCGGGCAATAGATGGGGCTATGAACGGCTCGGCCCGATGATCGACAAATGGGGCCGTTGGCTGACCGTTGAATGGGAAGACATCGAAAAAGCCAGCCATTACCTCCGCCATCGCGGTGATTGGGTAGTGTTCCTCTTACGGTTTTCGCCCTTCCTGCGGACGATCATCTCTCTTCCAGCCGGCCTTGCCCATATGAAGCTCTGGCGGTTTTTGCTATTCACCTTCCTTGGCACAGGATTGTGGAATGTGCTCCTGATCTTCGGTGGCCAGTGGCTGGGGCGTTCCTTTGAGCAATCCCAGAACATTTTAGGCTGGGTCGTGATCGGTCTTATCGCAGCAGGTGTGCTGTTTTACGTCTGGCGCGTCATCACATGGAAGCCGCGCTCAGCCCGTAAACCGAAATGATCCTATAGCCCAGTTATGCGGCCGGATAGATCAGGTGATCGACGATCAATTCGCCCCATGCTTCTTCATCACGAATGGCAATCCGATCAAGATCGCCGGCCTCTGAAGCCGCATCATCGACCCATTCGCGCAATGCAGTGCCGCCATTGATCACATCGATAGCCAGCCGCTCGAATTCATATTCATACGGGAAATCGCGCCAGACCGGATAATCGGGATAGAGCCGCCGGATTGCCTTGAAAGCAAGTGCCTGCAAGCGCCATGGGCGGAAGGCCTGATGATCATAAAACGGGCCTTCCGCATGGATCATCAGCGCATTGCACAGCGCGCTATCATGCTTGTGGAAGGTGGGGGTGAACCAGCATTCGCGCAAAGAACAGCCAGACATCCATTGCGGAGCAAAGCGCTGCATTTCATTGAGCACGGCTTTTTGGTCAATATCCGGTGCGCCGAACAACACTTCAAGCGGACGGGTCGTGCCTCGCCCTTCAGACAAATTCGTGCCTTCCAGCATCACCGTCCCGGCATAAGCGCGGGCCATGTTGAGGCTGGCGGCATTCGGGCTGGGATTGATCCAGATCCGGCTGCTGGGCCAGCCAAAACCGGGGCCTTCTTCCGGATCATAGCCTTCCATCGGAATGACACGGTAGTCGACATTGAGGCCGAATTGCTCGATGAACCAATAGCCCATTTCCCCCATGGTCAACCCGTGCCGCATCGGCATTGGCCCGGCCCCGACAAAGCTTTCCTGCCCTGCCAGAAGCATCGTGCCCTCAATTGGGCGGCCAGCTGGATTGGGACGATCCAGCACCCACACGGACTTGCCATGTTTATCCGCTTCTTCAAGCAGATAGAGCAAGGTCGTGACAAAGGTGTAAATGCGGCAACCAAGGTCCTGAAGATCAAAGAGAAATACATCGGCGCTGTCCATCATCGCAGCCGTTGGGCGGCGGACTTCACCATAAAGGCTGTAGATCGGAATATGATAGGCCGCGTCCACCTCATCGGGTGTCTCTACCATATTATCCTGCTTATCGCCCTTTAACCCGTGCTGGGGGCCAAAGGCTGAGGTTAGCTTGATGTCCTCACAGGCGGCCAGTGCATCGAGGGAATGCACCAAATGTTCCGTTACAGAAGCCGGATGGGCCACCAGTGAGACGCGCTTGCCGATCAGGGGTTTGCGCAAGGAAGGGTCAGCGAGCAGACGATCTATACCAAATTTCATGGGCTAATCGCTGCTCCAAGAGGCAGAGCAAAGCAAGCCGCATCATGAAAATCCGGTGTATTTTTCGGATGAGTGAGCGCCCAATAGGAAATATGGCCGCCCTCCTCCTCGATGACCATGGAAAGCCCAATGCTTTTAACGCCTGCCAGTTCTGCGCCGGAGAGCATGATCGTGATAATCGCATTGTCATCCACCGGCATACAGTCAATTTCCGGCCAGTCGATCGGTTCAAATTCGCTTTGCCCTGTGCGGTATCCGTCAAACCGATAGGCAGCCCATTTGCCTGATGGGCTGAAATTGAACTCTCGATAGCTCCTGTCATTATGCAGCAAAAACAATTCGCAACAGGTTGTTTTCCAGAGATTATCAGCTCGACCTTTTGACTTGTCCTCCGGCAGAATAACGCAATTGGCGCGGTCGATCCGGTAGCGCAGCATCAGCCGGCCATCGGGGAAAATCCCGCAATCCACGCTGACAGCACGCACTTGCGATGATGGGTGCAGCTCGTGAAGCTGCAGATGATGCGTTTTCAACTGTTACCCTCCGTGCTAGGCGCGCAATCCCTGCGAACAGAACGATAGCACAATATGACCTACACATCTGATCTTCTTCGCCTCCTCGATGAACGGGGCTACATTCATCAGCTCACCGACGCCGAGGGCCTTGATAAGCTGGCGGCCAAGCAGATCGTTCCCGGTTATATCGGCTTCGATCCAACAGCGCCCTCACTGCATGTTGGCTCGATGGTACAGATCATGCTGCTGCGCCGTTTGCAGCAAGCTGGCCATAAACCTATCGTGGTAATGGGCGGCGGCACCGGCAAGATTGGTGATCCAAGCTTCAAGGATGATGCGCGCAAGCTCCTCACAACTGAAGTTATCGCGGAAAATGTCGCCTCGATTCGTAAAGTGTTTGAGCGTTTCCTCACCTTTGGTGATGGCCCGACTGATGCCATCATGGTTGACAATGCCGATTGGCTCGACAGTCTCGAATATATCCCTTTCCTGCGTGAAGTGGGCCAGCATTTCTCGATCAATCGGATGCTCAGCTTCGATTCCGTAAAGCAGCGCCTTGACCGCGAACAATCACTGTCCTTCCTCGAATTCAACTACATGATCCTGCAGGCTTACGATTTCCGTGAGCTGTCCCAGCGTTACGGTTGCCGCCTGCAAATGGGCGGATCTGACCAATGGGGAAATATCGTCAACGGGATCGAGCTGTCCCGCCGGATGGATGGCACTGAAGTCTTTGGCGTCACCACGCCCCTCCTCACCACTGCTGATGGCGCGAAGATGGGCAAAACCCTCAATGGCGCTGTCTGGTTGAATGAGGAACAATTGCCAGCCTATGATTTCTGGCAATATTGGCGCAATGTCGATGATCGTGACGTGGGCAAGTTCCTGCGCCTGTTCACCGATCTTTCGCTCGATGAAATTGCCCACCTCGAAGCGCTTGAAGGCAATGCCATCAATGATGCCAAGGTGGTTTTGGCCAATGAGGTGACAGCGCTTGTTCGGGGGCGTGAGGCAGCACAACAGGCTGAAAAGACTGCCGCTGCCACCTTCGCTGGTGGCGGCTTGGGCGACGACCTTCCTGTGATCGAAGTAACCAGTGAAGGCATTCGCCTCGGTGCTGCCTGCACCGCCATCGGCTTCACAGCATCGAATGGCGAAGCCAAGCGCAAGATTGGCGAAGGTGCAGTGAAATTGGGTGATGACGTTCAGTCCGACCCGGGGGCTCTGATCACCGGCCCGGCCGGAACAGATGTTAAGCTCAGCTTAGGCAAGAAAAAGCACGGAATTGTGCGCTTCATCTAAGATATTTGCAAAGCGTTAACCTTTTATCCAACTTTACATGCAAATCACTCTCAACGTGATCATGTAAAGTTGGAGGGTTAAGGCGAATGCCTTATCGTGCACAATTGTCAGTGCCTGAATTAAGACGATCTGCAAGGCACCCTGTCGATTATCAGGTGAAAGCCGAACATGCTGTGCATGGCGACATCACGCTCCACCTCGCCAATATTTCTGTAAACGGTTTTATGATCGATCAATCGCCGGGTTTCTCGCGCGGTGAACGGTTGATCGTGCGCCTGCCAACCATAGGCCGGATCGAAGGCTATTGCATGTGGACAACGGGCGATCGTGCGGGTTTCCAGTTTGAACGGATCATTCGCCCGGATCACTTTGAAGAAATGATCCTCGCTATTAAGCCAAACACTCGGTTGCTGCGTAAGCGGCAATAATCCCTCGCCGGAATTACTCTTCACGCACCCCAAGCTCTAATTGCTTGGCAAGCGAGATGAGCTTTGCCATTGCGCTTGGGTGAAAGAAATAAGCTCCCCCCTTCAGATCCGCGATTATCGCTTCTTCTGGCTTGCCCGACTTTTAGCCGTTTCTGCCACCGTTTCGATGGTCGTTCTCATTGGCTATCAAGCCTATGACATCGCACGCGCCGATTACGGTATGGCGCGGAGTGAAGCGGCTTTCATACTGGGGCTACTGGGGGTCGCGCAATTTGTCCCGATGATGCTGTTCACGCCGGTGGCCGGATGGGCCGCAGACCGGTTTGACCGACGCCGGGTGGCCGCCGCCGCCAATCTCATTGATTGCGTCATCGCCGGAACGCTCGCTTATCTCACCTGGCAACATATGGTGGATCTGCCGCTCATCTTTACACTGGCTGCAGCCCATGGCGCAGCGCGCGTTTTTCTCGGACCAGCACAGAGCGCCATTGCCCCGAACATCGTACCACCTACCTTATTGCCCAAGGCCATCGCGCTGGGGTCCATCGCCTTCACAATAGGAACGGTATTCGGGCCTGCTGCAGGCGGCTTCCTCTATGATGTCGAACCTGAGCTTCCTTACCTTGCCTCATCCGTGCTGATCCTTTGCTCAGCCCTGTTAATTTCGCTCATCAAGCCCATTCGGGCAAAACAGTCTGAACAGCGCGTCCATCCAATCCGGCAAATGATTGATGGCGGTAAATTCGTCTGGAATGACCGTTTTCTGCTCGGCTGTATCTCGCTTGATCTGTTTGCCGTGTTGCTTGGCGGGGCGACAGCGATGCTGCCGGTGTTCGCCCGCGACATTCTCGAAGTAGGTCCGCAAGGGCTTGGCCTTATGCGTGGGGCCCCTGCTGCTGGTGCCGGGTTGGTTGCCCTGCTCTTCTCCATCAAGCCGATAGAGACAAATGTCGGTACAAAGATGCTGTGGGGTGTCGCCTTCTTCGGCATTGCCACGGTCGGTTTCGGACTGTCGCGCGACTTGATGATGTCGCTGGGTTTTCTGGCTTTGCTAGGCGCGGCTGACATGGTTTCGGTCTTTATCCGCAGTTCTCTGGTTCAGCTCAACACGCCGGATGAGATGCGCGGTCGGGTGTCTTCCATCTCTGGTCTGGCTATTTCAGCCTCCAATGAACTGGGTGAAATGCAGTCTGGCCTGGCAGCAGCACTGATTGGCGCAACCGGGGCGGTTGTTCTGGGCGGTGCGGGTGCCATATTCATTACTGTAGTATGGGCGTATATTTTCCCCGAAATCCGTCGGGCGAAAACCTTCGCGCCGCAATATCGAGTTAAAGGGAAGGAACCCCAGCATGAAAGCTGACAATGTTCTGGCAACCATCGGCAACACGCCGCATATCCGCCTCTCCCGTCTGTTCCCCGACCATGAAGTCTGGGTAAAGTCAGAGCGTGCTAACCCCGGCGGTTCGATCAAGGACCGCATCGCGCTTGCCATGGTGGAAGCAGCTGAGCAATCCGGTGATCTGAAACCCGGTGGCCACATCATCGAACCTACCAGCGGCAATACCGGTGTTGGGCTCGCCATGGTGGCCGCTGTGAAGGGCTACAAGCTGACACTGGTCATGCCCGAAAGCATGTCGCTGGAACGCCGCCGCCTGATGCTGGCCTATGGTGCCAGCTTTGACCTGACCCCTAAGGAAAAGGGTATGAAGGGCGCGATTGAGCGCGCACGTGAGCTGGTCGAGCAGACCCCCGGTTCATGGATGCCGCAGCAATTCGATAATCCGGCCAATGTGGCGATCCACACCCGCACAACCGCGCAGGAAATTCTCAAGGACTTCGCTGATACGCCAATTGATCTGATGATTACAGGTGTTGGCACAGGTGGACACCTGACCGGCTGTGCGGAAGCGCTGAAAAAGTCATGGCCTGACATGAAAGCCTATGCGGTTGAACCGGTCCTTTCTCCGGTGATTTCTGGCGGCCAGCCCGGCCCGCATCCCATTCAAGGGATTGGTGCAGGCTTTATTCCTGAAAACCTCCATACCAAATCCATCGACGGTGCCATTCAGGTAGACGGTGACGCAGCCAAGGAAATGGCTTTGCGCTGTGCACGTGAAGAAGGCTTGCTGGTCGGCATTAGCTCCGGTGCAACATTGGCAGCCATTGCCAAGAAGCTTCCGGAACTCGACGCCGGAACCCGCGTGATGGGCTTCAATTACGATACGGGCGAACGTTACCTGTCAGTCCCGGATTTCCTGCCCAATGAATGACTTGCGCCAAGTCGCTTACCATGATGGTGATGTGGCACTGACTGGTCTTCTGGCATTGCCGGAAGGCCAGCCAAGGGCTGCTGTGCTGGTTTACCCGACCATCATGAATCCGACGCAATCGGTGCTGAACAAAGCGCACGAACTGGCCAAGGCTGGCTATCTCGCTTTTGTGGCGGACTTCTACGGAAAACAACCGGATGATTTTGATCAGGCGAGCGGATTTGCAGGAGAGATACGCAGCACTCCAAGCTCTTATCGCCAAAGGCTGAGAGCTGCTGTTAAAGCTCTTGTAGGGGTTGAAGAGGCAAAAGGTCTGCCTATCGTAGCCATCGGCTTCTGCATGGGCGGACAGGCTGTGCTGGAGCTAGCGCGTGAAGGTGCGCCTTTAGAAGCCGTAGTGAGCTTCCACGGGCTGCTCAACACAGAACAACCCGCTGAAAAGGGCACGGTCTCAGCGCGCATTCTGATCTGCCATGGCGATCAGGACCCGCTCGTCCCTCGCAGCCAGGTGTTGTCATTTTGGGAAGAGATGGATCAGGCTGGTGCGAACTGGCATTTTCACTCTTATTCCGGGGTGAAGCACGGTTTCACCAATTCCGGCACCGCCAGTAACCCTGCTGTGGGATATGATGCCAGCGCTGACCGGCAAAGCTGGGCCGCTATGCATTCTCTGTTTGACGAGATATTCGAACAAGATTGATATGGCGTGCGGTGGTCGGTTCAATGCCAACCACCGCACAACATATTATCCCATTATTTCAAAATCTTCCAAGCTGAGTTTCATAAGATTTTCAGCTCCGCATTGGGCTTGGCGCTTCAGCATTGGAACTTCTGCCAGCCCGCGCTCAGCATAATGATGCGCGATGGTGAGCTTGGCTTCATAAAAAGTGCGATCCCCTTCGTCTGCATCAAGCTTGGACTTGGCTGCCTCGGCAATCCGCAGCCACATGAAGCCAACAGATACCACACCCACCAATTGCATGAAGGCGAAAGAACCAGCCCCCAGATTGTCCGGATGCACGCCTGCATTTTTCACCAGCCATTGCGCTGTTTCCCGAAGGTCACACACCGCTTCAGCCAAGGGAACCGCAATGAAATCAAGTTCAGCGCTGGCGGCATCGCATTCGCTTTGGATCAGGCTGAAATAGCTTTCTGCAACCTTGCCCTCGTCGCGTGCCAGCTTGCGACCGGCGAGATCCATCGCCTGAACGCCATTGGCACCTTCATAGATCATCGCCACACGCGCATCGCGCACGCATTGTTCAAGGCCCCATTCGGCTACATAACCATGCCCGCCGAGAACCTGTTGCATATTCACTGCGGTCTGAAAGCCGCGATCAGTGCCGAAACCTTTCAGAACTGGCGTCAGGAAACTGACCATCGCGTCTGCCTTGGCCCGTTCTTCTTCCGTCTCCGCCCCATGGGCTAGGTCAAGCTGAAGTGAACACCACAGAATAAGTGCTCGAAAACCTTCGATAAACCCGCGTGCGTCCATCAGCATCCGCCGGACATCTGCGTGAACAATAATCGGATCGGCGACAGCAGAACTATCAGCCCGTTCACCCATCGCCCGCCCCTGGCGACGATCCAGCGCATAGGCCGCAGCGTTCTGATAGGACAGCACCGCCTGCCCCAACCCCTGATTGCCGCAACTGAGCCGCGCAGCGTTCATCATAATGAACATCGCCGCCAGGCCCTTGTTCTCTTCACCCAGCAACCAGCCTTTGGCACTGTCAAAATTCATCAGGCAGGTTGAACTGCCATGAACGCCCATCTTCTCTTCAATCGAGCCGCATGTGGCGGGATTGCGTTCCCCCAGCGAGCCATCTGCATTCACAAGGAACTTGGGCACGATAAACAGCGAAATGCCGCGTGAACCTTCCGGTGCATCCGGTGTCTTGGCGAGGACCAGATGGATAATATTATCCGTCAGATCCTGTTCACCACCCGAAATGAAGATCTTGGTTCCGGTTATGGAAAAGGAACCATCCTCTTGCGGAACCGCACGGGTGCGGATCATGCCAAGGTCTGTACCACATTGCGGCTCTGTCAAAGCCATTGTGCCAAGCCATTCACCCGATACCAAATTGGGCAGATAGGTCGCCTTCTGCGTATCGCTGCCTTTTTCAAGGATCGCAGATACGGCGCCATGGGTCAGACCGGGGAACATATTGAAGGCATGGCAAGCCGAGTTCATATATTCTTCGACGACTGTCGCGAGAATATGCGGCATTCCCTGCCCGCCAAATTCCTCTGGCAGGGCGAGCGTCCCCCAACCCGATTCGCAATATTGGGCATAGGCTTCAGGAAAGCCGGTTGGTGTCGTAACGCTGCCATCCGCATGGCGGGTACAGCCCTCCCGGTCGCTAACCGGATTGAGCGGTGCGATCACCTCTGAACAGAACTTGCCAGCCTCTTCCACGATCGTTTCAATCAGCTCTGCATCAGCCGCAGCAAAAATCGGGAGGTGGCCATATTTTTCGAGCTGTAGAACATCTTGCAAGATGAAACGCGTATCGGAAGTTGGCGCAGTATATGACGGCATTTTGTTCCTCTGAGTTGGTATCGGGTCTATTCGCCCGCCGGGTGCAAGCCATTCTCATCGAGCGAGCGATAAAAACAGCTGGTCGCTCCTGTGTGGCAGGTTGGGCCCTTTGGCAGCGCTTTCAGCACAATCGCATCCTGGTCGCAATCGACCAAAATGTCCTGCACCTCCAGCACATGGCCAGAACTTTCACCTTTCATCCATAAGCGGCCTCGGCTGCGAGAATGGAAATGGGCGAAACCTGTTTGCCGGGTCTTTTCCAGAGCTTCCCGGTCCATGAAAGCAACCATCAGAATTTGCATGGTTTGCGCATGTTGCACCACTGCACTGAGCAGCCCGGAATCGTCGAACTTGGGCATGAAGGCCCGTCCCTGTTCCCTGTCTGCAACATCACTCTGATTGTTGGAAATCGTTCTATCCTTTCCTGAAATATGCCGACGGAAGGTCCATGGCTTCGATTGTTGCACGATAACCACAGATTGAGGGCAAAATCCAACCACTCTCGTCATGGCTCTTCCTAAAGACCCGTTTCAATGGAATGAAGAGGTCGTGGCTCTGGGGAGGGCCGCTAAAACCAAACCAAGGCGCATCAGCATGCGTGCCAAGGTTATGGGGGGTAAGTAAGGTTGTTTCCACGATGAAACAGCCACGAACATGAGGGTTGGGCCGTGTCGCTGGGGGGTGACACATTTGGTCGTCGAGACTGGCCTGTTAAATCGTCACGCGAACGCCCGGAGCTTGTCTCCGGGCGTTTTGCTATGAGAAACCCACTCAATAATTCAGCGCTTCATCCAGCACCCTTGCGAAACATACGATTCTCACCTTTTCGGCACCTGCTCGCTTGAGCACAGACACACAGGCATGAGTGGTTGCACCACTGGTCATCACATCATCCACGAGAATGATTTGCGCGCCCTTGATCTGATCGCCGCGACGATGATTGATGCGAATGGCACCAGATAGCGCTCTGGCGCGGGCCTTTTTGCCTAAACCGCCGAGAATCGGTGTCTGCCGATGGCGTTCCAGCCCATCCACACAGAGTTGGTAATTCCGTGCCTTGGCAATGGCGCGCGCCAGCAATGCTGACTGGTTGAAACCTCGCCGCCAAATTCGCCAGCGGTGGAGGGGCACAGGCATCACCAGCCATTCACCCTCCAATTCAGGCAATCGCGCCAGCATGAGCTTGGAGAGCATGTCGGCAAGCGCAATCCTGCGGCCATGCTTGTAAGACAGCACAAGGCGGCGCGAAGCGTCATTATACAGTGTAGCGGCGGCAATTCCGTCATGCTTGGGCGGATTGGCTATACAGGGCGCGCATAGAGCATCTTCCAACCCACTCTCAGGGGGAAATGGCCTCTGACACGCGGTACAGGCAGGCGAGCCAGGAATAACCAGCTCTGACCAGCATTTGGCGCAAAGCCCCTTCTGCGCGGCCATTCCTTCGCCGCACAAGGGGCAGCGTGGAGGATAAATGAGGTCCACCAAGGGAGAGAGCGCTTCACCGATCATGCCTGCCATGCTGCATCCAGCGCCCACAACAGGCAAGCTGTTGCGAAATTTTGCAGCACAAGGCAGGGGCTGAACATGGCTAACCAATCCCCTCCCCGTATCTTCTCCGCCAAGCGCCGTTGCGCCATTCGCTTTCGCGCCCATGCGCTGCAAAAACAGCCTGACGCCGCACGATTTCTGCTCGATGACCGGGTTGAAGATGTGTTGGAGCGCCTCGCTTTTCTAAGGCATGAGCCAGCAACCGCGCTGATCATCGGGGATTTGACCGGCAAACTGGCCAGCGAACTCATCAGGAGAGGATGCGCCGTCACCTCAGCCGACCCGGCAGCTCTGCCCGGTGTGTTGGCGTTGGATGAAGAGCAGCCCTACCCCGTCAGCGGGTTCGACCTTATTGTGAGCCTGGGAACACTGGATACGGTGAATGACCTGCCCGGTGCGCTGATCCATATCCGGGAAGCGTTGGCGGACAATGGGCTCGCCATTGCGAGCTTCTCAGGCGCTGGCAGCTTGCAGAGCCTGAGGCAAATCATGTTGCAAGGTGATGGTGAACGCCCGGCAGCACGGATGCATCCGATGGTGGATGTCCGTTCCGCAGCGCAGTTGCTGCAGCGGGCTAATTGGGCAAGCCCGGTGGTAGACACGCATTCGCTCTCAGTGCGTTACCGTTCGCTCGATACACTGGTTCAAGATGTTCGCGCCCAAGGGCTAAGCAGTGCGCTTGCCTCAATTGCCCCCATGATGTCGCGGGACGGACTGGAACACGCACGCAAGGCCTTTGCCGATTCCGCGGATGCAGAAGGTCGCGTCCTCGAAACATTCGAGATACTGACTTTAAGTGGCTGGAAACCAAAAGGCGGATGGTTGCAGTGAAACAACCACCCGCCTGCTTAGTCTAGTCCAATCCGCTTAGCGCAGAGCAGCCTGCGCCGCAGCAAGCCGCGCAATGGGCACGCGGTATGGTGATGCGCTGACGTAATCCAGCCCGGTCTTCTCGCAGAAGTCGATGCTGGCCGGATCGCCGCCATGTTCACCGCAAATGCCGAGTTTGATGCCGGGCCGTGTAGCGCGGCCGCGTTCCACGGCAAGCGATACCAACTGACCAACCCCGTCCACATCAATGCTGACGAATGGGTCGCGCGCATAAATGCCCTTCTCCACATAAGTGGAGAGGAAGCGGCCCGCATCATCGCGCGAAACGCCCAGAGTTGTCTGCGTCAAGTCATTGGTGCCAAAGGAGAAGAACATCGCTTCTTCAGCAATTTCACCAGCCATCAGAGCCGCTCGTGGAAGCTCGATCATCGTGCCGACGAGGTAGTCGATCTCGCGGCCCTTTTCGGTAAAGACGGTTGCAGCCGTGTCGTTCACCAGCTTGCGCAGGATTTCGAGTTCGCGCTTGGTCCCGACCAGTGGAATCATCACTTCAGGGATCGGTGCAAGGCCACTCTTGTCCGCCACGTCACAGGCCGCTTCAAAAATAGCGCGAGCCTGCATTTCGTAAATTTCAGGATAGGTGATGCCAAGACGGCAGCCACGATGGCCGAGCATCGGGTTAAATTCGTGCAATTCTTCCGCCCGACGCTTCAGGTGATCGACCCCGAAGCCAGTGATTTCTGCCAGATCAGCAAATTCATGATCGCCCGTGGGCAGGAATTCATGAAGCGGCGGATCGAGCAGGCGGATCGTGCATGGCAGAGGGGCCATAGCTTCGAAGATTTCAGTGAAATCCTTGCGCTGCTCAGGCAGCAGCTTGGCAAGCGCTTTGCGGCGCCCCTCTTCACTTTCTGCCAGAATCATTTCACGCACTGCACTGACGCGGCTGGCATCGAAGAACATGTGTTCCGTGCGGCACAGGCCAATGCCCTCTGCACCGAATTGGCGTGCCATGGCGCAGTCAGCCGGTGTTTCCGCATTGGTGCGGACACCCATCCGGCGGTGGCCGTCGGCCCATTCCATCAGCTTGGCGAAATTGCCTTCCAGCTTCGGTTCGATCGTGTCCACCCGGCCATTCATTACCTGACCATTGGCACCATCCAGCGTGATGATATCGCCTTCTTTCAGCTCGACACTGCCGATCCGCAAAGTGCGGGTCTTGCGGTCAATCGAGACGGCTGAAGCACCAGAGACGCAAGGGCGGCCCATACCGCGTGCGACCACGGCAGCATGGCTGGTCATCCCTCCGCGTGCGGTAAGAATGCCCTTGGCGGCATGCATCCCGTGAATATCTTCCGGGCTGGTTTCAACCCGGCACAAGATTACGGCTTCCCCGCGTTCAGCCCACGCTTCCGCCGTATCGGCATCAAGGACGATCTTGCCCGAAGCCGCCCCAGGTGATGCAGGAAGGCCCGTGGTGAGCACATCGCGTTTGGCGTCCGGGTCAAGCGTTGGGTGAAGAAGCTGATCCAAAGCCATTGGATCGACGCGCAAAATTGCCGTTTTTTCGTCAATCAGCCCTTCTGCTACCATGTCCACCGCAAGCTTCAATGCGGCGGCAGCGGTGCGCTTGCCGCTGCGGGTCTGAAGCATCCACAATTTGCCGCGTTCCACGGTAAATTCGATGTCCTGCATGTCTTTGTAGTGCTTTTCCAGCAGGTCAAAAACAGTGGCCAGTTCCTGATAAGCTGCGGGCATAGCCTCTTCCATCGAAGGGGCGGTTGCGCCGGAAGCTTCACGGGCGGATTTGGTGAGATATTGCGGCGTGCGGATACCTGCCACCACATCTTCACCCTGCGCATTGACGAGATATTCGCCGTAATATTCTTTCACGCCAGTTGCCGGATCGCGGGTGAAAGCAACTCCGGTGGCGCTGGTGTCACCCATATTGCCGAACACCATGGCCTGCACATTGACGGCCGTGCCCCAGCCGCCGGGAATGTCGTTCAACCGGCGATAGACCTTGGCACGGTCAGAATCCCAACTGTCAAAAACAGCAGCAATCGCGCCCCAGAGCTGTTCATGCACATCCTGCGGGAATGGCTCACCATTCTGTTCCTGTGCCACGATGGTCTTATACTGCCCCACCAGAGCGCGCCAATCATCTGCGCTCATTTCGGTGTCCGCGAAATAGCCGTTTTCTTCCTTGGCGATTTCGAGCGCTTCTTCGAACAGACCGTGATCGAGACCAAGTACGACATCGGAATACATCTGGACGAAGCGGCGGTAGGAATCCCACGCAAAGCGATCATCGCCAGACACGGCGGCCAGACCTTCAACCGTCTCATCATTGAGGCCGAGGTTGAGCACCGTATCCATCATGCCAGGCATGGAAACACGCGCGCCCGAACGGACCGACACCAGCAAAGGATCGGCATTGTCACCGAAGTTCTTGCCGACCGTTTTTTCGATATGTTGCAGAGCCTTGGCAACTTCTTCTCGTAAAGAGTCTGAGAAGTTTGCGCCTTCTGCCAGATAGCGCACGCATTCTTCGGTGGTGATCGTAAACCCCGGAGGAACCGGCAGGCCGATAGAGGCCATTTCCCCAAGGTTAGCGCCTTTACCACCGAGAAGATTCTTATCTTTTGCACGCGGATCATCGTGACGAACGCCGCCACCGAACGTGTACACCATCTGGCTCATTAAATTATCCACCCCTGTCAGGTCATGAGACAATCACATCACCGAGTTTTAATCCCTCATCCCTCGATACGTGAGAAATCTGCAACATTGTGCACTGCGGCACGGAATTGGGCAAGCAATGAGAGACGAGATGATCGTTTTTCCCTTTCAGGTGCATTCACGATCACAGTCTCAAAGAACGCATCAATCGGAGCGCGCAATGTGGCCAAAGCCGCCATCGCCCCTTCGAAATCCTCTGCCGCCACAGCCGCAGCTGCCCGCGGCTCAGCCTCACTCAACGCTTCAATCAGTGCTTTTTCAGCCACTTCCGGCTCATAAGAGATCTCCGCAAGGTGGCGCTCAGCCATTTTAGCGCGGATCACCGGAGCAAGGTCCGGATCATCGACCAGGGCCAGCGGATCTTCTTCGCCTGTGCGAGAAATTTCAGCCTCATCCCCCTGCCAATCCTCTTTCTTGAGGATATTGGCCGCGCGCTTATATCCGGCGAGCAGATTGGCGCCGTCTTCTGTTCCGATAAAGGCCTGAAGAGCGGCAATGCGCTTCACCATACGAACATTGTCACCGCCTTGCTCAACAGCAACCACGGCATCGACCATGTCGTGACGAATATCTGCATCGCGTTGCTGGACCTTCAAACGCTCGATCAGGAAATTCGCAATCTCCTGCCCCGCCTCTGCTGATTTGCCAGGATGGGCCGCAGCCGTAATCAGATCAAAAATCGAGACGCGAAGTTCATTTTCAAGAATGAGGCTGAGAATGCCAATCGCTGCGCGTCTGAGAGCGAAAGGATCTTTCGAGCCCGTCGGCTTTTCTTCAATTTGGAAAAAGCCGACCAGCGTATCCAGCTTATCCGCCAGCGCGACCGCAACCGTTACCGGAACATGAGGCACATCATCGCCCTGCCCGACCGGCTTGTAATGGTCGCGGATGGCGTCGGCTACGGCGTCGGGTAGACCTTCGGCGCGGGCGTAATATCCGCCCATAAGGCCTTGAAGTTCTGGAAATTCCCCGACCATTTCGGTGACGAGATCGGCCTTGGACAGCCTTGCTGCCAGTTCCACCTGATCGGCCAGTTGCTTTACTGCACCCTCGTCATTCCCGCGAAGGCGGGAATCCGGTTGGCTAGGCTGCGTGTCCCCGCTCTGGCCCCCCGCCTGCGCGGGGGTGACGATTTGAGGGGCAATCGCGCCGGTTTGAGGGGTAACAATGCCTTCTTCAACCAGCCAGCGGGCGAGTTTGGCCACCCGCTCCACCTTGTCGGCCACGGTACCGAGCTTTTCGTGGAAAGTGATCCGCTGCAAGCCCTCGGCATGATCTGCCAATTGCTTCTTGCGATCCACATCCCAGAAGAAGCGGGCATCGGAGAGCCGGGCGGCAAGGACTTTTTCATTGCCCGCCACAATCGCCACGCCGCCATCTGTGGCCGCGATATTCGCGGTGCAGATGAAGGCATTAGCAAGCTTGCCGGAAGCATCGTTGCAGACGAAATATTTCTGATTGATCCGCGTGGTAAGCTGGATCACTTCCGGCGGCACTTCGAGGAAGGCTTCATCGAAACGGCCCAGAAGCGGCTGTGGCCATTCTGTGAGGCCCGCATTTTCAACCACCAAACCTTCATCTTCCACCAGTGTAAGGCCCGCAGCCTGTGCGGCTTCGCTCGCCTTTTGGCGGATCAGCGCTTCACGTTCGGCATGATCGACAATCACATGGCAAGCGCGGAGCTTATCCTGATAATTGTCGACATGGCCAATGGTGATATCACCCGAATGATGGAACCTGTGGCCCAGCGTCACCAGCCCACTGGTCACGCCATGAACCTCGCAATCGACCAGTTCTTCACCAAACAGCGCGAGAATACCTGACAGCGGGCGAACCCAGCGCAGGCTTTCCGTGCTGGCTGAAGCCGCGCCCCAGCGCATACTTTTGGGCCATGGAAAAGCGCGGATGATCGCCGGAATGGCTTCTGCCAGAACATCCTTCACCGCACGGCCGGGAACATTCTTTACGGCAAAATAGGTCGCCCTGCCCTTCACTTCACGCAGCTCAAGCTGATCGCGGGTAACGCCATTCTTGCGGCAGAATCCCTCAATCGCCTGGTCGGGCGCGCCTTCTGGCGGGCCCTTGGCTTCTTCGCTCACTGCTTCTGTCTGTTCAGGCAGATTGCGCGCGATCAGCGCAAGGCGGCGCGGGGTGGACCAGATGGTCAGATCGCCCAACGTGATCCCGGCAGAGTCCATCTGGGCGCGGAACAGTTTTGCCAGATCAGCGCGCGCGCCTTTCTGCATCCGGGCAGGAATTTCTTCGCAGCGTAATTCGAGGAGGAAGTCGGTCATGCCTGCCACTCCGGATATTCTTCGGTCCAGCGGGGCGTTTCCTTCTCCACATGGGCCACGCAGGCGCCCCGTGCGAGATCACGCACCCGGCCCATGTATGAAGCGCGTTCCTGCACAGAAATCACGCCACGCGCCTGAAGCAGATTGAAGATATGGCTGGCTTCAATCGCCTGTTCATAAGCAGCAATCGGCACACCAGCGTTAAGTGCGTTCCGGCATTCAGCCTCAGCCTTGTTGAACAGATCAAACAAGGCATCCGTATCGGCCACTTCGAAATTCCATTTGGACATCTGCTTCTCATTTTCGAGAAACACATCGCCATAGGTGAAGGCAGGGCCATTTTCGTTCGGCGTGTTGAACGCCAGATCGTAGACGCTATCCTTGTTCTGGATATACATCGCCAGACGTTCCAGACCGTAGGTCAGTTCACCAGCCACAGGCTTGCAATCATAGCCGCCCATTTGCTGGAAATAAGTGAACTGGGTGACTTCCATCCCATCGCACCAGACTTCCCAGCCAAGGCCCCATGCGCCAAGCGTGGGCGATTCCCAATCATCTTCCACGAAGCGGATATCATGCTTCAGCGGATCAATGCCGATCACTTCAAGGCTCTTGAGGTAGAGCTCCTGAAGGTTGGGTGGGCTTGGCTTCAGGATCACCTGATATTGGTAATAATGCTGAAGACGATTGGGGTTTTCACCATAGCGGCCATCGGTCGGGCGGCGGCAGGGTTGGACAAAGGCCGCATTCCACGGCTCCGGGCCGAGGGCGCGCAATGTCGTCGCCGTATGAAAGGTACCAGCGCCAACGCGCATGTCGTATGGTTGCAGGATCAGACAACCCTGCGCACTCCAATAATCATGGAGCGCTAGGATCATGTCCTGGAAGCTCTCAGGTGCTTTTGTCATCGTGGATGCGCCATGGCCGATGGTCGGAAATGCGTCAATGGAGCAATCGGCGGATGTAACAATGCAACATCTGTGTCTTTCTTGACACGAGAAGATTTTCTGGGCTTTCTCAGTGGCAATTGGCGCTTATCGCAAATGCCTAAAATGTTTACGAGGAACCTCTGAGGGTGGTCGATGCGTTGTCGGGTCAGAAATGGGACGAGCCCGGCTCCATCAAGAAAGGCAATTCATGTTCAAACTGTCACGTGTGATTCCTTCGCTGGTCGCATTTTGCCTCAGTTTCGTGACGATGGGCTGCGTTACGCCGCAGGCGGTTGCTGAAAGCACCGCCAATGGCCCGGCATTATGGGAAGTGTCTGATGATGACACGACGATATATCTCTTCGGGACAGTTCACGCTCTTCCTACAGATGTCGATTGGTTTCGCGGACCGATCAAAACCGCATTTGACAGTTCGGACGAACTGGTGACCGAAATCGCCCTCAACGATACGAGCGGAATGCAGAAGCTCATTCTGGAGAAGGGAATGCTTCCCAAGGGCCAGAATTTGCGTGACATGATGACACCGGAAAACCGCATTCAATATGAGGAGGCAATGGTCTCCCTTGGCGTTCCAGTGGAAGCCTTTGACCATTTCAAACCCTGGTATGCGGCCATGACATTGCAGGTTCTGCCCATTCTTCATTCGGGCTATATGCAGGACAGCGGCGTCGAAAATGTTTTGTCCGGACAGGGTACAACCAAAAAGATGGCTGCGCTTGAAACTGCAGAGCAGCAGCTTGACCTGTTTGATAGCTTGCCCATGCAGCAGCAATTGACCTATCTCGACCAGACAGTTGAAACCGCCTCCCAGATTGTCCCGACTATTGATGAGATGGTGGCAGAATGGCTGGCAGGTGATGCGGATGATCTGGCCAAATTGCTCAACTCTGAAATGACCGACCCGGCGCTGTACAAGCGACTGCTGACCAATCGAAATGCACATTGGGCCGATTGGATCGCGCACCGTATGAAGCAGCCCGGCACGGTGTTTCTGGCCGTTGGTGCGGGGCATCTTGCCGGCAAAGGCAGTGTGCAGGACCAGTTGAAGAAGCGCGGTATCAAAGCGCGCCGCATCAACGAATGATCAAGCGCCTCCTGCCGCTTTTCGCAGCCCTGTGCCTGTTGGCATGTCAGGGTAAGCCGGCGCAGAACTGGCCTGCTCCCAGCCCCGCATTATGGGAAGTTCGCGGGGCTGATGATACGGTGAAGGGCTGGCTTTTTGGGACGGTCCACGCCTTGCCGGATGGTGTGGAATGGCGCACTCCTCTGCTCGACCATGTGGTAAAAGAGGCTGACCTGCTCGTGGTTGAAGTTACCAATCTTGATGACAAAGCAGCCGCCAATGCAAGCTTTATGCGATTTGCCAAGGCATCCGGCCTGCCCCCGCTCATGGATCGTGTACCACAGAAAGACCGCCCCGCCCTCACCCGCCTGATGCGGGATGCCGATGCCCGGCAAGGCGATTTTGTCCCCTATGACAGTTGGGCGGCAGCGCTAATGCTCGCCAATGCGGCGCAATCGGGTAAAGAGCCGGAGAACGGTGTTGACCGGTGGTTGCTCAAGCGCAACATCAAGACGGTCGGGTTGGAAGGCTTTGAGCAGCAATTCAGGATTTTCGATCAACTGTCTCAGTCACAACAGGTGGCCTTGTTGATGGGGGTTGCTGAAGAAACTCAGGATAGCGAAAGTGATGGCAATTTGCGCGCATGGCTCACCGGCGATGTTGATGCGCTGAAAGCCGAAACCAGCAAGGGTATTCTGGCCGACCCGGCCTTGCGCCAAACATTGCTGATTGATCGCAATGAACGCTGGGCAGGGGTTATCGATGGTTGGCTGAAGAAAGACCACGCAGTGCTGGTGGCTGTCGGCGCTGCCCATATGCTGGGCGATAAAGGGCTACCTGCCCTCTTGCGTCAGCGCGGATATAGCGTGAACCGCATTCAATAGGCGGGCCTCGCACCAGTGCTTGCATTATGGCGGCATTGGTATTATGCGGCCTTCTTTCCCGTTATCGGTCATCCCTGGAGGCGTGGCGGGAGAAAACACATCTACGTTATTCGAAAGGCATGATTATGAGCGACGCTCTGACCCTGCCGGCTGAAACACGCGATCGGGTTGGCAAGGGAGCCTCCCGTGTACTCCGTCGTGAAGGCCGGACACCCGCAGTTATCTATGGTGCGAACCAGGACCCTGTGGCCATTCATCTTGAAGAAAAAGAACTCTCGAAGCAGCTGAACACCGGCCACTTCATGACTTCTATCGTTAATCTTGAAGTGAATGGTGAAATCATTCGCACGCTGCCGAAGGACGTTGTTCTTCACCCGGTCAGCGACGCGCCGATCCATGCCGACTTCCTGCGCCTTTCCAAGGACGCAACGGTTGAAGTTCTGGTTCCGGTTATCTTCACCAATGAAGAAGCTTCACCGGGCCTCAAGAAGGGCGGCGTGCTGAACGTCGTTCGTCATGAACTCGACCTCATCTGCGATGCAAGCCGCATTCCAAATGATATCGAAATCGACGTTACCGGCCTTGAAGTTGGTGATTCGATCCATATCAGCCATGTGAAGCTGCCTGCTGGTTCCGAAAGCGCGATCACTGATCGTGACTTCACCATCGCAACCATCGTTGCTCCGTCCGCTCTCAAGCGTTCGGAAGCCGAAGCGGCGGCTGAAGAAACTGAAGTCACTGAACAGACTGACAGTACAGTTGAAGGCTAAACCCTCCAAGGGTTGAAGCGCTTTACTGCGTGAACTATTGCGCCGGCCATACCTCAACAGGTGTGGCCGGCGTTTTCATGTCGGCTGCATCAGAATTAGGATCACGCCATGCAACTCTGGGTAGGTCTCGGAAATCCCGGCCCGCAATATGCCATGCAACGCCACAATGTCGGCTTCATGGCGCTGGACGTAATGGCCGACATGCATAATTTCGGCGCGGTGCAGAAGAAATTTCAGGGTTGGGTTCAGGAAGGTCGCATCGGTACGGAAAAGGTCATTTTCCTCAAACCGGCAACCTATATGAATGAAAGTGGCCGTTCTGTCGGGGAAGCCATGCGTTTCTATAAGCTGGATCTTAACGCTTTAACGGTATTCCATGACGAGCTGGATCTCGCGCCTTTCAAAGTGAAAGTGAAGCAAGGCGGCGGTCATGCTGGTCATAATGGCCTGCGTTCGATCGATCAGCATTGTGGTGGAGAATTTCAGCGCGTACGCCTCGGTATTGGCCATCCGGGGCATAAGGATCGTGTGACCGGCTATGTTCTCGGCAATTACGCCAAGGCTGAGCAAGATGCATTGGTGGGTATGTTGGGAGCAGTGAGTGCAGAAGCAGAATGGCTTATCAAGGGCGATGCCCCGCGCTTTATGACTGAAGTCGCGCGGCGTCAGCAGGACTGAATGTCTGTCATTTGAATGACATGATAAGATTCTGTCCCAGATAAAAACAGTCTCACCACAGGGTTGGACTTGCTTCTTAGGATGCTCTTGAAGGCATCCACGAAATGTAAAAGGGGATCTGCCCACATCGGGTGATCTTTTAGATTATGATGAAGGGTAGGATATGATCCGCAAATTTTCCGTTATTCTCGCTGGCGCATGTGCGCTGAGCATGGCCGCTCCGGCTTCTGCACATTGGTGGTGGGGTAGCTCCAGCTCCTCCGGCGGCTGGTCTTCAAGCACCAGCACCAGCAGCGGTTCTTCAACTTCAACCAGCACCAGCAGCGGTTCTTCAACTTCAACCAGCTCCACTTCAGGCGGTTCAACCACGTCAACATCGGGTGGAACCACCACCGGCGGTACGGCAGTTCCTGAACCCGGGATGCTGGGCATGGCTGGTCTTGGCCTTCTCGGTCTTGGCGCAATCCAGACACGCCGTCGCAAGCTTGCACGCAAGGCGGCCTGAAGAACGCAGGCAGATGAGCCTTATCTGTTATTTGGCGGTCTTTTACGGGCGTGAATAACACATTCGGGCAGGTCTGAAAGGAAGTAGCTCCTCTTCCAAAAGACCAAGGGCGCTTTCTCCTTCGGGTGAAAGCGCCTTTTGCATGTCTGGCCTTTCGGCGTCAGCGGCGCTAAAGCGTCGCCAAACACGCTTTCGAGGAAATGATATCATGGGATTCCGCTGCGGGATCGTTGGCTTGCCCAATGTCGGCAAATCAACTCTTTTCAACGCTCTGACTGAAACGCAGGCCGCTCAGGCCGCAAATTACCCTTTCTGCACGATTGAGCCGAATGTGGGCCAGGTCGCCGTACCTGATCCGCGCCTGGATCAGATTGCTGCGATTTCCGGCTCTGCCAAAATCATTCCGACACAGCTTGCCTTTGTGGACATTGCCGGATTGGTCAAAGGTGCTAGTCAGGGCGAAGGACTTGGCAATCAGTTCCTCGGTAACATTCGCGAGGTCGACGCCATCGTCCACGTTCTGCGCTGCTTTGAAGATGATGATGTTCAGCATGTCGCTAATAAGGTTGACCCTCTGGCCGATGCCGAAGTGGTCGAAACCGAACTGATGCTGTCAGATCTGGAAAGCCTTGAAAAACGCGTTCCGGCAGCTGAAAAGCGCGCCAAGAGCGGCGATAAAGAATCCAAGATCATCGCCAGCGTGCTGGGGCAAGCACTGGAACTGCTGCGTGAAGGCAAGCCTGCCCGCCTCACCCAACCCAAGGATGATGAAGAAGAACGGCTCTTCTCGCAGGCCCAGCTCCTTACGGCAAAGCCCGTGCTCTATGTCTGCAATGTCGCAGAAGGCGATGCAGCCAAAGGCAATGAACTGTCTGCCAAAGTGTTCGAAAAAGCCGCCGCTGAAGGCGCGCAGGCAGTGGTTGTGTCAGCCGCGATCGAATCCGAACTGGTGACAATGGAACCGGAAGACCGTCAGGAATTTCTGGCTGAACTTGGCCTTGAAGAAAGTGGCCTCGCCCGTGTGATCCGTGCTGGCTACACACTGCTCGGCCTCCAGACCTTCTTCACCTGCGGCCCCAAAGAAGCCCGCGCATGGACCGTGCATAAAGGGGCCAAGGCCCCGCAGGCCGCTGGCGAAATCCACACGGATTTTGAAAAAGGCTTTATTCGCGCTGAAACCATTGGCTTTGAGGATTACATCACGCTGGGTGGCGAATCCGGTGCCCGCGAAGCTGGAAAGCTGCGCCAGGAAGGCAAGGAATATGTCGTGCATGATGGTGATATCATGCTGTTCAAGTTCAATGTCTGAGCCAAAAAACCAACGGCTTTAAGTCAAAGAAAAAGGGCGCGGAAACCGAAGTTTCCGCGCCCTTTCTGTTACGTCAGCTTAAACCCGTGAGGCTTATGTGGCTGGCGTTGCAGCCGGAGCTGGAGCCGCAGCCGGCTTCGTTCCGCCATTGGCCTGAACATCAGCATAAACGCTCCACATTTCAGCAATCGGAGCCCGTGCGCCGGTTACCTTGGCAAGCGTTGCCTTGCCTTCAGCATATTTGCCTTCTTCGATCTGGGAGATACCGAGACGTGTCAGAACACGTTCATTATCCACGCCGCCTTTTTGAAGGGCAAGCTGATACATCTTTTCTGCATTCGCATAATCATCGAATGACAGGAATGTATCTGCAACACCGCGAGCCGTCACACCATTGGCAGACTTCTGCGCATCGCTCACCAATTTGGGTGCTTCCTTGCGATCGTCTGCCGCACGGCTTTCAGCAATGCTCTTGGCTTCAGTGAAGTAGGTTTCCGTCGAAGAAACCGTTCCTGCCTTCATGCCCTTATCAAGCAAAGAAAGGACTTCATTCGACATCATGCGCGGATCAGCAGCTTCGATATAATCGATATAGTCGCGCTGTGTCGTCAATGTGTCGGTGGCACGCATCAGACGAAGGAAATCAAGCGAAGCCTGATCATCAAAGTCATGTGTCGCACGGACAACCTGCAGGCCGTTCAGCCAATTCTGCTGCGTCGGATCATTCTCGATCAGCATACGCGACAGATCAACGCTGGCGTCTGGAAGCTTGTTTTCATACGCTACCTTGAGGCCGCGCAGGAGCCAGTTGTCAGGAACTGTCTGACCAGCAGCCTTGCGAGCATTCACAACCTTTTCAAGGTAAGCAATACCTTCATTGGCGTTGCCTTCAGCGAAATAGCTTTCAACAATCAACCCTTCCGGGTCGTTTTCAGTATAGCCCTGGTCAATAGCAGCCTGCAATGCAGTGCGCGCAGCGGCATAATCTTTCGCCTGATAGGCAAGATTGCCAACATAGAACTGGAACTGGCCGACCTGTTCAGCTGGAACCTTGCCGCTTTTCAGCATCATTTCAAGGCCTTGACGCTGCAAGGCAGGGTCCTGGGTCTTGCTGCCCATACTGAGGATCAGCTGTCCGGCTGCAAAACGGTCATCTTCTGTTTCAACGGCTGCAACAACTGCTGGGATATTGGCCTTCTGGGCACCAACATCAGCACCTTCAGCGTTTACGGCATCGGCAACAGGCGAATAGGCTGCGACAAAGCCCTTCGAATAATTCTGTTTAGCAGCTTTGGCTGGCTTTTCTTTTGCATAAGCCGGGGTCGCGATCCCGGATGCAGCAACGAGCGTTCCACTGGCCAATGCAGCGGCCAAAGCAAATTTGGAACCGAAACGTTTCCGGCTTGCGGGAAGGGACTTGCGAAGCATTCAACTCTCTCCTGTAAGGATTACGGTGTATACCCAATTACGGTTTCGCGTCTGGTCTAGTGCCGGGTCGCGACGAATTTTGCAAATGCGTTATATATTTTTGCAACTGAACGCCTTTTGAACGCTATTTCAGCGCTTTTTCTCCCTAACCCGGCTAAAATGTGGATAAGGCATAGGTTTTACCACCACAAACACATGATCGACTGGCCTCAGGCGAGCCTATGGCCTAGGGTCGACGATCATATTTCATTGGCAATAATGAAGGTAGATTTCCGCTTGTGAGCGACAGCAGCGATATTATTCTCCCGCCGGAAGAACCAGCAGGTCACGAACTTATCGACATCGTCGATGAGATGAAAACAAGCTATCTCGATTACGCGATGAGCGTGATCGTCTCCCGTGCGCTGCCCGATGTGCGTGATGGATTGAAGCCGGTACATCGCCGCATTCTTTATGCCAGCCTTGAAGGCGGCTTCGTCTATAATAAGCCCTATCGCAAATCGTCGAAAATCGTCGGTGACGTGATGGGTAACTATCACCCGCACGGCGATACGGCGATTTATGATGCCCTCGCCCGCATGACCCAGCCCTGGTCCATGCGTCTGCCGTTGATCGATGGCCAGGGTAACTTTGGTTCGATGGACCCTGATCCACCGGCTGCCATGCGTTACACCGAAGCGCGCCTTGGCAAGGTTACCATGGCCCTGCTCGATGATCTCGACAAAGACACGGTCGATTTCGCTGACAACTATGATGGTTCACGGTCTGAACCCACCGTGCTGCCGGCCCGCTTCCCTAACCTTCTGGTAAACGGTTCTGGCGGTATTGCCGTGGGTATGGCCACCAATATTCCGCCACATAACCTTGGCGAAGTGATCAATGGCTGCCTCGCTTTCATGGATCGCCCGGACATCACCTCGGAAGAATTGTTCGAGATCATTCCTGGCCCTGACTTCCCGACAGCGCCGCTGATCCTCGGCTCTGCTGGTGCGCGTTCAGCCTATACGACAGGTCGCGGTTCAGTGTTGCAGCGCTGCCGCCATGAGATTGAAGAAAATCGCGGTGAAAAGCGCGCGATTGTGCTCACCTCCATTCCCTATCAGGTGGGCAAGTCCAATCTGGTGGAAAAGATCGCCGAAGCCGCCAAGGACAAGCGGATTGAAGGCATTTCCGATATTCGCGATGAAAGTTCACGCGAAGGTATGCGCGTGGTCATCGACCTCAAGCGCGATGCCACACCGGAAGTCGTGTTGAACCAGGTGTGGCGGCACACCCCTGCCCAATCGAGCTTCCCGGCCAATATGCTCGCCATTCGCGGTGGGCGTCCAGAAGTCTTCGATCTGCGCGGCTTTATTGAAGCCTTCATTCACTTCCGTGAAGAAGTCATCACCCGCCGCACCAAATATGAACTGCGCAAGGCGCGTGAACGCGCGCATATCTTGCTCGGTCTGGTTGTCGCGGTGTCGAACCTCGATGAAGTTGTTGCCATCATTCGCGGCTCACCCAATCCGGCGGAAGCGCGGGCAAAACTGTCCCGTCGCGAATGGCCGATTGGTGACATCGCGCAATATATCCGCCTCGTGGAAGCGATTGAGCCTGATGCCGAACAGACCGGTGGCACCTATCGCCTGTCTGATCGTCAGGTCCGCGCCATCCTCGATCTGCGCCTGCATCGCCTCACCGCACTGGGCCGCGATGAAATTGGTGATGAGCTCAAAACACTCTCCATTGCGATTGAAGAATATCTCTCGATCCTCGGCGATATCGACAAGCTCTATGGCGTGATGCGTGATGAGCTGGTTGAAATCCGCGACAATTACGCGACCCCTCGTGTCTCCGAAATCGCGCCTGCCTGGGATGGTTTGGAAGACGAAGACCTGATCGAACGCGGCGACATGGTCGTCACCGTAACGATGGACGGCTATATTAAGCGCACGCCGCTTTCTACTTTCCGGGCGCAAAACCGAGGTGGTAAAGGCCGTTCTGGCATGTCCACGAAGGATGAGGATGCGGTGAGCGAAATGTTCGTCACCAGCAGCCACAATCCAGTGCTGTTCTTCTCCACTGCAGGCAAGGTTTACCGCCTCAAGGTCTGGAAATTGCCGGAAGGCGGCCCGGCAACGCGTGGCCGGCCGATTATCAATCTCCTGCCTTCGCTTGAAACGGGGGAAACCATCGCCGCTGTTCTACCGCTGCCGGAAGATGAGGAAAGCTGGGGGGCGCTGAACGTCGTCTTCGCAACCGCCAAGGGCAATGTCCGCCGTAACTCCATGGATGCTTTCGCCAATATTCCGTCCAACGGGAAGCTGGCGATGCGCTTTGAAGATGAAAGCGAAGATCGCCTGATTGGCGTGGCCCTGCTCGACTCCACTGATGACGTGCTGCTCGCCTCACGCAATGGCAAGGCTATCCGCTTTGCCGGAACCGACATTCGCGAATTCCAATCCCGTACCTCCACCGGTGTGCGCGGCATGAATTTGAAGGATGGCGACGAGGTGGTTTCGCTCTCGATCCTCCATCGCGTGGGGACTGAAAGTGAAGAGCGGGAAGAATATCTCCGCTTCGCACCATGGAAGGGTGAAAAAGAAGGCGAGCCAACGCTTGCGCCGGAACGCTTTGAGGAGTTGGCTGAGAAGGAACAGTTCATCCTCACGGTCTGCGCCAATGGGTATGGCAAGCTCTCTTCCGCCTATGAATATCGCCGCATTGGCCGTGGTGGCCAGGGTATCGTCAATATCGACAATATCCGCCGCAATGGCCCCGTTGTCGCGAGCTTTAACGCCACCAAGCAGCATCAGCTTATGCTGGTGACCAATCAGGCCAAGCTCATCCGTATAGGTCTGGATACGATGCGCGTCATCGGCCGCAGTAGTGCTGGCGTCCGCCTGTTCAATGTTGGCAAGGATGAATTCGTCGTCAGCGCAGTGCGCATTGACGAAGAAGAAGCGCCTGAAAACGAAGCAGAAGAAGCTATCGTTGAAGAAATGGTAGCAGGCGATAGCCCTGAAACCGCGCCGCACACGACGATGGACCGTGATGAACCTCTGGGGGATGACGAGGAAGACTGAGTTTTTCCTAAAACCCTATTGTGTGAATGAAGATCAGCCCTGCCCGTCCTATCCGACTGGCGGGGCTGATTATTTTGCAGAATGGGGCATGCATCACCCGCTGTAAAATGGGCCAAACTCCGCAAATTCGCATAACAAGCGCAAAACTCCATCAGAGCTATTGCAAGTTATTATCATTATACTAAGAGCCCTCCCATGACATCAGGAAGGGCTCATACATGAAACATCTTCGCATCATCGCATTGGCTGGAACTGCGCTAGCCACCCTGAACACCGGGAGTGCTTTTGCCGAAGACGCAAGCGCTGACGCTTCTGCCGATCGCGACACAATCATCGTGACAGGCGCAAAAGCGGAACAGACATTCGCTGGCACCAAAACCGAAACTCCGCTGATCGAAACACCGCAGCCGATTAGCGTGGTCACGGCTGATATGTACCAGGATCAGGGGGCCATCACGATTAGCGATACGGTGCGCTATACCGCCGGAATCGACACTGCAACTTATGGCCGGGACACCCGTACCGATGGCTTCGCCATTCGCGGCATCAGCGCTCTGCAATTCCGCGACGGTATGCGCGATATCTTCTCTTATTACGCCAGCATCACCGCTGACCCCTATAATTTCTCCCGCGTCGAAGTTGTACGTGGCCCGGCATCTGTTTTGTTCGGACAAGGCTCGATAGGCGGGATCGTCAATCTCGTTTCTAAAACGCCCTACTTTGAAGCCGGGGAAGAGGTGTCAGCGACTTATGGCAGCCACAATCGTAAGGAAATCAGCGCCGATCTCAATGTTCCTCTGAACGATACACTGGCCGTGCGGCTGGTCGGCAAGGCCCGTGATGCAGATACGCATGTAGATTATGTGCCGGATGACCGGGTGATGTTTGCACCTTCCATCCGCTGGCAGCCGACACCCGATACAGATATCACGCTGATGGGGCTCTATCAGGAAGATGATAGCGGCTCGACATCGCAATTTCTGCCCATCATCGGGACATTGAAGCCCAATGGCGACAAGCCTCGTCTCGCCAATTCAACCTTTGTCGGAAAGCCCGGCTGGGATCGCTATGATGGTCGGTTGTTGCAAGGCGGTGGCAACATCACCCACCGCTTTAGCGATGCAGTGCAACTGAGCCTTAAGGCGCGCTATATTGATAGCGACGTGGATTATCGCACACATTATCCTAACAGTTACAGCAATCCGACAAACCCTTACGTGGCTGGTAGCGATGGTCGACTTATTAGCCTTACAGCGAGTAATAGCCCTGCCCGGCTGAATGTCTTCTCGACCGACAACAACCTTCAGTTCCATTTTAACACCGGCGCAGCCGTGAAACATACGCTGCTGACAGGCATCGACTATTCCTGGAACAAGGTTCGCCAAAAAGCGGCATACACGTCCAATATCATTGACCTTTACGACATTGATCGCAGTTCCATCGCCACCCCGGAAGTGACAGGGGACTGGAATTCAACATCGCAAAAGCAGCTTGGCTTCTACGTGCAGGACCAGATCCGGCTGTGGGATCGCGTCTCAACAGTCTTCGGCTTTCGCCGTGACCATGTGACTGATTCTGCCGGCAATGAGTATAATGCCTCAACCTTCCGGGCAGGCATTATCGGTGAGCTGGTGGCAGGAATCTCGCCATTCTTCAGCTATACTGAGAGCTTCCAGCCTATTAGCGGCACACTGTCCAATGGTTCACCGTTCAAACCGCAACGTGGCACGCAATATGAAACAGGCATCAAATGGCAGCCTGAAGATAACACGCTGGTCACGGTCACAGGTTTTTACATCAAGGAAAGCAACCGCCCGATCAGCGATCCGGCCAATCCGCTGTTTCAGATACAGGCCGGTGAACTCACCACCAGAGGCGTAGAATTCGAAGCCACCCATCGCTTGCCGGGCAATTTCGATCTGCTGGTGAACTACGCCTATAATAAGGTGAAGGTCAGTGACACGGCTAGCTTCAACTATCTGCCGAGAAATTCCGCTTCGATCTGGTCCACCAAAACTATCGCACTAAAGGATGACCTCTCACTTCGTTTTGGCGGGGGCGTGCGTTATGTCGGCAAGAAGGATTCCATCAGCCCTATCTGGACGATCACCACTGATGATGTCACCTTGGTCGATGCTTTGGCAGAACTTTCATGGCAAAACTGGAGCTTGCGGGTCAATGCTACCAATCTGTTGAACAAGAATTATTACGCATCATGCCTTGCACGTGGCGATTGTTTCGTTGGCGAACCACGCAATATCATGGGCACGATCAGCTATAAATTCTAACAATGGAAAGAGAGGCGGGTGTGATCAGAAGCGCCCGCCTCTTCATTAATGTGTGCGGACCACCCGCAATTGCGGTTCACGCTTGCGCATACTCTGGATCACCCCGGTGCAGATCAGAAACTGTCCGAGGTAATAGATTGGCCAGACGAAAATCTCTGTTGCAGCGCTGGTCGCCAATGGTCCCATTCCTGCAATAATGAGCAGATGTGAGAGGAGGACCAGAACCGCCCCTGCCCCCACACGGTAACGCGGAAAATTGCTCGCCCATGCTGCTGCGGCCATCGCGCCAAGAGTCAGGCCATAGAGCACAAAAGAGGTGGAGGAGGCCCGATCCACCGGCAGCAGCCAGCACACCAGTGGCGTGATAACCAGCAGCGCGATGCACACGGCCTTTTGCGACTGGGCCATGACCGCCCGCCGATGGCGCAAATAGAGGCCTATCGCAAAGAGGAAGCCGCCAAAAAACAGCCATGCTGCGACTTCCGTATCGATCAGCAAGACCATGTCACCCGCCGCGCCAAAGCCCATTACCCAGGCCACAAGGCGGGCATCTGCACCGGGGTGCCGCCAATAAGCATAGAGCGCCAACAGCCCAACGGCCGCGCCCTTCAGCGGGATCAGATACATCTCCGGGATTGGCTCAAAGCGCAGATAATAAAAGGCAAGCGCCACTGCGATGCTCGCAAGCAGAATGGGCCGTTTTTCAGATAAAGCGCGTTTGGGCATCAGTTCCTCCGAAATGCTTCATGCGGCTTTGCTCTCCCGCGCGCAAGACGCCTGAAGGCTTGGCCGAAAGGCTGCGGCACACTATAGGCTGCGGCATGACACATCAGGTCCATATTATCGGTGGCGGTCTCGCCGGAAGTGAAGCAGCTTGGCAATTGGCCCAGCGCGGGATCAAGGTCCGCCTGTCCGAAATGCGCGGAGGCGGTGAACGCACGGCGGCCCATCAAGGCGATGCGCTGGCGGAACTCGTCTGCTCCAATTCCTTCCGCTCCGATGATGATGAAAAGAATGCCGTTGGCCTGCTGCACCATGAAATGCGGCGGCTCGATTCGATCATCATGGGTGCGGCTGAAGTGGGCCGCGTGCCTGCTGGCTCTGCCCTTGCGGTGGACCGCGATGTCTTTTCCGCCGAAGTGGAAAGGCGGCTTGGCGAACATCCCAATGTGGAAGTGGTACGCGAAAAAATCGATACGCTACCCACTGAAGGCCTGACGATTGTTGCCACTGGCCCGCTGACGGCAGCATCACTGGCTGAAAGCATTGGCAAGGCAACGGGCGCGCAAAGCCTCGCCTTTTTCGATGCCATTGCCCCCATCGTGCATTACGACAGCATCGACATGTCAATCTGCTGGATGCAATCGCGTTGGGATAAGAAATCCGGCCCCGGTAGCGAAGGCAAGGATTACATCAATTGCCCGATGAACAAGGAAGAATATTACGCCTTCCATAAGGGTTTGATGGAAGGCGAAAAAACCGAGTTCAAGGAATGGGAAAAGGACACGCCCTATTTCGATGGCTGTATGCCGATTGAAGTGATGGCCGAACGCGGGGTGGAAACCTTGCGCTTTGGCCCAATGAAGCCGGTCGGCCTGGATGACCCGCGCACGGCAACGCCCGAATTTCCGCAAGGCCGCTGGCCCTATGCCGTGGTGCAATTGCGACAGGACAATAAGCTTGGCACGCTGTGGAATATGGTCGGCTTCCAGACGAAGCTGAAATATGCCGCGCAAGTTGAACTGTTTCGTACTATTCCGGGGCTTCAGAATGCTGAATTTGCCCGACTTGGCGGGCTTCACCGCAACACTTTCATCAATTCACCTGTGCTGCTCGATCGCCAGCTTCGCCTGAAAGGCGCGGAGCATATCCGTTTTGCCGGGCAGATCACGGGCTGCGAAGGTTATGTGGAAAGTTCAGCCATTGGCCTTATCACAGGGATGATGGCGGCGGCAGAATTGCAGGGCCGCGCATGGCGCTCACCACCGCCCAGCAGCGCGATGGGTGCCCTTCTCTCCCATATTACTGGTGACGCAGAAGCGGAAACCTATCAGCCGATGAACGTCAATTTCGGTCTGTTTCCACCGATGCATGATGTCGGCAAGAAACAGCGCAAGGAGGCCTATACCAATCGCGGCAAGGCCGATTTCGGTGAATGGCTGCAATCCATGGAAAGCGTGCCTGCCTGATCCGGCTAACAGCCGCAGCGGGGTTTCGGTTTTGCAGGTTTGGGGGCGGTGGTGGCAAATTCAGCCGGGGTGAGCTGATTATCCCCGTCAGCATCAGCGCCTTCAAATTTATCGACTGTCGTGACAGCCCATTCTTCAAAGGTCAGAAGATTATTGCCATCCACATCAAGCTTGCGGAATCCTGCCGTGCGGCTAGCAAGCATCTCATGACGGGTAATCCGCCAGTTGCGGTCATAATCATAACGAAAGAAGCGCCGCTGTTCGCGGGTCAATTCGCTCGCCTCAGGCGGGGTTGGCCCCTCCATTCCGGTGACATCGGCTTCGGGTAATTCTGCCAGAGCGAAACGATCCAGATCTTCCTCGGCCACAGGATCAGGCGGAGGTGCTCCCTGTTCCACCTGCGCGCGCCCTTCCAGCCAAAAGAGCCCCACCCCCAGCAGGATCATCGTGACAAAGGCACCCAGAATAAGACGGTTCATTGTGCAGCCTCCCCCAAAGGCTGCGAGGAGTTTACCTGCCGATCAGCCCGATCCGCAAGGCGCTGAACCCGCTTCCCGGCCCATCCAGCAGAGCTGTCCCACCTTGTGACACTGCGCGCCGAGCAAGGCCGGACAAAACCGAAAGCGTGCGCAAGGCGCGTGGCAGAGAGATTTTCGTGCCCATCAGCACCTCGGCCTGCGCCAAAACACGCGCCTTTTCTTCTGGGTTAGCTATATTAGTGGCCAGATCCCCCAGCGCCCAGATCCTGGCGGCTTGAGCTGCCTTGGGGGCCGCCGCCGGCTCACCAACATGATGAGCAAGCCCGGAAAACAGCGCCGCACGACCATCGACAAAGCCGCTGAGCGCTTCATCGTCTAGCTCTTCCTTCAGCAGCAATTCCCAGCCATTCACCAGCCCGATCAGGCTGTCGAATTCCGGCCAATCCTTCAGCGCACCCAACACTGCATCGCCCTTGGGCCATTGGTCCACCGGTTTGGCAAACATATCACGCCACCATGCAAGCCGCATCTGCGCCAACACGATCTCGCGCTTTTGGGCAACCAATTGCGACAGCCGCGTGTCGAGCGCCAATGCGGCCAATGTCTGCGCACGAGTGCGAGCAGGTGCATAGGTCAGCGCCAGACGTTGCGGCAGGGGAAGAGATTCGACCAGATTATCGGCCATATCGGCGCGGCCTGTTCCTTGGAAAATGGGAGCTTCAAATGTCAATCGCCCGGCCAGGCGGAGAGTTCCTTCCGCTTGGCCGGGCGATCATTATACGTTCACCCGGCGGCCCTTGCGCGCTGCCGAATGGCTGTTCCATCAATCGACGTAGCAAACCTTCTTGGCTGCCTTGATGATGCGATCAGAATCGATCAGCGCCATCTTTTCGAGATTGGCCGCATAAGGCAGCGGCACATCTTCGTTGCAAACGCGCAGGACCGGAGCATCGAGATTGTCGAACCCATCTTCCATGCAAATCGCCTGAATTTCAGACGCGACCGAACATTGCGGCCAGCCTTCTTCAGCCACGATCAGGCGGTTGGTCTTGGCCAGGCTTTCCAGCACCGTTTCCTTGTCCAGCGGACGGATGGTGCGCAGATCGATGACTTCGGCATCAATGCCTTCTTCGGCCAGCTTTTCAGCCGCTTCGAGCGCAAGGCCCACACCGATTGAATAGGACACGATGGTAACATCTGAGCCTTCACGCATGATGCGCGCCTTGCCAATCGGCAACACATGATCATCAAGCTGCGCAAGTTCGAAGCTCTTGCCGTAAAGCAGTTCATTTTCGAGGAAGACCACGGGGTCATCACAACGAATGGCGGCTTTCAGGAGGCCCTTGGCGTCCGAAGCATCATAAGGGGCAATCACCACCAGACCCGGCACGGCGGAATACCACGGTGCATAGTTCTGGCTGTGCTGTGCGCCCACGCGGCTGGCCGCGCCGTTTGGCCCACGGAATACCACCGGGCACCGCATCTGGCCGCCGGACATATAGTTTGTCTTGGCTGCCGAGTTGATGATGTGGTCAATCGCCTGCATGGCGAAGTTGAAGGTCATGAATTCGACCACGGGACGAAGCCCGCCCATCGCCGCGCCTGTACCGATACCGGCAAAGCCATATTCGGTGATCGGCGTATCGATCACGCGCTTGGGGCCGAATTCCTGCAAAAGATCCTGAGTAACCTTATAAGCACCCTGATATTCCGCAACTTCTTCACCCATCACGAAGACGCGTTCATCAAGCCGCATTTCTTCGGCCATCGCATCACGCAGCGCTTCACGCACGGTTGCCTTGACCATATTGGTGCCGGCCGGAATTTCCGGGTCCGAAACCTTCGGCTTCGGCTGCGATTTGGTCATGATTTCAGCTTCGCTGGCGCTGGATGATTTTGCATCATCGCCAGAGCTGTCATCCGAAGAAGACGGCGCTGGTGAAGAGCCAGGCGCTTCAAGTGAAGAAGCATCTTCACCATCTTCTGCCAGCATGGCGATAACCGTGCCGACTTTGACGTTTTCAGCGCCTTCTTCGATCAGCAGCTTGCCAACCGTGCCTTCATCAACCGCTTCAAATTCCATCGTCGCCTTATCGGTTTCGATTTCAGCGATAATGTCGCCGGATGCGACAGTGTCGCCTTCCTTCACGAGCCATTTGGCCAGAGTGCCCTCTTCCATCGTTGGAGAGAGCGCGGGCATCTTGAGTTCGATAGCCATCAGTAATTACCCACCAGAACATCGGTGTAGAGTTCGTTTGCTTCAGGTTCAGGCGAATTTTCCGCAAAATCAGCCGCTTCGGAAACCTTCGCGCGGATATCCTTGTCGAGCTGTTTCAGCTTTTCTTCGTCATAACCCATTTCGAGCAGATCCTTCTTGGCATGCTCGATCGGATCGCTGGTTTCACGCACACCCTGCACTTCTTCACGCGTACGATATTTCGCCGGATCGGACATGGAGTGGCCGCGATAGCGATAGGTTTCCAGTTCCATCAGAACCGGCCCTTTGCCTTCACGTACATGCTTCACAGCAACCTGCGCTGCCTGATGCACTTCGAGCACATCCATCCCGTTCACCTTCATGCCCGGAATGCGGAATGCGGTGCCACGGCGGTAGAAATGTGTTTCAGCCGAGCTGCGCTTGACCGAAGTGCCCATCGCATATTGATTGTTTTCAACCACGAAGATGATCGGCAGGTTCCACAGGCTCGCCATGTTGAAGGTCTCATAGACCTGGCCCTGATTGGCGGCGCCATCACCAAAATAGGCAACGCACAAGCCACCATCGCCCTTATATTGGTGTGACAGCGCAAGGCCGGCACCCAATGGCACCTGCGCACCCACGATACCATGGCCACCATAAAAGGCCTTCTCGGTCGAGAACATGTGCATAGAACCGCCCTTGCCGTGGCTGATACCAGCTTCACGACCGGTCAGTTCCGCCATGATGATCTTGGGGTCGATACCATAGGCCAGCATGTGACCATGGTCACGATAGCCGGTGATAACGCTGTCTTTCCCCTCTTCGAGAACAGACTGCAAGCCAACTGCAACAGCTTCCTGGCCGATGTAAAGGTGGCAGAAGCCGCCGATATATCCCAGGCCGTAAAGCTGGCCGGCGCGCTCTTCAAAGCGGCGGATCAGCAGCATCTGCTCATAAAACTTGAGCAGTTCCTCTTCACTTGGCTTGTAACGCTTCGATTTCTCGAACTCTTCCTGCAGGCTGTGCAGAGCGAAATCTTCGTCCTGCGGGGCGCCTTCTGTCTTCGCAGTGGACTTCCCGGAAGAAGCGGCACGCTTGCCCGTACCGGAATTGGCGGAGGCTGGTTTGGCCAAAACGTCTATCCCTTTCTCGCGCCGCACCAACTGCGGCACGCTCATTTACGTGTTGCCTATAAGCTTAGTAATGTCACGCTGGCAACGCCCGGTATCGTGCAATCTGCACAACACACAGTTTGAAACATATAAAACCCTCCAAGCTTAGCGCTCAAGGGTGGTCGAGTTCGATGATATATTCGTCAGGATGCGCGACATTCAGATTTTCGCGCATGAGTTCCGTCACCAGATCAGGATCGGCGTGATTGAGATTGAGCAGAGCCACGCGATTTTTCAGCTCAGCCTTTTCCTTCTTCAATTCTGCGATCTGATGCTCACGCTTATCAAGCACGGAGATATTTTCCCCCCATGCCAGCACACCATATGGGCCAACTAGGGCCAAACCGCCCAAAACGAGCAAATAGCCCAAGGCACCAAACTGGCTCAGCTTTTCCCGTATTTTGAATTGGTTGGAGATGGTTTGCGACATAGGTAGAGAGAATCATATTTAGAGCTTCAGTTCAAGCTTAATAGCGTGGAATTGTGGGATTTATCCGCCGAATGTTGCGCATCTCACGGCTTCACGCTTGAAGCTCATAGACAAACAGGTTACAAATGTAACTATGACCCAGAAAACAGATAATTTGATCGAAAATCCATTGGGATTGGATGGCTTTGAATTTCTCGAATTCACCGCTCCTGAAAAGGGCGTGCTGGAAAAGAAATTTGAAGCGATGGGCTTCTCGCGAGTCGCCTCTCACCGCAACAAGGACGTCCAACTCTGGCGGCAGGGCGGGATCAATCTGATCGCCAATTATGAGCCGAAATCGCCTGCGGCCTATTTCGCGGCCGAGCATGGAGCATCGATCTGCGCGATGGCATTCCGGGTGGACAATGCCGCCCATGCCTACGCCACGGTACTCGAACGCGGGGCAGAACCGGTGGACATTCCAACCGGCCCGATGGAACTGAAACTGCCCGCCATTCGCGGCATTGGCAATTCGCTCATCTATCTGATTGACCGCCACGCTGGAAACGGTCCTGACCTTTACGATATCGACTTCATTTTTGAAGAAGGGGTGGAACGCAACCCACCCGGCGCCGGCTTCAAAACGATCGATCACCTCACGCATAATGTGCATGAGGGGCGCATTGCCCATTGGGCCGATTTCTATGCCCGGATCTTCGGTTTCCGCGAATTCCGCCAGTTTGATGTGACGGGCGAATATTCCGGCCTCAACACCAAGGTCATGGCCGCCCCCGATGGCAAAATCCGCATTCCGATCAATGAAGAAGGCAAGAGCGACAAAAAGGGGCAGATTGCCGAATTCCTGCGCGAATATAATGGCGAAGGCATCCAGCACATCGCTTTCGACAGCGATAATCTTTACGCCTCGCTCGACAGTTTGCAGCAAAAGGGCACGGCCTTCGCTTCACCTCCGCCGGACACATATTACGATCAGTTGGAAGAGCGCCTGCCCGGGCATGGCGAGCCGGTCGAGGAATTGAAGAAGCGCGGCATTTTGGTGGACGGCACCACTGCTGGTGGCAAACCAAAACTCTTGATGCAGATTTTCTCGCAATTGACCTTCGGTCCGGTGTTCTTCGAGTTCATCCAGCGCAAGGGTGACGAAGGTTTCGGAGAAGGCAATATCACCGCACTCTTCAAAAGCATCGAAGCGGATTACAAGCTGCGTGATGGCGACACCACAAAACAGCCCGCTTGAGGCTTTTCAGGCACCGTTAGGTCACTCTTGACATCTTTCAGGAGCCGGTCGGTTCTTTTGAGCCGATCGGCCCTTGCTTCACATTACAAATTATTATTCGGACATTATCAATCTTACCTTGGCGCGATGGCTTGTTCTCTGGTAGCCCCAGTGAAAACACGCACCGTCAGGAGAGACCGCATCAATGTCAGACCATTCGATCCAATCCCCTCCGCCTAAGGGGAATAAGCCGATCATGTATCACATTCCCGGCTGCCCCTTCTCCGAAAGGGTCGAACTTTTGCTGGATCTGAAAGGCTGCGGCGACAGCCTTGCAGATATGGAAATAGACATTTCCAAACCTCGTCCAGATTGGCTACTCGAACGCACCAGAGGCACGACCTCCCTCCCCGCTCTAGAGCTGGAAAATGGCGAAACTCTCAAGGAAAGCCTTGTGATCATGCGCTATTTTGATGAGCGCTTTCCGGAAAAACGCATCGCCCACAGCGACCCGTTCAAACACGCCATCGAAGGAATGCTCTGCGCGACAGACATGAACTTTACCGGCGCTGGCTATAAGATGATCCTCAACCGCGACCCTGCAAAACGCGCCGAATTTGCCTCCAATATGGATCAGGAATGGCTCAAGCTGGACGCTTTTCTGAGCTATTATGCGCCTGATCGTGATTGGCTTTGGGAAGATTTCGGCTGGGCAGAAATTGCTTTCACTCCGATGTTCAAGCGCTTGTGGTTCCTCGAATATTATGAAGATTACACCCCGCCAACTGAGGCCAAACGGGCGCTGCGCTGGCGGGAGGCTTGCGTGCATCACCCGGTCGCCCAGCGGCACCATTCCTATGAAGAGCTGATCAAACTCTATTACGATTACAGCCAAGGCGGTGGGAACGGAAAAATCCCTGAAGGGCGCACAATTTCGAGCTTTACGATTGATATACCCTGGCAAAATCGCCCCATGCCACCGCGTGACAAATGGGGCCATGCCGCCACGGATCAGGAATTGGGACTGGCCTGAGAGACAGCTCAGCACTTACTTGGGAGAGGATAGAATGGCATTTGAATTCAAAGGGCGCACGGCGTTCATCACCGGCGGAGCGAGCGGCGCTGGCTTTGGTCAGGCTCAGGTTTTCGGGCGCTTAGGCTGCAAAATTGCCATCGCTGACATCCGCGCCGATGCAGTTGAAAAAGCGATTGGTGAGTTGAAAAACGAAGGCATCACGTGCCACGGTGTCGTGCTCGATATCACAGACCGTACCGCCTTTTCCCGCGCTGCTGATGAGGTGGAAGCCGCACTCGGCCCGGTGACCATGCTGTTCGGCACCGCAGGTGTTTCGATCTTCGGCCCGCTCGAAAAAGCAACCTATGCTGATTACGACTGGATCATGGACGTCAATTTCAACGGCGTGGTCAATCTGATGCAAACCTTTGTCCCCCGAATGATTGAACATGGCCAAGGTGGCCATATCGTCAACACGGCATCGCTCGGCTGCTTTATGGCCAGTAGCGGCGCAGGCATTTATTCAGCTTCAAAATTTGCAGTCCACGGCATCACCATGGCCATGCGCGACGCGCTGAAAGATTACGGCATTGGGGTCAGCGTTTTAGCGCCCGCCAATATCAAATCCAATATTGCCGAAAGCGTGTTCACCCGCCCTGAAAAATATGCCGACAGCGGCTTTGACGTTGATGAAAATGAAATCAAGGCGCTTCAGGAAATCTATTCGCAAGGCATGGAACCGGAAGAACTCGCCGGTCATGTGAAAGAGGCGATTGAAGAAAACCGCTTCTACATCATTCCCTATCCTGAAGCGCGTGAGGGCATGGAAGCCATTTTCAAGCAAGCTCTGGATGCTTTGCCACCAGCAAATTCTGACAAGGAAGGTCAGGAAAAGCGCGCTCAAGCGATGTATAAATATATCGCTGCCCGCAACAAGATGGACCAGGAACGCTACGGTCAGGCAACCCGCTGATAACAAATCGGGATCGGTGCGCTTATCCGGCAAAAGACCGGAAAGAGGCCAATCCCGATCACAAGCCGCCCGATCCAACGGTAGGGTTGGTATTTCGAGGAGAGTTTGCAATGAATATCCGGCTCGGTAGCATCGTGATTGCCGGTTGCGGTGCCCTCACTTTGGCCAGTTCACCAGCCATCGGACAAATGACTGACCGTGAAGTGCTCAGTATTTTGCGAGAATGCGCCAAGGTTGCAGACCCAACTGCGCGCCTCGCCTGTTTTGACAACAACCTTCGCAGTGGCCCCTCTTCAACGGCTATGCAGCAACACCCGAAGGCATCACCTGCGGACACACCTCCAATACACAATCAACGGTCAGTTTCTGAAGGCTTTGGGGCCAATGATGTGCGGCACCCGGATCGGTTTGCCAAGCCACCTGCGGACCAACAAAGCCTGACCGCCCGCGTGGCGTCAGTCAGCAAGCGTGAACCTGGCATTTATCTGGTTACACTGGAAGGCGGCGCGCAATGGCTCTTTTCAGAAAGTGTTCCCTTTTCATTCAACCCGCCACGCAAGGGGTCGCAGGTCAGCATCAACAAGGCATCACTGGGAAGCTATCTGATGAGCGTTGGCAAACAATCAGCCGTTCGCGTCAAACGCATCCAATAATTCTGACCCACAAATAATGCGCATAAGTGCAAGACCTCACTCGCCGGTGAAGCTATAGGCCTGAAAAACGTGGCCAACCGCGCTCTCAGCGCGAGCATATTAATGTTAAAAGCAAACAGGGAAATGACGTGCAATCGCGCAATGTAAAGCTGGATGCTGGCAACGGCACGCTCATCGTTTTGTTGCTGATAACTTTCATCAATATTGCCGGCTTTGGTATCGTTATTCCGCTTCTGCCATTTTATGGGCAAAGCTTCGGTGCTCCTGCCTGGGAAATAACCATTCTGTTCTCCGCATATTCAGTCGGGCAGTTCATCGGAGAGCCCTTGTGGGGCAGGGTTTCTGATCGTTTTGGCCGCAAACCTGTCCTGCTCTTAACCGTCGCAGCGATCGGAATTTCTTATATCGCATTGGCCTATGCGACCGATTACTACACAGCCCTTCTGTTGCGGCTGGTCGGCGGCATTGCTGGTGGCAACATGGGTGTAACCCAAGCCTATGTCGCGGATATCACACCACCTGAAAAGCGCACCGCCCGCCTCGGGCTTGTCGGGGCTGCATTCAGCCTCGGTTTCATGGCAGGCCCTGCAATTGGCGGTCTGCTTGTCATTGAAGGGATTGGAACTGCAGGATACCGCCCCCCTTTGCTATGCGCCGGCCTTCTGAGTGCGATAGCGGTAATTGGTACCATCGTTTTCCTCAAAGAGAGTCGCATTCATATCGCCCGTGCTGAAAAGCAACAGGCCAAGATCCTCGACGCAATGCGCCACCCTATAATCGGACAGGTATTGCTGACCACTCTGGTCGCTACCGGAGCCTTCTCAGCGATGGAAGCAACCTATGCCATCTGGGCTGAGGTCCGATTTGACTGGGGGCCGCATGAGGTGGGCCTGACTTTCACCATGATCGGGGCGCTATCTGCTTTCAATCAAGCTGTCCTGGCAGGCAAATTCGTTGAACGCTTCGGCGAAGCCCATGCCCTTGCCTATGGCCTCGTGCTTGCTGGTCTGGCGATGTTTTTCCAGATTTTCATGCCCAATGGAGCCTGGCTGGTCGGCATTACCGTGTTCACGGTCATTGGCCTTTCGATAACGCAGCCTGCCATTTCCGGCCTGATATCTCTGGCCAGCACACCGGAACAGCAAGGTGCATTGCTAGGCCTTAATGGCGCACTAAGTGCTTTTGCACGTATCGTCGGGCCGCTGATTGCTGGTGCGTTGTTCTCTACGGTCAGTATCGATGCACCCTATATTTTCGCCGGCCTAGGAATGCTGCCAGCAGCTTGGCTGGCCTTGCGCGTGGGTAAGAGAATAAAAATCCAGAAGACACAGCTGCTGCATGCGCAGGCGAATACATTGTAATTCGGGTAGATCACGCAGCATTCCATAAGAGCAATGCCAGGCGAAAGAGGGCAGAAGGCCAAAACTCCGCCCTCTTATCGGGATCACTGCCCCGCTTCAATTTCCTCAAAGGCTCGCTCACGTTCAAGTTGAGCGAAAGCATTGCGACGGATCTTATTGAAAGTTCTCATAAAATAATCGAGCCGCTCTCCTGATAGGGGGGCCATCAGGAAGTCGCTCCTTTTCATCGCCACATCAGAAATGATCGAATACAGCTCTACACCCTTTTCAGTGGGTGAGAAACTGCCAAGCCTCCGGATCGGGCGCCCCTCGCGCGCAACAAGTCCCCGTTCAATCAGTGAGTTAATCGTGCGCCCGGACTGGCTGTGGTCGCGATCCAATTGTGAGACAAGGTCAGACCATTCAATCGGTGGGTTCTGTGAAATTTCGGACAGCACCCAGGCTTCAAAGTTGGAAAGGCCGGTCAACCGCTTGAAAACAAGGGCTGCACTGCGACTGAAATAGGCACTGAGCGTGAGAAGTGGCGATACAATGCTGGAACGATCAATCATGATCTCTTCCCCAGACCGACGTTCAGACGGTATCCGGATTTCCTCTACGTCAATGTCCTCTGCACCAGAGTATTGCGCGAGATCTCTTTCCTTTTCGTACAACATGACTGCACGATCGAGCAGCAGTTCCATTGTCGAAAAGAAATTCGCCAGTTCGCTATCATCAACACCAAAGGTCAATTCGCGATTTCGCAGTTCAGCCAATTTCATCAGGCGGTCAGCAAGTACCAGACCATCATTGGTAAGGTTAATCGGCGAACGAATTTGCGTCCGTTCAACCAGATTGTCGCTTAAAAGGCGCTTGACCGATCGGCTCACCTGCGCCTTATCCACGCCTGCAGCACTGGAAATGCCAGCAGGCGGCAGCGGACCCACACTGCGCAACAGGAACAAAATCCGCCGGTCCAGTTCAGCCAGCTCGATCTCGCGCGCGTAAGATAATTCCGCACTCTCACGCACCTTGCGCAGCACCTGCCACAATTCACTCTGAAATATTTTAGGCTGCAATGCTGCGTAATATTCTCTATCAGCATCGGACATCGACAGCGGCAGGAAACCGTTCAAGATGATGCTTAATTCAGCAAAAAACTCAGCGGGGGCTTCCTTTCCTGCTCCTGCATCTTTGCCAATGTAGCGATACGCCGCACCCAAGGCGAAATTTTCTACAATTCTTACCGCATCCTGACGCAAGTCTCCCAAAACTTGCAGCAATTCCTCATCCTCGGAGGGGATCTGGGTGCCAAGCAAATCAGCCACTCGTTTGCCAGCCACAGCACCAGAATAGATCTCGCGTGCGCGAAACTTCATCCAATTGCGCCAATTCGCATGTGTTACGGCGTGATTTTTATCGTTCACCTGTGCTTCCCCAGTGATGGCGCGAATGCCTGCCTGCCCATATTATGAAGACCCTTACATTTTTCCGAGCGGAATTACCGCAAATCCGGACTAACGCCTTTGTTACTAGAAAAAAACAACAAAACTACCTCTGATTAATGCCACCAAGAACGTTGAAGAGGTTTTAATTTATCTGGACATAGTCAATTACCACGTCATTATCCTTCTTAGGAGAGGCGCTGAAGAGACCGAACAAGAGCCGGCGACCAGCGACATCTGGGAGGGATTTTATGGCAAGTATCTCAACGCCCGTTCCGGGCCGGACTGAAGACATCGTTCCAGCGGTAGCGACAAGCGACATGGCAAAAGCTCAGGCCTGGCCTTCAGCCAGAAGCGCTTGGACCTGTGTTGCGCTACTGGCTTGCGCTCATATGATCAACATGTTTGACAATGGTTTAACAGGATTTCTTGTCACACTTATCAAGGCTGACCTTCAAGCAAGCGATGCAGAAATGAGCTTGCTGATCGGCTTTGCTCCTGTCGCTTTTTATGCATTGGTCGGCCTGCCAATGGCCCGCCTGATTGATCGCTATCCACGTACGATTGTGATGCCAATAGGGTCGCTTTTTGTGGGCACTTTCACGTTAATGTGCGGGCTTGCGCAGAATTTCTGGCAATTGTTTTTCGCACGTATGTTTGTGGGCTCATCAGCTACCGTCAACGGGCCGGGGTTTTACTCTCTCCTGGCCGATTATTTTCCGCCCCATAAATTAAGCCGCGCTATTGCCGGAATGCAGGTCGGCTTTGTGCTGGGTAGCGCGCTGGCCGCTTTGCTTGGCGGAACACTGGTTTCTATGGCCATTGGCTGGGGAACAAGTGAGTGGTTTGGCCTGACAATCCGGCCCTGGCACAAGGTGTATATTGTCGGCGCGATTGGTGCTTTCATTGTGTCGCTCATTCTTTGGAGCATCAGGGAGCCTGCACGGCGCGAATTATCCACTTCAGGCCCCGCCTCCAAAGACCAGATGATGCCGGTTTCCAAGACATTCCGCGAAATATGGCATCGCCGCGGTGTCTACATGCCCTTATTTCTGGCACTTGGATTCATGTCTCTGGAAGCAGGCGGAATTGGGCCATGGCGCGTCGCCTTTATGGAGCGCGAATATGGCTGGGAGGTTGCCAAAATCGGCGCATGGTCTGCTGCAACTATGCTCATTTTCTCCATTGCAGGATTGCCACTCGGCGCGTGGATGACCGAGTTTTTCCAGAAGCGCTATGACGATGCGCCTGTTCGGGCCGTGCTGACAAGTTGGGTTATCGCCCTGCCCTTTTCCGTGGCTGGCCCTCTCATGCCAAGCGGAGAATTGATGATGCTCTGCACAGGAGTTGGGATTACCTTTGCCATGGCCAGTGCGGTTCCGCAAAACACCGCCATTCAGATCATCACACCCAATAGAATGCGGGCGCAGGTAACGGCGATGTATCTCTTCATGATGACTGTAGTTGGTGGATTGGGCGCAAATTTCCTCACCGCCATCTCAGGCGCGCTGGGTGGCGAAGCTCATCTGGGAAAAGCTATGGCAATTGCGGTCGCCACAATGATGCCTCTGGCGATTTTCTGCATTGCTCTTGGCTTGAAACCTTATGCCAAAGAGATCCGTGAAAGACGAGATGCCCTGCCTGTGTAACGCAGATAGCTCCTTAACCATCATCACCGCTCTGTGTCGCGATAATATAATCCAACCTATCTGGTGAATTGCCGCCCTGTCATTTAAGCGGGGCGCATGGAGCTCCCGATTGAAACCCTCATTTTCCTTGTCACAGTTGCCTTTATGGCTGGTGGAATCGATGCCATGGCAGGCGGTGGTGGCTTGCTGACAATACCAGCCCTTATGGCTGCCGGGGTGCCCCCGGTCTCCGCTCTGGCGACCAACAAATTACAAAGTTCAGCCGGTACCGCTTCGGCCTTTGTGGCTTTCTGGCGCGCAGGCCATATCGATTTGCGTCGCTTTGCCTGGCCGGTCATTGCAGCAATTATCGGGTCTGGGGCAGGCGCTGTTGCCGTGCAGCAAGTGGACCCAAGTTTTCTCAGCGGCATAGTCCCCTTGCTACTTATCCTGATGTGCATCTATTTCATCGCATCACCCAAGATGGGGGCGGCTGATCGGCGTGCGCGTATCAGCAATCTCGGCCTGACACTGCTGATAGGAGCGATAGGCTTTTACGACGGTTTCTTTGGCCCCGGAACCGGGTCGTTCTTGACCACAGCGCTGGTCGCACTGGCCGGGCTTGGGCTGCTTCGCGCCATTGCCAATGCCAAGCTGCTTAATCTGGCAACCAATCTGGCCGGCCTTGTAGCCCTGATCGCCGGAGGACAGATGCTCTGGCTGCTTGGTTTCAGCATGGCGGCAGCAAATGTTGCAGGGAACCAGGTTGGCGCAAGATTAGCGATCCGTTACGGAGGCGCTGGAGTACGGCCCTTGCTCGTTATTATGTCCGCCGCATTGACGATCAAGCTGCTTTCAGACCCCGCCAATCCAATCTGGCATATATTGTAAGACCAGCTTCATTTCGCCTTACCCCCATAAAAAGAGGCGAAGCGCTTTCACGCTTCGCCCCAGTGGAGGATGCTCGGCTCAAAGCCTCGCTATCGCGGCCCGCCTGTCAGGATGCGGAACCGCAATTCCAGTTCATGGGAGTATTCTGGCATCTCAATTTAGTGAAAGAACGAGTGCAATCTTACCATGCGGCGGGATGGTCCAGATGCGCCACCGCAATTCAAATAGTCACCGCCAACCACGCAGGTAGCTTTCAGCAAATTGTATATCCCAGACATCCTTTCCCATATGATCTGCCTCTCTGAATGGAGGCTAGACCAAGCACCGGTGGAGGTGTTTCAATTCTCCAACCAGCAAACTTGATTAGCGATCAACTCGCCTTCGATGCGCCCGGCATGGTTTGCCCCATTTCCTCGCGAATTTTTGCACGGCGAATGGTGTCTGGATGATGTTGATACATCATCATCGCATCAATCACCTCCTGATCGCGCTGCTTCTGACCTTCGGCAAATTCAGGATAGGGCAATACCCAGAACTGATTATTTTCAATTGCTTCACGAGCAATTCTGCCCAGATCAACGGGATCAAAACCACCTTCAATCACCGATTTCAGCCGGGCAAACACGACCTCATCAACGCCATAATATCCGGTTTCACCGTATTTTTCCGGCCGCGTTTCGACGGCCCGGTGAATATTGGTATTCACCCCTCCCGGACACAGCAGTGAGACACCGATATTGTGCTTGGGCATTTCAACCCGCAAGGATTCCGCCAATCCGCGCACGGCATATTTGGTCGTACAATATATGCCTGTGCTGGGAAGAGCCACAAATGCAGACATGGAGGCCGTGATCAAAACGTGCCCACCTGTTGCATGCTTAATCATCCGCGGAATGAAGGTCATGCAGCCATTGATGACGCCATTTACATTAACGTCCATCTGCCAGTCCCAATCATCATAGGTGGCATCTTCAATAGCGCCGAACTGGCTGACACCGGCAGTGTTGCAAAGCACATGCACCGGACCAAAAACACTCTCTGCCTCATCTGCCGCGCGCGCATAGGCAGCACGATCTGTGAGATCGAGTTGAATGGCATGGACAGAAGCATTTCTGGTTGAGAAATAATCCATCGCTTCATCAAGCGCTTCCTGACGAATGTCAGCTATGATCACCTTCATTCCCGCTTCTTCAGCAAGAACTTTCGCCTGCCCTAAAGCGACACCTGAAGCCCCCCCGGTGATAAAAGCAGTTTTGCCTGCCAGATCCTTCATGAACACCTTCCCAAATTGATTCTGTCTTTTTTAAAAATATGCCGACATGAATTTCACTTGCAAGCAATTATCGGGACAACATCAACGAATGCAACTGAGCAGCCTCACATTCCCATTCTAATCATATGTACGCTAGCATATTTAGATACTAATACATCTGCCTTTCTGCAACTTTTATCTTGATGAAATTTCCACTTCGCAAAACACAACCAAGCACTCCGTCATATTTCAGATAATTGCAATTCCGCTTGGAAATTATCCTCCACGAGGAGACTTTGACCAAAACATCGAAAGCTTCCAAAGCTATAATTATTCTGATTATAGATCCTATCCAATTGAAATAATTTATATTTGTAATTAACCTACAAAATCATCACTTGCGCAATTTCTCACTTATATGAAAAATTCTTATTTGCGATCCTTCTATTTTCTAGACATTATCAATCACACTGCATAAGAGTCCTCACCTAGGCAGCACTGATGATTGAAAATTTCAGGCTGCCGGGGGAGGATAGCGATGGTAAAAAAACGGCATCAGCTTGCCGGTAGGCTCTTGCCTGTTTGCATAGCCTACTGCCAGATCATGAGCCATCGGCTTATTCCAGAGCACTTATCTTTCGGACATTTCAAATTTCAAAACTCGTCTGGTTTCGAGGCCGAGAGTTAATTCTCGCCCTCGTGATGTGTCCGTCGAGATAATTTGGCCGATCAAACGGCGCATAATAATGGAAGGAAGCCTGTAATGAGGATATCCACAAGCAGCCGGACAGGACTGATCAAATCCCTGTTGCTTGCCAGCAGTGCTGGAACGTTAGTGATGGCCGCTCCGGTTGCCGCACAAGACAACTCTGTGCAGAGTAGTGACATATCGAACGCCGCACCGGACAACAGTTCACAAATCGTCGTCACCGGCTCACGCATCGTACGCCGCGATTTTGAATCCAGCAGCCCGATCGTGACGGTTAGCGAAGAATTATTGCAACAATCAAGCACAGCAGCGATTGAATCCAATCTCGCCAAATTGCCGCAATTTACTCCAACGACTGATGCACCAACTGATGGCGGTGACATTCAGCCAACGGCGACCAACACCCCTGGTGCGGCAACCATTGCTTTGCGGGGACTTGGCAAGAACCGCACTCTGGTTCTGCTTGATGGGCGCCGCGCCACGCCAAGCAATGCTTCTAATGTGGTGGATATCAACACCATTCCCTCAGCAGCTATTGAGCGCGTAGAAATCATTACCGGCGGTGCCTCGGCCACTTACGGTGCCGATGCGGTGGCTGGCGTCGTTAACTTCGTCATGCGCAAAGATTTTCAAGGGCTTGAACTCGACGCTCAGGCCAATGTGACGCAGGAAGGTGATGGCTTCGAATATCAGCTCTCCGGCATCATGGGCACGAATTTCGATGATGGGCGCGGCAATATCTCGCTCTCCTTCTCAACGAATGATCGAAATGCCTCCGATCGGCGGGACCGCAAATTCTTCCGCGATCAGTGGGCCAATCCGTCTATCGATGGGAGCGCGTTCTTCCCATATCGCCCTGGCATCAATCTGGGTTTCGGAAATCCGGTCGATCAGAATGTCATCAATTCGATCTTTAGTGAGGCGACGACACCAGTCCCCAATCAACAGGTCATCCTTTACACCAACCCGGACGGTTCCGTGTTCTCAGGCTTTGACGCCGCCGGTGTCGGAGGGGTGTATCGCAACAAGATCGTTGATGGTTACAATTACAAACTGACCGATAATGGCCAGCTGCGCACCAATTTCACCGATGCCATGCTGGTGCTTCCACTGAAGCGCTACAACATGTTCGCACGCGGCAATTATGAACTGAATGACTGGATCGGCGTCTTCGCTCAAGGGCTTTTCAGTAAGGTCAACACGCGCACCGTGCAGGAGCCATCACCGGTAACCGGTGGCTGGACCGCCTTTGTCGATTACGATCCGGCTAATCCGCAGAGCGATCTGCCCGATGAAGTCGTTCAAATTCTGAACGCCCGCCAAAATCCGAATGCGCCCTTTCAGATTTTCCAGATGATGCCTTTTAACCGCACCTCTGAATCTGATGTCTACACCTATAATATGACAGCGGGCCTCCAGGGGAGTATTCCCGGTAGCGACTGGACCTGGGAAGTTTTCGGCTCGCAAGGCGAAACGGAAACCACCGTTATTCAACGTGGCTTTGCTTCGTTGCAACGCTACCGCACGCTCATCAATGCACCGAATTTCGGGGAAGGCTTTTCAGCGACCGGCAATTCTGAATTTGGTGGCTTTGGTGGTGCAACGGCGACCTGCACCAGTGGACTTAACCCCTTCAGTGGTGCCCCGATCAGTGAAGATTGCCTTGATGCCATCCGAGCCAATGTCAAAACCAAGTCGGTGATGAAACAGAGCATATGGGAAGGCAATTTACAGGGCGGCCTGTTCGACCTTCCAGCCGGTCAGCTACGCGGTGCTTTGGGTGCCAGTTATCGCAGCACGAATTACGAGTTTCAGAACGATACGCTCACCACGCAAGGTCAGTCATTTCAGGAGCAAGTTCTGGGCCTTTACCCTTCCGGGAATTCTGCTGGCAAAATTACTGTCAAAGAGTTCTATGGCGAATTGCTGGTGCCATTGCTGCACGACATTCCGGGCATCCAGAAGCTTGATCTGGAAATCGGTGGCCGCATTTCGGATTATAACACCACAGGCACAAGCTATACTTACAAAGCGCTTGCCGATTGGAAAGTGAACGATTGGTTGCGTTTGCGTGGTGGCTATAACCGGGCAGAACGCGCACCGAACACCGCCGAATTGTATCTTGCCCCTGAACAGACCTTTGCTGTTGCGGCTGGCGGTGATGTTTGCTCACGCGCAAACCCCCTGCCCTATTCCGCCAATCCCGATAGCAATCCCAATGCAGCGCAAGTGGAAGCTCTCTGCCGAGTGCTGATGAAGCGATCCGGTGATCCGAATGCAGATGTGCAATATTATGACAACACAATCCAGCCAAACGGCATCGCTTTTGTCTTCCCCACGCTTTCAGGCAATGCAGAGCTGAAACCAGAAAAGGCCGATACCTGGACGCTTGGTGCCGTGATCGAATCCCCGTTCCAATCGGCCGCGTTGAGCAGGCTGCGGCTGTCGGTTGACTATTATAATATCAAGGTCAGTGATGCCATTGGTGCGCAATCAGTAGATATTGCCCAGCGTCAGTGCTTTGATCCCGCATTCAACCCTACATATGATGCCAATTCTACATTCTGTTCGGGCGTTGGCCGGAATACAGATGGGGGATTAGGAAATGTCATCACCACATTCCTCAACAATGGCCGGTTCAAAACCTCAGGGATAGACGTTCAACTGGATTGGGCGATCGATGCAGGCCCCGGCACACTTACGTTGAATTCAGTGTTCAACTATCTGCTGGAAATGAAATCGTCCGAACTGCCTAATCTGCCATTGGTGGATTATGCGGGAACACTCGGGCCAAATGATAACGGCCTCAATGGCGGTGCGTATGAGTGGAAGTTATTTTCCACATTTGGCTATTCGGTGGGGCCAGCCAATGTCTCTTTGCAATGGCAGCATCTGCCAAGCGTTGACGATATTACGGCCGCCTCAAATCCCAATACCACCATCGCTGGCGCGCCGAGCTACGACCTGTTCAATCTGAACGCAGGATATGCCTTCACTGAAAAGGCCAGCCTCAGGGTCGGGGTTGATAATCTGTTCAACAAGGCTCCTCCGCTCACTCAGGTCAATAGCAGCACGGCCGGCGGCAATTATTCCGGTGGAACATATACGCCGAACAATGTCGGATATTATGACCTGATTGGACGCCGGTTCTATGTTGGTGCCAATTTCAAGTTCTAACCCCAACTGAGCTTGATAGACTACGGCCTCTCCCGGTGCGGGAGAGGCCTTTTTATAAAGCGGCGATACAATGGTTCGACTGAGCCTGAAATTACGAATGATCGGAGAAGGATGATGAAAGACGTAAAAGGCAAGACCGCTTTCATAACCGGCGGAGCCAGCGGAATGGGGCTGGGAATGGCGAAAGCCTTCGCCGAAGCAGGTATGAAAGTCGTGATCGCAGATATCCGACAGGAAGCACTGGATGAAGCGATGGAGGAATTTTCACACACCAATTTCGCCATATTCCCCGTGAAGCTGGATGTCACAGACCGCAACGGATGGCTACAAGCGGTGGAGACCGCAGAGGAGCAATTCGGGAACATTCACCTCCTTGCCTTGAACGCAGGGGTCGGGATTGTCGGGCCCATGTCTGAAGCCACTTATAAAGATTGGGACTTCAACATTCAGGTCAACATCTATGGGGTGGTGAATGGGTTGGTCACACTTCTGCCGCGCATGAAGGCGCATGGCGAAACCTGCCACATCGTTGCGACAAGTTCGACCGGTGGCTTTTCTGCCGTTGGGTCCGCAGGGCTTTACTGCACGGCCAAGTTTGCTGTCGCCGGAATGATGGAATCTCTCGCGACTGAACTGCAGGGCAGCAACATTGGCGTTTCGTGCTTCTTTCCGGGGCCTGTCAGCACCAACCTTGGGCAATCTACAGGCGCAACGCGCCCCGATCACCTCAAGAATGACAGTGTGGCTCCGTCCCCCGATGCTCCCAAAGGTCCGCCTCCCTTCGACACATCTGTATTCATGTCCAAGGAAGAAGTGGGCAAGCGCGTGTTACGAGGAATTGAGCGCGGTGACTTGTTCATCATGACCCACCCGGAATTCACCGATGGCATCAAGGCGCGCAATGAAGCCTTGCTGCGGGCCCAGCCGGTTGAACCGCGCAATGAAGAGCGTGCCAAGGTCGTCGCGATGTTTGGAACGCTGCTTTATAATCCGATTTACGACAAGCAGGAACTCGTGGACGGCCCCACCCTTAATTGACGATATGGTGAGAGGTGACTGCGGTTAGTCAGCGCACCTCTCACCCACCGCCTCCGTAACTTGGATCAGCCAAGCTGAAAGCAGATCTAACTGCATCGACATTTTTGTTTTCAGTGAAACCATTGACAAGGCAATGATTGCTAAAGCATTAGCATCACATGTTGCCAGCCGATATCACCCCATCCCCAAAATCGCTTTATGCGCTGACCAATTCCATCCAGCCGGTCCGGCGGGCATGGCTACAGGTCGCGCGGATTACGATTGAAAGCATTGGCCTGTCTGTTCCCGTGGGCACGGCGGTTTTAATGACCCATCGCTATGGGCCTGACATTGCACAGAAAGATCTGGCGCTTGCAGTGGGCGTGAATTCCGGCGCTCTTGTGCGAACATTGGATCAGGCTGAACAGGCCAATCTGTTGCAACGCACGGATTCCCCAAATGATCGTCGGTGCAAGACTGTCAACCTGATGCCTGACGGAGCGGAAATTGCCCTGCAAATAGAGCAGCGCCTGCAAGCTGTTCGGCAAGATCTGTTCAGTGATCTTGCCGAAGCAGATATCGAGACTGCCACCAGAGTGTTGCGCGAGCTGGAAGAGCGCGCCATCGCAAAGGCAGGGAAGTTGGCGAAGTGACACCCCCACTTCTATCCTCTGCGCGCTGGCTATTTGCGCTCAAGCTTTTTCTGGCAGCGATGATCGCTTACACGATCGCGGTCCGCATCGGCTTGCCGCAGCCTTACTGGGCGATTGTGACCGCCGCGGTTGTGATGGACCCTTTCACGGGCGCAATCCGTTCCAAGGCGGTTTACCGGCTGACCGGCACCATCTGCGCCGGGGTCTTGAGCATTATATTGGCCTCCATCTTCGCCAATACATCGCTTCTTCTGATTATCTGCACAGGCATTCTGGCCTCCGTGATCTTTGGGCTTGGCTGGATGGACCGTTCTCCCCGATCTTACGGGATACGACTTTGCGGCCTCACGCTGATCGTTATCATCGTGCCAGAGGTTTCGCATCCGGGCACTATGTTTGACCAGACCATTGCGCGTGTTTGTGAAATCGGGCTGGGCGTCATTTGTTGCAGCGTGGTGGACAGCATTATCGCGCCGCGCTCAATCCGCAAGTCGACCGAGGAAAAGCTGCGCAAAATGACACGTGATGGCCTGACGTGGTTCGACGATATATTGCGCAGCCCTGAGGAAAGCACCCTTTCTGCACAGGACCGTTTGCGCATGATCGGTGAAGCGACTGAGCTTTCCATGCTCGGCGCTTCGATGCGATATGATCCCACCGTCCCCCGGCGTGAACGCAAAATCGCTTTCGCCATCCAGCAACGCATTCTCCGCCTGATCCCTCTGATATCCGCGCTGGAAGACCGGTTAAGCCATTTGGACCCCGTGCATCTGGCGCGGTTGCAACCCGATATTGAAGAAGCGCGCCGGCTTCTTGAGACGGGTTCATGGCCATCTGAAAATTTCATGGCGAAGTCATGGGAAGAGCTTCCGCCCGAAAAAATAGACTGGGCCATTCTGACAGAGCGCAACATCGCTCGGATCACGTCTGATGCTCTTGTGCGTGCGGCAGAGTTGAGAGCTTTGGCTGCGGCCTTGGGCAAGAAAGCAACGCTGCCGGCCGCCTTGGAAGAAAAGGTAAGCCAAGCCAAGGCGTTCCCACTTCAACCCGATCAGCATACGGCGGTGGGTGTCGGCCTGACCATCCTGATCACCTATGCGCTTCTAAGCTTTGGCTGGTATCTGACAGCATGGCCGCAAGCGCCGGCTGCTCTCCTCATCGCCTGCGTCTCTCTCGCCTTCTTTGGTGGTCTGGATCAGGCTGGCGTTCTTTTGAAACAGTTCACGATGAACGCTGTTATTGCGCAGATTCTGGGGGGTGTGCTTTATTTTGGCATGCTGCCGCTCGCCAATCAATATAGTGCCTTTCTGTTGGTGATGGCCCTGTTCATCATGCCGCTTGCAGCATGGTCTATCAGCAATCGGATGGCCGTTCTGATGATCGCCATGGCGCTTAGCACGTTGCAATTGCAGGGCAGCTATCGAGCGATTGGTTTTGATACCTATTTCAGCGCCTCGATCGCGTCGCTTATCGGCATCTTCATCGCGCATTTTGTGGTGCGTATGGTGCGCCAATTGGGGGCCGATCATGTGGTGCAACGCTTTACACGCGAAGCCCGAAGAGAAGTGGCCACCCTCACCCGCTACGCAAGCCAGCGTGACAGAGACCTTTATGTCGCACGCGCGCTTGACCGGATCGGAGCGTTGACATCGCGGATGCAAGCGGTGGGTGGTGAAGATGAAAGTGCTGTTTTGATGACAAGGCTGCGGGCCGGTGCCAATATTGCTGACCTCCGATTGGCCATCAATCGCTTCTCCGGTGAAGTCCGCGATAAGGTGGAACTGATTTTCGCAAAGATCCGGGAAGATATTGAGAACACCACCCCTTCTCCCATTTTGCTGGAACATATCGATGACGCGTTGACCACCGCGCTGCAAGGGCCGGCGGGCAAAGATGGTCGGCTGATGCGCGGTTTGATTGGTCTGCGCTATTCCATGTTCAAACACAGCAAGCCTTGGAGGCCGATACCATGATTGGTGAAATTGACCTGGCAGGGCTGTTTGTATCGCCGCTTCTCATCTGCATGTTGGTGGCCTTTTTTGCGCGGCTCGTCCTGTCGCGATTGCTTGAAGCGGTCGGGCTCTACCGCTTCATTTGGCAAAGGCCACTGTTCGACCTTTCGCTGTTCTTCATTCTCCTTTGTTCCATATTCTATGTTTTCCGGACGTTCGCAGGGTAAGCCTATGACCATTACCAAACATCATATTTTCCGTTCCTTGCGAATTGTGGCCACGCTGATCCTCGCTATCATAGCCGCGCTCGCCCTGTGGCATCTCTATAATTACTATACTTATGCCCCGCAGACACGCGACGGTAAGGTCCGGGCAGATGTCGTCTCGCTGGCCTCGGACGTGTCCGGGCGGATCGATTCCGTGGCCGTCACGGATAATCAGATCGTGGCCAAGGGAGACATTCTCTTCACGGTAGACAAGGCTCGACTGCGCAACGCCTTGCAGTCAGCAAATGCGTCTGTAGCGACTGCCCGCGCAACGCTCGCCTCGGCCGAGCAGGAAGCGCGCCGTTATAATGCATTGGAAGGTGTGGTGTCAGGCCAGGATCGGGATCTTCGCCGCGCCGCTGCACAGGAAGCGCGAGCGCAGCTTTCCAGCGCCATCGCCAGCCGTGACCTTGCGAAGATCAACCTTGAACGCGCCGAAGTGCGCTCTCCGGTCAATGGTATTGTGACCAATTTCCAGCTTCGCCCCGGTGCCTATGCCACGGCAGGCCAGCCAGTCATGGCGCTGGTGGATCGGGACAGTTTCTATGTTGCAGGCTATTTCGAAGAAACCAAGCTCAGCCAGATCCGCCCCGGAACCCGCGCCACTATTACACTGATGGGTGAAGATCAGCCGCTCAAAGGCCATGTTGTCGGGCTGTCTGCCGGTATTCAGGATAGCGAGCGCAGCGCAAGTTCCAACTCCACTCTGGCGGGCGTCAATCCGACCTTTAGCTGGGTGCGATTGGCGCAGCGCGTGCCGGTTAGGATCGAGATCGACAGCATTCCTAAAGGTATTGCTCTGGTGGCAGGGCGCACCGCCACAGTCACCATTGACGATGAGCAAGCCGGGAAGGAGCGCGCGCAATGAAACGGCGTTTCGCCACTATAGCTTTCGGCACAGCGCTGCTTAGTCTTTCTGCCTGCACCACGGTTGGGCCGGATTATGTCGCCCCGCCCGCGCCTGCAGGCCTTGATACTAAGCCCGCAACTGATTTCGAAGCGGTCAGCCAGACGAAACAGCTTACCGCTGAGCCCATGCCGCATGATTGGTGGAAGCTCTATCATGACCCGGTGCTTGATGGCCTGGTGGAAGAAGCGATCGCGGCCAATACGAATTTGCGTGAAGCAGCCGCCAATCTTGAACGTGCCCGCGCCATCACCAGCGAAGCGCAAGCCGCAGCCGGAGTGCAAACAAGCCTTTCCGGTCAGGCAGGGGTCGGTGAAACTTCCAACTATGGCCTCGGCAATCCTGCCGGGGTCCACGATACTTTCAGCCTCGGCGGAAGCATTTCTTATGAACTGGACGTGGTGGGCCGCATTCGCCGATCCATCGATGCCGCCACAGCGTCACAGGAAGCCCAACTTGCCGCCTATGATCTGGCCCGCATCACGGTGGTTGCCCATGTGGTGGGCGCCTATACCGACGCTTGCAGCGCTGGCGCATCGCTGAATGTTGCCCAGCATTCCGCCAAGCTTCAGAGCCAGTCGCTGGCGCTGACGGAACGCGGCGTCAAAGGCGGCGTGTTTCCGCGTATCAATGCGGTGAAATCACGCGGGCTGCTCTCCCAAATTGAAGCCACTCTGCCACGCTATCAGGCGCAGCGCCGGTTGGCGCTCTACCGTCTGGCGGTGCTCACTGGCAAAGCACCGCAGGATTTTCCTGCGCAGCTCGCCACTTGCGCCACGATCCCCTCACTGGATCGCCCGATCCCGGCAGGCGATGGCACAGCTTTGATCCGCCGCCGCCCCGATATCCGTCAGGCCGAACGTCAGTTGAAAGCGGCGACTGAACAGATCGGCATTCAAACCGCTGCGCTATATCCGTCCGTTTCGCTGGGCGCTTCGGCGGGCACAACTTCGCGCACGATTGAGGGACTGGTTAGCGATTCCGCGCTGCATTTCAGCCTTGGCCCTTTGATTTCATGGACTTTCCCGAACACCAAGGTAGCGCGTGCCCGCATTGCTCAGGCGCAGGCTTCAGCCAAGGCATCACTCGCCCATTTCGACGGAACAGTGCTCACCGCTTTGCAGGAAGCCGAAAGCGCACTGACGCAATATGCGCGGGATCTGGAAGAAAATGCTGCACTGCACCAAACACAGAAAGACAGTGCTGAGGCCCTGCAACTTGAGAACCGGATGACACGACATGGCCTGTCTTCAAATCTGGAGCTGCTGGATGCCCAGCGCAGCCTTGTTTCAGCCGATATGGCTTTGGCAACGTCGAACGCCAAATTGGCAGGTGATCGCGTCACTATCTTTCTCGCCCTTGGTGGTGGCTGGGAACAGGACGATTAATGAAAAGGGGCGCGGAAAGGATGATCTTCCGCGCCCCTTAATGATTTGGCGTTTACTTCAGCGGTGCCAGCAAATCATCCAACCGGGCTGGCGTTCCCTTAACGCGTTCAAGATGCGGATAGAGCTGGCCACCGTGATAGGTGATATCGACATTGGAAACCCGCCCGGCACGTTTTACGGTCAAGGCTATGGGGGCATCGCTCCCTTCACTGTCATCAATCGCTGTCTTCATCACATCCGCGCTATATTCACGGCCGTTTACACCAACGATTGTAGTGCCCGGCGTCAGCTTGGCATCGAAGGCCGGGCTGCCCCAATAAACCTGTGACACTTCGCCATTATTGCCGATGGAAAGTCCAAGCGAATAGCTGAAGTCAGCCATTTTATAATTGGTCTGACGCGCTGCGATATAGGAATTGGGTTCCTTGTCGAAGGTCAGTCGATAACCGCCCTGCCCAATCCAATCGAGCGGTGCATGAGGAGCAATGTCATCAATCCGTTGTTTGAGGAAGGTGCTCCAATCATAAGGATAGACCGTGTTCAACGCGTCTACCACATCTTCGCGGCGATAGGTGCTCACGCTCCAGTCACCATCTGTGCCGCCGAAGAAGAGCTTGGCAAAATCATCGAGCGATTTCTTGCCCTTGGTCTTCTCGCGCAGAAGCATATCGACATCGAGCCAGGCCAGCATCCCTTCAACGTAATAGTCTTCCGAACGCTGCCAGCTCGGCCATGGAGCGGGATTACGGTGCGCCATGATCGGGTCGTTCGTCGTATCGATCACGGGGCGCCATTTGCGGCCAGCCTTCTGATCATAGCTGGCGGCCACAGTGGCCAGCATATCCAGCGCCTGATCCTTGGTCACAAGGCCTGAACGGGCGGCGAGAATGCTGCCCCAAAACTGGGTCTGGCCTTCATAGACCCACAGCAGGGAATCTTGCATCGGTTCATGGAAGTCTGGTGTGGCAAGATCCGCGCCACGGCGATGCTTACCATTCCAGCTATGCACAAATTCATGTGGCAGAAGGTAACGGTTAAGCGCGCGTTTATCCCAATCGGTGAAGTAATCTGGTGGCACGCCATCTTCGCTGGAACGGTGATGCTCAAGTCCGATCCCACCAAGGTAATCGCTCATCGAGACAAGGAAATCATAATGATCGAAGTGGCGGACACCGAACAGCTTGAGTGCTTGCGTCACCAGATCGCGGTGCAGTTGAAGCTGCTTATCCGTCGCATCGAGATTACCCGGTTCATCGCCAAACAGATCAAGATAGACGTCAGAACCCAGATCAACCCGCTTATAGTTGCTGCCTGCGACAAGTGGGGAATCCACCAGCGTTTCATAAGATACCGGTTTGAAGTGGACGACATTGCCCGCATCCGCATCGCCTGTCGGTTCAAGTGCAGAGGCTTGCGTCCAGCCAGCAGGCAGGCGGACAGAGGAATAAACCTGAATATCACGTACCGGCTGGCCTGCCGGATAGAGTGACACTTCATGCCACCCCATACTCAACATCGCTGGCGCAACCGTCACACGGCCCTGATCGCGTTCCAGAGGCGCAAGATACATGAATTTGGCAGTCAGCGAACTGACCCCGGCAGGTACATCCACCAGAATTGAAAACACATCAAGCGGGTCACGTTTCCACGAGAGGGTCTGACCATTGGCGGTAAAATCAAATCCTGTCAGATTGGCAATCTTGCCAGCAGAAGAATGTTTACCCGGAAGCCACTCAGGATAACGCAGTCGCAAGACACCTGAAGACGCAATCGGAAGGGTTTCTGTAACGTGGAAAATTCCTCGCTGAACATCCCGCGCATCAACATCAACTTGAATGGCCTGACCGTGCACCACATCCGCTTCTGTCGCAGGCTGCTGCGCAGAAGCAGCATTCGGTGTCAGACTTGCCGCAGCAAGGCCAAGAGCGGAAGCGAACATAAGAACAGGACTTGAGTGCTTGGGTTGGGACATGGGCAATCTCTGTCTAAAAAGAGCGGATAGGCGATTCAAGAACGCTTCTAAACTGACTTCATCTCGAATGGCAAAGCCCTGCCATCGGGGAAAATGATATATAGCCCTGCTCAGACCGCTCTGTGTCACGTTAGGTTCCCTTGTGTATCGCTTAGAACCTTTCATGCAATTCAATAATTTCTTCAGAAACCGGTTTTCACCGGGTGAGGCACAGTCTATTAGCTAGGGTAATAGATCATGCCCTCTGGCATGCTAAGAGAGGGTTTTATGAACAAACAGTCCGCCTCGGCTGACGCAACAACCGTGCTGGATCTGTTCACCATTGGAATTGGGCCATCCAGTTCTCATACGGTTGGCCCGATGCGGGCAGCCCGTATGTTCATGGATAGTCTCGGACGCGACCCCCGCCGCATTCAATGCGACCTCTACGGTTCTCTGGCGCTGACAGGGCATGGCCACGCTACTGACACAGCCATCCTTCTGGGGCTTTCAGGATACCGTCCGCAATCGGTGAACCCGGATGAAATCGGGCCTATTGTCGCTAATATCCGTGAAGATGGGAGGCTCTATAAAAAAGGCGAACGCGCCAAGGGTGCGGCGTTCTTTGAAGAAGGCGACCTTCTGTTTCACAAGGATGAGTTCCTGCCTGAACATGCCAATGGAATGCGGTTTACGGCGTGGTTTGACGGTGACGATACGCCGATCAGCACCGCTTATTATTCCATCGGCGGAGGATCTGTCCTGTCGGAAGAGGAAGGCACCAATGACGCCGCTCTGGGCCATAACCTCATTCCCCCCTACCCCTTTTCATCCGGTGCAGAACTTCTCGCTCTAGGCGAAGAAAACGGCCTTTGCATTGCCACCATGGTCATGCGCAATGAGGGCGTATGGCGCCCGCAGGAAAAGACCGAAGCCTTTCTCGACCGTGTATGCGACGCAATGACAGCCTCGATTGAGCGCGGCATGAAGCAGGAAGGTTTCCTACCCGGTGGCCTCAAAGTTCGCCGCAGAGCCAAGGCAATTCACACCCGCCTGCGAAGCCAGAAGGACACCTTTGGACCAGCACAAACCTTTGAATGGGTTAGCCTTTTCGCCCTCGCTGTGAATGAAGAAAATGCCGCCGGTGGCCGGGTCGTCACTGCCCCCACCAATGGCGCGGCTGGAGTAATCCCGGCGGTTTTGCATTATTACCGTCGCTTCGTGCCCGGTGCAGACCGCGAAGGTGAACATTGCCTGTTGCTTACCGCGGCCGCGATTGGCTTTCTCTACAAGAAGCGCGCCTCTATTTCTGCCGCTGAAATGGGATGCCAAGGGGAAGTGGGTGTGGCCTGCTCTATGGCAGCCGCAGGGCTTGCAGCCGCTCTGGGTGGCACAAACCAGCAAGTCGAAAATGCCGCAGAAATTGGCATGGAGCATAATCTGGGCCTCACATGCGATCCGATTGGAGGGCTGGTGCAAATTCCCTGCATCGAACGCAACACCATGGGCGCAGTTAAGGCCATCAATGCCGCCTATCTGGCTTTGCAGGGTGATGGCCGCCATATCGTGAGCCTCGATGCCGTAATCGAAACCATGCGCCAGACCGGCATCGATATGAGCAACCACTATAAAGAAACCAGCCTTGGCGGATTGGCTGTGAACGTGGTCGAATGTTGAACATCTGACGGCGAGCCAAGGCAGCGCTGACAATGTTGTTCATCAATTACAAAGCTATAGGCTGCTAATCGACAATCAGTTTTAACAGGTGTGTGACGTATATCTCATCTGAAATATCGCAAATTTGCGCTAAGACAAGGATCGGTCAGAGCAGATTCTTCAGATGGACAGTGTAAGGGCATTGTCTTGCAAAACCGCTGAAAACACCCATATGGGCGCCCAATTCAGCGGATTTGTGCCGGATGATGCCCGCAGACCGCAGAAATCGTTTTGTTGCAAGCCGAAACGGCCCGCAGCATAATGGCGCAGCTTCTCTATTCGAACATGCTGGGCCGCAAATGGAAATCGCTATGTATTTGAGTGATATCAGCAATAACGGGCAAAGCCCTTCCCCAGCTCCTTCCAAAAAGAAGCCGGAAGACAAGGAATTGTTACGTTTGGCGGCCGGGCTCAACAAAGAACTGGGCCGCGCACGCCCGGAAATTTACTGGCCGGACATGCTACTCAGCGCATCGATCGGATATGGTGCGCTATATCTGGCGATGACATCACCTTCCGGTTGGGTTGTTGCCGGATCATGGATTGTGGCGACCCTTCTGCTTTACCGGGCGAGCCTGTTTATCCATGAAATTTCTCACCTGAAAGCGGGCGCGCTGCCCGGTTTCCATTTTGTGTGGAATCTTATTGTCGGGGTTCCGCTCCTGATCCCATCTTTCATGTATGAAGGGGTCCACACAATCCATCATCAGCGCACACGCTACGGAACCGCGCTTGATCCGGAATATCTGCCCCTCTCGCATATGCGTGTGAGAACGCTTGTAGTGTTCATGGGCACTGCGGCTCTTGCCCCGATTGCCTTTCTGATCCGCCATGCTGTGTTTGTTCCGCTGAGTGTAATTTTTCCCAGCATCAGGCGGTTGTTGATGACCCGGCTGTCGTCACTTGCGATCAACCCGCAGTTCATTCGCCCGACTCCAACTCCAGCCTTGCGCAAGTCCTGGGCATTCTGGGACGGAGCGGTCAGCCTGTGGTCAATTGCAATCATCGTGCTGACAGCAGTTGGCACCATACCACTGAGAGCTTTCATCACCTACATGCTGATGATTTCAGGTGCGATGATCGTCAATCAGATCCGCACACTGGTGGCCCATCTGTGGGATAATGAAGGTGATGAAATGAACATCACGGATCAATATCTCGACAGTGTCAATGTTCCACCGCCCGGCTATCTTCCAGCTCTTTGGGCACCTGTAGGCCTCAGATATCATGGTCTGCACCACCTTCTGCCAGGAGTGCCTTATCACTCACTGGGCGAAGCACATCGTCGGTTGATCGCTGGCACGCAGATCGGCAGCACTTACCATCGCGCCAATTACCCCAATTTGTCCGGCCTTTTATGCCGCCTTGTCAGCTCAGCGTCGCGCTCAGGTAAATGATCTGAAAAGAACTTTGGGCAGGTGCACCATTTTTCTGAAAGGAAAGTGGTGCACCCGACGGGATTCGAACCCATGGCCCCCAGATTAGGAATCTGGTGCTCTATCCGGCTGAGCTACGGGTGCACGCCAATTTTCGATAGTTTCGCGGGCTCTTTGCGTCAATCACAAAGGGCTGGACTTCAACCTTAATTGGCTTCGTCGGGCGGAACGACTGGGAACAGAAGTGGTGAAACAGTAATCCCCTCTTCCAGCAAATCTCGTGTTTCATCAGGTGAAGCCCGACCATGAATGGGGGTAGCCTCTTTCTCCCCATAATGGATAGCGCGCGATTCTTCCGCAAATCGATTGCCGACCCAGGTTGAGCTTTTCAACGCCTCCGCCTGCGCTTCAGCCAGCTTTTCCAATGCCTTTGCCACTTTTGGCGGCAATTCGCCTGAGGTTAAATCCTGCGTCGGCTCATCCATTTCTACCGCTCGCAACGCTTGGGACGACCTTTCAACTTGCTGGTTACTTTTACGCGGCACAGCAGGGGCCATCGGCGCTTTGGTGACTTGCGCCGATCCACATTCCGGACACAGCAATAAGCCTTTGCCTTGCTGCTTCGCAAAATCATCGGACGAACCGAACCAGCCTTCAAAACGGTGGCCGTGCGTGCATGTTAGATCAAAAACTATCATGGGGTCATCGCTTTAGGCAGGACACGGCGATTGGCAAGGCTTGGTATCTGACTACGGATCTCGCGAATCCGTCCATGGTCAATTTCAGCAAAGCCCAAACCAGCCTTCTCACCGCCCATATCCAGCACGATCTCACCCCAGGGATCAACTACCAGAGAATGCCCATAGGTTTCCCGCCCATCAGCATGTTTACCGACCTGAGCCGCCGAAATGACATAGGCGCTGGCTTCCACCGCCCGAGCCCGCTGTAAAAGGTGCCAATGTGCCTTCCCGGTAGGAACGGTGAAAGCTGCCGGAATAGCTATGCAATCGCATGCTTTATGGCCCAACTCATCAAACAGGGCCGGAAAACGAATATCGTAACACACAGCAAGGCCCAATCGCCCCACCGGTGTTTCTGCCGTCACTATGTCTTCACCGGGAACATAAGCGGCCGATTCCTTCCAGCTTTCCCCGCTCGACAATTCCACATCGAACATATGGATTTTATCATAGCGTGCCGCAATATTGCCTTGTGGAGTGATGAGGAGCGACCGGTTGGCCAAGCGTCCATCAAAGCGTTTGATGGCCAGAGAACCGAGAGCAACCCAGATATGATGCTGGGCTGCAGCGTTGCGCACAGCGGCCAGCACCACATCCTCCGCTTCTTCCACAATCCGCTCTGCTGAACGGGTGCGTTGACGATCCAGCAACCCGCTCATTTCTGGGGTGAAGAGCATAGCGGCACCACCATCGGCTGCATCACGTACTGCATCAGTGAGCGTTTGTGCATTGACCAAGGGGTCTATCCCGCTGGTCATCTGCAGCAAGGCGATACAGGTTTTTTGGCTGGTTTCGGTTTCTGTCATGGGGTTATGACATCAAAGACCGAGCATCTGGTCCAGCTTGCCAGAACTTTCTAATGCGGCAAGGTCATCGGACCCACCAACCGGCTGCCCATTAATAAAAATTTGCGGGACAGTGCTTGCATCAGGCTTACGCTCCAGCATTTCGTCACGCTTTTCACCACCCATTGTGATGTCATATTCTTCGTAATTCACGCCCTTGCTGTCCAGTAACTTCTTTGCCCGGACACAGAAGCCGCAGCCAAATTTTGTATAGATTTCAACTTTGGGCATACTCATAATTATTCCTAACTCGATGCGTTCGGGATGCTTGAAAGCCTCTTTAGACCGCTTATCTAAACAATGCCTTCAGTTGCCGAAAGGGTCTGAAGATATTGGGTGCCGGGAAACCGGACCCTCTCTTGTTCAAATTGCTCAGAAGAGGATTTGTTTCATTATGAATCGCCTTGATTTCACACCTTACCGCCGTTCCACCGTTGGATTTGACCGTTTGTTTGATCTGCTTGAAAATCAGGTCAGAAACAATGGGGGTGACAACTACCCACCGTTCAACATCGAACGCAGGAATGAAGATTCCTATCGCATTACCCTCGCCGTCGCAGGGTTCCGCGCTCAGGACATCGACATAACCGCTCAACAGAACCTACTTATTGTTCAGGGCAAGAAGCGAGACGATCAACCCGAAGGTGAATTGCTGCACGTCGGCATCGCCAATCGCGGTTTTGAGCGCCGCTTTGAACTGGCCGATTATGTCCGTGTCGATGGTGCTGATTTGGCAGATGGGCTTCTGGTTATTGACCTGGTTCGTGAAGTTCCGGAAGCGATGAAGCCCAAAAAGATCCAGCTCAAGGGTCAAAATACGCTTGAAGTCGTGGAAAATGGTAATCAGCAATCTGCAGATCGTGCCGACGCGGCCTGATCTCGATGGCAAAATAACTGTCATTTTTAAGTAATTGCTAGTGTCTATTCGGGGGCGAAACTTCCTAGGAAGTTTCGCCCCCTCGACGCTGAGCGCCGATTTGCCTTTCGAGAACGATCACCCGGGTCGCAGAAGGTGCTCGTTCCCAAAAGGCAAGTCGTAACCGAACCTGAACCCGAACAAGATACCTTCAGCGTGTCTGAAGCTATGCTCAAGCCCTCGTCATGGTTAATCGCGACGAGCCCCCAAGGCTAACCGGGGTAGATTCAGGAATTCGAAATCGAGCTAACCCGGTAGTGCGTCGAGGGCTACGTATGCAAGTTGTTTTTGGAGAATAAATATATTCTCAGAGAGAGTTTTATTCCAAACGGCGCTAAACGAGGCGCGATTGACGCAAGGCCGCTGAAATAAAGCTAGCGAAAAGCGGATGCGGCTCAAAAGGTCGGCTCTTGAGTTCAGGATGGAATTGTACACCAACAAACCAAGGGTGGTCCGGTCGTTCTACAATTTCCGGCAGAAGGCCATCCGGAGACATACCGGAGAACATAAGTCCGCCCTCCTCCAGACGATCCTTGTAAGCACCGTTCACTTCGTACCGATGACGATGGCGTTCAGAGATTTCCAATGCGCCGCCGTAAATCTCTGAAACCTTACTGCCTTTTGCCAATTTGGCTTCATAGGCACCCAACCGCATGGTGCCACCAAGATCACCGCCAGCAGCACGCTTTTCAAGACCTTCTTCAGTCATCCACTCAGTGATGATACCGACGATAGGTTCGTCTGTATCGCCGAACTCAGTTGATGACGCACCAGCAATACCGGCGGTGTTACGTGCGCCTTCGACACAGCTCATCTGCATACCAAGACAAATGCCGAAGAATGGGACCTTACGCTCACGCGCGAAGCGCACACTGGCAATCTTACCTTCAGAACCACGCTCGCCAAAGCCACCCGGCACCAGAATACCGTGCATCGGCTCAAGCTGGGCAACGATTTCCGAATCATCCTTTTCAAACAATTCCGCATCGATCCACTGGATCTTGACTTTCACGCGATTGGCCATGCCGCCATGGACAAGCGCTTCGTTAAGCGACTTATACGCATCTGGCAGGCCAACATATTTACCAACCACGCCAATCGTTACTTCACCTTCCGGATTTTGGTAGCGATCAACGATATCATCCCAGCGGGAGAGATCTGGCAAATTGGCATTGTCGATGTTGAAATGGCGCAGCACTTCAGCGTCCAGCCCTTCTGCGTGATACTGCAGAGGAACGCCATAAATGCTGGAGGCATCGAGCGCTTGGATCACAGCTTGTGGCCGGACGTTACAGAACAGAGCAATCTTTGCTCGTTCGCTTTCCGGCAAAGGATGTTCACAACGGCACAGCAGCACATCTGGCTGCACACCAAGGCTGGTCAATTCGCGCACGGAATGCTGCGTTGGCTTAGTTTTCAGCTCGCCCGCAGCAGAAATGTAAGGCACCAGCGTCACATGAATAAGCGCCGTCTGTTCGCGGCCAAGTTCGTTGCGCAACTGACGGATAGCTTCGATAAAGGGAAGACTTTCAATGTCACCTACAGTCCCGCCAATTTCGCACAGTACGAAATCAAGGCCATCAGTATCTGCCAATGCAAATTGCTTGATGGCATCCGTTACATGCGGAATAACCTGCACCGTCGCACCGAGGTAATCGCCTCGGCGTTCCTTGGCGATGATCTGCTGATAGATACGCCCGGACGTGATGTTGTCGCTCTGATGTGCAGACACGCCGGTAAAGCGCTCATAATGGCCAAGATCGAGATCGGTCTCGGCTCCATCATCTGTCACATAGACTTCGCCATGCTGATAAGGACTCATCGTACCCGGATCTACATTGAGATAAGGGTCGAACTTACGAATACGGACTTTGTAGCCGCGCGCCTGCAAAAGGGCAGCAAGGCTTGCTGCCATAAGACCTTTGCCAAGCGAGGAGACCACGCCGCCGGTGATAAAAATGTACCGCGCCATGGGAGTGTGGCCTTACGTTGTTATTTGGATTCGTTGCAAGCCCGGAATAGGATATTCCACAGGCTATTCAGCCGGAACGGGCACAAAAGCCCCTCACCCGCAGGCGTGACTATCCGGCTGGGCGAATAAATATCCCGGCAGCTATCCGCCGGATATGATAATTACTTGGAAACGTCCGCCAGTGGATCATTGCTGGCTGGAGCGGGCGCTGCGGCAGCATCACTAGCAGCAGAACTGTTGGTAGCAGTGGCACCATTTGCGCCTGCTAGCGGATCATTCTGAGCGGGTGCAACCGAACGGTCGAGCGTATCATCGATATCGTTGCCCGAAGTCACATTAACAGCCAGAGCCGCAAGAACAATCGACAGAATGACGAAGAGCGTTGCTGCATATTTGGTCATGCGGGTCAGGAAATCTGCCGCGCCGCGTGCAGACATCAGACCGCCAGGGCTACCGCCGCCGCCAATCCCCAGACCACCGCCTTCCGACCGCTGCATCAGCACAAGAGCGACAAGCGCTGCGGCAACAATCGCCTGAACAACGGTAAGGAAGAGGAACAAGGACATTTAAGCAACCACTCTAATCAATAAATCAGACCTGCCGCGCAGATAGCGACCTGCTACGACATTCGCAAGACCAAGGCTCTTAACAGACAGCCTTGAGCCTCATTACCACTCAAACTAACACAGCATCGAAAGATGCTTTCCTGACAAAAGCGCCTTTATCAATTGCTTTTGCATCAATTGTCGATCGTCTCCATCGCCGCAGCGACAATGCCGACAAAACTATCGGCAGAAAGACTCGCACCGCCTACCAATGCGCCACCCACTTCAGGAATGGAAAGCAATTCGCTGGCATTATCAGGCTTTACAGAACCGCCATAAAGAATGCGCACTTCCTGTGCCGCTTCACCATAGATTTCCAGCAAGCTGGCGCGAATGGCCGCATGTATAGCGCCAATTTCTTCAACCGTAGGCGTACGCCCAGTTCCTATAGCCCAAACCGGCTCATAAGCGACAGTAACACGGTCTCCGGCATCAGCACATTCAGGCAAAGACGCGGCAAGCTGCTCGGTCACGACCGACAAAGCCGTACCAGCATCGCGTTGCTGTTCGGTTTCACCGACACAAACGATGATATTGAGACCCACAGACAGGGCTGCCTGCCCTTTAGCCTTCACATCTTCATTGGTTTCACCATGGTCAGCGCGGCGCTCACTATGGCCAAGAATAACAAAACCTGCGCCTGCATCCTTAATCATAGCAGCGGAAATGTCGCCTGTATGAGCGCCGCCTTCAGCAGTGTGGCAATCCTGTGCGCCCACGCCGATCAAATCTGCTTCCTTACGGGTTGCATGCAGCAATGTCGCAGGCGGAGCCAATGCAACTTCAGCTTTGATAAGGCGCTCAGCCGCGCGATCAATCGCGCGCGCTTCGGACAGCATTGAGCGTGTCCCGTGCATTTTCCAGTTGCCGACAATATAGGGGCGCTTGGCCATGGGGTATCCGTGATCCCTGTATTTCAGAAAAGTGCCAAAGAGGCAGTAAAGTGACAGGTCCGCTAATCCTAAGCGCCAATTTTGTCAAAGTCAGACTCGCTGATCACAAGATTGACGCTCTGAACTGTTGCGGGCAAGCCGCAGGCCGGATAAAGCGCCCTTTCCATAAGAGTGTAGTCCGTTCTACGCAGCCCTTTCGGAAGATATATACCCAATATGCTTCAGATGTTTCGAAATTTCTTCAAGTCCAAGGTAGGAATTGCCTTTACCCTTGGATTCCTTGCTCTGATTGCCATCGCATTTGCCAGCGCGGATGTCTCCAATAGTGGCTCATTCGGAGGTGTTTCCGGCGGAGATCGTGTCGCTGTCGTGGGCGGCAAAAAGATTGGGACTGCAGAATATTCGACAAATATCACCAATGCGTTTGATAATTTGCGCCAGCAATATCCGACGCTGACGATGGAGAGCTTTGTCGCTGAAGGTGGCGCGGACCAAGTGCTCGAACAGATGATCCAGCGCACTGCCGTCGCAGAATATGCCCGGAAATATGGCTTGCGCGCTGGCCAGCGGCTGGTGGACAGCGAAATTGTCCAGAGCGGTAATTTCAACGGACCAGACGGCTCTTTCGATCAGAACATGTTCCGCGCCGTGCTTCAGCAGCGTGGCCTGACCGAAGCTGCGGTTCGTGATGATATTTCTGCCAGCCTGCTTGGTCAGCAGCTCACCACGCCAATCAGTTTTGGCGCAGAAATGCCGCTCTCAATTGCCCGGCGTTATGCAGCATTGCAGTCTGAAACCCGCAAGGGAACGATTTCGATCATCCCCAGCATGGCCTTTGCGCCCAAGGGTGAACCAACAGATAAGCAACTCACTGCCTATTACACCGCTCATAAGGACGATTATATCCGCCCGGAACGCCGTGTAATCCGTTACGCAACCTTCGGCGATGATGCGGTTAAAAATCTGCCGGCCCCCACCGAGGCGCAGATTGCAGCACGGTACAAGCGCGACGCCAACCAATATGCTGCCTCTGAAAGCCGCAGCTTCACTCAGCTCGTTGCACCGACACAGGCTGCTGCCAAAGCGATTCTCGATGAAGTGAACAGCGGCAAGTCACTTGCTGCGGTCGCCAAATCCAAGGGGCTTGCAACCACACAAATCGGCCCGGTTGACCAGTCTGATCTTTCCGTTAACGCTTCACCAGAAGTGGCAAAAGCAGCCTTTGCAGCCAAACAAGGCGGGCTTACCGCTCCCGCTCGTGGCGGTCTTGGCTGGTATCTGTTGCGCGTTGACAAAGTCACCAACACACCGGCACGCAGCCTCGATCAGGTCCGCAGTTCCATTAGCGAAACGCTGGCAAAGGAACAGAAGCGTGAAGCACTGCTCGATCGCAGCAGCAAGATTGAAGATGAACTCGATAGCGGCGCCAGCCTTGCTGATCTTGCAAAAGAGCTCGGCCTCAAGCTTCAGACAACAGAACCTCTGACAGCGGACGGCAATGTCTATGGCAAGCAGGGCCAGAAGGCACCTGAAGTTCTCAACCGCGCGCTGAGCACTGCTTTCCAGATGGAGCAAGGCAAGCCGCAACTCGCTGAAGTCGACCCTGGCAAGACCTTCCTGCTGTTCGAAGCTGCAGAAATAACGCCATCTGCTGCCGCCCCCCTCAAGGATATTCGCGCGCAAGCTATCGCTGCATGGCGTCGTCACGAAGGCTCCCTGAAGGCCAAGGAAGCATCTCAGCGCGTTATGAAGCGCATTGCGGAGGGTAAAAGCGTCAAGGAAGCTCTGGCGGCTGAAAAAGTAACCCTGCCCCCATCGGATGCTGTTGATATGTCGCGTGAACAGATCGCTCGTGGCGGCCAGGTACCACCAGTCCTCGCATTGTTCTTCAGCATGGCAGAAGGCACCACCAAGCGCCTTGAAGCACCGCAGGAAAATGGTTGGTTTGTTGCCAAGCTGGACAAAATCACTCCCGGCAAGCTGGCAGACAACGACCCGCTGATAGGTCAGGCGCGCAAAGCCCTTGGCCCGGTTGTGGGTGACGAATACCTCGAACAATTCGTCAAAGCAGTTGAAAAGCAGATCGGCACCACCCGCAATCCTGCTGCCATCAAGGCAGTGAAGGACCAGCTCACTGGTGCGAATAATCGTTTTAATTGAGGATGATAACGGGCCGCACACGCCCGAGATATGATAATGACAGAACTGGAAAACGCTGCCTCCGCCCGTGACCTTCTCGCTCAGGGCAAGCCCGCTCTTGTCTGGCGCAAGGTCGTTGCGGATATGGAGACCCCGATCGGGGCGGCCCTCAAGCTCATCGAGCCGGGTCGCGGCGATTTCCTGCTGGAATCAGTGGAAGGCGGCGATCAGCGGGGGCGCTACAGCCTGCTCGGCATCGCCCCCGATCTCGTTTTTCGTGCCACCGGCCAGACTTGCGAAGTCAATCGCCGCTGGACTTACGATCATGCAGATTTTGAAGCTCTACCGGGCGATAGCCTATCTGAATTGCGCGCATTGGCGCAAAGCTGCCAGATAGACGTGCCTGACGCTTTGCCTCCGGCACTTGCCTGCCTGGTGGGTTATTTCGGTTACGAAACCATCGGCCTGGTGGAAAAATTGCCGCGTGCACCGCAGAGCGATCTGGATGTACCTGATATGCTCTTCGTTCGCCCAACCATCCTGTTGGTGATGGACGGCTTATCGGATGAATTGTTCTGCATCGCCCCTTTGTGGAGCGGTAGCGAATCTGCCGATGCAGCCCTTGCGCGTGCGGAAGAGCGGGTCGATGCCACACTGGCCCGGCTGTCCGGCCCGGTTCCGGCCCTGCCGCAAAGCACTGATCTGCCGGAGATGGAACTCACCTCCCGCGTCACGCCCGAGCGATATGCCAGCATGGTGGACCGCGCGAAGGATTATATCACCGCAGGGGACATTTTTCAGGTAGTGCTCTCGCAGCGCTTCACATGCCCCTTCCCTCTCCCGCCCATTGCACTTTACCGCGCATTGCGCCGGGTTAACCCTTCACCCTTCCTCTATTTCCTTGACCTGCCAGACTTTGCTGCCGTGGGCTCCAGCCCGGAAATTCTCGTCCGCGTGCGTGATGGGGAAGTCACCATCCGGCCCATAGCGGGCACACGTCCACGCGGCAAAACAGCGGAAGAAGATTTCGCTAATGAGGGAAGCCTTCTGGTCGACCCCAAGGAACGTGCTGAACATCTGATGTTGCTGGATCTTGGCCGCAATGATGTGGGCCGCGTGTCGTCAGCAGGAAGCGTCAAAGTTACTGCGAGCTTCACAATAGAGCGTTACAGTCATGTTATGCACATTGTCAGCAATGTGGTCGGCAGGCTTGACCCGGCATATGACGCCATTGATGCGGTATTCGCCGGATTTCCTGCTGGTACAGTGTCAGGCTCTCCTAAAATCCGCGCTTGCGAGATCATTGCCGAACTGGAACCTGAAACACGCGGCCCCTATGCTGGCGGCGTTGGCTATTTCTCACCCGACGGGTCCGTCGATAGCTGCATCGTCTTGCGCACTGCAGTGGTGAAGGATGGTGTGATGCATGTTCAGGCAGGAGCTGGCATTGTGGCCGATAGCAACGCCGAATATGAACAGCGCGAATGTCAGCACAAGGCTGGCGCGTTGATTGCAGCGGCCCGTGAAGCCGCCCGGGTGGCAAGTGAGCCGAGTTTCGGCCAATGATACGCCAAAACCCAGCTCGCAACCCCTTGATTGCCGCTCCAGAACGGACAAATGCTCAGCCATGATCCTCGTCATCGACAATTACGACAGCTTCACATGGAACCTCGTCCATTATCTGATGGAATTGGGCGCAGAAGTTAAAGTCGTTCGCAACGACGCTATCACCGCTGGTGAGGCCATTGCCAGTGATGCAGAAGGGTTCCTTATTTCGCCCGGCCCCTGCACCCCAACCGAAGCTGGCATCAGCCTCGATCTGGTGGCTGCCTGCGCTGCTGCAAAGCGCCCACTTCTGGGCGTGTGCCTTGGCCATCAGGCTATTGGCCAATATTTCGGCGGAACGGTGAAACAGGGGGGCTTGATGCATGGCAAGACATCCCCTGTCACGCATGATGGAAGTGGGCTTTTCAAAGGTCTGCCTTCTCCATTCACTGCCACGCGCTATCATTCACTGATTGTGGAGGATATTCCCGACACTCTTATTGTGAATGGCACCAGTGAAACGCCAGGCCTTGATGGCACATGCGCCATGGGTTTCCGCCACCAATCGCTGCCTATTCATGGTGTGCAATTCCATCCGGAAAGCATAGCTACTGAACACGGCCATGATCTGCTTCGCAATTTTCTTGATATTTGCGCCGACCAAAAGAGCGTTGCAGTATGAGCCTTCCCTCGGTCGAAACACCACTGGATGAAGCAAGTGCGCAAAAGGCTTTTGGCGCAATCCTTGATGGTGAAACATCATCGGATGAAGACGTTGCTGCCTTCCTGATTGCGCTCTCCGAACGCGGCGAAACGGCCAGCGAAATCGCCGGAGCTGCCCGCGCCATGCGTGAACGGATGATCCCTGTTGCAGCGCCCGATAACGCCATCGACGTTTGCGGCACTGGCGGCGACGGGCATCACACGCTGAACGTCTCCACGGCTGTATCCCTCGTTGTGGCGGCTTGCGGCGTCCCGGTGGCCAAGCATGGCAACCGCGCTGCAAGTTCCAAAGCGGGCGCTGCCGATACGCTCGAAGCACTAGGGCTCGACCTCGACAGAGCTGCAGAAACCGCTCATGAGACATTGGAAGATATCGGAATTTGTTTCCTCTTTGCAGGCAAGCATCATCCATCCATGGGCCGGATTATGCCTATCCGCAAATCGATTGGCAGGCGGACGATCTTCAATCTGATGGGGCCATTGGCAAACCCTGCTAAGGTCAAACGCCAGCTTATCGGCATTGCTCGTCCCGCCTATGTGCCGATCTATGCCGAAGCGCTCCGTCGCCTCGGGACAGATCACGCGCTGGTCGTTTCAGGTGATGAAGGCCTCGATGAATTGAGCCTCGCTGGTGGGAATGAATTGGCCGAAGCACGCCTTGGCCAAGTCTCCATGAAGCGCGTTTCACCTCAAGATGCGGGCCTCTCCAACCATCCGATTAACGCCATTCGTGGCGGTGATCCGGCATTTAACGCCGATGCCTTGCGCAAGCTTTTGCTGGGTGAACCCGGTGCCTATCGAGATGCCGTTCTCTTTAACGCTGCTGGCGCATTGATCGTCGCAGGCGAAGTGAAAGATTGGCATGAAGGGGTCGAAGAAGCCGCTGAAGCCATCGACAAGGGCCTCGCCAAATCATTGCTGGAATGCTGGATCGACGCAGTCAAATGACCATGACCAATAAACTCATCGAAATTTGTGACACCAAGCGCGTCGAAGTGGCCGACCGAAAGGCCTTGGCAACGCTGGACGATCTTGATCGGCGCGCTGCACAGGCTTCGGCACCGCGTGGGTTTCGGAAAGCTCTGGAAGAGAAATCCCGCAATGGTTTTGGATTGATTGCAGAAATCAAAAAAGCCAGCCCCTCCAAGGGTTTGATCCGCGAAGATTTCCGCCCTGCGGAACATGCCAAGGCTTATGAAGATGGCGGTGCAGCCTGTCTCTCCGTCCTGACCGATGCACCGTATTTTCAAGGCCATGAAGACTATCTGATGGATGCAAGGGCAGCCTGCACACTGCCCGCACTGCGCAAGGATTTCATCGTTGACCCTTGGCAGGTTGCCGAAGCCCGTGCCATCGGGGCCGATGCCATCCTGATTATCGTAGCAGCGCTTGAAGATGCACAAATGGCAGAAATCGAAGCCACCGCTATGGAACGCGGCATGGATGTTCTGGTGGAAGTGCATGACGAAGCCGAGATGGAACGTGCGGCGGCGCTCAAGTCCCGATTGATCGGCGTGAACAACCGTGATCTACGCCGCTTCGTCACAGATCTTGCCATCACCGAACGCCTTGCTCCTCTGGCACCTGAAGGTTCACTTCTGGTGGGTGAAAGCGGGATCAACACACATGCCGACATTGAGCGCCTCAGTCAGCATGGCGTGCGCTGTTTTCTCGTTGGAGAAAGCCTGATGCGCCAGCATGATGTCGCCGCAGCCACGCGCGAATTGCTTGGGAGATGAGCAAGCTTTCGCATCTCGATGATAATGGCCATGCGAATATGGTCGATATTGGGGGCAAAACTGCCACTGTTCGCACAGCAACTGCGACAGGGTGCATTCGTATGTCGCCCGAAGCCCTGGCTGCCATCCGCGATGGAGATGCCCCCAAAGGCGACGTTCTCGCGGTCGCGCGTGTCGCCGCAATCATGGCCGCCAAGAAAACCGGTGAGCTAATACCGCTATGCCATCCTTTGGCACTGGACGCCGTCACCGTGGATTTCACCTTCCTTGAAGATGGTGTGAGGGCCACTTCAAAAGTGTCCCTCACAGGCAAAACTGGCGTAGAGATGGAAGCAATTACAGCTACTTCCATTGCGCTTCTAACAATCTATGACATGGTTAAAGCCTTGGACAAGCACATGGTGATTGAGCAGGTGTTTTGTCAGCAAAAGTCAGGCGGAAAATCGGGCGACTGGCACTTTTCCGGATGAATTTGCCAGCTCCTCTTCCCCTGACAGAAGCGCAGGCGAAGCTTCTTGCGCTCGCAGACAGGCTGCCAGTGGTGGAACTGCCCATCGCTGAGACACTGGGGCGCTACCTCGCGCGTCCACTCATCTCTCAGCGCACCCAACCACCGTCAGACCTTTCTGCGATGGATGGTTACGCCATGCGAAGCGGCGATACATCGGGACCATGGAAAATCGTTGGGGAAAGCGCGGCAGGTCATCCGTTCAGTGGAGAAATCGCCAATGGAGAGGCAGTGCGCATTTCAACCGGTGCGCTGCTACCAGCAAAAGCAGGCGCGATCTTGTTGCAGGAAGAAGCTGCAAGAGAGGGTCAGGCACTCTCAACGGCCGCCGGTGGTTTAGCCACGGCACGCCACATTCGCCGCGCTGGGTTTGATTTTCAAGAAGGCGATGCACTCCTGCCACGCGGCGCCCTGATGGGGGCGCCACAAATAGCACTGGCTCTATCGGCTGGGCACATGAAATTTGCCGTCCACCAGCGTCCCCGGGTAACGATCATTGATACGGGTGATGAACTGGCCGCAGATGCCGGCAATTGCGCCCCACACCAAATCCCTGCCAGCAATGGCGCGATGATCGCTGCAATGATTAGCCAGATTGCGGACAACATACGCCATATTGGCCCAGTCCCCGACGATCTTGAAAAGCTTGCTACGGCGTTGAACCATGCCGAGGATGCCGATATCATCGTCACCAGCGGCGGCGCTTCGGTCGGTGACCATGACCTTCTGCAACCGGCGCTCGAAAAGGCTGGCTTTAAACTCTCTTTCTGGCGGGTTGCGATGAAACCCGGCAAACCGCTCATGATTGCACGCAAAGGCAAGCAGATCCTGCTCGGATTACCCGGTAATCCCGTATCGAGTTATGTTACGGCCTATTTCTTCCTCCTGCCGCTGCTTCGTGCAATGGCAGGTGCCACCAGCCCCCTTCCCCAATCGCAAATAATGCGACTTGCGCGGAATATCCCAGCGGGTGGCAAGCGGCTCGAATTTCTCCGCGGCCGCTATGTTGGAGACGGTGTGGAGCCCGTTGATGCCATGCAGGATAGCAGCGGGCTGATGGCACTCAGCCAATCTAACGCCCTGATTGAACGCCCAGCCTTGGCGAAAAAGGCTGAAATCGGCGAAATGGTAGCCGTATTCCCACTCAATAGCGCTGGGATGGCTTGACCACCCTTTAAAAGTTTCCTAATTGTTCTTCATTCGTTCACGCGTTGGAACATCAAGAACGCCATGAGGAGACAGTCAAAATGCTGACCGCAAAGCAACACGAATTGCTTCTTTTCATTCAGCGTAAACTTGAAGAAACCGGTATTTCTCCATCATTTGAAGAAATGAAGGAAGCTTTGGAGCTGAAATCGAAGTCGGGTGTTCATCGCCTGATTTCAGCTCTGGAAGAACGCGGCTTTATCCGCCGCCTTCCCAATCGGGCAAGAGCGCTTGAGGTGCTCAAATCGGTTGATGAAACCACCGCTGGCAAAACTGCAAAACAAAACAGTTCTGCCACTATGGCAAAAACAGCCGCGAATGATCGGCAGTCTACACCAGCCAATGATGTTATCGAACTTCCACTGCATGGCCGCATCGCTGCTGGTATGCCTATAGAAGCGATGGAAGACAGTCAGATCTTGCCTGTTCCTGCTGCACTCTTGGGCAGTGGAGATCATTATGCGCTTGAAGTATCAGGCGATTCCATGATTGATGCTGGCATCCTTGATGGCGATTTCGCGCTTATCAAGCGCACCGATACGGCGCGTGACGGTGAAATTATTGTCGCTCTTGTGCGCAACGAAGAAGCAACCTTGAAATATCTTCGCCGAGAAGGCGGCAAGGTGCATCTCGACCCGGCAAATGCTGCTTATGAAGCTCAGACATATGCATCTGATGAGGTGTGTATTCAGGGTAAGCTAGCAGGGCTATTGCGCCGCTATCATTGATAATTTGCACTTACTGCCGGTGTAAATTTCACCCGGTTCGAAGAGTGCAGATCAGCGCCCATCTGACCAATGCTGCGCCCATCCGTGCTTTCCCTGCATATCAGCGACACTGCGAATTTTTTGATCGGCCAGAGAGATCGACAACCCACCGCTGTGTATGAGCATATTGCGATCCGCTTTTAACCAGCGGGGTTTACAACTACGCGGCAAAAAGCGGTTCGCCACCACAATGTCAGAACGTTCGCACGCTGCTGCAAGGTTTCGCTCGCTGATCAGCGCACGGCTGCGGGCCATAAGAATTTGCCAGTTTTTCCCTTCCCGGTTTAGCTCAACAACGCAAAAGTCCTGACTGCACCTGCTCGCAGGCCAGTCGGGCAAAGATAAGAGCTCACTATCCACACCGGATAATTCTTTCAGATTGTCACGGGTAAAGTCGCTGTTGATATCTCGTAAACTCAGAAGCTGATCGCCCTCCCCTGTGATGACCACATGACGGCCATCGCCTGTAATGAGAATATCCGGTGGCGGAGTGCTGAGAACAATCAATACTCCCACAGCTATGGGGACAAATCCCATTAATCTTGAACGCCCTCGCCATAGTCCTAGCCACAAAGCACCCGATGCAAAAAGTGCGAAAGTCCCTGCGCTCATCACGGGCAGCATTGTTACTGAACCGGGCTGCGATGCGGTGAAATGGGCGATACCCAAAAGCAGATCAAGCGATTTGCCAACGCACCACCAGACCGGTGCACCGAGCCCGATGATATCGAGTACCAGCGCCAGGGCAATAAGAGGCATGGAAACAAATGTTACCAGTGGGATAGCAATGACATTTGCAAAAGCACCGTAAACGCCCGCCCGGTGAAAATGAAAAAGAACGATTGGCATCAGGGCCAATTCGATCACAACCCCGGTCAGCAACAGCATGGCGGTCCGGCGAGCCATCCATGTCAATGAACTCTCTTCACGCGGAGCAAGGAAAGCACGGATGGGCGCAGCGCTATGCAATGCAACGATGGCGATGACAGCAGAAAAGCTCATCTGAAAGCTTGGCCCAACCAGAGATTCCGGCCAGATAAGCAACACCACGAAGGCCGCCACAGCAACCATGCGCAGGGACAGAGGTTCTCGCCCTAAAGCCAGCGCCAGCAACACCAGAACCGCGCCAATGCAACTGCGGACGGTTGGCACTTCTGCTCCGGTCAGCAGCGTATACCCTATCCCTGCCAATGCCGAGAATGCTGCTGCCAGAAGAGGAAGGCGATATCGCAGGGCAAGTGAAGGAAAAAGCCCGAACAATTTCAACGCGATGAAATAGGCACCGGCAATCACAGCACTGACATGTAACCCACTGATGGAAAGCAAATGCGTTAATCCGGAATCCCGCATCGCTGCATCGTCTTCATCGCTGATGGAGCCACGATCACCACTAGCAAAAGCGGCAGCAATGTGGCCTGCTGGTCCACCGAGATTATTCCTAACATGGCTTGAAAGGAACCTCTGCAAACCACTAAAAAATCGACTTTCCTTTCCTGATTCAAGCAATTCGACATCGCCCAGCACGCTGCCAGTGGCAACAAATCCCTGGAACCATGCAGCACGCGCGAAATCATACCCTCCTGGCAAAGGCGGCGGAGCAGGTGGCATAAGCCGTGCCTGCAAACCTATGACAGCCCCTTCGCGCAGCTCAGGATAGTCTTTTTCCAGCGGCAAATTGACCCGGATCTTGCTCGCTTTGCCATCTTCCAGGCTACGTGTAGCCAGAACCAGCCTGACACGGCCTGAGGCGGGTTGTTCGATCCGTTGGAGGATACGCGCATTAAGCCTGGCGATCTGTGGGCGCTCAATCGCAGGCGCGCCGACAATCTCGGATCTTGCCCATACTAATGCGACTCCGAAAGCAAGACATAGGCAACACGCCATGATGGCGATTTGCAACTCATGCCGTTGATCTTTTTTACGCCAGAGGAAATATCCACATGCCCCTGTCAACAACGCGATAACAATGGTTAAGAGCCACCAAAAAGGGCTGGAAAGCACGAACCACAGCCCTATTCCGGAAGCGAAGGCCACCACCAGCCAGGGCGCGCGATCAAATCCGGCATGGGCCAAAAATGCGTCTGCGCGATCCCCCAAGCTGGACAAAAGCGCGCGCTTTCGCCAATGCGTGCGCGGCAGTGCAGCATTGTCGATCATATCCCCAAATGGGATCATTGGCGTTTGGCCCCTGCCCATGAAAACTATAGGATAGGAACAGAGTTAATATGGCAAGCGACAGCGTAGCATCGGCAGATGGAAAACGTGCCGTGGTCACGCGCTTTGCCCCTTCGCCGACGGGCTTTCTGCATATCGGCAACGCCCGCACCGGCCTGTTTTCCTGGCTTTATGCACGCCACAATGGCGGCAAAGCACTGTTGCGCATTGAAGATACGGATAAAGCGCGCTCCACCAGCGAAGCCATTGACGTTATTTTTGACGGGCTGAGTTGGCTAGGCCTCGAATTCGACAATGAACCGGTGTTCCAGTCAGAACGTGCAGACCGTCATGCGCAAGTGGTTCAAAAGCTTCTTGATGCCGGTAAGGCCTATAAGTGCTTTGCCACGGCTGAAGAACTGGCCCAGATGCGCGAAGAGCAGCGCGCCGCGAAAAAACCGCTGCGCTATGATGGCCGCTGGCGTGATCGCGATCCGTCAGAAGCGCCTGAAGGCGCACCTTTTACGGTTCGTATCAAGACCCCTGAGCGCGGCGAAACGGTGATCGAAGATGCGGTACAAGGCCGCGTGAAGGTCAATAATTCCGAGATCGACGATTTCATCCTGCTGCGCGCGGACGGCACGCCCACTTATATGCTCGCCGTGGTGGTGGACGATGTGGATATGGGCGTCACCCATATCATTCGCGGCGATGATCATCTCAACAATGCTTTTCGGCAGCTCCAGATCATTCATGCCATGCAGGGGATTGAGGATGGCTGGGAAGACCCTACCTACGCCCATATTCCGCTGATCCATGGCAATGATGGCGCCAAGCTCTCCAAACGCCACGGCGCCTTGGGTGTGGACGCCTATCGTGATGAGCTGGGCATTTTGCCAGAAGCATTGTTCAATTACCTCCTGCGCCTAGGCTGGGGCCATGGTGACAAGGAAGAATTTACCCGCGAGGAAGCGATTGCGCTATTCGATCTGGAAGGTGTGGGCCGCAGCCCATCACGGTTCGATCTGAAGAAGCTCAGCAACCTCAACGGTCACTATATTCGTGAAGCTGACGACGCCCGTTTGGCGAAACTCGTTGCAGAACGGATCGGTGAGAAGGCAGACATCGATCTCCTCACCGAAGCGATGCCGGTGATGAAAACCCGCGCACGCAACATCATCGAACTGGCTGACGGGGCGGCGTTTCTTTTTAAGGAACGCCCGCTTGAAATAACAGAAAAAGCCGCCAACTTGTTGGATGAAGAAGCACGCGAAAGACTTGCCGTTATTTCAGCCCGTCTCAAAGGTGAAACGGACTGGACAATGGAAGCGCTGGAGGCCAATCTGAAACAGCATTCCGAAGATCTCGGGCTGGGGCTTGGCAAACTCGCGCAGCCATTGAGGGCAGCGCTGACAGGGCAGACGACTTCGCCCGGCATTTTCGATGTGTTGGTCCTTCTTGGAAAGGAAGAAAGCCTTGCGCGTATTGATGACGCGCAGGCTGCTTCTGCCAGCAAAAATCAATGATTAAGGAGACGCGCTTTGGCTGACAAACAGGCAACGCTGAAGGTAGGCGATGAGAATGTCGAATTCCCGGTTCTGCAAGGCAGCACCGGGCCGGATGTAATCGACATTCGCAAGCTTTACGGCAGCACTGGTAAATTTACTTTTGACCCGGGCTACAAGTCCACGGCGTCCTGCGAAAGCGCCCTTACCTACATCGATGGCCAGGAAGGCGTGCTGCTGCACCGTGGCTATCCGATCGGTCAACTGGCAGAAAATTCCAGCTTCATGGAAGTGGCCTATCTGCTCCTCAACGGCGAATTGCCGAAGAGCGATGAGCTGGACACGTTTGAAGATACCATCACGCATCACACGATGCTGCATGAACAGCTTCGCCAGTTCTATCAGGGCTTCCGCCGTGATGCCCATCCAATGGCGATCATGTGCGGCGTAGTTGGCGCTCTGTCCGCTTTCTACCATGACAGCACGGATATTTCCGATCCTGAGCATCGCAAGATCAGCTCCCATCGTCTGATCGCCAAGATGCCGACGATCGCTGCCAATGCTTACAAATATTCGGTCGGCCAACCTTTTGTCTATCCGAACAACAACCTGTCTTACACCGGCAATTTCCTGCGTATGACCTTTGGCGTTCCGGCTGAAGAATATGAAGTCATTCCGGAAGTTGAAAAGGCGATGGACCGGATTTTCATCCTCCATGCTGATCACGAACAAAACGCTTCTACCTCCACGGTTCGCCTTGCTGGCTCCTCCGGTGCCAACCCGTTCGCCTGCATCGCGGCCGGTATTGCCTGCCTCTGGGGCCCTGCCCATGGCGGCGCGAATGAAGCAGCGCTCAACATGTTGCGTGAAATCGGGACGCCGGACCGTATCCCGCATTATATTGAGCGCGCCAAGGACAAGAACGATCCGTTCCGTCTGATGGGCTTTGGCCATCGCGTTTATAAGAACTACGATCCACGCGCCACGGTTATGCAGAAGACGGTTCGTGAAGTGTTTGAAGCGCTCAAGGTTACAGATCCGGTATTTGAGACCGCACTGCGCCTTGAAGAAATCGCATTGAGCGATGATTACTTCGCTGAAAAGAAGCTCTTCCCGAATGTGGACTTCTACTCAGGAATCATCCTTTCCGCGATCGGCTTCCCGACCACTATGTTCACGGCTCTCTTCGCACTTGCTCGGACAGTAGGCTGGGTTGCACAGTGGAACGAAATGATCTCTGATCCAGGTCAGGTTATCGGTCGCCCACGTCAGCTTTACACAGGCCCGACACAGCGCGATTATACACCTATCGCCAATCGCTAAGCGAAAGTCACAATATGCTCAGATACCTGGGGTTGATTGCCGGAATAGTCATCGCGCTAGCTGGTACCCTTTGGATGCTCCAGGGTCTGGGCCTTGTGATGTGGCCAGCAGAAAGCTTCATGCTGGCTGATCGCGAATGGGCATATAACGGGGCTGTCGCCATTGTCGTCGGCCTCGTTTTTATATGGCTGAGCTATTGCAAACGCCGTTAGCTGGAAGAACTGGTTGGAAGCGGAAGCTCGTTAAGCTTGCCATCAAACTCTGCGCTCACCAGACACCTCTTGGTCTTTCAGACAAGATCGATGATATGCTGGGCATTATTATTTTTACCTATACCCCTAGCGCTCCTCTGCAAAAAAAATGAAAAATCTCTCACTTGTTAATTAGATAGCTACAATATTCACGTGCAATGTCATGTGGTGTTGTCTAACAGGCTGCTGGGGGTTTGGCTTGGTGTGGAGAGAATGAAACTGCGCGGAAAGATTGGCCGCTTTTCTGCCACTCTCAGGCGACATGCCAAAACATCACCTCAGGAAGAAGGTGCAAGCGGATCGCTTGTTTCCCATATCATCTTACGGATGGTTGTTATCAGCCTGCTTGGTGCCTTCGCGATGGCAGCAATCGCCTTTGTTTTTCTGTATCGTCAGGCCGAGCGTCAAGAACTTGAAAATCTCCGCGACTATGTTGGTGAACGTGGAAGTGCCGAAAGCCAGCTATTTGCTCATGCACAACATGACGTAAAGTTGTTCCGCCGAGCATATCTCTCGGCCTATGCGGACAATGATCCCCGCCCGGTGATTAATTTTGACCGCTATTACCTTTCTATGCCGGACGGTACTGTTCGTCTGCGGCCTGAATTCTATTATGGTTATCGTGATCAAGACGGCCTGCTGCACAGTGGAACAACCGGTTTCGTAGGCAAAGAAGCTTTACCGCTGAACGACGACCTGAAGCGACGCCTGGTGCTGGCTTATCGGCTGGTTGATGAGTTCTCTCCTGCATGGATGAATGATTTTACCAATCTTCACGTCACTCTTCCTGAAGGTGCATTGATCGCTCACTGGCCAGCTATCCCATGGGGGTTAGAGGCTGATAGCAGCCTTGAGCTGACTACACGCCCGGTCATCACAACCACACAGAAAGCCAATGATCCTGACCGCCACCCTATTTGGGCCGGAATATATTTCGATAAGAGCCTGAAGGATTGGATGGGGTCTTATATGCTGCCCGTAGACGCCCCTAATGGCAGGCAGCTAGCGTCTATCAATGTTGATATTGCACTGGGTGAGTTGGTGCGTCTTATCACACGAAAATCTGCCGATGGCAGCTATCTGATGATCCTTACGCGTGATGGAAAAGTGATCGCACATCCCGATCATATGGAAGAGCTCAGCGAAAGTTCCGGTGAAACAGGTGTAACGGACCTTGGTGATGCAGATCTTATCAGTATCTACAGCCAGCTAAAGCGCTCACATGTCCCACAAGATGGTTCCCCGGTGATCGTGGATGACCCTGAGGTAGGCGCCTATCTGGGCGTAACCGAATTGAACGACGGAGGATGGTGGCTGGTGCAAGTGTATCCGCACACCATCGTCAGCGGTGATGTCAACCGAGCCAGCTACGTCCTTCTGTTGCTTTTGATAGGGCTTGCCGGGCTCTTGATCTTTGCCTTTGCCATTGTCCTCAAACGCAACATCGCACGCCCCCTCAAGGCATTGAAACAGGCCTGTGAGATGATTTCCCTTGGCGAATATAAGGCTGTCGGGGCTGGTAATGCTGCCATGCCAGAGCAGCGGCGTGACGAAATAGGCCTATTATCCCGGTCCTTCCGACACATGGCCAAACAGATAGATTATGCGAGCGAAGAACTGGAACAGGCAGTCATCAGCCGGACCAGTGATTTGCGCAAAGCCAATCAGAAATTGAACGAGCTGAGCTTTAGGGATGCCCTCACCCATGCTTATAATCGCCGCGCTTTTGACCGCGATCTTGCCAAAGCAGCAAAAGACGGCGGAACGGTGGTTCTCGCCCTGTTCGATGTCGATCATTTCAAGCTATATAATGACACATATGGCCATGCCGCAGGCGACGAAGCTCTGCGAAGGGTCGTCAGCATTTTGCAAATTGCGATGCCTGATGCGCGAATTTACCGTTATGGCGGTGAAGAGATTGCAGCCCTGATTTACAGGCAGACCATAGCAGAAGGCGAAGCTGCGCTCAGCAATGCAGCATCTGCCGTAGCGCAAGTTGCTATCCCCCATCGTTCGTGCCGGCTGGGCTTCATCACGATCAGCGGTGGCGTAGTGCCTCTTGCGTTTTTCGAAGGCGATGGTGACGCTGCATTAAAAGCCGTGGATCGAGCGCTGTATGAAGCAAAATCGACCGGGCGCAATCGCATGATCAAAGGCAGGGTACGGAAGGTGAAGGCCCGCTTAGGCCAGACTTTAGGTGGTGAATAAGTAACACCTCTCTACTTTATCCAGCAGCAGGCAAATCAAGAATGAACCGAGCCCCCTCGCCCTTCACACTTTCAACCGTCAAGTCCCCAGCCATTGCCCGGGCCAAGCGTCGGGAAATGTAGAGGCCTAACCCTGATCCGCCATCATTCTTGCGGCCCAGGCGTTCAAACTTCTTGAATAAACGGTTCTGTTCGTCTGGGCTAAGGCCTGCTCCCTGATCTTCAACCATGATAATGGCTCGCCTGCCTTTATGCGTAAGCTTGATCCAAATTTCCGAACCATCCGGACTGTAAGCAATCGCGTTTCCAACAACATTAAGCAAGATTTGCAAAACCCGACGAAACTCGCCAATAGCGGGCATAGTATCTCCGCTACGCGGGGTATGAATTATCATACCCCGCCCCATTGCCCGCATGTTGAGGATACCGCTCGCCTGTCGGGCCACGTCAGCCAGATCAATCCGATCGGGCGACGTTACGAAACTCTCGGATTCCACGATCTCCAAATCAGCCAGATCGTCCAGCAATCCCAGCAAATGCTCTCCTGCGGAGGCAATATCAGCTGCATAATTGGCATATTCGTGCGCCAAAGGTCCTGCCATTTGTGTCCGGATTGTTTCGGCATTGGCGATGATCCTGGTGATAGGCTGACGCAATACCGCTCCGATTTCCCTTCCAATAACGGAATCGTAGGACTGACTGTTATCGGGCATAAAACTGGGCGGAATTTCCTCCTCTTCATCATCGTGGAAGCGAGATGGGGAAGGTAAGAGAAGCAGATCAAAACCTGTTGGCTTTGCACGCTCCTGTGATATTCCCTGTTGGAGAGGAATGAGGGAAATCATCCAACTGCGCGCACTCCCTTCAACGTCGAGTTCTATCCTGTCAAACTGCCGCCAATCATCATCTGCCGGCAGATCCTGATCGGAGAATTCCATCAGCTCAGTCCAACGTCGACCGATCGCTTCACGCATTTGTTCAGCCAACGGCTCCAACTCCGCATCATATGCCTGAACAGATAGAATTTCCTGTGATGCGCCGATGCGGGCGATCAATCCGGCCAAATAGCGCTCAATCACCGGCTGATAATGGGTGCTCAAATCCTCTTTTGCATGGGAAGACGGGGCTTCATCCCAATTGACAACACTGATCTGGCAGCCATCATCTCCCGGATACACCTCAACCCAAGCGGAAATGTCCTGGCCCTGTGCAATGGTAACTATGGGACGAGACAATTTCAGTCCTGTTTCCCGTGCCTTACGCACCACTTCGAGTAGGGATGGAATGGCGATAATCCCGGGAATTGTTCCCCCGCGCCTGCGCTGCAACCCTGCCAGTGGCTCATCCGCCTCGATCAACCAATCCCGTTGATCGGTGATCGCGCTCGCGATGCTACTGGTTGCACCAAGCCTCATTCAGCCTCCGACACGCACGAACCTCGTTCAACCGAATTGCGCGCATTGCTATATGCAATCCTATCAAACGGAATATCCACGCTCAATCCAGGATGAAGCAGAGCGATCTGCTCATTGATTTCCTCTTCACTCAGGCCGGCCGCTCGCATTGTTAAACCCAATCGCGATGCCTGGCTTTCACTCAAAGTGTAAATGAGCCTTCTGCGTTCTTCCCCGGATGCAGCAGCAAGCGCCGTAGAAAAAATGGCTACACCTGCCTTCTCGATAAAAAGCGCTTCACGGAGGCGACGCCCCATCAGCAGTAGCATACGAGCAATCTTATTGATGCGTCTTTTGCGTTCAGCATAGGTTTCACGCAAGGATACGCACAACTGTGCCACCGTGTGTGCCTGTTGTGTCTCTATGTAGCCTTTCTCAAATATGAGGAGCACTTTGTGAAAAATATCTGCCGGAAGTGCTTTTAAAGGCATTTCCATGCGTCTCGCCATTTGCGCAGCATTCGCCTGCACTGCCTGCACATCTTTAGCCAATTGCGCGAGTTCGACCTGATCGGAGCGCACCAATTCCTGAAGTATCGGAGGGGTAACCGGATCAAGCCCAAGCTGCGTTTCAAGGCGATCTGCCAGCTGCCATTCAAGCGCTTCTGCATGCACAAAATCCAGCACTTCCTGATCACTCAGCAGCGAATTATAAAGTTCATCCACCTTATCAGAAAATACTGATATTTTATTGTTATTATTAGAATTATCTTCAAGATAAGTGACAAGCTGATAGGCAATATTCGACAGCATTCCACGCGAATGTGCAACAATCCGATCACTGAACAAAAGCGGATCATCAATCGTCAAAAGATGGCGGAGCACAGGCGTAAATTCTGCAACCACAGCTTCGCCATGCGCAAGTTGCTCATCCAGAGCAGCCTTCACCGAATTGTGATTGGAATGATTCATCCATGCCTCATTTCATGAGTTCTATTAAGGCGTTAGAGTTAAAAACCTCCTTACCTTTTCCCTTCCCAAACCCGCCAGACGCAGAATAACAGGAGACTCAATGCAAGCAGCATGATGACTGCTCCAACTTGGCTCAAAAAGCTCGCAATAGTCAGTATAAGGGCAAGGATCACGCGATCATTGAGCAGCTCAACCCAAGCTGGACGACGCTTCTCCTTGGAAAGGAAGAGCAATCCAATCAGCATGATAGGTGCAAAGAGGCGTAAGCTCCAAGCCTCCTCAAGACATTGAACCATAATGACGATTAAAACGGCATCCAGTGCAATTTTCATCGGAGAAGCGAGAGGATCTTCTTTCGCAAGAACCCGCCCCATACTGTCTTTTCGGATAACAACCACCCCTTCTCGCACAGCGATCATCAGGGGGGCTGGAAGGAGTAAAGCAAAAGCCACAGTGGTGAAGCCGAACCACGCGGCTACAAAAGCCAAGGCAAACAAAGCAATCACGCCACCCGACAGATATCGGATTGTATCAATATTTTCCGACAGTTGTGAACCAAACTGCCGCAACAAGAACGATGCAATAAAGCACACCGGAGAAAAACTGCTTGAAACAGGCACCACCCTGCTCAACCACACAGGTTCAAGCACTTCGACATCAGCCTGTCGCTGCAACATCAGCCAACGGCCTTCTGCAAGCAGCTCATCGGACATAGCTTTCTCGCGAACTTGCTCCTGTAAGCCAATTCTTAAAAGAGCAGGTTGTGGATCAACATCCGCAGGCAATTCCAACAACCGCTCGACCAGATGCCCCGGAAGCATCATGGCGCCAGCCCACGCTTTGCCGCCATCAATCCTTTCAAAACCTGCTGGAACGCCTTTGTCCGCCGGGAGAGTAAGCACACCCGCTCCCTGATCAAGGCAATCAAACGGCTCCAGAGCTTCGGGCAGCAGGCCATCGGCAAGAACCACAAGCTCGTCATCGGCGTGAACATGGCCTACAATCTGGCGGGCCTCACTCAGAATGCGCAGTTTGGCGCTCCGATCCTTAGCAGATTTGGCTAGCCTTACGCATTCGGCCTGATCGCCGGGTGCCACGCATAATATTCTCTCACACCCTAACGCTAGAGCAAACTCGAGCTGACGGATGGCCACACTTCGCCCACCGAGTGATAGTGTTCCGCGCAAGACGGAAGGGGCATCATCCGATTGATGCAACAGTGATATCAGCGCGATCCGCAAGCCATGGCTCCTTATGGATATGCGCGGCTAACTAGGTCACAAGCCTTGATATGCCAAGCCGTGAGGATAAGGAATGTCACGCAATCAACATTAATCAGGCGTTAGCCAAGATACACGAAACAGCTTTATAGCGGAAGCAGACAACTTTCTGCTTTTAATCGTGGATCTGTGCGTGTCTTGGGGTTTCTCAATCGCGCGCCTGTGGTAATCTGGACAGCATGGTAAGCAGTAAGACTCTCATTTCTATCGGCTCTCAGCAGCCTGATCTGGCGCAACCCTCGCAGGACGAAAGCAGCCGGTTAAACTCTCCCGGCATCGAAAATCCTGCTTATGGACCGGAAAATGAGCATTCCGAGCTTCAGGGAGAATGGGTGGAAGACAGTTCTGTGGGGCCAGAAGATTTGCAAGGCGATGCGCGGAGATCAGCCAGAGAATGGCCTGCTAAAGTAGCAGCAATATTCGTTGTAACGGCATGGACTGCATTTTTTATCTACGCCCACCATCAAAATATGTTTGCAGGTGCATCCGCAGAAATTTGGTCCGGCTGGATTGCCTCATGGTCTGTTCCGGTCCTGCTGGTGGTTGCCCTCTGGTTGCTGGCGATGCGCAACAGTCGTCGTGAAGCCATGCGTTTCCGCGATATTGCGCGCAATTTGTCGCAGGAATCCGCCAATCTGGAAAACCGCCTTTCCACTATCAACCGGGAATTGAGCCTGGCGCGTGACTTTATCGCTGCCCAGTCTCGCGATCTTGATGCCCTCGGTCGCCTCGCCACTGATCGTATCTCCGGCCACGCTGACCGTTTGCAAGAACTGATCCGTGACAATGGTAATCAGGTCGACTCCATTGGTCAGGTAAGCCATAGAGCGCTTGATAATATGGAGAAATTGCGCGGAGACTTGCCGGTCATCGCCAATTCAGCGCGTGATGTCGCCAATCAGATCGGTCAAGTCGGGAACACAGCGCAAAGCCAGCTCGGTGAGCTTATTAACGGTTTTGAACGCCTCAACGCATTTGGCGATGCAACCCAGAAACAGGTTGGTTCTCTGCGTGAACAGGTGAACACCACCCTTGCCGGCTTTGAAGCGCAGGCTAATCAGCTGGAAGTCCAGACCCGCGCTCGCTTCGCTGCGCTCCATGAAAAGAGCAAAGATTTTCGTTCCGAACTCGATGTACGCGAAATCGAAGCATTGGCCACCATCCGCCGCCGTGCGGCTTCATTGGCTGAAGAACTGGCTGCAAAGCGCGCCGAACTGGCTAACCATGAAGAAGAAGCCCTCGCTGCATTGCGTGAACGTGGGACTGCGCTCAACGAAGAAGGTGCCCGGATTGCTCGCGATATCCGCAACGGTCAGGATGAAGCGCTCGCTCGGTGGAAGGAAGAATGCGCCGCTATCAGTGACAGGATGCAGGAAGCGTTCCGGCAGATTTCAGAGACTGACCGCCGCGCAGTGGAAAGTGCTCAAAAACGTCTTCTTTCACTCAATCAGCAAACCGCAGATTTCGACACAAGGTTGAGCGAACGGCTCGACCGGTTCGATGTGGAAGCATCCAAGCGTGCAGCACTTGCTCAGCAGCATGAAGCAGAAGCGCTCGCCGCGCTTGATGCCCGTCTCGCGACTTTTGATGCCCAGCTTATTGCTCGTCAGGAAGAGCAAGTAGATCACGTCAGCCGCCTGGTAGAACGCGGCAACGCATTGTCCGACCATGTGGCTACACTTAGCTTGCGGATGCAGGAGATTGTGGACCAAGGCGACGAAACGGGTACGCTTCTGGCCGATACTCTTGCGACGATGCGTGATCGCCTATCTGACAGTCGGGAAACGCTCCAAAGTACGGGCGTCATGGTCCAGACCATTACGAATGACAGTATACGTCTGCTCGAAATCATCCGTTCAAGCGCCGAACACAGCCGGAATGACCTTCCAGAATCCGTTACAGCAGCGGAAACACAGCTCACCCAGTTTGAAGAGCGAGTGGAAAGCCTTTCTGCAGGCCTGGGGGATGCAGGCCGCAAGGGGGCAGAAATTAGCAGTCAGGTTGAGAAAGCGCGGCTTGAAGGAATGGCTGCTCTGCAGCAGCTTGACGCATTGCATGAACGTCTGGCGGAAAAGGGCTCTGCCCATGCAACCCGCATCTCAGAATTGCGCGATGCACTCGCCGCAGCCAATAATGAAAGCACACAACTGGCGGAACGGGCGCAGACTGAACTCCAGCAAGCTATCACTGCCATGCAGGACGCTGCCCGTCAGGCACTCGCGCATCTGGAAGGTGAGAACGCCAGTGCCATCCGCTCCATTGCTGAAAAGATTGCGCAAGACAGCGGCGACAGCATCACAGAAGTTCTGCGGGAACGTTCCGAAAAAGCCATTCGCGAACTGGAGGACCTCGCCCGAAATGCGAGTGAGAAGAGCCGGGAAGCAGCAGAACATCTTGCTGATGAACTAAACCGCGTGAACGAACTGGCCGGAAATCTCGAAAGCCGGGTCGCCTATGCACGCGAGCAAGCTGAAGAACAGCTCGACAATGACTTTGCTCGCCGGATGGCGCTGATTATCGAAGCCCTGAACTCAAGCGCGATCGATATTGGCAAAGCTTTCACCAACGACGTCACCGACACGGCATGGGCCAGCTATCTGCGCGGCGACCGTGGTATCTTCACCCGTCGGGCTGTGCGCCTGCTGGACAACCCCGAAACACGACAAATCACAGAGATTTACGAAGATGATCTGCACTTCCGGGAAACCGTCAATCGCTACATTCACGATTTTGAAGCGATGCTCCGCAACGTACTTTCAACCCGCGATGGCAATTCTTTGGGTGTAACGCTGCTATCATCGGATATGGGCCGCCTCTATGTGGCGCTGGCCCAGGCGATTGATCGCTTACGGAATTGATACTTTCATTCAGCCGGTGTTCCCATCAGGATCACCGGCTGAATGCCAGTTTATCATTTAGATGAAGGTTCGGGCGGGCTGTAAAGGTTCAAATCCTCCAGCGCCAACCATTCATATTCATAATTGGCAACAAAAATGCCGCAAATAATCGCAGCCAGAACCGTGGTTCGCAACACTACCTTCCAAGGCCGGAAATTTGCCGGAGCGCTGTCAGCCTGCCCCGGTATCTTTTCCAGCCCTTGTTCTTCATGGGTACGAATGCCGATTGGCAACATCACAAAGCCGCACATCACCCATACAAGGGCATAGATCGCCAGGATCGATGTCCATTGCATGAGCGAGCCGTCAGCCTCCAGCCATTATAACGCGGGTTTGCGGCTTCTTGCCGGACCACCTCTGGGCTGCTCGGCGAGCAGCGAGACGGGCAGTTTCCATCACGCCGTCAAGATCCTTGCGGGCTGCCCCCTTCAGCTTGGCGATAGCTTTCTCGATATCCGCTTCAGCTTCTGCAATGAACTCATCATTGTCTTCATCCAAAGGGATACCGAAACCTTCGACCTTTGGCGTAAAGTCAGCATCCAGCACGACAATCAACATGCCATCGCGCGACATGCGGCGGCGCATGGTGATGGCTTCACCGTCTGCGGGGATAATGACATCACCATCCAGCACCAGGCGACCGGTTGAGACCGTAGCAATTTTGCCCGGCTTTCCCGGTGCCAACCGCACGATATCACCGTTTTTCTGGAATACAGCACTTGGAATGCCATGCTCCAGGCCAACTTTGACCTGTTCGCGCATGTGCCGAATTTCGCCATGAACGGGGACCAGAATATCAGGCCGCAACCAGCTATAGAGCGCTTCCAACTCAGGGCGTCCGGGATGGCCAGAGACATGAATTTCGCTCTGCCGGTCAGTGACCATAGTGATCCCGCGCTCAGCCAGACGGTTCTGAATGCGGCCGATAGCCAATTCATTTCCTGGTATTTGACGGCTGGAGAACAGCACAACGTCGCCTTTGCTGAGTTCGACCTGATGGTTTTCATCAGCAATGCGCGACAATGCAGCTCTGGGTTCCCCCTGCCCACCCGTCGCCATGATCAGAACTTCACCGCGCGGCAAAGACATTGCCGTATCGAAATCAACCGTTTCCGGAAAATCTTTCAGATAACCGCTTTGCTTGGCCACTTCGATAATCCGGTCAAGCGAACGCCCAGCGACACAAAGCTTCCGATTGGTTTCCTGTGCAATGTAGCCCAGCGTTTGCAGCCGCGCGACATTAGAGGCGAAAGTCGTCACCAACACCCGCTTACCGGTATGCTGTTTCACTTCTTCCAGAAGCCCGCGATAAACCGCACCTTCAGAACCCGAAGCCGTGGGGTTAAAGACATTGGTGGAATCACAGATGAGAGCCAAAACGCCCTCGTCCCCAATCGCGATAAGCTCTTCTTCCGTGGCAGGAATCCCCACCAACGGTTCTTCATCCAGCTTCCAATCGCCCGTATGGAAGATGCGGCCATGCGGCGTTTCGATGATGAGCGCATTGCCTTCTGCGATCGAATGCGCCAGCGGAACATAGGTGATGCCAAACGGCCCAATTTGGAGCGAGAGATCATCTTCTTCGATGATGTTGAGCTCAACATCATTCACAATCCCGGCTTCTTGCAGCTTCCTTCTGATCAGCTCAGCAGTGAATGGTGTCGCATAAAGCGGAACACCGAAATCTGCCGCAAAATAAGGAATAGCACCGATATGGTCTTCATGCGCATGGGTCAGAACGATCCCAAGCAGATCATCCAGACGATCTTCAATAAAATCGGGATCAGCAAAAACAAGATCGACACCGGGATATTCATTCCCGCTGAACGTCATGCCAAGATCGACCATCAGCCATTTGCCCTGACAGCCGTAGAGATTGACATTCATACCAATCTCGCCCGACCCTCCCAGTGCGAGGAAAAGAACTTCATCTTCGGGGGTGTAATTCTTTTTCACTGGGCGTTCGCCCGCGCGGCAAGAAGGGCAAGGCCTTCAATGGTCAAATCTGCGTCCACTGCGTCAAAAATCTCCGTTTTTCGGTCGAAAAGGATAGCCAAGCCACCGGTTGCCACAACCTTGGCGGGCCGACCTATCTCGGCTCGTAATCGGGCAATAAGCCCTTCCATCATTGCAACATAGCCCCAGAACAATCCGATCAACATCTGATCTTCAGTGTTCCGGCCAATCACAGAGCCAGTCCTGGGCTCCTCAATCGCGACTCGCGGCAATTTCGCGGTCTGATTAACCAGCGCATCTAGCGACAGATTGATACCGGGCGCAATGATACCGCCTTTATAAGTGCCACGAAAATCAACCACGTCGAATGTGGTAGCCGTGCCGAAATCAACAATAATCAAATCGCCTTCGTGCTTGGCATGAGCAGCCATGGCATTAACCGCGCGATCAGCACCGAGCGAGCGGGGCTCATCAACATCAATCGGGAAATCCCAGGCAGCGGCCCCTTCCCCGGCAAACAACGGAGCCACGCCAAAATATTTCTGCCCCAGAACATCAAGATTATGGCGCGCGCGCGGTACAACGGTCGAGATAATCATCTGATCGACCGACTTTGGCGAAATGCCTTCAATGTTCATCAATTGGGTTAGCCAGACGGCATATTCATCGCCCGTGCGGCGCGGATCAGTTGCGATCCGCCAGCGCGCACGGATCTGCCCATCTTCGAAAAGAGCGAACACCACGTTTGTATTGCCCATGTCGACTGCCAGAAGCATATTCAATTCCTTCCCAGCATCACGTCGCCTGCGTGAAGCGTGTGAACACCGCCATCGCCATCTTCCAGCAGCAGCGCTCCATCCTCTGCTAAACCGACGAAACGACCAAAAATTCTTGAACCATCGGTAGCATGAACCGCCAGGGGACTGCCAACAGGATGTGCGACCGAAAGCCAGCGTTTGAACAGTGGCTCCAGGCCAGTGTCACGCCATGCGGCAACTTCATTTCGGAAACTGTCAGCAAGTGAATGGGCAAACACATCGCGGTCAGGGCGGCTTCCTGTGCCGGCTATGCTGGCTATGTCACGATCAGCTATCTTGGGAGCAGACACCAGATTAACCCCAATTCCGATGACAATATTGCGCCCTCGCCCTTCAAGCAAAATGCCCGCAAGCTTGGCTCCACTCATCAGCACATCATTGGGCCATTTGAGCTGAAGCCGATCTGGCCGGTCCATGATCGGCACAAGTGCTTCATAGGCTGCCAGCGCGATGACAAAAGACAAGCTTGCTGGTGGAGGGTCAGAGGCTTGCAAAGAAATACAGGTCGACCCGAAGAAGTTGCCCGGTTCACTGAGCCAGGGCCTACCTTGTCTTCCCCGGCCAGAGGTCTGTGTATCGGTGACCAGCCAGTAATTTTCAGCAATCTCCTCACCCGCCGCGAGGCGGGCGAGGAGATCTGCATTTGTAGACCCGGTTTCGGGAATAATCTCGATCAAAGGGATCGCCGTTGCTTAGGCCGCCACGAGGAACAAAGTCGCCGCAGCCTTATCAGCAATTCCGCCCAGCCATGTTGTAAGCAAATAGCCGAGTGGGGAAATGAATGCCGTGCTGATAATCAGCAGAGCCCAATGTGCCCAATCGGACTGCCCCTTCACCACATCTGCTGGTTCGTCAAAATACATCACCTTGACGATTTTCAGATAGTAAAACGCGCCAATCACACTGGCGGCAATACCGATCGCAGCCAAAGCGACAAGATTTGCTTCAACGGCGGCCTGGAACACAACGAACTTGCCCCAGAAACCGAACAGTGGCGGAATACCAGCAAGGCTGAACATCATCATTGCAAGGCAAAGCGCCAGAGCAGGCTTTGTCCGCGACAGACCAGCAATGTCTGAAATCTTCTCGACAGGTGCGCCAGCTTCATCCTTCATCATGATGATGGCAAGGAAACTGCCGGCGGTCATCGCGATATAGATAGCGAGGTAAACCAGCATTGCGCTTGCGCCCTGAACGGTCCCGGTCACGAGACCAATCAGAATAAAGCCGACATTGTTGATCGAGCTGAACGCCATCAGACGTTTGATGTTGCTCTGCCCGATGGCACCCAGTGCGCCGACAACAATCGAAGCCAGAGCGACGAAAAGCACAATCTGGCGCCATGCGTCTGCCTGCATGCCAAAGGCATCCAGCGAAACACGCATCAACAAAGAGACCGCAGCCACCTTAGGTGCAGTGGCAAAGAAAGCCGTGACCGGGGTTGGCGAACCTTCGTAAACATCAGGCGTCCACATATGGAATGGAACGGCAGAGATCTTGAAGGCCAGACCAGCCAGAACGAACACCACAGCAAACATTGCGCCAGTGGACATATCACCCGTCAGAGCCGCACGGACAGTGCCAAAGTCGGTCGAACCGGTGAATCCATAGGTCAGGCTCATACCGAAGAGCAGGATCCCGCTCGCCAATGCGCCAAGCACGAAATATTTGATGCCAGCTTCCGCTGAACGCTCATCATTGCGCAGGAAGGCTGCCAGAACGTAAGATGCAAGGCTGTTGAGTTCGAGACCGATGTAAAGTGTCATCAGATCCGTCGCAGAAACCATCAAGCACATGCCAAGCGCAGCCAGAAGGATCAGAACCGGAAATTCCGGCATCATCGAATTGGTACGCTCAAAGAACTTGGGTGCCATCACCAGAGCAGCACCAGTAGCAGCAAAGATCAACAGCTTGGCAAAGCCGGAAAAAGCGTCAGCCGTGAAGAGGCCATTAAAAGCAACGACATCGGGGCCAGCTACGCCAGCACAGACTGTGGGTGCGACGATGAAGAAACATGCACCCAGAACGAAGCAGGCAACCACACTGATGGCCCGGCTCGCCTTATCACCTGCCCAGGCAGAAACCAAAAGCAGGACAAGGCTTGCAATCGAAAGCAGTATTTCAGGCGCAATAAGCCCAAGGGATTGCTTGAGTTCCATTAGTGTGCTCCCCCCTCAACCGCTTCGTGAGCACTGTTGGCATGATCTGCCATCGCTTCGGGGTCCCTCATTTGAAAATGTGAATCGCTGACCGGAGCCGAACGGGTAACCCGTGCTTCCAATGTCATAATGTCTTTACGCATCGGAGCAAGGAAGCTCTCAGGGTAAACGCCCATCCATAATGTGGCAGCGGCGAGCGCGCTGAGCATGATCCATTCGCGAGCATCAAGATCAAGCATCGCAGCCGCATCGGCGTTCTTCTGTTCACCAAAAACAACCCGGCGATAGAGAAAGAGCATGTAAGCTGCACCAAGGATGATGCCCGTGCCGCACACCAGCGCCGCCCATGTGGATACCTGATAAATACCGGCAAGGCTCAAAAACTCACCAACGAAGCCGGCTGTGCCCGGAAGGCCAATGCTGGCCATGGTGAAGAGCAAGAACAGCACCGCATATTTCGGCATATTGATAGCCAGACCGCCGTAGCGGCTGATTTCACGTGTGTGGAGGCGATCATAGATCACGCCAACGCACAGGAACAATGCGCCTGACACAACACCATGGCTCAACATCAGGATCATCGAACCTTCAAGGCCCTGAATATTGAATGAGAACAGGCCAACCGTCACAATCGCCATATGCGCGACCGAGGAATAGGCGATCAGCTTCTTCATATCGCTCTGCACGAGAGCGATCAGGCTGGTCACCACGACCGCGATCATGGACAGCGCCCAGACGAAGTTTGCGAAATAGGCCGATGCTTCCGGCAACATAGGCAGAGCGAAACGGATGAAACCATAGCCACCCATCTTCAGCAAGACACCGGCCAGAATAACCGAGCCTGCCGTCGGCGCCTGAACGTGGGCGTCAGGCAACCATGTGTGGACCGGCCACATAGGCATCTTGACTGCGAAGCTGGCGAAGAATGCCAACCAGAGCAAAGTCTGCGCTTTCACTGGGAAATCATAGGCCATCAGGGTCGGGATATCGGTCGTACCGGCCTGGTTCACCATCCACAACATTGCGATCAGCATCAGAACTGAGCCGAGCAAGGTGTAGAGGAAGAACTTATAGCTGGCGTAAATCCGGTTATCGCCGCCCCAGATACCGATGATGAGATACATCGGTATCAGGCTGGATTCGAAGAAGATGTAGAACAGGAACATATCCTGTGCTGCGAAGACGCCGATCATCAGCACCTCCATCAGCAGGAATGCCGCCATATATTCGCCCACGCGCTTGTTGATCGATTTCCAGCTCGCCCCAATGCAGATCGGCATCAGGAACACGGATAGAATGATGAGCATCAAGGCAATGCCATCAATCCCCAGAGCCCAATTGAAACCGGCGAACAATTCAGCGCGTTCAACGAACTGCCACTGAGCACCACCAATATCGAAATTGAGCCAAAGAATGATCCCGAGCGCGAGATCGATGAGAGTGGCGATAAGCGCGATCATCCGCGCGGCGCGAGCCTCTGCAAAGAGACAGGCAACCGCCCCGACGAGCGGCACCAGCAGCATCAGCGAAAGAATTGGAAAGTCCCCCATTAGCGCACCATTACCCAGCTAATCGCGGCAATCAGCCCGAGCAGCATGACCAGCGCATAGGAATAAAGATAACCGGACTGGATTTTCTTGGCCACGACAGCGCCGCGTTCCACAATCCAGGCCGCACCATTTGGTCCGAACCGGTCAATCAAGCCGACATCACCACGCTTCCAGAAGACGTTACCGAGCCAGAAAGCAGGGCGAACGAACAGGAAGTTGTACAGTTCGTCGAAATACCACTTGTTATACAAGAAGGCATGAACCTGACTGAACTGGGCGACGAACTTACCGGGAATAGATGTGTCCTTGATGTAGGCAAGCCAAGCAACAGCCAAACCTGCAAGCATCGCGATCGAAGCCGAAATCTTCACCCAGAATGGCACACCGTGCATTTCATGGATGAGATGTTCATTGAAAGCGATTGACCCCTTCCAGAAGCTTTCGCTTTCCACAAAGAACGGGCTGAACACATAACCAGAGAAAATGGCCCCCATCGACAAGAGGATGAGTGGGATCAGCATAACCAGACCGCTCTCATGCGGATGGTAACCGGCTGTGCCATCATCTTCATGGGGTGATGGAGCGTGATGATGAACATCATGCCCGGCATCTTCCTGAGCAGCCGGATTGGCGTGATCAGAATCGTGATGGCCGTGATGGACAGCATGCTGAATATGCTCAGACTGCGCCCAGCGCGGCTTGCCCCAGAATGTGAGGAACATCAGGCGCCAGCTATAGAAACTGGTAAGCAATGCAGCAAAGGCACCAAGCCAGAAAGCTGAACGCCCCATATCGGTGCCGCTGGCGAAAGCCGCTTCAAGGATAGCATCCTTGGAGTGATAGCCTGCAAAACCTGCATGAAGCCAGTAGATGCCAACACCAGTAATAGCGAGCGTACCTGCCATCATGGCCCAGAAGGTTACCGGGATCTTCTTACGCAAGCCCCCATAGTAACGCATATCCTGTTCGTGATGCATCGAATGGATCACCGAACCGGCACCAAGGAACAACAGAGCCTTGAAGAAGGCGTGTGTGAACAGGTGGAACATGGCCACGCCATACGCACCCACGCCTGCAGCAAAGAACATGTAACCGAGCTGCGAGCAGGTCGAATAAGCGATAACCCGCTTGATGTCCCACTGCGTTGTGCCGATCGTTGCCGCAAAGAGGCAGGTGACACCACCAATGAAGGTGACGAAAGTCATCGCGTCAGGCGCAGCCTGAAACATCGGTGACAGACGGCAAACCATGAACACGCCAGCGGTCACCATGGTTGCCGCATGGATCAGCGCCGAAACAGGTGTCGGGCCTTCCATAGCGTCCGGCAACCAAGTGTGCAGACCAAGCTGAGCAGACTTACCCATCGCCCCGATAAAGAGCAGCAGGCAAAGAATGGTCATCGTGTCGAATTGCATTCCCAGGAAGTTAAGTTTTGCGCCAGCCATGCCGGGAGCTGCAGCCAGGATTTCCGGAATGGACACTGTGCCGAAGACCAGAAACGTGCCGAAGATACCCAGCATAAAGCCAAGGTCACCCACACGGTTGACCACAAATGCCTTGATCGCAGCAGCGTTCGCGCTTGGTTTTTTGAACCAGAAACCAATCAAGAGATAGGATGCAAGGCCCACGCCTTCCCAACCGAAGAACATCTGCACCAGATTGTCCGCTGTCACCAGCATCAGCATGGCGAAGGTGAACAGGCACAGATAGGCGAAGAAGCGCGGCTGATCGGGATCTTCATCCATATAGCCCCAGCTATAAAGATGAACGAGAGCCGAAACGCTGGTAATAACCACCAGCATGATCGCAGTCAGCGTATCAACGCGCAGTGCCCAATCGAAGCTGAAGGCTCCGGAATGAACCCATTGCAGCACCGGAACCACACCGGGTTCAGCCGTGCCAGCAAGATAGCTCAGGAAAATCGGCCAGCTTAGCCCACATGAGATAAACAGCGCGCCAGTGGTGATGATCTTCGCCGGGACATTCCCGATCGACCGATTGCCGAAACCGGCAATGATCGATGCCACCAACGGCAGGAAGACAATAAGTAGGATGGTGGACATGTTCTTTTATCCCTTCATCCGGTTGACGTCATCGACAGCAATCGTGCCGCGGTCACGGAAGAAGATAACCAGAATAGCAAGACCAATAGCAGCCTCGCCTGCCGCAACGGTGAGGATAAACATCGCGAAAACCTGACCAACCAGATCGTTCAGGAAGGCGCTGAAGGCCACGAAGTTCAAATTCACCGAAAGCAGAATGAGTTCGATCGCCATCAGGATCACGATCACATTCTTCCGATTAAGGAAAATACCAAGCACGCCAAGCACGAACAGGATCGAGCTGACGACGACGTAATGTTCAATGCCGATCACAGCTTCACCCCGGTCATAGTTCAATCCCTTTGCCCACTTCGGGGCGCGTGTTGACGGTTGCATCACCGGGACGGCGACGAACCTGCTTGTTGATATTCTGATGTCCGCGCACTGTGCCACGTTCACGATGCGTCAGGACGATGGCACCGACCATCGCCACCAGCAGAACGAGCCCTGCGCTTTCGAACAGGAAGAGATAACGGCCATACAAGAGCGCGCCGATACTGCGGATATTGCTTTCACCCATCAGCGGCGTGCCAACCCCGTCGGCCGTGCCAAGATGCATCGAGCCAGCGCTGTAAGCGCCAATACCCAAGATCATCTCTGAAACCAGAATGAGCGCCAGCAATACGCCGAGTGGGAAATATTTGACGAAACCGGCACGCATTTCCGCGAAGTCGATTTCGAGCATCATCACGACGAAGAGGAACAGCACCGCAACCGCGCCAACGTAAACGATCACCAGCAACATGGCGATGAACTCGGCACCGACCAGAACCATGAGACCGGCCGCGTTAAAGAACGCGAGGATCAGCCACAGCACCGAGTGAACAGGGTTTCGCGCAGTGATGACAAGTGCCCCAGAGGCAATCACCATCGCGGCGAAGATATAAAAAGCTATCGTATGGATCATGACATTCCGTCCTTGGCGAGCCGGTTAGCGATAGGGCGCATCGGCTTCAAGGTTCGCGGCAATCGCCCGCTCCCACTTGTCCCCATTCGCGAGCAGTTTCGCCTTGTCATAAAGCAATTCCTCACGCGTTTCGGTCGAATATTCGAAATTCGGCCCTTCAACGATAGCGTCCACCGGGCAGGCTTCCTGACAAAAGCCGCAATAGATGCATTTTGTCATGTCGATATCGTAGCGAGTCGTACGGCGGCTGCCGTCATCACGCGGTTCGGCTTCGATCGTAATCGCCTGCGCCGGGCAAACGGCTTCGCACAGCTTGCAGGCAATGCAGCGCTCTTCCCCATTGGGGTAGCGACGCAATGCGTGTTCACCACGAAAACGCGGGCTCAGATCGTTCTTTTCGAACGGATAGTTGATCGTCGCCTTGGGCTTGAAGAAATACTTCAAGGTCAGCGCGTGCGCCTTCACGAACTCATAAAGAGTGAAGGACTTGATGAGATGGGGGATGCTCATCCGTACCTCGTCAGCATAAGATAACCGGAAACCAGCACAACGAAGAGCAGGCTCATCGGAAGGAAGATCTTCCAACCCAGACGCATCAGCTGGTCATAGCGGAAGCGAGGGACTGTTGCCTTCACCCAGGAGAAGACAAAGAAGAAGAAGAATGTTTTCAGCAGCCACCAGATAAAGCCCGGCACCACATAAAGAATGCCGATGTCCAGCGGAGGCAACCAGCCACCGAAGAACAGCGTGGTGTTCAGCGCGCACATCAGCAGGACGTTGGCATATTCACCAAGCCAGAAGAGCGCGAAGGCCATCGAGCTATATTCAGTTTGGTAACCCGCAACGAGTTCAGATTCCGCTTCGGTCAGATCGAAAGGCGCACGCGCCGTTTCAGCCATGCCGGAAATCAGGAACAGCACCCACATCGGGAACAGTAGAATATTGAAAAAGAACCCGTTGACGATGCCAAGGCCCGCTCCCTTCTGCGCCATGACGATATCGCTGAGATTGTTCGTCCCGGCCCATAAGATCACGCAAATCAGGATAAAGCCGATCGAGACTTCATAGGAAATCATCTGCGCCGCAGCGCGAAGGGCTGAAAAGAAAGGATATTTCGAGTTGGAAGCCCAACCGGAGATCACCACACCATAAACACCGAGGGACGAAATCGCCAGGATATAGAGCAGGCCAACGTTAATGTCCGCCAGCACGGCACCTTCGGCAAAAGGCATCACCGCCCAGGCCATCAGTGCAACCGTGAAGGTGATGATCGGCGCAATCAGGAACAGGCCCTTATTTGCTGCCGATGGGATGATGGTTTCCTGAAGGAAAACCTTCAAGCCATCTGCAAAGCTCTGCAAGAGACCGAAAGGGCCAACCACGTTGGGACCACGGCGCAAAGCCATCGCGGCCCAGATTTTACGGTCAACGTAAATGATCATAGCCACAGCCAGCATCAGCGGCAGCGCAATCAGCAGAATTCCGCAAATGGTCGCGACAAACCACGCCCATTCGTAATTCATGCCAAGGGATTCAAAAAAGGCGGTCATTCGGCTGCCTCCGGAAGCGCTTCGCCATGGAGCAATTCGGCAGAGCATTGCTGCATCACCGCGCTCGCCCGAGCGATCGGGTTGGTCATGTAGAAATCCTTGATCGGATAGCTCATCGCGCCCGATGCTTTGACGGACATGTCAGCCTTGGGAAGCGCGCCGTAATCGGCCACAGCTTCGTGTCCAAGTGCCGGAACTTCTGCGATCATCTGGGCGCGAAGCTGTTCAAAGCTGTCGAAACCGACCGAAACGCCAAGCGCATCAGCCAATGCGCGCAGAATAGTCCAGTCTTCGCGAGCGTCACCGGGGGCGAACACGGCCTTGTCAGCAAGCTGAACGCGACCTTCCGTATTCACATAGGTGCCGCTCTTTTCGGTGAAGGCTGCGGCCGGCAGAATGATTTCTGCGCCATGCGCACCCTTGTCACCATGATGGCCGATATAGACCTTCAGCGCATCGGCGAATGGTTCCAAATCCATTTCATCCGCGCCGAGGGACAGCACAACTTTCGGCTTGGCCGCAGCGATATCCGCCATGCCACCCTTCTGCGCGAAGCCGAGCATGAGTGACCCCATGCGCGCAGCAGAGAAGTGGAGGACGTTAAAGCCGTTCCAGCCATCACGAACGAGGTTCCATTCAGCGGCCAGTGCCAGTGCCGGATGCAGAGCACCCTTTGCCAGAGCCGCGCCGCCAAGGATCACCGCCGGACGTTCCGCCTTGGACATGGCTTCGGCAACATGGGCCGGAAGGTCATGCAGGACAGAAACATCAGCGCCGATGAATTCAGCCGGATAAGTCGTTTCCCATTCAGGGCCGACAAGGAAAATCTTCGCGCCGCTCTTCGCCGCTTTACGCAGGCGGACGTTAAGAAGGGCCGCTTCCCAACGCACATGGCTTCCGACGATCAGAACCGCATCAGCATTTTCAATCTCGGCAAAGCCGGTGTTGAAATTGACCGCTGCGAGGTTTGACACGTCGTAATTCATGCCGGTCTGGCGCGATTCAACGAGATTGGAGCCCAATGCGTTCAGCAGCTTCCTGGCCGCAAACATGGTTTCGCAATCGACCATATCTCCAGCGACAGCGGCAATATCCTTGCCCGGCTTCGCCGCAGCGATCAGTTCGAAAGCTTCGTTCCAGCTGGAAGCCTGCAACTTGCCTGCCTTGCGGATCCACACCTTGTCGAGACGGCGGCGCGTAAGGCCATCGACCTGATAGCGTGCCTTGTCCGAAATCCACTCTTCGTTCACATCATCATTGATGCGCGGAAGAGCGCGGAGCACTTCGCGGCCACGGCTGTCAATACGGATATTGGCACCCACTGCGTCAGACACGTCGATCGACATGGTCTTCTTCAATTCCCACGGACGCGCTTCATAAGCGTAAGGCCGCGAGGTCAGCGCACCAACTGGGCAAAGATCGATCACATTGGCCGAAAGCTCATGTTTGGCAGCCTGTTCGAGATAGGTCGTGATCTGCATGTTTTCGCCGCGATAAAGCGCGCCGATTTCATCCACACCAGCCACTTCTTCCGAAAACCGAACGCAGCGCGTGCAATGGATGCAGCGGGTCATGATCGTCTTGATCAATGGCCCCATATTCTTGGATGTCACCGCGCGCTTATGTTCGTGGTAACGTGATGCACCACGGCCATAAGCCACGGACTGATCCTGAAGATCGCATTCACCACCCTGATCGCAAATTGGGCAATCGAGCGGATGGTTGATGAGAAGGAATTCCATCACCCCTTCCCGCGCCTTCTTGACCATCGGCGTATCCGTGCGGATCTGCTGGCCTTCAGCGGCGGGCAGCGCACAGCTAGCCTGCGGCTTGGGCGGTCCAGGCTTCACTTCAACCAGACACATCCGGCAGTTGCCAGCGATTGACAGGCGTTCATGATAGCAGAAACGCGGGATTTCCTTACCCGCCAGCTCACAGGCCTGAAGGACTGTGGCGCCATCGGGAACATCCAGTTCCTGGCCGTCTACGGTTACTTTAGGCATTATTCAGCAGCCTCCTGGAGGGAGCCTTCACGCGCTTCAATGCGGCGCTCCAATTCGGGGCGGAAATGGCGGATAAGGCCCTGGATCGGCCATGCCGCAGCATCGCCCAATGCGCAGATCGTATGACCTTCCACCTGCTTGGTGACTTCAAACAGCATATCGATTTCGGACTTGTCAGCCTCGCCTTCGCGCAGCCGTTCCATCACACGCCACATCCAACCTGTGCCTTCACGGCAAGGGGTGCACTGGCCACAGCTTTCATGCTTGTAAAAAGCGCTGATCCGGCTGATCGCCCGAACTATGTCGGTGGACTTGTCCATCACGATAACCGCAGCAGTCCCCAGACCTGAACCAACTTCCTTCAGGCCATCAAAGTCCATCGGGCAATCCATGATCTGTTCAGCCGGAACCAGTGGAACCGATGAACCACCGGGAATCACAGCAAGAAGATTGTCCCAGCCACCACGGATGCCGCCGCAATGCTTTTCAATCAGCTCGCGGAAAGGAATGCTCATCGCTTCCTCTACCACGCAAGGCTTTTCAACATGGCCGGAAATCTGGAAGAGCTTGGTGCCCTTGTTGTTTTCACGGCCAAAGCTGGAGAACCACGCAGCGCCGCGACGAATGATCGTCGGCGCCACCGCGATAGATTCCACGTTGTTCACTGTGGTCGGGCAGCCATAGAGGCCTGCACCTGCCGGGAATGGCGGCTTGAGACGTGGCTGACCCTTCTTGCCTTCGAGGCTTTCGATCATCGCGGTTTCTTCACCGCAGATATAAGCGCCCGCGCCGCGATGGACGAAGACATCGAAATCATAGCCGGAGCCGGCTGCATTCTTACCGATCAGGCCAGCGTCATAAGCTTCCTGAACAGCTGCAAAAAGCGTTTCGGCTTCACGGATATATTCACCGCGAATATAGATATAAGCGGCACGTGCCTGCATCGCGAAGCCCGCCACCAAAGCGCCTTCGATCAGCTTGTGCGGATCGTGGCGGATGATTTCACGGTCCTTGCAGGAACCGGGTTCGGATTCATCGGCATTGATGACAAGAAAGCTCGGGCGCGGATTGCCGTCCCGATCCTTAGGCGCTTCCTTGGGCATGAAACTCCATTTCATACCCGTGGGGAAGCCTGCCCCGCCCCGGCCACGCAGACCAGAAGCCTTTATTTCATCAATGATCGCATCACGCCCCTTGGCGAGGATCGCTTTCGTATCATCCCAGTCACCACGCTTGCGCGCAGCATCAAGGTTCCATGGCTGGAAGCCATAGAGATTGGTAAAGATACGGTCCTTATCGGTGAGCATCAGCTCATTCCTCCGAATACGATAATGGCAGCGACCAACGCGATCGCGACCAGTGCGATTGTCTTGGCAATCCCTTTAAGCACGTTCCATGCAAGGACCACCGCAACAATTGCGATAATAAGCGTAGCGAGCGAATAGCTCACCATTCCCCCCGATAGTCATGGTTTTCTTTTACCATGTCTTTCAGAGTGGTCGGCCCGCCTGAGGGTTCACTGGTGTGGCGCCCCGATTCCTGCGTGCCAGCCTTGGGCGTATCTCCTGCGGCCAGTGCATCAAGCACACTATTCAGACGTTCAGGCGTCAGATCTTCATAATTGTCATCATTGATCTGAACCATCGGTGCGGTAGCGCAATTGCCCATGCACTCAACTTCAGTGAGGGTCCACAGACCGTCATCCGTTGTGTGACCTTTCCTCATGCCGCGCTTGTAGCAGGCATCAAGAATGTCATCAGACCCGCGCAACATGCAGGGCGTCGTTCCGCAAACCTGTACATGATAGCGACCAACTGGGGCCAGATTATACATGGTGTAGAAAGTGGCCACTTCGAGCACGCGAATGATCGGCATGTCGAGATAATTGGCAACATATTCCATCACTGGAAGCGGCAGCCAGCCCTGCGTGTTCGTCTCTGCGCCAACCTGACGCTGCGCCAGATCGAGCAAAGGCATCACAGCCGACTTCTGGCGACCTGCCGGATAACGGGCAACGACCACCTTGGCCTGTTCCGCATTTTCAGTGGACCACGTGAAATTACCCCAGCGCTGGCGCAGTTCAGGGGTATCGGGTGCTGGTGCGCGTTCAGCCATTAGCGAACAAACTCCACGCGAGAGCATTTGTCGCCCTCGAAACTATAGACGGCCATAACCTCGAAGGGCTCGGCGGTTGATGAACGAAAAACCCGTTCATGCAGCACGGCATAATTGTCGAATTCAGCGCCGTAGAGGATTTCGACCCGATTTTCGGGGAATTCGGCAAACATGGCAGTCAGGCCGGAAACAATTCCCTGCCGGCCATCACGCACGACATCGCCGCGATAGCCTGCTTCACAGGCATCTTCGGTCATCAGCGCAACATAGCTTTCAGCATCCTGCGCGTTGTAATGGCCAATCATGGCTTTGGCTGTGGCAAGCTTGCTCAACGGTCACACTCCCCGAACACGATATCCATCGCACCCAGAATAGCAGTCGCGTCGGGCAACATATGGCCCTTGCTCATGAATTCCATCGCCTGAAGGTGGCTGAATGCAGTTGGGCGGATCTTGCAGCGATACGGCTTGTTGGACCCGTCAGATACCAGATAGACGCCAAATTCACCCTTCGGGCTTTCCGTGGCGACATAGGTTTCGCCAGCGGGAACATGGAAGCCTTCGGTGTAAAGCTTGAAATGATGGATCAGCGCTTCCATCGATTGCTTCATTTCACCGCGAAGGGGCGGAGAAACCTTGCGGTCAGACGTATGCACCGGACCTTCAGGCATTTCAGCCAGGCACTGCTTCATGATCTTGGCGGACTGGCGGACTTCTTCCACCCGAACCATCATACGATCATAGCAATCGCCATTGGTGCCAACCGGGATTTCAAAATCCATTCGGTCATAGACATCATATGGCTGGCTCTTGCGGATATCCCAAGGGATGCCCGCGCCGCGGATCATTGGACCGGAGAAGCCCCATGCCAGTGCATCTTCCTTGCTGACAATGGCGATATCGACATTGCGCTGTTTGAAAATGCGATTGTCCACCACGAGGCTCATCGCATCGTTGAACAGTTCAGGCAGGCGCGTATCGAGCCAGTCACCAATGTCGGTAAGCAGCTTCAACGGCACATCCTGATGCACACCGCCGGGACGGAACCATGCACTGTGCATCCGGGCGCCTGATGCACGTTCAAAGAAATTGAGGCAGTCTTCGCGAATTTCAAACAGCCACAGGTTCGGGGTCATCGCGCCAACGTCCATGACGTGGCTGCCAATGTTGAGCATGTGGTTGGAAATACGCGTCAATTCCGCAAACAGAACACGCAGATATTGCGCGCGCAGCGGAACCTCGACGTTCAACATCTTTTCGACCGCCAGAACATAGGAATGTTCCATGCACAGCGGTGAACAATAATCGAGACGATCGAAGTACGGGAGCGCCTGAAGATAGGTCTTATATTCGATCAGCTTTTCAGTGCCGCGATGAAGCAGGCCCACATGCGGATCGATCCGCTCGATAATTTCCCCGTCCAACTCCATGACGAGCCGCAGCACGCCGTGAGCCGCAGGATGCTGCGGACCAAAGTTGATCGTGTAGTTGGTGATCGCTTCATCGCCGACCGTGGTGGGCGATTCTTCTACTGTAAAGCTCATGACCCGCTCTTGTCCTTATCGACTTCGGTGGCCGACTTGGTGTCAGTCGTATCACCTTCGCGAGGCGCCTTGCCGGGACGATCCTCTGTCGCATCGGGAGCGCCGCTTGCATCCTTGCCCTTATCTGTCTGGGCAGGAGCAGCATGGCTCTTTTTCTCGGCAGCCTTGGCATCCGTCGCTTTGCCAGCGCCAGTATCGGAAGGCTTTTCGGTGGTTTTGGGCGCATCGCTCTTGGGAGCGTCAGCCTTTTCATCACCGGGCAGCACATATTCTGCGCCTTCCCACGGGCTCATAAAGTCAAAGCTGCGGAAATCCTGCGCCAGTGTCACCGGCTCATAGACGACGCGCTTTTCTTCTTCAGAATAACGCACTTCCTGATAGCCAGACAGCGGGAAATCCTTGCGGAAAGGATGCCCTTCAAAGCCATAGTCAGTGAGGATGCGGCGCAGATCCGTGTTGCCCTGAAAAAGCACACCATACATGTCGAACACTTCGCGTTCGAGCCAGCCTGCACAGGGGAACAGATTGGTCACTGTCGGCACCGGCGTATTTTCATCAGTGCTGACTTTCACCAGCAGGCGATGATTTTTCGTTACCGACAGCAGCATGTAAACAACTTCGAAGCGCTCAAGCCGCTGCGGATAATCCACCCCGGCCATTTCCATGAGCTGCTGATATTCATGCTCATCACGTAAAGTGCGGATGACATCTTCGATGCTTTCACGCTTTACGGTGAGAACCAGCTCTTCATGGACGATCTTAGCTTCGAGCAGCACAGCCCCGAGGGATGCAACAATTGCATCCTTCACGTCCTCAGCGGGAGTGAATTTGGGGGCGGAATGAAGGACAGTAGCCATTGCTTTTCCTTACCGCTCTATCGTGCCAGAGCGGCGGATTTTCCGCTGCAACTGCATCACGCCATACAACAGCGCTTCGGCTGTCGGAGGGCAACCTGGGATATAGATATCCACCGGCACCACCCGATCACAGCCACGCACCACAGAATAGCTATAGTGGTAATAACCGCCGCCATTGGCGCAAGACCCCATCGAAATGACATATTTCGGGGACGACATCTGGTCATAGACCTTGCGCAGCGCCGGAGCCATCTTGTTGCACAGCGTACCGGCCACGATCATCACGTCGCTCTGACGCGGAGAAGCGCGCGGTGCAGCGCCGAAACGTTCCATGTCATAACGAGGCATGTTCACATGGATCATTTCCACCGCGCAGCAAGCGAGGCCGAAAGTCATCCACCACAATGAACCGGTGCGGGCCCATTGGAACAGCTCTTCCGTACTTGTGACAAGAAAGCCCTTGTCGTTCACTTCCGTGGACAGGGCCTGAAAATAGTCCTGATCAGGCTGGCGTATTTCGCCCGGCCGTGCCGCAGGAACTGTTTCGCTCATTCCCATTCCAACGCTCCTTTCTTCCAGGCATAGGCGAAGCCAATAAGCAATTCGCCAAGGAACACCATCATGGTGATCCAGCCAGCCCAGCCAGTCAGATCAAGGCTGACTGCCCAAGGGAACAGAAAGGCAGCTTCAAGATCGAATATGATGAAGAGAATCGCGACCAGATAAAAACGCACATCAAACTGATGACGCGAATCTTCAAAAGCCGGGAAGCCACATTCATATTCAGCAAGCTTGTCCTTGCTGGGCTTATGGGCACCAGTCAGACGGGACACACCCATCGGCAGGAAAACAAACAATCCTGAAAGCCCCAGTGCAATGACAAGGAAAATTAGGATCGGCAGATATTGCGTGAGATCGACCAAGTTCTGACTCGACTGTTACGTTCGGTTGTGTGCGCCCTAATCCCACCTGCCCCGCTGTTCAAGGGCACAGCAAGCAATTTTCGTGTTGTTGCGAATGGCCCGCAATAACAGCGTCAAAAATGGGTGTAATTTGCTTTTATCACCCCATGTTTATAGACCATCAAACGCTGCAAAACCTTCAGCAAATGAGAGGCGTTAAAACCACATGTCCGTCTTTTCCGAAAATGATCCAATCGTTATTCTTTCTTACGCACGAACACCGATGGGTGCGATGCAGGGCTCTCTTTCCGGCGCAAGCGCTACTGACCTTGGCGCAACCGCCGTCAAAGCGGCAGTAGAGCGCGCTGGCGTAGATGGCAGCCATATTGACCGCATCTATATGGGTTGCGTCCTCCCGGCAGGCCTCGGGCAGGCTCCTGCTCGTCAGGCAGCCCTCAAGGCAGACCTTCCCAAGAGTGTTGAAGCCACCACGGTGAATAAAGTCTGTGGCTCCGGTATGCAGACAGTGATTATGGGGTCAGAAGCTCTGGCTTCCGGCTCGGTCAGTTTCGTCATTGCGGGCGGCATGGAAAGCATGACCAATGCGCCATACCTCCTCAAGAAGCACCGCTCAGGTGCCCGGATCGGACATGATATGGCCTATGACCATATGTTCCTCGACGGACTTGAAGATGCTTATGACGCTGGCGCTGCCATGGGCTCCTTCGCGCAGACGACGGCTGACGAATATTCCCTCACCCGCGAACAGATGGATGATTTCTCCATCGAATCACTCGCCCGCGCCAACAAGGCGATTGAAAGCGGCGCATTTGCTGATGAAGTCGTTCCAGTTACCATCAAGGACCGTAAAGGTGATGTGGTTGTCGATACAGACGAACAGCCCGGTAAAGGCCGCCCGGACAAAATCCCGCAGCTGCGCCCGGCATTCGCCAAGGATGGCACGATCACTGCCGCAACCTCTTCTTCGATCTCCGATGGCGCGGCGGCCATGGTCCTCACACGGGAATCGGTTGCCAAAGATCAGGGCCTTGCCCCTATCGCTCGCATCGTCGGCATGAGCGCGCATGCCCATGACCCGAAGGCTTTCACCACCGCTCCTGTGGGCGCGATTGAAAAGCTGCTTAAAAAGACCGGTTGGTCCAAGGACGAAGTTGACCTGTTCGAGATTAATGAAGCCTTTGCTTGCGTAGCAATGTTTGCAATGAAGGATCTCGATCTGCCGCATGAGAAGGTCAATGTGAACGGCGGCGCAACAGCTCTGGGCCACCCCATCGGGGCCAGCGGCAGCCGTATTCTGGTGACATTGATCAACGCACTGAAGCAGCAAGGCAAGAAAAAGGGCATTGCCAGCCTCTGCATCGGCGGCGGCGAAGCCACTGCCGTTGCGGTAGAAATGATCTAATTATTGAATGGCTTGGCGGGTGTTTCTCTTACGGAGCACCCGCACCCCATAAACGCTTTTCTTCCATCCAGCCCTTGTGACCTTCAATATCCATGCGGCACCAGCCATTCTGGCATTCACCAAGCATCCCAACAGCGCCCGGCTCCACATTCCATCGCAAGCCGGAATTCGCATCGGCATCCGCCCGCATCGCGGCAAGCCCCTTACCAATCACCAGAGCTGAGCGCTCAGGACTGAGCAAACGGGCCACGATCCAGCCTTGCGCGCCATCGGGATCTTGCACCAGACGCCAGCCCTCCTTCAATCTGACGACTTTCATCGGCAGTTTAGCGCGGTGATATACCCAATCCACCTGGTAGCTTTCACTGGGCCCAACCCGCATATTCACTTCATCGGCGCGCATCGACGCCCAATAAGGGACTTCACGGTCCTGCGCGGCAAGAGAACCGGTGGCAAAGACTGTCAGTAAGAGCGTGGCAGACACGAAGTTTCGTAAACGGCGATACATAAGCAATGCTTTAGCGTGAGTGCACGTTGCACTTCAAGCGCCGCTTGGAGAAGAACTGGCGGGTTCAGCCAATTGGCCAGCAAGTGGAAGGCGTACCATTCCGGGCAAGAAAGAAATTCAGTATCGCAATCGCGGCAACCGCTTGCTCAGAACGACAATTACACTAGCCTAGCCTAAAAAAATCAGCATGCACGGAAGAGGTTTAATAATAATGAGATACCGGCTTGCCGCGGGATTGGGAATTGCCGCTAGCTCTACTGCGGCTCTTGCTCAATCGCCCTATGCTGCTGTGAATGACAGCGGTGATACAGCCTGGCTCCTTACCTGTTCAGCACTGATTTTGTTTGCTGCCATTCCCGGATTTGCATTCTATTATGGCGGTCAGGTCAAACGCCGGATCTTCCATTCATTATTGACCCAGATCGCGATTATTGCGGCCGTTGTTTCGCTCCTGTGGGTCGCAATCGGCTACACCTTGGCCTTCGGCTTTGTCAGCAATGGCTGGATTGGCGCAGGCAATGCCGCGATGCTGAAGGAATTGGGGAGTTTGCGCGCGGCAACGCGCATTCCTGAAAGCACTTTCGTTCTGTTTGAACTGGGCTTCGCCCTGCTTGGCCCGATCATCATGCTCGGTGCATGGGCTGGCCGCGCTCGGCTATCCTGGGCAATTTGCTTTACCGCCATATGGAGCCTGCTGATTTATGCGCCGGTTGCCCATTGGGTATGGGGTGGTGGCTGGATGGCATCGCTTGGCGTGATTGATTTCGCTGGTGGATCAGTGGTTCACCTCACTGCCGGGATTTCGGCAATCGTCATCGCATTGCTAATGGGGAAAGGAATTGCTTTTCGCGAAAGTGGCGTCACACCCCCACCTCGCTCCCCGGCTACAACTCTGGCAGGCGCAGGGCTCATCTGGCTCGGGTGGTTCGGGATGGTTGGAGGCTCTGCATTGGCAGCAACGGATGATGCCTCCAGTGCCATCATCAACATGCATATGGCCTCCTGCACCGCCGCACTGACATGGATCGCAATGGAAAGAATATTCCTTGGCAAAATATCACTGAGCGGTTTTGCCAGCGGCCTCCTCTCCGGCCTCATCACCATTAGCTCAGCAGCGCTGTTCGTCTCGCCTCTGGCAGCCATGCTGATAGGCCCGGCCGGTGCACTATGCTGCTATAGCTTTGCCCGCTTGCTCAAAGCCAAATTCCAAATTGATGACACACTCAATATCTTTGCGCTCCATGGTGTTGGCGGAGCTGTTGGAATGATTTGCGCGGGTATTTTCACGAGTTCCCAGATGGGTGGGACAGGCCTGCCAGAAGACGTATCTGTTTGGACCGCATTTGGCGTTCAGCTCCTTTGTGTCACTGTTATAGCACTTTATGGTGCTGTTGTGAGCGCTTTGGCGTCTCTTGCAGTGTCCCTATTTCTCCCCATGAGGGTCAGCGAAAAAGAAGAAAGAGATGCAGACCTGACAGCCGAATGATTACAGATTATCCTTCTAAAACAAAAGGCTGGCAAAGGATTTAAAACCCTTCGCCAGCCTTTTGAAATTGAAAAGTGCTTGCCAGAAAAAATCAGTCGCCGGTCAAAATACGATCAACCAATTCCTTAACAGTTGGCGTGAAGTTATTGGAATAAAAAGGATCTTGCTTAAAGCGATAGGCTGCGTGGCCAGCAAACATCAGATTTTCGTCAACATTGCCACCATGAGCAATGTCTTGAAGGGTCTTTTGGATACAAAAGCTGCGTGGATCAGCCAGTCGGCCAGTGGTGAAGTCATCATGATCTTTCCATGAAGAGAAGCTGCAATGGGACAGGCAGCCCATGCAATCGGCCTGATCCTGCCGGATTTGGCCACGCTCTTCTGAATTTACAAAAATGACAGTATCGTCAGGGGTTTTCAGCGCATCGCTATGGCCCTCAGCAACCCAAGCGCGCGCTCTTTCACGATCTTTCGGGGTGACCCAAAAATTCTTGCCCTTCACGCCCACATCAAGCTGCACGGTATGTTCGCCGGCCTCTACGCGAGAGTAAGGAATCTGCCGCTCTGAGCGCCCCTCAAGGCTACGCAGGAATGGATTTCGAACAGCCGAACTATAAAAGCCAGTCGGCGAAAAGCGGTGCAGAAGCACATCACCGGGCTCCAGTTCACGAAGAGCGTCCTTCCAGCCTTGTGGAATAGGGCTTTCATGCGTCAACAGCGGCCGTGTGCCGTATTGAAAAGCAATCGTACCAAGCTCAGGATTATCGATCCAATCCTGCCACTCTCGCAGAAACCAGACGCCGCCGGCCATTACAATCGGCACATCATCGGAAATGCCTTCTTTGCGCATGACATCACGCAAAGCTTTCACGCGGGGAAAGGGATCTTCCGGTTTCGTAGGATCTTCAGCGTTGGAAAGGCCATTATGCCCACCAGCAAGCCAAGGGTCTTCGTATACAACCGCCGCCATCAAATCGGCAACTTTATGATAAGACCGCTTCCAAAGCGCACGAAACGCCCGGCCAGAACTTACGATAGGCAGATAGCAAACGTTAAACCGAGCTGCGATTTCCGCCAGTTTGTAAGGCATACCCGCACCACAAGTCACGCCCTGAACAAGACCAGGAGTCTGCTCAAGCACGCCTTCCAGCACTTCCTGAGCACCGCCCATTTCCCAAAGAACGTTGATGTTAAGCGCCCCCCTGCCTCCGGCAATATCATGCGCTCGCTTAACCTGAGCCACTGCGCCATCAATTGCATAGCGGATCAATTGCTGGTGGCGCTCTTTACGGGTCAATTGCTCATAGACCTGAGGAACAATTTTTCCTTCAGCGTCATAGCTGTCGGCATTGACCGCACTGATCGTACCAATACCTCCGGCAGCAGCCCAAGCACCAGAACTCGCGTGATTCGTTGCCGAAACACCTTTGCCACCCTCTACCAATGGCCAGACTTCCCGACCGGCATACTTAATCGGCCGTAAACCTTTAAAAGACATTTTCCATCCTATCGTTACCGCTAAGCGGCGACGTTGTCGTCCCTTTCGCCGGGCTGGCTGCAGGGTTCTATCGCTTCAGGCTGAGGCCTTTTGCCCACTGCCTCGAACTGGGCATAATACCCTGCAAGTTCGGGTTTACGGACAAATTCCACCAGGCGGAAGCCCACTTGTTCGAATTCACAAAAGAGTAAGCGCGGGTCAATCCCATGATCCGCTGTTGGGCGGTCAATATCGACCACCACGACCTGACCGCCTTTTCGCAAAGCAGGCCGTAAACGCCAAAGAAAAGCGTAGGGCTCTGACACCTCATGATACATGTGTACGAGAAATATTCTGTCAAAACTGCCCTTTGGCAGTCTGGGGTCATCTTCACTTCCCAGCTTAATCGATACATTATCCAAACGTTCACGTTCAACACGATCACCAAGCTGGCTCACTACCTCCGGATCAATGTCTTGCGCTAATACCCGGCCGGATTCGCCGACCTTTTCAGCTAACCGGACGGTGTAATAGCCCTCACCCGCACCAATGTCAGCAACGGTCATGCCCGGCTTGATATTGGCCAGCGCCATTACGGTTGCAGCTTCCCGCCGATCATCGCGCGTTTCCTCAGATGAGAAAGAGCTTTCCCCGCCTTGGGAAACAGGACGATAGGCACGGGGGAAGTCTCGAGCCGTCGCAAGACGGTCGGTATCACCCTTATTGCTATCGCACGCAGTACAAAACAGCGTGAGCGAAGCAGCGAGGGTTAACCTGCCAATCAATCGACGTCTTCCACTTCAACCGTTTCACCCGTTACGCGCTGCGCTAAAGCTGCTGCAATGAACTCATCGATCTTTCCATCAAGCACATCGCCGGGACTCGTAGAAATGACGCCTGTACGTAAATCTTTAACCATCTGATAAGGCTGCAAAACATAAGATCGAATCTGGTGGCCCCAGCCAATTTCCGTCTTTTCCTGATATTCACCAGAAGCTTCCGCTTCACGCCGCTGCATTTCAGCTTCATAAAGCCGCGCCTTCAGCATGTTCATAGCTGTCGCACGGTTTTTATGCTGCGAACGATCGTTCTGACTTGCAACCACAATACCGGAAGGAAGGTGGGTGATGCGAACAGCAGAGTCCGTAGTGTTAACATGCTGGCCACCTGCGCCACTGGCACGATAGGTGTCGATCCTCAAGTCACTTTCGTTAACATCAATATCGATGTCATCGTCAATCACAGGGTAGACCCAGACACTGGAAAAGCTCGTATGGCGACGGGCTGAACTGTCATAGGGGCTAATCCGGACAAGGCGATGAACACCACTCTCCGTTTTAGCGTAGCCGTAGGCATTTTCGCCTTTGATGAGCAAAGTGGCAGACTTGATACCCGCCTGATCACCGGAATGATAATCGACCAGTTCAACCTTATAACCGCGCTGTTCTGCCCAGCGAGAATACATTCGCTGAAGCATTTCAGCCCAATCCTGACTTTCTGTACCACCGGCACCGGCATGAACTTCAAGATAGGTGTCATAGGAATCCGCTTCCCCTGACAAAAGGGCCTGCACCTTGTCAGCATCTGCTCTCACGGCAAGACGTTCAAGCGTATCCAGCCCTTCCTGAACTGTATCACTATCATCTTCAGCTTCACCAAGCTCAACAAATTCAATGGCATCAGCCATTTCTAGCCTGATTTCATTGACCGTACCAACAGCGCTTTCCAGCCTGCGGCGCTCACGCATGACAGCTTCCGCTTCCTTGGGATTGTCCCACAAGGTCGGATCTTCAACGCGTGCGTTCAATTCATCGAGACGGCGCAATGCACGGTCCCAGTCAAGCGACCTACGCACTAGTGCCAGCGCAGCTTCGATACGGTCAATTTGGGCCTGCCCTTCGGCACGCATGGCAAATTCTCCAACTAGTCGCCTCCCCCTCTAAAGGAAGAACGACCGACACAAAAGGGATTGGATATCTGAGGTCGGTGACGACACAAAACGCCACAAACAAACGACCAGAGCACGCTCACAACCGAGCTGCATGTTCAAAAACTTGAAAATGTATTGAATTGTCAGTGGTGCAGCGCTTGCACAGCCTTTAGCGTCATCGAAACGTGATGACGCCAGTCAAGATCAGAATGAACCATCACAATCTTACCATCCTGACCGATAACATAAGATGTGCGGTCAGTAAGGCCTGTCGCACTGCCTTTCATTACCATTGATACATCGTAAGATTTGATGATCGATGGTGTCGCCTGAGCAACGGGGAAAGCATCACGGCATTCCTCAGTAGAAAAGCGCTTGAGAGTGGGCAGATCATCAGCCGAAAGACCAATCACTTGCGCGCCAGCTTTCTTGAAATCACCCATCGCTTGAGCGAAAGCATTGGATTCAAGAGTACAACCTTGCGTGAAAGCTTTTGGGAAGAAATAAAGCACTACAGGCCCCTTCTTCAGGGCTTTCTGCAAATCAAATGAGAAAGGCTTACCCGCCAAGGCACCAGCCGTATTGAACTCAGGCGCTTTGGCTCCTTCATTGAGAGCAGCCAAAGCAGGTGTGGCCAACAAGGACAGTGCGATTCCGCCGAATAAAGCAAGGGATGCAGTTTTCATTCCTCCATGATGGACTCGCCCGAAGCCGAAGTCCAGCATGGAGTGATGAGAACCGATCAATAGATACCACCCTGCTCTTCAGCAAAGTTACCAGGTGCCCCGCTATTCGCCTTTGGCCCAGCTTTCGCCCGCTCTTCACTGCGGCGCAATTGTGAGATCGCCAGTTCACGCAAGGCATCGATTTCATCCTGTCGCGCATTGCGGCGCGGCTCTGTATCGGGTTTGAAAGCCTCCCAAATCACAGAAGCTAGCGGTTCGTTGCTCGGCCATGCGTCAAACACACGACGCCCTGTACGTCTGTCAATCCGAACCATACGCACCCCTTCCGGAGCGAGGAACGGACGACCCGACCATTCATTACGAGTTTCCTGCACGAACTGTTTGAAGATTGGCGCTGCATAAGTGCCGCCCTGCGCATAGCCACCCATGTTACGAGGTTTATCGAAACCCATATAAACGCCCGCGACAATATCTGGTGATCCACCAACAAACCAAACATTGGTCGGGCCAGTCGTCGTCCCGGTCTTCCCGAAAAGTGGCATATTGAGGTCGCGAAGTACAACCGCTGTACCACGCTGAACGACACCCTCAAGCATATGAACGGTTTGATAGGCCGTTCTCGGATCAAGCACCTGCTTACCCTTTTGCGCCAGACGGGGCATCGGTTTGCCATCCCATTCTGGCATATTGCAGCCTGAGCAGTCGCGGGTGTCTGCGCGCCAAATTACCTTACCGTGACGGTCCTGCACATAATCAATAACAGTTGGCTGATGTTGAAGGCCATGATTGACCAGTGCGGAATAGGCATTCACCATTTTAAGAACAGTGGTGTCGCCAGCACCCAACGCGAAGGATGGATAAGGCTTATATTTACCGATACCCACGCGATTGATGGTATTAACAACATTATTCATGCCAGAATCCATCGCCACATGGATAGTCATCAGATTGCGGGACTGCTCAAGTCCCCAGCGCATCGTATGCTCACCACCGGAACGGCCACCATAATTCCGGAAGCACTTCTCCCCAAGATTAGCGCCCTGATAGAAACAATATGTGCTGTCCGGCACCATGGTTGCAGGGGTAAAGCCGTGATCGAGACCTGTGGCATAAACGAATGGTTTGATCGTTGAACCTGGTTGCCGGTCAGCCTGCGTTGCCCGGTTGAAAGATCCCAAATGGAAATCAAACCCACCCTGCATGGCAAGGATGCGGCCTGTATTGGGATTCTGTGCAAGAAACCCGCCAGATACTTCAGGGACAGTTTGAACGCGATAATTGCTGCCCTCCGGCGAAGCAACAATCACGTCCCCTGCTTTCAGAGCATCTGGAAGGTTTGTGAGCGGATATTCCTTGCCATCGGTAAACCCGATAGTGGCCGCACTACCGTTGCGCCTTGTGACAACCCCAACCCGCCAGTTCTTGTAATTGATTGAGAGGTATGAACTAGCCAACTGACTCTGCCAACCGCCATCCGAAACATTAATTGTCGCAATTGGCCCACGCCAACCACGGTTGGCATGGTAGCGCAAAAGTCCAGCACGCAGACTGTCTTGAGCAGCCTTTTGCAGTTCTGTATCGAGCGAGGTGCGAACCCACAGGCCACCTGCATAGACGCTATGCGGTCCGTCTTCCGCCTTCTCGCCATATTTAGCAATCAGTTGCCGGCGCACCTCTTCCAGAAAATAACCTGCATCCGCAGATCGAGCTTCCGGTGCATGGTCAATCAAGCCCAGTGGCTTGCTTTTTGCAGCGGCGGCCTGCGCTGCGGTAATGTGACCATTGGCTACCATCTGATCGAGCACCCAGTTACGGCGAGTAAGCGCCGCTGCTGCATGCTTTTTCCGGCTGTAGGTTTCCGGCGCCTTAGGCAAAACGGCCAAAAAGGCCATTTCATGCAGATCGAGATCGCCAACATCCTTATCGAAATAAGCCCGCGCGGCTGCTTGAACACCAAAGCTGCGACGACCCAGCGGAATCTCGTTGAGATACAGCTCCATAATCTGTTTTTTAGTCAGAACACCTTCGATCCGGCTTGCAAGTATCATTTCCTTCAGCTTGCGGGTTAGCGAATATTCATTACCGACCAGGATGTTCTTGGCGACCTGCTGAGTAATCGTTGAACCGCCCCGCGCCCGCTCACCGGAGCCCATTTTGCTGATATAATCGACAACTGCGCCAGCAAGACCGGTGTAATCCACCCCGCCATGGGTCCAAAAAGTCTTATCTTCAGCCGAAGTGTAAGCGTTCACCAATTGCGGTGGAAAATCCTGAAATTGCAATTGCACACGCCGTTCACGTGCAAAACTATGGACAATTTCACCATCAATTCCACGAACGACCGTTGGCAAAGGGGGTTCATAATCGAGCAAAGTCTTGGCGTCAGGCATATCGCGGACGACCATAACCCACCCGCCTATCAAGCCAATCACCCCAAGAGCGGCAAGAATCGCGCCCCAACGGAACAGACGGCGTTTGCGCCAATTTTCAGAGAAGAAAGCAAGGACACCGTGCGTGTCGCGCCGAATACGGTAGCGAAAATACTCGCCGGTGCTCAGTTCATTATCGGACATGGGCTGAGCCCATAGCACGCAAAATTGACCTAGCGCCAGATTGAAGCTGCAAAGGACGGGGTTTCCCCCTTTCCACAAAAGCTATGCCACCTCAGAATAAGGCTCAAACTGACTAACTTCCAGTCGTTTCGCTAACAGGATGGCGGATGAAATAAACGCGAATTGCGCGCGCCAGTACCTCAGCCACGTTTTGCTGTCCCTTTGAGGATGCCAGCGTTTTTTCATCCGCTGGATTGGTAATAAAACCCGCTTCATACAAAACAGATGGAACATCAGGTGCGCGTAAAACCCGCAAGGCTGCAGAGCGAAGAGGAGAATTCAAAAAGTGAATGTCCTTATGACCCTCGCGTAAAATCAACTCAGCGAATTCAACCGAGCGTTCTTGAGTATGGCGTTGCGACAGTTCCACCAAAATGGAACTGACTTCATCGTCCTGACCTTTTAGCAATGCGCCATTGACCTCACTCTCGGCGTTCTCACGTGAGGCAAAGCGAGCTGCCGCTTCGCTCGAAGCTTTCGTGGAGAGAGTGTAAACGCTCGCCCCTCCCAATGAAGATTCCGGACCGGCGGAATCTGCATGCAATGAAATGAACAAATTGGCTCTCAGCTTGCGTGCCATTGCGAAACGCTCTTCCACCACAAGAAAGCTATCATTATCGCGCGTTAACGCGACACGAAACCCTCCTTGCTCAAGCAGTTCCTTACGCAGCGACTTTGCCAACTGAAGTGTTAGGGTCTTCTCCAGCACGCCAGATCCGTTGGCGCCCGGATCATGGCCCCCATGCCCCGCATCAATGACAATCAGCGGACGCATCGGACCTTGCGGCCCCTCCACATTGGGAAGATTAACGGTCGCACCTACCAGAGGCAAGTCGAGGCGTATCACATAGGCTGGCACACTACGGGATTGAATTATCTGGGATGCCAGTAAGGCAAGCAGTAGCAGAACCAACAAAGGCCCCAGGAAAACCAACACTATTTGAAGGCGGTAACTCATCCTGAAGGCAATACTTGTGCAAAACGGGTAAAAATATGATAGCGAGACGGATAGGGTAATTTTACCAAGATGCGCAACAAGGTTGCTCGATTTTCAACTCAATGCTAGCAAAAGCATACCGGGCATAAAACCGCCCGGCTTTATCCGGGCAAAATATCCCGGCTTCGTACAGGTTGATGCCACAATGAGAAGTTCTAGCCCGTCAGTCCCGCCGCAGCTTGATGCTAGCGTCGCGGCAGTGACGCAGGCAGACGCGCAGACAGTAATCCTGCGCCTTCCATTGATGGCCGAAACATTTGATCCCACCGCTGCCAATAGAGGCTGCGGCGTCATTAACACTTTCGCGAAAATGAAGGCAAAGTGCCTCACAATCAGCGGAACCCCAACATTTGCGCGCGCCCTCCTATCAGATAAAGCGGCCGGGCTTCTTGCCCCGGCACCACGTATAGTGAGCAGGACGTCGCGCGCTCGGAGAATAATAAATGGCAACGCGCATGTTAGTCGATGCGCGCCACCCGGAAGAAACGCGGGTGGCGGTCCTCAAAGGAAACCGCATTGAGGAGTTTGACTTTGAATCTGCAGAGCATAAGCAGATCAAAGGCAATATTTATCTAGCAAAAGTAACCAGGGTTGAACCTTCCCTGCAGGCTGCTTTTGTCGATTTCGGAGGCAATCGCCACGGTTTTCTAGCCTTCAGCGAAATCCATCCAGATTATTATCAAATCCCGAAAGAAGATCGTGAAGCCTTGCTTGCAGAAGAGCAGGCACATGCAGAGGAAGAAGCTGCCCTTCGCGCCGAAGAAGATGGTGATGATGATATTTCCGATGATGGAAATGATGATCACGATAATGAAGACGCTGGCGTTGAGGAAATCGATACGTCTGAAAAAGATCATGTCGCCACTATAGAAGATGGCCAGCTTGACGGCGAAGCTGATGAAACGAGCGATGAAGACGACGATAGCGAAAACAACGGCCGCAGGAATCGTCGTGGTCGTGGTCGTCGGCCTCAGGCACGTCGTCAGGGCGGTTCTCGCAGCAAGGAAATGGACGAGTTGCGTGCTAAGCGACAGGCCCTGCGCCGTCGCTACAAAATTCAGGACGTCATTCATCGCCGTCAGGTTTTGCTTGTTCAGGTCGTAAAGGAAGAACGTGGCAATAAGGGTGCAGCCCTTACTTCGTATCTCAGCCTGGCTGGCCGCTATTGCGTATTAATGCCAAATTCCAGCCATGGCGGCGGGATTTCACGCAAGATATCTAACGGTGCAGACCGCAAGCGGTTGAAACAGATCGTTTCTTCGCTTGAACTGCCGCGCAGCATGGGACTGATCGTTCGCACGGCTGGCCTTCAGCGTACGAAAACTGAAATCAAACGCGATTTCGACTATCTCGCCCGCCTGTGGGACGAGATCCGCAACCGCACGATGACCTCTTCAGCGCCCGCCGTCATCCATTCCGACAGTGACCTTATTAAACGCGCAATCCGTGACATCTACAATCGTGAGATTGAGGAGGTCGTGGTCGAAGGTGACGCGGGTTACAAGGCTGCAAGGCAGTTTATGAAGCTGCTGATGCCAAGCCATGTGCGGCGTATCAAAGCATACGCTGACCCCGTGCCTCTTTTTCAGCGCTATGGTGCTGAAGATCAGCTTTCAGCCATGTATGACCCGGTCGTGCAATTGAAATCAGGCGGTTATCTGGTCATCAACCCGACCGAAGCGCTTGTTTCAATCGATATCAACTCGGGCCGCTCCACTAAGGAGCATGGTATCGAGCAGACCGCGCTTTCGACCAATATTGAGGCTGCTCAGGAGATCGCTCGCCAATTACGCTTGCGCGATATGGCTGGTCTTGTGGTGATCGACTTCATCGACATGGAACATAATTCCAATGTCCGTAAGGTCGAAAAGTGCATGAAGGATTCGCTCAAGAATGATCGTGCCCGCATTCAGGTTGGACGGATTTCAAGCTTCGGCCTGATGGAGATGAGTCGCCAGCGTTTGCGCACCGGGGTACTTGAAGCGACCACGCGTTCTTGCCCACATTGCGATGGCACCGGCCTTGTCCGTACAGCCTCCAGCGCTGGCCTTTCTGCTCTGCGCCTGATCGAGGACGAAGCCGCCAAGGGCAAAGGCACAATCATCACACTCTATGCTTCCACCGAAGCTGCGGTCTATATGCTCAACGCCAAGCGCGCCGATCTGACGGAAATCGAAGATCGCTATGGTGTCAGTGTTGAAGTCATTCCCGAAGGCGAGGATGAAGGCGCGAAAATGCGGGTTGCCAGCTCCGGTCCCCGCCCAACATCTACGCCTAAATTCGACCCTATCGTTGATGACGAAGTGGACGATTTCGAAGACGAAGACGAGGATCTGGAAGAGCAGGAATTCTCCGAGGAAGACGGCGCAGAACGGCCGAAAAAACGCCGTCGCCGGGGTGGCCGCCGCCGGAAGAAACGCACTCAGGATAGTGACGATCAGCAGGAGCAGAACGAGGATTCTTCGGATGAGGAAACCGAGCAGAACGACGCTTCAGAAGATCGCTCTGTCAGCGACGATGATGGCGAGGAACAACCGCGCAAGCGCCGTCGCCGGGGCGGCCGTCGCCGGAAGCGGCGTGATGATCAGGATGGATCGGAAGGCAATGAAAATGCTGAAGAAATTTCAGAAAACTCTTCTGAGCCAAACACAGCCATTGCGGAAGTTGCCGAACAACTTGAAGACGATATTTCAGTCGTTGCAGACCCTGCTGACAGCTCTGCCAAAAGTGTAACAGAGCCTAGCGCCATTGAAGTGGAAGAAGCACCGAAGCCTAAGCGTCGGCCACGGCGGAAAAAGGTAGAAATCACTGAGGAATCAGAGGCTTCCACTGATACTACAGCAGCATCTGTGGAAGCAGAAGGCGAAGAAAAGCCAAAGCCCAAGCGTCGCCCACGGCGCAAGAAAGCAGACGCTGAAACGACCGAAACGCCTGCTGAAGAGAACACAACAGCGACAGAAGAGGCTCAAGAGGCACCTAAACCGAAGCGTCGCCCTCGGCGCAAGAAGGTTGAGACAGAAGTGGTTGAAGACGGTCAGTCAGCCATCGTGCCAGAAGATCCTACTGGCCCTGCCCCGGCTACAGAAACAGCAAAACCTGCTCCGGCAAAGACTGCTGAAACTGTAAAACCAACACCGGCGGAAAGCCCTGCTCCAACAGCAGCGCCCAAACCAACTTCGACCGAGCCACGTGTTGAAGGTGATGGGGATGAATTGTCCGGCCCGCCACGGCGCGGTTGGTGGCAACGCACCTTCGGGAATTGATCAAAAACCCCTCCACCGGATTGCCAGTGGAGGGGTTTTTTATAATCAGGCCGTTAAAAAGCGATGGGCTTCCCATCCCATGCAAAAAACTTACCCGTGTCGGCAGGTGTTAGCTTGCCCAGAACATTGAGCAGATTACAGGCCGCTTCGTTGGGAGTAGCCAGTTGCTTATCCGGGACATTGCTCTGAAACGGTTCAGACAGCCCGGTATCGACTGTGCCCGGATGGAGTGCCACAACAATCGCCTCTTTGCGCGTTCTCGACATCTCGATCGCAAAGTTGCGCATCAGCATGTTCAGCGCCGCTTTTGATGCACGGTAGGAATGCCAGCCACCCAAGCGATTATCTTCAATCGAGCCGACTCGCGCTGATAAAACGGCAAAAATTGCCCTGCCCTGTCTGGGAATCAGCGGAAGAATATGTTTCGCAATCAGCGCAGGCCCAATCGTATTGACGGCAAAAGCCTCGGCCATATGGCCTGCATTGAGTGCCCGCAGGCTCTTTTCAGGGCCAGTCCCGTCAGAAAGTGTAAGCGCCCCAGTGCTGACGATAACCAGCTCTGGTGGAGCCTTCACCATGCTTTGTGTAGCCTGCACCAACGTATTTTCCTGCGTCAGATCGAACTGGAACGGGACAATGCCATCGCCCAAAGTCCCCGGATTTCTGCGCGATCCAGCATAGATGCGCGCGACGCCGCGTGATTGCAATTGGCGGCACAGAGCATTGCCTACCCCGCCCGATGCGCCAAAAATTGCTGCGGTGGAGGGCCATTCTCGATTATCTGTCATTGCGCTACCTTACGGCTTCCCAAGCCCGTTGCCCACCTGTCAGCACAACCGGTGCACACGCCCTATTTGTGCCCAATTGTTACCGGTTGGACAAAATATGCACATTGGCATTTGCAAGAATGGCCCTACACCGCCATAGAGACGACAAAATGTACGGGCGCTCTCGCGCTTGCAGCATTATTCACATTCGCTAGATAGGGCGCGCGCAGCGCAGGATCGAAACATGGCAACTTTCACTCTCCCGAAAAACAGCAAGATCAACGGCAAAGGCCAGCATTATAAGGCTGAGGGCGCTAGCCGCGTCAAAAAGTTCAAGATCTATCGCTGGAATCCGGATTCGGGTGAAAACCCGCGTTACGATACATTTGAACTCGATCTTGATGATTGCGGCCCGATGGTTCTCGATGCGCTGATCAAGATCAAGAATGAGATTGACCCCTCACTGACCTTCCGCCGTTCATGCCGCGAAGGCATTTGCGGTTCTTGCGCAATGAATTTGAATGGCAAGAATGGCCTTGCCTGCACCACCGCGATTGAAGACCTCAAGGGAGAAATCCAGATCACCCCGCTCCCGCATATGGAAGTGGTGAAGGATCTGGTGGGCGATTTCACGCATTTCTATGCGCAATATGCTTCGATCCGCCCTTGGCTGCAAACCGTCTCCACTACGCCTTCGGGCAAGGAACGCTTGCAATCGCCGGAACAGCGCCACAAGCTTGATGGCCTTTACGAATGCATCCTGTGCGCTTGCTGCTCCACCTCCTGCCCAAGCTATTGGTGGAATTCTGACAAGTTCCTTGGCCCGGCCATTCTCCTTCAGGCTTACCGCTGGTTGGCAGATAGCCGCGATGAAATGACTGGGGAGCGTCTCGACGAGCTGGAAGATCCTTTCCGCCTCTATCGCTGCCACACGATCATGAACTGCGCCAATGCCTGCCCCAAGGGCCTTTCGCCCGCTAAGGCCATTGCCGAAATCAAGAAGATGCAGGTCGAACGGCAAGCCTGATCGTGCCTGCCGCAGCGAATGGTGATGCGAGCGGGCTTCGGCTCGCTCCGGACCCGGAAAATCCAGGCTGGCTGAACTGGCAATTTGCCTATGCTGAAGAGCATCGCTTCAATCGTGAAGTGATGGGCAAGATGCTGCTGCGGCGTGATGATGACACTCACGCCCGCCTGCGCCTATTTCCGGTTGAGCGCCATCTCAACCCGATGGGCAATATCCATGGCGGCATCATTATGTCACTGATCGATATTTGCCTGTTCACCACCTGGCGCTTGCTGTCTAACACCGATATTGGCGGCACAGTGACGCTGGAACTCTCCAATCAATTTGTTGGCCCCGGCGTACTGGATCAACCGCTCGATGCCATTGGCGAAATCGTCCGTGAAACGGGTCGCATGGTCTTCGTACGCGGTCAGGTTGAGCAGGAACATGGTATTGTAGCCTCCTTCTCAGGTATCATTCGTAAAACCGGCCAGTAAGGCCCGAAAGAGTACCCCGATGAGCGGAATGCTGGAACGCTATCATGCGTTGATCGAAGCGGGTGAATTGCGCCCCGATCCGGAACAGGAAGCAGCCGTCAAGCGCCTCGCACAATTGCAGGCGGAGCTGGAAAATGCCCCCACTTCAGGTGGTGGATTCCTTGGCAAATTGTTCGGTTCCAAAGCCCCTGCCCGCGCCAAAGGTATTTACATGTGGGGCGGCGTGGGCCGTGGCAAGAGCATGATGATGGACCTGTTCCATGACACGCTCTCCATTCCGGAAAAGCGCCGCAGCCATTTTCATGCCTTCATGATTGAAGTGCATTCCCGCCTGCGTGATGCCCGCAAGAGCGAAAGCGGTGATCCTATTCCACCTGTGGCCAAGGCGATCGCAGAAGATTTGCGCGTGCTGGCTTTTGACGAAATGGTGGTCAACAATTCCGCCGATGCGATGATTATGAGCCGGTTGTTCCGCGCCCTGATCTGCGACGAGAATGTTGTGGTAGTGACCACATCCAACCGTCCACCGCGTGATCTTTATTTGAACGGCCTCAACCGTGAACATTTCCTGCCTTTCATTGACCTCATTCAGACACAGCTTGATGTCGTCGAACTCAATGGACCGACCGATTATCGGCTCCATCGTCTGGCTGGCCTTCACACATGGCACACACCGTTAGGTGACGCGGCAACTGCACAGGTTCGCGAGGCCTTCTTCCGCCTGACCGATTATGCCCCGGAAGATGCCGCCAACGTCCCCTCAGCCGATCTTGATCTGGGCGGCGGGCGCACCCTGCACGTTCCCAAAAGCCTCAAAGGCGTAGGGGTATTCAGTTTCAAGCGGCTATGCAGTGAGGCTCGCGGGGCGTCCGATTACATCGCCATTGCCCAAGCCTATCATACGGTGATCGTTGTGGGCATTCCGCTGATGGGTGCCGATATGCGCAATGAAGCGGCGCGCTTTGTCACTTTGATCGATGCCCTCTATGAAAATCACGTCAAACTCTTCGCTACAGCCGCCGCTGAGCCGGAAGATCTCTATGTGGCAGGCGATGGCAGTTTTGAATTTGAACGCACTGTCAGCCGCTTAAAAGAGATGCAGAGCGAAGATTACATGGCCGCCGGCCATGGAGAGGATGGTTGAAAGCGCGGTAGCGCTCCCCACATCAGCTGCAATTCCGGTGGCAACACCCCACCGAGGTGAGACAGCATTATGATTGAAATCCGCCCTTTTGATAGCCTCCACCATTCCAGCCACGGTGATTGGCTGGATACGCGCTATCACTTCAGCTTTTCGAACTATTACGACCCCAAGCGCATGGGCTGGGGGCGGTTGCGCGTATGGAATGATGACTGGATCGGGCCGCGCTCCGGCTTCCCGCCGCATCCGCACGAGAATATGGAAATCATCACTTTCGTGCGCAGCGGTGCTCTGTCGCATAAGGACAGCATGGGTAATATCGGCCGCACCGAAGCCGGCAATGTGCAGGTGATGAGCGCTGGCAGCGGCGTGGTTCATGCCGAATACAATGCCGAAGATGAGGCCGAAACCAATTTCCAGCTCTGGATCGAATCTGACCAAGCTGGCGGAGAACCCTATTGGGAGCTGCGCGAATTTCCGCAAGATGACCGGGCCGGACAATGGTTTACCCTCGCCAGTGGTTCCAGCGGTGACGAAGGCGCCCTCCCCATTCGCGCTGATGCCAAGCTGGTCGTCGCGACGCTAAAAGCGGGTGAGAGCCTCAGTTACGAAGCCTCCCCTGCCCGCCACCAATATCTGGTGCCCAATACAGGTAGCATTCGGATCAATGGGAAAGTCGCTGGCACACGCGATGGGATTGCCATTACTGGTGAAACGATACTGACCATTGATGCGCTTGAAGATAGCGAGTTGGTGATGGTGGACAGCCGTTAAACGCTGCCCATCATCGGCAAATGTCAGGCCATTCCGGCAACTTTATCCTGGGCGCGGGTAAGCCGGCTCATGACTTTCAAATCCTGATCGCTCAATTGCAATGCGGTATCAGCCCAGATTTCGGTGATTCGTTCCAATTCTGCAAGGTGCAAGGGTGAGGCCATACGGGCAGCACGCCTTGCATTCACCAGACCTGCATGGCGACGCCCGGATTTGGCGATAAAGTCACGGCAAGCCTGAAGGCCTTCCCCCGGCTCTGCCAATTGCTGCACCAGACCCAGCGAATAAAGCTCTTCAGCGGAATAGGTTTGATTGGATGTGATCATCCGGTCAGCCGCTGCTGCCCCAATCTTGCGGGTCAGGAAAGCATGAGCTCCCATGCCGGGAAACAGACCGAACAGAATTTCGGGCAGCCCAAAAGTCGCCGTTCGCTCAGCGATGATATAATCAAACGACATCAGCGCTTCAAAACCGCCCCCCAAAGCCGCTCCCTGAACCAGGCCGACAGTCAAAACTGGCAGATCGAGCGCCCGCATATTGCGATGGAGGATCTGCACGCAGCGGTGACCATAATGGACCAGTGCTTCACGATTGCGCTGCTTGATTAGCTTTTGGAAAAGGTAAAGATCCCCGCCGAAACAGAATACATTGGGGCACCTGCTGCCGAGAACCAGATAACGCAACGGAACTTTTTCTGGGCCAAAGCTGGCAGAGATAAGCCGCTGCCAATTTTCAAAATCATGCAACATCGTAGGGGTGAAGCTGGGGCGACCTTCTGGCCTCATATAAGTCCAGAGTGCCTGCATTTGCGAATCGTAAAAGACTTCTAACTCTTTGAGAGCGAACAAATCATCTTCGATAGCTAAATGGAGCGCGCTTTCTCTTACGAGATACTCATCCCCCTCGCCAAAACCGATAGCAGAACCATCGGAAAAAGTGCGTTTATCAGCCTCTACTGTTTTCAATCGCCCTGCCAATTGGTTCATATCACCCTCTGTTGAACAGACAGTACAGCCCCATGTTACTGCTGCGCCGCACAATTAAGTAAACCACACGGGTGTGATTTCGCAACGAATTATTTACCATAATGTTTCTAGACCCACGACTGTTCCCATCGACCGAAACCGTATCAGTCGAAAAAATAAGTCAACAATGGTCAGAAATGGCAACTTTACGCAGTTGTTCTGGCGAGACTTTTCTCAAGCATCAGCAATTGCCACAATAGACGGGAGTGATCTGATCTGCCTGCAATATGATCTTCAGCCAGCACAGCGAGGGTGCGCGACTCGAACCAACCAGTGTCGGCAATATGAGCGCTCTTCCCGATCGCTCTGATTGCATCAGCCAATGGCCCACGCATCCATTGCGTGATGGGCGTGACAAAGCCCTGCTTGGGACGGAACAGAATATTATCAGGCAGATGCTCGCGCATAGCCTGCTTCATCAGCCATTTGCCCTGGCTTCCCCGCACACGCATTCGATCTGGCAGGCGCGCACCGAATTCAACCAACCGGTAGTCCAGCAGCGGCTCGCGCGCTTCCAGGCTGACCGCCATACTTGTCCGGTCTGTTTTGGTGAGAATATCACCAGGTAACCAGAATTTGAGATCGGCATATTGCGCCCGGTCCAGCCCGCTACGTGCAGGCGCGTTATCCATCAGGGAAATCAATGCTGTTTCAGCACGATACCCTGCCAGTTCATTCGTAAATCGCTGCGAATAGAGCCGCTTGCGTAGTTCCGATGTGGTGGTTGCCAAGGCTGACGCATAAGCTGCCGACCCGCTGGCCCCCAGTGCGAGAAGTGTCGCCTTGGCGCGTAAGGGGCGCGGTGCCCAATCTGCTTTGGGATAGAGATGTCCAAGCGGAGTAATAACCTTATCCCGCAAAGCCCGTGGCAAAAACCGCCGGATCTGTTCTTCATGGCGGTGAAACACTTGCCGCCGATATCCGGCCAACGCTTCATCTGCCCCATCACCCGACAAGGCCACAGTTACGCTCTGGCGTGCAAGCGCGCACACCTGCAAGGTAGGCAAAGCGGATGCGTCTGCAAATGGTTCATCAAAAATAGCGGCAAGGCGGTCAATTTCTGAAAACTGATCAGCGCTGACCTTCAGCGTGTGATGCTCCGTCCCGAACAATTGCGCGACTTGCGCCGCATAGTCGCTCTCATCCAAAGCGCCGACATCAAAGCCGATCGAACAGGAGCGGACCTGTTCATCGCTTGCCTCTGCCATCAGAGTCACAACACTGGAAGAATCCACACCACCGGAGAGAAAAGCCCCCAAGGGCACATCTGCCACCATGCGTGAACGCACTGCATCGCGCATATGGCTGAGCAATTGTTCCTGAAGATCCGCCTCACTATCGCGCGAGCGCTCTGCGAAAGAGACATCCCAATATTGCCGAGGAAGCGCTGGCGGCGCATCATGCTTCAGCAGGCGGAAATGCCCGGCTGGCAGTTTCTCGACACCCTTGAGGAAAGCGCGATGATCAGGGACATAACCCCATGTCATATAGTCTTCCACCGCAAACGGATCGACATCCCGGCGCAGCAACGGATGTGCCAGAAGCCCCTTCATCTCAGAAGCGAACGCAAGGCTGCCGTCACTGAGAAGCGCCATATAGAGCGGCTTTACACCCAACCGATCCCTGCCCAGAAAAAGTTCACGCTTGTCGCAATCATATAAAGCGAATGCGAACATGCCCTGCAGACGGGAAAGGCAATGCACACCCCAGCGCTGCCATGCCGCAAGAATGACTTCTGTATCGCCATCGGTACGAAACTGTGCGCCACCAGCGGCCAGTTCCTGCCGCAACTCACGGAAATTATATATCTCGCCATTGAAGACGACAACCGCACGCCCATCAGCGGAGACCATCGGCTGTGGCGAGCCGGCCAGATCAATGATCGACAGCCGGCGATGGCCTAAACCCACGCCCGGTGCGGTCCATACACCACTTCCATCAGGCCCGCGATGGGCCAATGCATCGCACATGCGTGCCACCCGCCCCGGTTCAACCGGCTTGACGGTTCCGCAATGAAAGATGCCTGCTATGCCACACATGAAGCTTGCCCTTACGGTGTATGCGCGATGCCGTCCATCCAGGAACCAAGCGGCTTGGCGGCGTTATAGAAGGCTTCAATGGCGGCAGGTGCAGGATGATCTGGCCGATCTTCCGCTGAAATGATGAGCGCCATTGTCGCATTATTCCGTCCAAGAAGGCGGTCAGTGATATTAGCCAGCTTGAGGCGCATATTATTGCCGGTCAATACATTGCCCGTGCGAAACCAGGTAACCGCAAGCCTCTTAACGTTACCATTGGCTTGCAGCCATTCTGCGTGTCCACCATCCAGCGGTTGAACAGGTTCGAGCCAACGCCACGCCGTATCAGGAACGAGGGCCCCTTCCCCAAAACCACCAGCCTCTCTGCCATCCTCCTGACTGGAATAGAGCGCATAGGATATATCGACCCTCTCACCTGCGGCATTTTCATAGCTGCCAAGCAAGCGATGGTCTGCCCCGCGTGCCCTTGGCTCCCACCAGACCTGCGGCGTGTAATCCACTCTCTTCCAGCCAGACACCTCAGGAAGATTAATCTTTGCGGGCAAAGCGGCTTCCAACTGCATGGCATGATGGCACCAGGCCTGCCCTGCGCCGACCACACAGATGGCACAAACAAAAGCCACCCAGCCAGACATGGAAAACTGATCCAATCGCGTGATAAAGGGTGATTGCGAGATGGCCGCTGCATCAATGAAGGGATCATTTCCCGGTCGGTCAAAAAAATGCCAGGCCACACCCAGTAGCGCCGCCATAATAATCCCAAAGAAGATCCAGCCATAGAAAATGTGATCGAAGCCAGCGGCAAACTCAATACCTTGGGACTGGGCAATATAGATTGTTCCCCAAGCCCTCACACCATTGGCCAGAATGGGTAGCACTGTCGCCACGACCATAAAGCCAATCCTGCGCTTCCAGCTTTGGAAGCAAACATGAGCGACCAACAGACCAAGAGCGACCATGGCAATGAGGAACTTTACGCCGGAGCAGGCTTCAGCCACTTCAAACAGACCGCCTGGCGTATCGATGAAGACACCTTCAATCTGGGCTGGCACACCGCTTAAATGCGTGAGTGCGATGGTCAGCTTGGCCGTGATGAGCTGGAGGAATGGCACCATTTCATCGCCGAATGGAACCAACAGCGCCATATAGCACAACGGAAACAATAGACCTGCGGATACTCTTGGCCCCAGGAAAATGGTGACGCTCGCCATGAGCGAACCAACAGCGCCTATTTGCATTAAGAGGTTCAGCCCGGAAACAGCTCCCAATAACCAGACGATCACAGCGGCAGCCAACAAAATAAGTCCCGGCCACCAACCTGAAGGGGTTAGTTTTCGCAACTCCTCCCATCGCAATCTGACCAACCAGATCAGGATCAGCGGGATCAGCAGAATATGATTATAAGTGGATGAATCCCACCATTGGCCGGCCATCTCCGCCCAGTCTCGGTAAAATAGCGCGAATAGCGCAAGCCATGCCACTGCAAGCAGCAGCAGTGGTTTGCGCCAGCCTTCCGGAAGGCTTTCGGTCCATTTCAGATAGGCGGGGCGTGTCTGCAATTACGCCTCTTCAGATTGCGATCTTTGCCGAGGCCCCGTCTTGACCATGGCATTGAGGGGAGCGAGCATGGCCATCCAGCTCAGATTTTCAACCACGAAACGCCGTGCTGCATCGCCAATAGCCAACCGATTATCAGGTTTGACCGCTTTCAGGGCAGCATTCACAAAACCTGCATCGCTATCGGCCACCCAATAATGCTCACCATCTTTCCCACCAATACCGGTGGCAGCCTGCGGCGTCATCACCACAGGACATGCCATAGCCATCGCTTCGAGGACTTTGTTTTGCACCCCTCGGGCGATTTCCAAGGGCACCAAAACACAATCAGCGCTGACGAGGAAGGGGCGAACATCGGCGACCTCACCCCATACCCTGCAACCATTTTTGCCATCATGGGTGCGCAGTTCAGTTGTCGGGTTACGGCCAACAACATGAAATTCCGCTTCGGGATGCACCGCCTGAATGGCAGGCAGCAATCGTTCAATCCCGCGTAATGCAGCGGCAACATTGGGCGGGTAGTCCATCTGTCCGGTAAAGACATAATGCGGGCCGCGTTTGCGCGCCATCGCCGGTTCTGGAGGGACCAGCGATGGGTTGAAAAAATTGGAATTTGTTCCATTCCCAAGCGCGCGAATTTTAGTCGAACCAGCCAGATCGCCAGGCAACCGCTCTCGCAACAGGTTTACCTCAGCCTCGCTCACCAGCAGAACATCATCCGCACGCTCAACAAGGCGTTGTTCTTCCAGTTTGAGAAGCTTGCCTTCACGCCGGTTGACCCAGCTCATCGGCCATGAACTGTCCTCGGCATAAGCATCAAACTTTGCCGAATCTACATCAACCAGATCGACGATCACCTGACCTGTGAAGTCAGCTGGCACATATTGCCCCATCTGACCTGAGAAAACATAAATCACGTCGATCCGCTTCTCGGCTAGCAAGCGGGTGATGTAATCTTGCAAAGCGAGGGAACGAAATGCTGGCAGACTAATCGGCTCTCCATGCAGAAGTGCTTCAATACCGGCGAGCATAAGCGACTTTTTTCGGTCCACCAGCCGATGGGTGGACGTCACCGTTGCCAATTCCCCTTCGCTGGCAAGGTCACTGGTATTATCTGCAAAGCAAGCGACATGAACCGGCGCCATCTGAGCCAGCCGCTTGAGAATGTGATGCGATCGGATCTTGTCCCCTCGATCAGGAGGGAATGGGATACGATGCGCCAGAAAGAGAATTTCACCTTTCATCCCAAACCCTTCGCAATCCATGGCCCCAGCCGATTGGCAATTGGCAGCGGTAATTTTTTCCATAAGGCAATTTGCGCAGCATGGCTGGCACTGGTCGGATCAGCATCACGTTTGCTCTCCCCCGGTGCAGTCCAACTGGCATAGGCTAATGGCTGAGGTTCAAAACCCCAATTCTTTTTGAAAAAATAAGGTCCGCTTTCCGTTTTGGAACGGCCAAAGTCGAACCGGTCACAGCCGCGTTTGCGAGCGTGGCACATCAGCTCAAAATACATTCTGTCATTGGCCCGCAAATGCCGCGCGGCAAAAGTCCCGCCGCCCCAATAAGGCATGACTGCCCCATCATGATAAAACGACAATACGCTGGCAACCGGTACGCCTTCATGCCGCACCGTCAAAATATCAGCATCCAGCCGTTCGAGCATTGCAGCAAACAGGCTGCGCGGAAAAACCGGCGTTCCCAGATTGCGCACGCTTTCAGCATAAACCGCATAGTGTGCAGCACGATCTTCCGGCCCAGCACCGATTTCGACCGATAATTCCATCTTGAGGCCTTTACGGACTTCGGCCCGCTGTTTGCGCGGGATGGAAGTCAACTCTGCATCATCATCGGCAGCCAGTGGCCTAACGAAGCCGCAATGGCTGTCTGTGCGCCAGTCCCAATCTTCAGGCGCCGTGCCGCCCCGCAATTCAATCGTCGGGCAGGAAAGACGCTGCGCATGAATTTCTGCTGCCCTGCACATCAGCAAAGCGTCCTCATCTCGTCCCAACGCGCCTCCGCCAACAGCAAAGCCACTGGAGGCCAGCATCCGGCCAAAGATAGGAGAATGTATCTCGCTCAAAGGAAGCCAGGCGGCAATGGCACCATCACGCTCAAGCACCAGCCCACGCGCTTTTTGGCCTGTTCCCTCTTCGACTGCCACAAGCCATGCAGGGCGGTGAAACAGCTCCCCACCACGGGAAGCTACGAATGCTTCAATCTGCTGAATATCCAGCGGATCTTGTAAGCGCGCTGCGCGGAGCAAGACACCAGCTTCAGTGGTTTCGAAACTCACGTTTGAGCACTTTTCAGCCGGGTTTTCTCAATCTGTGCCAGTGCATCCATTCGGCCCCAGGAAAACTCCGTCATCACATGCTCCAGCTTACCTGCCATCGCCTTGAGGTTTGTGTAGTGCCGCAGTTTTGAGCGCAAGGAAGCATTTTTGACACGTGGCTGATCGGGGTCAATTTCCCACGGGTGAAAATAGAAAATCGCCGGGCGTTTCTCTGCCAGCACTTGTCGGATAGCCCAGCGGCTGAATGGATAGGGCAGCACGCGGAAAAACCCGCCTCCACCCGCCCCCAGCCGACGGCCAGCAAATTCTGCCGTTGTCACCGGAATTTCAATCAACTCAGCCCCCTTCAGCGGGTGGAAGGCAAAACGCGGCGCATCGGCCCAGCCGTAATGATCGTGCTTCAGAGGTGCCACGCTGGAGGAATAGAGATATCCTTGCTCGGCCAGAACTTCGAAAGCCCAGGGGGTACGCTGATCGATAGAAAAACTCGGCGCGCGATAACCCCGAACAGCAACACCGGCCACATCTTCGATTTGTTTACGGGCACGTTCTATATCTGCCGCGAATTGGGTGCGGTCCATTGTGAAAACGCGGGCATGATCCCACCCATGACTAGCCACTTCATGTCCCCTCTCGGCAACAAGACGCATAAGCGAACCATGGCGAGCAGCGACCCAACCCAACGTGAAGAAGGTTGCCTTGACACCGGCTTCGTCGAACAGGTCCAGAATAAAGCGCACATTCCGGTCCACCCGATCGGTCAAACCCTCCCAGTCCTTGCGATCAATGACCTTGTCAAATGCGCCGACCTGAAACCAGTCTTCGACATCAACCGACATCCCACTCACCAATGCCGGCCTATTTTGCATTTCGCCATTTGATGACACGGCATTCATAAAGGCCTGCTCCTAAGCCGCGCGACTTTCATCCATTTCCGCTTCTATCCACTCGATCAGCATTGTTAAAGTGTGGCGAATGGTGCGTTCCTGTTCAAACATCTTGGCTTCAATGCGCGCAATCTGTTCACGCATCGCATTCATTTCGTGATGAACATTACTGTCTTCTCTGGCCTTTTGCTGGCGAGCCAAATCATGCACGGCTTCTTGCAATTCTGCGATTTTCGCGTCACGTTCTGCGAGCAGATCCTCGACAAGTTTGGGGTCAAGATTAGCACGAGGGTTTTCAAGCGTATCGTTCTGACGCTCAGGCTGTTTCCGCTTGCCCTTATCTGCGACAGTTGAAGCATCATCCTCGCCGCCTTTTTCTGAAGCGAGTTCTGCCAGCACATCCTTGAGCATCGATCCATCAAGCTGCGTACGCTCTTCAACCGCACCAAGCAGAAGCAGGCGATTGACAATCTGGTTGATCCGCCGGGGAATACCACCACTGGCCGCATGGATTTGATGGAACACATCCGGCACAAAGGACGGCACGCCATTCCACCCGACCTGCGTCAGACGATGGATAATATATGGCTCCACCTCATCTTCCAGCATTGCTTCCAGATGATGGGCCGCAATCACACGCTGGCGCAATTGTTCCAGCGATGCATCGCCCTGAAGCGTGCTACGGAATTCTGGCTGGCCCAACAGCAATGTTTGCAGCAACGGGTGATTGCCCAACTGGAAATTGGACAGCATCCGCAATTCTTCCAGTGCAGACACTGAGAGATTTTGCGCTTCATCTACAATAAGAAGGCAACGCCTGCCATCACGCGCTTCATCATGCAAAAACGCTTCGATTTCACCCAGCGCAGCAGACTTATCAACCCCATCCACGTCCAGCCCGAAACTTCTGGCCACAATATGGACAATATCTTCGCCCTTGAGCTTGCCGGTGAAAGCCTGCCCCACTGTAATCTGCTCTGCATCAAGCGTATTCACAAGATGGGCCACCAAGGTGGATTTACCCGACCCGACTTCCCCTGTCACAACGATGAAGCCTTCACCTTGCGCCAAGCCATAGCCCAAATAGGATAGTGCTTTACGATGAGTCAGGCTGCGGAAGAAGAATGCAGGGTCTGGCGTAAGTTGGAATGGCTTGCCTTTCAGCCCGTAAAAATCTTCGAACATAGGTCGTATCTCCTCAGGGCCTCAAAACGAATAACGCATGCCAAGCATTGCCGATCCAACGATGTAATCAGCCAGTTCTTCGCGGGTAAATCCGTCCAACCCGATTGCAGCGGTTCCGGACAGGCCATTCATTAAATTGCGATAATAGGCGAGCGAAGTGCTCCACCCCATGCCATTCGCCTGCAACGGCAAATCGCTGTCATACCAATTGGCGTAAATATTTCCGGTCAGGCGAGAACGCGCATCGATTTGGCGTGACGCAAAAACCGATACCCAATAATTGTGATCCACCCGCCCGGAATAATCCGCATATATCGGCCCTGCCGGCGCAATATATTTGCGACTTTCAAAGCCAGCCCCAAGACCTGCCTTGGTTCGGCCAAGGTCCAGCGTATAGGTTAAGCTGACCCCGCGCATACGATAGGTCAGCGACCGAATGGGACCAAGGGAGCCAATCAGGCAATCGTTTCCTTCCCCTTCTTCTCCGGCCACACAACCGCCGAGATCACCACTGATCGGATTGCGAACCGCAGTAAAATCCGTGGATAGTGCGGAAAGGCCGTTACTCATCGCCCCACCAAAACCTGAAATCGTATCATAGACTGACAGGTTCATTCTGCTGCGTCGGCTCGGCGCGTAACTGAGAGAACCATAATACGTGCTGGAATTATACCGGCGGCCATAATGCGCCTCCAGTGTAGTGCGCCGGCTTGGCCGCCACTCAACCCCGACATCCCAGATCAGGCCATCGGCCTCATAGGCTATCTCTCGAGGCTTGCTCTTATCCGTGACATACCGGCCTTTACTGTCAATCACCGGATTGTTTTCATCATCAAGCAAGACTTCACGGCTGGAAACCTGCACATCCTCATAGCCGATGCCGCCTAACAGGGCGAATGTCGGGCTAAGGGGGGCCGTGATATCTGCTCGCAGGTAGTTGTTGCGCACCCTTTGATCGAGCGCAGATATATCTTCCTGTGACCATTGCCCGCTAAGCGCCAATCCAACCGGCAAAACATCGCCCGGCCGAGTGCTGATCCGTGCAGACGCCTGTTGAGATATGCTGTCATCAAAGGAATTGACCAGCGCCGCCCCATCATCACTGATCACAGCATTGGGTTGATTGACCTTAGTATAGCCAAAACGATAGGCGCTCTCGATCCTGGCAGGGCCGATATTCGTCGTCAGAGCTGGCCCGGCAAATACAGAATAGATTTGCCGGGTAAGGTCTCTGTCAACCAGACCGCCTGCGGTCGTGACGCCAGTGCCATTGAAGGACTGACGTGAAGCCATGCCCCCTGCTTCTATTGTCAGCGTGCGCGGAATGATCGCAGCAGATGCGCGGACAAGCCCGCTCAGCGTATCGCCATCATTGCCGTTATTGCCGTTCCAGCCAATGCGGCGCTCATAACGCAAGGATGCAGAAGCAGAGGAATGCTGCCCTTTCAGCAGTGCATCGACACCTGCCGCCAAGCGTGAATATGTGACGACATCGTTCCCCGGTGAGATTTCCGCATTCACGACCTGAGCCGCTTCTATGTAGGGGCGTATATCAATCGGGGCACTGCGGGTGGATTGAGGTAAAGAGCTACTCTCCATTGCCTCAGCACCCTGACCCTGAGCAACATCCTGCCCCTGAGCCACGCATGGCAAACCCACCGCAGCCACAGTCATCATCGCAAGAGCTCCCCCTCTCCGCACTCGCTTAGCTCCCGTAACCGTAATAGCTGCCAAAACGCCGGCCACTTGGGCTGAAATTGGTGCCATTGAGAATTAACTTCACATCCGGGCAATGAGACAATAGCGACAATGCGTCTTCCAATGCACTCTGCCCGGTTTTGTCAGCACGAACGACCACGATAGCCTGCCCGACATGTTTCGCCAGTTCCGCCGCCGGTGATGCAACAAGGGCAGGCGGGGAATCGAAAATAATCATCCGATGTGGAGCCCCTGCCGTGAGCTGATCGAGTATTGTCTTGGTCTTATTGCTCGATAGAAATTCACTATCCGTGCTGCTTTGATTGCCAGCTGGCAGCACCCATAACCCAGGTACGTCAGTCGCCAGAACACAGTCCTGCACTTTGATGTTAGGGTTCGCCAAAGCATCCATCATGCCCGGCCCTGTACTGGTAAGCCCCAAAGTGGACAGGACAGAAGGCTTGGCGAAATCAGCATCCACCAGTAGTACTTCGCTGTCTTTTTCGGCCGCAATGGCAAGAGCCAGATTGGTGGCACAAAAGGTTTTACCTTCATCAGGCAAAGGCGAACACACCAGAACACGCTGAGCGCTGGTGGCGTGATCGCGTTGCTCATTCTCCCGTGCTTTGCGCAAGACTTCACGCTTCACGATACGGAATTCTTCAAGCAGTGCGGTGGTTGGCCCACCGGGAACAATCATCCCCTTTTCCTGCAATCGCTGTCGGTCAATCGGATGGCGATTACGAGAAAACGACATCGGCTCCGGGTTTCGCGGTATAGCGACCGCTGGCCCGTTGGACAGACCTCTGGAACCGAGCCCTGAACCATCACCGCCATCAATCGGACGATCAGGCGTTGGCTTGGCTCTGCGCCGGACAGATTGGCTACCTCGTGCGGATGCAAGTTCGTCAGGAACTGGAGAAGGAGCCAGCTTTTTCGCGCCAAAAACGTCCTGAGCTTGCTCAAACAGCGACTTACGCGGCCTCTGAGCTTCCGATGGAAGCGGGGTCTTCTTTTCTTCAGTCACCCTAACCTCCTAACTTACCATGCCACGTTGGAAAAATTCCACCGCCAGCAATATCACTAAAAGCCCGCAAAGCGCAGCCGATGCACCGATAAACAATTTCAGTCTTTTAGCCTGCCGTTCTTTTGCCTCATTCGTAAGCACGTTCGAAATCGTGCCAATTACCTGCAAGCCAATATTCCGCTCCAATTTGGCGGCAGTTGCGAATGAACCGTTGATTTGCCCAAGGCCGAAAGCAACCGCCACGCCACCTGCGATACCAATAATCAGAACCCCTATCAGCAGTAATGGTCGATGAGGTGCGGCAGGAGTGAGCGGACTGGATGGCGGGTCAATCACATCAAACTTGATTGCATTATGTTCATTTTCGACCTGACCACGCAGCTTCAACTGCTCACGATCTTGCAACAGCTTGTCATATTGGCTGCGCAATACGTCATAATCCCGGCTTATCCGCTGCGCTTCTGCAGCCGCGCCAGGCTCCTTGCTCTGGTCACTTGTGATCGCGGCCAGCTCCGAGCGCAGCGCTGCCGCTCGTGATTGCAAAGCCTGTGCATTAGCAATCCGCTCGCCACGAATGGCCTGCAAAGAACTATAGGCCGGGTTAGGCGTACCTGAGTTGGTATTATCGCCATTGCCAACCTGTTTCTGCAATGCGGCTATCTGTCGTTTTGTTGCTATCACGTCAGGATGCTCATCCGTCAGACCGCGCGATTGCATAGCTGCTAAACTCGCCTGCGCCTGCGCAAGTGCGGCTGCCGGGCCGGTCCCGCCCTGCCCGGTGATGAATTTTGGTGTGCTGGCTATCTGCCCGTCAATCGCAGCGATTGAACTTTGTGCCGCGGCAAGGTCCGCTTGCACACTACGCAATTCCGATTGAGTGGCGTTCAGCCTCGACGCTATGCCTTCGGCACCGCCGATCAGTTCAGGGTTAGCAGCTTCGAACTGGAGCCGCCGTTGTTCAGCATCGGACAATTGTTTTTCACGGTCAGCCAATTGCTGGTCGAGAAAAGCCAGCGTCTGGCGCATTTGCCCCCGAGAACCACCCAGATTTTCCTCTCTGAAAATATCGATCATCCGCTGAACGATTTCTTGCGCCAGCTGAGCATTTTCATTGTCAGACAGGCTGCCACGTCCGCTGGTTGCGGTGATTTCAAAGAGATTGTCACCCTGGCTGGAAATCTTGATCTCAGTGGCCAGCTTGTTGACCGCAACTTCCATCTGCGACGGTGATGTGACCGTGTCCCCAATCCGGGTAGAACGGACAACTTTCTCAAGGTTTACAGCACTGGTCAGTGTTTGCCTGATACGCTGAATATCTTTTTGACGACTTCCCGTACCGATACCGATCTGCTGAGCAAGCACGTCATCAAACTGGATGAATATCCGAGCATTGGATTCGTAGGAATTGGGGACAAGTGCAACGGCCAGCCAGCCTAAGAGACAAATCCCCCATGCCACCGCCAAAGCGATCCAGCGGCGGTTCCATACCGTCCAAAGTGCAGCCCGCACTTCCTCCATCAGCGAGTTCAGGCCCATATTTTAAAACATGCTTTCAGGAATGATGATCACATCACCGGGTTTCAGCATGACATTGGCCTTGCTCTCCCCTTTTTTGAGAAGATCGCCAAGCCGGAGAGCATATTCTTTCTGAGTGCCGGATTCCTTGTCGAAGCGAATGAGTTTGGCGTGGTTCCCAGCGGCAAATTCTGACAACCCACCAACCGCAATCATGGCATCAAGCAAGGTCATATTGGCACGATAAGGAATGGAGGCGGGTTTCTCGGTCGCCCCAACAATGCGCACCTGCTGGCTATATGTCCCGGCAAAGGAATTCACGATCACTGTCACAATCGGATCGGCAATATATTGTGAAAGCTGAAGCCGAATATCTTCGGCCAACATTGTCGGTGTCTTGCCAACAGCAGGCATATCGGAAACCAGAGGCGTGGTGATCCGACCATCAGGGCGAACCTGTATCTTCGCGCCCAATTCTTCGTTACGCCAGACGTGAATAGTCAGCTCATCAAGCGGGCCGATCACATATTCTTCGCCAGGCCCTTCTTGCATGGCAACAAAGCTGGCGGGTGCAAGCTGTGGATCATGGCTCGCACTCATACAGCCGCTCAAGCTCAAACCTGCCAGCGCAATTACCGTGCAAAACCGTGCGGCTTTGGATTTACGCATCAAACGCCTCATTCCTGGACCTGTTCAGCGCCCGAAGAGGGGCGCTGTTCACCATCTACATTAAATTCTTGCCCTCCTAATGAAGGAGAAATGGTGAATATTGCGTTAGTCTTTTGCCACCGTCCCAATTTCAAGCGTTCTTTTCATTGAACGTCCCGTTTTGAAACGAATGAGGTCTTGAATTATATGAGAATTTCTCTTGCAGGTCCGTGCCCCAAAAACGCTTCCGGGCTCGCTGTTGCACCATAAGCACCAGCACAAAACACCGCCACGAGATCTCCAATATCTGCGTGCGGCATAGATACCTGATCCGCGAGCCTGTCTAATGGGGTGCATAGGCAGCCGACGATGTTAACTACCTCTGTCGGCTCGGCAACAAAATGGGTCGCAATAGCCACCGGATAATTGCGCCTCACCACTGTCCCGAAATTTCCAGATGCCGCCAATTGGTGATGTAAGCCGCCATCCGTGATGAGATAAGTCACACCATGGCTTTCCTTGCGATCGACAATGCGGGTCAGATAGACTCCGGTCTCACCCACCAGATAGCGCCCCAGTTCAATGGCGAACTTCGTGCTCAGGAGGCCGTCAGGCAGGGTATTAAAGCGCCCTTGAAGAGCCGCACCGATGCGCGAAATATCCAATGACTTATCTGAATGGAAATAGGGGATACCAAACCCCCCTCCCATATTGAGATGGGGCAAGGGAACGCCGATATCGTCAGTCAATTGCGCTGCCAGCGCCAGCACATTGCCCTGCGTTTCAATGATAGCATCTGCATCCAGTGCCTGACTGCCCGTGAAAATATGCAAGCCCTGCCAAACAGCACCGCTGGCAATGACTTCGCGCGCCAGTTGCGGAACGCGATGAGCATCAAGGCCAAAAGGCTTGGCCCCGCCCCCCATTTTCATGCCAGATCCGCGCAATTCGAAATCGGGATTGACGCGGATCGCCAGCTTAGGCGCAATATTTTCAACATGGCCGATAGCAAGCGCCCGATGCGCTTCATTTTCGGATTCGCAATTAATGGTCACACCCGCGAGCAGAGCCGCACGCAATTCCCTGTCACGCTTACCGGGGCCGGCAAAACTAATCCGCTCAGGCGATTGACCAGCAGCCAGCGCGAGGTCCAGCTCTCCTGCAGAGGCAATATCGAAGCCATCGACCAGACCTGACATCAATTGAAGAATATCAGAATAAGGGTTTGCTTTTATAGCATAATGAATAGAAAGCCGCTCCGGCATTGCACGCCGTAAATCAGCCATACGGCTACCAATCAATTCTTTCGAATAGACGAAAAGCGGGGTGTCGCCGGCCTGATCTACAAGTGCCTCTGCCGTCATTCCACCAATAGACAATTGGCCATCAATACTATCGAAGCCACTGGGAATAGGACCAAATGGCTTCATGGCTGAATGTCCTTTGCAAGCGCTACCCGATCGATTTTTCCGTTCGGGTTGAGCGGCATTATATCGCGCCAGTGGATCATCTGTGGGCGCATGAAATTAGGCAATTCACGCGAAAGGATAGCCGGCAATTGTTCTTCTGCCTTAGCAAGATCATCTCCATGCGCCCTCACAACAAGGTGAACAGCTTGGCCAAGGCGCGCATCTGCAACACCAAGTGCCACCGCCTCTGCCACCAGACCACTGGCTAAAGCGGCCTCCTCGACTTCCTGCGGACTGATGCGGTTTCCCGCACTCTTGATCATCGCATCCCTGCGGCCAACAAAATACAAAAGCCCTTCCCCATCCCGGACGACCCGATCCCCTGACCACACAGCAATTCCGCCATAGCTGGATTGCTCAGGTGCAGGGCGAAAGCGCTCGGCAGTTCTTTCATCATCCTGCCAATAGCCTTGCGCGACCAGCGGCCCGCAATGAACCAATTCACCCTCTTCCCCCGCAGAAACCAGTTGCCCGGTATCGTTCATGACCAGAATTTCCGCAAAAGGAACGGCTTGCCCCATCGAGACTGGATGCTCCGCCACAAGCTCCGGCCGCAAGTAAGTGGAACGAAATGCTTCCGTGAGGCCATACATCGGAAAAATCTGTGTTTCAGGTAGCTTATCTTGCAACCCTCTGACCAGATCGAGGGTTAGAGCACCGCCACTATTGGTCAGGCGGCGCATCGATCTGGTCGCATCTTCTGGCCAATCCTGCTCCAGCAATTGCACCCAGAGCGGCGGGACCGCTGCCAATGTTGTAACCTGATGGCGCGCGCAGGCTTTGACCACATCGCGCGGAAGAAGATAATCCAGCGGCACCACGGCAGCCCCTGCACGCCAGGCCGACAGAAGCTGGTTCTGGCCATAGTCAAAGGATAGCGGCAGCACCGCAAGCACCACATCGTCGCTTTCAAGCTCCAGATAATGCGCCACGCTGACCGCACCGAGCCACATATTCGCGTGGGACAGCATCACCCCCTTGGGTTTGCCGGTCGATCCGCTGGTGTAGAGAATAGCGGCAAGATCATTCGTATCGGCATCGGATGGCGGTAACCCTTCACCGTCTAGCAGAGCAGGAATGCTCGCAATGTCGAGCGCAATACAATCCTGCGGCAAATCACCCTCAACCAAAGTGGACAGGCGCGCCCCGGTTCCAAGTAAAAGCTGTGCGCCACTATCCGCAAGAATATGGGCCACCTGACCATGTTTTAGCAGAGGATTTATTGGAACATGCACCAGCCCTGCACGCGGCGCAGCCAGAGGCAGGAGGCACGTCATCAGATCCTTTGCCCCCCAACTGGCAACCCGGGCACCCTTTTGCGGGACGTTCACGCTCAACCATGCAGCCAGTTGCGCCACTTTCTGACGCAGTTCCTTATAGGTGAGCAGGTGACCGCGCAGGATCAATGCTGTATCGCTATCATGGCCATACAACACGCAATGATCGAGCGGCAGAGGTTGAGGATTGGGCAATATCGGCATGAAACTTTCAAAGGGTCAGATTTTCAGTGATTGATATCAGCTATCACGACAGCAGTGATATCTTGCAAGGTCTTCCGCTCCATCACGATGGACCTTTCACCCATATTGAATGGTTTCAATTACTCGAAAAGTATGGATCCAAACCGCTGATTACCTTGGCAAAGGATAAAGAAGAGGCGGTTGCACTTCCGCTCTTAGCTACACTACGAGGGGCAACAATTTTCGGCAATTGGTATAATTTCACCTGGCAACCACTCGCGACACCCAAGGCAGATCACCCATCTCTCCTTTCAGCCCTCGCGAAAGATCTGCGCCGCACTCTGCCTACGGTTCATTTTGACAAGGTTCCCGAAGAAAATGGTGCATCCTCTCTGATACAAAAGGCCTTTTCCAATGCTGGGTGGACCTGTTTCAAAGAAGCAAGCGACACGAACCATTATCTTGCTTTGAACCACCAGAGCTATTCCGATTACCTCGCCTCTCGCCCTGGCCAGCTTCGATCCACTCTGAAACGTAAAGCAAAACACGTCGAAACAGAAATTCTCACATTTTTTGATAGTGTTGTATGGCAATCTTACGAAAAAATCTACAGTTTGAGCTGGAAGGGTTCAGAAGGCAATCCGGCACTACTTAAAGCGTTTGCCAGGCAGCAAGCCACTCACGGTCAATTGCGGCTAGGCCTTGCGCGCCATGAAGGGCAAGTGGTTGCAGCGCAGTTTTGGACTGTTGAGGGCGGCACTGCCTATATTCACAAACTCGCGCATAATGAAGCTTTCCCAAAACTGTCAGCCGGAACCATCCTCACCGCGGCACTGATGCGCCATGTAATCGATATAGACGCCGTAGAATACGTTGATTTTGGCACTGGCAACGATGCTTATAAGGCCGATTGGATGAGCGACACCCGCTCACGCTTTCGGATCGAATGCTATAATCCTTCGAAGCCGAAAAACTGGGTGCCGATTGCCCGGCAATATGCGCGAAAGCTTGTCTTGCACCGCAGCGCTGGCTAGGGAGCGCGCAATGACAGAGAGATCTATGAGCAGCGACCCACAAACTGGCAGCGTTGTTGAAACATCCGCCACGGATACTGACGCCACTTTGCGTGCCATTTTGCGCGACGTGCTGGCGCTGGACGCGGCCAAGGTAGCTTCTTTCGATGCAGATACAGGCCTCTTCGGCTATCTGCCTGAACTGGATTCCATGGCAGTTGCTGGTCTGTTAACCGAAATGGAAGACCGCCTCGATATCATCATAGATGATGACGAAGTGGATGGTGAAATGCTTGAAACATATGGTGCCCTGCTGGCTTTCTCCGAAGCCAAGCGCGGCCAATAGAGCAGATTTAACGCCATGATTTCTGCTTGGTCAGCGCCGACAGGCGAAGCGGAAATGGTGGCTTATTTTGATCACCAGCGCCTTCACCGCTTGCTGATACTGCCCGCTCTGTTTGATGAAGCCAATAAGATGCGGCATCAAACGCTGGCTGTAATGCGCCACCTTGATCACCGCCAAATAGACAGTTTTCTGCCCGATCTGCCCGGTTGCAACGAAAGCCTCGTACCGTTGGAAGAGCAGTCACTTTCCTTGTGGATCGATGCCGCCAAGGCAGCAGCACAATCTTTCCAGGCAACACATGTATTGGCGATCAGAGGCGGTGCCCTCCTCACTCCCCCTGGCCTTCCGGGTTGGCGCTATGCTCCGGTAAGTGGGAAAAGCATCTTGCGCCAATTGATAAGAAGCCGGACTATCTCCTCAACCGAAGCCGGCCGCCGGGAAAAGAGCGCGTCTCTTTTTGAGCAAGGCAGGAAAGAAGGAATTGAACTTGCAGGCTTTTCCTTAGGCCCATCAATGATTGCGGAGCTTGAGGAAAGCGAAATTCCCCTATCCCCTCGATGGAGGGATATCGAGCAGGCGAGCCTTAATGGACCACCATTGTGGCTGCGGGCAGAACCTGATTTCGCAGCAGATCAGGCGGAGAGACTTGCCGATATCATCGCCCAAGGCCTGAAAGTGTGAGCAGAGAGCACATCACGTTTGACTGCGAGGGTGAAACCCTCACCGGGACGATCGATCACGGCAAGCGCTCAAGCGGTTTGCTGATTGTATCAGGCGGAAATGAGATACGAAGCGGCACTTTTAGCGGGCAAGCGAAATTGACGGCTGAAATAGCTGCTCAAGGGTTTCCTTGCTTCCGTTTTGACCGGCGCGGGGTGGGTGACAGCAGCGGCATCAATCGCGGCTTTACGCAAAGCGCTAAGGATATTGCTGCAGCAGTGGCGATATTTCGAGAAAAATGCCCCTCAATAAAACGCCTGGTCGCATTTGGGAATTGTGACGCTGCGACTGCTCTTGTTCTGTTCGCTCCTCAAGAGTGCGATACTCTCGTCCTCGCGAACCCATGGACGCTGGAAGACGGGCAGGACGGGTGGCAGCCCATGGCCATCCGTGAGCGCTATGCCAAAAAGCTGCGCAACCCTTCAGAATGGCTCCGTCTTGTAAAAGGCCAAGTGTCACTCAGAGACTTAACAATAAACCTTTTCAAAGTCTTACAGAAGGACACTCAACCACTTTCTCTAGCGAAAGAGCTGATAGAAAAGCTGCAACGAGAGCCGCGCAAAACCTCTATTTTAATTGCGGAGCGCGATCGTACGGGGCAAGCATTCCTCAGCTACTGGACTGGCGGCAACCATAGCTTGAGCATCTGCAACGATGCCAGCCATGCTTTTGTAGAACCACATGCCAGGCAGTGGCTGCGGGACAAATTAATCGCCAGCCTTGAGCACGAAGAGGCTCGCCAGTTCGACATGGGTGGACCAACGGAATTGTCCGACGGGGCGTAATTCCTGTAAGATATAACCCGCTTCGATTAAGGCTTTGGAATCACGCGCCCAGCTTGAGGGGTTGCAACTAATATAAACGATCCGTTTCACACCGCTTGTGGCAAGCTGAGCTACCTGCTCACGTGCGCCTGCACGCGGTGGATCGAGCACCACACCATCAAAGCGTGAAAAGTCTTCAGATCTCAGCGGGTTGCGAAAAAGATCGCGATGGAAGCTCTTGATTGGCTTAAGATTGCGCCCCGCCCCCTGCTGACAGGCAAGATGCGCATCACGGGCAGCTTCTGCGGCCAGCACTCTTGCCGGATCAGCCAAAACAAACGCAAATGTGCCGAGACCAGAAAAAAGATCCGCAATCGTTCTTGCCTCAGCCAGCCATTCCTTAGCCGCCGCGCCAAGTGCATTTTCACCGTCAACTGTCGCCTGGAGAAAAGAGCCTGATGGGTAAGGAACCGGCGCCCCTCCTAAAGTAACTGTGATGGGATCAGGCTCCCACAAGGTTTCAGGCCCATAGCCCTGATCCAATGTCAGGCGGGCGAGACCGTGATCACGGCAGAAATCGAGCATGGCCTCAGTCTGCTCCAGCCCTTCCAATGTCAGCCCTTTGATCGCACAATCAACGCCCTGATCAGTCAGCACCAATTCGATATCGAGCGCATATTTGCCCTTCCGCCGCGCAAGGAGCGCGCGCAAAGGAGCGATCAGCGCGAACAGTTCAGGCACCAGAACATGGCATTCGCGCAGGTCCACCAGCTTGTGCGAACCCGCCTCGCTAAACCCGATCACCGGCCTTCCGCCGCCATTCATGGCTCGCAGATTTGCGCGGCGGCGACTCATTGGTGGTGAAAGGTGCACATCGCCGACATTTTCAGCCTCCAGGCCCTGTCCGCTGGCCGCGTGGACAACCCGGTCATAAACGAATTGGGACAGGGCCTCTTCGTTCAAATGCTGCAACTGGCATCCGCCGCAACGGCTAAAATGGCGGCATGGTGGCACTGCATGATGCGGCCCCGGCTCGATAGAACCATCAGGCAAAATGCGGTCACCCGGCGCTGCCATAGAAATATGGCGGCCGCTTTCAGTAACACCATCGCCTTTAGCAGCGACGCGTTGAATTGTTTCTATTGTGCTCACAGGCAGGCGGCGTAGGCGTTGCGGATGGCTGGCACAAGCTCCCCTGCAGTGAAAACTGCGCCAGCCTGCCTGGCCGCTTCCCCATGGAGCCATACGCCCTGACAGGCAGCATCCATCGCACTGCATCCTGTTGCCAGGCGGCTGGCGATAATGCCAGCGAGCACATCCCCCGTTCCGGCCACAGAAAGCCAGCTTGGCGCAGGAGGAGAGACTGCGACACGGCCGTCTGGCGCTGCTACAATCGTATCTGGCCCCTTGGCTACAATGACTGCACTGCTCTTTTGGGCAAGGTGCTGCAATCGCTCCAATCGGTCACCGTCAGGCGTTTCAAAGCTCCTGAAAAGGCGATCGAGTTCGCCAGCGTGAGGCGTCAAGATGAGCGGTGCTGTGCGGCTGTCGACCATCTCCGTTCGAAGAAGAACCAGCGCATCTGCGTCACATAATGTCGGCAAGTTGCGCGCCAGTGTAGCAATCAAGCGGTTGCGGCTGCGTCCATTACGCCCCAGGCCCGGACCGATAGCAAGAGCCGACAGACGGTGATCATCCAGCGCTTCATCAAGATCATCTCGCTCCACCACCAATTCAGCCGGCATGGATACCGGCAAATCGCTGGCAAGAAGCTTCACATAGCCAGCCCCTCCATGCATGGCAGCGCGCGCCGCCAACACACCAGCACCGGGCATCATGCCGCCGACAACTGCAAGCAAACCTCTGCTATATTTATGCGCATCGCGCGGTGGAGCGGAGAGTTCTGGCTTTGGAAAAAGGCGAGCAACATGATCCGGATCGTTAATGCCGATCCGTACCAATTCACGGCGCCCCATCATGTCCATCGCAGGCATCAGCCAATGCGCACATTTCCATGCGCCCAGTGCTATCGTGCAATCATATGATGGCAAGTTCGGATCAAGCGGCGCCGCATGATCGCTTTCGACACCGCTCGGCACATCAATAGCGACGCTCAGCCTGTGTTTGGATGAAAGCTGGCGAAGCTGTTCTGCCAATTTGCTGCCAAGCGGACGGGTTAAACCGCTTCCAAACAGGCAATCGACAAACACTTCCCCCGTGGCATCATCCGTAAAGGAGCCACCATATTCGGACCGTGCCTTCTTTGCAGCTTCGGTAGAAGGTTCAAATGCCGCGATGACATTCACCGGCACACCGCGCAGACGCAGGCTTTCAGCGATGACATAGCCATCACCGCCATTATTGCCCGGCCCTGTCAGCACTGTCACAGAACGACCAGCGCAAATCCGCCAGATCACATCAGCAGCGCCTTCGCCTGCACGCTGCATCAAGGTCCAGACCGTTTCACCGGCATCGATTAAAGCCTGTTCCGCTGCCCGCATCTGGGCGACGGTGAGAATTGGGTCAGCTGGCCGGTGCATGATTTTCTATCTTTGCAGGAAAGAGATAGCGGTCTTCATCTATAGTCACTTCTATGCTGTCACCAACGACCTGCGTTGTTGCGATACCGGCTCCATCTGCAGCTGAAATGCCAGTGCCATCATCGAGTACATAGAAGCGCCGGAAGCCACCATCGGGTTGATATACCGTTAGTGTCAGAACACCATCAACCAACGTACGTTCCACTTTGCAAACCTTGGTGAAATCCGTTGCACCATCCACAGCGCAGGCCAGTGGTTCACCATGAATTTCGCTTTGCGGGCTACCTGAGCAGGCCGTGAGCAGAAGCAGTGGAACGCTATAGAAGAATATCCGCATAGAGGTCATGTCCGCGATGAAACGCCATTTCAGGCAGATTGGTTAAGCACAATCTACTGCGGACTGCACTTAGTCCAGCGCCAGTGCAACCCTATTGGCAATATCGTGGATCAGTGCCGCCCATTTGGCCTGCCCCGCTTCATCGGCAATCAAATCATTGCGAATTTCAATCGCGATGTACGGGGTTCCCTGCGCTTCGGCATGGCGGTTCATCGTCGCGTTGAGCAATTTGCCTGAATAGGGCTCATTATCGCCAGTGATATAACCCTCTTCACGAAATAAGCGGATCGCGTGGCGCGCAGCACGGTCATCCTCATTATAGAGAATACCCACTTCCCATGGGCGTTCTTCCTGCTTGCTTTCCAATTCCGCTGTAAAGCTGTGAATAGACAGGATCAGCTTGGGCGGAGCGCTGGCAATCCAGCGCGAAAATGCTTCGTGATAGGGGTGGTAGAAACGCTGAATACGTGCGTCATGATCCGCCGCGAGATTACCAGAGATCTGATGCCCGTCGCTGGTTTCGGGAATGAGGCCTGGTGAATCCACTTCCCGGTGAAGGTCAATCACCAGCCTGCTCAGCGTTGCATGATGAACCGGAATACCATGAGAGGTGGCAAGCCGTTCCACCACGCCCAGTGTTCCGATATCAACAGCGATATGCTTACCTAACACTTCTGGGCTGACACCCAGATCGATATCATTGGGGACAGCGTTGGAAGCGTGATCGCAGATGGCAACAATTCCACCTTGAGCGGGCATTCCAACCTGTTTGTAGGGCAAACCGCTCATCTTAATTTTCCACTCATTTGCCACCAATCGCTATGCTGTGACGCACACCTGCGCGCTGCTGCCTGTAATGTTTCATCGTTGGAATAGAGCGCAAAGCAGGTCGCGCCCGATCCACTCATTCGAACGAGATCAGCGTCAGTTTCTCGCAAAAAGACGAGCACATCAGCAATTTCAGGGCAAAGCGAAATGGCCGGCGCTTCCAAATCATTGCGGCCATGTTTCGCAATCTGCGAAGGGTGCCCCTCTGGCATCGGGCCACGATCCAGACCATCCCATGCCGCGAATACAGGGCCAGTGGCGAGCGGAACGCGCGGGTTCACCAACAAGACTGAAGTGCCCGCCAAATCATTCTCGATGGCCAGCAATTCTGTACCCGTGCCACGGCCAATACAAGCACGGCTCTCAACGCAGGCCGGAACATCTGCCCCAAGGCGCGCCGCACGTTCAAGCCAATCATCAGGCAAGCCATGCATGTCTCGGATGAAGCGGAAAACCGCCCCTGCATCGGCAGAGCCACCGCCCAGGCCAGCCGCAACTGGCAGGCGCTTTTCCAATTCTATGGAAAGACCTTCACTGCGTGGCAATTGGCCCAAGGCCTTGGCCACGATATTATCGAACGGGTTGTTCAAGGCGGCCAAGAACTCGCCATGCACCGTCACCCGATCTTCACTGGAATAAGCGGCTGAGAGGTGATCGCCATTATCCACAAAAGCAAACAGCGTTTCCAGCTCATGATAACCGTCCTCGCGCCGCTTACGAATATGCAGCGCAAGGTTGATTTTGGCATAAGCCGTTTCATTCATAGCCATTACGAGGCGATCTTCATTCTCTGATGTTGGCAATCACATATTGGGATAGTTAGGCCCGCCGCCACCTTCCGGCGTCACCCATTCGATATTCTGGGTCGGGTCCTTAATATCGCAGGTCTTGCAGTGGACACAATTTTGAGCGTTGATGACCAATTGCTCAACACCCTCCTTCTCCACAAATTCATAAACTCCCGCAGGGCAATAACGTGCTTCTGGCCCGGCATAGAGCGGCAGGTTGATGCGTTCAGGGACGGTGGGGTCTTTCAACACCAGATGACAGGGCTGATCTTCTTCATGGTTGGTACCTGAAAGGAAGACCGAGGAAAGCCGGTCAAAACTGATGACGCCATCAGGTTTGGGGTACTCAATTTTCTTGTAGAGATCGGCACGGCCCGTCTTCTGCGCGTCCCGTTCATGCTTCATCGTGTATGGCAGCCCAATCTTGCATGTCCGCATCCACATATCCGCGCCTGCCATAACAGTGCCGAGTGCCCCGCCAAATTTCGAAACCAGCGGCTGAACATTGCGCACCTTCGATAATTCATCAGCAATCCAGCTAGACCGCAGGGCACTATCATATTCGTCCAGCGCATCCTTTTCACGGCCACCAGCAATGGCCGCCACAGCAGCTTCTGCCGCTAGCATACCGCTCTTCATGGCCGTATGGGTGCCTTTGATCCGCGGGACATTTACAAAGCCCGCTGAACAGCCAATCAAAGCCCCACCCGTAAAGGCAAGCTTGGGAACAGACTGCCAGCCGCCCTCATTAATCGCTCGCGCACCGTAGGAAACGCGCTTTCCACCTTCGAGCACCTGCTTGATGTCGGGGTGATGCTTCCAGCGCTGAAATTCTTCAAATGGGAACACATAAGGGTTTGCGTAATCCAGCGCCGTCACAAAGCCCAAAGCCACTTGCCCATTGGCTTGATGGTAAAGGAAGCCTCCGCCCCAGCTATCGCTTTCGGACAATGGCCATCCTTGCGTGTGAATAACCCGGCCTGGAACATGTTTGGCAGGATCAATGTCCCACAATTCCTTGATACCAAGGCCATAAACCTGTGGCTGACAATCCGCCTCAAGGTCGAAATGGGCTTTCATGCGCTTGGTCAAATGGCCCCGCGCACCTTCGGCGAAGAAGGTATATTTCGCGTGAAGCTCCATCCCCGGCTGATAATCATCCTTGTGCGAACCATCTGCGGCAACGCCCATGTCTTGCGTCGCCACACCCATAACCGCACCGTTTTCATCAAACAGCACTTCGGACGCTGGAAAGCCGGGAAATATCTCGACTCCCAATTCTTCCGCTTTTTCGCCCAGCCAGCGGCACAGGCTACCGAGCGACCCCGTATAATTGCCCTTGTTGGACATGAAAGGCGGAAGAACTGCATGAGGAACGGCAAATTTACCGGTTCTGGAAAGTGTCCAGTGACAATTTTCCGTCACCGGCACTTCGGCCATTGGGCAATCCTGCTCGCGCCAGTCAGGCAGCAATTCATCGAGTGAGCGTGGATCGACCACAGCGCCGGAAAGAATATGCGCGCCGATTTCTGAACCTTTTTCCAGCACACAGACATCAAGCTCTTCATTCAACTGCTTGAGACGAATGGCAGCGGCAAGACCGGCAGGGCCGGCACCGACAACCACCACATCATACGGCATGGATTCGCGTTCGCTCACAACTAGTCCCCGTTGAAATTCATATATCTTCTCTTGGGCCTTGATCGCAGAGGCTTGGCAGGTCAAGGCTTGGTACAGCAATGACCCAAAAACCAAGCCCCTCTTTGTATGATCAATTCTTAGCTGCTCAGGAATGGTGGCAGCAATCCGGCGTCAGCGAGGATTTCACCGAAACCCCGCAAGGCTGGCTGGCTGATACGAGTGCAAAGGAAGATGCAGCCGCAGCGCGTGCACGCGCTGCGAAAGAGGCGATAGCTGCTGCGGCAAAACGCAAACCTGACCTTCCCCGCCCCGGTGGAGACAAGGACCAATGGCCAGAAACACTCGAAGCATTCCCAAAATGGTGGCTAACCGAATCATCGCTTGATGAAGGGGGGAGCTATCCAAGGGTTGCTCCGCGCGGAAAACACGGCGCCAGCCTGATGATCGTCGTGCCCGAACCAGAAATCGATGACAGGGATATTTTGCTGGCCGGCCCCCATGGCACTCTGATCGCAAATTTCATGCGCTCTGCTGGCCTGAACGACGAAAACACCTATCTTGCATCAGCTCTTCCCCGCCATACACCACTTGCTGATTGGGCAAGCCTGAACAAGGCCGGCATGGGAGATGTTCTACGCCATCACATCAATCTGGTTGAACCCCAGCGGGTTCTTTTACTCGGCAGTAACATCTTATCGTTACTAGGACACGTCACAACGCAAGGCACTGCACGTTTTGCCAAAACTGTCCTTCAAGGCATTGAAGCGCCAGCACTTGCGGGTATCGATCCGGGAATGTTGTTAAGACGCCCCCGGAGACAGGGCAATCTGTGGCAGTGTTGGCTCGATTGGACGGAGGGCGAAACATGACCAGACCTGTACTTGGTTTCTTGGCGATGACGGCAACCATGCTGTGCGTCCAGCCGGCACAAGCCAAATCAGCACGAGAATATTTTGTCGCGCATGCGGTACAGAACAGCACACCAGAACAATTGAGCCGCGAAGATCGGGCATATTATTCGCAATTGTTTACAGCGATTGACCAGCAAAACTGGGCCACCGTCGAAAATCTACTCGCGCAAAAACCGGATGGCCTGCTTACTCCGATTGCTAAAGCTGAATATTATCTCGCGGCCAACTCTCCGCGTGTGGAACTCGACAAGATACAGCAGTGGCTGACGAGTGGAAAAGATCTTCCACAAGCTGCCCAATTGGCTCGCCTTGGGCTGACCCGCGGCCTTGGCGCTATGCCTAATCTTCCTCAGGAACAGCGCTTTGTTCCACAGCAATCCATGCCAAAGCGTGTTCTACCCCGCTCGATCAGCGATGGGACTATGCCTAACAATGTTCGTCAGCAGATCCTTGACCGGATCGTGGGCGATGATCCGGATGGCGCCCGCCAATTGCTGGATGGCATAGATTCCTCGCTCAGCCCGTCTGCCCGCGCCGAATGGCGGCAGCGTGTAGCCTGGAGCTATTATATTGAAAATAAAGACCCGCAGGCGCTCGCCATGGCGCAGACTGTCAGCGATGGCCAGGGCCCATGGGTTGCCGAAGGGGACTGGGTAGCTGGCCTTGCCGCATGGCGTTTGCAAGATTGCGACACTGCGCTCGCTTCATTTGATCGCGCAGCCTATGGGGCGACCAACCCCGAATTGCGCTCCGCAGGCTTTTACTGGGCAAGCCGGGCCGCACTGCGCTGCCGCCAGCCTGAGCGCAGTGCTGAATTGCTGCGCGGCGCGGCGCGTGAAGATGAAACACTGTATGGTATGCTCGCCAGCGAGCAGCTGGGCCGTGCCTTGCCTGAACGCGTGGATCACTCTGACTTCAGCCGCTCTGACTGGCATGAATTGCAAGACATCAACAATGTCCACATCGCTGTGGCATTGATGGAAATCGGACGGGATGTTCTGGCCAGCCAGGTGCTGATCCATCAGGCCAAGATTGGTAATCCCAAGGATTATGGCGCTCTTTCTCGTCTGGCTCGTGACCTGGGGATGCCGGGAACGCAGCTTTACATGGCCTATAATGCGCCTCCAGGCTCCTCAGCTGATCCGGCGTCACGCTATCCAACGCCCAAGTGGCAACCCGTAACCGGTTGGCAAGTCGATCCAGCCCTTGCCTATGCCCACACGCTGCAGGAATCGAATTTCCGGACCACTGCGGTCAGCCCTGCAGACGCTAAGGGCTTGATGCAGATCACGCCGATCACAGTGCGCGAACATGCACCTGCTTTAAAGATGAGCGCATCCCAGGTTGACCTCACAGATCCTCAGGTCAATCTCGCTTTCGGGCAGCAAAATCTTGAAATGCTTCGCGATGCTCCTGCCACTCATGGGCAGCTCCCAAAGATCATGGCAGCTTACAATGCAGGCCTTTCCCCGGTCACACGGTGGAACAGTGAGATCAATGATCAGGGCGATCCCCTGCTCTATATGGAATCGATCCCTTACTGGGAAACACGCGGCTATGTGGCCATCGTGATGCGCAATTACTGGATGTATGAACGTCAGGCACAGGCGGATTCCACCAGCCGTGTCGCTCTGGCAGAAAATGCCTGGCCACAATTTCCTACCGGCGAAAGCGCCAAAAAAGGCCGTGTCTATATGTCGGCACAGCGTGATAGCGATGAGAGTATGAATTGAATGGCAATTGACACGGAACGGACCTTCAAGCCGATCAAAATTGCCCTTCTCACCGTTTCTGACACGCGCGGCCCTGAGGATGATACGTCAGGCGATATTCTCGCAAAGCGCATCGAAGCAGCCGGACATAATTTGGCTGCACGGGCGATCGAAAAAGATGATGCCGGGATCATTGCCCAGCGCCTTCAGAGCTGGATTGACGATCCCGAGATTGATGCTGTGGTCTCTACAGGCGGCACAGGCCTGACCGGGCGTGATGTCACTCCAGAAGCGCTGGACCGGGTCAAAACAAGAGATATTCCGGGCTTTGGAGAGCTGTTTCGCTGGATCAGCTACAACACCATTGGCACCAGCACTGTGCAATCACGGGCCTGTGCGGTCGTCGCTGATGGCACCTATATCTTCGCCTTGCCCGGATCGAATGGCGCGGTGAAAGATGGCTGGGACGGTATCCTTGCTGAACAGCTCGACAGCCGCAACCGGCCTTGCAATTTTGTTGAGTTGATGCCCCGCCTCAAAGAAGTTTAAGCCGCTGCATCAGGCAGAGCATCTTTTCGCAAACATGCTCCGCCCGTTTATTGTCATCCCAGCATTGGCTTCAGATAATGGCCAGTGAAGCTGCGTGGTTCACTGGCGACTGTTTCCGGCGTGCCTTCTGCCACCAGCTGGCCACCTCTGACACCGCCTTCCGGCCCCATATCCAGCAACCAGTCCGCCGTCTTGATCACATCAAGATTATGCTCGATCACAACAACCGAATTACCCTGATCGACCAGCCGGTGGAGCACTTCCAGCAATTTGCGCACATCTTCGAAATGCAGCCCGGTGGTGGGTTCATCGAGAATATACAGCGTTTGCCCAGTTGAGCGGCGCGCCAGCTCCTTGGCCAATTTCACCCGCTGCGCTTCACCGCCAGACAATGTGGTTGCCTGCTGGCCCACCTTGACATAACCAAGGCCAACCTCGTTCAGCATGTGCATCTTATCGCGGATAGGAGGCACGGCTTTGAAGAACTCTTCTGCATCTTCAATCGTCATATCAAGTACATCAGCAATGCTCATACCCTTGAAGCGCACTTCCAGCGTTTCTCGATTGTAGCGCTTGCCGTCACACTCTTCACAAGTGACGTAAACGTCAGGCAGGAAGTGCATTTCAATCTTGATGAGGCCATCGCCCTGGCATGCCTCGCAGCGCCCGCCTTTGACGTTGAAACTGAAGCGGCCCGGTTTGTAACCCCGCTCCAGAGCTTCCGGCAATGCGGCAAACCAATCTCGAATATTGGTAAAAGCCCCGGTATAGGTGGCCGGATTAGACCGTGGGGTTCTGCCAATGGGTGATTGATCGATCTCGATCACTTTGTCGCAATGCTGGAGCCCGGTGATCTTGTCATGCGGACCTGCAATAATGCGGGCACCGTTCAATTCCCGCGCAGCGCCCGCATGAAGCGTGTCGATTGTGAAACTTGATTTGCCCGATCCTGAAACGCCGGTGATGCAGGTGAAGGTTCCCAGGGGAATGCTGGCCGTGACATTTTGCAGGTTGTTCGCACGCGCTCCGTGAACGGTCAGTTTCTTGCCATTCCCCTTGCGCCGCTTGGCCGGCACTTCAATCTTGCGCGTTCCATTAAGATATTGTGCCGTAAGGGATTTCTTCGATTTCAATATCTGCTTGAGCGTGCCTTCAGCGACAATATTACCCCCATGGACACCCGCGCCAGGCCCCAGATCGACAATGTGATCCGCCGCACGAATGGCATCTTCATCATGTTCGACGACAATAACCGTATTTCCAAGGTTCCTCAGCCGCTTAAGCGTTTCCAGCAATCGATCATTATCGCGCTGGTGAAGGCCAATCGAAGGTTCATCGAGCACATAAAGGACCCCGGAGAGGCCTGAACCGATCTGACTGGCCAATCGGATGCGCTGACTTTCACCGCCCGACAATGTGCCCGATGTCCGATCAAGATTGAGATAATCCAGCCCGACATTGTTGAGGAAGCCAAGCCGTTCGTTAATCTCCTTCAGGATCGCTTTGGCAATCTGCTGCTGCTGATCGGTCAACTTATCATTCAGCGCTTCGAACCAGGCATAGGATTCCGCGACCGAGAGAGAAACCGGGCCGGAAATGCTTTCTCCCGCCACTTTCACCGAAAGTGCTTCAGGTTTCAGCCGGGCACCGCCGCAGGTTTCGCAAGGCTGTGCTGTTTGATAGCGCGACAGCTCATCGCGCATCCAATTGCTTTCAGTCTGCAACAAGCGGCGGTTAAGATTGCCGATAACGCCTTCGAACGCCTTCTCCACCGTATAGCTCTTGCGGCCATCCTTGAAGGTCAGCGGGATTTTCTTGCCCCTGGTGCCGAAGAGGATCACATCACGGTGCTGCTGATCCATCTCGTTCCACGGTGTGTCGAGATCGAAACCATAGGCTGCGGCAAGGCTGGAGAGCACCTGCATATAATATGGCGAAGGAGGATTGCTCTTCGCCCAGGGCACAATGGCGCCTTTCTTGAGCGTCAGATGTTCATTGGGCACCACCAATTGCGGATCGAAAAGCTGCTTTTCCCCCAGCCCGTCACAGGTCGGGCACGCCCCCTGCGGTGCGTTGAAAGAGAATAAGCGCGGAGCAATTTCTTCAATCGTGAAGCCAGACACCGGGCAAGCGAATTTCTCGGAGAAGACGATGCGATTGGCTGGAAGCCCCGCCCCTTTCAAATTGCCCGCGCCTTCATCCTCAGCGTCACGCCCCGGAACCACACCATCTGCCAGATCGACATAGGCCAGCCCATCGGCCAGTTTCAACGCGGTTTCGAAACTGTCTGCAAGGCGTGTCTCGATCCCTTCGCGCACCGCAAGGCGATCAACCACAACTTCAATGTCATGTTTGAACTTCTTATCCAGCGCAGGCGCATCGCCAATTTCGTAAATTTCGCCATCAATTCTGACCCGCGTGAAGCCAGCCCGCTGCCATTCCGCCAGCTCCTTGCGATATTCACCCTTACGGCCCCGGACCACCGGTGCCAGCAGATAGAAACGCGTCGATTCCGGAAGAGCCATCACCCGGTCCACCATGTTTGAGACGGTCTGCGCCTCAATCGGCAGGCCCGTTGCAGGCGAATAAGGAACGCCAATCCGCGCCCAGAGCAGACGCATATAATCATATATTTCAGTGACTGTTGCCACGGTCGAGCGCGGGTTGCGGCTGGTGGTTTTCTGTTCAATGGAAATGGCCGGAGACAGCCCTTCGATGTGTTCCACATCAGGCTTCTGCATCATTTCAAGGAATTGCCGCGCATAGGCGCTCAGGCTTTCGACATAGCGACGCTGCCCTTCGGCATAGATCGTATCGAAAGCGAGGCTGGATTTGCCAGAACCTGAAAGGCCTGTGATTACAATCAGCGCATCGCGTGGAAGGTCAATATCGATGCCCTTGAGATTATGTTCGCGGGCACCACGGACGGAGATTTTCGTGAGCGACATGTCAGCAGATGTTCCGCAAATGTTCGTGTGGGTCAAGAGGGCATCGCATCACCCTGTAGGATTTCGTCTCCGCATGTGGTGCGCACCTTCAGGATTGCAACATAAACCCTTAAAACGATTAAGCCCCTGGGGTGATTGATGTGGTTAACTCCAATCACCCCAGGGGCTGCATTTCCTATAATATCAGAGCTTATCGCGTCAAAGCACGCAACTAAACGCTTGCCCCAGCACCAACAGAAGCACATGAGTTTGATGTCACCGTGGACGCTATTGCGCGCTGCTTCGCACGGCGCTTGCCGATCAATTTCATACTGACAATCTGAGTTAAAACGAGCAGCGGCTTGCTGGTAGCACCCCACACCGACATCAGCGTGCCCCACCATACGAAGCTGCAGGTCAATGCCAGCAAGATATTGAGCGCAGCCGAAAAAAGCATCGCCCCGGCCCAAATATAGCCCCACATCACCACCAGATCCGGCACGGAAGCGAGCGCACGTGCAGGAATATAGCGGTTCATCCACCCTCGCCTTAGCATCACCAGGCCAACCAGCGCATAGATCACCGTTGGCTTCAACATGATGAAACGCGCATCATGGCTCACCAGCGTTGCAGTTCCGCCGGCAACGATGGTCACAAGGCTAATCCATTGCAAAGCATCAACAGGCTGGCCGTGGCTCAGCCGCCAGCCGATCTGCGTTAATGCCAGAGCGATACCAGCACCAACCGCCAGCCCAAGATTATCCGTCAGCGCATAGAGTGCAAAAAAGACCAAAGTCGAGGCGAAGTCGAGCAGGATTGCTCGCCCGCCAATCAGAAGCTCTCTCATGACTGCATACTCTCATATAACAGGGGAGGCCTGATACCCAGATCGCTGCGCACTTCATTCAGCGGGCGGGCCAGAAGCGCTTCATAATCCTGATCCACGAGCCAACGCGCCTTTGCGCCATTGCGATAGGCTTCGCGGATCGCCGGACGGGCAGATTTGGGCACTTGCAGCCAGCTCATCGCAATAATCAGCAACTGCCCTGGATTGCGGGTATGCCGGTTCATGAAGGCAAGAAGACAAAGCTCTCCCAGCGGATCACGTCCATAGCCGGTCAAAATGTGAGTAAGATCATGCGCATCCCGCATCCGTGCAAGAAAGAGCTGTTCTTGCGGCGGAGCGTTTTCTGCCCGGCCTTCTGATGCCTCGACCAGCCCTTCGGCAGAGAGGTTCTCACTCTCCATAAACGCAAGGTAAGCGCGCCCCACACTGCCTGCCGGAAGCTCAGCCAGAGAATTGCGGTCCGTCAGTACCTTAAGCAAAGACCTCTCCTCACTCAGGAAGCGCTGGCCATTCAGACTATTCCGAAAGCGCGCAAACATCCGCGCAGAGGATCTTCCGCCCAAAGCCTGGAAGATCATGAATATCTGCCGTGTGTCATCAGGGTTCGTGCGTAAAGCCTGCACAGCTCGCAGAGCAGCGAGTGGGCGAAACGGAGTTTTGATTGCAGATGTGGTTGCGTTCATGGGACACCTCTTTCATGAACGTTACATAGTTATATAAACAAAATTGTCAATAGTGGTGACAGACCGTGTCAGAAAGAAAAAAACGCATTCGCAGAACGCCCGAGGAAGCCCGCAGGGTCATCCTCGATGCGGCAGAGAAAACGATGGGAAAGAATGGGCCAGCCGGCCTGCGCTTGCAGGACATTGCACGCGAAGCGGGCGTATCGCACCCCACCATTCTCCACCATTTCGGTAGTCGGGAGGGGTTAGTGCAGGCTCTCAATGTCCGTGCCATGGACAAGCTTACGCGCGGAGTGATCGAGGGAATGGATTCCGGCCAGGATGGTATTGCCCGCACGTTCGAAACCTATCGAAACGGGGTGGCAGAACGGTTGGTCTGGTTGCTTCAATCCGGCGTGACACCACCGGAAGAACGGTTAAAACTCTTCGATGATGTCGTTGACAGCCTTCATGCGGTACGCCGTAAATTTGCCAGCCCAGGCAATGAGCCTGACATCGCCGACACACGCCATATCGCGCACCTCACGACTGTAGCCGCACTGGGAGATGCTCTGTTTGGGCAAAGGTTACGACAAGCGGGTGAACATGAAGAGGAAGAACGTACCGCCTTTGAGGCATTCGTGAGAGAGTTGATCGAAGGCTTTCTTCGCGAAAAGGCATAGGACGATTAGAAAGGTGATCCACCGCCTCTTTATCGGCATCTCGCCTCCGGATTGGCTGAAATCCCAGCTCATCGCTACGATGGATGGGGTAGAAGGTGCGCGGTGGCAGAATGAAAAGCAGTTACATCTGACCCTTCGCTTTGTGGGTGATGTTGATACGGCTTTGGCTGACAGGCTGGCCAAAGCTCTTGAAGAAGTCTGCTCTGGGTGTCCGGCTTTTCCGCTCGCCATGGAGGGAGCAGGAACCTTTGAAAAGAACAACCAGGCACAAATGCTGTGGGCAGGCGTATCGCATTCGCCAGAATTGATCGCCTTACAAAAGAGGGTTGAACAGATTTGCCAGATGGTTGGACTGGAGGCAGACACGCGCGTCTTCGTTCCGCATATCACCTTGGCGCGCCTGAATAGTTCGAGTGGGCCTGTTCAGCCCTTTCTCGATCGAAATGCGGATCTGTCGAGTGAGGTTTACAGGGTGGAACGCATCATACTTTATGAAAGTCACCTCTCACAGACAGGCTCAATTTACAAAGAAGTGAAGCATTACCCTTTGCTTTAAAACAGTTTTATATGCCGCATGAGGAACACACCGGGTAAACCACTCTATATTCATAATCAATTTGGGTTATGGGTATGGAACAGCAGTGATTTCCAATTGTTTTGCTATGTAGCGAACACCGCTCTGAAGGAGTTCACAAGATGTCCGAAAACCTCACTTCACCGACCCCGAACAATGCTGACACTATGGGCAGTTCCTCACCCCTTTCGCAATTGCCTCTCTCCGGTGGACTGCTTTCATTGGGCGGGCATAATTGGTCATGGTTTGCTCTGAGAGGTGTTTTTGCGCTTCTGCTTGGGGTAGCGGCCTTGTTCGCACCTGGTTTTACGATCTTTGCTTTCGCGCTGATCTTTGCAGCCTATAGCTTTGTCGATGGCGTGGCGATGCTGGTCACTGGCTTTCGGCGGCCGCACGCCGATTCCGCGCGCTGGTGGGCGCTGATTATCTCCGGGTTTGCCGGTGTGGCGGTTGGCGCATTGTTTCTCGCATGGCCACTGGCAACGACCTATGTCTATGCATTGTTGATGGTGATGCTGATCGTAATCTGGGCGATCCTCACTGGTGTGTTCGAGATTACCGCAGCGGTCCAACTGCGCAAGGAAATCAAGGGTGAATGGCTGATGGCCCTGTCCGGGTTCTTCTCGCTGCTGCTTGGTTTTGCCTTGCTGTGGCTGGTGCTCGAAAGCCCGGCTGTGACCATTCTGTCGGTTGCATGGCTAATCGCGCTTTATGCCTTCATGAGCGGCTTAACCTTGCTGGTCCTTGCCTTCCGCCTGCGCAATCATGCCAATTCAACACCAGATAACTAACTCAATATAATAATAATTGCCTTTTGAGAGACAGAAAAAGACGTTTCATAACTTTCTGTCTCTCACTCTTGGCATTCCGCTCTTCGTCCAGCTATTCAGTTTCCATTGAAACATTGGTTGCCGGACTTTTGGGCAACTTCAGGAGGCTTTGCGATGATTAAACGTATGCTGGCAACAACCGCTCTGGGTCTGGTGCTCAGCGCCTGTACCACTACCGGTGGCGCATCTATGGAAGATACCGCAATGGAAACGACCGAAACATCCACTGACGTCGCGATCCCTGAAGCCACTGGCGTTTTCGCTCAGGAATCCACCCTGCCGTTCCATGCGCCTGACTTCAGCAAGATCAAGGATAGCGATTATCTGCCTGCCATGAAGCAGGGAATGGCGATCCAGACCGCCGAAGTGGACGCGATCAAGAACAACCCCGCAGCACCGACCTTCGAAAACACCGTCGTTGCGCTGGAAAAATCCGGCCGGATGCTGACGCGCGTTCTGAACACTTTCTATGGTGTCGTGGGCGCCAATACCAATGACACGCTCGATGCGGTAGATGCAGAAATCTCACCCCAGCTCGCGGCTCATTCGGATGCAATCATGCTCGATCCGCAGCTCTTTGCCCGGGTCAAGGCCGTCTATGACAATCGCGCTGCGACCAACATGACGCCAGAAGATGCCACTCTGCTCGAAAAGACCTATGAACGTATGGTCCATGCAGGGGCTGAACTGACTCCTGCACAAAAAGAGCAGGTAAAGAAAATCAATGGTGAACTTTCCACTCTCACCACACAATTTTCACAGCGCCTGACAGATGCCACCAAAGCTGGTGCCCTGGTTGTAGACGATAAAGCCAAGCTGGCTGGCCTGTCCGATGGCGACATCGCTTCGGCTGCCAAGGCGGCGGAAGAACGCGGCATGGCCGGCAAATATTTGCTGCCGCTGCAGAACACCACGCAGCAGCCACAGCTTGCCGAACTGACAGATCGTTCCACACGTGAAGCGCTGTTCAATGCTAGCTGGGATCGTGCCGAAAAGGGCGATGCCAATGATACACGCGCGCTCATCAAGCAGATTGCCACGCTGCGCGCCCAGAAAGCCGCGCTGTTCGGCAAGCCTGATTGGGCAAGCTATGTGATGTATGATCGCATGGTGCAAAGCCCGGCTGCTGCGATGAAATTCATGGAGCAGATGGTCCCCGCCCTCGCCGCCACACAGCGCGCGGAAGCAGCCGAACTGAACGCGACAATCAAGGCAGACGGCAAAAACTTCACGGTCAAGCCATGGGACTGGAACATGTATTCCGAAAAAGTCCGCAAGGCGAAGTATGATATCGATGAAAATGCCACCAAGCCCTATTTCGAAATTCATCGCGTGCTTGAAGATGGTGTATTTTATGCCGCCAATCAGCTTTATGGGCTGACCTTCAAGAAGCGCACCGATATTCCGACATATAGCCCCGATGTCTGGACCTACACAGTCTATGACAAGGATGGTTCGGAACTGGGCCTGTTCTATTTCGACCCCTATCAGCGTGACAGCAAGCGCGGTGGCGCATGGATGTCGAACTTTGTGGACCAGAGCTTTCTCTTCGATGAAAAGCCAGTGATCTACAATGTACTGAACATTCCCAAGGCCGCTGCAGGCGAACCGCAATTGGTCAGTTTCGACAATGTCGAAACCATGTTCCACGAATTTGGCCATGCGCTGCACGGCTTCTTCGCACACCAGGAATACCCAAGCCTTTCAGGCACCGCTGTTGCGCGGGACTTCGTGGAATTCCCAAGCCAGATCAACGAAATGTGGGCCAGCGATCCAACGGTTCTAGCGCATTATGCCAAGCATTATAAAACGGGTGAAACCATCCCGACGGCTCTGATTGACAAGATCAAGGAAGCAGCCAAGTTCAATCAGGGCTATGCTCTGGGTGAAACGATGGAAGCTGCCATGCTCGACATGAAGTGGCATTCCCTGTCTGCTCAGCAGGCCGCTGCGGTCAATGTTGACGCTTTCGAGAAGAAGTCGCTCGACAGTCTCGGGCTTGAAACCGATCTGGTGCCGCCACGCTATCGTAGCTCATATTTCCGCCATATCTTCACCAATGGCTATGCTGCGGGCTATTATTCCTACCTCTGGACCGAAATGCTCGCCAAGGATGGCAGCCAGTGGTTCCGCGATAATGGTGGCCTGAGCCGCAAGAATGGCGATCACTTCCGCGAAACCGTGCTGAGCCAGGGTGGAACCAAGGAATATCTGCCGATGTATCGTGCCTTCACCGGACATGACCCTGAAGTAGAGCCGATGCTCGAATCTCGTGGCCTGGTCGGCGGTGACGACGCCAAGTAAGCTATTCCATTGAACGCGAAAAGGGGGGCGGAACCAGCACAGGTTCCGCCCCCTTTTTAATACGTCAATGAAACGTAAACGGCCTCAAGCTTGATAAGCCAGACCTTTAGACTTTGACGTAATCGATAACTCTCATGCGGTCCATCATAGGCCCTGCATAGGCGGGCGGTGTTGGCTGGACACCCAGTGCCCAGGCCATGATGTCCACATCAACTTCATCCAGCAGTGCTTCGAACAGCGCAAGTTCTGCCTCATCCCACTCTGCATGATATTTATCGAAGAAGCCGCCGATCATATAATCGGCTTCGCGCGTGCCACGGTGCCATGCACGGAAGCGGCAACGGGCGATACGGGTGTTTTTATCGGGCATATTGGCCATGATCGACCGGTAAGGCACTCGTCTTCACCGCGCAAGCGTCTATAGCATGCTCATGCGCCCCGATATGCTCAACCCCCTCTTCGCAGATACTGAAAGCATGGACGGAGTCGGTCCGAAAATGCGCAAGCCCCTTGCCAAGCTGGGGCTGACCCGAATACGCGATGTAATCTATCACCTGCCTGATCGCTTCGTGCAGCGCCATTGTGCCGCCACGCTCGATGATGCAACGATTGGCGAACAGCTGATCGTGCCGCTGACGCCGATCGAACATAAGGCCAGCGCAGGGCGTGGCCCCTTCCGCGTAATGGCGCAGGATGATGCAGGCAATATCTGCTCTATCACCTATTTCGGCAGAGCATCCTATACCGCGAAGAAACAGCTTCCCGTTGGCGAAAAGCGTTGGGTGGCCGGCAAGCTCGAACAATATGGGCAGATGCTCCAGATCGTTCATCCAGACCATATTGCCGACAATAGCAGTGGCGCGATGGCCAAGCTGGTGGAACCGATCTATCCTCTGGCGGAAGGGCTTACACAGCCGCGCATGGCCGCCCTTGTCACACAAGGCCTTGGGCATTTGCCTGATGTGCCCGAATGGGTCGAACCCAGCGTCATGCAAAAGGAAGGATGGCCCACCTGGAAGCAAGCACTGGTCGACGGTCATAAAGCGGAAAACAAAGCCGCACGTGATCGGCTGGCTTATGACGAATTGCTGGCCAATAGCCTCGCATTGATGCTTGTTCGCGCGGCCAATCGGGGGCGTAAAGGGCAACCACTCCAAACTGACGGACATTTGCGCAACAAGCTGCAACTGCCCTTCCCGCTCACTGGCGCACAAAAGCGTTCCATTGCTGAAATTGAAGGCGATCTCGCCCAATCATCCCCCATGCTGCGGCTGCTGCAAGGCGATGTGGGCGCGGGTAAAACGGTGGTGGCGCTGGAAGCCCTGCTGATCGCAGTGGAGGCCGGTGCGCAAGGTGCGATGCTGGCACCAACCGAAATTCTTGCCCGCCAGCATTATGAAACCTTGCGCCAGATGCTCGCTCCCACAGGCGTGCAAATTGCGCTGCTGACCGGGCGAGATAAAGGCAAGGCGCGCGAATCCATCCTGATGGGGCTGATGGATGGCTCGATCGACATCGTCGTTGGCACCCATGCCATTTTTCAGGATGCAGTCCATTATCGCAATCTTGCGCTGGTCGTCATTGATGAACAGCATCGCTTTGGTGTTGGCCAGCGCCTGATGCTGACCAAGAAAGGCCGTGTCACCCCGCATTGTCTGGCGATGACCGCCACCCCTATTCCGCGCACGCTAACGCTGGCGGAATATGGCGAAATGGATGTGTCCCGGCTCGATGAACTGCCCCCCGGCCGGCAAGCGATTGATACGCGCGTCATTTCAGCGGAGCGTCTGCCTGATGTCGTCGCCGGTTTGGAGCGCCACTTTGCACAAGGCAATCAGGCCTATTGGGTCTGCCCTATGGTGCGCGAGAATGAAAATGAGGACATCGCCGCCGCTGAAGCCCGCTATGCCGGGCTGAAGGAAAGGCTCGGTAATGATGTCGTTCTTGTCCACGGCCAGTTGAAGGCGGACGAAAAGGACGCAGCAATGGAACGTTTTGCCAAAGGTGATGCGAAATTGCTGGTCGCTACCACAGTGATTGAAGTTGGCGTGGACGTTCCCAACGCAACGCTGATGATTATCGAACAGGCCGAACGTTTCGGGCTTGCGCAACTTCACCAGCTTCGTGGGCGGGTCGGCCGTGGGTCTAAAAAGTCCATTTGCCTCCTCATTCGGGGGGAGCACCTCTCTCAGACCGGGCGCGAAAGGCTTGCTCTGATGCGTGAGACACAGGATGGTTTTCGTCTTGCCGAAGAAGACCTTCGTTTGCGCGGTGGGGGTGAGCTTCTGGGCACAAGACAGTCCGGAGACAGCCCCTTTAACGTAGCCAATCTGGAGCAAATCCAACGCCTTCTGCCCGTTGCCCATGACGATGCAAAATTACTGGTTGAACGTGACGGCGGGCTGGATAGTCCTCGTGGATCAGCCGCCAGAATTCTGCTCTATCTGTTTGAAAGAGACTGGGGCGTTCAACTGCTACGTGGTGGGTAAGACTTTTTAAGACTGAATCAACAAAAAGGGTAGCACAACGCCCTCTGCATCCCATATGAAGCCCGAAGATAAGAGTTTCAAAAAGTGAGGATGCAAAAGCTATGAACAAATATCTCCAGCATTATATCGGCGGCCATTGGGTCGATTCCGACGGTTCCGAAACGAAAGCCGTCATCAATCCCGCCACTGAAGAAGCCGTGAGCGAAGTCATCCTCGGCACATCGTCTGATGTCGATAAAGCCGTGCAGGCGGCCCAGAAGGCTTTTCCAAGCTTCTCCGAAACCACCAAGGAAGAACGCCTCGCTCTGCTGAAGCGCATTCAGGAAGAATACGCCAAGCGCGTCCCTGATATTGCCAAGGCGATTTCGGAAGAAATGGGTTGCCCGATTGATGTTGCCAGCACCGCCCAGTCAGGTTCAGGCCTTGGCCACATCGCCTCGACGATCAATGCGCTCGAAAATTTTGAAATGGTGGAATCCACTGGCGATAACCGCGTCATTTTCGAAGCGACAGGCGTTGTGGCTCTGATTACGCCGTGGAACTGGCCGATGAACCAGATTGTCGCCAAGGTTGCACCAGCGCTGGCCGCAGGCAATTGCGTCATCCTGAAACCTTCCGAACAAACGCCCGGTTCGGCGCAGATCTTCGCCGAAGTGCTCGACGCAGCAGGCGTTCCGGCAGGCGTGTTCAACCTCGTTCAGGGTGATGGCCCCGGCGTTGGCACAGCTCTTTCCAAGCACCCCGGCGTTGACATGATTTCTTTCACCGGCTCCACCCGGGCAGGCATTCAGGTCGCCAAAAATGCGGCTGATACCGTGAAGCGCGTCCATCAGGAATTGGGCGGCAAATCCCCCTTCATCGTTCTTCCCGGCACGCCGCTTGAAATGGCATTGCCAGCAGGCGCAGGCGGCATGTTGCTGAACTCCGGCCAAAGCTGCGTTGCCCCAACCCGCTTCCTGATCCACAAGGACCAATATGATGACGCGGTGAAAATGCTCGCTGGCATCTTTTCGTCCAAGGCCGTGGCAGACCCTGCCACATCGGGTGATCACATCGGCCCAGTGGTCAACAAGGCGCAATATGACAAAATTCAGGGCCTGATCGAAAAGGGCATTGAGGAAGGCGCGACCGTAGCCACTGGTGGCCTGGGCCGACCGGAGGGCATGGATAAGGGCTATTACGTCCAGCCGACCATCCTCGCCAACGTTAGCAACGACATGACCCCGGCACGCGAAGAAATCTTCGGCCCGGTTCTGGTGGTCATTCCTTATGATGATGTGGATCAGGCCATCGAAATCGCCAATGACACACCTTATGGTCTCGGCGCCTATGTGGCTGGTGATCCGGCACTCGGTGCCAAAGTTGCCCGCAAAATCCGCGCTGGTTCGGTCTTTGTAAATTCCGGCGGTCTGGACTTTGCCTCACCTTTCGGTGGCTACAAGCAGTCCGGTAATGGGCGCGAATTTGGCAAGTTCGGCCTTGAAGAATTTATGGAAAAGAAGTCGCTCATCGGTGACATTCCCGCCTGATTGGGCAGACATAGCGTTTAGCGCAAAGAAAAGGGCGGCTCAGCAATGGGCCGCCCTTTTCCGTCATCAGCTTACCCAAGCCACTCAACCCATGCACCATGCGGGTGCGCTTCACCCAGTTTGACCCATTCTTCATGTCCCGGCCAATATCGCACGGACAATTCATGGCGAAATGTCTCCCGGTTCGTTTCCAACCTGACCCAGGCCAAGGGCTTCTCTGGCGTCGCTTTGGCCCCCGCTGTTTCCATAGCCGAAGTAATCTGATCGCGGGTTTCCATTGGCATATATTGCCACATGACCGAGTGAAAAATCACTCGCGTCACCCCCTTATCAATTGGTGCCGCGAGGCATTCATCGACAAAAGCGCCTGCATCCATGGCCACCACTTCGGGTGGATTGGCAGACGCCAGATCAATCGCGGCATCGATCCGCGCCATCCGTTCTGTCGCTTCAGGCCAGACATAGCTTTTCAAACGCAGCGCCTGTTCCGGCTGCGAAAGGTCTACCGGAGCCATATCACAGCCGCGAATCGCCACAATATCCACTTGTGCTTCTGGCGGTTTTTCACCTTTCCATTCCGGCTTGATCTGCATGGGTGTGCGTTCAGGGCCGATCGTCACACCGCCCAGATCATAATGATAACGGTCCATCATCGTATTAACGCCCGCGCTCGCACCCAGCTCGTTCAGTTCAAATTTTGGCCCCAAGCGCTCAGATAACCACAAAAGCCCCGCCATAATGCTGGCAGACCGCCCCGCCTCATTGGTCTGCGGCGGGCTGTCGAGCCACGGCATCAGCCGCGCATCATACATCTCTGCCATTTGCGCGACCAGGGCATCAATCGCTTTCTGGTCCGTCATCAAGCCAGCGTAAACCGGCTCCAGACGCCTATCTTCACCCGACAGGAAAAGATGATGCAACCCGCCTGCCACACGTAATGGCAGTGCGTCTTCCAGTGACAGACCCTGCCAATTGGCAATTCTTCGGCCTGTGGCACTATTCCCTTCGATAATGGCAAGTTCCGCCCGGATCACACGCGCAGTGCAAGGAGCATTCGCTTTTTCGGCATGATCAGCCTGCCAGTTGATCGCCTCCCTGACATTTGTGATTTCCATTATCGCGCGATTGTCCATGGACATTGCCCTTTTTGTTACGTCAGCCTACATGCGCGCCTATGACTAAGCCGCTGACCTTTGCCGTGCCCAAAGGGCGTATTCTCGACGAAGCGCTGCCCGTGATGGCTCGCGCCGGAGTGGTGCCGGAAAGCGGCTTCCACGACAAGTCCAACCGCAGCCTCAGTTTTGCGACTGAAAAGAGCGATATGCGGATCATCCGCGTACGCGCTTTTGACGTGGCAACCTTCGTGGCCTTTGGTGCTGCTCAGGCTGGAATCGTCGGTTCCGACGTGATTGAAGAGTTCAACTATTCTGAGCTCTACGCCCCGGTGGACCTCGATATCGGCCATTGCCGTCTTTCTGTTGCCGAACCTGTTGAAGGTGCAGGGGCAGAACCCGTGGCCAATGCCAGCCATCTTCGCATCGCCACCAAATATCCCAACATCACAAGCCGCTGGTTTGAGCGCAAAGGCATTCAGGCTGAATGCGTGAAACTGAACGGTGCGATGGAACTGGCCCCAACACTGGGCCTGGCCGGGCGGATTGTCGATCTGGTTTCTACCGGGCGGACATTGGAACAAAATGGCCTGGTCGAGAAAGACCGGATTATGCCGATCTCAGCACGTCTGATCGTTAACCGGGCCGCTTTGAAGACCGATCAGCGCGTGGCCGATCTTGTCGACGCTTTCCGCGCCATCGCCAATAAGGCAGCCGCCTGATGCTCCGTCTCGACACCAGAAGCGACGATTTCGCCCGGAAATTTGACCGGGTCGTGAATGATCGCCGTGAAAGCGATGCTGATATTGCACAAACGGTCCGGGATATCCTTGCTCGGGTGAAAGCACGCGGCGATGAAGCCGTGGCCGATTACACTGCTCGCTTTGACCGCTACACTTTCGCCCGCGATGAAGATTGGGTGATTACGCCCGAAACCTGCAAAGCAGCTTTTGATGCGCTCGACCCCAAATTGCGCGAAGCGCTGGAACTGGCAGCAGACCGCATCCGCGCCTATCACGAAGCGCAGCTTCCTGCTGACCGTGACTATACGGATGATGCCGGTGTCCGGCTCGGTGCGAAATGGAGCGCGGTTGATGCCGCTGGCCTCTATGTCCCGGGCGGCCGTGCAGCCTATCCTTCATCCTTGCTGATGAACGCCATTCCCGCCAAAGTTGCGGGTGTTGAGCGTCTTGTCATCACCACACCGACACCCAAAGGCGAAGTGAACACGCTTGTCCTGGCAGCGGCGCATCTTGCCGGGGTCAGCGAAATCTGGCGTGTCGGCGGCGCGCAGGCTATTGGTGCACTGGCATATGGCACAGACCGCATCAAGCCAGTCGACGTGATCACCGGCCCCGGAAATGCCTGGGTCGCTGAAGCCAAGCGCCAACTCTACGGTGTCGTGGGTATCGACATGGTCGCTGGGCCGAGCGAAATTCTGGTAATTGCAGATGGCCAGAATGATCCGGACTGGATTGCTGCCGATCTGTTGAGCCAGGCGGAGCATGACCCATCATCGCAGTCCATTCTGATTACGGACGATCACACTTTTGCTGAACGCGTAGAAGATCGCGTCGATGTGCAATGTGCCATGCTGTCCACCAGTACTGTCGCGCGCAAGAGCTGGGACGACAATGGCGTGATCATCAAGGTGCAGAGCCTTGATGAAGCCCCCGCCCTCGCCAACCGTCTTGCCGCAGAACATGTTGAGCTGGCGGTGGATAATCCAGACGCCTTGTTTGCCCAATTGCGCCATGCCGGAAGTGTTTTTCTTGGCCGGTATACGCCTGAAGCTGTGGGCGATTATGTTGCCGGGCCGAACCATGTTCTGCCAACCGGCCGCCGCGCACGTTTTTCCAGCGGGCTATCTGTCCTCGATTTTATGAAGCGCACCAGCTTTATTGCTTTGGATGAAAATTCCATTGGCAAAATCGGCCCTGCCGCCGTTGCGCTCGCAGAAGTCGAAGGCTTGCCCGCCCATGCCAATTCCGTGAAAGTCCGTTTGAAATGAAAAGCACCCCAAAAGCCCGTTCCGCCGCCCGCCTGGCTTCCGTACAGGCACTCTACCAGCGCGAAATGGAGGGCACGCAACTGATCCCGCTGTTGGATGAATTTCATCAGCATCGGCTGGGCCGTGAAATCGAAGACGATCAGTATAATGATGCTGACCAGCCTTTTTTCGATGATCTGGTGCGCGGCACGGCGTCGCGGATGGAAGAGATCGACGCGCTTATTCAGGCCAAGCTTGCTGATGGCTGGACGGTGAAGCGGCTAGATAAAACCATGCTGCAAATTCTGCGTTCCGGCACTTACGAACTGCTCGCCCGGCAGGATATTCCCAAAGCTACGGCAATCAGCGAATATGTTGATGTGGCCCATGCCTTTTTTGACGCGCGTGAAGCGAAATTCGTCAATGGTGTGCTGGATGCTGTTGCCAAGGACGTTCGCGACTAAACTTTTGCGTTCAGGCTGAAATTTCAGCCAGCCGTAAAGCAACTGCTTTCAAGTCTGCTTGAAAAAGAGCCTCCTGTTCCTGCGCTGCTGCGCCATCTAGACGCAGCAGGTAGGATGGGTGCGTTGTGATCCATAATTCGCTGCCATCCTCCAGCATTTGCGGCCTCCCCCTTATGGCTGCAAGGCTGACAGTGCGGCCAAGCAGACTGCGCGCAGCGCTCGACCCTAAAGCCAAGATCAGCTTCGGCTTTACCAGCGCGCGCTCGCTCTCCACCCACCAGCGGCACATATCCACTTCTTTAGCTGTAGGTGTCTGGTGCAAACGGCGCTTGCCGCGCGGGGTGAATTTAAAATGCTTCACTGCATTGGTAAGATAGGCCTGCTCTCTGGCAATTCCGGCCTTCGCCAGATGTGCAGACAGAACTTGCCCTGCCGGGCCGACAAATGGCCTCCCTTGCATCTCTTCCTGATCGCCTGGTTGCTCTCCGATAATCATCAGAGGCGCGTCAGCAGGCCCTTCCCCCATGACGGCCTGGCCCGGTAATTCGCCGATCGGGCATCGCCTGCAGCAAGCTATTTCCTTGCCAACCTCCGCCAGAGACAATGGACGCTCCTGAAACTGTGCTTCACCGGCTAAAACCATCGCAGCTTCGCGTGCCTGTGCCCCAGCTATGAGATCCGATATCAGCGCAGCTTCAGGCATATTCTTCCAATATCGGCGCGGCATTTCCTTCACCATTGCATTCACTTTGAGGCGTGAAGGGTTGAAGGTTGAAGCATAATAGGTGCGCCACAGATCTTCCGTTGGATCGCCCTGCGGCGCATCATGGCGGCTTGCTGCGGGGCCTTCATGCAGCACCTCTCCATCCCAATGAAGCGAACCTTTGGGCGTCAGGATAGACCAGCGCATATTGGCAAAGCGACTGGTAAAAAACGCAGCATTTTCACGCAAAATGGCAAAGTCCGGTTCGAACCAGGCCACATAATGTGGCTCATCCCCATCCACTTCACGAAAGCGCAGGAAAGCCCGCATCTTGTGAATATCGCGCCGAACCTGCCGCGCCCATTCATCAGCTTGCCGCACATCTGCATCAGCGCGATCTTCCATCGCGCCTGACGCGGATTGCAAGCGCCACAGCAGAGAATATAGTACCGTAAAGCGGCGCGGGTCGGAATGAAGGATCGCCTTTTTCGCTATCGCAACGAACGCACGACTTGCACGAACTGGTTTATCGGCCGCGCGTTGCGGAAGGCCGTTTTCACTAACAGTGCCGAACAAATCACCGGCCTGACCATCACATTCCCAAATCACTTGATCAGGTGGAATATCGGCCTGCACCAACCGCCGGGCATGACCGCGCCATTCGTCAAAATCAGCAGCATCATTCAACCGGATAGTGACACACTGCAGCTGCTCCCCAATCATCCGAACAATTCCAACTGCGTTTGCTTAGGAGCCAGCAGTGTGCGGAGATCAGCGCGATCTGTCAGCATGGTGGGCCGCCAATCGAGCGCGCAGATAAAGGGACGGATACGCTTCACAGACACGGTTAGCTTAGCCACATCATCCAGCCGCAAAGTCCTGTGGCGGCGCGCTGCAATGATCTGGTTGACCGCCCGCACACCCAGACCGGGCACTCGCAGCAATTGTTCCCGCGTCGCGCGATTGACATCGACCGGAAAATAGTCCCGAAATTTCAAAGCCCATGCCAGTTTGGGATCAATATCCAGCGGCAGATTGCCATCCGCTTCCGCCGCCTGCATCACTTCCTGCGGTTTGAAACCATAAAACCGCATCAGCCAATCTGACTGATAGAGCCTGTGTTCGCGGATCAATGGAGGCCGTTTTAACGGCAAAACTGCGCTTGCATCAGGGATCGGGCTGAAAGCGGAATAATAGACGCGGCGCAGATCATAGCTGCCATAGAGCACGCTGGCCTTTGCCACGATATCCGTATCGCTTGCCCCGTCAGCACCGACTATCATTTGCGTGGACTGGCCTGCCGGAGCAAATCGTGGCGCATGCCTGAAACGCTTTTTCGCATCCTTTGCCTCGGCAATGGCGTGACCTAAATTGCCCATGGCACCTTCAATTTGCCGGGCGCTTTTATCCGGTGCCAGCCGGGTCAGACCAGCATCCGTGGGTAGCTCCACATTGATCGAAACACGGTCCGCAAAGAGCCCTGCACGTGCTACCAGATCAGGCTCTGCCTCCGGGATAGTCTTGAGATGGATATAGCCACGAAAATCATGTTCTTCCCGAAGGATACACGCGGTTTCTATCAATTGCTCCATCGTATGGCTGGCACTCTTGATGATGCCAGAGGACAGAAACAACCCTTCGATATAATTGCGTCGATAGAAATTCAGCGTCAGATCGGCAACTTCCTGCGGTGTAAAACGCGCCCGGCGAACGTTCGAACTTTTGCGATTGATGCAATAGTGGCAATCGAAAATGCAGTGGTTGGTCAGCAAAATTTTGAGCAGTGAAATGCACCGCCCATCCGGCGTGTAGGCATGACAAATGCCCATCCCCTTGTCTGTCGATCCCATTCCTTTGCCGCCAGCACTGCTCCGCTTTATCGAGCCGGAAGAAGCACAAGATGCATCATATTTTGCCGCATCAGCCAAAATGCCAAGCCGTTCAAGAAGAGAAGGTTGCGCCATTTGTTCTTTATATGTTCCAGCACCTTATTTGCATAGAGAAAATTCTTCGCTCAGCGAATTGCCCCTCAGTAACTGGCGACTGACGGCTTTTTCAGGTCGGCTACTTTCCTTGCGGAACGATGCGCGGCCTCCGCTCGTTCAAAAGAAAAGCCAAATTGAGGAGCTGTAAATGCATTATAAAGAAGGCAAATCGGAAGAACTGAAGCACAAATTCTGGAAATCTCTGGCAGATTCTTCCTTCCTGTTCCTGCAATTGGATAGCGATCCTGAAAGCGCTGTGCCGATGACAGCTCAGCTTGATAAAGATGCCAATAGCGCCATCTGGTTCTTCACCGGCCGCGACCATTTTCTTGCCAAAGGTGGCGCTGCAACAGCTACCTTTTCCGGCAAAGACCATGATCTTTTTGCGCGTTTTGGCGGCACATTGGTGGAAGAAACCAGCCGCGAAAGGCTCGATCAGCAATGGAGCAATTTTGTGGAAGCGTGGTTCCCAGGTGGGAAAGACGATCCCAATCTTCTGATGCTCCGCATGGATCTAGGCACCGCAGAAATCTGGAGCAGTGATTTGGGCCTGCTGTCAGTGGCTAAAATGGCCTTGGGCAAAGACGTCAGGGATGACGCGAAGGGCAGCCATGTAGATCACGTATCGCTCTAAAGCTCCTGTCACACCAAAGGTAAGGGCCGCCTCTCAAGGCGGCCCTTTTGCTTAGATAAAGAGATTGGGAAAGATACCGACTGCGAGAATTCCGAAAAGTGTCAGTGGACATAGCCAACAGACGAGAAATCGCCAGATGCCTTGCAATGTCGGGCTAAGGCCTGTCTCTGCATTGACGAGACGGCGATCGGAAACCCACCCAACGAAGACTGATGTCATGATAGCAGCAATGGGCATGAAGAGCTTGCTGGTCAGCCCGTCAAGCACGTCAAATACGCCTTGGCCTTCAAACAATGGAATGAAGTTCAGCGGATAGAATTCGGCCAATTCATTGGTTGAAAGTGCAGACAGGGCGCCGAGGATCATCGCGCCAAGGGCGATGGTGCAAGAGGCCGGAACACGGCGCAAGCCGGTTTTCTCCATCAGCCATGACGTGGGCACTTCGAGCAAAGCCACAGAACTGGTGAGTGCAGCCACACCAACCATCAGAAAGAAGAAAATGCCCACTAAAGAGCCGAATGGCATGGATTGAAACGCATGGGGAAGCGTTTGAAACATCAACGCCGGCCCCGCATTCACACCAAGCCCAGCGGCAAAAACGATCGGAAAGATACACAGGCCAGCAACGAGCGCGACAAATGTATCTGCTGCTGCAATGATGACCGATGTTGTCGCCAGATTGACCTTGCGCCCAACATAACCGCCATAAGTAATCATCCCGGCGACACCGAGAGAAAGAGAAAAGAAGGCCTGTCCCAAGGCTGCCAGCATAACCGAACCCGTCAACTTATGCGGTTCAAAGCTGAACAGGAACGCCATGCTTTCGTGGAACGCACCGCCAAATGCTCCATAGACGGTGATGGCGATCAACAGCACGAAAAAGGCTGGCATAAGCCACACAGCCATCACTTCGATGCCAGAAGACACGCCGCGCGCAACAAAGAACAAAGTTATACCCAGAAACAGCGCATCAAGAGCAACAGTAAGCCCGCCATTTCCAGCGAGGTTGGGCCACAGTGCCTCGATCTGCGCCGGGTCGCGGCCCTGAAAAGCCCCTCCACTGAGGCCTGTCTGGAACAGGTCGCTGGTGAAAATCCAGACGTAATGCAGAACCCAGCCACCAACGACACAGTAAAAACTTACAATCAGGAAGGCGGACAATACGCCCAGCGATGCCAAGATGCTCCAATGCCGCGAAGCACCCGATTCCCTGGCCAGCCGCCTGGCACTCTCCGGGGCGGAAGACTGGCCATGGCGGCCGATCAATGTCTCCGACAGGAGAAGCGGTAAACCGATAAGGACAACGCAGAATATATAGAAGAGAACAAAGGCCCCGCCCCCGTTTGCTCCGGCTTCAGCAGGAAATCGCCAGAGATTTCCTAATCCTACTGCTGAACCAATTGCTGCCAAAACAAACGCTGATCGCGAGGACCACCCTTCACGACCACTACCTGCAGTTTCCAAAGCCACTAAACACCGTCCCCCAAACATCGCGGAAATATATGAAATTTCTTTTGCAACGAATTCGCTCTCGCGTCGAGGGGAGCTTTTGGTAGAAGCAGGCCATGTCTACAAACTTCCAACTCGACACCGCAACGAGCCGCGCCAATCCCACACCAGCGCCCATGCGCCGCCTGACAATTCCGGCCCTGCGCAGACGCAAGGCAGATGGAAAGGTAACAGAGCCTATCGTCATGCTGACTGCCTACACAGCGCGGCAGGCGCAATTGCTCGACAGCCATTGCGATATGCTGCTGGTCGGGGATTCGCTGGGTCAGGTAATTTATGGCCTGCCGTCCACTCTGCCAGTGACGCTGGACATGATGGCCAATCATGCTGCCGCCGTAGTGCGCGGCAGCTATCATGCGGTTGTCGTCGTGGATATGCCCTTCGGCAGCTATGAAGCCTCACCACAACAGGCTTTTGCCAGTGCCGCCCGGTTAATGGAAGAAAGTGGCGCCGCAGCGGTGAAGCTGGAAGGCGGCATAGCGATGGCTGAAACGGTGGAATTTCTCACCCAGCGCGGCATTCCGGTGATGGGCCATGTTGGGCTCACCCCGCAGGCCGTCAATGTGCTGGGCGGCTATGGTGCACGCGGCCGTAGCGATGCCGAAGCCGAAAAGATTGTCAGCGATGCAAAGGCTCTGGAACAGGCCGGTGCGTTTAGCATCGTTGTCGAAGGGGTGGTTGAACCGATCGCGATTGCCATCACCCAGGCTGTTCCTTGCCCTATTATCGGCATTGGCGCATCATCCCAATGTGACGGACAAGTTCTGGTAACGGAAGACATGCTGGGTATGTTCGAACGTGTGCCACGTTTTGTGAAGCGCTATAGCAATATGGCTGAGAGTATTTCGGCTGCCGCTGAAACCTATGCCAGCGAAGTGCGTGATCGCAGCTTTCCGAGCCAGGATCAAACCTACCCATCCAAGTGATAAAAAGGGTCGGGAATCCCGCCTTGAAACCTTTGCCCTGCCAGATTAGCGGGTGGAACCTGGAAACGCTTGGGGCAGCAAGCCATTACTCTGACACATCCCGTTCAACAGGATAGCCTTTATCGTGCTTCAGTATTTTCGTGGTTCCATTATCTTCACCATCGTCTGCATGGGCCTTGCAGCATGGTATGGAATATCTTCCAGCGGAAGCCTTGAAGGCACGTTGCAGGTGCTGTGGATCGTCGCTGTTCTTTCGGTTCTCGAAATTTCACTGAGCTTCGATAATGCAGTGGTCAATGCCACCGTTCTCAAGAACATGGATGAGATCTGGCAGAAACGCTTCCTGACATGGGGCATGGCGATCGCTGTTTTTGGTATGCGGGTCATTTTCCCCCTGTCCATCGTGGCGATTGCGGCCGGTCTTGGGCCAATTGAAACCGTCAACCTGTCGCTCAACCAGCCGCAGGAATATGAACGGATTGTTTCATCGGCTCATATCGGCATTGCCGGGTTTGGCGGAGCATTCCTGGCCATGGTTGGCCTCAAATTCTTCTTTGACCACGATAAGGATATTCATTGGGTCAAATGGGTAGAAGCCCGGCTGGCCAAGTTTTCAGCCGTTCCCTCGGTCGAAATTGCCCCCCTGCTCTTGTGCATCTGGGGAATTTCGCATCTCCTGCCCGAAGCAGATGCACTGACCTTCGTTGTTGCGGGGATGCTTGGCATTGTAACCTTCATTGGCGTTGAGGCCATTGGCACTGTGCTCAACTTGCGAGAAGAAGCAGCCAGAGCGCGCGGTGAAGTCATCCGTTCAGGACTTGGCGGTTTCCTTTACCTTCAGGTGCTGGACAGTTCTTTCAGCTTTGATGGTGTGATTGGCGCATTTGCTCTTTCGAACAATATGATCGTGATCGCTCTGGGGCTTTCCATCGGCGCCATGTTCGTCCGCTCAATGACCATCATGCTGGTTAAAAAGGGCACCTTGTCCGAATATCGTTATCTCGAACATGGCGCATTCTGGGCAATTATCGCTCTGGCTGCGATCATGTTACTGTCCGCCCGGTTTCACATCCCTGAAACGGTGACGGGGCTGATCGGGGCAACGTTGATCGGCATTTCCCTCTGGGGTTCGGTTCGCCACAACAAAAAGGTCAATGCAGCGCAATCTGGCTGAGGCTACTCAGTTGCCATCATTGCCTGGTACTTGGCCATCAAGACATCGCCTTCATCCTTACGGCCAGCGGCCAGCATGGCCTGCGCTAAGGCGCGTGTTGGCAATCTGCCTGAACGTTGAAGGTGATAGGCCCGGGTTGCCAGATCCACAGCATCCTCAACCATTCCCTGTTTCAGCCGCGCCTGCGATAAGTTCGCCAGCAGCTTGGCATCGCGCTGCCCACCGGCAAGCTGGCGCGCATATGTCAGCAGCAAGTCAGCCTTGCGCCATTCATGATCCGCCATCTGTAAATCTGCGAGCAGCAAAACTGCTTCAAGCGCATTCGGGTTGCCACGCAAATATTGCGAGAGCACCTGCTTGGCCTCCAGCCGCTTGTTCATCGCCACCAAGACATAGCTCATCCGCCGGGCAAGCTGGCTGTTAAACCGCAATAAAGCAGCGTTTTGGTAGAGTTTCACGGCCTGGTCATTATGCCCGGTCAGTGCCGCGACATCACCTGCAAGCACCATCATGTCGACTGAATCGGGATAGCGTTGCAAAAGCACTTTTGATTGGGCGAATGCAGCTTCCGCTTGCCCATTTTGGAGCATCTGCCGGATCGTAGGGACAACCAGTTCAGGCCGATCAGGCTCATCCTGCCAGCGATAGAGTGTCACCGCCCCCTGTTCGCTAAGATCGATCGCTTCCATCGCTGGTGGGGCCAAGCCTATACCAGCCGCACGGTCCAGATAGGGCGCTGCCTGATCACGCTGCCCGGCCTGTTCGAAGGCTCTGCCCATCAATGTCAAAGCATAGGGAGAAGCTGTTTTCCGATGCACAATCGGACCAAGTTCATCCGTCAACTGCCCTGTCTGGTCATCTGCCATCAAAGCCCGCCCCAGCACCGCATGGGCAACAATATTGTCAGGCTGGAGGCGGGTAAGGTTCTCAAGCACATTGGCAGCGGCCATTGTATTTCCGCCATATTGCTCGATCACGCCGGAAATCAACATACCGGTTGGGACATTATCGAAGCTGTTTCGTGTCCGCCAAAAAACCCGCTGCGCTAATTCATTTTCACCCGCTCTGGCAGCCAACACCGCTTGCAACAGATAAGCTCTGGGGTTGCCTGGCTGTATGTCCAGAATTGTCCGGGTGACACGCAGCATATCCTTGTACCGCCCCAGCTCGGCCAGAGTAGAAGCGTATTCGCTCAGCAGTCCGATATCTTTAGGGTGGAGTTCAGTTCCACGCTCAAACCATGACAAACCAGCTCTGAGGCCTTCGCTATCACGGGCAAGCTGACCCATGAATTCGAGCGCACGTGGATCTTCCGGGTCTTTTTTGACGGCTGTACGTGCCGCTGCCAGAGCCAGCCGCTGCTCTCCCACCTGATATCGAAAACGGCCGATATCGACCCACAAAGCCGCGCTTCCCCCGTCTTTTTCACTCGCCTTTGCGAAGGCAGCAGCTGCTGCATCGGGATTACCATCCATCAGTTCCAACTGTGCCAGCGTATGGAAACCCCGTTCCCAATCTTGATCAGAGAACTTGCCTGGCTCCAGCCATCGGCGTGCCTTATCGCCTTCGCCTTGCATGAATTCAGATTGGCCCAGCAAAGCCGACACATCTTCCCGCTTGGCCCCTTGATCGAGTGCGTTCTGCGCCTCGATCTCCGCAGTAACCGGGTCCCCTTGGTCAAGCGCCTTACGGGATATTTCAATCGCCCTTTGCGCAGTCACATCATCAGCCGACCCCGGCGCTGTGACCATCAGCAAGCACAGAGCAGCCCCAATATGGCGACGCTTAATATTGCAAATCATACTGCTTCAACAGATCATTGAGAGCAGCGGGACTTTCAAAGAAGCCCGGATTTAAGTTCCCGTCCATTGCCTTCAGCAAACTATCGGCTTCGAATATTCCAACATCCAATCTGCTGCCAAGTTTGAGGGAATGGAATGGCTTGAAGAGATGTAATCCAATGAATTCGCTGCTCATTCCATGATCACTATCAGTAATTTCAATTGCGCTGAAATCGTATTCCTGAAATGTCCTGATATCGGCACAATGCCGTCACAAATCCGGTAATGCCTCCGAGCAGATATCCTGCTTTAGAAATCCACTCCCAAACCTCCGGCATTATCTCGCGCCTTCAGGCCACAACACCACGCGCAAGGTTTGAAGGAGGATCAGAAAATCTAAAAACGGAGTGTAGTTCTTAGCGTAGTACAGGTCATATTCGAGCTTGTTGCGCGAATCTTCGATGGAAGCACCATAAGGATAATTGATCTGCGCCCATCCGGTAATGCCCGGCTTCACCATATGCCGTTCAGCATAATAGCGCAGTTCCTGCTCAAGCTCTTCAACGAATTCAGGCCGCTCCGGGCGGGGGCCAACAAAGCTCATATCGCCTTTGAGCACGCTCCAGCTTTGCGGCAATTCGTCGATCCGAACCTTACGGATGAACCGGCCAATACGGGTAACGCGCGGATCGTTCTTTTCCGCCCATTGCGCCCCGGATTTCTCAGCATCCGTGCGCATGGAACGCAATTTGATGACATCAAACAGTTCGCCAAACAGCCCAACGCGCTTTTGGCGGTAAAATGCCGGACCTTTGCTATCGATTCTGATAAGAATCGCAAAAATCACAATGATGGGAAAGGTCACCAGCAGCAGCAGGCTGCTGGCAACGATATCAAATATCCGCTTGGCCACACTCGCGACGACCTGACCGGAAGAAAATCCGTCCGAAAAGATCAGCCCGCTTGGGTTGACAGTATCCAGATCAATCCGGCCGGTTTCCCGTTCCCAGAAGCTGGAAAACTCATTTACATTGACGCCAGCCGTCTTGATACGCAGCAGATCTTTGAGCGGTAGCGCATTGCGCCTCTCTTGCAGGGCCAACACAACCTCACTGGCAGACAATGTTTCAACATATTGCGCGAGGTCGGGAATATCTGTGCGCGAGATTGCGCCTTCCATAAATTCGGTTTCTTCGCCCATGCTGACGAAACCAATGATCGAAAAGCCGCTTTCGGGGCGTTCCCCCAACGCGCGCAATCGAGCAGCCCTCGGTCCGGCGCCAAGAACAAGCACCCGCCGACGAAACGCAGCGTTGCCAAGAATTCTTCCCAGAATAAGGCGGTTCAGCATGAGAAGAATGACAGTGAATGCCATCGCATAAAGCAATGTGGAGCGCCAAAAAGTCTGCCCCGGAACGACAAAATCCACAAAAGCAATACCAAGCGCAGAAAGGCTCACTGCCACAATCAGTCGTGCAGCCGCATAGCGCATAGAGCGGGTGGCTTCTGATGCATAAACGCCCACAGAAACCATTGCGATCAGCACCAAGGCGCTGAATGACATCAAAAGCCAGATACGCTCTATAAAGGGGCGTGATGCCATGCCGATTTGATAAGCACGAAACTCCACCGCCGAATTGCCCGCAAAGATCAACAAGGCAAAATCTACGACCCCAAGCAGCAACACAGCGTGGGGAATATAATGCTTGAATAAGCGGACCATATTGTGGAGCGACTTCCTGCGTATGAATAATGACTTTCAACCGCCTAAGGCCTATAAATGAAATGTCGGTAAACTTTGCCCGAAGACTATTAGCTCTGCCAAACGCGGTTGTCGTTCCATATCACCTGCTTAATTGCCGATTTTCTTTGCCGCGTCCTGTGCGGCATCACCAACCTGATTGGCGGCTGCGCCCACTTCGTTTGCGGCGTTCGCAACAGCATTGTCTTTGGCAACTTCTGCGCCGCCAAATGTTGATATTCCCCAAATCGCAATCGCACCAAATACCAGGACAGCGATCAAGATCACTATCCATGAATTCCCACTGCGAGGCTTGTCAGCAATCACTGTGGTATGCGTATGGGTGCGACCCTCAGGTGTCTCTACTTCCGTAATACGTTCTTCAGTCATAGGATATTTCCTTTCAGATAAAGTGCTTAACGACTTTTCTGACTGACCGGTTCCAGAACCGTTTTTACGAAGTGCAATCTACATGCCGTAAGTGAGCACCAATAAACCCGACAATGTGGTGACCATTATGAGCACCAGCGGCAGCCCCGTCCGTAGATAATCACCGAAACTATAGCCGCCTTCTGCCATGATCAGCATGTTGGTCTGGTAGGCAATCGGCGTGGCATAACAAAGGTTGCAACCGAACAGCACCGCCAGAATGAGCGGTTCCTGCGGAAGCCCCAATTGATTGGCAATGCTGAAGGCAATCGGTGTGCCGACCGTTGCAGCCGTCGCGTTTGAAGCAAAATTGGTCAGCAAGGTGACAAACAACATGATGCAAGCCAACACGGCCGCTGGCGGCAAATATTGCAGGCCACTCGACATCACTTCACCAAGCCATTCCGCCGCACCACTATCCAGAATAACCCGGCCAATGGCGATGCTCGCTGCCACCAGCACAATCACTTTGGCAGACAAAGCGCGCCCCACCCGGTCAAACTTTACGCAGCCTGTGGCAAACATCAGGATCGCACCACCAAGCGCTGCCACAGCAATCGGCAGAAGGCCGATGGAAGCAAGGCCGACCGTGCCAAACATGATGGAACCTGCCAACACCGCTTTGGAGCGGCGGGGCATGACTTTGCCACCTTCAAGCTGGAGCAGACTGTCCGTCTGGGCGAAATTCTGTAAGCCATCGCTCAGGCCCATGACCAGCAGCACATCGCCTTCCGCAATGCGGATGTCCCCAGTGTTCGCATCCCGATCAAATTGCAAAGGGCGTTCAGGCTTATGCACACCCAGCACCGCGACGCCGTAAAGGTCGGCGATACCCGAAGTGGACAAGGTGCGATTAATCAGGCGGGAATCGGCGGTGACCACCATTTCCACCACTTGAATGTCAGAACGTTTCTGCGAGGCATTGTGCCTGATCCGGTCAATAATCCAGCCCGGCGCAACCTGCCCTTTTAGCAGCCGCAATGCCTCTTCCAGCGACTCATGTGTCCCCGAAATCAGTAATCGCTGGCCGGCTTCAAACGGACCATCCGGTTTCTCATCAATGCTGAAGTCAGCTGGCAGAAGTTCGACAACTTCTTCATAGCTCTTGCCGACGAGATTGCTGCCTGCAGGAACACGCAAACGGGTCGAAAAACGCCTGACCTTCTGGCTTTGCGCAATGCTGTTATCCGGCAGAAGCCGTGGCATCACCAGCCAGAGATAAGGAAAGGCAACCACTGCCGCTGCAAGCACGATGGGCGTGAAGTGAAACACACTCATCGGCGGCATACCCAGATCGCGGGCAATGGAGACCACCAAAAGATTGGTCGAAGTGCCAATCGTCGTCGCCATACCGCCAATCAACACTGCTGCATTCAACGGAATCAGGGTTTTCGACGCTGGCATGGCCCCACGCGCTGCCAGGCTGACAAACACAGGCAACAGCAGCACCAAAATCGGTGTGTCATTGACGATCATCGACAGGAAAGCGGCAATCGCCAGCGATAGCAGCAGACCGACCGAGCGGTTGAGCTTCCACACACGCTCCAAAATGCGCGATGCCGGGTCCAGAGCGCCTGTGACGACCAGCCCTCGCCCCATAATCATCAGCGCGCAAATTGTGATCAGCGCGTAATGGCCAAAGCCTGAGAATGCGAGTTGCAGCCCGTCTGTCGGCTGTGTGTTCGGCAGTGGGAAGAAATACAGGCCCACAGCAATCACTGCGATGGTCAGCAGCGATACGATCTCTGTGGACAGCCTGCCACGTGCAAATTCGATGAACATGGCCACCGTAACGGCCATTGCAGCGATCGCGTGTAAGGAAGGCATCCCCGGCATATCCATCAAAAGTAATGCCTAATTGCCGGGAATGAAAAAAATGCGGTGGTGCCCCTGGCCCGACTCGAACGGGCACTTCCGAAGAAACTCGATTTTGAGTCGAGCGCGTCTACCAATTCCGCCACAAGGGCCCCTTCCACGCACGGCCGATTAGCCGAGCCGGGCTGAGGTATCAAGTACCAACAGCCCATAAATTTTTATTGTTGAACAGGCCCCTTCAAAGCACCCACCAGATATTTGTGCAAGCGGGAATGCAGGGGGTCATTGCCAGCGATGATTTGCTTGTCACAAATCTGTTCAGAGCGGCCACGATAATCGGTCACAAAGCCGCCGGCTTCGCGCACCAACAAGCAGCCAGCAGCGCTATCCCACGGGGAAAGATGGCTTTCCCAAAAGCCATCGAAACGGCCTGCTGCCACCCAGGCAAGATCAAGCGACGCCGCGCCATTGCGGCGAATGCCAGCCACCTGCGGGCCGATGGCCATGAAAATCCGTGTCCATTCACCAAAGTCACCATGGCCCATGAACGGCGTGCCGGTGGCGATCAGCGCTTCGGAAAGATGGCGGCGGCCAGAAACGCGCAAACGAGCATCCTGTAACCAGGCGCCACGGGTCTTTTCAGCCCAGAACGTTTCATCCGTGATCGGCTGATAAACCATACCAGCCACCACTTCACCCCAACCACTGCCATCAAGCTTGGGTTCTTGCACGGCGATGGAAATGGCAAAATGCGGAATGCCGTGGAGGAAATTGCTGGTGCCATCGAGCGGGTCAACGATCCAGCGCGGCTTGGTGGGATCGCCTTTGATCTCACCGGCTTCTTCCATCAGGAAGCCCCAATCGGGCCGCGCCTGAAGCAATTCGTCATAGATGGTGCGTTCAGCAGCACGATCCGCCTTTGACACAAAGTCCGAAGGGCCTTTGCGACTAACCTGCAAATGTTCGACTTCGCCGAAATCGCGGCGCAAGCGGTTGCCCGCTTTTCGCGCTGCGCGCTCCATCACTCGAATGAGGCCCGAAAGTGCCATGACCGTGTTCTATCCTTGAATGGGCGTTAGCGGTTTGGAGCCGCTTCGCCTTTTTGTGCTGGCTGTACGCCGCAAACCGCTGAAGCAGCATCGAAAACTTGCTGCGGATTATCATCGGAAAGCTCTTTCTGCTCGGCAATCACTTTGCCAGCAGCAAGGCTCACCTGACGCAGACTGTTGTTATAGAGGCAAGACAGAAGCTGCCCCCGAACATCCTGCGGTGTATCTTTAGAACTGAGAACCTGGTTGAAACTGGAAAGGATGATCGCCCCACGGCGAACATCGGCAGGATCATTCCCAGGCTGCGTTTTACCCGCCTGCGTGGCCTTATCCTGCGCAAGAACCGGCCCTGCGTTCAACGCAAGCATAGCAGTGGCAATTGTGGCGGACAGGAGCTTGGCGGGTAAATGCATAAATCAGTCTACTTTCTTGACATATTCGCGTGAATAGACGTCGACCACAATCCGCGTACCGCTTCCGATATGCGGTGGGACCATGACCCGGACGCCATTTTCGAGGACGGCAGGCTTATAGCTGGAACTGGCCGTCTGGCCCTTCACCACTGCATCTGCCTCTACGATAGTTGCCTCAACCTGCTCAGGAAGATCCACGGAAATCGGACGCTCGTCATACATTTCAAGCGTCACATCCATGCCATCCGTCAGGAAGGCGCGCGCATCACCAACAAGATCAGCATCAAGCATGATCTGCTCATAATTTTCGGTATCCATGAAGACGAGCTTATCGCCATCTTCGAACAGGAACTGGAAATCCTTCGTATCCAACCGCACCTTCTCCACCGTATCCGCACTACGGAAACGGGTGTTGGTTTTGCGGCCATCAATCAGGTTTTTCATTTCGACCTGCATATAGGCCCCGCCCTTACCGGGTTGGGTATGCTGAATCTTGGCGACTTTCCAGATGCCGCCTTCAAATTCCAGAATATTGCCGGGACGGATGTCCACACCACTGATCTTCATGGGATATCGCTCTTTACAGGTCTTATCGGGATGAACGCGCGCCCTAGCGGTTCAGAGGCTCCGGGGCAAGCGGGCTGGCACATTAGCTCTTCAAGTGTTAACCGCCAATCCCCAGATAGGCCCTACCAATCCGGCAAACAATCCGCTCTCCCGATCCTTCAGGTGATGTCATGCAACCCGCTTCAAGACCCATAATTCTAGCGCTTTGTGCACTGGCAGCAGCTTGGCTCCCGGCTGCAGCATCGGCAGAAAAGCTCGCCACTTTGGAACGTGGGCAGTGGTATTGCGAAATGCCGGGCGACGCTTCAGGACCTGCGGGACTGGAACTCAAGCAGGAAAATTTCAGAATTCTCAGCGCATCACGCTACAAAACGTCAGAAGGTTCTGGCATCTATTTGCGGCAAGGCAAACATGTGCTGATGACCAGCGGCCCGCGCAAGGGAGACCGCTATCAGCTCGTGGCTGAGCGAATCGTTCAGAAGCTCGACAGCAATGGGAACCTCACCCCGCTACGCTGTGTTCAGCACAATTCTGACCAACGCCTTTAAGCGCTTCAAGAGATCACAAAAGCACCACAAAGCTCTCGAAAAAATACTTAAGTCTGTTGTTTGGTCAGGAGCGGATAGGGATTAAGAGCCGTTGCCGGTTCCCACCACATCGCATCGGGCGATGTCCGCAAAATGGCAAAATGGAGATGCGGCGCATCTGGATCAGCATTGCCGCTTGAACCGACCGAACCCAGACGCTGCCCGCGCCTGATCCGCTGCCCCTCCTGAAGCCCCTTCGCAAATTCGGCGAGATGGGCGTAGTAAAAAATGGTCCGCTGATCTTCTGAACGGACATAGATCGTATTGCCACCCGCATCGGAGGTGAATAAACGTTCCACCCTGCCTGGCGCAGCGGCGACTACTGAAGTTCCCGCAGGAGCCATGATGTCGATGGCTTCATGGAGCTTCTGGTTTGGCGTATTTTCGTCTTCGAAATTATTCACCAGATCGGCGGGCCGGACATTCAGCACCGGGATCATCAGATTGCGCATTTCGCCGCTGCCAGGCTGCGAAATCGCTTCGTCGTGTGGCACGGCTGCCGAAGCACCATCATCAGGCAAGGTCACTTTGGTAGCTGAACCAGAGAGCGATTCCACCCTCGGCTCCACTGCGGCATCGCGCTGGACAGGGGCCATCGCCTGTTCATCCTCAGGCGACACCATAATGAAACCGCCAAACACCACCCAGGCCGCCGAAGTCAGCGTGGCGGTGATGGCGATGGTCGAAAGCCGGTCAAGGAAGCGTGATGCCATAATGCACCGACTATACGCGAAGCGGCGGGACTGACCAGCCCGCCGTGCATTATCTTATGCTTTAGTCCCAAGCAGCTGCGTGAATTTACGCACCGCTTCGGCTTCGTCGCCATTCCACACCGCACCGCTCACCGCGATGAAATCAGCACCTGCTTCGGCCAGGGCGACACAATTTTCCGGCGTAATACCACCAATCGCCACACAGGGAATTTCGAACATGCTCTGCCACCATGTCAGCATTTCAAGATCGGCCTGATGCTCGGTCACTTTGGTTTCGCTGGGAAAGAAGGCTCCGAAGGCGACATAATCTGCGCCCCTGTCGCCAGCTTCCATCGCCAGATGGCGGCTTGAATGGCAGGTCACGCCAATCTGGGCTTCACGGCCCAATTCTTCGCGCGCTTCCCTGGGATCACCATCTTCTTGCCCCAGATGCACGCCATCAGCGCCAAGGCGTTTGGCCAGTGCCACCGAATCATTGACGATAAAGGCCACATCACGCGCCGCGCAAATGGCCTGAAGCGGCTCTGCAAGGCGCGCGGCCTCGTGTTGATCGATATCCTTCACACGAAACTGGAAGGCCGCAACCGGGCCAGCATCCAGCGCTCTTTCAAGGCGAGCCGGAAAGTCACCCGTCACGTCGAGCGGGGAGATGAGATAAAGTTGGCAATCAGACATGGAGGCAGCTTCTAGAACGCTGCGGGCCAATCGCCAAGATGGCATAACACGCGCAAAGCGCCTAAATGCGAGAGCATGACGCAATTGCCTCTTCTGCGCGCCAGCCTTGCCTGCGCCGCTTCATTGGTTCTGGCCGCCTGCGTGCCTAGCACCCAAACACCCTCAACCACCCCTTCTGCGCCCATGCCCGGCGATGTTCCCGGCGCGTCCTATGCACGGCTTGGAGAGAGCGTTTACGTGGACGGGCCGAAAGTCACCCCCTTGGAAGTGCTGGAAGACAGCCGGTGCCCCACAGATGTGCAGTGCATTCAGGCAGGGCAAGTGCGCCTCAAAGTCCGCATTGATCTGGGGTCAGGCAGCCAGATGCGCATTTTCACGCTTCCGGGTAAAGACGGCAGCAATGTCCAGCACATTGCCGATGGCGCGATGGAACTGATCAGCGTAACGCCCGAACGCACATCAAGCGAAGCGCTAGCGCTTGCCAATTATCGCTTCGGCTTCACCTTTGCAGGCGGTTTGTGATCCTGCCCCCTTCCTTGCTGAAAGAAACAATATGGCCCGGCTGATCCTGTTCAACAAACCCCATGGGGTGCTGTGCCAGTTCACCGATAAGGGGACAGAAGGCTCCACCCGCCCCACCCTGTCAGCCTTTATCGACCAGCCGGGTGTCTATCCCGCCGGACGGCTTGATCTGGATAGCGAAGGCTTGCTGCTGCTTACCGGTGATGGCCAGTTGCAGTCTCGCATCGCTGAACCGAAATTCAAAATGCCCAAAACCTATTGGGTGCAGATTGAAGGCGAGATCAGCGATGACAGCCTCGAAGCGCTGCGCAAAGGCGTGAAACTGAAAGATGGCATCACCCTGCCCGCGAAAGCCGAACGGATGGACACACCCGACATCTGGCCGCGCGATCCGCCGGTGCGGTTTCGCAAATGCGTGCCCGATTGCTGGATCAAACTGACCATCAGCGAAGGCCGTAACCGGCAGGTCCGCCGCATGACCGCCTCCATCGGCCACCCCACCTTGCGCCTTGTGCGCTGGCAAATCGGCGAATGGACGCTCGACAATATTCCACTGGGCGAATGGCAGGAAGTCGAAGCCGACCTCCCCGCCCCGCCCATCACCGCCAAACCTTACAAGCGGCCAAAAACAGGTGGGTATCAGGGCAACCGCAAGACATGGAAACCGCGTGTGGGGTGAGCGGTAAAACAAAACGGCATTTTGCCATACTCCGCTGACACGCTGTATATGAATGGCCTAGTGACAGCTATCTGCGGCTTAAGGCAACAGCGACTATAGCAACGATTAACGATAGAATGGAGACAGCGAGTGCCCAACGGGCCGTGCTATTTTCTCTGCGCCGAAGCTCAGCTGCGATGACTGTACGTAAAATACTATCATTCGTTTTCACTTGCGGCATGTAATGCAAATCATAGTCACTGAGACGGCGAGCAAGAGTTGGACTAAGCTCATGCAAACCTGTTAAATCTCGTATACTAATCGTCCCACGACGATCCCACGGTTTCCACCACGGCCCAAACATGCGCACATCAATTATGCGACCTGTGTATGCCAGCTTAACTTTCATTTTCTGAACAATACATCCATTGCTCCTTCGTAAGTTCAGCTCTCAATTACTGCTGCCGTTGCGGCGAAAAAAGTGCTGCTATTATAGTTTTCAACAGTATTAAATTTGGAACGGACTTATGGAATCTGCCCCTGCGTCTAAGAATCCATCTCTTCTTTAGGCTCCCACAATTCAATTTTCGTGCCATCTGGATCGACAATCCACGCAAAGCTACCGCTGGGATCGCTGGTGTCGATTTTCAGGGTCGTTACGCCCTTGGCTTTCAGCCTCTCCAAAAAGGCCGGGAGATCGTCCACTGCGAAATTCAGCATGAATTCGCGTTCGGATGGGGCAAGGTAGTCGGTGGTTTCGTCAAAGGCATTGAGCGTCAGAACCGGAGGATGTTTGGGGGCGTTATAGGGCAGCAAGGCGCCGCCCCATGTTTCGAGTGTAATGCCCAGAACATCGCGATACCATGCCATCAGCGCGGCGGGGTCTTTGCTCTTGAAGAAAATCCCGCCAACACCGGTGATCCGGCCCTGAGGTTCATCCATGCAGGTTTACTCCCATAATTCTAAGGCTACGCTGCCCTGATTGAACAGAGCAAGCAGTAATTCCATTGCCGCTTCGCAAGTTTGCAAAGCCTCATCCGCGATGAATTGCTGGTTCTCGCATAAGAGCTGCGCCAGTTTCGCGGCCTCATCCGTGCAAGCGAAACTCTCGCCATCCACGAATAGCAAAATCGCGCCATTTTCCTGCCGGTAAAAGGCAAAGCGACTGGCCGGGTTGCGGCACAGAGGCACGGATTGACCGAGGCAGGCCCGAAGATCAGCCATCTCGATCGGCTCTTCCGGGCGCCAGTCGATTTCGGGATATTTGGGCGTGCTGTTATATTCGCCGAACCAGCGGGCAAATGCCTCACGGTCCTGCATTTTTTCCAGCACCATCGCCTGAAGCCGGCTGATGGCAGCGCCAGAAATTTCGCCGGGATTTTCCTGAGGCTGCAAATCGGGATCGGTGTAGCGATCTTCATCCAGCAGATTGTCGAGCACTTCATCGCAAAAATTGTCGATCAATTCATAGCGCGATGGCGCGCGGAAGCCGACCGAATAGGTCATGCAATCATCGCCAATCGCCACGCCATTATGCGGGATGCCTGGCGGGATATAGAGAATATCGCCTGCTTCCAGAACCCATTCCTCGGTCGGCTCGAAATCCTTGATCAGGCGGAAATCATCATTCGGGAGCAGCGGCGTATCGGAATTGCACATAGCTCCGATTTGCCACCGGCGGCGGCCCATCCCCTGAATGAGAAACACGTCATATTGGTCAAAATGCGCGCCCACGCCGCCGCCATCACTGGCGCAGCTCACCATCACATCATCGATCCGCCAATCAGGAATGAAGCGGAAAGGCGCGATCAAGGCCGCAACATCGGGCACCATATGATCGACCGCTTGCACCAGCAAAGTGGATGGGTGGGTGCCAAACTGGCTGAATTTCTCTTCATCAAGCGGCCCATGCTCGACATTCCAGCCCCGGCCTTCATCGCCATCACCCGTGCCGCCGCCCTGCACCAGCAACCGCGCTTCCACGCCATCTTCGCACGCAAGGCCTGCCAGTTCATCGGGCTGAAGCGGGTTTTGCCAATTCACCCAAGGGTTTCTAATTAGCAGAGGCTTTTTCTGCCAATAGTCACGCAGGAAGGTTTCAGCATCGAAATCACGAAATTGCATAGATACTCGCTTAGAGGCTGCCAGCGCGATTGCGCAGCATGGGGCCGCCGGGTTTCGGCAGGGCATGACAGCTCTTTAGGGGATTGCGCGAGGTTAAGACAGCCCAAGCCTGAAATGCAAAATGCCCCCTCCGCAAGCTTACGAAGAGGGCATTTTGCAATGGTGTTACAGTGCGATCAGGCAGCGGTTTTCTGGGTCGATGCCTTGAAGATCTCGTTGATCGCTTCAGCCAGAGTGGCGTCAAATTCATCATCGCTCATGGAAACGCGCAATTCTGCGAGCAATGCGCGGGAGAAGCTGGCGATCATGCCGTTATTCTTCGCCAGCTCATCGCAAGCTTCCGTGCGGGTGAAACCGCCAGAAAGCGCCACCACCCGCAGAACCTTGGGGTGGTCTACCAGTGTTTGATAAGTGTTGGGCACTGCCGGGATCGACAGTTTCAGCATCACTTGCTGGCCATCAGGCAGTGCATCAAGCTGCTTCACGATTTCCGCGCAGAGGATTTTTTCACCCTCTGGCCGGTCATCAGCAGTGATGGAATATTCCGGTTCGAGAATAGGCATCAGCCCGCCTGCAATGATCTGCTTGCCGACTTCAAATTGCTGGGCCGCAATGGCCGCAATGCCGGTGGGCGATGCAGCATTGATGACCGAACGCATCTTGGTGCCATAAACGCCCAGAGCCTTGGCGCGGGCCAGAAGTGGATCGAGTTCAGGCATGGGTTTCATCAGCTGAACGCCGTCAGCTTCATCCTCCAAGCCCTTGTCTACCTTGAGGAAAGGCACCACGCCGCGATCTTGCAGCGCGGTGGGCACGGGCTTGCCACCAGCCATACCGTCCATGGTCTTTTCGAACAGGATGGCGCCGATCACCCGTTCCCCTGTGAAGCTCGGGGAGGTGATGATACGGCTGCGCATTTCATGGATTTTAGCGAACATTTCATCGTCGCCATTCCATTCATCATCCGCAACACCATAGGCCCGCAGTGCCTTGGGTGTGGAACCACCGCTCTGATCTAGCGCGGCGATAAAGCCATGTCCGTCAGCGATTTTCGTGCGCATATCCTGTTCATTCATTGGACAAGTCCCCCTCAGTTTAGACTAAATCTCAAATATACAACGCCACAACACCTGGCAGTTCCTTGCCTTCCATCCATTCGAGGAAAGCGCCACCTGCCGTTGAAATATAAGTAAAATCCTTCGCAACCCCTGCATGGTTCAGGGCCGAAACAGTATCCCCGCCGCCGGCGACAGAAATCAGCGAACCTTCCTTGCTCAGCGCCGCTGCCGTTTTGGCAAGGGACACGGTCGCTTCGTCAAAAGGCCTGGTTTCGAAAGCTCCCAGCGGGCCGTTCCACACCAAGGTGCGGCAGGTCTTGAGGACATCCGCCAAAGCTTCAACGGCCTGCGGACCGATATCGAGGATCATCTCATCAGCCGCCACTTCATGCACATTGCAGATGCGCAGGCTTGCAGGATTTTCCGCAAATTCCTTCGAGACAACCACATCATACGGCAGATGCACGGTGCAACCGGCGGCATCTGCGGCATCCATGATCTTTTCCACCGTGCTGGTCAGCTCATGTTCGCAGAGCGACTTGCCCACATCGACCCCACGCGCGGCGAGGAAGGTATTGGCCATGCCGCCGCCAATGATAAGGTGATCGACGCGGGTCACCAGATGTTCGAGCACATCAAGCTTGGACGAAACTTTCGCCCCGCCAACCACAGCCGCCACCGGCTTTTCCGGTGTGCCAAGCGCCTTTTGCAGCGCTTCCAGTTCCTTCTGCATCGAACGGCCAGCGTAAGCCGGCAGCAAATGGGCAAGGCCTTCGGTGCTGGCATGGGCGCGATGCGCAGCGGAAAAGGCATCGTTCACATAGATATCGCCATTTTCGGCGATCGCCTTGGCGAACTCAGGATCGTTGGCTTCTTCACCCTTCCAGAAGCGGGTGTTTTCAAGCAGCGCAATCCCGCCATCGGGCAGAATGCCGATCGCCTGCTTTACCACATCGCCAGTCACTTCTGGCACGAACATCACTTCGCGGCCCAGCACATCGGCAAGCGCGCCCTGGATCATGCTGAGCGACATGGTGGAGTTGCGTTCACCCTTCGGACGGCCAAAATGGGCAAGGAGGAGAACCTTTGCGCCGGCATCTGCCAATTCCAGAATAGTCGGTGCAACGGCCTGTGCCCGGGTAAGGTCCGTCACGGCCCCATCCTGCATCGGCAAGTTCAGATCGACGCGCAGCAGCACGACCTTGCCTTTAACGTCGCCAATATCGTCCAGCTTGCGAAATTCACTCATGCTTCGATCCTTATTTCATCACCCAGCGCGACAGGCCCGCCTGTAATAACACGGGTCAGAAAACCGCCACGCCAATCGGGCGCCAGCGCGGCCTGTAAGCCGGGCGCGATTTCATCCATGCGCCAGCATGGGTTACATTCCATAGTCACTTCGAGGCAGCAGCTTTCGCCAATATAGATCAGCGTGCCTTCTGCTCGTGGTATTTTCAGATTTCCGACCAGCAGATTGGCGCGGCGCGTCCACCAGGGGAGCGAAAGGCCAAGATCTGCCATGGCGCTGGCCCAGCTATCTGCTTCGATCAGCGAAATCTGCCGCTTATTGCGCCCCGGTTTGAGGGCCCCGCGGAAATCTCCGGAAATTCCGGTCTCTGGAGCGATCGAGGTGCTTTCCAGCACCTCGATATCCCCGCGCGTCTCAAATCGCCGCGCTATTCCTTCAAGCCTGCCGATCATCGGCACGCCCCGCTCCTCAGAGCAAACCAGCCATCACGCCAGCGGTATCGATCATGCGGTTGGAGAAACCCCATTCATTGTCATACCATGAAACCACACGGGCCAGCTTGCCTTCCATGACGGAGGTTTCAAGACTGTCCACCGTGGAGCTGGCTGGGAAATGGTTGAAATCCGAGCTGACAAGTGGCTGATCGGTATAAGACAGAATGCCCTTCATCGGGCCTTCCGAAGCCGCAGCCTTTAGTGCCGCATTGATTTCTTCAACGCTCGTATCGCGCGATGGCACGAAGACGAGGTCTACAAGGCTGACATTGGGGGTCGGCACACGGACTGAGCTACCATCCAGCTTGCCATTCAGTTCCGGCAGAACCAAGCCCACTGCACGGGCAGCGCCAGTGGTGGTTGGGATGATGTTCTGCGCACCACCGCGAGCACGGCGCATATCGCTGTGCATCTGATCGAGCATACGCTGGTCATTGGTGTAGCTGTGGATCGTGGTCATCATGCCGCGTTCGATACCAACCGCGTCATTCAGAACCTTGGCCACCGGAGCGAGGCAATTGGTGGTGCAGCTGGCATTGGAGACAACAATGTCTTCCGCTGTCAGGTCCTGATGGTTCACACCAAACACAACCGTGCGGTCCGCACCCTTGCCCGGCGCAGAGATCAGCACGCGCTTGGCACCGGCATCGAGATGCGGCTGGCACGCTTCCTTGGACTGGAAGAAACCCGTGCATTCCAGCACGATTTCAATGCCCATATCCTTATGCGGCAGATCACCGGGATTGCGTTCAGAGGTCACAGCAATCTTCTTGCCGTTGACGGTGATCGAATTGTCATCCGCAGTTACTTCACCGGGGAAGCGGCCATGGGTAGAATCATACTGGAACAACAAGGCATTGGCCTTGGCATCTGCCAGATCGTTGATCGCCACGAGTTCAAGATCGTGGTCATCACGTTCGAGGATAGCGCGGGCTACAAGACGCCCAATACGGCCAAAACCGTTGATCGAAACCTTCGTCGCCATTTAAATAACTCCTCTTAACGTCCTAATTTTGCGAGAATTTGCGGAACGATCGCGTCCACTGTGAACCCAAAGCGCTCAAACAACTGGTCTGCCGGGCCGGAAGCTCCGAAACGATCCAGACCAATGTTGAGGCCGTTAGCCATCGTATAGCGTTCCCAGCCAAACGTCGTGCCGGCTTCGATCGATACACGCAAAATCGTGTCAGGCTGAACATCGGGAAGGACATCCCGGCGATATTCAGCGCTCTGTTCATCGAAAAGTTCAGAGCATGGCATGGAGACCACATCGGCACCGATGCCCTGATCTTCAAGGCGTGCAGCCACATCAAATGCAAGCGACACTTCAGAACCAGTGGCAATCAGGATAACCTTGCGTTCCGCCACGGCCGCTTTGGCACGGTAAGCGCCCTTGGCCGTGAGGTTTTCGCTGGCATCATCCCGGAAACCCGGAAGGTTCTGACGCGACAAGGCCAGAAGCGATGGGCGCTTGGTTTCCTTGAGCGCGATTTCCCAGCACTCGGCTGTTTCCAGCGCATCGGCAGGGCGGAACACCAGAAGGTTCGGCATCGCGCGCAGCGACTGGAGATGTTCAACCGGCTGGTGGGTCGGACCATCTTCACCAAGACCGATGGAATCATGCGTCATTACATAGACAACGCGAAGTTCTTGCAGGGCTGACAAGCGAATGGCCGGGCGGCAATAGTCGGAAAAGACCATGAATGTGCCGCCATAAGGGATAATCCCGCCATGGAGTGCCATGCCGTTCATCGCTGCCGACATGCCAAATTCACGAATACCGTAATAGACATAGCGGCCCGAATAATCATCACCAGACATTGGCATCGTGGCCTTCGTCTTGGTGTTGTTCGAACCGGTAAGGTCAGCCGAACCGCCGATCATGGCAGGCACATCGGCCGTCAAAACCTGAAGCGCATTTTCGCTCGACTTGCGGCTGGCGACAGTGGGCTTATCGCTGGCGAGGCCCTGCTTGTACGCGTCCCAGCCGGTCAGCTCAGGCAATTCACCGCCCATCCGTGCGGTAAATTCTGCACCACGATCATTCTTGCCAAGGCGGGCTTCCCATTCAGCGTGGGCAGCTTTGCCCTGTTCGCCAGTGGAGCGCCAATCGGCAAGAATATCTGCCGGCACTTCAAAAGGCGCAGCATCCCAACCAAGAACCTTGCGCACTTCAGCAATTTCAGCATCGCCCAGCGGCGCACCATGTGTGGCGGAAGTGCCCTGCTTATTGGGCGACCCCTTACCAATGATGGTGCGGCAAGCGACGAGCGACGGGCGATCATCAGCCACAGCTTCATCAATCGCACGGGCGATATCGGCATGATCATGGCCATCGCAGCTCACCACATGCCAACCGGTCGCTTCATAGCGGCCCTTGATGTCTTCGCTGGTGGAAAGGCTGGTGCTGCCATCAATGGTGATCTGGTTATCGTCCCACAGCACGACCATGCGGCCAAGCTTGAGATGGCCTGCAAGGCCAATCGCTTCGTGGTTGATGCCTTCCATCAGGCAACCATCGCCCGCAATCACCCAGGTCCGGTGATCGACCAGATCGGCCCCAAATTCTGCATTGAGGTGACGTTCAGCAATGGCCATCCCTACAGCCATCGCCAGGCCCTGACCCAGCGGGCCAGTGGTCGCTTCCACCGCTTCGAGCAGGAAGTTTTCCGGATGGCCGGCGCAAGGGCTGCCAAGCTGACGGAAATTGCGAATGTCATCCATCGTCGGCTTGTCATAGCCGGACAGGTGCAGCAACGCATAGATCAGCGCCGAGCCATGGCCTGCGGAGAGGACAAAACGGTCACGATCAGCCCAGCCTGGTGCTGCGGGATCAAATTTCAAATATTTCGACCAGAGCACGGTGGCGACATCGGCCATACCCATCGGCATACCGGGGTGGCCGGAATTGGCGGCCTGAACCGCATCCATCGCCAGAGCTCTGATTGCGTTGGCCATAGGCGCAAGGCGGGCGGGATCAAGGCTCATCATCAAGGCTCCTGCGTGGCGCCGGGTTACGGATTTTCTCGGGTTGCGAATCGGCGCGAGGCTTCTCTTGCGGACAGGCTTCGCCACGTCAAGCAGGGCCCTTGGCTGATTGCGCTGTCAGATAGAATTAACGCTCATTCAATATATGTTCACAGCTTTGATGGCCAAGCCTTTGCCCCCAAAAGATCTTTCTCTTATTCAAGCGACAAATGGACAAACAACGCATCACTCACGCACTGCACCGTATTCATCAGGCAACAGCACGTCTTGAAGAATCCGCCCTGCGTTTGCAGGCAGATCAAACCCTGGCTCGCTCTATCCCACACGATGATGGTATAGCAGATAAGTATGAAGCCTTAAGGTCAGATGTCGCTGCAACGCTAAACGATCTCGACACCTTGATAGAAAGCCTTGAAAAATGAGCAATATCGAGCTGACGATTGGTGGTCGCCCCCACCGGATTGCCTGCACTCCAGGGCAGGAAACACATATCCGCGAATTAGGCCAGTTGATCGATCAAAGCCTTGCGCAAGTGCCTTCCGTATCCGGCCAGTCTGAAGCCCGCAGCTTCCTTTATGCATCGTTGATCTTGGCGGATGAAGTCTTTGAATTGCGCCAAACAGTGGCGCGACAGGAGGCGAATCTTTCTGCTGCCCTCCCCTCTCAGCCAGACCCTGCGGGCGAGCAATTAGACCTCGAAATTGCCGAAACATTGGAAAATGTTGCCGGAAAGCTCGAATCCCTTGCAAGCCATCTTGAGGAACCGGCCACAAACGCCTAGATAGATGCGTGACGGGTACTGCCCGGCACGAGCTGCATGAAAATCCCTGAGGCTATAAGCAATCCAAGGGAGCTGTCCCTACCGGGGTCGCTTTGGTTACACTGAGGCCCTATGTATACGGCGCCCACCTGACGTCGAGGCGTCGGAGGATTTCCCGGCAAACGACCCATGGTGGTCCCGTCACCCACCAGGCTTTTTCGAATATATGCGATGAAGCGCATGGAGTATTTCTGCGGCGCTCGTCGCCATATGTCAGCTAAGGGGGTAGCCGAAAATGGGCGATAAGGTCATCGAAGACAAAAAAGCACTGCGCCAGCAATTGCGCGCCAAGCGGCTCGATCATGCCGCCAGCCTGCCGCCTGCGATGCAGGGCCTTGTCTTCAACCGCCCACCTGCTGCCATTCTCGATCTACTGCCCGTGGGTGCGACAATCGGCCTTTACCATTCCATACCCGGTGAAGCGCCGACAACGCGGTATGCCGCATGGTTCTTTGAACAGGGCTATACGCTGGCCCTGCCCTATTTCGCTGATGCCATGGCCCCCATGCAGTTTCGTATCTGGGACAATCCGCATATTGATGAGCATCTCGAAACCGGACCCTTTGGTCAGCAGCCTCTGGCGCAGGCCGCTGAAGTGGTGCCCGAAGTTCTGTTCGTGCCATTGGTCGGCTTTACCGAGGATGGGGACCGGATGGGCCAGGGCGGCGGCCATTATGACCGTTGGCTGGAAGCCCACCCCGAAACGGTGGCGATTGGCCTTGCCTGGGATGTGCAGAAGGTGGAGCAACTCCCCGCTGAACCGCATGACCGGCCTTTAAGCGCCATCATCACCCCTACACGCCTCTACGGGCCTTACTGATGCGCCAGAAGCCCACCTTGCGCATTCCGCTGGGGATTCTGGGCCTGCTGACCTTTCTGACGCTCTATGCTGTTGGTGTGATGCTGCTATCGCCATGGATCGGCGCTTTGCATGCGCTGCTTCAGACGGTGGTTTACATTATTCTGGGCGTCGCCTGGCTACTGCCCTTGCGGCGCTTCCTGATCTGGATGGAAACTGGCCGCTGGAGCGCCTGAAGTGCAGACAGCAAAACGGCCCCCGAAGGAGCCGTTTGTTCATTTATACTGCGATAAATGGCGCGAGTGACGGGACTTGAACCCGCGACCTCCGGCGTGACAGGCCGGCGCTCTAACCAACTGAGCTACACCCGCACAGGTGCTTTATGTCATTGCCCGAAGGAACCAGACGAAAACAGCGCCGGAGCGCTACCGATTTCGTCTCGATTGCTCGAACGATCCCCAAGTGGCGCGAGTGACGGGACTTGAACCCGCGACCTCCGGCGTGACAGGCCGGCGCTCTAACCAACTGAGCTACACCCGCTTAAAAGCGTGTTGTTCCGCTTGGGTGCAGCGCCTCTATGTCAGGGAAGAGAAGCTGTCAACGCTGCTATCGTGCAAAGTCGCAAATTCTCTGAAAAACTATCCACAGCCTCACCGATAATGCGCAATTTCCCGCGTTTTTCCGCCCATTCTGGCCGTGTTAAAAACTGTCATAAAAATGGCCCCGCCATTGCTGACGGGGCCAATGTCTTTACGCTATGAAAGTTTCGTTCAATTCACCAGAATCAGCGCCGGTGTTTCCAGCAGCCGTTTGATCGCCTGAACAAAGCTTGCAGCATCATAGCCATCGACCACACGGTGATCACAACTGATCGAAATATTCATCAGCTTGCGCTTTGCAATCCGCTCCCCGCCCATACCATCGGGAATGAACATAGGCCGTTCCACAATCCGATTAGGGCCGATAATGGCGACTTCCGGCCGGTTGACCACCGGCGTGCTCGCCACCCCGCCCAACGGCCCGAGCGATGTGATGGTGAGCGTGGAGCCAGACAGTTCGTGCGATTGGGCCGTGCCATCACGCGCCGCTTGTGCCAGGCGCGTAATTTCCGTGGCGAGCTGCCACAGATTGCGGCTTTGTGCATCGCGGATCACCGGCACCATCAGCCCGGCATCGGTTTGCGCTGCCATCCCCAGATGCACCGCGCCATGGCGGGTCACCAGATTGGCTTCATCATCATAGCGCGCATTGATCATCGGAAAATCCGGCAAAACCTTGCAAATCGCCGTAATCAGCAAAGGGAGCATGGTCAGCTTGGGGCGATCCCCGCGATTGGCATTGAGGTCAGCCCGCAGCTTCTCGAAATCGGTGACATCGCATTCCTCGACATAGGAGAAATGCGGAATGTTCCGCTTGGAAGCCGCCATATTTTCGGCAATGCGCCGCCGCATCCCGATGACCTTGATCACTTCATCAGGCCGCGTCTCGCCAGCAGGTGCATAGCCCTGGCTTTCCCCATAAGCGATAAAGCTATCGAGATCGCCATGGCGGATGCGGCCATCCTGTGCGGGGCGAATATCTGCCAGATCAATGCCAAGATCCCTGGCCCGCTGGCGGACCGCCGGGCTGGCCTGAACCTTATGCGACAAATGTGCCGCTGCTTTGGGCGCTGGCTTTGGAGCAGACGCAGGCTTCGAGGCCGGAGCAGGTTCAGGTGCTGGCTTTGGGGCCGGAGCAGGTTCAGGCGCTGGCTTCGGCGCTGGAGCGGGTGCTGGAGCAGGCTCAGGCGGCGGCGCTGGAGCGGGTGCTGGAGCGGGCGTAGGTGCCGGAGCCGCTACTTCCTCATTCGCCTCAGCCACATCGTCAGGCAGCTCGCCATCGACTTCGATCACCACCAGCGCTGAGCCGATGGCGATCACATCGCCCTCTTCGCCCGCCACTTCGAGGACTTTGCCCGCCACCGGGCTTTCCATCTCGACCGTCGCCTTATCGGTCATCATATCGGCAAGGCGGCCATCTTCTTCGATCCGGTCCCCCACTTTCACATGCCAGGCGACAATCTCGGCCTCTGCGATACCTTCGCCAATATCGGGCAGATTGAATGTAAAACGGGCCATGGGCTTACTCGCTCATCAAAGTGTCGATAGCCTCGCCAATGCGGATTGGACCGGGGAAGAAGGCCCATTCGAGACTATGGGGGTAGGGCGTATCGAACCCCGTCACACGCTGCACCGGCGCTTCAAGATGATAGAAACAGCGTTCCTGCACCAATGCGGAAAGCTCCGCGCCGAAGCCTGCCGTGCGGGTCGCCTCATGCACGATAAGGCATTTGCCGGTTTTCCTGACCGACTTTTCAATCGCCTCAATGTCGAGCGGCACCAGCGTGCGCAAATCGATCACTTCGGCATTCACGCCCTTTTCGCGGCAAACGGACTCCACCACATGCACCATCGTGCCATAGGCCAGCACCGTCATCGCTTCGCCTTCACGAACGATCCGCGCTTTACCTAAGGGAATGGAATAATACCCTTCCGGCACTTCGGAGGCATCATAGGATTTCCATGGTGTATTGGGGCGATCATAATAGCCATCGAAGGGGCCATTATAAATCCGCTTTGGTTCAAAGAAGATTACCGGATCATTGTCTTCAATCGCGGCAATCAGCAGGCCCTTGGCATCATAGGGCGTGGATGGAACCACCGTCTTCAGGCCCGAAACATGGGCAAACAAGGCTTCCGGGCTTTGGCTATGCGTCTGGCCACCAAAAATACCGCCCCCAAAAGGCGTTCGCACCGTCATGGGTGAGGTGAATTCCGCCGCTGAACGATAACGCAAACGCGCCGCTTCACTCACCAATTGGTCAAGGCCGGGATAGATATAATCGGCAAACTGGATTTCGGGCACGGGGCGCAGGCCATAGGCCCCCATCCCCACAGCCGCACCGATAATGCCACATTCGCTGATCGGCGTATCGAACACGCGGGTTTTGCCGTGCTTTTCCTGCAGGCCAGCCGTGGCGCGAAACACACCGCCGAAATAGCCGACATCCTGCCCCATAATCACCACATCGGGATCACGGGTGAGCATGATGTCCAGCGCGTCATTGATCGCCTCGATCATGTTAAGCCGGCGGGTGGGTGCATCGGCCAGGGTTACGGGATCGTCTTCTTCATGGATCATTCCGGCCATTTCAGTTTCCTCTCCCGCAAAGCTGCTTCGCTCTGCTCTCTCAAATGCCAGGGCAATTCTTCGAATACATCTTCGAACATGGTGTGGAACGGATGGTGCAGACCATGGCCAAGGATGCCATTCTTCTCCGCCTGCTTGGTCGCGGTGCGGACCTGTTCGGCCAGTTCCTTATCCATCGCCTCCTGCTGCTCTTCGGACCATTCACCAATCGCGATGAGGTGATCTTTAAGCCGCGTCACCGGATCACCCAGCGGCCATTCCTCACGCTCGCGCGCAGAACGATAGGCTGAAGGGTCATCCGATGTGGAATGGCCTTCAGCGCGATAGGTGAAATGTTCGATCAATGTCGGCCCGTGATTGCTGCGCGCCCGATCCGCTGCCCAGCGCTCTGCCGCATAGACCGCCAGCGGATCATTGCCGTCCACCCTGAGGCCCGCCACGCCATAGCCAATGGCCCGCGCGGCAAAAGTCGCCCGCTCGCTTCCGGCAAAACCGGAAAAGCTCGAAATCGCCCATTGGTTGTTGACGATGTTGAAAATCGTCGGGGCATTATAAACAGCGGCAAAGGTCAGGGCGGAATGGAAATCACCTTCTGCGGTGGAACCCTCGCCCGTCCAGCTTGCCGAAATCCGGCTGTCATTACGGATCGCGCTCGCCATGGCCCAGCCCACCGCTTGCGGCAGTTGGGTGGTCAAATTGCCCGACACCGTAAAGAAGCCATATTCGCGGCTTGAATAGAGGATCGGAAGCTGGCGACCTTTGAGCTTATCAGCACGGTTGGAATAGATCTGGTTGACCATATCAACCAGCGGATAATCCCGCGCGATCAGAATGCCCTGCTGGCGATAGGACGGGAACGTCATATCATCAAAATCAAGCGCATGGGTCGCTGCCACTGAAGTCGCCTCTTCCCCGATGCACTTCATATAGAAGCTGGTCTTGCCCTGCCGCTGCCCGCGATACATCCGATCATCAAAGGCGCGCACCAAAGCCATATCGCGAAGGATGGCGCGCATCTTGTCAGGCGATAATTGCGGGTCCCAGGCACCATGGGCCTGATTGTCATCACCTAGCACCCGGATGATAGTATCGCAGAGCGGAAATGTCTCTTTTGGCTCGCAGGATTCATCGGGGCGTGGCTGATCGCCTGCCTCGGGGATGTCGAGATAAGAAAAATTAGCTGTATCGCCCGGCCGACCTCTCGGTTCGGGCACGTGAAGGGACAATCGTGGACGATTAATCCCGGCCTGTTCGGCTTGCTTCACCATTCGAGGCTCTCCCGCTCGCTATGGAATATATCTTTATATTGAAGACATATTATTGCGCTTTAGCGAAACAGTCAATCGTCAGGATCGTCGGTGCCGAGGCCGGTGATGGTCAGCCTTCAGATGGCGCTTTTCAGACCTTTTCAGTACCTCTTAGACCGCGATAGGTGCCTTTATGGCCCCTTTCGGCTCGTAACCGGTGACTTCAAAATCCTCGATCCGATAATCAAAAATCGACTCTGGCTGTCTCTTTAAATGAAGCCGTGGAGAGCCCACAGGTTCCCGTGAAAGCTGTTCTTTCACCAGCGCCTCATGGTTGAGATACAGGTGCACATCGCCCCCCATCCAGACGAATTCCCCCGGCTCTAGACCGGTTTGCGCCGCCAGCATCCTCTGCAACAGCGCCGCCGACCAGAGATTGAAAGGAAGCCCCAAAGCGACATCGCAGGACCGCTGAAAAAGCAGGCCATTGAGCTTCCCTTCCGCGACATGGAACTGGTAGGTCTTGTGACAGGGCGGCAAAGCCATCTGATCAAGCTCAGCCACATTCCAGCCTTCGATAATGTGGCGCCGACTCCCAGGATTATTTTTAAGAGATTCAATAAGTTGAGTGATCTGATCGATCCCCTCCCCGCGCCGAAACAAGCCATCGCCAGCAGGCAAATAGGTAGGCCAATCCACCCATTGCTTGCCATAAACCGGCCCCAGATCACCCCACCGCTCTGCAAAATCCGCATCCTCAACAATACGCTTTTCAAACGCTTCCTGAGAGATCTCGTCCTGCGTAACTTTGCGATAACGCGCCAGTGGCCAATCGCTCCAGATCGTCACTCCCTGCACCAGAAGTTCGCGGATATTGGTCCCTCCGGTCAGGAACCAGAGCATCTCGCGCGTGGCGGTTTTCCAATAGACCCGCTTGGTCGTCATCAAAGGCATTTGCCCATCTGACAGATCAAACCGCAAGCTCGCCCCAAAGATCGATCGCGTGCCCACACCCGTCCGATCAACCCGCTCGCTTCCCCCTTCCCAAATCGCCCGCATAAGATCGAGATATTGCCATTCATAATGGCGGGAAAGCGAAGAATCAGAGTTTTGGAAGGGGCTATTCATAGGGGCTGCCTAGCGCGCAAAAAGAGGTCTTGCCAGAGCGTAAAGCCACTCCTATACGGCCCACCTGCCTCGCACCGCTGCGCTTTCAAGGCCCGGCGGTAGCATCGGTCGGGGAGTAGCTCAGCCTGGTAGAGCACTGTCTTCGGGAGGCAGGGGCCGGAGGTTCGAATCCTCTCTCCCCGACCATTTTAGCGCGCTAAGCCGCAGATTTCCGCCTTTTAGCATGGGTTTCCGCACCGTGTTGGTCACACGACCAATACACATAGCGGGAGCACATGCGGGAAGGTCGTTATCGATGAGCCGCATCCCCTTCACCATCCGGATCGAGGGCCGCTATTCGTTCCGCCGCCGCATTCATTTCCGAAATATTATCTCCAAGCCGCTAACCTTGGCGTTGCAGACTGCCGATCCGTGTGCCGCGCGCGAGCGCGCGGCGATCCTTTCGGCGCGTTTCGTAATTGTAAGGGCGGATGTGAAGACCATGCCGGAAGGCCAGCGCAACCTGACCGGTGTCGAGATCGAGGCCATTTTCCGCCGGGAACTCGAGCAGCAGCTCGGCTCTTGGCTATCGGCCGCCTACGAAAACGCCCCTTGGTCGTCCTCGGTCACGGAGGAAGCAGCGCGCCACGGCGAGGCTTACCGGCAGCTTCGCCTACCTGACCCACGTTACGAAATGGATCCCTGCGAAATCGCCAGGCTCGACGCCGCCGCCAACTCGGCACAGGGCGCAATGGAACTGACGCCTGAATGGGCACGCCCACTGGTCGATCAGATACGCGATGCTCTATCCGACGAATACGTTAGTGCTGCCCTGAAAGCGATTGGCGCGACGCCCAGCGAATCCAACATTGCTGCTGCTCGGACCCACATGATCCGTGCGGGCGCTTCCGCCAGCGCACGGGCGCAACGCGTATTCGACGAGGACGTCCTGGACTCGGCCGATCCTTTGCGGACTATGATGGCGGACCTGGGCGAATTGTCTGCCGAAGTGAAAGCCCTTTTGTCCAAGACCGAAGGTCTCACTGCTCCTGCTGCGAACACGAGCCTACCCTCCCCCGCGCCAAATACAGAATGCCCTTTCGCGATCTACGATAATCGCCGGTTCAGCGAAATTATCGAGGATACTCTCGCCACGCTGAAGCGGAAGAAAGTGTGGAAGGACGATAAGCAGCAGCGGATGATCTTGCAGTGTTTCGCATGGATGACGGGCGATCGGGAACTCGGGTCTTGCGATCATCGCGACGTCGAGACCTACGTGCAGAGGTTGCTCTTAATCCCGGCACGGGGTTTCAGGTTCGGAACGCTTGAAAAGGGTAATATGTCGCGTCCCTTCGAAGAGGTTCAGAAGGAACTGCCGAAGTTGACGCCCGAGCTTGAGCGCAGCCTCAAGACGGTGAACCGCGATCTGAGCACAATGAGCACGGTGGCAAAGCACTTGGAACGCTCGGCGTGGAAGCCCAGAGTGCCCGGCTCTGTCGTGCTCGACTTCGCTGCGGCGACCATGACCATTCCTGCGGAAGACACCAGTGACCTTCGGCCGGCTTGGGAAAGGGAACAGCTCGAATGTCTGTTCAGATCGCCGCTATATTGTGGAGGTGGCCCTGGAAAGAAGCGGCTGAAAACGGACAGCCTGAGCCCGCAAGTATGGCACGACGCCGCCTACTGGGCACCGCTTATCTGGTATTATACCCACGCCTGCCGTGAGGAGATATGCGGCCTTGAAATCGCGGACGTGGTGGTCGATCACCCGGTCCCCCACATCCATATCCGGGATAACTTCACCCGTGGCCGAGACGGAGAAAAGAGCGGTGAGAAGAGGTTGGCGCGCAGGCGCAAGATACCCCTTCACCGGCAGCTCATCCGCCTCGGGTTCCTCGACTACGTCGAAGCGGTCCGCGCCGAGGGCCACGTTGCTCTCTTCCCGGAACTCTATCTTTTCGAGAGCAAGCGAGGCGGCGCCCAATTCTACGATCGCGCCTGGCGCTTTATGGTCCAGTGGATTTTTGATCGGATGGAAGTCAGAGTGAATGACAAGGGCAAAGGGCCGGATATCCATTCCATCCGCGCCCTCGGTTCCTCATTCTACGAAGTAGACGGCGTAAATGAAATCTTGCGCGCTGACGTAATGGGGCACGACAGGACCGGCACGAACGCCAAGCATTATTCGAAGCGAATCCAGACCGAAGGCCTCGAGATTGTGCTTCGCGAGCGCCTCGAATTTATCCATCGGTATGTGCCCGAAATTACAACTCATCTCGACCCTACTCCGATCCGCTTGCTGCCGATCGATATGCGTTCCCGCGTAGGGAGTGGTCGGTATCGGAAACTGAGATCTGACGCTGGCAAATCTCGCAAGCCGACCTAGCTAGTCATGGGGCTGCGCCGTAACAGGTCCCGCTACTTTTCGCCTCCGATCCGTCTCTGGACCAGGTCGATCAAGATCCGAATGTCCTCTTTCGTCAGGTCGCGAAACTGGGCACCCGTCATTCCCGCGTCTTGGCATTTTGCGAAGAATTGCTTGACGTAGGCAGGGACTCTTTCGGCATCCAAAACGGTCTGGAAGAGACGCTCACGCGAAATCTCGACCTCCTCTTCCACCCTGCTCAGCTCAACATCCACCAGCGAGCGCAAATGAGTTAGGGAAGCCCGCTCCTTACACAGTCGGGTGAAAGTATCGATGCCTTCGAGGCGTCGTTCGGGCAGAGAGTCGAAACGCGATGCGAATTCGGCACCCATATGAGCTGGCGCATCATCGAGGGCCATATGGAATAGCAATTGCGCTTCGGGAGCCGTCATGCCTCCCGCCGAAAGCCGGTCAACAAGTTCAGCAATCTTCGGAAAATCTCGACGAAGCCTAGGCGGCGTGGACAAATTTGAGCCAGTATCTGGCGGTGGCGATGTGGACCATGGAAGGAAGCTGTCCGCGAGTTGATCATAGCGTGTCGCGATGGCGCGGTTGATCTTGAGGCGTCCGAAGAAGCGCTCGATCTGGTTGCGCTGCTTGTAGAGTTTCCTGTCGTGCTCGATCGGCACACGGCGGTTTGATCGTCCGGGAATGACGGCCTCGATACCGCGTTCGGCAAGATCGGCGCGAATGGCGTCGGCATCGTATCCCTTATCAGCCAGTAGCGCCTTGGGTGTTTGGTCTGCCATAGCGATCAGGGCGTCATAGGCCTTGCAATCAGCGGCTTCGCCGACTGTCAGGTGGAGGGCGAGCGGTCGCCCTCGTCCATCAGCCAGACAGTGAAGTTTACTGGTGAACCCGCCCCGCGAGCGGCCAAGAGCTCTTCGACGAGTCCCCCTTTTCCGCCCGCCGCCGAAACATGGGCGCGAACCGTAGTGCTGTCGATGCTGTAGTGGCCGCTGTCCGCCATGATCTCGGCCAGTGTAACCGACACGGCCTCCCAAACCCCGGCATCGCTCCATCGCCTGAACCGCCGATAGATCGTGTTCCAGTTGCCGTATTTTGGCGGAACGTCGCGCCAGGGTGTGCCGCAGCGAAGTCGCCAGAGAATGCCGTTGATGATCGCACGGTTCTCTTCAGGACGTCGTCCGCGCCCACGGTTCGACGCATCAATCGGAAGCAACCCCTTCAAAACACGCCATTCTGCTTCGGTAAGATCACCCCGACTCAAGCCCGCCTCCAAAAGGCAGCCTTGAATCAACCCGCCATCGCAACGTCAACCAATTTGTCCACGCCGCCTAG
>NZ_WTYQ01000020.1 GCF_009828105.1 Altericroceibacterium indicum
ACTATCGGCAGCCCCAAGGATCGCAAAACCCTCTGTCGCAGTGAGCGGTGTGCTGAGATCAATTACCCGCCGTCCAGTAGCATCCAGCGCGCCAAAACCACTGGCCCCGCCAAAGATCACATAGGCTGCGCCCGTATTCGTGCCGCCATCATCGTTGGCATTCGCCCCGACAACCATATCATCATAGCCATCGCCATTGATGTCCCCCATGCTCTGCATGGAGAGATAACCCAGATTATCATCCGCTGCATCGCCCTGCACGATGAAGCCGTAATGTTCCCTGAGGATGCTGGTGTCGATCACCGCCGCCTTGCCTGTTGCAGCGTTGGTGAAGGTAACGTCCTGTTCCACCAGAACATTGGCACGCCCGCGTTCATAGAGATTGTAGGTCACGCCTTCGTAATCATAGGTGCCGCCGAAAGTGAAGCCTTCTGCGCCGACCACACTATCGCCTGCATCGCCCTTCACGATCATCCAGGCTTCACCATCCATCCGCCAACCGCTGACATCGAACAGTGTCTGTTCTGTGATGGTGAGCGTGTTGTCTCCCGTGCCGGTGAGATCAATCGCTTCGATCGATTTCAGATCACCCGGCAGGAAAGTGGTAAGATCGAGATCCATCCCGGTTCCGGCCAGCGCCAGCGTATCCATGCCAGTGCCACCGTTGATATCGTCAAAATCCGTGGCAGTCAGGGTGATGACATCATCCCCCTCGCCGCCGCGCACCACGTCGCCCGTGCCAATATCAGCAAAGCTATCCGCGCCGCGCCCACCGATCAGAATATCCACATTGGCCGTGCCCACCAGAGCATCGTCTGCGGCAGTGCCCTGCACCACATCCTGCCCGATATCAGCCTGGCCATAGATGATGTAGGCTTCCCCGGCGCCGCTTCCACCATCATCGCCATAGCGTGCACCGACAATCAGATCATCATAGCCATCGCCATCAATATCGCCAGCGGCAGAAACCGTCGCACCAAGCTCGTCTCCCGCGGCATCACCCTGGATGATAAAGCCATCCGCTGCCGTGAGGTTGGCAAGATTAATCGTGCCGTAACCAGCTTCCTTGCCGAAAATCACATAGGCGGAACCGGCATTATTGCCGCCATCTTCATTGCCATTG
>NZ_WTYQ01000002.1 GCF_009828105.1 Altericroceibacterium indicum
CGAGTTGATCATAGCGTGTCGCGATGGCGCGGTTGATCTTGAGGCGTCCGAAGAAGCGCTCGATCTGGTTGCGCTGCTTGTAGAGTTTCCTGTCGTGCTCGATCGGCACACGGCGGTTTGATCGTCCGGGAATGACGGCCTCGATACCGCGTTCGGCAAGATCGGCGCGAATGGCGTCGGCATCGTATCCCTTATCAGCCAGTAGCGCCTTGGGTGTTTGGTCTGCCATAGCGATCAGGGCGTCATAGGCCTTGCAATCAGCGGCTTCGCCGACTGTCAGGTGGAGGGCGAGCGGTCGCCCTCGTCCATCAGCCAGACAGTGAAGTTTACTGGTGAACCCGCCCCGCGAGCGGCCAAGAGCTCTTCGACGAGTCCCCCTTTTCCGCCCGCCGCCGAAACATGGGCGCGAACCGTAGTGCTGTCGATGCTGTAGTGGCCGCTGTCCGCCATGATCTCGGCCAGTGTAACCGACACGGCCTCCCAAACCCCGGCATCGCTCCATCGCCTGAACCGCCGATAGATCGTGTTCCAGTTGCCGTATTTTGGCGGAACGTCGCGCCAGGGTGTGCCGCAGCGAAGTCGCCAGAGAATGCCGTTGATGATCGCACGGTTCTCTTCAGGACGTCGTCCGCGCCCACGGTTCGACGCATCAATCGGAAGCAACCCCTTCAAAACACGCCATTCTGCTTCGGTAAGATCACCCCGACTCAAGCCCGCCTCCAAAAGGCAGCCTTGAATCAACCCGCCATCGCAACGTCAACCAATTTGTCCACGCCGCCTAGCCAGGTCGTGTGCCGACTGAGGTTTTACCGTTTTCTAGCCTGTCCAATAAAGCGAATGCTCTCGTCTGGTAAAGGCTCGCTTCGCTTACTTCGTTATACGGTCCGCAGTGCACGATACTGACTGCCCGAAGTAGCTTCACCAACTGCTTCGACGGACTTGACCCCACCTTCCAGCTTCGATGATCTCTACATTCCCAGTCGGCGACGAACTTCGGGCACCTGGCTGCGCGCGACCGGCGTGGGGCGTTTGCTCCCTTTGAGGATGAGCTCGGGGTCTTGCCCACGCGAACGGCGCTGAAAACGCTCTACTTTGCGTAGATTGGCAATCGCGGAGCGATGGGTCCGCAGGAACATCTGTTCGGGCAGAACCGAATGCCACCAGCGTAGCGGACGATCGTCTGACACGGTCTCCCCGCTCGCCAGGAGGATTGTCGTCCCGCTGCCGTCGGCCTCGACCGAGCAGATATCCTCGGGATCCACGCCTCGCGCCGAATGTCCGCTGCGAAGGTAAAGCCGCGCGGAGGCACTGCTTGTCGGGGCGATCAGTTCGCGCGTAAGCGGCGCCCCTTCTATCCGGCTGACGCCGATCAGCGCCGCAATCTGGGTGAGTGCATGCACTTCGCTTTCCATCCAGTCACGCTGCTGACGGTTGCAATCGAGGCCGATGCAGGCGATCAGCCCTTCCTCCGCCATCACCGGCACCGTCAGCGTGCTGCGAATACCCTGCAAGCGGAATTCGCGCTGCATTGAACGCATCCCGCGCCCGAGCAATTCGACATCGTTGATCGCCAGGGTCTGTCCCTCCCTGAGCGGCAGCAGCATGTCGCCGATCATGGTGACGGGGACGTCCTGCAGATCCTCAACATGCGAAGTGATCCCGCTGGCGCACCATTCGTTGGTGTTTCGCATCGTAGTGAGATCGTGGTTGAAGCGGAGTACCCAGGCCCTGTCGGCGCGCGCCGAGCGCCCGATGAATTCAAGCACCGCGGCAAGACCCGGCTCGAACGGCTGCGACAGGAGCAGGCGGGCCGCCACTACCGCCCAGCAATCGGGGCCGAGCATGTCGGGAAGGGCACCAAATTTCCACACCGCGACCCCACCGCCGAGCCGCGGATGCGCTTCGGAGTGCATTTCTACTTTCGGATAGCGGTGTTCAAAACCCATGGATGTCGCCTGCGAACTTGGGTGGGAAGGAAAAACTGCGAACCAATCCCGTAAGCTGTGGCGCGCCGATGAGAAACACCTTTGTGCCGCCAATACCCGAGCACTCCTTTTCCCGCGCTAGAATCCGCTTGATTTTGCAATTCAGCATCCATTGTTGCAACTCGGCAGCCGCTTGTTGCGGTGCGCGTAGCTGCCTTGCAGTCTTTGGCCGCACAGGGGTCAAAATGGCTCAGGGGGCGGAATTCGGGGGGGAACCAAGTTTCCGAATGCCCCCAGACATGATTAGGAAAGACGTTCGGGGCGCACCGTGATTGCTTCAAACCCGCGCGCTGGTGCGTGCTTATTGTCGTTGGCTGCCGCGATCGCGCTGCGGCCGGCCTTCATTCTCGAAGGCGCGATCCTGTTGGTACGCACGGGCTTCTCGCAGCGCAGGCCCGACAAGGCCGCTTGTCTCGGCACGGCCGAGCGCAGTCCCATAGTCGTGCCGAAACTCCATCTCCCCGGCCTGTCCGCCGTCCTGACCGCGTGACTGTTCCCCTGCTTTGTACCATCCGGAGAAAACCCATGCCGAACACCTTCCAAAAACTCTCCCGCAACCTTCTTGCCGGGACCAGCGTGACGATCCTGGCGATCATCGCCGCCCCTGCCGCTGCCGATTCCGGCGCTGAGTGCAACGCTGGCTCGGGATTGCACTCGACTGAGTGTGGTGAGTACAGCAAGGCAACTGGCCGTTACAGCACCGCCATAGGCCACAGGAGCGAAGCAAGTGGCTCTGACAGCACCGCCTTAGGCACAGACAGCACGGCAAGTGGCAATTACAGCACCGCCTTAGGCACAGGCAGCAAGGCAAGTGGGAATGACAGCACCGCCTTAGGCACAGACAGCACGGCAAGTGGCAATTACAGCACCGCCTTAGGCACAGGCAGCACAGCAAGTGGCAATAACAGCACCGCCTTAGGCCGTGACAGCGAAGCAACCGGAGACCACAGCACCGCCCTAGGCGAAGACGCCGAGGCAACCGGTCAAAACAGCATCGCCATAGGCGACTGGACCAAGGCAAAGGGGGTTTACAGCACCACCATAGGCCGACGCAGCTGGGCATTCGGCGATTACAGCACCGCGACAGGCGGACGCAGCAGTGCAATGGGCGATTACAGTACCGCCACAGGTAACCAAAGCTATGCAGACGCCATTTATAGTGTAGCGCTCGGTCATCAAGCCTACGCCGCCACCGGCGCTACCGGCTCTCTCGCTCTGGGCAGTTTTTCTGAGGTGCAGAAAAACGTCACCGGCGCTGTGGCGCTCGGCTTCCGTTCGGTCGCGACGCGGTCCGACACCATTTCGGTCGGCAGCGCGGATTTGCAGCGGCAGATCGTCAACGTTGCGGCAGGGACCGAGACTACCGATGCGGTCAATCTCGGCCAGCTGAATACCGTGACCGCCGCCGCCGCCGCCGCGCAGAGCGCAGCCGATCTCGCGCGTGCCGAAGCGAATGCCGCGCAAAAACGCGCCGACGAGGCATTTCAGAACGCTGCCGCTGCACAGACCACGGCAAATACCGCCCGGGAGGAAGCGCGCGCCGCTCAACTTGCGGCCGATAAGGTCACCGGCGACATGACCGAGGCGCAGGAGGCCGCCGACGCGGCATTCGAGAAAGCCGTGAAGGCGCAGAGCGCCGCCGATCTGGCCCGCGAGGAGGCTCAGTCTGCGCAGAAGACGGCCGACGCGAATGCCGCCGAGCTTGCCTTCTTCGAAAGCAACTCCACCGGCCCCGGCGCCACTGCCTCGGGCAAGGATGCGCTCGCCATGGGATCGGGTGCCAGCGCCAGCGGCGAACGCTCGGTGGCGATCGGTTATCAGGCGCAGGCGCAGGACGGCCAGGCCGTGTCGATCGGCTCGGGCAATATTGCTTCGGGAGACGGTGCGGTCGCGATCGGCGATCCTAACCGTGCCACCGGCACCGGGGCAGTGGCGCTTGGGGCGAACAACACCGCGACCGGCACCGGGGCAGTGGCGCTGGGCAATGAAAGTTCGGCCATCGGCGAAAGCGCCATCGCGCTCGGCAACGGCGCCAGCGCGACCGGCAACGGTGCCGTGGCGATCGGCAGTGGAGCGGTCGCAACACAGGCAGGGCAGGTCGCGATCGGTTCGGGCGAAAGCACCTATACCTTCGCCGGGATTGCGTCCGATGAAAGCAATGCCCGCCAGTCCGGCCCGGTCATGCTCGTCACCACCGATGCGCAGGGCAATCTGGGCACGACCAGCTTCGATCTTTACGAACTCGTAGCGAGCGAGCGGACCGCGACCAATCGCGGGATCGCTGCTTCGGTCGCGCTGACCGCGGCGCCCATGCCCTCGACCCCTGGGCGCATCAGTTATACTGCGAACACCTCAATCTATCGCGGCCAGGCCGCCTTTGGCGCCTCGATTGCCGCAAGGGCCAACACCGAAGAGCCCTTCGCGTTTACCGCCGGCGTTTCCTATGCAGGAGGCAAGAGCACCACCGCACGTGTTGGAGTGATTGGAGAATTCTAGTACTCTTTGGGCGATCACGGAGGAGGGTCTGGTTTCGCTCCGGGCCCCTCCCCTACAGAGACAATTCCAGCGTGCCACAGCTACTGTCAATCTGGCCATTGGCCTGAAACCAAGCCGCTGAGCCAAGATTGGCGCACTATCGCCCCAACGTCTGCTTTTAAGTGGACAGGGCGATGGGTGGAATGCCCGAAATAGGGCGCAAAGCTGGCGATACGCTTCTGGCCATTCAATTTGCAGCTTATGTCAGAATCTGCCGTTCGCGATGTTTTATCTGAACGCCCACCTTTGGTCGGGAGGCGGCGCTGTAGGAACGGCAGCCACTCAGCCCCCTACCTCTGACCCGGAGCTTCGCTTATTGTCCGGTTTCAGGCGCTCTCCCCCCTCCCCTTTCAAAACAATTTCTAATGAATATCCGAGCCAGCACCGCTAGCATTGTGACTGCACGAATTCGTATAAAACTGCGATTGAACCTGAGAATTCAGCTTTCCTGCCCAGCACGATAAATTCAGGCTGCACCAAAACCGACAGGGAAAGCAGGCAGGGAGGGAGTGAATTACGTTTGTGGGGGGGTGATAAATATTCGACTGCTTTTCGCTTTTAAGTATCTTCCCCCGCGGAACCACCCTGCCCATCTGACGATGCAACGGCTACACTAAGCGCAAGGCCTAAATTAGCAGTGTCGAACAAGGCATAAAGGGCGCTTGTGCTGGCCTAGAGGATACCGTGCAATTTCCTGTCATTCTGAGGCCACTGAGCGTGACAGTCGCCCCTTCACGGGGGCGTGGATCGAAGCAGCCTATGGCCGGCCATACAATTTGGAATAAAGCCAGTGCGTTTTGACATGCCGGAGAGAGCTTTTTACCCGATTTTGAAGACACATATGATTAGCTTGCTGGAAGCCGCAAGATTACCAGCAGGCCGGGACCATCTTGACGATCCTGCAAAATAAGCGTGCCCCCCATCAGTTTCATAGCAGTGACTGCAATTGCAAGGCCAAGGCCACTTCCCGATGAAGGGGAGGTTCCTCGCTCAAAACGGCGCTGCAACCGCTTTCGATCTTCAACTGGTATACCTGGACCTTTATCTGCGATCATAATATCCAATCGCTCGGAACTGCGGACCATGGCAATATCGACATGACCGCCCTCACCAGCGTGCCGCACCGCATTATCAATCACTGCCGATAAAGCTATGGTTAGCGATGAAACATCGCAGGGCCAACGTACAATATAATCCGGGTTGACCGTGAACTGTATGCTGTCTGACGGAATATCCAACAGCGCTTCAGCGACAACATCAGAAACAATCGCATGAATATCGGCCGACCTTCGTGAGAGTTTGACAGTATCCAGCCGTGCATGAATTAACATCCCGCCGATCAGGTCACATGCACGGTCAACACAGGCAATGAGACGGGCTATATCGTCCTCATGAACATTTGGCAGAGATTTGTGAACCAGTTGAGCACGTGCCCGAATGGCCGCTAGGGGTGTACGCAATTCATGAGCGATATCATCTGTGAAAGCCTGCTCACGCTCATAAGCCTGGTCAAGACGGGCAAACAGGGTGTTGAGCGCAGTAATAACAGGCCACAGGTCGCTGGGCCATTCAACAGGGTCTAATGGCTTCAATTCTGCGAGCGAACGAGCATTCAACGTATCTGCCAGCCGGCCAATGATTGAAAGGCTTTTCCGTAAAGTCAGCCATAGCACCAACACACCGAAAACGAGCAGCAATGTCAGCGGTGCGGCCAGTTCTTGCAGTGCCATCATGACCGAAAGCCCTCGGGTAGAGGCGCGTTCAGCAACAACAACCAACAGCCTGGCATTTTTGCCTGCTAAACCATAGCTGCGCCATTCGCTGGAAACGACAACGAAGTCATGTAAACCCGGCTCCCGGGGAAGCTGTTCAACCGGTGTCCCCCAACCCGATTGGGCCACAGCTCGGCCATCCCAAAACACGGCAAACATGCAACAATCGTAAGAGGCATGAAACGCCTTCTTCTCTTCCGGAGAAAGCAACAAATCACCGTTGGCAGACAGTACCTGATCATGCGCAACCAATACGCCAGCCGTTAATTCATCCTGCATCATCATGTTAAGCAAGCGCGCAGCTTTCATAAGCTGCGCATCCGATGCACGATTACTTTCACGGTCGGCCACATTGTACAGGAGAAATCCCATGCCCATGCCTGTCAGTGCCAGCAGCAACAGCAGCCGGCAAAACAGTCGAACAGCAAGGGAAGAATGTCTCACTGAGTGCCTATGTTCTTCATGATATTTTACCACCAACCATATAGCCTAAGCCACGCGCCGTACGAATGAAATCGCGTCCGAACTTGCGCCGAAGCGAAGAGATGGCAACTTCAACGGTGTTGGATTCTGCCCAATGCTCCTGATCGTACAATTCGCCTTCCAGATCGGTCTTTGATACAAAACGTCGTGCTCGCCGGACCAATAATGCCAATATTCGGAATTCCTTGGCTGTCAGCGACACGCGCGTCCCGTTCAGGCTGGCAACTTGGCCGGTGAAATCGATCGTCACATCTCCGACACTGGCAATGTCACTCTGCCTACGATCCTGTCGCCGTAATTGCGCCCGAATACGGGCAGCCAGCTCCTCCAAATCAACCGGTTTCACCACGTAATCATCAGCCCCGGCATCCAACCCATCAATGCGCTGGCGCTTACGATCAAACGCAGTGACAATGATTACAGGCGTTGCATCGCCTGTGTTGCGTAAATGGCTGAGTACATCGAGGCCCGTCATCTGAGGGAGCCCGATATCAAGCAGAAGAACATCATATTTGGTCACAGCAGCAGCGGCGAGCGCGTCATCTCCCCGCACGTACAGATCGACTACATACCCGTCTAACTCAAGCGACTGCTTAATAGCCGGACCAAGATCAGCATCGTCTTCAGCTACCAGCAGGCGAGGCAAGACAGAGCTCCAGTACGGAAAACATTCAACCTAAACTCTGGGTTACCCTAGCTCGCAGTAACGGTCAAACCGCCTATCAGCTTCACCGAACTGCCATAGGCAAGCTACCTTTCAGGATTTGCCAGCGCCTTTTGTTGCATTTTTTTGACAATCATCAGGCTCTCATCAGCTTCACGTTCTAGCGAGTGAATTAACCCGCTGAGGCAGCGCTGAACTGCGGCTGCCCACATCAAGAACAAGAACGCTGAAAATATAATGACGAAACATCACACACGCCGCGAATTGATCGGCGCTTCTCCCATCAACTCCGAACTCGTTGACTACCTCAATCAAGCCCGGTCACCTTCTCACAACCAATTGGCGCCGTGTGTCGCGCTCATTGGTTGTGACGGATCAGGAAAATCCACCTTGGCGCGCGACCTGGTCTCCCTGTTAAACCGAAACATCAACACACGTTCGGTCTATTTGGGTCTTGGCACCGGAGACTTTGGCCGACGTATTGCTAAACTGCCACTCGTCGGCGGAGTGGTCTCTCGATTTCTACAAAACAAGGCCAGCAAGGCACATGAAGGACGCGACAAGCGCTTGCCCGGATTAGCCACGGCGCTGGCAATGTTCGGTCTTTCGCTGACCCGCCGCCACCGGTTCCGTGAGGCCTTGAAGTATCGCAAAAAAGGCGTGCAAATTGTTACGGATCGCTATCCGCAAGCTGAATTGGCTGGCGGCTTTGATGGCCCAGGGCTTAACTCGGCTCGTAAAGGTTCTCCTTTGGTAGAATATCTCGCCCGCCGCGAACAATCAATCTACCGTCAGATGGCAGCCTATCAGCCTACTGTCATCATTCGTCTGAATGTGGACGTGGACACTGCTCTTGCTCGTAAAGCCGATCATGAGCGCGCCCTGCTCGAAAAAAAGATAGCTGTGTTGCCAACTTTGAGCTTCGCCGGCGCGCGAATAGTCGACATTGATGCTACACGCCCTTACGGAGACGTGCTGGCTAGCACCCTTGCGGTGTTGCAGCGATTTGGACTGCGAGCGTAACTTCACGCTTACAATTGAATATTTTCGGACCTGACGGCGATGCAAGACCTCAACTCTGCTCAATCTCCGCTGCCCCCGCTTATCGCGGTTGTGGGCTGCGATGGTTCGGGCAAATCCACTGTTACTGAAGAGCTAAAAAAGTGGCTAAGCACGCAGGGGCCAACCCAGATATGCCACCTTGGTAAGCAGTCCGGCAACATTGGCAGGCGTATCGCACGATTGCCACTGCTTGGGAAACGCCTCGACAAATCAATTCATTCCAAGGCCCAGAAAGCACAGGTCGGTGACGGCCCCAAATGGCCCGAAGCCACAGTCATCTGGCTGTTTTCAATGCGCCGTGTACGCCGCTTTGCCCGCATGATGCGCTTACGCCGCCAAGGCTTTACAATCATTGCAGATCGGTTTCCTCAGCTAAGCACACCCGGCCCAATGGACGGGCTCGGCCTTGCCAATGCCAAGCGTGGGGGGGCAGTTGCCCTGCTCGCCAGAAAAGAGCGGCAAAGCTATGAAGCGATGGTAGCGAACCGGCCCGATCTGGTTTTGCGCCTGAATGTATCACTGGAAGTCGCCCTGGCCCGCAAACCCGATCACCGCCCCTCCTCACTCGCGCGCAAAGTCAACGATGTGCCCAAGCTGAGCTTCGGAGCGGCACCCATAGTTGATATCAATGCTGACCAGCCACTTGAAGATGTTCTTGCTCAGGCGAAGGCGGCAATCGCTGATATGCTAGCGGCCAGAGAAAACTCAGCGGCAGATAACGTTTCCAATATGGAAATTGCTGGCTGATGAAAGCCTTGAAAGTCAAGGAATGGTTCGCTGATGGGGTATTGCGTACGATTATACGTAATGCGTGGTATTTAGCCTCCAGCAAGCTTGTCGGTGCACTACTTGGATTGATTGCACTGGCCTGCGCAGGTCGTGGGCTAACGCCGGCGCTGTTTGGTACGCTGGTGCTGATCCACGCCTATGCCAACGGCGTGGGGGCCGTGGTGAAATTCCAGACATGGCAGCTCATCGTCCGGTTTGGTGCACCAGCTCTGGCCAGAGGTGATGTTGATGAATTGCGCGATGCCACCGGGTTTGCTTTTGGCCTGGATATCGTCAGCGGCCTTATCGGGATGGCTGGCGGCCTGATCCTTCTGCCATTTCTTGCGCATAGCTTTGGTATCGGCTCAGAAAACCTCGGCATCGCGATGTTTTATTGCACTCTCATCCCGACAATGATCGCCGCCACCCCCACCGGCATCCTGCGCGTACTCGACAAATTTGATCAATTGGCCGCCCAGCAATTGGTGACTCCCCTCATTCGATCAATCGGCGCAGCGATCACCTATTTTGGAGATTTTGGCTTCGTCGGTTTTGTGCTGACCTGGTATATTGGTGATCTGGCCGGAGACTTATGTCTGTGGGTGATGTCAGTGCGCGAGCTGCGCCGCAAGGGTATCCATAAAGCGCTGCATCCCGGCCTCTTAGGTCCGGCAAAACGGCTGCCTGGTGCATGGAACTTTGCCTGGACAACCAATGTGTCCCATTCGATCTGGGCGGCATGGGGACCGATCAGTAATCTCATTGTCGGTGCCCTTCTAGGCCCGGCAAGTGCTGGCTTGTTCAAAGTCGCCGCGACCTTCTTTGATTCTGCCAGCAAACCCGCCGATTTGATGAGCCGTAGTTTTTATCCGGAGATCATGCGGCTCGACCCGACTGGCCAGCACCCTTGGCAATTGGCCATCCGCAGCGCCTTCATTTCAGGTGCGATTGGGTTTCTGATCTTGCTGCTGGTGATGGTAGGCGGCGCACCATTGATCGGTCTGGTCTTTGGTAAACACTATATCGAAGCGTTTGATCTATTGCAGTTGATGACCGTGTCACTGATCGTAACAATGGCCAGCTTTCCGCTCGAATCCCTGCTCTTCATGGCGGGGCGCCAGCGCTCTGCCATGTTCGCGGAGGGCGCTGCAGTCTTATGCTATGCAGGTTTTCTGGTAGCCCTGACCCATCTGTTTGGCCTCAACGGTGCAGGCTTTGCCTATATTGTCGGAATTTGTCTCAAAACGCTGTTTATGCTCATCCCGACCATCTGGGCTTATCGCAAGCGACATACGCTTTCGCACCTCATCGCAAGCCAATCCGGTCAAACGTCATGAATGATGCCACCTCCCGCCAGACATTTTCCCCTGAAACACTGGATGCGCTCTTCGAAGCGGTCGATACAGATGATATTGTTGACCCGGTTGTTAGCCTGCCCAACCCGGTGCCGATGGCCTGTACCAGCCAAACTATGCGCGCATGCCTCGATCTGTGCTTGCAGTTCTGGCGTGAAGGTGCGGTTCGGTCTGACATGATCGGGCTCACCAATACTCTGCTTCAAAAGGGCGATTTGTCAGGCAAGGAGCGTGTTCGCTACAAACATATCCGGGCAAGATACAAACATTTGCGCTTTGCCTTGGTCCTCTATGGCCAGCGCCATAAGGCCCCTTTTCTGTTTCGTTGCACGGTAGCGGTAATGGGGCACCTTCAGGATGCTTTCCGCAATCACCAAAGCCGGACAACGGCTGCGTATGCCTTGTTACTGAGAGTATTGCTCAGTTGGCCGGTATGGCTGGCAGTCCAGCGTGAAATGGAAACGGTCAAGATGGATAGCGAGCAGGGCTTCCTAACCTTTAGGCAAGCCGAATTCCAACGACTTGCCGAATGGCTGGAAAGCGGAACGCTGACCGCTCATCGCTTTCACACAATCCGCAAGATTATCAGCCGTCAGGTGTCATTCTACGACACGATGAGAACCCTTGCCCCCAATGAACAACTCTATCGCATGTCTCGCTTTCTCAGTGCCATCAATGGCTTGATGGGCAGTATGCACGATGAATTGGTGGAGCAGGCTGGGAGAGGCCAGCGCGATTATCGACGAGATGATGTGCTGATGCCTATGAATATTCGCTCAAGATTGGATGAACTAATCGCTCAGTTCGGATAAGGCTTCTCAGTCCAGACGAGCGCTTTCTCGGCCTAAACTACAGATATTACGAAGATTTTTGACAATCTTCACACAATTAAAAAATCTGCTCAACTGTGTCAGATAATGCCCCCTCCGCCGTCGAGTAATCAGAGGCCGCGAATATTGCGGCACGGCTTGATGCGGGGAATCACGAGGTGCGGGGAGTTTTCAAGAGTGCGCTGGCCAGCGTTCCCAGATGGGGAATGGCTGTAGCTGCTGCAATTTGCACATCTCTATGGCCAGCCCATGCCCATGCAGAACAGACTCAAAGCCACAGAGAGGTGCTAGAAAGGCACCTAGCAGGACCAGATGGCACCATCATGATCGTGGCCCACCGGGCTTGCTGGATCGGCACTTCCGAGAATAGCATCGCAGCAATTCATGCTTGCATCACTGCCGGTATCGACATGGTCGAACTGGATGTACGCATGACCAGCGATGGTGTGCTGGTGCTGATGCACGATGCAACGGTTGACCGCATGACGGAAGGGACCGGTCAGCTTTCAGACTTAAGCTGGGCACAATTGCAAAAGCTGCACCTTCGTGCAGATCGTGGACACGGTACCCCGCTTACGCAAAACCGCATCCCCACTTTCGAAGACGCCTTGCGCGCGGCGAAGGATCGTATCCTCATCAACATTGATGCGAAAACCGATAGGATCGAGGATATCCTCGCTGTGGTAGACAAGGTTGGCAGCCGGGCGCAGGTGCTCTTCAAGGCAGAAGCGCCGGTCGATCACATCCGCGCAAAAGCACCATGGATCGATCAGGTGCATTTCCAGCCGATCATACGCCAGCCTGCCATGCAGAAAGATCCAGCCGCTATAATCGCCAGCTATGACACGATTGGGCCGGTCAGCTATGAAATCGACATCAAGGATCAGGCCTTCACGCCGGTTCTAACGCCGCTGATTGATGCCCGTTGTGCACGCTATTGGATCGATACGCTGGCGGGGCGTGCCTATGATGATGATGTTGCCATCAGAGACCCGGATCGGGTCTGGGGCCGCCTGTTTGCCCATGGCGTTAATGCGATCCAGACAGACGCTCCCCTCGAGCTCAAAGCCTATATCGAACGGACCGGCGCCAAAGCACGTAGCTGTTCGCCGCCTTAGGCACTGCGGCGCCTGCCATCACTCAAACACCTGAATTTTCATAACATTGCTTCTCAATGGACGGGATTACTGTACCTATGAAACACAAAATTACGTTTCACCAGGCTGTTGCAGCCTGCGCACTCATCGCCGGTTTCGCTGCCACGCCACTCCATGCTGAAACCACTAAAGACGACCCAAAAGCAGGCAAAGAGGGAGATCGTGAGAACACGATCGTCGTCACCGGATATCGCTCTTCCAATACGGCGACCATTGAAGCCAAGCGCAATGCCACCGGCATCACAGATTCCATCGCGCAGGATCAGGCAGGTTTGCTACCTGATCTGACCATTGCGCAGGTTGCCCAGCGTATTCCCGGCGTCGCTCTGGTGCCTGACTTTGGCACGTCGAACGACCGTTCACCCGATCTGGCAGAAAGTGTGCTGATCCGCGGCATGGGTTCGAGCTATAATCTTGTGACCTTCGATGGCCTCCCCCTCGCCACGACTTCGCAAGACAGCCGTGGTGCGCGGATCGAATTGCTGCCGCCTTCCTTCATCAGCCGCATCGATGTGGTGAAGACGATCACCGCCAATCTCGACCCTCATGCTTTGAGCGGCCAGTTGGACCTGATTACTGCCAGTGCCTTTGACACGAATGAAACGTCGCTCATCACACGCGCGTCGATTGGCGACAATTCCGCCGCTGGTAGCAATGATGTGAAGCAGGGTAAGAACCTGCGTGCTGATGCCACTTTCAGTTCCCCTTTCGGCCAGAACAAGGATTTCGGGATTGTCGTTTCCGGCTCCTTCTCACGCTTTTATTCGAGCAATTATGACCAGAAGCCGGGAGCCGTCGATAATAGCTACCGCCTGTATGACCGTGATACGAACAAGGAAATCAGCGATTATAACGATCTGAGCAACACCAACGGCTATTCCGCTGCGTCGCGTAACCAGATCTTCGTTTATGATGACAAGGTGACCCGTGCCTCGGGTATCGTGAAGCTGGAATATAATCCCAGTGAAGCAACTTACGCATCCATTTACACTGGCTATTTCTACCAGAAGGAAGATGAGGTCCGTAACGAATATCTGGCGTCTGCCGATACCGGCAGCGCTCCGCTCGATCAGACGGCAACGTCGGGCACTTGGGCCAAGGGCAAAACAGCACTTGGCTATTCGCACCAGCCACAGAAGCGTGAAACCTTTGTGGTTTCCGGTATTCTGGACCAGCAAATGGGAGACAATTTTGCCGCGCATCTGCGTGCCACACATTCGCGGGCCCGGCTCAACACCATCCGTGACCGTTCAAAATTCAGCATGAACAAGAACACCGCTGATGGCGCTTTCTCTTACGATTTAAGCGCTGGCTACCCGGTACTTTCATTTGATGATCCGGATTATGACAATGATCCAGCCAATTATCTCGAAGGCTATATTCAGCATATCACACAGCGTGCCGCTCAAAATCTGACCTTCTTCGGTGGGAATATCGACAATAATTTCGGTCGCAATGAAACCGGCCTTGGGTTCAACATTGGTGCAAGCTTCCAAACGACCGATCAATCATACGATCAAGGGCGTGTCGGTGGCCTGCTGCTCGATGCGAATGGTGACAAGCGGACGATGGAAGATTTCGTCCGGCCGACCCGCTTGAAGACAACCGACCCTAATGTCGATTTCCTGTTTATCGATGATGCAGCCTATCGCGATGCATGGATTGCTGCTGGCTACCCCAATACAGGAGATGACAGCGACACGGATATTTCAAGCGACTATCAGTTGAATGAAAAAGTCTACGCTGCCTATGCAGAAAGCGACTACAAGACTGATAATCTCTACATTCGCGCAGGCCTGCGCTTCGATTCCACCAAGAACAAAATCGACCTGTGGGCACAGGATGATAATCTGCCCGCAGAACCCAATGATGCCGCCCAATATGTCCGCACGCATCGTGAAGCGGATTACCACTATCTCCTGCCATCAGTGATCGCGAGTTACGATTTCGGCAGCGGCGTGATGCTCCGCGCAGGATATAGCAAGACCATTGGCCGCCCGAATTTCTCTTATTACGCGATCAGTGAATCCATCGGCTTGCCTGAAGATAGCGACGAAAATTACATCAGCATCACACGTGGCAATGCCGATCTCAAACCTCGGACATCAAACAATTTTGATGCTTCGCTGGAATGGTACCCTTCAACGGGCAGCATGTTCTCGGTTGCAGCTTTCTATAAGGATATGAAGAACCTCATCTTCATGCAGAATATCACCCAGGACAATTACGAATATAAGGGTGAGCTTTATACTGCCCGTATCAATACGCCGATGAATTCGCAGAGCGCTTCATTGAAGGGGGTAGAACTGTCAGCCCGGCAGGATTTCCGCGATATCGCTTCGGGCTTCTTCAGCAATTTTGTTGCCTCGGCCAACGCCACATTCATTCAGGGTAAGCAAACTGTTGTTCAGGGCGATGAATCCATTCGCCATGTGGACGGCCTGGAAGCGCAGCCCAAATATCTCGCCAATGCCACGCTGTCTTATGAAAATCGGTCCTTTGGTGCCTCAATCGCTTACAATTACGTTGGTGATTATCTGAAGTCGATCAATGAGGACTCTGAAGCCTTCGATATCTTCAGCAAGGGACGCGGTGAGTTTTCAGCACAAATGCGGTGGGAAGCACTGGATGGCGTGACTTTCATTCTTGAAGGGCAGAACCTCACCAAATCTGAGATTGAATATTATCGCAAAATGCCAACCGGACGGCTGCTCGCAGAGCGAAGCCAGAAAGGCCGTGTGATCTGGCTTGGTGTCAACGCTCGCTTTTGATGCCCCCTGGCAGCTTGGGCCGGACAGATATGATCTTGTCCGGTCCACTGTGCACAAGCGTCAGCACCCGCACGTGAATTTCAGGATATTACAATGACCAGAAAGATCCCAAAACGCAGCCTGTTTGTCATGGCCACCTGCGTCACACTTATGGCGGCGACACCGGCATTGGCTGAACCATTTTGCGGCAACACTGCGCGGATTGCCGAACTGGAGCAGCAACGGAATAATCCTGCAGGGCCGGTGATGCTTGCATCCCACCGTGCCGGCCATTTGAAAGCTCCGGAAAACTCGCTTGCCGCTGTCGACGAAGCGGTCGCCGCCGGAGCAGACTTTATCGAGATTGATGTGCGTGTTTCAAGCGATGGGGTCCCCTTCATCATGCATGACAGCACCGTCACCCGCACTACCGGCGCGCAAGGCACGGGCGAGGATATGACCTATGCCGAACTCCGCAAACTGCGGCTGCAAGGCAGTGACGAACCGCCACCAACCCTGCTGGAAGTGCTGCGGCACAGCTGTGGCCGGGTGCTGGTTATTCTGGATATGAAGACGGACCGCATCGCTCCGGTGGTGGCCACTGTCCAAGGGTTGGGGATGCTCGATCAGGTGCAGATGTTTGACGATGACAGCAACGTGCTGCGCGCCAGCCGGCAAATTGCGCCACAACTGGAGGTGATGACACGGCTACGGGTCGGCCGAAAGCTTGATGAAATAGACCGTGGCCTTGCGCCCGTTCAGATCGTTCATGGCGATCCTCAATCTCTTACCCCAGAGTTCCAGCGCAAGATTAAGCAAATTCCTGCACGTATCTGGGCCAATGCGTTGGGTGATACTGACGAGGCAATGGCCTCGGGTGCTAAAGACACTTGTGCCAAGCTCAATGAGCTGACCGGAATGGGCGTATCTGTTATCCAAACCGACTACCCTGCCCTTTTGCGCCAGACGCTGCATCGCTGCAGGGACATGAAATAATTCGAGCTGCTGGGGTGTCGATCCTGTTCAGGCGCCGATGCCCCACACCAGACTGAGACTGATCGTACGCGGGACAGCATAGCTATCCTTCAGCCACCTGTGCTCCGGCCCGGTCAGGCTTGTGACGCGCTCTTCAGTGATATTGGCAATATCAAGCACCACACTTGGCCCCGCCTGAAAGCGGTAACGGGCCTGAAGATCAAACTGGTGACGCGGCGCCCAATAGATATCCTGATCGGGTCTGTCCGGGGCCAGGCTGCGCAAGGCCAGGCCGGTAGCATTGTAAGCGCCACGCAGTTCAAATGCGCCATCATTGTAAAACAGGCTGACATTCCCGATCCGTTCCGGCTGGGAAACAAAGCGCGGCACATGCCGTGTCGTCCCATCGCTGCGCAGCACCTTGATGGCACCATCCAGAAGCGTCCAGTTTGCGCTAAAGCCTACATGGGTGAGGTGGTGTGAAACAGGTCTGAGCGAACCGATCATGGCATTGAGCTCCACTCCCGAAACATGCGCGGCATCTGCATTCACGGGCCTGTGCACTTCGGCATAGCGATAGAACACACCATCCATTGCATAGCCCTCAGTCTGCGCCTCAAATATCTCATGGCTGATCGCCTTATGGAACAGTGCCGCTGACAGGAAGCCATTGGGCTGGCCAGGCATTGTCCATTCAAAACTCAGGTCAAAATTATCAGACAGGCGTGGCATGATCTCGGGGTTACCCAAAGTGACACTCACGCCTTTGGCATCAGGATCGCCAACCGTAGCGCCTTGAGCAAATTCAATAACTGAACGCGGTGCATAGTCCTCATAGTCAGGGCGCCCAATTGTGCGGCTATAGGCAGCCCGGACCCTCAATTGATTGCCCGGCTCCCAATCAGCCAGGAGCGAAGGCAACAACCGAGTATAGTGCGCTGAACTGGCTTCGGGTTTCCATTCCTCCTCAATTTTCGAGAAATTGTCGGTTTGTGCGCGGGTCTGTTCCAACCGAAACCCACCAAGAATGTCGAGCCCCCCATTGGACAATCGCGCCGTGGCATATGCAGCCAGATTAGTCTCTCCATGGGTAAAATCATCGCGCAAATTATCGTCGAGCGTATCGGATTGAAATATGCTCTGCCGGTTTTGATCAAACAACCGCCAGGCCAATGTCGGATCAATCACGATAAAGCTCAGATGCTCCTGATTGAACGGCAACCGGACGTCCGTTACCTTCCCCACCTTATTGAGCGTCAAACTCTGGTCTTTGGAGCGATATTGAACGTTCTGATAATGGTAAGAAAAGCGTGCATCTGTGTATGACAGCCCCGCCGCGAAGCCTGCACCGCTTTCGCCCCGTTCCATATTATGCCGCCAATCAAGCTGGGCAACTCCAATCCGTGAGCGCGCATGTCGCTCACGTTTGCGCCAATAGGCCGGGCCATAGTTGGCAAGGTCATAATAGGCCGCTGGTGGCGGGTTGAAACTGTATTGGAATGCGGATGTGTCATAACCAAAGCCGAAGTTTCCAGCAGTTCCAGCATCGGCATTACCGCCGGTAAACTTCACCATCTTGTAGGTTTCCTGCAAAGATGCGCGGGAATAACCGGCCGCAAATTGCATCTTGTCATGCGGCGATGCCTGCCAATCCGCCACAAATTGCGCAATGCGGGTTTTACTATGCGTCACCCCATCCCGATAACCGACCTGCACCTCTCCTCCACTGAACCGCCCTGAAGTGGGGGTGATATCCTGAACTTCGTCAGAAAGCGGCGCGATAATGATCTCATTGCGGGTGTAGCCATCACGAAAAAGCAGATTGCCGCCGAACATGGACAAATGCCAGTCACCCAGCTCAGCCTCTGCCCTTGCGGTCAGCCCCCAATGGCGACGGTCGCTACTGTTGTGCCAATATTTATCCTGTCGCGGCACCGCCATCCACGCACCGCCCACAGGATCGTCAATCTTTTCACCAGCGACATTGAAGAATTCTAAATAATTGCTGTCGCTCGTTCCGTGGATATCGCTGTTATTTTCGCGATGCCGGTAATTGGCAGAAAGAACGATGCCAAATTGATCGTCGGAACCAAACGTATCGCTGGCGGTCAGCGAAGCATGTGTTCCCAGCGGCGCTTGTGAGCGGATTTCGCCATGGCGACTTGAAACAGCAGCACCTCCATCCACTGAGACATATCGCTCCCCGCCATTTTCAAAAGCGCTACGGGTCCGCAGATCAATCGCCCCACCGATCGCATTGGGGTTGAGATCAGGCGTGAAGGTCTTGATCACAACCAGACTGCTGATCACCGAGGCAGGCAAAATATCCAGCCGAACACCTCTGCTAACGCTATTGGATTGTGCATCGGGGATACCGGTTGAGGCAACTGCCAGACCGTTGATGGTGACATTGTTATAAGCTTGGGACAGGCCCCGCACTACCGGAGCGATAGGAACATCGCGGGGATGCTCATTATCCGCAATCGGTAACACGGAGACGCCCGGAATGCGGCGCAAAGCATCTACGACAGTGCTATCCGGAAGACGCTGCACATCGTCCGCTGCAACGGCATCCGAGATGTTCACTTCACGCTCTTTAATCGCAATGGCGGCCTGATCGGCCAGGCGCTGGCCAATCACGATTAAGGGTTCCGGCACTTTCTGGTGCGGCTGTGGTTTCCTACTCTCAAAACTATCGGCCTGTTGTCGCCTCACCGGCCTTGCCTTTGGTGCAGGGACAATCAAAAACACTCCGCCACTTTCACGAAATGTCAGCCCCGTTCCCTGAAGCAGCACACGCAAAGCTCTACGCACTGAATATGTCCCGACAACACCTCGTGTCTTGTGTCCATCCAGAACTCTGGGATCAGCAATAATCTGAATATCGCTCACCTGAGAAATCATCGGGAGCGCATGGGTAAGATCCCCAGCAGGAATATTAAATGTAGTCTGCTTGGCCGTGGCAGGGGTAGCATCTGCCACCATGGCGATAGTGGCGGCACACAAAATGGCTATGACCGAGCATCTATCGTGCCCGATCATGATGACCGGACAGCGGGAAAATACACTTTCTCGCCCCCCTTTGGGCTACTGTTTCGAGAGAACGAAGGCATTATCGCGCTTCGTCACTTTGAAATGATACAGCGTCCCCAGACTTTCGAGCACAAGATCGGGATCAGACAGACGAAACCGTCCAGCAGCCGGGATAGTTAACAGCCCGGCATCCTCAACCCGGATTTGCCGATCAGTCCAGCGCTGCAGGCGCGGGATAATCTCTCCCAAGGACATATTCTGAGCTTCAAGCCAACCATCCTCCCAACTGGTCGCGGTCGCCTTCTCGATAGCCAGAGGTTGCGAAACATAGCTATCCATCAGCGATGCACGATGCGATGCTGTAACGACGACCGCGCGATCCGCATAGTCTAGCGGCTCCAGACGCACTTTTCCGCGCTCAACTTCCAGATCTAAGCTCTTGTTATTGAGCGCGAGATCAAAACGGGTACCCAACACGGTCGCCCGTCCCTCAGCAGCGATCACCGTAAATGGACGTGCTGGATCATGGGTGACATCGAATAGTGCTTCACCCGCCTCAAGCGTAATATTGCGTTGTTCGTCTGAGATTTGCGCGGAGATACGGCTCGCACCGTTGAGTATGACTGTCGAACCATCAGCCAAAACCACCTCGCGCGTTTGCCCGGCTGCGGTGGTGAAGACCTGGCCCTCCGGGTGGAGATAGGGCCATGCGAAGGTCAATATCGCAACTAGGCTCGCAGCCACAGCGCCAAATAATCCGGTACGATTCCAGAAAGTCGACTGGCGTTCTTTGGCCGAATATGGACTGGTTTCATCCCACCATGGCCATTCCTGAGCGGCAGTGAGTTGCAGTCCCTGCGTCACTGCATCTTCCATGCAGGTTGCCCAGAGCGCGTCAAACCGTTCCCGGCGGCCTGGTGATCCGTCGAGCCATTCTTTGAATTCAATAACATCCACCATATTGTTCATATGGCGAGCAACCCACAGCGCAGCTTCCTCATCTTCGCTGTAGTGCGAATTTGTGTAACTCATGTGATCTTACGCATGCCCTTCAAGGATTGACAGTTCCTTATGCAGGGCAAGAACTGCGCGGGCAACATGTGTATCGACGGCCGCTGGCGAGATGTTCAGTTCTGAAGCAACTTCTTTCGCAGATTTTCCATGCAGGCGACGCATGATGAACACTTTGCGCCGCTGTTCAGGCATTCGGGCGATAATGGCAGAAACCTGTTCCGCCCGCTCCCGATGCAGCAAAACATGTTCTTGGGACGGTGTTTCTGTCGCGATCTCCGGCTCGTTCGCAATCGGGCTATAAGGCCGACGGCGATTGCTGCGCACATGGTCAACGATCAGATTACGGGCGATCGTATTGATCATCGCCCCAACATTGGCGAGTGCTCCAGCGCGATATTTCGAGAGCTTGAGAAAGCTATCCTGAACAATATCCTCGCTTGCATGGTGATCGCCCAAACTCCGATACGCCTGCGCATAGACTTCCCTTCTAAGCAGGCGATACGTCGTTTCATCGAAATTCACGGTGCGGCCCCATTTGCGTAGCTGATGCGCCTTTACTGTGAGGCGATTACAGCTTGATGACGAGCAGCAGGGCTCCAGTTCCACGGTAATCTCATCTCATTGCAATCTTAGCGAACGCGTTTAGATTAAATGTCTGACAAAAGGGGCTGAGGCGAGAGGTTGGGTTATTTGCTGGACCGCGATCTCATTTCACCTGGGAGATGACGATGCACAGATTGCGACCGGCTGACCTGACAATATTACTGCTGATGATCGCCACACCTGCCAGCGCTCAGCTAGGTCCCTTCCCTGCAATCCCCACAGCGCCGCCGCATGTTGAACCAGAACACCACCGAATTGTCATTCCCAACCGGCCCGATCCGATACCTGTGATTTTGCACCTATCCCCGGATGGATCAATTGATGGTGATGGCTCTGCTGAACATCCCTTTGTGAGCTTCGAACAAGCACAAAAAGCAGTTCGCCAATTCAGCCAAAGCCATGACGTAACAGTTCAAATCGCCAGCGGCACCTATCCTCTCACTGCCCCCTTGCGGTTCACCGCCGATGATGGTGGTCAGCACGGATTTACTGTCCGCTGGGAAGGTGCAAGCGGCTCTTATCCTGCTCTCTCCGGAGGCGTGACGGTAAGCGGGTGGACGCTTGCAGACCCCGAGCTGGGCATCTGGCAAGCGCGCATTCCCCAAGGAACCAACCCTCGACAACTCAGCGTCAACGGACGCCTTGCACAGCGTGCGCGCGTGGAAATTCCCCGCAACGCGGTCGAATTTCATCCATGGGGGTTACTGATTAAAGACGATCAGTGGAAAACGCTTGCCGCTCTACCTGATCAGCGCCGGATCGAAGTTGAGGGAATGAGTTGGTTCACCCATCGTCATGCGATGGTGGAGCGGATCGAAGCTGACCGTATCATCATGCAGCAGCCAGGGTGGCGCAACAATCTCATTGGATATGATACTTTTGCCCGGCCAGTTTCGGCTGACGTAGCCCGGATGTTTCTGGTCAACGCCCTCGCCTTTCTGCGTGAACCTGGCCAATGGTATGCTGATCCTCGCGCTGGGACCCTGTATTACAAGCCACATGCCGGAGAAGATATGCGACAGGCAGAAATTGTGCTGCCTCGGCTTGAGTATTTGATCTCTATTGCTGGCACCTATGATCGCCCAGTCCGCGATCTGCAATTTCGCGGCCTGTCCTTTCAGCATACAAGCTGGCTCCAACCCTCTGGCCCTGAAGGGTATGCCAGCCAACAAAGTGGTGCCTATCTCGCGGGAGAAATCTCTGATTATCCCACCAATCCGATCCGCGACTGCAGTTGGGGATGCCCTGCCTTCGAAGCGAGGCGCAACCACTGGAGCCAACAACCGGCCGCTGTTCAAATAGCAGCAGCCACTCGCATAGTGTTTGACGATAACCACTTCGGACAATTGGGGCAGGTAGCCCTCGGCATCGGCAATAACGCCGATGCCAACGAAAGCGGGATTGGTCTTGGCACCTCAGCCATCGAAGTAACCGACAACGAATTTGCAGATCTTGCAGGCGGTGCCATCATGGTTGGCGGAATAGAGCCAAATGCCCACCACCCTACGCTACCCGTCATGGGTCTGCGTGACATACTGATCCGCAACAACCGCATCACCAATATCTCGCATGACTATAAGGAACAGTCTGCCATCCTGGTGACCTATGCTTCCGGAACGCTGATCCTCAATAATAATGTGTCTGATACGCCCTATGATGGGATTGATGTAGGCTGGGGATGGGGCGCCAATGACCCAGGCGGTAGCGCAGAATATTGGCGCCAGCAGCGCAGCTATTACGACATGCCGGGCAATCATGTCTATGATACGCCCACCACCCTGCGCGACACTGTCATCATGGGCAATCGCGTCTCGCGCGTAAAGCAATGGTTTCCTGATGGTGGCGCCATCTATCACCTCTCTGCTGATCCAGACTCGCTCATCGCAGAAAACTACATCTCAGATGTCAAAGGATCAGGAGGCATCGCCATCTATCTCGACGAAGGCTCACGCTATGTAACCGTTCGCGACAATGTGATCGATGATGTGGGCGGTGTGTGGCTGAACCTCAATTCACAGGATCACATCGCACCAAAACGCACGGCGATGGATAATCTGGCAACTGGCAATTGGTATAATTCAGGGCGACTACAAGGAAACTGGACCGACTACCTGAACAATCGGGCATTCGATAATGTCGCAGTCGAGGGTGCGGCCTGGCCTGAAAAAGCCCGAAAAATTATTGAGCGTAGCGGTATTCGCAACGAAGAAGCCAAGCCATGAACAGCAGCCATAGAACACCCTCGCTTTTCACACTTAATATTTGAGCATTATCCGCCGAATCCGCCGACGGCTGCCCTCAGAAAACGAACTGCATGTTCCAGGCAACCACACCGCCTTGAACCGCAAGGCTCAATTGCTGGAAAAGCTTGGTGTGTTGCGGAGATTCAGAGAGCAGAAATTTGGTCATGCCATAGTGGAGCAGACCGCCCACCGCTTTGTAGCCAACAACCACGATGGGCGAAGGATCTTTTCCCAAAATAGGGTTCTTTTCATGATGCCCGTCATTTGAGAGCAACGCCACAGTCTGCACAGCATCAATGAGATTGAGTGTCTGGAAAGCGTATTCATAGACCTTCACGTCATTCCAGCGAACACGGTCCTTTTCGCCTTCCACCACAACCGGCGGTTCCATCGCTTCAGGCAAATTTGCAAGCTCAGCTTGTTGATTTTCCGGCATCGCGTAAGCGATCCGATCTGGAAAACTGCGCAGAACACTGTCAGTAACTTCACGCCTTTCAAGCTGAGCCTTGTCAAATGTCATCGCGGCTGAATACGTCTTGCGCCCAGTATACCCTCCCGACGGACGGTTCATTTCCGAAAGGTCGAAATCATTAATATTCTGAGCCACTAAGACAGGCTCAAAACGTGGCTCTACCTGTTTAAACACCGTGTGGCCTGCATCCTTGGCAGGACTAACCGCCGCGACCGGCAGCATCGCTGAAGGCCGTTCCGCAAAACCGGTGATCTGCAAAGATGCAATGTGATCATCGTTTGCAGCATAGGCTGGCTGGGCAGAGATCAGGCACAACGCAGAAGTTGCCCCTACGAGCGAGAGCAGCGACCGATAGCGCATTGCTCCAGCACGATCTGACAGGATGAAAGTCTTCGACATCATAATTCCCCGTTTTCGAGGCGCACAAAAAGCTGTGCGCAGAACGGGAAATTAGAAATTCATCATAAGGTTAATGCTCATGCATCCACCCGTATTGCTACGAAATCCGGGCGGCATGAAGCTTAACAAGCTGTGTATTGCTCAGCTGGGACATGTGGTGCAAAATGGCTTGTTCGTGGGAGATTGGCAATGAAACAGCAGGAAGGTAAAGCTTTAACCATTCGCAAAAGCTGGCGTCAGATCGGCCCCGGAATTGTTGTTGCAGCCACAGGTGTTGGCGCAGGAGACCTTGTTGCGACGCTGATTGCCGGTTCGCGGTTTGGATATGCTCTTTTGTGGGCCGCTGTCCTTGGCTGTGTGGTAAAAATTGCTCTCTCGGAGGGTTCAGCGCGCTATCATCTGGCAACTGGCTCGACCATTTTAGCGGGCTGGAAAATTCTGGGTCGATGGACGAGCTGGTATTTCGGGGCTTACGTCATCTTGTGGGGCTTCATTTATGGCGCCACAGCAATGAGCGCCACAGCCCTCCCCCTCACCGCACTCTTCCCCATTATCCCGCTTCCTGCATGGGCCGTCATCACCGGGCTCACAGGTTTCTTCTTTGTCCTGCTCAATCGCTATGAAACTTTTGAACTGGTCATGAAATTTATGGTTGGGACCATGTTCATCATCATGGTGAGCCTTGCCATTCTGGTTACTCCTAGCCTGCCCGATATCCTCTCAGGCCTGACATTTTCCCTTCCTGAAGGCGCATTGTTTTACACACTTGGCCTGATTGGCGGTGTCGGCGGGACAGTGACCACCGCAGCCTATGGCTATTGGGTACAGGTCAAAGGGTGGAACGGACCACGCTGGATTCCCCTGATGCGACTGGACAACGCCACGGCCTACATCGTGACCGGGATATTCGTGATCGCCATGCTGATTGTTGGCGCTGAATTGCTCTATTCAGCAGGTATTGCACTGGAAAAAGGTGACAGAGGTTTGCTCGACCTTTCCAATGTTCTCGAAGCACGCTTTGGCAGCACAATTGCCATCGGCTTCCTCATTGGCTTTGCGGCTACTGCACTCTCTTCTGTATTCGGCGTGTGGCATGGAATGAGCCTGTTTTTCGCTGATTGGTATTACCACATGAAAGGGCAGGGCGAGGCCCTCTCCTCGGAACGGGAAAAAACGCCTGCTTTCAAAGCCTATCTTTTTTGGCTGACCTTCCCACCAATGATCCTCTTATTTGCCGGGCGGCCATTTTTACTGGTTATTGCTTACGGAGCGTTTGGTGCGCTCTTCATGCCTTTTCTCGCGGTAACCTTGATCCTGCTACTCAACTCCAAAGCGGTGCCGGAAGAGGCGCGTAATGGCTGGCTTGCCAATGTCGTTTTGGCCGGATCTTCCATCTTGTTTGTGGTGCTGGCTGGTCAACAATTGTGGCAATTGTTTAACTGACTACCCTTGCGAATTTGTTCTCTTTATGTTCTAATCGAGTAATGCCAATACATCGTGGTAGAGCAGCGACTCACAATCGCCAAAGCACACGCTTTTCTATTCCTGAAACGGAAGCTGATGGCGATTGGCTGGACATCCAAGAAACTATTGATGGCCCCAGCCCCAAGTTGCGCACGCAAGTGACAGAGGAATTTCCGCGAACGATCCTCAGCTTCAACACTTCCCCAGATATTGGTTTTGACCGCTCGATCAATGCCTATCGCGGCTGCGAACATGGCTGCATCTACTGCTATGCTCGTCCCAGCCATGCCTGGCATGACCTGTCACCAGGACTGGATTTCGAAACCAAGCTCTTTGCCAAACCCAAGGCCGCCGAACTGCTGCGTAAAGCTTTTGCCAACAAACGCTATATTCCGCGCCCCATCGCGATGGGCACAAACACCGACCCTTACCAACCCATCGAAGGGCGCTATCACATTACACGGCAAGTTCTGGAGACTTGCCTTGCAGCACGCCATCCGGTGACCATCACGACGAAGTCTGATCGTGTTTTGCGCGATATCGATCTGTTGCGGGCCCTGGCAGAACAAAGGCTGACGGCAGTCGCTGTCTCGATCACCAGCCTTGATGCAAAACTATCGCAATTGCTTGAACCTCGAGCCGCTTCACCAGAAAAACGCCTTGTAGCTCTTCAAAAGCTGACAAACGCTGGCATTCCTACACACTGTTCCATCGCGCCTGTCATCCCCTCGATCACGGATGAATATTTGGAAGCGATCATCGCTAGGGCGGCAGAAGCCGGTGTCAGCTCAGCAGGCTGGATTGCGATACGCTTGCCCCATGAAGTCGCACCCTTGTTCAGAGAATGGCTAGAGACCCACTTCCCCGACAGAGCAGGTAAAGTCATGGCGATCATCCGCTCAATCCGCCAAGGCCGCGACAATGACCCCCGATTTGGTGCCAGAATGCGACCGACCGGGGTTTGGGCAGAACTTTTTCGAACGCGCTTTCGCCTTGCATGCAAAAGATCTGGCCTCGGAAGGCCAAAGTTCGATCTCGATTGCAGCCAGTTCCGGCGACCATCAGAGGAAGGGCAGATGGAGCTTTTCTGAGAATTGTGACGAACGCGCCTTATCGGGCGTTGTGGTCCCAATTATCCCACAGCTTGTGCCAATCTTCGACCAGATGCTGAGGCTTGTGCGCGAAAAGTTTTCCGCCTGTCCGGCTGATCTTTGCCTCCTGCACAATACGTTGCCGCTTGGCGAGGATCAGAACAACCTCCACATCCGCTTCGGAACCGTAGATCTGAGGGTCTTTCCTGAGCTTTTCTTCAAACAAAATCAGATCGTTATGTTCGCCCAACAATTTCCCTAGCTTACGCGCCTGGCTGGCACGCTCGGACATGAAATCGGGAGATATGGAGCGCAGAAGCCGCGCGTGATGGCGGTGGCACTTCGCCCATTTACGCAGCTCTTCATAAGCCTCCATCTGGGATGTTTCTTTCACCTTGCCAAACGCATCCCAAGCTTTCTGATAGCTTGAAAGCAATCCCCAAGACACTGCATCCCAACCATCAGCATCCACTTGCCAATGCGTAACGCGGTCTCGTGCCTTCCGCAAATGGTCACTACATGCCGCTAACCGGGCATCGACATCCATACGGCTTATTTCAGCTTCGCGTTCGGCCCGGAAATGCTCGCCGATGGTCTTGAAGGCTTCGCGATCAAGTTCTTTGCCATAGGTCACGACGAGCCGGGCATAGGCCTCCTGCATCTTATGCGAATAGCGCAAGTCACCAATCAGCTTCGCAATATCACCGAACGCCCTGTTTTCTTTTGTGAAATTCGGGAATACAGGCTCGACAAGCCTGAGCAATGCACGCAGCTTCTTACATCTTTTGCGAACCGCATAGATAACATCGGCATCATCATCGCCGCTATCGATAGAGGCAATTGCCTTATCGATCTGTTCCCGCGCAATACGGCGAACACCCTTTTGAGCCGTGCGATCCTTGCGGCGGAAGCGATAGGCCATCGTTCACCAATTTCCTGCAATTGCTGGGCAAATTTGATTATCGCAATGCTCTATAGCACCGCGTTGATCGGTCGCAAAGTTTGGGCATATTTCCATAATCAGGCCACCAGCTTAAGGTTTGCCGATCCAGTTCGGGTGGTCAGGGAGACATTCGCTAAACCGGGCACTTCCGAAAGCTTTTCGGCCAGCTCACCATCAATCGCAAAATCCGCCCCAAGCCGTAAGAGTGGGTCTGAAGGGCCATCGCTCAAACGCAGACGCACCAACACTTCACCGCGTCCCTTATCACCCTCTTGCAGTGCGAGGCGCAATTCTTGCAAAGCCTCAACCGATGCGACTTCAAGCGTGAGCCGCATTCTGGCCGCACTTGTAACTTGGTCCAGCGGCTGCGCGCCGCGAATGGTCACACGGGGCGGTTCATCCATGCTGGGGCTGTCCAGCTCGACAGTCAGCAGAACACAGGCGCCTTCCGCAGCCCATTTCTGGAATGGCTCGACCATGTTTTCTTCAAAACAGGCAGCACTGAACTGACCTGAGCTATCGGAGAAATCAGCCCGAACAAAGTCCTTGCCGCGCTTGGTTTTTCCCTTGCTCGCGCCTTCAACCATGGCAGCCATCACAGCTTGCGTACGCCCACCGGCAACGCCGCCGCTCATAATGCTGGCATAGCTACGCGCACCATTGCCTGACGCCACAGCGCGATATTGTTCCACCGGATGTGCAGCAAAGTAAAATCCAAAAACGTCCTTTTCCATCGCCATTTGTGCATTACGGCTCAGCGGCTCAGCGTCCACCAGGCGCAGATCTGGCTCAGCATGATCGTCACCTCCAAACAGCCCCCCCTGCCCGCTGCTTCTCTCACGTTCAGATGCCTCAGCCACGGCAAGTAGCATATCAGCATTGGCCAGAACCTTCGCCCTGTTCGGTTCAAACTGATCGAACGCCCCTGCCCCTGCCAAACCTTCCAACTGGCGGCGATTCATCGCCCCCGGCGGCATACGTTTGAAGATATCTTCGAGCGACGCAAACAGGCCATTCTTTTCCCGCTCGGCGACAACTGCATCCATCGCCTTTTCGCCGACATTACGCAAACCGGCGAGACCATATCTTACAGCATGGCCATGCTGGGTCTGTTGGACGATATACTCCGCTTCGGACTGGTTCATGTCCGGTGGAAGAATAGCGATATCGTTCTTGCGCATATCATCGACATAGATTGCCAGCTTTTCAGACTGATGCATGTCGAAACACATAGCTGCGGCGTAGAATTCTTCCGGGTAATGGGTCTTCAGCCAGGCCGTCTGATAAGATAGCAAAGCATAGGCCGCAGCGTGGGACTTGTTAAAACCATAGCCTGCAAATTTGTCGATCAAATCGAACAGTTCATTGGCCTTGTTCTTTTCAATCCCGGACAATTCCTTGCAACCGTCGCAGAAGCGGGTGCGCTGTGCGTCCATTTCTGCCTGAATTTTCTTCCCCATGGCACGGCGCAAAAGGTCTGCATCGCCGAGAGAATAGCCCGCAAGGATCTGCGCGGCCTGCATGACCTGTTCCTGATAGACGAAGATCCCATAGGTTTCCTCCAGAATACCGGCCAGCTTTTCATGCGGATATTCAATGGCGACTTCGCCGTTCTTGCGCTTCCCGAACAGCGGAATATTGTCCATCGGACCTGGCCGATAGAGCGAAACAAGCGCAATAATATCCTCAAATTTCGTTGGCTTGACCGCCGCAAGGGTACGCCGCATCCCTTCAGATTCCAACTGAAAGACACCCACAGTATCGCCGCGTTTCAGCAGCCCGAACACATCCGGGTCATCCATGGGGATTTGCGCCAGATCGACTTCAATCCCGCGACGGCCCAACAAATCAAGGGCTTTGCGAAGAACGGAAAGCGTCTTGAGGCCCAAAAAGTCGAACTTCACCAGCCCCGTATCTTCGACATATTTCATGTCGAATTGAGTAACCGGCATGTCTGAACGCGGGTCACGGTATAGCGGAACGAGTTGATTAAGCGGGCGATCACCAATCACCACACCGGCGGCATGGGTAGAGCTATTGCGCGGAAACCCTTCCAATTGCTTGGCGAGATCAATCAGCCGCCTTACGTCGTCATTATTATCATACTCACGTCTGAAATCTGTCGCACCATTCAGTGCGCGCTCCAACGTCCAAGGGTCAGTGGGATGGTTTGGCACCATCTTTGTAAGACGATCGACCTGGCCATAAGGCATTTGCAAAATGCGCCCTGTATCGCGCAAAACAGCACGCGCCTTAAGCTTACCAAAGGTGATGATCTGCGCCACATGGTCATGGCCATATTTGTTCTGCACATAACGGATGACTTCACCGCGACGGGTTTCACAAAAGTCGATATCGAAGTCAGGCATCGAAACACGTTCGGGGTTGAGAAACCGTTCAAACAGCAATCCCAGCTTCAACGGGTCAAGGTCAGTAATCGTCAGCGCCCAGGCGACCAGTGAGCCTGCACCCGAACCACGTCCTGGCCCAACCGGAATCCCTTGCGCCTTGGCCCATTTGATAAAGTCAGCAACGATCAGAAAATAGCCGGGAAACCCCATGCTGACGATAACGTCAATTTCATATTGAAGCCGCTTTTCATAAACTTCGCGCTCTTCAGCCGAGAAATTTTCATAGGCTTCAAGACGCTTGGCAAGGCCACGCCTTGCGTCATCACCAAGCATTTTCTCTTCACCTTCCCGGTCTCCAGCCAGACTGGGTAAAATAGGTTTCCGGCGGGGTGGAGCAAAGGCGCACCGCTGTGCGATCACCAGCGTATTCATCAAGCCTTCGGGAATATCCGCGAAGTCTTCCTCCATCTTTTCTGCCGTTTTCACAAAAGCTTCCGGTTCGGAATGCGGGCGCTCTTCAGTGTCCACATGAGTGGAATTGGCGATACAGAGCATAGCGTCATGCGCTGCATGCATGTGGGGTTCGGCAAAGTTGGCGGGATTGGTTGCCACCAGTGGTAGCTCACGAGAGTAGGCCAGATTGATGAGTGCTTCTTCCGCGCCATCAGACACTGGATTACCGCGACGTTCTATCTCGACATATAAGCGGCCCGGAAAATACTCGATCAACTTTTCAGCGATTTCTTCAGCGTGATTGCGCTGTTCCTCTGCATAGAGCTTGGTGATCGCGCCTTCACTACCCCCGGTCAGCGCAATCAAACCATCCGTATGCCCTTCCAGCTCACTGTAAAGGACATGGGGTTCAAGTTCGAGAGGACGTTCAAGATGGGCCTTGCTGACCAAATAGCAGAGGTTATTCCATCCTGCATCATCCTGAGCGTACAGCGGAAGATAGTCGATCGCATAGCTATCCCCGCGCGAAACGCCGAGCAATGTGCCTATGATTGGTTGAATGCCTTCTTTCTGACAGGCTGCTGCAAAAGCGGAAGATCCATAAAGTCCGTTGCGGTCGCAGATGGCAATCGCCGGAAACCCCCGCTGCTTGGCAAGCTTGGCAATATCTTTGGGATCAATCGCACCCTCCAGCATGGAGTAGGAGGACATGATGCGTAAGGGAACGAAAGGGGCATGAGGCATAAGGGTAATTTGCGACCCGCAGCGACTTCAATCAAGAGATACGTAATGTGCTCTGGGGAAAACCCTGTCAGTTTCCTGCGATTTCAGCGGTTTTCAGCAAACAAATGAAAAAGGCGGCACATCACTGCACCGCCTTTATTCATGTTCTACCGCAGAGAGTTTAGCCGGGAAAATCCGACCGTGCCGCAAGAGCCATAATTTCACTCAATTCGAGGCGGTGATCGCCTGCTTTCTGAATGACAAAATCCGCGCGGTGTTCTTCTGGCATCTGGGTGATCCGCTTTACCATCTCGGCAAGTGTTCCACGATACAGGGCTTTCATTCCGTCGAGCAAACCACGGCCATCATCAACTTTATGGATTGAGGCGCGATCGTCCCAGTCGATGTCAGAGCCCTCGCTAGGCCCCGCGTTGAAAGTGCTGGGATGGTCGGTCATCACTTATTCCTTCTACCTTTTGTGCCGCTTGAAGGGGCATTTTATACGTTGTTACTATAAAATTGGGACTGAACGCTAGGTCAGAACGCCTTCGTGAAGCCTCAGCACACGATCCATGCGCTTAGCCAACCGCTCATTATGAGTTGCTACCAGTGCAGCACTGCCTTGCACTCTTACAAGGTCAAGAAACTGTTCCAGAACCTTATCCGCTGTTGCTTCATCAAGGTTACCGGTGGGTTCATCCGCGAGAACCAATTTGGGTTTGTTCGCCAAAGCCCGCCCTACGGCAACACGCTGCTGTTCACCGCCTGAAAGCTGGCTTGGGCGATGTGAAAGACGCTGCCCCAACCCCAGTTTTTCGAGTAGGTTTGCAGCACTCTCCTCAGCATCACCACGCTTAACGCCAGCCACTAACTGAGGAAGAACCACGTTCTCCAGTGCTGTAAAATCAGCCAGCAAGTGATGGAATTGATAGACAAATCCAAGATGGTTGCGACGTAGAGCCGTGCGATCATCGCCGGAGAGCTTGCTGGCATCAATACCCGCGATCTCAATGGTTCCGCCAAAACCGCCTTCCAGCAGCCCGACCGCTTGCAACATCGTGGATTTGCCGGAACCGGACGGGCCCAGCAATGCGACGATTTCACCTGGCTGGATGGTCAGATTAACGCCGCGAAGCACATCGATCTTCGCTCCGCCCTGCACAAATGATCGCGTGAGGTTAACAAGATTGACGACCGGTTTTCCGGCAGAATTCATAGGAAAATCATTCATATCGCAGCACCTGAACAGGGTCCGTGCTCGCGGCCTTCATAGCCGGGTACAGCGTGGCGAGGAAGCTCAGCACCAAAGCCATGGCTGTAATCGCAATCACTTCAGTCGGATCAGTGCGCGAAGGCAAAGTGGTGAGGAAACGAATTTCCGGGTTCCAAAGGTTTTGCCCGGTTACGATTTCCATGAAATGCACGATCCCCTGGCGAAAATACAGCACAATGAAACCAAGACAGAGGCCCGCGGCCGTGCCGATGGCGCCGATTACAAAGCCTGTTGTGACAAATATCTTGAGCAGCGAACGTCTCGTCGCCCCCATGGTTCGCAGGATCGCAATATCGCGGGTTTTGGCCCGAACAAGCATGATGAGCGAGGACAGAATATTGAAAACCGCCACCAGAACGATGATCGAGAGCACGAAGAACATCGCCACGCGCTCTACCTCAAGTGCTTGAAAAAGCGACCCGTTTATCTCTTTCCAGTTTGACACCACCGCCTGGCCAGCCAGCTTGCTCTTGAGCGGAGCGAGGGTTTGATCAACCGTATCTGGATTGACTGTCTTGACCTCAATCATGCCGATTGAATTGCCTGTCAGCAGCAATGTCTGCGCATTGGGGATCGGCATAACCACGAAGGATTGGTCATAATCATAGACCCCGATCTCGAAAATTGCCGTGATCTTGTAGCCAATCTGGCGCGGAACCGTACCAAATGGCGTGGACCGGCCCATCGGATTAATGATCGTGATCGTATCGCCCACCGTGGCACCAAGGTTCATGGCGAGGCGCGAGCCAATAGCCACGTTGTTCTCACCCGGCTTCAACGTGGACAGATCACCGCTGACAACTTTATCACTCAGACGATTGATATCGGCCTGCGTATTCCCGCGAATAAGCACCGCTTCAACACGGCCGTTGAAGCTTCCAAGCAGAGGCTGTTCAATGAGCGGAGAGGCTCTGACAACGCCGGGAGTCTTGCGGACATCCTCTAGCACATTTTCCCAATCATCGAGCCTTCCACCATAGGCCTGAATGATCGCATGGCCGTTCAGGCCCACAATCTTATCAAGGAGTTCCGCGCGAAAACCGTTCATCACGCTCATCACGATCACGAGTGCGGCAACACCCAGCATAACGGCTGCAAGACTGATGCCCGCCACCAGCGTGATAAATGCTTCGCCCCTGCCGGGCAGCATATATCGCTTGGCGATAGTCCATTCAAAAGGGGAGAGGATCAAACGACTGGCTTTGCGTTGTTTTCAGGAATTTCGAAGGTCTGGTTTAGGGTGTCAAACGTGCAGTGGCAACTGCTTTGCAAGTGCTATGCCCCGTCCTGCTTGAAGGGGTGCTGAACAGCACATAAAAGCGCCTGAACAGAACCTAAAGGGCTTGAGAATGTGCTGAACATACAGCGCATATAACAAAAGCGGGGGACATTATATCCCCCGCCCTTCACATTTCAAAATCGGTAAAATCAGGCCGCCGCTTTACGCAGCTTCTCAAGCTTCTTGAGCGCCATGCTCCGCTTTAGACGGGAAAGATGGTCGATGAACAAAATGCCTTCGAGATGATCCATTTCATGTTGGATGCAGGTGGCCATCAGGCCATCCAGATCTTCTTCATGAGTTTTCCCATCAAGATCCTGATAGCGCACACGGCAGGTTGCCGGACGATCCACATCGGCATAAATTTCAGGGACTGACAGGCAGCCTTCCTGATAGACTTTATGTTCCTCGCTGGGATCGAGAATTTCAGGATTGATGAAGGTGCGCGGGTTTTTAATCACCGGAGTATGGTCATGCCCGCAACCGTGATCGTGGCACTGTTCCGGCTCTGCATCGGGATCGGGTTCTTGCAGATCGATCACCAGCACACGCAGCGGCACACCCACCTGGATAGCAGCAAGGCCGATCCCGGGTGCATCATACATCGTTTCAAACATATCTTCGACAAGCGCCTTCAACTCATCGTCGAAAGTCTCAACGGGTTTGGACACGGTTTTGAGCCGGGGATCCGGCACTTCCAGGATTTCACGTATAGCCATGGCTGACAAGATAATGCGCACAAGTCAAACGCGCAAGCGGCTGGAGAGCAAAGCCTTGTTGATGGCATCGCCCAAAGTGGATCACTTCGGCCCTCATCATGTGAGGTGCCGAAGCGATCCAGATATTGTTAGCCTTCGTCAGCGTCAGCAGGCCCTTCAGCCTTTTCCTCAGCGTTCATGCCAGCAGGGCCGTTCACCAGATTGGCGAGTGAACTGCCATCAAGGCCAAGTTCCTTCATCAACCCATCAAGCACCGGTGCCTGCGCCCGATAGGCCAGTGCCGCGCTGACTGCATCGTTGGCGAGATTGCCCGAGCCACCGATGGAATGCGATGTGCCACCGGAAGCCTTGCCGCCAGATTGCGTCGAACCATCGACCTGCACGATCTTGATCGAGTCAATCGCTTCCAATGGCTTGGCGGATTCACGAATGAGATCAGGCAGGACTTTGAGCAATGCGAGCTTCGTCTGCAATGACATCTGAGCGTCGGACAGAATATTCGCCGCTTCATTGACAGCCCGCTGCCCGGAAGCTTCCACTTCAAAGCGAACACGATCCGCTTCTGCGCGCAGTTTTTCCGCTTCAGCCTGACCTTCTGCTTCCAGGCGAAGGGCTTCAGCACGATTGGCCGCAGCATCCCGTTCCGCTTCAGCTTCCACCCTGACGCGGATGGCATCGCGTTCAGCCGCTTTGGCCGCTTCAATCAGTTCGATCATTTTATCACGGTCAGCAATTTCGGTGCTGCGCGCAGTAACAACGCCTTCTTCGGCCGCCACGGCCTTGGCGCGCGCTTCATCAACTTCTGCCCGCGCCTGACTTTCTTCACGGCTCTTGTTCTGCACCGCAATTTGCTGATCCTGCTGTGCCATTTCAATCGCTTTCGCTTGCAAAATACGGGCCTCTTCGACTGAACGATCGGCTTCAATCTGGCGAGAATCCACAGCCCGTTTGGCTTCGATCCGAGCGGCTTCCGCTTCCTGATTGCGGCGTGCCTGTTCTCCAGCCACTTCCGCAATCTGTTCTGCCCGGCGCATTTCGACTTCGCGTTCCTGTTCAAGCCGGGCAAATTCGTTGTCACGCGAAATGGTCAACGACATCTTGTCAGCTTCGAGATTTTTCGTCTCAATCTGAACCCGAGTTTCCTGTTCAATATCGTTGCGTAGCTTCTTGCGTGCTTCGATTTGTTCAGTGAGCTTGGTGAGGCCTTCAGCATCAAATGCGTTATTGGCGTTGAAATGTTCAATCGAAGTCTGATCCAGACCAGTGAGTGAAACGGATTCCAGCTCAAGCCCGTTCATGGCCAGATCGTTAGAGGAAACCTGCTGCACCTTTTGAACAAATTCAGCACGCTGTTCATGCAATTCATTCATTGTCATGCCCGCAGCGACAGAGCGTAGAGCATCAACGAACTTGCCCTCGACCAGATCTTTCAGCGCTTCGGGGTGCATCGTCCGTGCACCGAGCGTCTGGGCTGCCATGGCGATGCTCCCGGCATCCGGGCGTACCCGGACGTAGAATTCGGCCTTCACGTCGATCCGCAGGCGATCGAGCGTAATCAAAGCATCGCTCTTGTTGCGGCCCACTGCCAGCCGCACTGTGTTCATATTGACCGGCATGGTTTCATGCAGAACAGGCAGCACCATCGCGCCGCCATTCATCACCACTTTTCCCCGCCAAAACCTGTCCGCACAAAGCCGACCTGCTTGCTCGCGCGGCGATAAAGCCGGGTAATCGTCATCGCGAATATCAAAATGACGAAAAATATCGCCCCTGCCCAGATGGCGATATCTATATAATTGGTCAGCATTCCGTCCGTGTCCCCCTAAGAACAAGCGCTCAGGCGTTGTTCAGCAAAAAATGGTCTTCAACTGCGATTGCGAGAAACCCATCGCCTTCCTTGCGGACGATCAGCACTTCTTCGCCTTCGAAAAATTCAACATTATCCTCATGCGGTTCAACCATGACGAAATGGGGATGGCCGAAGCGATCTTTCACGCAGGTCCGGGCAGGTGATCCGCGTGCGGCACGGCCCATTGTGATAACACCCCGCTTGCCCACCAGACTGGCGCGATCAATGGCGGTTGTTTCATCCTTGGGAATGATGGCCCCCAAAGGCCGGGCTAGAAGCCCCGTCACGGGAAGCGCAGGAACAAGCGCAATCACCCCCGCCAATACAGCATGCAAGGGTGCACCCGTAAGGCTGTCAGCGAAAGACTGCAAAGCCACACCGCCAGCCGCGTAGACACACAGGAAAACTGCGAGCCACATGGTAAGTGGTAAGCGTCCGATACCGAGCATACTGGTCAATCCATCAGCAATGCCGATGTCACCGTCAGTATCCATATCCGTGTCGGGAGACCAATCGCCAAAGCCGATCAACTGAGCCAGCGCCAACAGCAACATAACGGCCAAAGCGACGGCAAACGGTAGATTATAGGGCTGAAACAGGGTCACATAGTGATCCTGAAATAAAAGAATCTATATAAAACAAAAACGAATCAAACCCCTTCACTTCAATAGCAACCCGGGACGGGAATTTTTGAAGTCAAATTGAGAATATTGAACCAATTCTTCTTCCATAAAATCTTATGTGTTGCTTTGTTTGATGTTATGACTGCCCCGCTCCGCCCATGATGCGCATCATGTTCAAGGAATCCGCTATGAAGATCGCTGTTTTGACGTTTGATGGTTTCAACGAGCTGGATTCTTTTGTCGCGGCGACCATTCTGAACCGACTTCGGGCCAAAGGGTGGGAAGCGAGGATCACTTGCCCTACTCCGCAAGTCACCTCGATGAACGGAGTGACGATTTCCCGGCAGGAACCGCTTGGTTTTGCGCGCAACGCGGATGCGGTGATTATTGGCAGCGGGATCAAGACCCGTGAGATTGCGCAGGATACGCAGCTTCTGGCTGAGCTTGCACTTGATCCGGCGCGTCAGCTCATCGGCGCGCAATGTTCGGGCACTTTACTGCTGGCCAAGCTTGGGCTGGTGGGTGAGCTTCCCGCCTGCACGGACCTCACCACTAAGCCATGGGTCGTGGAAGCGGGGGTAAAAGTGCTCGACACGCCGTTCGTGGCCCATGGCAATGTCGCCACCGCTGGCGGCTGTCTGGCGGCGCAATATCTGGCCTGCTGGATGATTGCGCGCGGTGCTGGTCGGCAAGATGCGATAGACGCGATGCATTATGTCGCGCCAGTGGGTGAAAAACAGGCCTATATCGATCGTGCGATGGCGGCGGTGATGCCCTTTGTAGACGCCGAAGCTGTCATGGCCTGAGCCGCCTCAGCCCGCCATCGGGCGGCGCGCCCGCAGGGCCTGTGCCAATGTGCCTTCATCGAGATAATCCAGCTCCCCACCAACGGGCAATCCGTGGGCGAGCTGGGTGATCCGCACAGGCATTCCATCCATCTTTTCAGCGATGTAATGCGCGGTGGTTTGGCCTTCCAACGTGGCATTCATCGCCAGCACCACTTCATCAATCCCGCCGTTCTGCACCCGTTCGAGCAGGGCACCGATCGACAAATCTTCGGGCCGCACGCCATCAAGGGCGGAAAGCTTGCCACCCAGCACATGGTAGCGGCCGGTGAACAGACGCGCGCGGTCCAGTGCCCACAGGTCAGCCACATCTTCCACCACGCAAATCTGGCGCTGATCGCGGCGGGTATCGGCACAGATGCCGCAGGGGTTCTGCGTATCCACATTGCCGCATATGGCGCATTCCACCAGCGTATCGCGCACTGCGGCCAGCGCTTCGAGCAATTGCGGCAGAGCCGTTTCACGCCGTTTGACCAGCCACAGCACAGCGCGCCGTGCAGAACGGGGGCCAAGCCCCGGAAGGCGGGACAATGAAGCGGAAAGCGCGTCGATCTCTTGCGATGCCATAGTGGGGCAGATAGGGCGTTCTGAAGAATTTAGGAAGGCCTCGCCACACCATATGCGCATCATCTTTATGGGAACGCCCGATTTTGCGGTGCCCACCCTCACCGCTCTTGCCGAAGCGAACCACACGATTGTGGCCGTTTACACCCAGCCGCCGCGCCCAGCGGGCCGGGGCAAAAAGCTCCAACCCTCCCCCGTTCAGCGCGAAGCGGAAAGGCTGGGAATTGAAGTTCGTTATCCCGCATCGCTGAAAGATGTGGCGGTTCAGGCTGATTTTCTGGCACTGGAAGCCGATCTGGCGGTTGTGGCCGCTTATGGTCTGATTTTGCCCAAGGTCATTCTGGACGCACCCGCCCATGGCTGCTTGAATGTGCATGGCTCAATCCTGCCGCATTGGCGGGGGGCCGCACCTGTGCAACGAGCCATTCTGGCAGGTGATCCGGTGACCGGGATCACCATTATGCAAATGGCTGAAGGGCTGGATACCGGCGACATGATCGCCACCGTGCGGACCCCGATTGAAGACAAGACCGCAGGGCAATTGACTGAAGAACTGGCCGAACTCGGCGCGCAATTGATGGTCGGCACGCTGATTGATCTCGAAGCGCTGCATCCTGTCGCTCAGGATGACAAAGAAGCAACCTACGCGGCAAAAATCGCCAAAAGCGAAGCCCGGATGGATTTCTCCAAGCCTGCTGAATTGCTCGAACGCGAAGTGCGCGCTTTTGCTCCCTTCCCCGGCGCATGGTTCCAGCTTGATGGCGAGCGGGTCAAAGTGCTGGAAGCCCATGTGATTGGCATGAACGGCGCTGCGGGAACAGTGTTGGATGATCAGTTCACCATCGCTTGCGGCAATGCCGCGCTTCGCCCTGTGCGCATCCAGCGCGCTGGCAAGCCTGTGATGGATACAGAAGCCTTTCTACGCGGCAAATCTATTCCTGTGGGGACGGTGCTGGCGTGACACGGTTTGCCCTGAGGATTGAATTTGATGGCGGCCCCTTCATGGGCCTCCAGCGGCAGGCCACTGGGCCGACTGTTCAACAATCGCTGGAAGATGCAGCCTTCGCCATCACCGGCGAGCAGGTAACGTTGCATAGTGCAGGACGGACGGATTCGGGCGTGCACGCACTGGCCATGCGCAGCCATATTGATATTCAAAAACCCTTTGAGCCTAAACGATTAATGGCTGCTCTGAATGGTAAAATGCGGCCTGATCCGGTGGTGGTGACAGCATGCACCATCAAGCCGGACGATTGGCACGCGCGCTTTTCCTGTATCGGCCGGGCTTATGAATATCGCATTTGTAATCGTCCCGCGCCATTGACGCTTGATCGTGGTCACGCATGGCATATTGCTCAGCCATTGGATCATCAGGCGATGCATGAAGCCGCGCAATCCCTGATCGGCCTGCATGATTTCACCACCTTCCGTTCCGTCCATTGCCAATCGGCCAGTCCGGTTAAAACACTTGATCGGCTGGATGTGCGGCGTGAAGGCGAATGGGTGATTATCGAAGCCGCCGCACGCAGTTTTCTGCACCATCAGGTCCGTTCCATGGTCGGTTGCCTTGCCATGGTCGGCCGGGGGCAATGGGCGGTAGAACAGATGGCCAAGGCTCTGGAAGCGCGGGATCGTCAGGCGCTAGGCCTCAACGCCCCGCCTGATGGCCTGTATTTCGTGAAAGCCATATATCCAGACGAGGAGTAGAGGCCTCAGCCTGCCCGCGATTCTCGCGTAGGCAGAGCCAAGAAACTCATTTGCCTCGTCATTCCCGCGCAGGCGGGAATCTAGCACCGCTCGCTCGCTCGTTTCCATTCTGGATTCCCGCCTGCGCGGGAATGACGAAATGGTATCTACGACAATGACGAATTGGCGTTCACGGAAATGACGATGTGATCTTAAGCCTTGCTGACAACGCTTTCAGGCAGATCCACACCAAACACGCGCTGGTAATATTCTGCTACCAGCATGCGCTCAGCCTCATCACATTTGTTGAGGAAGGATAGGCGGAAAGCAAAGCCCAGATCGCCGAGGATTTCGGTGTTCTGCGCCCAGCTAATCACCGTCCGCGGGCTCATCACGGTGGAGATATCCCCATTCACGAAACCCTGACGCGACAGGTCTGCCACGCGAATCATGTTGGCCACGGTTTCCTTATCCAGCGTGGTCTTGGCTGAAACGATGTTCAGTTCCGTTTCCGCTGGCAGATAGTTCAGCCCAACGACCATGTTCCAGCGGTCCATCTGGCCCTGGTTGATTGCCTGCGTGCCATGATAAAGGCCGCTGGTGTCACCAAGACCAACAGTATTGGAAGTGGCGAACAGGCGGAAGAAAGGATTGGGACGGATCACCCGGTTCTGATCGAGCAGTGTCAGCTTACCGGCCGTTTCCAGCACACGCTGGATCACGAACATCACATCAGGGCGGCCTGCGTCATATTCGTCAAATACCAGAGCAACCGGGTGCTGGAGTGCCCATGGCAGCAAGCCTTCACGAAATTCCGTTACCTGCAAACCATCACGCAGCACAATCGCATCACGGCCCACAAGATCGATACGGCTGATATGCGCATCCAGGTTGATGCGCACGCATGGCCAGTTAAGACGCGCTGCCACTTGTTCAATATGAGTCGATTTACCCGTACCGTGATAGCCCTGCACCATCACGCGGCGGTTATGCGCAAAGCCCGCCAGAATTGCGAGAGTGGTATCCGGGTCAAACACGTAACTATCATCAACATCAGGCACGCGTTCATCGGCTTTGGAAAAAGCCGGAACTTTCATGTCGATATCGATGCCAAAAGTCTGGCGCACATCCATTTCAATGTCAGGTGCGGCCAGGATGGTGGTGTCAGCGTTATGGGGCTTGGTTTCGGTCATATTGTTCATGGCAGCGCTTGAGTAGACGTGGAGGCGAGCGGCTGCAACATGGAAAGCACGTAAATGCTCTGGCCCCGGCCCTGCTGTGTTGCCCTTCCCCATTCAACGGAGAGTGAAGCAAGCTGCGAAGCCCTTGGCAACAATTGAAATGGTTCAGACAAAAGCGGCCGCCCGGCGCAGGAGCTGATAGGCTTCCACCACCCGCTGCAATCGGGCTTCATGCTGGCGATCCCCACCATTGCGGTCTGGGTGATATTGCCGCACCAATTCGGAATAACGCCGGCGGAGAGTGGGCTGATCCGTGTCTGAGGCAAGGCCCATCACGGTCAGCGCATCGCGTTCCTGCGGGGTGAAGCGGCCATGGTCGGCATTCATTGCCGCCGCCCTGCGCCTTATATCACGCGCTCGCCCGTTGATTGCGTCGAGCGGATCATCATAATCGGCCCAGCGCGGCGTATCGGCGCCCATGCCTTGATAGACCCGGTTTTCCGTCCGCCATCCGGCAGTGGGGGCCTGTGCATCGAGAATTTCTTCCGCGCTCATCCCCTCAAACCAGTCATAGCCAGCGTTGAATTCGCGCACATGATCGAGGCAGAACCAACGATAATTACCCGGCCCGTCAAAACCTGGGCCAGAGGAACCGGGCGCACGAAATTCTCCCGCTGCGATGCAGCCGGGTCTTTCACACTGTCTACCTTCGGACTCAAATCGGCCATGGAACTTTGTCGTCTTCACGCTCATTAGGATGGGGACAGAATGCCCCGTTGAAAACCCCTGAGGATATTATGGCCGGACCGTTAGAGACAGAAATCCACAATTTACTGACCAATAGCTTCAAGCCAGACCGGCTCGAAGTGATTAACGATAGCGCCATGCATTCAGGCCATTCGGGCGATGATGGCAGCGGGGAATCCCATTTCACCGTGGTGATTGAAAGCGCTGAATTTTCAGGCAAAAGCCGCCTCCAGCGCCAGCGCATGGTCAATCATGCGCTGGGCGATATTCCCGGTGAACGGGTTCACGCCCTGGCCATTCGCGCCTTCGCGCCGGATGATGCACAAAAAGGCGCGTGAGCCATGGCCTATGATCTTTGGTATTGGCCCACACTTCCCGGCCGAGGGGAGTTTGTCCGGCTTGCACTCGAAGCTGCCCAAATTCCTTACAAGGATCGCGCCCGCGAGGTTGAGGATGGCTTTTCAGCAATCCCTCAGCATCTCGATGCCATGGACACACGCCATGCTTTCGCGGTGCCACTGCTGGAAACCGGCAGTGAGAGCATCGCGCAAACGCCCAATATCCTGCTTTTTCTTGCGCAGGAACACGGACTTGGCCCCAAAGATGCTGCTGGCATTCGCTATTTGAACCAGCTCCAGTGTGACATTGCCGATATGGTGGAAGAAGTGCACGCGGTGCATCACCCTATTTCCACCAGCCTCTATTACGAGGATCAGAAAGACGCGGCGAAACTGGCGGCGAAACATTTCCGCGAAGAACGCATTCCCAAATATCTGAGCCATTTTGAACGTGTCGCTTCTGCCCATGATGGTGACTGGCTTTTGAGCGGCGAAGATTGGTCCACCGGCGACACGTCCATCGCTTATCTACTGGATGGCCTCCATTTCATGTTCCCCAAGCGCATGAACGCTTTGGCACCAGAGTACCCCCGCCTCCACAGCATCCGCGATCAGATCTTCGCGCTGGACGCTATCGCGGCCTATCGTTCCTCAGATCGCTGCGCCTCCTTTGGCACCGAAGGCATTTTCCGCAATTATCCGGAGCTTGATGCAGGATGACTATTATCCAGACCCTGACCCCGACCAGCCATGATTTAGGCGGCTTCACTGTCCGCCGTGCGCTCCCCGCGCGGAAGCGAACCATGGTGGGGCCGTTTATCTTCGTCGATGAATTTGGCCCGGCAGAATTGGCCTTGGGGCAGGCGATGGATGTCCGCCCGCACCCGCATATCAATCTGGCTACGGTTACATGGCTGTTCGAAGGGGCGATTGACCACCGTGACAGTATCGGATCATTTGCCACCATCCGCCCCGGACAGGTCAATCTGATGACCGCTGGCAGCGGCATCACCCATTCCGAACGCACGCCCCCGGAAGAACGCAGCGGCCGACCCAAGCTCTATGGAATGCAGACATGGCTGGCCCTGCCTGATGGCCAGGAAGAAATCGCCCCCGCGTTTGAGGGCATTGCCGACCTGCCTATGCTGGAAGATAATGGTGTGACGGCAAAAGTCATCATGGGTTCGCTGTGGGGCAAATGCGCCCCCACCACGACCTATTGCGACACGATTTATGCTGAGATCATGCTGCAAGCGGCGAGCTATATTCCGATTGATGCCCGCAGCGAAGAGCGCGCGGTCATGCTCGTCGGCGGCGATGCCAGCATTGATGGGCAGGAGATGGAATTGTTTAGCCTGCTCATACTGAAACCGGGTGAACCGATGACCATGCGCAGCACAAATGGTGGCCGGGTCATGCTGCTGGGTGGCGAAGCCTTTTCTACCAAGCGGCATGTGTTCTGGAACTTCGTCAGCTCCTCCCGCGATCGGATCAATCAGGCCAAGGAAGACTGGCGCGAAGGCCGTTTTGCTGTGGTGCCGGGCGATGAAGATGAACGTATTCCCCTCCCCGAAAAACCCAAAACGGTGAGCTACCTTTAACCACCTTCTGGGCCTGCCTGAGAGGATAATCGACAGGTCGCACTCTTGCCGTTAAAGCTTGCGCGCCCCAAATCTCCGCATTGAGGCCGGTTTGTCCCATGCGTGGGTCTGCTGGCCTGCCCCAACTGCCGCTGAGCGAACATTTAAAAACCTCTATGCCTGATCTCTCCCGTATTCTGAACGCGTCTCAGCCGCTGACCCTCGCTTCCGTGGCCCGTGGAGCGCAGCCGCTTGTCCTGGCTGATCTGGCGCGTGCCGCCAAAGGCCGTGCAGTCTTCATCGCGCCCGATGAGCAGGCGATGAGCGCAGTGGCCGATGCAGCGCGCTTTTTTGCGCCGGAACTGGATGTGATCGAATTTCCGGCTTGGGATTGCCTCCCTTATGACCGCGCCAGCCCCGCGCTGTCCGTCTCAGCCCGCCGTCTGTCCGCCCTGCACCGCCTGCAAGCAGGCTCAACGGGCGCACAACTTGTCGTAACCACGGTCAATGCCGTTACCCAGCGTGTCCTCACACCTTTCCGCATCCGTGAATATGTGCGGGAGCTGAAAGCGGGCGTTGAGATCGGTCATGAAAGCCTGACCGGCCTGCTCCGTCGCCAAGGCTATGCGCGGGTGGATACGGTGGTGGATGCAGGCGATTTCGCCGTGCGCGGGTCTATCTTTGACATTTACCCGTCCGGTCTGGATCAGGGTTTGCGGCTCGATTTCTTTGGTGATGAGCTGGAAAGCCTGCGCCTGTTCGATCCGGCCACTCAGCGTACCACTGCCACACTGGACCATCACCTGCTGCTTCCGGCCAGCGAAGCCTTGCTCGATGATGACACGATCAAACGCTTCCGCAGCCGCTATCGGGAGAAATTCGGCGCCAATGCGACCGGCGATCCGCTCTATCAGGCGGTGAGCGAAGGCCGCCGCCTTGCGGGCATGGAACATTGGCTGCCCATGTTCGAAGAAAAGCTCGCCACTTTATTCGATCACCTTGCCTCGAATGACGTGATTGTGATTGATAATGGTGCGCTTCAAGCCGGTGAAGAGCGCTTCACCGACATTGCCGATTACCGCAAGCAACGTGCCGATACGGCAGGCCAGGCAGCCGGCTCCTACCGCCCGCTACCACAGGATGCGCTCTATCTCAGCCCGGAAGAATTTGCGGCCAAAATTGGCGAATGGCCAGTCCACCGCACCGGCATCTTTGCCGAACCGGAAAGCGACCGGGTGATGGATTTCGGGTTCAAATCGGCCCGCGATTTCACCCCTGAACGCTCGCAAGGCGTGAATGTCTATGAAGCGGCAGCAAAATTCCTCAAAGGCGTAGGCGTTCAGGGCCGCAGACCACTGCTGGCCGCCTATTCCAAGGGTTCGCGCAGCCGCATTGCTTCGATCATTGAGGAAGCAGGCACGCCGCTTGCACTGGTCGAGAGTTGGCAGGAAGCGCTCGGCGCATCGGCCAAGGGCAAAGCGGCAGCGATGATCCTGCCGCTCGACACCGGCTTTTCCAACGATCAGATTGAAGTCATCACAGAGCAGGATCTGCTGGGTGATCGCCTGGTCCGCCGGCGCAAGAAGAAGAAGGATTCCGACGCTTTTCTGGCCGAGCTACAAGCGCTCAGTCGGGGTGATCTGGTGGTCCATATGGACCATGGCATCGGCAAATATCTCGGCCTTGAACCTGTTTCGGTTGGCAAGAGCCAGCATGATTGCGTGATGCTGCAATATCATGGCGGCGATAAGCTCTATATCCCGGTTGAGAACATCGACGTCCTCTCGCGCTATGGGAGCAGTGAAGAAGGCGTTGGGCTTGACCGTCTCGGCGGTGAGGCATGGCAAAAACGCCGAGCGAAACTGAAAGAGCGTATTCAGGCCATTGCGGGTGAACTTCTGGCCACCGCTGCAAGGCGCGCGCTGAAACAAGCTCCCGTCATTCAACCGGAAGAAAGCTCTTATAATCAATTTGTTGATCGCTTTCCCTGGAATGAAACGGAAGATCAGGAAGCGGCTATCCAGGATGTCATGGGCGACTTGGGCGATGGCAAACCGATGGACCGCCTCGTCTGCGGTGATGTAGGTTTCGGCAAGACTGAAGTAGCCCTGCGTGCAGCCTTCATAGCGGCGATGGCCGGATATCAGGTGGTGATGATTGCCCCCACCACCCTGCTCGCTCGCCAGCATTATCAGAACTTCTGCGACCGCTTTTCCACCTTCCCGCTCAACATTGGCCGCCTCTCCCGCCTGGTGCCCGCCAAGGAAGCCAAGGAAACGCGCGAAGGCCTCGAAAACGGCACGATCGACATTGTGGTTGGAACACATGCTATCTTATCAAAGAGCGTAAAGTTCAATCGCTTAGGCCTTGTAATTGTTGACGAAGAACAGCGTTTTGGCGTGAACCACAAGGAGAAGCTAAAGCAATTGCGGGCAGATGTGCACGTCCTCACGCTCACTGCCACGCCGATTCCGCGCACGCTGCAAATGGCTATGACCGGCCTGCGTAACCTCTCCACCATCCAGACCCCGCCAGTCGATCGCCTTGCTGTGCGAACCTATGTGATGGAATGGGATGAAATGGTGATGCGCGAAGCGCTGCTGCGCGAACATCATCGCGGCGGCCAGAGCTTCATTATCGTGCCGCGCATTTCCGACATGGCTGAGTTGGAAGAATGGATCGGCAATACGGTGCCGGAAGTGAAAGTCGTCACCGCCCATGGTCAGATGACGCCCACCGAAGTGGAAGAGCGGATGAGCGCCTTCTACGAAAAGAAATATGATGTGCTTCTCTCCACTACCATTGTGGAAAGTGGCCTGGATATTCCGTCTGCCAACACCATCATCATCCACCGTGCGGATCGTTTCGGCCTCGCCCAGCTCTATCAGTTGAGGGGCCGTGTGGGCCGTTCTAAATTGCGTGCCTATGCCTATCTCACCACGCCCAAAGACCAAACACTGCCAGAAGTGGCCGAAAAGCGCCTGAAGGTTCTCGGTGATCTCGACAGTCTTGGTGCAGGCTTCCAGCTCGCCAGCCATGATCTCGACATTCGCGGAGCCGGCAATCTGGTGGGTGATGAACAGTCCGGCCATATCAAGGAAGTTGGCTTCGAACTGTACCAATCCATGCTGGAGGACGCCATTTTAGCCGTAAAGGCTGGCGATCATGGGTTGGAAAAGAGCACGTCCGGCCTGTCACCACAGATCACTGTCGATGCGCCGATCATGATCCCGGATGATTATGTGCCTGATCTCGCCGTCCGTATGGCGCTTTATCGCCGTCTGAACGATGCCGACACCAAGGCCGAGGTTGAAAGCATGGCCGCCGAAATGATCGACCGCTTCGGCGCTTTGCCGAGTGCAACATCAAACCTTATCCGCCTGATCGAAATCAAGCATCAGGCTATCGATGCGCATATTGCGAAGATCGATGTCGGGGCACGGGGCACGCTGGTAACCTTCCACAATGACGACTTCCCCGATCCTGCCGGCCTGATCGCCTATGTGGACCGGTTGAAAGGGACCGCCAAATTGCGGCCGGATATGAAGCTTGTCATCAACCGGGCATGGGGCGACCCGCAGAGCCGCCTGAACGGATTATACCAACTCACCAAGGGTTTGAGCGGGGTCGCCCGCAAGGCAAAAAAGCGTCAGGCCAAAGCGGAAGCCAGCGCCTGATGCCGATGGCCTACAGTCGCTCAAGTCACAGTGAAGTCTTCGCCACAAGCCTTTGAAAATCTTCCCCTGTCATCGGCCTTGCGCTCAGGAAACCCTGATAACTCTCACAGCCTTCTTCTGCGATGACACTGAGTTGCTCGGCAGTCTCGATCCCCTCAGCTATGACGAGAAGGTCGAGCGCTTGGGCCATGGCGATGATACCACGAAACACCGCAAGGTCGCGTGCATCATGGGTGATGCCTTCCACCATTGAGCGGTCAAGCTTCAAATAATGGAGCGGCAATTGCTTGAGATAGCGAAAATTGCAGAATCCAGCACCGAAATCATCCAATGCAATCCGCATTCCCAATGCTGCCAATTGCGCCAATTGCATGGCTGAACGATCCAACTCGGTCACCAGCGTATGTTCGGTAATTTCCAGGGTAAGGCGTTCAATCGGAAAGCCAGCATCATTGACTGTCGCGATAAACTCTTCCGCAAAATTGCCCGACGCCAGATCAGCAGGCGTGACATTGAGTGAAAGGCGCAAGGATTTGGGCCAGGGCACTGCCCCAGCAATCGCCTTGCGAACAATATGGCGGGATAATTGGCTCACATGGTCGGCCCGCTCAGCTATGGCAAACAGAGCCGTGGCACCGATGCGCCCTAATTCAGGATGTTGCCAACGCGCCAGCGCTTCTGCTCCCAGCAACTTCCCATCAGCCGCAGAGAATTGTGGCTGGTAGAAGATTTGAATTTCATCCCGGTCGAGCGCCGTCAAAAGATCGGCTTCGAGCAATTGCGTTGGCCGCCCTGCTAACATGATATTGCGATCAGCCCATAATAATCGCGCACCCGATTGAACCTGCAGGCTCCTTTGCGCGTCTTCGAGGTGGGCAAACATCTCACCCGCAGAATCTATCACGCCGCCATAAAGCACTGCACGAGGTGACAATCTGACGATTCCTGCTTCAGGATTACGGATCGGAACCGCAATACGCTCCAACAGTTCTTCCGCCAGCCATTGCCACCGTTCCCGGCTGCAAGGCTTGGAGCTGGCGAGCAGGAAACTGCCGCCCTTGATCCGCGAAACCAACACAGGCCCAACCGCGTCACCTTCAGCAAATCGCTGGATACGGGCAGCCACTTCAACCAAAGCACTGTCACCAGCTTCTTCGCCATAAGCAAGATTGACCGTATCAAACCGGTTGAGCCCAATCAGCGTAGCATGAACGAAGGGACGCTCCCCCGCTTCTCCGCGCCAGGAATCGATTGCTTCCATAGCGGAAAAGCCGGAAACCAAACCGGTCAACAAATCACGCTGCAGTTCATCGTCATACATGATGGGGCTCAACATCAGAATGTGGTTGCCGACATCGGGACAAAAATCTCTAACAATAGTGAGTGCGTTGCAAATCGGGACGGCGCTACAGTAAGGGGGAACCCTGGGAAAGGAGGGGATTCATGTCCTCTGGCAACAAGAATCACTACGAAAAGCTGGCCCTGCTGGCATCGCCATCCGAACGTGCACAAAATGCCGCTACCGAACTGAAGCGCTCAGGCGATTGGGTTCCGGTCGAAGAGGCTGACGCTGTGGTCGTGCTTGGTGGAGATGGCTTCATGCTGCATGTTCTGCATAAGATGTTGCGCGAAAACCGTGTGATACCAGCTTACGGGCTGAACCTTGGCACAGTCGGCTTTCTCATGAATCGCTATCATAGTAGCCGCACACCAACGCAAAAAATTGCCAAAGCGCGATCCATAGCGGTTTCACCTCTGGTTATGACTGCCATCACTCAGGACGGTGAAAGTCATCAATATTGCGCTATCAATGAAGTGTCTTTGCTGCGCGAAACGCGGCAGACGGCCAAGATCGAAGTGCTCGTGAATGGCAAGCCACGCATCGCAGAATTAGCCTGTGATGGGATTCTTCTGGCCACACCAGCCGGATCTACAGCGTATAACCTGTCCGCCAACGGTCCGATTCTTCCGCTGGATTCCCATATGCTGGCCCTCACCCCTATCAGTCCATTCCGCCCACGACGCTGGCGCGGTGCGATTCTTCCTGATCGTAGCAAAGTGACCTTTCGTATCCGGGAACCTGACAAGCGCCCTGTTGCCGCTGTTGCGGACCAATGGGAAATTCGTGACATTGCCGAAGTTCATTTAGAAATCTCACAAACTCAAGAACTTACATTACTTTTCGACCCTGGCCACAGCCTCGATGAGCGGATCGTGACAGAACAATTCATCGTCTGAGTGAAATTCTCGCAAAAACCCCCTTGTCAAAACTTTCACCCCCCCATATACGCCGCTCCACCCGCAGGGGCTGCTCCCCGATAGCTCAGCGGTAGAGTAGGTGACTGTTAATCACTTGGTCGTTGGTTCGAATCCAACTCGGGGAGCCACACTTTCTCTGAAAGTGTAGTGTTCCAGCCCTTTGCAGCCCCTTCAGTGTCTAACTTCTTCATCAAGTTAGACACTTTGAGCTTTCTCCCACTTTGAAAGTTGGTTGATCGCACTCTCTGCAAGTGCCTTCTGATTAGCCGTGCGGATATATTCCGCCAGCGTTTCATCACGCGTCTGACCGCTGACAGACTTCATGGATGAATTTGCCATTTCCAGCTCAGCCATACGACGCAGAGTAGCTTTGCGCAGCCCATGGGCTGAGCAATGATCTAAACCCGCTTCAGAACATGCCCGGCGGAAGAAGTTGCCAAAGCTCTCTTTGGTGAATGGCGTCCCCTTTTTGGTGATGAGAAAGCAGGACGGGCTCGTCTCATGCGGCTTCATAGCCACAATCGCTTCAACCAGTTGCGGTGCCAGCGGCAACCACAGGCGCTTGCCGGTCTTTTCCTGCACCACAGGAATACGGCCATCCTTGATCTGCTCCCTCCCCATGCGCACGACATCGCTTCGGCGCTGATCGGTCCAGAGAATCAATTCCATGCCCAAACGTTCACGGCTGCCAATTGGCCAACGTGCGCGAAATGTGTTGATCTCTTCTTCTGTCCAGCAATGGAAGCCGCCAGTTTTTTCTTCCCGGCGCTCCCGAACGATATCGGTGTCTTCAGCCGGGTTGTGATCGATCATGCCGATCTTCTTGGCGAAGCCGAATAGGCGGATCAGCTCTTTGCGTAATTTGCGTGCAGCGTGCACACCACCGGTCGGCCGTATTCCGGCCTTCGTTTGAACCAATGGTCTCTTCACGCTTTTTAGCGATGATCGCATCAAGGTGATGAAAGCGAACGTCCTTCACCATCCGATCGCCCCGCCCTTTGCGGAAATCTTCGATCACCGCCATCACCTTCTGTTGCGTGATCTGGGTCGGCCCAAGGCGCGTGATGGGGCTGTAGTAATAATCAACCAAGTCATCGAGCGTGCCGGGTTTCGCACGGCGAACGGGCAGCTTCGGCTCAGATCGTTGCACAGGCGGTATCGGAAGCGGGTTCAGTGGCGCTGTGCGCTTTGTTGTGGCGGCTCATATGCTGAGCCCCCAACGACACAGACGGACCCAGCGATCCCTTCGTCCTGGCCACACTTGCCGCCCAAACTGCAAGATCTGCTGCTCAGCGGTGAAAGCCCTGTGATAGGTCCAAAAACAGCTCAGCGGCTGCAGGAGTACCTGGACAACATTCCAGAGCTGCCATTGGCGAGTGAGACAGATATTGAACAGCAGATCAGCCTGCTGTCGCTAGCAATATCAGGCAAGCGACCATCAAAGGAAGAAGCTCTCGCCCTCCTCGACATATTCAAAATGGTGCTGAAGCACGTTGCAAAGGTTGATCTGCAGAACGGTGTCACAGCACTGCTAGGCCGAGCGACATTCATACCAACGCCAGCAGAGGTTCTCAAAGCACCCTTACCGTTCAAGGCAAAGCGCGAGTTCGTCATATCTCGTGCTCGCCACTTGATATGGAAACAGCAGTCAAGGTGAATTACAATTTCTGAACTGCTATGCTCCGCACAAAGTCGGTAGGCTCAGTTTTGAAGTTGCAGCTGGACCGCGATTTCTGAACTGCTATGCTGGGCGCTTACACGTCCTCGCTGTGACCTTTGTTGCAGCTGGACCGCGATTTCTGAACTGCTATGCTGTCCATGATGATATTCTCCACATTTTACTGGTTGCAGCTGGACCGCGATTTCTGAACTGCTATGCTTTCCGCGCATTGGGCAAACAAGCCAGATTTGTTGCAGCTGGACCGCGATTTCTGAACTGCTATGCTTGGGCCGAATATCTCTCCAGAACCTGGCGGTTGCAGCTGGACCGCGATTTCTGAACTGCTATGCTCGTGCAGCACAACCACCCCACAAAATTACTGTTGCAGCTGGACCGCGATTTCTGAACTGCTATGCTGGACGCGCGGTGATCCCGTTCCGTCGGCGCGTTGCAGCTGGACCGCGATTTCTGAACTGCTATGCTAGAGCGATGGTGCTGGAAAGCCATATCTCAGTTGCAGCTGGACCGCGATTTCTGAACTGCTATGCTCGATCTATGCGCTGGCGCAGCTGCTCAGCTGTTGCAGCTGGACCGCGATTTCTGAACTGCTATGCTTCATCCTTTTTCGCATTTCGCATCGAGTAAGTTGCAGCTGGACCGCGATTTCTGAACTGCTATGCTAATATATTTTATAACGATGCTCGATCTCCAGTTGCAGCTGGACCGCGATTTCTGAACTGCTATGCTATTTGTATGCGTTGCCCTTGGGGCTGAAGGTTGCAGCTGGACCGCGATTTCTGAACTGCTATGCTCTCTCGTTCCACTCGCTCATTGCCCAGCATGTTGCAGCTGGACCGCGATTTCTGAACTGCTATGCTGGATAGGGACTTTACCCTCACCACTGGTGAGTTGCAGCTGGACCGCGATTTCTGAACTGCTATGCTTGCTCAGGAAATGGCCAAGGATAGCCCAAAGTTGCAGCTGGACCGCGATTTCTGAACTGCTATGCTTGAGCGCCTGGCGCAGGAACGGTCCCCCTGTTGCAGCTGGACCGCGATTTCTGAACTGCTATGCTTTGAAGGCGATCCTTTTGCTCTCCCTTTGAGTTGCAGCTGGACCGCGATTTCTGAACTGCTATGCTCGCCGCAGTTGCAGGTGATGACCTTGCCGGGTTGCAGCTGGACCGCGATTTCTGAACTGCTATGCTGATCCAGTCGCTTTCCTCGCGTTCGATCGTGTTGCAGCTGGACCGCGATTTCTGAACTGCTATGCTACGATGGATGTGTCAGTGCTGCCATATGTGGTTGCAGCTGGACCGCGATTTCTGAACTGCTATGCTCGATGTGGCACTAAAAGATTGAAAATAAATCTTTTTCCGCCACATCGGGGATAGTAAAAAAGCGCTGAATCATCAAAAAAGGGCAAGCTGACCGGGATTCTTGCGCTGCCGCCTTCGTGATTGGCCATTGAAGCGTATGATGTTTTCATATTGCCGGTCCGTAAAACCCAGAATGTGAATGTCGCCCTTATCGGGAAGATTGCGCTCAATTCGCCTGACATAAGCTTCATATTGTTCTTTACCCGAGCAGAAGCGAACATAGATAGAAAACTGGCTCATTTCAAAGCCTTCGTCGAGCAAATATTCTCGGAACTTTGTGGCTGCGCGCGATTCCTCCCGAGTGCCAACAGGCAAGTCGAACATTACCAGAATCCACATCAGTCGATACCCGCTAAGATGCATATCGTCATAGGCCATCACCGTATCGCTGAATCGGGAATGTGAGATGCAACCGCATTCCAGGCCAGTGGAGTGAGTGGTTGAAATAATGTGAGATTTTGTTTCTTCTGCTCAAAGCTCATTGCCAGAGACTGGGCCAGACGCTGCATCGCTACAATGACAGGCGTATTACTACCCTGCATGTCCAAATCAGCGGAAAGAAGCGCCGCCAAACGCGCCTTTGCCAGCCCGTTCAACTCACTATCGCCGCTGCTTGTCATTTGCTGGACAGCCGCATCCACCAGTGGCCTGAACGGCTCCACCAGATCATCTGCAAGGGCAAAAGCATTGAGCCGATTGGCATGGTGCAGCCCGATGGTGGGATGCAGACCTGCCGCGACAATCGCTCGAGTAACGGCGGCACGCATCACTGTATAGCCATAATTGAGCAATGCATTGGCACCGCCGGCATCCCGATCTCGCCTGAAATCACGGCCAAGCAGCGCCGGCCAATATCGCCGTGCAGCTTGAGCTTCCGCGTTGGCGCTATCTCCTGAACGTACCCGGTCAGCAATATGCCCTAATGCCTCACCCTCTTCACGGCCGAGCGCACTCAGCAAACTACCCTGATTACGAATTTTGGCTTGCACCACAGTTTTCCAAGCCTGTTTGCGGAAAGGTAGAGTAGATTCCCACTGCGCTCGAAACCGGGCATTCTGGGCATGGTGCCCTTCGATCGGGATCGTCATCGCAACAGGTGCGTGATTGGCCGCACAAAGTACCATCAACGCACCACGTTCAGCCAATTTCACAACCAGATTGGTTGTCCAGGTCACACCATGAGCGTGGACAATAATGGCTGCGATGTCATCCAGCGCTACGCGACCAATCTCTTCATGATCAAGGGTGACAATCAGCAATCCGCGATACGCAGACAGATGAACCTTATCAGTAGCGACATCAACGATACGATCCATGTTTCATCCGCTCGCCTTACTGCCTTCAGGCAAACTTTATGAGAATAAAGTAAGTGATCGGTTAAACTATCTAATATCAATCACGCGGCCCCGGGTCATGAATATGGCCGAGTTCATCAATCCGGATTTGGCGGGCTTTCATTTTCTTCAACGATCCCGCCATTGCGCTTGTGTACTTAAAAGGATCTTGTGAATCCGCGTCTCTATTTTTTAACGCTCCGGCCTCATTGTCTTCAGCTAAAAATATCTGACCATTCCCTCCAAACTTTATCACTCTCATAATCTCAGGTTTGTCGCCATCGCGTTCCACCGCCAGCAAATCATTCTGGCGTAAACTCAGTACCTTCTTTGCCGCTGGATGCGGTTTGGCTGGCTTGAAATTGCGCTGATGTGCATCGAACATCGAGATGATGCTTGATTGTTCCTGACCATCGCGATCTTTCCACTTTGTCACCCATTTTCCATCAGGCAGGCGCCACACGTCAAACCGAGCGTTGGCATCACCTTTGACCGCCTTGTAGGCCCGGCCCTCTTTATCCCGGATTGGAATAACATTGAGCGGCTCCGTTAACCGGACACGCCGGATGCCTTTGAAAGGGCCGTCTTGCTTTGCAAATTGGCGCAAAGCATTTTCAAACGCCTTGCCACTGGTGCCGCGGGTCGCTTCATATAAGGCTTCCTGCAAATGGCTGTCAGGCATACGTTCGGGATCGATCAGGTCTTTCGGCTTCAGGCTGAGCAAGGGTTTACGTGTTACCACGATGGGCACACCCTTGGCATTTGTCCGGCCGGTTAATCCGTAGGCTGTATCGTTATGCAGGCGGCCGGATGTAACATCATGATCCTTCTCGGGCTTACCTTTTCGCCCGTGGTCAGGCTTGAAGCTGACCGTCGTTGCAAACAGCTTTTCGCGCAGATCTTCCCGAAAACCATCCCATGGGCGTTCAAGATCAAGAAACTGGCGATCAAGATCACGCTCCTCTGCACGCCCCGCAGCCGTTGCAATTTTTTGGATCATCGCCGCATCTGTTATCCCAACCACTGCCGCGTCAATCGCGTGATGGCGGTGATCGAGACGATTTTTCGGCGCATTGCTATGTTCATTTTCTACCCAATTATGATCAGGCAGAATATCGTTTAACCCCCACAGGCGACGCAGCATCGCGGTCATCCGCCCGGTTATGGCGTAGACCCGGCGGCCTTCGTCAGGCGTATAAAGGCTTGAAAGATATTTACCTGCCAAGCGGGAGAGATATTGGGTGTCGGTCAACTGGCGGGCAATAAACCCGCCGTCGCGGTCCACCCGCTCCATTGCATCCGGGCCGAAACGCCATTGTTTGGATTTGTGCAACCTTGCGACCTGATCCTGAACAATCGGCCAGCGCTCCGTTTGGCCCCATTGTTCCCATGGAGTACGATTGCCCTTCTGCCGATTGCAGTGCGTATGCGAAACAACCTTATTCCCCACACTGTCATCAAGGCAGCGGGAATAGGGAATGATATGATCGACATCCGCCGATCCATTCATCAACATTTCCAGCGAGATCATTTCCCCGCAATAGGGACAGCGCCGATCGAGCGGATTAGCAGGGTTTAGCTGTTCCCAGATGCGTAGCAACATTCGGTTGCCACCATTATCGCGCTGGCCGATTTCTTTCAGCTTCTCGCTCCGCGCTGCCGCAGCATCGGTGGTTTGCTTGATGCGGCGATTATGCTCGGCTTTCTGTTTTTCGTTTAGCTTCAGTTCACGTGCCAGTTCGACATAGATATAGTCGGGCCGGCCATATTTACGGACGATCGCATTCACCAGCTTGCGCAATTGGTTGAGGCCAATGTGAACGGTTGGATTGGTGATCTTGCCCCATTGGCGCTCAAGCTTATCCGTATAATCCTCTTTACCCGGTGCGATTTCACGAGCAAGCACCTCACCGTAATAAGGCAATTCCCGGTGTTCCTGACCATCGCGGAAATCACTATGGTGATAACCTGCGCCTTCGGCAGCTTGGGAATATGTGACGACATTAGCCCGAAGCTGGTCTAGAAGTGCGGTGGTTGCAGTAATTCCAAACCGCCCATACCCTTCTGGAAGATGGGCATTTGCCACGGATTCTGCCACCTCCTGATCCAGGCCATAGTTTTCTTTCAACCAGGCCAGCAGCCGCTCGGTACTTTCCTCATTCATCAGCCGATCGATAATTTTCCACTGCTGATCAGCTGAAAAGGTTGTCCAGCGCGGACCGAACCGTTTTTTATCCATCAGTTCGGCGCGGATTTCGTCTCCGATCAGTTCCTTACGATTCTCACTTTCTTTATTGAAACGCTCTGCTTCTTTGAGCTTAATGAGTTTTCCAAGCGCCTTAAAAGTAACCTTTTTCTTATCCTGCAACTTCAGAATGAGCTTATCGCGTTCGTCCAGCGTCAGCTTGCGCGAAGGAGCGCCAGCTGACACCACTTCGAGCTGGTTGACCTCTTCATACAATCGGCGCTGCTGAAACAGAGGATGCGCCTTAGGCAAGCGCCTCTCATCATCAGGAATACCATACCATCCGGCAAAGCTGCATTTTCCTACAACTTGAGCTTTCAAAGGTCGTTGGAAAAAGATGATGCGATGGATCGCAGCTTTTTCTTCCTTACTCAACAGAGCTGGATAGTATGGTGCCTGCGCACTCCAGATTGCCTCGAACTCCTGTTCGTAATGCTTGCGATCTGGGTAAAAGTCATATCCATCAGCCTCAGGCCGCATTCGCACACGTTTTGTTTCGCGGCCATGCAAGAACTCGCCCAATGTACGCGCGCCAGCATCCATCATCGCCTGGTCAAGCGCTTTAGTGCCACTCGCAATCTTGCCATCCTCATTGGCGTTTGAAACACGGTCCGCTTTCCGGTTGGATTTGAACCCACGGCGCTGGTTCAAATGGAACAGCGCACGTCCAATCTGATGAGGTTCGAGTTTTTCGTCTAAGGCCCGTACACGAAGGGTATATGGGTCTTCACCATGAAGATCAGTTGCCGCCTCTTTCTCTTTCGGCAGCAAGCCCCTCACTACGAGTTGCTCAACCAGTGCCGAACGCCGCCCTAAATAGCGATCACGCCGCCGCCGCATCGCTCGCGCATCACGCCGGTCAACTGCCAGACTGGCACCAGATTTAGGATCCCGTCCATCAGAAAATATTCGCACCCCGATGTCACGAATTGTATCGCCGTCATATAGGCACCACCCTATAGAATTAGTGCCAATATCAAGACCGAGACGAATGGATCCACGCTTCATTTCACCCCCTATATCACCTGACTACAATCAATTTTATGTTGACTTCTATTTTTACGGCCTTAGGTTGCAGTGTCAATGGAAGATTGCGCCGCGAGAGGTAAGGATTTCAAGCCTTACCTCTCGCGGCTACCAAAATATGTTGATGATAGTTTGGGAAAACAATGCGTATTATGAGGAAACAGCGTCCACAACTGCTTCCGACTAAAAACAGATCTCTGGAATCTATTTTGATTGTAGCAGGTGATGTAGTTGCATCCAGGCCAGTTTATTTGTCTCTTGACTTTAAGCTGGCGATTGACGAGATTTGAAACTTCAGAAATCGCAGGTCTGGTTGTGAACAAGCAGCTTAACTGCACCAAATAAGGCGGGGGCTACGGCCCCCGTTTCATCTGATGCATTATGGCTTTATCAAATAGCCAAATTCTAAGAGCAAATCTGCCGTTCGGTGCGCGAATTCGCAATTCGCATAAAACTGCAATCGAACCTGAGAATTCAGCTTTCCCGTTCCGCAAGATAAATTCCTCACTGCACGAAAACCCACACAAAAAGCAGGCAGGCAAGGGGGGAGTGAATTGCGTTTGCTGGGGGTTGCAATTGGAGATCGGTTTACTGTCGCTGCCGCTATAGCGCGACGCTAAGTATGTGGAGGTAGTATGGCAGAAGGCTGGCTGCGAGCGTGAGGATTGCCCCAGCGAAGGTGGCTGTCAGATCGCCTTAGTGGACCACGCGACGGCAGAGATGAGCATGGCTTCGTCGACATCGCCCGTGATGGCTTGAACGATCAAGTCTGCTAGCGGGGTGCCGTCCGGCGCATGCATTTCATAGCCATTCAGATATAGGAATGCGTCAGCAGCGGCGAATGCGGTTCGCTTATTTCCCTGCTCAAAAGGGTGATCGCGGGCAATGTCGAGAAGCAGTTGAACAGCCAGCAGCACAATGTCCTGCTCGCCATAGTGCCAGTGGTTTTGTGGTTTTGTGGTTTTGTGGTTTTGTGGTTTCGCCCAAGCGCTTTCAAGCAACTTCTGGTCACGTATCGAAAACGGCTCGCCAGTCTGTTGGACGGCGAGCCGGTTGAATGTGATCAGGTCATCAACGCTTAACCAGCGAGGCTCATTCACCAAGGCGGGCCATCGTTTTGGGGAAGCGATCCATCGTGCGGCGGAACAGATCTTCTGCGCAAACATCTTTCACAGCAGGGTGCGCAGGGAAAGTTGGCTTCGCCGGTTCCTGTTCTTTTTTCAGCGCGACCATAACCAACTCCTCACATGCCAGAGCACGTTGCTGACTGCATAAATCTCGAACTTACATAGTGGAAAGGCAGCAAAACTTCAATCGGTGTTTGTCCATGCGCTAAGCGAGAGAAGCGCGTAGTGTTTTCGGTTAGTCTGCTTTCAAATTTACGGGCCGATCGGGTTAACGGCAGAAAGGTCGTGGAAAGCCGCCATTGCGCTGCTCGAACTGATTTACCTCATTGCGACTGCGCAAGGTCTCCAGCGTGAATGAGAGTGTCCCCGTGATAAATTGCGAAGAAACCTGCCAGTGTGAACGAGACTAACGCGAGTGACGTAAGTCTATCCCACCAAACGCTTTCTACATGTGAGACCCATTCTGCCTTAGAGCGGCGAAAGACACCCGCTACGAGAATCCAAAGCACCCAATTGACTGCGATGAATGGGAAGAGTGCCACATGCGGATTGACGAGAGGAGCCAGCGCCATACACGCGGATGCGGTCAAGCAGAGCCCGACAACAACAGCGAAGTTCCGAAATGTTACGATGCGCCCCAAGCTCACCATTCCTTTGTTTCGAAGCATTTATAGCCGTTTGGGTCACGTCCGCAACGAGGTCGTGTCCGGGATGTCGGCTTTTTCAAGAAAACTACTAATAGCTGCCATCGAGGTCGCTGAAGAAGACTGACCATTCAGCCTAAGGCAACTGAAATAGATATTAACCCGAAGCGCCGGGTGCGCTCGAGCGATAATCGCTGAAGCTGAGCCGCGCAAAACCGCTCCACCTTTGCCGATGATGACGATGGATAAAACCTCATGCTGATGACACTCGACATGTTCGTTTTTGAAACGGGCACCCTGCCCTATCAGGAACTGCGCCGCCGCTCGGAATGGCGCTATGGTGAAGGCGAACGCTATGGTGTGCGCCCAGCCAGCCAGTTTCTGGGACCGAGCACGGAAACGGTGGAGGTAACCGGCAAGCTTTACCCGGGCGAGAATATCGGATCCTATTCCTCGACCGAAACAATCAGGACGATGGCTGATAAGGGCGAAGCTTACACACTCACATCAGGCTATGGCGAGATCCTGGGCACCTTCTTCATTCGTAGCCTTGAAGTTACGCAATCGCTGTTCTTTGTCGATGGCGCGCCGCGTGCCAGTGACTTTACTCTTTCGCTTGAGCGTGCCGATGGCTGACGCTTTCAGCCTTCCCGTTGCCAGCTGGCGCGTCGAGCTTGATGGTGAGGATCTGACCGCCAAAATTAATCCGCGCCTGATCTCTGCCAGCATCCGTGAAAAGCGAGCCGAAGAGGTCGACCAGCTCGATATCGTCATGCACGATAGCGATGGCTTGATGGAACTTCCTCCTTCCGGCGCGCGCCTGACAGTCAGCATGGGCTGGGAAAAAGGCTCTGGTCTGCCCAAGGGGCTAGTCGCCAAGGGCAGCTTCAAAGTCGATGAGGCTCAATGGCAAGGCCCACCCGATCACATAACAATCCGCGCCCGCAGCGCTGACTTTACCGATGCCTTCAGGGTGCGCCGGGACCGATCCTTTGTCGGCAAAGCGCTGAGTGAAATTCTGGGTGCGATCGCTGGTGACAATGGGCTTGCACTAACACTTGATGCTAATCTGGGCAGCCGGGTCATTCCCGCCCTCGGGCCGGGTGCAAAGAGCGATGCCGCACTCCTTCTGGCACTGGGCAAACGCTTCGATGCCGTCGCCACGGTCAAGGCTGGCCGGCTTATCTTCGGGCCGGTCGGCAGCGGAATGAGCACCGGCGGCAAAAGCCTGCCCATTGAAACCATAGAGCGCGCGGCAACCGCTTCAGCAGACTACCAGCGCATCGAGCGCGAAAGCTATGGCCTTGTCACGGCCGTCTGGCATGACAAGGCCAGCGGTGAGCGCAAGACAGTTCAAGTCGGCGGTGGCGAAACCGGCAAGCCGAAGCGTCTACGCAAGGTATATGCGAACGAGGCCGATGCCCGGCAGGCAGCGCAAGCTGAAGATAGCCGCATCGGCCGGGCCAAAGCGCGTATCACGCTAGATCTGCCTCTGGGGCGGCCGGATCTCTTTCCAGAGCGGCCGATCACGCTCACAGGCTTCAAATCTGAGGTCGATGCGCGCAGTTGGATCGTCGAAGAGGCCGAGCATTCAATGAATGGCAGCGGCGGATTGAAAAGCCGTCTGGCGCTTCAGGCCTCCCGCTGAGAGAGTGTGATGTATTCTTCACGCCAACCATCCCAATCTCGGATCATCGGCTTTTTGCAGCGCATGCAAGTAGTTCTATAATCCGCGCCGTTATGCGACACGTGCTTACGATCTATTTTATGACCGAGATAATAGCAGATTTTTTTCTTCATGAAAATTAACCACGCAAAGAGATGCGACCCTCTTGGCTGATTAAGTTAAAAGCATCTCACAATTCTATTGAATGGCGAGTGTTTAATAGCCTTAAGCTACGTATAGCGTGCCAGCCATATAATTTTAATGGTTAATATTTTAAAATGGCTCAAATTTCCTAAATCGAGAAACAAACATCTGAAAAGTCGAAATTAAAAATTCAGCCTCAGCAACCACAAGATCCTGGCGTAATGGTACAATGGCCTTCCAAAGAGCAATTTTTTCGACGCGCGCTTCCCAACAAAACTGCAAAATATCACGTTAGACGTTTAGTCTAGGCGTCGTGGACAAATTCCAGCCTAGCTGAGCGCTGCAATCGCGGTTTCTGTTTCATCGTGCGTTGGCGGTCTGCTGTCGTCCGCAACAAACGCTATCGCATCGGCAACAGCCTCATCGGCAAAGTCAAAATTGTCGCTCATCATCAGGCAATCGGCGGTGTAGTTCGCCGCGAGAAAGGTCAGTTGGTCCGAAAACATCGCTTCAAGGAGCCTGCGTGCGTGATCACTTGGGTAGGTCCGTCAGGCACCATGATGTAGCCCATGCCCTCAGTCTTGAAGCCATGCTCGCAGGCATTGACCTCGTTCGAGATTTCGCGCCCGAAGGCTTCGGGCGCGAAATCTCCATTCAAAAATGCGATAAGGGAAGAATGCTCCATACATGAAGAATAGTCGCCTCGCGCACGGCCGCAACATGCTATTCGCTGCATCGAGATTTGATTGACGTCGAGGCAGATGGTTGATTCAAGCCTGCTTTTTGGAGGTAGGCTTGAGCCGGGGCGATCTGACCGAAGCAGAATGGCGCATTTTGAAAGGCTTGCTGCCCATCGAACCTGGGAACCGTGGTCGAGGCAGGCCACCCGAACAGAACCGCTCGATCATCAACGGCATTCTCTGGCGGCTCCGGTGCGGAGCGCCATGGCGCGATGTCCCGCCCAAATATGGCAGTTGGAACACCATCTATCGGCGGTTCCGACGCTGGAGCGAGGTCGGGGTCTGGGAGACCGTTGCCGTGACGCTAGCCAAGATCATGGCGGACAGCGGCCACTACAGCATCGACAGCACCACAGTCCGCGCCCACGTTTCGGCAGCGGGCGGAAAAGGGGGACTCATCGACGCGCTCTTGGCCGCTCGCGGGGCGGGTTCACCAGTAAGCTTCACTGCCTGGCTGATGCCCTCGGACGACCGCTTGCCTTCATTCTGACTGGTGGAGAAGCGGCAGATTGTAAAGCATATGACGCCCTGATCGATTTACCCGAGCGCACGCCGGACGCTTTGCTCGCCGACAAAGGCTATGATGCCGACGCTATCCGCGCCGACCTCGGCGAACGAAAGATCGAGGCTGTCATTCCCGGTCGATCAAGCCGCCGCGTGAAGATCGAGCATAACCGGGCGCTCTACAAGCAGCGCAACCGCATCAAGCGCATGTTCGAGCAGCTCAAGATCAACCGCGCCATCGCCACCCGATATGACCAACTGGCCAACAGCTTCCTCGGAATGGTCCATCTCGCCATCGCCAGATACTGGCTCAAATTTGTCCACGCCGCGTAGGGCACGGCAGGTTTTGGTTAACGCTGAAGCTCAGTTAGACACCGGAAAAACCAGAGTTGAGCCGGTCTGTTGCCCCAACTCGGGGAGCCATTATATAGCTCCAGCATTCAAAAGCCTCGGAAAGCATTGCTTCCCGGGGCTTTTTGCTGCTCAGTGTCTTCGCTTCATAAAACACTCCTGACAGATAATAATTTGCGATTCTCACTGGAGCACGCATAATTTTACTTTCTCAAACAGCGAGCAGCCTTTCGTGACCCCTTCAGACACAGCCAGCCATTTCCGAAAGAATATTGTCCTCTATGGCGCGCTTCTGGCCAATTTGGGCATTGCCATTGCCAAATTTGTCGCTTCGGCGATCACCGGTTCCTCTGCCATGCTGACAGAAGGCGTGCACTCGCTCGTCGATAGCGGTAATCAAGTGCTGCTGCTGTATGGACAGGCCAAAGCCAAGCGCCCTGCCGATGCCATGCACCCCTTTGGATATGGCCGGGAATTGTATTTCTGGGCTTTTGTGGTTGCGATTTTGATCTTTGCGCTGGGTGCTGGTGTGTCGATCTATGAAGGCGTGCTCCATATCGTCACACCCGAGCCACTACACGATCCGACGATCAACTATATCGTGCTGGGCATCGCTATTCTGCTGGAGGGTACATCATGGGTTCTGGCGGTCCGCGAATTCAATTCCACTCGCGGAAAAGAACATTGGTGGAGATCAGTTCGCCGTTCGAAGGACCCAGCCAATTTCATCGTTTTGTTTGAAGACAGCGCCGCACTTGTCGGTCTGATGGTTGCAGGCGCCGGCGTCTGGGCCAGTCACTATTTCAACAATCCACAATTGGACGGCGTGGCGTCGGTTATCATTGGCATCGTGTTGGCTTGCGTGGCCATTCTTCTGTCGCGTGAAGCGAAAGGGCTGCTGATCGGAGAAAGTGCCGATCCTGAGATCGTTGAAGCCGTGTGGAGCTTGCTGGACAGCGCGCCGCAAATCACCTCGGTCAACCATATACGAACGATCCATACATCTCCTGATGAAGTGTTCGTCGCGATCAGCGCTGACTTTGCCGATGATGTGCCGATGGGCGAAGGTGAAACATTGATCGAGAATTTCGAAACCGAAATGAAGAAACGCGTACCGCAACTCACATCCATCTATATCCGCCCGGAAAAGCGCGAGAATGCTCTTCTCCAGCCACGGCCTACGGACGTGGTCAAGCATGAAGCTTAAAATGTGACGCCTGCATCTTCCAAGCGATGGCAGCTTCCGACTTCGCAGCCACATCAGTATAGAAAAAAGTATACCTATCATTTTAACGGAGGCCTGCACTTCAAGCGAGTGCAGGCCTTTTTTCTATGTAAAATCGGGAGAACTTAAAAATTCTCTCCTGATTACCATTGGCAGGTGAGGCTTTTGGTATATCCTCCGTCATATCAAAGGACTGTAGGCACTTAAAAATTTACCGATTCACTGACCGGAGCATATTTTGCCCCGGAATTGGACGCGCATGGACACAATTTTGCGACGGAAGGGACCGGATTATGAGAGGTAGTAGCTACAATTTATGGCTTTGACACCTCGTGCCTTCCTCATGCCTATTCTCCTGTTCATCACCTCTTGCGCAGATAATGACGACAAGAAGGGCGATGAGGCAGTGCCTATCGTCGCGCAGACAATTAGCTTTCTGCCGGAAAAGAACGAGGTGGAAGCCGTCGGCACGGCTCGTGCGATGACCTCGGCACAAATCTTCCCTGAAACTGCCGGACAAGTTCGGCGGGTTCTCTTCTCTGCCGGAGATTATGTTCGCAAAGGACAGCGGCTGGTCGAAGTGGATTCCCGCCGGGAAAAGCTTGCAGTCGACCTTGCTAAGGTTCGGGTGCAGGAAGCCAGCCAGTTGCTCACCCGTTATCGCCGGATTGAAGATACTGGTGCGTTGTCTGCCAGTCAGATTGAAGCAGGCGAGACTGCCCTCGCCTCAGCCAAGGTGGAATTGCAGCAGGCCCAGACAAATCTCGCTGACCGCACCGTGCGCGCCCCCTTTTCCGGCCATATCGGCATCACCGATGTCGACACGGGAGACCGGGTAACGAGCACGACTGCGATTGCTCAATTGGATCAACGCAGCGCGCTTTATGTAGACTTTTCCGCTCCTGAAGGAATTTTCGCCCAATTGCGGCCCGGTCAGAGCGTAACAGTAACGCCATTCACAGATACAGGCCGGACAATAGATGCCAAGGTCATTGCCACAGATTCCTCTGTATCGGCAGACCAGCGTAGCTTTATTGTCCGCACGCGGATCAATAATGCAGACGACAGCCTGCGGCCGGGTATGAGCTTCCGCGTCACCTTTTCGACACAAGGCAACCCTCGCCCAGCCGTTCCAGAACAAGCTATTGTCTGGGGCGGTGAAGGCTCTTACATCTGGACAGTCCGCGATGGGAAAGCCCATCGTGTTCCGGTGACCATCACATCACGCCGCGATGGTATGGCTTTTGTCGATGCCAAATTATCCTCCACAGAAATGATTGTGATCGAAGGAGTGCAGAAGATGCGCGAAGGGCAGGATGTTCGCATCCTGAAGCCCAGCCCACCACCTGCCCGCGACGCCACTCTGACGCGCCAGAAGAAGGGCGATGCGGTAGGCAATAATGACGGCTGAGCGTTCTGACCTTCCGATGCTGGCGGTTAAGCGGCCGCTGCTGATATGGGTTCTCAACCTGCTGATCGTGATTGCGGGTATCGCCGCACTGATTGGTATCGAAGTGCGCGAACTGCCGGATGTGGACCGGCCGATCGTGTCGGTCACCGCCACTTTCCCCGGCGCTGCACCAGAAACAATGGATACGGAAGTCACCAGCATTCTTGAGGATGCCGTGGCACGGGTCTCCGGCATTCGTCAGATCAATTCATCCAGCGAAGAAAACAACACTCGCATTCGCGTGGAATTTTCCCCGGGCACTGATCTCGATACAGCCGCGTCCGATGTGCGAGAGGCAGTGAGCCGGGTCACGCGCCGCCTGCCTGAGAGGGTTGAACAGGTAACCGTGGTCAAGGCGGATGAAGATGCCAGCCCCATCATGACACTGGCGGTCTCCAGCAACCGCTACGATCAGGCTGCGCTTTCCAACATTGTCGAAAATGATATTATTCCCGAATTACTGACCGCAGACGGCGTGGCCAGCATTGTGCAATTCGGCTCGCGCCCACGGCAGATGCGTATCACGGTCGATCCGGCGCGATTGAACCGCTTTGGCCTCACGATTTCTGACGTTGCGACTGCGCTGGACACCGCCCCTTATGATGTTCCCATTGGCAGCTTCCGCTCTGACGCGCAGGAATTGGTAGTGCGGGCAGAAGCCAGTGCCACCACACCAGACCTCATTAAAAACATCATCATTTCTGGCACGACCCGGATTGGTGATGTGGCGGATGCCAATTTTGCCCCAGCAGATGCCACCAATTTCGTCCGCGTGGATGGGGAAACCGTAATCGGCATGGGTGTGGTTCGTCAGGCCAGTTCCAATACGATCGAGATTTCTGACGCCATTCATGCAGCGGTTGACCGGGTCAACGCCCGCTTCGATGACATAGAGATCAATGTCGTCTCCGATGATGCGGATTTCATCAAAGTTTCCGTGAAGGAAGTTCTGGTCACACTGGCCTTCACGATCGGTGTGGTGATCGCAACCATGTTGCTGTTTTTCCGTGCAGTACCGCCCACGATTATTCCCAGCACGACTATTCCGGTCGCTTTGATCGGGGTGATTGCAGCGATCTGGCTGATGGGTTTTTCGATCAATTTGCTGACGCTTCTGGCGCTTGTTCTGGCAACGGGCCTGATCGTGGACGATGCCATCGTTGTTCTCGAAAATGCTCAGAGGTTGCAAAATATGGGCCTTGGCCGAAGGGCGGCAGCGGTGATCGGCACAAGGCAAGTGTTCTTTGCTGTGATCGCAACAACGGCAGTTCTGGCCTCGGTCTTCGTGCCCATATCTTTCCTCCCTTCGGAGGCCGGACGCCTTTTCCGCGAATTTGGCTTTGTGCTGGCCGTGGCGGTGATCCTCTCTTCCTTCGTAGCCCTGTCGCTTGTCCCAGCGCTCGCCGCGCGGCTCAATCTGCGGACCGATGATAATGAGAATAGCCGCCTCACCCAATGGGGCGGAAAAATCGGCAAATCATATGAAAGAGGCCTTAAGCGCTGCCTTGATCATCCCCGAATAACCATCGGCATTTCACTTGTCGCAGCCTGCCTGGCGGCACTTCTCTACGGGCTGCTCGATAATGAACTGGTGCCCGATGAAGACCGTGGCTCCATCGTCATCATGGCCAGCGGCCCGGACGGTGTTGGCATCGATTTCATGGACAAGGAATTGCATGAAATTGAAGACGTGCTTGCTCCCTTTGTCAGCAGTGGCGAGGTAAAGTCGGTTTTCTCTATCGTTGGGCGCTATGACCCCAACCGCGTGCAGGTGAGGACCGAACTGTCCGATTGGGGGCAACGCAACCGCAGCCAGACTGAAATCGTCGAGGCTATGGGCAAGCCACTGAAGGAAATTCCAGGATCACGCATCAATGCCAGAGGCCGAGGGACACTGAGCTTTGGCGGCGGTGACGCTGGTATTGAGGTGGCGCTGGCCGGTGCGCAATATCAGCATATCTATGTTTCAGCGCAGGCTTTGGCCGAGGCAATTGACCGGGATTCCGATATCCTTTCCAATCCCGACATCTCCTACCAACCCAACCAACCCCAGCTTTCGGTGAAAATTGACCGCCGCCGTGCATCCGATCTTGGGGTAAATCTCGATGATCTGTCTCTCACCCTCAAAACCATGGTGGGCGGAAGTGAATTGCTTGATCTCAATGTGGATGATCAGGCCGTGCCGATTTTTCTGACTTCCAAGACGCGAATGATCACCAACCCTTCTGACCTGAGCAATCTCTATGTCAGGGCGCGCGACGACAGTCTGATCCCGCTGTCCAGCATCACCACCATTAGCGAAAGAGGCATCGCTGCCGAACTTGACCGAACGGAACAGCGCCGTGCGATCGAAGTCTCTGCTAATGTCGAACCGGGTGTGCCAATGCAGAATGCAGTGGATGAAATTCAGCGTCTTGCTGATAAGGTGGTCGCCGATGATGTTGACCTGATCTTGCAAGGTGAAGCAGCGACTTTGGAAGAAACATCCAACGAATTGCTACTCACTTATGGTTTTGCCTTTATCATCGTTTTCCTTGTCCTGATCGCCCAATTTGAAAGTCTCACCAGCGCCTTGGTTGTGCTGCTGACGGTGCCTTTTGCGCTGGCCGCTGCCATATTCTCGCTCTTCCTATCCGGCGTATCACTCAACATCTATTCCCAGATCGGGCTGGTCATGCTGATTGGCCTGATGGCCAAAAACGGTATCCTGATTGTCGAATTTGCAGACCAGTTGCGCCATCAGGGCCGGCCCTTGCGCGAAGCTGTGGAACAGGCCGCTTCTATCCGCTTGCGGCCTATCGCAATGACACTCATTTCCACGGTTGTGGGTGCTTTCCCGTTGATTATCGCGAGCGGAGCGGGCGCAGAAGCGCGCCAGGCCATTGGCTGGGTGATCTTTGGCGGCCTTGGCATTGCCGGTGTCTTCACCCTGTTCCTGACCCCCGTGATCTATCTGGGGGTAGCGCGTTACGGCAAACCGCGCAGCATCGACCTCAAGCGCGTGCAAGATGAAATTGCCGCAGTGGACATCGAAAAGACCATGGAAGGTGCAACATGATGGCGCGCCTTGCTTCATGCCTGTTTGGAGGATGCGCAACTCTGTTGCTGGGTGCCTGTACCACAGCCATGCCGCCAGCATTGGGCGCGCAGGATATTCAGGCACCATCCGATTTTACGGCGGAATATCGCCCCGAAGCAGGGCCTCAGGAATTGTGGTGGCAGGGGTTTAATGATCCGCAGCTCAATAGTCTTATCGCCAGAGCTTTGAGTGAAAACCTGAATATTTCTGCTGCTGAAGCCAGATTGCGAGCGGCCGAGGCGTTTCTGAAAGCAGAGCGTTCCGATCTCTTACCCTCCATCAATGGAAGCGGAAACATTACCGTTGATGTGAACGATAGCGGCGATACAAATGATAGTGCGGCAGTGAGCCTGTTTGGCCAATTCACACCTGACATTTCCGGGCGATTAGGGGCAGAGGTCCTAGCAGCCACAGCCAATCTGGCTGCGGCTGAGTATTTCGTGGCCGATCAGCGGCGGTTGATCGCATCAGCCGTGGCGAACCAATATATCGAATTGCGACGCACAGATGCCCGGCTCACCCTGCTTGATGAATCCACACAACTGCAGCAGCAGACCCTGCGGATCGTCACCTTGCGTTATGAAGCGGGCCTGTCTGCCAACCTCGACGTGCGCCGCGCAGCGGCTGACCTTGCCCGCACCCGCGCCCAACGTGGCTTGCTGGAACTGGCTCGCGCCCGCGCCAGCCATGCGCTCGCCGTGCTTGTAGGGGATGCACCCGGTGCCATACCCGCAGCGTCTCACGATACAGCTAGCGTACCGGAATTTCAGAGCGGCCCGCCACGCGGAAGCCCTGCGGACCTGCTTCGCCGCCGGGCCGATCTGCTGGTAGCGGAAGCAGGCCTGATGGAAGCGGCTGCCAATATCGGCATCGAAAGGGCTGATTTACTGCCGTCGCTGACTATTCCGGGCGAAATCGTTGCTGGCGATGGACGCATCGACAAGATATTTGCGAATGTTGTCACCTCAATCGGCGCATCACTCAACCTCCCTCTGTTTGACGGTGGGCGACGCAGGGCGGAAATATCTGCCGCCGAAGCGGAAGCAGATGCTCGCTTTTCGGAATATAGGCAGACGTTTCTTACAGCGCTCTCCGAAGTAGAAAACGCTCTTGTCGGAATTAGTGCCTACACCGCGCGCAACACTGAATTGCGGCAAGCAATTGACGAAAGCGATGCGGCCTTCATGCAATCAAACGCGCTTTATCGTGAAGGCCTGGCATCCCTGTTTGATGTCCTGGACGCCCAGCGCCAGCTTATTTCAAGCCGGGAGTCCCTGATCGATAGCGAAGCCTCTCTCGCTTCATCTATTGTTGCGCTCTACGCTGCTGCCGGCGCAGAAACGAAAGTCTAGTTTCACTACTCCCGAAAATACGACTTACTTTTCGAATTTGTTAACCGAATTAACGCAACTTGATCGTAAGTGAGTAAGCATGAAGCTCGCAACCATTACAAACTGGGCCTATGGCTCAACCTTGGCGCTTACACTGATTTCCGGCGTCACGATGCTGTTCGCATCACAAGCTCAGGAAAAAGAACGGCATGCTGTCGCCGAACGCCATACTCTGGACACAGCTACGGCACATATAAATAACGATGTTCTCAAACTGACAGAACATGCTCGGCAGTACATCAATACTGGCAAATTGAATTATAAGATTGCTTATCAGGGCAATTTTGATGACCTTTCCTCAGTCGAGCAGCGGTCCAGATCTGTAGCGCAGGCTGGCGCCACACCCACAGAGATAGCTTTGCTGAAAGACGCGATCAGCGCAGCCGATACACTGCATGATGAACAAAGCGCTGCCATTGCTGCATTCGAAAGCGGAGACGAAACGCAGGCACGCCGATTGCTATTTGGGCCAGAGTATGAGCGAGAGCTTGATAATATCGCGAATATGATCGGCCGTTTTCAGGACCGGCTGGATCAGCGTATCGCTGGTGAAATACAGGAAGCCACGGATATTGCCGACATCTGGAAACGTATTTCAGAGATAGCGTTGGCAATCACCGCATTGATGTTTTTGTGTGTCTTGTACTTTGTCTTCAAACTGCGCGTACTGCGGCCGGTGGTAAAATTAAGTGATGTCGTCAATCGGTTGGCCGCACAGGATTTTGCCGTAGAGCCGCCGGTTATCGCCCAAATTGATGAGATCGGAGATATGGCGCAAGCCATTCGTATCTTCCGCGAGAACGGGCTGGAGCGGCAACGTCTGGAGGCAGAGCGCAATCAGGATCGACAGAACCGTGACCTCATTTCACGCATGACCCAGCGGATGCAGGGTTGTGACTCGCTAAACGATCTCACCAAGGTGATTGAGCGTTTCCTTCCTGAAATCGCACCCACACGCGCCGGACGGCTCTATATTATCGACCCAAGCCGCAATGCCGTGAACGAAGTGTGCAATTGGTCCTCCCCCCAATTATCAGAGCCAGAGTTTCCACCGACCGCTTGCTGGGCATTGCGCCGGGGTATTTTGCATCACCCGTCCAGCGGCAACATCGACGTACCTTGCCCACACCTGGCCATTCGGGAAGATCCTCCCAGCGTGCCTGACACATTATGTCTGCCACTTCTCTCTCAACGCGAAACGATCGGACTCCTCTATTTGGAAACCCATGAAGGCGAAGTCACAAGCGATATAAGGCCTCGCAGTGATGTCTATTTACAAATGATCGCTGAAAATATCGGGCTTGCGGTCGGAAACCTGCAACTGCGCGAGAAGTTGCGGGAGATGGCGATGATTGATCCGCTTACCTCTCTCTCCAACCGTCGCCGTCTCAATACGGTGATGGATGTCGAACTAGCGCGCGCGGCCAAGTTTGAAGAAACGATTAGTTGCCTGATGATCGACATCGATCACTTCAAACATTTCAATGACAAGTTCGGCCATGAGGCGGGTGATTATGTTCTGAAATCAGTTGGCAAACTGCTGCAACATGCGACGCGAGATCCTGAAATGGCATTCCGTTACGGCGGAGAGGAGTTTCTCCTCCTGCTTCCGGGTTTTGGCACAGAAACAGCACTCACACGCGCCGAACAAATTCGCCAAAAAGTCGCGGATATGACTTTGATACACTCAGGGCAGGAGTTGGGTTCGATCTCGATCTCTGTCGGCCTTGCCACCGCTCCTGAACAATGCGGCTATAATACAGTTGCTCGTAAAGCAGACGATGCGCTGCGGAAAGCGAAAGAGCTGGGGCGGAACCGTGTTGAAGTCGCAATGCAGAAAAATCAGCGCAACAATAAAAAGTCCGCCTGAGTACAATACGGCATATCATGCAGGACAAAAAAGGGGGCCCAAAGCCCCCTTTTTCATTTACTTGGCAGCACCGTGGCAGTGCTTGTATTTATTGCCAGAACCGCATGGGCATGGCGCGTTGCGGCTGATGTCCTGACCGGCATAGGGGTTGGCGCTGTCGCTCCCACCCGAGCCAACTGCAGCACGAGGGCTTCCAGCCAACGACCCAAGAATGGCTTCCGCGCCAGTCGAGCGTGATGAACTATCTGCATCATCTGTCCCGAACAGCGGATCAATGTGACCTGTCAGGAAATCTGGCAGTTCCGGCAGATCAAGTGGCGGTGGCGGCGGAGCCATACGTAATTGATGCGTCATCAAGATCCGGGTGACATCTTCACGGATCGTGTTCAACATGCCTTCAAACAGGCCGAAGGCCTCCTGCTTATATTCGTTGATCGGCGTTTTCTGGGCATAAGCGCGGAGGAATACCACCTGACGCAAGGCATCGAGAGTGGCGAGATGTTCCTTCCAATGGTGATCGAGGCGGCCAAGCAGGACGTTCTTTTCAACCTGATGCCAGATGGACGTGTCCGTCTGAGCAATTTTTTCGTCCATCACCTGCTTGGATATTTCGACCAGACGTTCTTCGATCAATTCCGGATCAAGTGCGTCTTCGTTCATCCAATCATCAATCGGCGGTTCGAGGCCCAGAATATCACTGACACGGGCCTTCAGTCCCTCAACATCCCATTGTTCAGGGTAGGAACCTGGGGGGCACGCATCCGCAACAATCGCATTGATGGCATCTTCGCGCATTTCCACGACGACATCATCAACCCGCTCGCTGTCCATGATCTCTTCACGTTGCTGATAGATCACCTTGCGCTGATCATTCATAACGTCATCATATTCAACGACTTGCTTACGCATATCGTAATTGCGCGCTTCAACCTTCTTCTGCGCCGTTTCAATCGCTTTAGAGAGCCATTTGGAGCCGATCGCCTCACCATCGGCAAGGTTGGAGTTCATCATCTTGGAGAACATCGTATCCGGGCCAAAGATGCGCAGCAAATCATCTTCGAGGCACAGATAGAAACGCGACAGGCCCGGATCGCCCTGACGACCAGCACGGCCACGCAGCTGATTATCGATCCGGCGGCTTTCATGCCGTTCAGTACCCAGAACGAACAAACCGCCCGCTGCCAGCACACGCTGGCGGTCTGCCTCGACCTCTTCCTTGATCTTGGCGATGGCAGCATCACGTTCGGGACCTTCTTCGACATCGCGAAGTTCATCCTCGATACGGAATTCAACATTGCCGCCAAGCTGAATGTCGGTGCCTCGGCCCGCCATATTGGTTGCAATGGTTACTGCGCCATAGCGGCCAGCCTGGGCCACAATATGCGCTTCCATTTCATGGAAACGGGCATTCAGAACAGCGTGCTTCACGCCTTCCTTGCGGAGGAACTCTGAAAGCAGTTCTGACTTTTCGATAGATACTGTGCCAACCAGCACCGGCTGACCAATTTCGTGCTTCTCACTGATGGCCTTGGCAATCGCTTGAAACTTATCATTCGTATTCTTGTAGAATTCGTCCTGCTCATCGACCCGCTGAATAGGTAAATTGGTAGGGATCGTGACGACATTCATTTTGTAAATATCCCAGAACTCGGCCGCTTCTGTTGCAGCCGTACCGGTCATGCCGGAAAGCTTGGGATACATACGGAAGTAATTCTGGAATGTGATGGAAGCGAGTGTCTGGTTCTCAGGCTCGATCTTCACGCCTTCTTTGGCTTCCACAGCCTGATGCAGACCATTGGACCAGCGGCGGCCATCCATCATGCGGCCCGTAAATTCATCAATGATGACGACCTTGTCATCCTTGACGATGTAATCCGTATCACGCTTGAACATGATGATGGCCTTCATCGCCTGATCAAGGTGATGAACAACCTGCGTATTTTCAACGTCGTAAAGATTGTCACCCTCAAGCAGACCTGCGGCATAGAGGAGCTTTTCAACTTCTTCGACACCGTCTTCGGTCAGCGAGACGTTCTTGCTTTTTTCGTCCGCTTCATACCATTCTGGATCGATCTCTTTGACGATCTTGTCGATCGCGACATAGAGTTCGGATTTGTCTTCGGTCGGGCCAGAGATGATGAGCGGGGTACGCGCTTCGTCAATCAGGATCGAATCGACTTCATCGACAATCGCGTAGTTAAATGGACGATGGACCATCTGGCCGCGTTCATGCTTCATATTATCGCGCAGATAATCGAAGCCGAATTCATTGTTCGTGCCGTATGTAATGTCCGCCGCATAGGCTTCACGGCGCTCATGCTCGGATAGGTTTGGCACGATCACGCCGACGCTCAAACCAAGGAAGCCGTAGAGGCGGCCCATGGTTTCAGCGTCGCGCGCAGCGAGGTAATCATTCACCGTGACAACATGGACGCCCTTGCCCTCAATGGCATTGAGGTAGACCGCCAGCGTCGCCACGAGGGTCTTACCCTCACCAGTGCGCATTTCGGCAATTTCACCACGGTGGAGCACGATACCACCCACCATCTGCACATCGAAATGGCGCATCCCGAGGATGCGGCGTGAGGCTTCACGAACCGTCGCAAAAGCTTCAGGCATAATATCATCGAGCGAGCTTCCAGCCTGCAACATGCCACGGAATTTCTCCGTCTGGGCCGTCAGTTCCTCATCGCTGAAGGCTTCAAGCTGAGGCTCCAGAGCATTGATCTGGTCAACAATTTTACTGAGTGACTTAACATACCGCTCATTAGCGGAGCCAAAAAAGGTTTTAGCGAGCGCACCGAACATTGGGCGTTTCCTGATTCTTTGAAGATTTAGATGTGCAACCGCGCCTGCTTCAGGTGCGGGAGAGCGTGTCAGAGTTGGGAATAGCGCGCGATCTTATTCGTGGGCGCGATCAACCTTGAGCATGATCGTCGGCCAATAGATAACACCGGCCCTGTGATGGCAATTATCCACGCTATCGCGTAGTTTTTCGGGGCCCCGTGCCATTTGTGCGGCGAGTGAAGCCTGCCGCACTGTGCAGATTTCACAAGCTTCGCTAATAGAAGCCAGCCGGACATTCTCGACGCCTGTCACGCGCGCATGCGCGTGTTCTCCGGTGACAGCAAGACCGGTAAAGATAGCAAGAAGCGTGAGTAGCTGACGCAGCATTGTGTGTGCGAGATAGGAACTCTGCGCCGCCACGTCCACCAAGAAAGCGCGTTTACGAGACTCATCTGTCTGCTTAAGGAGCATTTATGGACATCGAACGCTCCCCCCTCGCTCGCCCCTTTCCTGATATGCCGCCTGTTGATGGCGTCACACTGCGTATTGCGCGGGCGCAATATAAGAATTGGGATCGATGCGATCTGACCTATGCCGAACTGGCAGAGGGCACCGCGGTAGCCGGTGTATTCACGCGCAATATCTGCTGCTCTTCCGAAGTGGAACTGGGCCGGGAAAATGTGAAACGCGGCACAGCGCGGGCTTTGATCGTGAACGCTGGCAATTCCAATGCTTTCACTGGCTATCGTGGTCGTGAAGCTGTGGAGCAGATCATGACGCAGGTTTCCGACCATCTGGGTTGCGCGAAAGAAGAAGTGTTCGTTTCCTCAACTGGTGTGATCGGCGTTCCGCTGCCCAAGGATAAGGCACGCGATGGTGTCGCGGCCGTTTTGCAGACAGAGCCATGCGGTTGGGAAGAGGCCGCCAGCACGATCGGCACGACTGACACTTTCACCAAGGGCGCCCATGCCGCCGCCATGCTGGGCGAAACACGGGTGGAACTGTGCGGTATCATCAAGGGCAGCGGCATGATCGCGCCGGATATGGCCACCATGCTGGGCTATATTTTTACCGACGCCGCGATAGTCCCTGCCTTCCTGCAAGAACTGCTGAGTGAAGCTACCAAGGGCAGTTTCAACGCGATCACCGTGGATAGTGACACCTCCACTTCTGATACGGTGCTTGCCTTTGCGACAGGAAAAGCCGGAAATCCGCTGATCCAATCCTTTGACGACCCCGGTGCCGATGCTTTCGCCGCTGCCTTGAAGGATGTCTGCCGCCAGCTCGCGCATCTGGTGGTGCGGGACGGCGAAGGTGCGCAGAAATTTATCGAAGTGCGCGTAAATGGCGCGGTTTCCGATGACAGTGCCCATCGCATTGCACTTGCGATTGCCAATTCTCCGCTGGTCAAAACGGCGATTGCAGGCGGCGATGCCAATTGGGGCCGTGTAGTGATGGCGGTCGGAAAAGCAGGAGAACCCGCAGATCGGGACAAGCTTTCCATCGGTTTTGGCGGGCATTGGGCGGCTAAAAACGGCCAGCCTCTCGCTGATTATAATGAAGTGCCGGTGGCCGAGCATTTGCGTGGGGAAGATGTGACGCTTGAGGTTGATATTGGCCTTGGAAATGGTCGGGCAATTGTTTGGACCTGCGACCTGACGCATGGCTACATTTCCATCAATGCGGATTACCGTTCATGAATGCTCTGGATCACCAAATTCTCGAATTGATGCGCAAGACAGCGCGGAGCGTGGTTATGCCGCGCTATCGCAACCTTGCTGCGGACGAAGTGTTTGAAAAGGCTGAAGATGATCCAGTCACGATCGCGGATCGGGAATCCGAAGCGATGCTGAGTGACGGGCTGGCAGCCTTGATGCCGGAAGCCGCAATTGTCGGAGAAGAAGCAGCCTTTTCAGATAGTTCCGTTCTGGATCGGCTGTCTGGCCTGTGCTGGATCATTGACCCCATTGACGGCACCAAGAATTTTGCCAGCGGCGAAGGACCTTTTGCGCTGATGATTGCGCTGGCGGATGGTGGTTTGGCGCAAGGGAGCTGGATCTATGACCCGGTGCGTGATCGCTTGTGCCATGCCCGCAAAGGCGGTGGCGCTTTTGTCGATGGCGAAGCGGTCAAAGCCTCCGCAACCGGGGAAAAACCGCCTGTTTTAGCCGCGATGACGGCCTATATGGCCGACCACCATCGTGAGCTTTTCAACGAGAAAATCGCTCCTTATTACACCGAAGCTGTGGCCCCGCGCTGTGCGGCTGAGCAATATCCGCTGGTTGCCTTTGGCAATCACGACCTTGCTCTCTATCAGCGCACCTTGTCATGGGATCATGCCGCCGGTGCCCTGTTTCTGAATGAAGCAGGCGGCATGTCTGCAAGGCTCGACGGATCACCCTACCGCGTTGATTCCAAAGAAAAAGGTATGATCGGAGCGGCCACGCCAGCCCTGTTTGAAGAGCTGGCGCAACGGCTCGAAGCGGCCGGTTACAACCCGTCTGTGTAACAGATACACAAAGGCACCCAACAGAGCCTGAAGGGTGCCTAAAGTGTTCTAAAGGATGGAAAACGGAACTTAAAGTTCGCCTTCGATCCACTGCTTCAACTGGCTCTTGGGAGCAGCACCCAGTTTCTGTGAAACTGGCTTACCATCCTTGAACAAAACCATGAACGGAATGGACTGGACGCCCATTTGCCCGGGCACATCCGGATTTTCCATAATATCCATTTTGGCGATGGTAATCTGATCGGAAAGCTCTTCGCTGATTTCTTCAAGCGCAGGCGCGATCATCTTACAAGGGCCGCACCAATCAGCCCAGAAATCGACCAGCACTGGCTTGTCGGAATCGAGCACGTCAGCCTGGAAGCTCGCATCAGTTACATTCTTGGTGGCCATATTCTCTTAACTCCTGTTTCAAACAGCTATTTAGTCGCCGCATTCAGCGAAACAACGCTTCACGCCCCCAAGCTTTCCTGCGCCGGGGACAAGCCGGGTTTGTGCCGCGCCAGAATTTCGGCGGGAATGGCGATCAATCGCGGGGCCTGCGTGTAGAGCACAACCGCTTCAATCCGCCGCCCCGGATAGATCACCTGCAAGGCGGCGGCATAGGCGCCCATCTGCTTCAGCGTGGCCGAAGGCACTGTGCTGAGCGAGGATGGTGGGCGGCGGGCGGTCTTGAAATCCGCGATCAACACGCGATCATCCTCCACCAGCAGACGGTCAGCCATGCCGGCGATCACCTGCCCTTCCACCGTCGCGGCAAGGCGAATTTCTGCCAGCGCGGCGGGGGAGAACAATTCTGCCCATTGCGGCTCGGCAATCACTTTGAGCGCGGCACTGAGCATCTCGCTGCGAATGTCTGCTGGCAGGTCGGCTGCCTGCCGCTCCAGCCATTGCCGCCCTGCTGCTTCACGCTCTGCCTCACCCAGTTCGGGCAAGCGTTCGAGCAATTTATGGATCAGAATACCGCGCCGCGCTGCCATTTTGGCCTGATCGGCAGGCAATGGCGGATCGGATGCCTGATCTTCACCCGCAGCGGATGGTGCCAGAGGGCGCGGTGGCTTGGGTTCTGGCCCGACCACGTTCGTCGCCCAGCGGGGCATTTCCATCTTCGGCTGTTCTGCCGTCTTGTCGGTTTTCTCAGCCTCAACCAAGGGGCCGCTGGCCCCCCATTCGCGCACTTCACCCCAGATTGGATCGCTCACGGCCTCTCCCGTGAACAGCAGGCTAAGCTGTGCATACCAACTGTCTTGCGCCGGTTCGCTTTCCCGCAAACCCAGCGCACCACCGATAAACAGTGCCTCTTCTGCACGGGTCATAGCAACATAGAGCAGCCGCCAATGTTCCTCCAGTTCAGCCGCCGCCGCCGCTTCGGCAGCATCAGCCACGGCGCCTGCCATATCACCCTTTTTCACCTGCGGGACCGGCAGCTTGCGGATATCTGGTAGCCCTTCTTCACCAAGGATAGTTTCCGCCATTTCGAGATCGTCGCCGCTCACCCCGCCCGGTTTCCCGGCAGCGTCAGCAAGGATCACGATGGGGGCCTGTAGCCCCTTGGAACCATGCACGGTCATCACGCGCACAAGGCCATCGCTGGCCCCTGCTTCGCGCTTCAATTCACCCTCCCCTGCATCGAACCAATGGATAAAGCCCTGAAGGCTCACCACATGGGCGCTGCTATAGGCATGGGCGGCGTTGAGCAGTTCATCGAGCGGATCATTGGCTTCATGGCCAAGCCGCTGGACCAGCACCTGCCGGCCACGCCATGGCCCGGTGAGAATCCAGTTGAGCAGCACCTGCGGGGGTTCAAAATCAGCAATCGCCAGCAATTCGCCCAGCTTCGCCAGAGTGGCGCGAATATGGGAATTGGTAGAAGCACGCAAGTGATCCCACAAGCGCTTGCCGCCTTCGCGCCAGCCATGTTCAAGCAATTGTTCCTGCGTCCAGCCAATCAGCGGGGATACCAGCAGATTGGCCAGATTGAGATCATCGAGCGGCTGCGCAGCAAAGCGCAAGGCAGCCATCACATCCTTCACCGCCAAAGGCGCACCCAGCCGCAGCCGGTCCACCCCGGCCACGGGAACGCCGCATGCATGCAGCCGTGCCACGATCAATCCGGCGAGTTCGCGCCTTTTGCGGACCAGCACCATCACATCACCCGGCCCGGCCCGCCGCGCGCCGCCTTTGACAAGGGGGAAACCCTCTTTCATCCAGCGGGAGACCTGCGCGGCAATCTTGTCGGCCAAGATGCGATCGGGTCTGGAGAGCCATGCCTCTTCACCTTCATCGCCGCTGGCAGTGCCTTCCTCAGGCGTGGCGCTGACCGGTGGCCACAAGGTCACCAGACCGGGGCGATCTTCCCCTATATGCTTTTCCGGGTTTTGTTTCAGACCAAAGCGGCCCGGCGTAATCCGCGCAATCGCCGCATCGACAAAATCGAGCACCGGCTGCGCCGTGCGGAAGCTGCGATCAAGGCCCAGTTCCTGCAAGCCGTGCATCGCCAGATGGTTGTCATCCAGCATATCGGCATTGCGGGCAGCGGCGGAAATCTCTTCCCGGAAACGCAGACGGGCCGCTTCAAAATTCTCCGGGCTGGTGCCCTGAAAGCGGAAAATCGCCTGCTTGTAATCCCCTACCACAAAGATGGTGCGCAATTTGCCATCATGCTGGCCCAGCCCGGCAAAGAAATCCCCCGTCAGCGCGCGGACGATATTCCACTGCGCTTCATTGGTGTCCTGCGCTTCGTCGATCAAAATGTGATCGAAGCGCCGATCAAGCTTGTAGCGGATCCATTCGGCAAGGTCGGACCGGCTGAGCAATTGCGCCGCATGGTGGATCTGATCGTCAAAATCAATAAAGCCTTCGCGCTTCTTGGCCTCGTCCCATGCCAGCGCAAATTGCCGCCCGATGGTGAGCGCCGGAGCCATCCGATCGGCCAGTTGGAGCAGCAATTGATAACGCCGGATTGCATCAAGGCTATCCTTCACCCGCGCGGCCACACCTTCATAACCGGGATCGAATTTCAGCAATGATTTGAGCGAACGCGGCTCCGCCTTCTGGGTAAAGAGCGCTTTTTCAAGATCGCCAAATGTTTCGGCCCGTTTGGCAGGCGATGCGGCGAGCCACTCTGCCGCCGCATCGGCGCATTGCAGCCCGGTTTTCGTGCCCCACTCCGCATATACCGCCGCGCAATGCCGCAAAGATGTAACCGCAAACACTTCATCACTGCACAGTTCCGCCAGCGCGCTTTCATCCGCATCGCTGGGCAGGCCAAGCAATTGCTTGACCCTTGGCATCAATGGCGGGGTCCATGCGCCGGGGCCAAACCATGCTTCGCGCGCCTGTGCGCAGCGCATCAGCCAGCCCTGCACCGCATCAGGGCCAAGGCGGCGGCTGAGCATGGCAAGATTGTTCAGCGTGGCGTGATCGCCCTGCCGTTCTGCATCAATCAGCATGTCTGACAGCGTTTCGCGGGCAAGCAAATCGCGGTCCCGGTCTTCCATCGCCTGCGTGCCGGGGGTGAGGTCTGCTTCTTCAGGGAAAGCTGACAGCAGCCATTGCGAAAAGGCGTGGATCGTGTCGATCCGCAAACCCCCGCCGGGGCAATCAAGCACGCTGGCAAACAGGGTGCGCGCTCTTTCACGCGCCTCAGGCGTGGCCGGCGCGCCGATATGGCCCAGCTCCATCGCCAGATCGGTTTCCGGCAGCCGCACCCAGCGGGCGAGCACTTCATTGATCCTCACTGCCATTTCGGCAGCACCTGCCTTGGTGAAAGTGAGGCACAGGATCTGCGATGGCGCAACGCCCGGCTGCATCAGCAGGCGCAGCACGCGGGCGGACAGAACCTGCGTTTTACCCGTGCCCGCCGAGGCCGACAGCCAGACCGAATCCGCCGGGTTCACCGCGTCACGCTGCGCGCCGTGGAGAGGATAGACTGCGCCGCTCATGCTGCATTCTCCTCAAATCCGCGCCCTTGTCCGGCCTGCACGCGGGAGAACCATTCATCAAGCCGCATCAGCTGGTCGTAATCGGTATAGCCCTTCAGATCCGGGTTCAGCCTTGCGGTGAAGGCTTCATCACCATTGATCCACTGGGCAATGGCTTCGCGCAGGAAGCGCCGGGTTTCGGGCAGGAAATCCTCTGGAAACAGGCCAGTTTTCTTTTGCCCTTCGCGCACCGGGGTTTTGATATAGCCGAAACCATCGCCATCTTTGGCCAGTGACCAATATTCAAACCGGGCAGCTTCCCCCTCAAGTCCCCTGAAACCACCCGCTTCGGCCATCAAGCCGATCAGCCCAAGCTGGAGAGCAAAGCCTTGTTCCACCATTTTCGAAGAAGGCGGCTTTCCGGTTTTGTAATCCACAATGGCGAGCGTGCCATCGGCCATCCGGTCAATCCGGTCTGCGCGGCCCTTGATGGTAACGCCGTCCACCTCAAAGCGCCCCGCCGCTTCCCATTTTACCGGTTCACGGCCCTGCGCGCGTTGTTCAGCCACAGTGGCTTCAACCCATTCGAGCGCGGCCATCAGGCGCGGACGCCACAGGCCGCGCATCAGCGGGTGGGCGTTCATCTGGTCCAGCACCTGCTCTGCGATCAGCGGCATATCGCCATAAGTGTCATGCCAGTTTTCAAGGATTTTATGCGCGGCGATGCCCTTCCATGCGGCAGACGGTTCTTCGTCCAATCCGTCGAGCTTTTTAAGGCCAAGGATCGCATCGGCGTAGAATTGATAGGGGTCGCTCCGCAAACGGTCGAGCGCGGTGACGCGAATTTCAACGTCGCGCTGGCGGGCAGTGGGCCTCGGCTTGGGGCGCGGATAGGGCGGTGCCTCACTGGCCGGTGTGTCGAGGGTGCGGGCGAGCCTCGGAATATCCAGTTCGCGGTGATCGTCGATCAGGCTACTGCCCAGCAGCGCCTCCACCCTGAGCAGGAAGCGCGAAGGGATAGCCGGGCCGCCTGCATCGCGCTGTGCCCGGCTCAGCACCACTTCCGGCGCGCCCAGGGCTCCGGCAAGGTCATGGGCTGCAAGGCCGATGCGAAAATCACCGCCCGGAACACCCAGCGCCCTGAGCACTGGCGGGGCAATCAGCGTGTCGATGGATGGCGAGCGCGGCCATGTGCCTTCATTGAGGCCGGCACAGATCACCAGATCAGCGCGGGTCATCCGGCTTTCCAGCAGGCCATAAATCGCCACCCGCGGATGGCCGCCATAAGGTGGGCGAACCGCGACCATCTCCATCGCATCGCGCAGCACCACCGGCAGATCACGCCATGCCACCTGCGTGCCGACATCGCGGGCATGGAGGCGCAATTCTTCGACGAAACCGCTCAAAGCGCGGCCATCTTCGCGCGCCCATAGCGCTTCCCCGCAAAGCTGTTCCCCCGCTTCGGCCAGCGCATCGAGCATATCTGCGAGCGGTGGACTTTCGACCAGCTTCAAGTCCAGCAGCGGGGCAAACAGAGCGTCCACATTCTGCCACCATACCGCAATTGTGGGCTTGCGCTTGGCCAGCGCAGCCACTTTCTCCGCCAATGGCGCAAGGCCCGGCTCTGGCCGTGGTCCGCGAAGGGCGCGTTCCAGCAGACGCGTATTTTCGAGCCAGAAAGGCCTGCCCTGCCCGGCTTCGCTGATGCCCGCATTGCCCAACCCTGCCAGCGGATGCTGGAGCAGCCCCATGAAGGATACCGGCGCCAGATTATCGCCCAGCGTTTCGGCCAGAAGAAGGATCAACCGCCCCGCCGCTGTGTGTGACAAAGCACGGCCAGCGGAATCGTCGGCCGCAATATTCCAGCGCCGCAAATGGCCGACCACGCGTTCAGCCAAAGCGCGATCGGGTGTGACCAGCGCGGCGCGTTGTTCAGGTTCTTCCAGCTTTTGCCGGATCAGCAGCGCAATCGCCTGCGCCTCTTCTTCAGGGTTGGCCGTTTCCATCAACCGCACGCCGGACAGGCGGCGCTTTTCCGCCGGCAGGGCTACCCACTCCTTGCTCGCTTGCGGGGGCAGGAAAAGGTTTGAAATGGCGTAGGAACGTTCAGGCGGCCCTTTGGACATGCCCGCCCGATGCCATTGCTGCACTTCACCGCGCGCCACACCCATACGGTTCAGCAGCAGCTTCAAATGATATTGCGGATGGGTGGAGGCATCGCTCGCCGCAAAGGGCGCGCCATCCGCTTCAGCCGGCGCGCCAGCGCGGCCCAGCTCTTCCCATACATCCGCATCAAGCGACAGGTCGCAATCGGGCAGCACCACCGCGCCTCGTGGTAATTCGGAAATCACCCGCAGCAATCCGGCGAGTGTCGGCGCTGCACTGGTGACACCAGCGGCCACGACAGGATGCGCCGGCGGCTGTTCTTTCCATTTCATTGCCGCACGTTTGAACAGAGCATTGCGGCGCGTGGCCGCATCCACTTCGTCGCGTGTCTGCAATTCTGCCAGCCAGCGCGTTTGCACGCGGGCAAAGAGATGCAAACTATCCTGCCAATGGTGCGAAAGATCGCCCAGCAGATCGAGCACACGGGGTCCAAGCAATTCATCTGGCGCAATATCTTCCACCAGCAGCCGGTCCATCGCCTGCGCCAATTCGCGCGCCAGACGCAGCAAGGCCCCGCCCTTGGGTGCCTCTGCCCCGCGTTCTTCGCGGATCATCTCGGCAATCCTGAGCCAGCGCCGGGTCGGGTCTGCAGCGGGCGGAATATCATCCCCCGCCCCCAAAGGATCGAGCAGCGGCCCCAGCGTTTCATCAAGGTCGAGATCGCCCACCGCGACCATGCGCGGCATCAGCAAGCCTTCTCCGCTATGCCGGATGAAGGCTTCGCTCACCGTGCGGATGGCCCGCGTGCTTGGCAGGATCAGGGTGAGCCGGGCAAGTCCTACATGGTCATCGCCATATCGCGGCACCAGCCCCGCCACCAGCGCATCAGCAAAGCCGCGATGCGCTGCGATGGAAAATATCTGAGGTCCGCCCCGCTCGGTCACATCATCTTGCATCAAATTTCGCTGAGCAGGGCTTCCGTTGGCGCAATGGCCTGCGGAGTACCAACTTCGAACCATTCACCAGCAAAAACAAAGCCATATAAGCGGCCTTCTTCAATCGCGCGATTCCACAGGATATTGGTCGAAAATGCCCCTTCTGGCGCATCGCGCAAGAAGCGATGGGAAATAAGCTGAATGCCCGTAAAAATGAATGGCGCGATCCGCGGGGTGCGGCGGCGGGAAATCAGCCCTTCACCATCCATATGAAAATCGCCCGGCCCGGTAAAATTATGCGCACTGGTATGGGGTACCAGCAGCAAGAGCGCGTCCATCTTTTCAGGGTTCCATGCTTCGGCCAGTTCATGAAACGCATCATATGGCCCATCCAGCCAGATATTGTCGCTATTGAGGCAATAGAATGGGTCAGGCAGCAGGCCCGCTTTATGTGCCTTGACCATGCCGCCACCGGTTTCGAGCAATTCGTGCCGCTCATCCGAGATGGTGACTTTGGGCAGTTCACGATCAAGCACATGGGCTTCGAGGGAATCGCTCATATAATGAACATTCACCACGGCCTTGGTGACACCGGCAGATGCCAGCCGGTCCAGCGAATAATCAATCAAAGACTTGCCTGCGACACGCACCAGAGGCTTGGGCTGTGTTGCCGTCAGCGGCCGCATACGTTTGCCCAACCCCGCAGCCATGACCATGGCCGTATCGGAAGCAAGTGTGTTCACATCAATTCTCCACCGCGCGTATCACGGATGTTTTGAGGAATATTGTCATCAAACCACTGTGCTACCGGAGCAAGAGCCGGATGCATCAGATCGCGTTCCAATGCCTCCCATACGCGGGGAATGAAAGCCAGATAACGCGGTTTGTCATCGCGTTTCCACAGGCGGGCAAAAATGCCGATGATCTTGGCATTACGCTGCGCCCCGAGGCGGGCATAATCAGCGAGGAAATCTTCGCCCGTATCCACCTGAGAGCAATAGAAATCCAGCATTTCACGTTCCAGTTCAGGCGACACATCGCGCCGCGCATCCTGAAGCAGTGACACCAGATCATAGGCCGGATGGCCTACCAGAGCATCCTGAAAATCAATCAGGCCCTGCGCGCAATCGGCACTTTGCCCCACATTCAGCAGCATGATGTTTTCTGCATGATAATCACGCAGCACCGTAACACCGGGGTCTTGCCGCTTCAGCAAAGGCTCCAACACCTTACCCCATGCATCATGGTAGGTTTGCACGTCCACATCCAGTCCCATCGCCGGGCAATACCATTCGGTGAACAGCCCCACTTCACGCGAATAAGTAGCCATATCATAAGGTGGGAAAGGTCCGGGCGGGCAGGCGCGTAGCTTTACCAGAGCTTTGATGGCCTTGGTATAGATCGCACGCTCTGCATCAGGATTGGCATCAAGCCAGTCACGCATCCGGTCATCGCCGAAATCTTCGATCAGCACATAACCTTCATCGCGCGCCTCAGCATGGATCACCGGCGCGCGGTGGCCATTTTGCGTGAGCCACTGCGCCACATCGAGGAACGGCCCCGGATCTTCATGCGGCGGCGGGGCATACATCAGCATGGCTGAGCGCCCACCCCCACGAATCCTGAAATATCGCCGGAAGCTGGCATCGCCTGCAAGCGGCTCCACCGCTACCCCGCCCCAACCTGCATTTTGCAGGAAATTATCGAGCCCCTCTGGCCGTTCACTTGTCATGGCAGACGGGTTAGCCAATCCGAACCCGGTTCGACAACGGCCAAACGTCCTTCATCCGCAATTTCGAGATGGATAGACAGACAGGCAGGCTCATGTGCGAAGCCTCCGGCATGATCTGGCCACTCTGCAATCAGCGCGGCACCGTAGCGATAATCATCCAGCCCCAGCTCTTCAGCTTCGGATGGATCATTGAGCCGGTAAAAATCTGCATGAACCAAGGGAAAGCGAACAGCGGGCGGATCATAGGTTTCGACAATGGTAAAAGTGGGGGATGGCACTTCCCCTTGATAGCCAAGCGCCGCGATGATCGAGCGGGCGAGCGTGGTCTTGCCAGCGCCCAACCCTCCGGTCAGCGCCAGCACGTCGCCGGGGCGCAATTGGGCAGCGATACGATGGCCATAGGCTTCCATGGCCGCGAGATCAGGCAGGTTTATGTTCATGTCACCGGAAGGATAATGGTTGCAGTGGTGCCGGAGCCGGGTTCGGACAGCATTTCAAGCCGCCCGCCATGCGCTTCGACCAATTGACGGGCGAGCGGCAAACCGAGCCCGGTGCGGCGTTTTTCAGGCTGGCCATCGGCGCCAAGCTGATAGCCATCGAGCGCGCGAGCCAGTTCTCCGGGGCGCATTCCGCAGCCATTGTCGGAAATGACAATTTTCACCACCTTCCTGTGCAGAGCAAGGCTGACCAGAATGCGGCCATGTTCAGGGGTGGCAGCGATGGCATTTTCAAGCAGGCTGTTGATAGCCCGGGCAAGACGGCGCTTATCAGCCTGGATGGAGCCGGAGCTGCGATCTCCGCGAAGGTTCAGTGATATGTGTTTACGCTCAATCGCATCCTCATGCTCATGCACCAGCGTCGTGAGGAAAGGCAGCAATTCAAGATCTTCGGTGGCGATGGGCAGCAGGCCGGATTCGCTTTGTGTTAAATCCAGCACGCTTTCGATCTGGGCGGAAAGACGCTCCACCGAAGTCAGAATGGCTTCGACATAATCCTTCGCCTGATCCGAAAGTTCACCAGCGACACCGCCCTGAAGCAATTCAGCAAAGCCGCTGATCGATGTGAGCGGGGTGCGAAATTCGTAGGACATATTCGCAAGGAAGCGGGTTTTGACCGCATCTGCTTCTTCCAATGCACTGTTGCGTTCACGCAGGGCATCTTCCGCCATGCGGGAATCCGTTACATCGAGGATGGTCAGCAATCCATTGCCATCAGGCAATGGAACGCCGGCAAATTCCAGTGTTCGCCCATCGGCCAGGCTCACCTGCCCACCGCGCTGGCGCCGATCAAGCGTTGCCGAGCGCACAGCCTCCCCGATCGCTTGCTTATGGCCAGGCCGGGCCAGTTGCGGAGCAATCTTTTCAAGAATTTTCTCGATCCGCGGATGATCGTCCATCAGATTTTCCGGCAAGCCCCATATCTCGGCAAAGCAGCGGTTCCACAGCTGCAACCGGCCGTCTGGTGCAAAGACGGCAAGGGATTCGAACAGGCTGTCGAAAGTTGCCGTGCGGGTCCGCAGCAGCGTATCGCGCGTAGCCGCCAGCGCCAGTTCTTCCGAGCGATCTTCTGCAATCATTACCAGCCCGCCATCGGGCATAGGCTGCGCGATAATGCGCAAATGCGTGCCATCGGGAAGAGTCCAGGCATCTTCCTGCGCTGTGTCCGAAGTGAACCATGCGCCCAGTTCTGCCCGCCATTGCGGAAAATCACGCCGCTCCGGCAAGCGGCCCCTATCTCGAGCCATGTCGAGAAAACGGTCAAATGTGAGGGCATCCTGATGGGCTGCGCTGGACATGGCGAACAGGCGTTGAAACGGCTGATTGGCAAAACTCAGCCCACGCCGCTCATCGAACAAGGCCACACCAACCGATAGCAAATCAAGGAGCGAGAGATGCGCTTCCCTAAAGGCCCGAAAGATACGGTTTTGTTCTTCCATATCTTCAATGTCGATTGCATATCCAGCCACCCCTTCCCGGCCCAGTGGCAAGTCACTGACCCGCAGAGTCCGGCGCTGATTGTGAAGTGTGGCGCTCACAATCCGTTCAATCGGCTGGCCGTCGGCCTGGGCCTGTTCTGCCACTTGTGGCGCGCCGACTCCTTCAATCGGCTCAATCAGTTCGATTTGCATCGCCACGGCCTGCTCAGCACTTTGCGCACCAACCGCTTCAACATAGGCGCTGTTGACCAGTTGCAATTTTGTGTCCGGCCCACGAAACCACATCGGCATGGGGGCAGCTTCGATCATTCCAACAAGGGCTGCAAAATCACGCCGGGCACGCCGGGCACCTTTGCGCAACCGCTTCAATTCGTCATGGCTTTCAGAAAAATCGAACCACCAGACCAGCACGGCATTGCCCGATGCGATGGCTGGATCGGCTAATTGCCCCCGCACGGCCAGGCTGCGTTTGGAGTGGCGCGGGGTCAGCACCATTTCAAAACTGGAGGCCGTACGATGGCAACGCCGCACAGCATCGCTCAATGCTTCAAGGTCCGCCGTGGACAGGCCATTTTCTCCATCATCGAGTTCGCTCAGGAAACCCGGTGTTTTATCTAGCCCAAGCCATGTCGCCAGCCGTTCGGGCGCTTCTATCCTGCCATCGGGCTGGATAAGAAGAGGAACAGCCGGGCTTTCCTCCAGAATGCGGGCAAACCGGCGCGAATTGCGCCGCGCAGATTCGACCTTGCCGGACAATGTGCGAGCGCGCAGCACCATAAAAGCCGCGCCCATGGTCCAGGCAGCCAGAAACAGGCCGAGCAGAACCAGTGCAGTGGGTGAAAATTCCATGTTCTGAGAGCTATGCCGCACCAGCCCGCGATGCAAGCGGGCGTATTATAAATCGGGTATAGCCTTCGGTATTTCTACGTAAATCACCACGCTGAAACACAAACCCCTCCCGATATGAAACCGGAAGGGGCTGACGTGTTGATTATCGCTAGAGCGCAACAATCAGTAGCGGTAATGTTCCGGCTTGAACGGGCCATTCTGCGGCACACCGATGTAATCAGCCTGACGCTGGCTGAGCTGCGTCAGCGTAGCGCCAAGCTTATCGAGGTGAAGTGCAGCCACCTTTTCATCGAGATGCTTGGGCAGAACATAAACATCGTTGTTATATTCATCAGCCTTGGTGAACAATTCGATCTGCGCCAGCACCTGATTGGTGAAGGAACAGCTCATCACGAAGCTTGGGTGGCCCGTGGCGCAACCGAGATTCACCAAACGGCCCTTGGCAAGGATCAGGATCTGCTTGCCATCGTCAAACGTCACGAGGTCCGTGCCCGGCTTCACTTCCTGCCATTCGTAATTGTCGAGCGCGCCGATCTGGATTTCGGAATCGAAATGGCCAATGTTGCACACGATGCTCATGGGCTTCATGCCCTTCATGTGCTCAGCGGTGATGACGCCTTCATTGCCGGTGCAGGTGACGAAAATATCCGCCCGCTTCACGGCTTCTTCCATGGTGACGACTTCATAGCCTTCCATCACGGCCTGCAAGGCGCAGATCGGATCGACTTCCGTCACCAGAACGCGCGCGCCGCCATTGCGGAGCGAGGCTGCCGAACCCTTGCCGACATCGCCGTAACCAGCAACGCAAGCGACCTTGCCGGCCAGCATCACGTCGGTCGCGCGGCGGATCGCGTCAACCAGTGATTCCTTGCAGCCATAGAGATTGTCAAACTTCGACTTGGTGACCGAATCGTTCACATTAATCGCCGGGAATGGCAGCTTGCCAGCCTTCGCAAGGTGATAGAGGCGATGCACGCCCGTGGTGGTTTCTTCCGAAACGCCCTGCAATGCCTTCACCGTCTTGGTGAGATAGCCGGGCTTGCGCTGGAGGAATTCCTTCAATGCGCGCTGCATTTCGATTTCTTCAGCGTTTTCAGGCGCAGGCATTTCTTCGCCCGCTTCGATCCGCGCGCCCCAGATGGCGAACATGGTCGCATCGCCGCCATCATCGAGGATGATATTGGCGGTCAGGTCTGCATCCGCTTCGGTGGACCAGTCAAAGATGCGGCCAACATAATCCCAGTAATCGGCCAGGCTTTCACCCTTGATGGCAAATACAGGAATGCCCTGATCGGCAATCGCAGCCGCTGCGTGATCCTGCGTGGAATAGATGTTGCAGGTTGCCCAACGCACGTCTGCGCCCAGCGCCACCAGCGTTTCGATCAAGACAGCGGTCTGGATCGTCATATGCAGCGAACCGGTGATCCGCGCGCCCTTCAGCGGCTGGGAAGCGCCATATTCTTCGCGCAGCGCCATAAGGCCCGGCATTTCGGTTTCAGCGATGGCAATTTCAGCGCGGCCATAGGCGGCAAGGCTGATATCCTTGATGATACGATCTTGATCGGCAACGGCATTGGCCACTCGGGATTCTCCTGACGAGTTCCATAAAATACTGGCGCGAAACAATGCTGCGCCTCGAATATGGCGCCGCCATAGACCGAAGCAGGAGGCAAGGTAAAGCTCCGCGCATAAGAGTTTTCAGCTGAACGCCCCTGCCCCGGTTGCGCACCGGCCAAGAGCGCTTATGTCCTGTGTTCCTGAAAGCAGAGGATTGATCTGACCATGACAATTTCAGTGGGTGACAAACTCCCCGACGTGAAGCTCGTAAAAGCAACCGAAAACGGTCCTGAAGCCCTTCAGTCGAGCGATTATTTCGCTGGCAAGAAGGTCGCGCTGTTCTCCGTTCCCGGCGCTTACACCCCGACCTGTTCTGCCAAGCATCTTCCCGGCTTTGTTGACAAGGCCGCCGAACTGAAAGCCAAGGGCGTGGACGAAATCGCCTGCACCGCCGTCAACGATGCTTTCGTCATGGGTGCATGGAACAAGGACGCCGGTTCCTCTGACATCACCATGCTCGCCGATGGCAATGCCGATTTCGTGAAAGCCCTCGGCCTCACGATGGACGGTTCCGGTTTCGGCATGGGTACACGCGGCCAGCGCTTCTCCATGATCGTGGACGATGGCACCGTGACCGAACTCAACGTAGAAGAAGGCGGCGACTTCAAAGTCAGCAGCGCCGACTACATGCTCGGCCAGCTCTAAGCTTTTTTATAAGTTAAGCAAAAGGCTGGCAGCTCCTCCTTCGGAGTTGCCGGCCTTTTTCGTACTTGAAGCATTCAAAGAAAAACGCGATCACCCGCCCCCAAGGCAGCCAATCGCGTTTATCCAATATTCAAGCTTTCGCTTAATAGCCCATCAGGCCGAGCACTTCCTTGCGGCTGCGATCATCCTTGCGGAATGTGCCCATCACATGGCTGGTAATCATGCTGACGCCCGGTGTGCGCACGCCGCGGGCGGTCATGCAGGCGTGGCTGGCTTCAATCACCACGGCCACACCCTTGGGGTGGAGGTGGTTCCAGATACAATCGGCCACTTCGGCGGTCAGTCGTTCCTGAATTTGCAAACGGCGGGCATAGCCGTGGAGCACGCGGGCGAGCTTTGAAATACCCACCACATGATTGGTCGGCAAATAAGCAATCGCGGCCTTGCCAATGATCGGGGCCATGTGATGTTCGCAATGCGACTGGAAGGGAATATCCTTCAGCAGCACGATCTCATCATAACCGCCCACTTCTTCAAACACACGGGACAGGTGAACTGCGGGATCTTCTTCATATCCCATGCAATATTCTTTCCACGCCCGCGCCACGCGCTTGGGTGTATCGAGCAAGCCTTCCCGCGTCGGGTCATCGCCTGACCAGCGGATCAGCGTGCGGATGGCTTCCTGCACATCTTCGGGCACCGGCAGCTTGCCCCGCAATTCATCTTCATCGGGGCCGTCAAAGTCGCAGCTCATTTTCGTTCTCGCCTGCTTTTCAAACGTCTTTTCGCCCTGCCCAATAGGCTGCCCTTGCGAAAAAGGCCACGCCCCTCGGCGAAAGGTTCGAACAATTCTTCCGGCGTTTCGGGGTCGAGCGCGGTGTTGTCCGCCAATGCTTCTTCCACCTCGTTCAGCTTGTCAGGGTGATAGAGCCGCAATGTACGGGAATTTTTCAGGCCCAGATCGCTAATCATGGCAGACATGGAGCCGTGCTTTTCCAGCAGTGGCCCGACCTCTTCAATCTCCAACCCGCAATGTTCGGCCAACAGCGAATGGCGCAGCTTTTCGATCTGTTGGCCACAGCCCTTATTGGCTGGCCGCGCGCAATCGATGAAGACATCGCATTCGCTGTCCAACCCCATGGAACGGTTATTGAAATTCGCCGAACCGACCCGCAGGATTTCATCATCCACGATCATCAATTTGGCGTGGCAATAGATCGGCGTTTCACCTGTCCATGGGGAATAGAGGTGGAAGCGGTCATGCTTGTCCAGCTCCTTCAGCATGGCCACCATACGCGCCCGCGTGTGGTCCATCGCCTGCTGCTCCAGCCAGCCATCGGCGTTGCAGGCATGGACGATCACGAATTCGGGCGGATTGTCCTCTTCCAGCCGTCTGGCAATCGCTTCACCAATCTTGCGAGAGGCGAAATACTGGCTTTCGGCATAGATAAAACGCTTGGCCCGCGCGATATGGAGAAGGAACAATTCCTCGATTTCTTTCACCGCCGGGGAATCGCGATAGGGCGCTCTGGTCCGGGCGATGCCGACTTCGACATCGGTGAAGTGCTCGGTCAACTGATCCGGCCATGCCGAGGCATCGGTCTTGGTCACGGGCTTGAGCGGTTTGCCACCGGCCCGCACCCAACGGTCCCGCCCCAGCGCGCCAAGCGCAGCGGCGGCCTCCCCTTCAAGCATCATCGTCAGATCATGCCACGGTCCATAAACATGGCCGCGTGGGCGCTTGCGACGGGGATCTTCTTCCAGATGGTCACGCGTGTCCCAGCGCTTGGTGGTCATGTCGATCCCGCCACAAACGGCCACCTTATCATCCAGCACCACGATTTTCTGATGGTGGCTACAGGCGACAGGATGCGCCGTATCGAATTTAAAATCGATCTGCCGATTAGGTGCCCAACGCGCGAGATCGAGGAGCATCGACCCCCGACCAAAGAACTTAACGAAGCCATAGCTCCATTTCAAAATGCGGATTTCCAGCCCCTTATTGTGGCGCGCGAGCCACAGAATGAAGCTGCCCAACCGCTTGGGATAATCGCGGCGATAGCCCTTCTGCCACCAGCGGCGGCCATGGGCGAGATGAATGCGCGTGTCGAAATCCCACCCGATAAGCAGAATGCGATGACGCGCTTTGGTCATCGCATTCTGCATCAACAGGAAGTAATTTTCAGCATCGATAATGACGCTTGCCCGGCTAGCCCGGGCATAACGCCATACGCCAGGTTCAACGGAGTGATCGTCAAAACTGTCTTCGGCCTTGTCTTGTGTGGTCAAAACCCCGCCTTGCCCCTGTTGTAAATCGAACGGTGATCAGTGCTTCCAGAGTAGACGCTTATTCCTTGGCGTCATCCTTGCTTTCCGGCGTCACTTCAGCATCCGCCGCTTCTGCCTTTTTGCGACGTTCAAACACCTGTTCCATATATTCGACGTCTTTCTCGTCGAGCTGTTTGGCAAAATCAGGGAAGTGATCGTCTTCCTCTTCATCAATGTGATGGAGGTAATCATGCTTCAACTGCTTGAACTTCGCCAGCCAACCGGGAGAAGACATTTCCGTTGCGGCAATGTCGTTCAGCGCTTCTTCGATTTCATGATGTTCCGCCACGGAATGGCGCGTTTCGCCAGTAGTTTCAGGCTTGCGCATCATGGTTGAATAAAGCGCCTGCTCTTCAGCGGCGGCGTGGCTTTTGGCGTCAATCGTGAACTGTTCGAACAACGTGGCGCGTTCATCGCTTTCGCCATGCGTCTGTTCAATCTTTTCCAGCAATTCGCGTTGACGGTCATGATCCTGCTTCAGACGTTCGAAAATTGTATTGGCATCTGCCATGGCTGGCTCCTTGTTGCGTTTGCAATTTTAACCGGTCAGGCCGGCAAGGGTTCCGCACAAGGCTGGGTAGCCACTTGAATTCAGACGGGAAGCGCAGAGTCTGACTTGATATCAGACAGGGCCACAGTCGAATTGATTTCCTGAATGCCCGGCAGGCTGGATAACCGATCAAAGAAGAACTTTTCATAGGCTTCGATGTCCGCCGCCACGATCCTCAGTAAAAAATCCACCGGACCCATCAAGACATAGCATTCCAGCACTTCAGGAAATTCCTGAATGGCTCTGGAAAACTCGTCCAGATTGGCCCGGCCATGGGCATTGAGCTTCACTTGCGCGAAGATATGAGCGTTGAGGCCCACCTTCTTGCGATCCACCACCGCAATGCGTTTCTTGATGAAGCCTTCCTTGTCCAGCCGGTCAATCCGCCGCCAGCAAGGGGACGCCGAAAGCCCCACCTTCTCCGCAATGGCAGCCACCGAAAGACTGGCGTCTTCCTGAAGCAAATTCAGGATAGCCTTTTCATATCGATCCAATCCGTGCAAAATTTTACCCTCAAAATGCTATTAATGAGGTGAAATATACCGCAAACAGACACGATTCCCAGCATAATAGGTAAGAAGGACCTGCACGCTCTCTTTATAAGCCTCCTCACACGAAGGAGATTATGGAATGCATAGCGTCAATCACGGCCCCAAGCTGGAACGTCTTGTCCGGCTCGAAGACAGCAAATCAGGTCTGTCAGGCTACATCGCTATTCATTCCACTGCCTATGGCCCGGCTGCCGGGGGTTGCCGTTTCAAACATTACGAAACCGATGCCGAAGCCGAGGCAGATGCAGCCCGGCTGGCAGAGGGGATGTCTTACAAGAATGTGATGGCAGGCCTGCCGCTGGGTGGTGGCAAAGCAGTGATCCGCCTGCCTGACCGTCCGTTTGATCGCGATCAGCTTTTCCGCGCTTTTGGTCAGGCGGTTGAACGACTTGGCGGTGAATATATCACCGCAGAAGATTTCGGCACATCAATGGACGATATGGCCAGTGTGGCCAAGGCGACCCGCCATGTTGCGGGCCTTCCGGTAAAGGATGGCAAGCCCGGCGGCGATCCATCACACTGGACTGCGCTGGGCGTAAAAGTAGCGATGGAACAGGCCGCACAGGTGCGTTTTGGCAAACCGCTATCAGAACTGACCGTTGCCGTTCAGGGCCTTGGGCATGTCGGATTTGAATTATGCCGCCTGCTTCATCAGGCAGGCGCAAAGCTCATCATCGCAGAACCCCGCGCCGAACTTGCCGCACGCGCTGCGGTGGAGTTTGACGCACAGGTCTCCAATTGCCGCAACCTGCTGACCGCCAAAGCCGATATCTTTGCCCCTTGCGCATTGGGCGGCGTACTGACCCGCGATGCAGCGCTCCACATGCGGGCCAAGCTCGTCTGTGGTGCGGCTAATAACCAGCTTGCCTCTTCCGAAGTCGGCACACTGCTCGCCGGACGCGGTATTCTTTATGCCCCGGATTATGTGGTCAACGCAGGCGGTATCATCAATGTCGCAGCAGAATATCTCGGGCACAGCTCAGCTGAAGTGAAACACCGGGTAGAAGCCACCGGCGAACGCCTGATGGAGGTGTTAAATTTCGCTGACAGAGCTTCAATTCCGACAAATCGCGCGGCCGACACGCTCGCCCGCGATGCCATCACCGCTGCACGCCTCGCCCAAACAGACAAGGCGCCTGCCAATACCGTTCAGCCAGCCCTCGCCATTCCGGCCTGATCTATTCACTACCGAAGGATTCTCCCATGAAAGTATCATTCGATGAACCCGTCGCCCTGTGTACTCCCTTGCCTGATATGATGCAGGACAATGCCGAAACCAGCACACCCGCGCCGCAGATTGAACGTCGCACAATCGCTTTACGGGGTGCCTATCACCCGGAAACCTTACCGCGTGTGCTTGGCCTCTTTGCCCAGCGCAGCCTTGTTCCGGCCCAGCTCAATGTGCGCCGGACGGAAGATTTCCTCGTGATCGATGTAGAATTTGAGTGCCGTGCTCGCACCGTGGTCGATACGTTGCTCGGCAAATTACGCAGCCTGCATCTGGTTGAGCGAGCTATGATTGTGGAGGCTTGTCCGCACGCCTGAGCCACACAGTTCTGGTAACAGGATGAACCGGGAGCAGCCTGCCTGCTTCCGGCCTTGCTCTTTGGAATCACGCTCCCAATTTTACCTTATTCGTCAGCGCTGCTAGTGGCTGCTGCATAAGGCCAAGGCGCAGCGCGCCGCTGCTGGATCAGAACCAGCAGAGAGCATTGATTTCGAGTGAGGATTTCTATGAAGTTTACCAATGGCAGCTGGAGCGCATCGCGCGGGCAAGCCTTCCAATCCATCGATCCGGCGAGCGAAGAAGTAATCTGGGAAGAAGCCGCCGCGACTCCCGATGATTGCAATGAAGCGATTGCCGCCGCACGCGCTGCCCTCCCCGGCTGGCGTTCCGCTCCACTGGAAGCTCGCATTGAAGCCGTCCAGCGCTTTGCCGCAGTGATGGAAGAAGATGGCTCTGAATTTGCCGAACTGATCTCACGCGAAACCGGCAAGCTCCTGTGGGAAACCCAAGGGGAAGCCAAAGGCATGGTCGGCAAAGTCGGCGTTTCCATCAAGGCTCAGGCAGAACGCGCCGGTGAAAAGCGGCAGGATATGCCCTTCGGGGAAGCTGTGCTGCGCCATCGCGGGCATGGCGTGATGGCTGTTCTGGGGCCGTATAATTTCCCCGGCCACTTGCCTAACGGCCACATCGTACCCGCGCTGCTGGCTGGCAATACGGTGGTTTTCAAGCCATCCGAAATCACCCCTGCAACGGGTGAACGGATGGCCAAGGCATGGGAAAAGGCGGGCCTGCCTGATGGTGTCTTCAACATGGTTCAAGGTGGACGCGACACAGGCGAAGCGCTGGTTGCCGGCGATATTGACGGGTTACTGTTCACCGGGTCTGCCGGCGCAGGCCGCGCGTTGAAACATGCAACGATTGACCGTCCTCATCTTATCCTTGCGCTGGAACTGGGTGGCAACAACCCGCTGATCGCATGGGATTCACCCGAAGCCGCGGCTTCCCATATCGTTCAATCGGCCTTTGTCACGACGGGCCAGCGATGCTCCTGTGCAAGGCGGTTGATTGTACCCGAAGGCAAGATGGGTGATGCCATCATCGCCGCGCTTGATGCAATGACCGCAAGGCTGGGTATCGGTGCGTGGAATGATACGGACGAAGCTTTTATGGGCCCGCTCGTGTCTGCACAGGCCGCAGCCAACGCCAGCGCAGCCTTTGCAGACCGCGTCAGCAAGGGGGCACGCGTGATCCGGCCATTCGACAGCATTGCCGGCAAGAGCGAGGCTTTCCGTAGCGCGGCTATCCTCGATGTGACGGGCTGCGATATGCCAGACGAAGAAATCTTCGCTCCCATCCTGCAAGTGCGGCGCGTGGGCGATTTCTCCGCTGCGATTGAAGCGGCCAATAACACTGGCTTTGGCCTTTCTGCCGGGCTCATCAGCGAAGATGATGCGCTGTGGACGCGCTTTGTAGAAGAAAGCCGTGCTGGCATCGTCAACCGCAACCGTCCCACAACCGGCGCTGCGGCCACCATGCCCTTTGGCGGACTGGGTTCATCCGGCAACCACCGCCCAAGCGCCTATTATGCCGCTGATTACTGCGCTTATCCCATTGGCAGTTTTGAGGCCGGGAAAGTGGAAGAAGTCCTCGTCCCAGGCCTGACACCTGCCTGATCCAGACAAAGGGCTGCGGGGCACTAAAGCCCCGCAGCCCTTATTCTATAGCGTCTTATGAGAAGCCAAAGAGCCTCTCAACTTCACAGCATTGCAAAGTTCATGTTTCTTGCCGGTCAGGCAGGAAGTGAAGACGCATCAACCAGAACGATCTCACTGTCTTCCAACGCGGTGACAACAAGTATCTCCACATCATCAATGGCCACACCGTCACGCGCTTTGACTGTGACATCATTGACCATGACTGACCCGGTCGCCGGAACCAGATAGCCCTTGCGGTCTGCCCCAAGGTGATATTCTGCACGTTCACCAGCCTTCAGCGTTGCTCCAACAACACGGGCCTGTGTGCGGATCGGTAGGGCTTCATCATCTTCCGCAAAACCTGAAGCCAGGGTCACAAATTGGCCGGAGCGCTCGCCTTTAGGAAAGGGCTTGGCACCCCATGAAGGGTCTCCACCTGTCTGGGTCGGAATGATCCAGATCTGGAAAATCCGGGTGGTCACATCTTCATAATTATATTCCGAATGGCGCACACCCGTTCCGGCTGACATGACCTGCACGTCACCAGCCTCAGTCCGGCCTTTATTGCCGAGGCTATCTTCATGCGTAATCGCTCCTTCGCGGACATAGGTAATGATTTCCATGTCGCGATGCGGATGCGGCGGGAAGCCCGTGTTGGGGGCAATCGCATCATCATTCCATACGCGCAGGTCACCCCAGTGAACACGCTTGGGATCATGGTAATTGGCAAAAGAAAAGTGATGATGGGCATCAAGCCAGCCGTGATTGGCTGCGCCAAGACTATCAAAGGGACGAAGTTCAATCATGTGCCATACTCCTTGGATGCAGCGGCCTGTCGCTGCTTACCCGCCAGATATAGGCTCTCTCGACATATTGGTTTAGCCGGATAAAATAGCTCAAAACGTTCGAGGAATTAGAAAAGTGACTGATCCCGGCACCCCTACGCTCGACCAATTGCAGGTCTTTCTTGCAGTGGTGGAAGAAGGCAGCTTTGCTGGCGCATCCCGGCGGCTCAATCGGGTGGTATCCGTTATCAGCTATGCGATTGCCAATCTGGAAGCCCAATTGGGCCTGGAATTGTTTGACCGTGAAGGCACCCGCAAACCGAAACTCACCGAAGCAGGCCGCGCCATGCTGGCTGATGCGCGTGCGGTTTCCAGCAGCATGGCCCATCTGCGCGCTCGCGCCAAAGGCTTGCTGGACGGGTTGGAAGGCGTGGTAGATCTCGCCGTAGACGTTATGCTGCCCTCCGAACGTCTGGGACGCATTCTGCGCCTCTTTGCCGAACAATTCCCTACTGTCACGCTGAGACTTCATGTTGAAGCTCTAGGCGCGATCCCTGCCAAGGTTTTGTCAGGCGAAGCGATTATCGGCATAGCAGGGCCATTGTCTTCCAGCTTCAAGTCGCTTGACAGTATGAGCGCTGGCTCCGTGACTCTCGTTCCGGTGGCCGCGCCTGACCACCCACTTGCCAGAATGCAGAAGATTCCGCCCGGTGCAGGGCGTGATCACACGCAATTGGTCCTGACAGACCGATCAAACGCGACCGAGGGGCGCGATTTTTCGGTGATGAGCGCCACAACCTGGCGGCTTGCGGATCTCAGCGCCAAACACGCTTTACTGCGCGAAGGCATTGGCTGGGGTAATATGCCGCTCCCTATGATCGAGGCAGACTTGATGGCTGGCACGCTCATTCGCCTGATTATGCCGGATCACATCGGAGGAACCTATCGCTTCTCCGGTATCTGGCGGCAGGATCACCCACCCGGCCCAGCGGCGGACTGGCTGCTCAAGCAATTCATCATGGCTGGAGAAGGAGATGTACCCGCACCCGGCATGGCAGATATATGAGCGATCAGGCCATATAGACAGCCACTCCTCCTCTCTTGCGAGAGGGGGTAAGTGTCGAATTTTCGCTATTTGGAAAATTGGTGCGCCCGGAAGGATTCGAACCTCCGGCCCCCAGATTCGTAGTCTGGTGCTCTATCCAGCTGAGCTACGGGCGCTCCGTTGGACGGGCATCTAGGAGTGATTGCCGATCTTGGCAATCCCCATTTTTGAAAGACTTATCAACAGGTCTTTATCCATCGGAGGTTTTCTAAGTTTTTCAGCATCTTGGATCGAAACCCATGCCCATTTTTGCCCTTCTCTTCCCTCCGGAGCACCCGACCACTGGGGGCAAAAATAGAGCAACAAAAGAATGGAGCGCGGTGAATCACCTGATTTTGACCGGGCAAACCCGGCCGGGATCATCGCTTCAGAATCAACCAACAGGCCAAGCTCTTCTTCTATTTCGCGTGTCAGAGCCATTTCCGGACTTTCACCAGCATCAACTTTCCCACCGGGAAACTCCCACAAGCCACCGTGGTGTTTATTCAGCGGGCGTTGTTGCATCAAAATACGCCCATCTGCATGAGGGATGGCCGCCGCAACAACACAAAGCCAATCCCCTTCAGGCTTTAAAATCATACCTTTAACAACCTTTTCTTAAAGCCCTTGGTTCATCCCCAATGTTTGGATTCACACATACAGGGGCAAACTATGCACCCACGCAGCTTTGTGAAGAAGGTCTGGAAAGACAAAAAAGCCGCGACAGCGGTCGAATATGCTTTGATTTTGGCCCTGATAGCGATCGCCATTTTGGTCGGCGTTTCCCAACTTGGAAGCAGCAACAAGGCAAATTGGGATAGGGTCGCGACCCGCGTATCTGAAGAAACGCAGTGAAATTTTAGTAAATTATCAAGGAAATATACTTAGTTACGGACTCGCTAGGCAGTCCCCCAATGGGAACCAAGCCGGGAAAATCGCAGAATCAGTCCTAGGAGACCATAAATGACATTTTTCAAAACACTGCTTCGTGACGAAGCCGGCGCGACCGCAATTGAATACGGTCTGATCGCCGCTCTCATCGCAGTGGCCGCAATTGCGGCTCTCACCACGCTTGGTGGCAATCTCAGCACCACATTCACAAATGTTGGTGATAGCCTGGATACCACAGCTACCGGTGGCGAAGGTGGCGGCGAAAGCTCAGCAACTTAATCGATTCCTAACCTAACATTATGAAAGGGCGGCAGTTCATTCTGCCGCCCTTTTTCTATCTCACATCCGTCAGTTGGATCGAACCACCAGCTTATACTGCTGCCCGGCCACCAGCTGGTCATTACTCGACAGGCCATTCAGCACTCGGAAGCGCTGTTCTTTGGCGTTATCGTAAGCCATCCGGCTTGAGATCGTCTGCACCGTATCGCCGCGCTGTGCAGTAAACACATCAATCCGGCGCGGCGTCACACTACCCGCCTGGCTTGCACTGATCCGGTGCATGGATTGATACATCGAATTGAATATACCAGCCCGGCCTGCTGGCGTGATCGTGACGAAGTGAAACGCCTGATTATTGCCAAAATCATACGCAAATACAGTCACATCGACATTCTGCTTACCATTATTCACCTGCACTATTCCATAGGCTGCCGGCAGACTGTTGATCGTGGTGCGCTGAATGCTCTGCGGCGCCAATTGCTGATTTTTGCCACCAACTGCAGCGAACACGCTACGGATATAGCTGTCGAGATTTCCGTTGAATTTGGCAGTCGAGAGCTGGCCCTGCCCACTATCCCCATTGATGGACACAGCGGTGGTGCCATTCATCATGTAAAAGCCTTCAGGGGCTGTGAACTCGAAGCGGTAGACCGGATGAATGAAGGTGCGCCCTTCAATCAGGCCCTGCTTGGGATCATCGCCATACATCAGGCCGTCGATCCGATTAAGGAATACATCGCGATTGGTGATGCCTGTCATACCATTGGCAAGCTGCAACGCATCTCTGACGCGGCTGGCAGGATCAGGGTGGGTGGATGCCCATTCCGGCGTCGCGTCATTTCGGCCCATGAGCGACGCATCAAGCGCATTTTGTGCGGCCAGACTTTCAAGCACCATGGCCATAGCGTGCGGATCATACCCGGCCTTTTCGAGATATTCGACACCAAGGCGATCGGCCTGCAATTCCTGCGAGCGCGAATATTGCAAAGTAGCGAGCTGAGGGACCGTTGAGGAGATTTTCTGGCCCAACTGACCCAGCGCATTGTCTCCCAGAACAACACTCGACAAGACCTGACCAAGCACGCCAAGTATTTGATTTTGCTGCGCCGCTTGCTGGCGGCGGGCCGAATGGCGTGCGGCGACATGACCAACTTCATGCCCCAATACGCCAGCCAGCTCCGCTTCATTATTCATCAGCCCCACGAGCTGGCGGGTGACGTAAATATAGCCGCCGGGAACCGCAAAAGCGTTGTTCACCGAACTGTTGAGCAACGTCACTTCAAAAGCTGATGCCGAGTTGCCCAGACCAGATTGAAGCGCGATTTTCTTGCCGACGGATTGGACATAAGTGGCCTGTGGCCCGGTCACCGCACCACCAAATTCTTCAACAAATTGCTGATGATATTCAGCGCCTTGCTGTGCTTCAGCCTGAGTGATTGGTGCACCGGCAGGCACGGTTGATCCGGGCATTGTGGCGCAGGCTGAAAGCGATGTTCCAACCAGCGCAGCAACCGCCACACTGCGTATTTTATGAGAGATTTTCAGGTGCATATTGGCTCCTCCAAGCACACTCCGGCGTTACCCGCCTTTGTTCATCTACCAGCAAGGAACCCAGTTTTTTCTGCTATGTTCCCGGGGGTTGTTCGCCTTTGAGCAGATATTGAAAGCACTCTAAAGGATTCTAAGAGCGGCCAAAAGGCCTCTAGCAGATGCCAAACACCATAAAGCCCTCCCCCTTGGCGATACAGGAGGCGGGCTTTGAATTTTCAGAAAATCCTAGAAGCGGCCGATAGCCAGAAAACGTTCTTCACGCATCAGCTTCAATTGGCCGGAATCCATCTGGGACAAGGCATCGAGTTCTTCCGAAATCGCCGCAGACAGATTCGCTGCGGTGGTTTTCGGATCGCGATGCGCGCCACCGATGGGTTCTTTGACAATCCGGTCAATCACGCCAAGTTCAGCAAGGTCCTGTGCTGTCACTTTCATGGCTTCGGCAGCGGCAGGTGCTTTTTCGCCGGTTCGCCAGAGGATCGATGCACAGCCTTCGGGTGAAATCACCGAATAGACCGCATTCTCCAGCATCAGCACCCGTTCCGCGCTGGCCAGAGCCACCGCGCCGCCAGAACCACCTTCGCCAACGATCGTGGCGACCATCGGCACTGGCAGGCCAAGGCAGGCTTCGGTGGAGCGGGCAATCGCTTCTGCCTGCCCGCGCTCTTCCGCTTCAATGCCGGGAAATGCGCCAGAAGTATCGACCAGCGTTACCACCGGTAGTTCGAAACGCCCGGCCAGTTCCATCAGGCGAATCGCTTTGCGATAGCCTTCAGGCTTTCCCATGCCGAAATTGTGACGGATACGGCTTTGCGTATCATGGCCCTTTTCATGACCGATCAGCATCACCTTGCGGCCATTCAAAGTGGCAAAGCCGCCAAGGATGGCTTCATCTTCGCCATAGAGACGATCACCGCCCAGAGGCATGAAATCATCGAACATTTCAGCGACATAATCGCGGAAATGCGGGCGTTGCGGGTGACGGGCGACCTGCGTCTTCTGCCATGGTGACAGATTGGCATAGGTCGTTTCCAGCAGGTCCGCGCTCTTGCGTTCCAACCGCTGCAATTCCTGCGCGATATCGAGATCGCCATTATCGGCAATCGCACGCAGTTCAGCAATGCGCGCTTCAAGCGCGGCGACGGGCTTTTCGAATTCGAGATAGGAAGTCATATTTCACGCGCTACTGCGAGTGGCGCTTTTCGGCAAGAGGATGACGTTCATTCACCAGCGCAACCAGCCGAGCGGAATCGACATGGGTGTAGATCTGGGTGGTGGCGATATCGGCATGGCCCAGCAGCGTTTGCAGCACGCGCAGATCCGCCCCGCCCTCCAGCAGATGCGTGGCAAAAGCGTGGCGCAGCACATGCGGGCTGACTTTGGCCGGGTCCATTCCGGCGCGCGCGGCAAGCTCTTTCAGGAGCTGAAACAAGCGAATTCGCGTGAGATGCTTCCCACGAGAGGGAAACAGGAATTTCCCATCATCCGGCCGCAAGATCAGCCAGCGAGCCAGAACATGCACTGCACGGTTGGAAACCGGCACCATACGCTGCTGCCCCCCCTTCCCATTAATGGTCAGAAAAGGCGCATCGCGTGGCACTGATTCGAGCGGCAGAGACACAAGCTCGCTCGCTCGCAAACCCGAACCATAGAGCAGTTCCAGCAAGGTAAGCATTCGCACAGCGGCCGGCTTGCCGCTATCGGCTTCCTGCTCTGCCTGAGCGAACAAAGCTTCCACCTGTTCATGGTTCAAAATGCGCGGCAGGCTGCGCGTGGCCGGGGGGCGCGGCAAGGCAGGCGATGGGTCATCTGCCCGTAAACCCTCATCGAGACAGAAGCCGAAAAACTGCCGCAAAGCCGAACTTTTGCGCGCCACGGTGGTTTCTGCAAGCAGGCTCCACGCCTGCCCCAGCGATGCCAGATCATCGCGCCCCGCCTTGGCCAGATCACCGATGAGACTTTCAGCCCCTTCGAGGTCACGGCGATAAGCCGCCAGCGTATTGGCTGCCGCGCCACGCTCTGCGGCGAGCATGGCGAGGAAATTGTCAACCGCGCTGATCGCTTATCCCCTGGCCACGGCCTCAGCCGCAATCATGCGTGCTTCAGCATTAAGACCAACCTGATTGAGCGAGCGGACAATGATGTAAAGCTGACGTGCGGTCATCTTGCTCCAGCTATCACCCTGCATCCCCAACCCTGCCAACAAGGCGACAAGCTCCGCATTACCATATTGCGCGGCCAGCGTGATGCGCTGGCTCCATGGTGACTGGCGATTGAAATCCACCCCAAGATCGCCCGAAAGTGACGAGACATCACCCGAATCCATGCGTCCAAGGCCAGCAAGGCCTGCAACCAGAAAACGGGTCTTGCGCTTGTTCGTGGATGTATCATCATCCATGAAAGACCGCACATTGCCGGTTGAAACCGAACCCGCACGGTCCGGTTGCGCCAGCGCCAACAACGCCCAGCCTTCACTGCCTTCAGGAACAACTGTGGCCCATTGCTCCGCATTACGATCCAGCCCGGCCGTCAACATGGAAGCGATCAGCGGCGCTGCATCATCTGCCATATCTTCACTCACCGGCATCCGCGCGGCAGCAAAGGCAGTGAGCACGAGACGACTATAATCGCTGGCATCATTGCCCCACAAAGCCTGCATCGCCTCCAGCCGTTCATCAGCACCTTGAGCAACATAGGCAGCGCGCAAACTGTTTGCATCTTCCACCATCGCATCGGAGGCATCACCGCTGGCGTAAACCTGCGAATATAAATCGACCATCGCGGTGGCCGACAAAATGCCTTCCGCCCCCGCAACATCTGCCGCTTTGGTGCGCATGGCCAAGGGCAGCGCGGGCACCAGAACCGCAGAGCGATCATAATAAGCGCCTGCATCATCGAGCAGATTTTTCGGCATATCGAGACCCAGCGATGCCGCAAAAGCAAAGCGCCAGGGGGTCATTTCCTCGACCTTGTCCCAATTAATATCCACCGCGCGGCTGCTGTCACTGGCAGCACCGGCATAACGCTGCGCCAACAGCACATCGATGCGCGGTGCTATGCCACGCGACAATGCGCGATCAAGCTGGCGCCTGCCATCACGGGCGTTGCCAGCAAAGGAGCCGCAAATCGCCCGGATCATTTCCCATTGCGGATCGGAACGCAGATCATTTTTCAGCCGGGCAACCGGGCACATGCCCAGAATGTCTCCCGTCTGGAGATAGGCATCAAAGGCGGCATCCGCCAAATCCGTATTGTAATTGGCCGAATCGACATCCTGCACCAGTGAACGCGCCACTTGCCCTTCACCCAAACGGTTGAGCACCCCAGCGCGAAGGGCGGCAAATTCGACCGGGTCCATATCCTTGGGTGTATCCATCCGGCTCGCCAGGGCACGGCGAAGCAGAATATGCCCCCAACGTGATACCAGCGGACCTTTCGTGCCCGTCAACACAGCGCGCACCAGAGATGCCGGCTGATTGGCAAGTGAAGCCACGGGAAAACCGCCTTCGTCTTCACCGATCACGCCCACTTGCGACACATCGCGGCGGGCCGCCGCGGGAATATCAAATTTGGGTTTGAGGCCGAACAATTCGTTCACCTCATCGGTTTCCATCTGCTCGATCTGTTCGATGCTGGGGAAATTCTTCGGCAAGCCTGCCACAACCGAACCGCTGTTGTCCGTCGCCGCCGGGGCGTTCGCCACGGGTGCCTGTGATGGGGCGGTGGCGGCTGGTCCACTATTCGGCCGCGCTGCTGGGGCAGGCGTGGCGGGCCGCGGGGCAGGTGTGGGTGCTGCGGGTTTCGGCGTCGGCTTGGGCGCGGGATTATCAAATCCCGGCGGCAGTAGCGATTCAGGCGAAGCCAGAGCCAGAGACGAGCTGAAAGCCAAAGCAACTCCGGTCAGCAGGACGACACGCTTCATTCCATATTCTCCTGGCTGCCATTTATCTGGCCAGCACTGGGCGAAAGCACCACCGGCTGTTCAATAAGCCGCTGTTCCTGCTGCCCGCCATCAAACCAGATCAAGCCCAGCACAACACATGCGACCACAGCCAGCACGATCCAGATTTTCTTTCGGCCCATTATCACCATTCACAAAACGTCAGAGGCGGTGACCAAAGTGCACCACCATGCTTGCGCTGCGGACTAGCGCAATTATAGCCCTTGCGGCAATGACCAAGGATGATCACCTCCCCTCGCCTGATGATGTGAGCGCGCTTCGGGCGCGAATAGACCGCCCCATTGTACTTGTGGGAATGATGGGCGTGGGCAAATCCAGTGTGGGCAAAAAGCTCGCAACCCTGCTGGAACTGCCATTTGCCGATGCTGACGACGAAATTGAAAATGCCGCGCAAATGTCGATCCCTGAAATTTTCGATCAATTCGGTGAAGGCTATTTCCGTGATGGTGAACGCCGCGTGATTGCGCGGATGATCGAATCCGGCCCCGGAATTCTGGCTACGGGCGGCGGTGCCTTTGTGAGTGATGAAACCCGCGGCCTGATTCTCGACAAGGCGATTGCCATCTGGCTCGACGCTGATCTGGAAACATTGGTGGAACGGGTTGGCCGTAAGAACACGCGCCCACTGCTACGCAATGGCAATCCGGTGGAAATCCTCAAAAGGCTCAAAATCGAACGACGCCCCTTTTACGAACAGGCCCCGCTGCATGTGCTCAGCGAACCGGGGCCGCATCTTCAGACTGTTATTCGAATCATAAAGGCACTCGACCAATGGCTGTAATTCCCATCAACCTTGCCGGACGTTCCTATCAGGTGCGCGTGGGTAGCGGCTTGATCAAAGAATTGCCTGCCCAATGCGGCGCGCTGCTGCGTAAAAAACATGTGCCCATCGTAACCGATGTGAATGTCGCCCAGCATTGGCGCGATGCAGTGGATGCGTCACTGACAGAAGGCGGCTTTGAACCCCATTGGCATATTCTTGACGCTGGCGAAGCGACCAAGAGCTGGTCCGTGCTGGAAGAGCTGATTGACTGGTTGCTCGCTGAAGAAGTGGAGCGCGGCGATTATATTATTGCGCTGGGCGGCGGGGTGATTGGTGATCTCACCGGCTTTGCAGCCTCTGTACTGAAGCGTGGCTGCGGCTTTATTCAGGTGCCGACGACCCTGCTGGCGCAGGTCGATTCCTCCGTTGGCGGTAAGACGGCAATCAATACGCGGGCGGGCAAAAATCTGGTGGGTGCATTCCATCAGCCGGGTCTGGTGCTGGCCGATCTCGACACGCTGGGCACCCTGCCCACCCGCGAAGTCCGCGCCGGTTATGCCGAAGTCATCAAATATGGTATTCTGGGCGATGCCGCGTTTTTCAACTGGTGCGAAGAAAATGGCGCGAAAATCATCGCCGGAGACGTAGCGGCGCAGGAATATGCGGTGATGCAAAGCGTCGCGGCCAAAGCGCGGATCGTCGCGGAAGATGAACGCGAAACCACCGGTGCGCGTGCGCTGCTCAATCTGGGGCACACATTTGGCCATGCGCTTGAGGCTGAAACCGGCTTTTCCAGCCGTCTACTGCATGGTGAAGCGGTCGCCCTCGGCATGGTGCTGGCGGCGCGTTATTCCGCAAGGCGCCGCATGATTTCCGCCGAAGATGCAGCGCGCGTCACCAAAGCCATTGGTGCCAGCGGCCTTGCAACGGAAATCTCCACGCTCGGCATGGATTGCAACGGCACCAAGCTGGCCGCGCATATGTTGCATGACAAGAAGATGGACGCAGGCACCCTGCCCTTCATCCTCTTGAACGCAATTGGCAATGCCGTGCTCGACCGTGAGGTATCGATGGAAGATATCGCGGTCTTTATGGAAGAGCAGCTACAGGCAGGCTAAGAACCCGGCGCTTAAAGGCTGGTTTCCTTCGGCCCCAGAACGGAGCGCAAGGCGGTGCAATCTTCCGCCTTGCCTTCACAAATCACGCTCAGCGTTCCGTCTGCCTCCAGCACAACAGCAGTGACATCCTCCACCTTGCCATGGCCCTTGCGGCGAATGGCGGCTTCGATTTCATCCCAGCGGATATGTTCCTGCGCCATGGCATCTTCCAGAAATTTGCCATCACGCAGCACAATCCTCGGTTCTGAACGCAATATTTTGGCAAACCAATCTGATCGGTTTGAACTCCATGTCACGATCAGTTGCAACACCACCAGCGCGGCAATCGCTGCCAGGCCTTCAGACAGGCTGGTATCTTTCAGCAGCACGGTGCTCGCCAACACCGATCCAAGGGCAATAGTGACGATGAAATCAAAGGCGTTAAGCTTGGATAATGTGCGCTTTCCCCCAAGCCTCAATATGATGATGATAGCGGCATAGCTGGTCGCGGCTATGATGAGGATGCGCCAAATGTCTGGCCATTTATCGAAGAACATGAACAAGATACGCCCCGTTCCTTCAATGTATCCTCAAAAGGTCCGGTAGCAGATCGACCTGCTCAAAATCGCTCAGCAAAGTGCGAACAAGAATATTGCGATGGCATTCACAGGCCCGCCGCTCATAGCACAGCAGCGCCACACGCTTTTCCAGCGCGACCGCGCGCAATTCAGCTTGCTGAGCGATACTTTCCGGCAATTCTAATTGGCCAGCATACAGCCGTTCCAGCTCCGGCAAATCCCCGCGCCGTGCCGCTGCCCGGCCATCAGCGGGTGTGCCAAGCTGTTTGAAGTGGCAATATTCCAACCCCGCCTCCTCCACCGCTGCAGCGAGCGAGCGTTTGGAAAAGCCGGGCCGCCGGGATAGCGGCAGGTAACGAATATCGGCCAGAACCTCGACCCGCGCTTTCACCAAAGCCTCTATCAGCGCAGCCTGAGTGACCTGCTCATAACCAATGGTGAAGATCGCGGGCGTGGTCACTCAGAGCCTTATTTCAGCAGCACCAATTCTTCCGACATGGATGGATGAACGGCCACTGTGGCGTCAAAATCTTCCTTGGTCAGACCGCCCTTGATGGCGACCGCTGCAAGCTGAAGAATTTCTGGCGATTCCGGGCCAATCATATGAATACCAAGGATCTTGCCGCTGTCGGCATCGGTAATCATCCGGTAAAGCCCGCGTTCTGGCGTGTGCGAGAAGATGTTCTTCATCGGACGGAAATCCGATGAATAGACTTTCACACTGCCAAATTTCTCCCGCGCCTGCGATTCTGTCAGGCCAACACAGCCCAAAGGTGGCTGGGAGAACACTGCTGCTGGAACATTGTCATAATCCACCGCGCGATCGATCTTGCCAAACACCCGGTCCGCAAAAGCCTGCCCTTCGCGGATGGCCACGGGGGTAAGCTGAATGCGATCGGTCACATCACCCACCGCATAGATGCTTTCGCAAGTGGTGGCGTTCTTTTCATCCACTGGGACTTCACCCTTGGGGCCAAGCTGAATGCCTGCATTTTCAAGGCCAAGGCCTTCTGTTTTCGGCACCCGGCCAGTGGCGATCAGCACCTGATCGGCTTCCAGTTTCTGCGGCCCGCCAATATCGACGAGCAAGCTGCCATCATCCTGTTTTTCCACGCTGACGAGGCTGGAATCCATACGGAAATCAATCCCCCGTGCGGTGGCGATGCTGAGCAGACGATCGGTCACGCCTTCATCATAGCCGCGCAGAATTGTCTGCGTGCGGTTCACCACCGTCACATGGCTTCCCAGAGCATTGAAAATCCCGGCAAATTCCATCGCAATATAACCAGCGCCGACCACGATCAGGCGCTTGGGCTGTTCATCGAGATGAAAGACTTCATTGGATGATATGCAATGTTCCACACCGGGAACATCGGGCATGTAAGGCCATGCGCCCACCGCCACGAGGATATATTTCGCCGTTACTTCGCGCCCACTGGCGAGCTTCACGCTATTGGGACCGGTGACCGTCGCGCGCTCCAGAATACGCTCTACATTGTGGTTTTCCAGCGTGTTGGTGTACAGGCCGTTCAGCCGGTCAACATCGCCATTCACGTGATCGCGCAGGCGCTTCCAGTCAAATTTCGCTTCATCGATGGTCCAGCCCATTTGCTCAGCATGGTTCAGCTCTTCTGCAAACATGGAGGCGTAAACCAGCAGCTTTTTAGGCACACAACCCCGGATCACGCAGGTTCCGCCGATGCGATATTCTTCGGCCACGGCCACTTTCGCACCATGGCTTGATGCAACCCGAGACGCGCGCACGCCACCTGATCCTGCACCAATGACGAAAAGGTCGTAATCGAATTCTGACATGAAGGGCTCCTCTTGCGCGATATCGTGTGTCTCGAACGCAGCTTTGGCCGGGATATGGCGAGGCCGGTGGACTAAATCAATCTTAGCTTTCCCAGACCACTCGATCACAGCACTTGATTGCACAGATGCGGCAGCTTCTGATTCTTGCCACCCGACATGAAAAAAGCCGCTCCACCCTCAGGTAAAGCGGCCTCTTTCGGTCAGTCATCTGCATTAAATATTAGAGCTTGGCGATTTCCGCCTTGGCATCTGCAATAGATGCTTCGCGAGCCTCCGGGCCGTAGCCGATCTTGTTGGCGCGGATGAAAATCGGATCAGTGATACCGATGAAACCGAAGAAATCCTTCAGGAGCTGTTCCTGATGTTCCATCGCGCCGCCCATTTCATATTCGCCGCCCTGCGTGGAAGCGATCACAACCTTACGGCCACCAGCGAGGCCTTCTGGGCCAGCTTCGGAATAAGAGAAAGTCACACCGGGCACGCCCAGACGGTCAAGCCATGCCTTGAGCTGGCTGGGGATGGTGAAATTATACATCGGCGCACCGATAACGATCACGTCGGCGCCAAGAAACTCGTCCAGAACGGCGCGTTCTGCTGCAAAAGCGGCCTTCATGTTTTCATCATGAGCTTCGGCAGGCAGGCGAATCGCGCCAGTGGTGGTGGGATTGAGATGCGCCAAAGGTTCCGTGCCAAGATCGCGATAGACCACTTCCGCGCCGGGATTTTTTTCCTTGAAATGCGCCACTGCGGCCGCGCTGACTTCGCGGCTGACGGAATTGGCGCCGGTGGTGGCGCTATCGATATGTAGAATTTTCATATGACTTCTCCGGTAACAAAGGATAACTGGGGCGCATATGGATACTGTCACTACATTCCCGCAAGAAGGCACATGGATGTCCGGTAGGCACATCGATGTGCCTTTTGAGGCTGACACCTTCGGTTCCTGCCCTGCTGTTACTGAAGTTCTCTCCCGTGTGGGAGACAAATGGTCGATGCAAGTCGTCATCCGGCTTGGCTCAGGCTCGCTGAGATTCAACGAATTGAAGCGGGTGGTGACTGGCATTTCCCAGCGGATGCTGACCCGCACGCTGCGCGGGCTGGAACGTGACGGGCTGGTCAGCCGCACCGTGACCGCCAGCGTCCCCCCACGTGTCGATTATGAATTAACCCCGCTTGGCCATTCGCTGTGGAACCCGGTTGCGGTGCTCAGCAGTTGGGCGCTCGCCAATCGGGAGCAGATTCATCAGGCGCAGGAGCGTTACGACGCACAGGAAAACAACGACAATCTGTAACAGGGCTTTGTAAGCGCGCGCCAAACTGGCAAAGCTTGCGAGAACTGCCAAGGAGATACACGGCGCATGAGCGGCCAGACAGACTTGCCCTTTCACGATTTGCACACCCACGGCTTTGTTCGTGTGGCGACCAGCACGCCGCAGGTCCGCACCGCTGATGTATCCTTCAACCGTGATGCCATTCTGGCCGAAGCGCAGCGTGCACATGATGCGCATGTCGATCTGCTGGTCTATCCGGAATTGTGCCTCTCCTCCTACGCAATGGATGATCTCCACCTCCAGTCTGCGCTGCTCGATGCGGTAGAGGATGCGGTGGGTGAGATTGTTACGGCGAGCGCGGGCCTCACCCCGGTACTGCTGATCGGCGCGCCTTTGCGCCATAATGGGCGGCTGTATAATTGCGCACTGGCGATTGCATCGGGCAAATTGCTGGGCGTGGTGCCCAAGAGCTTCCTGCCCAATTACCGTGAATTCTATGAAAAGCGCTGGTTTGCCCATGGCCGCAATGTGGCCGACATGACCATCCGCGTGGGCGATATGGATGCCCCCTTCGGCAGCGATCTGATTTTTGCCAGCAATCAGCTTTCCAGCTTCATTTTCCACATGGAAATTTGCGAGGATATGTGGGTCGCCACCCCGCCTTCCACCCAAGGCGCGCTGGCAGGTGCAACGATCCTCACCAATCTTTCTGCCTCCAATATCACCATCGGCAAATCGGATGAGCGCCACCTTCTGTGCCGTTCGCAAAGTTCGCGCGCCTCTGCCGCCTATGTCTATTCGGCAGCGGGGCATGGTGAAAGCACTACGGATCTGGCCTGGGATGGCCAGGGCGTGATTTATGAATTGGGCGATCTGCTGGCGGAATCCGAGCGGTTCAGCCTGCGCGCTGAATTGTGTATCGCTGATGTCGATTGCGAACGTATCCTGCAAGATCGGATGCAGATGCAGAGCTTCAACGATGCCGCAGAAGCCAGCAGCCACCCGGAAAAGCATTTCCGCACGGTGCGTTTCGATCATAGCCCCAAATGCGGCGATATTGGCCTTAACCGTCCGATCCGCCGCTTCCCCTTCGTGCCCAATCGCCAGAACCGCTTGGATGAAGATTGCTACGAAGCTTTCAACATTCAGGTCGATGCGCTCATGCGCCGCTTCGAAGCGACCAAGCCGGAATGTATGGTCATCGGAATTTCCGGCGGGCTGGATTCTACCCATGCCCTGATCGTGGCGGCCAAGGTCTGTGACCGGCTGAGCCTGCCCCGCTCGATCATTCGCGGCTATACGATGCCCGGCTTTGGCACGTCCGATTACACCAAGGAAAACGCCTGGAAGCTGATGTGGGCGCTGGGCATCACGGGCGAGGAAATCGACATTCGCCCCGCGGCCACGCGGATGCTGGAGGACATTGGCCACCCGGTCGCCAAGGGCGAAGAAGTCTATGATGTCACTTTCGAAAATGTGCAGGCGGGCCTGCGCACCGATTATCTCTTCCGCCTTGCCGGCCATTATAATGGCTTCGTGATCGGCACTGGCGATTTGAGCGAATTGGCGCTGGGCTGGTGCACCTATGGCGTGGGCGACCAGATGAGCCATTACGCGGTGAATGCCGGTGTCCCGAAAACACTGATCCAATATCTCATCAATTGGAGCACCACCACAAAGCAGTTCAACACCGAAACCCACGCTATTCTTCAGGATATTCTGAACACGGAAATTTCGCCCGAACTCGTGCCCGCAGGCGCCGATGGCGCAATGCAGAGCACAGAGGCCAAGATCGGCCCTTATGAGCTGAACGACTTTTTCCTCCACCATATTGTGCGGTTCGGGCAGCGCCCGTCCAAAGTGGCCTTTCTGGCATGGCACGCATGGCGAGATACCAAGCGGGGATTGTGGCCGGCGGGTTTCCCGGAAGCAAAGAAGAACGAATATGACCTGCTTACCATTCGTAGCTGGCTCGAAAAGTTCCTCCGCCGCTTCTTCGCTTTCAGCCAGTTCAAACGCTCCGCCATTCCCAACGGGCCGAAAGTGTCCGCCGGTGGCGCGCTATCTCCGCGCGGAGACTGGCGTGCACCGTCTGATGCTGTGGCCGATCTGTGGCTGGCGGAACTGGAATCTAAGGTGCCCAAGGGATGAGCCGCCCGTCAGTCCTCATCACCGGCGCAGCTAAGCGGATCGGTGCGGAAATCGCCCGGCATTTCGGTGCGAATGGCTGGCATGTGGTGGTGCATTATAACCATTCGCGCGATGCGGCTGAAGCTCTGGCAGCCGAGCTTCCCTCTGCCCAAAGCGTGTCATGCGACCTCGCCCAATCAGGTGCCGGCTTGGGGATGATCGAAGATCTGGCCGCCCGGCTTGATGATTGGCGTGTGCTGATTAATTCGGCCTCAATCTTCCCGCCCGATGCGGTGACGGACCTGTCTCCCGATGTCTTTTCCGAAGTGATGCAGGTAAATGCCAAGGCCCCGGTGCGCATGGCACAGGCCTTCTTGCGCAGCGCACGCGCCAAAACCGGGCGGCGGGTGATCCAGATTACCGATCAGAAAATCGCCAACCCAAATCCTGATTTCTTCAGCTATACGATGAGCAAACACGCCCTTGCCGCAACGATCCCGATGATGGGCATGGCAGCAGATGGGGATGACCGGATTTACGGCCTTGCCCCCGGCGCTATTCTGCCCAGCCATGATCAGACCGCAGAAGAGGCTGAAACATCGCATCGCATGAATTTGCTCCACCGCCGCACGGGTGCCGAAGAAGTGGCAGAAGCTGCGCTGTTTCTGGCGCAAGGCTGGCTCGCTAGTGGCCAGACGCTCTTTGTCGATTCCGGACAGCATCTGGTGCCGCAAACACGCGATGTGCTGTATCTTGCGCGCGAGACTGCCTGATGAAACGGCGCGCTCCACGGCATCGGCTGTTCACAAGACTTTGGCATTGGATTAATTTGCTGTGTCTGGTGATCCTGTTCATGTCCGGACTGAATATTTCCAACGCGCATCCACGGCTCTATTGGGGGCAGGCTGGTTTTTCACCTTCTGAGGCTTGGGCCTTCATTCCCAATTTCCCCGGCTGGGCGACTATTCCGGGCTATTACAGCCTGGCCGCCGCCCGGCAGTGGCATTTGCTCTTCGCCTGGGTTTTCGCGATTGGTCTGCTCGCCTTTATGGTGGTGTCTGTGATTAACGGGCATTTCCGCAAAGACATTGCCACGCGCCTGAAGGAATGGCGCAAATCCTCGATTATGGCCGATATCCGCGCCCATCTGAGATTGGATTTCAGCCATGGCGCAGGGCAATATAATTTCCTCCAGAAAGCCGCCTATGGCTTAGTGATCTTCATCATGCTGCCCTTGATGATCTTTACCGGCATGGCGATGAGCCCGGCAATGGATGCCGCATGGCCGTGGCTGCTCGATATTTTCGGTGGCCGGCAAAGCGCACGCTCGATCCATTTCATCTGCGCATGGGGGTTGTTCGGCTTCCTGATATTGCATGTCGCATTGGTTTTCCTGTCCGGCCCGATCGGCCAGTTGAAGGCGATGATTTTGGGAGGTTCGCGCGATGAAACGCCGTAATCTGCTGGCAGGCCTTGCCGGGGCCATGGTGGCGGGCTGCTCCAAAGTGGCGGAAACGGAGCCGATGGCCAGCCTGCTCCACCGCGCAGAGGATTGGCACCGCAAGGCCCATCGCGCCCTCGCTTCCAACACAGCTTTAGCCCCGGAATTTTCGCCACAGGATATCTCGCCCTATTTTCGCGGTAATGGCACGCTGAACCCGGCCACCCCGGCTTACGAAGCAGCGGCGGCAAACAATTTTGCCGACTGGCGGCTGGAAGTGCGCGGGCTGGTGAATAACCCATTATCCCTCTCGCTCGATGATATTCGCGCGCTTCCTCAGCGCACGCAGATCACCCGGCACGATTGCGTTGAAGGGTGGAGCGCGATTGGCAAATGGACCGGCCCGCAATTGGGCATATTGCTCGATCAGGCCTATCTGTCTGATGAAGCACGCTACATCATTTTCCGCTGCGCCGATAAACTTGGCGGGTCAGATTATTATGAAAGCGTCGATCTGGTGGATGCCTACCATCCGCAAACGATCATCGCCCATATGCTGAACGATGCCCCCCTCCCCATCGCCAACGGCGCACCCTTGCGGATGCGGATCGAGCGGCAATTGGGTTACAAACACGCCAAATATCTCACCGCGATTGAAGCAGTGGCAGAGCTTGGCGCAGTGGAAGGCGGCAAAGGTGGCTATTGGGAAGATCGCGCCAATTACGCATGGTATGCCGGGATCTGAGTTCATCACTCACCCTCGGATAGCCACGTTGCAGCGCGCCATTTATCAATTGGTTACGAATTGCCTTTAGGTCACGGCCCTCAAGGCCAAGTCGCACATCACGCCAGCGTCCAAGCTGCACGATCAAAAACGATATCCAGACGCGAGACGTATTATGCTATTCACACGTGTTCTCCTTCGCATGGTTACACGCCTGTGGCTTGCGTTTTGCATAATCGCTGCCTGCTTGGTGATGGCCGCACCTGCTCAGGCTGCGGTCAAAGTCTCATTCCAGAGTTTCAATGGGTCACTGTTCGGGCGCTTCCCGCACACATTCGTCGTATTCGAAGGCACGCTGGACAGTACCGGCAAGAAAATTCATGAAAACTACGGATTTTCTGCCGCCAACATCGGACCCAATGTGTTGGCTGGACCGGTCAAACATATGATGTATGTGGAAAAAGAGAAATACATCCGCAAAACCAATCGCCACTTCACCATAACAGTGAGCGACGCCACATATTTCCGGATGAAGAAAGAGGTGGCCGCCTGGCGGGATGCGCCGGGCAAATATTATGACCTAGACACGCGCAATTGCATTCACTTCGTTGGCGCGATTGCAGCGATCGGGGGCGTAAAAGTGGACTATCCCCAAAAGCTTCTGCGCAAGCCGCGCGCCTGGCTTAATCACATTGTCGATATGAATCCCCAACTTCACGGCAAGAAATTCTAACATCTCGAAAAATTCTGTCCTGAAAACCGCAATATCTGGCCATCATAGCCATTGAATCGCCGTCATCGCCCTGATAGGCGCAGCCTCGCTTATTTTATTCGCAAAGGTTCTCGCCAATGTCCGACACCGATAGCTCCAAGATCAAACGCGTTGTCCTCGCCTATTCAGGTGGGTTAGACACTAGCGTGATCGCAAAATGGTTGCAGGTGACGTATAATTGTGAAGTGGTGACCTTCACCGCTGATCTGGGTCAGGGCGAAGAAATCGAACCAGCACGCGCCAAGGCTCGGGCCATGGGCATTCCGGATGAACATATCTATATTGAAGACGTGCGCGAAGAATTCGTGCGTGACTTCGTATTTCCCATGTTCCGCGCCAATGCACGCTATGAAGGCGATTACCTGCTCGGCACCAGCATTGCACGCCCGCTGATTTCCAAGCGCCTGATCGAAATCGCCCGCGAAACCGGTGCTGATGCGATTGCCCATGGCGCGACCGGCAAGGGCAATGATCAGGTCCGCTTTGAACTGTCCGCCTATGCACTTGATCCCGATATCAAGGTGATCGCACCCTGGCGCGAATGGGAGCTGACATCACGTACCGCACTGATCGACTGGGCTGAAAAGCACCAGATCGCCGTGCCCAAGGATAAGCGCGGCGAAAGCCCCTTCTCCACCGATGCGAACCTTCTGCACACTTCATCCGAAGGTAAAGTGCTGGAAGATCCATGGGAAGAAACGCCTGACTATGTTTTCTCCCGCACGGTTTCCCCGGTAGAAGCACCCGATACACCGGAATATGTCACCATTGATTTCGCCAAGGGCGACGGTGTCGCGCTGAATGGTGAAGCGATGAGCCCTGCCACCTTGCTGACTGCGCTCAATGAGTTAGGCCGCAAGCACGGCATTGGACGCCTTGATCTGGTAGAAAACCGCTTCGTCGGCATGAAGAGCCGTGGGATGTATGAAACACCGGGCGGCACAATCTATGCCGTCGCCCATCGCGGTATCGAACAGATCACTCTCGATCGCGGTGCAGCCCACCTCAAGGATGAGCTGATGCCGAAATATGCCGAACTCATCTATAATGGTTTCTGGTTCAGCCCTGAACGTGAAATGCTTCAGGCTGCCATCGACCTGAGCCAAGCAAAGGTGAACGGCACTGTGCGCCTGATGCTCTATAAAGGCGGAGTGCATCTGGTGGGCCGGAAGAGCCCCGACAGCCTCTATTCTGAACGCCATGTCACCTTCGAAGATGACGCTGGCGCCTATGATCAGAAGGACGCTGGCGGCTTCATCAAACTCAACGCCTTGCGTCTTCGACTCCTCGCAAAACGCGATATGTAGTTTAACGGGGGTTGGCCTCGGTTCGTCGCAACGGGTTCCGAACCAGCCCCTTCAACTACGGTGAATGGAGCCCTAAACGGGATCGAGCGCCCCTGGGTGGGTGGTATTGATAGCGACCAAGGTTTATTCCAGCCGTCACCTCATGGCTGACGGGAGTAGCTATCACCATGAATGTCTTTGGCATTTCGAAGCGTTACACAGTACTTGGCAGCGCAGGCCTCATGGGCCTCGCTCTGGCTTTTGCACCGGGTCATGCAGAAGAATCCGCGAACCCTGAGATTGTTCCCATTTCCGGGACATTGACCGGGCTGGAAACCAACCTTCCGCGCTTTGAACCTTCAGCTACTGATGATGGCACAGATGCCAATCCTGCCATTGACCTTGATGATGACGATGCAGCCATTTCGGCCAGCTCTGCGATTGATGATGATGCACAGGCCATCGGCGCTGGTGAAGCGAGCTGGTACGGCCCGAAATTTCGTGGTCGCCGCACCGCCAATGGTGAAACCTTCGATCCCAGCCAGTTGACCGCTGCCCACCGCAGCCTGCCCTTTGGCAGCAAGGTCAAGGTGACGTATGCCCGCACCGGTAAATCCGTGATTGTGCGCATCAACGACCGTGGCCCCTATGCGCATAATCGTGTAATTGACCTTTCAGAAGCCGCTGCCCGCGAGATAGGGATACGCGGTGCCGGAAGTGGCCATGTGACCCTGGCCCTGCTCCAAAGCTGATCGATTTTCAGGCCCCGAACGGGCCTTTTTCATGCCTACTGAAACGGCTTACCCGGCAGCAGTAACAGAATCTCGCTCTATCAGTTGATAGCCGATCTGCTTGGTTACTTTTGCCGTGTCAGACCAATCCAGCAACATCCGCACAGCATTCTCCGCCATATCGGTGATGGGTTGCTGAATGGTGGTGAGATAGGGCCACACGGTCATCGCGATAATCCCGTCATCATAGCCGCAGACCGACACATCATCTGGTACGTTAAGTCCCATCTGCTGGGCAGCATTCATCACTCCTGCGGCCATATCATCACTCGCCGCAAAAATTCCGGTGGGCCGTTCCGCCCGGTTGAGCAAGCTTTTGCCTGCCGTAATACCACTGACAAAGGTAAAATCACCAAATTCTTCGGTCACATGGAAGTCCGTGCCCAGTGACTGCAATGTTTCGAGAAAACCTTTGCGCCGTACCTCTGATCGGCCATGGTCCTCCGGGCCGTTGACCATGCCAATCTGCCGATGCCCTTTGGCCACCAGCAAACGCGCCACATCTCCTGCCGCAGCATAATCGTCCATCTCGACGGCTTTGGACCTGTTCGGGTCCAGCATAGGGGCGATGCGGACATAAGGTAGGCCCACGGTTTCAATGAAATCCAGCACTTGTGGATTATCCGCCAGGGGTGGTGTCAAAATCAGCCCATCGCAGTGCCGGTTACCCAGAATAGCGACAAGCTGCGGCTTCATGTCTTCCCATAATGAAACCGGTTCAACCTCTTCAATCCGCAATTGATAGCCAGCTTCCCAGCAGGCCTTATAGCAGCCCGTCTGGATTTTCATTTTATAATTAGGCGAAGGGTTGTCGAACAAAAGGCAAATCGCAAATGCCCGGTTTCCAGCCAATGACCGGGCCGCCATATGCGGCACATAGCCGAGCTGGGCCACCGCAGCTTCAACCTTTTCACGCAAAAAAGCAGAAACATGCGCTTCGCCATTCACGACGCGCGATACGCTTTTAAGAGACACACCCGCCTCTTTAGCGACATCCGCCATAGTTACACGTGCATCGAAAACCTGGTTCATTGAGCTTGCCCTCCTGCAGGAAAGGCTTGTGCTGCAAAGCAGTGCAGCGTCAATCACAAAATGACAGCGAAAGGCAAATCACCGCATAGATTTCTAAATGGAGCGTTTGTTTTACTGCAAACTGCTCTCCTTTTGCGGAATTTATGCGAAGAAAGAGAACATTTCGGTTATGCTACTATATGGCCTTCACATAGGCAGCAACTTTAGAATAACGAGATGATGACAAACAAAACTACAAAAATCCTGCTCGGCCTTGCCCCGTTACTTCTCGCAGGTTGCGCTACCAATTCTCAGCTAACAACTGGCGATAGCATTCGCGAGCTGGCTGGAACGAGCTGGGAATTGCTCACGCCGCACACAATTAGCGGTAACACACCCAAGCTCGAAAAGGGGCAGTATACGATCACTTTTGGTGATAACGGCCAGCTTTTCGCCAAGCTTGATTGCAACCGTGGTTCGGCACAATGGAGCCAGAATGTGACTAGCGGCGGCGCAGGTTCGCTGACCATCAGCCCCGTTGCAATGACCAAGGTGATGTGCCCGACGGGTTCGCTCGACACACTCTTGGCCAAGCAGCTTCAAGATGTACGCAGCTATTCGATTTCAGACGGCCTGCTTTCCCTGTCACTGCAACCCTATGGCGATACGATTATCTGGCGGCCTATAAGAAAGTAACCCGCACGCACCGACTTTCGGCGGGTAGGCATAAATTCAGATCGCGCAATGTTCTCTCGCACTGATCCACTGTGCCACTTTAGCGAAGGGCAAGGCTTGCTCATACAGAAAGCCTTGCCCCGTAGCACAGCCCAAATCCAGCAAGGCCGCCGCTTGGGCATCTTGCTCAATGCCTTCTGCAACCACTTCGAGCCCCAGTGAGATACCAAGTTTCACCACCATACTGGCGATAACATCGGCCTTATCATCCTTGCCAATTCCCTGGATAAACGACCGATCAATTTTCAGTGCATCGACAGAATAATCTACCAGATGCGACAGGGAAGCATAGCCAGTCCCAAAATCGTCGAGCGCCACCTTGACGCCCATCGCTCTCAGGCGCTGCAGGGCATCCTCAACATAGCTCGCACCATCACCAAGAAAGACTGTTTCGGTGACTTCGACCTGAATGCAATGATGTGCAACACCGGCCGCCACCAGCTTGCTATCGATCATTTCAGCAAAGTCCCGCATCCGAAAATCGGCTGCTGAAACATTGATGGCGACATGACCAAAGGAAACGCCAGATTGCTGCCATTGCTGAATATCAGCCAGAACTTTGTCGACCATCCGGTCACTGATAAGCGGAGCGAGCATCGGGTCATCAAAGGCCGCCTTGATGGCCGCTGGGCCATAGACATCGCCTCTTGTGTTAACGACCCGTAACAAAGCTTCAAAACCGGTTGTCTTTTCGCCTTCCAGAGCAACCTTAGGCTGATAGAACGGCACAATCGTATCATTTTGCAGGGCTGCGCGCGCGGTAGTCAGCATTGCTTGCCCCGCTTTGAATTTCCTCATCATCTCGGGATGGTAGATTTTTATCTTTCCACGCCCTTCAGCTTTGGCAGAATGCAGTGCGATGTCAGCCGCTTTCAATATTTCAGCCCGTTGGGCGCCATCGCGTGGGATGAGACTGACGCCAATACTGGCATTGCACTCCAAAGGCTTGTCGTCATGCATGAAGGCAGCGCGCAATTCACTGTAAATCCGTTTTGAATACGCCATGACATCCGCTTCAGATGCAGGCGACAAAACGATCGCAAACTCATCCCCGCCAATGCGGGAGACGAGACCTTTATCCTGAACTGCGACCTGCAAGCATTTACCGAAAAACTTCAGCAAGGCATCGCCCGCTTCATGCCCGAAAATATCGTTCACAACTTTAAAATTATCGACATCCAGCAGTAGCAACGCGGAGGGAACATCGGGTTTGTTCACGATCGCATCAAGCGACTTCTGCAACACAGTCCGATTGGGCAAACCTGTGAGCGGATCGTGATGCGCCGCCCAGAGCGCTCTGTCTTCAGAACTTTTCTGCTCCGTGATGTCACGCGCGGCGATTAATATTCCGTTGGTATCACCGGAAATCCTCGTCGCTATAATATGATACCATCTATAGCTGCGAGATGCTTCATTATAGAATTTGAACACATCACTGCTGCTTCCGGTGGCAATGCCTTTCAACAACTCCATGCCTGCCACACGGTCATCGTCTGACAACAGGCTTAGCCAGTTTTTGCCAATGACATCCTCAATGCTGATTCCATAATCGTCACCTCGATTGACGAAGGTAACTTTGTAACCTTCGTCCAAGGTAAGGAAAATATCGGGACTGGATTGGAAGATAGCCCGATTGAACTTTTCACTTCGCTCAAGATCATGAAGCGCAGTAATGCGCGAGACAAAGAGCTTGTTCAGCTTGAACGCACAAGACGACAGTGCGAACATGAAAACTGGTACCTGGAGGAGCAAAACAAGAAGCAGAGGCTCCGGAGAAAACAGTGATACAATCACGCTAGGCATAAGCACCAGCGCCATCATCACTATCGCCAATCGGGGTGTTCCGAAGTTGCGCAGGCAAATGCCGCTGATCATTGCCCCAGCCGAAAAACACACGATGGTTGCGAGCAGCCAGTCTCCACTAAAAAGAGAGATTGCCGTACCAAACCCCACTGATGCGGCCCAAGCGCAAGCCATAAAGGCCGCATTTGCAAGAGGCACAGGCATCCCTTGCCGGATATTCCTTCTACCGCGAATGAGGATCATAAATCGTGTCAGACCAATAATGCATTCCAGCAGAAGCCAGACAAGAAACAGAGCGGATGGATGGCGCAGAGCGGCAATAATGGCCAATGCGATGGAATTGATCACTCCACCTGCAAACATCGCAAAAGAGGTGAACAGCCCGCTCGTCAAACTTTTCGCCACACGTGGGGAAACATCGACACGAGAACCCAGAAGAAAGCTCGTCATGGCTCCAGTCAATCGAGCAAAATGATTCATCTGAAACTCACGCTCTTTCCAATCATTCGTCCGGTAAATGGAAAGAGTTAACAAGCAGCTATCGAATTACGTATTTACACCTATCGATTTTGTTATTCAGTCACACAGAAAGCTGCCAAAACCCGCGCAATCGCTTGGATATACAAACAAAAACCTTCAACAGTCCGCTGCCGTGACCGGCTCCATAAGTTAACGCCCTGACAATATGTTGCTGGCGACCTATTGCCCGCCCTACGTACAAGCGCTGTCCGTCAGGCATTTGATGAGCGCCCCAAATGCCAATGTTCCGCAGAAAATGGCTGACAGGCACTTGCTCAAGGGAGGCTGTGCAATTGCCAGAACCTGCACTCTACAATCTGCCATGGTCATGGCACCCCGCCACCAAGCTTGACGCACAGGTTTCAACCGCACCGCAATATCTGCGCTGGCAGCCGCATGGATTGATAGATCTGTTTGCTTAAATGATCTGGCCGGGCCGCATTGAAGCGCGCTGGCAACATCCCCTCAAGAAATCTTGCCAGTACGCTTTCATTTCTCGGGAACCTGCGTATCCATCAAAGGCCATGGGACAATGCCTTCAGCCATGATCTCGGCGAAAATCTGCGGGATGTTGGCCGCTTCGCCACGCATTTGCGCTGCGTGGATACGTCGGGCAATTTGATCGTCCAGCAATTGCTTGCCGACAATGTAGCTCGTTCCATAGCCAGGTTGCCGCAAATAGAGCAATTGCTCAAAGCCCACCAGATCGGATTCCGGGTCTGCCCAACCACGCGGCGTCCATTCGGAATGGAAAATGCCTGCCTGTTTCAAATCCATCTCATTTGCCTGAACATGGAGTGATGCCAGACCACGGGCCGCGCGATTGGCCAGCATGATCCACACCAATTCACGCCCGCGCGGGTTCTCCTTATAGAGCCCCGCCTGCATCACCAGCTCTTCAAAGGCCGTGGCATAGCCTTCCGAACGCGCTGCATAAATATTGTAAAGTGGCGGTTTTTGCCGAATGGGTGAAGCGTCAGGCTCATGCTTCAGCCGTGCCAGTTCGACCCAGTGAATATCATGGGAATAAAGCGGCCATGGGTCACGCGCTGTGACATGGTAGAAAAACACGCGCTTTTCCGGTGGCACATAATCCAGCGTCTGCGCTTCCAATGCCTGCCTGTAATATGGCTTATCCGGCACAAAGCCCGTGTCGATCACGAAGTCGATAAATTGCGCCATCTTGTCTTTTGCGAAAGCATTATAGGCGGCGACATCTGCAATCGGATCAAGCGGCGGCAATTTGCGATTGCGCCATTCCTCCATCGCCAGCCCGGCAAGGGAGCGATCCAACTCGCGTTGCAGCAGCGTGACCTGTTCATCCCAATCATAGGGCACAAGCTGCACATGGCGCATATACCAGCTATAATTTTCCTTACCGACACCGGACGGGCCTGTTTTGCTGGCAGCTTCCTGTTTGACCCACGCCCCAAATTCAGTGCTGGCATCGCGCGCAACCACCACTGCATTGCGCAAGGAGGACGGCGCGCCTTCCAGTGATGCGTGCTTTTCGCCTTCCAGCGTACGCATTTTGAGCGTGCCCTTGGCCAGTTCATCCAATGTCGCCGCCTGCCCAGCAAAGGCACGCCCGCCATATTGCCACAAATCGCGCGCATTGCCGTTTGCCAGATAGGTTTTCGCCCGTTTGAGCAACACGGGCACACTTTTCAGCCGCCCCTCAAGCTTGGCTGCATCTGAGGCAGAGAGCGGGTAATCATAGGTGAACAGATCGATCACATCAGCGGATGGCCCTTCATGGGCCGGAACATCACTCTCTTCACCAAAGACAGTGGCAAAATAGGACGGGTCGCGCGCCCAAGGCTGGCGAACGCGCAGATCAAAATCGAGGCCGTTCATTTCCGCTTCGATCAATTGCGCATCGGCTACATCGCGCTTGCTCCACCCGCTACGGTCGAGATTTTTGAGGCGCGTGCGCATCTGTTCAAGCATGGCGGCTTGGCTATTCAGTGCATCTTGGCTGAAATCGGGTGCGCCATTGAGCCGGGCTGGCTCCGCCACTTCGCGCCAATCATCAAACAGGTTGACCAATGCTGCCGGTGTTGTGCCGGTGTTGGTGGTGGTGCTCATCGCTTCATCCTGCCGCGCCTGCGCCATGGCAGGCGGAGCGATCATAGACCCTAGCGAGAACACTGCAATTCCTGTGGCCCCCAAAGCCAATGCGCGCCTGTTCATTTACAAAACCTCCCCTGTAAGCTGCCCCTGCGCATCACTTTCGGCCATACTATCAAGCACCCTGCTCATACGCACCATGGCTTCCTTTACGCGTTCAAGCGGTTCAGAGCCAAAGCATATGCGTAGAAAATGATCACCCGATGGGCCATAAAAGCCGCCTGCCTCCACCACCACATGCGCCTCTTCCAAAATGCGGGTGGCAAGCTCGGTAGACTGCATATGCGTGCCTGAAATATCAGCCCAGACATAAATCGTGCCTTCCGGTGCAATGCAGTTCACACCCGGCATAGCATTCAGCGCCGCCACGGCCACATCGCGCTTTTCCCGGTCATCTGCCAGCATGGCCTGCATGGCATCATGTCCATCACGCAGCGCTGCCAGCCCGCCATATTGAACGAAGGGATTGACGTGAGTGACATCATTGGCGGTGATTTTCAGCATGGCTTTCAGCAATGCTTGCGGCCCGGTGGCATAGCCCAGCCGCCAGCCATCCATCGCATAGGCCTTGGTGAAGGCGAAAAGCGATATGGTCCGCTCTGCCATGCCCGGCAAAGTTGCGATGCTGATATGCTCGCCTTCAAAAATGATCTCTTCATAGACTTCGTCAGCGATCACCAGCAGATCATGTGCGATGGCTATGGCGGCAAGGCCTTCCAGCTCTTGGCTTGAATAGACCCGGCCTGTGGGGTTGCAGGGATTAATCAGCATAATCGCTTTGGTGCGGTTTGTGATGAAGGGCCGGATCAGATCGGGATTGAGCGCAAAGCCATTTTCCGCATCAAGTGGAGCGCGCACCACTATGCCGCCTGCCAGTTCAATCTTGCCGACATGCTGGGGATAATATGGCTCCAGCAAAATGACTTCATCGCCCGGATTAACGCTCGCCATGATGGCGGCATAGGAACCGTGGGTCAGGCCATTGGTGACCAGAATATCATCTGCCACTGCGGGAATTTTATTATAGCGGTTCAGTTTTTTGGCCAGTTCTTCACGGAAGATCAGCTCTCCCTGAAGGTCCGAATAATGCACATGGCCTGCACCCAGTGCATCGATTGCCGCCTGCTTGATCAATTCCGGCGTTTGCTGGCACGGGCGGCCAAACTCCATATGAAATAGCTTCACACCCTGCGCTTCAAGCGCCAGCGCCTTTTCATACATGCCGAAAGATTTAGGCGTGCCTTCGGTGATCCGGCGGGCCGGGGAAATCATAGTGGCTTCTCCATATGGATGCAGGATGGGTCAGCAGGCTTTGCAGCCTTGCGCCGCAGCCATGCCACAGCAGGAACGCCGACCAGCATTCCGATAAAAGTGTTGATGATCATCGGCAGCGACATATCGTTGCGATGGAGGAGCGAGACCGCCACAAAGATCGCGGTCGCTTCCTGCCGGATGATATGTTCCATCGCGATGGCCACCGTTTCTGGCCGGGCTAGGCCGGAGAGGCGAGCGATCAGCAGCGCAAGGCCAAGGTTGGTGACATTCATCAGCACCACCACACCCATCACAACGCCGAAGGAACTGGCGATCGTGGGCCATTGTTGCACCACGATCATCAGGAAGATCACCACCAGAACCGCGGTCGATCCGGTTTTGATGATGGGTTGGGCCTGGCCTGCAAAAGTCACCCCAGCCACGCGCCGCGCCAGCATACCGCTGGCCACTGGAAACAGCGTGACAGTGAGGATTTTGGAGAAGGAATCCCATACAGGAATGTCCATCTCGGCCCCCTGCCCAAAGATGATCACCAAGGCGAAAGAGGCAATGAATGGCAGCGTAAAAATGTAAATCAGGCTGACAAACAGACTGAGTGACATCGACAAGGCAACGTTCCCACGTGCGAGGTCTGTCATCAGGTTGGAAAGGATACCGCCGGGGCATGTCGCCAGCAGGATCAAACCCATCGCGAGGGCTGGCGTTGGTGCCAGCGTCAATGCGTAGAACGCCCCGACCAGCGGCACGAGCACCATCATACTAAAAGCGCCCAGTAGAAAGGCGCGGGAATGAATGCCGATCCTGCGGAAATCGTCGACCTCAAGCCCCAACCCCATGGAGAACATAATCAGCCAGAGCGACAGTGGAAGCAGCCAGCTACTGATTATGCTGAAGAGATCTGCCATGTTCACTATACCCCTGTGCCCACGCCTAAAACCCCAACCGTTGCCGCACTTGCTTGGCCATCAAGGCCCCTGACATGATCAATGATGGCAGATAACGGGCAATAAGAAATCCGGATATTTTGCGCGGGGGTTGCGGCGTAATGCGTGTACTTCCACCCCTGCTCATCATCAGCGCAACCTCACGGCCGATCACCGTATTGATTCCCAGGCCACGGCCATTGCAGGCTTGAATGGCGAGCATATTCTCATCCACCCTCACCACGCGCGGCAGCAGATCGCTGTTCACTTGCCCCAACCCGCGCCAGACATAATCGAGCTTTACCGGGTGATAATGGGCCAGCATCGCTTTGAGCCGATCATTCACCCGCTTTTCGATCATTGCATCGCTGGGATGGCCCTTGGAGGGAAATGCCGTCACCAGACGGTTTCCATCAGCATAGCGAAGGGAAAATACATCGGCTTCAAGGTCCGTCAGCGCATGGCGCTGAGGTAGAATTTCCGCCCGCATTGCGGCGCTGAGCGGCTGAGTCGCCACTTCAATGACCGGCAAAGGCAAAGTCGTGCCCGCCAAATTGCGATGCAACACGCCATTGCCGCCATTGGCTGCGAGCAGCACTTTGGAGGCACGAATATCGCCCTGTGCAGTGAGAACCTTCCAGCCATCGCCATTGCGTTCAATTGAGGCAACCTTGCTGCCTTCAAATATGCGCGCCCCCGCGAGCTGCGCCTGTCTGGCCAAACCCTGCACACAGGCCAGCGGGTCGAGCATTCCGCCACTTGTATCGAGCAGAGCGGCCGCATAGCCTTTGCAGCCTGTAAGGCCTTCAGTCTCTTTGAAATCCAGAATCCTGAGGTCAGATCGATAGGGCAGCCATTGCTGCTGAATGTCCTGAAGCTCACGGAATGCATGGCGGGATGTAGACGGCGCAATGAAGCCACTCTGCTCCGCCCCGCACTCCACGCCTAATCGATCAAGCAGGTCAAACAGATAGTCTCCGCTCTCCGCCACAAGTTTGAGGATGCCCTCACCGGCTTCACGGCCAAGCTTTGCCAACACCTGATCAGGGGTTGTACGTACCAATTGAGGAGCAACTACTCCGGCACTCGCCAGTGCAGCCCCTGAACCAATATGGTCTGCTTCAACCAGCACGACATCGGCACCAGCTTGCGCCAGATGCAGGGCCGAAGAGACACCCGCAAGTCCACCACCAATGATCGCAATATCAGCGCTGACGCTGTCCATCAGCGCCGCATGAGACGGCGCGTCAGGAGCGACGCTCGCCCACAGGAACTGCCCCTTGTTTTGAATGGCGGACGACCGGCTCAGCATCAAACGTCGCGCGCAATGGTAATCGCGCATTCTCCGGTTCGGCGGATGGCAGAACACCCTGCCGCAAGAGCACCTCGGTCTTCATCCAGCACACGGGCGCAGATATTGCCCATGATCCAGCCCATCGGCATCAGCAGACGCCCGCCATCCCCATAAAAAAGCCCCACGTCCACAAGGTCAAAAGGCGGGCCATCGCGCCATGTTCCCTTAGGAGCGCAGACCAGCGCAATATCGCCAGCGCGTGGATAGCTGGTGGCATTTTCGGCAGGGACTGCGGCCAGATCGCAATCGGGAAGCGCCTTTGCGCCATCAATCGGAATAGAGATTTCCGGCCCGGTCCACATCGCATGGATCGCGTGGAAAGCCTTGCCTGCTCCAGCCAGATCCCAAAGCACCTGAGCATTATGCGGGGCAACATCATCAAGCAATTGCGCACGAACATTCAGGCCCGAGCGCTGTTCAGTAAAAACTACGATCCGCTTCATACTATCGACCATCCAGCCCCACATTCTATTACGTGAATAATCACGCGATATTGGTTGCGATAACACCTGTCAAATAAATGATGTCACAACACGCCTAAATCCGCGCTCTATTGGCCTTCTGGCTGCAATTTAGCGTCGAAAAAATCTGCCAGTGCATGAAAGGCAAAGCGGGTCGTGGCACCATCATGCATATCCCATGCATGGCCCACCCCCGGCAGGGTTACGAGGTTGAACCGCTTGCCCTGCTGGATCATCTTTTCAGCCAGCGCCATCGTATCGGCATAGAGGACCACTTCATCCTTGGTGCCGTGGATGATAGTCAACGGGTCTTCCAGTCCGGCACTTTGGTAATAAGCCGATTGGCGTTCATAACCTTCAGGGAACCCTTCCCCTTCCGGCGCACCCATAATCCATTCCTGCTCAGGATAGGCATGGAAGACATTGCTCGCCGGTGCGCCTGCCACGCCAGCAGCATAAAAACCGGGCTTTTTGAACACAGACATCAGCGTCATCAGCCCACCATAGCTTGAGCCCCAAATGCCAATCCGGTCAGCATCGGCAATGCCTTGGCTGATAAGATATTTCGCCCCATCCTGAATATCATCAATGTCCAGCGAACCGTAACTGAGGTGCATCGGCGCGTTCCATTTGGCCCCGCGGCCAAAGCTACCGCGAATTTCCGGCTGCAGGACAATATAACCACGCGAAACCAGGTTCTGGTCCAGCCCCCATGTGGGATGGGCAGAACGGCCACCCCATTGGTTGCGCAAACCATCAGAATAGACCGAGCCTACAATCACCGGATAGGGACGCCCCGGATCATAATCAGGCGGCAACATCATCCGCGCCCGGAGCGGTGCGCCATCCACATGGCTGGTATAATCCACATAGCGGACCTGCGCCCAATGCACCTTGTCAAACTCCGGCAGTGGCGAGTGGGTGATTTGCGCCACCGCCCCACTGGCATCACTTTTGCCAATATAGAGATCAGGCGGGGTCACATCATCGCTGAAACGGTCAGCAAAGCGGGCGAAGTCTGGCCCGAAGACGGGTTCATGCGTTCCAGGCCGTGGCATGACCGGGGTAATTTTCCCGCCCGATAAGCCGACGCGATACCAATTGCGATTTTCGAGCCCATCGCGGGAGGATTCAAAATAGACCTCTCCATCATCAGGATCGAGGCGAAAGGATGCAATTTCCCAAGCCCCGCTCGTGATGGCGCGTGGCTTGGCCATAGGCCGGTCAATCCGATAAAGCTGGTTGAAGCCATCATCATCGAGCAGCGTAATCAGGCCCTTGCCATCGGGTGCCCATGCAGTCTGCCAATCCGGCCTGATCTGTGAATCGTCATGATTACGATAGAATGGGGTGCGCTTGCCGCTGGCCAGATCATAAACATCAATCGCGTGATCCTTGATCATGAGATCGCTGCTATCGAGGAAAAGCTGCTTGCCATCAGGTGTCAGGCCAAAGCTCCACACCTGATCCTGATCATTGCCTCGCATGACCAAAGCGCTGGTGCCAGTCTGCACATCGAATGTGCCAATGTGATAGGCAATATTATGCGCATCACCGGGAAAGGCACGCGACACTACATCGCGATGGGGTTCACCCCCGGCGTCATAGGCGATTTCGACAAGCCGCGTCTGGCGCATATCGGATAGGAGATAAGCCAGACGGCTGGTGCTGCCGGCCCATTCATAGCGCTCCACATTGACCTTGGGTTCAGTGGGCACCGCCAGATAGGGCGCATCGCCTGCCCCACTGGCGAGCCACAGGCCCTTGTCAGCCACAAACGCAAGATACTTTCCATCGGAAGACAGAGCCAATTGCCGGACATTGGCAGGCGCGCCGCTGATCTTTTGCGGCATTCCATTCTCATTCAAGCGATAGAGCGCCCCGCCCAGCACAAAGGCGATTGAGCCATCGCTCAGGAATGCGGCCTCGCTCACTCCGGAAGATGGGGCGCCTTCGATATCTGCAAGTGATGTCAGCTTTGTCTTCTTGCCAGACTGCACATCATAGAGCCAGACATCACGAAACGGGCGTCCTTCATCATTCCATAAAAAGGTCAGTCTGGTGCCACTGGCATCCCAGACATAGCCTTCCGGGGATGTGCCGATGATGCTGGTATCACCGTAAAGCGCGTCAATGGAAAGCGCCTGAGCATGGGCGGGCGTAGCATTCACAGCGGCCAGCCCAAGCCCCAAACCCGCCACCAATGCAGTTTTTTGCAGAAAGCCCAGCATCAAATTCCCCATCTGACTTGCGATCGTCGCAATGAATATATAACCAATATCACGTGAAAAAGAATATTGTAAACCTTGCCAGCCGGGCATTCCCGCTGTTGGCTACAGAGCAAAGTTGAGGCATGGCACTTAGGAATGTAATCTGGCCAGACGTGCAGGAAATGGAGCCAAGCGCTATGCCCAAAAAGGCGATTTATGATCCGGGACAAGCTGGCTTCAAGCTGGTCAATTCGCCCTTCTATCTGATGGCCCATGCCGATCATAAATATCATGAAGATATGGATGAAGTGCTGGCCAAACGCGGCATGTCCAAATCGATCTACCGGATCATGACCGTACTGCGTGAAACTGAACCTGCCAGCATCGGCCAGATCACCGAAGGGGCTTTGCTCAAACGCTCTACCGTCAGCCGGATTGTCGATCGTATGATCGAAAATGGCTTCGTGGTGACAGAGCCAGACGCAGAAGATGCGCGGATCACACAGGTCAGCCTGACGCCAGCCGGTCACGCCCAGCTCCGCGAAATGACCCCGGTGGTCAATCGCCAGTTCATTCGGGCAACAAACGGCATTCCGCCAGAAGACCTGGCACAATTGGTGAAGACGTTGCAGAAAATCGGTGAAAACCTCAGCAAGTCACCCATTGAATAAAGGGATGAGGAGCCGCCCTTGAAAGCGGTGCCCCCCCCTTCACCGTCACTGCCCGATATCGCGTAGCAGGTGATCCCAATAATCGAGTTCCTTATAATAGGAATCGAGCCTGATCCGCTCATCAATACCATGCGCTCGCGCATCATCGGGCATCACCCGGCCAAGACTGCCAGCGCCATAAGTTGGAATTCCGGCACTGCGATATTCGCGCCCTTCAGTTCCCCCCGATGACATCACCGGTTCGAGTTTAGCACCCTCATAGGTTACGTTCAGTGCACTTTGTAACGGTGTGAACACATCATCACGTAAGGGCGAAACCGGGCTTTCGACAGGAATCTCGTCCCCCAGCTTAACCGTAATCTTCGGATTGTTAACCGCCTGCTCCAGCTTCAGCCTGACGGATTCCACTGATGTTCCGGGCATAATCCGGCAATTCACTGTGGCATTGGCATTTTGTGGCAGGGCATTTTCAGCATTGCCCGCATCAAGCATCGTTGCCACACAAGTGGTCCATAATACATTGCTGACCGTGGGGTATTTGCGCGCGATGCTTTGCGCTTTTTCATTTGTCGGATCGGTCAAAAGAACCCGCAAAGCCTCCGCAATTTCGCCACTTTCAGTCTGCGAAGATTTCTCCACCATAGCGCGGGTGATATCGTTGAACTCGACAGGAAAATGCAGTGCCTGAACGCCAATCAGGGCATGGGCCAGATCATAAATCGCATTGTCTTCACGCGGCACTGAACTGTGCCCGCCGGAATTTTTCGCAGAGATAATAAAGGTGGCATACGTCTTTTCAGCCGCCTGCATTCCGAACGCTACCGGCTTGCCATCCGCAGTAATTTCACCGCCTCCAGCATCAGAATTCAGCGCAAATTCCGACCGTGAAACAAGCGGGTCGGCGATAATGGCCCGGGTGGTCATCATACCGGTTTCTTCATCACCTGAAAAAGCCAGCAACAGATCACGCTGAGGGGTCCAGCCTTCACGCTTCAACCGCGCAAATGTGGAAACCAGAACAGCTACGCCGAACTTGTTATCCTGCGTCCCACGCCCGTAAAGATAACCATCTTTGACCACTGGTTCATAAGGGTCGGTCTGCCAATTGTCTGGCACCGCCCCCACTACGTCCATATGGGCAAGCAAAGCCACCGGTTTTGCCGCAGGATCGCGCCCTTCATAGCGGACGATGAGGCCCACCAAGGTTTCATCACCATCTTTCACCGGTACACGGCGGATCGCATCCTTGGGGAAGCCTGCGTCGATCAGCTTCCCTTCAATCACATCAATCAGCTTTGGCATATTGCCGCTGCCTTTGAAGGTTGGGATGGCAACCAGTTCTTCCAACAAGTTCAGCGCATCAGCCTTATCCTGCTGCCCGGCGTGCCATGCGGCTGGCACTTTGTCCGCTGCAAAGGCTGGCCCCGCGCCGCCTATCATCAATGACAGCGCGCAGGCTGCAAGAGGTGCCTGGAATAAAGATCTGGTCACGAATACCCCCTTTTGAAAACGCCAAGATAGCCGAACCCGAAGGCTCGGCTATCCCAGGGACTGTAAATGACTACTCCAAAAGTCATTTACAGAACTAAAGTCAGAACTTCACCGAAAGGCCGGAGAAGATGTAACGGCCAGTGGCATCGTAGAACTGCGGATAAGTGTTGCCATTGCCGCCATCTTCGATCGCCGAAGTGGTGGTAAGTGGCGGATTTTTATCCAGAATGTTGTTCACACCAAAGGTCAGACGTACATTGTCCAGCACATCGTAGCCAAGCGAAAGGTCAAAATAGCTGCGACTATTCAACTTGCGATTGAGTTCGGCATAGCTTCCTTCAAGCGCCGGTTGGCTACTGGTCTGAGCAACCTTAACAGCCGACACAAAGCGCCAGGTCAGATTGAGATCAAGCGACCATGGCGTGTTCCAGCTGGTGACAAATTTGTGCCGCCATTCAGGACGCGGACGACCGCAGAGGCCACCGTAAAGCCCTGAGCATTCATAAACATCGGCTTCAGGTGATGTTGGCAGCGGCTTTGTTTTGTAACTGCTGAGATAGGTCCCAACCAGATTGAAGTTGATTGAACCCATCGTATCCGTGCGAAGGCGATAGTTGGCATTAAGATCGAAACCACTGGTTTTGAGCGAACCGGTATTCAGATTGATCCGTTCAAAATAGCCGTCATTCGTCAGGTAGAGCGTGCCGCCCTGCCCACGCTTAATAAGCGAGCATGAATATTCATCTGCATCATACAGGCAATTGTTGAGCGACAGATTGGGATTCACACTGCCGATCAGATCGGCCACAGTGATGTTGAAATAATCGACTGACATGGTGAATCCGGGAACAAAGGCTGGTGTAAACACCGCACCCAAAGCCCAGGTATCTGCCTTTTCCGGCTTCAAATCAGGATTGCCGCCGATCAGTGCATTGAACTGGCCTGATGGGTTGTCGACAATATTGCCGTATTGCGCAGCGGTCACACCGGTATTGGCGCATTGCTCAAATGTCGCAAAGGGCGTTTCACCGGAACATGGATCAAAGGAGCCATTGGCAAGCTCGGTCAGTTCCACTTCGAATTTGGACTGCGAGGCGAACAATTCGATCACATTAGGTGCGCGAACGGCCCGCTGATAGCTACCACGGAAGCGCAGTGCATTGGTCGGTGCCCAGTTAAGCCCTGCCTTGTAAGTGTGGGTCTGGAAGCCGCTATCATAATCCGAATAACGGTAAGCACCTTCGACAGACAGGAGCTTGAAGAAAGGCTGATCTTCAACAATCGGCATATTGATTTCGCCGAAAATTTCCTTGGCCGTGGTGGAGCCACTGACCGGATATTCAGGTTCGGCTGAATTCTGATAGGCTTGGTCAGGGTTATAATCGAGCGTGTTCTTGCGATATTCGACACCGAAAGCGATGCCGATGCCATTGCCTGCCCAAGGCAGGGTCATGCCATATTGGCCAAGATCACCACTGACCGAAGCGACGATGTCGGTCAGCGCGGTGCTGCCGGTGATGGTCTGTACTTCAGAAATGTAATCAACTGCTTCCTGGCTCGCCCGATTGCCGCTGATCAGATCGAGAGGCGCACAATTGGGATTATCATTACCGCTGATGCCATCAGCATTGATCGCGCATACAATTTGGCCGAATGTGTCCGATCCGGCCCGCTGATCAACAACCGCATTCAGCGCTTCGGCAAAGCGGTTGGTGTTCGAATTGCCATAGAAGCGGCTATCATAATTGACCTTGGAATAGGTCGCAGAAACATCGTAGCTGAAGGCATCGTTGATGTCGCCACGGACACCGCCGACCATGCGGAACGTGGCATGATGGATGTTATCCTGACGGTTTCCGCCTTCGACATTGCGGCGGCTAATCAGAACGCCATCTGCCACCGCTTCAGGCCCGACATAGGCGCCATTTGCATCGTAAATACTGCCGGTTGAAAGGCCTGCTGCGCCGCAAAGGAACTGCGCCTGCTGATCGGACAGAAAGGCGTTGTCGCAATTGATGCCGCCGCTGCTTCCGTTGATCCCGCCAGAAATCACACCCGGCGCAATCTGAGCGGTGGACGTATCGTCCATATAGCCGACTTCAAAATAGGGGACGATGCCGGAGGTCAGCTCATAATGGCCAATCGCGCCCAATGTGTAGCGCTGATCAGGGCGCTGATAATAGTTGTATGGCGCGTAATTGAACGTTTTGCGGCCTTCTACAAATTCACCATTATCAGCGCGGAACTGAGTGGGTACACCACTGAGCTGGCTGGTATTCGTGAAATTGGCAGGGAAGTTATAACCCGACCCGCCACAGGCATAATTTTCGCCGTTCGGACCCGAAGTGGCAAGGGCGCAAGAACTGTAATCATAGTCTTTTTGCAGGATAGGATTGATCTTGCGATAAGACCCATAGGCCGTGACATTGCCGCGGCCATCAGAAGTGTTCGTGCCAACGACAACCGAATATTCCTGCGTAAAGCCATTCCAGACACTGTCTTTTGGCTTCGCATAACCACTCTCATCAAGCAGATCACGCAGGCTGTCAGAACTGTTATTATGCTGATAGCCGGCAAGATTGACATCGATCTTTATGCCCTCGAAATCCTGCTTAAGCTTGAAGTTGACCACGCCTGCAATGGCATCTGAACCATAGACAGCAGACGCACCACCAGTGAGCACTTCAACATTTTCAATCAGCGCCGTCGGGATCTGATTGATGTCTGACGGGATCGACTTGGGCGAACCGTAGGACAGGCGACGCCCATTCACGAGCACCAATGTACGGGTTGGGCCAAGGCCGCGAAGATCGACCTGCGCTGTTCCCGTTGCTTCATTGGAATTGGACGACCCTTGCGCCGCAAAAACCTGCGGAAGCTGATTAATCATGTCTTCAGCACGCGTCACACCACGTGAAGCAAATTCCTGTGAACTCACCTGGACAACCGGGCTGACGCTCTCTTCATTGGCTGAGCGAATGCGTGAACCAGTCACCACGATGGCGCCAGAAAGGTCATCATCATTGCTGTCTGCGGCCGGAACGCTCTGCGCCTGCGCGTGAACCGACATGCCCATTCCCATGAGCACAGTGGTAGCTAACAAGGCTTTTTTCTGTATTTGACGTATCATCATGAACCCCCATTGTTGCGTGTATTCAAACAGGCAAAGCTCTCCCATCCGGTGAACCGAGGCCACCGCCAGTCCCTTGTTACGAGCCTTGAAACCGGCTCTTTTTTAGTATTTCCAACTTGTCAGATCCGCACCTTGCGGCGCAGAATCTTCAATTCTTTTCAATATTTTGGGCAGGTAAAACGTGTTGTAGCGCAGCCGTGAAATGGCGTTGGGATTAGCATGGTCACCATTCCAGCAATGCTCTGCCCGGTCGCCATAATCCACTTCACCCTGATAGGGCGGATCAGTCTTCTTGAGGAAATCCTCCATCAGATAGACCGCATTATTCAGGTAATAATTATCCATGTCGCCAACATAGATATGCACCTTGCCCTGGAGCTTTGGCCCCAGCGTCTTCCAGTCGCGCTCCATGATGTAGCGCAAGTCGAAATTCTCTTTCCAATAGGCCGCGACCTCTGGATTGATCTTGCCGGTGCGCTTGTCCCACAGGCGCTCTGGATAACCATCCTTACCCATCGGAGAGAACACGGCTTCCCAGATATCCCACTGCCCACCGGAACGATTCTTATCGCCCAGCACCAGTTCAAGGCGGTTTTCCATCTCCATCGTATAGGTCACCTGGCCCAGATAATCGCGATGGCCGGGATGATCGACACGGCCAAACGGGCCAATGAAGCCGTAGGCATTGTCATCTTCGTAAATATCGGTGAGCATCATGCGCCTGAAATCGATTGGATCAGGGCAAGCGGCAAAAGCACCATTATATTCCTCAGGGTATTTCACCTGAACACCGAGTGCCTCCCAGCCGCCTGTCGAACCACCGTAAAGGAAGCGGGACCAGCCCTTGCCCAACCCACGGAATTGCTTTTCGACCGCCGGGATCAATTCATAGGTCAGCGCATCGCCATAAGGCCCGAGATTGGCCGAATTAACCGCATAGGAATCGTCATAATACGGGTTTGAATGGTCAATCTCGATCACCAGATAGCGCGGAAAATCATCAGATTTCCACTTCTGGTAGAAATCATAGGCCTCCTGCTGCTCAACCTTGTTGTAACAAGGCATGGAGAAGCGATCGCTATATTCACATTTGATATCCTCATCCGGCGGAGTGGTACGAAAGCCTCCAAAATCTGCCGGGAAATGGCCTTGAAAGACCATTAGCGGGTAATGCGCTTCGGGATGTTCATCAAAGCCTTCCGGCACCAGAACATGCGCCCGAAGGAAGATATCACGGCCCCAGAATTTGGACAGCTTCTCACTCTTGATCTTGATATGACGAATATATTTGGTGTCTTCCGGCTCCGCTATGGGAGGGTTCACCTCATTCAACGCAATCGCGACCTCTCCTTCGCGGGATGGATCAAAGTCCACACTCTGCGGCGTACTGAACAGATTGCCCGGTTCAAGCCGCCAGTTCTGGCCGGCTCCGCGTGGGGCGGGCAGTTTGACAGTCTTCCCATTCGCCAAATGGTAGGTGTCATAGCGATGAAGAACCGCCTGCACCTGATATTTCCCCGCAGGAACGATGGAGAGATCTTCCTGAGGGAAACCGAGCGTTCCGGTGTCTATAGTGGCGCTTTCACCGGGTTTCAGCCCATCGACATCCACCCCGAAAATCTGCGCCCCATCATAAGCGGCTTTGACCTGGAAGCGCGGTTCGGTTGCATCATCTTTAGAAAAGATCAGCAGCACACGCCCATCAAACGGGCCATCGGCAGCATCACTGGGCACTGTGATCTTGAAACTCTCAGCTGCTGCAGGGGCTGCAATCAGAGCCACCCCTGCGATTGCGCTGCGCAAAATTCCCTTGATCGTCATCATCTAAACCCCTGTTCTGCTTGCCCGCTCAATCACTCGGAATAAGTGTCAGCTCTGTCTGCCGCCCATCGAGGAAAGTCACTTTTGACCCGTCGAAATAAGCATTTTCCTCCAGCCGGAATTCTACACGCTGATTATTCCACTCTGGCACCTTGTCGTAAGCGGCCAATTCAATGGACCATGTGGTGCCTGCGTGAATGGGATAGTCACCTCGTTCATCGCCATTCTGGTTGTCCCAGAAGCCAATAGCAGTGCCCGCAGCGTGACCATGATAGCCCAGGGGATGCGTATAGATCGATGGATCAAGACCTTCTGCGATGGCCTTTGCCCTTGCGACTTTCAGAACGTCATTGCCGCTCGCCCCGGTTTTGTAGGAGGAGAGCAACGCGTCCTGCACCCGGTTCGCCGCCGCAATTCCCGCACGCAATCCTTCCGGTGCCTGCGTCTCGTCCGGCTTCAGAACATAAGCGAGATGCTGTGTATCGGTATTGAGGCGCAAGTAAGTGATGCCGAAATCGGTCCACAACATATCGCCGGGCTGAATGATCTCATCACCTTCCAGCATACCTTCTGCACCTTCCCGCTGAATAGCAATGGAAGGCTGGAACCAGGCCTTAAGGCCAAGGTCATTCACACGCTGACGGTACCACCAGACGACATCTTCTGCCGTTGTCTTGCCCGGTGTAATGACTTTACGCGAAAAAGCCTCGGCAATAATTCCATGCGCGACCCGCAGGATGCCCGGATAGATTTCCAATTCACGCGGCGTTCGTGTCTCCAGCCAGCGAATGGAAAGCCCTTCACCCGACACCAACCGTGATTTGTATTTTTCTGGTAGTGCCGCAGTAAACTGATTGTATTGGCTCAATGTCATGCCATCGGCAAAAGCCGTCAATTCTGATGTGTTGATTGCGATATTGGCAGGATCGCGTTCAGCAATGATATCCGCCACCGCTTTCCACTGGTCCGGCTCCTTGTCCGGGTTCCAGGCAGGGTCAAACATTCCCCCTAAACCATAGCGGCTGACCGTCAGCCGCTCGATCGGCTTGCCGTCACCCGGATCGAAAAAGATCAGAATAGTCCGGCGTCTGGCATGGAGGCTTTCTGCATTCAGCATCGTGGCCACCACAGGCGATTCAAAATACTCGCGCGCGGTCAGCACCCACATGCTGACCTTTTGCTCACGCATGATTTCAGGGATGATGGTTTCAAGCCGATCAGCCAGAATTTCATTCACCACCTGAGCGCGATCACGCATTGAGAGGATCGGCGGAACTTCAGGCGATGCCGCTTCTGCATTGTTCATGGGAATGATGAGGGGAGACACTGGCTGCGCAGCCAGCGCCCCAGCAAACAATACACTGCCCGCAGCGGCACAGACAAAGCCACTTGCGAAGCGTTTGAACGGAAACCGCCCGGTTACCCCCATCGAATCTCACCCTGTTTTTATTCCCGATATTGCGTGATATTGGTTATATTATAGTGAGTGTCAACATGTTGCGTATACAAACTGATAAATTCGTTTTCTGGCGGGTGATTGTTTTTGTTGATAAGGCAGCCTTGCGAAGAGCGATAATTTTGAACTTTCCCCCAGAATTTGAAATTATCGCATAAACGCACTCTGCTCTTCACCATTTAAAGCAGCTGCAATTTCGATAAAAGTCGACAAAGTGGGTGTGTCGTCCGCTTTGCGCCACACCAGCCCGGTTTCAAGCACGGGCACATTTCCTGCGATCGGGATATATCGAACCCCCGTTCGGGCAAGGTGCTGCAATGATGCCGGAACAAGCGCTATTCCAAGTCCTGCTGAGACCAGACTGATGATCGTCTGCATCTGGATTGCTTCCTGCTGGATGAAAGGGTGATACCCTTTGGAGCGATAGAAGCCGACCACCAATTCATGAAAATGAGGAGCCACACGCGCCGGGAAGATAATCAGCGGTTTTGCCATCCACTGATCTGCCTCCAGCGCTCCATCTGTCAGATCAAGCTGCCCGCTCTCCACCCACAATTCCGGGACAGCCGCCACCAGTGGTTCGGTCAATAGAGGGCGATATTCCAAAGTTGGCGGCAATGCGGAGCGAGCTGCGATCACTATTCCCGCATGGATTTTGCCATCAAGCAGAGCCTCCACCTGAACATCGCTCGTGGCTTCCATCAAATCGAGTTCAACCTCCGGGAATGCACTGGAATATCGCTCCACCAACTTCGGCAAAACACTGTAATCCGCTGTGCTGACAAAGGAGAGAGCAAGCCGCCCTGCCCTCCCTTTCTTCAATTGCTCGGCAATGTCAGAAAGTGCAGCGATATTCTCAACAGCCGGACGGACATGATCCAACCATTGACGCCCAAAGGCCGTCAATGACACCACCCGCTTGGAACGAAGGAAAAGAACTGCGCCCAGTTCCCGTTCCAGCGCCATGATGGACTGGCTGAGTGGTGGCTGTGTCATTCCAAGCCGTTCAGCCGCACGGCCGAAATGCAGCGTCTCTGCAACCGTGATAAAATGGCGGAGCTGGCGAAGGTCCATAGCTCTATAAATATCCAGAATGAATTTATGCAGCAGTAATAATATATTTCACAACTAGCTTACCGCCCATTAAACCCGCCATCAATAGCGACAGATTTCAGGAACAGCACCCATGCCTCACTATCGTTCACGCACCAGCACACATGGCCGCAACATGGCAGGCGCGCGCGGCCTGTGGCGGGCCACGGGTATGAAGGACGAGGATTTCGGCAAGCCGATCATCGCCATTGCCAACAGCTTCACCCAATTCGTGCCCGGCCATGTCCACTTGAAAGACCTTGGCCAAATGGTTGCGCGCGAAATCGAGGCAGCAGGCGGCGTTGCCAAGGAATTCAACACGATCGCGGTGGATGATGGCATAGCGATGGGCCATGGCGGTATGCTCTATTCGCTCCCCAGCCGCGATTTGATTGCCGATAGCGTCGAATATATGGCCAACGCCCATTGTGCCGATGCGCTGCTGTGCATTTCCAATTGCGACAAAATTACGCCGGGCATGTTGATGGCCTCCATGCGGCTCAACATTCCGACCATCTTTGTTTCCGGCGGCCCGATGGAAGCGGGCAAAGCCGATATTCAAGGCGAAACTGTTGCTCTGGATTTGGTGGATGCAATGGTCGCGGCAGCCGATGAAAACTATAGCGACGAGGATGTCGCCACGATTGAACGCTCTGCCTGCCCCACTTGCGGGAGCTGCTCGGGCATGTTCACCGCTAACAGCATGAATTGCCTGACCGAAGCGCTCGGCCTTTCCCTCCCCGGCAACGGCTCAACTCTCGCCACCCATGCAGACCGGCAGAAGTTGTTTCTGGAAGCAGGCCGCACCATCGTTGATCTGGCCAAGCGCTGGTATGAAGAGGATGATGCCTCTGCCCTTCCGCGCAATATTGCCAGTGTTAAAGCCTTTGAAAACGCCATGAGCCTCGACATTGCGATGGGCGGATCGACCAACACTGTACTTCACCTTCTGGCCGCAGCGCATGAAGGGGAAGTTTCTTTCTCTATGTCCGATATTGACCAATTGTCCCGCCGTGTGCCGTGTTTGTGCAAGGTCGCCCCGGCCAAGCAGGATGTGCATATGGAAGACGTCCACCGTGCAGGTGGCATCATGGCGATTCTTGGCCAGCTCGATAAAGCGGGTTTGATCGACACATCTCTTCCGACTGTTCACGCGCCTACCATGGGTGATGCGCTGGATCGCTGGGACATCAGCCGCACGGATAGGGAAAGCGTGCATGATTTCTTCAAGGCAGCCCCCGGCGGAGTCCGGACAACAGAGGCCTTCAGCCAGAGCAATCGCTGGAAAGAGCTTGATTTAGATCGCGAAAATGGTGTGATCCGCAGTGCTGAGCACCCTTTCTCGAAGGATGGCGGCCTTGCGGTTCTGTTTGGCAATCTGGCCCCTGAAGGCTGCATTGTGAAGACCGCCGGGGTGGACGATTCCATCCTCACATTCCACGGAACTGCGCGGGTTTATGAAAGCCAGGATGCTGCCGTGGTTGGCATTCTGGGGAATGAAGTGGTGGAAGGCGATGTTGTCGTGATCCGCTATGAAGGCCCCAAAGGTGGCCCCGGGATGCAAGAGATGCTTTATCCGACTAGCTATCTGAAATCTAAGGGTTTAGGCAAAGCTTGCGCCTTGATTACGGATGGACGGTTTTCCGGGGGAACCTCTGGCCTTTCGATCGGGCATGTTTCGCCGGAAGCTGCGGAAGGTGGCTTGATTGCTCTGGTCAAAACCGGAGACCCTATCGTGATTGATATCCCTAACCGCTTGATTAGCCTCGATATTGACGACGCAGAAATCGCCGCGCGGCATGAAGAGATGGTGGACCGGGGTTCAAAAGCGTGGAAGCCATTTGGCCGCAAGCGCGACGTTTCACCAGCCTTGCGGGCCTATGCAGCGCTGACCACCAATGCCGCCAGAGGCGCGGTTCGCGATGTCAGTCAGGTCGAAAAAGACTGATATTACAATAATTTACACCAGAAACTCTCTGGCGGGGCGGCAGAAATGCTAACCCGCCAGAAAGATACCTAAAAGCACACAAAAGCACCTCAAAGGCACTGAACAGGCGGACAAGCGCTCCAAACCCGCCCTGACCAATTATCAGCTCGCTCCACCCGGTAATTTGACAAACTTCTCAAGCATTTGGAACCACCACTGCCACCACCCGTCTTCTTTGAGTAATCTCATGGGAGACCAGATGTGGCGAAAATCAAAAGTAATGCTCCGGGTGGTAAAGATTTTGCGTTCGAAGAAGGCAAAGGCGGCGAAACCCATCAGCATGTTCCATCGGGCGGCAATCACAAATCAGACGAAGCCCATCTGACCACCAATCAGGGCATTCGCGTTTCTGACAATCAGAACAGCCTCAAGTCTGGCGCGCGCGGGCCGGTGCTGCTCGAAGATTTTGCACTGCGTGAAAAGATCTTCCATTTTGACCATGAACGGATTCCTGAGCGGATCGTTCACGCGCGCGGATCGGCAGCGCATGGCACGTTCACTTGCACCAAAGCCATTCCCCACCTCACCCGTGCGGCGCCTTTTCAGGAAAAGGGCAAGCAGACCCCCGTCTTCACCCGCTTTTCCACTGTGGCTGGCGGTGCTGGCAGCGTGGACACCCCGCGTGACGTGCGCGGCTTTGCGGTGAAATTCTACACCGATGAAGGCAATTGGGATCTGGTTGGCAACAATATCCCGGTGTTCTTCATTCAGGATGCGATCAAATTCCCTGACCTTATTCACAGCGTGAAGATGGAGGCCAACAAGGGGTATCCACAGGCCGCCAGCGCGCATGATACGTTCTGGGATTTCATTTCCCTGATGCCCGAAACATTGCACATGATCATGTGGGCGATGAGCGACCGCGCCATTCCGCGTTCCTTGCGGATGATGGAAGGCTTCGGCATTCACACCTTCCGTCTGGTCGATGCGAAAGGCAAATCCACTTTCTGCAAATTCCACTGGAAGCCAGTTCTGGGGATGCAATCGACCTGCTGGGATGAAGCAGTGAAAATCGCCGGCGCCGATCCTGATTATCACCGCCGCGATCTGTATGAATCCATCGAGGCCGGTAGCTTCCCCGCGTGGGATCTGGGCATCCAGACCTTTGATGAAGAATTTGCCGAAGCCCAGCCTTACGATGTGCTCGATTCCACGAAGCTGATCCCGGAAGAAGATATTCCGGTCGAAATCATTGGCCGCATGGAGTTGAACCGCAATCCGGACAATTTCTTCGCGGAAACCGAACAGGCCGCCTTCTGCCCCGGCAATGTAGTGCCGGGGATCGACTTTACCGCTGATCCGCTGTTACAGGGCCGCTTGTTCTCTTACCTCGACACGCAGAAATCGCGCCTTGGGACCACGAATTTCTACCAGATCCCGATCAACGCCCCCAAATGCCCGATGCACAATTTCAACCGTGATGGGTTGATGCAAACCCAGGTTCCCACAGGCCGGGCGAATTATGAACCCAACAGCCTTGCCGAAGCGGGTGAAGATGGTGGCCCGCGCGAATGCCCGGCCACTGGTTTCGCCAGCTATTCCGCGCAGGACGTGGGCAGCGAAGCGGGTGATCGGTTACGCGTGCGGCCTGAATTGTTCGCCGATCACTACAGCCAGGCACGCATGTTCTTCCTGTCCCAGACAGAAAATGAACGTGCCCATATCGCCAGCGCCATCGCGTTTGAATTGAGCAAGGTGATGCTGGAACATGTCCGTCTGCGGGTGCTGAGCCGCCTTATCAATATTGATGACGATCTGGCCGCCCGTGTGGCAGACGCGCTTGGCATGGATCTGCCCGAAGCTGCCCCCGTGGCGCGTGAACGGGTGGAAATGAAGGAAAGCCCCGCGCTTTCGATCCACAAAAATGCCAAGGATACGCTCGATGGCCGCAGCGTTGCGGTGCTCTATGCTGAAAATTCGGCCAAGAAAGAGGTCGAGGATGTCTGCAAGGCCATCGAAGATGCAGGCGGCACGGCAGTAAAGGTCGCGCCAAAGGTTGGCATTACCCCCGCCGCAGATGGCCAATTGGCTGGCAGCCCCAGCGTGTTATTCGACGCGGTGGCACTGGTGCTGACTGAAGATGACGCCACAATGCTCTGCAAGGAATCCGCAGCGGTGCAATTCGTCATGGATGCCTTCGGCCATCTGAAAGCCATCGGCGCAACGGATGGTGCCAAGCCCTTGATGGATAGAGCAGGCGTTGAAGCCGATGACGGCGTGACCGGCCTTGGCGGGGATTTCGTCAAAGCAGCCGCCAAGCGCTTCTACGATCGTGAACCCAAAGTCCGCAATCTGGCCTGAACATCTCCGCGCCTTCGGGTGTGGTGATGTGACGTAAAAAGCCGCTCGCAGCTGTTTCGATACTGGCTGCGGGCGGCTTTTTGTGATAGACACATCAAAGAAACTCACTGAATAATAAATATTATATGCTCAAAATTTTTTAAATATTTAAAAATTTACATTTGAAAGGGAGCCTTAGTCCTTTTTATGACAGTACTAACTCAACTTATGTCTGCTAATGCTGCAAAGTGGATAAAAAAAACGCGTTTGACCGGTTAAATAACCGATCTAAATACTGCTCAATGAATGCGTGGCAATACCTCATCCACGCCGACCAAATCGCAGGATTAGCCCCAACTGTATCCTTCTTCTGCGTGACACATGCTGTGGAAGAAGCAGTTGCTGCATTTATATGGTCAGCGAAGATGCACGGCTATAAAGATCTAGCTAGTTGCATTAACTTGAAAGATCATCATCAAAAGGCTGTTGTATCTGCATTTGCTAAAATGGTTGCAACAGATGCTGGAGAAGCCAATATTAAATTTACCCTCCACCCAGAAAAGGACGATTTATTCGCAAGGATAGACTGTCCAGATGGTCCAAATATTTATCCTCTAAACCTTAAGCTTTTATCATATAATCCTGACAGCGAGGATGAATCCCTAGAATTCGTTCTTAAAGCTTTTGAGTCAAACTTTAATGATGAAAACGCAATGATCAAGAAGATCAATCGTCAGTCCACACTTCGGAATGACGTTATCTACGCTAGCAAGTCCGGAATACCCCATATGACCGACGGAAACTTGCAATTACAGCTTAGAGAATATGGGCTTGTGACTATGGGTCTGATCTGGGCGGCGATTGACCTGTCACGACATAAAGACGAGCGCATTCCACTCGTGGCTCAAGTGCTTGGTGCAGCTAAACGAATTGCCGACAAAGCAGCAAGAAAAGACAAAGCAGCAAGAAAAGACAAAGCTAAGTAAGCAGCAATGCACCCAACCATCAACCGCCCTGCTTGGCATACCATAGCGTAGCGGCTTCTCCGGCAAGGTGGCGTGCGGTGCGCAAGGCTGCGAGGTTTTCGGCTGTGGGGCGGGAGCCGAGGAAGCTGTCGGGGGCGTGGATGGCGATTTCGGCGTCGGTGCTGGCGAGGCCTGCTTCGCGGCGCGCGGCGGCTATCTCTTGCGCGTCGCCTTTTTGCACCGCTTCGAGATAGGCGCGATTGGCACTGACTGCGGCGGGCACAAATTCCCCCACCGAGCGCCCTCGATCTGGCCAGATAAGCAAGGTTGCCAGAATGGCGACGAAGCTGCCCAGCACATTGTCCAGAATACGCGCAGAGGCGATGCCGGAACCGGGATGCAGCGTGTGCATCACCAGCACGAACAGCAGGGTAAGGAAGACGACGAAAACCGTGTAGTTCACCGAACGCAGCGCGATGGTCGCCGCAGACACCAGCGCGATAACGGCGGCCATGGTCCATGATGATGTCAGCACGGGCAGCAAAAGCCCGGCCAGCACGCCGCCGGAAACGGACCCCAAGATGCGTTCAATCCCCCGGCTCCAGCTCATCCGCCGCACGGGCTGCATGATGACCACCACCGCCATCGTCGCCCAATAAGGATAGCTCAAGGACAGCATATGGGTGACAATAGTCACCAGCGCGACGCCGACACTGGTGCGCACAGCGATGCGCAAAATCTGCTTGGCGCGGGCTGCGGCTGTATCATCGGTACCAATGATCGCAGGGCCGGAGGTGGGCGCATGAAGCTGCGACAGGGCCTCTGCGATAGCGCGTAACGCTCCGGCGGGGGCACCTTCACAGGGTTTTACCAGAGCGGACAGTTCCGCTGCCTGTTCGCGCCAGTCTATTGGCTCCCCGCGAAGAGAAAGCTGCGCATTGCGGGCAGCGGCCAGCAGCCTTGGTAAAGGCTCCACCGCTGTTTCCACATGCTCATTACCGCGCCAGATCAGGCGCGAATGGTCGAGCGCAATCATCGCGTGGAAAATCTCGTCCGCCGTGGCGAGCGCTGTTTTAAGATCTGCCGGGGTGGAGCCGCTCCGGCCTGCCGCTTTGCCCATTTGGGTGTTCGCCCGTTCAATCGCACCACGGATTGCGCGGCGGAACTGGCCGTGTTTTACGCCCTGATCCTCACCACTTTTGTCACCCGCCGGATCGTTGAGATCAGCCGCCATATCGGCCAGCCGCGCATAGACTGCCGCCATGGCCTGGCGCGCAGGGAGCCAGCGATCCGTGCGCCACAAATAGGTCGAAACCAAAGCCGCCCATGCCCCGCCTCCCAGAAAGGTCAGGCCAAGCCGGATCGCGCCAGCAGGCGTTTGCGGATAGCCCGCGGCTACCACGGCCACTACGCCCAGCAGCGTCGCGACCAGGGCCGACCCCCGCCAGCGTAACGGGATCAGCGCGGTCAGCCCCACCAGCACCGGGCCAGCCACCAACGCGGGCAGCATTCCCAACCCGGCAATATATGAAGTCACCCAAGCGGTTGCGCTGCCTATAAGAACAAAGCCTGCCAGCAAGGCCCGGCGGCTTTTCTCCGGCCCGCCGGTGTCGGCAAGGCAGGTCCAGAAAGCGGCAAAGATCGCCCAGCCTAAAGAGCGTTCCCCGGTGATAATAATCAGCAACAGCGGTGCCATGACGATCACCGCCGCGCGCAAGCCATCCTCAATGTGAAGATGCTCAGGCGTCAGGCCGATAGCGCGCAATTCCAGCCAGCGGGACAGCCGGCTGAGATATTGGGACGCGAAAGGCGCGCGCCGAATGCTCTCGGCATCAACCAAGGTGAGCGGCCTCCGAAACGGCTGAACGATAGGCGTGAATGTGCATGGGCTTATTATAGAAGCTTCATTCCATGCTACTATTGCAGAGAATGCAACTCATGTTGCAATTGCGAAGAGACCTGCTGCTGACGCCCCTAAAATCACACCTCAAGGATGATCGCTGGCAGGCGGTGCGGGCCTGCGCTATCACCCCTTTCCTCAACGCTCAGGCTATGAACAGCCCTGCGCTTTTATCGAGGCTGGACTTGCTGATATGACTGCCCCCATCGCCCAGCCACGCCCCGGTATCGCCCGGATAGCCCTGTTTGGGGCGGGGGATTTTGCCTGCAATCTCTATTGGCAGGCGATCACGCTGTATCTGCTGATCTTCTATATCGATACGCTGAAACTGCCGCCTGCGACCGCTGCGGCGATATATATGGTTGGCGCGATTTGGGACGGGCTGGCTGATCTGCTAGTTGGGGCACTGACCGAACATCGCCAGTGGCGTTATCGCCGATTGGTGGCCTTTGGCGCCACTCCACTGGGACTGGCCTTTGCCGCACTTTACGCCCTGCCCGCACTTACCGGAGGGGCCATTGCGGTGACATTGGGTACGCATGTCGTGTTCCGTACCTTCTACGCCCTCGTCAATGTACCCTATGCTTCATGGAGCGTGCGGATCAGCGCGGCCAGCCGCGATCGCACTTTGGTTGCCGGGTTTCGCATGGGATTTGGCGCTTTGGCAGCTTTCTTTGTGGCGCTGGGCACGCCCTGGCTGGCGAATAAGCTTGGCGGCGCTGGCGGGGGGTTGGTGAATATAGCGGCGCTCTTGGCTATGATCGGCACGCCGCTGCTTTTGCTGGTGGCTTATCTGACGCCAGAGATTATCTCAGAACACCATCAGCAGGAACGCATTTCGCCGCGTGTTGCCATCGCAACCTTGTTCCGCAACCGCGCTTTCGTGAGCCTTAATGCCGCCACGGCTTGTGCTGCTTTGGCCGCTGCGGTGGTGGGGCATTCAGTGTTGTTCTACTTCCGCCATACGCTGAACGCTGCTGGTGCAGGTTCCGAGGCGTTGGCCGCAATGGGCATCGCTGCGCTGATCGCCATTCCGGGCTGGACCTGGGGTGCCACAAGAATTGGAACACGGGCAAGCTGGTTTGTGGCGGGCGGCATTGGCCTGATCGTTCTGGCATTGGGCGCGATGCTGATCGGCAGCAGCCCGTTAGCTGCACAGATATTCCTGTTCGCCCTGCAAATCGCGCTGGCAGGTTTCAGCGTATTGGGCTGGGCCATGCTGCCCGATACGGTGGAATATGGTGAAGCGCATTATGGCGTGCGGGTGGAAGCAATGGCGTTTGCTTGCGCGGCGCTAGTTCAAAAACTGGCGCTGGCCTTTGCCGCTCTGCTGATCGGGCTGGGCTATGACTGGATTGGCTATAGCAACAATGGGCCGCAAACGGCCCTCGCCCGCGATGGCATTGCATGGATCATGTTTGCCCTGCCCGCGATTGCCATTGGGGCATCGCTGGCGGCGATGCTGACCAGTCCGCTGCGGCGTGGAACCCACAGGCATGATCTGGCCATCATCGCCGCCCGAAACGACGCTTCTTAAAAGCCCTTAGACAAGATTGAACATGCCGGTCAGGCCATCTGCTTCGGCAGACGGTGCAATCCAGAGCTGAAATGCGCCCGGCTCCACCGTCGGTTCCATACGCGTGCCGATGAAGGTCAGATCATCGCGCTGGAGGATGAAAGTAACCTTGCGGCTTTCCCCCGGTGCCAATGCAATTTTCTGGAAGGATTTCAGCTCCCGCACGGGCCGTGTGATGCTGGCAGCCATGTCGTGCACATAGAGCTGGACCACTTCGCGCGCCGCATATTTGCCGCTGTTGGTGATCGTGGCGCTGACCGTCAGCGACCCGCCACGGCTCAGTTTTGCTGACCCCATATCAAGGCCGGAATATTTGATCTTCCCGTAAGTCAGGCCATGGCCAAAGGGGAACAGAGCCTTGTTCGGGACACCTTGATAATGGGCCTTATAGGGAATGAGCGGGCCTTCGGGGTTGGGCCGTCCGGTGCTCTTATGCGCGTAATAATAAGGCTGTTGCCCCGTGGCATAAGGGAAGCTGACCGGCAAGCGGGCCGATGGACCTTCCTCGCCAAACAGAATATCGGCTGTTGCCGGGCCGGATTGCGACCCCAGAAACCACGTGACCAGAATAGCAGGCGCATCATACAAGGCACCTTCCAGGGCCAGAGCGCGGCCATTGCGCAGCAACACAACCACCGGCTTGCCCGTGGCCGCTACAGCTTCTGCCAAAGCGCGCTGAGGCGCAGGCACGGAAATATCGGTGCGGGACTTGGCTTCACCGGACATGTCCTGCCCTTCACCCACTGCCAGCACGACAATATCAGCCGCATTGGCCGCCGCCACCGCTGCTTCGATGCCGCCGGGAATGGGTTTTTCAATAGCTGAACCATCAACAGCAGTGATGAGCGAAGGATCGGCCACCGCAGCGCGAACGCCGGTCAGAAGATCCACCGCCTGCTGGTCTGAACCATAGACATTCCATGGCCCGATCAGATCATGTTTGCCTTGCGCAAATGGCCCGATCAACGCGATCTTTTTGCCTGAGCGTGGCAATGGCAGAAGATCGCCTTCATTTTTGAGCATCACGATGGATTCGCGCGCCACTTCGCGTGAGACTTGCAAATTGGCGCTTGTCAGAACCCGCGTTTTTTCCCGTTCCGGGTTAATCCGGCGGAACGGATCATCAAACAGGCCCAATTGTACCTTGAGGTGAAGCACCCGGCGAACCGCTTCATCCAGCCGTGCCATCGGAACCTCACCCTTGGCGACCAGATCAGGCAGATGGTGGATGTAGAAGCCGGACTGCATACTCATATCCACGCCCGCCATAAAGGCAAGGCGGGTGGCTTCGCGTTCATCAGCAGCAAAGCCGTGTCCGATCAGTTCCATATCGCCAGTGTAATCGCTGACTACGAGACCATCGAAGCCCCATTCCTTACGCAGTACTTCGTCGAGGAGCCAAGGGTTCGCGGTAGCCGGAACGCCTGAAATTTCGTTGAAGGCAGCCATGACAGTGGGGCAGCCAGCCTTGAAGGCCGCTTCGAACGGCGGGAAGTAAACTTCACGCAAGGTACGTTCGGAAATATCTACCGTATTATAATCCAGCCCGCCTTCGGCTGCGCCATAGGCAGCGAAATGCTTGGCGCAGGATGCAACGGCGTCGGCTGCATCAAGTCCGCTACCCTGAAAGCCACGAACCCGGGCAATGGCCATCAACTCGCCCAGCAACACGTCTTCGCCAGCGCCTTCAACCCCTCGGCCCCAGCGCTGATCGCGGGCGATGTCCACCATGGGCGCGAACGTCCAGTCAATCCCGGCAGCAGACGCTTCTACCGCCGCCACACGCGCTGAGCGTTCAGCCACATCGGGGTTAAAGCTGGCGGCCTCCGCCAAGGGCACCGGGAAGACGGTACGGAAGCCATGGATTACGTCAGCAGCGAACAATAGCGGGATTTTCAGACGCGATTCGTTCATCGCAGCCTGCTGCATCTGCTGCGCCATTCGCGCACCATTGCCATTGAATACGCCGGTCAAACGGCCCTTGCGCACGTCAGCAAGCTGTTCGTCAAAAGTGGCTGTTGCAGTGATCGGATTGAGGGCATTGGCGGCCCCGCCAGCCCAGGCAGCCGCCATCAGAGTGCACTGCCCGGCCTTCTCTTCAACGCTCATTTTGGCGATCAGTGATTCGACTGCGCCTGGCAGTGGCGCATCACCGGTTTTGGCCATTAAAGCGCGTGCAGGCGACGATGCCCATGCAGCAATCGCTCCGGCTCCCATAAGCGCTGCACGGCGCGAAATCCCGGGGTTAATCATACATTCCCTCTTCCAAAATCTCGCCCATTTTGGGCCGATCCAGCTTCCTTAGATGAATACTGGTTGAATGCGCTTGTAGATTGAAGTAACCGGTTACTTCAAGGCACAAAGCTGATCAGGGGTTAAATCCACCCCTTCTATGGAGAGAGGATAGTTAGCGTATGCCCACGAACGGGCCAACCGTCAGAGATGTTGCACGCCATGCAGGCGTCTCCGTGGCGTCTGTTTCGCGGGCGCTCAATGGTATCAAGACCGTTCGCCCGGATGTGCGCAAGCTGGTCGAAGATGCCGCGCGTGAACTGGGTTATGTCCCTCATGCAGGCGCACGCAATCTCAGCCTTCAGCGCAGCGGCGCGGTTGGTGTGGCGCTTCCTGATCTCCACGGTGAATATTTCTCGGAACTGGTGCGCGGCCTGCATCAGGCAGCACTGGACCATGGCACGCAATTGCTGCTGTCCAATGTCCCTCAAGATCCTGAACGGGCAGTGGAAGCGCTCAACCATTTGCGCGGGCGGGTGGATGCGCTTGTCATCCTTGCCCCGCATCTCGATCCTGATTGCCTGCTTCGTAACCTGTCGCCCAACCTTCCCACAGTGCTTCTGAACGGTGCCCCGCATAAGCGGAATGTGCATGAATTGCGGCTCGACAATTATGCCGGCGCACAAGCCATGGTGCAGCACCTCCATGATCGCGGATGCTATGATCTGGTGCATATCGCTGGCCCAGCAGGCAATATCGAAGCGCAGGAACGCCAGCGCGGTTTCCTCGAAAGCTGCGCAGAACTTGGCATTAACGGCCGTATCCTTGCCGGCGACTTCAGCGAAGAGGCTGGCGCGGCTGCGGCCAGCGAAATCATCGCATCTCGCCTGACCACTGACGGTATCTTTGCCGCCAACGACATGATGGCAATCGGCGCCATGACCGTTCTGAAAAGCCATGGCATCGCACTGCCTGATGACATGGCACTGGCTGGATTCGATGACATTCCACTCGCCAGACTTGTTACGCCCGCTTTGACGACGATCCGCGTCGATATTGCCGGAATGGGCAAGCGCGCAATGGCCGTTCTGTTTCAGGATGACCCCAAGGATCGAGTGAACACACCTATTCTGGAATGGAAAATTCCCGAATTGATCGCGCGTGAGACCACCACCCGCGTCAACCCCCGGACTGATCCATCAGCCGCAGCACATAACAACCCATAAAAGGGAACATCATCGCCGATGCTGGGGGGCAAAGGCGAAAGCAGGGAGACACACAATGCAAAATAAAAACAGGAACACCAACGTGCTGAAAAGCAATACTCTTCGTCTGGCCGCCTTGATGGCCAGCGTTGCCCTTCCGGTTGCCCTGGCGGCTCCAGTTCATGCGCAGGTCGGGCAGGCGTCCTTGCGCGGGACTGTGACTGCCCCGGCCGATAATCCGGCACAGCAGATCACGATCGTGGAAGTGAACACCGGTTCACGCCGCACCACCACGATTTCGCCGCAGGGCACTTACAATTTCGCATCGCTTTCGCCGGGCACTTATCGGCTTGAAATCGCGCTGCAAAATGGCACCCGCACAACCGATACGATCACTCTGCAAGTGGGCCAAAGCGGCGCACTCAACATTGATCTGACCCGGGCCAACTCGACCACCCCTGACCAGGCATCAGATACAAGCTCCACATCGGATGACAGCGGAGCCGATGCTGGCAATCAGATCGTTGTTGTGGGCAGCCAGTTGCGCACGATGGAAGGCGGCGAAGTGGGTGCCACGATCACCCAGCGCCTGATCGACACACTGCCGCAGAACAACCGCAACTTCCTCGCCTTTGCCGACCTTGCCCCCGGTGTTTCTCTGGAAACCGGTGCCAATGGCAACGTCAAGATTCAGGGCGGCGCACAGGGTTCGGCTTCCGTAAACGTCTTCATCGATGGCGTGGGTCAGAAGGATTACGTCCTCAAGAGCGGCATCACCGGGCAGGATTCCTCCAATGGCAACCCCTTCCCGCAGTCTGCCATTGGCGAATATCGCGTCATCAGTTCCAACTATAAAGCGGAATTCGATCAGGTCAGCTCGGTGGCCATCACGGCGGTGACCAAGTCCGGCACCAATGAATTCCACGGCGATACTTTCTTTGATTTCACCAACCAAAGCCTGCGCGCCAAAACACCGCTCGAAAAGCGGGACAATAAGGATAAGACCAAAACCCGCGACATGCAGTTCGGCGCATCGCTGGGTGGCCCGATCATCAAGGATGTGGCGCATTTCTTCGTTGCCTATGAAGGCAAGCGCAATGTCGTTCCGGTTGAAGTGACGCCAGCCAACGGCCTCTCCATCTCCGATTACCCGACAGATCTGCAAAGTGCGTTTGGCAATTACAACCGCACTTTCAATGAAGACCTCTATTTCGGCAAGGTGGATATCGAACCTACCGATGCTGATCTGATCGAAGCATCGATCAAGGTCCGCAAGGAATCGGGCGAAAACTGGAACAGCGGGCAAACCGCTCCCGGCCGGATCACCAGCAATGATGTGGATGAAAAGCGCGCCTTGCTGCGGTATCAGCACACTGAAGATAGCTGGATCAATGATATCAAGCTGTCTTACGAAGACGTGAAATGGGCCCCTACCCCCAAAAGCTTCGGCAATGGCTTCATTCTACAGAATGACAATCAGGACACGCTGCTGTCCTATGGTGCCAGCCCCAACTATCAACGCAAAGGCCAGAAGGGCTGGACGCTGCAGGATGACTTTACCTACACCGGCCTTGAAGGGCACACTTTCCAGGTTGGCGTGAAGGCGAAGTGGATCAAGCTGGATGCTCGTCAGCTCAACAACACCAACCCGCAGTTCACCTATAATATGGACTATTCACTAGATGTTCCTTGGCGTGTCCAGTTCGGTGTTCCTGTCGATGGAACAGCCGGTGGCAGCGTCAAGTCTGACAACTTCCAGCTTGGCCTTTATGCGCAGGATGACTGGGAAGTTACCGATCGCCTGACGCTGAATCTCGGCCTGCGGTGGGATTATGAGCGCACGCCGTCTTACCTCGATTACAAGACGCCCGATGCGATCGTGAATGCGCTTTCGCCTGAAAATTATCCCAACCTTGTGAACGCTGATTATAATATCAACGATTTCATCTCGACCGGTAAGGAACGCAAGGCTTTCAAGGGCGCCTTCCAGCCGCGCATCGGTTTCTCCTATGCGCTTGATGAAGATCACCGCTTCACCCTGTTCGGTGGCTATGGCCGATCCTATGATCGCAGCCAGTTCGACTATATCCAGCTTGAACGGTCAAACAGCACTTTCAAAACGCTGACCTATCTGTTCAACAATGGCGATCCGAAGCATGAATGTGCTGGTTCCAATTGTGTCGCATGGGACCCGGCTTACCTGACCAGCCTCGCTCCGCTGGCCACATCTGCCCTTGGTGGTGGTGGTGAAATCGACCTGCTCAACAATGATCTGAAGACACCTTATTCGGATCAGTTCAGCCTTGGTGTTCGTGGAAAGTTCGGTCTGTGGCATCCGGAAATCGGCTTCAGCCATATTGAAAGTCATGATGGTTTCGTCTGGCTTCTCGGCAACCGCCGCCCGGATGGCACCTTCTTTGCCCCCGGCTCCACCTTCAACACCCAGCCATGGGGCTTTGCTCCCAATGGCTATGGCTCGATCATCCTTGGTACCAATGGTTTGGAGACCAGTGCGGATTCTGCCTATTTGAAGCTGGATAAGACATATACCGCCAGCTCACCGTGGAGCCTGAACTTCACCTACACCTACACAGAAGCGACGGAAAACCGGAAATATGGGGAAGTTTACTCCCTCGATTATCCGTCCATCAAGGACTATCCGATACTGCGTTCTGCCGGTGTTTCAAAGCACCGTGTCGTGATGGCAGGCAGTGTCGACCTTCCTTATGGCTTCACCGCATCCACCAAAATCCAGCTTCGTTCGCCGCCCTATGTCTATGGCACGAATGACACTGGCCCGCTGATCACTGAAGGGAACAACAAGCACCCCTTCATCATCGGTGACTGGTGGTCATACCGTCAGGTGGATTTTGCCCTCAGCAAGTCCATTCCGATGCGCTTTGTTTCAGAAGATACGGCGATCCGCGTGCGCCTCGACGTGCTGAACGTGTTTAATACTGCCAACTTCACATCCTACAATGGTGACGGCAGATCACCCGATTTCGGTAATCTGGACAATAGTTACCAAACCGGCGGCTATCCCCCACGGACTGTCAAATTATCGGCAGGCCTGAGCTTCTAAGCTAACGCCAGCCGGTTGGCATCGGGGTGCCCTCCCCCCCCCGCACCCCGATGCCTCTTTATTTCCCTCACCCCTCCCCATTGCTATTTCCGAGGCTTATCTGTGTTCAATCGTCGCGACATTCTCAATACAGGTGCATTAACATTCGGCGGGCTCGTTGCAGCCTGCGCACCGCGCACCATCACTACGCCTGCACACACGCAAGTTCCGCCGCCAGCGGCCAACACATTTATGCCTGATGATGATGAGGCGCTCATCAGTGACATTCAGCGCCGGGCCTTTCAGTTCTTCTGGGATAATGCTTATCCCAAAACCGGCCTGATCCCTGATCGCTGGCCGACCCCTTCCTTCGCCTCTATCGCTGCTGTCGGCTTTGGCCTCACCGCTTATCCCATCGGCGAAAGTCATGGTTGGATCACCCGTGACGAGGCGGCAGATCGCACGCTATCCACGCTCGAGTTCTTTATCGGCCAGCCACAGGGCGATTCAGAATCCAGAGACAGCGGCAAGAATGGCTTCTTCTATCACTTCCTGGGTGTGACGCAGGGTTGGCGCTTTGCCCGTGCTGAACTATCCACCATCGACACAGCTTTGCTGATGGCAGGTGTTCTTTTCGCGCAGAGCTGGTTTGACCGTGACGATGCGCGTGAAGCCCGTATTCGCTATATTGCCGAACAGCTTTTCCGTGCGATTGACTGGAACTGGATCACCCCGCGCGCGCCCTTCGTATCGATGGGCTGGAAGCCGCGCACCGGTTTCATTCCCGCCGATTGGAACCAGTATAATGAGGGCATGATCCTCTATGTGCTGGGCCTTGCGTCCCCCACCCATCCCCTGCCCGATGGCACATGGGAAGCGGTGAGTGCCAAGTTCGAAAAAGCCTGGGGTAATGAATGGGGCAGCGAACCCCATTTGCAATTCCCGCCCATGTTTGGCCATCAATATAGCCACACCTGGATCGACTTCCGCGGTATTCGCGATCCTTTGATGAAGTCCAAGGGCATCGATTATTTCGAGAACAGCCGCCGGGCAACCTATGCGCAGCGCGATTATGCGATCAAAAATCCCTATGGCTGGGATGGCTATGGCGAAGATTGCTGGGGCCTTACGGCATGTGATGGTCCGGGCGATTTCAAGATCGAACTGGCCGGGCGTGAACGCGAATTCTTCAGCTATTCCGCACGCGGCCCCGGTGATCGCGATGACGGCACGATTGCGCCCACAGCAGCCCTTGGCTCCATCGCTTTCGCCCCGGAAATTGTCACCCCCATGATCGCAGCCATGCACAAACGCTGGGGGCATGAAATTTACGATAATTACGGCTTCCTCGATAGCTTCAACCCCACACTGACCGAGGCGCCGCAGAGCAAATTGCTCCATGGCGAAATCAAGTCCGGCCTATGGGTGGACAAGGATTATCTCGGGATCGATCAGGGGCCGATTGTTGCGATGATTGAAAATCACCGCACCGGCCTTGTGTGGAGCACGATGCGCAAGAACCCCCATATCCAGCGCGGCCTTCGCCGTGCAGGCTTCACGGGAGGTTGGCTCGACTGATGTTTTCTGCACTCCTCCTTGCCACCGCCGCGCCTGTTCTCTTCAATGATTTTGACAATGCAGGAAGCTGGAAAGCGGCCGCTTCCGACGGAGTCAAATCCCACGTCGAAAGCGTTGAAGGCACAGATGGTCAGGCCCTGAAGCTGGATTACGACTTCGGTGATGTGTCGGGCTATGCCTATCTGACGCGAAAATTGCCAATTGATTGGCCTGACAATTACGAAATGCGCTTGAAAGTGCGGGGGCAAGGCGGGGTCAATGATCTTCAGATCAAATTTACCGATGCCTCGGGTGAGAATGTCTGGTGGACACAGCGCCTGAACTTTCGCCCGTCACAGGAATGGCAGGAAATCACCATTCGCCCACGCGATATGTCCTTCGCCTGGGGACCAACTGCCGACAAGACGCTGCGCCATACCCAGAATATGGAAATCACGCTGGTGCGTGGACGCGATGGCGGCAGCGGCTTTATCGAGATTGACGGGCTGAGCTTCATGAAACTGGACCCACCCCAACCTCTGCCAGCCCCGGATGCGAGCGATATGGCCGTGCTGGACAATGATCCGGCAACCGCATGGCACGGGCACGGAGGAAAGAGCCTTTCCGTCGATTTTGGCGGGAGGAAAGAACTGGGTGGCGTGGTGCTCGATTGGGCGAAAGGCCATTTTGCCAAGGCCTATACAATCGAAGCATCGGACGATGGAAAGGACTGGAAAGTTCTACGCCGGGTGACGCAAGGTGATGGCGGCAACGACCCTGTCCCCCTTCCGGAGACACGCACCCGTTTCCTGCGCATTACACTTGATCCGTCCGTCAAGGATGCTCGCCTGGTCAATCTCATCATCAAGCCTTTGAGTTGGGGTGAAACGCCCAATGCCATGGTGGAAGATCTAGCAAAAACGGCTCCCAAAGGCATCTATCCGCGTGGATTTACCGAACAAAGCTATTGGACTTTGACCGGGAGCGACGGTGGCAAAATCGCCGCGCTGATCGGTGAGGACGGCGCGATTGAACCAGACAAAGGCAGCTTCAGCGTTGAACCCTTTGTGCGCGTGGACGGGCGCACCTTCAATTGGGCTGATGTCCGATCAACCCCCTCGCTGGAAGATGGCTATCTGCCAATCCCGCATGTCACCTGGACTGCCGATGATTGGTCGCTCGACACGATGGCGTTTGCCACTGCTGGCGACAAACCGCAATTGCTCTCCCGCTGGCGGCTGACGAACAATGGCACCACCAAACGCCACTTCCGTCTGGTGCTGGCCGTGCGCCCATTTCAGGTCAACCCGCCAGCCCAATTCCTGTCCCAGCAAGGTGGGGTGAGCGAGATTTCACAGCTCCATTGGGATGGGAAACAGCTTGCTGTCACCACGCCCTCCCCGATTGCTGGCGACGCCGCAAAGCAGCGCAGCCTGCACCCGCTTGTCACCCCGGATCATGTAGGGATGCGCAGTTTTGATCAGGGCGCTTTGGGTGATCCGGCCTCTGCGCCTGACGCCACGTCTTTAAACGACCCGGCCAAGCTCGGCTCAGCCACGCTGACATGGGATGTCACTCTTGCGCCGGGTGCGCATATGGATGTCCCCATGGCTTTTGCTCAAGGTGGCAGTGCCGCCATTACAGAGAGTGCATTTGAGCCTGCGCTGGAAGCCGCCCGTGTCTCTTGGAAGGCCAAGCTCAATACGGTTTCGCTCAAGGTTCCACCACAGAAGCAGGCACTGGCCAACACGCTCAGAACCGCGCTCGCGCATATCCTCATCAGCCGCAATGGCGCGCAATTGAAACCGGGCACACGGTCTTACAATCGCAGTTGGATCCGTGATGGCGCGATGATGTCTGACAGCCTGCTGCGCCTTGGTGTAACGCAGCCTGCAATCGACTTTGCCAATTGGTATTCCACCAAGCTGTTCAAAAATGGCAAAGTGCCCTGCTGCGTGGATTATCGCGGGGCAGACCCTGTGCCAGAGAATGACAGTGACGGGGAATATATCCACCTCATCACCCAGATCTATCGCTTTACAGGGGACAAGGACTGGTTGGCCAGCGAATGGCCCAATATCAACGCCGTGCGTAAGCATATGGACGGCCTGCGCCTGTCTGAACGCACACCCAAGAACCAGTCTCCTGACCGGCTCATGCTTTATGGCCTGATGCCGCCTTCGATCAGCCATGAAGGCTATTCGGAGAAAATCCAATACAGCCTGTGGGACGATTTCTGGACATTGGCAGGTTATAAAAGCGCTGCCTATGCGGCGCAGATTCTAGACCGACCGGAAACCAAAGCCATCGAAGCTGAACGTGATCAGTTCACCGATGACCTGAAGGCCGCGATCAACGCCTCTGCCAAATATTGGAAGATCGATTACATCCCCGGTGCAACAAGTCTCGGCGATTTTGATGCGACCTCCACCACCATGGCCTTCGATCCGGCAGGCATCGCGCCTGAGCTGGACCAGACCTTGCTCCGCAACACGTTTGTGAAGCAGTGGAACCGCGTAATGAGCCGCCCCGGCAGCACCGATTGGGACGATTACACGCCATATGAATTGCGGAATGTTTCCGCCATGGTGCGGTTGGGCTGGCCACAGCAGGCCAATGCCCTACTCGACTTCTATATGAAGGATCGCCGCCCCAAAGCCTGGAACCAATGGGCTGAAGTGGTGGGCCGGGACCCGCGTGAAATTCGCTTCATTGGCGATATGCCCCATGCTTGGGTGGAATCCGACTTTATCCGCGCCGCGCTCGACATGTTTGCCTATGTCCGCTTCAGCGACGAAGCATTGGTGATTGGTGGCGGGATGACGCCGGAATGGCTCTCAGGCGATGGCGTATCGATGAAAGGCCTGCACACCCGCTACGGCTCGCTCGACATTACGATGAAAGCACAAGGCCGTCACCTCACCGCAACGCTGGATGGCAGCGCCACCCCGCCCGGTGGCTTCGTGCTCCACTGGCCCTTGCCAGAGGTGCCCACCTGCCTGCTCATCAATGGTAGCAAGATGCAGCCCGTCAGCAGTGAAATCTCGCTGAAAACGACAGGTAAGCCCATTCACATCGCCACCTGTGACTGACATTATTCGGGCAAAGCAATGCCATCCTGCTTTGCCCGAATAGACCCGCGTCCTTTCTTTGGGTGCCTATCGGTATCCAGCAATTGCATGCAGCGGTAATCAGCCAATCTGAAGAATTTTCAACAAAGTAAAGCTGATGCATCCCAGTCCTATAAGCGACAAAACAACAGCCATTGTGACCCGCCCACCCGCTTTGAGCACGACCTTGAGATCAACCCCCAGTCCCAGCGCAGCCATGGAAATGACTGTCAGGAAAGTGGCTATTTGACTGATTGGCGCAAGCAAATCTCGTGGGATCAGGTCGAAGGACCTGAAGCCAACCAAGGCCAGAAAGCCGAGAATAAACCACGGCACCAGATGTGCCAGTGAAAGCCGCCCACCAGCCTCAGCCTCCCCGGCGATCACAGCATCAAGAGGTTCATCGGCAGCAGCAATATGCGGCGCGATGAGAGACAGTATCAGACAAACAGGCCCCAGCATCAAAACCCGCACCAGCTTGACCAACATGCCCGTCTGCACGGCCAAGGGGCCAAGCGGGGCAGCAGCGGCAATGACTTGCGGCACAGCATAGACCGTGAGGCCCGCAAAAGCGCCATAGGCGAGCGCGCTCATCCCCAATGCCAAACCCAGTAAGGGCAGCCCGAGCACAACCAGCACCCCAAGTACGGCGGTAAAAGCAATGGATGCCGCCACATCATCTCCATCAGCCCCGATAACAGGAGCCACGGCTGCAATCGCGGAATTCCCGCAAATCGAATTTCCACATGCAACCAGCAGCGCCATGCGGATGGGCACCCCAAGTAACCGGCCAATCCCAAAACTCAGCATGATAGCACCCACCACCACAATCGATATGCCCGCAAGTAATGCCGGGCCAGCCGCCATAATTGTCGCCGCGCTCACCGATGCACCGAGAAGCACCACCGCGATTTCAAGGAAATATCTGGCGCTGAACGCGATGCCTGAATGCCAGCGTCGTACGGGCACTCCAATGCTCCGTATTGCCGTGCCGATAAGAATGGCCAGAACCAGTGCCTCCAGCCACGCTTTTCCGAAGATCATCTCTTCAGCTGCTTGCAAAAGATAGGCCAGCGCGGTGATGCCAAAACAGACCCCCACGCCGGGCACCATCGACTGGAAATGCGCTCTAAAACGGTAAAGAGAGGATTGATCGAACGCGAAGCTTATCATCGGGGTTTCCTTCTCCCCTTCAGCTACGCTCCGATCATCAATTGATCTAACGTGTTATTCTTGTCATTCCAATCGTGAAACCTGATTGATTGGAATGTGCCGGACATGACGCTTGAGCAACTTCGTATCTTCATCGCCGTGGCAGAGCGCGAGCATATGACTGCGGCGGCAAAGGCCATAAACGTTACTCAATCAGCAGCCTCTGCCGCGATTGCAGCGCTAGAAGAACGTCACGGGGTCAAACTGTTTCACCGCGTCGGGCGCGGTATTACCCTTACAGAAGCAGGCCAGGCATTCCTGATCGAAGCCCGCAATGTGGTGGCACGAGCCACCACGGCGGAACGTCTCCTCAGTGAATTTGGCAATTTGTCCCGTGGGACGCTCAAACTGGCAGTCAGCCAGACCATCGCGGCCTATTGGCTCCCCCGCATCCTTGCTCAATATCGTGTGCGCTATCAAGGGATCGAAATCGAACTCACCATAGCAAACACTCAACAAGCTGCGGCACGAGTGCGCGATGGAGAGGCAGATCTGGGGATCGTTGAAGGTGTGGTTGATGATCCGGTGCTCGCCAGTTGGCGCGTCGGAGATGACCAATTGCTGATTGTTCAGGCAGAACCATTTGCTGGCACAGCAGTCAGCACTGAATGGATCAGGTCGGCACATTGGGTCATGCGTGAAAAAGGATCAGGCACGCGCTCGACATTGAATGCCGCGCTAAGGCGGATCGGTATTGATCCCCAGGAACTCAATGTAACGCTTGAACTTCCCTCGAACGAAAGCGTGCGTTCTGCAGTCGAAGCGGGTGCAGGAGTGGCTGCACTGTCCGCACTGGTCACCGCACCAGCCATCCAACTGGGCACCTTGCACGCCCTGCCCCTAGATTTGGAAAACCGCGCATTTCACGCTTTGCGTCACAAAGAGCGGTATCGCAGCAAAGCCGCAGATGCCCTCCTGGACATTATCGCAGAACAACAGCCAAGTGACGTGGGAAAAGGCCTGTCATAACCAAATAACCGGATATGCCTATAATTTGCAGCGAATGACAGCTTTGAGGCCTTAGTTGCCTGTTCCGCTCAGGTCAGGACAAGCATACTCGATCAGATCCCAACGATTCCCCCACGGATCCTTCCAGACGACGACACGCCCGTAAGGTTCATCACGCGGTGGCGTTTCGAACTCAACGTTTGCGGCCTTAAGCCGCTCGTAGTCACTTGCGAAATCTTCGGTTTCCAGAAAAAGCCAGACACGTCCACCGCCCTGCTCTCCGATAGACCTGGACTGTCGATCTTCGGCAGCGCGAGCGAGCAAAATCTCGGTTTGTGCGCCCGGGGGTGCGATCCGCACCCATCTTTTTCCGTTTCCAAGATCGGTATCCTCACGACACTCAAAACCAATGCTCAGGAAGAAATCGAGCGCTATGTCGTAATCCGGGATCAGCAATGAAAAATGGGAGATGCGGACGGGCATAAATGGGCTCACGACAAGATGATGAAGGAACAATCTTAAAGCACAGTTTTGCTTGGCTTGCATCGTTCCGAAATTTTGGATGACCGCTTCGTCCCGCACAGCAGACATTTGCAGCATCGGCTGTCTGTGCCTGCTATGCTTTGGTAGCGACAATACCGGCAGATACAGCCATTACCTCAGTGTGCGGTGCTCAACAGCTCACAGGCTATTTTCGGCGGTAATCGGTGGTGAATGGCGGAGAGGGTGGGATTCGAACCCACGGTACCCGTGAAGGCACAACGGTTTTCGAGACCGTCCCGTTCGACCACTCCGGCACCTCTCCGCTCAAGGGTGCGGGACGCTTATTGCGTTCCGGTCTGCTGGAGCGGGCGGTTAGCTCAAGCGAATGCTATTGCCAAGCCCCTGATTCACTTTTGCACCAAAAAGCGTGCCTGCGCGAACATACGGAACTTGTTTCAATACGCGATCTGCCTATATTTTACCCATATGGATCGCGCACATTATTATTCGCATCAGGCTGGACGGCGCTTGGAAGCCCCGTTGAACAGCAAAGCTCGCTTCGGAATTGGCGAAGTCGTTCGGCACAAGCAGTTCGACTTTCGCGGCGTTGTTTTTGACGTGGACCCGGTCTTCGCCAATAGCGAGGAATGGTATGAATCCATTCCAAGTGAAATGCGCCCGAAGCGTGAACAGCCCTTCTATCACCTTCTCGCAGAGAATGATGAAGCCTCTTATGTGGCCTATGTCAGCCAGCAAAACCTCGAAGCAGACAGTGAAGGTGGGCCGATAGAACACCCCAATGTCGCTGAATTGTTCGATGAATTCAGGGATGGCCGCTATCGGTTGCGGAGACGTTTGACCCATTGATAATGATTGCACCCGCTGCAGCCGGATAACAAAAGGGCGGCCCTTCGATCATGAGGGGCCGCCCTTTGTTTTGCATCAATGCAGTGAGCTTAGTCAGCTTTTCAATTTCCAACCGCTCTTCAGAAGACGGTAGCAGACCGTGCCCAGAACAAGGTTGAGCACAAACACACCCAATGCAGCCCCCATCACCGCATGGTTCGTATTGCCAATATCGCTTTCACCCAGAAAACCGAACCGAAAGCCCGAGATCATATAAAAGAATGGGTTGAAGCGGCTGATCGTCTGAAAAAGTGGTGACAGATTATCGATCACGTAAAAAGTGCCGGAGAGCAAAGACAACGGCGCGACAATGAAATTGGTGACCGCAGCATTATGGTCAAACTTCTCTGCCCACATGCTAGCAATCAAGCCCATCATCGCCAGCATCGCAGAGCCCATCAGGCCAAACCATATGATCGCCCAGGGATGCGCTGCCATCAAGGTTACATCAGGCCACAGGAACATGGCAAAGGCCACAGCGCCGCCCACCATCACAGCACGGGTCATCGCTGCCGAGACAATGCCGATCATCAATTCCGCTTCACTGAGCGGTGGCATCAGGAGATCGATAATGGTGCCCTGAATTTTGCCCGCGAGCAGTGAAAAGCTCGAATTGGCGAAAGAATTCTGCATCATTCCCATCATGATGAGGCCCGGCGCAACAAAAGTTGCAAAGGGCACACCAAGAATTTCCCGGGTGCCACGCCCCATGGCAACGGTAAAAATCACTAAAAACAGCAAAGTTGTGACCGCAGGAGCCCATATTGTCTGGGTCTGCACCTTGAGAAATCGCCGAACCTCCTTCATATAGAGAGTCCAGAGCCCCACCCGATTGAAACCGGTAATCAGGGGCTGCCCTTTGGGCGGAAACCTGCGCTCGGTATTTTCAGCTTCAGCAGTAAAATCGCTGGAGGTTACCGTTTCGCTGGTGAGAGATGTATGCGCTTGATCGGCCATGAATGTCCGACTAATCGCATGGCCTCTCGCTGGCAAGCATTGGTGCGGCCCGCCTGTTGAATTTGAGGTATATGGACGTTTCATGAGCTGGACCGAAGAACGCATCGAAACGCTGCGAAAATTATGGGAAGGTGGCTCCACCGCCAGCCAGATCGCTGAAGAGCTTGGCGGTGTTTCGCGTAATGCGGTGATTGGCAAGGCACATCGCCTTGGCCTGAAATCGCGCCCTTCACCCGTCAAATCTGGCGAAAAGAAGGATGGTGCCAAGAAAGCTGCAAAAACAGCGAAGCCGGCTGAAAAACCCAAACCCAAGGAAAAGCCCACTGCGCCCAAGGTTGAAGCACGCCCTGCCCCCGCGCCAGCCCCCAGGCAGGCGCCACCGCCCGTGCAGGCAAGACCTGAAGTTGCGGCTCCGGAAAAGGCACCGCCTGCTGGCAATTCGCCAAAAATCGTTTCCGTCGGCCCCGGTGGCTTCCTGCGTCAAGGCCCCGGTGATCAACAGCCGCCGATCCCGCCCGCTCCGCCACGCCGCCTGGTTCCCGCCAAGCCGAGCCCCGAAATTGCTGATAAGACGAGCCTGCTCGATCTGAATGATCGCGTTTGTCGTTGGCCGATGGGCCACCCCGGTGAACCCGATTTTCACTTCTGTGGTGAAAAGGTGAACCCCGGCTTCCCTTACTGTGTTGAACATTGCGGACGGGCTTATCAGGCACAACTTCCGCGTGGTGCACGCCGTGCACCGCCACCGCTGCCTTTTGGTGGCCCGCGCGTCCGCTAAGATTAAATCTTAAAAGAAAACCCGGCAAAGCGAAGGCCTTGCCGGGTTTTCTTTGTGAGACGCAATGGCAGCTCAGCCTTTGCAATTATAACTGGATGTCTTCTTGGGATCACCCTTGCCATCGTAGGTCGATACTGAAGGGTAAGGACATAGTTTGCGTTGTGCGCCATTCAGCCCGCGCCCTGTGGCGGTAACAGACTGCGGCGCCTTCCCCTCCTCCACCCATGCGACCAATGGTGTCAGCATATCGAATGTGTCAGGCGTGAGATCACCGCCTTGGCAATGCCCCATGCCCGGGACCAGAAACAAGCGATCAAACCCCAATGCCTTGTCCTGCCCACCAGATGCCTTGGCAAGCTGCTCCCACCAATTCACCGTATCGAAGGCCGAAAACCAAGGGTCTGCCAGACCGTGGAACATCATCATCTTGCTGCCACGGCCGGCAAAGCTGTTGAGGTTGGTAAAGTTGTAGCTGTCCATCAACCTTCCGCCCTGATCCTTATCCGCTACTGCCAGCAGGGCATTGCCATCAAAGATCAAGCTCTGGCTTGGTGGTCCAAGGGGAGTAGGTTTGGTGCTGGGCAGAAAGCCGGGCAACCCACCGACGGATTCACCAAACAAGGCCGGGTCGAACGGGAAGGAAGCATAGATGGGCGCCCCCGTTGACGTCTTCGGCCCGGCAAAAGCAACCCTGATCGCATCGACTTGCGGCTGTTGCAGGCAGCCCGGGTCTTTATCACCTGGCTTGCACAGTAAGGGTGATGGATCGAAGTGACATTGGGTTCCGGCAAAGACCATCCCGTCTTTTAAACCATCACGCGCATCACATTGCGCCAGCACTTCATTTTGCAGCGCTTTACGCTGAGTGGGCGAGAAAAGCTGGCCAACCTGACCGATGCCGAGCGACATTTTTTCTGCCGCTTGGTTGAAAGCAACCTGTGCGTTGAGCAGTGCCAGATTGCTGTGGCCAGTCCGCATGGCGGGCGCGCCAACAACAATACCGTCATAGTCAAAAGCAAACCGCTGGGCAGAAACCATACCTTCGCGCCCGCCAGTGGAACAGCCGACGAAATAGGAATGGTCAGGCCTGCGCCCATAATGGCTCGCGATCACCTCTTTGGCCGTTTCCGTCACCCTGCCCACGGCATTATAAGCAAAGTCGAGCATCGCCTGCTGATTTTGGGTGAAAGCGAAGTCAAACACTTCGCCCTTATGGCCACTATCAGTAGATGCGACGGCAAAGCCACGCGCTAAAGCGGGCGTGTCGCCCGTAGCCTGAGTGCCCAGTGGTGGACGGACAGTGCCATTCAAACCGCCGCCGCCTTGAAAAAGGAAACGGCCATTCCAGTTTGCGGGCAAGGCAACAGCAAAGCGAATGCCATATTCCACCCCGTCTGGCCCGGTTCGGTGATTGATAACGCCCTCAACCTTGCAATAGGCCGGGATTGCCACAAGGTTTCTTTCACCCGACATAGGGTTGAGAACCAGTGAACCAGCAGGTGCAGGGGCAATTTCCTGCGTCGAAGTAATGTGAAGATCACCACGTGCATTTTTGAACTGCTGAAGCGCAGCACATGCCCCTGCCTGTTCAGCCGCATCGTTTCTCTGCGCCATCGCCTTTTGCTGCACAGATACCGGCAGCATGGTCACTGTCATCGCCGCACCGGCCAGCAGAAGCATATTTCTCTTCAACATCCCCTTCCCCCTATTTTCTTCAGATGCGTTATGTATCATCGCTCATGGTGCAAAGGCATCGAGCAAGCTGTCACTCAACCAAAGTCGACCTTTTCAATCCGGTCAGGCGTGGCATCCAGAACTGCTTCTGACCTCGCCCGCTGGGCGCCTTTGAACATCCCATGTGTCACGATATAAGGCTGATTGGCGAGAATTCCGTCCGCGACAAGGTTGCCGACTTCCTTCGGGTCCATCCAACCATCCCCCAGCTGCCGCTGAGACAGTTTTTCCTCGCTTGCGCTAAATCCGCTGCCTTCGCGCAAATTGGCCGGCCGGTTATCCTGGCATTCGTGGATGCGGGATTGAACAGGTCCGGGCAATAACACGGACACGCCAATATTCTTTTCACCCAATTCACCACGGACCGATTCACAAAAATGGCAGACAGCCGCTTTGCTCGCGCCGTAAATCGCCAGATGCGCTGGCATCACCACTTCGGCAGCGAGAGAGGAGGTTGAGAGGATATGGCCACCCCGTCCATGCGCCATCATCTGCGGCATGAATTCTACAAACCCGTTTATGACGCCGCCAATATTGACGCCAAAACCGAAATCATAATCTGCATAGGTCGCTTCGAGAATAGGCCCCTCCAACCCCACACCTGCATTATTGATAAGGATATCAATTCCGCCAAAATCATCCTGCATCTTCTGCGCAGCCTTGCGGTAATTTTCTCGATTGGTGACATCGAGTTGAAGCGCCGAAACCGTGTTGGCCCGGCCTTCTCCATGAAATTCTGCCAAAGCATCATCAATATGATCCTGACGCAAATCCGCCAGCACAACCTGTGCTCCACGCTCCACCAGAACTTTAGCAATTCCCAACCCGATTCCGCTTGCTCCGCCTGTGATAAAGGCTGTTTTTCCAGCGAAACTATTGATCGGCATCCTCATCTCCATCTTTGACTTTGTCTACATTTGGCAGAGCCTATCATATACGTCTATACCGCTTTGAAGTCCTCACGGAGAAATCAGCATGCCGCTTTCACTTCACACAGCCCTTGTTCCAACCTGGCTACAGATCCTCGGGTCATGCAACAATCTGATTGATAAAGCAGAAGCCTTCGATTGCGACGATAAGGAGCTTCTCTCCACCTGCCTGGCCGAGGATATGCTTCCGCTCGCTTACCAGCTCAAAAGTTGCGCGGTGCATAGCCTTGGGGCGATTGAAGGAGTCCGCAAAGGCGTATTTTCGCCGGATATGAATGAACCTCCGGCAAATTTTTCGGACATGCGCAATCTGCTGAACAATGCGATCACAAAATTGGAGCAAGTGGAAGAAAGCGAACTTGAAAGCTATATTGGCCAGCCCATGCGCTTCGAAATGGGTGAGTTCAAACTGCACTTCCTTGCCGAGAACTTTCTTCTCAGTTTCAGCCAGCCGAACTTCTTCTTCCACGCCACAACAGCTTACGACATCCTGCGGATGAAAGGCGTACCAGTGGGTAAGCGCGATTTCCTCGGTGCAGTACAAATTGTAACCAGTTGATCGCAAGGGAATTGCTCAGCGCGCCGGGCTGTTATAGCGGAAATTCTATGTCAGGATTTCAATTTTCGATCAGTTCGGCCGCTCGGCTGGGCCTGTTTCTGGGGGCAGCCGCCACTCAGCCCGCCTGGGCGCAGGATATTCCACCTGCTACGGAGCAATTGCCAGAGGATGCTCAGGCTCAGGAAAACGTGCAGGAAAGCCCATTTGATCGAGCCTTTGCCCCTGATGCTGAAGCTGACGCAGAAGAAGATCTTGGTCCTCCGCCTGTCCTCTATATTCGCAATTTGAGGCCACAGCCGCCGATCCTGGTGGAAGTACCTCCACCACCCCCTGTTCTGCCACCATCGGTCAAGCGGATGCTCGACGCGGCGATTGCGGATGGTGACAAGGCCAAAGTGGCTGCGGTCGTGTCTATGGCCAAGAACACCAATCCCGATTTCAAAAAGCAAATCGACGATATGGAAGATGCTTTTCTGGCAGAAAAAGCGCAGATCGCGCGTGAAGAACAGCGCCGGAAAGAAAACCAGATCCGCGCCGCTGGGCTGTTCCAGATGTGGACGGGCAAGGTCGAAGCAGGCGCTTTGAGAGAAACCGGCAATACCCGTTCGTTAGGTATCACAACCGGCGTCACACTGAACCGCACAGGGCTGCAATGGGTGCACAAGGTGCGCGGGCTTTATGATTACCAAAAGACCAATGGCGTCACCACGCGTGAACAATATCTGCTAAGCTATGAGCCGCAGTGGAACATCAATCAGGATCTGTTCTTCCTCTACGGCCTGTCCAAATTCGAGAGTGACCGTTTCCAAGGTTATGATGAGAGATATTCGCTCTCGGGTGGTTTGGGTTATCGCCTGATCAATACCGATCGCGTGAAGCTTAATATTCAAAGTGGTCCGGCCTGGCGGAAAGTCAATTTCACCGATGGGACGCATGAGATGAAGATCAATGGCCTGGCCGCAGTTGATCTGAACTGGAAACTGAACAACAGCGTCAAGCTGATTCAGAACGCCGATGCCTATGTGCAGTCTGGCAATAGCACGCTCAGTTCAACCACCTCACTGGAAGCAACGCTGATTGGCAATCTGGCGGCCAAGGCTTCCTATGCGGTCGAATATAATTCTGAACCAATCAACAAGACCTTCAAAACCGATACGATTACCCGTTTCACGCTGGTCTATAGCTTTTGAGGCAGTAGAAAAATAACATACCCCAGAAATTGAGCATTACTCTCTAAATTTGCAGGCTCCTGCCACTCCCCGCCCTCCACCAGAGCGAGGCGAAACGGCACATCGAGCCTGCTAAGCTTTTCACGGTAATCGGTATAATCGGGCACCGTCACCCTGCCCTGATAGGTTTGAATCACCACTTCATCGACGCTGGCTGAAACCCTGCGTAGACCGTCTGGCCCATCGCCCGAACTCCAGTCCATCAGGCCGGTGACAGAGAGCTTGTAGCGTTTTGGTAAACGCTGGCGCAAACGCTTCAGAAATTCAGCATAATCACCAAGTTTGAGAGTAGCAGCGTCAAAATCGATCTGAAGCCCCGCCAGATGATTACCCGCAGCTTCCCAGCTCTGCATCTGATTGAACAATTGCTGATAGGTGCTTTCTTTCCAATCAAGACGCTCCGCCCTGATCGTCAGCCAGAGAATGACATTATCTTCACCTTGGGTCTGCGGTGTCGCCCGCAAGGGGACAATGTGCGACGCATCATCCTTGCGCAGTTCCCCCGCCAGCAGATAAACGCTTTTTGCCTGATCCAGAACTTTGGGTGGTTTCACCCCCGCCCAGAGAAAGAAGCTGTCATAATGGGTCGGGTCGACCGTCTGTACTGGCGCGATTGGCTGCGAATGGCAGCTCAGCAGCAAACATGCTGGAAGAGCAAACAGACCGCGCCAGAGCTTACCAATAATATTTGAGCTCCCGTGCCCAGACCGTATTGCCATATTCACCCTTCAAGCGCTCGAACCATGCCTTGCGCGTGCTTTCTGGCACATCCTTACCACCGCAGGAATTGTAACCACTGCGGGCATAGCACCAGATCCCGCGATAGAGCGCATAAGCGCGTTCATCACGCGTGGCGTTACGATCTGCAATCACCGAAGAATAAATATCGCCCCGGATCGCTTGCCTGTTCGCCGCATAGCCCGGAACGAAGCCTCCCAATTCCCCAGCCAAAGGCTCCTCACCAAAAGAGAAATGATCAAAACCATTAAGCCGGTAGAACTCCCCAAGGCATAATTTTGCAGAGATATTCCTGCTATTCCCCGCCAAGGTGCTAATTGTTTGGATCAAACCTGGGCAATTCCAGCCATTATTGGATGTTTCACCATCAACAAGCACGCTTAAGGGTGCATCAGGCGCATAAATGCTTTCATACAATGTAAACTCGCCATCTTTGGCAAGGTCATTGGGCATCATTTTGTAATCTTGCAGAAAGGCATCGTAGGCACCAACGGCCAGATCTTTGTAGAGCAATGTCCAAAGGGCGAAATGGTGCTCTACCCGATTGGCGTCTTTTGCGCTCGCCTGCTGGCGGAGCAATTCTGCAGAGGCAGAATAAGTGAGCAGACGCCGCCGCACCATGGCATCGGTAATCGGTGAGGCATCAGCAAACACTTGGCTTACCGCGCCCTTCTTCTCGTAATAGAGCGCCAGCCCTAATTCCACCGTGGGGCGCTGATAAAGACCCTGAGCCCGCCCCAGCATCCCTTTCCAGAACTGCTCTGTCCCAGATGCGCCCATTTCATTCATCGCCATGCCGCGCAATATCTGACGGCTAAAATCGAGCGGTGTGAACGCCGCCGTCGCAGTGTCTATCGGAATGCGTTGCAGAACATTTGCATAGTTCTTGCCGATATAAAATTCATGTGAGGCTAGCAGATAGTCAAACAGTTCCGGTTGCTTGGCAAAGATCGGCTTTTGCTGTTCAATCTGCTCCAGGGTTAAAGGCGGGGCAGCAGAATATTCAGCATTGCGCATCTGATAGAGATCGCGCGCCGCCAAAAGCATCGGGTCTTTGATGGCATTCTGTGCATTGTCATCGAGCAGCAATTTGTTGTCGATTTCGTTAATCAGATTAACGGTGGAAACGTCCATAGCACCTTTGGCAAACATCTGCTGATAGGTTTGTGCCAGTTCAGACTGTTTCCCACCCAGCCAATAGGCACGGCTCATCAAGCCTTCCGCTGATGCTGCATAAGTGCCTTGCGGATAGCGGCTGAGATAGTTTGCAAGGGCCTGTTCGCCGCGTTCTGCTGCTGCGTGATCGGTCTTATCGGTCCCCTGGAAATAGCCCCATTTATCAAATGCAGGTGCAAGAGCGGCTCCCAGCTCCGTCCGTGCGACCATGTAATTGGCTGTTTCGCGTAACCACGGATCGCTTGTGTCCGTCAGCGATTGAAACGCATCAAGCGCCTTACCCCATTCGCCTGAATAAAAGCCCGCAGCGCCGGTGAGATAAGATAGAAACGCCTTCCCCGTCTTGCTCTTCACATCCACCAGTGAGGGAGCAAAGTTAGGCGTAGGGTTTACATCTGCATTGCTTTCCCAGGTGGTGCGGCTGCCAGCACAGACACTTTCCATACCCAACCGGGCGGCAGAAAGTGTCTGCCGTTCACTTTCACCAAGCGATGAATTGGCAGCAAGCGCACGCTGGAACGCCGCAGCCCCAGCGGAGAAACTGGCACAGCGCGTCCCATAATAGGGAATCTCCATCATATCGCTGTAACTCAGTGATGGTGCAGCGATGTGATATGCGCTTTGCAGATCATCCCATGTGAAGAAATTATGGCCGAAATGGCTCCAGTGATCCTCCGCAGGGTAGGAAGCATTGGGAACAGTCCCGCCAATCATCTGCTGCTTCAAAAGGAGCAGATTGACCCTTGTGTCATTCCCCGGAGACAGGGTGATCTGGCTGCTACAGGACAAATCAGCAAGGGCCAGCGACCAATTGGGCGAGCAGGTACTATCTGCACAGGCAAAGGCTGGTGCGGTTGTCAAAAATGCACTGGCAGCTACGCCAAAAATCGCTTTGCCCCGCACCAATCCCTCCCACATTCATGAAATTATGGAGAGCATTTGTCGCAGGGATTGCGCGAAATACAAGTGCCATTGATGGCTCTTTTACGGCCCCCATAGAGAAAGGCTGCAGAAGCACGGAGCCCCTGCAGCCTTTCCATTATTCCGTTACTGGAAAGAGTAGCTTAATCGTCATCTTTCAGGAAAGCAGGCATGTGGTCAGGGTTGCCCCCTTCCTTTGCCGGGCCATTATCGTCGCTCCGCGGGCCACGATTACGGTCACGACCGCCACCGCCACCACGACGTGGGCCACGACGGTCACCGCCGCGATCGCCGCGTGGTTCACGCGCAGGACGCGTGTCTTCGAGTTCTTCACCCGTTTCCTGGTCAACAACGCGCATGGACAGACGGACCTTGCCACGGTTGTCGATTTCGAGAACCTTGACCTTCACTTCCTGACCTTCAGACACGACATCGGTTGGCTTTTCAACGCGTTCGTTCTTCATTTCAGACACATGGACGAGACCGTCCTTACCGCCCATGAAGTTCACAAATGCACCGAAATCAACGATGTTGACGACCTTGCCGTTGTAGATCTTGCCAACTTCGGCTTCTTCCACAATGCCTTCGATCCACTTCTTGGCGGCTTCAATCTGAGCCACGTCGGAAGAGCTGATCTTGATGACACCTTCATCATCGATATCAACCTTAGCGCCGGTTTCTGCGACGATTTCGCGGATAACCTTGCCGCCGGTGCCGATAACATCACGGATCTTCGACTTGTCGATCTGGATGGTCTCGATGCGCGGTGCATGCGCCGAAAGCTCGTTACGGGCAGACCCCAGAGCCTTGGTCATTTCACCCAGGATATGCGCACGGCCTTCCTTCGCCTGAGCGAGGGCCTTGCCCATGATTTCCTGCGTGATGCCGGCAACCTTGATGTCCATCTGCATCGTGGTGATGCCAGCTTCGGTACCAGCAACTTTGAAATCCATGTCGCCAAGGTGATCTTCGTCGCCGAGAATGTCGCTGAGAACAGCAAATTCGTCGCCTTCGAGGATCAGGCCCATCGCAATACCCGAAACCGGGCGTTCGATTGGCACGCCAGCATCCATCATGGACAGGCAGCCACCGCAAACCGTTGCCATCGAAGACGAACCGTTGGATTCGGTGATGTCAGACAGAATACGGATCGTGTAAGGAAAATCTTCGCGTGAAGGCAGCACAGGGTGCAGCGCACGCCATGCAAGCTTACCGTGGCCGATTTCACGACGGCCAGGAGCGCCAAAGCGGCCCACTTCACCAACCGAATAGGGTGGGAAGTTATAGTGCAGCATGAAGTTTGAATATGTCAGGCCATCGAGGCCGTCGATCATCTGCTCTGCTTCCTTGGTGCCGAGCGTGGTGGTGCAGATTGCCTGCGTTTCACCGCGCGTGAACAGCGCCGAACCATGCGTGCGTGGCAGGAAGCCGACCATCGCTTCAATCGGACGCACTTCATTGACCTTACGGCCATCGATCCGTGCGCCGTCCTTGAGGATCGCCGTGCGGACGATTTCAGCTTCCAGCTTCTTGCCGAGCTTGCCAGCCGTCATCTGGGTCTGACCGTCTGCATCAGCGTAGTGCGTCTTGATCTTAGCACGCACTTCATTGAGCGCGGAAGAACGAGCCGACTTGTCAGTTAGCTTGTAGGCAGCAGCAATATCATTGCCGACCAGACCACGAATTTCTTCCTTCATCGCTGCCTTGTCATCAGACAGGTCGATTTCCCAAGGTTCCTTGGCGGACTGCTCAGCCAGCTTGATGATCGCATCAATAACCTTGCGGTTTTCTTCATGCGCGAACATGACAGCGCCGAGCATGTCTTCTTCCGAAAGCTCCTTGGCTTCGGATTCAACCATCATCACAGCGTCATGCGTTGCGGCAACGACGAGGTCGAGGCGACCTTCAGCAACTTCCGCCATTGACGGGTTAAGCTGATATTCGCCATCCTTCATGCCAACGCGGCAACCAGCGATCGGGCCCATGAAAGGCACACCCGAAATGGTCAACGCAGCAGAAGCAGCGATCATCGCAACAACATCAGCTTCGGTTTCACCGTCATAAGACAGGACTTGGCAGATTACGTTGATTTCGTTGTAGAAACCTTCAGGGAACAGCGGGCGGACCGGACGATCAATCAGGCGGCTGGTCAGTGTTTCTTTTTCAGTCGCACCGCGTTCGCGCTTGAAGAAGCCACCGGGGATACGGCCAGCGGCAGAGAATTTTTCCTGATAGTGGACAGTCAGGGGGAAGAAATCCTGCCCTTCCTTCACACTCTTGGCAGCAGTGACTGCGCACAGCACCACAGTTTCGCCATATGTGGCGAGGACCGCGCCGTCAGCCTGACGAGCAATACGGCCAGTTTCCAAAGTGAGGGTTTTGCCGCCCCACTCCATCGATACGGTTTTCGTGTCGAACATATATTTCCTTCGTGAACCCGCGCTGCCCTATTGCAATGCGGGGCCTACATTATCCGGGTAAGCCGTCCCGGGCCGGTGTGGGGTTTTGATACACCCCGAGGCAGCATCACCGAATGTGACGCCCTTACCTCTTTATTGTGTCTGGATCACGACAAGCAACCCAGACCCATATAGCAAAACGGCTCCCCAAGGGGGAGCCGTAAGCTGTCTTACTTACGAAGACCCAGTTTCTGGATCAGCGCATTGTACCGCTCAACATCTTTCTTCTTGAGATATGCGAGCAGATTACGACGCTTGTTGACCATCATGAGAAGGCCGCGACGCGAATGGTTGTCCTTGTGGTTTTCCTTGAAGTGCTCGGTGAGGTTGCGAATACGCTCTGTGAGGATCGCTACCTGAACTTCAGGAGAGCCTGTGTCGCCTTCGGCACGAGCGTGGTCCTGAATGACTTCCTGTTTCTTTTCGGGTGTTACCGACATTTCATGACTCCGCGACATCCTGTAGATTAAAGCCCCTGACCACTTTTGCAGTCCCCGCGTCCAGCTCCATCAGCGCGATTGGCACAGTGCCATGTCGCGCCCAATAAAGCCCATCAGGTTCAGGGCATCCGGATAAGACACGGCCCTGCTGGACCGCTACTGTCGCTTCCGGATCGAGATCGAGAGCCGGGATGTCGTCCAGCCCCACCTCAAGCGGCAGAATTATGTCTTCGAGACGCGCGCCCTTACCTATTTCGTTCAATTTGTCCAGCGAAATCGCTTGAACTTCACTAAAAGGGCCTGCTTTCAAGCGGCGCAGCATGGTCACATGGCCTACGCTTTCCAGCGCATGCGCTATATCCCGTGCCAGAGAACGTATATAGGTGCCCTTGGAAACATTTGCCACCAAGGTCACACTTTGAAGGCTTGTCCCTTCGCTTGGCTCGTGCCCGCGAATCTCCAGCGCATGGATTATCACCGCACGTTTCTTCAGCACGACTTCTTCTCCGGCCCGGGCCAGATCATAAGCGCGCTTGCCGTCCACTTTCAAAGCCGAGAATGCGGGCGGGACCTGTTCAATCGCGCCGGTAAAGCGCGGCAGAACCGCTTCCAATGCAGCCAGCATTGGCCGCACATCGCTGCGTTCAACCACTTCACCCTCAGCATCGAGAGTACTGGTTTGGGTGCCGAACTCCACCGTAAACGCGTAAATTTTGCTCGCATCGAGCATCCGTCCACAAAGCTTGGTCGCTTCACCCACCGCAATCGGCAGCACGCCTTCAGCCAGCGGATCAAGCGTTCCACCATGGCCGACCTTGTTCTTCTTGCCATACCCCGCTTCACGCAAGTTACGCTTCACGGCGCTAACGGCCTGCGTTGACCCCAGCCCTACAGGCTTGTCGAGAATGATCCATCCATGCGGCTGCTTCATGTCAGGCTCCTGCTACCCATAGAGCGAGGCCCATATAATGCTCCTGCAGCCATGCGACAGGCGGCATCACGACGTTCTCCACAATCCTCGCATTGGGGAAGAAATAGGGGACCACCAGCAACAGGATGAACACAAGCGGGAAGCCGAAGGGCCGTAATTTTGCATAGACCTGCGCGGCTTTGCGAGGCAACAAACCTTCCACGATGTGCGATCCATCAAACGGCGGGATAGGCAGTAAATTGAACAGTGCCAGGAAGATGTTGATGAGCAGGAAATACTGTAACACCATTACGATGTAGAGGCTCGCGCCGACAGGTGGCTGGCTCAGCGTATGGAAGAAGAGTCCAAGAAGCACAGCACCCACTGCCGCCAGAAACAGATTAGACAACGGCCCTGCCGCCGCCACGGCAATCATACCAAAACGCGGATTGCTCAAACGGCTCTGCCGCACAGGCACAGGCTTGGCCCAGCCAAACACTGGCGCGCCCGAGAGAGCCAGTAAACCTGGCACCAGCAGGGTTCCCATAGGGTCAACATGGCGCAGCGGGTTAAGTGTCAGGCGGCGTTGCTCTTTCGCTGTGGGGTCACCCAATACAAGCGCAGTCCAGCCATGGGAGACTTCGTGGAAAACGATAGCGAAAACCAGTGCTGGAATAAGCGCCAGCGCTTGAAGGAGAGTGTCAGACATGATGCCTTAGATGGTGGCTCGGTAAAAGAATGTCAGCCCTGCCACTCTTCCTTTAATATAGCAAAGATTGCCGTGTCGCGCAGATAGCCGGTCCAGGTGATGCGGTTCTGGCGCAATACGCCTTCCGCCTGTGCCCCTGCCTTTTGCACCGCCGCCATGCTGCGGACGTTTCGTGTATCCACGCGAAATTCGATCCGGTTAAAGCCGCAAGCGAAAGCATGGTTTATCATCAGCCGCTTCATCACGGCATTAAAGCCAGTGGCGCGCACTTTTGGGGCAATGAATGTTCCGCCAATTTCAAGGCTTCGGTTGGCCCGGTCGGGGCGAATGAAGTTGGTCATGCCGACCACATCCCCCGTTCCACTATCCAGCACAGCAAAATTCACCCAATCCTGTGCCTGCCGAATAGCGGCAATGTTCCGGTCAAAATCAGAGCCCATCATATTAGTCGGATAGATCTGCCAGATCTCTTCATCCTGGGCACATACAGTGCGGATATGTTCAATATGCGCATCCACCATAGGTTTAAGTTGGACAGGCGCTGCTTCCAGCAGGCAGTTTAAATCATCCATTGAGAGCCTCCGTGAAATGGCGGCGGCATAGTGCGACATAGCGGCCATTGCCTCCGATTTCAGTTTGCACACCGGCTTTCACAGCACCGCCATCATCATCGACCCTGAGATTCATGATCGCCTTGCGCCCGCAATGACAGACAGCTTTCAGCTCAATCAGTGCATCAGCAATGCCGAGCAATATCGCGGAGCCGGAGAAAAGCTCGCCCTGAAAGTCTGTTCTGAGCCCGTAGCACAGCACCGGAATGCCACCTTCGTCAACAAGCCGTGCGCATTGCCAGACCTGTTCTTTCGATAGAAACTGCGCTTTATCAATCAACACACAAGACAGGGGCTGCACGTGGTGAGCGGCCATTACGACCTCCCACATATGCGTTTGACCATCAAAGCGATGTGCATCAGCTTCCAGCCCGATCCGGCTTGCGATTGGCTTTCCTTGGGATCTAGCATCCAATGCGGCGGTCCACAGCATAGTGGCCATGCCGCGTTCACGATAGTTGAAGTCCGCCTGCAGAAGCATGGTTGATTTGCCGGCATTAATGCTGGCATAGTAAAATAGAGCTTGGCCATCCGCCAGGCTATTCTTCCTCGCTCTTCAGGTCGCGCGCCACCAGTGGATCATTCAGCAATTGTTCGATCCGATTGGCTTCATCGAAACTGTCATCTACCAGAAAGCGCAGCTTCGCCGCATATTTAAGCTTGAGTGCATTGGCGACTTCGCGCTGAAAATAAGCGGTGTTCTGCTGAAGAGCGGTCAAAACAGCGTCCTCATCCTCGCCCAGCAATGGCTTCACAAAGACCTTTGCAATTCGCATGTCCGATGACATCCGTACTTCTGTCACCGAAACATTATGCGCGCTGATGGTTTCATCATGAACTTGCCCGCGCATGAGAATTTCAGACAGCACATGGCGCACACGCTCCCCCACTTTAAGCAGGCGAACATTCTGTTCTTCGTTACTATGCGAGCGAGCCATCATTCAATCCATCTGTATCAACCAAGCCAGCCCAAGATTACGGGCCAGCTGAACGCATTTCACTAGCATAATTTCACCGCACAAAAAGTGCGAGACTTCATGCAATATTGTACAATTGACCCTTCAGGCAGGCATCTTTTCCAGGACGCGCCTCAAAGAACGAATGTTGCGGGCCGTGTTGCGCGTATCAAGCCGCCGTTCGATAAATGGCCCGGTAAGCCGGCTACGGCCCACTCCTTCGACATAATCGACAAATAGCGCCTTCTTGCCCAGTGCCAGCCGTTCCGGTCCGCGCCCCTGATAGGTTTCGACCATCGCATCGAACTGGTCCTGCGAAGGCTGCATTTCCAACAGATGCGTATGCACTTTCTTCTCATCGCCATCGGCCGCGAACGGGTTTTCTTCAATCGCCGCAACCAATTGCTCGCGCGTAAGGACCAGCGCCAGCACATCGAGATCGAAATATTCCTGCATCACGTAAGCGAGCTTGTCGTTCAACCCTTCAACGGGGCGCTCTTCATGCGTGAACAGCACATTGCCGCTGGCAACCACCGTTTCGACATTTTCGCAATCTTCACGCTCCATCGCCTCGCGTAGATCGACCATCTTCAGACGATTTCCACCGACATTAATACTGCCGAGAAAGGCGATATATTGCATGCTGTTATGCTCCTTGCCCACATGCAAACGGGCCGGAAAATTCCCGGCCCGTTCGTGTTCAATTTGCCAGACGCATCAAAGCGTCCGTTCGCGTTCTTCAACTTCGAAGACTTCGAGTACATCACCAGCCTTGATGTCGTTCGTATCTTCCAGAACCACACCGCATTCGAGACCTGCGCGAACTTCAGGAACATCATCCTTGAAGCGGCGCAGCGACGCGATGGTGGTTGCCGAAACGATGACATCCTCGCGGGTAAGACGTGCGAACAGGCCTTTGCGGATAGAGCCTTCGACGACCAGCAGACCAGCTGCCTTGTCCTTCTTGCCCGCCGGGAACACCTGCTTGACCTCTGCACGGCCAACCACATGTTCGATCCGCTCGGGACCGAGTTCACCAGCCATTTCCTTCGCAATCTCTTCGGTCAGGTGATAGATGACGTCATAATACATCATCCGCACCTTTTCCTTCTCAAGCTGCTGACGCGCCTTCGAGTTTGGACGGACATGGAAGCCGATGATCGGTGCGTTGCTGGAAGCTGCCAGTGTCACATCGCTTTCCGTGATCGCGCCAACACCGGAATGCAGCACGCGAACCTTGATGAGATCGTTGGACAGGTTGTTCAACGAGGCCACAATCGCTTCGACCGAGCCCTGCACATCACCCTTCACCAGAACCGGGAATTCGATGGTGCTGCTCTTCAGGTTGGAGAACATCGCATCAAAATTGGCAGGTGTTGCGGCCGTACGCTGGGCATGAGCCTTTTCGCTACGATACTCGGACACTTCACGGGCACGCTGCTCGTTTTCAACAACGCTCAGCTGATCGCCTGCATTAGGAACGCCACTCAGGCCAAGGACTTCCACCGGCAAGGAAGGCCCAGCTTCCTTAACCTGCTTGCCCTTGTCGTCAATCATCGCACGAACACGGCCACTTTGAGTGCCAACAACCAGAACGTCGCCACGCTTCAGTGTGCCACGCGTAATCAGAACAGTCGCCACCGGACCACGGCCCTTATCGAGCTGCGCTTCGATCACGGTTCCTTCAGCAGCACGATCCGGACGCGCCTTCAGCTCAAGAAGCTCTGCCTGAAGCATGATCTTTTCGATCAGATCTTCCAGACCAGCGCCCGTCTTGGCGGAGACTTCAACGTCCTGCACATCACCGGACATCTCTTCCACGACAACTTCATGTTCCAGCAAACGTTCGCGAACCTTCTGCGGATTAGCTTCCGGCTTATCGCATTTGTTGATCGCCACGATCATCGGAACACCAGCGGCCTTCGTGTGATTAATCGCCTCAATCGTCTGCGGCATGATGCCATCATCAGCAGCCACCACCAGAATGACAATATCGGTCACATTGGCACCACGGGCGCGCATCTGGGTGAAGGCTTCATGGCCCGGAGTATCAAGGAAGGTGAGCTTTTGCTTATCCTTCGTCGTGATCTGATACGCACCGATATGCTGCGTAATCCCGCCGCTTTCACCGCGCACCACATCGGTGCCGCGAAGAGCATCGAGCAGCGAGGTTTTACCATGGTCGACATGGCCCATGATAGTGACCACAGGCGGACGTGGCTTCAACGTTTCTTCCGGATCGACATCATCGCTGGTATCGATATCGACGTCGCTTTCAGAAACGCGCTGAATATTGTGGCCGAATTCTTCAACCAGCAATTCTGCCGTGTCCTGATCGATCGTCTGGTTGACAGTGACCATCATGCCAAGGTTGAACAGCGCCTTCACAAGGTCAGCGCCCTTCTCAGCCATACGGTTGGCGAGTTCCTGAACCGTGATGGCTTCTGGCACGATCACATCGCGCGCCTGTTTTTCACGCTGGCGTGAACGGTTATTACTACCGCCTTGCGCCCGGCGTTCTTTTTCACGCGCACGCTTCAGCGCTGCGAGTGAACGTGCGCGTGCACCTTCATCGTCATTCAGCGCACGATTAACGGTCAACTTACCGCCGCGACGGCGATCATTGCGTTCGGCACGGGCAGGCGCAGCAGGCTTGCCAGCAGCGTCTTTCTTCTTGTCGGCCTTTTCAGGCTTCTTAGGTTCGGGACGCTGAACCGGCGTAAAGCGGCGTGGCGCAGGTGCTGACGAACCGGCATCGGAATTGCCTTCCCCAGCTGCTTCAGCAGGCGCAGCTTTGGCAGCTTCAGCAGTCTTCTTGGCAGACGCAGCGGGCTTTTTGGCAGCAGGCTTAGCCGCTTCTTCAGCAGCAGCCTTCTTGGCAGCTTCAGCTTCTTCGGCAGCCTTTTTAGCGGCTTCACGTTCAGCTTTCCGGTTTTCCTCTGCGCGACGCTTTTCTTCCTCAAGGCGACGCTGACGCTCTTCTTCGTCACGGCGGCCTGCCGCTTCCATCGCGGCCAAACGCGCTTCTTCTGCTTCACGCAGAAGGCGTTCCTGCATTTCCTTACGGCTTTCAGCCGAAATAGGACGCTTAGGCCGTGCAGCCTGTGCCTGACGCGGAGCAGGCTTACGAGCCGGAGCAGGCTTCGCTGCTGGTGTGGGTGCAGGAGCAGGCTTGGCAGCTGGCGCTGGCTCTGCTGTCGGCGCAGGCGTAGGTGCCGGAGCAGGCTTGGCAACGGGTTCTTCAGGTGCCTTGGCAGCCGGAGCCGGGGCGGGAGTTTCGTTAGCAGGAGAAGCTGTCGGCGTTGGCGCAGGCGCTTCTTCCTGAGTGGGAGTAGCGCCGGGTTTCGTCAGCTTACGACGACGCTTCACCTCGACCGCCACCTTGTTGGTCCGGCCGTGGCTAAAGGTCTGCTTGACCTCTCCTGCATCGACCGAGCGCTTCAGCCCAAGAGGCTTGCGGTCGCGTGTCGGTGTGGTTTCATTGTCGCTCATACGCCTCGTATTACCCTTCGTATTCTCAATTCGTCGTCGCGGATTGCGGTGCGGACTAATCCAGCACACGATCTCCGTCAGCATCGGAAGCGGCCGGAACGGCAGCTTTGTAAATTTGCAAACGCCTTAACGGAATCGCTATCCGCTTGGCCGAAGAACGGTCATTCAACGCCAGATGGACGACATTATCGCGGCCCAATGCCACAGACAGTGCCGCTCGGTCTAGTGGAAGACGCGTGCCACGCAATTTGGAACCTTCCACATCCTGACCAACGCGCCAGGCCTGATCCAGTTTTCGTGTTCCATCTTCACTTGCGTCACTGGCATGAAACAGCGCAGCAACGCGCCCTGTTCTCGCCTGTTCAGCAATACGGTCAGACCCCAAGATAAGGCGCCCGGCGCGCATTTCGAGCCCTAATCGCTGAAGAAATGCATTATCCAGCGCTTTTTCCAGCAAGTCTGGCAAATCATCCGGAATCTGTATGCCGCCCGTTTTGAAGGCACGCGAAAAGGCTGCACGAAGCTTTCCGCTCTCAAGCGATTCGGCAAGCTCTGCCTTGCTGACATGAATCCAGGCACCGCGCCCTGGGGCACGAGCCAATGCATCCGGCAACACGCAATGATCGGGCGAAAGTGCGAGTCGGATGGATTCATCGCGGCTCACAGCCCGGCCCGACACAATGCACCGCCTCTCGGGCGCATCTTCCTGCGCCCGAGCTACTTGTGTCTGCTTAGACCTTAGCGTCTCATTGTGAGGATTCCGCATTGGCGGCCTCCTCTGCTTCAGGCTCAGCGGCTGTTGAAGCCACTTCACCATCGTCATCAAACCAATGCGCACGAGCGGCCATGATGATCTCATTGCCCTGTTCGTCGCTCAGGCCATACGTACCCAGAACGCCGCCCTTGTCTTCTGAACGCTGGCTACCACGGCGATTATTGTTCGCCTGCGGACCATCGCCACGGCGACGCGGTGCTTCACGCTTTTTAGCGATCAGTTCATCGGTTGCCAGATCAGCAAGATCATCGAGTGTCTTGATGCCAGCCTTGCCCAAAACCACCAGCATCTCTTCAGTGAGGTGCGGGATTTCAGCAAGCGCATCTTCAACGCCCAGTTCACGACGCTGCGTGCGATAGGCTTCTTCCTGACGATCCAGCGCTTCTTGTGCGCGAGACTGCAGTTCCTGTGCGAGGTCTTCGTCAAAGCCTTCGATCGCAGCCAGCTCAGCCATATCGACATAAGCCACTTCATCGAGTTCAGCGAAGCCTTCCGCAACAAGAAGCTGCGAGAGAGTTTCGTCCACGTCCAGCTCTTCTTCGAAGATCTTGGAGCGTTCGGAAAATTCCTTCTGACGCTTCACCGAAGCTTCTTCTTCGGTCATGATATCAATCTGGCTGGCCGTCAGCTGGCTGGCAAGACGGACATTCTGGCCGCGGCGGCCGATGGCCAGGCTCAGCTGATCGTCCGGCACCACCACTTCGATGCGGCTTTCATCTTCATCGATCACCACACGGCTCACCGTTGCCGGCTGCAATGCGTTGACGATAAAGGTCGCCGTATCTTCGCTCCACGGGATGATGTCGATCTTTTCGCCCTGCAGTTCCTGCACAACGGCCTGAACGCGGCTCCCCTTCATGCCGACACAAGCGCCGACAGGGTCAATCGAACTATCATGGCTGATCACGCCGATCTTGGCCCGGCTGCCTGCATCGCGGGCAGCGGCCTTGATTTCGATGATGCCGTCGTAAATTTCCGGAACTTCCTGCGCGAACAATTTACGCATGAAATCAGGATGAGCGCGGCTGAGGAAGATTTGTGGACCGCGATTGTTACGCTCCACCTTCATGATCAGCGCACGAATACGTTCACCAACACGCGCCGCTTCACGTGGAATTTGCTGGTCACGGCGGATCACGCCTTCCGCGCGGCCGAGATTGACGATCACATGGCCAAATTCGACCGACTTGATAACGCCGGTGATGACTTCGCCAGCGCGATCCTTGAATTCTTCGAACTGACGTTCACGCTCAGCATCGCGGACCTTCTGGAAGATCACCTGCTTGGCGCTTTGTGCGTCAATCCGGCCCAGATCGACCGGAGGCAGCGGATCAACGATGAAATCGCCAACGCTGGCACCGGGCTGCAGCTTTTCAGCCTGCTCGACATTCACCTGCTTGAAGTAATCTTCTACTTCTTCAACCACTTCAACGACACGCCACAAACGAAGGTCGCCAGTCAGCGGATCAAGCTTGGCACGAATATCGTTTTCCGCGCCGTAACGGCTGCGCGCGGATTTCTGGATCGCTTCTTCCATCGCTTCAATAACGATCGACTTGTCGATCATCTTTTCCGAAGCAACCGAAGTCGCGATTGCGAGCAACTCAGCCTTGTTGGCGGAAATCGGACTGGCCATCAGTCGTCTGCCTTTTCTTCTGCGGGAATTTCTTCAACCTCATCAGCACCGGTCATATCGAGCGGCTTGGTAGCTGCAATGAGGTCATTCGTAAGCATCAGCTTGGCGGCATGGATAAGATCGAACCCGACCTCTACTGTACCTGCCTTGCGGTCTTCAATAGTGATTGTGTCACCTTCAACACCCTTTAGGATGCCGTGAAGGTTACGCTTTCCATCAATCTTGTCAGCCAATGAAATGCGCGCTTCAAAACCCGTCCATTGGCTAAAATCTTTCAGCCTGGTCAGCGGACGATCAATGCCAGGAGAGCTAACCTCAAGGTTATAAGCCCCGGCAATCAACTCTTCACCCTGTTCTTCCAAAGCGTCGATTTCGGCGGAAATGCGGCGAGAAAGCGCCATACACTGATCTACCACCAACTGCCCGGTGGCGGGGTCTTCCGCCATAATCTGCAAAACCCGCTCCTCATCAGAGCCGGTCAATTTCACGCGCACAAGTTCGAAGCCCAGAGCTTCTGCTTCGGGTTTAATCACTTCTGTCAGTCGCGCGATATCGGCCATTCGGTCTCCAGATATATCCTGTATGCGACAATGCAGTTTCGCGCCGGCCCCTTGCGGCGCCAGCACCAGACTTTGTCGCGACAATGTCGGTATGCGGCTTTAACTAGGTGATTCCCTAAGGGATTGCAAGAGAGGCATGAAAAGCCGCTCATTTATCAGCTTGTTTTCGTAATATCGTGCTTCTTCAGGCAGTGCCGTAATTGATCATATGTAAGCCCAAGCGACTTGGCCGCCTTGCGCTGATTCCACCGATGCTTACCCAAGGAATGCTCCAGAATGGCCTTTTCATGCGCATCCACCGCTGCCTTAAGGTCAGAAATCGCCTCGTAACTGAGCGAAGCCGTTTCACGTTGAGCACTGGGCTCGCTGGAAGAAGCAGGTTTGGCGCCGACCATATTCCCGACTGAGCCTTTGGGTGCCCAAGGAGAATCAAACGGGTCAAATACCGCATGAGCGATGGGCTCTTCCCAATTATCCCAGCGATAGACCGCCCGCTCCACCACATTGCGCAATTCGCGAACATTGCCGGGCCAGGCATATTCTTCAAATTGCTGCCGCACATGATCAGCAAAACCGGGCCAACTATTCCATGCGAGCTCAGCCGCCATGCGCCGGCCGAAATAATCGACCAGAACATCAACGTCGCCTTCACGCTCCCGAAGCGGAGGAAGCGTAATCACCTCGAAACTCAACCGGTCGAGCAAATCGGCTCGAAACCGACCTTTATCGGCAAGATCAGGCAAGTTTTCATTGGTCGCTGCAACGATACGCACATCCACACGAATTGGGCGCGATGCCCCAATCCGAGTGACTTCGCCATATTCGATCGCCCGTAGCAAACGCTCTTGCGCCGCCATGGAAAGGGTCGCCAGTTCATCGAGAAACAGAGTGCCGCGATCAGCCTCTTCAAACCGCCCGGCCCGCGCCCGCGTCGCGCCCGTAAAGGCGCCAGCCTCATGACCAAAAAGCTCTGCCTCGATCAATGTCTCAGGAAGAGCAGCACAGTTCAGCGTTACAAGTGGCTCATCCCACCGAGTAGAGAGGCGATGCAAACGCTCTGCGATAAGCTCCTTGCCCGTCCCCCGCTCCCCAATGACGAGCACTGGCCGGCTCAAGCCAGCAGCACGACTTGCCCGTTCAACAGTATCGAGAAAAGCTCCCGACTGGCCGACAAACTGATTTTCGCGCTCCATGACCTAGTAATAGTGCATTTTCCTGAAAGTTGGCAATATACACCAACGGGTTTTAAGATATTTTCAAAAAAGTCGCCATTTTCTCAGCATATTCGAAATTGGCACGCCTCTTGCGAAGCTTCATGCAAACGCCGTTCACAAAGGAACATCGCCATGTATGACCGCAAATTCTTCGCCAGCAAGCTTGGCCTTGCCGCTATCGCGAGCATGGCTGCCATGATCGCTTTCAACATTGTATCTTTGAGCAATCAGCTCGGAGCTACGCCCGATATCATGTCGAATATGCTGGTTGGCAGCGCCTCAATGGTTGAACTGGCATGAACGAACCCGGGAAATATCCATTTGCCGGAAACGGCAAACAGAGCGAAAAGGGCTCCTATTCACGGTTAGAGCGTGAAGCGGAAAGGTTGCGCAGCAGCCCTACCCCTACTCAGAAACGAACAGACCCCGGAGTACCCTGGATGGGCATTTTTTCTCGCACTCGTGACATCATTGCAGCCAATTTCACCGAATTGCTCGATCAGGCTGACGACCCCGTCAAAATGATCCGCATGATCATCCTCGAAATGGAGGAAACACTGGTCGAGGTTCGCGCAAGCGCGGCACGGACCATTGCCGATCAGAAGGAAATGCATCGCCACATGGTCAAACTGGACCAGTTGCAGGCAGATTGGGCTGAAAAGGCGCAGTTGGCGCTCAGCAAGGATCGCGAAGATCTGGCTCGTGCAGCCTTGATGGAAAAAAAGAAAGCTGGTGACATGAGTGGGCAGCTCCGGTCAGAAATCACCGTTCTGGACGATGCTCTGCGCGCTTATGAAGAAGACATCGCCAAACTGCAGACCCGCCTGCGGGAAGCGCGCAGCCGCCAGACGCAGATCGCGGCACGCCTCGAAAGCGCAGAAAATCGGGTCAAGCTGCGCAGCCTGATGACCAACGAACGGGTAGATGACGCGCTGGCTCGTTTCGATCAACTCGAACGCCGGGTCGATTACGCCGAAGGCCGTGCAGATTCACTCAGCATCGCTGGCGGCAGAGGCAAGACGTCCTTGTCTGATGAAATCGCTGCCCTCGAAGACTCCGACAAGGTCGATGCCGAACTGGAAGAAATGAAACGTGCGCTCGGCAAGGGAAATGCCGCGCAAAAGGGGGAATAAACCGTGGAAGATTTCTTGACTGTTGCCGTGATCGTGATCGGCGTTCCCTGGGTGGTCTTGCACTACATCACCAAATGGAAAACCGCCGCCACGCTCACCAATGATGACGAAACACTGCTGGAAGATCTCTATCAACTTGCTCGCCGTCTGGATGAACGCATGGACACGGTTGAGCGCCTCGTCGCCAACGACAACCCCAACTTCAAGCCTCACCGCCTGCGTGATGAGCATGAAATGGACAATCAGAAATTGCGTGATCTTGATCGCCTTTTGAATGAACGGGGAGACCGTAAATGAGCAGCCAACGCACCAAATTCTATCGTGACAAGCAAAATTCCAAATTAATGGGCGTTTGCTCAGGCCTCTCCGATTACACCGGGATCGAAGCGATCTGGTGGCGACTTGGTTTTATTGTGCTGACGCTCTCCACCGGGTTTGGCTTGCCAATCTATTTCGTTCTTGGTCTTCTGGCCGACAAGAAGCCAGCGCATCTTTATACAGATCGTGATGAGCAGAAATATTGGCAACGGGTTCGCCAGTCTCCCAAGCGTACAGCACGTGAAGTACGCTCACGCTTCCGCGACATTGATCGTCGTTTGGCTGATGTTGAACAGCATTATGTCAGCAGCAATCCACGCCTTTCGGCCGAAATCGAAAATCTGCGCTAATCCTCTAACTGGACTGATCCGATGCAACATATCATGCCGTTTTTGATCCCGCTCGCCCCTTTTATCATGGTCTGCTTCATCGTGTGGACCAAACATCAGCGCAAGCTTGTCGAAATGGAAATGCAGAACACTGCGGAGCGCGCCGCTCTGTCAGCCACCAGCAATAAAGAACTGGAAGATCGGATCAGAGTGCTGGAACGGATCGTAACCGACAAAGGCTATGATGTTGCAAGCCAGATCGAGGCACTCCGTGATCACCGGCAGGTAGAAGAACGGATGGATCTGCGCAGCCACGACAGCAATCTCGGCTAATCACTTTTCTTGGGGGAGTATGAAAGATGGCCTTGGGCGGACCAGAATTTATGGTCATATTGGCAGGTATTGCAGCAATCGGTTGGTCAGCCGTCACTATCGTGAAGTCGCACAGCTCCTCCAGGTCAAAGGCCACAATTGCTGAGCTTCCTTGCTGCCAAAGCAGGGATACTATTGCGCGCCTTACTGAAGAGAACCGGCAGCTTTCGGTTGCCGTCGCCAGCTTGCAGGACCGCATTCATGTGCTGGAAACAGTCGTAAGCGATGGTGGGACGCAGATGGCCGAGAAAATCGACAGTTTCGCTGACAATCACCATTCGCTGAACCGTTGAACGGTACGAGGAGCCAGATCATGAACTTGTGGACCACCATTTTGCTGATCGCCATCGCCGGGATGATTTACAGCGCCTGGCGCTCAAAGCATCTCACAAGCAATGGCATCACAGAGGATTTTCTGGGCAACCAGTCCTTAGACGATCACCGGGCCAATGCCGAATTGCAGCGCGAAGTGGAAGAATTGCGTGAGCGCGTCCAGATCCTTGAACGAATTGTGACCGATGGCCGTGAAGCCAGCCGCATTTCTTCAGAAATCGAAAAACTGCGGCACTGAATTTCACGATCCAGCCGCTCAATCATTTCAAGCAAGGAAATCTACCATGTTGAGCCAGACGATACTTCTCGCCAGCACCGGCCTGATCGCCTTGGTGATCACTCTTGGTGCGATGCTCAAAGGCTGGCAGGCATGGCTGGCCTTGAAATCGCAGGAATTAGAATATCACCTTTCTGCACCTGCACGCGAGATTGAAGGCGGAACGACCACAGGGGCAGCCCGGATCGAACTTGCCCATCTCAAAGAACGCATTCGCAAGCTGGAAGCCATCGCAAGTGGGGTGGACCTCTGATCCCTAAATGCTAGAGCGGGATTTATGCGCTCTCTTGATGATATCCGTGAAGAATATGAATTCCTTGAAGGTGATGAACGTTATCGCCTTCTGATCGAACTTGGTCGTGAGCTGGACCCTATGCCCGCCCCGCTCAAGACCGATGCGACATTGGTGCGCGGCTGCTCTGCCAGTGTGTGGATTTACCCGACACAGGAGGATGACAGGCTTCATTTCCTCGCCGATAGCAACGCGGCGATTACCAAAGGCATTGTCTCGCTGGTCCTTGCTGCCGTTCAGGATCAGCCCGCCCAAACAGTGGCGGATATGGATATTACCGCTGCTTTGGAGCCGTTTGACCTTAAAAATCAGCTAAGCTCCAACCGCACGCAGGGCATTCCCAATATGATCGCTCTGATCAAGGAAACCGCCAACCGGATCGCGGCTGACTGATATGCGCCGGTCGCTTTACATGGCGGCTGGGCTTGTTTGCGTTGGACTAGGTGCAATTGGCGCAGCTCTGCCGATTATGCCGACGGTGCCATTCCTTCTGCTGGCAGCCTTTTGCTTCGCGCGCGGCAATCCTGAATGGGAGCGCCGCCTGCTACATCATCCACGCTGGGGCCCGTCTCTCAGGCATTGGCGGGATCATCGCGCCATCGGACGCAAAGCCAAGGTTTCTGCCATTCTTGCGATGGGTGCCGGTGTGCTGTTTACAGGCTTTACGCTGGGCTTCCCCTGGGTTCTGATCTCTATTGCAGTGCTGGCGATTTGCGGTAGCTGGATCTGGACCAGGCCTGAGTAGCAGCCGCCTGCTGACAACCAGTCAAGCCCCTGCACTGTCGCGCAATTTAGCGATTCCTGCTTCTCGCTGGCGCTTTAATTCAGCCTTCAAGGCAGCCGGATCACGCGCAAAGACGAAACCGAAGCTGACACCACCTTCCCTGCCAATAGTCGCATGATGAAGTTTATGCGCCTGAACCAAGCGGCGCGCATAACCGCTCTTGGGTACCCAGCGAAAATAGCGCTGATGAACCAGACCATCGTGAACCAGCGTATAGATGATGCCATAGCCAAGAATACCAAGGCCGATCCATGTCGCCGGCCACCAAGCCGCCCCCCCCAACACCAATGGCGAACCGATAGCGAACATGGAAATGCTCATCACCGCGCCTACGATTGCATAAAGATCGTTCTTTTCCAGTAATTTATCATGAGGCTCATGGTGATCGCGATGCCAGCCCCAGCCCCAGCCATGCATGATATATTTGTGGCTCGCCCAAGCCACCCACTCCATTGCAACCATGGCAGCCAGAACGATGAGAGCGGGGATAAGAATGTCCATAAGCCCCGGATATAGCGCAGCGATAGGGGATAGAACAGGGGTCAAACGCGACTGAAAGCGACATAAAGGTACAATATGCGACGCTCAAATGCATATTGGCGTGGCAGAAAGAATGGGCAGGCACACAAGGCGTGCCACCATGACAAGGGACCATTACGATGCGCAAATCTCTGTTCGCCGCTCCGCTCGCTCTGGCTGCAGCTTTGGCTCTGACAACTCCGGCGATGGCTGCGCCAGCACGGTATAATGACTCAGGCATCACAAGCCAGATCACTCAGCTTGATTGGCAGATCAATCGTGCCGAGCAGCGCCGGATCATCTCGAACCGCGAAGCACAGTCTTACCACCGCGAGCTGAATCAGGTTCAGAAATTGAATCGGCAACTTTCCCGCAATGGGCTGTCAGGCAACGAAGCAAAATTACTTGATAACAAGCTTCAGCGTATCAAGGGAAAACTCATCAAAGATCAACGCTATGCCATGCGCCAGCATGAAAAGCGCACCAGCTATCGTCGCTAAAGCTTGAGGGGAGACAATTTTTACTCCCTTGCCATGCGGGTTCGGTAGGATTAGGCGAACGCCATGTCTGATCGAGCCCGCACATTATACGAAAAAATCTGGGATGCCCACGTGGTCGAACGCCGCGATGATGGCACCTGCCTGATCTTTATCGATCGCCACCTCATTCATGAAGTGACCAGCCCTCAGGCTTTCGAGGCCCTTCGCCTCTCTGGCCGCAAGCTGCGCCGCCCGGAACTGATGCTAGCGGTGCCCGATCACAATCTGCCAACAACCGCGCGGCTTGATGCCGCTGGCAATCGCTTGCCAATTGCCGACAAGCAAAGCGCCATGCAGCTTGAAACGCTGGAAGCCAATGTCAAAGAATTTGGCGTCCGCTATTTCGGTGCAACTGCGCGCGAACAGGGTATTGTCCATGTGGTTGGCCCGGAACAGGGTTTCTCCCTTCCCGGCGCGACCATCGTGTGCGGTGACAGCCATACGGCGGCGCATGGCGGCATTGGCGCTCTTGCCTTTGGCATTGGCACAAGCGAAGTCGAACACGTTATGGCGACGCAAACGCTGTTGCTCAAGCAATCCAAGACGATGGAAATTCTGGTTGAGGGCGACCTTGGCCCCGGCATTTCCTCCAAGGATCTGATCCTCCACATCATCGGCGTCATTGGCACGGCTGGCGGCACTGGCCATGTGATCGAATATCGCGGCAAAGTGTTCGAAGAAATGAGTGTGGAAGGTCGCTTGACCGTCTGCAACATGTCGATCGAAGGCGGTGCGCGTGCTGGCCTTATTGCGCCAGATGAAAAGACCATCGCTTATCTGAAAGGTCGCCAGTTCGCCCCCAAGGGTGAAGATTGGGACCGCGCCGTCGCTTATTGGCAGACGCTCAAAAGCGATGACGGTGCACGCTTTGATAAGTCTGTGACCATCAATGCCGCCGATGTACAGCCCACCGTTACCTGGGGCACCAGCCCGGAAGATGTGGTGCCGATTGGTGGCACCGTCCCCGCGCCTGAAAGTTTTGCTGATCCATCCAAGCAGAATGCGGCGCGCAAGAGCCTTGAATATATGGGCCTCACGCCCGGCCAGCGCATGGATGAAGTGGAAGTGCAGAATGTCTTCATCGGCAGCTGCACCAACAGCCGCATTGAAGATCTGCGCGAAGCGGCGGCTATATTGAAAGGCCGCACCAAGGCAGCCCATGTGAAATGGGCTATTGTGGTCCCCGGCTCCGGTCTTGTGAAAGAACAGGCCGAAGCAGAAGGGCTCGACCAGATCATCAAGGATGCAGGCCTTGAATGGCGCGAACCGGGTTGTTCGGCCTGTCTCGGCATGAACCCGGACAAGGTGCCTGCTGGTGAACGTTGTGCTTCCACCAGCAACCGCAATTTTGTCGGCCGGCAAGGTCCGGGTGCGCGCACCCATCTGGTTTCACCTGCCATGGCCGCAGCCGCGGCCGTGACCGGCAGGCTGACAGATGTGCGCGATCTGGTTGACTAAGCTTTCACCTCTTTTCCATGCCTCTGGCCCCATCCGGGGATAAGATCAGGGGCATGGTTTTGCACAAACCATCGGCCGACATTGCGATGAATGACACAGGGCAATCGCGCAAATCTTCCTTTGCCCCAGTCGTTGCACCTGACACCCGGCTGCTGATCCTTGGCAGTCTGCCGGGTGAAGCTTCACTCCAAGCACAGCAATATTACGCCCACCCGCGCAATCTGTTCTGGCATCTGGTGGGGCAGGCCATCGGCACTGACTTACCCTCACTGAAGTATGAGCAACGTCTCGAAGCTCTGCTCGCCGCCAAAATCGGACTATGGGATGTGGTGGCCACCGCCACCCGCCAGGGGAGCCTGGACACCGCCATACGCAATGCCACGCATAGCCCGCTGCTCACCCTTGCCCAGAGTCTGCCAGATCTTCGCGCCTTTGCCTTTAACGGCGCAAAAGCGGCTAAAATCGGTATGGGTCTGCTCAAAGGGAGCGCCTATCATTGTCTGGCCCTGCCCTCTTCCAGCCCTGCCTATGCCGCCATGCCGCTGGCTCAGAAAGAACAGCTTTGGCAAAAGCTAGCCGAATTACGCGAGTTGACTCTTGCCTCCAACCTTCGTCGGGAGCATTGACAAGCCTATGAGCAAGAAGATTCCCTCAGGCCTTACGGGCACTGCCGCTATTGCTGGCGCGGTTGGTTCTGCCGCCATCGCCGCCGCCATTCTTTACGCCACCAAGCGCAAGGAAAAACAGGCCCCAAAACTGACCGGCCCCAAAGGCGAAAGCCCGGAGACTGATTGATGGAAGCTGTTCGCGAAATTGATGGCCGTGCCATTCCCTTTGGCCGCAAGAATGTTGATACTGACCTCATTATTCCAGCCAAATGGCTCAAGACCATCAGCCGTGAAGGACTTGGGGAAGGTGCATTTGAAACGGTCCGGGAAGAAGATGGCAATGTCTTTGACAAGCCAGAATTTCAGGACGCTCCTATCCTGATTGCCGGGGACAATTTCGGCTGCGGTTCGAGCCGCGAACATGCTGCATGGGCGCTCCTCGATATGGGCGTTAAAGCTGTGATCGCACCAAGCTTTTCGGATATCTTTTCTGGCAATGCGTTCAAGAACGGCATCCTCACCGTAGTCCTGCCGCAGGAACAGGTGGACCGTCTGCTTGAAGTGGCTGAAACCGATCCGATATCGATCGATCTGGAAAGCCAGAGCGTGACCACGCCATTCCAAGATCGTTTTACGTTCGAAATCGACGAATTTCGTAAGCACTGCCTGCTTGAAGGCTTGGACGAAGTCGGCCTGACACTGGCGCGTGATACAGCTATCAACCAATATGAAGCCCGGCAGCGCGATGCGATGCCGTGGTATGCCAAGGGCACCGCAGTAGCGGCCTGAGAGGATAATATGACAGATTTCAAGGACCGGGAGCGCGCTGAAGAAGCGAAATTCACTTTCGACAATGAAAATGCGTTCCGCATCATTGCCCGCCGCAACCGCTTGCTCGGCCAATGGGCTGCACAGAAAATGCAGCTGACACCTGAAGAAACGGAAAGCTACGCCAAAGCCGTGGTGCAGGCTGATTTCGAAGAAGCTGGCGATGAAGATGTCATCCGCAAGCTGATTGGCGATCTCACCGCTGCCGGTGTTGAGATTGACGAAGCGCAGGTCCGTCAGGCTTTGAGCGAGAAGGCCGTCGAAGCACGTCGCCAATTGCTCGATAAGCTTTGAGCTAAACGCTCAAACACCGACTATTCATCTATCTTTGCAGGAGCATTGACCCATGGCCATGCCCGCCACTGAAATCGAAGCCCTCATTCAGGCAGCCCTGCCCGACGCCACAATCGAGATCACTGATCTTGCTGGCGACGGGGATCATTATGCTGCCCGCGTCAGTTCCCCCTCTTTTGCCGGGAAAAACCGTGTGCAGCAGCACAAGATGGTTTTCGAAGCCCTTGGTGGCCGTATGGGCGGTGAACTTCACGCCTTGCAACTCACCACTGTCGTTCCCAATTGACAGCGGTACACACGAGACAAGTCAGGGTTTACCATGTCCGATATCAATGAACGTATTTCCAAGGTCGTGGGCGACAATGATGTCGTCCTGTTTATGAAGGGCACACCGCTCTTTCCGCAATGTGGCTTTTCCAGCCGCGCTGTTGCGATCCTCGAACATTGCGGCGTCGCTTATGACAGCGTTGATGTGTTGCAGGACATGGAAATCCGGCAGGGCATCAAGGCCTATTCCGATTGGCCCACGATCCCCCAGCTCTATGTGAAGGGTGAATTTGTCGGTGGCAGCGATATCATGATGGAAATGTTTGAAGCTGGTGAATTGGCTCAGCTGATGGAAGACAAGAAAGTCGCCAAAGCAAGCTGACCTTTGAAGGCTACAAAGCCTTCCCAACAAACAGACATCAAAAGGCCTCGGGGCGATCCGGGGCCTTTTTATTTATGGAGCTTGGGAGATGTCCAGAAAGTTTTCGGGGAGGCAGGGCGTGGAGACCCATGTTCCGCAAAGGAATGAGCCCTGCCTCATCGAAGAATCGACATTTTCTAATATAACACCATTTCCAAAAATCTGCCTCTAAGGGCGGTTTGCGAGATAGAGCAGTGATGCCACAGATTCCTACTGTAAAAATTTCCAGCACCACTCTGTCAGCTTCCAGAACATAGTCAACTGGAGCTTAATTTGATTTTGACCAGAATATTCTGAAATTACACTGGCACATTCCGTTCTGCCTCTTTATGCAGTTTTGCGTAAGGTGACAGATAAAAAAGAGGATTGCCGTGGCTGAAAATAACACAATTACGTTCTATGATCTTCAACTAGCCAGTGGTTGCACGATCAGCCCCTTTGTGTGGGCGACGAAATATGCGCTCAAACACAAGGGCTTTGACCTTGACATTGTCCCCGGTGGATTCACCGGAATCATGGAGCGGACTGGTGGGAAGACCGAACGCCTCCCCGCCATTCAGGATGACGGCAAATGGGTGCTCGATAGCTGGCTGATCGCGGAATATCTGGATGAAACCTATCCCGACCGGCCACGCCTGATTGGCAGCGAAGGCGAAAAAATCCTCACCCAGACATTGGAAAACTGGCTTTGGAAAACCGCGATCGGGCCATGGATGACCTGCTTCATCAAAAGCTATCGTGATCGTTCACTGCCGCAGGATCATCAATATGTGACGGAAAGCCGCGAGCGGATGTTTGGCAATACGATGGAAAACATCATCATCGGCCGTGAAGATCGCTTGCCTCTGGTGCCGCCCCAGCTTGAACTTCTGCGCACTGCCCTGCGCCAGCAGAAATGGTTCGGCGGTGATACACCCAATTATGCTGATTACCGCCTGCTGGCCGTGTTCCTGTTCTGCGCTTCTGTCGCTGACACACCGGTTCTGACCGAGGATGATCCTTTGCGTGACTGGATTGATCGCGGCTTTGACCTTTACGGCGGACTTGGCCGGCATGAAGGCATGTCTCCCCTGTTCGGCCTGAAGCTGCGCGAAGGCGATCCTGAACCTTTCGTCAAAGATGCAGCCAAGATGGGCGGTGGGCTCGTCAGCCGGAACACTGGCCCGAAGAGCACAAGCGAAGAGACAGCCCACCTCAAGGGTGAGAAAACAACCGCTTAAATCGTCGAGCGAAGTTAAAAGGCCCCCGCCCGTGTGGATGGGGGCCTTTCCTATTATACCCTCAGGTCAATTCGCTCGGCACATGGCCCACATTGATCGGGGGCGGGACCTGAAAGTACCCCTTCCGCCCCAGGGCAGCGCCCAGACCCGTGTTAGATGTCATGCTGACCAGCCATGGAGACGTCAGCAGGCCAATCGTCAGCGGGGAAAGCCAGGCCGCAGTGATCGGGTCAATGAAAACAGTCGCCGCAAAAGCCAGCCCCAGCAGAATATGCGGCTTCAGATTGGGCAATACATCCCCCACTGTCAGCCCCTTGGCTTCACGCGATTGCGCATTCCAGCCGGATGAACGGCCCAGCAGCACTTCGCCCAATGCGAGGAGCTGATTGACCATCGAAACGGGGGCCAGCAGCACGGCCAGCGGAATTTCCAGCAGCACCGATTTGATAATCGAGGCCGCGCCACCGTATCGCTGGCGGCGATCCTTATTGGAAAGCAACCATGTCAGCCCCATCAGCTTGGGGCCAAACAGCAGCACAATAGTCAGCCATAACACACTTGGCGGCGTGCTTTCGGTGATCGGGTTTTGCCCTTCGAAAGCCACTTGAGCGATAGCTGTCAAAATCAACACCAGCCAGGCTGGAGATGTAAGATATGCCGACGCTCCGATCAGCAAATGCATCCGGCTTGCCCAATGAAGGCCCGGTGCATCAAGCAAACGCAAATGCTGAAGGTTCCCCTGCATCCAGCGGCGGTCCCGAATGGCATTATCAACGATGGTAGGCGGAAACTCTTCATAACTGCCGTCAATCATCAGCATATGCACCGCCCAGCCCCGGCGCCGCAGCAGAGCCGATTCCACCATGTCATGGCTGAGGATATGCCCACCAAAGGGAGGCTTGCCACCCAATTGGGGCAGGCCACAGCTTTCAGCAAAAGCCTTGACCCGAACAATAGCATTATGGCCCCAGAAATTGGCTTCCGAGCCTGACCACCAAAGCAGTCCGGCAGAGGCAATCGGGCCATAGGCATAGCCGGCAAACTGCATCCAGCGCTGGAACACAGTGCGCGCATTGATCGTCATCGGCACTGTCTGCAACAGGCCAATGGAGGGGCGCTTTTCCATGATTGAAATCATGCCGGAAATCGCGTCGCCGCTCATCAGACTGTCAGCGTCCAGAATGACCATATATTCATAAGCGCTGCCAAACCGCTCCAGCCATTCGGAAATATTGCCAGGCTTACGGGCAATATTCTTCTCACGACGACGATAATAGACATTGATCGGCGCATGAGGGGCCATCGCTTCCCATGCAGCCCATTCTTCCTTGCCGTGTTCAGGATTGGAATCGGACAGGATGAAGAAATCCACCTGAGGTCCTACCCCCGCAGCAGCGATCGAAGCAGTCATCGCTTCCACCCGCCCCATCACCGCTTCGACACCTTCATTATAGACCGGCATAAGCACGGCGGTGCGGTGGTGGGTGTTTTCCACCTTTCCCGTGATGGCTGTAAAACCGGGGTGATCCCCGGTCATCAGTTTCAAAAAGCCCATGGTTGAACTGACAAAACCAAAAGCGATCCAGCAGAACAGTGGCACGAACAATAGCAGCAACAGAATTTCAAAGAAATCCAACCCATCACGCGACAGAGCAAAGCGCACTTCCGTGCTCGCTGCCATGCCGAGCACGCCGGTTGCCGCAATCAGCAGCAACCTTTTGGCGAGTAACCCATGCGGCGTGGTGGTGACTTCAATCGAGCCGGGAGGGTTCCCCTCCAGCTTCTGCAAAGTCATCTTCAATGGCGCTTCTGACGGGAGGTTAGGCAGTGCAGTGTTCATGGTTGAAGCGACATGATGACAGTTTCCGTCAGCGCATCGTTGTTTCGCCGCAGAAACAAACGGCAATCAAGCGGGTCTGTCAGATCATTACGAATGTCGATCATCGCCCGCCAGTAATTGGTGCGCCCCACCACCGGATAGGCACTGGAAGACAAGACAGCCGAAGCGGGCAAATTCGTAACAATTTCAACACCGCTCTGCCGGTCCAGCCCGGCGAGACTGCCGCCTTCAAAATCGAACACATATTTGGTCGCCCCTTCAATCGGCGGTGTGCCAGGAGCGCCAGCCGGGCCTTTGAAGAAATCGACATTGCGCGCCGCCGTGCCCTTGCTCAAATCCTGCGATGTCCAGGTTAACTTATAGGCCAGCTCCATGCTGCCCCCGGCAACAGCGGCTTCGGCAGGGGTCCAGAACGCCCCGATATTATCCGCCGTTTCCTTGTCCGTCGGCATTTCATACAGCACGACAGCCCCTTCCCCCCAGTCTCCCTTGGGCTCTACCCACAGGCCGGGGCGGCGATCATAAAACACGCTGTCATCCTGATAATGATCGAATTTCTGATCACGCTGGAGCAGGCCAAAACCTTTGGGGCTGGGCGTTTGGAATGTGTTGATGCGGGCAGTATTGGAATTGGCAAGTGGCCGCCAGATGCGCTCCCCGGTGCCGCTCCAGATTGCCAAACCGTCGGAATCATGAATTTCCGGCCGCCAATCCTTATGCACATCATGATTGGTCTGATCGTACCAGAACATGCTGGTTTCGACCGCCAAACCCAAACGGCGTATATCCTGCCGGAAGAACACGGCAGCCTGAATGTCTTGCACGACGCCTTCATCTGTCATGGAGCTATCAAAGCGATAGGCCCCGGTTACACTCGGCCCATCCAGCAAGGCATAGATAAAAAAGCGATCCGTCCCCACCCGCTCAATCCAGAATTCGGTAAAATCAGGAAACTCTTCTGCTTCCGGCAAACCGATGTTCACGGCAATGCCACGGGCGGACAGGCCATATTGCCCGCGTGACCCCGCCGCACGAAAATAGGAAGCGCCCAGAAAGGCGATCCAGTCGCTCTTGCCGCTTGAATCCATGATCCGGAAACCAGCCGGATCGGCATGGGCATTGCCCTGAAACAGGCCGGTAGTGTCTTTGATCAAGCGGGCCTTGCCATCTTCAACCACATGCATGATGACCGGTTGTTCAGCGACCGTTTTGGCGGCCGGAAACAAGCGCACCATGCCTTCAATCGCTTCACCATCGCCATAAGTCAGCTTGACATATTCGTCGAAGTCCTTGGCCATATCGCGCGCTTTTGGTGGCGCTTTATAAGCCTGCCCCGCCATTTTCCGGGCGCGTTTCTTCAGATCATCCCACGAAAAATTCTGTGGAGGGCCAAGTCGGCCTGAAGCGGCCATCGCCGGTGAAATGGAAGCAAGGGCGACAAGGCCGGCAAATAAGCTACAAGCGCTTCGCCGGGTTACAGGGACATTTCCAGTCAGCTTGCGTCTCCTTAGAGCTGTTGAAAGCCTCGAAAGGGAGACGCTCAAATGTCAATTCGCGTTCCCGGCTGAATTTTCAGGCGCATCGTCCGGTGCCGAGCGCCAGCCTGCTATCACCAGATCACCCGATTTGAGATCAGGCGAGCGAACTTCGGTCAGTTGCCCGTCACTTGCGCCGACCACCACATCAATCGGGCGGGCAGAATCATCCCCATCAAGGAGGAAAATTGTCGCATGGCTAACCTCGGCATCGGCAATTTCACGGTCCGTTTTGGGATCGATATGAAACGCAGCATTGGGCACGAGAAACACGTTCTTGCGCTCTGGCAGTGCAATATTAACCGTGGCGCGCATTCCAGGTGTTATCGCAAGATCTGCATTATTGACCGCAACCACCACTTGCTGCGTGGAAAGATCACCAGCGTCCGGTTCGGGAGAAATCCGCTTCACACTGCCAGAAAAGCTCTTGCCGGGAATATTGTCGATCACAATGTCGGCGCTGGCACCCTGTGCAAGGCCGTTGGCCACGGTATCTTCTGCATTTACCGGAATTTCTAACTGCCCCATATTGGTCGCGATCACGAAAAGCACATCGCCTGGGGCTTTGGCGACATATCCCGCATCAGCACGCTGTTCGATCAGAAAACCATCAACCGGTGAGCGGATAGTTGCGGCTGCCAGACGTTGGCGGCTTTGAGCCATGTCGGTTTGCCATTCTGCAACCCGGCGGCGGGCAAGCTCCACCTCAGATTGCTTTTGGGCCACATCGGCGCGCGCAACCTCTAACTCTCCGCGTGAAGGTACCCGGCCACCCGATTCCTTGTAGACTTTTTCGATCCGTGAGAGTTGCGCCTTTGCTTCGGCAAGGCTGGCTTCTGCCACCTGTATTTCAGCCTTGGCAGTGCCTTCCCGCGCCTGAATTTCGGCAATATGCGCCTGCAAATTGCTGGTGTCCATCCGGGCAAGAATTTGCCCCTTGGTGATACGCTTGGCCCCCTCTGGAAGCACAGGTGTCACCAATCCGGCAAAGGGCGCCCGAATTTGCAATTCACCCGAAGAATGCACGATCCCCTTGGCCGTCAATTGCGGTTGCAAATCGCCTTGTTCCAGCTTGTGCAAAATATAGGGCGTGTCATGCCCTGTCAGAAAGCGCAGCATCAAAAAGCCCAGCGCGATAATGGCAATCACCACAATGGTGCGCACGATCACGCGCTGGCGGCTTGTTCCCGGCCTGGCATCGAGCAGTTGGTCGATATTCTCAGGCGTGCCTGTATCAATCATTGCGCGCCTCGCCCCGTGCTACAGCGCCTGTCGCTGGCACCGAACCGTCCCATCCGCCGCCGAGCGCTGTGTAATAATCGACCAATGCACTGGCACGATCGGCCTGTGAAAGCGCCAGTGACTGTTCGATCGATGCCAGCGCCCCTTCTGCAGCATAAATCTGCGTAAAATCACCATATCCGGTATTATAGGCGAGCTTGGCATCTTTAAGCGCAGCCTGAGCCGACTGGAACGCATCGCCCAGCGTTTCAGCCTGCACCTTGGCGGATTGGAGCGTTTGCGCAGAACGCGCCACTTCGCGCGCGGCATCTTGAACCGCGCGCTGGTAGCGGGTGATGGCGCTGGTCAACTCTGCCGGGAAGGTTTCACCAGAGCCGCTCTTTTGCGCGGCCAGAGCCATGTCCACCTGATCGCTGGATATGCCAGCAGCAATCAATTCAGCGGCCAATTGCCGTTCCATCTCACGCAAATCCGGACGGCGCAGCGGCAAGTCATCTGCCCCTTCCACACCGGACAAAACCTCAGCAATGGGGATGGAGCCTTCTAAGCCGATCCGCTCCAACAGATCATCGGGCGTCATACCGACAAGCTGCGCGAGTTTGACCAGACGATCCTGCAACTCTGCTTCCATCTGGCCGAGTGTGGCCCATGTCTGGGCACGCTGAACTTGCGCCATCTCAGCATCATAGGCCGGGGCGAGCCCTGCCTTCCGGCGATAAGCGGCCACTTCGCGATTGTCATCCTGACTATTCAGCCGGCCTTTCACACTCGCAAGAATCTGCTGCTGTTCCCGAACCGCAATATAGCCAAGGGCGATATCCTGAGCGAGCCGCGCACGCACCTCTGCTTCACGATAATGAACTGCCGCAAGGCTGGCGCTTGCCGACTCTACCCCACGTTCCTTATTCTTGAAAATGCCGGTCAGACCGCCTGCACTGCCAGCATTCTTCGCAGCCCGAGCATATTGCGCCTGAGCATCAGCAACCGCCGGATTGCTGGCCAGTCCTTGTTCAATCAATCCATCAAGCATGGGGTCGTTGAAGCTGCGCCACCACTGAGCGAGCGCCTGCTGATCAGCTCCTGCCGGAGCAGAAGGGCCAGCAATATCGGGGACAAGGCTCACCGAAAAGTCCCGACTACCCTGGGTTTGCGTGGTGCAACCGCCGCAAACCAGCGTGAATGCCAAGCCAAGAGCGAGCCCAGCGGGCGAAAATCTATTTTTTGTCAACACAATCAAGGAATAGCAGGCTGAGCCATTTAGCCAATAGTCTATGCTGCAGATGCACAGTGCGCGCTTAAATTAAGCCCATTTCACTGCGATTATAACACTGGGGGCAGTCAGTGCCGAGAAAGTAGCTCCCGGCGCTGCAAACCTTATTTATCAAGCATATAATTGCGTGTGAGCGGCAGAGCATAGCGATTGCGTGCGTATTGGATTTGGTAATTGCACATCCCGCCGCTTTCGAAAGCCGCCGTCGCGCCAGCCAGATAGAATGTCCACATGCGGAAGAAACGTTCATCATACATCGCCACGATAGCATCGCGATTCTCAATGCAACGCTGATACCACTGACGCAAAGTCTTGGCGTAATGGACCCGCAATGTCTCAATATCAGTGGCGATCAGGCGGGATTTTTCGCTGGAAGCGACGGTTTCACTGAGTGATGGGATATAACCGCCGGGGAAAATATACTTATCCGTAAACGCATCCGTCCGGCCGGGAGAGCCCATCCGCCCGATGGTGTGCAGCAACATCACCCCGTCATCTTTGAGCAGGGAAGCACAGGCGCGAAAATATCCGTCAAATTGTGGCACACCGACATGCTCAAACATGCCGACCGACACAATCCGGTCGAATGTCAGGCCACGCTGAGCCAGATCGCGATAGTCCACCAGCTCGAAACGCACACGGTCGGCTACACCAGCTTTCTCCGCTCGCTTCTGGGCCAGTGCGAGCTGTTCCTGGCTGAGTGTAATGCCATGCACTTCAACATTGTGATGCTGGGCGAGATAAATCGCCATGCCTCCCCAGCCGCAGCCGATATCAAGCACCCGCTGGCCCGGTTCAAGGGCCAGCTTGGCAGCAATATGCGCCAGTTTTGCCACTTGAGCTTCTTCCAGAGAAATATCGTCGCTTGGCCAATAGCCGCAGCTATATTGCATGTAACCGCTATCGAGCATCATCTCGTAAAGATCATTGCCGACATCATAGTGATGGGCGACATTCTTGCGTGATTTAGTCGCATTGTTGAACGAATGCGCCAGAGACACTGCATTGTTGCGCAGGCGGCGTAAAACTGTTGGTTTATGCAGCCTGCCCCGCTTGCCCCATGGCGCGTTGGACTGAATCAGCTGGACGAACTGCATGACGTCACCCACTTCGATAACAATCCGCCCATCCATATAGCATTCACCCGCACCAAGGCGCGGATCATGAATGATGTCGCGTGCGACCTGATCGTCCGTGAAACGAATGACAATGTCCGGATAACCCGCCACTTCACGTCCAAAATCTATCACTCGCCCATCGCTGTGGCGCAGAACCAGCCGGCCCTTCTTGACGATACGAGCCAGAATTCGATCGATCAGCTTTGCGTGCATTTCACCTCCAAGATTCATCCAACCCGTGTGCCGTTTCTCGGCATCAAGTGCCAGTGATGTTTATCGAATTGCTTTCAAACTCTTTCCCATATTAACCAAACCAAAATCCACATCAAAAATCTACGCTGCGTAAAGCTGGCCAGACCTCAACACCTTCATTCGGAACGTAAAAAGGGGAATTGCAATGTCGCCAGCCCTCCACCTTCCGGGTGGTTCGACAATTGGAGGATCGCGCCAAAAGTGGAAGCTTGCGATTTGACAATCGCAAGACCGATACCGGTGCCCCCTGTTTCACGTGAGCGACTGGTCTCTCCCCGGACGAAAGGCTCCATCATTTCATCGATGCGGCCTTCGGGAAAACCGGGCCCATGGTCACGAATGGCTATTTCAACGAGCTTGCCTGAAATGCGACAACTAACCTCTGCTGCAGAACCATATTTCACTGCATTTTCAATAAGATTATTCAAACATCTCGACAGTGCATCAGGCTTGATCCGGGCGATCACCTCACAGGATTTCACGAGAGTTACAGGCGACCCCATTTCATAAGCATCTTCGACAAGACTGGTGATCAAAGAATTGAGATCAACCGTTGACCAGGGTTCACGCGTTTCAGAACTACGCGCCAGTTCAAGCCCGTCACGCACCAACACTTGCATCGCAGCAAGGTCCGCAATCAGGCGCTCACGCAGTTCAGTGTCCTGTACTCGCTCTATCCGCAACCGCAGCCGTGTCATCGGTGTTTGCAGATCATGGGCGATGGCAGCCAGCATCTGGGTCCTTTCCCGAAAGCCATCGCGCACACGCTGTTGCATGACGTTGAATGTTTCCAACGCTGTTCGAACTTCTGCCGGGCCGGTCTCGTCAATCGGTTCCGGATCATGCGATAGTGAAAAACTGCGCGCAGCAGAGGTCAGGCGCCGCAGGGGAACGGTGGTAAGACGCGCCAGAAAGAAAGACAGCAGCGCGCTCGCGATGATCAAAATGATGAGATAGATCGGCTCAAGCGTAGCACTTCGGGGGAATCTCAAAACAGGCTTGTCGATCATGATGTTTCGCGGCACACCATTTTGATCGACAAATCGAACATCCCAACATTCTACTTCAGGTGCGGCACCCAGGCCTGCCACCCGATTGACTGGATTAAACATCCCGCCAAAGCAATCGCTGGCAACCTTTCTGATCAGAGGATGGGCCGACGGTTCGAATGAATCTTCGAATATTTTAACAAGTTTATGATTTGCATTCACTTTTACTGAATTGGGCAGAGCGAGCCGCACCCCATATAAAGAGTGATCACGCAGCAACCTTTCCGTTTCTGCGGGGGCTTTCGCAAAACGATTGGCCATGTCCTGACTGCTGGCAACGACCTGCTCATACTGCAGTTCCTCCACTGCCTTCAGCCGTACATGTTCAGCAACGAGCAGCGAAGTTATGGAGGCTCCCGCAATGCCGATTGCCATCAGCAAAGTCATCCGTCCGGAAAGGGATGCGTAATAACTCCTCAGGCGAGCCCAAAGGCGCATCATTCGAAAGCCACATCCGCAGCAAAGAGATAGCCTTCACTGCGCACCGTCACAATCAGTTCATCCCCTTCCGGTTCACTCGCCAGCTTCTGCCGCAAACGGCTGACCTGTAAATCGATGGATCGGTCAAACGCGACTGTAGCAGCGCGTTCGGGCAACAGCATCTCACGTGAGAGAACCTGCTTGGGCGCTTCTATAAAGCGGTTAAGCAAACGAAACTCTGAAGAAGAAAGCATGACCAGACGGTCATCTATCGTGACCAGACGGCGCTGCAAAAGATCAAGTCGCCAAGGTCCGAATATAGCGTAACGCACATTCCGGGGGCGGTTGTTATCCACCACACTCATTCGCCGAAAAAGGTTTCTGATACGGGCAGTTAGCTCACGCGGTTCAAATGGTTTGGTAAGATAATCATCCGCTCCAAGCTCCAGCCCAAGCACCCTGTCAATCGCACTGTCGCGCGCGGTGACCATGATGATGGCATCAGCAAACCCTTCCGATCGCAATTCCCTGCACAGCATAAGACCATCGCCATCAGGAAGGTTGAGATCAAGCACTACCACATGCGCCGGCATGATAGAGAGCTGCTCACGCGTTTCCTGCACGCTTGATGCCGTTCGCACAGAATAGGCTTCGCGCTGAAGCTGTTCCATAATCAGCTCGCGAATATCAGCGTCATCATCTACGACTAGGATATTGCCTGTTGAGATCGAGGGAGAGTTCATTCTCCACTGATTAGCGGCGGCCAATTGCAAAGTCCCATCACTGATACATAGTGATACATGCGCCTACGCACGCTTACGGCTAACGGTGTATCTTCTACGTTTGATTACCTCAAGCGGGTGGAGTTTGTCATGCTGCCCCGCAATAGGATTCTGTTATGAATTATCTCCGTATTGCGGGCATGGCCGCAGCATTAGCAATGGCCACCGCATGTTCCAGCCAACAGGCAGGGTCGCCCAAAGGTCCTGTTGAAGTGGGGTATGTCACCTTGACCAGCGGTGATGCCACGCTTTCCTCTGAGCTAACCGGGCGTATCACAGCGACGATCAAGGCAGAAGTGAGGCCGCAGGTGGACGGTGTCATCCGCAAGCGCCTGTTCACGGAAGGTAGCTACGTCCGCGCCGGGCAGCAATTATATCAGATTGACCCTCGCAGCTATTCAGCCTCTCGCGATCAAATCGCCGCGCAGATTGAGAGCGCCAAGGCAACACTGCAAGCGGCCAATGCCAAAGCAGATCGTTATCGCACTCTGGTGGGGAGTGAAGCGGTCAGCCAGCAAGATATTGACGATGCGATAGCCACAGCCAAGCAGGCAAAGGCTTCACTCAACCAATATCAGGCCAATCTGCGAGCGGCCAATCTCAACATTGAATTCACACGGGTGCTGGCCCCCATTTCCGGCCGGATCGGGCGATCCAACTTCACACCCGGAGCATTAGTGACGGCCAATCAGACCGCCGCTCTGGCGACTATTCAGCAACTCGACCCTGTTTTCGTCGACATCACCCAATCAAGTGCACAATTGCTCCGTTTGCGGCGAGAACTTGCGGATGGAGACGTGATCCCGGCCAGCACCTCCGTTACTTTGATCCTCGAAGATGGCACGAAGTACCCGCTTCCCGGCAAGCTGGAATTCAGTGAAGTGGATGTCGATGAAGACTCCGGCACTGTCACGTTGCGGGCACGTTTTCCTAATCCTCAAGGCATATTGCTTCCGGGCATGTTCGTTCGTGTTGAAACGCCTCAAGCGGTTATTCCCAATGCTGTCATGGTTCCGCAGCAGGGAATATCCCGCGATGCCAAAGGCAATGGGACGGCGTTGGTCGTAGATAAGAACAACAAGGTGGTTTTGCGCACCGTCACCACAGCAGAAGCGGTCGGAAATAAATGGGTTGCCACGGCTGGCCTGAAGGCTGGGGATCGCCTGATCATTGAAGGCACTGACAAGGTCAAACCGGGTGACACTGTCAAAGCGGTCAAAGTAAAGATCGGCGGATAAGCACATGAATATCAGCCGTTTCTTCGTTGACAGGCCGATTTTTGCCTGGGTGATAGCCATTGCGGTCGTGTTGACCGGCATCGGCTCCATCATGTCGCTTTCGATTGCCCAATATCCCGATATTGCCCCGCCGACCGTCAATATTCGCGCCAACTATCCGGGTGCTTCTGCTGAGACGCTGGAATCCAGCGTGACCCAGATCATTGAACAGCAGCTCACCGGCATTGATAACATGCTCTACTTCTCGTCAACATCGAGCAGTGCAGGCAGCGTTTCCATCTCAGTGACCTTTGACAAGGGGACTGATCCAGACGTTGCCCAGGTGCAGGTGCAAAATAAGGTCCAGCAGGCAACATCGCGCCTGCCATCCGCCGTACAACAGCAAGGCGTGAGCGTTACGAAATCTGCCTCGGACTTCCTGATGCTGGTCACAGTCTATGACAAATCCGGCAAAAGCAGTTCAGCAGACATTGGCGATTATCTTGTCAGCAATTTCCAAGACCCGGTTGGGCGCGTCAATGGCGTAGGGCAGACTCGGGTGTTCGGTTCGCAATACGCCATGCGCATCTGGCTTGATCCAATCAAACTGGCCGCAGTCAAGCTGATGCCGTCCGATGTCAAAGCAGCAATTCTGGCGCAAAATACTGAAGTGTCGGCAGGCCAGATCGGCGATTTACCGGCAACTCAGGATCATATGCTAAACGCAGTGGTGAAAGCAAAATCGCGTTTCAACACACCTGAACAGTTCCGCAATATCGTCTTGAAAACCCAGCAGGATGGATCGGTCGTTCACCTTGGCGACGTGGCCAAAGTGGAGATCGGCTCGGAAAGTTACGTCTATTCTGCGCAATTGAATGGCTATCCCGCGTCCGGCATGGCCCTTCAGCTAGCGCCCGGTGCTGATGCTCTGTCTACTGCTGCTGCGGTAAAGGAAAAGGTTGCCGAATTATCTTCCAATCTGCCCGAAGGCTATGCGGTCGCCTTCCCGCGTGACACCAGCAGCTTTGTAAAACAATCCGTCTATGAAGTGATTGAAACGCTTGTCATTGCGATCATTCTGGTCGTGTTAGTGATGTTCGTTTTCCTGCAAAGCTGGCGAGCAACACTCATCCCGGCTATCGCAGTTCCCGTTGTGCTGATGGGGACGTTTGGTGTCCTTGCGGCATTTGGCTATTCAATCAACACTTTGACGCTATTCGGCATGGTGCTCGCTATTGGCCTGCTGGTAGACGATGCCATCGTCGTCGTCGAAAATGTTGAGCGGCTGATGACTGAGGAAGGCCTCGCCCCGCGCGAGGCGACGGTCAAATCGATGGATGAGATCAGTTCCGCCTTGATCGGCATTGCCCTGGTGCTTTCGGCAGTGATGCTGCCGATGGCATTTTTTGGCGGATCAACCGGGGTCATCTATCGGCAATTCTCGATCACTGTTGTTTCGGCCATGCTTCTTTCGGTTCTGGTAGCCCTTATTCTTTCGCCAGCCCTTTGCGCTACTTTGCTGAAGCCCGGCGCCCATGCCCCCAATGAACGCAAAGGCTTCTTCGGAAAGTTCAACCGCTGGTTTGACCGCAAAACCGACCGCTATCTCAAAGGTGTCGAAAGCGTTACCGCAAAGAGACTGGTGCACTTTGCTGTTTATGGTGTGATTTTGATCGCCATGGTTTTGCTGTTCATACGCCTGCCAACGAGCTTCCTTCCCTCCGAAGATCAGGGTGAAGCTATGGTGATGTACACCCTTCCGGCCGGGGCAACCATCGAGCGCACCAATGCTGTCCGTAAGCAAATCGAAAAACATTACTTTCAGGACGAGAAAGACAATGTCGCGGTTGGCATGGTGCTGACGGGATTCAGCTTCAACGGACAGGGCCAGAATACCGGCATAGGCTTTATCGGCCTCAAACCGTTCAATGAACGCAAAGGCAATGATAATTCCATCAGCGCAATCAACGCCCGTGCGATGGGGGCATTCAGAAAAATCCGCGACGCGCAGGTTATCGCCATGGTGCCGCCAGCCATTCGCGGGCTTGGCCAGTCCAACGGTTTCTCTTTCGAACTCCAGAACAACAGCGGTATGCCACGCGCGAAATTTGAAGAATTGCGCGACAGGCTGATTGCCGCTGCCAATGCCAGTCCCAAGCTCATTCAGGTTCGCAAGGGTGCGCTTGACGATGCGCCCCAGTTGCGCATCGATATTGATGAAGAAAAGCTCGCAGTGCTGGGGCTGTCTGAAAAAGACGTGACCGACACGCTCTCATCTGCATGGGGTGGCAGTTATGTGAACGACTTCGTTGATCGTGGCCGCGTGAAACGCGTTTACATTCAAGGTGTAGCGAGTTCGCGCATGGTCCCTTCTGACATCGATAATTGGTTTGTCCGGTCATCCAAGAATGGCAATATGGTGCCCTTCTCTGCCTTTGCGACAACGCATTGGGAAAAAGGGCCAAGCACGGTTTCGCGGTTTGACGGTCTCTCTTCCTACACCATTCAGGGGCAAGGTGCAGATGGCGTCAGTTCGGGCGATGCCATGAAGGAAATTGTCCGCATCCAGAAAGAAGTCGCGCCCGGGACCAGCTATGCGTGGAGCGGGCTCTCGTTTCAGGAAAACCAGTCTACCGGGCAGGCGCCCTTGCTCTACGGGCTTTCGGTGCTGGTGGTGTTCCTGTGTCTGGCCGCACTTTATGAAAGCTGGTCGGTTCCGCTGGCTGTTCTTCTGGTTCTGCCACTCGGGATTATCGGCGCAGTTATCGCGGTGTCCCTTCGCGGGCTGGACAATGATATTTATTTTCAGGTCGGCCTGCTCACCACCATTGGCCTTGCCGCCAAGAACGCTATTCTGATCATCGAATTTGCGGAAACGGCAAGGCGTGAAGGCAAGGCTCTACTGCCTTCCGCACTAGAAGGGGCCAGATTGCGGCTTCGCCCCATTCTGATGACATCCATTGCTTTCATCGCCGGCGTGATGCCGCTGGCGCTGGCAAGCGGTGTCGGTGCTGAAAGCCGCATCGCTATTGGTACTGCCGTGGTGGGCGGAATGCTCACCGCGACTGCGATTGCGATCTTTTACGTGCCTTTGTTCTTCATTGCCGTGTCCAGCATCTTCCACCGGGCCGAAGCCAAACCGCAAGAGGAGGCCGCATGATGAAACAGTCTCGCTTCATCCTTTCCGTTACCGCCTCTGCCTTGCTGCTTTCTGGCTGCAACATGGCTCCAAAATATGTGCAACCTCCAGCCCCTGTGGCCCCAAAATGGCCGCAGGGGGCGGCCTATGATCCAGCGACAGCCGAAGAAGCAGGCCTCCCCTGGCGCAGTATGATTGCCAACCAGAAACTACGCACGATTATCGAGCGTATGTTGGAAAATAATCGCGACCTGCGGGCATCACTCGCCAATGTGCAATCCGCTCGTGCCCAATATCGCGCCCAACGTTCCAACCTGTTTCCATCCCTTACCGCCGATGGGTCAGCGTCCTTCACCGATCGCAATAGCAGCGTTTCTGGCAGCAATGGCAGCGCTTCAGGCAGCGGCAACAATCGCTATGATGCCAATCTTGGTGTCTCGGCCTTTGAGATCGATCTATTTGGCCGGTTGAGGAACCAGACCGAAGCACAGTTTGAATCCTATCTGGCAACCCAAAGCGGAATGCGGGCAACGCGCCTGTCGCTCATCACAGAAACCGCCACCGCTTACGCGACACTGGCGGCAGATAAGGATTTGCTCCGTATCGCGCAGGACACTGAACAAAGCGCCGCACGCAGTGTCAGGCTGAATAAAGAGCTTCTGGATTCAGGGCTTGGGGCCGGTGCCAATGTGGAAAGTGCGCGGACTATTCTGGCGCAGGCCCAGTCTGATATCGCCAATTACACCACCCAGGTTGCGCAGGATCGTAATGCACTCAACCTGCTGGTCGGCAGCACGGTTGAAGAAGATCTGCTGCCAGATTCACTGGCCGATCTGGATAGTTCCATCGGCATTGTTCCGGCGGGCCTGTCATCACAAGTGTTGCTGCAGCGCCCTGACGTTGTGGAAGCAGAACATAGTTTGAAAAGCGCCAACGCCAGCATCGGTGCGGCACGGGCGGCTTTCTTCCCTACCATCAGCCTCACGGCAACGTTGGGTTTTGCCAGTTCGGCTCTTTCATCCTTGTTTGACAGCGGCTCTCGCTTCCTGACCGCCTCTCCCAGCGCCAGCATCCCCATCATCGGTGGCGCGCAAGGGGCGAATGTGGATTACGCCAAGGCCCGGCGCGATTATGCCGTGGCAATCTATGAACAAACCATCCAGCAAGCATTCCGCGATGTTGCCAATGCTCTGGCAAGGCGCGGCACGATCACAGATCAAAGGAATGCTCAGGCAAGGCTGGTTGCCGCAGCCCAGCGCAGTCTGGCCCTGTCTGAACAGCGCTATCGTGCAGGAATTGCCGGTTTCATTGAAACCCTCACAGCCCAACGCACGCTTTATTCTGCACGCCAAAGCCAGATTGCAGCAGAACTGACCGATATCACCAACCGCTTTACGCTTTATTCCGCAATCGGTTCGGATGACAGCATATAGGGCTTTCACGATAGTACTGTGATGACTGTCACATAAATTGCCATTTCACATGACATGGGAGTGCAGCACTCTTGGTCATGTGAAATGGAATTTTTGTGAAATCTTTCTCTCTTTTTCGATACTCCTTGCTGGCAGCCAGCCTGGTTGCCAGTGTTATCGGTCCAGCGCATGCTCAGGTCGCTCATGCGGAGCAGGCTTCTGATGATTTCGGCAACCGCGCCCGACAAGGCCGTCCCATTATTATTGCCCATCGCGGTGCATCCAGCCTCAATGTCGAAAATTCTCTCAGTGCCTTCCGCAAAGCGCTGGAGCTGGGCGTCGATGGTGTGGAAACCGACACGCAACTGACGGCAGATGGCCAGCTTGTACTCAACCATGACTTCACATTGAACGCCAATCTCGCACAAAAGGGAGGCGATTACTCCGCCCCTAAAACGCCCATCAAGGCGATGACGCTGGCCGAAATTCAATCCTACGATATCGGCACGCCCAAACCCGGCAGTGCCTATGCTGCAGAACACCCAGATTTGATCCCCACTCCGGGTGAAAAAGTGCCCACCTTGAGCGCACTGATCGATCTTATGCAGGCACACGATGATCGCACAATGCTGTGGCTTGAGATCAAATCCATGCCCTTCATGCCACAAGTCAGCAGCGACCCAGCGCAATTGGCCAGGGCAGTGGTTGACGAATTACATGCGCAGAAATTCACGAACCGTGTGGTGGTCCTGTCATTTGACTGGAATGTGCTGCGTGAAGTGAAGAAGCTCGATTCCTCCATCCCCCTTGCGTTTCTCAGTTCCAATGCCACCCGCGCAATCGCCCATGCCGGAGACAGCCCTCTGGCCAAAGTTGACCCCGCCAAAATTTCCCGCAGCCTGACCGGGCTGGATGATTTTGGCGGACATTCGATGGTCGAAGTTCTGGAGAATGAGGGCGCAAGCTGGTGGGATCACAATTATCCGGATTTCACTCTGGAAGATCTCTTAGAAGCGGAACAACAAGGCCTCAAAACTGGTGCCTGGACAGTCGATGATCCGGGCACAGCGCGCTTGTTGTTCAACCTTGGAGTAGATGCGATCACCACCAACCAGCCTGATCGCATGTTCAAGGAGTTCGGCAAAAAGCCTCAGACGTCGGAATAATCTATTCGCCCATTGCGACTGGATAGATCGCAATGGGCGCCCACTGGCGCTGGAAATCATGCGCTTCGTGGGCGACGGTAAGTCGAAGGCAAGAGTTTCTACAGCGCGCAGGAAACCTTGACCGTCGCGTAATCACAGATCTAGCTCGTAAGCAGCGCGAAGCATGAGAGCATCACTGCAAGTTATCCACGCGCAGGCTGCCTGCACGGTGAATTGGCCGGCGGACAGACACACGTGCCTGTTGCCTGGGCCAAGCGTCGTCAGGGGTTAGCGCCGGTGGAGTTACCAGCGCGTGCCGTAACGATCCATGCCGCGCCATCTATGACAACCGACGCACCCCGCACTTTCCTCGCAAAAGCTGTGCGAACGGCAATTCTTGCCTGTCGGCGTATCTCGTCGCTTTCGCCCGCCAGCACGCGGGACAGAGGGCCGACATCGAAAGCCATCTGCACGGCATCTTCGATCGCAGCCTCTGGCGTCCTGCCCTGGCCGAACACGATCTCATGATCGAAAGGCTGGAAAGCGACATCGTCAAAGCCGGACTGCTGCAGGATGGCCTCGACACGGCTACGATCTCCGAAAGCGAACGGGCCTGGAGCATCCATCGGTGGTGGCGGAGGCATTTCGGGGAGTATTCCACTGATCGCCCCCATAGGTAAACGCCCCCAGTCATTGACTGCCGCCTCGCGCCAGCAAACGAAGGCGAGCCGCCCGGATGGAGCGAGCGCCTGGCGCAGGTGCGTGAAGGCCTGCACTGGATCGTTGAAGAACATGATTCCAAAGCGAGAAAAGACGAGGTCGGCCTGATGCGTCGGCAGATCTGCCGTTTGCGCGTCAGCCACAAGGAAGCTGGCTCGGCTCGTGAGACCATAAGTCTCGCGAGCGCGAGCGATCATGGCCTCGGAAATATCGACACCCGTCACCTGCCCCGTGACCCCGACACGATCGAACAGTTGCGCCGTAGTCGCCCCGGTTCCGCAACCGATGTCGAGAACCGTCTCACCGCCGATGGGGGCAGCCGCTTTGATCGCAGCATCACCGAACGGTTGCATCATCTGGTCAAGCCTGCCTTGATGCGCGATCCAGTCGGCGCCCGCCTTTCCGCGCCAGTCCTTTATCTGCTCTGAAATACGAATGATCACACCCTATACGCTAATGATAATCAATATTGATATATAAAAACTTCTGGTTAAGCAAGTCTACAGCCTGGCCCTAGGGAGGGTGTGGATCATCCATTGATCTGTCTTTCCGCCCTTGGCCGTCCGGCTCGCGAATATCCGACCGAATATTCCCATGCGGCTCTATTCTACGCGTCTGCGCCTGAGGCAACCAGATCAGATCACTCATGGCAGCTCCTCCTCAGAGCTTCCTTTGAATCAGCCAATCACTAAAGATTGACAGACTCTCAGCCCAGGCAGTGCGTCACGCAGACCATGGAGGCAGAGATGACAGAACCGTCCAGATAGCCACCCTTCATTGATGAGGCAGTACGCCGCCCCTTTGTTGGACTTTCTTCTTTTGCCACAGTCTAGTAATGATACAACATATCATGATTCGCTAGGATTAACTGATGATTATAGCCGGCGCTGCTCACACTACTCTGAACTCTCGTCTTCCCGTCACCGTTCTTTCCGGCTTTCTCGGTGCTGGGAAAACCACTCTCCTCAATCATATTCTGGCTAATCGCGAGGGGATGCGGGTGGCGGTAATCGTCAACGATATGTCGGAAGTGAACATTGATGCAGACCTTGTGCGCGGGGGAGACGCGGCTCTTTCTCGCAGCGAAGAAACATTGGTCGAAATGACCAATGGCTGCATCTGCTGCACATTGCGCGACGACTTACTGCAAGAAGTCCGTGTCCTGGCCGAAGCCGGGCAGTTCGATTATCTGGTGATCGAGAGTACAGGTATTTCGGAACCGCTGCCTGTCGCCTCTACCTTCACTTTCCGCGACGAAGCTGGCGTGTCGCTCGGCGATGTAGCACGGCTTGATACTATGGTGACTGTGGTCGACGCGCTTAATCTGCTCAACGACTACTCAAGTCAGGATTTTCTGGCCGATCGCGGGGAATCACTGGGTGAAGGTGATGATCGCAGCCTGGTCGGCTTGCTCGTGGAGCAGATCGAGTTTGCTGATGTGGTGATCATCAACAAGGCGTCCTCGGTCCCAGCTGAACATCTGGCGATCGTGAAGAAGCTGGTGGCCAGCCTCAACGCCGATGCCCGAATTGTCACCTGCGATCACGGCAAAGTGGCACTGCGGCAAATCCTCGATACGGGCCTCTATGATGAGGAGAAGTCAGCGCAGCACCCGCTCTGGGCGAAAGAGCTTTACGGCTATGCCAGCCATGTTCCCGAAACAGAGGAATATAGCATTGAGAGCTTCGTATACCGGGCGCGGCGGCCATTCGATCCGGCGAAATTCCACACTTTTCTTACGGATGGTGGGCTGGATCATGTCGTGCGGGCCAAGGGGCATTTCTGGCTGGCGACGCGGACAGATTGGGTGGGGGAACTGGCCATTGCCGGCGCACAGACCACCTCGGCACGCATGGGCCGCTGGTGGGCGAGCATCCCAAAGAACCAGTGGCCCGACGACGATCGTTTCGAGCAGTTCGTGGCGAGGCATTGGGATCCGATCTGGGGCGACCGCCGGCAAGAGTTGGTGTTCATCGGCATTGGCATGGATGAAGCACATATCCGTACCCGGCTCGATGCCTGCCTGCTCACCGTCAATGCCTTCACGCCGGAGATGTGGTTTGGTCTGCGCGATCCCTTCCCCGCATGGGGTGAGCAAGCACTGGAGATGGCGGAATGAGCGCCGCGATTTTGGGACGATCGGCCGTATTGCCCCCAGTTTCCGGCGGCGCCGTTTTAGGCGGCACAGCAACAGTTTTGGTGCCCATCGATCATGCGGACGGGCAACTGGCACTCCGGCAACGCACGCGTCCTTACCTTCTCAATCCCTCCTCCCTCTCGGGATAGAACTTCCCCGGAGAGCTGCGTCGTATAACCGATCTCCCTTTCCTATAAAGCTATGAGGACTGGAAGATCAGGACAGACAAACTGGATTGACGTTTTGGATGATACGTAATATTATTACATTTCTTTCCAACAGTGGCCTAACTCCCTTTTGAACAAATCACTTGCCCAGCCTACGCCGACTTCCCTGCGTACAGCACTGATCGTGCTGGTTGCGCTGTTTCTTCTTGTTCAATCGCTGCTCGTCAATACTCATCTGCATAACATTGAGTGGGGAAACAACGTATCATTCGTTGCGACGGCTGACGAAACGACTGCATCGTGGAGCCCGGATAACGACCATCATGGCGCGAAATGCCTGATTTGTGAGGAGAAACACAACGCGGGCGACTACACGACCCCGCCGCCGCCATGGTATCCTCACGATAATCCTGCCTCATTCCAGATACACGGCCTGTCACCCCTGACAGTATTCGCGCTACGCAAGAACCGAGTATCGCACCACCCTCGGGGGCCGCCCGTCTTCAAGCCTTGAATACGAGATCCTGCGCCCAGGGCGCAGTTCCGGCGCACGCAGCACCTCTGCGTGATTGCCCACCAAGGTTTATGGAGACTATCCAAATGCGTAATATACTTTTCGCAGGCGCAGCCCTCGCTGCCCTCACCCCTACCGTTGTCTATGGACAGGGCGTTTCAGCACCCGCACCACAACCGGCACACGAAAACAGCACACACGGCGAAATCATCGTTACAGCATCCCCTTATGCCGTATCACAGGACTCTACGGCTGCGATCGTCGCCAAGGTCGACCGCAATCAAATTGTCGAAAATGGCGGTGCCAGCATCGCCAATGCTCTGTCCAATGTGCCCGGCGTAGCGGCGACCGGGTTCGCAGCAGGTGCCAGTCGGCCGATCATCCGCGGCATGGATGCCAACCGGGTCCGGCTTCTTGAGAACGGAACCAGCGCTTCCGACGTATCCGACATCGGTCCAGATCACGGGGTGCCGATTGATCCGCTCTCCGCTCGCAGTATTGAAGTCGTGCGCGGCGCTGGCACTCTGCGTTATGGCAGCCAGGCAATCGGCGGCGTTGTGAACGTGCTCAATGACCGTGTACCGATGAGCTTGCCAGACAAGCCAATCAGCTTTGAGCTCAACGGTAATTACGACACCGTTTCCAACGCCCCCGAAGCATCGGCGCTGGTTGACGCTGCGGTAAGCAACTTCGCACTGCACGCTGACGGCTTCTATCGCCACGCTGATGACTACGATACACCAGTGACGGAAAGCACACCCGACGGCAAGCTCGACAACTCATTCGCTCATGCGCACGGTGGCTCGCTGGGCGGATCATATTTCTTCGGTGGTAGCCACATGGGTGTGGGCGTCACGCAATATGACGCGACCTACGGAATCCCGGCCGAGGATTCGCACATCGATATGAAGCAAACCAAGGTCATGACTCGCTCATCATTCGATCTTGGCGGTGATCGCAAGCTAACGCTGGATGGCAGCTACGCCAATTACAAGCATAGCGAAATCGAAGCAGACGGCGAAATCGCAACCACATTCCGCAACAAGGAGTGGGATGTCCACCCTGAGTTGCTGCTCGGCGCCATTGGCCCGCTCACCAATGTGGCCATCGGTAGTGAATATATCCATCGCAAGTTTTCAGCCGTGGGCGAGGATGCGAGCTACCTCTTCCCGACTCTGACCGAAAGCGAGGCTGGTTACATCTTCACCGATCTGCCATTGAACGATGCGCTCAAGTTGCAGGCCAGCGGCCGCATTGAGCATGTGAGCGTCGAGGGCACACCGGTGAGCGATGTTTTCACCAAAACCAACTTCACGCCCATCAGCGGCGCGATCGGCGCTTTGTGGACGGCGACACCTGCACTTAAACTTGGCCTCACTTTCTCCAGCACCGGCCGTGCACCCGCACAGACCGAACTGTTCGCACGCGGTGGACATGACGGACCGCAGACTTTCGAATTTGGCGACCCCACGCTCAAGATCGAGCGCGCTAATTCGCTCGAAGCGAGCCTGCGGTTCAACCAAGACCGGTTCCACTTCGACGGCAGCCTCTACAGCACCTGGTTCAATAACTATATCTATGGGAATCTTACCGGACGAACCTGTGACGACGCGACCGGTGAATGCGTCGTAGGCAACGCCAATGAGCTCAAGGAACTTTTCTACCGTCAGCAAAACGCGCATTTCCGTGGGCTTGAGGGCGAGGCCTTTTTCGATGTCGTGAGGTCTGATGCGGGGACACTCCAGCTCCATGCACTAGGGGACTATGTCCGCGCCACCTTCAACAATGACAACGGCAATGTCCCTCGCATTCCCCCCTATCGCATCGGCGGTGGTTTGAACTGGAAGGGGGACAGCCTCGATGCCGGTATGGACCTCACTTACTTCGGTAAACAGGACAAGTTCGGTGCTTATGACACGCCGACAAACTCCTATTACAATCTGAACGCCAGGATCGCCTGGCGGCCTTTCGAACAACACCGAGGCGTAGAACTCGCCCTCGTCGGTCAGAATCTTACCAACGACGTTCAACGCGATGCGGCTGCACTTAACCGGACAGAGGTCATCATGCCCGGACGCAATGTGCGCTTCGTGGTGCGCGTGGCAATGTAAGGCACAATTTGCCTGTCCGGTGCAATCCGTGCCGGACAGGCATAGGGCCGATGCCTAGGTCGCAGCACTGATCCTGCCGGTTCAGAATGTCTGGATGATGTCCCCGGCGCGATACGATGGTCACCGTGGTGGACGCGCTAAACCTTCTTGCCGATTATTCGAGCCAGGATTTTCCAGATGATCGCGGCGAGAGTCTGGGCAAAGGAGCGATATGGTTATGCAAACCATCAGCCCGAGACCGAGCAACACGGTTCCACTTATCCCGGCCTAGACCCGGGGGAGTATGCAAATTGATGGACATTATTACTCCGCTGGGCTCTGCCGCTCTGTCCGGTCTTGCGATTTTGTCCGGGGGACAATTGGCGCTCGCTATCGTGCATCGCCAGTCGACATTGCTTTCTCTTTCTGCCGGCGCAATCTTTGCCATCGCGCTTGTGGCGGTTCTGCCTGAGGCCGTTCATCTGGGCCACAGCGGCTGGCAGGTGTCAGGTTTGCTGGCCATCGCCGCGCTAGGCTATGCAGCCTATCCCATCATCAACCGAGTGCTGGAGGCAAGCGAGAGCGACATAGCAAGCCATGGCGGCCCCTTCAGCTTTGCCCTGCATGCGGGGCTTGGCGGCTTCATCGCCGCCATAGGATTTGGCCAGTCGACCCATGCCGGGCTTATCATGGCAAGTGCAGCCATCGCGCACGGAATTGCTCATGGGATCAACACGGTCGCCCTTGCAAAAGCGCCGGGATTGTCACGCCGCGCATCAACCCGCTGGCTTGTCATCAATGCCGCCGCACCAATGCTCGGCGCGTTGCTGGCATTGGTCGTCAGAGTGGATGAGACGGTACTTGCCGCGATCATGGCTGTGCTGGCGGGTGTGCTTCTCTTCATCTCCTCAAACTGTCTGCTTCCCCGAACCAAAAGCGCTGGTTTGAAGCAGCATGTGGCCGTGGCCGTCGCAATCGTGGTCGTAAGCGCCTTCGCCCTAACCGTAGGGCACTGACGCAGCCGTCAGCGGGCAGATTTCATGCCTAAGGCAACAATTACGGGCGATGCTACCGCAATCGCGCCGTTCTGTGCGACCGAACGCTTCAGATGACTAACCAGTTCGTTTCGGTTGCCCTCCGTCAGCAGAGACCAGACGGGGCTGAGCTGAAACCATCGATCGGGTGCCTCCCACATCGCGGCATCGACATGAAATCCGCTGATCGGTTCGTGAAAAGCCAGACTTTCAAGCCCGGCACCGGCCGACAGCCCCCGCGAGGGAGAAGACGGTACTAAATAATCGAATTAGATATGTTGCAACATTATATAATGAGTGAACGCATCAATGGGAGGGCGTCAATGATACCCTGTATCGTTTAGCGGTTATATTTCCTTCACCGGGCCAGCCATACAAGTCACCCTCGCACCTTTAATATCCGTCACTGGTCTTTCAGCTCGCGTCCGATGGGATAGATTGGCAAAGGCGCCGCAAAATAAGGCGACTTTTCGGCAAACCATTTCAGGCGCGCTTGCGGATCAGCCGCGAAGGTAGCGTCAGAGGCCAGACGTTGCTCGAATGCATCGCGCAGCTCAGGGTCACTTTCCAGCATCCGCTCCGCCACCGGCGCAAGGAGGAAGCGCTCGCGGCTCCCACTGTTTTCCATCAATTCCGGAAAGAAGCCCCAGGAGAACACGGAATCCACGGCTTCTGGCTCCAGCAGAGCCGCGGCCAGCAACCCACGTGGCTGATCATAGGGCACCCTGATCGATCCTGCGGCCATGCGGACATTCCTCTTGTCGCGCCGGAAGTCCGCCGACATGCGTGCCTCCGCATCATAGATCGGACCAAGCTGCATATTGGATGCGGTAGCCATTTCGAGTGTCAGATCACGTGCGGTGTCGATGCGTTCATAGGAAATACCGTGCAGATCCAGCAGCGCGATCACATCCCTTTCTGCAGCCGGCACCCACCACGCCTCCGGCAAGGTGACATGGGACACGGGATGTTCGCCAGTGACCGGCAGTTCCCATTGCTGCTCTTGTCCGAGATAGCGAATTTCTTCGGCTCCCGAGGCCAGGGATTGCACCCGTTCAAACGCCATGCCGGTGAAGGAAATCGTAGTGAATGGCTGCTCGTCACGCGCCCATTTGACGGTCAGTGTTTTGGGGCGTGCGCTACGATCAATGGCGATGGCCGATTGCAATTGCGGCAAACTGGCTGCCGCTGTGCGTAGCGCGCCTTCCATCATCGCATATACCCCCAAAACGCGCTGGCGATAGGGTTTGAGATTGTGCATTTCGACCAGCACGACGGGAATACGGGCGAAATCGCCATAGCCGGTGGAGTAACGCGGCCCCTCTGCGGACATGCGCAGCCCCTTGTCGATCCGGTAATCATCGAGCGCGCTGGGATAGAAATGCGGGTTGTGCCCCTGCTGTCGGACAAAGGCGTTTACACCGTCCTCAAAGCTGCCCTGCAGCCATTCGGCAATGGCCGGTGACTGCACATGCCGTCCCCATCCAGCATAGGTGTAGGTCACGTCATAACCGTGATCGAACCCGTCCGAAGCATGCATATCGAGATAGAGCACCGGGTCGAGCTGACGCAGCAGCGGCAACAGTGCACGCGTTTCCGGCGCGGCGGCCTTCGCATAGTCGCGATTGAGATTGATCCTCTGCGCCGTGTTGCGGCTGCCCGAATTTGCCGGGCCGCGCAGATGCGGGGCGTTGAAGCGGCTGACCTGTTCATGGCCATCGACATTGTAGATTGGGACAAAGACCAGATCGACCTTGCCCAGCAGATCCTCTTTTCCGCCCAGCGCAATATCGCGCAGTAACATCAGCCCCGCATCCTTGCCAGAGATCTCATGGCTGTGAATGCCCGCCTGCACCAGCACCACCGGCCTTCCTTCTTTGGCGGCAGTGCTCGCGCGAACATAATAAAGCTCACGCCCTTCGGCAGAGGTGCCGAAGGTTACCTTGGTGAGTAGCGGGCTCTCGCCCACCAGCTTCTCCAACCACGCGCGCGTTTCGTCATAGCTCGGTGTGCGGGCAAAGCCGGTTTCCTCGGCGGGTGTGATCCAAGGATCACCGGGCCGGACGATCCAGCTTTCGCTCGCCCCTGACCATTCCGGGACGGGCGGCAGGACAGGTTCGACCTGCGCGTGGAGGGGCATCCCGCACAGCAATGTAGGAATGGCGGCAATCAGGGGAATACGCATCAATCGTCTTTCGGTCTGGAGTCCTGGGCACTACTCACCCGCGTGACCTTTCGTGCCCCCAGCCATAGGAAAAGAGCTGCGGCGAGCAAAAGGGCTACCAGCGATCCGGCGGGTATCGACCCACCCGGCACGCGCGAGGTATAGCGCGGAATCTGCGCAAAATCGGCGCGCGTGAACGCTTTGTCGTTGAACATGTAGGGGTAATAAAACTTGCGCAGACGCTCGTGATAGGCGGCGATCGAATCCTGATAAGCGAACCCCGCAGTGCTGTCCGTATCCGCCAGACGATGCACCACATTCATCGTGCCCACACCGGGCAGGATCAGTCCGAGCCGTGATGTCCACTTGTCGCGTGCGGCCAGTGCTCCGCGATAATCCGCAACTTCCTGCTCCACAGTTTCATCGCCGACCTGATGCATGGCGTAGTACCACTTCCAGTGGAAACGCCCTTCAAACTTTTCCTTCCCGCGCCATTCAGGATGGTTGACGAAGAATGGTTCGAACGTCTCCTCTTTCGGAATATCCCAGCCTTTATGGACGGCTTCGCGCTGCGCTAGGGTCAGGTCGATGCCCTTGCCCGCCGGGATCGCCCCGGCAATGACCGTATTGCCAAGCGTAGGAATAACCAGCGTCAGGACGATCCAGCACCCTATCATCGCAGCCGCAGCCGTTGCCGAAGCGCGCAAAGCCGCACCAATCAGCAGCGCTAGACCAAACCAGAATGCGCAATAAAGTGCCCCAGCGAGTATGATTCCCGCCGTGCCCGTGGCCGGAGCGCCTGCGATCACGGACCCGGTCATGAGCGGCGCCGCCAGCGCTGCCAGCACCAGCACATAGCGAAGGCCGATGCGCCGTCGCCAGAGGCCGCTTCCTGGCAGAGAAAGTAGCAACCGCAGCCGCCCCGCCTCACGCTCCCCCGTAACCATGTCATGCGCGAGTGCGATAATCACGAGCGGTGCCAAATAGACAAGCACGAAGGCCCAGTCGAACACACCCGGCAGAGCAAGCTCGGCATTGTAGTTTTCTGAATCATAACGCTGCGCCTCCAGCCCAAGCGCACGAACCCGCAGCACAAAGGGTTGCAGATCACGCTGACCGATCGCGGCAAAGGCAAGAGCGGGCGGCGGGTCCTGCGTCAGCATAAAGGCATAATAGGCATTATATCCCGCATCGCCTTCCGGCCCGGCCTGAGCCGCTTCTACCGATGCCAGATCGCGTGCCTGCTCACGCTCGACACGTTCTATGGTCGTGCGCTGCGCATCCACCTGAGCCAGCCCCGACCACACTGCTGCGCTAGCAAGCACAAGCAGCAGGATGACGGCAAAGAGGTTACGGCCAGATCGCAAGAACAACCGTGTCTCTGCGCGAAGCGGGCTCATCGCAGATTCCTTTCAAGACGATTACTGGCCCAGGCAGCCAGAGCAGATAAGGCTACCAGCCAGCCCAGCAGGACGGCAGCGGGCCAGATAAGGTCTGACGGGCGACTAAACGGACTTGGTGCCTGATAGTGAAAACGCGGTATCTCCTGCCAATATTCGGCGGAAATGCGCGGGTCCTCTCCACCAATACCGGGGATCAGTTCCGCCTGCATACGGTTGAGTCGCTGCACAAAATTGTAACGGAAAGCCTCTGTCTGCTGCAGAAAATCATAATGTGAGGCCAAATCGCTGCCCGCCAGTGTCATGGAAAGCTGACGAATAGCGATAAGCGGGCTGATAATTGAAAAATCATGCACCAGCGCATTCTGCGCATTCTCACGTGCGCTGCTGCGAGCTGCGGAATCGGCATAGATCCCGGTTGTCAGGCGTTCGCCTTCAATACTGACGAGACCGGCATATTGAACAGGTAAATCCTCTATTGATTCAACGCCGTATTCATCCAGAACTTGTTCGCGAAAATCGTTGAAATAAGGATCTTCGGGATCGTGGCTGTCACCGATATCAGCCAGCTTGCGGTGCAGCGCGATCTCAGTCTCAATATTGGTGTCGAGCTGCGTGCGCTGCTCCGCCATGACCGGCAGGACCCGCGGCAACAGAATAACACCGACCATCCACACCCCGATGAGTATGGCCAGCGCATCACGTGAGCGATGGAACAAGCCGGAAACAACCACACTCAGCACAGCCCAGAGCAGCAGCCAGGCAGCATAGCCGGCAATCATGGGCAGCACGGTGGCCCAGCCCGCGGCACCTGTTGCCGCGAAGCCGCTGAGAACCAGAAAGGCAGGTAAACCAATGATAAGCGCAATCACGCCATGCGCCAGCAGCTTTCCCAACATCACCTGCCGCGCGGCCACACCCTGCGCGGCCATGAGACGCAGCGTTCCGCGCTCGCGTTCACGCGAAATACTGGCAAAGCCGAGAAAGATCAGCAGCAAGGGGGCAAGCGTCTGCAATACGAACGCGGGAGTCAATTGGCCGAAGCGCATCAGCAGCGATGATTGGCGTGCCTCGGCGAAATTGGCGCTGTTCTGGCGATGGCCTTCGAGAAAGATCGTGTTACCTGTATAGCTGTCGACACCTGTATCGAAGAAAGCCAACGGCGCGATGGGGCGAAAGACGAATTGACCGTAATGCACCATGCGGTGCGGATGGCGGTCAGGCTGCTGATCGAATTGTTCATCCACACTCGCCTGATAGCGTTCGCGGTCGGCTTCGATCGCGGCACGTCGTTCAAGGCTGGTGAAGCTCGCCACCAGCACCAGCAGCACCAGCAGGCCGCTCGCCAATAAGCCTGCTCTGTTTCTGAGTAAAGCGCGCCATTCATCGCGCGCAATCAGGCAGACCGGGCTCATGCGACTTGGCCCGCCCCGGCGTAACGGTCATGCAGAGAGTTAAGATCGAATCGTACCCCCTCGCCGGCCTGCTGCTCCTCTTCAATCCGGCCGGCGGTGAGGAAGCCGATCCGGTCCGCAATATCAACCGCACTGACAAGGTCATGCGTCACCATCAGCACCGCCACCTGCCGCTCCCGCGCAGTATCGAGCAGGCTGTTGAACTCCAACACCGCACGCGGGTCGAGACCCGATGTCGGTTCATCAAGCAGAAGTACGGGCACATCGCGTGCCAGAGCCAGGGCGATGACCACTTTCTGTCGCATACCTTTGGAAAAACCCGACATACGCCGGTCCCATGCCTGACTGGCCAGACCAACCGCAGTAAGGGCGGGTTCGATCACCGATGCATCAGCGTCATTCCCGGCAAGAGCAAGAAAATAAGCGATATTCTCTCGCGCAGTAAGATGGTCATAAAGCGAGACATTCTCCGGCACATAGGCCATCTGCGCGCGTGCGCCGCCAGGATCGGCAACCGGATCTATTCCACAGACACGCACGCTTCCTTCAGAGGGTGCGATAAATCCGAGCAGGGCCGACAGAGTCGTTGATTTGCCCGCCCCATTGCCGCCTAGCAGCGCGTAAATTTCGCCGCGCCGAACCATCAGGTCCAGTCCGCGCAGCACAGGCGCTGCGCCATAACTATGCTGAACGCCAACAAGCTCTATCGCACGATCAGCGGCGCCTTGGGTCATGTAGGTCCTCTCCATGATCAAAACTTTGTGCGGAGCCCGATGCTGGCCGTGCGCGGTGCGCCGGGTTGCACCCAAAGTTCATTGTAGCTGTTGGCATACCAATGCGCGTTGAAGAGGTTCTTCACGCTGCCATAGAGCGTGAGGTTATCCAGCAGATCGACTTCACCGAACACGCGGAACAGCGTGTAGTCAGGCAGGAAGAAATCGGTCCCCGTTGCCCCAAGTCGCTTGCTGACATAATGCAAGCCCCCACCCAGCTTCGCATCATGCCCAACCACGGAAAAACCCTTAGACGCCTGCAGATTGAGGGTGTTTTTGGGGATGTTGATCAACGGATCGCCCGGCTCGATATTAAACGAGAAATTGGGGTCGAGCACACTGGAACGGCTTTCCGCATCGACATAAGCATAGCTCAGCAGCACATTGACATTACCCGGCAGACGACCATTCAGATCCAGTTCCACACCGCGGCTGCGCGCCTTACCGATGGTGACGTTAAAGCCGGGATTGTTGGTATCACTGGCAAGGACATTGTCCTTCTCAAGCTGATAAAGCGTGAAGGTTCCATTGAGCGCTCCACCCAGCAGTGTAAGTTTTGCGCCAGCCTCAAAGCTGCGGCTCGTCTCCGGGTCGAAGATGACGCCCTTAACGTCCGTGCCCAGATTGGCTCGGAACCCTTCACTATAGGCCGCGTAAAGCGTCACCTCAGGGAACAGTTCATAGACGATGCCAGCCTGTGGGCTGATCCGATTATCATCACGCTGGGTCGTGATATCCGTCAGATAGTTCTCTGTTCTCAATGTGAAATCGTCATATCGGGCACCAATGCGCAGTTGCAGCTTGTCCGTCAGTTTGATCTGGTCCTGCACGAAAATGCCGGTGGAGGACTGCTTATCGAGCCGATCATTGTTCGGCAGAGGCGTTGGTAAGGGGAAACGGCCATACACAGGGTCGAGAATGTCGATGATATAGGCTTCTTCTTCCGTCGGATTGCTCGCGATCGAAGGCGGGCGAACGCGCCGGAAGTCCTGATAATTGTCGAATTCATCATGATCCGCACCAATCAGCACGCGATGGGTCAGGCCACCTGTCTTAAATTCGCCAGAAAGCTCACCCCGCACCACTTTCTGCCGGGAATCGTACAGGCGCGAACGGCGCTGGCGCGACAAGGAGCGGCCATCAGTGAAGACGGGCTGGCGCGACCCGGCGAGTTCGGGGTCTGAGGAAGTGCCAGTGAGCAAAGTATCGCGGTGGCTCGCGCCCAGCAAAAGGCTCCAGCGATCACTGAAATCGTGCTGCAGGCGAAGTTGGTGCCCTTCAGCCCGAGCAATGTGATCTCCGTCGCCCGGCTCACCAAGATAACGGCTGCGCGGCACGGTTTCAAAATCACCATTCAGGACCACAATTCCGCGATCGAAAGGACGTTCCACGCGGGTCTTTTCCAGATCATAGGTAAGGCGCGTATTGCTACCCAGTGCGATGCCGATGGAGGGGAGGAAGCCCCAGCGTGTTTCGTCAACCGTATCGCGGAAGCTGTTGCCATGTTCATAATAGCCGATGAGACGCGCGGTAACGCTGCTTCCCAGAGCGATGTTGACGTCCCCCTCGCCGCGAACCCGGTCGTAACTACCATATTCACCGCTGAAGTTTCCGAATGTGCGCCCGATCTTAGCCTGCTTGGTGACGATATTGATCGTACCACCCGGCTCGCCTCGACCCAGCAAGGCAGCTGCCGGTCCTTTCAGCACTTCGATCCGCTCGATCCCGGCCGTATCGCGCTCGCCGCCGAAACCCCGACCGCCGTTGAAGCCATTGACCAGATAGCCAGTCGGTATGTTCTCATCCCCGGCAAAACCACGAATCGCAAAGGAATCCCACATCCCTCCCAGCGTATTTTGTCGCGCAACCGAAGCATCAAGATCCAGTGCATCGTTCAACCGGTCAATCCCGTTGGAATCAAGCGTCGCGGCATCAATCACATCGATCGATTGCGGAATCTCGGTCAGAGCAAAATTGCCACGATAGGCCTGACGAACTCCGCTGACCGTGATCGTATCATCATCGGTCGTGCTTTCGGCGCCATCGGAGGTCGAGGAAACCTGTGCCGCTGCTGGAGAACCAGCAAATGCGAGGGTCATTGTAGGGATAGCGGTAGTCAGGAACAAACGAGCGGTCATGAGCGATTGGACGCCTTTTTACATGATGACTGAGATTTGATGTAACAACATCACATTGCAGCAACGGCCCATGGCTATCTCAATCGCTCGAGTCAATGATATGTTATCTTATATCTTTTTCTTGAGTCATGAATTAGCTCAAACCCGTGGCTTGGCGATTCCTGCAACCTTTTCTGACCCAAAAGCGGGTAAGAGAACAAACTGTGAAACAGTATTCGTCTTACCCGCTGGCACCGATGTCGGCCACAAACAATGGGCCGAAGCGGTTCCACCGCAATCATACCGCCTCATGACAAATACCAATCCCGCGTTCGCACAATATCTCTCCGGTACTCCGCAAGCTCAGCAGGACTGGGCCACCTGTCACAGCAAAGCAGCGCTTCATCATCTATGCCAAAAGACATGATATCCCACCGCCATCCGCGTGACGCTTGCTAAACTCCCGAGATTTTCATCAGCGCACAAGATCCGACACAAGACACCAAACATCAAAAGCATATTTGACTCGCTGCGCCATGTGGCTCAATCTGGCCCACGGGAAAGAGGATGCGATGACAATACAGCATCATTCAGATACCGTGTTTCAAACCGTTCGCTCACCGAGCAGCGCGGCGGTTTCGCATGTGGCGGCATCATGGTGCCGGTCTGCCCTGCATCACGGGCTGGACCCGGATCAGCAGCGTTTACCTGAAAGAGTAGATGGTAAAACTCTTGCTGTCTTGCGCCAAAGCCATGAGCTGCTTCTCGCCGCCGCGAACCCCGTGCTCGATCAGACGTTCCGTTCAGTCGGGCGGTCGGGCTGCGGCGTTGTCCTCAGCGATGCCAGTGGCATCATTATGGAACGGCGGACCAGTGCTGGCGATGAAGGGGATTTCACCCATGTTGGCCTCTCTGAAGGGGCCTGCTGGGGGGAAGCGGCAGAAGGCACAAATGGGATTGGCACCTGCCTGTTTGAAGGCAAGCCGGTCATCATCCACCGGGATCAGCATTTTGCTAGCCGCAATATCGGCATCAGTTGCATGGATGCCCCTGTGCATGATCCACATGGGCGATTGATTGCCGCACTGGATATATCAAGCTGCCGGGATGACCACGGCCCTGCCATGGTAGAGATGATCGCGGCCCTAGTGCGCGGCGCTGCCCAGCGGATTGAACGGGACTATTTCTGCCGCCACTTCGCCGATTCAAAAATAGTTTTGCTGGCTGAAGATGAAACCCATGGCGCCGCTCTTCTGGCAACAGACCGGGATGATCTGGTGATCGGAGCGAGCCGCGCAGCACGGCTACGTCTGGGGCTCGATGATGCAATGCTTCGTGAACCGCATCCGCTGCAACAATTGCTCGGCACAGGCCAGGCTCCTTCGTTTGAAGACGGAGACAGGTCTGTTTTGCGCCGCGCCCTGGCACAGGCGAACGGCAATGCTAGCAAGGCGGCAAAAATACTCGGAATTGGCCGGGCTACCCTCTATCGCCGGATGGCACGGGCAGGCTTGCGGCATTCTGCTGAATAGCAGCGGGAAACTGTCTCGCTATTGAGACAAATGGCTATCTCCCTGACCTTGCGGCACTTCCCATCCCGCCCCCATCATACCTAAATTCTCTTCTGACACCGATATATCGGCGCATCAATTTGGAAGAGGAAATCAGCATGAGCAATGCTACTCAAGAGCATTCCACCGCACTCAAAGCCCCGTTCAAACCCCGTTATGAAAACTTTATCGGGGGCCAGTGGAAGGCACCGAACGCAGGCCGCTACTTCGAAAATATCTCCCCCATCAATGGCAAACCAGTCGGTGAAATCGCCCGGTCCGACGCATCTGATGTCGAAGATGCGCTGGATGCAGCCCATGCTGCAAAGGACAAATGGGGCAATATGTCCGCGACAGAGCGGGCGCTGATCCTCAACCGGATCGCCGACCGGATGGAGGAAAACCTCGAACTGCTCGCCACCGCTGAAACATGGGATAATGGCAAGCCCATCCGCGAAACCATGGCTGCGGATATGCCGCTAGCGATCGATCATTTCCGCTATTTTGCCGGAGCTATTCGCGCTCAGGAAGGCTCTCTTAGCGAGATTGACCACGATACCGTGGCCTATCATTTCCATGAACCGCTCGGTGTGGTGGGCCAGATCATCCCTTGGAACTTTCCCATTTTGATGGCTTGCTGGAAACTGGCCCCTGCGCTGGCAGCCGGCAATTGCGTGGTTTTGAAGCCTGCTGAACAAACCCCTGCATCCATTCTGGTGCTGGCAGAATTGATCGCAGACCTTCTGCCCGCTGGCGTACTTAATATCGTGAACGGCTTCGGTCTGGAAACAGGCAAGCCACTCGCCTCATCCAGCCGCATCGCTAAAATTGCCTTCACCGGAGAGACGACAACAGGCCGTCTCATCATGCAATATGCCAGCGAAAATCTGATTCCAGTAACGCTGGAACTGGGCGGAAAATCACCCAATATCTTCTTTGAAGATATCACCCGCGAAGATGATGATTTCTTCGACAAGGCCATCGAAGGCTTTGTCATGTTTGCCCTTAATCAGGGTGAAGTCTGCACTTGCCCAAGCCGTGCCCTAATCCATGAGAATATCTATGATCGCTTCATGGAACGGGCGCTGAAACGTGTAGAAGCGATCGTTCAGGGCAACCCGCTGGACAGCGCCACAATGATCGGCGCGCAGGCATCATCCGAACAGCGTGACAAGATCCTGTCTTATATCGATATCGGCAAGCAGGAAGGTGCAGAACTGCTGATCGGCGGACAGGCGGCCGATCTGGGCGGTGAATTGTCAGGCGGCTATTACGTCAAGCCGACTGTGTTCAAAGGCCACAATAAGATGCGGATTTTCCAAGAGGAAATCTTCGGCCCTGTCCTGTCCGTCACCACCTTCAAGGATTCAGAGGAAGCCCTCTCGATCGCGAATGACACGCTTTACGGCCTTGGCGCTGGTGTCTGGAGCCGTGAAGCCAACACTTGCTATCGTTTTGGCCGTGGGATCAAGGCCGGCCGGGTCTGGACCAATTGCTATCACGCCTACCCCGCCCATGCGGCATTTGGCGGGTATAAGCAGTCAGGTATTGGTCGTGAAAATCACAAGATGATGCTCGATCACTACCAGCAGACCAAGAACATGCTGGTGAGCTACAGCCCTAAAAAACTTGGATTTTTCTGAGATCGTTTGACTTGAAACAAGGCAGGATGGCGCACTCCCAGCCATCCTGCAGCAATCCCATTTGTAGGAAGAACTCCCATGGCAAAGACTATGAAAGCCGCTGTTGTTCGTGAATTTGGCCAACCGCTGATTATCGAAGATGTGCCCATCCCTCAGGTTGGCCCTGGCCAGATTCAGGTGGCCATTCAGGCATCAGGCGTGTGTCACACTGATCTTCATGCGGCGGAAGGCGATTGGCCTGTAAAACCCAACCCACCATTTATTCCCGGCCATGAAGGGGTCGGTTTTGTCTCCGCAGTGGGTGCTGGCGTGACGCATATCAAGGAAGGTGACCGCGTAGGTGTGCCTTGGCTTTATTCCGCTTGCGGGCATTGCGTGCATTGTCTGGGCGGCTGGGAGACCTTGTGCGAGGCGCAGGAAAACACTGGCTATTCGGTCAATGGCAGCTTTGGCGAATATGTGATTGCCGACCCCAATTACGTTGGTCACCTGCCTGATAATGTGAGCTTTTCTGAAATTGCCCCAGTCCTTTGCGCCGGTGTAACGGTATATAAGGGTCTCAAAATGACCGACACCAAACCGGGCGATACGGTTGCCATTTCCGGCATTGGCGGGCTTGGCCATATGGCGGTGCAATATGCCAAGGCAATGGGCTTGAATGTTGCTGCGATCGATATTGATGATGAAAAGCTAGAGCTGGCCAGACGGCTGGGTGCAACCATCACCGTCAACGCACTGAAAGACGATCCAGCCACTGTCATCAAACGAGAAACTGGCGGTGGGGCGAATGGCGTTCTGGTCACTGCGGTAAGCCCCAAGGCATTCGAACAGGCTATCGGAGTGACTGCCAGAGGTGGAACGATCGCGCTGAACGGTTTGCCGCCGGGTGATTTTCCGCTCAATATCTTTGGCATGGTGCTGAACGGCATTACAGTACGCGGATCGATTGTCGGCACGCGGCTGGACCTTCAGGAATCTCTTGATTTTGCTGCTGATGGCAAGGTCAAAGCGACGGTCGAAATGGGCAAGATTGATGATATCAACGAGATCTTCGATCGTATGCACAAAGGTAAAATCGAAGGGCGTATCGTGCTCGATATGACCGCTTGAAGGGTGCCTTAAAGGCACTGAAAGGCCCCTAAAGGAACCGAGATGACCGAAGGTGTGACCAAAGTAGACCGTGTGACTGCCACACCTTCGGCTCTCGCATTCATTGCCGAACTTCAGGCCGAATATGGGCCATTGATGTTTCATCAATCCGGCGGCTGCTGTGATGGATCGTCACCGATGTGTTATGCTGTTGGAGATTTCCACATTGGCGCATCGGACATTCTGCTGGGCGAAGTCGGCGGAGCGAAAGTCTATATCGGCAAAGCCCAGGGGGAAGCCTGGGCACATACCCAATTGATCCTCGATGTCGTACCAGGGCGCGGCGGAATGTTCAGCCTCGACAATGGCAGAGAAAAGCGTTTCCTCTCCCGCGCGCGGGTGTTTTCGGACGCTGAGTTAGAGGCATTGAACGTTCTGCCTGAGAGATAGGTGGCAGGAATGGGGTGGCTAGCGGAAAGTCTGGTCTTGAGAATGAAAACCGAGAAAGCAGACGCGCTCAAAGCGAAAACCCTTTGAATGCCAACGACCGAACTGTGGGCATTGGCCAGCCGCACTACGGTTTGAATTCGGCTCAATGCGGAAGCTCTGTCACAGAATGAGGTGCTGTTTCGTCATGAGCATATAACCCCTCAAAGGATGCACGCATGACAAAATCGAGATTGAACTATGTTGAAGCGGCACCGGACGCAATGAAGCCGATGTTCGCGCTGGAAGAAAGCCTCTCAAGCCTCTCTATCGATGCGGCGATGCGTGAGCTGTTGAAGATTCGCGCGTCCCAGATCAATGGCTGTGCCTATTGCCTGAATATGCATCTGCCTGCCGCGCGCAAGGCGGGCGTACCGCAGAGCAAGCTCGACGTTCTGGCGGGATGGCGGGAAAGCCCGGCGTTCGGCGCACGCGAACGCGCCGCGCTCACCTGGTGCGAGGCCCTTACCCGCGTCGAAATGACGGGCGCAGATGACCATAGCTTTGAAACATTGGCAGCAGCATTCAGCGCGCAGGAACAGGTCGAGATTACCCTGATTATCACCACGATCAACGCATGGAACCGGATCGCGGTCGGCTTTCGCAGCCAGCATCCTGTCGAGGCTCAGGATGCCGCCTGAACAAACTCTACAGATATTCGAGACTCATCGCCCCCGACTTAAATCGCTTGCCTATCGTATGACGGGATCGCTCGCCGATTCAGAAGACATCGTTCAGGAAGCATGGGTGCGATGGAGCCGCAGTGATCACGCCGCAGTCAGCGATGCTGGACGCTGGCTTACCACGATTACAGCACGCCAATGTCTGGATTATCTGCACTCAGCGCGGGTGCGGCGAGAGCGCTATGTCGGTGCGTGGTTGCCCGACCCGCTCATTACCCAGCGGGCACCGGATGCGGAGGGGATGCTGTCGGAAGCGCAAGATGTTCGAATTGCTCTTCTTCTGACTTTGCAGACGCTTGCACCTCCGATGCGCGCGGCTTTTCTTCTGCGCGAGGCTTTCGATTTCACCTACGCAGAGATAGCTGATGTCACAGGAGGGACCGACGCGGCGGCAAGGCAGCTGGTTTCGCGTGCGCGCAAGCTAATGGCAGGCGCCGAGCCGGTTGCATCGCCCAATTTCGCGGAAGACGAGAGACTTGTCCGCGCTTTCTGGGAAGCCAGTCGAACAGGAGATATGGAGGCATTGCTTGCGCTGTTTGCGGAAGACATCGAGATCCATACTGACGGCGGAGGCAAGGTCCCTGCCGCTATCAATATACTGCATGGAGCGCGCCGGGCAGCTTCGCTCTTTGTCGGCCTTGCGCGCAAGAGCGATCACCTTGCGAAGCCGTGCCCCGCTCTTGTGCGCATCAACGGAACTCCGGGCTTTATCAGCGTTGAGGCAGGGGGTGTTTTGCAGACGACCGCCATCGCGACAAGGGCGCAACGGATCGCGGCGGTCTGGATCGTTAGAAACCCGGATAAGCTCGCCCACATCGCCGCCGCGGCACCGTCGCTCACCCAAGGACAAACCCCTGAGGATAAACCAATGCATCGTCACAGTTTCAAGCATGACGGATTGATCTTTTCCTATCTTGATGAGGAAGGGCCCGGGCTGCCGGTCGTGGCACTGCATGGCCACTGGATGAACGCACTCGATTTTGAAGGCCTGGCGGCGGCGCTAGCGCCTAAATGGCGCGTCATCGCTCTGGACCAGCGCAGTTTTGGCGAAACCGATGCTTCACGGGATCACCAGATTGACGCCTATGTCTCTGACGTGGCTGCGATGCTGGATCATATCGGAATCACCTCCGCTGTGCCTGTGATCGGGCATTCCTTCGGCGGGGTCGTGGCCTATCATATGGCTGCCCGGATGCCGGAACGCGTCTCGCGCATGGTCATCGTCGATATAGGGACATCTTTGGACGAAGACGGCGAGTTTACGCGCGCATGGGCTGGAGTATTCCCACTAAGAGAGAAGCTGGAAGAACGCATTGGCACCCGCCTGTCTCCCTATTTGCAGAACTCGATACATCGTGTTGAGGATGGCTGGCGCCTAAATTTCGAAATTGAGGAATATCTGCTATCCGTGGAAGTACTGAATGGCAATCATAACCAGACCTGGGTCAGCAGCCATTGTCCCGCTTTGGTCATTAAAGGCGCGGATAGTCTACTCTCTGATCGGAAAGACCTGAAGGCCATGGCTCTGGAGCGTCCGGAGACGAGCTACATAGAAATCGCAGGCGGACATTCGGTGCATATCGACGCTCCGGATGCTTTCGCGGCGACCGTCGAGGAGTTCTTGGGGCGGGAAACTTGACCGTCTTTATAAAGTGGTGACCAAGCTTAATTCTCTCCATCGCCTGTTTGCCATTTTCCACTGAAGCAAACCCAGAAATAGAATTCAGACAGAGAATCGTCATTCGGCTGCTTACTGGACGGCACGAGCAACGACGTGCTCCCATCACCGGGACTGTCCGCGATCGCCGCCTATCTTGCCGATATTCAGGCACTCGCAGAACGACGGCTTTCGGGTAGCGGCCCGTGACCTCGCAACGACTGATTTGGGGTCGTGTCCGGAACGGCGGCTTTTAAGCTTTTACACCCGCAAGCCGCCGATCATGAGAACTGGCTAGAGTTTCACGGCAGCATTGCCGCCATCTGCCCAGAGTGCCGATCCTGTGACGAAACTCGACATATCGCTAGCGAGGAACATCGCTGCTTGGGCAATCTCCTCAGGTTGGGCGATCCGCTTCATCGCGTGGAGACCGGCTGCCCATTCACGCTGGGCGTCATCTCCGGCCATGTCGGTAGCGGTGCCGCCGGGCAGGAGGGCGTTGGCGCGGATACCGGCTGCGGCGTAATCGGCTGTGATGCCTCGAACCAGGCCTATGAGGCCTGCCTTGGCTGTGCCATACGGGCCCATGCCAGGCAGTCCCACGCTGTTGCCAACGAAGCTGCTCGTGAAAACAAGCGATCCCCCTCCTTGCTCAATCATGGCAGGAACCTGCGCGCGGGTGCTGAGAAAGGCCGCAGTCAAATTCACCGCCAGCACTTGCGCCCATTGGCGAGGCTCAATCTCGGCGAGCGGCCCCATGGCTCCAACCGTGCCCGCATTATTGAAAGCAATGTGCAAGCCCCCAAATGTCGCTTTTGCGGCAGCAACCGCCTCATCGTGCGTGCCCGCTTCAGTGACATCTCCGACAATGGCGAGCGCGCGACCACCTTGGTCTTCGATTTCGCCGACCACTGACTTCAGCGCAACTTCCCGCCGGGCGACGAGCACTACGGACGCCCCGTGCGCGGCAAACAGTTTCGCAGCCGCATTCCCGATGCCAGAACTGGCCCCCGTGATAATCGCAACCTTGCCGTCCAGTAATTTCATTCGTTTTCTCCTTGATGGAGGCAATCAGCTAGCGAGCCTTTCCCCTGCGCGCTTCCCGTTCCTTGTTTTCAAATTGATTGAGTAGTCCTGTGCCGGATGAGCTTTCCCGTAAAGGAAACAGTGATGAGTATTCAGCCGCGTCGAGTGCCCCTCCCTGCGCTCAGCCTAACCCAAAGAAAACCCCGGCTCCGACAGTTCGGAACCGGGGTTCTTTTACCCGAAGGTGCTTTCTATCAGGCGGCTGCCTGCGTTTCGCGCGGGGGCTTGAGCCAGAGCAATGCAAAGGCTGCGATGATGGAGCCGAGGCCCATCAGGAAAGCCACCAGACCCAGCGAAGCACCGGTGGCGAACATGACGCCGGCAACGATTGGCCCAAGGGCTGCGCCACCACGACCGATGCCGATGACGAAGCCTGTTCCGCCACCACGCAGGGCGGTTGGGAAGGCCTGTGCCACCAGTGCATAAAGACCGACCACACCGGCATTGGTGCAGAAACCGGCAATCGCGGCGATGGTTGAAAGGCCCTGAATGTCAGACTGCCCCTGACCGAACAGCGTAACCATGGCGGTGGACAGAAGCAGCGCACCGATCACCAACCAGCGCACGCTGATCTTGCGGGTGAGGAGGCTCAGCACCAGCGAACCACCAAGGCCGCCAACATTGGCCCACACCAGCACACCGCCAGCGGTGGAGGGTTCATACCCCATATCCACGACAATCTTCGGCACCCATTTCAGAATGAAGTAGAAGGTCATGATATGGCAGAAATAGGCCACCGTCAGCAGCAATGTGGTCGCACGAAGGCCCGGAGCAAACAGCTTGGCAAGCGAGATTCCGGAGGTTTTGTCTTTTTCCAGAACCGGCAGAGCGTCCACAACCGAGTGGCCCATGCGCTTCAATGTGCGGTTGATCCGTTCCAGCGAATTGGGCGCCTGACGGTTAAGTTCAAAGCTGATCGATTCCGGCAGGAAAATCAGCACCAGTGGAATGAAGACCGCAGTGACAATCGCACCGAAGACAAACACATCGCGCCAGCCGCCTGTTTCAAGGAGGCCCGAAGCGATCGAACCACCCACGATGGCCCCCAGCGGGTAACCGGCGGCCATGAGAATGACGGCCAGCGCCTGATTTTTACGGTTGGAAAGTTCTGCCACCATGGCGTTGGTGCAAGCGAGCATCCCGCCGATCCCAAGGCCGGTACCAAGGCGAATGATCGAGAGTGTGGTGACCGAGTTGGAGAGCGGCACCAATGCCATTCCGCCAGCCATCACAACAAGACAGGCCAGGATGGTCGGGCGGCGGCCGATCCGGTCTGCCACAGTGCCGAGCAGAATGGAGCCAAAGGCCATGCCGATCAGTTCCATCGACAGAACAAGGCCAAGTGCCGCGCGGTCAATGCCCCACTCGGCGGCGATGCCGGGCGATGCGAAGCTGATCGCCAGGACGTCAAACCCATCCAGCGCATTCAGCAAAACGCAAAGCGTAACCGCGACAATCTGAAGCCATCGCATTGGCTCGTGATTGAGTATCTCTCTGGGATCGTTGTACATTCTCTTTTCTCTCTCCAACTTATTCACGAGGCTTCAGCGGCCCGTTACGTCCCGAATTTTCTCCGGCAGTGGCTTATCCACACTTCCGGAATGGTCTCCAAATTGATGCGATAATGACAGCATCGTCACGGCTGTCAGCGGCAAAAGCAGTGCCAGTGCCACAAAAATCAGTGATGGCGAGCTGCCATTCTCATGCAACACTCCGATGAGCAGCGGCCCGGCGATGGCACCGATGCGCCCCACCCCCATTGCCCAGCCCAGCCCACTTGCCCGATTGGTGTGGCCATAAAAGGTTGCCGCAGCGGCGGTCATGCCTTTCTGCCCTCCACCAACGCCAATCCCGGCCACGACACTGGCGATGTAAAGCAAGAGGTTTTCGCGTGGTGCAATCATGCCAATGGCCGCAACCGGAAGCACCGCGCCTGAGCACAGGATCGCCAGCCCCCGAAACCTGCCGAACCATGCCATCGCCACCCCAGCAACAAGCGCCGCCAGAGTAGTGCCAAGGGCAAACAACCCGGCAGCCTGAGCAATCACTTCGATAGTCCAGCCCTTGTCGAGCAGCACCGTCGGCATCCAGCTTTGCAGGCCATAGAAGAGCGCTAGATTCAGGGTGAAGGCTGTCCATAGAAGCAACGTCCCATTGCTGATTCCAGGCTGCAGAAGGGCCGCCACACGAGAGCCAATGTGAACGGGGTGATGGGCCGAAGAGAAGGCGTGCCGCTGATCGGGCCTGACCAGCGTCACCAGCAAAACCGTCAGCAAAGCGCAAAGCCCGGCGCATTGGAGCAAAAACCGCCAACCTTGCTCTTCCACCAGACCGCCCGCGGCAAAGCCTACCGCAGCAAAACCCAGCGAAAAACCGCAATAAATCGCCAGCACCACATAGCCTCTGATGTCAGCCCCACTGCGCTGCGCTGCCAGCGCGATGGTGCTGGGAATACATGCTCCCAACGCAAGGCCGGACAAGAAACGCAGCAATGTAAAGCTCAAGGCATCGGGCATCAGGCTGGCGGCAAGCGTTGCCAGCGATGCGGCGGAAAGGCTCCATGCAATCATCCGGCGGTGGCCAATCCGGTCAGCTTTGGGGGCCAGCAGAATATATCCGGCCATCAGGCCAGCCAGAACGGAAGAAAATACGATCCCCATCATCGTATCATCTACTGCCCATTCCTGCGCGATATATGGGCCAGCAAAACTTGCTGATTGCAGGATCAGACCGCAGGAAAATTGCGCCATGGTACATACCGCCATCACCGCCCATGGCAGAGGAAGCGATTTGAGCTGCCCAATCCATGATGTGAGTGGAGCGCCGTTCATCGGCGGGAGAATATAGCCTGCCATGGCTGGCGATCCAGCGAATGGACTATGCGGAAATATCCCCCCTGCCATTGGGCCGCGTTAAAACCGCAGATGGAGAGCAGTGGACGTATAGATTTCATCTCCATAGCCTGCCCGTTCGAGCACTTTGCCCGCAGTGTTATAATTGATTTCCTGCACCAGCGAGACGTTCGGGTTGAGTGTCCAGCGCAGGCGACCGCGATAGATGTTGAGAACGTGTTTCCCGTCAACCAATTGCGTGCCCGCATAAGGGGCAAGATTGGTACGATAAATCGCATCATCCTCATCCATCCGCCAATAAACTGCTGCTTCACCATTGAAGGCTAGCTTATCCGTGATCGGAAAGGAAATAGTTGGTGCAATACCCATCAGGTTTACGCCTGTGATGGTATTGGTGTCGGTATAAATGATATTGGCTATATAGATCGGATTGAAGGCTTCGATAGTGCCAGTATCACTATAGGAGCCGCCACCCGATGCCAGTTCGGCATGAAAGCCAATGCGCGGGGCTTTGCGCCCTGCCCCAAGCGCAATGCTCTGCGCACCGCTGACGGCATAGGCATCAACCTTGCGGCCATTAAATTCGCCATCCTGCTTGATAACTGTCCAGTCGAAATTCATCCGGCCGATATTGCCCCACAGCCTTGCGCCGTAATTCTCGCGCCGATCTTCACCGCTCACACCGCCCTGCTTGCGGCTATCGTCGGTGTAATGAATAAAGAAGGGATCGAGGAAGATCTGGCTCTTCTGGCCGGCAATCTCGCCCTGGGTCAGTACAAAGCTGGAATTGAAACCGGCAATCGTTTCACCTTCATTCACGGCATCGCCAAGGAAACCCTTGCTTTCATTCGTGTCTTTCAAGGCGAACGCCGTGACGCGGAATTTGTCCCACTGGGTCCACAAGCGCACACCGTTGAGACTGCGTTCCACATTGGGGTTGTCTCGTGGGGAAATGATAAGGCGCGGGCCATCAAAGAAGGTCTGCCGCCCGATCATCAGCCCGGCCTTGCCTTCACCCACCGGGAAACGCAGTTCTGCAAAAAGCTGCTGGAGATACAGGTCGTTTTCCTGCACCGGGACATGCGGGGTTTCATTCTTGCCAAAAATATGCGCGCTGGTCAGTTCACTGTAAACGCGCAGGTTCTTGTTAAAATGAAAGTCTGCCCCAAGCATGGTGCGGGACTGGAACTCATAGCGATTTTCAGGATCGCTCATATTCGGGCGGGAAGAGAAGTTGAATCGCGCCCGTTCATAGCCATTCAACGTGACATAGCTGTCATCGCCCAGCCCTAAAGGGATATATTTCAAACCCCGCAGCGGAACATCCTTGGCCGCAGGATTGGCCAGATAGCTCCAATCCTCAGTGGGGCGGATCATGTAAAAATTCGGCCCGGTTTTTGGCCCCCACCCTTGCGCCGCAACAGGATAAGGCCCCGGCGGCAAGCCTGCATTGCGTGGCGCTGGCTTTGGTGCAGGCGCGGTGGCTTCAGCTTTGACACCACGGGCCTGGATACTATTCGAACTCTCATCCGCGGTTTGCGGCGCTTGTGAATCCGTTTGTGCACTTTGTGCAGCAATGGGCGCATCCTGCGCCATGGCTGGAAGGGCGATGGAGGCGGCAAGGATGCAGCACCCTGCGCCCCCCCATCTGCGGAGAGTTCGTGTCATAGCTAAATCCTGGTAGAGAAATGAAGTGGGCGGCAAGAAAGGCGCTGTCAGGACAGCGGTATTTCCTGCAAATCACGACCCACAACGATCTCACCCTTATAGTGTTTCGCGACACCTTCACGCCACATGTCGTCCGTGATCCAGCTCATATCGCCGGGCACGAAATGGCTCAGCACCAGCTTCTTGACGCCCGCCATGGCGGCAATCTGGCCGACCTGTTCGGTAGTGGTGTGCGCATTGATGATGTGGTTGCGGAAATCCTCGCCGCCATTGACACGCTTGGTCAGCGCATCGACACCGGGGACATACAGCACTTCATGCACCAGAACATCGGCACCTTTGGCAAATTCAGCCAGCGGCGGGTAGAAGCTGGTATCGCCTGAATAAACGACACTGCCATAGGGCGTGTCGAACCGATAAGCGAAGTTTTGCAAAGGCTTATGCGGCGTTGGCAATGCGCTCACCCGGACATGATCGTCTTGCATCACTACATGCTTTGTGAACGGCATGTCATGACCGATCAGCAAATCACGCGGGTCCACCCGACCTTCATCGGCGATGCGGGTGTTAATGTCGTCCTTGTTGAGCGCCCAGTAATTCTTGATCATCTCTTCAATGCCGACCGGGCCATAAGCATTGAGGGGCTTGGTGAGCGAATTCGTTACCCAGTCATTATAGACCAGATTGCCAAACTCCAGCTCATGATCGGAATGGAGGTGAGAGATAAACAACCCACGGATCTGCTTGTAATCCAAGCCTGCTTTCACGAATTGCGCGGTAACGCCCATCCCCATGTCGATGACATAGACTGCATCATCCACCACCAGCGCATTGGCCGGGTTAGAACGTGAACCGCCAACGCGCGGCCCGCCCTTGGTCCCCAGAAGAACCAGCTTTGCACCCTTATGCGATGCAGAAGCGCCCGGGCTGCTTGCCTTCAAAGCTGTAGGAATAAGGCCTGCTGCACCGGCAGCCAAACCCAGTTTCATCAATTGCCGACGGTGCAATGAACCACCTGAAAATGCGTGCTGACTCACGAAGCATCTCTCCTCTCATTGTTGTTTTGCAGTTGGATAAATCACTCAGACAACAGAGGTCAAGAAGAATGATACTCTCATTCTTTTTTGTTTTTCCGGTTGATTGCCTTTATCCCCTGCCGCACAGATCGCCGATGGATGAAGTTTGGGGACAATCGGAACATTGGGAAGATGATCTGGCAGCAGCCGGCGTCAGCCCTACTCTGCAGGAGCGCAGCCGCGCGATGCGCGACAGGCTGATCGGCACATCGCTGGAAATTGCCCGACGAATTCCGTTTGAACAGATCAGCGTGCTGGATTTGTGTCAGGCCACGGGCTGTTCAACCGGCGCATTCTATGCCCGCTTTCCGGATAAGAACACGCTGTTCCGCGCAGTTATGGCCGCCTCTGCCTCCCAATCAGGGCCGCTGCTGGAAAGATTGGTAAACGAGACACCATTTGACGAGATTCTGCCGCGGATGATCAAGCTGCAGATCGACCGCTTTCAGATGCATGAACCGTTCTTCCGCGCCGCCTTTCGCGTCAGTCTGGAATGCAGTGATGCCTGGGACCCATTCCGCCGCAATAGCAATGCGCTGGCCAGCCGCTATCTTGAACGGTTGCGTCAGGAACCGCGCATTGACCCTGCGGCTATCAATGAGAACAACGTCCGCTTTGCCTTTCAGATCATGTATGGCGTGCTGAACAACACCGTAATGAACCGCCCCGGCCCGTTCGATTTCTCCAGCCCTGAATTTCCCAAATTGCTCGAACAGGCGATGGTCGCCATGATCGGCTGCCTTCCAGTTCCACAAGCCGCAGCAGCAGAGACACACAGACCATAAAACAGCCATGGCGCTGCCATTTCTCCGTCACACACTCGTCACGATTGCAACAAGAGGGCAGAGAAACCGGCAGAAATGCGCTCTTTTGCGTCATCTTGAGGCAAGATTGGCATTTACGACAGGATTGACATCAATCTGTTGCACTTGACGAATAAGGACACGGCCAGGACTCGACCATACCAAGGGAAAAATCTGTGGCGAACGGCGATAGTATCAGTGTTGAAGCGCAAGCTATTGGCAATGCTCCATGGCACACTTCATGGACCAACATCGGCTTTGCCGCCCTGCTCATTGGTATGACGAGCTGGTTCCTGTTCTGGGGCCTTGATTACACCAACCATAATCAAATCCTGATATTCGTTCTGGCAACGCTGTTTGGCGTGTTCATGGCCTTCAACATCGGTGGCAATGATGTGGCCAATTCCTTTGGCACCAGCGTTGGTGCCGGAACGCTCTCCATCAAGCAGGCACTGGGTATTGCGGCGATCTTTGAAGTCAGCGGCGCGGTGATCGCAGGTGGTGAAGTCACCGACACAATCCGCAGTGGCATAGTCAATCTCAGCATCGTGAATGTCGAACCGATGCAGTTCGTCTATATCATGATGTCAGCGCTCCTCGCTGCGGCCTTGTGGCTGCTCTTTGCCAGCCGGCGTGGCTGGCCGGTGTCGACCACCCATTCCATCATCGGTGGCATCGTCGGTGCCTCGCTCACGCTGGGCTATATGCTGAGCAGCGGCAATTCTGCCCTTGCTCTGGTGCAATGGAACAAGATCGGCACAATTGTGATATCCTGGGTTCTGTCTCCAGTGCTGGGCGGGATTGTGTCCTATGGGCTTTATTATCTGATCAAGCGCCACATCCTGCATTATAACGAACGCGCGAAAGAAAAGCTGCAATCCCTGCGTGGGGAGCGCAAGCGTCTTAATGAAGAGCACAAAAGCTCCTTCGAACGGTTGAGCGAAATTCAGAAGATTTCCTACACCAATATGATGGTCCGCGATGCGCAGATGGTCTTAGGGGAAGAAGACTTCTCGCCCGAAGAGCTGGAATCGGAATATTACCGCAAACTCCACGAGATTCAGCAAAAGCGCGAAACGATTTCTGCTCATTATGCGCTGCAAAACTGGGTCCCCTTGATAGCCGCAGCAGGTGCCGGGATCATATCCTCCATGCTGCTGTTCAAGGGCCTGAAGCATATGCATCTGGGCCTGACCACACTCGACAATTATCTCATCATGGGGATGGTTGCCGCTATCGTGTGGATGGCGACTTTTATCTTTGCCAAGACGCTGAAGGGCAATTCGCTCGATCGTTCCACCTTTCTGATGTTTAGCTGGATGCAGGTTTTCACCGCATCAGGCTTTGCCTTCAGCCATGGCGCGAATGATATCGCCAATGCCATCGGCCCTTTCGCCGCCATCCTTGAAGTTTTGCGCAGTGGCCAGATTGGTTCGGAATCCGCCGTGCCAACCGCTGCCATGGTCACTTTTGGCGTCGCGCTGATCGCTGGCCTGTGGTTCATCGGCAAAGAGGTGATTCAAACCGTGGGCCACAACCTCACCACCATGCACCCCGCATCAGGCTTTGCGGCAGAACTGTCTGCTGCCGCCGTGGTGATGATGGCATCGACCTTTGGCCTGCCGGTTTCCAGCACACACATCCTGATTGGCGCAGTGCTGGGGATTGGCCTTGTGAACCGGCAAACCAATTGGGGCTTGATGAAGCCTATTGCCATGGCATGGGTGATCACCCTACCCGCCGCAGGCCTGCTTGCAGCGCTGTCTTTTGTGGTTCTGAACGCAGCCTTCTGAGCTTTTCGGCTCATCCCTTTGGTGCACAAAACGCAACTGAGGCACGGCTGGGCCGAAAAAGCACTATCTTTTTTTCCGTAATTGCCCTAGGGGCGCGTCTTTGTAACTCCGACTGAGGTCCTGCGCGGCCCTTTGCGGCGCGACCAAGCGGACAGCGAGACACCATGACATTTCCAAACATACCGCCGATTCTCGGCGATGCACTCCATGCACGCGGTTATTCAGAACCTACAGAAGTGCAAGCAGCTGTGCTGCAACCAGAGGCCGCCGGACGCGACCTTATCGTTTCTGCCCAGACCGGTTCGGGCAAGACCGTCGCCTTCGGCCTCGCCATTGCAAGCGAGCTGCTGCAGGAAAATGGCAAGATTGAACGGGCAAACAAGCCATTGGCTCTGGCCATTGCACCAACCCGCGAACTGGCCCTTCAGGTCAGCCGCGAGCTGGAATGGCTCTATGGCAATGCCGGCGCTGACATCGCCACTTGCGTTGGCGGCATGGACGCATCACGCGAACGCCGCAATCTGCGCCGTGGTGCGCAGATCGTCGTCGGCACACCAGGCCGCCTGCGTGACCATCTCGAACGCGGCGCGCTCGACCTGTCGGAACTTCGCGCCATCGTTCTCGATGAAGCCGATGAAATGCTCGACATGGGCTTCCGTGATGACCTTGAAGAAATTCTGAAGGCTGCCCCGCCAGAACGCCGCACGCTGCTGTTCTCGGCCACTATGCCAAAGCCGATTGTAGGCCTTGCACGCCGCTATCAGAAGGATGCCCTGCGCATCCAGACGATCAGCGAAAGAAGCGCGCATAGCGACATTGCCTATCAGGCTGTGACCGTGGCGCCGAATGAAGTCGAAAATGCCGTGGTGAATCTGCTGCGTTTCCACGAAGCGGAAACCGCTATTTTGTTCTGTGCCACACGCGACAATGTGCGCCGTCTTCACGGCACTTTGCAGGAACGTGGCTTTGATGTTGTGGCCCTTTCGGGCGAACATTCGCAATCAGAGCGCAACCAGGCCCTTCAGGCTTTGCGCGATGGCCGCGCTCGTGTTTGTGTAGCGACTGACGTGGCCGCTCGCGGTATCGATCTGCCCACCCTCACTCTCGTGGTGCATGTGGAAATTCCCCGCGATGCCGAAACTTTGCAGCACCGTTCGGGCCGTACAGGACGCGCAGGCCGCAAGGGCACGGCGGTTCTGGTCGTGCCATTTTCACGCCGTCGCCGGGTCGAATCCATGCTGCGCGGTGCCAAGATTGACACCGACTGGATTTCCGCCCCCACCCCTGATGCCATCGCTAAGCAGGATCACAACCGCCTACTCGAAACATTGCTGAAGCCAGTCGAAGCGGATGAAAATGACCGCGCTCTGGCCAAGCGTCTGCTTGAAGAACGCAGCCCGGAAGACATTGCCATGGCTCTGGTCAGCGCGCATCGTGCCAAGATGCCGCGCCCGGCAGAAGTTTCGACCAATCTCAACGAAGCACGGGCAGCTTCCAAGGAAATGCATCGCCCCGGTTTCGAAGACACCGTGTGGTTCCGCATGAACATTGGCCGCCGCCAGAATGCAGATCCGCGTTGGGTTCTGCCGCTGATCTGCCGCCGCTCCGATATTACCCGCTCTGAAGTGGGCGCGATCCGCATTGGCCAGCAGGAAACCTTCTTTCAGGTTCCCCGCAAGATTGCCGACAAGGTAGCCAGTGCGATTATCGCCACCGCTGGCGGCAGCGAAGATGGTGGTGATGTGATCTTCGAACCATCAACCGAAGGCCCACGCGCTGAAGCACGCGAAAATCGCCGCTCCGGTGGCCCGGGTGGCCGCCGTCATTCCAATGCCGGCGGCAAGCCAAGCGGCGGTTATGGTGATCGCAATTCCGGCCATAAGAAGCCTTATAAAAAGAACGATTTCAAACGTTCAGACAGGCGTCCTCAGGCCCGCAAGCGTCCGTAATTCTGCGATTTTCTGATTGCCTAAAAAGAATGGGCGGCGGACCAGTGGTACGCCGCCTCTCTCTCCCAAAAACTTCAAACAGCCCGTGCGTGTAAACCAATAAACTGGCCAACACATGCATGTCTTGGCGATTAAAGCCAGCGGCACGATAAACCGGATAGGTGAAAATGCCAATCCTCTTTCGTTCGGGTGCTATTTGATAGCGATACCGCCTTCACCCTGTTGCCAATAGGATACGCTTCGACGCTTGCGCCGAGGCAATGAAACCGTCATCCATACCTTCATGATTGGTTTCAAAGAGAGGCCTGTGGGCCATTACACCATCGGATTGTTGACGCTCAGCCTTGCTCTTGCGGCCTGCACGTCCGTTTCTCAAACACCGCCCGCTTCTGGAGTTGAACCGCAACAACAGCAAGACTCAACCATTTCCTCCAGTGCACTTGATACGAGTGATGGCGGAATGGAAGCAGGGGCATGGAAAGATGCACAACCAGTGCGCGCGCGCCATGCGATGGTGGTTTCCGCGCAACATCTGGCCACCAATGTCGGCGTGTCGATTCTGAAGGATGGCGGCAATGCGGTCGATGCAGCGGTTGCGGTGGGCTATGCTCTGGCAGTGGTCCACCCATGCTGCGGCAATATTGGCGGCGGTGGTTTCATGACCATTCACCTCGCCGATGGACAGGACGTGTTTCTCGACTTCCGCGAACGTGCGCCGCTCAAAGCTACAGCCACCATGTTTCAGGACGAAAATGGCAATGTGGTGCGCGGCCTCAGCACCGGAACTTATCTTGGTTCCGGCACGCCGGGCACGGTGATGGGTCTCAATGAAGCGCTGGCTAAATATGGCACCATGTCGCTCAAGCAGGTCATCGCTCCGGCCATCAAGCTGGCGGAAGAAGGTTTCGTACTTCAGCAGGGCGATGTGAATATTCTTGACCGCAGAGCCAAGGATTTTGCCTCGGAACCCAATGTCGCGGCGACATTTCTCAACCATGGCAAACCCTATGTTGCCGGCGACAGACTCGTGCAGCCAGAACTGGCCACAACATTGAAGCTGATCGCCAAGAACGGGTCTGACGCTTTTTATAAAGGCTCTATCGCGAGGAAGATCGTCGCCGCGAGCGAGGCGAATGGCGGCCTGTTCACGATGCAGGATTTTGCCGAATATACCGCGCAATGGGATAAGCCCGTGCGCTGTACCTATCGCGGCTATACCATCATCTCCGCCCCACCCCCCAGCTCTGGCGGCACCACCATTTGCGAAATTCTGAAAGTGGTGGAAGCCTATCCGATGAGCCAATGGGGTTTTGGATCAGTGAATGCCACGCATCACTTTATCGAGGCCGAACGCTTCGCTTTTGCTGATCGCAACAGCGATCTTGGCGATCCGGCCTTTATCGATAACCCGGTCTCCACTCTGATCTCAGACAAGCACGCGCAGGCTATCCGGGCCAAAATCCGCCCTGACCGCGCCACACCTTCCAGCGAAGTGAAAGGCGGTGTCTCCGCACAGGAAGGCACCAATACCACGCATTATTCCATCGCTGACGCCAAGGGCAATGCGGTCAGCACTACTTATACGATCAACTATCTGTTCGGCTCGGGCAAGATTGCCGGAGACACTGGCTTCTTCCTCAATAATGAGATGGATGATTTCACCTCCAAGCCCGGTGTTCCCAATGGCTTTGGCCTTATTCAGGGCGCAGCCAATGCGATAGCGCCGGGCAAGCGGCCTTTGAGTTCGATGTCACCGACCATCGTGCTGAAGGATGGTAAATTGTTCATGGTGACCGGCAGCCCCGGCGGATCGACGATCATTTCCACCACTGTCGCCAGCATCATGAATGTCATCGATTATGGCATGAACATGAAACAGGCTGTTGATGCACCTCGCATCCATAACCAATGGATGCCGGATCAGACCATGGTTCAGCCCGGCTATCTGACGCCAGAAGTGAAGGCCCAACTTGAAGCCATGGGCCACTCTTTCCGCGAAGCACCAGCATGGGGCGCGGATGAAGCGATTTTATTCGAAAGCGGCACCAGCATGATTCAAGGTGCCAATGATGTCCGCCGTCCTGCCGGGCTGGCGGAAGGCTATTAACAAGGTCTCCGGGGGCCGCTCTTCGCAATGAAAGCGGCCCCCTACATTTTGCCAGTCACTCGCTGGAAGACTCTTCCCAGCCGCCACCAAGCGCGCGGAACAGATCGATCTGTGCATCGGAAACCTGCGCATCCTGATCGGCAAGCTGCGCGGTCGTCTCCGCCAGAGTCCGTTCCGATTCCAGAAGGTCGAGCGAATTGATCGTGCCTTCCTTCTGCTGGGCACGAGTGATGCGCGTGGCCCTTTGCGCTTCCTTCTGCGCCTCCTGTAGTGCAGCACGACGACGCAAGGATTGGCTATAGGCGTTGAGCGCCGTTTCCGTTTCCTGCAATGCCACCAGTACCGTACCATCAAAATTGGCGAGCGAAGCATGAGCATCGGCATTCGCAGCATCAATTCGTGCCCGGATCGCTTCCGTATTGGGGAAGGTCCAGCTGAGCAGAGGGCCTATCAACCAGTTGAACGGTCCGCCTGAAAAGATGTCCCCAATATCTGGCCCCGTAGAGCCTACCGACCCGCCAAAGCTTATCTTGGGATAAAGGTCGGCTGTGGCCACACCAATACGTGCCGTGTCTGCGGCCAGGCGCTGCTCTGCCGCGCGAATATCCGGGCGGCGGGCGAGCAATGCTGCGCCATCACCCACCGGAATCGCCTGCGTAATTTCGAGGCTCACACTGCGTTCACCCGCAATCGGCGGCAGGTCAGCAGGCGCCCTCCCCGTCAAAGTGGCAAGGCGGAATAAGGCAGCCTGCCTTTGCGCTGCAATTTGCGGAATTTCTGCCGCACGTTGCTGACGCAAAGTGGCAATCCGTGCCACAGCAAGGCCGCTTTCCATTCCCGCATCATGGCGCTGCCGGGTCAGGCTCAGGGAGTGATCAAGCAAGGACACGATCTGATCCGCCACTTTCAACCGGGCCGCACTCGATGCAGCATCGGCATAGGCGCGCGTCGTTTCCGCAACCACCATCACCTTTACCGCATCGGCATCGGCTTGAGCCGCCGCGAGATCAGCCCGCCCCGCTTCAACATTGCGCGACACCCGACCGAACAGATCCGCCTCATAAGAAACGTTCAACCCGGCATTCACATTCCAGCCTTCCCGATCCATTCCGGGCAGCGCCTGGTTTTCCGGCAAGCGGCGATAATTGCCGCCTGCATCAATGGATGTCTGAGGCAGGCGATCACCTTTGGCACCACGCAAGGATGCGCGAGCGCGTTCAATCCGCGCTGTAGCAACACGAACATCCGTATTGGCTGCCAGCGCATCGCGCACCAGCGAATCCAGCACCGGATCATTGTAGAGCCGCCACCAGTTAGCAGGCAGCGGATCAGGCGCGAACGCCTGATCCTGACCTGAAATGAAGGGGCCAGAACTCGCCACAGGGGGAACTGGGGGAGCAAATTCCGGCCCCACCGCGCACCCCGAAAGAGCGAGCGCGGAAAGGGTTGAGAGGAGGATTTGTCTTTTCATCTCTGAAAAAGCCTTATTCTGCGGGCTGCACTGCGGCAGAGCTGTTCTCGCCACCGCGAGAGCGCCAGCCGGCAACCCGGTCTGCCAATGCACGGCAGACGACATAGAAAGTGGGCGTGAAGATGAGGCCGAAACCGGTCACACCGAGCATACCGAAGCACACGGCTGTCCCCAGCGCCTGACGCAATTCAGACCCGGCACCCGTTGCAATCACCAGCGGGACAGACCCAAGGATGAAGGCAAAGCTGGTCATCAGGATGGGCCGCAGCCGCGTTTGTGCCGCTTCAATCGCCGCTTCGACCGGTGAAAGGCCGTGCTGTTCTTCTCCCTGGCGGGCAAATTCCACAATCAAGATCGCATTCTTTGCCGCCAGAGCGATCAGCACGATCAGACCAATCTGCGTCAGGACATTATTGTCCATCCCCATCAGATTCACCCCGATCATCGCTGCCAGCAGACACATCGGCACAATCAGAATGATGGCCATTGGCATCACCAGACTTTCATATTGCGCGGCCAGCACGAGGAAGACCAGTAGCACCGCAAGGCCGAACACCAGACCCGCCGTGTTCCCGGCAAACTTCTGTTGATAGGCAATGCCGGTCCATTCACTGGAATAGCCAGCAGGCAATGTTTCTGCCGCTACCTGTTCCATCGTCTTGAGTGACTGCCCGGTCGAATAGCCCGGCGCTGTATCACCGTCGATCGCCACGGCCGGAGCCAGATTGTAGCGGGTCACGCGATATGGGCCGGTCCTGTTTTCCAAAGTTGCCACCGAGCCCAATGGCACCATGGCACCATTGTCAGACCGGGTTTGCAGATTGGCGATGTCAGCCGGATTGTTGCGGTATGGTGCATCGGCTTGCGCCGTCACCCGATAGGTCCGCCCCAGCAGGTTGAAATCGTTGATGAAGGCCGAACCCAAATAGACTTGCAAGGCTTCGAACACGCGGGATGCCGGAACACCGAGCATTTCTGCCTTTTCCCGGTCGATATCAGCAAAGACGCGCGGCGTGCTGGTGTCAAAGAACGTGTAGACACCGGCCAACCCTTCAGCCTGATTGGCCTTGGCGATGACATCATAAGCCACCTTCTGCATTTCGGCATAACCCTGACCATTGTGGTCTTCGAGCATCATGCGGAAACCGCCTGCTGAACCAATCCCACGAATAACCGGCGGCTTGACCACCATCAGGCGTGCGCCCGTGATATCCGCTGTTGCCGCCTGAGCTTCGGCCATGAGCTTGTCGAGCGTCTGGCCCTTGGCAGCCCGATCTTCAAAATCATCAAGCACCCAATAAGCCGCCGCCGAACTGGCTGAACGGGTTTCCGATGGCCCGTCAAAACCGGATAGCATCACGGCATTGCTAACCCCGGCAATGGGAAGAACCCGGTCTGCCACCTTCTTCATCACCGCATCGGTACGCGCGGTGGATGAGCCGGGTGGAAGCTGGATCACAGTCAGGAAATACCCCTGATCCTGCGCCGGAATGAAGCCCGTTGGCGTGAACCACAAAGCTGCAATGGTCAGCGCGATAAGGCCAGTATAGGCAGCCATGACTTTGCGCGGCATGGCCAAGAGCTTTGCCGTGAGTTTCGCATAAGACGCACTGAACCGTTCAAACCCGCGATTGAACCAATCGCCCGCCTGTTCCACTTTCTGGTGCCAATAAGCGCCTTCCGGGGCATGTTTGTGCGGACGCAGCAACAATGCGGCGAAGGCCGGGGACAGAGTGAGAGACAGGATCAGCGAAATCACTGTTGCCGCTGAAATCGTGATCGCGAATTGCTGATAAAATGCGCCGGACAATCCGCCCATGAACAGCGTCGGCACGAACACCGCACACAACACAAGAACAATCGCAATCAGCGCTGTGCCCACTTCATCCATGGATGTGCGCGCAGCCTCCAACGGACTCAGCCCGGCTTCCAGATTGCGTTCGACATTTTCGACCACAACAATCGCGTCATCGACCACAATGCCGATGGCTAACACCAGTCCGAAAAGAGACAGGTTGTTGAGCGAATATCCCAGCATGGCCAACACGGCGAAACTGCCCACCAGAGAAACAGGAATGGCCAGAACCGGGATCAATGCAGCACGCCATTTTTGCAGGAAGATGATGATGACCAGCACCACCAGAACAACCGCTTCAAACAGAGTGTGAATCACAGCATCGACAGATTTCTCAATGAATTCTGTGGGATTATAAACAATCCGATATTCCAGGCCCTTGGGGAAGTCCTTGGACATCTGCTCCATCGCGGCTTTCACATTGTCAGCCGAAGAAAGGGCATTGGTGCCGGGGCGCTGGAAGATCGGCATGATCACCGAATTTTCAGAACCCAGATAGGCGGATGTACCATAATCGTCAGCGCCAATTTCCACCCGCGCGACATCACGCACCCGAACCTGGCGCCCATCGGCATCCGTGCGGATCACTACATTGGCAAATTGCTCAGGATCGGTGAAACGGCCCTGTGTTTCGACATTAAGCTGGAAAGCACCTTGTTCGGACGGCGGCTGGCCCAGAGTCCCGGCAGCAACCTGCACATTCTGTGCCCGCAGAGCCGACACAATGTCCCCTGCTGTCAGGTCAAGCGATGCTGCCCGGCCGGGATCAATCCACACACGCATGGCGAGATCGCGTGAACCGAACATCTGCACATCAGCCACACCATCAAGCCGCGCAAGCTGATCCTTGATCCGCGTCTGCGCATAATTGGAGATATATTCCCGATCCAACGAATGATCTGGTGAGATCAGATTGACGATCAGCAGGAAAGTGGGGGAACTTTTCTGCGTCACAATGCCAAGCCGCTGCACTTCTTCGGGTAGACGCGGCGTAGCAATCGCCACGCGGTTTTGAACCAGCACCTGCGCCTTATCGAGATCCGTCCCTTGCTTGAAGGTTACGGTGATAGTGACGCGTCCATCGCCAGTGGATTCCGAGGAGACATAAAGCATCCCCTCCACACCATTGATTTGCTGTTCGATCGGATTGGCGACCGTATCGGCCACGGTTTCCGCCGAAGCGCCGGGGTAGTTTGCCGTTACCGTAACCGTAGGGGGCACGATTTCGGGATATTGGGACACGGGGAGGAAGAAATAGGAGATCGCCCCCACGAGGGTGATGACCACAGCAATCACCGCCGCGAAGATCGGACGATCAATGAAAAAGCGCGATAAACGCATATTGGATACTCCGTATGCGGCGAGAATTAGCGGGTAATGGTCGCTTCGCCGGCGGGAATGTCGGAGACAGATGCGGGGGTTTTGGCTGGCTGAGGCATAGTGATCCTGTCACGCCGCGCTTTGACCTTGGAACCGGGCATGGCCATTTGCGTGCCTTCGATCACCACGCGGTCATCAGCCTTCAAACCGCTGCGAATAATCCGCAGGCCGTTGACGACCGGGCCGAGTGTGACAGGCTTGGCTGACACCGTGCCTTCCTTATCGACCACCAACAGCAATTTGCGGGTCTGGTCGGTCTGCACCGCCGTATCAGGCACCAGCATCGCATTGACCTTGCCTCCGCTGGCGAGGCGCATATTGCCGAACATGCCCGGCGTCAGGAAATTATCAGGGTTGCGAACCAATGCTCGGGCGCGGATCGTGCCGGAACGTGCATCAAGGCCGTTGTCCGTAAAGTCCAGCTTCCCATGCCAGCGATAGGAATTTTCATCCTGCAGCTTGATATCGACCTGCGTCCCGCGATCAGCACCGGAGCGCTTGGCTTTAAGAAACACGCCTTCTGAACCATCGAAACTGAAGTAAATCGGATCAAACGCATTGATCGTGGTAAGCAAAGTCGCGGCAGAGCCATTGCCTGCTGCAACCTGATTTCCTGGATCAACCCGGCGGTCAGAAACACGGCCACTCATCGGCGCGCGAATGGTGGTAAATTCCACGTCGAGCCTGCGCGAACGGACCCGCGCATTAGCCGCTGTCAACGCCGCTTCCGCCGCACGAACGCGCGCCTTTAGCGAATCCACCTCATTCTGCGCAACCGCGTCAGAGTCGACCAGCCGGTTCGCCCGAGCAAGGTCACTACGTGCCAATGCAAGATCACTCTTGGCCGTCGCAACCCCTGCCTGTGCTTCGGCAAGAGCTGCCGTGTAAGGCCGTGGATCAATGCGAAAAAGCGGCTGTCCTTTGCGCACGAAAGCGCCATCCTGAAAAAGAACGGCCGTGATTTCGCCCGAAACACGCGGGCGCAATTCCACGCTTTTGCTGGGTTCAAACCGGCCAATATAATCGTCCCATTCAGTCACTTCGCGCTGCAAGGGCGTGGCCACTGTTACAACAGGCATCGGTGGTGGGGCCGCCGGGGCACTACTGCCCCGCAAAATCCACCATGCCAGTGCCAAAACTGCAATAATCAGGAGCAGCCACAGCACTCGCTTTCTGGGCAAGCGCCGCTTTGCCCGGTCATTGTCCGCCCAATCTTCCTGAGCGGCGTCAATGGTTGTCATCTCATTCATCGGACAGTCCTAAGCTGCTGCCCCATCCTCTGACCGCTGTTCAATGGCGTGCGTTTTTCCGCTCCGGGATGCGAGGCAACCGGACAAAAATAATCAGCAGACATTGTTCAGCGCGCCCGATCCTGCGGATCGAGCTGGTCAGAAGAAAGGGTTCAAGATTCTACGTTCACCTTAGACAACCAGAACTCGTGACGAGCTTCCAGCTACCCAAAGCCGTTCTGTACCGATAAGTATGTAATTTGAGGTTCAGGTCAAGCTTTAATTCTATACCAGTCGATATTTTAATCGCAGTGCAGCATAGCTAGCCTATCGTCCGGGCCACATTTGCAATGTGTAATCGACAATTTTTTGCAGTTCCTCGATGGATGCACCGCCACTCGCCTGAACAGACATCCCCTGCAAAACTGCCAGCAGATAGTTGGTTACCCCCTCTGCCTGAACCGGCTGGGTGAAGTCTCCATCATCAATCGCTTTCTGGAATCGAGCGACAAGCTTCCCCTTCGGAACCAGCCCTCGCTCAGCGATGTGATCCTTGATGGAGGAGTGCCCTGAACAAGAAACCGCGCTCATCACGCGCATACAGCCACGCGGGGCATCAGCTTGCGATGAGATCTCCAGACTGCCGGTCAGCAGCTTTTCTGCTACACTCCGTCCCGTTTTGGCCTGAAGCGCACAATCGACATAGGCAAGCTTCTCTTTCTCATAAAGATCAAGCGCCTGTTTGAAGAGCGATTCCTTATTGCCAAACGCTGCATAAAGGCTTGGCCGGGTAATGCCCATTGCAGCGGTCAAATCCGTCAGCGAAGCGCCTTCATAACCCTTGCGCCAGAACACGCTCAGCGCAGCGCTTAAAGCGTCATGGCAATCAAACTCGCGCGGACGGCCTCTGGTTACGAGCTTTTCCATATCGGTCAGTATATAAGCCGTGAAACGTTGAAGTCCAGTATTCCTGAATCAGTCCCCGAGTCCAAGGGTCGCAAGGTAAGGAAGGTGCACGAGGGGCAACCTCGCGCACCTTCCCGATCATCAGAAGTTGGCTGAGAAACGAACGCCATACAAACGTGGCGGAGCGTAACTGGAATCTCCGATCAGCGCATTGCCCGTCTGTGCGTTGGAATTCGCATTGGTCCGCACTGCCTTGTTTTCCAGATTTCTGACATAGGCCTGGAGCGTCCAGTCATCCGGGCTGACATAGATCACAGACAGGTCGGTCTTGGTGAAAGAGCCTTGATGGTTGGTTTCAAAGCCATGAAACTCCAGTTCTTTCGCGCTTTCGAAATGTGTCTGCGCCCGCGCAACGATAGAGCCGCCATTCGCCAGTTCAAAATTATGCGAATAACCTGCGGTGAACGACCATTCCGGCGTCCGGGCAAGACGGCAGCCCGAGAAGTCACCAGCACGCGGTGCTGCCTGACTGTAATCAGCTTCATAGCAACGCACCAGATCAGCGTTGGCATCATTATTGACGAAGGGATCGCCCATTGGGAGCACGAATTTGTCATAGCGTGCGTGCAGCCATGAACCGTTGAAGTCCACCCGGTCTGACGGTGTGATATCGAATGCTGTTTCCAGTTCTACACCATAGATCGATGCCTTACCGGCATTGCGGGTGACAAGCGCCGCCTCCCCGGCAATCGTTTCAACCGCAGACACCTGCAAATTGGAATAATCGCTGTAGAAAGCCGAAAGATTCAGCTGAAGCCGGCGATCAAGGAACTGGTTCTTGGTGCCCACTTCATAGGAAATGATCTCTTCTGGATCATAGGTATTTGGCGGCAGGCCATCAAAATATCCGCCCGCTTTATACGCCGTTGCAACCTGCGCATAGAGCATGGAATCGGGCCCCGCATCAAATTCGACACCAGCCTTCCAGTCGGTTGAATGCCAGCTTGCATCGGCAAGGTTGACCGCAACCTGGGTGACAATATCCCCCTCAGGCGTCGTCAGATACGTGCCGCCATTGCGGGATTTATTGTCTTCTGTATAGCGCAGGCCGCCGGTGAGACGGAACGTATCGGTGAGCGAATATGTCGCCTGGCCGAAGAACGCCATACTGTCCGCCTTGATCGGATTTTGAATGAAGGTCAGATCCAATCCGGTCGCCAGCCGAAGGCGGAAATCGGTTGTGCTCTTTTCATTAAACAAAAACGCCCCGGCAACCCATTCCAGCTTGTCGCTGCCGCCGCTGAGGCGCAATTCATTCGACCAGCTCTTCTGGTTATTGTCCACCGAACCCCGGCGATGATTGTCAGGCTGAAGATTTTCAGTATAGCTCTTCAGCTGCAATTCGCGATAACCGCCAAGATAGGTCAGCGTAGCGAAGCCGAAATCATATTCCATTTCCAGACTGCCGCCGAAAATGGTGTTGTCACGCGAAATATTCAGATTCGCGTAAATGTCGTAAGGATTCTTGGACAGGAGCGGATAAGGAACGGTCGATGGACCAGCTCCGCCCTGATGCGTGATATCACCGCGCAAAGTTGCTTTGAACTTGTCGCTCGGCTTGAACAAAAGCTGCAAACGGCCAGACATATTATCCTGATCATCACGATCATTGCCTGGGCGGCTGTCAACGCCATCAACCACTTTGAGATAGCCATCATGACGGGCCGACTGAAACGCGCCACGAATAGCCAGCGTATCAGTGATCGGCGCATTGACCATGCCGCTGGTGATCAGCGTATCGTAATTGCCATACTCAATCGAGGCGGCGCCTTCATATTGGAACTTAGGTGCATTGGTGATGATATTGATCGCACCTGCTGTTGCATTACGGCCATACAATGTGCCCTGTGGGCCACGCACCACTTCGACGCGCGAAATGTCATAGAACTGTGCGTCCAATGCATTTGCACGGGCAAGGTAAATGCCATCGAGGTGAACAGCCACTGCGCCATCGCCTTCTGCATTGGTATTGGTGCTGCCGATACCGCGCATGAAAACCTGCGTCCCGCCGCCACCTGTTGTGATCGAAAGGCTTGGCGCTGTCTGGCCAAGATTATCAATGTTGCGCACGCCCTGCTGTTCGAGCTGCTCACCACCAACTGCGGTCACAGCCAGCGGCACGTCCTGAACAGTCTGCTCACGGCGCTGTGCGGTAACCACGATTTCATTGGAATTTATTGCACCGCTATTTTCGGTGTCCTGCGCCCAAGCTGGCGTGGAAACTGCCGTAGATACAATAAACGTACATGCAAGAAGCCTTGCCTTAGTCATCCTCATCCCCTGTAATCACTTAAATGCGACCTTGATTTTTTGCGCTATAAAGCGCGTGACACCGTTGTCAATTGTTTAACCAGAAAACCCCCAAGTGATGTAAAACTGCATCAGTTGAGGGATAGTAAGGGAATGTTTCTTATCTGTATCAACCAGTTATAGAGTGCGGCCAGTCTGCAAATACGGAGTAAGCCCGATTGCACTCCGTAACACCGAAGCCCCGGCCAACCATTATCGCCTTGCCGCCCACACTTACAAAGATGTTAGGAAATGGCGCGCCCGACAGGATTCGAACCTGTGGCCTCAAGATTAGAAGTCTCGTGCTCTATCCAGCTGAGCTACGGGCGCATCGGGAGGCTCCATAGCGTGCTTTGCGCAAGACGCAAATCGGGTTAATCATCTCACATGGGCAGGGATCGCAATTTGCAACCGCATCGTCACACTACAGAACCGCGCTTTCGCTATTTCGATTACGTGATGGCGGCTTTTGTCACGATTTTGTTGCTCTCCAACATCATCGGCGCATCCAAACCATCTTACATCCCCCTGCCCGATGGGTCGCAATGGTCCTTCGGTGCGGGCGTCTTGTTCTTTCCCATCGGTTATATCATTGGTGACGTGCTGACCGAAGTCTATGGCTATGCTCGCGCAAGGCGGGTGATCTGGACCGGTTTTGCGGCACTGATTTTTATGGCCTTCATGGCCTATGTCGTCGTCAAACTGCCTCCTGCCGATGGCTGGCCGGGACAGGAATCCTACGAATTTGTATTCGGCAACAGTTGGCGAATCGTGATGGCATCGATCGCCGCATTCTGGGCAGGCGAATTCGCCAATTCCTATGTTCTGGCCCGAATGAAAGTGCTGACCAAAGGCAAGGCCTTGTGGAGCCGCACCATTGGATCAACCATCGTCGGACAGGCGCTGGACAGCATCATCTTCTATCCATTGGCATTCTATGGCCTTGCAGGCTGGCCACCGGAACAATTGATGGAAGTGGTTATTTCCCAATGGGTTATAAAAACGAGTTGGGAAATCCTGCTGACACCGGTGACCTATATAGTGATTGGTTTTCTGAAGCGGCGAGAAGGGGTGGAGACTTTCGATAACAATACGAATTTCTCCCCCTTCGCTCGCAGTGACTGACGCCGGGTCTGCTCAATCGACAAGGAAGGCAATCAGCAGGTAGATCAGGATAAAGCTGCCAAAACCGACCAAGGTGCCGGCAACAAAGATCAGCCGGACGATCATCGGATCGATTTTGAAATAATCGGCAAGCCCGGCGCATACGCCCAAAAACTTGCCGGAAGCTTTGTTCAGATGAAGTTTGACGGGTTCCTGGCTCATTATGCAATAATCCCGGCAAGAAGCTGACCCTGAGGCGCAGTTGAGAAGCTTGCGACCAGCAGCATACCAGTGATGGCAGCAGCGCCGAGAGCAGCAAGAGCACGATGGGCGAAAAGGTTGAAAGCGTTCATGTGATATTCCCCTATTTTGGTTCGTTGCGGCGACAGTGCCGCGATGCAAACACCTTTGCACAAGCCGTGCCAGTTTTGATTTTTCCTAGAAATCCGCCATTTTTTGAAATCATGCCGCTCTGCAAAAATTGCTCAATGCTGAACAATGGGAATTTTCACCAATTTTCGGTATTGAAGATTTTCATGGCTTGGACAAATTTCCTTCTCTAGGCCGAAACGGCATGGCGCTGGACCGGATCACCCTTTCAACATTCCGAAATCATCGGGAGAGCCGTCTCGATGGAAGCGCGCATTTCAACTTGCTGATCGGCGCGAATGGCGCGGGCAAAACCAATCTGCTCGAAGCCCTGTCACTTTTCGCACCGGGACGCGGATTGCGCCGAGCACGCCTGCCAGACATGGCGGGAATGAATGGCAATGGCGGTTTTTCCATCAGCGCCGCGCTCAATCCCGGCGATGGCGGGGAAGCTGTCATCCTTGGCACTGGAACCGAACCGGTCCGCCCCAGCCGCCGCATTGTTCAGGTCAATGGTGCAGACACCAGTGCGATCAGTCTGGGGGAATGGCTCTCTATCGGTTGGCTGACGCCGGCTATGGATGGCTTGTTCACCGACAGCGCCGGCGCACGCAGGCGCTATATGGACCGGATGGCGCTAGGTATTGATCCGGGGCACGCTCGCTTCGCCAACCGCTATGAAGCAGCCTTGCGCGAACGCAATCGCCTGCTGTCCGATGATCGCGAGCCTGAGGCGCCATGGCTTGATGCTGTGGAGATGCAGCTTTCAGAAGCTGGTGCCGCCCTCGCCCAGGGTCGGGAACGGTTGATAGCGCTGATTTCCGCTGTTCTGGATCGCTTGCCAGACCAGCCATTCGCCCGACCTACATTGCATTATGTGCCCGGAGGCCCTTCGGACCAACAAATGCTGGCAACGGAACTTGCCCGCAACCGCCGCCGTGACCGCGCTGCACAACGCACGCTCATCGGACCGCATCGCGATGAGCTGGAGGTGACAATGGCTGGAAAGGGCGTCCCTGCCGCCCATTCCTCCACCGGCGAACAGAAGGCCATGTTGCTCGCCATCACCCTCGCCCATGCCGAATTGTCCTCAGATGGGCGCCCTAGCCTGTTGCTGCTTGATGAAGTAGCCGCCCATCTCGACCCGGTGCGCCGTGCCGCGCTGTTTGAAAGACTTAGGCAGGGCAGCGGGCAAATCTGGCTGACCGGGACAGAGCTTGCGCCCTTTTCCGAAATTGACGGGGAAGCGGCCATATGGCGTGTGTCGGCGGGTGAATTGGAGCGCCTCAGCTAAGCGCTCCATCTCTTAACCCTCACTTCTTCGCAGGCAGCGCCTTGGCAACTGCATTCGATGTTGCAGACACGAGTTCCTCCACACCGCGCGCAGTGGGGTGAACGTGATCCTTCTGAATGAGGTCAGGTCTATCTGCCACGGCCTCAAGGAAGAAAGGTACCAGCTTGGCGTCATATTTTTCGGCCAGATAGGGATAAATCCCATCAAATTCGCGCTGATATTTTGCCCCTAGATTGGGCGGCGCTCGCATTCCCATCAACAGGATTGGAATTTTCCGCCTCTGCAATTCTTCGAGGATTCCGCTGAGGTTCTGCCGCGCTTCGGCTGGTGAGAGGCCGCGTAAAAGGTCATTCCCGCCCAGTTCCACTATGGCCAATTCCGGCTTGTCCGGCTGGCTATCCAGCACGAATTTGATTCGCTGCAGCCCTGCCGCAGTGGTGTCACCCGAAACGCCGGCATTAATGATTCTGGCATTGATGCCATGGCTGCGCAGCGCAGTTTCCAGCTTTGCCGGATAGCTCTCCCCCTTATCAAGGCCATAGCCTGCAAACAGGCTGTCTCCGAAGGCGAGAATCACGCGCGATTCGCCCATTACGGGATGCGGATCAGTTGATTCATCCGCAACATTTGTCGGCTTCGGCGTGGGCGCCGCATCATTGCCGCTTCCGCAGGCACTCAGCGCCACTACGAGAAGACAGGTTAAAAGAGTTGAACTTGTGCGAAAACGCATGGAATGCTCCCTTGCTCTGCCCCCTTCCCTATGCCATCGCTGGCCTGTGACAAAGCCCCATGACGCGCAAAACGCCATTATGGCGCGCAACCTTCGCCTGACACTGGGGGACGGCCCTTCGGCTGTCGAAATCCTGCGTGGTATCGATCTCACCGTTCCTGACGGGCAGGTGCTGGCTTTGCTGGGGCCATCGGGCTCAGGGAAAAGTTCTTTAATGTCCGTGCTTTCCGGGCTGGAACGCGCCAGCAGCGGCTCGCTGAATGTGGCGGGCCAAGACTTTGCAACTTTGAGTGAGGATGAACTGGCACGGGCCCGGCGTGGGCGGATCGGCATTGTCCTGCAAGCCTTCCACCTGCTGCCTACCATGTCAGCGCGTGAAAACGTCGCGACGCCGTTGGAACTGGCGGGACAAAGCAATGCTTGGGATCGCGCAGGGGCAGAATTGGAAGCGGTGGGGCTTGGCCATCGCTTAGGGCATTATCCCGCGCAGCTTTCCGGTGGGGAACAGCAACGGGTGGCAATTGCCCGCGCGATTGCGCCGCATCCTTCGCTGATTTTCGCCGATGAACCGACCGGAAACCTTGATGCAACCACCGGCAAGGACATCATCGAATTGCTCTTCGCCCGGCGCGAAGCCAGCGGTGCCACATTGATAATTATCACGCATGATCAGGCACTTGCGGAGCTTTGTGATCGGATTGTCACCATCGCGGATGGGGCCATCGCCAGCGATGTTCTGAGCCGATGAATGACCTGAGCTGGAGCGCGGCATGGCACATTGCGCGGCGCGATTTGCACCAGCGTTTCAGAGGCTTACGGCTGCTTTTGGTGTGCCTGATGCTGGGCGTTGGCGCTTTGGCGGCAATTGGTTCGCTGACCGGTGCAATCCGGAACGAACTGGCGTCTCAGGGGCAGGAAATCCTCGGCGGCGACTTGCAGGTTGAGGTGTGGCAACGGCCTTTGAATGCGGCTGAACTGGCGTTTTTGACGCCGCATGGCACGGTTTCGCGCGGTTTACGCATTCCCGCCATGGTGACAGCCGGCGACCTTGCGGCCTCTGTCGAGATGAAAGCGGTGGACGCCAATTGGCCGCTTTATGGGCAGTTCACACTGGCCGATGGCACCAAAGCTGCTGCGCCCCCTAAAGGGTGCACATGGCTGTCTAAAGATACCTCAGAGCGACTTAACGTTACCAAGGGGAACACAATACAGGTTGGCAGCGCGCAGTTAAAAGTCTGCGGGATTGTCGGCACTGAACCAGACCGATTGGGTGAAGGTTTCAACCTCGGCCCGACCATGATCGTCGATTTTGAAACGCCGGCGCAAGCAGGTCTGACCGCACCGGGAGCGTTTTACGAAACCAAGACCCGCCTCAGAATCGAAGATGGCACCTCCGCGCTTGATCTGAAGCAAGAAGCGGAAAAACGCTTCGCCAATGCCGGGCTTGAATTCAAAACATCGGACAAGGCCTCGCCGGGGGCAGAACGCTTCGTCAGCCAGATGGGCGAATTTCTGACTCTTGTTGGCCTTGCTGCACTGGTGATTGCCGGGATCGGCATTGGCGGGGGTGTCGCGTCTTATCTCGATGCGCGCCGCGCCAGTATCGCCACTTTGAAAATCCTCGGCGCGACAAGCCGCGACATTGCCCGGATCTATGCCCTGCAAGTCGGCACGGCAGCGCTGGCAGGCGCAGGAATAGGGCTGATTGCGGGCGTCTGCGTCACGCCGCTGCTGACCCATGCTTTGAGCGCGCTGCTGCCGGTGCGCGGCGGCATCTTGTTTGACCCGCTGGCGTTGTTGCGCGCAGCTGCTTTCGGGCTGTTGGTGGCGCTGGTCTTTGCCGCACCACCGATTCTGCGGGCGCGCAATTATCCGGCCATGGCATTGATGCGAGAGCGGGTTGCGCCATTGGTGCAGGCATGGCGGCCAGCCGCCCTACCCGTCATCCTCGGCCTTGGCGGGATTATCGCGCTGGTGTTGATCGGCAGCCCGCAAAAGCTTTTAAGTGGCGGCTTTCTGTTGGGAGCCGCTTTGCTGCTGGGTCTGCTGGCCCTGCTCGGCCGGGGCATCCGCGCCCTTGCCGCCCGTGCGCCCCGCCCCAAAAGCCCTATCTTGCGGGCAGCGTTGGCCAATATTTACCGCCCCGGTGCCTCTACGCCTGCGTTGGTGACGGCGCTTGGCTTTGGCCTTTCCGCCTTTGTTTTGCTGGCAGCAGTACAGACCAGCCTCGATGCCAATATCGCCCGCTCTGTTCCTGAAAGAGCGCCCGATTATTTCATGCTCGATGTGCCGCCTGATCGGGTGGATGTGCTGAACACTTTGGTGGAGCAGGCCGTTCCCGGCACCAAAATCCGCACGGAACCCACATTGCGCGGCGCTGTGCTGGCCTATGGGCCGGAAGATCGCCCCACCGTTGTGGCTGATCTGGACAAACTCCCCGAAGGCGCATGGGCGCTGCGCGGCGAGCGCGGGCTGACCTATGCGGACAGTCTGCCGGAAGGCAATTCCATTACCCAGGGCACATGGTGGCCGGAAAATTACACCGGCGAACCTTTGGTCTCGGTCGATCAGGATCTCGCTGATATTCTGGGCCTCAAAATCGGCGATATTCTCCGCATCAGCCTGTTAGGCACAGAGCGGCAGGCGCGGATTGCCAATTTCCGCCAGATTGACTGGGAAAGCCTTGGCTTCAACAATGTCTTTGTCTTCTCCCCCAATGCTCTGGAAGACGCCCCGCATAATCTGGCCGCGACATTGGACTTCCCCGATGGAGCGGTATCCGATGCGGCAACCGGCCCGCTGCTGCGCCAATTGGTCGCCGCTTTTCCAGCCAGTTCGGTGATTGAAGTGGGGCCAATCCTGAAAGAAGCGCGAACGATCCTCGATCAGGTAGGAACCGCGATCCTCGCCGCCGCTTCAGTGGCCGTGCTGGCCGGCATAGCCGTGCTGCTGGGCGCGTTGGCCGCTGCGCGTGCTGCGCGGCGTTATGACACGGTGATCCTGCGCGTGCTGGGTGCCAGCCGCCGCCAATTGGTGCTGATGCAGCTTGCCGAATTTGGTTTGCTGGCCCTGATTCTGGGCTGTGTGGCGCTATTGCTGGGCGGCACCATGGGATGGCTCGTCATCACGCAATTGTTCGCCTTTGACTGGCTGCCGGACTGGCCGCGCGTGCTGGCAGTGCTGGGCGCTGGTGTGGCGCTGGTGCTGGCCTTTGCGCTGGGAACTTCACTTCCCTTGCTAAAGGCAAAGCCAGCGCAATCCCTGCGAACATTATAGCACATAGAAAAGGGGCAGCGACGTGAACGTCCTGCCCCCTTTGCCTGTTGTTTAGCTATGGAAACTTATTCAAAAACCTCGGCACTATGTGGGTTCTTGGGGTCAGGGCCGAAACGGTTAGGGCCTTCTGTGCCAGGCAAGGCCATCAGCACCAGATAGCCGATCGAAACCAAAATCCCGACATATGGAACGTTGGAAAGCACGGCAAAGCCCAGATACCACCAGCCGGACATATCACGATCGTGCAGGCGACGGACATTGACGGCGATACTCGGGATCAGAAGCGCCAGAACCACGATACCCATCAGAATGGCAAAGACAATGAAGGTGCCGCCTCCTGCCATGTTTTCAAGCGCTGCGGGGTCTTCCAGAGTGGAAAGAGACGCCCCCGAGAACAAGCCAATTGCCAGGACAGCCAGGATGATCACATAACCCAGCGTGAACATCCAAAATTCCTTGCGCCGTGAACGCCCGGAAAAATCAGCATATCGCTTCAGCGGCAACAACATCCATTCCATAGTTTCAAATCCTTACTTCCAAACATGATCTTGTAAGATCAAGCATGTTGCGAGAAAAAGTAAACCCGGAATGGAATCTAATCACCAATTGAAACGGAGCGATGCGCCGTAAGTTCTTGGGTCTGTCGGATAACCAGAAACACCGCCTGATTGGGCTGGTGTATCAAATGTGGTCCCGTAATTACGGTCATCCAGCAGATTTCTTGCCCATACAGACAGCGTCAGGCCTAAATCCATTTCATAGGCCAGTGATGCCGTCACATCATTCACCTGATTTTTATACTGGGCGGCCATGGCCAGAGCGAGCGTATTATCGATGATATTCCCACTGGCATCACGCACCAGAAAACCGGGCATTCCGTCCTGATATTGTGTGGTTGAACGGTGGAGGTAAGATACACGCGGGATGATCTTACCATTGCCAACCGGCTGGCTATATTGCGCGCCAACAAGGATGGACCATTTGGGAATAGCCGCCGGACGCTCGCCGCTCAAATCACCGACAGCGGAATTTTTGAAGCTGTCATATTTGGGATCGAGATAGGTTACTCCCCAGTTCAGCAACAGCCGGTCGGTAGGGGTCAACTGCCCTTCAAGCTCCACACCAAAAGTGCTTTCCTTGCCGGCATTCAGCAGAGCAAACCCCTTGCCAGTGAAGACATTGGTCTGGAAATCTTTAATCTGCTGCTGGAACACCGCGAGATTGGCTGACATCCAGCCCAGATTGCTTTTAAACCCGGCCTCAATCACCCGCGAATTTTCGGGCTTAGCATAGCGCGAACCATAAGTGAGGTTGTTCAGCAGCAGGCCGGCATCAGCCAGGGCAGCAGCGGAACCCGGCGCCGGGCGGCTATCGCGTGACAGGTTGATGGAACTGGCCTTGAAGCCGGTTGCATAGCTTAGATAGACATTGAGCTGAGGGTTCACATCATAAGCCAGCCGCACGGTGTAGGTGAATTTATCATCCGCCGTTTTGCCATTTTCCACCGCATTGGGAACATTGAGGAAAGGCGGCATCAATTGCAGCGCAGCCAGCGATTTCAGCGGATTGGCTGCAGGATTATCTGCATTGGCCGCCGCAAAGGCCTGAGCCGCCTGAAATGCTGCTGCGGTGGCAGGGTCGCTCGCATAAGCGGCAACAGCGGCTTCATCATTGGGGTCCACCCCGGCCTGCTGCAAAGCACCGCCCAGCAGCAAACGCTGACGAAAAGCAGAATATTGCGTCGCGTTGAGATCAATGCCGGCAAACACATCGCTCGACACATTATTGGTCGAATAGGTCTTCCGGTCATTCGTGTAATTGCCGCCAAGCGTCAGCGTAAGGCCACTGGCGACCTGCGCGTCCACCTGCCCGAAGATCGAAAAGGCATCGCTGTTCAGCCTATATCGCTCATCAAGGCCGGAACCGGCGGAGAAGAACTGACCGCTGTAATTTTTCCCGTCAGCCTGCCCCAATGCCGCTTCCAGAGTGGGCACATTCAATGATCCACCCGATGCGTTCTGAATGATGAGGTTGGAGAAATCGCGGAATTGGGAAGCATAGTTCAGGCGGTTGCGCTGATCGACATTCTCATGGATGTAAAATCCGCCCAGCAAGAGGCTGAACACATCAGCGAAACTGGCTGTTGCGCGAAATTCCTGAGTGAAACTGTCCAGGTCCAGACCTCCCGCATTGGGGTAGATCAGATCAGCACTGGTGAAATCGGAATCCTGCGATGTCGATGTCCCGGTATGGCGATAGGCGGTGATGGATTTTAGCGCCAGCGGGCCGAGCTGATAGTCTGCTTCACCGGAAAAACCGTAATTTTCAATTTTGTTGGTGGACGTGAAATTGTTGTAGATCACATCTTTGGCAAAAGGATCAGTGGGATCGTTGGTTTTGCCACCAAGCGCCTGAACAATCGCTGCGGTAGGCCCATTTCTCAGATTGAAGACCGCGCAGCATTCTTCATCAATCTTGTCATAATCGGCAATCAGGCGAAGGGTGAGGCCGCTGCCGCCATCAATCAACATCTGCCCGCGTGCAAACCAGCGATTGCGGTTATTGGTGCGGGTATCGGTGCCAAGATCACGATAGAAGCCGTCGCGCTTGTCGATCCCGCCAGCAAGGCTCACCGCCACTGAATCCGACAGCGGGCCGGTGACATAGCCCTTGGCGATCCGCTGGTCGAAATTGCCGTAAGTTAGCTCAGCCGATCCGCCAAAAGTGAATTCCGGCTTCTTTGTGGTGATCGAAATCACCCCGGCAGATGCATTCTTGCCGAACAGGGTCGATTGCGGACCGCGCAACACTTCCACCCGCTCCACATCCGGCAGATCAGAAATCTGCGAGGCTGTGCGCGAGCGGTAAACATTATCAACAAATACGCCGACGGACGGCTCAATCCCCGGATTATTGGCACCATTACCAAACCCGCGAATGAAAAAGTTGGTATTGGCAGAACTGCTGAGCTGGCTCACCTGAAGCGAAGGCACCAATGTCTGCAAATCGCGCAAATCGCGAACCTGAGCTTCTTCCAGCGTATTCGCAGTAATCACACTGACAGCGACTGGCACGTCCTGCAGCGTCTGCGCGCGTTTCTGCGCGGTGACGACGATGGAATTGCCAAAAGCATCGCCTTCCGTCGCCGTGCTGGGTGGAGCAGGCTCAGCCATTTCGAAGCCAAGATCACTTGAATCCTGCGTATCCTGTGCAAAGGCCATTGCAGGCACGCAGAGGGTCGAAACTGCAACCGTTGATCGCAAAATCGAAGAGATGAACCGCTGACGCATTGAAAACGACCCCTGCATATACTCGCCCTTTTTGCCGCTTTGCCACGTTGGAAAATTTCCTAGACAGCGGCCTGAAACACTATCATGATCCTGAAAATGAGGACCTCTCTTATGCGTCTCCATAACGCTTGCCAATGTTCATTACCGGGCATTGGTTAACGATTATTAGCGCTAAGGGGTTATGCACAGTGTTGCCCAACCGATCTGTATGCGGTAAGGGCGCGCCGTTTCGTGGGCGTGAATAATTTTAGGGATCGCCCGCCTCCCAAAAAATTGCCCAAAAATTGAAAGCCTAACATTCATGTCCGCGAACCAGCGCAATATTGCGATTATCGCCCACGTTGACCACGGCAAAACGACCTTGGTTGACCAGCTTTTCCGCCAGTCCGGCACCTTCCGCGACAATCAGCGCGTTGAAGAACGGGCCATGGATTCCAACGATCTTGAAAAAGAACGCGGGATCACGATTCTGGCCAAACCAACCTCCATTGACTGGGGTGATTACCACATCAACATCGTTGATACGCCGGGCCACGCCGATTTCGGCGCCGAAGTGGAACGCATCCTGTCGATGGTCGATGGCGTCATTCTTCTGGTGGACAGCGCCGAAGGCGCGATGCCGCAGACGAAATTCGTGACCGGCAAGGCACTCGGCCTTGGCCTCAAGCCTATCGTGGTCGTCAACAAGATTGACCGTCCCGATGGCCGTCCGCAGGAAGTGCTCGACGAAGTGTTCGATCTCTTCGTCAGCCTCGATGCGAATGACGAACAGCTTGAATTCCCGGTTCTCTATGCTTCGGGTCGTAATGGCTACGCCAGCGAAGATCAGGAAGCACGCGAAGGCACACTGACGCCGATGTTCGAAAAGATCGTCAGCCATGTTCCGGCTCCTGGTCTTGATGAAACTGGCCCGTTCAGCTTCCTTGCAACCCTGCTTGATCGTGACAATTTCATGGGCCGTGTTCTGACCGGCCGTGTCCAGTCCGGCACGATCAACATGAACGACCCGATCCACGCGCTCGACAATACCGGCAAGGTGGTTGAAGTGGGCCGTGCGACCAAGCTCCTCGCCTTCCGCGGGCTCGACCGTGTACCGGTGGAAAGCGCCAAGGCTGGTGACATCATCGCTCTGGCAGGTCTTGAAAAGGCCACCGTGTCGAACACGATCTGCGATCCTTCGGTGAAGGAACCGATCCACTCCCAGCCGATCGATCCACCAACACTCGCCATGCGCTTTTCCGTGAACGACAGCCCGCTGGCTGGCCGCGAAGGCGATAAGGTGACAAGCCGCCTGATCCGTGACCGTCTGGAACGTGAAGCGGAAAGCAACGTCGCCATTCGCATCACCGAAAGCGCCGACAAGGACAGCTTCGAAGTGGCTGGACGCGGTGAATTGCAGCTCGGCGTGGTGATCGAAACCATGCGCCGCGAAGGGTTTGAACTGGGCATCAGCCGCCCACGCGTTCTCTTCAAGGAAGAAAACGGCCAGAAGACCGAGCCTTATGAAACCGTCGTCATCGATGTAGATGATGAATTCTCCGGCACGGTTGTGGAAAAGATGCAGCGCCGCAAGGCAGAGCTTACCGAAATGCGCCCTTCAGGCATCGGCAAGACCCGCATCACCTTCTCTGCGCCTAGCCGTGGCCTCATCGGCTACCACGGTGAATTCCTGTCCGACACGCGCGGTACTGGCATCATGAACCGCCTGTTCGAAAAGTATGACGTGCATAAAGGTGCAATCGAAGGCCGTCAGAATGGCGTTCTGATCTCCAACTGCACTGGTGAAGCGGTGGGTTATGCCCTCAACTCACTGGAAGATCGCGGCATTCTCTTCGTGAAGCCACAGGAAAAGATCTACGAAGGCATGATCATTGGCGAAAATGCCAAGCCGGACGATCTTGAAGTGAACCCGATGAAGAGCAAGCAGCTCACCAACTTCCGTTCTACCGGCAAGGACGATGCCGTCCGTCTCACACCACCTAAGGTGATGACGCTGGAACAGGCCATTGCTTACATCGATGATGATGAAATGGTGGAAGTGACACCGCAGAGCATCCGTCTGCGTAAGGCGATTCTCGACCCGAACGAACGCAAGAAAGCGAAGCGTAAAGGCGGCAATTAATTTTGGCTGGCCCGCAGCAATGCGGGCTCCAATGTAACAAAGTATGACAAGCCCGACGGGGCGTTCCGGGAACGGGACGCCCCGTTTCTTTCGGCACTGAAAGCCCTGTGTCCCGCCTGAACGCTAGGATAGCGCGCAAAGCACAGGGAAAGCGAAAATGTCAGGAAAAAGGCAGAGGCAAGTCCGTACGCAACGAGTAGCACGCCAGAAACTCAGGAAACTGCCGACCAAATAGTGCTTAACAGCCCGAACCGAGGGTGACAAGCTTCGCTTTCTCCCTATGCTTCGCGCCATGCAGACAGGCACATTAATCTCACTCGCTCTCTATTTTATCCTGATGATCGGCATCGGGCTTTATGCGTGGAAAAAATCGACCGATTCCAGCGAAGGCTATTTGCTGGGTGGCCGGGATCTTCACCCCGCAGTAGCAGCCCTTTCCGCCGGCGCTTCCGACATGTCGGGCTGGTTGTTGCTCGGTCTTCCCGGCGCGCTCTATGCCTCCGGCCTGGTTGAAGCATGGATCGGAATAGGCCTTTTTCTCGGCGCGCTTGCCAATTGGATCATCGTGGCTCCGCGCCTCCGCCATCAGACGGAGACTTTAGGCAATGCGCTGACCATTCCGGAATTCATGGCCAACCGCTTTCCGGACAAGGCCATTGCCTTGCGTGTGGTATCAGCGGTGATCGTAGTGGTGTTCTTCACCGTCTACACAGCAGCAGGCCTTGTGGGTGGCGGCAAATTGTTTGTTACCAGTTTTGCCGGATTGTTCGGCGATACCGGCATGAGCGATTATATGACCGGCATCTGGCTCACCGCCGGTGTGGTGCTCGCCTATACCATGGTCGGTGGCTTTCTTGCCGTGAGCCTTACCGACTTTGTGCAAGGCTGCATCATGGTCGTCGCGCTGGTGCTGATGCCAACCGTGGTGCTGTTCGATGAAGGCAGCCCCGCCAAGGTGGTGGATGTACTTCACGGGATTGATCCCAACTTCCTCAGCCTGTTCCATGGGCTTGGATTTATCGGCTTTATTTCCGCCATGGCCTGGGGGCTTGGCTATTTCGGCCAACCCCATATCATCGTTCGCTTCATGGCTGTGCGCGATGTGAAAGCGGTCAAAACCGCGCGTAACATTGGCATGAGCTGGATGTTCGTGTCGCTGATTGGTGCTCTGGGTGTCGGCATCGCGGGCCGCGCTTACATGCAGATGAACAATCTGCCGATTGACGACCCGGAAACGATCTTCATCCAGCTGGCACATTATCTGTTCCACCCGATCATCACAGGCTTTCTGCTCGCAGCCCTTCTGGCTGCCATTATGAGCACGATCAGTTCGCAATTGCTGGTATCTTCCAGTTCCCTAACCGAAGATTTCTACCGCCTGTTCCTGCGCAAGAATGCCAGCGAAACAGAAATGGTGAATGTTGGCCGGGTCTGTGTGCTGCTGGTATCGCTCGCCGCGATCTTCATGGCACGTGATCCGGATTCAGAAGTGCTGAGCCTTGTTTCCAACGCATGGGCTGGCTTTGGTGCGGCTTTTGGCCCGCTGATCCTGCTGTCGCTGACATGGCGTAAGATGACCGGGTCCGGGGCGCTTGCGGGCCTTATCACAGGCGCTGTGGTCGTGATCCTGTGGATTGCCACAGGCCTCAACGATGCCACTGGTATTTACGAGATCATTCCGGGCTTCATCGCCTCATTCCTCGTCACCGTGGGTGTCAGCTATATGGGCACACCACCGGAAATGGATCATGAAAGCCTCGTCCATTAAGGTTCTGTATTCCACATTCACATTGTGAATCACAAAGGGCGCGCTCCATCGGAACGCGCCCTTTTTTGTATATGTTACAGCCGAGTTACACTTGTCACGCTTCGACCAGCTTTCTTGCTCTTGGCAGCACACACCCATAGCCATTTGGCAAGAGCTGACCTAAGGGGTTGGCGATGAATACCGCCGACCTCCGCATCGCTCTTTTCAGCGGCAATTACAATTATGTCCGCGACGGCGCCAATCAGGCACTGAACCGTCTGGTTGAATACCTCCTTCGCCAGGGCGCAGCTGTGCGCGTCTATTCTCCCAAGGTCGAAAATCCCGCATTTGAACCCACTGGTGATCTGGTGGGCCTGCCCAATATCCCGATTCCCGGCCGTGCCGAATATCGCGCAACGCTAGCGCTTTCACCACGTGTCCGCGCGGATTTGAAGAAATTCGCACCCAATATTGTGCATGTGGCCTCACCCGATCTGGCCAGCCATCGCGCGGTGACATGGGCCCGCAAACGCAAGCTGCCGATCCTTGCTTCGGTCCACACCCGCTTCGAAACCTATCCGCGCTATTACAATATGGCCTGGCTGGAACCGATCATCGAAAAGGGCCTGCATCGCTTTTACAACCGCTGCAACGCCCTCGTCGCGCCATCGCCCAGCATGGCCGATGTGCTGCGCGAACAGGGAATGAGCGACGATATCGGCATCTGGTCACGCGGCGTGGACCGCGAAATTTTCAATTCCAACCGCCGGGATATGGCATGGCGCCGGTCACATGGCATTGCTGACCATGAATTTGCTATCGGTTTCCTTGGCCGTCTGGTGATGGAAAAAGGCCTTGATGTCTTTGCCGATACCATGCGTGTGCTGCGCGAACGTGGCCTTGCCCACAAGGTCCTCGTAATCGGTGAAGGCCCGGCCCGCGAATGGTTTGAAAGCCATATTGCGGACGGCACATTCCTCGGACACCAGCAAGGCGCTGATCTGGGTCGTGCAGTGGCTGGGATGGATACGCTGTTCAATCCGTCCATCACCGAAACCTTCGGCAATGTAACGCTGGAGGCCATGGCTTGCGGCCAACCGATTGTCGCCGCCCGTGCCACGGGGAGCGATAGTCTGGTGCAGGATCACATCACCGGCCGCCTCATCACACCCGGCGATGCAGAAGGCTTTGCCGAAGCCATCGCGCGCTATATCCAAGACCCCCAATTGAGAAAAGAACATGGTGCCGCTGGTGAAGCGCGCAGCCTTGAATTTTCATGGGATCGCATCAATAAAACCGTCGCAGACACGTATCTGCGCCTTATCGAAGCGAATGCACCGCAAGGCTAAGCCGCATTCCAGCAGCCCCCTTGGCAAAGCCCCTCCCCAGCCCCTATCTGTGAACGATCATGAATGATTTGTTTGCAGATGAAGCGGCTCCTGAAGCGGCGCCCGAGATGCCGCCCGAAGACGCTCCTCTGGCTGACCGGCTACGCCCCCGCGTGCTGTCAGACATTATCGGGCAGGATCATCTGACCGGACCGGAAGGCGCGATTGGCCGAATGGTTGCCGCGGGCCGCTTGTCCTCCATGATCCTGTGGGGGCCGCCGGGCACCGGCAAAACCAGCACTGCTCGCCTGCTGGCAGCGGCAGTGGGAATGCGCTTCACCGCTATCAGCGCTGTCTTCTCCGGCGTGGCGGACCTCAAGAAAGCCTTTGCCGAGGCTGAAAAGTTCAAATCTGCCGGGCAACGCACGCTGCTGTTTGTGGATGAGATTCATCGCTTCAATCGCGCCCAGCAGGATGGCTTTCTGCCATTCGTTGAAAAAGGCACGGTCACCCTCGTCGGCGCAACGACCGAAAACCCCAGCTTTGAACTTAACGCCGCGCTTTTAAGCCGCGCGCAAGTGCTGATCCTCCACCGCCTTGATGCCAAAGCGCTTGGCCAATTGCTGACCAGGGCAGAGGAAATCGAAGCAAAGCCCCTCCCCCTCACGCCAGAAGCACGCGATGCGCTGATCGCTTCGGCGGATGGCGATGGCCGGTTCCTGCTCAATCAGGCTGAGACGCTCTACGCCGCCAATATCAAGGAACCGCTTGAACCTGCCAGGCTGAGCGATTTCCTTCAGCGGCGTATGGCCGTGTACGACAAGGATCGTGAAGGGCATTACAATCTGATTTCCGCGCTGCATAAAGCCGTGCGCGGGTCTGATCCGCAAGCTGCGCTCTATTATCTCGCCCGGATGCTGGTGGCAGGGGAGGAGCCGCTTTTCGTTCTGCGCCGCCTTGTGCGCATGGCGGTTGAAGACATTGGCCTTGCTGACCCGGAAGCTCTGCACCAATGCTTGGCTGCCAAGGAAACCTATCAGTTTCTCGGCTCTCCGGAAGGTGAATTGGCGATTTCACAGGCCTGTCTCTATGTTGCCACCGCACCCAAATCGAATGCCGCTTACAAAGCGCATAAGGCCGCATGGAAAAGCGCTCGGGACACAGGCTCGCTGATGCCGCCGCAAAACATCCTCAACGCGCCGACCAAGCTGATGAAAGAGATCGGCTATGGCTCAGGCTACACCTATGACCATGATACCCAGGATGGCTTTTCGGGCGATAATTACTGGCCAGAGGAAATGGAGCCGCAAACCTATTACGAACCGGTGGAACGCGGCTTTGAACGGCAGGTGAAAGAACGCATCGCCTATTGGAACCGCCTTCGCGCTGAACGTGGGTAGGTTTCACCATTTCGCCGCGATAGACTGGTCCGGCGCGGCGGGGGAACGCCACAAGGGCATTGCCGTGGCGCTGTGCAGCAAAGGTAAAACTGCCCCCGAATTGGTGAAACCCGGCCACCGCTGGTCCCGCCCGGAAGTGCTCGACTGGCTGCGCGATGATATGCCTGCCGATACGCTGGTCGGGCTGGATCTGGGCATTTCCCTCCCCTTCACAGACTGTGGCGCTTTCTTCCCCGGGTGGGATAAAAGCCCCGCCAGTGCCCACGCTTTATGGGCCATGATCGATCAAATCTGCGTGCATGATCCGCATCTTGGTGCCGCGAGCTTCGTCGATCATCCACAGGCCAGCCGCTATTTCCGCCGCCATGGAGGCCGGGAGGGCGAGCATTTTCGCGCCGGACAAGCAACAAACGGACAGGGCCGCTTCAGAGAAACCGAGATGGAGCAGCGCAAACAGGGCTGTAAACCCTATAGCAATTTCAACCTTGTCGGCGCGGCGCAGGTCGGCAAATCCAGCCTTACCGGAATGCGATTACTGCATCATCTGCACGGGCATATTCCTGTCTGGCCCATGGACCCTAAGCCGGAGAGCGGCTCGCTCATCGTTGAGATATACACTACCATCGCCGCCATGGCCGCAGGACGAACCGCCAGCCGCTCCAAAATGCGTAATGTGGAGGAGTTGAACGCCGCCCTCACCGCCTTAGGCAGCGAGCAATGGGAGGCACGCACAAGAATCGATGACCACCAAGCAGACGCACTGGTCACCGCCGCATGGCTCAGAAACGTCGCTCACACCCCGGAATTATGGCAACCCCAAACTCTAACCCCCACCCTCGCCGCACAGGAAGGCTGGACTTTTGGGATAAAGTGAAAAAATCCGCAAAAATCATCACACAGGGGCTAGACCTTTGGCCGAAGATAAAGCAAAGAGCCGCCAAGTGCCGGCTTAGCTCAGTTGGTAGAGCACCTGATTTGTAATCAGGGGGCCAAGGGTTCGAATCCTTTAGCCGGCACCATTTCCTTTTCGGGGCCAGAAATTTCCCTTAAAGCCTTGAAAGGCAAGGAAATTTCAGGGGTTTGAAAGCCCTCAAAACGGTCGAATACGATCTTCCCACCAAACACCAGTTTGAGCATAGCGCGGCGGTCCTCCAACCGACCGCTTTCCCAAAGATTCCAAGGGTTTGCTAGAAATTTGAGAGCGGTTTGAAAAGTTGACTGATAGTCGCGAGCTGGCGTGCCGCATTTTGCGATCTTTTCGGCCAGAATCAGCTTTTGACGTTCGAGTTCATCGACCTTTTGCTCATAGGCTCGCACAATCGCTCCGCTATCGGCTTCGACGAGCCGATCCACGACCTGAGCGAGCTTGCGCTCGATTTGCCCGATCTCGACACGCATCAGAGTGATACGCTCGCGACCAGCATTGGCACGCTTCTTCCAGAAGTCCTGGAATATCTCATTAGCCAGTCGAAAAAGGGACGGTGCAGGTGAAAGAGCCTTCACCATATCGTGCAGCGCATCTTCGATCCGTGCGCGAGGAATGGACTTCTTCTCGCCAGAACAGCCACGCTGGCGGCACATATAGTAGGGGTAGAGGGCGTTCCCAGCCGCCTCCAGCGCGGCGAAGAAGCATTTCATAGCTCCCCTCGACCCCTTCGACCATTTCATGGAGACCAACCGTCCGCCGATTGGATACCGCCACGAGGCCGCCCGTGGATGCGAATAAGGGACCAACGCCGCCCCTCTTGGACACTGACGGTTCTGGATGAGCTTGGATGTCGCTCACCGTGTGGTATTATGATGAGATGTCTGAAAACCTAGCTGGCGAGGTTGCGCTCGTTGTCGATACGAATCTTTTCCTTGAATGCAGGGCGCTCAACGATCTCCCATGGCATGAACTCGGCTGCGCCACCGTCAAGCTGATAGTTTCGCGACCAGTCCAGCAGGAACTCGACGCACACAAGAAGAACGAGCGCGGACGAACCTTCAAGAAGGCGCTTGCCGCGACCAAACTGCTTCGCGACCTCGTCACGAGTGGGCAGCCTGCACTTGTCATTCGCGAAGCGCATCCGCGCGTTACACTCACGATCATGCCCGCATCACGGATTCAACCGGAGCTGAACGAGGCCCTCGACCCCTTGGTCAACGACGATGCGATCATTCTTCGAATGTTACAGTACCAACACGATAATGATGCAACCGATGTTCGCCTGATAACGCACGATACGGGTCCTATGGCGACGGCGGTCAGTTTGGGAATCTCATTCATCCCCATTCCCGATTCATGGTTGATGCGCGAGCAGGACGATGCCGCGACTAGAGAAGCCAACAAACTCAAGGGGGAATTGCAGCGCTTAAGGGCACAGGAACCGCAACTCGACATCAAAGTACTCGACGAGGATGGCAAAGAGATTTCTCGCCTCAATGCCGAAGTCGCCAGTTATGAGCCACTAACGTTCGACGATGTTCGCACGTTGATGGAGGACATTCAGCAACGCTTCCCTATGGAAACTGAATACGGGACGGCGGACACTACACCTCAGCCAACCGGTCAGCATCTGCCTTCACGTCTGCGAGGGTTACGTGCCATTACCGTAACCGAATTCACGCCTGCTTCCGAAAGTGATATCCGCAAATACCAGCAAGAAACATACCCTCAATGGCTTTCCTCGTGCCGAGAAAAGCTTGAGGGTTTGGACCGTTATTTGAATGCGCGCGCTGGATGGCCAGAGATCGATTTCGTGATCGCCAACACCGGAACGAGGCCTGCTACTCGATCATTGGTCAAATTTACTGCTCAAGGGAATATCGAGATATTTCCTCCCGAAGCGTCGGACGATGACGAGGACGCTACGTCAAATCGAGGAGTTGTATCCGTCTCGCTCACAAATCCACCTTCACCCCCGCGCGGCGCGTGGACTCGGAAAACCAGCCATTCTGCAAGCCGCATTGCGGAGATGTTGGGAGAACGCTTTGCAGACCCAATCGCGGCTACAATGCGCCATTCTGCTGTGGATTTGGATTATTTACGACCGCCCAAACCGCGTGATCCCGACGGCTTTTACTGGAAGGGCGGGAGGCCTTCGTTTGCGAAAAACGTGGTCGAACTTACCTGTGAGAATTGGCGGCACAGCATCGGCGACGAGCATTTTCAATTTCTTGTTACCCCGTCAAATTCGGGGAACGTCTCAGGCGCGATCCAGTGCGAGATTCATGCGGAGAATCTTTCCGATCCCGCCCTTCTCATCTTGCCTGTAAGGATCGAGCTCACCTCAAAATCGACACTTGCTTATGCCAAGAGCTTGATTGCGCGCCTTTCGGTAAACCAATGATTATTGGCAGCTACAATCCGGCACGTGATATTCAGTCGTGGAGGAATTGTCGCGTCACCCAACATAGGCTAACTAACTCCTAATTTGCACTCCTATCAATTGGCGCAGACGCTCGCGGATTTCCTCGTAAACTGGTACCGCGACATCTTCCCCGACCTCCACTGTGACCGCCAGCCCGTAGGGAATAGAGTCGTCAAGTTCGCCTGCTGCGGCCTTGCAGGCTACATTTAGTACTAGTTCGCCATCATCGACAAATGCCTTAGCCTCGTCACCTTCCCACCTCCGATGATAAACGGTGCCTCTTCCGAAGGCGTTGTGCGAAGGCTGTTGCTTCGAATTGCTGACGCCCAACGAAAGCCCTTTGTCACTTCCCGGCTCGACCTCGAACTTCGCCATTCGGTACATTCGATGGTCGGTATTCAACGGGGTAAACCACCCGACCGTGGCGATAACGGCTCTGAACCCAGCCATATTTTCGAGTTGGGGAGGCAGCGGAATGCGGAATTCATCGGTTTCCTTCGCGTGAATGGTGTTCCATCCAATCATGGTTGCGCGACGCTCAGTGCAGTCGATTACCTTCCCGATATCGACCATCCCGAATCCCAAGAATCTAGTGGCGTCCTCCCTCTGGTGTTCCCAGTAAGTGTTCCCGATTTCTTTCGAAATTTCCGCGACTTTTGTCGCCAAGCCATCATCCCATTTTGCCGCATGAACTAGCAATGTTTTGGCGAGTACGGCATGGAAAGCGTCATTCACGCTTGGATGAGGCGGTTCTGTCGGAATTTCATCCAGTGCTTCAAGAACCTTTAGTGCGCTGTGTGTCGCCAATGCGGTCGCTACACTTGTACCGCTAAAGTTGAGCTTTCTTGTCAATTCGCCACCCGGACCGGGCGCAGCAGCGCCGATACCAAAAAAGCGCCCTGGTTGCGCGACCGGATACACTGACATCGGCGCCAGATTACTTGTCGTTCGGACGTGCTCTCGACCGCCGGGGAGCAAGATTTCCGGTTTTACGCCTCGTAAATAGCCGAGTCCGAGCGCGGAGCTTGGGTTAGGCAGGCACTCTGTCTCATAGGGATCGAGAGCCATCGGCCCTGACCCGTTTGGATCGATAGTGTCTGCGTGGCACGCGCCAACGGTTAGTGCGTTCATGCCCTCGGAAGGTGATAACAGACGGCGGGTTGCGCGTTGCCGAAGGATTGCTCGCAGCAAGATTATTTCGCGCTCTTCGGCTGTGGCAGCTTCAAAGTCGCCCCACGCGGCGACGTCATCCAATGGTATGGGATCTGGGATATTGCCAGCGCTGACGAGAACCAAAACGCCGTACTTCCATGAGAGGTAGTCAATCAGTCGTGCCCAAGGGCTCAAGATACCCGAAAAGCGCCGGTTCAGATCACCGAGCGATAGATTGACCACTTTGACGTTGGGTGCGGTTGGCTCAGCATCACCTTCGCCGGCAAACATCCTGAGGAAGCTCCGCCAAACAAGATCAATCGCCAGCTTGTCTGGCGGCATAAGCTCGCGCCGTTGGCCATCTAATCCCACTTGCTGTGGAAACATAACTGGGCGAACGTATAGTTGGCTGCGAATGGGCGTACTCGGCGTCGGTGCATTCAGGTCTCCATGCACGATCAGCGAGGCCATGCTTGTGCCGTGAATTTGCTCACTTGCCTGTCCGTATTCGGCAGCAAAATCATCGGGGTCATCAAGCGAAAGGCGATCTGCCAATTTTGTATGCTGCGCCATTGGAAGCCCATCGAGCAAAGCTGCTCGGGCTGCCTGAGCTGGGTCGGGCGCATCCTCTGCATCGGCATCTTCGGCTTCAGCAAAATCCAGTTCTTGCGGATCGGTCACAAGCGATTGCGGCCGCAACACCATCACTTCGTCGAATGCTGCTAGTCCGAGGTCTGGATTGTCTAGGATTTGTCGGACGTATTCAGGTCGAACTTGCAAAAGTGCTGCATCATACCGAATTTCTGTGATGGTCGCCTGATCGAGAATCTCACCCCCAGCCTCAGCAAGCATTTCTTGGAATTTCTGGTGCGCGGTTTCTCGAAGTGGCGAACTTGTCCGATACCAAAATTCTACTTCAAGCGGGATCGGTTCATCCGGGGCTTCCTCCAGATGCCTAATCCAGTCGGCTTTGGCTTCTTCGGTAATTCGATCTTGAGGCCCCCATGGCCGGATATCTGCCAAGTGGTCGAACACCTTCTTCCACTCCGTCCGTCCGTATCCGAGCTCCTCACCTGCTTGGTATCGCTTCCACAAGCTTACAAGCTCGCGCAAAGCGGTTGCGTCTGGCATGGTAAAGTAGATGCGGCGACGAATTGCCTTGTCAGGTTTGTCCTCGACAACGAAATCCTCATCTGGAGCGACCTCGTCTTGATCTTCGCCCAAAAATTCCAAGCCCGGCACGTTGCGCCGCGCACGGTCAAAATCGACCACTTCACTTGCAATTTCGAAGACTAGGGCTCGTTCGGGCACAATTGCCGCAGGATCGTTTCTGAGCTCCGCTAGCTGCTGAGGGTCAGGGAGAACCTCAGACAGCCTTTCGAATTTTGGTCCAAGTCTCTGACCTTGGCGTTCCGCTCCGGCTGGACGTACCTTTTCGACTATAACGGCAGCCCTGCCTTTGGGAGATTGCCTGGTGGGTTTCGGTAAACTGAGAAGAGGACGCTCTGCCATTCATTATTCCGCCGCTTTTGAAGTTTGGTTTCTTGGTTGCGCGCGGTCCTCCCATGCTTGAAGCTCTTCACTCAGGATCGACTTGAGCGGCTTTTCACGCATCGAAAGAACCTCTCTACGTCGGATATCCAAGATGAATTCTTCGGCCTCTGCATAGCTCACTGAACCCAGCCGTTTGACGACGTTTGCAGGTGAAATTCCTGGCGAACCGTCAAACTGTCGGAAGTGCTTTTCCAGATAGGTTTGAAGCTCGTTTGCAGTTGGGGCGGGCAGGTTCAGCCGAAGCTGAAATCTGCGCCATACTGCGCGGTCGAGAAGCTCTGCATGGTTCGAAGCCGCGATGATTACTGCATAGCTTGGCAATTCATCGACGTGCATTAAAAGGGAGGATACTACGCGCTTAATCTCACCAGTTTCATGTTGGTCGCCGCGTTCTTTGCCTACAGCATCAAACTCATCAAAAAATACGACACAGGGTGTTGTGCGGATGAAATCGAATACCCTTTTTAGGCGCTGCGCTGTTTCGCCAAGATAGCTCCCAATGAGGGCTTCGTAGCGAATAATAAAGAAGGGTACTGCGAGAGATTCTGCGATAGCCTCTGCTAATGAGGTCTTTCCGTTGCCCGGGGGGCCGACCAGCATGACTCGATGGCGGGGGTCTAGTCCATGCGCTCGAAGTAGGCTCGCGCGCTGTTGTTCTTCGATAAGCTGATCGACGTTTTGCCGAGTCTGTTCGTTCAAAACGATGTCATCGAGACGATGCTTTGGTGTGAGTTCTGCAAGCGCTTCTCGAACTCGGTTTTGGTTTTCATAGCCGGACGGGGGGAGTGTTCGGCTTCCGTTGCCGTTCGTTTGGAGGGCACGAGTAAGCCGTTCGGCGAGCACGTTGTGCTGTTTGCCTTTCTCCTCGGCAATAATGGTCTCAACAGCAGAACGAACTGCCGTTCTATCGCCACCAACACTCGCTTTGACTAGAGAGATAAGAAGATCGCTCCGGGCCATTATTAAACATTTCCATTTCTATTACCGTTGAGCTTTTCCAAAATAGCCTCAACAATCCAATGATTTCGTGAAGTTGGCAATTCACCATCAAGCAAATCTCCGTCCACGCGATCCAGGATATCTTCAGGAATCCTAACGGTGATCGGCACTCGCTTTCGGTTGCCTATGTTCTCAGTCACATCAATCATCCTACATGCCATCACGATGACATCATAATGCAATCAATGAGAGACGGTCTAGTCCTCGTGGAAATTATTCCCCTGATATTGCCTCGTTTACCCTTGTCGCAATCCCTGAGGTTCAGCCGCGAACGTGGCTGAGGCCGACGGCCCGTCAACGGCCTACCCGATCCATTCGCCTGCATTGCATTCCGGCTCCCGTGTTGTCCGTTCTGCCTGACGGCTGACGAGCCGTCTCATACCCCCAGCCTGGTCCCTTCGCGTCCTCAGGAACAGCGAAAGGAGATCGGGACATGACAACTTCATCATCACAACGCACCGACGTTTACACTGCCATCACCGACCAGATCATCGCCGCCATCGAAGCTGGTGCCGACAATCCGCAAATGCCCTGGCATTCGCAAAGCGGCCTCGTCGAACGCCCGATAAACGTATCGAGCGGCAAGGCCTATCGCGGCGTCAACACTGTCGCCCTCTGGGCTTCCGCCTACTGCGCCGAATACACGCACGGCCTCTGGGGCACCTACCGCCAGTGGCAGGATCGTGGCGCACAGGTCCGCAAGGGCGAGAAATCCTCGCTCATCATCTTCTACAAGGATATCGAGCCTGACGATCAGGCTGAAGGATCGTCGGAAGATGGCTTCCAGCGTCGCTTTATTGCCCGCGCATCGCGTGTCTTCAATGTCGCGCAGGTCGATGGTTATGTCATCGACGAGCCAGACACGAGCATCGATCCCGTCTCGCCTTGCGAGCGTGCCGAGCAAGTAATTGCTGCCTCGGGTGCTGTCATCCGCGAGGGCGGATCGAGCGCCTATTACAGCATCAAGGAAGATGCGATCACGATGCCCGACCGTTTCCGTTTCACGGGCACGAAGACGAGCGATGCATCCGAAGGCTGGTATTCCACGGTGCTGCATGAGCTGACCCACTGGTCAGGTGCAGATCACCGTCTGGCGCGCACCTTCGGCGAACGCTTTGGCGATGATGCCTATGCGATGGAAGAGATGGTTGCCGAATTGGGTGCTGCCTTCCTGTGTGGTGATCTCGGGATCACGATCGAGCCGCGTCCCGATCATGCCGACTATATCGGTCACTGGCTGCGCATCTTGAAGGGCGACCGCAAGGCGATCTTCACGGCGGCAAGTGCTGCGAACAAGGCTGCCGAGTACCTTCTGAGCCTGACCTCGAATGACATCAGGGAGGCGGCCTGAGGGCCGCCTTTCAATCTCGATACCGTTTCATGGAAGGGCCGCTTGTCGGCCCTTTCTCGTGTCTGCCCGGTTCGGCTGCGTCCGATCACATTGACGGGAAAGTTGGCAGGGCAGGACCAACGTCAACGGCTTGCCCGATCCATTCGCTGACGCTCCCGTGTTGGCCGTTTCCCCATGCAAGCATGGGTGACGCTGCCCCTTTGAACCCTGCCGTCCTGGTCTCCCCGTCGAACGGACGAACCCGAACTTCAAGGAGGCAGACATGAACACCGACTACGTAATCATTCACAAAAACTGGAACGGCATCGAAATCGAAATCCGCTGGAGCCGCGACTATCTCGCCTATGAGGATGGTCGAGGAATGGCGCATCTGGAGGTGGAAAGCATTTCAGCAGACACACTGCCGAATACAGCGCTCAGACGCTTGTGTGGTGCAATCTCGCGAGCGGCTCGCTGAAACAGGTCACATAGCTGCGTCTCGCTTTTGGCTTTCAAGCCGTCTTTCGTCAGTCGGGACATGGCTTCCTCCCTTGGCGTTTTCGCCGCCCACCACGGGCCGCGTTACGGGAGGAGTGATGGAATTCGAGGCTCTGACAGATGCATTGCCCGCAATCGGAAGGACGCCTGGAGAAGGCTTTACGCCTTGCATCCCCACCGTCACGGGAATCGGATTAGAAGCTCCGACTTAGGTAACAACGCGGCAACCGTGGTTGGGAAAAGAGAAATCCGCTAGGGAGAAGGCCGTTCAGGCCGAACGGCTTGGGAGAGGTGAGAGCATGCCCCCCAGCACTGCTGATCAAATTGAGCGCGTGGTGGCACCTTGCATGCCGAACAATTGCGTCTTGGAATATGTGCTGGTTTGTTGCATCCTAAATCATGGATTTTGAAGTCGTTCCACATCGTACTCGTTGGTCAAGTGACGCAAGAAACAAGGTCTTTCTTCTCACTGATGGTTGGGACGACTGGTTCAAATACAATACAATGTACATCGCCCTCTTCGTTGATGCTGAGGGTGAGGAGCACCGCATCGGCGAAGTAAAAATTGGACAGTTTGGTATGTTACCGGAGCAGCGACGCCCAAACATCCCAGATCGATTTACAAATCTTGGCGAGATTTTTTTCTCGGTAGGTCAAGACGACACATACTATGAGATGCTGAATGAACTCGGGGACGAATTCAGGGACGCCTATCTCAAGGCAATGCGCGATGTAGCGCAAGACGCTGAACTCTTCGAGCGAGCGCTAAACGAAGATGTAATGGGTGTGTCTCTGTTGCGATCTGTCTCTGACACTTCAGTTAGAGGGCAGTTCCGTTGGATGACACAAGGAGGCGCTCGACTTACACGCTATTCTTTTTCTTACACCCCGCCGCCTTGGGGGCGGAACAACCAGCCTCCAACGTTTAAATTTAAGGTTCTTCCTGAATCTTTCCCTCCAACAAATGTCCACGTTCTAATCGGTAGGAATAACGTTGGAAAAACTTACACTGTCGAGCAAATGACAAATGCCATCGTGCGACCTGATGAGGGAGACTTTGGACAATTTGAATGGGAAGAAAACCCATTCGGCCTGGCTGAAACGGAGAGCTTCTCCAATATAATTTCGGTTACCTTCAGCGCGTTCGATCCATTCGAACCTCTACCAAATCGTCAGGATAAGCTGTCATCTGTACGGTATCAGTACATCGGACTGAAGCATGTAGGTAAAAACGACGACGGAAAGCCAAAACCTCCGAAGTCACCAGACGATCTGGCGGCCGATTTTGGAAAGTCGGTGCAGTTCATTGTAACACAATCGGCTAAAGCAGACCGTTGGCGGAGAGCTCTCGCCTTGCTTGAATCTGATCCAATTTTCAAACAGGCAGAAATATGGTCTCTAATTGAGAAATATCAGGAACTTCAGCAACTTTTTGAACGTCGTGATGCGCTGAACGAGCTAAGAAAGAGCGCTCGTCAATTGTATTCGAAGCTCAGCTCAGGACACAAGATCGTAGTTCTTACAATAACTCGACTTGTGGAAACCCTAGAGGAACGTTCGCTTGTCATCGTTGATGAACCAGAGGCACATCTCCACCCTCCACTCTTATCAGCTTTCACCCGCTCGCTTTCTGACCTCCTTATTAACCGAAATGGTGTGGCGATAATTGCCACCCATTCCCCAGTTATTCTTCAAGAGGTGCCCCGCACTTGCGTATGGTGCTTGCGACGAACAGGAAGGGAAAAACGGATTGAGCGCCCGGCTAAGGAAACATTCGGTGAGAATGTCGGTACTTTGACCCAAGCGATCTTTCAGCTCGAAGTCACGACATCGGGCTTCCACAGGATGCTGAGTAACGCTGTCAACGAGAACCTCACCTATGATGGCGTAGTGGAGCGCTTCAATGGTCAGCTTGGAGACGAAGCTAGGGCGATCGTTCGTTCACTTATCGCGGCACGTGATCAAGGGGCTTAAAGCATGTGGACCATTACCAAGCCTGATATTGCCGCGCTCGAAACCTTCGATATCTGTATCGAAGGAATACGGAACCCAGCTTTGAAAGCTAGGTTGGAAGGAATTCGCCAGCAGATTGAGGACGCAGACGCCGATTTTGATATTAAGGGGTTAGCAGGCCAGCTCTACATGATTGCTCAATCTGCTGACGTGATCGGTGTAGGGGGCGCTGTGACTGCCGACGAAATGGTGAATCTTTACAAGCGTCATATGTCACGACAGAAAAGTCGTGGACGGACGATCTATGATAAAATAATGGCAGCCGCAGCCTATGGGCAGTGCCCATTTTGCGGACATTTGCCGGTATCTACACTCGATCATTTCCATGGTAAGGCCGAATATCCCGTACTGGCAGTCACCCCAGTTAATCTCATTCCCTGCTGCAAAGATTGCAATGATTACAAGGGAACGGCAGCCGCGCTAACACCAGAAACCCAATTCCTTAATGCCTATTACGATGATTTGACGGAAGATCGCTGGCTCTATGCTCAAATTATACATGGTTCGCCGCCTGGAGCGATTTTCTCAGTTATCCCCCCTGCACATTGGGGAGCGGTCACCACACAGAGGGTAGCCCGTCATTTTCGCGAACTGAATTTGGCTAAGCTCTATTCATCGCAGTCGAGCCGACAACTACAAAATATCCGCAGCTCGTTGTCAAAAAATTATGCGGCAGGTGGCGCAGCGGCGGTTCAGGCGGATTTGCTTGAGCGAAGTGACAGTTGCAACGTCGTTGCAATTAATTCGTGGGAAGGTGCCCTTTTTGAAGCAGCGGCAAACGACGGCTGGTATTGCGGTGGCGGATTCGACGCATAGACTACCGTCCGAGTTCAAGTCCACGCCTCGGCGCGCTTCGGGATTGTTCCCTCGCTTGCCCTGTGCTCCGCGAGAATTCGCTACGGATCGTTTGCTGACCGCCATCCCGCATGAGGCGATAATTGGCTGCCTGATTGTGTAGGCTCAAAATCTGCCGCGCATGACGCTCGCGGGTTTGCTTGATCTGTTCTTGCAATTTGCGACGTTCGGCATGTTGAGCGTTGAGCATGGCCTGACGTTGATCGCGGTCGCGACGCAGCGCGTGATAGGCCTCAAACTCGTTCTTCTTGACCATTTTGGCGTGATCCCCCGTCAGGCGATCCCACAAGCCCCGCACGCCCGTTCGCAGACGACTTGCCCTCTCTTTCGTCTCGCGCTGCCAACGCTCGCGTTTCGTGCCATCCCGCCCTCCGATCTCAAGACCTACGACGACGCCTCCGCACGGTCGCCAGACGACGGTCGCGCAGTGCGTCCTCGTCCTCACCTTCAAGTTCATCGGGATCAAATGTCTGGCTGAGGCTGGTGTGCTGGAGAATCTTCTCCCAGCCCGCCAATTCCTCTAGGATTTGGTTTGTAAACACTCCCTCAGAGTGCACCATCCTCCCTTACATTCCATTGGTTTGCCCAGCTTGTGGATGATCGCTTTCCATCCCTGTGAACGGCTTTGTCAGACATATCACTCTGGCAGTGACAGCTGGCAGCGGATTGGCTTTCGCATATTAGCATCAGCCCGCTCGTTTACACCGGGAACAATTGGCCCTTCTATTTGCTGTTAGAACATATGGATAGCAGCGATGCAGCATTAATCGCTTTATTCGCAACAAGCCGCATCACACGAATTCTAAGGAATCCACTATGTTTAAATGGGCCATTATTTTTCTGATTATTGCAGGTATTGCAGCAATACTTGGCTTTGGCGGTATCGCTGGCGCTGCTGCTGGCGTGGCAAAATTTCTGTTCTTCGTCGGTCTTGCACTTGTCGCACTGTTTGTTGTGCTGGGTATCGTTGCCGGGAAGAAAGTTCTTTAACGCTGAAACACTCTATTTGGCACAGCCGCGTTTTTGTGAGGCTGTGCCAAAGAGCCTGAACTAAACCGATGATGCGCGGCGGAAGCGCTTGGCGGCAGTTTCAGCTTTCTCGATTGCCTCATCATCGCAATCCGCTTCAGCCAATTTATCCAATTCGTCGGCCGCGCGCTTCAACATGCCCTGAAGAGCATTTTTCTCCTGCTCGGCATTAGCCAGCTCGTGGCGCAGCTCGCGCTCTTTCTTCTCGTCACTCATGAAGCCACCTCCGCAAATATCTATATCCGCACAGGTGACAATCGCAAGCGCGCGAAAGAGCGTAATTTGTCGAAAAGTGAATTCAGGCCAAGCGGCGCCCACTCAACACCGAAAGGTGCGCCAAGCCACGCTCCCAATACCACTCGAGCAGCTTCACAGGATCATCTTGGCTCGGTTTTGGTGCCCGCAAGCTTTGCGGCTCTGGCTGGCTAGCCATTTCAGGTTCTCCGCTCGTATAGATGATGGATAGGCTTTGCCCTTCCACCTCTCCCAACGAACAAAGTGCTTCTTGGTTTCCAAAAAAACTTTCCATTCGCCCTCAAATTCCAGTCAATTTGGCGTAATCTTGCGCAGCTGCGCAGACACATACGCACACCAAAGAACGGGAGATATGAGGGATAACACGCATCCCTCCGGCCCATCAGCAGGCCAAAGGGATGCAAAACAATCAGTCGAGCGCCATCAGGCTTGCGTTGCCACCCGCAGCCGTGGTGTTGATCGATAATGACACCTCATCCAGCAGCAAATCGAGATTATACAACCCGTGCCTTGATCCGGCAGTGACCGAGGGCGCATGGACGGGCACAATTGCACCATCAAAGGCGGCAATCTCTCTCAGTTTTACGGGGAGGCTCTGTTCATCCCCTTCCACCAAAGCAGAGGCAAATGGCGCATCACCAGCAGGGATAATCCGCAGGGCCAGCCCTTCCGGTAAATTCTCAGGCAGAGATTGCCCCCGGATCGCCGCCGTGCCGCCGGTCGCCAATACAGCAGAAATAGCATTATACATGCCGGCCACACTGTCCGCCCAGACAAGGATCAACCCGCGTGGTTCGAGCGAATAGATATTACGTTCCCCTACGGGCCCGGCCAGCTCGATCTGAAGCCCAAGTGCACTTCGCCGGGCGTAAAGGCGGGCGGTTTCCACCGCTTGCGCTTCGCCGTGCTGTTCCAGCCAATCGATCCACTCGGATGAGGATGGGCGAACGGGGTGATTGGCCTCAATCAAAGGCGCGGCACCGCGCATCAAACGGCGCAGATAGATCGGCCCGCCAGCCTTGGGGCCGGTTCCTGAAAGGCCCTGCCCGCCAAAAGGCTGCACACCCACCACAGCGCCCACCATATTACGATTTACATAGAGATTGCCTGCTTTGACACGCGCACTCACTTCCGCAATCGTCTCATCCAGCCGCGTATGAAGGCCAAAAGTCAGGCCATAACCCTTACCATTTATACGATCGATCAGTTGCTGCGTATCCTTGCGGCGGTAGCGGATGACATGGAGCACCGGCCCAAACACTTCGCGATCGAGCGCATCAAGATTGTCGAGTTCGATAATGGCCGGGGCAACAAAAGTACCCTTGCTGCATGACGGATCAATCGGGCTGCGCTCCACTGTGTGGCCAAGCGCCGTCATCGCAGCGATATGCCCTTCAATATTCGCCTGCGCTTCTGCCGTAATAACCGGGCCAATATCATTGGCCAGCTGATCCGGATTGCCGACGCGCATTTCGCGCAAGGCACCCTTCAGCATCACCAATGTCCGATCAGCAATTTCTTCCTGCAGACACAGGATGCGCAACGCTGAACAGCGCTGCCCGGCACTGTCGAATGCCGAAATGATGACATCGCCTACCACCTGTTCAGCCAGAGCGGTGGAATCGACCATCATCGCATTCATGCCGCCGGTTTCTGCGATCAGTGGAAGAGGTTCGCCCCGTTCTGAAACCCGGCCAGCAAGGCTCGCCTGTATCAGCCGCGCCACTTCAGTGGAGCCGGTGAACATGACCGCCGCCGTATCGGGGGCATTGATGAGTGCCGCCCCCACCGCGCCATCACCAGGCACGAATTGCAACGCGTCTTCGGGAATGCCTGCTTTGTGCAGAATCCGCACAGCTTCGGCTGCGATCAGCGGGGTTTCTTCAGCTGGTTTGGCGAGCACGGAATTGCCAGCCGCCAATGCCGCTGCCACCTGGCCTGTAAAAATCGCCAGCGGAAAGTTCCACGGACTGATGCACACAACAGGGCCGAGTGGCTCGACATGATCGCCAGACAATCCGCGCGCCTGTTCGGCATAATAGCGCAGAAAATCTATTGCTTCGCGCACTTCAGCGATGGCATTGGCGGCAGACTTTCCAGCCTCACGCACCAGCACACCCATCAATTGCGGCATCCGCGCTTGCATAATGTCTGCCGCAGTTTCGAGCATGGCTGCACGACTAGAAACGGGTTCCTCCAACCAGCGGCTTGCCTTGGCGCGTTCAACAAAAGCAGCAGCCTGAGCTGGCGCGATTTCTGAAACCTGCCCGACAATATCCTCGTGGTTTGCCGGGTTGAGCACATTGCGAGGTTCCAATCCGCCCGACGCGGGAAACGCCTGCCACAGATTTTGCGCACTGAGCCGCATCTCAGTCGCCAGGTCAGCCAGCGCGGCTTCATTGCTAAGATCAATTCCGCGAGAATTGCGCCTCGCATCGTAGATGTCCGATGGCAAAGCGATCTGTTCATGCGGGCTGCCGGGCTGAGATTGTGAGGCCACGAGAGCGACCGGGTCCTGCACCAGATCCTCCACCGGAAATTGCGGATCACCAATGCGGTTCACAAAAGAAGAGTTCGCGCCATTTTCGAGCAAGCGGCGGACGAGATAGGCCAGCAAAGTGTCATGCGAGCCGACCGGTGCGTAAACCCGGCAGGGGCGATTGAGTTTGTCAGCTCCGACCACCTGCTCATACAGCGGTTCACCCATGCCATGGAGGCACTGGAACTCATAATCACCGGGTGCGAAATTCTCACCTGCCATGTGATAGATGGTCGCCATGGTCTGGGCATTATGTGTGGCAAATTGCGGGAACACCGCGTCTGGCGCGCTGAGCAACTTCCGGGCACAGGCAATATAGGCCACATCGGTGTGCAGCTTGCGGGTATAGACCGGAAAATCCTCCAGCCCATCAACCTGGGTACGCTTGATCTCTGCATCCCAATAGGCCCCTTTAACAAGGCGCACCATCATCCGGCGGCCAGCCCGGCGTGACAGATCGATAATCCAGTCGATGACAAAGGGGCAGCGCTTGCCATAGGCCTGCACCACAAAGCCAAGCCCGTTCCAGCCCACAAGGTCAGGATCAAGCGCCAGGCTTTCCAGCAGATCAAGCGAAAGTTCCAGCCGGTCAGCCTCTTCGGCGTCAATGTTGATGCCGATATCATAGGATTTGGCCAGCACGGCCAATTGCTTCACAAGCGGCAGAAGCTCACCCATGACCCGGCCTGCCTGAGAACGGACATAACGCGGGTGCAGCGCGGATAGCTTGATCGAAATACCCGATGCAGCAATCGGCCCTCGCCCGCCAGCAGCTTTGCCAATGGCATGGATGGCATTTTCATAATCGGCATAATAACGCGCAGCATCTTCTGCCGTCATCGCCGCTTCGCCCAGCATATCGAAACTATAGGTGAAGCCCTTGGCTTCCATCTTGGCACCGCGACGGATAGCTTCCTCGATCGTCTCACCAGTCACGAATTGCTCGCCCAGCAAGCGGATCGCCACATCCACGCCTTTGAGGATGACCGGTTCGCCTGCGCGGGACACCAGCCGGGCCAAGGCGCGGCCCAGACCACGCTCATTCACGGTGGAAACGAGCTTACCCGTCACCACCAGCCCCCAAGTGGCAGCGTTAACGAAGAGCGACCGCCCATCACCGAGGTGCGACTGCCAATTGCCACTGCCAATCTTGTCCCGCACCAGAGCCATGCGAGTTGCCTTGTCCGGCACCCGCAGCAGCGCTTCAGCAAGGCACATAAGCGCCACGCCTTCATCGCTGGACAGTTCATATTCCTGCACCAGACCTTCAACACCGCCACGGCGTGGATTGGCGCGAATGGTTTCCACCAGCCGCTTTGCTGTGCGCCGAGCATTGTCGCGCACAGCATCTGGCAGCGTTGCCATCGGGATCAAAGCTTCCAGGCAATCCAGCTCCGGGCGACGATAGGCCGCAGTGACGGCTTGCCGAAGCGTATCCTGCTCCCGAATCGGTAGAGCAAATCTCGCAAAGCTCTCGGTCGATTGCGTGGCTGGAGAAACTTGCTGTGGATCGGCCTTCTCACTGGATTCAGAGCCGAAAACTTCTTCAATATTACGCATGACGATACGCAAAACCTGATCGAGAGAAACAATAATTCAGCGCCTAGAAAGCATCTGCAAGCAGGAGGCAATTTATTTTTCTCAAGGTTCATATTGGCTTGGGTCAGCACCTAGGGAGGACAGCCTCATCTCATAGAGGTCTGAAATGCGTACAAGCAGCATCTGAGGCGAAAGGCGGAGAGGAACAAAGTGAGACTTGATCGCAGGTGAAGCCACAGGGCCCGGAAAACCTAATGAAAACAAAATGTTGGAATATGGTTAAAATTTAACTTAACAGACCTATTAATAAAATCATACTAACCGAAAAATTAATATAAAAAAATTAACGAACCTAATCATAACTTTAGGGCGTGACGTTAAAATCGATCATTTTCACCCGATCATTGCCTATTAACAGGAGGGTTAATCGTCGCTATAACAAAATTATCTCACGGGATTATAAAAATTCTTCAAGCAAATTCAATTTGCTATGCGAAATATAGAATTATTCAAGTATTTATATCAGAACTTATCGATTAGGGATAAACGGAAAAATCATGATCGCTAACTTTCTGTGCCGTTATTTTGGACACAAAATAAATCGGCACCGCGTTGCCCATGATGGAGCTAATTACAGAACGAATTGCCAAAGATGTGGTCAGCCCATGATACGCGACTGGGATGGCTGGCGCGAAGATAGTGACAAAAACTCACACCAGAAGTAACCTCACTACTCCAGCCGGTATCAGTCTTGAATGCTGTCAGCCTATATGTGACGCCAAAATGAATGCGTAGGAATACATATATAGCGTAGTTCAACTGGCTGAATCGCAACCTCCTGAACAGAAAGAACTGTCGCATCATGCAGTAAAGCTAGTGAAGACGTTGCCTGACCGGGTGATCGCTTGTTCTTCCAGTTAGCGTTGGATGGCTTGAAGCTCGGATGCTATCCTAAGACTTGCCTGCCACACTCCCGACACTTTGACGAACAAAAGCCCGCTTGTCTTGAAACCGTCAACGCGCAACTCTGTTGCGAGGGCCAGAGCGCTACAGGCTTGAAATCAGCCCCCCCCGTTGCTGAGCGCAGCCCAAGCATTATGGCTGCTATGCTGGCCGTATCGGCCGCGCTCAGTTCCGCCATCAGTACAGTTGCGGAGAAGTTGCGTCGCTTGTCATGACCCTGTCACAGATACACGGAATGGCGCAGCCTTGCCTTTCGCGATATCGTTTTCAGGAGTTCTTAATGCCTCTATCCTTTCGTGCAGCCCTGATGGGAACTGCGCTTGCCGCTACGCTGGCTCTTTCCTGTCCTGCAGTGGCGCAGGATAGCCCTGATCTTGATCGTGCAGCTCAAGGTGTACTGAGCGAGAAAGGTGGAGCACGACGACTGAAGGGCGATATGACGGATCAGCTTCGTGCGCTGATTCAGAATGGCGAAGTCCGCAATGTCATCTTGTTGATTGGTGATGGCATGGGGGATTCAGAAATCACCGTAGCGCGCAATTACGCCAAGGGCGCAGGCGGCTTTTTCGAAGGAATCGACGCCCTCCCCATCACTGGACAATATACCCATTATTCACTTGATCGCGAGACCGGGAAACCAGACTATGTGACCGATTCCGCTGCATCTGCGAGCGAATGGTCAACTGGCGTAAAAACCTATAATGGCGCCATCTCGGTCGATATCCATGGCCAGCCGCACCCGACTTTGCTGAAGCTCGCGAAAAAGGCAGGCTATGCCACGGGCGATGTTTCCACCGCCGCCATTCAGGATGCCACTCCAGCGGCGCAAGTCGCCCATGTGCTTCAACGCAAATGCTACAGCCCCTCCGTCACTGCCGAAAAATGCGCACCCAATGCGCTGGAGAACGGCGGTGCGGGCTCTATTTCTGAACAATTGCTTGATACGAGGCCGGATGTAACTCTGGGCGGTGGCTCTGCTTCATTCGCGGAGAAAGCACGCGCGGGGAAATGGGCCGGCAAGACCCTGTTCGAACAAGCCGAGAAGCGCGGATATACAATCGTGCGCAACGCAGCCGCTCTCGACAGTGTGACGCAAGCAGATCAAGAACACCCACTCCTCGGCCTGTTCTCTGATGACAACATGCCCACCCGCTGGACAGGCCCACACGCCACCTATCATGGCAATCTGGATGACACGCCTGTACGCTGCTCCATCAATCCTGAGCGCACAAGCGACATTCCCAAGCTTGCTGCCATGACCAGCAAAGCAATCGACCTGCTGAAGACTAACCCCAAGGGGTTCTTCCTGCAGGTTGAAGGCGCATCAATCGACAAGCAGGATCACCAGGCTGATCCTTGCGGCCAGATTGGCGAAACGGTTGATCTTGATGAAGCGGTGCAGGTCGCTCTCAACTTCGCCAAGACGGATGGGCATACGTTGGTCATCGTTACAGCAGATCACGCCCATACCAGCCAGATTATTGCAAATGACAGCAAGTCACCCGGCCTGACGCGCTCCCTTATCACGGCGGATGATGCGGTTATGACGGTGAATTATGCGACAGCGGAAGTGGGCCATCAGGGCCACACCGGAACCCAGCTTCGGGTAGCGGCATTCGGCCCCTACGCAGCCAATTTCGCTGGCCTTACCGATCAAAGTGATATGTTCTTCACGATCAGTGAAGCTCTGAAACTGGGGCAGTAATCAAGCAGAAATGTTCAGGAGAGCTGCTGAAAGGGGCTCTCCTGACAACCGATCAACGGTTAAGGGTCTGAGGGTGCGCCCGGCGCATCTTCTGCATCATGAGTTCTTCAGCACGGAATACCAGCTCATCGGCATCAAAGGGCTTGGTCATATAATCATCTGCCCCCTCGAAAAACGCGATCTTTTCACTTTCCTGCGCATCAATCGCCGTCAACATCAAGATTGGCACACTCACGAGGCTTGGGGTGACGCGCATTTCCCTCATCACCAGACCACCATTCATTGATGGCATCATCTGATCGAGAATAGCGAGGTCTGGGGCACGAAACTGCATGGCTCGCAACGCCTCTTCTCCATCAGGCAGCCAGCCAACCGCGTGACCTGCCTTCATAAGAGCATCAATCACGACCTGCGCGACGATTTCATCATCTTCTGCGTAAATGATGCGACCCATAATCACTTCCCGTTATGATTTTATATATTTTCAAGGGCATAGTGTAGAACATGCCCGGATGGACTTTCCACACTTACTGGGTCACTTCTATAAAGCAGTACAGTTAACGAAATCTCTAATTTTGCTCACTAAATTGCGTTTCAAGCACATGAAAGCGTGCACATTCAGGTTAACGAAGGCCTGTGCATCGCAGGTAGGTGGAAAAGCAAAAATGCTTGTGTAGCGATGACTTCTAATAGCTTTCTAATTTTTACATTAGCAGCTATCAGTCAGGGGGGATATATCCATCACAACCGAGACAATGAAGACTGCAGACCCAACCCCTACCGTGCGCCATTTTAATTCGGACTCTGAATTGATGCGCCACTTCCTGGCTAAACCGGGTTTTTTGGCAGCGCGAATTGATCAGATCTGTACGGTACTCTTCGCTGACCTCTGTGATTGCGTAACCTTGTCGCAGGCCGAATTGATTCTACTCATCGATCGCTTTGGCCCGATGTCTCAAATTCAGCTCGCCCGCTCTGCCGGTAATGATAAATCCACCACGGCCTACATTGTCAGCAATCTGGAAAAAGCGGGGCGGATGATCCGAAAACCCTCCTCAACAGACAGGCGAGTTTCACTGGTTCACCTGAGTGATGACATGTCCGCCGAGGTCGGTCAGTTGAGAAGCGGGTTCGAGACACTCCAGCAAAAGCTGCAAGAAGCAGCACCCGATACATATCAGCAGTTTCTGACCATTCTCATAAAACTGGGCTGTGACAGCGAGACAGCCGCCCCCCTCTGGCTGTGCGACGCAAAATGTACGAGCACCGACCTTACTGTTGCAACGAGCTTTTTATCCCGCCGTTTGCTGCAATCCTTACAGGCAGAATGCGTGGTGCGCACGAAGGGGTTGGGCATCACCTTGCGCCAATTCTCTCTTCTGTTCCTGTTGCGCCATCGCGCATCCGTGACGCAAGGCACCTTTTCCCGCCTGTTTGGGCTGGACCCATCCACTTGCGCCGTCATTATGAACGGGCTGGAAAAGCGTGGCATGATCGCATGGGAACGCTCCCCCAGCGATAAACGGGAACGGGTTTACACAATCACCCCCCTGGGGCTGAAAACTTTTCCGGAATATTACCGGCATGTGTTGGAAGCGCAGGCTTTCATCATGCGCCATCATAGTGAAGAGGAACTCGATCTGGTGATCGAAACACTTCGCCAAATGGTGAGACGGTATAATTCGCGCCTGCGCTATCCGGGCTTTGTATCTGAATTGCTCGAGGCTTAGCCCCGTCCGCGATAGGATGCGACCCCCTGATCGGGCACCCACAAGCCTTCAGGCGGCGAACCGCTCTGCCAGAATACATCGATCGGGATACCGCCGCGCGGATACCAATAACCACCAATGCGCAGCCAGCGCGGCTTCATTTCATCGAACAAGCGCTGACCAATGCCAACCGTCACATCCTCATGAAAACCGCAGTGATTGCGGAACGAACCGAGGAATAACTTCAGGCTCTTGGATTCGACGATGGTTTCACCCGGCGCATAATCAAGCACCAGATGGGCGAAATCCGGCTGTCCGGTCACTGGGCATAAAGAGGTAAATTCAGGTGCTGCAAAGCGCACGAGATACAGGCTGCCCTTACGCGGATTTGGCACATAATCGAGCACGGCTGCTTCTGGCGATGCAGGAAGCGCGCTCTGCTGGCCCAAGTGCAGGGGGCCGGTCTGGTCGGGAGTGTCACTCATGCAACGCTGATGCCCTGATCGGTGCTTTCATACAAGTGGCCGGTTTGACGCAGATAAATCACGCGCTATTCAGCGCATCCCCGCTTGGCGCTATTTAAGGCGCATAACATTCGAGCCATGACCATTCGCCACCTACTACTCCCAAGCCTAGCGCTACTGATCGCATCGCCAGCACTGGCAGCACAAGATTCGGTGACCGGCTTCAAGCTGCCCCCGTCGTCCGATCAAACGCCTGAGGTTCAAGGCCCGGTTGTTGATGATGTGCCAGCTCCCACGGTTCCAAACGCGACTCCTACCCCCAAGCCCACGTCCACGCCAAAAGCTGAGCCGACTCCAAAAACTGTAGCGACGCCCAAGCCAACAACCAGCCCGACTCCGGCACCTGCAACGCGGTCACCAAGCAAGCCGAAAGCAGAGCCGACACCCACTCCTCGGCCGCAGACCAGCCGCGAAGCCGAAACAACACCCGATGCCGCGTTGCCGGAAAACGCACCTGTCGCAACCCCCACTCCTGCACCGGCAGAGACACCAACAGCCCAGACACCCCTACCCGTGCCGGCCGAAACAGCGCCCACGCCGGAAGTGGCATCCTCTGATAGTGGCAGCGCATCGTTCTGGCCCTGGCTGCTAGGGCTGGCCATTATCGCGATCATGGCGCTGGGCGGCTTCTTGTGGAGGAAGCGTGAGAAGGCAAACCAGACACCTCTTCTGTTAGAACGCCCGCGTGTCCCGGCCGCGCCGCAACCAGCAGCAACGCCGGACGACACTGCGCCATCTCCGCCACCGGCAACCGCTGATACCCCGGCCGACACCCTTGCCAATATTACGCAGGATGGACCTTTGCGGTTGGCGATGGAGGCCCGCGAATTGTCGTTGACTCTCATCAATGCAACGCTGAGCTACCGCTTGATGATCACCAATATGGGGGAGGTGCCGCTGCGCAATCTCATCCTGACGGGGAATATGATTGGTGCCCACGCATCACTGACACGCGAAGAGCAGATCGCAAGCGAAGCGCATGACTTTGACGTGCTGGAACGGATCGACGAGATATCGGCTGGCGGCAGCTATGTTTTCAACGAAGAGTTTCGTCTGCCATTTCGTGAGATCAGACCCATCCGGCAAGGTAACAGCGCCTTGTTTGTCCCGCTGGTCAGGTTTCGCATCATAGCAGACGGCTTGCCGCAGACTGCACTGCAAACATCGATGATCGGGCTTCGCTCAGAACGTGCCGGTGGTGGGTTGCAGCCGTTCCGCCTGGATCAAGGCCCGCGTGTATTTACCGATCTGGCACAACGAGCATTCACCTGATGATCTTATCGAGGGGCGAGACAACTCGCCCCTCGACGCGCTGTCTTGCAAAGTATACCAATTGAGCCATGGAATCTCTTGTCTCGACCGAATGGCTCGCCAACCATCTTAACCATCCCGATTGTATCATCCTTGATGCATCAAGCCACCTCCCCACTGCTGAACGCGATGCCGCAGCAGAATTTGCCAATGCCCATATTCCCGGTGCTCGCTTTCTTGATCTGGCTAGCCTGACCGACAAGGATAGCCCCGTTCCCCATGCGCTGGCGAACGCAGATCAGGTGGCACAGCGCCTCAGCGCACTGGGCGTTGGGCAAGACAGCACAGTCATTCTTTATGATGATAGCATCGTGAAAACCTCAGCGCGGGCGTGGTTCAACCTGCGAATGCATGGGATGAAAAAATGCGCGATACTGGATGGCGGGTTGGGCAAATGGCGGTCTGAAGGCAGAGCGTTGGAAGACGGTGAAGCGCCGGTGATGGCTGCAGACTTCACTCCACAGCCCGGCGATGGCAGCATTCGCAGCAAGGGGGATATTCTGCGCAATTGCGCCAGCGGCAGCGAGCAGCTTCTCGATGCCCGTGATGCTGGACGCTTCAGCGGGGAAATCCCGGATTTCCGCCCCGGAGTGGCCAGCGGTCATATTCCCGGCTCGCGCAATCTGCCCTTCACTGAAGTTTATAATGACAATGGCACGTTTAAATCCCCCACCGAATTACGCAGAGTGTTTGAACAGGCTGGCATTGACCTTGCCAAACCCCTCATCACCACATGCGGTAGTGGCGTCACGGCGTCAGTCCTGCTGTTCGCGGCTCATCTGATGGGCAAGGGTAATGTTGCCTTGTATGATGGAAGCTGGAGCGAATGGGCCGTTGACCCTGAAACTCCCAAAGCGACAGGGGCCGCAGCATGAGCGCACATAACAGCAGCAAACCCGCCACCAAGGTGGTCAGCGGCGGGCGGCGCAAGGATTGGACATGGCCGGTAGTCAATCCGCCCATCTGGCGCGCTAGCACGCATCTTTATGAAACCACTCAGGATCTTCGGCGTGGCCACCCCAATGAAGACGGTCACTTTCACTATGGCCGGCGTGGTTCACCCACCCAATGGGCTTTGGCAGAAGCGCTGACCGAGTTGGAACCAGGCGCTTACGGAACGCTGCTTTATCCCAGTGGTGTGTCTGCCATTTCCGGGGCTTTGCTTGGCGTGCTGAAAGCCGGTGATGTGCTTTTGATGACAGACAATGTCTATGAACCAAGCCGGGATTTAACCCGCACCTTGCTGGCCGATTTCAACATTGAAACGCGCTTCTTCGACCCATTGGATGTGGACGGGTTTGCCGATTGTTTCTGCCCCAAAACCGCAGCTGTTTTGTTCGAGGCACCCGGCAGTCTGACGCTTGAAATGTGCGATGTGCCAAAACTGGCTGCTATTGCGCGCGCAAATGGCGCGCTCAGCCTGATTGATAATACATGGGCCGGGCCACTTGGCTTTACCCCGCTTACCCATGGGTGTGACATTACAATCATGGCGCTGACCAAACATGTTGGCGGCCATTCCGACCTGATGATGGGCAGCGTTGCCGCGGGCGAAGAACTTTACAAACGCCTGAGAATCAAGTCTCAGGCGCTGGGTATGGTGGTATCCCCCGATGATGCCGCGCTGGCCTTGCGCGGTCTGCGCACTATGCACGTCCGTTTGCAACATTCCACGGCCACAGCGCTGAAGCTGGCTGAGTGGCTTGAACAGCGGCCTGAAGTAGCGCGCGTGATGTGCCCGATGCTGCCGGGCGCACCTGGGCATGATCTGTGGGCACGTGATTTCACAGGTGGCTGCGGCCTGTTCAGCTTTTTGCTGAAAGGCGCGGATGTGCAGGCACAATCACGCTTTATAGACGCGCTGGAACTGTTCGGCATCGGCTATAGCTGGGGTGGGTTTGAAAGTCTGGCCACACCGTTTGAGCCAAGCCGCGCGCGCAGTGCAACTTCATGGCCACCAGCGGGTGTGGAGCGAGAAGATCGCTTCGGCATCAGGCTGGCCATTGGCCTTGAAGACCCAGATGATCTACAGTCTGATCTTGCCCAAGCTTTTGAAAAAATGGACCTTAAATGACAGCTCCTACCGATGCAGCCACTTCCTCCAGCGGAAATTCAGCAATAGATATGCTGTTAAATCCGCAAGGGAGTGAAGTGGCCTCATCGGCAGCCAGTAATGCTCCTGCCGCAGCGGCCACCCCCGCCCCTGATGATGCGGTAGGCGCTGCGGATAGTATCAGGGATGCTGTGACTCAGCACAGCATGACTGTCGGCGAAATCATCAATAAGCTCGATGCGATTGGCTTCACGGTCGGCTCTACCCGCATTTCGGTGTGGAGCGCACTGCTGGTCTTTATGGTCATCGCAGCGACGATCATTTTTGCCCGCATTGGCAGCAGGCTGGCGCATAGTATGTTCAACCGGCTGACTCGCCTCAGCCCGACCCAGCAGGTGCTGGGAGAGAAGCTGTTAACGCTGATCGTCTGGGCGGTTGCCATCCTGATGGCAATTGATGTTCTGGGCATCAATTTGACCGCTCTTACCGTGTTTTCCGGCGCTTTTGGCCTTGCCATCGGTTTTGGCCTTCAGAAAACCTTCGGCAATCTGATCGCCGGAATCATCTTGCTGATGGACCGTTCGATCAAGCCGGGCGATGTGATTGCGGTGTCCGATCAGGCGGGCAATTCCACCTTTGGCCAGATTCGCAAAATCGGCATTCGCGCAGTTTCAGTGACAACGCGGGATCGCCGTGAGTATCTGATTCCAAACGAACAATTGATGATCAATCAGGTGGAAAACTGGTCCTATTCCAGCAAGGTTGTGCGGATTCAGGTGCCGGTTGGCGTGTCATACAACGCTGATATCAAGCTGGCGGAAGAATTGATGATGCAGGCCGCCAAAGAGGCAAAGCGTGTCCTTGAAACCCCGCCGCCTTCGGCCTGGCTGGACTCTTATGGGGACAGTTCGGTGAACTTCGTCATCCAGTGCTGGATCGATGATCCGGAAGAAGGCGTGGGCAATGTCCGGTCGGAAGTTCTCAAGAATTTGTGGTGGCTGTTCAAGGAACATGACGTTGAAATCCCCTTCCCTCAGCGCGACATTAATCTGCGTGGGAATGAACAATTTGAGCACCTTATCGCCGCTATTGCCCAACGAATGGAAAAGCGTGACGATGCTCTTCCGCCCAGAAAATCCGAAGAATGACGCCGCCTGTCGCCAATCCTTCAAGATGACCTGACGGGCACACAAAGCAACCTAACAGCACGACAAGCGCTTTCAACAGCACCACAAAGATACATTGGGCCAACCTGCCAATGAAAGCCCCGCTTCGCTTGCGCTAAAGCTCAACTACCCCCTGCCAAAACCATTCTCGCTGGCACTTCGTGTCTGCCCTCGCCATCTCACCTTCATGGAACAGGCAGGCACAATCTATCTCGTGGGCGCAGGCCCCGGTGATCCCGATCTTCTGACGCTGCGTGCAGCGCGGTTGTTGATGAGCGCATCCTTGATTGTGCATGATGGTCTGGTGGACCCGAAAATTCTTGCCATGGCCAAGCAAGGCGCCAAGCTCATCTCGGTGGCCAAGCGCCGTTCGAAGCATACCCTGCCCCAAGATGACATTAATGCCCTGCTGGTTACTGAAGCGAAGGCTGGACGTGATGTGGTGCGCCTCAAAGGCGGTGACCCGTTCATTTTCGGGCGCGGCGGGGAAGAGGCTGAAGCAGCCCGCGCTGAGGGCGTGCATGTCGAGATTGTCCCCGGCATCAGCGCAGCCAATGGCGCGGCAGCGGCAGCGCAAATTCCGCTGACCCATCGCGATCATGCCAGCATCGTCAGTTTTGTGGCTGGCCAGTGCAAGGGCCTGAAAGATCAGGATTGGGCGGGCCTTGCCGGAAAAGGCCGCACACTCGTAATTTACATGGGCGTAAAAACTGCGCCGATGATTGCCGAAAAATTGATGGAAGATGGCCTGTCTCCCGCTATGCCCGTGGCGGTGATCGAGAATGGCGCACGCCCGGAAATGCGGGTGCTGCGCAGTTCCCTCGCTGGCCTGCCTGAAATGGTCGAGGCCAACAAAGTTCAAAGCCCTGCACTGATCGTGATCGGGGATGTCACTGCAAGCCGCGATGAAGCGGCGCTCAAACAACTCGCGCTGGAGGCGCAGCCATGAAGATCCTTACGGGCAATAATCTGGAGACCGGCGCGGTCGTCTGGTGGGACGGCCAGAACTGGTCCCTCAATGTGAACGATGCCGTGGACGCTGGCGACGATTTTGAAACCATTCTGGCAAGCGAAGAAGCCGCCCGCCGGGTGAATGTGCCCTATGCCATTGATGGTGAAAAGCTGCCCAACGGCTCCGTCCGCCCGGCCCATATCAAAGACCGTATTCGCGCGCTTGGCCCCACGGTCCGCGCTGACCTCACTCTCAAGCCGAACGATCCTGCTGCGATCGACGAGGTAATCTGATGTACCAATATGACCAATATGATCAGGCGATGGTCGATGCCCGTGTCGAGGAATTTCGCGACCAGTGCCGCCGCCGCCTTGAAGGCCATCTGACTGAAGACCAGTTCAAGCCGCTCCGGCTGATGAACGGGCTCTATCTCCAGCTTCATGCCTATATGCTGCGCGTAGCCGTACCCTATGGCACGATGAACAGCACGCAGATGCACGCGCTGGCTGACATTGCCGACAAATATGACCGTGGCTATGGCCATTTCACCACCCGCCAGAACATCCAGTATAATTGGATCAAGCTGGAAGATGCGGCCGATATTCTGGCCGATCTGTCCAAGGTGGAAATGCACGCCATCCAGACCAGCGGCAATTGCATCCGCAACATCAGTTCAGACCATTTCTCCGGCGCTGCTGCCGATGAAGTGATCGATCCGCGCCCTTATGCCGAATTGATGCGCCAATGGTCGAGCTTCCACCCGGAATTCACCTATCTGCCGCGCAAGTTCAAATTCTGCGTGATCGCGTCGGAAAAAGACCGTGCCGCCATGCGCCTGCATGACATCGGCATCCGCATACTGCGCAATGATGATGGCGAAGTGGGTGCGCGCTTCTATGTCGGCGGCGGCATGGGCCGCACGCCGTTCATTTCCCCGCTGATCCGCGATTTCGTGCCGATTGACCAGCTCATCACTTATGCTGAAGCCTGCCTGCGGGTCTACAACCGCTATGGCCGCCGCGACAATAAGTACAAGGCCCGGATCAAGATCCTCGTCCATGAGCTGGGCAAGGAAGAATATACCCGCCAGGTTGAAGAAGAATTCAAGCACCTGCTCGATCAGGGCGTGGAACCGCCCCTCGCCGAGATTGAACGGATCAAGACCTATTTCGAAGGCCCCGCTTTTGAAGAAGGCCTGTCTGACGAAGTAGACCGTTCCGATCCTGATTTTGCGCTATGGGTTGATACCAATACCAATCCGCACAAGCAGGCTGGCTATGTCAGTGCGGTGATCAGCCTGAAGCCGGTAGGCGGCATCCCCGGTGACGCCACAGCCGAACAAATGCACCTGATCGCTGATCTGGCACGCGAATACAGCTTCGACGAATTGCGCGTGATGCACACGCAAAACATTGTGCTGCCACATGTAAAGAAAGCCGATCTCCATGCTATCTGGACGAGGCTGGAAGCCGCTGGCCTTGGCACGGCCAATCTCGATCAGGTGGGTGACATCATCGCCTGCCCCGGCCTTGATTATTGCAGCCTTGCCAATGCCCGTTCCATCCCGCTGGCGCAGAAGATTTCGCGCCGCTTCGATGAAAATGGCAAGGGCGCAACCTTGGGCGAATTGAAGCTCAAGATTTCGGGCTGCATCAATGCCTGCGGCCACCATCATGCCGGCCATATCGGCATTCTGGGTGTCGATAAGAAGGGCAAGGAGAACTACCAGCTCTCCTTCGGCGGTTCGGAAGGCGAAGATACTTCGCTCGCCAAGATCACCGGCCCCGGCTTTGATGAAGATGGCGTGGTGGATGCGGTGGAAAAGGCCACCGATGTTTACCTGCGCGAACGCCACGATGGCGAACGCTTCCTCGATACCTATCGCCGCATTGGCATGGCCCCTTTCAAGGAAGCCCTTTATGACTGAGACCGCCCCTGAAAATTACGTGCAGATCCGTTTCCGCGATGATGCGCAGGTGAGTGATCCTGCCGTGACCGTGGACGCTTTCCTCGGCCAGACCAACGCCGTGGCCGTGCGGATTGAACCGGGTGATGATGCGCGCCAATTGCTGCCGCATCTGGATCGGATCGCGCTCGTGGAAGTGAACTTCCCGGCTTACACCGATGGGCGCGGCTATTCCGCCGCCCGCATCCTGCGCGAAGAAGGCTATACCGGCGAATTGCGCGCCGTGGGCGATGTGCTGGTGGATCAGCTTTCGCACATGAAGCGCTGCGGGTTTGACGCTTTTGCCCCCAATGCCCCGCTTGATGAAGAAGACGTGAAGGCCGCGTTCAACCGCTGGCCCGAAGTCTATCAGGCCGCAGCCGATGATCGCCAGCCGATCTGGAACCTGCGGCACAAAGGTAAATAATGATGAACAGCACCACCATCACCGATCAGAGCGCTGACAGGGTAGTGGACCGGATCAACACCGGCCCGCGCTTCACCGAAGCGGACGCCATTCGTCTCAATCGCATGTTCAGCAAGAAGGGCACGATGGACGTGCTGCACGCGGTCCTGAAAGACGGGCTGGCCGGTGATGTGGCGGCTGTTTCCAGCTTTGGCGCGGAAAGCGCCGTGCTGCTGCACCTCATTGCACAGGTTGATCCTGCAACCCCGGTATTGTTCCTTGAAACGGGCAAGCATTTCCCGGAAACGCTGGCCTATCGTGATGAGCTGGTGGCCAAATTGGGCCTCACCAATCTCATCAATCTGACACCGGATGAAGAAGACCTCGCCAAAAAGGACGAAAACGGCCTGCGCTGGTCATGGGACCCGGATGGTTGCTGCGAAATTCGTAAAGTCATCCCGCTGGCCAAGGCGATGACCGGCTATGATGCGTCGCTGACCGGCCGCAAGAGCTTCCAGTCCAGCACCCGCGCCAATCTGCCCCGGTTTGAAATCGACCATTCCGACGCGCAAGGGCGCCTCAAGATCAACCCGCTGATCGATTGGCAGGCCGCTGATCTGCAAGCCTATATGGATGAACACGACCTGCCCCGCCATCCGCTGGTGGAACAAGGCTATCCCTCGATCGGCTGCATGCCCTGCACCAACAAGGTCGCGCCGGGAGAAGACCCCCGCTCAGGCCGCTGGGCCGGATGGGACAAAACCGAATGCGGCATCCACAGCCCGAATAATCCCGACGCTGGCGGAAAAGACGACGGCCTACTCCCTCCGGGATATGAACCGGCGTTTTGATGAAATTACCTCAACTTAAATGAAGTAAGTTCTTGAAATTTTTTTTCATCATTTACCTGTGATACTAAGTATTGAACCCATTGATCAGAGAATGTGTAATCATCGTGCGCAGCATGATAAATGCAAAAGTCTCGATTAGTATTTTCAGGTTGGTCAGCTCCTTTTTTTGGGCGCACCTTGAATTTACGCCAAGCTTGAGTGTGATTATGCTGATTAAAATTTTTGCCTGATTCTCTAACTACAGCATCAATCACATCGCTTGGCTTATGTGGATATAAATGATCGGCAAGCTTATGCTGGACTAAAACATTTCGAATTTCTTTACCTTCAGCAGAGGCAGGTTGGACAAATTGGAAATGGGAACGTGCCTTCGTTACAGCGTCCAACGTATAAACCACACGAAATTGATATTCAATATCAGCAGCTTGTTCCTCAGTCATATCTTTTGATAATCGAGCGTCTGTAGATTCTATATGCGCAGGTATTTCATATCTATTTATAGTACTAGCTTGATCGAAATTAATTTTGGAAAATTGAAGAGCAAAAGAAAGCTCATGTGAAAGAGTCAATCTTTCTCCAAATAATTCACAAATTATTTTATCAAAGTTTAAGCAGCACGCCTGAAAAAGAGCCAGCCACTTCTTATCAGCTCGACCTAATAATTTATGTTCAACGTCATCACGTAATATTTTCAAAGCTTGGAGGTTATCTTTGATGCCTTTACTTAATGGGCAGTCATGCCTCTTTAGCATTTGGCTCAGTAAAAGTGATAGGGCTTATATATCTGCTTGACCCAATCTGATTTCCCTGCCATAACGAGGGCATGGAAACGAGTGCCCCTAAGAAACAGCAGTTTACCAGCCTGATCCAGATGATGCGGGCCATGCCGGACGAGCAGTCCGCAATTGATCATTTCACCGCGATCCGCTGGAAGCATGGGGCTTACTGCCCCCACTGTGGCGCTACCAAGGTCTATCACTTCAAGGATGGGCGGACACACAAGTGCGGCAAATGCCGTAAGCGGTTCTCGATCAAGGTCGGCACGATCTTTGAGGACAGCAAGATCGGCCTGCGGGAATGGATGCTAGCGGTCTGGCTGCTCACCAATCACAAGAAAGGCATCGCCAGCACGCAGCTTGCGACCGACATTGGAGTGACGCAAAAGACCGCGTGGTTCATGCTCCACCGCCTTCGCTACGCCGCCCAAACCAAGTCGTTCAACCGCCCTCTAGACGGTGAGATTGAAGCCGACGAAACCTTCATTGGCGGCAAGGAAAAGAACAAGCACGCCAGCAAGCGCACGGGTGGCAAGCAGGGCGGTAAAGGCAAGGCTATCGTCCTTGGCGTTCTGAAGCGGGATGGAGACCTCGTTACGGGCACGCTTCCGAACCTGCGCGCCAAGAACGTGCAGGGCGCGATCAACAGTATTGTCGCCCCCGGTTCTACCGTGATGACCGACGAGCACGTTAGCTTCAACGGATTGAGCGACCGATTCACCCATCACCGCGTGAACCACAGCGCGGGCGAGTATGTTCGCAATTACTGCCTTCATACGAACGGCATTGAGAGCGTGTGGGCGCTGTTCAAGCGGCAGGTGATTGGCATCCATCACTGGCTCTCGCCTAAGCACTTGAGCCGCTACCTCAACGAAATGACGTGGCGCTTCAACCAGCGCGAAATCGAAGCGGGCGAGCGCGTGAACGCCCTTCTGGAACAGACGACAGGTCGCCTCACCTACAAGGAACTGATCGCATGACGGACAATCGCAAGCTTGATGGCCCTGTCGACTTTGATTTCGATTTCGAGGAGGCAATGGAACGCATCGCGCAGACAGACCCGGATGAAGTAACGGCTCTGGTCGCAGCTGATTTGCCGGAAGAAACGATCGATACGCTGTTGGCGGCGTTCGAGGCAGCAGCCCGCGAAACCGAGGACGGGAACCAGTTTTGGACCGCACGCGAACTGGCTGTGCTTCTAGGCTATGCGGACTATCGGAACTTCCTTTCGACTGTCGAAAAGGCGAAGACCGCCTGTCGCCAAATGCGGCTCGATCCAGAAGACCATTTCGTTGACGTCACCGATATGGTCCAAATTGGCTCTGGCGCTAAGCGCGAGCGCGATAACATCCACCTCGACCGATATGCCTGCTACCTGATCGCGCAAAACGGCGATCCCCGTAAGCGGCCCATCAGCTTCGCCCAAAACTATTTTGCAATCCAGACGCGCCGCCAAGAACTGGAAGACGAGGATGGCGTGGATTTCGGCTCTCTCACTGAGAACCAGCAGCGGCTCTACCTGCGCAATCAAGTGGTCGAGCAGAACAAGCTTCTTGCAAGTGCCGCTAAGGGTGCCGGAGTCCAGAACAAGGACTTCGGAAAGTTTCATAACCGAGGGTATCAAGGTCTCTACGGTGGAAGGGGCGTTGATGAAATCCGCTCCTACAAACGCTTGCCGAAGCGCGCCCAAATTCTCGACCACATGGGAAGCACGGAACTGGCAGCGAACCTGTTTCGAATTACGCAAACTGAAGAGAAGCTGCGCGAACGGAAAATCCAAGGCAAAGAAGCGGCCTGCAACGCGCACTATGAGGTCGGCCTGAAAGTCCGCCAAACCATGCGGGAACTCAGCGGTATCATGCCTGAAGACCTTCCCGTTGCCGAGGATGTGAAGAAGATCGCCCGGCAGGAACGTAAGCAGCAGCGCATGCGGGCTGTGGAGCCTCAGCAGCGCATTGAGCAACCGCTAAATGAGCCGAAGGCAACTGTTCCGGTTGAAATTGACCTTACCAAAGACCTCTGGAAATACGCGCTCTTGGTCCTGTCTGTGCAGCCTGAGGGCGAAATGAAGACTTCAGCCATGATTGAGGCGCTGCCGGATTACATCGCGCTCCCAGACGAACATCTGGCGGCCAACGAAAGCCGGAAGGACTCCAAGTTTTCGCAAATCGTGCGCAACCTCAAATCGCACAAAAACAGCAAATCTAACTTCATCTATCAGGGGTATGCGCAGGATATCCGTGGCGGCTTCAAGATCACCCGGAAGGGACTGGATTTCGTGCGTGAGTATTTCAAAGACCGGGCTTAATTCCGGGCTAGGTCACACACGTATATAGGTCCCAAAGTGATCGTCCATCTGATGAAACTATATTGACATGCTTCCGTTCGTAAAATTCGTGAAGAAGATATGTCCACGCTACATTTGCAAGAATGGTAAAAACTTCGGTTTTAAATAGCGTTGTAGGACTGTTAAAAACTTGAACAGCCAAAATCATAGATTCACGAGCTCGTATTAAGCGCTCATCATCAAAGACATTTAAACCTGTCTTATAGTCATATGAATTCTTTTTTATCTTAAAAAATTCGACTTCTTCTTCATCACTGCAACGAATCCCGTCGTCATTTTTAACTTCTGTTATTCGCGCACCATTAATTGTAGCATTTCGTCCAACGTTTACTAAAGCTTGAATATCTTGATTGCGCCAGCCTTCGGCAAGCAACGCTTTGACAATTGATCTTTCAAGCTGAGTCAAAGCTCCATTTTTGTTTCTTGTGACCATCCTCTTCCCCCACGCAACAGAAAATCACAAAGGTGTATTTAGGAATTTTTTCATTAACATTATAGAATTATTAGATTGTTATAATCAATATTGTTAAACCCAGCCTTCCGCGCGATACCATTCAGCGGTTTGGGTAAGGCCTTCTTCCGTGTCCACTTTGGCTGACCACAGGCTTGCCGGTGGGGCCATTTCAGGGGTGCAGACCCAGTTCGGGTGGCACATGTAGCTGACCCGGTCGGGGGTGAGTTTGGCGCCTGTGCCCCGGATGAAGCTGTCAAACCTGGCGATCCGTTGCAATGTGCTTTGCGAAAGATGCGGCACCCATATATTCTTGCGCCCCATCGCCCGACCAATCGCACGGGCAAGTTCACCATGGGACCAGCCGCCATCGCGCCCGTCATCCGGCTCCAGCGTGGCGTGAAGTACATCACCGCGCGCAGGCAGCAGCGCCAGCAACAAGCGAGCAAGGTCTGCCACATGGATCACCGAAGCACTGCCCTGTTCGGGCGGCATCGGGACCACGCCCCACTTGGCGGCGCGGAACAGTTCGAACATTTCCCTGTCGCGCGGGCCATAGATGGCGGGCGGGCGAACGATGGTCCAATCCATTCCGCTGGCCCCAACGATCCGTTCAGCATGGCGTTTGGACGCGCCATAGTCTGACAGGCCCGGTTCGCGCGCAGAAAGGGAAGATACGAAGACAAAACGCGGCACACCTGCTGCCACAGCGGCTTCCACCACTTGCAGCGTGCCGCTGACATTGCCTTTCTGGAAGCCCATCCGGTCCGGCGCATTCACCACGCCTGCCACATGAATCACCGCCTCAGCATTGCGCATCAGGCGTTTGAGGGCGCGGCGATCAGCCAGATCACCTGTCACCCATTCAACACCCACACGCGGAGGCTGAGCTTTGCGCGTCAAAGCCCGGATCGGAATATTTTGCGCTGCGGCTTCTTCAAGCAGCGTCTGGCCGACGAAACCCGTCGCGCCAGTAACAGCTATTGTCACAGAACCACCAACTGATCTCGGTGAATCACCGCTGAGCGAGGGGAATAGCCGAGCAGATCTTCATGCTCTTCACTGCGATGGCCCATGATTTTATCGACATCTTCCCGGTCATATTCGACCATGCCTTGCGCGATACGGTCCCCATCGTCGGTTTCCACCGCCACAGGTTCGCCGCGCGTGAAATTACCCCGTACATCGGTGACACCAGCGGCCAGAATACTGCCGCCTTCCAGCAATGCCTTGGCGCAACCAGCGTCCACCACCAAAGTGCCGCGCATCCGCTGACGACCGCCGAGCCAGGCTTTACGCGCCGTATCATGGCGGCGCGGCAGGAACAGCGTGCCGGTATCGGTTTCCAGCGCATTGCGGAAAGGCGCATCTTCAAGGCCGTTGAGGATGGCCAGCGCAATGCCGGCGCGTTCAGCGATTTCCACCGCCTGCAGTTTGGAGGTCATACCGCCCGTGCCGACGCCCGAACTGGAATCGCCGCTGGCCATTTCATGATGGTCCTGCGTCACGCCCTTGATCGTGTCGAGCAGATTGGCGTCCGGGTCTTTCGGGTTACGGTCATAGAGGCCATCCACATCCGAAAACAGCGCCACAGCCTGCGCCCGGCCAGCCTGCGCCACACGGGCGGCCAGACGATCATTATCGCCAAACCGCAATTCATTGGTGGCGATGGAGTCATTCTCGTTAATCACCGGCACTGTGCCAGCCTTCAACAGGCGGCCCATCGTGGCAGAGGCGTTGAGATAACGGCGGCGATATTCGAGGTCTTCCAGCGTCAGCAGAAGCTGCGCGGCGACGAGGCCATATTGGGACAGCAATTGTGCCCACAGGCCGGAAAGTGCAATCTGGCCCACCGAAGCGGCAGCCTGTTTGTCAGCCAGCGAACCGCGCCCACCTTTTTCAAGGCCGAGCTTGGCAGCGCCCAGCGCAACCGCGCCTGAGCTGACGACGAGAACTTGTTGCCCTCTCTTACGGGCTTCCGATATTTCCCCTGCCAGGCTGTTCAGCCAGACATTGCGAACCTCCCCGTCTTTTCCGACGAGGAGGGATGAACCGATCTTGAAGACCAGTCGTGGGGTTTTGATGGGATCGGCGAGATCGGATAGCTTTGCAATAGACATGGCCGGTCCTTTAGCGGAGCTTTGAGTGAATGAGAACCGCCCTCCCGGGGCTTATTATCCTAACAGATCGACACCCCGGAACGTTCCATCTCTTTCACATAGCCATCAGAGCGGCGACCATTCCTTTTCTTCGCCTTCTGATTCCACTTCATTGCCGGGGTGCTCGGTCGTGGTCTTGTGCGGAAGATAGCTGAGCAGCGCATCAAGAAGCTCAGGAATCCCGGCCCCGGTTGCGCCGGAAATCGGGAAAACCTTATCTGCACCGGCCTCTTTCAATTCCTTGGCGAAGCCCTGAAACAGCTCTTCATCTGCAAGATCAAGCTTGTTCAGCGCCACAATCCGTGGCTTGCCTTCCAGCCCCGCCCCGTAAGCTTCCAGCTCATCTTCCACGATGCGCATGGCTTCGGCAGGATCAGAGCCGGTGATATCCACCAGATGGATCAGCACGCGGCAGCGTTCAATATGGCCGAGGAAGCGGTCACCAATACCAGCACCATCGGCAGCGCCTTCGATCAGGCCGGGAATATCGGCCAGCACAAATTCGCGGCCCTTATGGCTGACCACACCCAGTTTGGGCACCAGCGTGGTAAAGGCATAATCGCCAACCTTGGCCTGCGCATTGCTCACCTGATTGATGAAGGTCGATTTGCCAGCATTGGGAAGCCCCACAAGCCCCGCATCGGCAAGCAGCTTCAAACGCAACCATACCCACAATTCCTGCCCCGGTTCACCCGGTTGGTGCTGGCGCGGGGCACGATTGGTGGAGGTTTTATAACTGGCATTACCGCGCCCGCCAAGGCCGCCTTCCAGCAAGGTGACCGTCTGGCCTTCTTCAACCATATCGGCCAGCACTTCTTCCTTGTCATCCGACAGGATCTGCGTGCCAACGGGAACTTCGATGATCAGATCTTCGGCACCCTTGCCTGTGCGGTCCTTACCCATGCCATGTTCACCGCGCCTGGCTTTGAAATGCTGGGAATAACGGAAATCAATCAGTGTGTTGAGACCATGGACGGCTTTGAAAATGACATCGCCGCCACGCCCGCCATTGCCGCCATCAGGGCCGCCATATTCGACATATTTTTCACGCCGAAAGCTAACGGCACCGGGACCACCAGCACCTGAGCGGATGTAAATCTTGGCTTGATCGAGAAAATGCATGGGTTTTGTCTAATCTGTCCGAAGAACAAGCGGAAGGGAATTTACCCCGAACCGCAAAAAAGCGCCATTCCCCTGCCTGCTGCCAGACAAATCCATGCGCCCGAATTATATTGCGAAAATCCGCCAGACCGGCTGGCAGGATCAAAGCGGAGGCCGAATGGCGCTCAGGCACCAGACAGAACTCGCGATTGACGCGCTTCTATAGAGATACTGCCCGCCAATGCAAGTGCGCGCGCTTTGCTTGCCTGCAGGCCCTATAAAAGAGGCGGGGTAATCTCCACCCCGCCCCCGTCTTTCAACATATGCAAGCTGCGCAGGGTTTAACTGCTTCCAGCGGCGCCATTGTCTGAATGTTCTTCACCCGACAGCATATTGGCTGACACATAACCGGGCTGCGATGCGCCATATCGTGCGCCATAGGACGCATCCCACGACTGAACCGCTACACGGTAATCTTCGTAATCGGTAAAGAACCGATCAAATGCCGCTTCAAACTGAACCAGTGTGGTGGAGGCAAAAGCATCAATATCCGGCGGCGACATCAGCATGTAATTATTCGCCGCTGCCAGAGCTGCCTCGCAGAAATAGCTATGCGCCGGGGGGAGAGCGAAATAATTATAGACCTTGGTCATATAATCTTCACGCTCAGCCGTGGATTTACGACCGTATTTCTTGCGATATTGTGCGTCCAGCGCCTTGTTGGCGGCACTGAGGCGCTTTTTCTCATTCGTCAGCATCTTGGTGTATGCCAGAACGATTGGCTGATAGCGTTGCTCTGTGCAATTCAGCGCCGCGACATTGAAGCCTGAACGCATGTTCCATGTGACCTGCGCCGGATCAATATTCTTATTCACCGTATCACGCACGCCATCCGGGCCACGCGCTGGAATAGTCATCATCGGCGATGCCCCACCCGGTGGCAAAGGCCGTGATGGAATAGCAGCCTGTACAGGTGGCGGAGGAGGTGGCGGCGGTGGCGGTGGTGGCTCAGGCGTTGCGCAAGCAGCCAATGTGGCCAATCCCGCCACGGCGACTGTTTTGCGAATAGGTAAACGGCGAATAGACAACATTTTTTCTCTGCTTTCTCCCGGCAACTCATTCTACTTCAGTAGTAGCCTGCGCCTTTCCCAAGAATACACTGTGTAACCTATCGCACAAAACTTGCAAAGAAAATGCCCGAAACTCGGCGACGAGTTCCGGGCATAATAAAAACAATATTTCAATTGGTTCAGTTGCGCTGCCCCATGAAGGAAAGCAGGAACTGGAACATATTGATAAAGTCGAGATAGAGACGCAGCGCACCCATGATGACAGCCTTGCCGGCAAATTCCGTACCACGGATGGCATAATACTGACGCTTCAGAGTCTGCGTATCATATGCGGTCAAACCAGCAAAGATCAGCACACCAAGGAAGCTCACAGCCCACATCAGGCCGGGCGACTGGAGGAACATGTTGATCACCATTGCGATCAACAGGCCAACTACACCCATGATGAGGAAGCTACCCATGCCGGACAGATCCTTCTTGGTTGTGTAACCAAAGAGGCTGAGACCAGCAAAAGCACCAGCAGTTGCAAAGAATGTCGCCGCGATCGAACCGCCGGTATAGACGAGGAAGATCGTGGAAAGTGACATGCCCATGGAGGCAGCAAAGCCCCAGAACATCGCTTGCAGCGCGCCGGTGGAGAATTTGTTCACCCCAAAGCTCATCGCGAACACGAAAGCCAGCGGCAGAAGCATCACAACGAAGCCAAGGCCGCTTGTCATCACAGACAAAGCGATGCCGGTGCGCGCGAACAGCAGCGCAATCACACCGGAAAGCAGCACGCCGGACGCCATATAATTGTAGATCGACAACATATAGCTACGAAGACCAGCATCATAAGTTGAACTGGACACTTCGCCCCGAAGGCTCGGAGACGATCCCATACCCCGCTGGGTCGTCCGAGGGTCGTTCCAATTTGCCATTTGAATAACACTCCATTGAAAGCCCGAAAACACGGGCCGGTTCCTCAACCAATATCGTCTTTCACGCGCCAATTATCAAGGAATACCGGACATTTTGAAATGTTTCGTTACATTCAAACCCGTCCGGCGCGCCTTTTAATCTTTCGCGCGGGCCTCTTCAGCCATTTCAACACTGCGATCGCGCGCTGTAGCAAGCGTGTTTTCCATCAGCTTCACCAGCGCGTCATCCTTGTCGAGCACATCAAGCCCGGCCTGCGTCACACCGCCAGGGCTGGCCACGCGGCGCGCCAGTTCACCGGCATTATGCGGCGAATTGGAGGCCAGCGCGCTGGCGCCTTCCACCATGGCCACAGCCAGACGTTCTGCCTGATCGGGCGCGAGGCCTTGCGCGGTTGCGCCCTTGGCCAGCGCATCAATGAAGCGATAGACAAAACCGGGGCCAGAGCCTGCCAGCGCGGTCACCAGATCGAACGTATCTTCACCGATCCATTCTGGCGTGCCAAGCGGATCCATGAAATCGGTGATCGCCTGCTTGTCTTCGTCTGACAGACCTTCAGCGGCCAATGCCACCGGCGCTTTGCCCAGAGCCACGGCCAGATTCGGCATCACACGGACATTTTGCGCGCGCGGGAAGCGCTTGGCCAGCGTATCAAGCTGCACGCCTGCGAGGATGGACAACATGGCCACATCCGGCCCAGCCAGTTTTTCGACATCCTTGACCACATTGCCGAGCATCTGCGGCTTCACGCCGAGCAGAATAGCATCGAAACTTTCCCCTTCCGGCAATTCGCGCAGCAGGCGCACGCCGTCGGGCAATTCTTCCCGCTTTGGGTCAACAACAGTGAAGGTTTTCGGCGACATTCCGGAAGCTAGCCAGCCATCCAGCATTGCTCCGCCCATGTTGCCGCAACCGATGATGAGAATTGAATCAAGTTTTTTCATGCCTCACCATGTGCCTGATGGAACGCGCCAAGTCACCCCCAACAAAGGAAAACTGGCGCAATCAGGCGGAAAATCAAGCGTGAGGCAGCGCTTCAGGCTTCACCCATCGGATCAACCAGTGCCGCCTCCAACGCTTCCTTGGGCGTCTTGTCACCCCACATCAGGAACTGGAAAGCCGGATAGAATCGGTCACATTCCGCGACGGCTGACTCCACCACTGATTGCGCCATCGGCAGGCTGAGCAAGCCATCGTCCCCCAGCATCACACCGTGGCGATACAGCAGAATGCCGCCATTGGCCCAAAGATCAAAGTGCCCGAGCCACAATTGCTCATTCACCAAGGCGAGCAATTCATAAGAACTGCGCAAACGCGCATCAGGCACGCGGATATCGGGCATACACAGGAGCTGCAAAACACGATCTTCCTGACGCCATACAGCGCGCAATTGATATTGCGTCCAGGCCCCCTGAATTTCACCACTCAATTCGTCTTCGCCAAGAGATTCGCACGGCCAGCCATGCGCTTCAAAAAGCTGCGCCAGCATATCCACCGGCGCGCAATCATGTATCTCTTCAATCGGATTTTTGCCGACGTTCATGGTTAAATCCCGTTTACTGCCCCACCATCTCCATGGCTTTTTGCGCCCGCTCCTGCCACGAAGGCAATGCAGCACCGTGGCACTGCTGGGTAAAACCCCATAAGCCTGTGCACAAGTTGTGCAAAAGCCCGGCAGAACCTGCGGACAATTATAGGACACATTTGCTAGTTTGGGCAAACATGCTTGGCAGCATATCCCCTAGCTCAGAGGCTTGATTTCCTCACCCTCGGCACTGGTGAAGGTAAAGGCATCAACGCCCTTCTTCTTGAGCTGCGTCACCATATCCTGCGCATCGGATTCACTGGGGAAAGGACCAAATAACAATCGGTTAGCTTCAACCCATTTGGCAGTATAGGTCTTCTTGCCGTCCAACAGCCCATCGGCTTTCTTGCTGATGCGTTTCCAGTCAAATTTGAAAGCAGAAACGTTTTTACCGGTCGCCACCTGAACCCAATTGCGGCTGGGGAAAGCTGGCGGTTTGGGCTTGGGTGGTTCTTTTGGCTTGGGTTGCGGGCGCGCTGGTGTGATCTTGGTGATATCCACTGCCCCGCTGGGAACAACGCGCTGATTTTGAGGCGGCAAAGTGAAATCGCTGAATGCCGAGCTTAACGTCTCCGCCTTGGCCTGTTCCTCAGGCACGGGACGGATGGGCTCTGGTGATGGCTGTTGCTGCGCCAGAACGGGCGTTTTCTGCGGCACAGCCTGCACCACCGGATCGGAACGCATCTTTTGAAGTTCAGCAACAACCTGCGGCGAAGGCGGGAGCGTAGATTCCCGGCGAATAGGTGTTTGGGCAGGTGCAGAACGATTCTGCGCCACCGCCACCTCTGCCGACTTTGCCGAGGCTGACTCAACCGGAGGCAATTCACCCGAAGCAGGCTGAGGCACAGCAGAGACCTGCTCCGGCTCCGCCTTGATCGGCGTCCGCCCCGGCGTGAGCTTGGTTGTTGCCGACTGAGCAGTAGTCGTGCGCGAACCCATCGGACGCCCGGTTGGCGTCAAGCGATCAGAATTCCGCTCCGCCCGTGTGCGGCCTTTACTGTTTCGCCTGGTATCGACTGCGGCCGTTTCAACATTCGCCCGTCCGTTGGCCATTGCCTGAGCGCCCGATCCGGTCTGCTGCCCCACATCGGCAAACTGGCGCAGGGCCGGGTCTTCACGCCCGATCTTGTCCGCATCGGGGAATTTTCCGAGATTGGCCGCAGTTGCCTGCTGCGCTTTGGTGAGGCGTGGCATATAGCGCAGATAAGGCGCGATCCGGTCGGACAATGTCTTGGGCAGTATCGTCTGCGCGATGGACACCGCTTCTTCCGTATCCCCCAGCACCGCGAGGGCAAAAGCCCGGGTGCGATAGGCCGCAAGATCCTGTTTCTGCAGCATTGGCAGCAAAGTCGCCTCTGCCGCAGCGCGATTGCCTGAAATCGCCTGGCTCATCGCCAGTTGGCGGCGCAGTTCGTCATTATTCGCGTCAGCCCTGAGTGCTTGCTGATAAAGTTGCTGCGCGCGCGTATTGTTACCCACCAGATCATAGGCCAGGGCGCGGTCGGCAGCGTAGGAATCCAGCGCAAGGCCGGCTTTTTCGGCCTTGTCGAACAGCGTTAAAGCTTCAACCGGCTGATCCTTACGTAAGGCCATAACCGCCAGACTGGCATCGATCCGGGGGTCATTGGGGGAAATGGATTGCGCGCGCCCCAGAAAGCCGAGCGCGGCATCATAATCATCCAACCGAACCGCCGCATCCCCAGCCGCGATGAGTGCATCGACATCCTGAGAATTGCGGGCCAGCGCCTTCAAAGCGTTACTCAGGTCGGAAGAAGCTGCCGGGGGCAATGGCTGCACCACCGGGCGAGAAACGCCTTGCGCCTGCAGCATCGTCGGGCAAATAATGAGTGCAGCACCCAAACCCAATTGGCGGAAGAAATGTCCTTTCCGCAAAGCAAGGTGCCGCATAGATTCCCCATCCGTTGATCTGACCATGCCTGCCCTCTTAGCAGAAAAGGTCTGAACGGCCCGCGAATAAAGCGGGCCGTCCCATCATCCGGTCTTGTTTACTGGTTATTCTGCCGACCCAAAAAGCGTGGAATGCGCAGAGAGGAGGATTCATCTTCCTCATTGTCATCGCTTTCTGTCTCAACTGCATTGTTGCGAGAGAGATTAGCCATCCGTTCGAACAATGTGCTGCCACCGCCACTTGAGGCAGGCCCTGGCGCAGGATTTTGTGGCGCTGGCTGAGGCGCAGGCTGGGCCCGCGTAGCCGGTGCAGGATTGCCGCCAAACATCGGATGACGGGGGCGGGCCTGATCCGCTTCATTGCCTTCAGGTGCAGTCAGCCTGCCAGAATCGAGCTGCAATTCATCCTCCGGCGTATTGCTATCATCCGGCTCAGCTTCATCTGCCAGCGAAAGATCGAGCAGATCCTCTACATCTTCTTCAACAGCCGGTGTTTCCACAGCCGCGGCACGGCTGGCAGCCTGGCGCTCTTCACTTTCAGCCGAAGGCAATTGCCCCGGAACAGCGATAGAGGGCTTCTTGGGGCCGCGTGATACGGATGTATTTACAGGCTGACTGGCTTTATCTGCCATTTCAACCGTTTGTTCGATCCCGGTAGCTACCACAGAAACGCGAATCTTGCCTTCCAGATCAGGATTAAAGGCTGAACCCCAGATGATGTTGGCATCAGGATCAACCAATTCGCGAATGTGATTGGCTGCTTCGTCCACCTCAAGCAGGCGCATATCTTCGCCGCCGATGATGGAGATGATCACCCCCTTCGCGCCCTGCATCGACACACCGTCGAGCAATGGGTTGGCGATGGCGCGTTCAGCCGCTTCCAGTGCGCGGTTTTCGCCTTCACCTTCGCCCGTGCCCATCATCGCTTTGCCCATTTCACCCATGACGGAGCGAACGTCAGCAAAGTCGAGGTTGATGAGCCCTGGCATCACCATCAGATCAGTGATGGAGCGAACGCCCTGCTGCAACACTTCATCGGCAAGCTGGAAGGCTTCCTTGAAAGTGGTGTCAGCCTGAGCGATCAGGAACAGGTTCTGGTTCGGAATGACGATCAGCGTATCGACGTGCTTTTGCAGCTCTTCAATGCCAGAATCGGCAGCACGCGTGCGGCGTGTGCCTTCGAACAAGAACGGCTTGGTCACCACGCCCACGGTCAGCACACCCATGCGACGGGCGACTTCTGCAATCACCGGCGCAGCACCCGTTCCGGTTCCGCCGCCCATGCCTGCTGCGATGAAGACCATGTTGACGCCTTCCAGCGCACGTTCCAGATCTTCCACTGTTTCTTCAGCGGCGGCACGGCCCACTTCAGGGCGCGCACCTGCGCCAAGACCCTGGGTAATTTCCGGGCCAAGCTGAATACGGTGATCGGCAACAGAGTTGTTCAGCGCCTGCGCATCCGTATTCGCGACAATAAAATCGACGCCTTCGATATTCGCGGCGATCATATTGGCGATTGCGTTGCCCCCGGCCCCGCCAACGCCAATCACCGTGATGCGAGGGCGCAGCTCTTCAACCGATGGTGGGCCGATATTAATGCTCATTCAAGCTCTCCAGGGAGGCAATAAAACTACAGTTGCAATGACTTGTGCCACAAAGCGAATCACACGTGCAAAAGGTAATTGCCGTTTTCCACAGCAGGAAGCCTTTTTGCCGCATCAAAAATACTCTTTCACAGCGCGCATAACCCGGCCGACAAGGCCCCACAGGCCGGTTCCGTCATGGCTTTGCGATCGCTGCCCCATATTACGAATATCTGCTGGTGCTTCAGCAACATAGCATACCAGGCCAACCAATGTCGCAAAACCCGGAGTCGAATGTGCTTCGGGCAGACCTCGCAATTGCGGGGGTTTACCGATTCTTACCGGGCAACCGAGCGAACTTTGCGCATAATCAGCAAGGCCCGCCAATTCTGCACCGCCACCGGTCAACACCACCAATTGCCCTTGCGGGCCAGTGAAGCCCATGGCCTTTAGCGAACGACCAACCTCGCTCATCAGCTTATCAAGCTCGCCAGTGACCACTGAAATAAGCTCCGACCGTGGAATCCTGTTCCGATCATCGGCCCCGCGCGCAATCGGGCCAATACGGTCTTCTCCGGGGCCATTCACTGGAATCATCTCACGGTGGTCTGTCGGACTGGCAATCGCAGAACCTGAAACACATTTCAGACGTTCCGCCTGAAACCGGCGAATACCAAAGGCGGAGGCTATTGCATCGGTGATATCGGTGGAGCCAATCGGGATGGTTTTGAGGCCCACCAGCATTCCACCGACATAGAGCACAACATTGGTGACTTCGGCCCCCAGTTCCACCAGCGCGACCCCCAGATCGCGCTCTTCCGGTGTGAGGCAGGCATAACCCGCCGCCAGCGGCGATGCGATAATGCCATCCACTTCCAGATGCGCACTTTGCACAACCTCAGTGACATTACGCAATGGGGCACCATCGGCCAGCATAACATGGACATCCACTCCCAGCCGCTCTGCATAAAGGCCTTTGGGGTTGGCAACACCATGCAGCCGGTCAATCGTATAGAAGGCCGGTTGGGCATGAAGAACGGTGCGGCCATCGGGCTCCAGCGCGTCTCTTGCCGCCTGAAGCAGCAGGCGAATATCGTCATCTTCAACCTTGCGGCCGCCGATCTCGATTTCCTCATGTTCCGCTTTACTGTCCAGCCCGATGCCGGACAAGCCGACCCAGACCGAAGAAACGCCGGTTTCTGCCAGTTTTTCGGCTCGCTCCACCGCATCGCGGATGGCATAGGTCGCAGCAGACATATCGGTGATATGTCCCCGTTTAATTCCTTGCGCAGCCCGGTGGCCGGACCCAAGAACGATCAGCTCGTCATTCTCGGTGATACCGGCAATGATGGCAGAAATTCGGAACGACCCGATATTGACCGCGCCAATCACGCGCGAGATGCGTTGCTGGCTAGCCAATCACGTGCCCCCCTTCAATTCCAGCGTATCAGCATCGGCCCGCCCCGGAACACGCATATAGATACGTTCAGGCGTACGCATATCAAAAGAGATTACTTTGCCACCCAGCAGGCGGTTTACCCCATCCAGCCGAGCAAAGGAAATCAGCGCGCCTGCGGCCTTCTCTTCTCCCTGCGGCAGAGCCAGCAACTGCCCGGTCTTGAAAGTAAGATTCCACCGGCGATTGCCGACCCATTCAGCACCAGCAACCTGCGGTTTGAGAGCGGGTGCCGTATCGAGCAGATGCGACAAGGCTTCAACCTGATCGTCCGCCCCCGTCCCGCTGATGACCAGCATTCCCTTGGCTTTTGCCGCAGAAACCGGCTCAAGCATATGGCCGGTTGCATCAATCAGCATCAGCCGGTTGGGCAATTTCAACACTGCATGAGGGGTGCGTTCAACAATGTCTATCACCACCGTATCGGGCAATTGGCGCGATACGCGGGCATCTTTAACCCAGGAAAGATCGAGCAATTTCTGGCGCACAGCCTCTATATCAAGCAGCGGCATGGCGCGGTCTTTCTCGCCCAGCACACGCTCATAGACCTTAAGTTCGTTCATGCGCTTCACCCCGCGCACTTCCACCCGCTTCACTTCAAAACCAGCGCTCGCGGCTACATCGGCGATCTTTTGCTGCACCAGCAGGTTCAAGCCAGCCAGGTTCGCCACAAAAAGCGCAAGAGCCACGGCCCCGGCGATAATCAAGGTCAGGAAAATCTGATGCAATTGGTGCTCGGTAAAGGGCAGCACCCGCATCAGCGCATCCAGGAAACTGTTGGTTTGCGCACGCGCTTTGCGGACCTGCCGCTTGGTATCCTGCGCACGCGCCTGCCGGCGGACCCCTTGCGATTTCCGGCTGATCTTCTGGCTCATGAGTCGGGGCTTGCCCCCTCAGGCTTACCGAAGAAGGAAAGCGCATCTGCAATCACAATTTCCACCAGTTCGCCATAAGAAATGCCGCAATGCCGCGCCTGTTCAGGCACAAGGCTGAGCGGCGTCATCCCCGGTTGCGTATTGGTTTCGAGCAGGAACAACCCTTCTTCGCCCCGTTCATCATCCCAGCGGAAATCAGACCGGCTGGTGCCACGGCAACCCAACAAGCGATGCGCCTTCAGGGCATATTCCTTGCACAATTCTGCGATATTGTCGGGAATATGCGCCGGGCAGACATGCTCTGTCATGCCATCGGTATATTTCGCATCGAAATCGTAAAAGCCAGACTTGGGGACAAGTTCAGTCACCATCAGCGCCTGATCGCCCAGCACAGCCGTGGTGAGTTCGCGCCCACGAATATAGGGCTCCGCCAACAGGCTTTCAAAATGCTGCCATGGCCCTTCGGCATCGCGCGCAATTGGATCGCCAAAATTGCTATCCTGCGTGACAATCGCCACGCCAACCGAAGACCCTTCATTGACCGGCTTCAACACATAGGGCCGGGCCAGCGGATCACCGCGATACAGCTCTTCGCTCTTCACCACGCGGCCACCGGGCATGGGCACGCCATGCGGTACCAGCGCCTGCTTGGTCAGTTCCTTGTCAATCGCAATAACGGAAGTGGCAAGGCCCGAATGGGTATAGGGAATGCCCATCAGATCGAGCATACCCTGCACAGTGCCGTCTTCACCCGGCACACCATGGAGGGCATTGAACACCACATCCGGCTTCACTTCGGCAATCCGTGCGGCGACATTGCGGTCCATGTCGATCCGGGTCACGCGGTGCCCGCGCTCTTCCAGCGCATCGGCCACCCCATTGCCGGACATGAGCGAGACAGGCCGTTCATTGGCCCAGCCGCCCATCAGAACAGCAATGTGGAGATCTTTCGGCAATGCTGGGGTGTTGTTCATGGACGTCCTACCCGGTTGATTTCCCATTCCAGCGAAACGCCTTGCGTTTCAGACACCCGGCGGCGAACTTCTTCGCCCAGACCTTCAATGTCACTGCTGGTGGCCTCACCTGTATTGATGAGGAAATTCGTGTGTTTTTCGCTGACCTGTGCACCGCCAAGTTTCAGGCCGCGACATCCGGCCGCATCGACCAAAGCCCATGCCTTGTGGCCAGCTGGGTTCTTGAACGTGGAGCCGCCGGTTTTGGTCCGCAAAGGCTGGCTTTCTTCACGCGCTTGCGCAATCCGGTCCATCTCTGCCCCGATCACTTGCGGATCGCCCGGCGTGCCGCGAAAACGCGCAGATGTCACGATCGCGCCATCGGGCAAGGCCGAGTGGCGATAGGAATATTGCAGATCGCCCGCAGGCAGAACCATAAAGTCCCCGCCCGGCATCAGCACATCGCAATCAATCAGAATATCGGCCACTTCGCGGCCATAAGCTCCGCCATTCATGCGAACAAAGCCGCCCACAGTGCCCGGAATACCGCGCAGGAATTCGAGGCCCGCAATACCAGCATCGCGCGCTTTGGAAGAGACGAGAATACCGCTCGCCCCGCCGCCGCAGCGAAGCACGCAATCGCCCTCTTCGCTGACTTTGGCAAATGTCTTGCCAAGACGGATCACGACGCCCGGAACCCCTCCATCACGGATAATGAGGTTAGACCCAAGGCCCAGCGCCATCACTGGTATGCCCGGTTCCAATTGCTCAAGAAAGTGCATCAGATCGGCCCGGTCAGCAGGTTCAAACAACCAATCCGCCGCGCCGCCTGTTTTGAACCACACCAATTTGGCCAGCGGCGCATTACGAGTCAGCTTACCACGGACATTAGTCGGCATGTCACCATCAGGCGGAAGGGCTTCGCCGGATCCCGGCGCATCACCAACCCCGGTGGGAATATGATCCCCATATTGCATCATGCGGAAAGCTCTTTCCGGCCGGAAATGTCGCAAGCAAGATTGGCCGCCCAGCGGGTAATATCCCCTGCCCCAAGGCAAACAATCAAATCGCCCGGTTCAATCGCAACCGCCAACTGCTCGGCCAGCTCTTCCGGCCCGGCGATCGTTTGCACCGAACGATGCCCACGGTCTTTGAGGCCTTGCACCAGATGTTCTGCATCAACGCCATCAATCGGCGATTCCCCGGCAGCATAGACCGGTGTCACGAAGACCTTATCCGCATCGTTGAACGAAGTCTGAAATTCATCCATCAAATCACGCAAACGCGTGAAGCGATGGGGCTGCATCACGGCAATCACCCGGTTGGTCGACGATTCCCTCGCGGCCGCAAGCACAGCACGAATTTCCACCGGGTGATGCGCGTAATCGTCAATCACCGTCGCGCCTGCCACTTCACCCACACGGGTAAAGCGCCGGCGCACGCCGCTGAATTTGCCAAAACCGGTGCGGATCGTATCTTCTGCGCAGCCCATTTCCAGCGCCACAGCCACAGCAGCAAGCGCATTCTGGACATTGTGGCGACCCGGCATCGGCAGATCGATATTCTCAATCCGCCGCAAAGTGCCATCGCGTTCCCGAATAACCGCATCAAACAGATTGCCGCCCACATGCGGGCGCACATTATCGCCACGCACATCGGCTTGCGCTGAAAAACCATAGGTCACAACACGGCGGTCCCGAATTTTCGAGATCAGGCCCTGCACTTCCGGGTGGTCGATACACAGCATCGCCGCACCATAGAAGGGCACATTTTCGATGAATTCGACGAAGCACTGCTTCACCTTTTCGAAGGAGCCGTAATGATCGAGATGTTCGGGGTCGATATTGGTGACGATCGCAATGGTGCCATCAAGCCGCAAAAAGCTGCCATCGCTTTCATCGGCCTCCACCACCATCCAGTCACTATCACCAAGCCGCGCATTGGAGCCGTAGCTTTCAATGATCCCGCCATTAATAACCGTGGGGTCCACCCCGCCAGCATCCAGCAGCGCCGCCACCATCGATGTGGTGGTGGTTTTGCCATGCGTGCCAGCTACGGCCACGGTACTTTTCAAGCGCATCAGCTCAGCCAGCATTTCTGCCCGGCGCACCACAGGAATACGGCCTTCCAGCGCTGCGGCCACTTCGGGGTTATCGCGCTTCACGGCGGTAGAGGTCACCACCACGGCCACCCCATCCACATTATCCTTGGCATGGCCGATATAGATCGGAATGCCGCGCTGGCGCAGGCGCTGAACGCTCGCCCCTTCAGCAATATCTGATCCTTGAACGCTATAGCCAAGGTTGTGCATCACTTCGGCAATACCGGACATGCCGATACCGCCAATGCCCACAAAGTGAATCGTGCCAATATCTGTGGCTACGCCCTTCATTCGGACATCTCCTGAGTTGCGACGGCACCGCTAGGGCTGCCTTGCGTCGCTGTTTTTCCTGTGTTCACGCGGATCACATCCTGAATGGGCGCCCCGCCAAAGCTCTCCACCAGATCAGCCAGCTTCTCCGCCGCATCCGGGCGGCCACAATTCCATGCAGCATGGGCTGCATTGGCCAGCGTTTCAGGATGCTGAGCCAGCGCCTGAATCTGCTTGGCCAGTTCCTTGGCAGTAAAATTGGGCTGGCGGATTGCACGGGCACCACCCGCCTTCACAATCTCGCGCGTGTTTGCCGCCTGATGGTCATCGGTTGCAATGGGCAGCGGAATGAGAATAGCCGGACGCCCGACAGCAGTCAGTTCGGAAATGGTCGAGGCCCCTGCCCGGCCAATAAACAGATGGGCGTCTGCCAGCCGCGCTTCCATATCTTCGAAATATGTCGCCAACTCTGCCGGAATTTCATGGCTGGCATAACGCTTGCGCACCGCTTCCAGATCTTCCGGGCGGCATTGCTGCGTAATTTGCAGACGCGCGCGCAGGGCAGGCGGCAACATCGCCAGACCATCAGGCACCACTTCAGACAATACGCGCGCGCCTTGGCTCCCGCCCGTCACCAGAACGCGCAGCAAGCCGCCATCGATGAAAGGCGGGAACGGTTCTTCGCGCAATGCCAGCACCGCAGGGCGCACCGGATTGCCCACCAGTTCGACCTTGCCTGCATATTGCGGCTTCAAGCGGTCCACTTCGGGATAGGATGTGGCAATAGCATTGACCTTGCCTGCCAGCAACCGGTTCACCCGGCCCAGCACGGCATTCTGTTCGTGAATCACGCTTGGCAGACCAGCCGAGCTAGCGGCCAAAAGCGCAGGCAAAGCCGGATAGCCACCAAAGCCCACCAGCGCGCTTGGCTGAAAACTATCAAACAGGCGCAGCGCCATGCGCCGACCTTCCATCACTGCTGAAATACCCTGAGGCCATTTCAGCGGGTTCTTGCCGAAGCGCCCCGCTGGCAGAATATGGGCTGTGAGGAAATCCGGCTTACCGGGAATTTCCGCCCCGCGCCGATCCGTGATCAGTTCGACATGATGGCCGCGCCGATCCAGTTCATAGGCCAGCGCAAAAGCAGGTGTCAGATGGCCACCTGTCCCGCCAGCGGCGAGAACATAATGTTTCGTTGCACGAGTCATGCAGCAGGTCTCTTTTCCAAGGCGCCACGCAGCGAGAATTTAGCGCGGCTCAGGAAGGGATTGCGCCGTGTCACCGCCAGAAGCAAGCCGATGGTGAAGCATTGCGCGATAGTGGATGACCCCCCGTAGCTCACGAGGGGCAAAGTCATGCCCTTAGAAGGGAAAAGCTGCAAATTCACGAGGATATTGATGAATGCCTGCCCGCCAAACAATGTGATGAGACCAGATGCAGCCAAAATGGTAAACAAATCATCTTCATCAAATAACCGCATGAGCACCCTGAGGACAATGGCCAGATAAACGAGCACTACCAGACCGCAAATCAGCAGGCCAAATTCCTCCCCGATGACGGAAAAGATATAGTCTGTATGCGCCTCAGGCAGGCTCATCTTGCGAATACCGAGCCATAAACCGCTGCCGGTCCAGCCGCCAGCCATGAGCGTGCGGCGGGCAAGGTCCACCTGATCGTAAGCCGTGCCGCCGCCAAGGAAGGCATCGATACGGTGCCGGGCATTGTCGTAAAACATATAGGCTGTAGCGAGCAGCGCCACGCCGCCACCGCCCAACCAGACAATGCCCTGCATCGGCAGGCCCGCCAGCATCACCATGACCAGCCAGCAGCCCACAAACAGGATCGTGTCACCCAGATTAGGCTGCATCATCATGAAAGCGCAAACGACTGTCAGCAAAGCGCCGCTGATCATGATGACCGGCAAGTTAGGGTCACGCATCCGCCAGGACAATATCCAGGCCGTAGCGATGGCAAAGGCTGGCTTTAAGAATTCGCTCGGCTGAAAGCGGATACCGAAATTCAGCCAACGTTTGGCACCATTCACTTCGACCCCGATAAAGGGCACCAGAAACAGCGCCAGAACCATTGCCGCGCATAGCAAAATGGACATCCGCCGCGCCCATTCACGCGGAAACATGGACACGCCCAGCATCACCAGAATGGCCAGAAACTGCCAGCGCAGGTGATACCAGAAGAAATAGAGGTCCCCGAGATCGGTATGCGAGGTGGACAGGCGGCGTGCACTGGCAGGCGATGCCGCGGCAACCGCCACAGACCCGATGAGCATTAGCGCGAGGACCAACCCTAACAAAACCCGGTCGACTTCACGCCACCAGATTTTGAGCATTGTCTTACGGTTTTGCGGGAATTTAGGTCTGGCCGAAGAAGGTTCACCCGCGCGGGGGATATAGGGACGGGCCGTGGTCATGTTTTCGGCCTGCCAGTCAATCTGCAGATGCCTTCTTCATCTTCGGCTAGATTTTCGACAATGGCGCGGAATGTATCGCCGCGCACTTCATAATCGCGGAACTGATCGAAACTGGCGCAGGCCGGTGAGAATAGAACAACATCGCCGGGCCTGGCTGCTGCCTTGGCACGGTGAACAGCTTCAAACAGCATTTCACAGCGTTCAACATGCATCACCGGTTCAAGCAGATGGGCAAAATGCGGGCCAGCTTCACCTATCGTGTAAGCAGCCACCACATTACCAAAGGCAGGCGCACATTCATCCAGACTGTCTGACTTGGGCAAGCCGCCACAAATCCAGTGAATCCGCCGTTCTGGTGCAGGGGGAAAGGCTGCCAGCGCTGGCGCAGTGGAGGCGGGATTGGTGGCTTTGCTATCGTTGATATAAAGGACACCGTCATATTCGCCCAGCCGCTCCATCCGATGATGAAGGCCACAAAAGCTCGCAAGGCCTTGGGATATCTGTTCATCAGACAGGCCACACTCGCGCGCCAGAGAAATCGCGATCATGGCATTTTGAAAATTATGCGGTCCCTGAAGTGACGGCCAGTTCTGTTGCAGATCAGCCCAACCTTCTGGTGACACACACACAGCACGGCCTCGCTTCCGGCGTGCGGTTTCGGCTTGTTGTACGGCGCAGGTTTCAGCATCGGCACAACCGAACACCGCAAATTGGTCTGCCTGTTGCATAGCGAACAGCCGGGCCTTGCTGGCTGCATATCCGGCAAAACCATCATAGCGATCAAGGTGATCGGGTGAGATATTGGTCAGTGCTGCGGCATCGCAGGCCAGCGTTTGGGTCAGGTCAATCTGATAACTCGAAAGCTCCAGTACATAGACTCCTGCCCCTTGCGCATTAGGCTCCAGCGGGTGCTGTCCCAGAATCGGCAGGCCAATATTCCCGCCCATCCGCACCGGAACATCGGCTTGCTCAAACAAATGATGAACCAGTGCGGTGGTGGTGGATTTGCCGTTGGTCCCGGTAATCCCGATCACCCGATGTTCCGGCAGATCAGCGCGGGCCTGCGCAAACAGTTCAATGTCCCCGATCACCGGAACACCGGCAGCGCGGGCTTTCCCAACAATCGGATGAATGTTGAGTGGCACACCTGGGGACACGATCACCGCGTCAAAGGATGTAAGGTCGATTTCCAGCGGATCGGCCAATGTCGCACGGCCCGCCACCTGATCACGCGCATTGTCTTGCCGGTCCCATGCAGTAACACTCGCTCCGCTGGCCAGAAGCGCCTCCACAACGGCCAGCCCGGATCGCGCGAGCCCGAGGACCGCGTAATTCTTATCCGAAAAGGCAGGTGATGTGATCACTGGCGCTGCTTACCTCAGTTTCAATGTCGCAAGGCCGATAATGGCCAAAACGATCGACACAATCCAGAAGCGGATCACGACTGTGCTTTCAGCCCAGCCAAGCTGTTCAAAATGATGATGAATGGGGGCCATGCGGAACACCCGCTTGCCGGTCCGCTTAAAGAAGAAGACCTGAATAATCACCGAAGCCGCTTCCAGAACAAACAGACCGCCAACAATTGCCAGCACGATTTCATGATGCGCGGCCACGGCGATAGCGCCCAGGGCACCGCCCAGGGCAAGGCTGCCCGTGTCGCCCATGAACACGGCGGCGGGTGGCGCGTTAAACCACAGGAAAGCAAGCCCTGCTCCCATGATGCCAGCGCACAGAATAGCCAGTTCCCCCGCACCCGGAACATAAGGGATACCGAGGTAGGCGGAATAATCGACCCGGCCCACAAGATAGCAAATAATCGCAAAAGTGCCCGCTGCGATGATAACCGGCATGGTGGCCAGCCCGTCCAGCCCGTCAGTCAGATTCACCGCATTGCCGGCACCCACGATCACAACCGCTGCAAAAATATAATAAAACGGCCCCAGCGGAATGGCACGGTCCGAGAAGAATGGCACATAGAGATTGGTGCTGAGTTGGCTGACAATGATCCACGAAGCGATGCCGGCCACGATAAATTCCAGCAACAATCGCACTTTGCCTGAAACGCCTTTGTGGCTGGCCTTCGTCACCTTATCGAGATCATCCATAAAGCCGATCAACCCGAAACCCAGCGTTACCGCGATACAGGCCCAGACGAAAGGATTGGCCAGGTCCATCCACAGAAGCATGGAAATGGTCAGCGAAATGAGAATCATCAATCCGCCCATGGTGGGCGTCCCCCGCTTGGCGAGGTGCGTTTTGGGGCCATCTTCACGAATCGGCTGGCCCTTACCCTGCCGAATACGCAGCATATTGATGAAGCGCGGGCCAATCACGAGACCGATCAGCAAAGCGGTCAGCAAAGCTGCGCCGGTGCGGAAGGTCTGATACCGGATAAGGTTCAGAACGCCTTCAAAACCAACCCATTGTGCAAGATAATAGAGCATTAGTTTTCCCTGGCGGTGAAGTGCGCAACAACGCGCCCCAGCCCCACCGAATTCGATCCTTTGACGAGAACGGCATCACCAGCAAGGAGACCAAATTCCTCCAATGCTGCAATAGCTTCGCCCGGTCCGGCGCAATGGGCAAAGGGAATGACCTTGCCAAGCGCCTTTTGTGCATTGTGGTCTAATTCCCGCGCGAGGGCCGTCATTTCGTCACCAACCAGCACGGCGAAATCCACTCCAGCTTCCAGCAGCGGTTCTGCCAACTGCGCGTGGAAGCCTTCAGCGAAATCTCCAAGCTCCTTCATAGACCCAAGAACTGCGATACGGCGCGATGCGGGCGTCTGCCCCAATTGCGCCAGAGTGGCCCGCATGGAAGCCGGATTGGCGTTGTAACTTTCGTCTATGAACAAGGCATGGCCACCGGGGGCATGAACCTTATGCCGCGCGCCACGCCCTTTGAGGCCGCCCATTTCGGACAGTGCCAGCCCGGCTGCACCCAGATCACCACCGGCCGCCTTCACCGCGCCCATCACCGCAAGCGAATTGGAAATCCAGTGATCACCCGGTTCCGCCACACCGTAGCACAGGCGTTCATCACCGAGCGCCACGGTGACAAGAGAACCGCCATTGGCCGCTGGGATAGCATCAAGCAGGCGAATATCGGCATCACGTGAGCGGCCAAAGCTCAGAACTTTTGCGCCACAGCCAAGCGCTGCATTGCGCAAACGTTCAAAATGGACACTGTCTGCCGGGATCACCGCTGTACCGCCCTGGACGATGCCAGCGAAGATTTCCGCCTTGGCATCGGCAATCGCTTCTTCAGAGCCAAGATTTTCAATATGAGCGGGAGCGATGGTGGTGATGACCGCCACATTGGGGCGCACCTGCGCAGTCAATCCGGCAATCTCACCCTTGTGATTCATCCCCATTTCAAAAATGCCATAACGGCTGCGTGCGGGCATCCGTGCGAGGCTCAAAGGTACACCGACATGGTTGTTATAACTGCGGATGGAGCGATGGGCCGCGCCCCGGCTGGAACGCTCAAGCGCCGCGAAAATCGCTTCCTTCACCCCCGTCTTGCCGACAGAGCCGGTCACACCAATAATTTGCCCGCGAACCCGTGCCCGCGCTGCGGCTGCGAGCTTTTCCAAGGCGGCATTGGTATCGCTGACAAGGATATGTGGCCAGTCAATCGGACGATCAACAATTGCGGCTGTAGCCCCATTGGCGAAGGCTTTATCAAGAAAGCGGTGCCCATCCATGGATTCACCGCGCAATGCGAAGAACAGATCACCAGGGCTGACATCACGGCTGTCAATTTCGACGCCCGAAACACGGAAACTGCCGCTGGCCACACCATCCACCGCAGTCGCAAGAGAGGGTGCATCCCACAGGCTGATCGGCAACGCATCGCGTTTGCGCTGCGGCCAATGGAGAACCTGTCGGACAGCGCTCATGCGTTAACCCCCGCCTGCGCTGCGCATTCACGCGCTACGCTTACATCGTCAAATGGCAGCACTTTTGTTGCCTCCCCTGAGCCGATGATCTGGCCCTGCTCGTGCCCCTTGCCTGCAATCAGGACAATATCTTGAGGGCCAGCTTGGCGGATTGCGGCGGAAATGGCTTCCCTGCGATCGCCGATTTCCACAGCTTCGGGTGCGCCTTCAAGCACTTGCGCGCGAATTGCGGCCGGATCTTCACCACGCGGGTTGTCATCAGTGACGATCACCACATCCGCCAGTTCAGCCGCCACGCTGCCCATCGGCGCGCGCTTTCCATTGTCCCGGTCCCCGCCTGCACCAAAGGCCACGATGAGCTTGCCTGCAACATGCGGGCGCAAGGCTTCAATGGCTGCGCCAAGCGCATCAGGCGTATGGGCATAATCGACATAGACCGGTGCGCCGACGGCAGTAATCACCGCGCGCTCCAACCGTCCACGCACCGGCTGCAAACGGCCCAGCGCATCAAATACCCGCACCGGATCGCTGCCAGTAGCAATCGCCAGACCCGCCGCAACCAGCGCATTGGAAACCTGATAGGCACCGATGAGCGAAAGCTTCACCTTGCGCTCAACACCATCAAAGCTGAGGGTCAATTCCTGACCCAATTGCCCCGCCTGCCGATCAAGCAGGCGAATGCTCTCGCCCTGCTGGCCGACAGTAAAAGCCTGCAATCCGCGTTGCTGTGCACGGGCAATAGCCCTAGCAGACCAAGCATCATCGGCCCAGATGACTGCCACACCATCATCCACGACCACTTCATCAAACAAGCGCATCTTGGCTGCGAAATAATCATCCATATCGGCATGATAATCGAGATGATCGCGGCTAAGATTGGTGAAAGCACCAGCCTTTACGGGCAGCCCTTCATTGCGGAACTGGGACAGACCGTGACTTGATGCTTCATAGGCGACATGGCTCACCCCTTCACGGGCAAGGCCCGTCATATTGGACAAAAAGGTCACAATATCGGGCGTGGTGAGGCCGGTAGAAACGCTTTCATCCGGTGTTGTCACACCCAGCGTGCCAATGGACGCCGCACGTTCCCCAGTCATCCGCCAGATCTGACGGGTCATTTCGGCGGTGGAGGTTTTGCCGTTGGTTCCGGTCACCGCCACAATCGTTTCAGGCACCGGGCGGAAAAACTGTGCGGCAAGCAATGCAAACGCCCGGCGCGGCTCGTCATCGGCAATGTGCAGCGCGCCTTCGACTTTGGCTTCAGGCCGCGCAACGATGGCAATGGCCCCGGCAGCAATAGCGGCAGGAATGAAATCCTCGCCATTTACCTTGGCACCCTGAAATGCGCCGAATACTGTGCCGGGGGCAACCTTGCGGTTATCGATAGCGAATCCCGTTACCTGCTGATCCAGATGTTCTTCGCTATTGCGCCCTACGGATTGCAACAGTTTCGCCAGCTTCATTACTCACCTCCATGCACCAACGGCCTCAGATCGGAGAGGTCAATATCGCGTGAACTGTCAGGCTTCACCCCCAGCATAGGACCAATTCGGGGGACAAGTCGTCCAACGATAGGTGCTGCGTTCCATGCAGCCGTACGCTGATAGGAGCTGGCCTGCGTGCCTTTGGGCTCATCCAGCATGGCAATCACGACATAGCGCGGCTTATCCATCGGGAAGGCTGCGGCGAAGGTCGAAACCAGCGTATGATGGCGATAACCGCCATTGCCCGGCTTTTCCGCCGACCCGGTTTTACCGCCCACACGAAAGCCCGGCGCATCCGCATTCCGGCCCGTGCCAAACACCGCAATCATGCGGAGTAATTGATTCATTCGAGCGCTAGTGCTCGCCTTGAACACCCGGCGGCCACGTGGTGCCTCGCCCGGCCCAAGCTTGTGCAAAGTCGCCGGCCGCCAGATTCCGCCATTGACCATTGCCGCATAGGCCGAAGCCAGATGCAGTGGCGTCACCGCAATACCATGGCCATAGCTGACCGTCATACCGCGCAACCGGCCCCAGTCGCTTTTCTGCCAGATCGGAAAGCCCCGAGCCGGAAGTTCGATATAGGGCCGTTCATTCATACCAAGGTCCGCCATTGTCTTCTTCAAACGCTTGGGGCCCAGTTCATCCGCAATTTGCGCGGTGACGATGTTGGACGAATGAATCAGCGCTTCAGGCACGTTCAACGTGTCCCCCATCGGGTGGCTATCCCGAATGTGGAAGCCGCCAATCGCAATGGGCTTGCGCGATTGATAGCGTTTGGACAGATCCGTCACCACACCAGCATCAATCGCTGCTGCCACGCTCAAAGGCTTGAAGGTCGAACCCAGTTCGTAAACTTGGTTAGTCACCCGGTTGAACATGTTCTTTTCACCTGCCGCATCGATCTTGTTGGGATCAAATTCCGGCAGCGAGGCCAGTGCCATCACCTCGCCCGTATCGACATCAAGCACAATGCCAGCAGCACCCACGGCATCCACCATCAGCATCCCGCGCCGCAATTCATCTTCGAGCGCGCCCTGCACCCGCATGTCGATGGAAAGCTTTTGCGGTGTACCGCGAGTGGCCGGATCGGTCAGCACTTTGTCGAGCACCTGCTCCATGCCTACACGGCCATGCCCATCGGCCGCGACATAGCCAAGGACATGGGCCGCCATATTACCTTGCGGATAATAGCGGTCTGTTTCCTGCGGCAATTCCAGTGCGACTTCGCCAATTTCATGCACCTGATTGGCTTCTTCAGGCAAAACTCGGCGGCGCAGATAACCCGCTTTTCCTTTGGCGAGCTGTTCCGCAACTTGCTTTTCATCAAGGTCGGGGAAAATTGCTTTCAGCCTCGCAGCCACTTTCTCGGGCGACTTGACCAGTGGAGAGCCACTGTCGCCCATGGCCTTGGGATTATACCACAGCGCATAGGCTGGAAAGGCACGGGCAAGCGGAGCCCCGTTCCGGTCGGTAATCTCCCCGCGCGAAGGGAGCAGCGCTTCTGCCAGAGAGCGAGTCTGCGGCGCAGGCTGCACAAAGCCAATATAGGTTAAACGCAAAAGGGCCGCCAAAGCGACCAGCGTAAACCCGGCGATGACCAGCAACAGCCGCAAGCGGGCCGTCAGCAGCGAATGCTGTCTGATATGAACGAGCTGCCCTCGTCCTTTGCTCAAAGCAGCACTCGCTGTGAGTGAGGTCATTCAGTACCACCCCCCGCTACAGCCCCCAATGCAATCCGCATCGGGCCACCACCAAGGCGCGCGCCTGAACGTCCGCTATGTGCCGAACCGCCGGTTTCAACCAAAGCTTCATCCAGCGGCTTGCCGGTCAGCGGTGAAACGAATTGTGGAAATGGCGGGGCTCCATTGGCATCGCCATTGCGGGCAACGCGGATCGGCTCTGGCGCGCCGACAGCACGCGGCGTGCCCAGACTTGCCAACTGGCGCTCATTCTCAATGAACTGAGCGGAATCAGGCGCACGGTAGCCAAATTCCAACCGATTCCAATTGGCCAGTTGCTGCTGGCTGGAACGGGTTTCAAATTCGGTTTCGAGCAGCATCTTGGAGTTTTCAAGCCCCACAATCTGACGTTCCGCGCGCACGACATCGCTTCTCACCGCATGGACCTTCAAATGCAGCATGAGGTAAAGCCCCGTACACAGGGCGAGAGCGGCGATCCAGCCAATACGGCGAATGCGGCTTTGCGGTGTCATACGACCTCCCTTAATGGTGCTGAGGTGCGGCGGGCGCTGCGCAAAGTGGCAGAGCGCGAACGTGGGTTTCTATCGATTTCCTGATCCGTGGCGCGGATGGCCTTGGACACATCTGAGAACACGGCATTATTCTGATCCGGCATTAGCGGCATGTGGCGCGACCCCCGCGCATTGCCGCCGGACGCTTCGCGCAAAAACCGCTTTACGATCCGATCTTCCAGACTGTGAAAGCTCACAACGGCGAGCCGCCCTTCGGGGCAGAGCAAACGTTCCGCCGCACGCAGACCTGCATCGAGCTCTTCCAGCTCTGCATTCACATGAATACGCACAGCCTGAAAGCTGCGTGTAGCCGGATCTTTGGGCGCTCCGGGGCGATAACCAAGAGCCTTGCGCACCACATGAGCAAATTGCGCGGTCGTTTCCAGTGGACGTGCGGCCACAACCGCGCGGGCAACGCGGCGGGACTGGCGTTCTTCCCCATATTGGAACAGCACATCGGCGATGTCGCTCTCATCGGCTGTATTCAGGAAATCGGCAGCGCTATCGCCTTCCTGGCTCATGCGCATATCCAGCGGCCCATCCTGCGAAAAGGCAAAGCCACGCCCAGCCTGATCGAGCTGCATGGAAGACACGCCAATATCCATGGTCAGGCCATCCACCCGTTCAACTCCGGCTTCGCCAAGGCTTTCAACCATTTCAGAGAAGCGACGTGCATGGAGAACAAGGCGCGGTGGATTCTCCTGTGTTTCAGCCCATTCGCGGCCAGCAGAAATAGCATCGGGATCGCGATCAAATGCGTGAACGGTTGCGCCTGTATCCAGCAATGCACGGGTGTAACCACCGGCACCGAAGGTCGCATCGACCATCACTTCGCCGGGCTGCGGCGCAAGTGCAGCGATCACTTCATCAAGCAGCACCGGAATATGGGGAGCATTCATGCCTTTTTCCCCTTTGTTTCATTTTCGATTTCGAGTTGACGACAGGCCGCTTGCGCAGGCTCCCAGCCTTCACCCATCTTGTAGAGTTCTACCGGGCTCCACAGCATGAAGAAGCTGCCAGCACCCTGAAAGAACACGCCTTTTTCTAGGCAGCCGAGTTCCGTCAAATGATCGGGCATCACAAAACGGCCGCTGGCATCAAAAGGAAGCTGGGAAAAGCCGTAAAGCTGCATCGCCCGCAGATCGCGGTCAAAATCACGACCAAGGCGCAGAGCACGCTCTTCTTCACGATCAATCTGGATTTCAAGTTCGCCCCGGCGGCTAAGGCCAAAGCCAGTCAGGCAATTCCAGCGTTCATGCTTGGCAATGCACAGAATGCGGCCACCGCTAGATTCGGTGACAGGCTTACGAAACGCTGGCGGCAGAACATAGCGGCTCTTTTCGCCGCGAAGCGAAAAAGCTTGTCCACTATATCCAATTGGCTGCGTCTCGGCCACTGAGCCAGCGCCCCCGTTTCACCCTGTTTAAACACCATCGGCACAAGCCCCCTCGCAAGGCGCGTGCAACCGCACGGCCAAACACTCAATTCAAAGAGCGCATGCCAGGAAACTTACCCGATAGAGCAAGTCTTAACCCGTGAAAGGGCGGGATGGAAGGGGAAAACAGGGGATTTTCGGGGATAGCATTTTAAATCATTGTTTTTAAACGAATTTAGATAGAATACCTGCTCTATAATACTTAACGAAATCCTGCCGGAAAATGGTGGTTTTCTCTTATTTTCCGGTAAGATGCGGCGGGGTGATTCCACCCTGTCCCGCATTTTCCCCGAAATCACACAAAACTATGACCTAATCCCGTGATTTCCCCAGGTCGCGAGTGGCATAGGCCCAATGCATCAGGAAACGCAGATCATCCGCCACAGAATCTGTGAGCGGGTCGGGATTCAGCAACGCCGCATCCGCCAAAATCATCGCACGTCCTGCGCCAATCTGGCAATCGGCAAGCAATCCGCTGAAGCGCAGTTTGCATTCAGCACCCGAAGCGGCTGTCTGCAGGGCAAAAGACCCAGCCAATTGCACCGGAAGCGAAACCCCCGCATCCTCATCGGATTGAACGCCAGAGGATTGGCTTTCATCAAATGAGAGCGAAAGCCCCCAATGCTGCAAGATGGGTGAAAGCAATATCACGTCCTGAGGTCGCCGCCGGTCGCCAATCGGATAATTCGAATGGCCCGTCATCATCGGATCAGCGAATATGAGCACATGCCCACCGTCCCTCACCCAATCATCCAGCGCTACATTCTCTGACGGGGAAAGTGCCCGCGGTTGAGCAAGCAGGAGGTTATGCTGCTTAGACAGCACCTCTGCATCGAGCAGGCTGACAGGCTCAAGCTCATAAGTCTCTTCCAGCACGGCCCTCGCCCAATGTGGCTCAGCAGTGCCGTTGATCACGTCAGCCAGATCTGCTGCCTCTCCCCAATAAATGGGAATAGTCCCCATCAGGGCCAGCTTCTCATGCTGAGGTTGAGAAGAGGCAGCTTCCGCCGCAGCAGCATTCGCCATCCCCGCAGTCCCAAGCAGAGCAATAAGCGCTGCACAGGCTGAAAAGAACGAGCATTTAAGGTATAATCTGTGTGGGTTCCACATCGCCCGATTCCGGCAGCATATTCGGCTCAGGCGACACGTCTTTGGGCTTTTCTGCCGGAAGGTCTGGCACCACACCTGCATCAGCCAGAGGGTCACTCCCTTGCGATATATCCTTGGGCGCAACCGTGGGGGCTGCTTCGGGAACCGCAGTAGACTGAGTCTGCTGCGCCTGATCGATCACAATATTCGCCAATCCGACGAGCAGTATCATAACCGCCAACCCAGCAAAGCCCACCTGCAAACGCTGAACAGATTGCTTGCGCGAGATATCGAGAGGGGCAGCATTGCGCGCCCCTTTCGAATCCAGTCCGGGCATATTGTTAGGATTTGTAGCCATCTGTTCCAGATTAGCGTGTGAAGATTAACGCAGCCAGTCGAAAACCGGCAGCCCTTTCGATTCCAGCCATTCCCGATTGTAGAGCGAGGACAGGTAACGGAAACCCGTATCGCACAGGATCGTGGCGACACGTGCATTCGGACCCAGTTTCTTGCCCAGTTCCACCGCGCCTGCGACATTGATCCCGGATGACAGGCCAAGGCACAGGCCTTCTTCGCGCAGCAGGCGAGCGACCCATATCAGGCCTTCCTCGTCCGAAATGCGAAATTGCGTGTCAATTGGTGCACCTTCCAGATTGGCGGTGATCCGGCCCTGCCCGATCCCTTCTGCCACAGAAGAGCCTTCCGCCTTCAATTCGCCATTGGCGTAATAATTATAAAGCGCTGCGCCATAAGGATCGGTCAAAGCGATGGTGATGTTTTCATCAAACGCCTTCAGTCCAAGGCCCACGCCAGCAACGGTGCCGCCCGTGCCAGCGGCGCAGGTAAACCCGTCAACCCGCCCTTCAAGCTGCTCCCAGATTTCAGGGGCTGTGCTTTCAATATGGGCTTTGCGGTTGGCAGTATTGTCAAACTGATTGGCCCAGACCGCGCCTTCGGTTTCTTCTGCGAGACGGCGCGATGTGTGAACGAAATGGCCGGGGTTCTTGTATGGCGCAGCAGGCACCAGAACCAGTTCAGCGCCCAATGCGCGCAGCGTATCCATCTTTTCGCGCGATTGCGTTTCAGGCATCACGATGATGGATTTGTAACCCAGCGCATTGGCGACCAGCGCAATCCCGATCCCGGTATTGCCCGCAGTGCCTTCAACCACTGTGCCGCCGGGCTTCAGCGCCCCGCGTGCTTCGGCATCCCGAATGATCCACAGGGCCGCACGGTCTTTAACCGAGGCCCCGGGATTGGCGAATTCGCATTTGCCATAAATTTCGCAACCGGCTGCTTCACTGGGACCTTTCAAAAGCACCAATGGTGTGTTGCCGATCAGTTTGAGCGTGTCATGTAATGCAGGAAGAACAGTCATGCCCTATGAGTTAGGGTGTCCTTCCTGCTTAGGCAACGCAGTAACGCTTGGGCCTCAAGAAATCAGTCTTCTTCAGAGATCGTAACACGCAGGCCATCCAGATCATCGGTCAGCTTGATCTGGCAGGACAAGCGTGAGCTTTCATCACGATGATCAGAACTGTCGAGCAGATCATTTTCATCTTCAGACATGGCAGGGAGCTTGTCCTTGAAGGCCGGGTCAACATGCACATGGCAGGTTGCGCAAGAGCAGCAACCACCGCACAAGGCGAGCAATTCATCAAAACCATTGTCCCGAATGGCTTCCATCACGGTGAGGCCGGAATCAGCTTCAACTGCGCGTTCTTCACCATCACGATTGACGACGATCAGTTTGGGCATTGCGGTCGGTTCCCTGTATTGGCAAGCGGCTGGTCTGCCGCAATTGGGGGCAGCTAGGGCAATTGGCCGGGTTTTGGCAAGATGCCGCAAAGGAGTATGCGCGCTATGGGACTTAAAATCGCACAAATCCGCAAAAGTCTGGACGCGATTGCGGCCCGTGAACCCTCCATTGCTACAGCACTGCAACAAACCGGCTATCCGGAAGAGCGCATTCGCCCAACCGGTTATCGCACCTTGTTGCGCACCATTGTCGGCCAGCAGGTCAGCGTAGCCTCCGCCGCCAGCGTGTGGAACAAGCTCGAAGTACTGCTTGGCGAAGACATGCTGCCGGAGGAATTGCTGGCGCAGGATTTCGATGCCTTGCGCGCCTGTGGTCTGTCCCGCCAGAAACAGGGCTATGCCCGCAGCCTGTGCGAATTGGTGGTGAGCGGTGAACTCGATCTCGATGATCTGCCGCAGGATGATGAAGAGGCCATCGCAGAGCTTATCAAGATCAAGGGGATAGGCCGCTGGTCCGCTGAAATTTACCTGCTTTTTGCCGAAGGGCGGCCCGATATCTGGCCAGCAGGAGATCTTGCGGTGCAGATCGGTATTGGCAAACTTCTCGGCCTGCCAGAACGGCCGAGCGAAAAAGAAACCCGCGCGCTGGCAGAGAGCTGGCGGCCCCATCGTGGTGCGCTGGCGATCTTCACCTGGCATTGTTATAACAATCCCGCGCTCTGATACCGATATTCTTGTGCCGCCCCCTTTCACGGAAGGGTGATCGTCTCCAGATAAAGCTCCCAATCACTACCCAAGGGAGACTTCATGAACGCCCCGGCCAAGCTCGACACCATTCCCCTGATCCCCCGCGATTCGCTCTATGGCAATCCGACCCGCGCAGGAGGGCAGATCAGCCCCGACGGAAAATGGATCAGTTGGATGGCCCCCGATCAGGGCGTGATGAATGTCTGGATCGCCCCGGCGGATGATCTCTCGGCGGAAAAGCTGATGACCCACGCGACCGAGCGGCCCATTCCGCAATATTTCTGGTCTCCGGATTCACAGAGCCTCCTCTATGTGCAGGACAAAGGCGGGGATGAGAATTTCCTCCTCTATGGCATCGACATAGCCAGCGGGGAGGAGCGCAATCTGACGCCTTTCGAAAATACCCGCGTGCAGATCATGGGCACATCCGAAACGATCCGCGATTCCATTCTGGTCGGCCTCAACAATCGCGATGCGCGGCTGCATGATGTCCACCGGCTCAACCTCCATACCGGCGAATTGACGCTGGTCATGGAAAATCCGGGCTTCGTATCCTTCCTTGCAGATGACAGCCTGACACTGCGTTGGGCTATGCGCCCCAATGCCAGCGGGGGGATGGATTTCTTCGAGATTACGAACGGCACAACCATTGCCGAAACGCCGAGCGAAACCACCGCACTGGAAGATGCCCTCACCACCAGCCCGGCAGGCTACACGGTGGATGGCAAGACGCTTTACTGGATCGACAGCCGTGGGCGCAACACCGCGGCGCTGATTGCACAGGACAGCGAAACGGGTGAAAAGCGCATCATTGCAGAGAATGACAAGGCCGATATTGGCGGCACCCTGGCGCATCCCAAAACCGGTGAAGTGCAGGCCTATTCGGTCAATTATCTTGTCAATGAATGGGTCGTGCTGGATTCAGACATAAAGGCCTCACTCGATTGGCTTGGTGAACAGCTTGAAGGCGAATTTGGCATTTCATCTCGCACGGACGACGATGACCGCTGGATCGTGTGGAATGACCCACTGGTCGCGCCCAGCCGTTCTTACCTCTATGACCGCAATGCACAGACACTGACATTGCTCTACACCACAAGGCCCGAACTGGAAGGCGCACCGCTCCGGCCGATGCATCCGCTGGAAATCACTGCGCGCGATGGGCTGGTGCTGCCAAGCTACCTCACCCTGCCGCCAGGCACTGACCCGCAAAACACTGGAACGCCTCACGATCCCGTGCCGATGGTTCTGCTGGTCCATGGCGGCCCTTGGGCACGCGACAATTATGGTTTCAACCGGGCACATCAATGGCTCGCCAATCGGGGCTATGCGGTACTCTCCGTTAATTATCGTGGTTCGACCGGCTTCGGGAAGGATTTCATCACCGCTGCCAATCTCGAATGGGCGGGCAAGATGCATGACGATCTGATCGATGCGGTCGATTATGCGGTGGAACGCGGCATTGCCGATAAGGACAAGGTCGCCATCATGGGCGGTTCTTACGGTGGCTATGCAACGCTGGTAGGCCTCACCCAAACGGGTGATCGCTTTGCTTGCGGGGTGGACATTGTCGGCCCGTCCAACCTTGAGACGCTGCTGGAAACGATCCCGCCCTATTGGGAACCGATGATCGCCCAGTTTCATGAACGCATGGGCAATCCCAACACGGATGACGGCAAGGCACTGCTGAAAGAGCGTTCACCGCTCTATAAGGCAAGCGAGATCACCAAGCCGCTGCTGATCGGCCAGGGTGCCAATGATCCGCGCGTCAAGCAGTCCGAAAGCGATCAGATTGTCGATGCGATGAAACAAGCCGGCGTGCCGGTCACCTATGTGTTGTTCCCCGATGAAGGCCATGGCTTTGCCCGGCCTGAAAACAACATCGCATTCAACGCCATTGCGGAAAACTTCCTCGCTCATTGCCTTGGTGGCCGCGCTGAGGCGATGGGGGAGACTGTTGCCGCCTCCACCGCCAAAATCGTGACCGGCAAGGAATTGGTGCGCTGATTCAATAAGCGTTGATCGCTTTGGCCATGGTGACATCACGCTCTGATAATCCATCCGCATCATGGGTGGTGAGCGTGATGTCCACCCGGTTATAGACATTGGACCATTCCGGGTGGTGGTCCATTTTGTCCGCCAGCAAGGCGACGCGGGTCATGAATCCGAAAGCCTCGTTAAAATCGGCGAATTGGAAGCTGCGGCTGATGGCCTTGCTGTCATCACGCAGGGTCCATTTGCCAAGCTCGGCCAATGCCTGTGCGCGTTCGCTATCGGTCAAAGCTGAAATACCCATGGCTTCTTTCTCCTGAACTTGTCGCTGGTGATCCTTTGGCCTAACGCTTGGGCTTATGGAAGAGTGCCGCCTTACTGGTGATGATATAGCCTGTTTACGCGGCGAACGATTGCTGTTCCGCCGCCTGTCACTGGCGCTTTCCTCCGGCGAAGCGCTTCATCTTGCCGGGCCAAACGGCATCGGCAAATCCAGCCTGATCCGCATTCTTGCCGGATTGCGCCGCCCCTATGCCGGAGTGATTAACCGCATGGGCGCTATAGGCCTGCTGGATGAACGCCCCGTACTCGATGAACATCTGCCCTTGGGCAAGGCCCTCGATTTCTGGAGCCGGATTGATGCCAGCGCGCAAAGCCATTGGGAGCAGCTAGGGCTTGAACCGCTTGCCGATGTCCCTGTGCGCTATCTTTCCACCGGGCAACGCAAACGGGCCGCCCTTGCCCGCCTTGCCGGACAGGGCGCGCCGATCTGGCTGCTCGACGAACCGCTGAACGGTTTGGACAGCGATGCCGTTGCAACATGTGAAAGCATGGTAGCACAACACTGCGCCAGCGGAGGCATTGCCATTATCGCCTCACATCAGCCCTTTGCCATGCCCGGCCTTACAAAACTGATGCTGGGCGAATACGCCGCATGAGCGCAGTTCTGGCCCTGCTCAAGCGCGATCTGGCGCTGTTGACGCCCGGTGCCCATGGCGGTGGAGGGAGACGCGGCGGCACCATGCTTCCGCTGCTGTTCTTCCTTGCCGTGGCTATGCTCTATCCCTTTGCCGTGGGTCCGGATGCGCCCTTGCTCGCCCGGACAGGCGGCGGCGTGATCTGGGTCGCGGCACTCCTCGCCGCCATCCTCCCGCTCGACCGGCTGCTTGCCCCCGATGTGGAGCAGGGCTTCTTTGACCAATGGGCCTTGCGCGGCATTTCCGAAGAGCTGGTGGTGGCCGTGCGGATGATCGCCCATTGGCTGAGCTTCGGCCCGCCGCTGATGCTCGCCACCCTCCCGGCTGCTGCCCTGCTCGGCATTGACGGGGCCACTTTACGCATAGTGGAGCTGGGCCTGCTCGCCGGAACGCCCGGCCTTGCCGCGATCGGCATCATCATTGCCGCGCTCACCGTTTCGCTGCGATCGGGCGCAGCCCTGTCCGGCCTGCTGGTGATCCCGCTCGCCGTGCCGCTGCTCATTTTCGGTGCCGGAAGCCTCTCCACCGGAGGCGAAGGCGGCCTTGCCCTGACCGCAGCCATCAGCCTCGCCCTGATAGCCGCCGCCCCCTTCGCAGGCGGAGCCGCGATCAGAGCAGCGCGTGAGGGGTGAGATTACTTGTTGGCACGTTGGCACGCTTTGCGCAGCAGTAGTTCGATCAAACTTCGAAAAAGTCTTCGTCCAGGCGCTTAACTTGAACAATACGGCTCACTCGCACGCCGACTCCAAATTCGATCATCAACTCAGTCAAACGCTGGCCATCGATCAGAATGATCCGCTGCTGAAGTGCATTCGCATAATCTTTGGCATGCCTGCTAAAAGTCGATGTGGTGACAAACACGCCTTTAGAGGCCCCCAAGCCTACCAGACTGCCGACAAAGCCCTGTATTTCAGGCCGTCCGATCAAATTTTCGGCAGCATAGCGCTTTGCTTGAACATATATACGATCAAGCCCCAAACGATCTTCGTCAATGACTCCATCTACACCGCCATCGCCCGACTTGCCTAAACCACGCGCAGCATTTTCATGAGTGCCGCCGTAGCCCATCGCCACGAGCAATTCGACGATAATGCGTTCAAAAAATGCCGGAGTCTGATCAAGAATACGATTGAGCAAATCGCTTCTGAGCGTGTTGTTGAGCACTCTATGAGCACTATCAATCTGCTCTTCGGGAGTTGAGGTATCCGCTATGAGATCTTCACTTTCTTCAGCATCACTCTCATCTGGCCGTTTCATTTTTGCTTCAAACTCAGCATATGCTGGGTATGCCTTCAACAAGTCGACGTTAATTTCCGACGGTTGGCGATCCAGCAAATTGCGACCTTCAGCAGAAGCTAAAAACACGCCTCTTCTTGGACTGTCGATAAGCCCGGCCTTTGACATGTAAAATTTGGCCCAATGTATCCGATTGTGTAATAATCGCTGGGTGCCGCTCGGAAGCAATTCTTCGCGTTCTTCTTCGCTTAGGCCGAGATCATCAGCGATTTTTTCCGCAGCTATCGGAACTCGCGTTTCTCCAACTGCCGCTATTTTTAGCAGAGGCAGCATAAGCTGCTGATAGTTTGGTATGGCCATATCAAACTTATATCGACCCCGTCACCGCGCACAAATGCAAACACACCGCATCATGCAGTGTGTTTGTAGATACTTTAGAGATCAACTCACACCCCGTAAGGCGGCTTGTGCAGGCCCTTGGGGCTTTCGGTGAAAATTTCGCGCCCGGTTTCTGTGATGCCGATCGAGTGCTCGAACTGCGCGGTGAGCGATTTGTCGCGGGTTACGGCAGTCCAGCCGTCGTTGAGCATTTTCACGCCCGGTTTGCCGAGGTTGATCATTGGTTCGATGGTGAAGAACATGCCCGGTTTAAGCTCCGGCCCGGTTCCTGCACGGCCTGCGTGGACCACTTCGGGGGAATCGTGAAACAGGCGGCCAAGGCCATGGCCGCAGAACTCACGCACCACGCCATAACGATGGCTCTCGGCGTGTTTCTGGATCGCGGCGGAAATGTCACCAAGGCGGATGCCCGGCCGGGCCATATCCACACCGATCATCAGGCATTCATAGGTCACATCGATCAGCCGCTTGGCCTTGATCGAGGCTTCGCCTGCCACATACATGCGGCTCGTGTCGCCATGCCAGCCATCAAGCAGCGGGGTCACGTCGATATTGAGAATATCGCCTTCCTTGATGATCTTGCTCGACGGAATGCCGTGGCAGACCACATGGTTCAAGGAAATGCAGCAACTATGCGTATAGCCGCGATAGCCAAGCGTGGCCGGAACCGCGCCTGCATCCAGCGTCATCTCCCGCACGGCATCATCAAGCTGGGCGGTGGTGACGCCCGGCTGCACCATCGGGGCTAGCGCATCGAGGATTTCTGCGGCAAGACGGCCCGCCTTGCGCATCCCTTCGAAGCCTTCCGGCCCATGCAGTTTGATTGTGCCGTCCCGGAGGACAGTTTCGGTTCCATCGACATGCTGATATTCGGTCATGGAAACCCATGTAGCGATGGAACCGACAAATTGCGAGGCGTCACTTCTTCGCGCTGAAACTTGCGCGATATTGTGGCTTCACCGTTGCGATCACGTCCTTCGTCACAGGCAGAGTGACTTCATAAGAGCCTTCTGCATAAGGTCCGGCATTATAGGCGGGGACCAGAAAGCCGATCCGGTCAAAGCTCTTCCCGTTGGAGGAGCCGAGGATAACTGTCGAATTGTCCACCGGGTCAATGCAGGATGTGAACGGATCTGCTTCATCGCGCTTCACGATTTCACCGCGCTTTTTAGACCGGGACTTGTCCAGTTGATCGCAGAACGCATCTTTCACTACATTCGCAAGCGCTGGGCCGGATATGAAGACATCCATGGTGTTCAGCGCTTTTTCCGCCTTCTTGTCCCACAGGAGACTATCAAAGACGGTCATGCCATGGGCACCGCCCGTATAGCTGTAATTGGTAGAAGAAAGGCTGAGCCAATCGGGCAAATCAGTCACCACGCTCCATTCCACAACATTGCTGTAGGCGCGATAGGGATAATTATCTTTCTTGGCTGAAGCCTGCCCTTCCGTGGCCGACTTTTCCAATTCCTGGCCAGCTTCATCAAGACGCCGATCCAGCAATTTGGATAGTTTGGGAATGGCAGCCGCCTTGCCCGGATAGCTATATTCAAACTGCATCAGATCCGTATCGACCTTGACCGAACGGCCTTTGACGTCGCTGATAGATGCACTGGCCGAAGATCCATCAGCAGAAGCCGTCGCACTTGCGCTGGAACTGGCGCCAGCTTCCGCATTGGCTACAGCGTCATCGGCCTTGTTCGCACCAGCCGAACAGGCTGACAGTAATGCAGCCATTGCAAAAACCGAAACAAGTCGCTTCATGAACCATTCCCTTCTACACCGGCCTTTACACACCATATGGTGACCGGCTTGATACATTTGATATAGACAGATTGACCCAACGACCATGAACGCAGAATTGATCCAGACTGATCGCGGGCAGGATGCGATCGCCCTCCACCTTATCAATGCAGACGGCTTCGATAGTTTTATCAAAAAGCTGAATGCAGCACAGCGCGCAGCACTTAACGCACAAAAGTTCAGCGGCAAAGGCTATGAAACCGCCATTGTCCCTGAAGGTGATAGCTGGTTCGCCGTGGGCGGTGTGGCCAACCCTGCCAGCCTTTCAAGCTGGTGCATGGCGAAACTGGCTGAAGTTCTGCCTGCTGGCACCTATCGTCTGGCGTCGGGCGAACCCGGCCCGTCGCTCCATGGATGGCAGACGGCGCAATATCGCTTCACCCGCTATAAGGAGAGCGACGATGCGGAAGGCCCGCGCATTCTGCTGACCAAGGATGTGAAAGCCATCGCCCCTGCCATCGCTGAAGCGCAGGCGGTGTACCTCGTGCGCGATATGGTGAACACGCCAGCCGAAGACATGGGGCCAGCCGCGCTTGAAGAACAGGCCGAAACTCTCGCCCAAAAGCATGGCGCTGCGCTCAAAGTCACCCGCGGTGATGCGCTGGAGCAGGAATATCCGATGGTTCACGCGGTGGGCCGCGCGGCGACCCGCAAACATGACCCGCGCATGATTGAGCTGACATGGGGCAAGGAAAATGCCCCCCGCCTCGCCATTGTGGGCAAAGGTGTTTGCTTTGATTCCGGCGGTCTGGATGTGAAATCTTCTTCCGGTATGCTGATCATGAAAAAGGATATGGGCGGTGCAGCCCATGCCCTCGCTCTGGCTGGCCTGATCATGCAATCGGGCCTTAACGTGCAGCTCCATTGCTGCGTACCTGCGGTGGAAAATGCCATTGCCGGAAACGCCTTCCGCCCCGGCGACGTATTGCGCAGCCGCAAGGGGTTGAGCGTTGAAATCGGCAACACCGATGCAGAAGGTCGTCTGATCCTTGGCGATGCTCTGGCGCGCGCTTCGGAAGAAAAGCCTGAACTGATTATCGATTTTGCCACCCTCACCGGTGCGGCGCGGGTTGCGCTGGGGCCTGACCTTCCTGCCCTGTTTGCCCGGAAAGATGAAACAGCAGATGCGCTGATCGCCAGTGGCCGGGCACATGACGATGCAGTGTGGCGCTTGCCATTGCATGATGCCTATTCCGAATGGCTCCAATCCGATATGGCCGACACCAACAATGCCCATGGCAATTCCTTCGCCGGGGCAAGCGTGGCCGGGCTTTTCCTCGATAAATTCGTTGGCGAAGGCATCGATTGGGCACATTTTGATACCTATGCCTGGCGTCCGGCCGCCAAACCCGGCAGACCGAAGGGCGGCGAAGCGCTGGGCCTGCGGGCCGCCTGGCACATGCTCCAATCACGGTTTGGGTGAATGCAACTTGCTGGAAAGCGAGCGCCATAACTTGCCCCCGCGCCGCAGGAACGCTAAGCGGCGCGCTTTCCTATAACTCCGGCACGAGACCAAGCGGTGAGCCAAAGCGATAAAGACATTACGGCACAGCACCTTCCCAAGGGGCCTTTTATCCTTGCCGGAGCTGTGCCCAAGCCTGATCCGCAAAGCCTGCCCTTGCGCGGTGATCTGGCGCATATCGCACTCGCCGGGCGTTATTTTGTGCCGCATTATGCGGTGCCACAACCCCGCATAGTCATGCCCGGCGGCGCACGCCTGATGTCAGCCCCGTCTGATACTGCCAGTGAAATCTGCACCCTGATGGAAGGGGACAGTTTCGAACTGCTCGACATTTCTGCTGGTTGGGGTTGGGGTTGCCTAGGCCCGCAAGGGCCGGTCGGTTATGTTCATCTTGATCATTTGGAGCCTCTTTCCTGATGGCACAAACAGTGTTTATCGACGGTGGTGCTGGCACGACCGGTCTTGAAATTGCCGAACGGCTCGGCAACCGCAGCGAATTCGAGCTGATGATTCTCGATGATACGCAGCGCAAAGACCCGCAAGCCCGCCGAGATGCACTGAACGCTGCTGATTTCGCCATTTTGTGCCTGCCCGACGATGCAGCGCGTGAAGCAGTGGCGATGATTGACAATGATACCACCCGTGTAATTGACGCATCCTCGGCCCATCGCGTGGCGAGTGGGTGGACCTATGGCTTCCCGGAACTGGTCGGCCATCAAGCTGTCGCCAATGCCATGCGTGTGTCCAATCCGGGATGTTACCCCACCGGTTTCCTCGCGCTTATCGCCCCCTTGGTGCGCGAAGGCCTATTGCCGGAAGACTGGCCTTACACAATCAATGCCGTGTCAGGTTATTCCGGCGGCGGAAAAGCGATGATCGCGCAATTCGAAGCCGACCAGGACATTGCCTTTCGCACCTATGGCCTGTCTCTCGATCATAAGCACCTGCCCGAAATGCAGCGCCATGCTGGCCTCACCCACGCCCCCATTTTTGCGCCATCCGTGATTCCGGCCATGCGCGGAATGCTGGTGGAAGTGCCGCTTCCGCTGGAAGCCATGCGCGCGGCAGCAACACCCGATGCGCTGCGCGAATCACTCAAAACCTTCTATGCAGGCAGCCCAATCGTCCAGATGGGCGCTACACCGGAAAATGGTGCATTATTATTACGTCGCTCGTTTGACGCCTCAGACCGGGTGGAGCTGCATGTGTTTGCTGATAAATCAGGCAGTCAGGCGCGCCTGGTCGCCCTGCTCGACAATCTCGGCAAAGGGGCCAGCGGTGCAGCAGTTCAGTCACTGAACATCATGGCAGGTGTGGAAGAGACAAAGGGCCTACGCCTGTAGCTGCTCAAATTTACAGCATGAGCGTGCCAGAATTTTAGGCAACTTTCGGCGATTTTTGGCGCAGGATTCTTAGCCAAAATCGCCGCTTCGCTTCACTTTACTTACGAATCCGCCCTTCCCCCGGAGCGCCGCATTGGCTAGACCTTGCGCGAGCGCCTTGGCACGAATCTTGAAGTGATTCACTTTGAGATGAGTTCGGGGATGTATTTCGGACCGGCGAACCACAACGAACTATTGCGCCGGAAATTCGTTCAGAGGTTACGTGAAAAAGATCGAAGCTATTATCAAGCCGTTCAAGCTCGATGAAGTTAAGGAAGCGCTCCATGAAGTGGGCGTGTCCGGCATCACCGTGACCGAGGCCAAAGGCTTTGGCCGACAGAAAGGCCATACCGAACTCTATCGCGGTGCCGAATATGTCGTCGATTTCCTGCCCAAGGTGAAACTGGAAGTCGTCGTGTCAGACGAAATCGCTGAACGTGTGGTGGAAGCCATTGCTGCTGCTGCCCAGACCGGACGCATCGGCGATGGCAAAATTTTCGTCACCAACATTGAATCCGCGTTGCGCATTCGCACCGGTGAAAAGAACAACGACGCGATTTGATCGCGTTCCCTATTGCTCGCAATGACAACCGCCGAGGTCATCATTGCGGCCCTTTCCAACATTCCATTCTAAGGAAGGAAGATTATGGCCACTGCATCTGAAATCATTAAACGGATCAAGGATGAGGAGATCGAATGGGTAGATCTTCGCTTCACCGATCCCAAGGGCAAATGGCAGCACCTTTCGATGGTCGCCAGCGCTCTCGGCGAAGACGAGCTTGAAGAAGGCCTCATGTTTGACGGCTCTTCTATCGCTGGTTGGAAGACGATCAACGAATCCGACATGATCCTCAAGCCTGACCTTGAAGAAGTCTATATGGACCCCTTCAGCGCCACGCCGATGATGGTTGTGTTCTGCGACATCGTTGAACCTTCGACCGGTGAACTCTATTCGCGCGATCCGCGTTCAACCGCCAAGCGCGCTGAAGCCTACCTCAAGACCACCGGCATCGGTGATACTGTCTATGTCGGCCCTGAAGCTGAATTCTTCATGTTCGACGATGTGCGCTTCCATGACAGCTACAGCGGTTCGGGTTTCGAACTCGACGACGTTGAACTGCCGACCAATACCAACAAGCAGTATGACACCGGCAATATGGGCCACCGCCCCGGCGTCAAGGGCGGCTATTTCCCGGTTGCACCTGTCGATTCCGCCGTGGATATTCGCGCCGAAATGGTCGAAACCATGCTCGAACTCGGCCTGCCTTGCGACAAGCATCACCACGAAGTGGCCGCTGCTCAGCACGAACTCGGCCTGACCTTCGGCACGCTGACGCAGACTGCTGACCGTATGCAGATCTATAAGTATGTCGTGCATCAGGTTGCCCATGCCTATGGCAAGACCGCAACCTTCATGCCCAAGCCCATCAAGGATGATAATGGCTCGGGTATGCACACGCATATTTCGATCTGGGAAAAGGGCAAGCCAACCTTCGCAGGTAACGGCTATGCTGGCCTCAGCGAAAACTGCCTGTATTTCATCGGCGGCGTTATCAAGCACGCCAAGGCGCTGAACGCTTTCACCAACCCGACCACCAACAGCTACAAGCGTCTGGTACCGGGCTTCGAAGCGCCGGTTCTGCTGGCCTATTCGGCTCGCAACCGTTCTGCTTCTTGCCGTATCCCTTACGGCACGGGTGAAAAAGCCAAGCGCGTGGAATTCCGTTTCCCCGATGCCATGGCGAACCCATACCTTGCCTATTCGGCTCTGTTGATGGCTGGCCTTGAAGGCATCCAGCAGAAGATCCATCCGGGTGATGCGATGGATAAGAACCTCTATGATCTGCCACCAGCAGAACTCGCCAAGGTTCCAACCGTTGCCGGATCGCTGCGTGAAGCTCTGCTCGCGCTCGAAGCCGATCACGAATTCCTGCTTGCTGGCGATGTGTTCAGCAAGGAACAGATCGATGCCTATATGGAACTGAAGTGGGAAGATGTAATCCGCTTCGAAACCACACCATCGGCTGTTGAATTCGACATGTATTACAGCGCCTGATCTTTTGAGATTATCGCTTTGAAAAGGGGCGTTCGGGTCAAACCGGGCGCCCCTTTTTCGTGCGCTCAGCCCACACATTGCGAAAGAAAACACTTTCCTACAGGAATTGCCTGAAGCTAGCCCTGATCACTCCTTCACTGGACGGAGACCGGCCATGCACTTCCCCCAATTGCTTCCCACCCTCACCGACATCATCGGCAGGCCTCTCAAGCCTGATGAAATGCAGCGTATCGAAGCAGCGCTTAGCCCTCCCCGCCCGATGCGGGTCAGCAGCGCAGGCATAGCACTCATCAAGCAGTTTGAAGGTTGCGCCAGACGCCGGGATGACGGGCTTATTGAAGCCTATCCTGATCCCGGCACGGGTGGTGCCCCCTGGACGATCGGCTGGGGTGCAACCGGTTCTGGCATTGGCCCCGGTACATTGTGGACGCAAAGCCAGTGCGATGAGCGGCTATCTTGCGACCTTGTTCGCTATGCAGAGGAAGTCAGTACAGCGCTTGGCGATGCCCCGACGAGCCAGGCACAATTCGATGCACTGATATCGTTTCACTACAACACAGGTGCTATTTCGCGCGCGACACTCACCCGCAAACATCGCACAGGAGACTACGCAGGCGCAGCAGCAGAATTTGCTCGCTGGACGCGCGCTGGCGGCAAGGTTCTGAAAGGGCTGGAGAAACGGCGCGCTGCTGAAGCAAAACTCTATCGTGGTGAGATGCATTAAACTTACGAAAGGAGAGAAAATTACTGCCTAAATAATGTTCAGAGTGGCTGAAAAGCGACAGATTTTAACTTTTGCGATCTATCCTCACTCTGCTGGAACATAGGCCGCAGTTGAACGGTTAACGGACATGAAAGGGAGTTTATTCATGCGCAACAGCTTCACAGGTGCGGTTTTGATCGCATTGATGGGAAGTGCTGCGCTGCATGCTGCGCCAACGCCCCAACCGCTGGAAAGTGATGGTGTTGGTTTCGTTGACACCCTTGGCCCCAGTGCTTTGAAAGACCTTAAAGGACGGCCACGGCAAAAAGCAGACGTGCTTGGAATTGCCCCGAAACCCGTGACTGGGCAGCAGGCGCCCGATGACACATCAAACAGTCGCACCATTGTTCAGAGCGATGAGGCTAATGGCGCAAGCAATACCGGTGGGGCCCAAACTGCCTCTGCCTCGCTCGACAAGCGTGACCTTACTCCGGCCAAACTGTCCGTTGATATTCCAGCCCATGATGACGCGCCCGATCAGGCAGAGGCCAAGCCCTCTCCACCCGGCACGCAAACTTCCCGATTTCGGGAACCTGCAGCGTCGCTCCCACGCCGCCATGTCGGAGCGAATGAAGAGAAGCCAGCCGGTAAAGACGGGGATCGTCGCTATTATACACGTATCGGTTTCACCACGGCAATCAGCAAGGGGAATGCGCCGTCTGCATTGATCCCCGGATGCCCGCAAGCCCTGTCTCAATCTGCTGAAGCCTGTCAGATCGAAAAAAATCAGGCCCCGGCACCTTATCGCTTTCTCTCTCCACACCCAGACTGGTGGGGGTTAAACACCTCAAAAACAGGCCGTTTTTTCTACGAAAAAGGGTATCTGGTCAAAGTTTCCGCCAACAATCAAATCAATGGCTATTTCCCGCTTCCGGGAGGGGCTTTGTCCCCCGGTCATCTATGGCCGCGCCAACTCAAATCCGGCAATCTGCCTGACTATTACCGCGCTTACTTCAATCTTGGCAGTTCCGACGGATATCGCCTGATCGATCACATCATCTACCGGATTGACCCGGAAAATCAGCTCATCACATCGATCGCCGCATTGATAACAGGCAGTGATTTCATCGTCGGTCAGCCGCTGCCTTCGGGCTATGATATTTACAACATTCCTTATGCCTATCGCGCGAAATACCCTGATAGTGACCAGGCACATTATCGGTATAGCGATGGCTACATCTATCAGGTTGACCCAAAAACCCGCCGCATCACATCTGCAATCGAACTGATTCCGTCCTGACCCAAGTGAGGTACCCACCCATGCGCGGCTCGAAATGTCTATGCCTCGCTCTTTTTGCATCTCTTTCACTCTGCGGTTGCAGCGGCAAGAGTTCTGAGGAGACACAAACGAAAGCTGCCAACGTCTCAGAGGAGACAATGGCCGCACAGATTGCCGATGCCCCTGGCCTCACTATTCTCGCCACCGAAGTTGAAGATGACGGCCTTGCGCCTATCTTCGATAGCATCGCATCCTATACGCTGCTTGCTCCGCGCGATGAGGCCTTCAGCAAATTGGGTAAGGCCGGCGGATTGTTGCAACAGGACAATCAACGCCCCGCGATGATGGCCATCCTGCGTGACCATATCCTGCCCGGATATTTTTCACTCGAAGATATAAAAAATGCCATCGAAAATTCTGGTGGTAAGCCAGTATCCATGCGGACCATGGGCGGCCATTACGTCACCTTCTCCAAACAGGGTGAAACATTCACCGCCACCGCAGCAGATGGCACCAGCGCTCATATCGCAGGGCCCGCTATTATGGCGAGCAATGGGGTAATCCTCCCCATCGACGGCATTTTGAAAGATATGACACCAAGCGACTGATCCTGCACGGGCAATATGCGCCACAAGGCTCGTCAATAATCCTTGCTGACTTCTGCGGACACACCCTCGCGGCCGATCGACGATATCGACGCCAGCAGTGAAAGCCAGCTTGTCACCCTGAATTCTACCGTAGACGCATTATAGCCACGCCCGTCGGTGATGATTTCAGTGTAGAAGCGCCGTCCGAAATTCTTACCCAGCGCCACCGCTGTTTCCCGGTCCAGCGTCGGATCAGCGGCAACGATGCGCAAACGATCAAGCCCAATCGCACTGCGCAGGCTGTTAATCGGGTCCAGACCGCCGCCACTGCGCAACGCTGCCAGTGCAGCGCCCAACTGGATTGCATCGGTCGCGGAAAGGTCTGTGATAGAACCACCAAACAACAGCCGCGCCAAAATTTCCTCCTCGGGCAGAGAAGGCGTGGATTGGAAGGATACAGTCGGCTGTTCACCGCTGCCGGTCACGCGGACAGTCACATCGAGATTGGCTACATCGGAGGATGTCGCGGTGATATCAAGACGCGGGTCAATCGGGCCATTTACATCGAAATCAATCTGGCCGCGCGTCAGATCAAACTGCGTGCTGGCGAAACTGTAGAAGCCCTGTCGTGGTATCACACTGGCCGTGCCGCCAATCCTCGGATCGTCCGTCGTGCCGCGCAACTGTAAATCTGCGCTCCATTCGCTATCCAGCCCCATGCCGCGAACCTTCACATTGTCTTTGGCCTTAGCATCGATGAGGTAGCGCCATGGCTCGCCGGGCGTATCGGCCGGAGCAATATCGGCTGGCAGATTAATTTCGCGGATCTGGATATCGGGCAGATTATTTTCAGCCTCTGCTCTGCCAAGCGTCCACTCTGCCGCGTTGATCTGCAGACGGCCAGCGATGGTTCCACCACTCCCGTTAGACATGATCCGTATTGGTCCGGTAACCGTAGCCCCCATGCCTTTGCGCTTCACCACCTGCGCGCGCTTGGCAGACAGTCTCAAATCAATCACCGGACCACGGTTCTTGCCGAGCCCGGCCAGATCGACAAAGCCGCTGCCCGCTATCGTTCCGCCATTTGCGGTTGTGCCAGCCAGAGTGGTCATATTGAGACGCGAACCACGGAACGTGCCACGTGCGCGCAGATTGGTTACATCACTTCCGGTAATCGCGCTGGTGAGGTGCAGATTGTCAGCCTGAAGAGAGCCGCGCACTTGCGGATTCTTCAAGCTCCCGCCTACATCCGCTGCGGCACGCATTGGACCTGTAATGTCAAAAACTTCAATCGAAAGCAGCCGCCACAGGGATTCGGCCGGTCCGGCATAACGCAATTGCGCCAGCAGATTGCCTGCCTGCAAACGTTCGATCAGATTGCCATCAGCAGGCAAATTGGCAATCCGTCCCTGCAAACGCCCCTTGGTTGCGGTGCCATCATTGATGACCGCCCGGGTTTGCAACAATGTTGGCGACAGATCCAGGACCAGCGCCAGATTGATGGGCCGTGATGACATGGTGAGGCCTGCACGGGTCAGCCCCTTCACCATCAGCCGCGCCTTGCCAGTTGGCACATGCTCTTCGCTGCTCTTGATATCAATCGCGCCGGATACACTTCCGCCCAATCGTGTATCATCGGCCACTGCATCGATCAGGGACAATGGCATGTTGGCCAGTTTGACAGATGCTTCAGTTGGACGTTCCCCGCCGAAATTCCCTTCTACAATCACAAAGCCGCTGCCAAAGGAGAGCTGGCTCTTCTGCAGAGTCCAGCCACCATCTTCACGCTTGCTCAGGACGGCGCGGCGCGGCGTATCAATCGCCTGAGTGCCATAAGCACCCTTGGCTGCCACAATCACCTGATCGGGCGTCACCTTGCCTTGCATCTGCAATTCGAAACGGCTTCCGCGCCGCCCGGTCAATTGTGCATCGAACAGGCCCGTGCCATCTTGCACCCGTGCCTGGGCAGCGAGGCTGCCGATGAACATGGAGCCGTAAGACAGGCCGCGCGCGCGGATCGAACCGTTAATTGTCGTCGCACCTTCTTTAAGAAGAGCACTGGCTGTTATCGTTGCCCGGCGGATCGCGACAGGGGTTGGCCCGGCAAACACGGCATTATTGGCCGCCAAATTCACCTCGACACCCTGCCCGCCATCACGCGGAGAGAACGCCACGCGCCCATCCAGACCACCACCTGAAAGCGTCAGTGTACCCAGAACCCCTTCATTTTGCAGCGTCACCCCGCCGGTGAGCGAGGTTTTCCAGATATCAAAATGCTGCACATCAATATGCGTTGGCTCACCGGTGGGCATGGTCAATTGCAATGCCCCGTTGAATGGCCCCAGGCGTGAGTTGCCTTCGGTTTCAATCGCATATCCGTCTCCCGACGGGGTCAGTGCTACACGCACATCCTTCAACCCGGCAGCAGGCATCGGGTCTTTCAGCACCAGCACCGCACGCGGTCCATCAGCGTTCAACTCCGCTTCAATGGTGAAAGGTCCGTATTTTGTGTGGCGACCAGTCCCAGCCAGCGTTGCGTCATTGCCACCCATCCGGCCATTGAGATCGAGTTGCAGCTTACTTGCACGCAATTTGAAATTATCGACCTCCACCCGGCCGGTGTTGCTCAGCCCCAATCCACCATTAAAGCGAATATTGGTGCCCGCGATGTCTGCCAGCGTTCCGTTGGTTACGCGTGGCATCCGCCCGGTGACATTGGCTCTCAGCGTCCATGGCCCATCATTGAGACGGAAACGAAACTTCGCCCCGAGATCGAGCGTGCCAATATTGTCCAGTACAAAGCCGCGCGCTTCCACCGGGCCAGAAACTTCGACATTGGACTTGGCCAGATCAGCTTTGAGAGCCAGCGTGGCTTTCAGATTGTCAAATGTAACTGGCAGACTGCTTGCCGTCAGCATATCGCCCTTGAGTTGAAGCAGACCTGTTGCTCGGCCATTTGTCAGCCGCGGATCAATGGTTTTATTGCCCGTGACGATCCGTTTGATCCTCAGATCCAGCGGCGCGCTCCAGCGGGTGCCATCATAGCGCGCAACCCCGTTCTGGGTGATGCCTTTGATATGGGTCTTGCCCAGATCAATCTCACCAATCCGCAATTGATGCTGCACTGACAGATTATCGAATGCACCGTTCATTGTCGCATTCAGTTCAGCATTACCAATTTTTGTGCTGCCCCCCATTAATGAGGGGTCAGCCAGCTTCGCCTTGATAGAAAAATCGTGGAATATCTTATCGTTCAGATCAACCGCACCGCCCGTATCCAGTGTCAGTGCCTTGCTCCGCAATGCCAGATTACCTGCCAGAGTGCTTTGCTTCAGCGTTCCAACAGCGCCCACTGACACCAGATCACCCAGCGCCTTGCCAGCAAGGCCCTTCACTCGCCCTTCAGGCCGGATCTGGCCTGCAATGGTATATTGGCCGTTGCTATTATGCAGTGCCAACGCCACCAGGCGCTTCTCTTCCTGTTTTGCTAGAATGGCCCCGTCCCATTGCTTCCACGTGCCATCCCCGCGAATATCAATCATGAAGCCTTTGGTAGAATTGGATAAATTCGCAATCAGCCCGTCAGCCGGCGCATCAATATTGACGTCGGCTTTGAAGATGTCGCGGTCAGGCTGTGCATGAATCAATGCGGCCAGATGGTCTCCACCGCCGAGGGAGCCATTGGCTTTGAAATAGACCAATCCATCACGGATATTGGTTTTAGCCCTTAGGTTGACCGTCCGCTCATCCCCGGCCACGCCCTTATCCACATGCAGATTATCAACCACGAACTGATCGACCCGAATATCGAAATCGGGCAAAATGGGCGCATCAGGATTGCCGGGCACAAATTGCGGCACGGCATGAAGCGTACCATCATGGGCGATCAGATGGCGAATATCGAGGCCGATGAGCGGGAATTTATAAGGCCGCCAGTTCAGTTCGACCTCAGGAATTTCCAGGAAGAGTTTGTTATTCTTATCAAAAAAACGCACATCTTTGAGCGTGCTGCCCCATAAGACAGAACCATCGATTTCGCCCACCTCCACTTTCAAACCCGATGCGGGCGCGTAGGATGAAAGCTGATCGACAATAAATTGCCGACCCGGTGGTGTGTGCAGGAAAATTACTGCCAGAGCGACAATTCCCAGCAGGGCGAAAACCACCCGCGCGCTCCAGCGCAGAACAAACCGAATGGGCCCACGGCGGCGCTTTACCGGCTCGGCAGTGCCTGTCTCATCCGGAGCCTGCACTTCTCCTTCGTTCATCAGAAGGCCTGCCCAAGCGCGACATACACACCGACGGGCGCATCGCTAGGTTCTGGATTGAGCGGCACCCCAAAATCGACCCTGATCGGGCCAAAACTGGTGTGATAACGGATACCAATGCCAGCGCCGAATTTGATATCATCAAATTCCGGGGTAGAACTGCGATCAACTGCCCCGGCATCAATAAACGGCACGATGGAAACGGCACCATCCATAAAGCCGGTTCGGATACGCGCTTCCATCGAAAGCTCTGTCAGAGAACGCCCGCCTGCGGCTTCGCCTGCCGCATTGCGCGGGCCAATAGCCTGATAGCCATAACCGCGAACGGAACCGCCACCACCAGCATACAGGCGGCGCGACGGGGCGATCTTGTCGAGCGATGCCCCTGGAATGAAACCAAACCTCACACGACCTGCCAAAACCACACTGCCGGTTATGCGTTTGTAATAGCTCGCGTCAAACTGGTTGCGGGAATAGAAACTTTGCGCACCATGGGTGCGGGATACTTCCGGTGAAATCCGGGCTGCAAGGCGGAAACCGCGATCCGGATCAAGCAGATCATTGGATGTGTCCATCTGACCATACAGCGGCACAGCGGCGATGTAATAGGTTTCACGCGGCAGCTTGATCTCATCGGTTGATGATTCACGCTCCTGCGTACCAATCAACTGCAACCCTATGGAATAGCTGAATTTTTTCTGGAACAGGATTGTGCTAACCCGTTCAAAAGTCCCCTGAATCGTCGCGGTACGCGCATAATAGGCATCGCGGTTCACGGTGGTGGCATAGGCATCCAATGTCAGGATACGATCACGCCCGGTCACGTTATTGCGGCGGAAGGTCACACCCAGGAGCTGTTCCTGCGTGCCGCCAATTCCGCGCACCTTGAACATGCCTTCAGGTGGAAAGAGATTGCGATGTTCCCAGCTTGCTTCGATCCTTGCGCCTTCACCCGTGCCATAACCAATGGAGCCTGCAACAGTGCGTAGCGGCGCCTTGGTCATCGATACAGCAAGGTCCACCGTGCCTGGCTGATCCCCTTGTGGTGGCGACGTTTCGACTTTCTTGATATCGATGGTGGAGACAAGGCCAGTTGCCTGAATAGCGCTGCGCAAATCTTCCTGATCGCTGGTCTGATACAGATCGCCGGCATTAAATCGGGCAATCTTTTCAAGATGCGTGCCGGACATGAAATCGGGCATGTCGCTGGTCACATGGCCGAAGACATATTTGCCCTTGGGTTCTACCGGAACGGTCAGATCACCTTGTTCCCGTTCATGGTCGATCAGAAGTTCCGGAGCCCCGACATCCGCAAAGGCATAGCCAGATTCGCCAAGCGCCGTGCCAAGGTTTGCCACCTCATCCACGATCTTGTCCTGCAATACAGGATCACCCGGCTCAATCGCAAACTTGCTCCGCAATGTTTTGTAATCGCTGCCGGTTTGTTCAAGCTGGGCCAGGTCAATCGTACCATAAACATATTGCTTGCCCGGTATGATATTGAAACGAACACTGGGATCAGCGGTCTGCCCCCCAGCCGCACCATCACCAGCCGTGCTCATAACCTGCGCATTGTAATAGCCATAGATGCGCAACAAGCGCTGCAACATCTCTTCATCCTTATTGGCTTGTGCGGCGAGCTTTCCGACACTGTCTCCATCATCAAGGTCGACAATAGTGGAGAGGGATTTGAAGCGGGAAACAAACGCATTCTTCTCGGGGAATGCCTCTTTGTCATTCGTCAGAAAGGCAAGAGTCAGCTCGTTGGAAATCTTCTCAATATCGCGCGAGCGGGGAGTTGGAGAATTGCGTTCCAGTTCAACGAACTGAATGTCCGTGTCAGGCGCCAATGGCGCGATCATCACCGGCTCATTCTCGTCTGGCCATTCCACCGTGACGAGCGGCATATTATCCAGTGGCGTCTCCTGGTCCAGCTCGGTCAGATTATCAACAGATGGCGGATTTGGCACTTGTGCAGGCACAGTCACATCTGCGGCTGCGCCATCGGGTGTTGCAGGCACTATACTGGGAGTAACCTGCTGATCAGATGGCACGCCCTGCTGCGCCCAGCCGTCAGGATTGGCCACCGCTGAATCCGGAATCAAATCTTCCAGACTTTGCGCATGGACCACCGCCGGCAGCATCATCCCTCCAGCCGAAGCAAGAAGGAAAAGTGTGGAGCGATAGACCGGCGTATCAGGAAATTTTATACTGGCTCTGGCCACCGGGGGTGCCGTCCTTGCTACCGCCGCTGATTGCGGGGGCTTTGTCTTGATTGCTGGAAAGCGCAGTAGCGATAAGCTCAGACTGCTCTTCCTCGCCAAACCGCTGCCAGCCTTCTCCCCCGAGTTTTTCCAGCGGCCGATAGCGGATTTTATATTGCATCTGGCGTGAACCTTCGACCCAATATCCAAGATACACGTAATCAAGCCCATCGGCAGCAGCGCGATGAATATGATCAAGGATGATATAATTCCCAAGCCCTTTGCGATCCTGCAGTTCCGGGTCGTAGAAACTGTAGATCATCGACAATCCATCACTTTGCCGATCTGTCAGGCAAGCGCCAACCAGACGCCCTGCCCCACCTAAACCGTCAGGTTCCCGATATTCTGTCACACAGGTCGAAACAGGCGTGTGTTCCACCATGTCAGCGAAATCCATCTCGTCCATCGCGGCCATCCCTCCGTCGGGGTGACGCTTGGAAAGATAGTTCCGCAGCAATTCGAATTGTTCGCTGGTGGCCCAAGGGCGGCATTCGCTGACGATAAGATCGCTGTTACGACGAAAATCACGGCGCTGCGTGGACGAAGGTCTAAATTCCCCTGCCACAACCCGTACCGAAATACAGGCTTGGCAATTCTGGCAACTTGGGCGGTAGGCAACCATTTGGCTCCGGCGAAATCCGATGCGCCCCAAAGCCTCATTCAACTGTTCCGCATGGGGACCTTTGAGTTCGGTAAAAACCTTCCGCTCAACCCTGTTCGCCAGATACGGGCATGGCGCCGAACTGGTGACGAAGAAACGCGGAAAGCTCGTCGGGGCCGTCACGGTTTTGGCGGTCCTCTCCAAAAAGGGTCATTATGGGTACTGACACAGAAAATCACGAAATCTCCATATCAGTTACGTTATGAACCTTAACCTTTAATTGGGCAAATTGCAGAACTTATTTACACTTATTGCCAAAAAATCGGACAGACTGCCCGAATTTCGGTCAATCAAGCTCTTGTTGGGTAACAGCATAACCCTTGGCTTGCAGCGACGCCATCAGTGCCTGAATCTGCCCATAATCGCGCGCTTCGCATTCAATATCGGTCACGAGGCCCTTGGCCGGAAGATTCGTGAAAATCCGCTGGTGGTAGATTTCCAGGATATTCACCTGATGATTATCAAATTCGCGCATTACCTTGAACAGAGCACCCGGGCGATCCTGTAAAGAAAGGCGCAAACGGGCAAGGCGGCCTGAACGCGCCAGATCGCGCAGCAGCACATTGGCCAGCAGGCGTGTGTCGATATTGCCGCCACACAGCACCAGCCCGACCTTCTTGCCCTTGAACATTTCGGGGTAAGACATCACCGCAGCAAGGCCGGCAGCACCCGCGCCTTCAACCACGGTCTTTTCGATCTGGAGGCAAAGCGAAACAGCGCGTTCAAGCTGCGGTTCTTCCACCAGGACGATGTCATCCACCAGCTTTTCAATGATCTGCGAGGTGAATGCCCCCGGTTGCTTCACCGCAATACCTTCTGCCAGCGTATCACCGCCACAGGGCAGCCCTTGCTTCTTCACATGGTCATACATCGATGGGTAAAGCTGGGCCTGTACACCGATCACCTGCATATCCGGGCGGATATGGCGAGCAACCGTGGCCATGCCAGACATTAAGCCACCACCACCAATCGGCACGACCAGCGTATCGATTTCCGGCGCATCAGCCAGCATTTCAAGCGCGACAGTGCCCTGCCCCGCCGCCACATCAGGATCATCGAAGGGGTGCACAAAAATCAGCCCCAATTCCTGCTCCAGCTTACGGGCATGGGCATAGGCTTCATCAAAACTTTCGCCTTCCAGCACAACCTTGCCGCCGACCTGTTCGGTCTGCATGACTTTCACAGTCGGAGTCGTGCGCGGCATGACAATGGTTACAGGCACACCAAGGCGGGTGCCGTGATAGGATAGCCCTTGCGAGTGATTTCCAGCAGACGCGGTGATAACGCCCTTCTTCAGTGCTTGCGGATCTGTCAGCAGCAATTTGTTCAGCGCGCCGCGCTCTTTATAAGCGGCTGTAAACTGGTGGTTTTCAAATTTTAGCCAGATATCTGCGCCGGTAATCTTCGAAAGCGTGCGGCTATATTGTGTCGAAGTGCGCACAACAGCGCCCCCGATCCGTTCTGCAGCGGCGCAAACATCTTGATAGGTCAGCGCGTCGGATGTGGTGATAGTCTGGCTCATAGTGCGCCGCCCGTAGACTAAAATTGCGACCAAGGGAAACCCTCACACAATATGCAGGATTGCTTTCGCACGGCAGAGCCTTCAGGTGTGCAGGCATGACCCAAAACAGACGTATCGCATTTCTTGGCCTTGGCGTAATGGGCACTCCCATGGCTGGCCACCTCGCCCGCGCTGGCCATCAGGTCACTGTCTATAATCGCACTGCCAGCAAAGCCGAAGACTGGCTGGGCGCGCATCTCAATGAAAACCTCTCGGTGCATATGGCGGCGACCCCTGCACAGGCGGCGATTGGCCAACATGCAGTCATCACCTGCGTTGGCAATGATGCCGACCTTGCCGAAGTGGTGCTGGGCGATCAGGGTGCGCTGGCCTCGATGGATCGGGACGCGCTCTTCATCGATCACACAACGGTTTCCCCCGCGCTTGCCCGGCAAATTGCCGAAGCGGCTGAGCCCTACGGAGTGAAGGCGGTGGATGCGCCTGTATCTGGCGGGCAGGCAGGCGCAGAGAAAGGCGCACTGTCGATCATGTGTGGCGGCAGTGTGGAAGCTCTGGAAGCGGCCAGCCCCATCATGGAAGCCTATGCTGCGCGGATCACCCATGTTGGTGATACTGGCGCAGGTCAGGCAACCAAAGCCGCCAATCAGATCTGCATTGCCGGAACGCTGGCCGGCTTGTCCGAAGCCGTGCGTTTTGCCCAGGGCAGCGGTCTCGACATGGCCAAGGTGCTGGAAGCGATTTCTGGCGGCGCGGCGCAAAGCTGGCAGATGGAACACCGCTGGGCCACGATGGCGGAAGGCGAATTTGATTTCGGCTTCGCAATTGACTGGATGCGCAAGGATCTCGCCATTGCTCTGGCAGAAGGCGGCGCGAATGGCCTTTCCATGCCTATCACTGCGCTGGTCGACCAGCTTTATGCACAGGTGCAGGCCAAAGGCGGCGCACGACAGGATACCAGCGCCCTGATCCGTCACCTGCCGGAGATCACACAAAGATGATTGCCCGACTGCTTGGCGGAGTGGCGCTGGTGCTTCCGGCGCTTCTCCCCCTACCGGCCCTCGCGGACACGCTGGTCGATAACATCAACGGCATGACGGTGGACCGTGATGGCGATGTCACCCATTTCACCGCCATGGTGATCGGTGATGATGGCCGGATTGCCAAGATCCTGAAGCGCAAGGACAAGCCACCCAAGGACGTGGATTATCACGAGGATGGCAAGGGCCGGACAGTGATTCCGGGCCTGATAGATTCCCACGTTCATTTGATGGGCATAGGCCTTGCCGCTCTTTCGCTTGACCTGTCAGACACGCATTCGCTTGCCGAGGCACAGCAAAAGATTGCCGCTTATGCTGCGCGCTATCCTGACCGGCCATGGATCATTGGCCGGGGATGGAATCAGGAACAATGGGCGCTTGGCCGCTTCCCCACAGCGGCGGAACTCGACGCTGCCGTGCCTGACCGTCCCGTTTTTCTCGAAAGAGTGGATGGCCACGCTGGTTGGGCTAATAGCAAGGCGCTGAAAGAAGCCGGTATTACCGCCGCAACCCCTGACCCGACAGGTGGACGGATAGAACGTATCGCAGGGTCCAAACAGCCCGCTGGTGTGCTGGTGGATGGCGCGATGGCGCTGGTATCGGATGATATCCCCCCGCCCCGCCCGGAAGACCGCGATCTTGCTCTTTACAAAGCGCAGCAGGAACTCCTCAGCCATGGCGTAACCGCAGTGGCCGATATGGGCACCTCAATTGACGATTGGATGACCTTTCGCCGCGCCGGGGACACAGGCCGGCTGACGGTGCGGATCATGTCCTACGCCTCCAGCATATCGGATATGATCCTGATTGGCGGCACAGGCCCGACACCGTGGCTCTATGATGACAGACTGCGACTGAACGGGGTGAAGCTCTATCTTGATGGCGCGCTGGGATCACGCGGGGCCTGGTTGAAAGCCCCCTATTCAGACGCACCCGGCGAAACCGGGCTGCAATTGCTCAATGGCACGCAATTGCGCAATTTGATGAGCCGCGCGGCAATGGATCACTTCCAGGTTGCGGTTCATGCCATTGGCGATGGTGCCAATGCCGAAGTGCTCGACGCGATCGAGGAAATGTCGGAAACCTATAAGGGAGACCGGCGCTGGCGGATTGAACATGCACAGATCGTCGATCCGGCAGATATTGCGCGCTTTGGCCGTTATGGCACCATTGCTTCCATGCAGCCGGTGCATGAAACGTCTGACCGGGTGATGGCGGAAGCTCGCCTTGGGCCGGATCGTTTGACCGGTGCCTATGCCTGGCGCTCTATCCATGATGCCGGGGCACCGGTGGCTTTCGGGTCCGATGCGCCGGTGGAAGCGCCCGACCCCTTCGCCGGAATAGCCGCTGCGATGACTCGTACAGATGCGGATGGTCAGCCTTTCGGAGGCTGGCACCCTGAAGAAACAGTCTCACGTGAACAAGCGCTCGCGGCTTATACGGCAGGGGGTGCCTATGCCGGCTTTGCCGAGGGACGATTTGGCGAATTGAAGGAAGGCGAACAAGCCGACTTCCTGATGATCGACCGTGACCCCATGCTCAGCAGTGCGCAAGATATCCGCAGCACCACCGTGCTGCAAACATGGATCGGGGGCCGGAAGGTCTATGATGCCAGGAAGGACATTAGCGACCCTCCGCCGAAAAACGACAAGCGCGAGGAAAAAGCCGGGAGATGATAAATGTTAGCCAGCTTTTCCTTTGCCGGAAGAGCTGGCCAGCAAGCGATCAGGCCTCGCTATTGGCTTCTTCCCCAGCGTCCTTTTCATCCGCTTCAGCCTTTGCGCGTTCTTCCGCTTCCTTCTTCTCGCTGAAATACATCATGATCAGGGAGCCTTCGAACAGGATCAGCAATGGTGCAGCGAGCAGCAATTGAGTCACCACATCAGGTGGCGTGATCACAGCAGCGACGATGAATACACCCACCACAACATAGCGGCGCGTAGCCACCAATTGCTGCCGCGTGACCAATCCGGCGCGGTTGAGCAGCATCAGCAGAACCGGCAGCAGGAAGCTGATCCCAAAAGCCAGAATGAACTGCATCACCAATGAAAGGTAATCTCCCATTGCGGGTAGTGCTTCCTGCTTCAACCCGCCCGATACACCTTCAAAGCCGAGAAACCATTTGAAGGCCATCGGCATGACCACGAAATAGGCAAGTGATGCACCAAGGGTGAAAAGCACCGGTGTTGCAATCAGGAATGGGAGGAAAGCACGCTTTTCCTTGGCATAGAGCCCCGGTGCAACAAAGGCCCAAAGCTGATTGGCAATGATCGGGAAACTGATGAAAAAGGCCGCGAACAGCGCCACCTTAATTTCGACGAAAAAGGCCTCATACAGCTTGGTATATACCAGCTTGCCTTCGCCTGCCGGGAAAGCGGCAGTGAGCGGGCGGACCAGAAATCCGAAAATATCGTCAGCAAAATACAGGCAGAAAGCGAAAGTAACTGCCAGCGCCAACACACAGCGCACCAACCGACCGCGCAATTCGATCAGATGGTCAAGCAGCGGTGCTTGCGTATCGTCAATGTCTCTAAGCTGAAAAGCCATGGCGGATCTTACGATTTGGAAGAGGCTTGATCGAGCGGCAATTTCTCGCCGTTCGACAGCGTTTCAGTGACATTGGGCTGCTTTGCCGGATCGGTTGCGGCAGGTTCTGTCACCGGCGCATCCACTTGCGGTTTGGGCAGCGCGCGGCTTTCAGCACCCGCCCCGGCGCTATCGTCAGGCGACGGCATCGCTTTGGGATCAGCATCATCCACTGCATGACCGGTGGAGGATACAGGCACAGCACCCGCTTCCATCTCAGTCATGGGAGGGGATGGGTTTTCGGCCATGATCTTGGCGTTCTGTTCCCGCCACTTCTTCTCCATATCTTCCATTTCCGCTTCCCGAATCATCGCATCGAGACCGGTACGAAAATGGTTGGAGACACGGCGGATTTTGCCGATCCAACGCCCTGCCTGCCGCAGAGCCATGGGCATATCTTTGGGACCGATGACGAGAATCGCCACGATCACAATCATCAGCAGCTCACTGGCGCCGATATCTAACATAGGTGGCGCTCAGTCAGCTGATCAATGGGAAGTCTTGTCGGTCGAAACCGGCGCAGGCTTAGGATCAGCCGCCGCTTCAGAAGCAGATTTTGCTTCATGAGAAGGCCCTTCAATCTGGGCTGGTTTTGAGGTGGTGGATGCACCATGATCATCTTCGCTAAGGCCCTGACGGAAGCTCTTCACGCCCTTGCCGAAGTCGCCCATCATTTCCGAAATCTTGCCACGGCCGAAAAGCACGAGAACAACGAGTGCGACGATCAGGATCTGAAACGGTCCTACATTCACAGGGAAAACTCCAATAGCATTTCCACCCTATCTACGCGCTATCATCTGTCTTTTCCAGCGAAGACCGCGATTTGTCTTCTAATTGGCCGGATTGATCGGAGTTTTTGCTCGGTTCATCGCCTTCACCCATCAAGGCATCATAGGCTTCATCCACCGGATCAAGCAGCCCGGCCGCTTTCAATTCAGCAATTCCGGGCAGGTCACGACGGCTCGACAGGCCAAAATGGCTAAGAAATTCGGGTGTAGTTGCATAAATCACCGGCCGTCCTGCCACTTCGCGCCGCCCGGCAATCCGCACCCAGCCAGCTTCCATCAACACGTCAAGCGTGCCCTTGGCGGTCTGCACCCCGCGAATGGATTCCACTTCTGCCCGACTCACCGGTTCATGATAGGCGACAATGGCGAGAACTTCCGTGGCTGCGCGGGAAAGGCGACGGATTTGCTCACGCTCTGGCCGCAATAAATGGGCAAGGTCAGGCGCCGTCTGAAACTGCCAGCGCCGCCCCCGCTCTACCAGATGGATGCCCCGCTTCGCATAATGCGCTTGAAGGTCACGCAAGGCATCGCGCACGTCTGCACCGTTCAAATGCGCCGAGATCGCTTCGGGCGTCATGGGCTCTTCCGCAGCGAACAGAACCGCCTCCACTGCGCGGATCAGATCGTCTGGCTGCTCTTCATCACTCATGAGACAATGCGCCGCAAATGGATCGGCCCAAACACGCTATCCTGCCGCAATTCAGCTTTGCCCATGCGGGCCAGTTCCAGCGCTGCGACAAAGCTGGATGCCAGGGCAGATTTACGCAACCGCGCTTCGGCAGCATCGGGCAAAAATTCGCGTAATTCTATCCATTTCAGCGTCACACCCAGCATGGAGGCGACCCGCTCCAAGGCCGTATCGAGGCTCATCACCGGACGTTCGCGCACCATATGCACCACCGGTTCGTTACGCGCGCGAATCTGGCTGTAAGCCTGCACCAGTGAAAACCAGTCACATTCCCATTGATTGCGCTTCAACACCCGCAAGCCTTCCGGCCGCCCACGCGCAAACACATCGCGGCCCAACCGGTCGCGTGCCATCAACCGCGCCGCTGCTTCGCGCATTGCGCCCAGCCGCTGGAGCCGCAATTGCAACCGCAGTGCCAGTTCTTCCGGGCTTGGATCTTCCTGCTCTTCCTTGGGCAGCAGCATCGCGGATTTGAGATAAGCGAGCCACGCCGCCATCACGAGATAATCTGCCGCCAGTTCCAGTTTCAGGGCTTCGGCATGATCGATATATTCAAGATATTGATCGACCAGTTCGAGAATGGAAATCCTTTTCAGATCTACCTTTTGCCGCCGCGCGAGATCAAGCAGCAGATCAAGCGGCCCTTCCCATCCATCCAGTTCGAGATAGAGCTTGTCTTCTGGCGCGGTCTCGGCGGCAGGCAGGCCAGTGCCGGTATCTGCGCCACCCATCGGCGCATCTTCGGCCCAGCCTGCATCATTCACGCAGTCTGCTCCGCCAGCCCGAGCAGCGCATCGCGCTTTGCAAGCAAGGCTTCCTGTTGCTCCGAAAGATCGTCAGGCGCAGTCACATGCGTATTGGCAAGCGCCGCATCAAGGCGCCCCTTCGCACCATCGCTGATGGCGGGAAGACGCGCCGCGATACCTTGCATGTCGTCCATCTTTGCCCAGCAATTAAGCACCAGATCGCAACCCGCAGCAATAGCCTGTTCTGCCCGCTCCGGTACTGTGCCAGACAGTGCTTCCATATCGACATCATCGGTGATGAGCAGGCCGGAAAACCCGATCTCGCCGCGAATGATATCCTTGATAATAGTGGGAGAGAGCGTGGCGGGATTGTCCCCGTCCCATGCCGGATAGCGGACATGCGCGGTCATCCCGATCGGCGCATTGGCCAGTGGACGGAAAGCCGCAAGGTCTGCATCCAGCTCTTCCGCGCTGGCGATAACGGTCGGCAATTCCTTATGGCTGTCCACCGTGGCGCGGCCATGGCCTGGCATATGCTTGATGCACCCGGCCACGCCAGCACGGGCAAGGCCCTGCAAGCTTGCCCTGCCAAGAGCGGCCACTTGCAGCGGATCAGCGCCGAACACCCGGTCGCCCATCACCTCATCCGCGCCCTCATGGCGAATATCGAGCAGCGGCGTGTAATCCACCGTAATGCCCACTTCAGCCAGATCGAGACCCAGCGCATGGGCGTTGGATCGCACCGCTTCAATCGCGCTGGTCGGGGCGAGGTGATAGAGCCGGTCGAACACCGCCCCCGCCGGATAAGTCCGCCATTCAGGCGCTTTCATCCGGGCTACCCGGCCACCTTCCTGATCCACCGAAATATAGAGATTATCCCGCCCATGAATGCTCCGCAGCGCATCCGTCAGCGTGCGCAATTGCTCACGGTTTTGCGCGTTACGGCCGAAAAGCACATACCCCGCCGGATCGCTATCCTGAAAGAAGGCACGTTCGTCAGCGGTGAGAACAGGGCCAGACAGGCCAAAAATCGCAGGTGTCATAGATATCAGATTCGCAGCTATTGTCCCCCAGCGCAAGACTGGGAGAGTTGCGGGGGTGCTTGGCCCCCCGCTCCATCACCCCCGACCAAAGCCGGGGCGCTTCAACAAGATTCAGAACTTCACCTGGCAGGCTGCGCCCTGTGTCTTGAGCGTATTGCACAGAGTATTGGCTTCCGCATGGGTGGCAGCGACTGCCTGCAAACGGAAAACATGGCCAATATCAGCCTGCCCTTCCACGATCCGGTGCCGCACACCGTGCAATGCCGGATAGCGGCGAACCAGCTCCACCCAGCCCTGCTGTGCGGTTTCCTTGGTGACATAGGCCCCGACCTGCACACCCACGCCGCTGACACTTTCCGAACTGTCAGCGGCAATGGCAGTGCGCTTTTCTCCTTCGCCCGAAACAGGCTGAGGCGCAGGGTCCATTGGGCGTTCAGCTACGCGGCCTTCACGGGTCTGACCTTCGCCCACGGCAAAGCTGGTATCGCCGGTACCCTGAAAGGTCATGCCGCCCGGATCTTTGGGCTTGGTCTTATACGGACCCTTGGGAGCTTCAATCGTACTGCCATCAGCCACCAGAGTCGTGTCGTCACTGGCGTGAAAATACCACCACAACCCGCCCACAATAACCACGATCAGCAGGAACCCGGCCAATACGAAACCGATGAGGCGCGTGGAATCGATCGCGCCTGCATCCTCTTCCTCATCTGCTTCCAGCCATGGCAAACGTTCATCATCGCCAAAAGCCATCGCATCCCGCGACGGATCACCCAGATTCATCATGCCACCCGATTCAAACGGGCTCTTATCGCCGCGGCCATTGTGTCCATTCATGGCTCAAAGCTCCTCGACAGCCTCCACGCCCAGCAGAGCCAGACCATTACGGATTACTTGCGCAACTTGCACCGCAAGGAACAGTCTGCTGGCGGTCAGATCAACATTATCCGTCAAAATGATGCGCTTTTCAGCATCGTCATTGCCCAGATTCCAATAGGCATGGAACGCTGCCGCCAGATCATAGAGATAGAACGCAATCCGGTGTGGTTCACGTGCCTGTGCTGCCGCTTCCACTTGCCGTGGGAATTGCGCCGCCTGCTTGACCAGAGACATTTCATCCACGCCCAGGAGATCGAGGTGATCGCCCGATGGCGTAATCCCTTCCGCCGCTGCTTTGCGCAAGGTGGAGCTGATCCGCGCATGGGCATATTGGACGTAAAAGACAGGGTTATCCTTGCTCGCTTCCACCACTTTGGCGAAGTCGAAATCCATCTGCGCTTCAGGCTTGCGGGTCAGCATGGTGAAACGCACCACATCCTTGCCCACTTCTTCCACCATGTCAGCGATGGTGATGAAATTGCCCGAGCGTTTGGACATTTTCACCGGCTCGCCATTGCGCAGGAGTTGAACCATCTGGACCAGCTTGACATCGAAAGGGATCGGCTTGCCCTGACCTTCGGAAAGCGCAGCTACAGCGGCCTTGATCCGCTTGACCGTGCCGGCATGATCTGCGCCCCAGATATCAATCAATTCGTCAGCCTGTTCGGCCTTCTGCATGTGATAGGCAAGGTCAGCGCCGAAATAGGTCCAATTGCCGTCACTCTTCCTGATCGGACGGTCCTGATCATCGCCGAAGCGGGTGGAGCGGAACAGCGGCAATTCCACCGCTTCCCAATCTTCCAGCACCTTGCCCTTGGGCGCTTCTAGCAGGCCATCATAGACAAGATCATGGCTGCGCAGCCATGCTTCAGCCGCTTCGGGCTTGCCAGCCGCCTGCAACACCGCTTCGGATGAAAAGACATCGTGGTGAATGCCCAGCATGGCCAGATCCGCGCGGATCATGTCCATCATCGCCGCGACTGACTTTTCGCGGAAAATGGTGAGCCATTCGCTTTCCGGCGCGCCGACATAGGAATCGCCAAATTCATCCGCCAGCGCCTTACCGATAGGTTTCAGATAATCGCCGGGATAAAAGCCTTCCGGGATTTCGCCGATATCTTCGCCCAATGCTTCGCGGTAACGCAAATGCGCGGACCGGGCGAGGGTTTGCACCTGAGCGCCCGCATCATTGACGTAATATTCGCGCACCACGGGATGGCCGGCATATTCGAGCAGCGCCGCCAACGCATCGCCCACCACTGCACCACGACAATGGCCCATATGCATCGGACCGGTCGGGTTGGCAGAAACATATTCGACATTCACTGTGCGGCCTGCCCCGCGCGTGGAACGGCCATAATCGCCCTGCAAGGCAGCGATGGCTTCGATCTCGCGCAGCCAGTTCGAATCATCAAGGCGCAGGTTGATGAAACCGGGGCCAGCAATTTCAGCCGCTTCGATCAGCGGATCGGTGGAGAGCTTTTCCACCAGCTTTTCCGCCAGAGCGTGCGGATTGGTCTTGGCCTGCTTGGCCAGCACCATGGCAGCGTTGGTGGACAGATCGCCGTGAGCAGGGTCGCGCGGAGGCTCCACCGCCACATTGCCGCGCGCAACACCTGCGGGCAGAACGGCTTCAGCTTCCAGCGCATCAAGCACTGCATCGATCTTGGCGGCAAATGCCGCATGGAGAGTTTGCGTTTCGGACATGCCTGCCCGTTAGCGGTTAATTCGCAGCGGGGGAAGAAGGTGGTGCATCTCAAATGCCACCTTCTTCCCCATCACCCACTATCGGGTCGCGTTATAAGCGATTTGCGATTCGGTAAGCTGGAAGCCGACCAGCAGCTCAAAATCTGCCCGGTTCAGCGCAGCCCGCACTTCCGGATCGGTCAGCGGATCAATCGCTGCATCGGCATCGCCAGCCTTACGCTTGCGCGTGATCTTCTCGCGAATATCTTCCGGCAAAGTGGCTTCAGCGCGATCAATATAGGCACCGGCAGAAGCCGTGGCATGGGCGCGGGCTTCACCATTGGCGAAGTTCAACGTCACCGTGCCAACGCGCTTGGAGACAACCGCACTGCCACCGCGCATCACGGTGGAGAAATAGGGCAATTGTACAGAACGGGCGCCTTGCGTGTTGGTGCGCGTGGCATAGACATCAAAAGTGGCGGTGGCGTAGACCTTGGAGCCCGTATCATCGCAATGGCTCTGCACATTGGTCATGGTCGCAACCACATCAATAGCATCTTCCGTGCGGGCGTTTTCGGGCGAAAACAGGGTTACATCACCGGTATAGTCGGGGATACCAACAGCCGGACAAACAGAGCGCAGAGCGGTGATGCCCACACCCTGTTCCACTACGAGATCGCCTTCTGAACGGCACCCACCAAGAGCAGCGGCTGCAATCGTCGCGATCAGGAGAGGACGGCGAAATTTCATCAATATTCCCTTTCAAGGCAGTCGTAGCGGTCCTAGCTCTTTCGCCGCAAGCCGACAACCGCTAGAGACAGTCCCATGAACGCGCCCTTTCCAAATACGCCCACACAGGGCGAAAAATTGCCCCTTACCCTGTTGATTGCTGCTCCGCGCGGCTTTTGCGCAGGGGTGGACCGCGCCATTGAGATCGTGGAACGCGCGCTGAAACGCTATGGCGCGCCGGTCTATGTGCGGCATGAAATCGTCCATAATCGCTATGTAGTGGATTCGCTCAAGGCCAAGGGCGCCATTTTCGTGGAGGAGCTGGATCAGGTTCCCGATGATGCCCCTGTGGTGTTCAGCGCCCATGGCGTGCCCAAATCGGTGCCGGCCGAGGCAGAACAGCGCAAGCTCACCTATGTGGACGCCACTTGCCCGCTCGTCAGCAAGGTTCATCGCCAGGCTGAACGCCAGATTGCGGCCGGACGGCACATTCTCTTCATCGGCCATAAGGGCCACCCGGAAGTGATCGGCACATTCGGTCAGGTCGATGCCGGGCAGATGACACTGGTGGAAACGGTGGAAGATGTCGCCAACCTTAATCTGCCTGAAGGGACAGAACTGTCCTTCCTCACCCAGACCACTCTGTCAGTGGATGACACACAGGCCATTATCGAAGCATTGAAGGCACGCTTTCCCGATATCGTAGGGCCAAGAGGTGAAGATATTTGCTACGCCACCTCCAACCGGCAGGCTGCGGTGAAGGATATTGCACCGGGCAGCGATCTGGTGCTGGTGATCGGTGCGCCCAATTCCTCCAATTCACTACGCCTGGTGGAAGTAGCAGAACGCTGCGGCACAGCTGCCAAGCTGATTCAACGCGCCTATGAAATCCAGCCCGAATGGCTTGATGGCGTGGGCACCATCGGCCTTACCGCCGGTGCTTCGGCCCCCGAAGAGCTGGTGCGTGAAGTGGTGGACAAGCTCTCTGAATGGCGCGTGGTTGAAGAACACACGTTGACTTCGGCTGAAGAAACCATGGTCTTCAAACTGCCCCGCGAACTCGCCTGAGAGGATACTGAACCTTGGCCGTTTATACGCATCTTTCCGCGGACGATTTTGCACGCCTGATTGGCCATTATGATGTTGGGGAAGTTATCTCTTCCAAAGGCATTGCGGAAGGGGTGTCCAACTCCAACTGGCTGATTGATACAACCGAGGCGCGCTTCATCCTCACGATGTATGAAACTCGGCTGGACCTCAAAGATTTGCCGTTTTTTCTCGGTTTGCTCGATCATCTGGCCGCCAAGGGTAGCCCGGTGCCGCGCACGATTCATGATCGTGATGGCGCAGCCTTCCGCATGGTGGACGGCAAAGCCGTGGCTTTGATTGAATTCCTCTCCGGTGTTTCGATAGACACCCCTACCCCGGCACAAGCTGCGGCAGTGGGGGAAGCCTTGGCAGGCCTCCATATTGATGCCGCAGACTTCCCGCAAAGCCGCGCCAATTCCATGGGATTGCCTGCGTGGCGTGAACTGTTTGCCGAATGCGGAGATGCAGGCCTTGCCAGTATTGACCCGGCGCTTCCCGCGCTTGTCGCTGAAAAAATTGCTTTCATTTCAGACCATTGGCCCGCTCACTTGCCGCAATCTGTGATCCATGCCGATCTCTTCCCCGACAATGTGTTGATGCTGGGTAATGAAGTGCGCGGGCTGATCGACTTCTATTTCGCCTGCAATGATCTCACTGCCTATGATCTGGCCGTTACCCACGCGGCATGGTGTTTCAGCGCTGATGGCTCCTTCCGTAGCGACGTGGCGGAGGCCCTGATGGCGGGTTATCAATCGCGCCGCCCCTTGTCAGGCGAAGAACGCGAAGCCCTGCCTGTTCTGGGGCAAGCGGCGGCCATGCGCTTTATCGCCACCCGCGCTTATGACTGGCTGAACACACCCGCCGATGCGCTGGTAACGCGCAAAGATCCGATGGATTTCGCCCGCCGCCTGCAATTCTACGCACAGAATGGCGCAAAGGCCTTCCCCGGAGCCTTCCCTCCAGCCTCCGCCTGAGGCATGGGACGCACATGAAACGCGTAGAAATCTTCACCGACGGTGCCTGCAAGGGCAACCCCGGCCCCGGTGGCTGGGGCGCTCTGCTCCGCATGGGGAAACATGAAAAAGAACTTTCCGGCGCAGAAGCGGAAACAACCAACAACCGCATGGAAATGATGGCGGTGATCCAGGCGCTCAACGCGCTGATCGAACCGTGCCAGGTCGATCTTTATTCAGACAGCAAATATGTCATCGATGGGATCACCAAATGGGTCCATGGCTGGAAGAAAAAAGGCTGGGTTACCGCCAGCAAAAAGCCGGTTCGCAATGATGATCTGTGGCACGAACTCATCGCTGCCGTTGCTCCGCATAAGGTCGAATGGCACTGGGTGAAGGGCCATGCGGGTCATGAAGAGAATGAACGGGTGGACAAGCTCGCCAGCGATGCGGCAGACGCTATCGCCAGCGAACAGGATTAATCACGCAGCATAGTCCCATCCCGGACGCAATGTGCCGGGATGGTTTTTTCAGCGGAACCGCTGCGGGGAATAGAGATCTGGGGCAAGATTCCGGGTCATGTGATCGCGTGATCGGCCTTGGATCAATTGCCCACCGAGCCGAGCCGCCGCAGGGGCTGTCTGGATGCCGAAGCCACCCTGCCCGGCGAACCAGAAGAAGGCGCTATCTTCAGGGTCAAAGCCGTACACTGGCAAGCGATCCTTCGTGAAGCTGCGCAGACCTGCCCAGCGATGTTCGACCCGCTCAACCGTCCAGTCCACCGCCTGTTCCAGCCGGTCAATCGCGATGGCCACATCCATTTCCTCAGCCGCCGCGTCAGTTGGTTCGCTGGGTGTTTCATCGTGCGGGCTGAGCCACAGACTGCCGTTTTCCGGCTTGAAATAGAACAAGCCATCCAGATCAAAGGTCAGTGGCAAATCAGGCGATGGCGCAGGATCGACGCTCAACTGAACCATAGTCCGGCGCAAAGGTGTGATGCCAATGGGTGTGATGCCAGCAAGCCCGGCCACCTTATCGGCCCATGCCCCAGCGGCATTGACCAGCACTTCGCAAGTGAAGCGTTCACCGCCAAGCGTTTCCAGCGCCCAGCCGCGACTCGTCCGCGTAATCGATGAAACTTGCGACTGACAGTGCAGCTCCGTGCCCTGTTCCTTGGCCTGTTTCAGATAATGCTGATGCAGCGCGCCGACATCAATATCGCTGCAATCGCGTTCATAGGCGGCATATTTCCACTGACTCTTCAGCCCCGGAACCAGCTTTTCCATCTGCGCGCGGGTCAGCCATTCGATCTGGACCCCGGCGGTGGAGAATTCATGCACGAACTCTTCCAGCGCTTCTTCCTGATCGCTCCTGGCCATGGTCAGACCGCCGCGATCCTTCAGAAATCCTCCATCGCGTAAGAAGCTACCCGATGCGCTGGTAAGTGGCTGAATCAGCGGCCCGCCGTAGCTTTCGGTCCAGAAAGCGGCAGAACGGCCCGTGGCGTGATAGCCCGGCCTGTCCTCTGCCTCCAGCAGCACAACGCTGTCTTTTACGGAGGTTTCGGCAGCGAGGCTGGCACCAGCCATGCCAGCGCCAATGATGGCAATCCTGAAATGTTCACTCATGATGCTGGCAGCAGATCGAGGAAATCGTCGATCGCTTCAAGGGCGCGATTGCGAACCGGGTCACTTTCTCGCAAGATTTCATGCGCCGCTTCGGCCCCAAAGATCAGTGGAACGACATTGGGCAAACGCTTTATCGCGCGGCGGATCGCGGCATAGCTGACCAGTTTGTCTTCCCGCGTTGCCAGAATAAAGACAGGGATTTGAATGGCTTCCAGCACGCCTTTACCTTCCAGCCGGCGAATGGAGCGCAAGGCACTGCGGACCCACCCCCAGCTTCCCGGCCCCATCACCAGTTCGGGCCTTTGTGCGCGCCACCATGCTTCATCATTATAGCGATCGATATCATGGGTGAGCAAAGCTTCGCGCCCGGATGGCAATTCGCCAGGTTTTTCGCTCCATTTCCATGCCGGTCTGCGCGAATCGCCCAGCAGGGTCATCACCCACGCCGCGCCATGCATCACCACGCTCGGTATAAATTGCGGGAAGACACCCAGCATGGGGGCCGACAGAATCAGCGCATCGGGTTTCACCACGCCATCGGCCACGGCGCGCAATGTGAGGTGCCCGCCCATGGAATGCCCGGCCAGCACATGCGGCCCCGGTGTTTGCTGCACCCATTCGTCCCACAATTCAGCGAGATCATTGACCCAATGGGTGAAATCTTCCGCATGGCCGGTGACGGCATCTGCCCCCAACCGCCCGGAGCCTGCCTGCCCGCGCCAATCCGCCGCGCTGACCTGCCAGCCCTGCCCGGCCCAATGGTCCAGTGTTTCGAGATATTTCTCATAAGCATCGCCCCGCCCCGGCATAAACAGGATGGAGCCACGGGCCTGATCCGAAACACCAGGGGAACAGGGCCAGTCAATCCGGCGAATCGCATGGCCGTCGCTCGCGTGCCACACGCTCTCCACCGCTTCTGCCGGAATAGAGCGACGGTCGAACCCATTATCTTGCCGTATCAAAGGCGGAACTTCAGAGCGAATGGCGCCCTCCTGCCATGGTTACTGTTTGGTAAGCGATGCTCTTTACTGACGAACATCACCGCAAAGCACTAGAGGCCTAAAATGACACCTGATGTAATCACCTATGGCCTGCTGATCGCTTTGAGCATAGCGCTCATCATTGCTGCAATCACCGATCTTTATGCGCGCAAAATCGCCAATTGGCTCACCGCATCAATCGCCATTGGCGCGCCTGCTTTCTGGATCGCCAGCGCCATGCCTTTGTGGCCAGACATCGCCATCCAGCTTGGCCTGGCCCTCCTCACCTTCGCGATTCTGGCAGGCCTTTTCGCCTTGCGCGCCATGGGTGGAGGCGATGTCAAACTGCTGACCGCGCTGGCCCTATGGATCAAGCCCGCACTGTTCTGGAAACTGGTGGTGATGATGGCCCTGTTGGGTGGCCTGCTAACCATTATCTTCGCCGCCTGGCACCTGATGCGCAAACGCAAAGACAAGATCGCCATTCCCTATGGAATCGCCATAGCCATTGCAGGCCTGTGGATCATCGCAGGTAACTATCTGCCGAATAGCTTGCCTTAGGCGGCGTTGGTGGAAGCCAAGAGCATTCCATGGCCGCTTTTTAAATGCGCGGGAAGGCTGATCGAACGGCAGTAATGCAACTGTTGTTGACCGGAAAGGCACTCTTCCCAAATTCATTAAATTTGACAATAGTGTGTAACGCGACTGAAAAAGCAACTGATTGCCGTTGTTGGAGACAGGTTTTGTCAATCACAAATGATGAATTGCAAACCTATAAGATGAGCAGAGGTGAGGAGCTAAACCCGGTTTTTAATGCGGCGAAGGCTTATCTTGAAGCAGCCGAAATGGTTTACAAGCAACAGGACGAGAAATCGGCGCATTGGCTCTCCGTTCCAGACTGGTTTGTAGTGCATCATCTTAGTTTTATAGCAACAGAACTGATACTTAGGGTTCGGACTCAATCAGCGGCTGTCTCGATGACGGTCAGCGATGTGGACGCGTAACGCAGGATATAGGGTTTCTCGATTGGCTTCCCCATCGGCTGCTTGTCGCCGAAGAAGGCGACATAGCAGTCGTGAGCGCCGATCTCGTCGTCGAACCAGCAGTGGACGATGGTCCCATACTCGGGGCCACCCTCCTCAAGGCCGTCGTAACGGACCGCCGTGCCGGGTGGCAGGTATGGGCTAGATGTGTTTTGGTCGTCGTTCATGAACTGCGCTTTTCTCTAATTCCATCATAACCAGAACGCGACGGCAGTAGCCAGCGCCACGGCGGACAGGAAGTTGGCGGCGAGCTTGTCGTAGCGAGTGGCGATCCGGCGGAAGTCCTTCATGCGACAGAAGGCGTTCTCGATGAGGTGGCGCCCTCGGTAACGCTGCTGATCATAGCGAATGGTGCGCTTGCGATTGCGCCTACCGGGGATGACAGGACTGGTGCCGTTCTCGCGCAGGGTCTTGCGCAAGCTATTGGCATCGTAGCCTTTGTCGCCAAGCAGGTAGCGCATACGGCCCGCGCGTTCGAGCAGCGCCGGCGCAGCCTTCACGTCGCTGACATTGCCGGGGGTCAGCATGAGGGCATAGGGTCGGCCCAGCACGTCGGTCAGGGCGTGGACCTTGGTTGTCCAGCCACCGCGAGAACGGCCGATGGCCTGCGTCTGGCGCCCCCTTTTCCGCCAAACGCCGAGCGCTGGGCTTTGATGTAGGTGCTATCGATCGCGGTGCTCTTCGTGACCGCACCCGCCTCGGCCAAGGCATCGAGCAATTTCGTCCAGAAGCCCCGCCGTGACCAGCGATTGAAACGGTTGTAGATCGTCGTGGACGGCCCGTAGTCCGCAGGACAGTCGCACCATCGGCAGCCGGACTTCAGGACATGCAGAATGCCCGAAATTACCCGGCGATCATCGACGCGCCGGGCTCCAGGCTGGTTCTTTGGCAAGTGAGGTTCGATCGCCTGCCAAGCAGCATCCGATAACCAGAACAACGAGCGCGACATCGAGGGGAGCCTCCATCCAGTTTGGAACCTCCTTGAATCAACCTACATGCGCATTTTCAAGAGGCTGATTGGGTTTTGACCCTAAGTCAATGCACGTAATTGTTACCCATCCGCCCGTAAGGGATGAATCTGGCCCAGACTTCGAAACCTATAAACATGCCTATAATGGCCATCATGCTCAATTACAGAAACTTCCTAAAATCGACTTTGCAGCATTGAACGACCACTTATCGCCGCATCATTCAGAACTTCTTGAGTCCATTAAAGATCGGCAGAAAGCGAAGTATGAAATTGCCCGAGGGCGATATCCATATGAAGACGACGACGGAAGAGACCGCTTCCCTTCGGGAAAGGCGGGGCGAAGTTTGGCGGAAGAGTGGTTAGGCCTTGCACGTTCTCTGGCACAATTTTGGAAAAATGGGCCATCGATGACAGCGTAGCGATGTAACCACACCCCTTGTCCTTGGCCAATGCCTATCGCGATCAGCTCAGCCCAAGGCACCAGCCCCCACCCCCCGCGCCCCTAAGCATATAAACAGATGGAACGAGTTTTTAACCATTAACCATCTAGGGTCCCCCTTATAGATCAAAGGGTTCGCAAGGGGGTGCCCAGCACCATGGATAGAAGAAAGCTCATTCTGCTCGTTGGGGCATTGATCGTTGCGATTGCGACGGCCCTTGCAGCAAGGAGCATGTTTACTGGCGCTTCGGCTCCAACAGCATCGGCTGCGCAGGAAGTTCCTGTCGGCCCTAAAGTGCTGGTAGCCAACAAGGCATTGCCGGTAGGCACCATCATCACGGCTGACGCGATAGGCTTTCAGGCCTGGCCCAAAGGCCTGGTGAAAGATGCGTATTTTCTTCAGGGCTCTGCCGATATGTCCGACCTGTTGGGAACGGTGGTTCGCTTTGCTATAACGGCAGGTGAACCTGTCACCAAAGGGGCATTGGTCGCCCCCGGTGATCGCGGTTTCCTTGCTGCCGCGCTTGGTCCAGGGATGCGCGCCGTCACCGTTCCCGTCTCCGAAAATACTGGTGTGGCGGGTTTCGTATTTCCCGGAGACCGGGTGGACCTTGTGCTCACTCAGACGATTTCCGGCACCGAAGGCCAGCCGCTCAATACCGCAGAAACCGTGCTGCGGAATCTGCGTGTTCTGGCAACCGACCGCACCACTGCCCCGGCCAAAACCGAAGATGGCAAAACCGCTGTGCCGGGTTTCAGCAATGTGACGCTGGAGGTCACTCCGCGCATCGCTGAGAAGGTGGCCGTGGCGCAAACCATGGGCACGCTCAGCCTGTCCTTGCGCTCCATTGCGGATAATCAATCAGAACTGGAAGAAGCCATTGCTTCGGGCGACATTGAATTGCCCGCCGATGCAACGCCGGATGAAGAGGAAAAAATTCTCAAAACCGCGCTGTCCCGTCCGCAAGATAGCCGCAGCACCTATGTGACGGGCGGCGATGTGTCCCGCTTCCAGCGCCGTTCCATGCCACCCCAAACCAACACTAACCAGCAGAGCCAGCCCGCTATGGTTATGCCCAATATGGCAACAGCTGCAAACAGCACCTCTGCGCCTGCCCGAAATGGCCCGGTTGTGCGGGTTTCGCGTGGGAATGACACTGTTGCCGTTCCGGTCGGGAAGTGATCATCATGAAAGCTCAGCATCTCTTTGCAAGCCCTCAACCAACCCCGCAAAAATCAGGAAGTACTCCTGCGAAACGCTTGGTCCTCAAGGCCTGTCTGGCCGCCGGTTGCGCCATATTCGGTGTGGCAGGATTGCCCGCAACGCAGGTGGATGCGCAGTCTGCCAGCTCTCCATCACAGGATGTCACACTATCCATCGGGCGCGGGCAATTGGTTAATGTGCCAGGTTCTATGGCGGATGTGTTCATCGCCAATGATGCGATTGCCGATGTGAAGGTGAAATCGGCCCGGCAGCTCTATGTTTTCGGCAAATCGGGCGGTGAAACCACGCTTTATGCCTCCAATGCTGCTGGTGACATCATCTGGTCGGCCAATATTCGCGTGGGCAATAATATCCAGAGCATTGACCAGATGATGACACTGGCGATGCCCGATGCGCAGATATCTGTCGCCACGATGGGCAACAATATGGTTCTGCTCACCGGCACGGTCGCGCAACCCGAAGATGCTGCCGAGGCCGAGCGGCTGGCAAAGGCTTTCTTGGGGGACGGCATGAATGTGGTCTCCCGCCTGCGCACTGCCACGCCGTTGCAGGTCAATCTTCAGGTTCGTTTTGCCGAAGTGAACCGCACGCTGGTACGCGCTTTGGGGGCAAATCTGCAAACCACCGATACGACTGGTGGATTCAAATTTGGCATTTCCCAAGGTCGCAATGGTGCGATCTCCAGCAGTGCCAGCGGTTCTGTCAGCGGAATCAGCAATGGCACCACGCTGGGTGGCTTTGGCAAATTCCTCGGGCTTGATATTTCGAGCGCGCTGGACCTTGCCGAACAGAACGGTCTGGTAACAACACTCTCTCAACCCAACCTCACCGCTTTGTCGGGCGAAGCGGCGGAATTTCTGGCGGGTGGTGAATATCCCATCCCCATCAGTAACGGCAATAATAACGGTATTTCGATTCAATATCGCAAATATGGTGTCAGCCTCAGCTATGCGCCCACGGTACTGAGCAATGGGCGGATTTCGATGCGCGTGCGGCCCGAAGTGTCCGAACTGACCAGCGAAGGGGCCGTGAACATTGAAGGATTCCAGATTCCCGCTCTCACCGTGCGCCGGGCTGAAACCACGGTAGAGCTTGGTTCCGGCCAGAGCTTCATGATTGCTGGCCTGCTGTCCAACAGCGCGCAGAATTCCATCAACAAAGCCCCCCTGCTCGGTGATCTGCCGATCCTCGGCAACCTGTTCAAATCGAGCGAGTTTCAAAAAGGCCAGACCGAACTGGTGATCGTGGTCACGCCCTATCTGGTGAAGCCGGTGAATGCGAATGACATTGTGCTGCCGACAGATGGCTTCAAAGCACCCACCACCGGGCAGCAGTTCTTCCTCGGGCAGGAATCCGATGGCACGCCCGGAGAAAGCCGGCCCAAGCCAAGGCTTGCCCCCTCACAAGATCAGCGCCCCGCCTTTGGTGAAATCCAGCCAGAGGCGCGCAATCGCCAGCAAGACTCCTCTTCTTCAGAAGCCGCCAAGCCCGGCTTTGATTTCAATTGAGAAAGGTCATCTGGATGCCCCATCCTGCCAATCGCTCTATGACCCGCCTGTGCAGCGCCGCACTCCCCCTTGCTCTGGGGCTTGCGCTTGCCGCCTGCGGCACTGCGCAAGAGAACCGTTCGCTCTATTCGGTCAAACAACCGGTGGTGCAGCGCGCCAACTATGCCATAGATTTGCGTCGTAATGGCAACGGCCTCCCAGAGCAGGAACAGCAGCGGCTTGCTGGATGGTTTGCAGCAATGGAATTGGGTTATGGCGACCGTATTTCAGTAACAGACCCGGCCGGCGGCGGCAGGGTTGCAAGCGATGTTGCGCAATTGGCGGCGCGCTATGGCCTGCAGCTTAGCCCCCCTTCACCAGCCGACCTCCAGCCCGTTGAACCGGGACTTGTGCGGGTCACGCTCGCCCGCTCCACCGCATCAGTGCCCGGTTGCCCCGATTGGCAGGAAAGCTACAGCACTCATTTCGGCAATGAAACGGCGAATAATTTCGGCTGCGCCACCAATGCCAATCTGGCTGCAATGGTAGCTGACCCGGAAGACCTTGTGCGCGGCGCAAGTGATACTGGCAGCACACAGATCATGACCTCCAACAAGGCTATTGAGGCCTATCGCACACAGCCCACCACCGCCGTTGATGTGACCAAGGATCTCAACTTCCTCAAAGGCGCGAAGGCCACCAGCACCACAGAGGACAATTGAGCTATGAAAAACGGCCTGCCTGCCAATCGTGATCCTTTTGCCGCCTTTATGTGTGACGAAGTCAGCATTGACACCATTCGACCCATCGCGCTGGAAATGGGCTGGGCCGCTGAGAAGGTCGCCAAAGGCGGATTGCGCAATGCCGTGCAATCGCTTTCCATCGCGTCCAGCCCGGCCATCCTGATGGTCGATCTCTCCGAATGCGGAGATCCATTGAACGACATCAACGCACTGGCTGAAGTGTGCGAGCCGGGCACAGTGGTGATTGCAATAGGGCAGATCAACGATGTGCGCCTCTATCGTGATCTTCTGGCAAGCGGCATTCATGATTATCTGCTGAAACCCCTTCAGCCCGCGCAAGTCAGCGATGCACTGAAACAGGCACTGGCGATTTTCACCACACCGCGCGTAGTACCCGGTGAAGCAGCCAGCCCGCACATTTGCACCGCCGTCATCGGAACACGCGGCGGCGTTGGTGCGTCATCGCTGGCCACATCGCTGGCATGGGACTTCAGCTCTACCCACGCCAAATCCACAGGCCTGCTCGACCTTGATGTGCATTTTGGAACGGATGCGCTGGCGCTCGATCTGGAACCGGGACGCGGCCTTGCCGATGCGATTGATGATCCCAGCCGGATTGACAGCCTGTTTCTTGAACGCGCTTCCACCTATGCGACAGACCAGCTCGCTATCATGTCAGCTGAATGTTCCCTCAGCAAACCCCTGCTGACCGATGGCACCGCATTTGTTCAACTTCAGGATGAATTTCGCGACGCCTTCGACATCATGGTCATCGATATGCCGCGCAGCATTCTGGTAAACTTCCCGCAATTGCTGGCCAAAGTGGATGTGGTGGTGCTGGTGGTGGAAATGACCCTTGCCTCCGCACGGGACACAATCCGCCTGCTGTCCTGGCTGAAAAGCAATGCGCCGGAAGCCCAGATTCTGATCGTGGCCAACAAGGTTCAGAGCGCCGGGGGCGAAATCAGCCAGAGTGATTTCCAAAGTTCAATCGAGCATACGATCAACTATCTCGTGCCCTATGATTACAAGGCAGCAACCACGGCGGCCAAATTGGGCCAGACACTGCTCGAAGCCAATTCCGGCAATAAAAACATCACACCTATCCATGAGCTGGCGAAGGCCATTGCTGCTTTGGCCGATGGAGAGGAAATCACGCCGGAGGAGAGCGCAGACACATCCCTGCTCGGTAAATTCGATCTCAAAAGCTGGCTGTCGAAAAAACCGGATAACAGCAAGCCTGCCAAGGTGCGCCGCTGACTATGGGCTTGTTGCCGCTTCTTCTGTTTGGCTTTGGCCTCACGCTGCTGGTGGTGTTGGTCTATCTGCTGGCAGGTGGCCCTTCCCCTGCCAAGGAAAGCCAGCGCCGTTTGGAAAGCCTGCGTGCCCGCTATTCTGAAAGCACGGTTGACCGGGTTGAATCGCAATTCAAAAAAGCCATCGCATCACGCCGTGCCAAGGTGAAAGGCGGCAGTTCCGCCAATTCACGCGCCAAAGCTCTGCAATTGCGCCTGAAACGCGCCGGCAAAGACTGGACGCTGAACCAATATGCCTATGTATCGGGCGGGATCGCGCTGGTGGTCGCCTTGCTGGCCTATTTGCAAACCGGTGCGCTTTTCCTCTCGCTCTTGCTCGGCATCCTGTTTGGCGCAGGGATTCCACATATGGTGGTGAACCGCCTGATCAACAAACGGCTCGATAATTTCATCGTGAAGTTCCCCGATGCGATTGATCTCATCGTGCGCGGGCTTCGTGCCGGCCTGCCGGTGGCTGAAACGCTGATGGTGATTTCCTCCGAAATTCCCGGCCCCGTGGGCGAAGAGTTTCGGACGGTTACGGAAAAAATGAAAATCGGCCGCACGATGGAAGAAGCATTGCAGGAAACGGCAAACAAGCTCGCCCTGCCGGAGCTGCAATTCTTCGTCATCACCCTTGCGATTCAACGCGAAACGGGTGGCAATCTTGGTGAAACGCTGGCCAATCTCAGTGATGTTTTGCGCAAACGCGCCCAGATGAAGCTGAAGATTCGCGCCATGAGTTCAGAATCCAAGGCATCAGCCTATATCGTCGGATCGCTGCCCTTCTTCGTCTTCATCATGATCTGGTTTGTGAATCCCAATTATGTCGGCGGTTTTTTCACGGATGATCCGCTGATCGTCACCGGGCTTGGCGCGATGATCTGGATGGCCATCGGTGCCTTTATCATGGCCAAAATGGTCAGTTTCGAAATTTGAATCAGGGGAGGGTTACGTCATGAATGCCGAAGCTACCCCCACCCTGTTGGGCTTTGATGTCGTCCTTGTCGGCACGATCCTTGCCGGGATTGCGGCAGGCGCGGTCTTGCTGGCCATCTATGCTGCCGTGACGGTTCGCGATCCAATGGCTGGCCGTGTCAAAGCACTGAACGCAAGACGGGAAGAATTGAAGGCCGGCATCGTCGCCGTAACCTCCAAGCGCCGCCGCGTTGTCCGCCGCAATGACACCACGGAAAAGCTGAAAAGCTGGCTGGAAAAGCTCAAGGTCTTGCAAGATAGCCAATTGGCTGAAGTCCAGCAGAAGCTCGCCCATGCCGGTTATCGCAATAAGGAATGGGCTGTAGCGGTGATTTTCGCCCGGATGATGCTGCCGCTTACAGTGGGTCTGACGACGGCAGCGCTACTCTATTGGGTGGAGATTTTCCCGGAATGGGGTGCCTTCAAGCGCTTTATCGCCTTTGCCGTCTTCCTGATCGGATCATATAAAGGGCCGGATATCTTCCTTAAGAACAAGATCACCAAACGCACCAATCTCATCCGCAGGGGGCTTCCCGATGCGCTGGATTTGCTGGTGATTTGCGCTGAGGCCGGCCTGACAGTGGACGCCGCCTTCAGCCGTGTGGCCCGCGAATTAGGGCGGGCCTATCCTGAACTGGGCGATGAATTTGCCCTCACTTCGATCGAACTATCCTTTCTCACCGAAAGGCGACAGGCGTTTGAAAATCTGGCTTACCGCGTCGATCTGGAAGCTATTCGCGGGGTAGTCACCACCATGGTGCAAACCGAACGCTTCGGCACTCCCCTCGCCTCTGCCTTGCGCGTGCTCTCTGCCGAATTTCGTAATGAGCGCATGATGCGGGCGGAAGAAAAAGCAGCGCGTTTGCCAGCCATTATGACGGTGCCGCTCATCATGTTTATTCTGCCGGTGCTCTTCGTGATTATTCTAGGGCCGGCAGCCTGTTCAATCAGCCAGGCGTTCAGCGAAGGTGGTGCCATGGGTGGGTGAGCACCACCCGCCTTACCATAGCTGAAAAGCAGTGCTTAACGGACCCCGAAATTGCCGCCGAACAGGCCGTTCATGTCGAGATCTTTCACTTCCTTGCGAACACGATTCAGCAGATGTTTGAAAGTCTCACATTCTTCATCCGTGAAATTGGCGAAGAGGCGGCGTTCCATTTCCTGCGCGATGGGCATAATCTCATCATGCATCGCCTGCCCGCTTTTCGTCAGTTCAAGCAAATGAGACCGACCATCCTCATCATTGGGTTTGCGCACGGCCAACCCGCGGTCTTCCAGCACTTTGCACGCGCGGTTGACGGCAACCTTGTCCATCACGGTCAGCCGGGTGAGATCCCGCTGGGTCAACATTCCCGCATCACCGAGTACCGCCATCACCCGCCATTCGGGCACTTTAAGATCCACCTTGTCATGATATTCAGCAGCAATGCGCGCGCTGACAGCATTCGACGTGATCGAAAGCAGATAGGGCAGAAAATCGGACAGGCGGTTGTATTCAATCATAGCAGGCCGTCTCTGATACAGGCAGCATATGATTGCAAGATAATATTATTTCATTCGTAACAATATTTAACGTACTTAACTTGCGTGAAAAAGCCTACCGGCAATAGCATCCAACTGGGCAGCCATTTTTCCATCCCAATGGCTGCGCGCAGTCATAATGGCATGGTCAAGGACAGTATCAATCGGATTGGCTGGCCGTATCGGCGGCAAAGCTCTGGCGAGATGGCGCAAAGTGGCCCGCGCCGTCTCCGCATTTTGCCGCGCGACTTGCATGACCTGCGCCACGTCAACCGCTTCCCCACTGTCGCGCCAGCAATCATAATCGGTCACCATACCCAGCAGCGCATAAGGCAGCTCCGCTTCACGGGCGAGCCGCGCTTCGGGCATGGCCGTCATCCCGATGACATCGGCACCCCACTGGCGGTACATATGGCTTTCCGCACGGGTGGAAAATTGCGGACCTTCAATCGCCACATAGCAACCGCCACGATGGACGCTCGCACCGGCTCCTTCCGCAGCACTGGCCAAATGAGCTGACAATTGCGGGCAAGTAGGGTCAGCAAGGCTGACATGGGCGACCATCCCCTCCCCAAAGAAACTACGTTCGCGCTGAACAGTACGGTCGATCAACTGGTCCACCGCGACAAATTCGCCGGGCGCCATATTTTCGCGCAAGGAACCGATGGCGGACAGCGCCACAAGGTCCGTCACCCCGCAACGCTTCAACACATCGACATTGGCGCGATAATTGATCGCTCCAGGAGGCAAGCGATGCCCTTCACCATGGCGCGCCAGAAAAGTGAAGCGCACCCCTTCCAGCGTGCCGGTGGTGACCGGGCCGGAAGGTGTGCCAAAGGCGCTTTGGACAGATATGGATTGCGCGTCATCCAGACTGCCGGGGGCATAGAGTCCTGAGCCACCGATCACCCCGATATGCCAACCATTCTCCACCACTTAAACACCCTTTCGGTTCTTGTAGGTTCTTTTCAGTGCCTTTCAGGCCCTATTCTGCCTTAGCGTGGCGGCATCCGAATTGCGCCATCCAATCGCACACATTCGCCGTTGAAATAGCCATTTTCCACCATGGTCAAAACCAGATTGGCATATTCCTCCGGCTTGCCCAAACGTTTGGGGAACGGCACCGAAGCGGCCAGTGAAACCTGCGCTTTTTCGGGTAACCCAGCCATCAAAGGTGTGGCAAAAATCCCCGGAAGTATGGTGTTTACGCGGATTCCTTCGCTCATCAAATCGCGCGCAATCGGCAGCGTCATGCCCACTACACCGCCCTTGGATGCAGAGTAGGCCACCTGCCCGATCTGGCCATCTACCGCCGCCACGGAAGCGGTGCTGACAATCGCCCCGCGCTCGCCATCTTCCAACCCATCCAGTGTCATCATGCCCGCCGAAGATTTGGCGATGCACTGGAACGTGCCCATCAGATTGACCTGCAGTGTTTTGAGAAACAAGCTAACAGGCAAGTGACTGATTTCACCTGTTTCCTTGTCCCGCCGCACAGTCTTGCCAATGGTGCCGATGCCAGCGCAATTGACCAGAATCCGCTCCTGCCCATGCGCCTGACGCGCCTTGGCAAAACCGGCATCAACCGATGCTTCATCCGAAACATCAACCTTGCAAAAAGTGCCGTCAATCTCGGCGGCAATCTGTGTCCCACGCTCTTCATTCAGGTCAAAGAGGGCGACTTTTGCGCCCTTTTCCGCCAGCGCCCGGGCTGAAGCTTCACCCAAGCCCGAAGCGCCGCCGGTCACGATAGCCGCAATGGATTGATCAATTTTCATATTCTTCCTCTCCCTCGCTTAGCGAATGGCATGTGTTTCCATCCGGCTATGCGAGGAAGAGGACTTAATCAAGCAACAGTGATGTTCAGCTCACCATCGCCTTCATCAATGTGCAAAGTTGACCCATCCGGCACGTCTCCGCGCAGTAACTTGTCTGCCAGAGGATCCTGCAAATATCGTTGAACCGCGCGCTTCAACGGCCTTGCGCCATAGACAGGGTCATAGCCCACCCGGCCCAGCCAGCGCCGCGCCGCATCAGTGAGGTCGAGCACAATCTTGCGATCGGCCAGAAGTTTCTGGACCCTATCAACCTGAATATCGACAATCGGTGCCATGTCGCTCTGCCCAAGGCGATGGAACAGAATAATCTCATCCAGCCGGTTGAGGAATTCGGGCCGGAAATGTCCACGCACAACCTCCATGACCTGCGGTTCGACATCGGCCACGTCCTGCCCCTCTTCCAGATTGGAAAGGTACTGGCTGCCAAGGTTGGACGTCAGAATGATCAGCGTGTTGGAGAAATCCACCACACGGCCTTGCCCATCAGTCAAACGGCCATCATCAAGCACTTGAAGAAGCACGTTAAAGACATCGCTATGCGCCTTCTCGACCTCATCAAACAGGATAACCTGATAGGGACGACGGCGCACCGCTTCGGTTAAAACACCACCTTCATCATAACCAACATAGCCTGGAGGTGCACCGATCAGGCGGGAAACTGCGTGTTTCTCCATGAATTCACTCATGTCGATCCGCACCATCGCCGTATCATCATCGAACAGGAATTCTGCCAAGGCCTTGGTCAATTCCGTCTTGCCGACACCCGTAGGCCCGAGGAACAGGAAGCTGCCCAATGGACGGTTCGGGTCCTGCAAACCGGCCCGTGCACGGCGCACAGCGCGCGACACAGCCTCAACCGCTTGCGACTGCCCAATGACCCGCTTGCCGATCACTTCTTCCATCTTGAGGAGCTTATCCCGCTCCCCTTGCATCATTCGGTCAACCGGAACACCGGTCCACCGGCTGACGATGGAGGCAATGTCTTCATCAGTCACTTCTTCGCGCAGCATCGCCGTGCTGGCGAGCGCTTGTGCCGCTTCCAGAGACTTCTCAAGCTGAGGAATCTTGCCGTAAGACAGTTCACCCGCCTTCGCGAGATCACCGCTGCGTTGAGCCTGTTCCAGCTCAATCCGCGCGTGATCCAGTTCTTCCTTGATCTTGCCTTCTGCTGCGATCTTGTCGCGCTCATTCTGCCAGCGGGTCGTCAATTCAGACGATTGCTGCTCCAGATTAGCCAGTTCTTCCCGCAAATGGGTGAGGCGATCCTTGGAAGCCGTGTCGCTTTCCTTGGTCAGCGCAGATTCTTCGATTTTGAGCTGGATAATCCGGCGATCAAGATTTTCGATTTCCTCTGGCTTGCTTTCCACTTCCATCCGGATGCGGCTCGCCGCCTCATCCATCAAATCGATGGCTTTGTCTGGCAAGAACCGGTTAGTGATGTAGCGGTTGGAAAGCTGCGCCGCAGCCACAATTGCACCATCAGTGATGCGCACACCGTGATGCAGCTCATACTTTTCCTTGAGCCCGCGCAGGATCGAAATCGTGTCTTCCACTGTCGGTTCATCAACGAAAACAGGCTGGAAGCGCCGCTGCAATGCAGGGTCTTTCTCAACATATTTCTGATATTCGTCGAGCGTGGTGGCCCCGATGCAATGGAGTTCACCCCGCGCCAGCGCTGGCTTCAGGAGATTGCCTGCATCCATCGAACCTTCCGAAGCGCCCGCTCCGATCAGCGTGTGCATTTCATCGATGAACAGGATGATGTGGCCATCAGCGCCCTTCACTTCATCAAGCACAGCCTTCAGCCGCTCTTCGAATTCGCCGCGATATTTGGCACCCGCAATGAGAGACCCCATATCGAGCGCCATTAGCGTGCGATCCTTGAGGCTATCGGGCACATCGCCATTGGCAATGCGCAGCGCCAACCCTTCCGCGATAGCTGTTTTACCCACGCCGGGATCACCAATCAGCACAGGATTGTTCTTGGTTCGGCGGGCGAGAATCTGCACTGTTCGGCGGATTTCCTCGTCACGGCCAATCACCGGATCAAGCTTGCCGGAACGTGCCGCTTCGGTCAGATCGCGAGCGTATTTCTTCATCGCGTCATAGGCATTTTCTGCGCTGGCAGAATCCGCGGTGCGGCCGCCACGCAGTTCTTCAATGGCCTTATTCAGCGCTTCAGGGGTCACATTGGCCGCAGCAAGCGCCTGCCCGGCCTTGGTGGTCTTGGCGAGTGTGAGTGCGAGCAGAAGGCGCTCCACCGTTACAAAACTATCACCTGATTTGGTGGCAACCTGTTCAGCCTGATCGAGCACACGCACAGCATCATTATCGAGCCCCGGCGTAGCCTGCGCCCCACCACCCGACACAGCCGGGATTTTCGACAGCGCCGCGTCCACCTCATCACTGGCAAATTTCGCATTGCCGCCCGCACGCTGAATCAAACCGGCCGCCATGCCTTCATTATCTTCCAGCAAAGCCTTCAGCACATGCTCCGGCGTAATCCGCTGGTGATTCATGCGAATAGCAACGGTCTGGGCGGCCTGGAGAAAGCCCTTGGCCCGATCAGTGAATTTTTCGAGATTCATAGTGTATCCCTATTCCTTTCCGCATTCAGATAGTGTTGCGATTTAGCAACACAAGTGCCGATGACACGAATCTTTTGCCAGGCCCTCTGTATTACCCCAGCGATGCACATCGAAGGCAGAGGTCACACTGTCCAATAGCGCAGACTGAAGCCATTCCTGCCCCTCTTGGATATTCCTTACTCAATGCCCAGAATTCGAATTTCGGGCAAAATGCACGGTGCTGACTGAGGCGGAAAGGAAACTTGCGCTTGCTGGAATGAACCCACCAAAATCAGCTTGCGATGCGGAAATTTCCAAAAAGGACATTCGCACCGTGGTTCATATTGATGGGTGCGCTGATGAAGAAATATTTGACCGGATTGTCATTGAACAATCTCGCATCGGCGATCTTCGTGCGATCAAAATAGACCTGCATCTGATCTCCTTTTACCGCAATGGAGACATGCATCACCCGATTAGCGTAGGAGGAATAGTTAAAACTCAGCGAGTGGAAATAATCCGTCACGCTACTGGAAACGGTAGTGTTGCCGCTATAATTGGTATTCACCACAGCCAGACCCGCATCATTATAGGCATCCTGCACATAGGAACGGACGCTGTTATTCGCGGTAAACCCAAAGGGCATTCCGCTAAGGTCACGCGTTTGATCCGCCGCCACCACAATATCGAATTCGATGGTGAAATTCGCCGGCAATTGGGGCGGGGTTTCCAGCTTATAGGTGGCAAACTTCTGCAACGACAGCCATTTGCCGGGCAACCCATTGACGCTGACAACCGAGCCAGAACCGTTGGTTTTCCACTCCGCTGGCATCGCACCGATTTTCACATCAGCGAAATCATCCTGAACCAGCGTAGTGGTGCCAGGCGTAAAATCGAAACCCTCATTGATCTGCAATCTGGATGAAGCGGGCTGATCCTGATCCATCTGTTCAGCCGGAGCGCCTTCTTCACCGCGAACCGTCCGCTCGACTTCCTTCTCCACACGTTTCTTCACCGTGCCAAGCAGGTTACCCCATTGCGCAAAAGCGGGTGCCGGAAGCGCCAGCAGCGATCCAGCTAACAGAGCAAAAGCAAACGTACGGGAATTATTTTGCGGCATGAGGTCTCCTGAATATTGGTTGAGCTTTGACTGAACGCCAATATGTTTATGCCACTGCGTTAAATCGCGACCAACCTTATTTTCAAGTATTTAACTGAGCATTTCATGCTTTGAAAAAGCACGAACCATCGCAGTTTTGTCCCAAGCCTTTCATTTTGAAGCGACACGTTTCGTGTTAAAAACATGCCTTGATTCTCTTTAGGGGCTTTAACAGATGCGCCGTTTTCAGCTTTCCGCTGCTCTTCCTCTTGTACTGGCATGCCTTGCCATATCCTCCACACCGGCAGTGGCACGCGAAACACCCGCCATCACACAGCCAGGTGAAACCCCGACACAAACAGCCGCAGCAGCACCACTTTCCGAACTCGTCGATCAGGTGAATATTCCCTATGAACGTTTCACGCTTGCCAATGGCCTGACCACTCTCGTCCACACCGATCGGAAAGCGCCGGTGGTTGGCGTCACCATTTATTACCGGGTCGGCTCGAAGAACGAACCTGAAGGCAAGACCGGTTTTGCCCATCTGTTTGAACATCTGATGTTCGGTGGCAGTGAAAACGTGCCTAATTTCGACATTCCGCTGGAAGCTGCCGGTTCAACCAGCACCAATGGCTCCACCTGGTATGACCGGACGAATTATGTCGAAACCGTCCCCACTGGCGCGGTTGATCTGGCCTTGTTCATGGAAAGTGACCGGATGGGTCACCTGCTCGGCGCGGTCAGTCAGGACAAGCTCGATAAGCAGCGCGGCGTGGTGCAGAATGAAAAGCGCCAGGGCGACAACCAGCCTTATGGCCTTGCAGAATATGCGATTGGTGACGGCTTGCTGCCAGTAGGCCATCCTTATCGCCATTCCACCATCGGTTCGATGGCCGATCTTGACGCTGCCAGCCTGAGCGATGTGCGCAATTGGTTTATCAACCACTATGGTCCGAACAATGTCGTAGTGGCACTGGCTGGCGATATTGATGCGGCCACTGCGAAGGCCAAGGTTCAAAAATGGTTCGGCGATATTCCGCGCGGGCCGGAAGTGGCCAAAATCTCCGCCGAACCCGTCACTTTGGCGGCGCCTGTCAGCCGGGAAATGACCGACCAGGTACCCGTCACCCGCATTTACCGCGCCTGGACAGGCCCTGCGCTCACCAGCGCCGATTCCGTTCCACTTTCGGTTGGCATGTATGTATTGGGTGGGCTGGCGAGTTCGCGGCTCGACAATGCTCTGGTACGTGATGAACAGCTGGCTGTCAGCGTATCGGCCTCCGCTCAGCAGCATGAACAGCTTGGCTTTCTTCAAGTGCAGATGGATGTGAAACCCGGCGTAGACCGAGCAAAAGCGGAACAGAGGCTGGATCAGCTTATCACACAATTCGTGCAGCAAGGCCCCAATGCTGATGAGCTTTCCCGCGCTGCCACGGAAATTGTCTCCCAGCAAATTGGCGCACTCGAATTGGTCGGCGGATTTTCCGGCAAGGGCGCAACTCTTGCGGAAGGTTTGCTCTACGCCGATGATCCTGACCTCTATAAGAAACAGCTTCAGCAAATGGCGAGCCTTACGCCCGCAGAAGTGAAAGCGGCCATGCAGCGCTGGCTGTCACGCCCGGTTTACAGTCTGGCAATCGTGCCCGGTGAACGGACCGAAGATGGCGCGACCATGGGTGGGTGGAGCGATGATGGCACCGCCCCTGCGGCCAAGCCAGCCAAGCCCGACAAAACCGTCGCAACGGCACAAGCGGTGAAGGCCGAAAAGCGCACGCCGCCCGCATTGGGCGACACCCCTGCCCTCACTTTCCCGGCGATTGAACGCACGACTTTGTCCAATGGCATTGAAGTAGCCCTTGCCCGCCGAACGGCCATTCCCAAGGTCAGCATCGCGCTTGAATTTGATGCAGGATACGCCGCGGACGGGCAGGCAAGTGCTGGTACGCAGTCCATGATGATGGACATGCTGATGGAAGGCACCACCACCCGCAGCGCAATCCAGATTGCAGAGGAACAGGAACGCCTCGGCGCATCACTTTCCACCGGAGCGAGCCTCGACAACTCGACTGTGATGCTGACAGCGCTCACCTCCAATCTTGCCCCATCACTTGAACTAATGGCCGATGTCACGCGCAACCCCGCTTTTGCGGCCTCTGAAGTGGATCGGGTGAAGGGGCAGCGCCTGGCCGATATTGCGCAAGCCGAGGCATCCCCCTTTGGCTTGGCTCAACGGGCTATGGGGCCAATTCTGTATGGCGACCATCACCCCTATGGCACAGTAGGCGCGCTGGGCACGACCGCAGTTGTGGAAGCGCTCTCACCCGCCATTCTGGAACAAGCCCATGCGAAATGGCTGCGCCCGGACCTCGCCCGCATCACCGTAGTGGGCGATGTGACAATGGCAGAGCTGAAACCGCAATTGGAGAAGGTTTTTGGCCAATGGGCCGTGCCCGCTTCCGCCAAGCCAGTGAAGGATCTTACCGGCGCGATCCCCAGTGCGCAGCAGCGCATCATCATGATCGACCGGCCCAACTCCCCGCAAAGTGTGCTCTATTTCGGGCGGGTTCTACCCATCACCGGGCATGACAAGGGCCTCGAAGCGCTTGATCTGGCCAATGAAGTGATTGGCAACGGTTTCCTCTCCCGCCTCAACAGCGATTTGCGCGAAGACAAGGGTTGGACCTACGGCATCAGCAGCGCCATCACCGACAGCATGGGGCCACGCGCTTTCAAAGTGGCAACACCTGTGCAGGCTGACCGGACAGGCGATTCCATCAAGCTGATCCTTGCTGATATGGCCGCATTCCCTGCCAAGGACCCGGTCAATGAAGTTGAGCTTCAGCGCGTGACGGAAGGCAATATTCGCGGTCTTCCAAACCGTTTCCAAACCAATGGGCAAGTACTGGGCGCGATTATCGAGAACACCGAATTTGGCCGCCCCGATGATTATTACACCAAGCTCCCGGCAATTTATGAAGCGATTGATGGTGCAGCGATCGACACCGCTGCCAGCACCTATCTCCAGCCCGGCAAGATGGTGATCGTGGTGGTGGGCGACCGTAAAGTGGTTGAACCGCAGCTCAAGGATCTCGGCATTCCGGTGCAATATGTTGAGGGTGGCGCGCAGTAAGCGCCTTCACCAGCAAACAAAAGGGCGGCCCAATCGGAGCCGCCCTTTTATATCCACTGATAGTCTGGCCTATCCGCAATATTGCCCGCGCAAGGCCTGATAGGCCACCGCCGTCGCGGTATTGGCCAGATTGAGCGAGCGAATCTTGTCGGAGCGCATCGGCAGATGAAACAGCCGCGTTTCATGCGCCTTCACAATCTCTTTGGGCAAACCCTTCGTTTCCCGGCCAAACACCAGATAGGCATCATCAGGATAGGTCGGCTCATAAAAGCTGCGTGAACCATATTCTTCAAACAGAAAAAGCTGGTCATCACGCGGAGCGCGCGCGGCGATGAAATCGTCCCAACTGGCAAATTCCGTCAACCGGATATGCTGCCAGTAATCGAGGCCAGAGCGCTTCACCCTTTTGTCCGAAATTTCGAAACCCAGCGGGTGTATCAAAATCAGTTCCAGATCCAGCGCGACGCAGGTGCGGCCCACCGCCCCGGTATTGCCGGGGATTTCAGGGTGGACCAGCACCATGGCCATGCCGCGCTTGGAGGAAGGCGCGCTCATTGATCAGCCTTGCTTAGCCGAGCTTCTGCTTCAGAAGTTCGTTCACCACGGCTGGATTGCCCTTGCCCTGCATTGCCTTCATGGTCTGTCCCACGAAGAAGCCGAAGAGCTTGTCCTTGCCGCCGCGATATTGTTCCACCTTGTCCTGATTGGCCGCCAGAACTTCATCGATCTTGGCTTCGATTGCGCCCGTATCAGAGACCTGCTTCAGCCCTTCGGCTTCGGCAATTTCTTCCGCATCACGGCCCGTTTTCAAGACAATCTCGTAGATTTCCTTGGCCTGACCGCCCGAAATTTCGCCGGCATCCTGCATCTTGAGGATTTTCGCCTGCGCTTCAGCAGTGGAATAGGCCGGATTGGCTTCATCGCCCAAGGATTTCAGAACGCCCGGCGCAATGGAAAGCGACCAATTGGCCACCTGTGTTGCGAGCGCCGATTCATCTTTGCCGAGAATTTTCGCCGTTTCAGCCAGCAGCGTTTCAAACCGGCCGAAAGTCTCCACCTCAGCGGTGAGTTCACGGGCATTATAAACACTCAGGCCCAATTTCTCGATATAACGCGCGCGTTTGGCATCCGGCAGTTCCGGGAGGCTGGCCTTGCAATCTTCCAGAAACGCATCGTCCAACTCTACCGGCAGCAGATCGGGATCGGGAAAGTAGCGATAATCATGCGCATCTTCCTTACTGCGCATAGAGCGTGTGGTGCCGCTGGTGGGATCAAACAGGCGCGTTTCCTGTACCACTGTGCCACCATCTTCGATCAGATCGACCTGACGCTGTGCTTCGACCTCAACCACCTGCATCACAAAGCGGACCGAGTTCACATTCTTTGTTTCTGTGCGCGTGCCCAGTTCTTCACCGGGGCGGCGGACGGAAACGTTCACGTCTGCCCGCATCGAGCCCTGATCCATATTGCCGTCGCAAGAGCCGACATAGCGCAGGATCGAACGCAATTTGGCGAGATAGGCCCCGGCTTCGGCAGGCGAAGTCATATCCGGGCGGCTGACGATTTCCATCAGCGCCACGCCGCAACGGTTGAGATCGACATAGGACATCGTCGGATGCTGATCATGCATCAGCTTGCCCGCATCCTGTTCAACATGGATGCGCTCAATCCCGATCACCTTGTCTTCAGGCAGGCCGGCCTTTTCATCCGCTTCGATCAGCAATTCGCCTTCGCCCACGATGGGGTGATAAAGCTGGCTGATCTGATAGCCCTGCGGCAAATCGGCATAGAAGTAGTTCTTGCGATCAAAGCGCGAATATTTGTTGATCTGCGCGTTGATCGCCATGCCGGTGCGCACCGCCTGACGGATGCATTCCTGATTGGGGACGGGCAACATGCCGGGCATGGCCGCATCAATCAGCGAAACCTGCGTGTTCGGCTCAGCACCAAACTGCGTCGAGGAAGACGAAAACAGTTTCGCCTCAGATGTGACCTGCGCATGAACTTCAAGGCCAATAACGACCTCCCATTCACCCGTTGCGCCCTGAATACGATAATTGCTCATCTCACCACCACTTCTGCGGTTTAGCTGTAAAGCCAGCGCGTTCTTCCAATGCAAGGCCAGCATTCAGCACGCCCTGCTCGTCGAAGGGCTTGCCGATGATCTGCAGGCCGAGCGGCAGGCCGTCTGCGTTGAGGCCCGAGGGCACGGACATGGCCGGAAGGCCCGCCAGTGACGCCGGAACTGAGAACACGTCGCCCATATACATTTCCAGCGGATCGCCGGTCTTTTCACCCAGCGCGAAGGCGGCTGTGGGGGCTGTCGGCGCGAGGATCACGTCGCATTGTTCAAACGCGCTCATAAAGTCGCGCTGCACCAGCGTGCGGACCTTCTGGGCCTGCGTGTAATAGGCATCATAGAAACCAGCGGACAGCACATAGGTGCCGATCAGAATGCGGCGCTTGACCTCATCACCAAAACCGGCCGCGCGGGTGGCGGCATACATGTCCTGAAGGTTTGCGCCTTCGGGAAGGTCGCGCAGGCCATAACGCACACCATCATAGCGCGCGAGGTTGGAGGAGGCTTCCGCAGGGGCAATGATGTAATAAGACGCCAGCGCATATTTCGTATGCGGCAGGCTGATATCCACCACTTCGGCCCCGGCATCTTTCAGCCACTGAATGCCATCATCCCATGCCTTGGCGACATCGGCGGCAAGGCCGTCCATCCGGTATTCCTTGGGGATGCCGATTTTCTTGCCCGTAAGATCAGAGCTGAGCGCCGCTTCCCAATCGGGCACCGGCAGATCAAGGCTGGTGGAATCCTTGGGGTCGAAACCGGCCATGGCTTCCAGCATGATCGCGCAATCGGTGACATCCTTGGCCATCGGCCCCGCCTGATCGAGCGAGGATGCAAAGGCGACAATGCCCCAGCGGGAGCAACGGCCATAGGTCGGCTTGATACCGGTGATGCCGGTGAAGGCCGCTGGCTGGCGGATCGAACCGCCGGTATCCGTGCCAGTGGCCGCAGGCGCAAGGCGCGCAGCAACCGCAGCACTGGAACCACCAGATGAGCCACCGGGAGCCAGCTTCGCATCGCTGCCCTGCTTGCGCCAGGGGCTGACCACTTCACCGAAATAGGAGCTTTCATTGGAAGAGCCCATGGCGAACTGATCGAGATTCAGTTTGCCGAGCATCCCCGCACCCGCTTCCCACAATTTGCGGCTGACGGTGCTTTCATATTCGGGCTTGAACCCTTCGAGAATATGGCTCGCGGCAGAGGTCTGCACGCCCTGTGTGGCGAAGAGATCCTTCACGCCGATGGGCACGCCCGCCATGGAACCGAGTTCTTCGCCCTTAGCACGCGCGGCATCAACCGCATCAGCGGCTTTCAGGGCATGGTCAGGTGTGGCGGTGATGAAAGCGTTCAGCGCTTCGGCTGAGGCGATATTGGCATTGAAGCCTTCCGCAACTTCGCGCGCGGAGAAGTCCCCCGCTTTCACGCCTTCGCGGATGGCCTTGATGCCCAGTTCAGTGAGTTCGGTCACAATTCGTGTCCTGATATTCCGAGATAGGTAGCAGCCACTCCGCAGCGGGAATGACGAGAAATCACGCGCGTCACTCGATGACTTTGGGCACACCAAAGAAGCCATGTTCGGCAACTGGTGCATTGGCCAAAATCTTGTCTCTGATGCCGCCGCCGGTGAGCGGGTCAGCATTCACTGCATCTGCGCGCAGGCGCAGCTTGTTGGGGATGACGGCGGTCATCGGTTCAACACCGGACACATCCACTTCACTGAGCTGATCCACAAAATTGAGGATCGTGTTGAACTCAGGCACCATCGTGTCGAGATCAGCCTCGCTCATATTGATGCGCGCGAGAGACGCGATTTTGGCCACAGTGGCCCTATCGACGGACATAAGTCTTACGCCCTTTTCCTAAGAAATTCGTGATGCTTGGCGGAGTATCAGCCACTGGCGCGCGCTTCAAGCGACGCGCCATATTATGGCTGGGCATTCAGCTTACTGGCCGGGAGCCGGTTGGCCACCCGGAGCACCACCACCTTGTTGAAGCTGCTGCATCATCTGCTGTTGCTGCATCATCTGCTGAATTTGAGCCTGGCTCATGAAATCAAGCAGCGTCACTTCAAAAGTGAGGTCGCTATTGGCCGGGATGGGGCCGCGATCCTGAGCACCGTAACCCTGATCGGCAGGGATATGGACGCGGTACTTGCCGCCCTTCTGCATAGCTTTCAGAGCCGTGGAGAAGCCCGGAACCACACCGTTCACGGCGAGAGGTGCACGCTCATTCTCATCAAACACGGTGCCGTCGGGCAATGTGCCGCGATAGCTCACCAAAGCCATATCCGTGTCGCTCGGTGAGACGCCCGTACCTTCTTCAATCACTTGCAAGGTCACGCCATTGGCAAGCTGCTGCACATGCGGAGCAACGGCATAAGCGATGCCAGCGGCAGCCAGAAGAACGATAGCAACGCCGATCCAGAGCTTCGTGAGCGAACCCTTCTTGATCGGTTGCAGCGGGACGCGGGTGATTTCCGTCATAGCATTATCCTGAAAAACAAAAGGTCGGGCCTAAAAGCACTATATACAGGCCTGAAAAGCAAAAGGCGCGAGATTTCTCCCGCGCCCCTTTGGCCTAACCCGAGAACGGGTTCAAGCAAGTCTTGCGGTTAACGCCTTACTTGCCACCATCACGTTCAACGCGCTTGCGCTCAAGCTTGCGAGCGCGGCGAACAGCAGCAGCCTTTTCACGGGCGCGCTTTTCGCTTGGCTTTTCGTAATGACGGCGCAGCTTCATTTCGCGATACACACCCTCACGCTGAAGCTTCTTTTTCAGCGCACGAAGAGCTTGTTCCACATTGTTATCGCGAACCATGATCTGCATAAACTAAAACACCTCTGGAAATCCGGTCAAAGCAGCCCGCCACCGATGGGGGCTCTACCTTGTGAGAAACTAACAAAAAAAGCGCCGAATCCGCATTAGGGATCGGCTCCTAACCGGCGCGCCTCTAAGCCAAAACAAAACTGTTGGCAAGACATTCCGATCAACACCCACAACCAAACGGTAAGCAGGCCTTCATCAATTGCACTCTATATGGGGGCTGAACCACTGCGATTCAAGCAGTAATAGAGCCACAAGCACCCCGTCCTGTCTCGCCGCAGGGCTTCCCACCGGGGCGTCGCACGTATAAGGGGCGGAATTATGGCAACTCCTTCACCTTTGTCAGCCTCCCTCTTCGTCGCTTGCGGCGGCGGGATCGGGGCCGTCACGCGCTATCAGCTCGGCCGTTTCATCACCCATACAATGGGCGTGCACGCTGTCACCACTTTCCCGTGGGCGACATTGGCCTGCAACGTTCTGGGCAGTATGCTTATGGGTCTTCTGACTGGCTTTCTGGCCCGGCATGGCCATAGCAGCCAGGAAACGACGCGCCTGTTCATCGGAGTTGGCCTTCTGGGCGGCTTCACAACTTTTTCCTCTTTCAGCCTCGAAATGATGCTGATGGTGGAACGCGGGCAAAGCGCCATGGCTGTAACCTATGCAGGGGTTTCCCTGCTGGCTGGCCTCGCCGCTCTTTATATAGGCCTTATTGTAATGCGAGTGGCAGGATGACTGATCAGGTACGCCAATTCACGGTTGCTGATGATGACCACGATATTCGTCTGGACCGCTGGTTCAAACGCCATTTGCCCCAGATCGGCTTTGGCACGGTATCCAAATGGGCGCGGACGGGGCAGATTCGGGTTAATGGCAAGCGCGTCAAACCCGATGACCGGATCGAAAGCGGTCAGATCATCCGTGTACCACCGGGCGGAGATACACCTTCCAAACAGCGCGAGGTCATAGACCTGAGCCCTGAAGAACGGATTGAAGCGGAAGAAATGCTCATCCGTCAGACACGCTCCGCCATTATCATCAACAAGCCCCCGGGCCTTGCCACCCAAGGCGGCACCAAGACCACCAAACATGTCGATCGATTGCTCGACGCTTATGCCGGGGCGGATGAACCACGCCCTCGCCTTGTTCACCGGCTCGACAAGGATACGTCTGGCGTCTTGCTGGTTGCCCGGTCAGCAGGCAGCGCGGCCTTTTTCTCCAAGCGGTTTTCCGGGCGGTCTGCCAAGAAGATCTATTGGGCGCTGGTGGTTGGCGTTCCCGATGTCACCAATGGCACTATCGAAGCACCGCTGGCCAAGCAACCCGGAACGGGCGGCGAGAAGATGCATGTCGATATGGAAAATGGGCAACCCGCCAAAACCCTGTATCGTGTCGTCGAACGCGCAGGCAATGCCGCCTCATGGGTAGAATTACAGCCGATGACCGGCCGCACCCATCAGTTGCGTGTGCATATGGCCGCGATTGGCCACCCCATCGTGGGCGATGGCAAATATGGCGGGCCTGACTCCTTCCTCACAGGCACGATCAGCCGCAAGATGCACCTTCATGCCCGGCGCCTGATTATCGATGCACCTGATGGCACGACGCTGGACGTGACGGCAGAACTGCCTGAGCATTTCGCGGCTTCAATGGAACAGCTCGGTTTCGACACCGGCCTCAGCATGGCCGAACCGGAACAAGGCCCCCCGCCGATGGACAAGGCCACCAAGAAGCATGTCGCCAAGCAACATGCCAAGCAATACCGCAAGGAACGCCGGGGCGAACGCCGCAAGCGTGCTGATGGCACGCCGATTGATCGGTCCTCCGGTCGCAGCAAGCCTGAAGGCCCGCCCAAGAAGTCCGGACCCAAAAAGGGCAAGGGAAGCCCTGTGCCCAAAGCGCTTCTGAATAAGAAAAAGCCTGTCCGCACGGCTGCTCCGAAGAAAGGCAAGCGCTAAATCATGAGCATTCGCCTCGCCGTTTTTGATTGCGACGGGACTTTGGTGGACGGGCAGGCCGCAGTTTGCACGGCGATGGAATGTGCCTTTGCAGAAAACGCCCTGCCCGCGCCTGACAGGCATGATGTTCGGCGGATTGTCGGCCTCAGCCTGCCGCAAGCCATCCGCTTGCTGGCCCCCTTTGCGGAAAGCGAAACACAGGCAAATATTGTTGAGGCCTATAAATCTGCCTTCCGGCAGGCGCGGTTGGAGGGCTCTTTACGCGAACCATTGTTCGACGGAATCGAAGCACTGTTGCGCGATCTTCATAAAACCGGTTGGGTACTGGGCGTGGCGACCGGCAAATCGGATCGCGGCCTGAAGAGCTGCCTTGCGACCCATGGCCTCAGCGATCTTTTCACTACACTGCAAACGGCTGATCGCCACCCATCCAAACCCAACCCGGAAATGCTGGAAGCCGCCATGGCAGAAGGCTTTGCCCTCGCCCCTGATACAGTGATGGTCGGAGACACGGTGTATGACATCGAAATGGCCAAAGCGATTGGCGTGCGGGCCATTGGTGTATCTTGGGGTTATCATGAAGAAGCCGAGCTTCTTGCTGCCGGCGCTGTTGCCGTAGCCCAGAACGCAACCGAATTAGGAGAATTGATCCGTGGCTGATCCTGCCAAGGGCCGTTTTTTCATCATCGCATTGGTCCGGCTTGTGGGCATTGCCCTCATCCTCATCGCCCTGATGATTGATTACAAGGAAATCTCCGCTCCGATTGAAGTGGCCTATGTCCTGGCGGGTCTTGGCATTCTCGTCATGTTTGGCGGAACGCGCTATCTCGCTCGTAAATGGCGCAGTGGGGGCGGATGCCATTGAAACGTTTCTACAAAATTGTCGGTGTAACGCAGGTTGATAACGGCCATCAGGTCACGCTGGATGGGCGCGGTATAAAGACTTCAGCCGGTGCGGCACAGATTGTCCCTTCAGCCGAACTGGCACAGCACCTTGCCGCTGAATGGGACGCACAAGGCGAAAAGCTCGATCCTGCCACATTCATCCTGCGCGACCTTGCCGATTACGCTATCGACATCATCGGCCCTGAGCGGGACACGGTTATCGCCAAAATACTGACCTTCGGCGAAAGCGATACGCTTTGCTATCGCGGTGAACCCGATGATGCGCTGTTTGAACGGCAGGAAAAGCAATGGGAACCGCTTGTCACGCAGGCTGAACAGCGCCACCAAATCCGTTTTGAACGGATCAGCGGCGTTATTCACCGCCCCCAGCCGATTAATAGCCTCAAGACCTTACGCGATGTGGTGGCCCAGCATGATGATTTCACGCTATCCGCCTTGCAGACCTGTTCTTCCATTGCAGCATCGCTGATCGTCGGCCTGGCAGCGCTGGAGGATGGCGCTGACGCCGAAGCCCTCTTCACCATTTCCAATCTGGAAGAAGACTGGCAGGCTGAATTATGGGGTTGGGAAGCTGAAGCGGCACAAACCCGCGCTGCACGGCTGAAGTCTTTCACCCAAGCGGCCGATTTCGCACGGCTCGTTCGGCAGGGCTGAAAACATACACCCTGTCTGTGTTCAGATGAGCAGGTGAGAGGCAGTTATATGCCCACAGCCTATGACCCGCCTGCCTGTATCGCCGCCCCCACTGCGCTATTTGCAAAGTGGGGGCAGCCGATCATCCAATAATCAGCCGACCCACTCTGCAACCTGATTGGCCACATCATTGGCAGCAGTGTTCAGGGCAGGGCCGACATGCTCCACATCGGCCTTGATTCCCGGTTGCACGCTTTCAAAACGGCGCGTCAGAATCTCGCCCTTCTTGTTCTGCAAGGTCGCATCAAAACGCACAACAACGCTTTGTGTTGGGACATCAAAGCCCATTTCCAGCAATTGGCCAGAGAGACGCGTAGGCGCACCAGCCTGCAACTCTGCGTTACTGACAACCAGACGATTGCCTTTTGCCTGAATCGTTTCTGACAATAACCGGGAGAACAGCGTCGTTGGATTATCAACCCAGAACGCATCCTTGAGATAAGCAAGGCTGGATGCATTCACTTGGACAGGCACACGATTCACATTGAGTTCCTGCGACGCAGTGATCCCCATAATGGCAATAGCCGCGCTCTTGGTGCCGATCGTCGACGCACCCGCCGGAGCGAGTTTTGCCGGGGTTAGCGTCAACAGGCTGTCCGGCGGATCTTTGCCAAAGCTGATGCAGCCAGCAAGCGCCAGCGCAGCCGAAGCCATTACGATCCCGCGAAAAACGGACTTCATGCCATCCTTGCCAGTCATGCCCCGAAAACCTCTCACTTCTTGTAATCCGGCAGCTTCGTCCCGCCAAGCAGCGAGCCAGCGCCCTGATTGTTGATCTTCTCAGTCACCTTGCGCAGCGCTTCGCTCGTTTCACGCAGATCGCGCAATGTGGCCTCTGCGGCAGGCAATGTCTGGCTATTGAATTGCTTGGCAGCCGGCGTGGTTTCATCCAGCGTTGCCCGAAGTGCATCAGATGTCTTGCGCGCGGAAGCCAGCGTCTTGCGCAATTCATCAGCAACCGATGCACCGTCCTTATTGATCACGTCATTCGTTGTATTGAGTGTGGTTTCAAACGCAGCCAAGGTCTTGGTGGCTTGGTCCAGCGTCCCCTGCAATTCCGTCAGCGTATTTTTGATCTGTGGTGTCGCATCGGCCAACCCATCGCTAATTCGCGCTGTATTGGCGAGAATCTTCTGGATCGACGCCTGATTTTCGTCAGACAGAGTCTTGGTGAGCCGCTCAGTCAAAGTCGCCAGCCGTTCAAGCAACAATGGTGCACTGGCAAGAATTTCACCCAGACCACCCGGCTTTGTCGGGATGACCGGAACACCTTCTGGCCCCGGCTCCAAAATCGGCGGAGCGCCCTTTACGGCACCATCAAGCAGGATGGTCGAAACTCCGGTAAAGCTGCCCTGAATAGTAGCCGTAGTGCCTTGTACGATGGGAATCTCCCGCCGCACGCTGATGCGCACGCGGACATATTCAGGATCTTTCTCCCACAGATCAATATCTTTCACCTGACCTGCCGGAACGCCGGAAAATGTCACTTCCGAACCATTCGCTAAACCGCCAACCGATTGTGCGAAGAAGATGTCATATTCCTTGCGGTCCTGCGTGCCCAGCTGTGCAAGCCAGACGACAAACGCCGCCAGCCCTGCCAGCAGCACCAGCGTCACCGCGCCGACCCAGATATGGTTTGCCCGCGTTTCCATTAGCTTGCCCTATGCCCTTTAGCTTGCATCATTGTCTATGGCCTTACTCTTTGCGGCCAGATCCTGCGCGCCATCATCTGTGTCAACGTCTGACATCGCTTCACGTTTCGCCCCGGATTGCGTTCCCGCTTCTGAGGCGTTGTTTTTGAGCTTGTGTTCGCTGCGATCATGACTTTCAGATGCAGCCCGGCTCCTGGGACCGTTAAAATATTCCTGAATCCACGGATGATCGGTTTCCAGCAATTCCGGGATCGTGCCAACGGCGATAACTTTCTTATCAGCCAATACAGCCACACGATCACAGATCGCATAAAGCGTATCAAGGTCGTGCGTGATGAGAAAGACCGTGAGGCCCAGAGTATCGGTCAACTCACGGGTCAGCTCGTCAAATTTGGCAGCCCCCACCGGATCAAGGCCAGCGGTCGGTTCATCCAGAAACAACAGGGCCGGATCAATGGCCAAAGCGCGAGCAAGGCCAGCGCGTTTTTTCATACCACCGGAGAGTTCCGCCGGATATTTGCTTGCTGCCTCTTCCGGCAGGCCGGACAGGACTACCTTGTAACGGGCAATTTCCTGGCGCAATTCCTCGGAAATTTCCGGATAGAATTGCTTGATCGGTACTTCGACATTCTCCCCCACGGTGAGGGTTGAGAACAGAGCGCCGCCCTGAAACAACACACCCCAACGCGAACGAACGCCGATTTCTTCGTCCGGTTCAGCCTCGGTGATCGAGCGGCCAAATACCTTGATTGTCCCTGCATCAGGAATTTGCAGCCCGATGATGGAGCGCATCAGCACCGATTTGCCGGTACCAGACCCGCCCACGACACCCAGAATTTCGCCTCGCTTTACTTTCAGCGAAAGGTCTTCATGCACATTTTGTGAGCCGAAACTGTTGCGCAATCCTTCGATCACGATCGGATAATCGCTGTCAAAATCGGTTGCGCCTTCAATCAGGGTCTCATCATGAACCTGTTGCTCAATCTCTTCGCGCAGCGTGTCGTCAGTGTGAGTCTCGTCCATCATGCCCAACCAATCTCACTGAAGAACACGGCGAAGAAGGCATCGAGCACGATAACCATAAAGATCCCCAGCACCACCGCCTGGGTTGTTCTCAGCCCCACCTGTTCTGCATCGCCCTTCACCTGCATCCCCTGATAACAGCCGGAAAGAGCAACAATCAGGCCAAAAACAGGCGCTTTGATAAGGCCGACCCACAAATCATATGTCGGCACAACTTCCTGAATGCGGGACAGGAAGGTGAGGAACGGAATATCCAGCGTCAGATCAGCTACAAACGCGCCGCCGACAATCGCCACCATGCATGAAAAGAATCCGAGCAACGGCATCATCAGAACCGCTGCCAGAACCCGCGGGATAATCAGCGCCTCCATCGGGGAAACGCCAATAGTCCGCATCGCGTCCACCTCTTCAGTGAGCTTCATCGTGCCAAGCTGCGCGGCGAAGGCAGAACCAGAGCGGCCAGCCACCATGATCGCGGTCATCAAAACACCCAATTCGCGCAAGGCCAGCCGACCGGTGAGATTGATGGTGTAAATCTCGGCACCGAACTGCTTGAGCTGCGCGGCGCCCTGCTGGGCAATCACGATGCCGATCAGAAAGCTCATCAGCCCGATAATGCCGAGCGAAGACACGCCAACCACTTCCAACTGGCGCACCAAGGCTTTGAAGCGAAAACGCGAAGGGTGGCGAATCAAAGTGCCGAAGGACGATATGATCGCCCCCAGGAAGCCAACAACCGAAGTAACCCCCCAGCCAAGATCGACGACCTTATCGCCCACTTCCGCCGGCACGCGCTCCAGCGCTCTTAACCGGGGCGGTGCGAGAGGTGCAGTGCTAGCGCTTTCTTCCACTGCAGCAATAAGCCGCTTCGCCTGATCGCTGGCGTTGATGATTTCGGCATCTTTATCGCGCGCGAAGCGCATAATCACCCAGGCACCAACCGTATCGATCGAATCTACCTGAGCCAGATCAACGCTTTGCACAGAATCATCATAGTCGCGCAGCTTGCGGTCAACCACCGCAATGCTCGCAATAGTAAGGGGGCCTTGCAGCGTAACGCAGTTACGACCGCCCCCCTCTTCGACAGTAAAATCAGCCCATTCACGCATCATTACGTGCTATGATCTGAAATTGAGGCATCCACAAGGCAAACAACGAGTTGCCCTAAGCCAGTCGCGCTGGCAAAGGCTTTGGCCATTATGACCAGCCAGCTTGATACCACATTCGACCCCGCCTCCATTGAAACGCGGTGGTATACCCATTGGGAAGAAAACGGGCTGTTCCGTCCGGAACGCCCAGATGCGACACCCTTTACGATTGTAAACCCTCCCCCGAATGTGACCGGCTCGCTCCATATCGGCCATGCGCTTGATAACACATTACAAGACATTGTGATCCGCTATGAGCGATTAAAAGGCAAAGATGCCCTGTGGGTGGTCGGGACAGACCATGCCGGCATCGCCACGCAGATGGTTGTGGAGCGCAATCTTGAATCCCAAGGGATCAAGCGCGCCGAGATCGGGCGCGAGGCTTTTCTCAAACATGTCTGGGAATGGAAAGAGCAATCCGGCGGCACCATCACCCGCCAGATGCGCCGCCTTGGCTGCTCCATGGACTGGAGCCGCGAACAGTTCACCATGGATGAACATTTCTCCAAGGCGGTGATCAAGGTTTTCGTCGATCTTTATAATAAGGGCCTGATTTACCGCGATAAGCGGCTGGTCAATTGGGACCCCAAGCTGAAAACCGCCATTTCCGATCTCGAAGTCGAGACACGCGATGTGAAAAGCGGTTTCTGGCACTTCAAATATCCGCTGGCAGACGGCGTGACGCTGGATGATGGCCGCAATTATATTGAAGTGGCCACCACGCGCCCTGAAACCATGCTCGCTGATATGGCCGTGGCGGTACATCCGGAAGATGAGCGTTATGCCTCCGTCATCGGCAAGGAAATTCTCCAGCCGATCACCGGACGCCGCTTCAAGATTGTTGCGGATGAACATGCTGACCCGGAACTTGGCTCAGGTGCGGTGAAGATCACGCCGGGGCACGATTTCAACGATTTCGATGTTGGCAAACGCGCCGGGATCAAACCGGCTGACATGCTCAACATGCTCGACGCAGAGGCGTGTGTTGTCCAGACAGCGGATGGTCTGGTGCCGGAAGAATTTCTCGGTCTGGACCGTTTCGATGCCCGTAAGCTGGTGGTTGAGCGGATGAAGGAAGCTGGTTTCCTCATCCCGCACATCACCAAAAACAAGGATGGCGAAGAAGAACTGCACGACGCAGAACCGCGCACGGTCGCCACACCATTCGGTGATCGCGGCGGTGTGGTGATCGAGCCATGGCTGACCGATCAATGGTATGTCGATGCCGAAACGCTTGCCCAACCACCCATGCAGGCGGTGCGTGACGGGCGGATCGAAATCGTCCCCAAAACTTGGGAAAAGACTTTCTTCAACTGGATGGAAAACATCCAGCCCTGGTGCGTCAGCCGCCAGCTCTGGTGGGGCCATCAGATCCCGGCCTGGTTCACCGAAGATGGCGAAGTCTTCGTCGCTGAGACAGAAGAAGAAGCCTACGCCCTCTATCGTCATTCCGAACAAGCCAATCGTCATTCCCGCGCAGGCGGGAATCCAGCAGACACGGCTGAAATGGATTCCCACCTTCGTGGGAATGACGAAGGAAAGCTGACCCGCGATTCAGACGTTCTCGACACGTGGTTCTCTTCCGCCCTCTGGCCCTTCGGCACACTTGGCTGGCCGGATGACACGGAACTGGTCCGCAAACATTACCCCAATGACCTGCTGATCTCAGGCTTTGACATTCTGTTCTTCTGGGATGCGCGCATGGCGATGCAGGGGATGGAGTTCATGGGCGAAGTGCCGTGGAAGCGGCTCTATCTCCATGGGCTGGTGCGTGCAGCCGATGGGCAGAAAATGTCCAAATCCAAGGGCAATGTCGTCGATCCGCTGACCCTGATCGACCAATATGGCGCCGATGCGCTGCGCTTCTTCATGGCCTCGATGGAAAGTCAGGGCCGCGATGTGAAGATGGATGAACGCCGCGTTGAAGGCTATCGCAACTTCGCAACCAAGCTATGGAACGCCACACGCTTCTGCCAGTCCAATGGCATTACCGCCAGCAGCAGCGTTGCCGCGCCAGAAGCCAAACTCGCTGCCAATCAGTGGATCATCGGCGAAGTGGTCAAAACCGCTGAAGCGCTCGACAAGGCGATGGCCGATCTGCGCTTCGACGCCGCCGCCAACACCATTTATCAGTTCACATGGGCGACCTTCTGCGATTGGTATCTCGAACTGATCAAGCCGGTGTTCCAGGGTGATCCCGATGCCATGCCGGCGAAGGAAACCCGCGCGGTGGCTGGCTGGGCGCTCGATCAGATCCTCGTGATGCTGCACCCCTTCATGCCCTTCATCACTGAAGAATTGTGGCATGCTCAGGGTGAGCGAGAATATGAGCTGATTTTGGCCAAATGGCCCGCTCCGGAAGCGCAGGTGGATCAGTCTGCCATTGATGCGATTGACTGGGTGATTCAGCTTACCACCGCCGTTCGCGCCGCCAAGAATGAGCTGGGTATTTCTCCCGGTGCCAAGCTGGCTGCCTTCTGCCCGGAGCCGTCCGATCTCGCCAAGAGCGTGATGGAACGCAGCGCTGCGGCTGTCGAACGCCTCGCCCGCCTGACGCCAGTCGAATTTGGTGATGCCCCAGCAGGTGCCGCCATGCAGATTGCCGCTGGAACGGATGCCTTTATCATCCCGCTCGACGGTGTGATTGACGTGGAAGCCGAGAAAGCCCGCCTGACCAAAGCCAAAGCTGCGGCTGAAAAGGAACGCGATTCTCTCGCCAAACGGCTCGATAACCCGAAATTCGTCGAAAAGGCCAAGCCCGAAGCGGTGGAAAAGGCCAGAGCCGATTACGATCAGCACAATGCCGAAGCCCTGCGCCTTGAAGCGGCTTTGACACGTTTGGGCTAATGAAGACACGCCCCAACCAAATCCTCGTCACCCTCGCGAAGGCGGGGGGCCAGAACGGACTGTACTGGTCTTCCCTGGATTCCCGCCTGCGCGGGAATGACGATAGCGGCTTGGGGAATGAAGATACTTGGTCGGGCGAACCCACAATTGAACGGAACACATGCCCTTAACACTCGCCACCACCACACCGGGTGAACCGGAAATCTTCGCCTCGCTGCAAGGCGAAGGGCCGAGCATGGGCAAGCCTTGCACCTTCATTCGTCTGTCGCGCTGCAATCTCGCCTGCGAATGGTGTGACACGGCCTACACCTGGCATTTCGAAGGCGATAATCGCCCTCATCGCCGCGACCCGACCTATGCCCGCGCGGCCAACCAGCTCACTTTGAACGAAGATGACGCCGCCCGGCGGGTTGCCTCTTTCGGGCAGGACCGGTTGATTATCACTGGCGGTGAACCCCTGCTTCAAGGCCCCGGCCTTGCCCGGATGCTGGCACATTTGCCCGGTATCATCGTCGAAATCGAAACCAATGGCAGCGTTGCGCCCCACGCTGCGCTCGATCCGCTGGTCAGCCAATATAATGTCAGCCCCAAGCTTGCCCATTCAGGCAACCCTGCTGAATTGGCGCTTATTCCCGAACGGCTGATACATTGGGCGCAAGAACCGCGCGCCACGTTCAAATTCGTGATCGCTGAGCCGGAAGATGTCGCGCAAGTGCTCGACCTTCAGCGCGACTATGCCATCCCTCGAAGCAAGATCATGCTGATGGCCGAAGGCACAGACGCCCAGACACTGGAGCAGCGCGAGAGCTGGCTGGCAGAAATCTGCATTTCGGAGAAATTGACTCTGTCCAAGCGCTTGCACATTCGCTTGTTTGGCGACACTAGAGGGACATGAGCGAACAAGCAGCGCGTGCCCCCATGCGGGGCGATCTGACCCAAGGGCCTATCCTGCGCACGCTGGTGCTTTTCAGCTTACCCACTTTGCTGAGCAATTCTCTGCAATCGCTCAGTGGTACGGCCAATTCCATCTGGGTTGGCCGCCTGATAGGTGAAGAAGCGCTGGCAGCCACGGCCAACGCCAATATCATCATGTTCCTGATTTCGGCTGCGGCTTTTGGTTTCGGCATGGCTGGCACGGTCAAGATCGGCCAACGATATGGGGCGCATAATCTGGATGGTGCGCGGCGCACATTCGGCACAGCCGTCGGCTTCTGTTTCCTCTTGTCATTGATCGTGTCCGCCATTGGCTGGATCACTGCGCCATGGCTGCTTGATGCGCTGGAAACGCCGGGCGGTGCCTGGCAATTGGCGCTCGATTATCTCAGGATGATCTTTGTCGCCATGCCGGTAGTGATGGTGTCGGTCATCTTGAGCATGGGCCTGCGCGGCGCGGGTGATTCGCGCACGCCGTTGATGTTCATGGGGCTGACCGTGCTGCTGGACATCATCTTCAACCCCATGCTGATTTCCGGCTTTGGCCCCTTCCCCAAGCTGGGAATCCTGGGTTCGGCTCTTTCCACCGTGATCGCCAATGTCATCTCCTTTGTGGCGATGGTGGCCTATGTTTACGCCAAGGATATCCCGCTGCGCCTGCGCGGGGCAGAACTCCGCTATCTCATTCCTGACCGGGAAGAACTGCGCTTCATCATTGCCAAAGGCGTGCCGATGGGCGCGCAAATGCTGTTGATGTCAGCTGCCGGAATTATCGTGGTGGGCCTCGTCAACCGCGAAGGCCTGCTGATGACGGCAGCTTACGGCGCGGCAATGCAATTGTTCACCTACATTCAGATGCCTGCCATGGCGATCGGCGGCGCAGTATCGGCCATGGCCGCGCAATATATCGGCGCCTCGCAATGGGACCGGCTGGACAAGCTCACCCGCGCCGGACTGCTGGTCAATCTGGTGATGACCGGTTTCCTCACCGTCATCCTCCTGGTATTCGATGAAGCCGCTCTCAAGCTGTTCCTCGGTTCGGATAGCCCTGCCGTTGCCATAGGTCGCCACATTCAATTGATCGCCAGTTGGAACTTCATCCTGTTTGGCATGACCATGGTATTCACGGCCACGATGCGTGCAGGCGGGGTGGTGATGGTGCCGCTCGTCATTCTGGGCATCGCGCTCTATCCGGTGCGCCTTGGCTTCTATTACCTCACCTACGACTGGCTCGGCTCTGACGCGATCTGGATTTCCTTCCCGGTCGGTGCTGTTGTCGCCTTGATCATGGCATGGTGGTTTTACCGCCGCCCCGGCTGGCGGCAACGGGCCATGGCCGAAAGCGAAGAAGAGGCGAAGGAACAATGCAATGCCGACGGGGAGCCCGCCGGGCGCTTTGCTCCCAATATGTAATCGAACTTCAGGGGGAGCGGCTTACTTCCCCCGAAGATCATTTGCCCTGACTGCGCCAGCGATGCACAATCCGGTCGAGCGACTCCATATCGCTCCCAGGCTCTCGCCAACGGCTTGAAAAGCTGGGGTCTTCAGATGCCGGGCGCTTGGCTTCTTCCAGATCATCAAACGCCACTCGCACCGGCACGGTCACGCCCTCCCCGCAGATAATACACTCGCGATTGCGCAGCGAAGCGATGGTATCGAGAAACCCTCGCGCACCTTCTGGCATGGCCGCACGCACAAAGGTCTGATCGCGATCATTGTTGAGCCGCATCGAAATAATCGTGCCGCATTGCGACAGCACTCCTTCGGCAAGGTCAGACGGGCGCTGTGTAATCAGTCCCAGGGAAATCCCGTATTTCCGGCCTTCCTTGGCAATGCGTGACAGCACCCGGCCCACTGAACTGCCATCGGCATTACGTTCATTGGGCACATAACGATGCGCCTCCTCGCACACCAGCAGCAGCGGGCTGGTACCCTCCTTCCGGCCCCAAATGGCAAAGTCGAACATCAAGCGGCTGAGCACGGCCACCACCGTCGTGGTGATGTCAGAGGGGACACCAGACACATCGATAATCGAAATCGGCTTGCCAGAACTTGGCATACGGAAAATCTTGCCGAGAAACTTGGTCATCGTATCGCCGACCAACATGCCGGAAAACATGAAGCTGTAACGCGGATCGCTCTTCAACTCGTCAATCTTGGACTTGATACGCAGATAAGGTACCGAGGAGGTTGCCTTTTCCAACTGGCCCATTTCATCCTGCAGATATTTGGTCAGGTCAGACAGCAAATAGGGGATGGGCGAATCCACTGTGACCTTGCCCAGAGTTTCCGCCAGCCGGTTTTTCGCCCGTGCTTTCAACAGGCATTTTGCCAGAATATCAGCATCTTCCTGCCGGCTATCTCCTGATGATGTGAGGAAGGCTTCACAATGTTCTTCAAAATTCATCAGCCAATAAGGCATCTGCAAATTGTCGACGTCGAAGATTTCTCCCGTATCGCGGAAAGCGGCTGAATATTCACCGTGAGGATCGATCATCACGATGTGACCTTCAGGCGAGCTTTCGCAAATCCTGTGGAGGATCAGCGCAGCGGCCGTCGATTTGCCTGTGCCCGTAGAGCCCAGCAGGGCGAAATGCTTGCCCAGCATCGCATCAATATAGACCCCGGCGCGGATATCGCTGGTCGGATACACTGTCCCAACCTGAATCGATGATCGCCCGTCAGACGCATAAATTTGCCGCATATCCGAATTGCTGGTGGGATAGACCGGTGATCCGGCCCTCGGGAATCGCGTGACGCCGCGCCGGAAGCGCTGCAAGCTTTCATCGGCTTCTCCCAGAAAGTCGATATTGGCGAGGACACCATGCCGACCTTCATGGCTGCCCTGTATCTGATCCCGCAGATTGGCGACAACCCAGCCTCTGTCACAACGAATTTTGACCTGTGTGCCGACCTGCCCTGCCTGCGCCAGAGTACTGTCTGGATGGGCCGCATATTCTCGCAAACGCTCCATATCGAGGAAAATGCGGGAACCACTACCCGATACATCCAGCACCGATCCGATGGGCTCTCCAAGAGCAGCGCCTTCTGAAGCGGGGGTAAAACTAGACCCGCTCGCTGCGAATGGCCCTTCGCCCGAAGCATTTCCGGGTGAGGATTCTCCCAATTCCGTCATGTCGCGTCCCTGATCTTATCCGCTCGAAAACACGAGCAAGTCTCGGAGCACTATAGGGAATTTTACGTTAAGAAGCTGTCAACACAGCGCCGCATGAGCGCGGGGAGCCTTGCTCACACCATCGAGAAGAGCCGCCCGGCGAGCCACCCCATGAAGACCGAAAGCGCCACGGCGAAGAGACCATACAGCAAGGAATATTGCTGAGCATATTGTGCCACCAGACCTTCAAGGCCCACTTTGCGAACTTCCACTTCTGCCGTGGCAGAGGCGATCACCCGGCCTTTGCTGATCGCAAACGTCTCAGCCGTATAGGTGCCAGTCTGCACATTGGACGGCAATTTGATCCGCGCGTTATAGAGCACATGTTCGCTGATTTTTACGCCATGCATATCCTGCTGATAGAGGTTTTGCCGTTTGCGCAGATCGATCAGCCCGTCCTTGAAGCGGGTTTGTTCATCAGGATTGATCGCCCCAATCGGGGAAAGTTGCATGAAATCAAGGCCCAGCTCGTAAATCGCCGCTGTTCGTTCATCCACAATCTCGTTAATCGGGCGCGAACTGGCCACAGCAAAATAAGACGGAGCTGAGCGGAAGGCCGTGCTTTCGGCATTCACCCAAATGCCGAACACCTTGGCTTTTTCGCGCAATTGGATGGCATCGGTCGGTCCTTTGAGAACCACCACAATGTCATAAGGCGTTGCTGAACGGTTGCCGCTGGGGTCGAGAATCGCGCCATACAGGAGCAGCTCAGTGCCGGTGAAGCCCTGCCGCACCTGAACATCATGTTGTGAAACTTCGGGAACCAGGATCGGATCACGCTGCGCCGTCAGCGCAAAGAAGGCCACCACCAGAAAGATCAGCCGCTTCATAGCGGCACCACAGAATAAACCTCGCTCGGCCGGATACCAAGGCCAAAGGCCATCCGCAGCGCCACTGCCAGCACGATCAGCGCAAGAATAAGACGCAGAACTTCAGGTTTGGCTTTATTCGCAAATTGCGACCCCAATTGCGCGCCGGTGACAGAGCCGACCAGCAGCAGGCCCGCCAGCACCACATCCACCGCCTTGGTGGTGAGAGCGTGCATCATGGTAGTGACCATGGTGACGAACAGAATCTGGAACAGCGATGTTCCCACCACAACATTCGCGCTCATACCCAGAATATAGAGCATGGCTGGCACAAGGATAAATCCGCCGCCGATGCCCATCAGCATGGTGAGAATACCGACGCACAGGCCCAGCAGCAGCGGCGCCAATGGCGAAATATACAGGCCCGAGCGATAAAAGCGCCAGCGCAATGGCAGGCTGGCCACCAACGGATGGTGGCGGCGCTTGGCCGCACGCTTGGTGCCTTTGTTCTTGCTCAGCATGGTTTGCAGGCTTTCGCGTCCCATCAGCGAGCCTATGGTGCCCAAGAGCACAACATAGAGAATATTGATGACCGTATCGATCTGTCCCAATGCCTGAAGCAGATTGAACAAAGCAGCGCCAATGCCGGTGCCGATCACACCGCCCACCACCATCACCGAGCCGATCTGATAATCCACCCCGCCCCGGCGGCGATGGGCGAAAACGCCCGAAACGCTTGCGCCTGTCACCTGACTGGCCGCAGAGGCCGCCGCAACTGTTGGCGGAATGCCATAAAAGATCATCAGAGGCGTGGTGAGAAAGCCACCACCGACACCAAAGATACCTGAGAGCAGACCGGTTGCCGCACCCAACAGGATGATGACCAGTCCGTTGACCGCGAGGTTGGCGATGGGGAGGTAAACATCCATGACCGCTGGACTAGCCCAGTCCTGCGCGAGAGAAAAGCAGCGAAAGTGGGTAAATCACACGTTTCAGAAGCCTGCTGACACACTCAGCGCCGGGCCGGAGCCGGGTTGTGCATTGCCGCCCAGCCGAAACCGCCAATCTGCCGCCATTTGCATCACAGTACGACCCAGCCGAAATTGTGCAGCAAGACCTGGCCCTGCATCTATGCGCGCACTGCCCTTTTGCGCCCCACCCCATGCCCCCACTCCGAGTCGGACAGAAGCCGGGCCTGCGTGCAGCAACTGGCCATCCACCCGCGCCTGCCCATCAAGGAAAGCCGTCTTCCATTTGCCGCCAACATAGCCACCCTGCACATAGCTTTGCGCACGCAGTCCCATGGGCAATTCTAACGGCGGAAATTCCGTTACGGCAAAAGCAGACGGCCGCACGGAATACCGGCCATTACTTCTCAACACCCTGCCTTCCACCGAAAAAGACAAGGGAACATCTTTGAGCGGACGAATAGAAAGGCCAGCCGCCGCTTCATTTTCTTCAACGCCCTGCAAAGCCCCTGAAAACCGGCCATAGATAGAAGGACGATGGTCGCTTCCGGGCGCCAGGCGATAGCGCAGCACCGCCCCTGCCTGACTGCGACCATAGGATGGCTGCGAGGATGCCGCGCTTGTATCGTCATCAGGACGCAAGAGCAGCCAGCCATCAGCAGACCAGCGTTTCTGCCCTGCAGGCTCTTCTGTCGAACCCCGTTGCGGCAGGATTCCTGCCGGTGGAAGAAGGGGTTCGCGCTGACGGGGCGGTATGGCGCGCCTTGCCCCCGGCCCCGCCGGATCAGCATAGGCCAGCGCCGCAAGCTCCCGTGGCTGCTTGGCACTCTCATCACTGCGCCATTGCGCTGCTGGCCGCACCTCGTCAGCAAAACGTTCTGCTGGCAGAGGGCGCGATGCAGGCGACGGGGCCGTCCGGACAAAAGGCTGGTTCTGAGCCATTTCAACCGGCGTATCGAAGTAGGACGTGCCGGTTTGCGCTGGCGTTGCCATAAGCGCCAAGTCAGCAGCATCGCGTCCGATAGTGTCCAACCGCTGATTCAATTGTGCAAGACGCCGGTCAATTTCAATCAGCGCAGAGTCATCTATAACGCCTTGTTCGGTAAGTTTAGGTGGTTCAGCCGTAAATTGATAATCGCTTTCTTTCTGGGAATACACAGGCAACCAAACACTTTCCCCAGTAAAGCGAAACATAACCCATGTGACAATCACAAGGCTAATAATATAAACTGGCTGCCCGCCACTAAGAATCCCCATTCTCATTCATCATTTTTACTACAAATATCTGCTGGGTGAGCATGATGATACGTCTTGTCCCATTTCGGGGCGACACCACTCATACTTTTAATATAGGCCAGCAACGCCTGTTTCCCGGCAATAATCGCGATGATATTGGCGACTGGAATACGTGCTATGGCTCGGAATCCTTCCAGCCAGCCATATTCGCGCGCGGTGAAGGCAAATCGCATCACAATGCGCCACCCCAGCCCGAAGATATTGGCAAGAATCAGAAAATGCAGAAACCAATCTTCCGGAAAAGGTGGCAACACACCCAGCCAGCGCATCACGCTCATCACACCGATTAACAAAAGTAGAGCATAGCTGGTTGCGAGGACGATTGCCGCGAAGGGGCCGCGCCTGTCACGCAAACGCATCCATATTTCGAGTGGATGTGCACTCCATCCGAGTCGATCCCAACCCTGCAAGGCAATGCCCTGCAACCACCGGCTTTTCTGTCGAATGGCATTTTCCAGCCGGTCAGGAAAATAGGCGCGGGTTGCGATCAACCGCCCATCCTCACCCCGAGCGCGAAAAAACAGGGACCTCGCCGCCATCTGGTGAACCCGCAATCCCAGTTCATAATCTTCGGTAAGCGAATCGGTCGAAAAAACAGCACCGTGCCGATTTTGGTGCGCCATTCGCTTCAACAGCTTGCGCGAAAAAGCGCAGCCCACACCAGCTGCCGGAACACCCACCCCCAATGCAGCGCGAACAGGCAAAGCCTTGCCGTGAGATTCGGCAAATTCCTCGCAATAATGCCCACCAACCCAACGCGAATCAGCCTGAGGCTGTGGCAGGACGGGAAGCTGGATGAAATCAGCATCTTCCAACGCCCGGTCACACAGCGCCAGCGCTGCCGGATCGACCATATCTTCTGCATCATGGAGCATGACCATCCGATAGGGTGTGCCGCGAAGAAGCTCCTCTGCGACAAGCATCTTCATCAACCGATTGAGACAATCCGCCTTGGTGGTGGGCCCATCGACATCGTGGATGACGACCTTGACCCGCCCATCACCTTGGGCCGCATGCAAAGCTGCTTTGATTGTTCGGGGATCATTGCGATAACAGCCGATGAACAGCGTCAGCGCATTCTGCGGCCAAACGGCGCGGGCATGGCGGATCGTATGGCCAATCACCCCATCTTCCTGCCACGCCGGGATAAGCACCGCCGCAGGCCCCAGCAGCGATGCACTTTCGGCAGCCAAGCGCGACACTTTGCGCGTTCTGATCCGCCCGGTAAGCTTCATCCACAGCCACATGCAGTCAATCGCGAGTTCATCAACCACGCCGATCAACAGGAACACACCAGCGAAAAGCAGCAACTCCCTTTCCGCCATCGCCAGCCAGCCTAAAAGTGGAAAAACCCCCGTTTCCATCGTCCTGCCCCCTGATCCCTTAACCATAAGGCTACGTTGCATGTCGATTTTTAGCAAATAGTCTCGACCAAGGGTTGCAACCTTGCGCTAATTGCGAAAGGGAAAAGGCAATGTCTCAACCTACTATCATTTCCGCCGCCGCCAGACCCTTCAAAGCGCTGTTTAACAGCGATGCGTTTGAAGGCATTCTGCTCATCGTCGTTGCGCTGATCGCAATTATCGTGGCCAACTCACCCTTGGCGCATGATTATCACCAGCTGTTCCATGGGACGCTTGACTGGACGCCGATTGCCAAGCTCGACAATCTGCATCTGTGGATCAACGATGGCTTGATGGCGATTTTTTTCTTCGTCGTCGGTTTGGAAGTGAAACGCGAGATCATTACGGGCAATTTATCAGACCCGGCGCAACGCCGCTTGCCGATCCTGTCTGCCATGGCAGGGATGGCCGCCCCGGCGCTGGTCTATTTCATTCTGGCCGGTAGCGAGCCTCAGCTTGGCAGCGGTTGGGCCATTCCAGCCGCGACTGACATTGCCTTTGCCATGGGCGTGCTGGGCCTGCTTGGCAATCGCGTGCCAGCCCCCCTCCGCCTGTTCCTGCTGACAGTGGCCATTGTGGACGACATCGGTGCGGTGCTGATTATCGCGGTGTTCTATACGGCAAATATCAAACTGGCCTGGCTGGTAATATCGCTGCTGGTAGCCGGGGTGATGTTCGGCATGAACCGCTTCAAGGTGGACCGCATCTGGCCCTATATCATCGGCGCGCTGGTGCTATGGTTCTGCGTGCTCAACTCCGGTGTTCATGCAACGATTGCCGGTGTGGCTGCCGCGCTGACCATTCCGCTGCGCCGCCGCGATGGTCATAGCCTGCTTGAGAATATCGAACATGGCCTTGTCGGCTGGAATGCCTATCTGATCGTACCGCTCTTCGGCTTCGCCAATGCCGGTGTCGAACTGGCAGATATTGGGATGGAAGGCTTGCTTGCCCCGCTTCCACTGGCCATTGCCGGGGGCCTGATTATCGGGAAGCAGGTCGGTATTTTCAGCAGTATCGTCATTGCTCACAAGCTTGGTTTTGCCAAGCGCCCAGAGGATTCCTCATGGATGCAGATCTGGGGAATGGCCGTACTGTGCGGCATTGGCTTCACCATGAGCCTGTTCATCGGCGCATTGGCCTTCCCGCAATATCCGCTGTTGGTCGAAGAGGCTAAACTGGGCGTGCTGGGCGGCTCGATCGTCTCTGCCCTGCTGGGCTTTGCGATCCTGCGCTTCGCTCCGTCAAAAAATGCAGAGCCAGCCAACAAAGCCGCCTGAAGGCTTACAAGCGAACAAACAAAAGGGCGGCCCCTGCATTGGGAGCCGCCCTTTTTTATTAATACTGACTGTAAAAATGCGTGCGGGTGCTTACCAGCTACCGGTATTTTCCATGCTGGCCCAAGGTTCCTGCGGGGCCAGCGCTGAGCCCTTCTGCAGCAATTCAATGGAAATATTATCAGGCGTTCTGATGAAGGCCATGTAGCCATCGCGAGGCGGGCGATTGATCGTCACACCGTGATCGGCAAGCTTCTGACACATTGCGTAAATGTCATCCACTTCATAGGCCAGATGCCCGAAATTGCGGCCGCCAGTGTAGGTTTCAGCCGGGCTGCCATCTTCAGCAGGCCAATTATAGGTCAGCTCAACTTCAGCAATGCCTTCTTCACCAGGAGCTGCAAGAAAGATCAGAGTGAAACGGCCCTGTTCACTATCCTTGCGGCGCACTTCTTCAATGCCCAACAATTTGAAAAAGGCGAGCGTGGCTTCTGCATCGGTGACGCGGATCATCGTATGGAGGAATTTGGTCATGGCTTGTGACTCCGGAGGGTGAGAGCTTGACCTCAGCACCTAGCAAGCCCAGCCCGCAAATCGAAGCCCCATCAACAGGAAAGGCCCGCCTCGCTTCCGGGGCGGGCCTTTTCAGGCGTTATTCTGGCGCGTGAAGCTTAGAAGCTGGCGCCGAGCGTTGCCACAACCGCATCGCGTGTGAAGCGGTAAGCACCCGGTGCGTAATCGCCCTGAGCGCCGATATAGGACACACCGACACTGACGTTCGAAGTCAGCGCATAGCTTGCACCCACCGACCAATCGAAGGCGTTACCGTCATTCGTATAGGTCAGGAAGTTGCCATCGGTGTAGCCAAGGTGGCCAGACAGTGACACGGGCGTATTGGGTACGCCTAAACCGAGATCCGTGTAGAAATAGATGTTGTCATTGTCGCCCAGCGAATTCTGCTTCGGCGCATAAGCTACGCCGACAGTGGCGCTTGCCGGACCTACTGTGAAGCTGCCAGCAGCATGCATTTCGATGTAGTCATAATCCGTGCCCGGTACATCCGGGGCATTGGGATAGAGGTAATAGAGTGCACCGACATCAAGGCTCACCGCATCGGTGATATTGCCGTTCCAACCGGCGTAAACGTCGAGTTCGGTATGGCCATAGCCTACTGTGTCTTCATCGAGCGAAGACCCCCAAGCACCAACATAAATACCGCTGGAATGGCTGACATCAACACCGCCCTGAATCGCAATATCGCCACCAGAATAGTCAACACCACGAAAACGATACTGGCTGACAATAGCTGTGTTCGCAGACAGCGTAAAATCAGAATCTTGTGCCATTGCAGGCATAGCGGTGAAACCAGCACCACCAACAACAGCTGCAGCCAAAAGGCCACGGACGGACATAAGCATGGGCAATTCCCTCAATTGCGAAAAATTCTGCCTAAGTCCCACCTGCGCGCTCCGGGTCGCCATCATTTGTTGGGCGATCTCTCTTGAGCACGCAATGAAAGTGCACGTAGAGCGGTTATAACACAAGTTATATTGCGCATGCGAAGAGATATAGTGGACAGCTGTGGACTTTGCGCATCACATTCAGCATGGGTTTATATCGAATTGGCCACACTGGTTTATCGAAACTTTTCAAACACTAGCTCCAAACAGGGCGTTATCGACACACTTATCCATGCGTAATTTCTTCAACAAATTGCTCGGCAGAGGCACTGCCGAACCCGCTCAGCCTGTCATTCATGCCCAGATTCCCGAAGGCCGCCGCGTTTATGCAGTGGGGGATATTCATGGGCGGCTGGACCTGTTTGAAGCGCTGTTGAAGGTGATCGATGCGGACGATGCAGCACATGGAAAAGCCCAAACGACTCTGATCCTGCTGGGTGACCTGGTGGACCGCGGGCCGGACAGTGCTGGCATGGTGCATCTTGCCCGTAAGCTGCAATCCGAACGCGACGTACGTATTCTCGGTGGCAATCATGAGGAAATGTTCCTCGCCAGCTTTGAAGATAAGGATGTGCTGCGGCCATTCCTGCGCCATGGCGGCAAGCAAACACTGCTGAGTTTCGGTCTTGATCCCATTGCTTTACGCCGTGCCGATATTGCTGAAACGCAAGTGTTGATGGAAGCTGGCATTCCTCAGGAAGATCGCGACTTTATCGCCAGTTTCGAAGAGAGCATAGTCATTGGTGACTACCTCTTCGTTCATGCTGGCATTCTCCCCAACACCCCGCTGGCAGATCAGAAGGGCGAACATTTGCGCTGGATTCGTGAACCTTTCCTGTCACACCCGCAAGAGCATGAGCATGTTGTGGTGCATGGCCATACGATCACGCAGGATGCGCAGGATCGTGGGAATCGAATCGGTATTGATACCGGTGCTTTTGAAAGCGGCAGGCTCACCGCATTGGTGCTCGAAGGCAGTAGCCGCCGGTTCCTGCAAACGCGGCAGGATGAAAGCGGCGCAATCACTGCTGAGGCGTGGATTCCAGAGCATTTCGAACCAGCCTGACAGGATCAATACGCCAGAGGGCCTGTAAGCCGGGTTCTGTCAGAGCGGCCCGTATCCTGAAAGGACGCGACCGCAAAGGGCAACCATTCATCTCGGCGACGCATTGCTGCGTGCGCTCAAGCAACCAACCCGGGCGTCCTCGGTCCGAAACAGACCTGCCAGCTTGCGCTGGCGCGGCGCCCCTATTCGGTTTTGCTCCGGGTGGGGTTTACCATGCCGCTTCCGTTGCCGGTTGCGCGGTGCGCTCTTACCGCACCCTTTCACCCTTACCATGAGACCCGAAGGCCCCTTTGGCGGTTTGCTCTCTGTGGCACTTTCCCTAACCCCCTTGCGGAGGTCGGCGGGCGTTACCCGCCACCCTTGTTTCGTGGAGCCCGGACTTTCCTCGAAGGACCATAAAGTTCCCACGCGGTTGCCCGGCCCCCTGGCGTGGAACGCTACCTAGTCTTTCCGCGGTCACGATCAAGCAACAACGCAAAAAGAAGCGCACCTATTTCCAAATCAATTTCGCCATCGATCCGCTCAGGCCGCCAACGCCGCTGAAAAGCGCGTATCACAGCATGGCCATCCGTAATGTCATAACCAAAGCGTTCCAGCGCGAGATAGAGCGCGCCTTCATTTTCAAACGGATCACCCAGCGTCACATCAGGCCGGGCGAGCGCCAGCCGATGGCGGGCGATTCGCTCCCAATCGAACAATTCGCCCGGATCATCCTTGCGCGCCGGGGCGATGTCCGAATGGCCCACCACATTGGCGCGCGGAATGTCATATTTGCGAACGATAGCTGCCAGCAGAGGAATCAGCGCGTCCATCTGCGCTGCGGGAAAGGGGCGGTAGCCCCATTCATGCCCCGGATTGACCAGCTCAATCCCGATGCTGGCCGAATTAACATCCGTTTCGCCGCGCCAGTAAGAACGCCCGGCGTGCCAGGCGCGCTTATCTTCGGCCACGAGGCGCGTTACAATGCCTTCCTCGTCGATCATGTAATGGGCAGAAACTTCCGCCGCCGGATCGCACATCCGTTCCAGCGCTTCTTCTGCACTGCGCATTCCGGTGTAATGCAGGACCACCATGGAGATGGGGCGCTTGCGCTCATTAAAATTGGGCGAAGGCCGCTCGTGGTGGATCAGTTCTTGCATATCACCCCTGAATCATGCTTGTGGCAGAACCGCGCCCATAATCAGCGCATCATCCTGCAGCATATGCTGAATACCGCCGCCACATTCATCGGCCAGCAAATAGATCATATAGGCAGGCGCGGTACGGGCTGAAATCTGGCGGTCGTCCAGCGAACCATCCAGAGCCTGCCCCACAGTGCCATCAAAAGCAATCCGCGCACCCGATGCACGAACCACGATTTCCGTTGCGTCCTGCCCCATTTCGCCAGCGATTTCGAGCTTGCCGCCACGTGGCAGGGCTTCAATCCCGATCGCAGCGAGGTTCAAAAGGATCTTCACCGCAGATTTGCTCATCTTGGTGCCACCAACATGCCATTCCACGGTGATCCGGCCATTATCACCCGCCAGTGCCATGATGAGCGCACGGGGTTCTTCCAGTGAAACGGATTCGGAAAAACTGCCCGCCGAACCATAGGCCAGACGGAAGAATTTGAGCTTGCTGGCGCTGATATGGGCGCTCTGCTCCAGAAGTTCGAAGCAGCGCTGCCGCATTTCGTCATCCTGTTCTTCCGACAGCAACTCCAGACCATTGGTCAGCGCACCTACAGGACTAAGCATATCGTGGCACAGGCGCGAAGAGAGAAGGGAAGCAAGATGGGCGGGAGAAACTGTCATATGAAGTCCGGTATTTCTATATCTCGGGAAGGCCCGCAATGGGCCAGAGTGGCGACGCAATGCAATGTTCCGACGCAAAAAGACAAGCACAATGCGAAGCAACTGAATCGCTTTTTACATTGCCCATGCCCTTCGCATCAGACAGTTATGGTTTTGCAATGCCTTAGCTGTCTCCAACACGATAGGAAAGCTCGGCAAAACCCTCGGGGTCGTCCGTCCAGAACGTTACATCGCCTTTCGCTATAATCGCCCACACCTTTCCATCACCTGACGCCATCGCCTGATCGGTTGCGGAAGGCGCAGCCCTGCCCACAGGGTGTGAATGGAAATAGCCGATCACTTGCGGCCCGCCCTGCCGCTGTGCCCGATAGGCATTGATGAGTGCCTGCGGTTCAATTTCGAAATGCCGGGTTGGCTCAGCCGCCACATTGGCCACGGCAATGGCTGATGTAATAGAGCCATTCTCCCCGAGCAAAAGCCCACAGGCTTCCTCCGGAAACGCCCTTTCTGCCGCTTGGGAGATGGCTATCAACGCTTTTTTGCGGATAATGATCGATGAACTGGTGATTTGCCGTGTCCTTGCCTTGTCACGCTGAATATCGCTGCCCATCTGTATCAATATGGGGGCAAATACTATCATCCAAGGTGTACTCACTGAGAGTGGCCAACGTCTGGACAAGGCATTGAGCGATGCGACAGAATTGTCGCGTGAGCGGGTTAAAGCCCTGATCGCAGAAGGCTGCGTAATGCTGAATGATGCCGTGGCCACCCAGATCAAAGTGAAGACCTTGGCCGGAAGCCGCTTCGCCATCACGGTGCCACCAGCAACCGAACCCGAAGCCAGGCCGCAGGATATCCCCCTCAACATTGCTTATGAAGATGCCCATCTGATTGTGGTGGATAAGCCTGCCGGGATGGTCGTCCACCCCGCCGCTGGCAATCCAACCGGTACGCTGGTGAATGCACTGCTCCATCATTGCCGGGGCCAATTGTCGGGCATTGGCGGCGTGGCCCGGCCCGGTATCGTCCACCGGATCGACAAGGATACTTCTGGTTTGCTGGTAGTCGCCAAAAACGATGTGGCGCATGAAGGTCTGGCGCGGCAATTTGCCGATCATTCTCTTGAACGGGTCTATCTGGCCGTGGTGAACGGCCATCCTCTCCCCTCTGCTGGCACGGTAAGCGGTTTGATTGGCAGATCGGACAGCAATCGCAAGAAAATGGCCGTGCTGCGCCCCGACTCAGCTCGCGGGAAACATGCCGTCACTCATTTCAAAACCATTCAAAACCTCGACCATTCATCCTTGATTGAATGCCGGCTTGAAACCGGGCGCACGCATCAGGTGCGCGTTCACATGTCGTCCATCGGCCATGCGCTATTGGGAGACCCTGTCTATGGACGCAACAATTCGAGGATCAGGCCCGTGCTTTCCCGACTCGACTTCCGCCGTCAGGCGCTCCACGCTGCGGTTTTGGGGTTTATTCATCCCGTAACAGGTGAAAAAGTGCATCTGGAAAGCGCGCTGCCAGAGGATATGCGGGAACTGATCGACGAAATCACTCATTTAGATCGATGAAATGAGAACAAATCCATCTTAATTTCGTGTATAAGGGATGGACAAGACGTGGCCGCGACCAGCGGATGCTCAACAGGGGTCAGCGAAAAGCGGTCGACGCAAGAAAGGTTTAGGTAAAATGAGCAATGTTAAAAAAAGCACAGCGCTGAGCGTGCCCGCCCTGGGTGGCGAAAACAGCCTCAACCGCTACCTGTCCGAGATCAAGAAGTTTCCCCTTCTGAAGCCGGAGCAGGAATATATGCTTGCCAAGCGTTATCAGGAACATGGTGATCCCGACGCTGCAAAACAACTGGTGACGAGCCATCTGCGTCTCGTGGCGAAAATCGCCATGGGCTATCGCGGTTATGGCCTGCCCGTCAGCGATCTGATTTCCGAAGGCAATGTCGGCCTGATGCAGGGCGTAAAGAAATTCGAACCCGATCGCGGCTTCCGCCTCGCCACCTATGCGATGTGGTGGATCAAGGCCTCGATGCAGGAATTCATCCTGCGTAGCTGGAGCCTGGTCAAAATGGGCACCACCGCCGCGCAGAAGAAGCTGTTCTTCAATCTGCGCCGGATGAAGAAGAATCTTGAAGCATATGAAGATTCCGATCTCAGCCCGGAAGACGTGACCAAGATCGCAACCGACCTCGGCGTGGCCGAACAGGAAGTGATCAACATGAACCGCCGGATGATGATGGGCGGCGATGCATCACTCAACGTCTCCATGCGTTCGGATGAAGAAGGGTCCGGCCAGTGGCAGGATTGGCTTACGGATGATCGTCCTTTGCAGGATGAAACCGTCGCCAATGCGGAGGAAGCCACGGTGCGCCATTCCATGCTGATCGAAGCGATGGGTAGCCTTAATGATCGTGAACAGCATATTCTGACTGAGCGCCGCCTGACGGAAAATCCACAGACACTGGAAGAATTGTCGCAGGTTTACGATGTCAGCCGCGAACGGATTCGCCAGATCGAAGTGCGTGCGTTTGAAAAGCTTCAGAAAGCCATGCAGCGCATTGCCGGTGAAAAGCTGCTGCCAGTGGATGCCTAAGGCACGCCTCTCATCACAGCATGATCGATCAACCCCCGTGGCCCGCCGCCTCGGGGGTTTTTCATGCGCACGATGATGGATATATGTGATCGTCCGATTGCATGGCTGGCGCTCACTCGGTAACTCAGGACGCCATGCTCCTTAAACTTTCCCGTTTCATCGCCCTCGCCTTTCTCTGGTTCTGCATCATCAGTGTCGGGCTTGTCGTGGTGCTGCGCTTTGTCCCGCCGCCGGTCACCATGACCATGCTGCTGGATGAAAATGGCTACAACAAGGATTGGGTGCCGCTCTCGCGGATTGATCGCAATATGGTCAGCGCAGTAATTGCCGCAGAAGATGCCAAATTCTGCACCCACGATGGATTCGATCGCGAAGCCATCGAAAAAGCTATCCAGCATAATGCCGAGGGTGGAAAAATTCGTGGTGGCTCGACCATCTCGCAGCAAACCGCGAAGAACGTCTTCCTGTGGCAGGATGGCGGTTATATCCGCAAAGGGCTGGAAGCCTGGTTCACCCTGCTGATCGAAAGCATCTGGGGTAAGCGGCGGATCATGGAAGTCTATCTCAATGTCGCGGAAACCGGCATCGGCACCTATGGTATTGAAGCGGGATCACAACGCTATTTCAAGCATAGCGCTGCCCGCCTGTCCCGCTCTGAAGCCGCCCGCATGGCAGCAGCCCTGCCCCAGCCAAAGAAACGCGCCGTAGTCAGCCCGTCAGGCTTCACACGGCGCTATGGCAATACGATTCAAAGGCGGATCAGAATCGTTCGGCGTGATGAGTTGGATTCTTGCGTCTATCAGTAAGGCCTGAATTGGGTGGAGCGGCAGGTGATCTGGGATACACGTCCTTTGGGCCTGCTTAACACCTTTTAGGTGCTCCTAGATCCCTTTCTCATCTCTTGAGGTTCTTCTCAGGCCTTGCTCGATAGCCAAATCTGGCTCAATCGTCAGACTTTGGTGTGACCCAGACTTCCACTGGAGCAATGAACTTTCCGGGTGCGGGTTTGCCCACATCCACGCGCTCCGCCTGTACCAGTTCGCCGGTTTCGAGGTTAAAAGAGGCCCATGGTTTGGGCATCCGGCCGAATTTCATCTTCTGGATGGGGCGGCCGGTGGTGGTGTTCATGATGGTTGCGATAATGCTCATGCCTTGCCGGTAAGCCCAGCGCATGAGATTCGTCCAGAGCCGGTCAGCCTGGCGCCAGGATCATCTGTGGATTTCCGGGAACGAGCCCCACAGCCCTCTCAAAAGACACAAAAAAGCGCGGGAGAGTTGCCCCTCCCGCGCTTGTTTTTCGAGCTAAGCCCGTGTGGGATTAGTAACCGATGATCAGAGAAATGCTGGCCGCACGCGGTGCACCGATCTGAACATATTCGCTCGTCGAATCGAGACCACTGGTGGCCTTACCGACATAGAGTTCATCAAGCAGGTTGCTGACATTGGCCTGGACAGCGATTGTGTCCGTGACGTTGTAACGAACATCGAGGTCAACAATCGTGTAGCCATCAATCTTCACGGTATTGATGTCGTTCAGGTAACGTGAACCGGTGTACTTGACCTGAGCGCCAAGACGCAGATCACCGAATTCGACCTGGCCACGTCCACCAATGCTCCAGCTAGGCGCACCGCCTTCGCTCTTGCCGCCTGTAGCGAGGTAGGTTGGCTTACCGTCAGCATCAACACCGTCCTGAATATCGTCCTTGATTTCGGAGTCATTCCACGAACCGAACACATAGAGCATGCTCTGTGGTGTTGGCTTGTAAGCGATGCTGCCGTCTACGCCCCATTTGTCCACCCGGCCGAGATTACGGTAGATCGTGTCAGTTGTGATCGGATCATAGGACGATGCGAGGCGGTCGTTATAACGGGTGTAATAACCACCGACCTGCGCCTGAATACGGCCGCTCTGGTAACGGAAGCCACCATCGAAGCTGTCTGTGGTTTCTGGAACCGGACGCGCTTCGGTCTTATCGGCCACATAGAGCGAGTCATACAGCGGATCGGTACCGGGTACGGAAATTCCCTTGGCGTAGTTCAGGAATACAGAGGTATTCTGGGCCAATTCGTAAGTCAGGCCGACGTTCGGAAGGAACTTGTCGTACTTATATTTACGCGACAGCGGAGCAATTGCGTTAGGCTTGGCTGCTTCGTAAGCATCTGCGGCACCGCTTGCAATGCAGTCAACATAACCGGCTGCACTGGTTGTATAGCAATATTGGTTCAGCTTACGTGTGAAGAATGGAGCGCGGAAACCGAGGTTGAGGTTCAGACCACCAAAAGTGCCGATATATTCGCCCGAAACCTGGTTCAAAATCGCGTAAGATTTACGGTTACGCTTGTTGAGTTCAACACCATTGGCATCGGTCAAGGCATCATCCATTGGGAACACATCATAGGGTTCACCATTGGACTTCACCATGCCTGCCTGGCCCGTCTGGCGGTGGCGTGCATGATCAAGTGTGTAAGCGATACGAACGCGGTTGTTGTCGTTGATTTCGTAAGCGAGTGACGAGATCACACCATAACGGTTGGTGCGGGTCTGGCTCGGCTGAAGACCTGTTACGATATCCAGCGTGTCGCCGTCACCGTTCAGGTCGCGACCGAAATAGTAGGAACCACCGAAGACACCGGTAAGCTGCTGACCATTTGCGGTGTAGAAACCTTCGCGCATCTTGCTGGTGCCGCCGCCATTGGCTTTGACATATTGGAAGCTAGGTTCAACCGAAAGGATCAACCGGTCTGCCAGCGTGAAGCGCGAAGCGATACGGATGTTGCCCGTGTCAGATGGGTTGTAACGGCGGTCAAATTCCGTGCCGCAGGAGTTCGGACTGTCAGCAACACCTGCATTGGCACTGGCCGTTACGCAAGGGTAGTTGATGTCATAGAAACGAGCGCGCTTGGTGTCAGGGAACTGATCGGTCGTGTCGCCTTCACCAGTGAACTTCAGCGAGCCGAAGAAGTTGTTGCGGTTTTCATTGTAATGCGCAGCGATGGAGATGAAATCGCCATTGTCGCCCAGCGGCTGATAGATACGGCCGTTGAACTGCTTCTTCTCAACTTTGCCGTAATTGTTGAACGGGTTATCATAACCGGTCTGGCTGGCGGAGAAGAATGCGCGAGTACCCGAAGATGTGAAGCTACCCGTATCGAACATACCGAAGAAACGGTGGAACGGACGGTTGCCCGAACCGGGGCTGAGGATGTTGCCGTAGCTGGCAGATGCCGTGACAGACGCATCTTCATTAGGAACACGGGTACGCAGGTTGACTGTACCGCCAACGGCAGAAGCGGTCGGGCTGTCGATGTCGGTCGTGCCGAGGTTGACGTTCACCGACTGCAGAATTTCAGGGTCAATCTGCTGGTTGGTGTACATGGCATAGTTGCCAGAATCGTTCAGCGGAATACCGTCAAGCGTCTGAGAAACACGGTCAGACTTAAAGCCACGGATGGTGAAGTCACCACCGCCAGAGCCCCAAGGATCGTTGTTCTGGAAGCTGACGCCTGGAACCAGATTGATGATATCATTGACGGTCTGACCAGGGCGCTGTGCACGGATGATTTCTTCACCCAGAACCTGCTTCGCCTTAGGCGTGTTAGGAATTTCAATCCCGTTTACATCTTTCAGCGCTGTGCCACTGACGACGATTTCATCGTCCTGGAAGTCCACTGAACCGGTTGACTGTGCGTGAGCCATTGCTGGCATCGCAAGCGCCACCAATGCGCTGCTGTGGAAAAGAATTTTCTTCATTTGCTGATCCCTATCTGTCTTAGAAACTGTCTCAGACATAAAATTGTGTGTGGCTGCGCTTCTCTTGAGCCCGGCGCTTGCCTCTGATGCGCGCCTTAGCCCGTCAAATGTGACTAAGAGAAGACAGTTTGACATTTTTGGGAACTAAAGCGTCAACCAATCCAACTATATGATTTTTATATGGAATATTCCATTTTGAGCCAATAATTAGGTATTTCCCCGCTGATGTATCAGGTTCTGCTGACGCATTTATCACCCCAGTGCGGCATTTTTATCACGCAATTTCAAGCGTTCTTGCAAGCGATCCGCAATAAAAATGCTGCATTGCACCCAAAAGGATCATTGTCGTCGGTCAACGGCATTGTTACTTCGATTCTCATGAAAAATCAGCGGGACTCGGCAGAACAGCACGGCCATCATGGGCATTCCCATGGCCACGGGCATCATCATGGGCACGTTCATGCTCCAGCGAACTATGGCCGCGCCTTTGCAATCGGGGTGGTCCTCAACTCTGTCTTTGTAATTGTTGAAGCCGGTTTTGGCATCATTTCAGGCTCGATGGCTCTGGTCGCTGATGCAGGCCATAATCTGTCCGATGTTCTTAGCCTGCTGATCGCATGGGGTGCCAGCATTGCCAGCCAACGCCCGCCCAGCGCCCGCTTCACCTATGGATATAAATCCAGTTCGATCCTCGCCGCCATGGGCAATGCCGCGCTTCTCCTGATCGCATTGGGCGCAATTCTCTACGAGACGATACAGCGCTTTATTGCCCCCGCCCCGGTCGAAGGCATGACCATGATAGTGGTGGCCGGCATCGGTGTGCTCATCAATACAGGGACGGCCCTGCTGTTCATGGGGGGCCGCAAGAATGACATCAATATTCGCGGTGCCTTCCTGCACATGGCAGCGGACGCGCTGGTATCAGTCGGCGTGGTGGGTGCTGGACTGCTGATTTTGTGGACCGGCACTTCATGGATCGACCCCGTCACCAGCATCATTATCGTGCTTGTTATTGCAGCGGGAACGTGGGGCCTGCTCAAAGACAGTGTGAAGATGGGCCTGCTCGGCGTGCCAGAGGGAATCGATGAGCAGGAAGTGTCCACCTATCTTGGTAAACTTGACGGTGTGGATGCGATCCATGATCTGCATATCTGGCCGATGAGCACCACCGAAACTGCGCTCACCGCCCACCTGGTCATGCCAGCAGGCCATCCAGGAGATCCTTTTCTGCACGATGTCGCTCACGAGCTAGAGCATCGTTTTGGCATTGGGCACACGACCATTCAGGTGGAAATGGCGCTGGGTGACTGTTCATTGGAGAGCAGCCACCGGGTCTGAACCACCCGTCGAATATGATTTGCGTCACAATATGGCGGCGAAGATAGTGTCACACATGAAAATGCCCACTTTTCCGATGGGAAAAGCGGGCATTTTTAATCACTCAGTAAAGAGGCGAGTTTTACGCGGCCTCTTCCTTTTTCTTGGCGTTGCCCAGAACCCGAACCGGTTCCTTGCGGCCTTCGACAACATCGCCATCGACCACAACTTCCGAAACGCCTTCCATGCTCGGCAAATCGAACATCGTATCGAGCAACAAGCCTTCGACGATAGACCGTAGGCCACGAGCACCCGTTTTACGCTTGATGGCTTTATTGGCAATTGCCACCAGAGCATCATCCGTGAAGGTCAGATCAACATCTTCGAGTTCGAAGAGCTTCTGATACTGCTTCACCAGCGCATTCTTGGGTTCACGCAGAATCATCACCAGCGCTTCAACATCGAGATCGTTCAAAGTCGCGATCACCGGCAGACGGCCAACGAATTCCGGAATCAGACCGAACTTCAGCAGATCTTCGGGCTCACACTTCTGGAGCAGTTCACCAACCCGGCGCTTGTCAGGATCTGACACATGCGCACCGAAGCCGATTGAACGCTTCTGCAAACGATCTGCAATCACCTTCTCAAGGCCTGCAAAGGCACCGCCACAGATGAACAGGATGTTCGTCGTGTCGACCTGCAGGAATTCCTGCTGCGGGTGCTTACGGCCGCCCTGAGGAGGAACCGACGCAGTGGTGCCTTCCATCAGCTTGAGCAGAGCCTGCTGCACCCCTTCACCGGATACGTCGCGCGTGATCGATGGATTTTCCGACTTGCGGGTAATCTTGTCGATCTCGTCAATATAGACGATGCCGTGTTGCGCCTTTTCGACATTATAGTCGGATGACTGAAGCAGTTTGAGAATGATGTTTTCGACATCTTCCCCAACATAGCCAGCTTCGGTCAACGTGGTGGCATCAGCCATCGTAAACGGCACATCAAAAGTGCGCGCGAGCGTTTGTGCCAGCAGCGTCTTGCCCGAACCCGTGGGGCCAACCAGCAGGATGTTTGACTTCGCCAGTTCAACATCGCCAGACTTACCAGAATGCTTCAAGCGCTTGTAGTGATTGTGCACAGCAACCGCGAGAACGCGCTTAGCGCGATCCTGCCCGATCACATAATCGCTCAGCGTTTCGAAGATTTCCTTCGGTGTTGGAACTCCACCGTCTTTTTTGCCGGCAAGCCCGCCCTTGGTTTCTTCGCGGATGATGTCATTGCATAATTCAACGCATTCATCGCAAATGAAGACGGTCGGGCCGGCGATGAGCTTCCTTACTTCGTGCTGCGACTTGCCGCAGAAGCTGCAGTAAAGTGTGCTCTTGCTATCCGATCCACTCAATTTGGTCATGCCTTTGTCCTGCGCCCTTCATACGGGATTCGCCTGAAGGGAATAACGGAGTGTAACTCCGTTAATTTCAATATCAATCGGGCCAACCTTAAAGGCTGGAGCTTACTCCAGCCTGAAAATACAAGGTTGCCAAAATGCTACACAATTCAGGTGGCGATTACAGCCCCCTGGCGCAACCCCCTGCTTTTAGCGGGGCAAATCCACCTGAAACTGCGCAGCATCAAGATCCTGACGGCCCCCTATTTATTCAGGAGCACCGCCTGAGCCGCTTTCATCACCGACTTGTTCGGTTTCAGGGCGGGTTTCGAAAACCTTGTCCACCAGACCGAACTTCATCGCTTCTTCCGCTTCGAGGAAAGTATCGCGATCCATTGCCTTTTCAATGTCTGAAAGGCTCTGACCTGTGTACTTTACATACAGATCGTTCATCCGCTTGCGGATACGCAGGATTTCCCGCGCCTGAATTTCGATATCCGAAGCCATACCACGCGCACCGCCCGATGGCTGATGCACCATGATGCGGGCATTGGGCAATGCGATCCGCATACCCGGTTCACCCGCGGCCAGCAGGAAACTGCCCATCGAAGCAGCCTGCCCCACACAAACGGTGGAAACGCGCGGCTTGATATATTGCATCGTGTCATGAATCGCCATGCCAGCTGTCACCACACCGCCGGGCGAGTTGATATACATGCTGATCGGCTTGGACGGATTTTCCGATTCGAGAAACAGCAACTGCGCCACAATCAGCGACGCCATATTGTCTTCCACCTGACCGGTAACGAAGACAATGCGTTCACGCAGCAGACGGCTGAAAATGTCGAAGCTGCGTTCACCCCGGCTAGTGCTTTCAACAACAACCGGAACAAGCGCGCCTGTTACCGGATCACGGGTAAACTGGCCCTGAGTGCCGTGGGTTTCGCCCGAAGAGCCAAACAGATCGATCATGAAATTCCTCATCTTTGAAGGTCGAAGGCCTATGTCGCTACTGTCGGGGCGATGTTCAAGGGAATTAACATCCATTTCCCCAGCAGTTCCATTTGATCGCTGGCCCAACCACAGCATTATTCACCACATCGCAAGCGCCGAGCCAAGCACATAGGGTGTTTAAGGCTCATATCTGAGGGCTGGAAATGCTCACAAAAACGCCCCGATTTGACTACTGCGCCCATCATTGCGATCATTGGGCCATCGCGTGCCTGATCAAGGGCACCTGTCACTCGGCGTTTTGAGCGCCGATTCTCCTACCCGAAAGGAATTTATGCAGACTGCAAAAAATGGCGACACCGTAATTATTGATTTCGTCGTCCACACGAATGACGGCACAGTCGTCGGCGGCACCGAACAGGAAGGCCCGCAGACGCTCACCATCGGCAGCGGCGAAATTCTTCCGCAGATCGAAAGCGCCCTCACCGGCATGGAAGTTGGCTCGGAAAAAACAGTCAAAGTTGATTCCGAGAACGCATTCGGTCCGCGCCGTGACGAAATGGTTATCGAAATTCCTCGCGCAAACCTGCCGCCAGAACCGCAGCCGGAACCGGGCATGACCCTTTCAGCCCAGCAGCAGGATGGCTCCACCGTCAATCTGGTGGTGACTGAGGTGGGTGAGCAATCCGTGAAAGCAGACGGCAACCACCCGCTCGCCGGAGAAGATCTGACTTTCGGCCTGAAGCTGGTTGAGATCAAAGACGCTGCTTAACACTTCCGGGCGGTGGCCTGCCTTTTTGCAAGGTTATGGCTGGCGCCCCGGCGCTTATCAGTTAAGCGCTATATAGTCAGGGCGGGTGCCGAACCCGCCCTTTTTCTATGGCATCCAACCTTTGGGTTCGGAACCTTTCAACCAGCGCAGGAATTGCCTCTAAGTTCTTAAACTCAGGGGCTTTGGTGGATCCGCGCATATTTCTTTTCGTTCTGATCGGCCTCGGGCTGGCGCTTTCTGTTGGCCTTCAGCGATGGCTCTCCCGCATCCGCTGGCTTTCACTGCCGATTATTTATGTCGCCATCGGCTTCATCGCGTTCAGCCTGCCGCTCGGGCTGCCGGACATTAACCCGGCGCGTGACAAATTCGATTCGGTCGCTCTCGAATATGCAACCGAATTCATCATGATCGTTTCGCTCATGGCAGCGGGCATCGCGATTGATCGCAAGGTCACATGGCCAAACTGGAAGCAGGTCTGGCCTTTGCTGCTCATTACTATGCCGCTGACCATTGCTCTTGTCGCTCTGTGGAGCTGGTGGGTGATCGGACTGGTTCCTGCGGGTGCTTTGCTGCTGGGAGCTGTTCTCGCGCCGACTGACCCCGTTTTTGCCCGCAGCGTATTAGTTGGGCCGCCGGGTGAAGATGAACGCCACGATATCCGTTTCTCACTCAGCGTGGAAGCAGGCCTTAATGACAGCCTCGCCTTCCCCTTCACCTTCCTCGCTATCGCCGCTGTAGGCATGACATCGCTGGGGGGCTGGAGCGTGGAATGGCTGCTCAACGATCTGGTGCTGCGCGTGCTGCTGGGTCTGGCGGTTGGTTACTTTATTGGTCGCGCGGCTGCATGGTATGTGTTTGAAAGACACGCTGGCGATGCTGACAAGAACAAGCAGCGTTCACAAAGTTACACCACCAGTGAAGGCCTCATCGTGCTGGGCGGCTCACTGCTGGCCTATGGCGTGGCGGAAGTCGTTCACGGATATGGCTTCCTTGCCGTGTTCGTGGCCGCTGTGACCACCCGCCAGCGCGAAAACCGCAGCGAATATCACAAGATCAGTCACCATTTCATCGATCAGATCGAAAAGATCGTGCTGGTAATCATGATGTTCGCTTTCGGCGGAATGCTGGCCAAAGGCGTGCTTGCCGGGCTTTCATGGCCCATCGTGATAATGGCAGTGCTGCTGGTCTTCGTGATTCGCCCTGTCACCGGTTTTCTGGGGGAAATGATCAACGCCCTGCCATGGCCGGGCAAGCTGACAGTTGCCTTCCTGGGAGCCCGCGGTGTCGGATCGATCTACTACCTTGCCTATGCCCAGAACCATGGTGAGTTTCAGCAATTGCCAGAGCTGTGGGCCGGTGTCTCTTTTACCATTTTACTATCCATTGTCATCCACGGGCTGACAGCAGGGCAATTGCTGTGGTGTGCAGAGAAGGCTGATGCACACCGCCATGAAGACAGTGGCGCGGATATTCCTGTCAAAGAAAGCTAAGCCCACAACACAAAACGGGCGACCCATTGCTGGATCGCCCGTTTCGCTATGCTTGTTTCAGGCTGCGGCGCAGGGCCTGCCCGAACCGAGGCCTGCCCGAATAGCTTACTTCTTAGGAGCAGCCTTCTTGGCCGGGGCCTTCTTCGCTGCTGGCTTTGCAGCGGCGTCTGCATCATCAGCCTTAGCAGCTTTCTTGGCCGGAGCCTTCTTCGCTGGAGCCTTTTTCGCAGCGGGCTTTGCTTCAGCGTCTGCATCGTCAGCCTTGGCGGCAGCTTTCTTGGCCGGAGCCTTCTTGGCTGCTGGCTTCGCTTCAGTGTCTGCATCGTCAGCCTTGGCAGCACTTGCCTTTTTGGCCGGAGCTTTTTTCTTAGGCGCAGCCTTCTTGGCCGCTGGCTTTGCAGCCTCTTCGCCTTCTTCCGCTTCGATCGCAGCTTCCAGTTCTTCACGCGTTACATCGCGTTCAGTCACTTCAGCCTTTTCGAAGAGGAAATCGACGACCTTGTCTTCGTATAGCGGAGCGCGAAGCTGGGCCTGAGCCATGGGTTCACGCTGCACATATTCGAAGAAACGCTGGCGATCTTCAGGGCGGTACTGCTGAGCAGCCTGCTGCAGAAGCATCTGCATTTCCTGCTGCGTCACTTCAACGCCGTTGGACTGGCCGATTTCGGACAGAAGCAGGCCGAGACGAACACGGCGTTCAGCGATCTTGCGGTAATCGTCCTTCTCGGATTCGATTTCCTTCATCGCTTCTTCAGGGTTTTCTTCGCGTGCGGCTTCCTGCTGAAGCTGCTGCCAGATCTGGGCAAATTCTGCTTCAACCATGCTTGGCGGCACGGGGAAATCATAGTCACCTGCCAGAGTATCAAGAAGCTGACGCTTCATCTGCGTGCGGGTGAGATTGGCTGTTTCCTGTTCGAGCTGGCCGCGCAGGAGATTCTTCAGCGTTTCAAGATTGTCGATACCAAGCGATTTGGCGAAATCTTCGTCAATCTTGGTTTCTGTTGGCGTCTTGACCTGCTGGACAGTGATAGCGAATTGCGCATCCTTACCCTTGAGGTGTTCAGCCTGATAGTCTGCCGGGAAGGTGACCGTGATGGTCTTTTCTTCACCCGTCTTCACACCCTTGAGCTGCTCTTCAAAGCCGGGGATGAACTGGCCGGAACCGATGACGAGCGCAGCGCCTTCAGCCTTGCCGCCTTCGAATTCGACACCATCAATGCTGCCGACGAAATCGATGATCAGCTGGTCGCCTTCAGCGGCCTTCTTGGTCTTGGCAGCATCTTTGTAGCTCTTCTGATTTTCAGCGAGCTTGGCCAGCGCTTCATCAACTGCTTCATCAGCAACCGGCACATTCAGCTTTTCAAGCTTCAGGCCTTCAACCGATGGCGTTTCAATTTCAGGCAGAACTTCGAGTTCAACGGTCAGCTTGGCGTCTTTACCCTCGGCGTAATCCTTATCGAGATCAACGCTGGGCTGCAGCGCAGGGCGCAGCTTCTTTTCACGCATAAGCTGATCGACTGATTCGCGAACAGCGGTGTTCAGTGCTTCGGAATGAAGTGCTTCACCGTGCATCTTGCGAACGAGGTTGACCGGAACCTTGCCCGGACGGAAGCCTGGCATACGAACCTGCGGCGCTGCTTTTTTGACTTCACTGTCAATGCGCGCTTCGATGTCGCCGGCTGTAATCGTCAGCGTATAGCCACGCTTGAGGCCTTCATTGGTGGTTTCAACGATCTGCATTAAATGCCTTCCAAACTCTGATCTGGCCCCGGATGCCAGTACTGGTGCGGGCGAAGGGACTCGAACCCCCACATCTTACGATACTGGAACCTAAATCCAGCGCGTCTACCAATTCCGCCACGCCCGCGGCTATGAACTCTATACAGGCTTTGTACCTGAGAAACAGGGAAGCGCCCTTATAAGGGCTGAACAAAAAGGGCAAGCAAAACGGCATAAAGTGATATTTTTGCCGGAACACGCCAACCTCTTGCACCGTTGTACCCCTGTTACGCCACCTTGCTGGTTTTTCCAGCAGAAAGGACGCACAATGGACCGGAACGACTATTCCGAAAAAGATTATCGCGAACCACACGTCCCGCCATCCACTCCGCCGGCGATTGATCCCCATGCCGACGCTGAAGAAGCATCAACCCTGGCGATGGACAATGGAGACAGCGATTACCCCGGATCGCATGAAGCCAGCTTTGACCGGACCATGGAAGATGACAGCATCAACCCCGGTGATCATCCCGATGAAGTGACGCCCGAACAGCCTGATGAAGTGAAGCCCGGAAAGAGCGATGTCATTGAGCCGGGCAAAACAGGCGGCGAAAAAGCGCCCGCCACGCCTTCAACCCCTGAAATCAATCTTCCACCGGATTGATTTTTCCTGAAGTTGATGGCTAAGCGGCAACCATGACCGAAGAAACCAACCAAGACACGGCCAATGCGCCTTCCGGCAACCCATCAGACGTGCCACCAGATCGCCTTGCCATCAATCCACGCAGCGAATTTTTCGATGCCGATAAGCTGCAACGCGGCATTGGTATCCGCTTCAAGGATGTCGTCCGCACAAATGTGGATGAATATTGCATCTCTGAAGGATGGGTTCGCGTTCAGGCGGGCAAGACGATGGATCGCAAAGGCAATCCACTGACGATCAAGCTCAAGGGGCCGGTTGAAGCCTGGTATGAAGACCTCGGTGAAAATCCACCCATAGCCAAGGCTGGTTGATCACTTTTCAGGATCGGATTTTCTGACTCGGCTCAGCCGTCGAGTCAGAAATCGCTGAAAGCCGCCTGAAAGGTCGTCGAGGCGGACCTTGAAGTCACCTTAGGTTCCCTTGTGTCCTTCTGTGTATCTGATCGAGCCACCTGAACAGGCGCTGCAACGAGCTTGCGCTGTGGTGGCACAACGCGCGGCAAGGGTGAGCCATCATTGTAAATAAAGCCGTAAACCGGCCATTTTGTCGCTCCCAGATCGTTATTTGGAGCATACCAGACCCTAACAGCGCTCCAGTCATTGCGCGGGGAAACGTCCACCGCCAACACATCATTTTCAATTTGCCCGCGCTGTCCGTTGATCGGCGACCAGTCCGCATGGCGCAGTAAAACCCGGCGCTTGTCGAGAATTTTGCTGACCGTCGCCACATGGCCAAGCCGCAGATTTCCGTGAGGTTTGAACGCCATAACCGCCCCGACCTTCGGACTATGGCCGCGCTTGTAATGTAACGCCGCCTTGTTCCACCATGTCATCGCATCGCCGTAAATCGTGATTCCAGACACGTCCCGGGCATAGTCGACACTATGTACATAAGCGGGCAACTCACCGGAATAGTCCGGCACACTGCTGCGGCCTGCCACGGCAGGCATGGAAGAAACAGCCAATGAGGCGATAATCGACGAATAAAGGGCATATTTCATCATGCCCCTGTGTGCACCATCGAATCTTAGTGCCCGCTATCAGCCTATGGTAAATCGATATTAACTTTTGATCGTCCCCATAAGTGCTTAAGAACCCGTCACTTGGCTACATCACATCGCGATCGGAATGCGCCAACCTTCCCACTGTTGAACGCTTTGACTTGCCAAGTGCGCAACTAGTCGCCACGTCGCGAATCGCCATGAAAAAGCAAAAATCACCTCAGGTCATTATTATTGGCCGCCCGAATGTCGGAAAATCGACGCTGTTCAACCGGTTAGTTGGCAAGCGCCTTGCGCTGGTTGACGATCAGCCGGGTGTGACGCGTGACCGCCGCTTTGGCGCTGCCCACCTGATTGATATGGAATTTACTGCCGTTGATACTGCAGGTTGGGAAGATGACGATCCCAGTTCGCTGCCCGGTCGGATGCGCGCGCAAACCGAAGTTTCACTGAAAGGTGCCGATGTTGCGCTGTTCGTATTCGATGCGCGCGCTGGTATCACACCACTCGAAGAAGAAATTGCACGCTGGCTGCGCGGCGAGAATGTGCCTGTCGTACTGGTCGGCAACAAAGCTGAAGGCAAAACCGGCGATGCTGGTCTGCTGGAAAGCTACGCCCTCGGTTTGGGTGAACCCGTGCCGCTTTCCGCTGAACATGGCGAAGGCATGGTTGAACTGTTTGAAGCTTTGCAGCCGCTGCTTGAAAAGGCTGAGCCAGAAGAAGCTGACGGTGAGATTCAACCGCCAGAAGTCGATGTTCCTGTGGAACTTGATGAAAATGGCGAAGTGGTGGACGGTAAACACAATGCCTTTGCCCCGCTCCACCTTGCCATCGTTGGCCGGCCCAATGCCGGGAAATCAACGCTCGTCAACCGCTTCCTTGGGGAAGATCGGCTACTGACCGGCCCGGAAGCCGGGATTACCCGCGATTCAATCTCGGTGGACTGGGTGTGGGATGATGCCAAAACGGGCATGAAGCGCCCAATCCGCCTTGTCGACACAGCCGGGATGCGCAAAAAATCGCGTGTTACTGAGAAGCTTGAGCGCATGTCCGTAGTCGATGCGCAGCGCTCCATCGATTATGCTGAAGTTGTTGTTCTCCTGCTTGATGCAACGCGCGGGCTGGAAGCGCAGGATCTCAAGATCGCCAATCTGGTCCTTGAAGAAGGGCGGGCGCTGATCATTGCCATCAATAAATGGGATGTGGCCGAAGAGCCGAGTTCGCTGTTCAATGGTATCCGCGGAGCGCTTGAAGAAGGCCTTGCCCAATTGCGCGGCGTTCCCCTGATTGCAGTTTCTGCTGTCACCGGAAAGGGCCTTGATGCCCTGCTCAACGCAGCCTTCGAGGTACGCGAAGCTTGGAGCCGGCGCATTCCAACTTCAGCGCTCAACCGCTGGTTCGATGATGCTCTGGCCGCTAACCCGCCCCCGGCTCCCGGTGGCAAGCGGATCAAATTACGCTACATCACTCAGAACAAGACCAGGCCGCCGACTTTTGTGGTGTTCGGTACAAGGCTGGATGCCCTGCCAAAAAGCTATGAACGCTATCTGATGAATAGCATCCGGCGAGATCTCGATTTTGGTGCGGTGCCAGTGCGTCTGAACATGCGTAGCGCGAAGAACCCTTACGCGAATAAGTGAAGCACCCTATATGCCGGGTATGGAACACAACCCCATGCCCGGCCCTTCGGCCGAAGAAATCGAAACACTCGCTCGGCGGGTTTTCGCCTGCATCCCTGCACCTTTTGCCGAACATTTGACTGAGATCGAGATCCGGGTCGAAGAATTTGCTGATACTGAAGCTTTAGGAGCTGTCGGCCTCGAAGATTCATGGCAATTGGTCGGCCTCTATCAAGGCCATCCGCTCGACAAGCAGTCGATCTGGCTGTCTGGAGACCTGCCCCCGCTCATCCGCTTGTTCCGCAGCCCCCTGCTGCTCGAACAGCGTCAGCGACAATGCTCACTCGCTGATATGGTTCGCCACGTCGTAATTCATGAAGTGGGCCATCACTTCGGCTTCTCCGACGCGGATATGCATGCACTGGAAGATGAAACGGACGAATAGCTCACCTCAAATAGAATTATTTTGAGCTTTCCGTGGCAAATCCATGGGAATGAGGGCTATAATTACGTAGAAACCGCTTAGCTTTCAGAGCCTTCTGCGAGCGAAAGGGATGATTTCGCATTTGGCATATCCATTATCAGCGCCAGGGCCTGACCCTTCTTTCTCAGGATATAACGTTCCCGACGTTACCACCATTATTGCATGTGCCACCGCATTATCCGGCATTATTCTCGTTATTTTCTTGCTCTTCTGGATCAAGGATAGCCGCAGGCTCAATCACGCCTGGTATGTCATTCCTTTCGCATCCGGCGTCATAGCAGGCGCTTTGCTCGCCTATCCGGCGTTTTTCGGATATTTCTGGGCAGTAAGGGTTGGGCACTCAGCCATTGTCTTTAGCTATGCCGCAGCCTGGCAGGCCAGTCGGGTGATGTGTGGGCGAAAGCCCTACGTCTTGCCGGTCATCGCAATGGCTGTGAGCTGGTTTCTCTTCACCCTGCTCTACGACCATAGCGCAACGGTTCTACTCGTTTCCCAAGCCGTCTATGCACTCGTTATCGCTACTTTAAGTTGGCTATCGGCACGTGAGTTTCGCAAGGTCACGACACCGAATCTACCTTCTGCAGTCATGTTGTTCTGGATATTTGCGGTATATGCCGGAATTAACCTTGCCCGCACGCCACTCGGCTTGTTTTTACCAGCGCCTTTAGGCCCCGCTTCGCCAACCTGGTGGTCGATTTCCATCTTTGCATTGCTTGTCGTGATCCACGGGGTGCTAGTGACCACCTTTATGATCGCACTTGAGCGAGAAAAGGTCGCTGCTGAAAATTATCAACTGGCATTGATGGACCCACTCACAAATGTTGGCAATCGGCGTGCTCTGGATAAGCGGATCGAAACACTGAAGAGCGATTTGGTTGATGATACACTTATCGGCTGCATCGCATTCGATATTGATCGATTCAAACGTGTAAACGATCAGTATGGCCATGATTTTGGCGATAAAATTATCAAACTGGCGGCAACAATCGCCTGCCGTACGATAGGTAGCGAAAACGTCTTCCGGACAGGTGGTGAGGAATTCTCCTGCGTGGTGACAGGTCAAAACCGCGCCATGCTAATGGAAACTGCAGAACGCCTTCGCCTGGCCTTTGCAGAGCATGCTGCCGAGGTTGATGGCATTGCCATAGCGGCAACGATCAGCCTCGGCGCCTCACTCAGCACCTGCAGCAAAGAGTGGGAAAATTTGGCAAAGGCAGCCGATAAGGCACTCTATGAAGCCAAGTGCAGTGGCCGTAATTGCTGTATTATAGCCGCTGAAGAGCCTCAGAAACTATCAGGCAATCAAACTATTAGGACCGCAAGTTATGAAACGGCCTCCTGAAAAGCGATGTCGAATAGTACCCGCATCGCTTTTCAGGTGAACTTCCAGCCTCAGGCGCCCGCGCCACCTTCAGCGGCGTAGCTGCTGTTAAGCTGCACGTAATTTTGCAGGCCCATCAATTCGATCTGGTCGAACTGTGTTTCCAGAAAATCGACGTGCTCTTCTTCGCTCGCCAGAATGCTTTCGAAAATCTGGCCGGACGTGAAGTCTTTGATCTGCTGGCAATAATCAGCAGCTTCCTTAAGCAGCGGAATAGCTTCCATTTCCATGGCAAGATCGGCGCGAAGAATCTCTTCAACCGTTTCACCCACTTTGAGCTTATGCAAGGCCTGAAAGTTTGGCAGACCTTCGAGGAACAGCACGCGTTCTGCGAGAATGTCAGCGTGCTTCATCTCATCAATGGATTCGCCCCGCTCATATTCCGCCAGCTTATGCACGCCCCAATGGTTGAGCGTACGATAATGCAGCCAATACTGATTGATCGCGGTCAGCTCATTAGTGAGCGCCTTGTTCAAATAATCGATGACCTTGGGGTCGCCCTTCATATGCAATTCCTTTGTAATAACGCCCCTGACTCATGCGCGATTCGCGCGTCATTTGGCAAGAAAAAGGAAGCAAAATAAGGGTAAAAAACTAAGGAAATCTGCGGTTTTGCTAATGGTTAGCAGAATGAATCCAGTTACGCGGCGAGCGTTTGCTGGCTCTCCAGATCGCGTTCTTCAAAGAGAATGTCTTCTGCTTCATCGAGGCATTGGCCGCATTGTGGACGCTTACCCAAAGTGGAGTATACAGCATCGGCATTGCCCGGATTGAGCCGCGCAGCACGACGTAGTTCGCATTCCCGGATCGCGTTGCACACGCATACAATCACATCGAATCTCCTTGGCTTGTAACCAAGCTAATGCGACTGGATTGCAGTAGCAAGCCTTAATGCGAAATATTCTCATTCCTCCTAGGATGCGCTTACCTCTTAATAGCAAATAATGTCCCGTAAGTGAGGCAGCGCCAGAGCCATTCCAATGGGCCATAGCGGTATTTATCCAGCCATAGTTTCGAGCAAATGAGCATCAGCGCCCAGCCAAGCAGGACAATCGGAAGAAGCGGCAGGCGATGTAATTGTCCATAAAGCCCCCCAGCCCAGCCCTGAAAAATCAATAACATAAGCAGCGAAGTGCCGATGTAATTGCTAAAGGCCATGCGCCCGGCTGCAACACATCGGCTGCCCAGCCAACTGTTGGCAATAAGAGGCGTCCAGGCGGTCAGCAGGGCAGCAATTCCAAGGATCATCCCCAGTCTGGGAAAGGCTGACGGACCGTTAAAAATGAACTGGGTGAGGAATGGTGCAAAGCCTGTCTCCATCGCCCACAGGCCTAAAAAACCGTTTAAAACAGCGCCGCCAATAACCCCAACCCAGCCCCAAAAGACATATCGAGACGTGACAGAAAGCGACTGAAAGAAACCTAAGCGATACAGACCCATCCCCAAAACCATCAGAGGGAGCGTTTCGAACAGGATGGTAAAGATCGATTCTGCCAGATGATCGCTCTGGTTAGAAAACCGATAGTTGAGGATATCGCCATAATCGCCATTCTGGATGACTTCGGTTTCTTCCGCCGCTTCATCCACTCTCGATTGCCAGCCATCACTCAACTGCTGAGATTGCTCCAGTGAGGCTGTAGGATTGGCTTCAAGCGCTGCGGTTGCTCCAAGCAGACCGGACAGGGCAAGCGAGCCCAGTACGTACCAGATCAACCCGCTCCACAATTGCCGCGCGGCTGTCCAACGAAGCATCGGCAAGGCGAAGAAGCCGGAAATGGCATAGATGAACAGAATGTCCCCGATGAAGAGCAGGTAGAAATGGGCAAGACCGAACAGCATCAGCCAGAACAACCGCCTTGCCTGTAACCAGCGCGATCCGCCGCGAGCCCAGACGCGTTCCATAAACAGCATCATCCCCGCCCCGAACAGCAGCGAGAAAAGGCCCCGGAATTTCCCGTCCACGAAAATGAACTGAATAAGCCAGATGATATCATCCGCCATATTGCCCCCGCCCGGTAAAGCACCGGGCCAGGAATAAGCGAGCATGGGATGGGCAAAGGCAGTGATATTGGCGAACAGGATGCCCAGCACCGAAATTCCGCGAATGAGATCGAGCGACACCAGCCGCTCTCCCCGCTCTACCGGATGTTCAGGCAGTTCACCCTCCACCGCCCAATCGTCATGATCGCTCATTCGGCACACCCCTCATCCAGATGCGCCTGTGTTTATCGCTTTAGTTGGAAGTCACAAGGCAATCCTGCCCTGCTTGCTTGAGCGCATTGCAGGCACTTTGTGCAGCGCCTCGGCTGGCATAGCCGCCAGCCTGCAATTTATTCACCCGACCAGCCGGAACGAGTAATTTGGGATGGCCCCGCAATTCGGGGCGATTGTGCAATTGAGCCCATAAACGCTCTGCATTACCGGGTACCGAGAAAGCTCCAAGCTGCACACGCCATTTCCCGCCAGCCGAGACAGTGCTCACCTGTGCCGAAGCACCTACGGGCCGTGGCTCTTTCGCACCGTCCGGCTTGGAAGCAGGTGCGGGCTTCACAGGTGCAGGCATGGTCCGTTTGGGCGCAGCGGCGACAGTCTGCGCCAGTGCAGTACCATTGCCCTTGGCAAAAAAGGCCCCGGCATCACGAGGGTTTTCCGTACCCTTGGCCAGATGCGCATCTTCCAGCGCTTGTTCAGCCACGGCTATGCTATCGCTGGTGGGAGCAGATGAAGCAGGCGAATGCGCAACGGCACGTGTTTCGGCAGGCTGCGGGGCGCTTGCCTTATTCACCGGCGCATCTTCATTGGCAGCAAGATCAGCAGAGGCCAGCACCTGACGGCGTTGACGATCAGCTTCAGCGCGCATGGAGGAGGCAAGCCCGGCGGCTTCCTGCCTCTGATTCAGAGGGATATAGTCATCCATCTGGGCAATGGCAGGGCGTGCTTGCGGCAATCCTTCGCTATTGGCGAGGGTCAGCAAGGCATAGGCCCGTACCCAGTCCTTTTTCACGAAATCGCCGTTAAAATAGGCAATGCCAAGCAAATATTGCGACCGTGGATCGCCCCGCTTTGCAGCCGCTTCCACCAGTGGCAAAGCTTCTTCCCTCCGGCCATCCTGAAACAACATCAGGCCATATGTATCAGCAGCGCGAATGTGCCCCTTGGCAGCCGCTTGTTTGTAAAGCTGCTCTGCTTGCGCCTTATTCTCCGGCACCCCGCGTCCAAGACGGTAGGCCTGCGCGAGATTAAACAGGGCATCAGCGTCACCTTGGGCAGCAGGTTCACGCCACTCAGCAACGGCGGTGGCATAGTCACCATCGCTCCACGCATCGACGCCATCCTTGACCGTGGCCAGAGCCGGTGCGGCAAAAAGTAAGGACGCGCTAAGCCCCAAGGCAAGACCGCGAAATTTCAACCGCATCACTCTTCCACCCTTATTGAACCGCACCGTATTAACCTGAGGGATTGGCACAGGGCATCACCCCGAGCAAAAACTTTCGGCTTTCTGTTCAGAAGCGGGGCAGTGCACCTATTCCTAAATCCTTATACCCATGGGTTTTTCCGCCCGCGCTTAAGAATAAATTAGGGGTATTTTGGAATGATCCAACACTGAACTTGCAGGTGCTTACGTAAGGTAAGCTCACCTGCCGAACGCGAAAGGGGCAAACTCATTATCGATGCGATAACTTTGGCGCGCTCCGCAATGGTTCGCCATCTCACACTTGCGGCCCTGTGCAGCATTTCGCTTGGCGGATGCACCACGGCTTCTATTGAGCGGGCCGATACTTCAGCCAGCACCGCACAAGTGATGCTGGCTCAGGGCAAACACGGCAAGGCTGTTCGCCACGCCGAAGCGGCCGTGCGGTCTGAACCTAATAACCCCGCCTATCGCGCCATATTGGGCAAAGCCTATCTCGATTCAGGCCGTTTTCTGGCCGCTGCAACAACATTACAAGATGCGCTGACACTGGGCGATCACAGCAACCGCACCACGTTGCAATTGGCGCTGGCATTGATCGGCAGTGGGCAGGCTCCTGCTGCGATAAAGTTACTGGACCAGCGCTCTGACAGTATTGACCCGGCGGATGCGGGCCTTGCCTTTGCCTTGGCGGGCGATACGCGGCGCGGCATTGCCACCTTATCCGTTGCCATCCGTTCTGGCGTAAATAATCCGCGCATCCGGCAAAATCTCGCGCTGGCCTATGCGCTGGCAGGGCAATGGCGTGAAGCAAGGGCACTGGCCGCGCAGGATGTCCCGCCCGATCAATTGGGCACGCGGATGGAACAATGGGCAGCGATGGCCCTCGCCCAGCAACCCGCTCTGCCGATTGCACAACTGCTGGATGTGAAACCTGATTTTAGCGATAGGGGCCAACCGGTAGAGCTTGCTCTGGTACGGGCACACTCCCCCTATCTCGCGCATAATGAAGCGCCACCCTCTGAGCTGGCTAATGTGGAACCCCCACATCACCGTGCCCAAAGGGCCATTCCACAAACCTCTGAAAAGAAGCATGTTTCGGCAGAAGCTGCGCCAGCTTTGGTGGCAGAAACTGCTCCTGCGCAATTCACCAGGAGCGCACCCTTATCCAGCAAAGCTGCCCCTCTGTCTGAGAAAACACCGGCCTCCACCCATCTTATCCAGCTTGGCAGTTTCACGAGTGAAAGCGACGCCCGGCGTGCCTGGGGCAGCTATCAGGCGAAATGGCCTGCCTTGAAAGGGCATGCACTGGTGATGACCAAGGCGCGTGTTTCGGGCAAAACTTACTGGCGTGTCGCAGCAAACGGCTTTGACCAAACAACCGCAGCATCTACCTGCCAGTCCTTCCAGGCTGGCGGCCAAGGGTGCCTCGCTTACAGCAAAGCAAAGCCTTTGCCCGGCACCATCGCCACTGTTGCAACAGTGGCGATGCGCTGAATTTTCCGGGTGCAACAGGTGGTAGCGGTCAATCGACCGCGACGCCGCCTTTCCATAATGCTGTGACCCGGCCCTGAGCAGGTTGCTTGTCAAACGGGGTGTTGCCCGCAGCGGCAGCCATTTTTTCAGAATCCACGATCCATGGCTTTTCAGGCTGGATCAGAGCAATGTCCGCCTCCCAGCCTTCAACTAACGCGCCCGCTTGAACCCCAAGCAATTGGGCAGGCTTAGAGGCCACGAGATCAAAGGCGCGCTCCATCGTGATGGCTCCATCGCGCACCAGCGTCAGCACCATGGCCAGCAGCGTTTCGGCCCCTGCCATGCCTGGTTCTGCATCAGCAAAAGGCAAGCGCTTATCTTCCGGCCCGCGCGGGTCATGGCCTGATGTCACCACATCAATCGTGCCATCGGCGATGGCTTCCACCACCGCCACACGGTCCGCTTCTTCACGCAATGGCGGGGAAAGGCGTGCAAAGGTGCGGAAATCCTTGATCGCAAGATCGGAGAGCATGAAATGCGCCGGGGTGACGCCTGCGGTTACCTTGACCCCACGTTGTTTAGCGGCGCGGATCAGGTCCAGCGCGGATTTCGTGGTGATCTGGCGGAAGTGGAGGCGCGCGCCTGCCAGTTCAGCCAGCGCAATATCTCGGGCAACTGCCAGGGCTTCTGCTTCGCTGGGAGCACTCGGCAGGCCAAGCCGCGTCGCCATCAGCCCGGATGTCGCCACCGCGCTGCCGACAATCCCGGCATCCTCAGCATGGGCCACCACCACAAGATCGAGCATGGCCGCATATTGGAGCAAGCGCAACATAATGCCGCTATCGCCGATCCAGCGCCGTCCAGTCGCCACAGCGCGGGCACCCGCATCGCGCATCAGCGCCAATTCGGCGAGGCTTTCGCCTTCCAGCCGCATAGTGGCACCGGCAAAGGGATGAACCCAGAAATCGGGCTTCCCGCTTTGTGCCGCAAAGCGAACACGTGCCGGATGATCGAGATGGGGCGATTGGTCGGGCATCAGCCCCGCCCTTGTAATGCCACCGAAATGAAACGCCGGCTTATCAACCGCGAAGACGCCGAAATCGACGAGCCCCGGCGCAATCAGTGCGCCTTGGGCATCGACAATGGCATCACCTTCCTGCGGGGTGACATCGCCGATAGCAACAATGCGGCCCGTTTCGCAGCGCAAACCGCCTGGGCGGATGCCATCTGCCAGAACCAGTTTGCCGCCTGTAATGACGAGAGGACGTGGCTGTTTCATACCCATTGCCCCTTTTGAGCCTGCGCATCCCAACCGGGCACTCCGCGAGACCGCCGTGTCAGCACATCGAGGCAGGCCATGCGAATGGCCACACCCATTTCAACCTGATCGGTAATGATCGACCGGCCGGCCAGATCAGCAACATTGCTGTCAATCTCCACGCCGCGGTTCATTGGGCCGGGATGCATGATGATCGCATCATCGCGCGCCCGTTCCAGCCGCTTTTCAGTGAGGCCAAACAGATGGCGATATTCGCGCGGAGACGGGATGAATTGCCCCTTCATCCGTTCATTCTGAAGCCGCAACATCATCACCACTTCAGCCCCATCCAGCGCCGCATCAAAATCATGGAACACGTCCACGCCCATTTCCCCTGCGCCTTCCGGCATCAGGGCAGGCGGCGCGCAAAAGCGCACCTTGGCCCCCAGAGCGGTGAGGCATAGCGCGTTGGAGCGGGCGACGCGGCTGTGCAGAATGTCTCCGCAGATCACTACTTCAAGCCCGTTAAATTCCTCGCGCCCCCGCTCGCGCAATTTTGTGCGCAGAGCCAGCGCATCGAGCAGCGCCTGTGTGGGATGTTCATGTTGCCCATCGCCGGCATTCAAAACCGGGCAATCGACCTTATCCGCAATCAGCGCCACGGCCCCGCTGGACCCATGGCGAATGACAATAGCATCGGCGCGCATGGCGTTCAGCGTCACCGCTGTATCAATCAGCGTCTCCCCCTTCTTCACGCTTGACTGCGCGGCCTGCATATTGACCACATCCGCGCCCAGCCGCTTGCCCGCAATCTCGAACGAGAGCAGCGTCCGGGTCGAATTTTCGAAGAAGGCGTTGATAATCGTCAAACCCGCCAGCGCATCATTATGCTTCTTGGGTTGGCGATTGAGGTGCACCCATTGTTCTGCTTCATCGAGCAGATAATGGATCTGGTGGGTCTGAAGGTGACCAATCCCCAGCAAATCACGATGGGGGAACGCCTGTCCACCGGCCGGATAGTGGCTGGCTGGATAGTGCGTGTAAGGCGAGTTTTGTGGCGTGTCGTTCATTAAAGCCATGCCCTTAATCGAGCGCGGTATGTCGCTCAAGTCGTTTCCGGTGGAACATCACGCAATCCACGCCTAGAACCAAGGAATAGATTTGTGTTTTTGGCTTTTGAGGCGGTTCACATATGAGTTTTGCGGGCAAGGTCTGGCGCCTTTTGGTTGGGATCAAGGATGCACTGGCGCTACTTTTTCTGTTGCTGTTCTTTGGTTTGCTGTTCGCCGCGCTGAGTGTGCGACCCAGCCCGGCCGCTGTTCATGAAGGCGCGCTGCTCCTCGATCTGGATGGCAGTGTGGTCGAAGAACCATCCCTGATCGATCCGCTCAATGCCCTGCTCTCCTCAGCCGTGCCGACCAGGGAATTTGCCGAGCGCGATCTCGTGCGGGCAATTGACAACGCCGCCAAGGATGACCGGATCAAGGCCATCGCACTGGACCTTTCCACCTTCACCGGTGGCGGACAGGTTCATATGCAGAGTATCGGCGCAGCTCTCGATCGTTTCCGCCAAACGAAGAAACCCGTCCTGGTCTACGCTCTGGCCTATACCGATGATTCCCTGATGCTGGCCGCCCATGCCAGCGAAGTGTGGATTGATCCGATGGGTGGCGCAGTCATCTCCGGCCTCGGGGGTAAGCGGCTCTATTATGGCGCTCTGCTCGACAAGCTGAAAATCCACGCGCATGTTTTCCGCGTGGGCACCTATAAAAGCGCGGTTGAGCCTTATATCCGCAGCGACATGTCACCTGCCGCCCGTGAAAATGCAAGCGCCGTCTATGGTTCATTGTGGGAAGAATGGCAGGCGAATGTCAAACAGGCTCGCGCCAAGGCAAATATTGCCATGGCCACCAGCAATATTGACGAATGGGTGAACGCCAGCAAAGGCGATCTGCCGAAGGCCGCCTTGGCCGCAGGCCTTGTAGACCGTATCGGCACTCGTGTTGAATGGGGCCAGAGGATCGCACAGATCGTAGGCGAAGACCGCCTCGACAAAACACCCGGCAGTTTTGCCATGACCGAGCTGGACCCCTGGCTTGCAGCGAACCCCCTTTCCACCAAGGGCAAGCCTATTGGCGTCATCACGATCGCTGGCGAAATCACGGATGGCAATGCTGGCCCCGGTACTGCCGGTGGTGACCGCATTGCCCGCCTGCTGGATGATGCACTTGATAAAGATCTCGCTGGCCTTGTGATCCGTGTGGATTCTCCCGGTGGTTCAGTCACTGGCTCAGAAGAAATTCGCCGCGCCATCATGCGCCAGAAAGCACGGAAAATTCCGATTGCCGTCTCCATGGGGAATGTCGCAGCGAGCGGTGGCTTTTGGGTTTCAACACCGGCTGACCGTATCTTTGCAGAGCCTGAAACCATCACAGGTTCGATCGGCATTTTCGGCATTGTTCCGACGTTTGAAGATACGCTCGCTGATTGGGGCGTGACATCGGATGGCGTCAGCACCACTCCCCTTTCCGGACAACCTAATATGTTGGCAGGCCTCACACCGGAAGCTGAAACCATGATTCAAGCCAGCATTGAAAGCGGCTATGATCGCTTCCTTGGCCTTGTGGCGGCATCACGAGGCAAAACCAAGGAACAGATCAATGAAGTGGCACAAGGCCGGGTCTGGGATGGCGGCACTGCTCGTCAGCTTGGCCTGATCGATGAATTTGGCGATATGCAATCGGCGCTGGATTGGGTGGCTGGGCAAGCCAAATTGAAAGCTGGCGACTGGCACCCGGTCTATCTCGCCGACCCCGTCGATCCGGTCACACAAATCGTCCAGCAAATGCTGAACAGCGATTCCCAGAAAGCCAGCACGGATATGGTCGGCCTTTTCGCAAATCGCGAGAGGCACCTGTCCACACGGGTCATGGCAGATCTGGACAATCTGCTGTCAGCCCGGGGAATGCAGGCGCGCTGCCTCGAATGCAGCACGTCAGACTATGCCCCGGCAGCACCTGACCAAGACAAACCCGGCAGCCTGAAAATGCTGTTGGCAAAGCTGTTTTTCACCTGAGTAGCAATTGAGAGCCCAAAGGGGCGGGATTCCCCTTGCCATTGCCCGGTCAGCATGGCAAAGGCCCGCCCCTGTCCTGAGCGAAGTCAAGCATCGCCAGAACGGGCGCGTAGCTCAGTGGTAGAGCACACCCTTCACACGGGTGGGGTCGCAAGTTCAATCCTTGCCGCGCCCACCATCTTTTCAGAGACTTAGAAGAGATGGGCGATGTTTCCCTGTAAAAAGCCTGTAAAACATGGGTGTTCATGCGCGGACTTTTGCGGCCGCGTTCGGAGCACCATACCGAGGCTGAGTGCGGTGAATCCGACCGGGGCCCAAGGGGGCTTTTAGGCTTTTTTGGTTTGAAGGTGATCAGAACACACCCAAAGTAAGCCAATAACGAGTTGCTAACCATCAGCGTGCGAGACACCGCGAATGAAAGCTCCAGATGCTCATTCGCTCCTGCTCACATGCCAGAACCCTCAGAAAGCTTTGACCGAGTTCGGAGATGCTGTCGCCCGGGGCCGCATCCAGGGGACTGCAACGGTGCTCTACTTGGAAACTGGCCATGCGGGCGAATTCGCTAAAATCAAACGTTATTGGCTGCGCATCGAAGAGCAGACCCAGCAAGCCGCTGTGTGGACTTGGGGTAGAGCTGAACTAGAGAGCCAAGGCGAAAACCCTGCAATACGCTTGAGCGATATTGTGTTCGATGAGGACGCCGTCGAGAGCTTTGTCGCCGAACGAAAACCATCGAAGCCAGAGCGCGGGAAAAAGCGGATTCAGGATGATTGGACGCCGTTCTGGGTAGCGGCAATTCAGCTAGCCAAAGCTGGAAGATTGAATGCTGGAAACTTCCCAACGAAAAAAGCTCTTCATGACCGTCTCCACGTGATGATGGGAGCGACCATGGACATCCAAACGATCAAACCGCTCTCTCGTGTAATCTACGAAGAAGTCTTGCAGCCAAATGCTGTCGAGGTCGAGCAGACGGTGGCCGAGACCGACTAAGCCTTTGAGCGCCAATTGCGCAACCTCCAAGTAGTTGATCCGCGCTGCGTTGGGACTGGACGCGGCTGGAGCCGTGGCGTTATCTGCGAGACAAGCACCTCAAATCAAGCCAGCGGCGAGCAGAGCAATGGCGCGGGTCCTGTCATGGACCAACGAACATCGCGAGCCGAGCAATCGCAGAAAGAACATTCATGGCCGTCAAAAAGTCCGACCTTTATTCATCGCTCTGGGCGTCCTGTAATGAGCTGCGCGGCGGCATGGATTCGACCCAATACAAGGACTACGTCCTTTTCATGCTGTTCATCAAATATGTGTCGGACAAATATGCGAACAGCGACGACATGGAGCCTCCGATCGTCATCCCCGAAGGCGCATCCTTTGATGACATGGTGGCGCTTACCGGTAACCCGGAGATCGGCGATCTCATCAACACTCAGGTCATTCAACCGCTTGTCGAAGCCAACGAACGGCTAGCTCGCACCGACTTTCCGGACTTTAACGATCCGAACAAGCTTGGGGATGGTAGTGAGAAAGAGAAGCGGATCAGCAACCTGATCGCGATTTTCAACAGTCCCGACCTCGACTTCGCGCAGAACCGTGCCGATCACGACGACATCCTTGGAGACGCTTACGAATATCTGATGCGGCACTTCGCGACGGAGAGCGGCAAGAGCAAAGGCCAGTTCTATACGCCGTCCGAAGTCAGTCGCATTATCGCAAAAGTTATCGGCATCTCCCCCCAAAATTCCGTCGCCGGAACCACCGCCTATGACCCTACCTGTGGCTCCGGCTCATTGCTGCTCAAGGTCGCCGCCGAAGCGGGCAAACGGATCACGCTGGAAGGCCAGGAGAAGGATGTAACCACCGCCGGTCTTGCCCGCATGAACATGATCCTGCACGACTTCCCGACCGCAAATATCCTGCCTGGCAATACGCTGACGTCGCCCAAGTTCCTGGAAAACGAGCGCTTGCGAACTTACGATTACGTCGTCGCAAACCCGCCCTTCTCGGACAAGTCTTGGAGCAATGGCTTTTCCTACGACGAAGATGGAGCGGTCGCGGACATTCATAACCGCTTCGTCTGGGGAGCGCCGCCGAAAAAGCAGGGGGACTACGCCTATCTGCTCCATATCATCCGCTCGATGAACAGCACAGGCAAGGCGGTCTGCGTCCTCCCTCACGGCGTCCTGTTCCGCGGCAATGCGGAAGGGCCATTACGTGAGGCGCTGGTGCGGTCTGGCTACCTGAAGGCGATCATCGGGCTCCCGGCAAACCTGTTCTATGGGACGACGATCCCCGCCTGCCTAGTCGTGCTCGATAAAGAAAACGCTGCGGCTCGCCGCGGGATCTTCATGATCGACGCATCCAAAGGGTCTCGCAAGGATGGCCCCAAGAACCGCCTGCGCGAACAAGACATACACCGGATTGTCGACACTTTCCGCAAGGGCGAGACCGCGACGGGATACGCCCGCATGGTCCCGTTCGATGAGATCATGGATGAGCGAAACGCCTTCAACCTGAACCTCGCGCGCTACATCGACACGTCCGAGCCGGAAGATATTCACGATATCGACGCGCATCTCAACGGCGGCATTCCTGCAAGAGATGTGGATGCGCTTCAGCCTTGGTGGGATGTCATGCCTGGCCTTCGCAATGAGCTGTTCGACGATTTGCGGCCCGGCTATCTTGCGATGAAGCTCCCCGCTGAAGCGGTGAAAGATGCGATTAGGGCCGACGCCGAATTCGGGCGGTTCGCGGCCTCGGCCGGAGAAGTCTTTACTGCGTGGCGCGAAAGGACGGATGCGACGTGCCGTAGCTTCGCTGCCGGCGACAATCCGAAAGAGCTGATTGAAGATATCTCCGAGGATTTGCTGGAAGCCTTCCGGGATGTCCCGATGCTCAACCACTATGACGTGTATCAGCACCTGATGGATTACTGGGCTGAGGCCCTGCAGGATGACACTTATCTGATCGCGGCCGTTGGCTGGGTCGATGGCGTGCAGCCGCGCGAAATCGTCAAGCGCAAGGGCAAGAGCGGGAAGATGGAATGGCCCGAGCCGGGTGACTACATGCTGGGCAAACGCCGCTTCACGTCCGACCTGGTTCCGGCGCGGCTCATGGTGGCTCGCTACTTCGCAGCCCAGCAGGCCGCGATTGACGAGCTGGACGCGCACATCACCGAACTGGAGCAGGATCTTGCCGAGCAGATCGAGGAAGGTTGGGGCGAGGACGGCCTGCTCTCCGAGGTGATCGAGGGCGAAGGCGACAAGCAGAAGATCGTGGCCAAGGCGCTCAACGCGCGGATGGAAGCGATCGGCGATGACCCGGATTTCGCAGATGAGCTAGCGGCTCTCGAAGCCTACAAGAAGGGAATGAACGCGCTTGCCCAGACCAAGAAGCAGCGCAAGGCGGCGCAGGACAAGCTCTGGAAGCTGATCCACGCGAAATACGGGAAACTGAGCGCGGACGAGGTCAAGGAACTGGTCGTTGCCGACAAGTGGTTAGCGACAGTCGAGGGTCGGGTTTTCGGCGAAGTGCAGCGCGTCGCCCAAACCCTTGCGTCTCGCGTCCAAACACTCGCAGAACGCTATGCTACGCCGTTACCACGGCTGGAGGAAGAGCTCGAAGCGCTTTCGGCGCGCGTCGCCGGTCATCTAAAAGCCATGAGTGCGGCATGGAATTGAAGCCCGGATACAAGCGTGTCGAAACGGGGGTCATCCCTGAGACCTGGGATTATCGTCCGATATCCGACTACGCTCAACTCGAGAGTGGCCACACACCAAGCAAGAAGGTGGCGGCATATTGGGACGGAACGGTTCCATGGGTGTCACTGCACGACACCTTGGCACTCGAACATACCTTCATCGCCGACACATCAGTTAAGATCAGTGAACTTGGGCTTGCACGATCGTCCGCAAGGCTTCTTCCTGCAGGCACAGTCGTATTTTCGCGCACGGCAACCGTCGGCAAGGCTTCAATAATGACGAAGCCGATGGCCACCAGTCAAGACTTTGCCAACTATATCTGCGGCCCAGACCTCTATAATGAATACCTCGTGCATCTCTTCCGGGCGATGGGGTCGACGTGGCGAAGGTTAATGGCCGGGAGCACGCACAATACGATTTACATGCCGGCGTTCAAGAAACTGCAGATCGTAGCTCCTCCCCTAGCCGAACAAAAGGCAATTGCGGGGGCGCTGGCGGATACGGATGCGATGATTGGGGCGTTGACCAAGCTGCTCGCCAAGAAGCGCGACCTGCGCACCGCCACCATGCAGCGCCTACTCAGCGGAGAGCAGCGACTAGCAGGCTTTTCAGAGCAATGGAGCTTCGCAAAGCTGGGAGATTGTTTAACTGCGCCGCCTAGCTATGGCATCAATGCGCCCGCAGTTCCTCTCTCTGACACCCTGCCCCGATACATTCGTATTACGGACATTACGGAAGAAGGTGATTACCTTCCTAAGCCGCCGGTGAGCGTGGAATCGCACAACACTCGCTACGTTCTAAAACCAGGCGACATAGTTTTTGCAAGAACCGGCGCCACGACTGGCAAAACCTATCTATACGACCCAGAAGATGGGCAGCTTGTATACGCGGGATTTCTGATTTTAGCCCGTCCCAATCCTGAAAAACTAGTATCGAAATTTCTTGCTGCCTACACCACTACTAGATCCTATTGGAATTGGGTGAAAACTGTTTCCATGCGCAGCGGGCAACCCGGTATAAACGGCCAACAGTTCGCTCGCTTGGAGATCCCTTTGCCACCCGTCGATGAGCAACTGGCTATCGCAGAAGTCATAACGGCGGCAGATCAGGAACTCGCTTTGCTAAAGGCTCGAATTAAGAAAACTCAGTCGCTCAAGCAGGCAATGATGCAGGCGCTTTTGACGGGCCGCGTGCGTCTTGCAATTGAGAATGTTGAAGACGCCACCAAGGAGCTTGTCGATGTTTGACCGGCCCCGCAGCGAACGGGTGACGCAGGACCGCCTGGTGCGCTTCATCACTGAGCCCGAAGCGACCGGCGGTCTCGGCTATGATTATCTCGGTGACTGGTCCAAGCGCGACAAGAACCGCTGCGTCGAGCCCGAGCTTTTACGCGCAAACTTGATTGCGCGCGGTTACACGTCTGACGAGATCAACGCGGCGCTGACCAAACTGATGCAGGCGATCGAGGTCACCGGAACCACGCTCTACCAGGCGAACATGCGCACCTACACGCTGCTGCGCTATGGAGTGGACGTCCAGACCTCAGCCAACGAGCCCTTCAAGACAATCCATCTGGTCGACTGGGATAACCCGGACACCAACGACTTCGCTTTGGCAGAAGAGGTGACCATTAGGGGCGGCCACGAGCGGCGTCCCGACCTCGTAGTATACCTGAACGGGCTTGCAGTCGCTGTAATCGAATTAAAGCGCTCCTCTGTCGAGATCGGCGATGGGATCCGGCAGCTGATCTCCAACCAAGAAGAGATATTCAACGCCCCGTTCTTCGCCACCGCGCAATTGCTGCTCGCCGGCAACGACACCCAAGGGCTGCGCTATGGAACAATGAGAACGCCCGAAACCTACTTCGTGGAATGGCGTGACGAGGACCCGCCAACCGACGATCTCGCTCCAGGTGCTTTGCTGGACCGGCCAGTTGGTCAGATGCTGCGCAAGGAGCGCCTTCTCGACCTGATCCGGCACTTCGTCATTTTCGACGCCGGCCAGAAGAAGGTGCCACGGCAGCATCAGTTCACCGGCGTAAAGTTGGCCCAGGAACGGCTGGCAAAACGCGAAGGCGGCGTGATCTGGCACTCGCAGGGTTCGGGCAAGAGTATCCTCATGGTGCTGCTGGCCAAGTGGATACTAGAACACGATCCCGATGCGCGTGTCCTCATCGTTACTGACCGGGACGAACTCGATAAGCAAATCGAGGGCGTGATGCGAAACGCCGGTGTCACCGCAGCCGATGCACCCTCTCCGCGGGTGACGAAGCGGGATCAATTCGTGAGCTGGCTTCGTTCCCCCTCGCCCCGCCTGATCTGCGCACTGATCCATAAATTCGACACGACCGACCTATCGGGTCCGCCGCCAAAGGTGCACGGCCGGTTCTACGTCTTCGTGGACGAGTGTCACCGCACGCAGGGCGGTGACATGAACAAACAGATGAAGCGTTGGTTGGAGGGTGCGATCTTCGTAGGCTTCACCGGCACGCCGCTCCTGAAGAAAGACCGGCAGACCACGCGAGACGTGTTCGGGACCTACATCCATACCTACAAGTTTCAGGAAGCCGTGCGGGACAAGGTGGTCCTCGACCTGAAATACGAAGCCCGCGACGTGCCGCAGAAAATGACGGACCCAGCTGCCATCGACGCTTGGTTCGAGAAGCAGACTAAGGGCCTGAACAAATATCAGAAGGCAGTTCTTCGCAAGCGGTGGGCGAGGATGGAAGAGCTACTCAGTTCGACAGGTCGCAAACAGCGTATCGTTGCTGAGATCGTCAAGGACTTCGATCTCAAGCCTCGCCTGTCAGATGATCGCGGCACAGCGATCCTAGTCGCCGATTCCATTCGCGATGCATGCGAATACTTCCGGCTTTTTCAGGGCACCCGTCTGGCTGGCCAAGTGGGGATCGTCACCTCATTCGAGCCGAACCACAACGCGGTCTCCCGTGAACCTGCAAAGAGCGATGAACGCTACAAATTCGACACTTACACGAATTTTGTGCTCGCGAGCGGTCAGAGCACCGGAGCCTATGAAACGGAGATCAAGCGACGGTTCATCGATGAGCCAGCGAACATGAAGCTGATCATCGTCGTCTCAAAGCTTCTCACCGGCTTCGATGCCCCAAGTTGCACCTACATCTATCTCGACGACACGCTGCGCGATCACAATCTTTTTCAGGCGATCTGCCGCACCAACCGACTCGATGGCGACGATAAGGAATATGGCTACATTGTCGACTTCAAGGAGCTGTTCGGGAAGGTCCAAGAGGCAATCGCAATCTACAGCTCCGACGAGCTCGATGTCGACCAAGGGGACGGCGGCGACAATAACGTCACGATCAAGGAATGGCTCGAAGAAGGTAAGGCGCGGCTGGATGCTATCCGCGAGGAACTGCACTATTTATGCGAACCCGTTCCGCCGCCTCGCGAGGTCGAGCAGTTCCTGCGATATTTCTGCGGCGATGCCGGTAGCCCCGAGGCGCTGCTAGAGACGGAACCGTTGCGGATCGCCTTCTACAAGTCGGTTGCCTCGTTCGTGCGAGCGTATGGTGCGCTGGCCGCCAACCTAGAAGAGGCGGGATACTCAGCGACAGAGCAGGCCGAGATAGTTGGAGAAGTCGAGGCGTATGCGGACTTGCGCGCAGCGGTCAAGCGACACTCGGGAGAGGAGCTCGACATCAAGCCCTACGAGGCGGACATGCGGCATCTCCTGAACACTTACATTGAGGCAGAGGCGGCCAACACTCTTGGAACGCTCTCCAAGGTATCGCTCACCGAAGCGATCATTGAAACCGGAATCCACGATGCCATTGCCAAACAGCTCAACGAGAAAGGCAAGCTTTCGAAGAACGCGATCGCCGAGGGGATCATCAATAATATCCGCAAGACGATCATCCGCGAGCAACTAACCGATCCGCGCTTCTATGAGGAGATGTCCAAACTGCTCGAGGACCTAATCAAGCATGCTCGCGAGAGTGCGGAGGCCTACGAAGAGTTTCTTCGCGAAGCCGAGGAACTGGTTCGGAAGCTAGCGGAAAAGGAAGCCGATCCGGGGCTACCGGCGGTGCTTCAAGGCAACCGTGAAGCCGCTGTGATCTACAGCAACTTGACAGCGCTCCCGGCAACGACATTCGTTTGTCCGTCAGATGATGATGAAAGAGCAAATCTAGCACTCGAAGTGGACATCGCTGTCCGCGAGCGCGCGCCCGCAGGATGGAAAGGCGATCCCATCCGAGAAAAGGAAGTTAAAAACACACTGTTCCCCCTCTTCGACCGCGACCGTGATGCTACCATGGCGATCTTCAAAATCATCAAGAGCCAACCGGGGTATTGATGGTCGAGACAATCGAAATCGCTGACTTGTCGATCGCAGTGACCCGAAAGGCAGTGAAGAATGTCCACCTTTCAGTTCATCCTCCGGAAGGTCGCGTCACACTCGTTGCACCGACTGACACACGGATCGAAGTGGCTCGCGCCTACGCCATTACACGCCTAGGCTGGATACGAAAGCAGCAGGAGCGATTCCGGGGCCAAGTTCGCGAGTCACCGCGGCGGTTCGTGACACGCGAAAGCCATTATCTTTGGGGAAGGCGTCACCTCCTAAAGGTCGAAGAGCGCGAAGGTCGACAAGGTGTGACCGTTGACCATCGAACCATCCATCTTTGTGTCAGGCCTGGGTCAGACGCATCAAGGCGGGCCGAGATCATTCATCGGTGGCACCTCGGTCTTTTGCACCAAGCCCTCCCGCCCATAATCAAAAAATGGGAGCCGCGTTTGGGCGTAACCGTCGAACATTACTTCCTCCAACGAATGAAAACGAAGTGGGGCAGTTGTAACGCTGCGCAGCGCACGATTAGATTGAACACCGAGCTCGTGAAGAAGCCCCGCGACCTACTTGAATACGTAGTGGTCCACGAAATGATCCATATTCTCGAACCAACCCATAGCCCGAAATTCTTCGAACTTCTCACAAAGAACTATCCGAACTGGGCCGAGGCTCGCCTAGAACTGAACGAGCTTCCGGTCCCTGCCATGTAGGCAAAGAGCTTTCTGGCGCGAGCTTAATTTCGACCTGCTCGAAGGTCGCGATCAGACTTCTTTATGGGAGCAGTATCAAGCGATGATCGTAGCAGGTGCTGTTGATTTACCCGGTCCAAAAGGGGCCAAGGATGGTAAGAAGCATATAAGCCATTACTAGGACAAGCCCAACAGCAGGGCGGAGTGCAGCTGATGTGCGAAAGCGCTTGCGGCGATCCTCGATCGTCTCCTCGAGGTCGAAATGGACGAGGATGAGATCGCGCAGCCGCTCGGCGGTGCGGCGGTCCGCGCCAATCTCATGCGCCATTTCGTCAAGCGTTAGGCCTTCCGCACTTTCGCTAAGTGCCTTAACTAGAGTGAGCAAACGGTCGAGCTTCGCCATGCGAGCCATCTTTCGCCTAGTCCACTACCGTGAGCAAAGGAGGCACGACCACGCCTAATGCGTCACTCGAAGGCCGATGGGAGAGCATCTTCACACAGAGCTCAGCAAGCGAAGCAATAAGGTTCGCCTTCTGTAACCCTCGATTGTGCGCAGCCTTATTGTAACGAATTCCTGCGATGTCGTCCGTTAGCATTGCGAAATAGTCCGCAACGGCAGCATCGATCTCCGGGGCAGTCCAGTCTTCGCCCGCCAAGCCTCTTACTCTTCAACCACTGGATACATCGGCATCGCCCACTCGGCATCCGGATTGTCCATCATCAGGTCTATGAATACAGGCAGCAAACAGCCAAGCAGGGATGCCCCGTCTCGCACCTGGTTACGGTTTGCGCCGCTGTCCCAAGTGGCACCGCCATGCACGAGCTGGTTGCGCAGCACATAAAGGCGATCAAAAAGGATGGAGAGGATCCAAAGTAGGATGAAGCGGACGTCGAGATCGTCCTTTTCATTCTCGGCGCGCCTGAGCCAGCTCAGCGCCCGATGAACCCGCAGCGTAAGGGGTAGCGGAAAACCATCGCGCAACTCTCGCTGCTTTTGCTTGAGCGCTTCGGGATAAAGCGGATCCCCGGACTTATAGAAGCTGTTCATTCTCAAGGGTTAGCAAGGTCAACCCGGTTCGCCACCATCTTCTTCTATTAGCATGCGGCCTGCATCCGTAATCTCGAACCAGGGTTCCCCTCGATCTGGTTTGACCCATACAACATATCCATCCCGTTCAAGACGACTCATCACAGATCGATCCATCCAAAGTTTTCTGCGATCAAGCAGCAAGCCTCCCGCAAACATTCTGCCGCCGAGCGGCTCGGCAATGCGGTGATAGGCGCTCAGATAAGCAACATTGCGCCGCGTGTCCGCACGTTCGTTTCCCGGTGTCCGCTCGTGCCACCAATCAAGGTCATGGGTATGGGGACGAGAGCCATCCTCAACCGTAAATGTCGACGGTCCATCCCAGCCGACGCGTTCGAGCTCTTCGCTCAGGAGCCGGTGTGCCTGGGATTTAGTTAACCGCTTCACCGCCATCTAGCGCTCCTCTTAGATCCTCATTGCAATCGAAGGACCCAACGCGAAGTCCCTTGTTTGTCGAGAGCTTCCCTTTCCATCACCCACCTATCGGACGAGCAATGGATTGAACCTGAGGATAGATCAATTTCGTCCGAATTTGGTGGTGAAGCTCAGTAGCACCCTGATACCTACTAACCTTGCTAATCTTCACTTTCGACTGTCGGAAAGCCGGATGATCAACGAAATCAGAGAGGAGCCGCCCTTTGGCTGAGGCATAGAGAGTTTCATTCAATTCGCTATTTAACTGAAGTCGTCCAGCCGTATAGATGCCACCATTGAACCGGATTGAGCACGAAAGCACACCCTGTCGAAATTCAAAAAGATACTCGGCTCCGTTCCTACCGAGATGCGAAAAGCCTATTTCCTCACCCCTTCTCATTTTTTCCACGCACTCCGCCCAGACACCTTCGGCCTGTCTACCTAAAGCCTGAAGGAGAGCCTCGGTGACGGTATCAACCATGCCCAAGGCGCTAGCTTCTCTCGTTTTGCTGCGGCGTTTGAATAAACGACGCTGATCGTTCCTATAAATCGGAGCTAAGCTACGCAATTCTCTGGCGTTCCAAACCGTGTATCCCTCCAACTTTTCGTCGAGCTTTTCATCCCATATGACCAACGCATGGTCATATGGGTCACGGTCGAAACCAATCGTGCTTAGGCAACTAATGGGACTCATTCGGAGCCACGCCCCTCGACAGTCGTGTCCGATATTCCTGACCAACGCCGCGAAGCTGCTACGCATAGCTATATCGCGTTTTGACAGCTCCTTGCGATGCTTTCGAGCTGCGTCGACGTGTTCAAGATAGCGAACTGAGAGACACTCTTTCCAATCGCGCCCGCGCTCGTGGAAAAGATGGTCGGGGAAAGCGATGGGAATACAAACGCCGTCGATAGTGAAGTCGACAATCAGGAGCTCGTCGTTAGTTACATGCGCCTCCACCAGCCGCACGCTATTTCGAGTTGGCAACGCAATGCCGTCGTCACCAAGTGCTTCGAGCTTCTCTGTAAGATGACAAAGCAAGGCCGACATTTCGCCAGCTTTCAGACGAGCAATTCCGAACGATAAGCTGCTGGCACCATTCCAGACCCTACCAATCGCTTTTGCTGCGTTGCTATAACCGCACCAAATCGATGGCTGTAACCCATCCAGAAGGATCATCGCTTCAATATTTTCTTCAACAGCAATATTGGCTGAGCAGGTATTCGTCTCGAAGGCTTCGCTGGTATAAATTCTCACTGTTTCTCGTCCCGGCTTTCGCACTGCCGGAGATGCTCGCATAAGCGACGCTAGCAACGCGGGTTTCTCAGCCCTTGCTAGATTCTAAATCTTTCTAAAATATTCCATTTCTCTCATTATGTTCCTGATCAAGCTTGGCAAGTTGAAGAGGAGTCATCCGCTTGCCTGTGCCAACTTACCCTTGGCTATCAATTACCGTGTAGTTCGTCATCGGCACGCAGCCAAATTGGCCTAGTGCGATGTAGAGCTCGTCAAGGCATGCGAATAGATTGGCCGAAAAATGCGACCAACGACAACCTAGATGCTGTCCGCATTTTCCAATTTTCTTTACGCAAGCGTCGCCAAAGCCTCTTCGGCATCATCACGCACGAGATGCCCATAGTGCTTTTCTATCATTGCGACACTCGTGCCGGACAGCTGTGCGACTGTAAGGATAGGTAATCGGGCCCGCACGAGGTCCGTGATGACGCTATGGCGGATGGTGTAGGCGGACACGGCGCCTGGCAGTCCGGATCGGCCGACAGCCTTCTTGATTGGGTGTTTCCAAGCGTCTTTATTCCAATGCTCTCCACCCGGTCGCGAAAAAATGTAGGCGCCCGGCAATTTACCCTTCACTTGGTTGGCAAAGAAATCGGCGATCACGGGTGGCAGCGAAATTTGGCGAGGATTGTCGTTTTTATCGTAGCCGACAATCAACGAACGAGTGCGCACATCGAATTCGCCAGCCGTGAGCTTTGCGAGCGCGCCTGGGCGAAGTGGTAGCAGACAGAGGCCCTTGACGAACGGCTTAGCTTCTTCGCTCATCGCATCGATCAATCGCTTCCGTTCTGCTTTATCAAGATACAATGGACGACGTTTATCGGCACCTTTGTGTGGCTTTAAAGCTTCTTGCCATGCAGCTTCTGTGTTCGGCGGTCCTTCCAACAGCACCTGACCTAAGGCTGCGCGCAACGGCACCATATCTCGATTGACAGTTGACTTCTCGCGTTCCTTCCAGCGTTTTTCCCCCTTATTGCTCCTTGTGAGTAAAGCAGGTGTCTCCTCCAGCCGTTTGCGCCATGCGCGCAAATGATGCCTCCGCAGCTTGTCGAGCTTCACCTTTGCGATCGGATCGGAATAGACGTGGCGTCGGAAGACGCCCTCTGCAATTGCACCGGGTTTCTCTCGTAAATATGCTTCGCAAGCATCCGAAACCGTCACGAGACTGGCGGCGCGAACCCCTCCGCTCTCCACGGTATCAGCCCAGGTTTCGGCATCGGCCTTTGCCTGCTTGAAAACGTCGTGTCCGCTCAGCTTCCCGTAGCCTCCGAGACACTTGCGCGAATAACGGTTGGTATCCGGATTATAGGCGCGGGCAAACCACGTCCCGCCGACCTTTTTCAATGACGGACTGTATCCGAGGTAACAGCCTTGGCGAAGGCGCTGCCAATGCGGATCGCCCTTGTCCTTCGGCACCAACCTTTCCCGTTCCCCAATGCGGCTCAGATCAGGCATCTTCTCCCCGAACCACCCTTCCTCAAAAATCCTGTAAAAAACCTGTAAAACGGCGGTGAACAACCACGACCATTGACGCTTGTTTTTACGGTTTTTTCCGTTCAGGTAAAGCCGCAATTGTCCGCACCCCCCTCCTTCACACAGGTGGGGTCGCAAGTTCAATCCTTGCCGCGCCCACCATCTTTTCAGACAGTTCGCTGATTAGATGGCTGCTAAGATCGGTCTATAAAGCGCAGCCTATTCGTTTGGGATCACCTCCCCATTCTAAACGCTTGACGCAGCGCACATTTCTCTTAGCATCTGCAGCAATTACAAAAACAATATCCGCAGGAGAACTTCAGCAATCCGCGTCTTTCCAGGCGCGAAGTGAGGAGGTTTGCATGCGGTCGTGGTCATTCTGCCTGTTGCTTGGCACTATTGCGATGGGGTCCATCGCTTCGCCGGCATGGGCACAATTTTCGCCCAGAACCGAACTGGTCCGTTGCGGCGCAGAAAGCTGTCTGGAAATATCGGGTTATCGTGACGACCCCGCCACGATTATCAGCCTCAACGGGCAGGATATGAAGGCAGAAGGGGGCAACAAATGGCGCATCGTTCTGCCGGTTGAAGCGGTTCGACAGATGTCCGCCCCACGTGCTCGGAGTCTGGACGTCTCGCTGCGCAACCCGGAAACAAACCGCATCACATCCGCCACCACCCGATTGCCGATTGGCTTGCTGGGCGATATCACATCGCTCGCCTCAATAGAGGTCAGTATCTCCTGAAACGCTGCAATTCACTCGTCGATCCTTGCATCCACACCGGTATGAGCATATCCCCAAAGATAGCCGCCGCAGAGCGGTGTTATGACTTTGCAGGAGACGATGATGATGAAGGCAGGCCTTATGGCCCTGGCAATGTGCGCAGTTGCTGCGCCGGCTATGGCAAATTCCACTCCCGATCCTTTCGTTCAGGACAAGGTGGCGCTCCGCCTCGATGGGCTGGACCTCTCCACTGTGGACGGACAGAACCGCCTCGCCATCCGTATGGATGCAGCCGCGCGTGCCGTTTGCGGCGATGGTCTTGCTTCAGTCCATCTGAACGCAGATGCACAGGCACAGGAATGCCGCACGCAAGTTCTGGCCAATATTCGCAACCAGATCGAAACCCGAATGGCAGCCAACCCATCGCAGGTTCAGCTCGCTTCCAGCCGCTGAGCACTAATGTGATGTTGGGCTCGCCATGAAACAGACGAGCCCTCCATTGCAAACTTCTCTTAATTCGCTGGAAACGCAGGCCCGCAGCGCGCTGAAGCGCGGCGACCCCGGTGCAGCGGCATCGGCGGCAAAAGCGCTGGTACTCGAAGATACCAGCCAGCCAGCCGGCTACTTCCTGCTTGGCATTGCCGCTGCGGAAACCGGACAGGTGGCCAAGGCTATCCCACTGATTCAGGCTGCGGTGGACCGAGGGCCGGTGGCAGAGCATGTCGCCCAATTAGCAAGGCTGCTCAGCCTGTTGCGCCGCGATGGTGAAGCGGCAGAGACTGCACGTAAGGCCCTTGCGCTCAATCCAGATGATGCACGCACACTGGATACCATCGGCTGCGTTCTGGCCCGTCTGGGCGATCATGAAGGCTCGATTGAACCATTCCGCAAGGCTGTTTCCTCTGAACCTGACAATGGCGATTATCGCTATAATTTCGCTGCGGCTTGCGGCTTTACCGGCCGTGTGGAAGAGGCGCGCAGCGCCTATGAGCATGTGCTCGCAGCCGATCACGGCAATGCACGGGCCCATTATGCCCTCGCCATTCTCTCCCGGCAGACTGCGAAGAACAATCACGTCACAAGGCTGAAGACGGCGCTTTTGCACGCTGGCAATTCTGATGATGCGCTCCGTATTCACTATGCGCTGGCGAAAGAGTTGGAAGACCTCGGCGATAGCGAAGCCTTCACTCACCTGTCTGCCGCGAATGACGCCCATAAGCGAAGTATTGGCTACAGCTTTGCGCAGGATGAGGCGATCTTTGACGCGATAGAAGCGCTGTTCGCTGATCCGGCACAATCCGTTGCCTCCAGTTCAAAAACGCCAGACGACGCCCCAATTTTCATCGTCGGTATGCCGCGCACCGGAACGACTTTGGTGGACCGGATCATATCCTCGCATTCCGATGTGGGTTCTGCAGGAGAGCTTCAAGCCATGCCCATTGCGGTGAAGCGGCTTGCGGGCACACCATCGCGCACAGTGCTTGATCCGGAAACAATCGCCACAAGCCACGGAATTGATCCGGCACATCTGGGTGCTGCTTATATAGCGCAGGCCAGCCATCATCGCCCCGCTGGCAAGCCCCGCTTTACCGACAAACTGCCCGCCAACTTCCTCTATATCGGCCACATTGCCCGCGCGCTGCCCAATGCCCGCATTGTCTGCCTGCGCCGCAATCCGATGGACACGGTGTGGAGCAATTATAAGAATTTGTTTGCCAGCCAGTCAGCCTATTACGCCTATTCCTACGATCTGATGGACACGGCGCGCTATTACGCCCGCTTTAACCGCTTGATGGCCATGTGGCGGCAGCTCTTTCCTGGCCGCGTGCTGGAATTATCTTACGAAGAACTGGTGGCCGATCAGGAGGCACAGACGCGCCGCTTGCTGGACCATTGCGGCCTTGAATGGGATGCGGCCTGCCTGTCCTTCCACCAGAACAGTGCCGCCGTGGCAACGCCGAGTGCCGCTCAGGTTCGGCGCCCGCTCAATTCGGATGCTATCGGAAAATGGCGTGTCCACGCACAGCATCTGGAACCGGTGCACGCATGGTTTGAGGCAGAAAATATCGCGCTGGATTAAGGCAGCGCTACTTAGTCCAAAATCAAACGGGGCGCTTGCCGGTTTACCCACAAGCGCCCCGCATGGCCTCTCCTACGAGATCAGTAGATCAGAACTTCATGCGCCCTTCGATCCCAACAGTGCGAGGGTTGAGAACGGCTTGGCGATAATAGCGTACCGCTACGCCATCGTTCACACCAATCCGAGAACGGTCATTGGCGACCGAGACCACCGCATATTTGTCGAAAATATTATTGGCGAAAAGGGTCAGGCTGAAATCGTCCCAATCATAGGTGAGCGATGCGCGATGTGTTGTGTAGCCCGGAAGCTTATCGCCATAAGCCCGGTCCCAACCAAGCCGTGTAACGATATTGCCACGATAGGTTGCCGTCCAGTTGGCAGTGAGATCTCCATCACCAAGCGGCATGGTGTATGTCGCGCCCAGACTGCCTGAATGCTTGGCAGAACCTGGCAGACGATCACCTGACAATGCGTCGAGCTGGGTAAACCGGTTGGAATAGTCACCCGGCGTCGTGCGGATTGTGAGAATACCGGGGACATCCTCAGTCAGCTTGGCATCGGTGTAGGAATAGGTACCCTGTACAGAAAGGCCGGTTGCAGGCCGCACAGAGAAGGAGGTTTCAAAGCCCTTCGATTTTCCGGAGCCGCCATTCACCGTGATCCCGGTCGCACCGTAGAGCGTAGCTGAATCCAATTGAATGCCCTTCCAGTCGATGTGGAACAGGTTGAAATTCAGCGTTACCTTTCGATCCAGCAATTGCATCCGGGTGCCGAGTTCGATGTTTTTCGTCGTGTCCGGGCCATATTGCATTTCGTCCGGCAGGGCGCAGATGATCTGCTGACCCGGTTTGATATCCGCCGGGCATGGTGCCACCCGGTTGGGGCCACCAATGCGATAGCCCTTGGAATATGTGCCATAGACCATGAAGTCAGGGCTGAAATTGTAAGAACTATTGAACTTCCATACCCAGCCACTTTTCCCGGCCTTACCACCATTGGCAGGCAAGTCATAAGGGCTGAGCGGGTCCCCCAGTACCGGAAGTGCAGCAGCGCCAGAGAGGGATGAGGTATATTTGTAATAGCGCGCGCCAGCCGTGAGCTGCCATTGGGGAGTTACGTTGAAAGTTCCTTCACCGAAAATCGCCTTTTCGGTGACTTTCGATTCAACATAGCTGACATATTCCAGCGCTTCCGGGTTGCTTGCTGCATCCACCCATGGGTGGTTCGGAATATGCTCTGCATAGTCGCTATGATATTTGTTTTCATTGTAAAACCCGCCAAGCACCCAGCGGAAAGGCCCGCCATGGCGTGAAACAAAGCGGATTTCTGCATTCTTCTGCTTACGCTTGGTATCGGATTCATTCCACGCGGCAAAGGCGGGGAACAACTCGTAATCATAGTCGAGATCAAGCAGCAGATCGGTGACGTCGGCCTTCCCGTGATAGACTGTTTCCGTGTAGGCACCGGTGGCGACCAGATCTACGATATCCGCGATATTGGCATTGACTTCAGCGCTGGCCAGATGGGCGTGGCGATTGACCGGCTCTTCAAAGCGGCTGGCATTTTCATAGCGGCCAGTACCCAGCACCCCTGCACTGTTGGACTGTGCGCCATCTGTCTTGGTCTGCTGATAGGCATAGGTCAGGGTCAGCTTCAGATCTTCGCTGGTCTGCAGCAGCAATTGGTTGCGGGTGGTGAAAGTCTTCTCGAAATTGAGATCTTTCTTTTTGTACAAATTTGCGTCGTATCCCGCCTCCGAAATGCTGTCGGGGCCGTCTGGTTGCGGCAGCGATACACCCGGTTCCTTCACCAGCAATGGATAGTCGATAAAACCCGGATCATAATAATATCCGGTCGAGGTGCGGAAGGCGATGTGGTCCTGCACGATCGGTACATTGACCATCGCATCAACCTGATAACCAATGTCGCCACTATGCGACTTCACATAGGTGCGACCATGCGCAGCCATTTCAAACGATGTCGCATTGGGGCGATTGGGGATGTAGCGGATGTTACCAGCCAGCGTGCCAAGCCCAAACAATGTCCCCTGCGGACCAAGAAGGACTTCGACCCGTTCAATATCGAGCAGTTTGAAGTCATAATAAAGCGGCACTTCGCCCAGATAAATGCCCAGTGAGTCATCGTAATTCGTGCCACCGTCGCCCACATCCGAAGCGTTGAGGCCGCGCAGAACGATAGAACCTGTGGTTCCGGCGCCAGTGTCGGAAACGGTCATGCCGGGAATGAAGTCAGAAATGTCGCGAATATCGTCGATCCGCTCACTGTTCAGTTCGTTTGCGCCAATGGCGGTGATGTTGATCGGCGTATCCATTAGTGTCGTGGCGCGGCGTGTACCGGTTACGATAATGGTGTCCTCATCATCTGCCACAGTGCTGTCTGCGGCCACGCCTGCGGTGGCATCTTCGGCCATGGCTGGCACTGCCATCATCACACTTGAAATGAAGGTTGCGGATAGAAGACCGACCTTGAACTGTATGCGACTTGTCATTCTTGCCCCCAATTTTTGAGTTGAGTCCTCCCACACCCCGAAGCGAGCCGGAGCCGGACTTGTGTTCCAGAATTTGCGCTTAAGTGCCGCCTTGCCGTTCCCGTTATCGGGTTGCTGTCATGCAGCGTGACCTGGCGATCCGACCTAGACCTTTGGTTGCATTCTCATGGCTCCCCCTTTGCGGCCCCAGTCTCCGCACCGCGTTTCTTTTTCAGTTTTTCTATGACCGGCTGGAACGGAAACATGAACTGTTCCCAGATCGACAGCCGTTTGCGTTCATCCTGCCCGACGATGCTGGATTCCCCTTCGCGATAGGTGCCGAAGATGCGATCAAGCAGGATCAGGGAATTCGCATAATTGCACCGCGTATCTTCATAACTCAGCGCCGTATGGTGCAGGCTGTGATGACGGATGCTGGTGAATATGTAGGAATAGAAAAGCGGGGGATCGGATCGGATATTGGCATGGGCAAAGCCGGAAATTACACCCAGCACACTCAATGCACAGAACAGCGCCACACTATCCACATCCAAGAGCGCCACAATGCTCAGGCTAATGAGGAACAACTCGATCGGATTGCCGACAAAGCCCTTCATCGCATTGAGCTGCGTGACATGGTGATGCGGCGCGTGGGTCAGCCATAGCGGATACCAATCATGCATCGCGCGGTGCATCCAATATTGCCCAAATTCGATCAGGAAGATGATCAGCGCTGCCTGTAGCACCAGCGGCATCTGCATGATCCAGGGTGTTGTGATGCCAAGCTGGCCCTTGAGAGAAGCCAGCGGCCCATCAGCAAAGGTCTCTGTGGCCCAGCCGATCACGGTGTAGACAAGGAGAACATAAAACAGATCGGTGGCAAATTCCTTCCACGTCAGCCGCCATCCCTCATGCCGCTCAAACAACCTCTCTAACCCCAGCAGGGCAAAGCTGATGACAAAACCTGCTATCATGATCGACAGAGGATTTTCCGTCAGGCTCCGTGGTGAGAGCAGCCAAAAAAGGACAACCGCACCAACAGTCAATGGCGGAATAAGGTTCACCAGCACATTTGTATACGCTTGAGAGGGTTGCGCGACTGACTCGGCAGCAACACCATAGGCGTCCACTTTGGAGCTATGACGGTCCGTTGCTTTGTCCATAAACAATCTCCATTATCGAGCTAGAAACCGGCTCAATGCTGCAGATCCTCACCCTATCAGCCATTCTACGCGGCGATAGAGCACACGCTATAGATATTACTTAAACCGTCAAGAGTATTAATTGAGCGTTTTTATTGCATTGCAAAATTCGTTCGCATTCGCAGAATTTCAAGGTTTTTTGTGTACACAATAGGGATTTTGGAAGCGCTGAGCGTGACGGAGTGAATTCTAAACGGCAGTTTCACGTAATAATCTATCAACGGCTCAGCGAATCGCACATATATTGGCTAGTCTTTCTCAGCAGCCCACCACGTCAGCGTGTGCACATCATGTGCGCTCGTCCAGATACCCTCGGGCGTGTAGCGCAGCGCGCCACTGCCTTCAGGCTTACCTTCACGCGCGAGGATGGCATTGGTGCTCGCATCGATCACCACAAAGGTTTGATCATCGGTTGTCCGCAGCCAGACTTTGCCGCCGCCGGTATCAATATCCCCCCATTTGAGCGATTCCCCGACCTTGATCCGGGTGATGACTTCCACCGTCTTCGGGTCGATCCGCGCAAGCGTACCGTCTTTCTGCTCCTGCACCCACACTGCGCCTTCCCCTGCGGCGAGGAAGCCGGGCATTTCCCCAAGTTTGATGGTATGGGTCACAGTATTGGTTGCAGGGTCGATCCGCTGGAGTGTGCCCGCTTTTCCACTGACCGCCCAAAGTGCACCGAAACCAGCAGCAAGGTAAGAGGTGGCAGGGCTGACCTTGATGGTGGCGACCACGCTATTGGTTCGAGGGTCAATGCGGGAGATTGCTCCGGCAGTCTGGTCAGGTGCCCAGATGGCCCCGGCAGTGGCAACGATGTTCAATTCACCGCTCGGCCCCATTCCTGCAGGGATTTTTGCCAGCACTGCGGATGTTTCAGGATCAATCCGGTACACCTCGCCGCCCTGGCAATTGGCTACCCAGAGGGAGCCGAAATCCAATGTCATTGTTCCGCAAGGCCTTGGCACTGCAACGCTGGCCAGCTTCTTAGTGGTGGACCATTGCTCCACCCGGCCATCATTGGTGGTCCACACTGTATTACCATCAACCGTCAAAAAGTCTGCAAAGCCAGGAACATTGATAACCTTTTCCTCAAACGCCAGTGCAGCCGGTTCAGCGGGAGTTGAAGCAATCGGAGGTTCCTGCGTGCAGGCTACGGCGAGGAACGGCATCAAAATCATCGAACGCTTCATGGCAATGCTCCTTGGGAAGGTGGCCCCGGACTTAACTATAGCTGTAAGGATTGACGTCGATCGTCGTCAGGCTGCGTGTTTCAACGCAAAGAAAGACCGTGCCGGTGAAATAGATGCCCGGTCCAGGGACGGTTTTGGCATATTCATAGGTCTCCCGCAGTTGCTGCACGCTCATCTGAACGGGGGCTTCATCCGGCTGCCAGGTGAGGCCATAGGGATAGTCCACACCATCCTTGCTGATCTCGACATGGCAGCCCATCACATGGGTCACCGGATAGGTATCTACGAAATCGATGAGACGCTTCATGCTGTCGAGCCATGGCTGCCAGAAGCTGATATAGCAGCGTCCACGATAGAACATGTCGCCCGTGTAAAGGATCTGCGTATAGCTGTCGTAATAGGCAAATTCGGAGATCACATGCCCGGGTGATCCCCAAATCAATATTTCGCGCCCACCAAGGTCCAGCGACACGCGTTCTTCCGGGAAGTTGGTCATCCCCCAAAAGCCCAGCATCTCCTCATGCGTCAGCCCCATATATCGGGTGTTGGGGCGATCCGCGAACTGATTGACCGCAGCGTAATGGTCATCATGCAGGTGACTGAAGGCGACCAGCAGTTCCAGGCTAGCCGGATCACGCCCATTGCGCGCGCACCAATGGGCAATACACTCATCCACCACGCCGCGCAGATCCCAATCATTGCGTAACGACGTGTAGCCTTCATCCAGCAAAAGCACCCGGTCATTGCCGAAATAGAGCGGGGCGAAGGGTGCTTCGTAGCTATAGGCCTTGTTCTGGCGCAGGATGGCTGTGTGGGCGTTATACCAATGGACCTGCACCGGCGGATCAGTGTTGTCCATCAGCGATTCCGAACCGCAGATCCACTTATCAGGAAAGCTGCCGGGTGCTGGCAAATTACTGGTGAAGTCGATCGGTTCCGGTCGCGTGGCGGCCTTGGCGGCATCGCTGAAAGTGGTCAGCGCCATCGGCACGGCGACAGCGGCAGCATTGTAGGAAAGGAAAGTGCGGCGATCCATGGGAAGTCCTCTCGCGACTTAAAAGGGATGAGGTGGATTGATACGGGGCACACCCTCTGGCCACACCCCTGTCCGCTGGTCCGGGCTGATACCGTTGAACAAGATGAAATCAGGGCGGATCAGCATGATCTTCTGACCACGCGCTTCGCGGGCATATTGCAGCGCCTCAGCAATCAGCTCAGGCTCCATTTCCAGCACCCGCTCATATGGCTTATAGGTGGCAAAGCGCGGATAGTGTTTGCCCGGCAGAAACATCATGTCGATGTGCCCGCCCATCACCCATTTTACACTGTGGCTCGCAGCAAAGGCCTGCAAGCGCTCCAGCGAGGCGACGTAATCACCTTCATTGCTGATATTGATCCGGCCAGGGAACAGCAGGTCGCCCGTGAACAGGAAATCGCAATAGGGATCGTAAAAGCTCACCCCATCCTTATGCGTGCCGGGGGTAGGGATCGCATCAATGACCCGATCACCCAGATCGATCGCGCCGGTCCCGGAAGGCCAGCTTCCTGCCAGCCCATAATGGCGTTTCATCAAAGCGAGTGGCGGCGGGACGATAGTTGTGTCAGGCCGTCCGGCAAATTGCGACAACCCCTGATTTTGCGCCACATCTTCCCCGGAGGTCAGCGCGATGGTCAAAGGCACCTTCGCCCTGCCCCGCGCCTGCCCCCAACGGGTGATGAGGGCATCAACCATCTCACGCAAAGGGTAGTATTTCGCGTTTGAAGTAGCCCCGCTATCGATCAGCAGCGCACCCTTATTGCCGAACAGAAGGTAGGTGAACGGCGCTTCCCAATGGACGCAGACATTCTCCCGCATGACGAAAGTATCTTCATTATACTGGACCACCTGCACGCGTGGATCACGATTCTTGGCAGCAACGTTGGAACCATAGGCCCAGCGAAAACTGATGCTCCCCGGCGCAGGCCCATCGCTGGTATAGTCATGCACCACCGGCTCAGCCGGATGCAGTGGCACGGCGGAATCCGTATTGCGCACTCCTGCACGATTATAACCAAGTGCTGGATTGCCATTAGGGAAGCTACGCGAGGTTGCCGAGTTGACGATCCGCGGATTTGCAGGATTAATGGATGAGTTCGGCGTTTGAGGCATCGAATACTCCGGGCAAAGCCGCTGGTTCAGCGGCAAGAAACCGCCTTCGAAACATCTCCCCCAAAATATTCCCCAAGCCCGAGTGATCTGCGCCCCCGCTCACTTGAAGGGCACACCATATGGATATTACAAAAAATCGCAATGGTAATAAATTGATGATGGACAAGCCGGAATTTTCTCGCAATGCTGCAGTTGCGAAAGGAGATTCACCTATGTTGAACGGGATTCGTCGAGCGGGGGCAGCGGCGATGCTGGCATGCTCCCTCATCATGGCATCATGCTCACCAGCGACTGAGGAAAAAGCCAAACCTAAGACTGAGTTCAAGATAGGCTGGTCTATCTATGCTGGCTGGATGCCCTGGCCCTATGCCCAGCAAGCGGGCATCGTGAAGAAATGGGCCGATAAATACGGCATCAAGATCGATATCGTGCAGGTGAATGATTACGTTGAATCGGTAAACCAATACACCGCCGGTCAGCTCGATGGGGTGACCGTTGCCAATATGGACGCACTCACCATCCCGGCCGCTGGCGGCAAGGACACCAGCGCCATTATCGTTGGTGACTACTCTAACGGCAATGACGGAGTACTGCTTAAAGGATCCAGCAACCTCGCTGATATTAAAGGTCGTCAGGTCAATCTGGTCGAGCTCTCGGTGTCGCACTATTTGCTCGCTCGCGCGCTTGAATCCGTCAAACTGAAAATGAGTGATGTGCGGACGGTCAACACAGCCGATGCTGATATTGCAGGGGCTTTCAGTTCGCCTGATGTCACAGCAGCGGTGGCCTGGAACCCGCAATTGCTGACGATGAAGCAAGAGCCAGGCGCCCATGAAGTTTTCAGTTCGGCCGATATTCCGGGTGAAATTCTTGACCTTATGGTGGTGGATACAGCCACGCTCAAAGCCAACCCCAATCTCGGCAAGGCACTGGCAGGCATCTGGTACGAAACGACCGCTCTGATGCAGCGTCAGGATAAGGAAGGCGAAGCCGCCCGCGCGGCCATGGCACAACTCGCCGGCACCACGCCCAAGCTCTTCAATGAACAACTTGCCACAACCTATCTTTATGCAGACCCGAAAAAAGCGGTCGCAGCGACAACTGATCCTGCTCTGATCAAGACCATGACCAGGGTGCGCGATTTCAGCTTTGCGCAAGGGCTGTTTGGTCAAGGAGCCAGTTCGGCTAATGCCGTGGGCATGTCCTTCCCCGGCGGCAAAACACTGGGCGACAAAGACCGGATCACGCTGCGTTTTGACGATAGCTTCATGAAGATGGCCGCTGATGGGGGCTTGTGATCGGGTGAAACGGGGTCGCGGTGAAAACAGGATCAACGCATAATGCGCTGGATCAATCAAAGGATCGGACGGGGCAATAGCCTGCTCATGGGGATTGCCCCGATCCTGATACTTATCATTGTTTACCTGATTTTTGCTGCGGATCGCCATGCGATCAATCCGGCAGACAAGATCCTACCACTGCCGGGGCAAATGGTGGATGCAATGCGTGCCTTAGTGATCGAACCTGATCCGCTCTCGGGGCGTTACCTGTTCTGGGCCGATACGCTGGCCAGCCTCCAGCGCCTTGGACTGGGACTTGCCATTTCCACGCTTAGTGCGCTGCTTGTCGGGCTGGTGCTGGGTATTCTTCCTCCCGTTCGGGCAACCTTTGGGATGTTGGTGACCGGCATTGCAGTTATTCCGCCGATTGCTCTGCTGCCGATCCTCTTCATCGCTTTTGGCTTGGGCGAAACCGCCAAGGTTGCGCTTATCGTTATCGGTATCGCCCCCTTCATGATCCGCGACATTGCCGGGCATGTTGGCAGTCTGCCGCGTGAACAGATTGTGAAAGCACAGACACTTGGGGCCAGCACCTGGCAGCTCATATTGCGGGTTGCCCTTCCCCAAGCGATGCCGCGGCTGCTGCAAGCCGTGCGCTTATCGCTGGGCCCGGCATGGGTATTCCTGATTTCCGCCGAGGCTATCGCCGCCGACATTGGGCTTGGTTATCGCATCTTCCTCGTCCGCCGCTATCTCGCGATGGATGTGATCCTGCCCTATGTTGCATGGATCGCCCTGCTTGCTGCGGTCACTGATTTCCTCTTGGTCAGGTCCAGCCATCGCCTGTTTGGCTGGGCGCATGGAGATAGGCATTGAGCACGCTCCTCAGCCTGCAAGACATATGGATCGAATATGGCGACAAGGTCGTACTCGAACGCATCAATCTGGAAATAGAGGAAGGGTCCTTCGTTTCCATTATCGGCCCATCCGGCGCCGGAAAAAGCAGCTTGCTGCGTCTGGTACTGGGTCAGGACACCTCGTCACGCGGGAGTATCACGCTCGATGGTGTGCCGCTTAAGCCAGAGTGCGAACCTGATCGCGGCGTCGTATTTCAACGCTATTCCGTGTTCCCGCATATGACCGTACTCGGCAACACACTGTTCGGGCTGGAATGCGCGCAAGCGCCGATCACTGCGCGACTATTTGGCGCAAAGCGCCGCGCTGCCATTGCCGAGGCTGAAGAGATGCTGGAGGCAGTGGGACTGGGCGATCATCTTCACCTTTACCCGGCACAGATGTCGGGCGGAATGCAGCAACGCCTTGCCATCGCACAAGCACTTATCAAGCGACCGCGCATTCTCTTGCTGGATGAACCTTTCGGTGCGCTTGATCCCGGCATCAGGTCCGACATGCACAAATTGATCACCCGTTTGTGGAACGACTATTCGCTCACCGTCATCATGGTCACGCATGACATTGGTGAGGCATTTGGCCTTGGAACACGGGTGCTCACGCTGGACAAATGGCGGCACGATCCCCACGCTCCGCAGCGTTTTGGTGCCACCGTCGTTTATGATCTCGCACTGACCCGCAAAACCGCTTCTGCGGGCGAAATCAGCACGGCCAAAAGCATCGAGCATCACCCCGAAAATAATCGTAGTATTACGATTGACAGAACTAATAATAATTGAGAAGACAAACTCATGGCTACCGAACCCACCAGCCTGGCCCGCCTCAGCATGAGCCTCCCTGCCGAATTGTTTCGCCAGCTTGATACGATGGTAGAGGAGCGCGGCTTACCCTCACGCTCGCAGCTTATCGCAGAACTGATCCGCCACGCGCTGGCCGATCACGAAGCCCGCACCCGGCCCGAAGAACTGCTCGCTGGCACCATCACACTGGTTTATCGCGGGGATCGCGGGAGCATCCGGCAGGAACTGGCGCTGACACAATCTGATTTTCTCAAGGAAGTCATCTCTTCGCAGCATGTCTTCCTTGAGGATGACCAGTCGCTTGAAGTTCTGCTGGTGCAGGGTCCCGCTGTTCGGCTGGAAGAATTGTGCGATGCCATGCGCCGCATTCGCGGGGTGCACCAGCTCCAGCTCTTCACCACCACCGCCCTGCTTCCACAGCTTCACAATCAGCCTGAAGCAGATGGCAATGGCAATATTGTGCCGCAAAAGGGGAAACCCGGAAAGACTGCCGCCGCATGACGCAAAACCTCGCCAATCCTCTCGCCGCCCGCGACCATGCCAGAGCGATGGAAGGGACGATCGTCGATGCTATGCCGGTTCTGCCGCCCGTCGCCGACGATTTGCCGGCTGATGTGTCGGCAGGGGATCTGGTGTGGGAAGAGACGATTGCCGCAGGTGGCTATGCCACCCGCAAACTTTCCCGTGGTTCCCGCTTGCGCCTGATCGACCTTGAAGGGGACGCCTGCGCTTCGCTGCTGATCTATAATGCCGAAATGCCAAGCGAACGGCTCAATGTTGCAGATACGGTGAAGGTCCAGTGGAACGCCTATCTGGGCGCGGGCAAGCTGCTGCTCTCCGATATGGGGCGCGTGTTGATGAGCATTGTGGAAGATGAGGCGCAAACGCATGATGCTTTCTGCGGCACTTCAAACGCCTCCACCAACGCAGCGAAATATGGCGAAGGCCGCAACAGTGGCGCCTTCCCTAATGGCCGGGACCGGCTTTTGCTCGGCTCCGCCAAACATGGCCTGCAACGGCGCGATGTTCACCCTTGTGTCAATCTGTTCAAGGGCACGCGGATTGAGGCTGACGGCACGATTACACCGCTGGTTGGGCCATATGAAGCTGGTCGCAAAATCATCCTGCGCGCTGAGATGGACGTGATCGTAGTGATCGCCAATTGCCCGCATGTGCTCGACCCGCGTGATGAATGGGCTGTGACGCCGCTGCGCGCATCGGCTTGGCGCGGCGCTGTGACGGATGAGGCAGACCCCGTCCGCAGCGCCACACCGGAAGGCCTGCGCGCCTTCAAAAACGTCGAAGATTACTACCGCCGCTAAAGAGGACGAAAGCCCGAACCATGACCAACTCCACGGGAACCGAGGGCCTTGCTGGCACCATTGTCCATGATGAAATCGTGCCTGCACGCGCACCATGGTTGCACCACATCAAAGCGGGCCAGACGCTGCGTATCGTCGATCTGGAAGGCAATCAGGCGGTGGATTTCCTGCTCTACAGCGCCGCTGACGATACGGAACGCTACAGCGCACAGGATACTGTCGCCGCGCAAGGCAATCTGTTCCTGCGCAAAGGTGCAGTGCTTCGTTCAAACGAAGGGCGCGCGATGGCCACGATCACCGACACATCGGTGGATTATCATGACACGATTGGCGGGGCCTGTTCATGTGAATCCAACACACTGCGCTATGGCCATCATACCAAGGCCCAGCACGCCTGTGTCGAGAATTTCCTTGAAGCCAATCTGACCGAAGGCCGCAGCAAGCGCGACATGGTCTCCAACATCAACTTCTTCATGAATGTGCCGGTCGAACCAGACGGTTCACTCGGCATCGTGGACGGCATTTCAGCGCCCGGCCTCACAGTCGACCTGCGCGCTGAAATGGACATAATCGTGGTGGTTTCCAATTGTCCTCAGATCAACAATCCCTGCAACGCCTTCAACCCCACTTCAGTGCGGATGATCGTGACTGCATGAGTGCGGCAACGGTACTGGTCGCAAACCGAGGCGCGATCGCCACCCGGATTATCCGCACGCTGCGCCAGATGGGAGTGCGCTCTGTCGCGGTGTATTCCGAAGCGGATGCAGATTCCCTTCATGTCTCGCAGGCCGACATTGCTGTCTGTATCGGCCCTGCTGCGGCGGCAGAAAGTTACCTCAACATCCCCGCCATCATAGCCGCCGCCAAGGCTACCGGCGCAGGCTATATCCATCCGGGCTACGGCTTTCTGGCCGAAAATGCCGAATTTGCGGAAGCCTGTGAGGCACAAGGCATTGTCTTTGTCGGCCCGCGCCCCGATCATATCCGCACCTTCGGCCTCAAGCACAGCGCCCGCGCCTTAGCTGAGGAACAAGGTGTACCCCTGGCCCCCGGCACTGGCCTGCTGACGGATGAGGAAGAGGCTGCACAAGCTGCCAACGAAATCGGCTATCCCGTCATCCTCAAAGCCACCGCTGGCGGTGGCGGCATCGGGATGCGTATTTGCGAAGATGAAGCCGCCGTGCGTGATGGTTTTGCCGGCGTTGCCCGCCAAGGCGCTGGAAGCTTCGGTGATGCTGGTGTGTTCCTTGAACGCTACATCGCCCGCGCGCGCCATATTGAAGTGCAGATTTTCGGCGACGGCGAAGGCCGGGTGATGCCGCTGGGAGAACGCGATTGTTCGCTCCAGCGCCGCAATCAGAAAGTTGTCGAAGAAGCCCCCGCCCCACGCCTTTCTTCCGCTGTCCGCCGCGATCTGATCGCCGCTGCCGTCCGCTTGGGGAAAGCTGCGCATTATCGCTCTGCCGGGACAGTCGAATTTCTGTTTGATGCTGAGCGGGAAGAATTTTTCTTCCTTGAAATGAACACCCGTTTGCAGGTTGAACATGGCGTCACTGAAGAAGTGATGGGCATTGACCTTGTTGAATGGATGATCCGTGGTGCAGCGGGTGACTATGCCTTTATGGACCGGGCTCCGCCGGTTGCGCGGGGCCATGCGGTGCAGGTGCGCCTCTATGCCGAAGATCCAGCGCTGGACTATCGCCCCACCACCGGCACACTGACCTCCATCAATTTCCCCGAACGCATCCGTTCGGAAACATGGTGCGAAGCGGGTAGCACGATCAGCGCATGGTATGATCCGATGATCGCCAAGCTGATTACCTACGCCGAAACACGCGAAGGCGCCATCGAAGCCATGCAGAGTGCGCTCGATGAAACCCGCGTTGACGGGATCGAGACAAATCTGCGCTGGCTGCGCGACGTGCTGCGGGACGAACGTTTCACCTCAGGTAACGTCTCCACCCGGATGCTCGATACTATCGGCTATAATCCGCACAGTATCCGCGTTGTTTCCGGCGGCACGGCCACCACCGTGCAGGATTGGCCGGGCCGTGAAGGTTTGTGGTCAATCGGCGTACCGCCTTCAGGGCCAATGGATGACCGTTCTTTCCGTGTCGGCAATATGCGCCTTGGCAATCCGGAAGGAATGGCGGGTCTGGAAGTCACCTTCACCGGGCCGACACTGTTCTTCAATGCCCCCGCACGGTTGTGCATCACCGGGGCTGATTTCGGCGCAAAACTGGACGACATGCCCATCGAACGCGGCACACCTTTCGATGTCGCTGCCGGACAAACGCTCTCTATGGGCCGCGTTTCAGGTGGCGGGATGCGCGGCTATATCCTCTTTGCAGGTGGGTTAGACATTCCCCCCTATCTCGATAGCCGCAGTACATTTGAACTCGGTCAGTTTGGCGGCCATGCAGCGCGCCGCCTGCTGGCTGGCGACACATTGCATCTGGCTCAAATGGCGGCCGATACAGCCATCGAGCCTGCCACACCATCGCCCGATTTCGGCAATCGCTGGACCTTGCGGGTGATGTATGGCCCACATGGCGCGCCCGACTTCTTCACGCAAGACGACATCGCCTCTGTGCTGGAGGCAGAGTGGCAGGTGCATTACAACAGCAACCGCACCGGCGTGCGCCTTGTCGGTCCGAAACCCGAATGGGCGCGCAAGGATGGCGGCGAAGCTGGCCTTCACCCATCCAATATTCACGACAATCCTTATGCCATCGGCGCAGTTGATTTCACGGGTGACATGCCGATCATTCTGGGGCCAGACGGGCCATCGCTAGGCGGCTTCGTGTGCCCCTTTGTGGTGATCGCAGCAGACCGTTGGAAAATCGGCCAGCTTGCACCCGGCAATCGGTTGCGCTTTGTGCCAGTCAATATTGAGGATGCACAGGCCGCCAACCGCGCGCCGCTGTCGCTCAGCTCTGGCACTGCCGATGCGGGCGACATCGTCCGGGACATCGCCGACCTGTCCCCCATTCTTGCCGAAACCCCGGAAGACGGCCTGCGCCCGCGCACCTTCTACCGGCAGCAGGGCGACCGGAATATTCTGGTCGAATATGGGCCAATCGTGCTCGACATCGAACTGCGCATCCGCGTTCATGCTTTGATGACAGTGCTTGAAGCCAAGGCACTGCCCGGCGTGGTCGATATTGTGCCGGGCATCCGCTCCCTCCAGCTTCATTTTGACGATAATGTGCTTGATCAGGCTGGCGCCCTTGCCGCCTTGATGGACGCCGAGAACGAATTGGGCGATCTGGAGGATTTCACCATTCCTTCACGCATCGTCCATCTTCCGCTCAGTTGGCGCGACCCGGCGATCACCGAGACAATCGAAAAATACATGGCCGCCGTACGCGATGATGCGCCCTGGTGCCCGGATAATATCGAGTTCATTCGCCGCATTAACGGGTTAAAAGATGCCGACGCGGTGCAGGACATCGTGTTCGATGCCACTTACCTCGTGATGGGACTGGGCGACGTTTATCTCGGCGCACCAGTCGCCACGCCGGTGGACCCGCGCCACCGTCTCGTCACCACCAAATATAACCCAGCCCGCACATGGACCCCGCCCAATGTTGTCGGCATCGGCGGGGCTTATATGTGCATCTATGGGATGGAAGGGCCCGGTGGCTATCAGCTATTTGGCCGCACCATCCAAGTATGGAACACCTACCGCCAGACCGATGTGTTCAAGGACGGTAAGCCCTGGCTGCTACGCTTCTTTGACCAGATTCGCTTCTTCGAAGTCAGCGCTGAGGAATTGGAAGAATGGCGCCGCGATTTTCCCACCGGGCGCCGCTCAATCGAGGTTGAGCAAACCGAATTCCGCCTGGCAGATTATCGCAAGTTCCTCGCCGAGAATGCATCATCCATCGATGCGTTTCAGGAAACCCGGCAAGCCGCCTTCGATGAAGAGCGGGCGGAATGGCAGCGCAATGGTGAGTTTGATCGGGTTTCTGAACTGATCGAAGATTCCTCCGGTGCAGAGCTGAACGCTCCCGCCATTGAAGTACCCGAAGGCGCTGATCTGGTGGAGGCCCCTTTCGGCGGAAATGTCTGGAAGTTACTGGTTTCGGAAGGCGATGAAGTTGAAGCCGGTGATGTGGTCGCGATTATAGAGGCAATGAAGATGGAATGTTCACTGGAAAGCCCCAGCGCGGGCACAGTCTCCGCGCTCTACATGCAGGAACGTCAGGCGATTGAACCGGGTGCGCCTCTCCTTGCGCTGACACGCCGCGCATGACGGACCTCACCCGACAGAGCGCCACCGCCCTTGCTGCATCGGTCAATAATGGCACCCGCAGCGCTGTTTCCATTGCGGAGGATACACTCGCCCGCCTTGCAGCCTATGATGAAATCCAGCCGCAAGCCTGGATCAGCCGCGCCGCGCCGGACGCTATTATCGCTGCCGCTCGCGCCGTCGATGCCCGCGTTGCCGCTGGTGAACAGCTTCCGCTGGCAGGCGTGCCCTTCGCCGCGAAGGACAATATTGACGTTGCCGGTTTCGAAACCACTGCAGGCTGCCCCGCTTTCGCTTATCAGCCTGAGGCATCTGCGACTGCAACCGTGAAGCTGCTGGAAGCCGGGGCGATCTGTGTCGGCAAGACTAACCTTGACCAATTTGCCACAGGCCTTGTCGGCACGCGCAGCCCCTATGGCATCCCGCGCAATGTCTATAATCGCGCCTATGTCAGCGGTGGCTCCAGTTCTGGCTCTGCCGTGGCCGTGGCAGCGGGGCTGGTTCCCTTCGCCCTCGGAACCGATACGGCTGGCTCAGGCCGTGTGCCTGCTGCGTTCAACCACCTTGTCGGTCTGAAGCCGAGCAAAGGGCGCTGGAGCACGACGGGCCTTGTGCCTGCCTGCCGCACTCTCGACTGCATCAGCGTGTTCACCGATAGTGTTGCCGATGCGCGACTGGTGGATCGTGTGATCGCCGGTTTTGATGCGAGCGACCCCTATTCCAAACCACTCGCCACCCGCCCGCTTCAGCCCAAACGCATCGGCGTGCCGCGTCCCGATCAGCGTGGCTGGTTCGGTGATGGCCAATCCGAATATCTTTATCAGCAAGCGCTCGATGTATTGGGAACGGGAAGTGAGGTTGTCGAACTCGACATTGCCTTCCTCAATGAAGCTGCAAGCCTGCTCTATAGCGGCCCCTGGGTGGCAGAACGCACCGCCGCCCTTGCCAAATTACTGGCCGAAAATCCCGCTGCGATTGACGATACGGTGCGCACTGTTGTGGAACCCGGCAGCGCCATATCGGCTGTGGACCTGTTCAATGGCATATATCGCCTGGCCGCATTGCAGCGGCAAGCGGAGGAAATGTGGCAGTCGGTCGACATGCTGGCCTTCCCGACCACCGGCACAACCTACCGGGTGGCAGAACTACTGGCTGCACCAGTCGCGCTGAATAGCAATCTTGGCCTCTACACCAATTTCGTAAACCTGCTCGACATGGCTGCCATCGCGCTGCCTGCTGGCGCTCGTGCCAATGGTACCGGCTTCGGCATCACGCTGATCGGCCCTGCCGGAAGCGATACGGGGTTGATGGATGCAGCCGAGGATTATCTGGCGAAGGCGGATTTGCCCGCCCCGCCCCCGCTTGATCTGGAGGGAAAAATGGAAACTGTGAAACTGGCTGTCGTCGGCGCGCACCTCAAGGATATGCCGCTCCACTGGCAATTGACTTCACGCGATGCAAAATTCGTCGGAGCTTTCCAGACAGCGCCCAACTATCGCCTCTACGCCATCGCCAACAGCGTGCCGCCCAAGCCCGCACTGGTGCATAGCGACGATGGCGCGGAAATCGCGGTTGAAGTTTATGAACTTGATGTGGCCGCTTTCGGCAGTTTTGTAGCCGAAGTTCCGGCTCCGCTGGCCATTGGCACCGTTACCCTGTCCGACGGAACAAGCGTAAAAGGTTTCGTTTCCGAACCCCGCGCGACCGATGGAGCGGAGGATATCACCGCTTTGGGTGGCTGGCGGCCCTATGTCGCGCGCGGCTGAACAATCATTTCCATAAAAGTGCATCTCTGGTAATTTGAATACATTATTACTCTTGACGCATTCGTTAATATCGATAGCCTGTCATTCTATAGCGATAAGATACGACGTTCTCAGGGAGAGATTCTGAAGTATGCCGGGCCAATCAGCGGCCCGGTTGATGGAGTCCGTGTACGATATTCGTTTGGGACGACAGTAGGAGGCTTGGCGATCACCACCTTCCATCCCGCGCGAAACGGCTCGGATTGCCACGCTCACGATGATGGGGGTTAGGGAATATGGCCGGTGTTCGTGTAGGAAATAGGATCATAGGGGCTGATGCGCCTGTCACCGTGGGATGGGAGAACATTCCCAAGGTAGAAGGCGGCCCGGTGAAGCGTTTCATCTTCACTTATTTTCAGCCCTTTGTCCTCTTCTCGCTCATCGCCTTCTGGTATTACGCACCCAATTCTCTCGCTGTCGCGACCACCGCCATCATCATTGGCATTTCCTTCAGGGTCCTGCTGATCGGCATTGAGCTGATCAATCCGCGTCATAAGAGCTGGCAGCTCACCTGGAAGGAATTGTGTACAGACCTCTTCTATGTCGGACTTGGCTACACGGTTTTGCGGATGGTCGATGTCTATATCGGTGACGGCGCAATCATCGGAGCCATCCAAGGCGCCTATGATTGGGACAAATTCAGCTGGTTCACCGGGTTGCCGTTGCTGGTGCAGGCGCTGATGATATCGCTCATCTTCGACTTCGGGCAATATTGGATGCACCGGGGAATGCACAATTGGTACCCGCTGTGGCTCACCCACGCGCCGCATCATTACATCACCCAGCTCAACATCAACAAAGGTGCTGTCGGTAATCCGGTTGAACTGTTCCTGATTGGCCTTGGAATCGGTGGCTTCTTTGACTTTCTGCCCCGTGCGGCTCTCTTGGCCGGTACGTTGGGGCTGGCGATTGGTACCTATCAGCACATCAATGTGCGCTTCAACACGCCCAAATGGTGGCGCTTCCTGTTCAACACGACGGAACACCACAGCGTGCATCATTCACAGGATTTCGAAGCCAGCCGCAGCAATTACGGTTCGACCTGGATCATTTTCGACCGTCTCTTCGGCACCTGCATTGATGGTGAAGCAGAGAAGCTCGGCATGGAAGGCGGCCGTCGTATGCAGATCAGTGAAACCATGGTTTACCCTTTCACCGAAGGGTACAAAACCACGAAAGAGTGGGTTCAGCGCCGGCTCCGTCGGCCGGGCAACGCCCAAACCGCATAACACTCCGGCCCGACACTTCCCACCAACGTCCCGCAATGTCCATCCCACCTCTCCCGCGCAACTGGCGTGGGAGAACGGGCAGCTCTGTGCCTGAAACCCGCTGGAGAATCTCCGAGTGCTGAAACTGCCTTTCATCGACTGGATCTGGACAACCAGAGGCTATGTGGTGCTTGACCCGCCGAGATCGCCCGCCAGCACATTTGCAAGGCTTGATCCCCTCTTGAAAACAAGCGGCACAGAGTATGAAGTTGATGGCAACACGCTGACCTATAGGAAAGAAAACCCGGCAGCACAGGACAGGCTGGCCACCTTCACCAAGGGTACGCTGAAAGTGGTGGAAGAGAAGGGCCAGTCCCGCCTCCGTTACAGGCTGACCAGCCCTGCCTTACTGCTGGTGTTCCTCGCCCCCCTGCTGTTCCTCGCCTTTGCGCAAGCCACGATAGTCATCTCAGAACTTGAACGCCCAACCGAAGCCGAAAAGGCAGCGGCGAAGGCCAAGAAGGAAAAGGACGCGGAGAAAGACAAAGAGCCTCAGCAATTAAACGTGATCGATCAGATGCTGGGCGCACCTGCCCCGGAAACGCTGGAGGAAAAGAAGCAGCGGGAAAAGCAAGAGGGCGAGGAAGAAGAAGAAGGAACACACTCACCCAAGGCAGCCTATGTGTTTGCCGGAATTTTCGCCGCCCTGTTCTGCTTTGGCCGCTGGCTGGAGCCGTGGTTGGTCAGGAAGAGATTTCGTAAAGCGTTGAATCAAAGCGCCGAACCAGAACTCACGGATAGGGGACAAGAGCCAGAGGCCCAGTTCCACAGCTAATCCTGCTGGCCGATCCCCTTCAACAAAACTCATCACCACCAACACCGCGCGGCCTTGCCGTGCCGGACGGAGACTTCTGCATGATTACTTTGAATATTGAAACGCTGGAAGGTGAAACTCGCGCAGTCCCAGTCGAACCGCAAGGTTCACTGATGGTGGCTATTCGCGATAATGGGTTCAGCGAGTTGCAGGCCCTGTGCGGCGGATGCTGTTCCTGTGCGACATGCCATGTGGTGATTGACCCCACATTCACGCCAAAGCTGCCGGCCATGTCGGAAGATGAAGATGGCCTTTTGGATGGGTCCGACCACCGCCAGGAGAGTTCTCGCCTGTCCTGCCAGATTCCGCTCACCAGCGAACTTGATGGCTTGAAACTGCGCATCGCCCCGGGTGATTGATGCGCAGCAATGTCAGAGCGACCGGCACGATGCCGGTCGCTCTGATCATGCAGTTTACTGGTGCAGATAAACGGCCCGCTCATGCGAGAAGGCTTTGAAGCCAAAGTGGCCGTGATAGCTGCCAATGCCACTCTGATTCACGCCGCCGAAGGGCAGGCGATTTTCCAAATAATGCGAGAAGACGCCGTTAATGGTCGCCCCACCAGATGAAGTGCGATTCAGCACCTTCTCCACATTCGCTTCATCCGGGCTATACATATACAGCGCCAGCGGTTTGTCGCGGTCTTCAATATAACTGATGACCTGATCGAGATTGTCATATGTCATCACCGGCAGAACCGGCGCGAAGATTTCTTCCTGCAAAATTTTCATTTCCGGCGTGACATCGGTCAGCAATGTGGGGTGAACGGTGAGATCCGTTTCATCCATTTCGCCGCCCACGGCAATATTGGCGCCCTGCGACACAGCATCATCGAACAGGCCCTTCACCCGGCGGAAATTGGGTTCGTTGACGATCTGCGCAATGCTGTCTTTCTTGATCTCGCCACTATCAGAATAGAGGTTTTTCTGGAGGTTCGCCTTGAACGCATCAACCAACTGGCCCTGCATAGCTTCGGGCACGAAGACATAATCCGGGCAGATGCAGGCCTGCCCGCCATTGAACTGCTTGGCTGAAGCAAGGTCCGCCCCGATCTTTTCAATATCGGCGCCCTTGTCGATAATGACCGGGGATTTGCCACCCAGTTCAAGCGTCACGCTGGCGAGATGCTTCGCAGCGGCTGCCATCACAATCTTGCCAACACGGGTGCTGCCCGTGAAAAAAATGTGATTGAAGGGCAGCTCAAGCAGGCTTTCAGCAACGCTCACATCGCCTTCAAACAGAGCGACTTCACTCTCGTCAAATATCTCGCGAATGATAGTGCCTGCAATCTTTGCCGTAGCCGGGCAGAGGTCAGTCAGCTTCACCATGCAGCAATTGCCAGCCGCAATGGCCGCCGCCAGCGGGCCGAAGGTCAGGCCAAGCGGGAAATTCCATGGTCCAAGGATCAGGCACACGCCAAGCGCTTCTGGCACAATCATCGCTTTATCGTCAGCATTCATGGACGGTTCGACCGGAGTCGGCTTCATCCAGTCATCGAGATGATCGATATTGCGCTGAATATTGGAAGTGACATTCATTACTTCAGTGACGCGGATTTCGCCTTCCGGCTTGCGCGTGTCTTTCTGCACCGCTGCAACAATATCATCGGCGTGTTTCTCTACTGCCGCTTTGAGCTTGGCGAGCTTCGCCTTGCGCTGCTCTGCCGTAGAGGCTTTCACATCCCATTGTGCCTTGCGCTGCAGGGCAAAGATGCGTGCAATATCCTGAGTGGTGTTCGTATCATGAGACATAAGATTTTCCCGTCTATAAGCGAATGATCAGTGGACGTGGATGGTGATGTTTCGAGCCAGCGAGCCGGTGAAGCGTCAGGTCTTGTCTGACCGACGCCGCCCCCTGCCCCTGGTCATCGGATCGGGTTTGGGGGGCGGCTTCCAGCCTTTGGGTGGAGTAACTTTTTGCTGGCTCGTGCCAAGGCCCATAGCGCCAGGTTGCTGGCGCTGAAGACCAGAGGCATCGGCTTGGGCGGCCTCTTCCGCCGTGGCGCCGCTACGCATCAGATTGATAGCGTTTCGGCATCGTGCCGCTTCCTCGAAATCGAGATCACGCACCGCAGCTTCCATCTTCTCATAGAGGGTTTCAATCGTTTCAACCATGAAACTGGAATGCTTGAGAGGTGAATTCGGCACCAAAAAACGCCCCTGACCCGAGCCAGCAGATCGTCAGCCGAGGCCCACCGTCACGGACTTCAGTTCCGTATAGGCTTCGATCCCCGACTTGCCATTTTCACGGCCCCAGCCGCTGGCTTTATAACCACCCAATGGCAATGCCGGATCGACACCCGGCGAACCGTTGATCCGCACTGACCCCGCCTTCAAACGCCTCGCCAATTTGTGTGCCTTGGTGATGTCATTCGTGTAGATGGAAGCAGCAAGGCCAAATTCGGTTTCATTGCCATAGGCTGCAAGTTGTTCAACATCTTCATCTGCCGAAAAACGTGCAGCGCACAGAACCGGGCCGAAGATTTCTTCCTTGCGGACCTTCATCGATGCCTTGGTTTCGACCAGCACAGTTGGTTCGACATAATAGCCACCGGCATATTCATCGCCTTCCTTGCGCTTGCCGCCGACCAGCACCTCTGCGCCTTCGGACTGGCCCGACTGGACATAGCCGGTCACGCGTTCAAGCTGGATATTGCTGACCAAGGGGCCAATCACCGTATCTGTATTGAGCGTGTTGCCGACTTTCAGCATCTTGGCCATGCCCGCCACACCTTCCAGCACCTGATCGGCCACTTCTTCGGCAACAAACAGGCGAGAGCCTGCGGCGCAAACTTGCCCTGCATTGAAGAAAATGCCCATGGCCGCTGCCGGAATCGCCTTGGACAAATCCGCATCCGCGAAGATGAAGGTTGGCGATTTGCCGCCCAGTTCAAGCTGCACGCGCTTAAAATTGGTTTTGGAGGCATCAATGATCGCCCGGCCTGTCTGGGTGGAACCTGTGAAGGCCACCTTGTCGATATCCATATGCGAAGCGAGCGCAGCGCCAGCCGTGCGGCCAAGGCCAGTGACGATATTCACCACGCCGTCTGGAATGCCCGCTTCCTGAATGAGCTGGCCGAGACGCAATGTAGAAAGCGGGGTCTGTTCAGCAGGCTTCAGCACCACGGTGCACCCAGCCGCCAGCGCCGGGGCAAGCTTGCCCACAGCCATTACCAGTGGGAAGTTCCACGGCACGATCTGGGCACAAACGCCAATCGGTTCACGCAGCACATAGGAAAGCCATTCCCCCGGCGCAGAGACTTCATGCGTTTCGCCGGTCAGCTTGGTGGCCCAGCCCGCATTATAGCGCAATTGGCCCACAGACCCGGCCACGTCGATCATCCGGCTGAACTGAATCGGGCGGCCGACATCGAGCGTTTCGATAAGAGCCAGCTCATCACCATTTTTCTCGATCAGATCAGCCAGATCGAGCAGCAGCTTGGCGCGTTGATCGGGCTTCATCTTGGGCCATGGGCCGCTTTCAAACGCTTTACGCGCAGCGGCCACCGCATCGTTGATATCCGCTTCACCCGCCGCAGCCACTTGCGAGAGGATCTTCCCCGTGGCGGGATTCTCGGTTGTAAAAGTCTCACCGCTTTGCGATTCGCGCCATTGTCCGCCAATCAGCATTTTGGCTGGAGATGTACTCCATTGCGCCTGTAGCGCGGCAACCCGGCTGTTCAGATCTTCACTCATAATTGACTCTCTCCCAATGCTTGTAGCCTTGATCATTTACCGGCATAAGAATTGTAAGCACCACTTACCATAAAAATCAGGTGCAAAAGATTGAGAGGATGTCTGGTGAGTGAATACGATTATGTCATCGTCGGCGCCGGGTCTGCCGGTTCGGTTCTGGCAGCACGGCTGACAGAAGACCCGGATGTGCGCGTGCTTCTGCTCGAAGCAGGCGGCGGCGCAGAGAAGGCTGAGAACTTTCTCATTCGTATGCCACTGGGTTTTCTGAAAGCCTTGCTGGACCCTCAATACACCTGGCCCATGCGCACCGAGCCGGAACCCTATTGCAACAACCGCGTGCTGCCTTTGCCGCGCGGCAAGATGCTGGGGGGCTCCTCTTCCATCAACGGCATGGTCTATATGCGTGGGCACAGCCGGGATTTTGATGGCTGGGCGCAAAAAGGGTGCCGGGGGTGGAGCCATGCCGATGTCGCCCCCTATTTCCGCAAGCTGGAACGCAGTTGGCGCGGAGCAAGCGATGTGCATGGCGGCGATGGCCCCCTGCCCATCGCCCGCAATTCCGACAAGAATCTGCTGCACTATGAATTGATGGAAGCGATTGAACGTGCCGGATATCCGATCACCGAAGACATTCATTCCGGTAATGAAGAAGGCGCTTCGCGCGTTGAGCTGACGATTGATGAAAAAGGTCGCCGCGCTTCTACCTATCAGACCTATCTCAAACCCGCGATGGCGCGTCCCAATCTCACCGTGCGCACCAATGCCCTCACCCACCGCATCACCTTTGAAGGCAAGCGCGCCACCGGGGTTGAAGTGGAAGTGAACGGTACAATCGAAACGATCACCGCAAAACGTGAAGTGATCCTGTCGGGCGGTTCCTACAATTCCCCGCAATTGCTCATGCTCTCCGGTATTGGTCCGGCAGCGCATTTGCGCGAACATGGGATTGATATGGTGCTCGATGCCCCCGGTGTGGGGCGAAATCTGTCCGAACATCCCCGTGTGCCGCTGGAATTTGCCGCCAATGGCAAGATCACTTTCGTCAATCAATTGCGCTTTGACCGGGCCACTCTGTCCGTGATGCGCTGGTATCTCTTCGGCAGCGGCCCATTCTCCCGCCAGGTAAATAGTGCCAATCCAATGCTGCGCACTGATGACCGGCTCGACCGGCCGGATATTCAGCTCTTCGCCAATCCGGTGAAGATCGGTTCGAACCTTTGGTTTCCCGGCTTCCGCAAGGAACCACCGCATGTCCTGTCTGCCGATGTAATCCTGCTGCACCCCCAGTCACGTGGCTGGGTGCGGTTGAAATCGGCCGATCCGCATGATCTGCCCGCCATACAGTTCAACCTGTTCGACAATGAAGCCGATTGCGCCACCGCCCGTGCCGGCATTCGTATGGCCCGCACAATCTACGCCACCGAACCGCAAGCTTCCTTGGTGAAACAGGAAACCCTCCCCGGTGCGGATTGCACCAGCGATGATGACCTAGACGCCCATATCCGCGCCACCGCTGGCGTGACCCAGCACCCGGTTGGCACCTGCGCCATGGGCATTGCCTCCAATAGCGTGGTCGATCCTGAATTAAGGGTCATCGGGATTGAAGGATTGCGTGTGGTCGACGCCTCGATCATGCCCGATGTCCCCGGAGCCAACACCAATGGACCCACCATCATGATCGCCGAAAAAGCGAGCGACATCATTCGCGGGCGCAGTCTGCCCGCTGATCAAACACCCAAGCCGGAGGCCGCGTGATGTCTATTGCCCCTGATTACATCGTTGTTGGCGGCGGATCTGCCGGTGCGGTGCTGGCCGCGCGCCTGTCACAATCCCCCACCACGCGAGTAGCCCTGATCGAAGCGGGCAAGGATGAACGCGGGATCAAGCTGGTCATGCCGCTCGCCTTCCCGCAAGTCATGGCAGACAAGCGCTTCAACTGGAATTACCAGGGCGAAGAAGAACCCCACGCCAACAACCGCCGTCTGCGGCAGCCACGCGGTAAGGGATTGGGCGGATCATCGCTCATCAACGGGATGCTTTATGCCCGGGGCCACGCGCGCGATTACGATGAATGGCGCCAGCTTGGCCTTGCCGGATGGGGTTATGAAGATGTGCTGCCCTTCTTCAAGAAGTCGGAAAACCATTGGGGGCCTGAAGACCATTATCACGCCAAAGGTGGTCCGCTGACTATCAGCAAACACCCCGCCAGTATGAAGCTGCACCCCATTTTTCAGCAAACACTTGAAAATGCAGGCTATCGCTATGTGGATGACTATCATGGCGCAGAGCAGGAAGGCTGGAGCACGCCAGACCTATGCGTCCATCAAGGCACCCGTGGAAGCACGGCGGCCCGTTTTCTGGACCCAGCCAAACGGCGCCCTAATCTCAAAATCATCACCGGTGCCCATGCCACTAAGATCGAAATTGAAAATGGTCGTGCGGTGGCGGTACATTTTGATGATGCCACTGGCCCCAAGCGCCTGACCGCCAATCGGGAAATTATCCTGTGCGGCGGTGCATTCAACACACCGCAATTGCTCCAACTTTCTGGCATTGGCGCAGGCGCTGATTTGCGCACACACGGGATTGAAGTGGTGCATGATTTGCCCGGCGTGGGTCGCAATTTGCAGGATCACCCCTCCATCGGCCTGATGTATGGCGCGCAGCACGAAGTGACGCTGAATCCCGATCTTCGGATTGATCGGATGGCAGTGTCGGTTCTTCGCTGGATAACCAATCAGAAAGGGCTGATTGCCAGCCTTCCGGTGATCGCCAATGGCTTTGTCAAAACGAGACCCGATCTGGAACGGCCAGATGCGCAATGCCTGTTCCAGCCGACCACGATCTTTGCCCGCCTCTGGGGGCCGCTATGGCGTAAACACATCGAAGATACGGTGGCGATGGCCTGCGTCCACCTGCGGCCTGAAAGCCGTGGATGGGTGAAGCTTGCCTCTGCCGACCCGAAACAGCCGCCACGTATCCTCACCAATGTGCTGAGCACCGAAGGCGACCGGGCCTTCTTCCGCAGGCTCATCCCCCAGATGCGCGCCCTGATGGCCACTGCCCCCCTCACCGATGTTCTGACGGGTGAGAAAATGCCCGGTGCCAATGTGGAAAGTGATGCGGAAATGGACGCATGGGTGCGTAATGCCATCAACACCGCCATGCACCCGGTCGGCACCTGTGCAATGGGGCCGCAATCTGATCCTGATGCCGTCTGCGACGAGAAATTACGGGTTCGCGGGATTCAGGGCCTGCGAATTGCCGATGCTTCGGTGATGCCACGCATTGTGGGAGGCAATACAAATGCCGCCTGCATCATGATCGGGGAACGCGCAGCAGACTTTATTCAGCAGAATTAAGCACTGCTGTGGATAAACGTAAAAAATGACAAATCATGGCCGTTTTGTTGTTGCTTCCTGAAAAGGGTGATCCTAAAGGGGCTGCGGATCGGGGAGTAGCGCAGCCTGGTAGCGCATCTGGTTTGGGACCAGAGGGTCGTAGGTTCGAATCCTATCTCCCCGACCATTTTCCAATATTTCGATTTGGTAAAAATGGCTGAAGCCGGTCCGCATGTTGCGGCCGGCTCATTTTATTTGAAGTTCTGATATTTGATGGAATGAAGTTGGCTGCAACCGGCGCGCCATGCGCTGCCGGTAATGCTATAACAGCCCTTAGCCTGTTCAGCCGCTGACGCTCACATCCTGCATGGCGATTTCCACATTGCCCTGCAGTTGAGGCTGCGGCTTTTCATTATAGATGAAGCCATAGACCGGGTTGGTTCTTGCACCCAATGTGTGGCTCGGGCCGTACCAGACGCGTACTTCGCTCCAATCGCCATCCTCGGACACATCCACCGCCATCACATCATTTTCGATAAGGCCGGGGCGTGACCAATTTGCATGGCTGATTTCAATATGGCGATCATCGATAATCTGGCTGACCACTGCGACATGACCCAGCGGCATCACTCCGGTTGGGGCAAATGCAACCACTGCTCCGACCTTGGGTGTCTGACCGCGGCGATATTTGCCATCGGCCTGTGCCCACCATGTTTTCGCATTGCCATGAATAGAAATGCCCGACAATTCGCGGGCATAGGGAACACATTGCAGTGGAGATGCTTGTACAGGTGTGGCTACTGCCGCCGTCAGGGCGAGACCCGCCGCAAGCCAATGTGTTTTTCCAAACAGTTTGCTTGCTCGTGCGGAAATTGGCCCAAATGACAGCATGTTCACGTCCCTCGTTTCGATCCGAGGACGCTGATACATTATGTCATCTGAGATGGAATACCTCCCGCCCGCAACCGGTCGTGCGGCACGTTCATCTTGCCGCAAGCATTGCATTAAATACGGTGAGTTGAGGAACCCTCACTGTGGAAGGTCAGAAAAGTCCACCGCAGCAATGGAATTGAGCACCGATTCCCGCAGCGCAAAGGCCTCTGCAATCGGGACTCCGGGAATCGAAAGCTTCCCCCCGGCAAGGCCAAAATGGACCGTGCAATAGCCCAGCCAGCGCCCCAGCGGGCCACGAGCGATTTCGACCGTCTGCAAACGGATTTGCTGTGCAATGACCAGTTCAGGCGTGACCAGCCCTTCCCGAACAAAGATCTGCCTCACCCCCACTGCATAGCGATGCCGGGCGAAAGAGAAATATTGGCGTAACCCCAGCATGGGCAAGACAACCAACCCGGCAGCCAAAGCGAGCAACCAGCGCCCTTCCATCGCCAGAAATGCGATCATTGCGAGCACAGGTATGGCTCCGAGGATTCCCAGCACAACCCAGCGGTCAGACTTGGGTAAATGCCAGCGGGCATCTGCCGGAGGTGCACTCAACCCTGCTTCACGGACAATCGGCCATATCTCATCCATTTGGGCAAAAGGTGCGACCACATGGCTTTCAGAGCCGCTATCTTGCGCCAGGCTGATAAATTTGAGCCCGTGCCAGCCGAACAATCGGCGAAGGCAACCAGTGGTAATTCTCGCCGCCTGCACACGGTGCACCGGCATCACTACATCGGTCCGGGTGAACAACCCCCGCCGCCGGCGGAAACCGCGCGCATTGCGCTCCAACGTGAACCCCCAATCGCGTGCGACGGTTCGCGCGATCCCCGTCGCCAATCCGATCAAGCCGATGGTGATTGTAACCACCGTGCCGACAATAACCGGCCCAACCACTCCCCAGGCGCCAATCCAGGACATCTGACTGCTGGCAAACCCTCTCCAGTCATCAAGCGACCAAACACTATAAGGCAGGAAGGAATCGAGCTGCTGCAAAGCACCGGCCAGCAATGCAAAGATAATCAGCGAGAATTCAAACAGGCCAAACAGAGCCAGCCGCCCCGGCCCCATCGTGAAGAGCAGCCGCGATTCAGGCTCCGCAACACCAGCAGCAGCAGTCGCCGCTTCCGCCCTGGCCTCTTGCCGCGCTGAGCCGAGCGCATGGTCTTCACGTCTCTCGCGCACCAATGTACGCAGGCGCTCCCCTTCAGATTGGGTGACAAAGCTCAGCTTCAGCTCATCCTTGCCGCCAGCGCCGGTTTCAAAACAAATGCTGGTCAGCCCCAAAATGCGGGGAATCAATTTCTGTTCAAGGCTAACATCCTGAATCCGTTCATAAGGAACAGATCGCGCATCCCGGCTGAAAATGCCGCTTTCCACACGAACATCTTCATCGCCCACGAAATAGCGCCGGCGAGTCCAACCCAGCCAAGCCACAGCAACGTTGAACACGATGATCGCCAAACCGATCAGAAGGCCGACCACCACAGGGGTATCGCCAAATTGTTGTGAGCCAAACATGAGGGCTATAATCGGCAGAATCGCCTTGCGTAGATTCTCCACCACTTGCACGATAAAGCCCAATGGGCTGGTGCGCTGCCCCTGATACGGTGGAATGCCCCCTTCCCCGGTCACAGAGTTTCCCGCTTGATATGGCGACGAATATCTTCGCGCATAGCGTCAGCGTCAGCACGCTTGAGTCCGGCCAAAGCGACGGAGGAATTATGCGTTCCCGCCGTATGCACCACCAGAGTGGCTAGGCCATAGAACCGTTCAAGCGGGTTCTGCGTCACATCAATATGCTGCACCCGCCCGAAAGGGACCACCGTATCCCTGCGGAACAGCATCCCCCTGGCCACACGCAGCCGATCACCCGACATCATATAGCCCTTATGCGCATAGCGCCGGGCCGGAAGCCGGATAATCCAGAACAGCGCCAATGCCGCCCCCAAAGCGATGACATACCACCGCACAGGGGGAAAAATCAGGCCGGCAATCACCGCTGCAATGACGCAAAAAGCCCCCGCAGCAAAAGATTGGATGCGCAAAACCCTGACATGATCCGGATGGACCTTCGTCAGTTCATCATCATTGCCGTGATCCATTAAATCCCCCTGTCGCCGGCCCGCTCATATGCCCCGGCCTCTATCAATCAGGTTTGATAGGCCCAGCTTCATTCGATAAAAGGCCGACAACCTGCGTCCAGACAGCAACATTCTGGCGCAATTGTACCGGATCGATCTTGTCCAGCGTATCATCGGGTGTGTGGTGCAGATCAAAATAATGTGTGCCGTCCTGCGCCAGATCGACATGACCGGTTTTCTGGTCATGAATGATGGTCAGATCTTCGCCATTATCCGCAATGGCCGTGGAGCCTTCGACCCCAAACCGTTCCACCGCCTGAATCAAAGCCTTGTGCAACGCTTCATTCCCGGCAGCAAAATTGGTTCGTATCTGCCAGATACGGTCTGCGCCAAAATCGCTTTCCAGCCCCACAGCGATGGGTTCCTTCGCATGAGCTTTGGCATAGGCCTTCCCGCCCCATACTCCAGTTTCTTCAGCGCCAGCAAACAACACACGGATCGTCCGCAAAGGCTGCCCCGCCTCGGCCACATGCTGCGCCGCCGCCGCAATAATCGCGCACCCTGCCCCATCATCAATCGCGCCAGTGCCCAGATCCCAGCTGTCGAGATGGCAGGCGAGCAGAACGGGCGGCAAGGATGGATCACGCCCGACGATTTCTGCCGTGACATTACCCGATTTCGTTTCGCCCAAATTGCGCGGAGTCAGAACCAGATGAAGTTTGACATCATCGGACCGCTCCAGCATCCGCGCCAGATTATCCGCATCGGGATTGGAAAGTGCCGCAGCCGGAATAGGGGCCACCCCATCGGGAAAGCTGGTGCCGCCAGTATGCGGCGTGCGGTGGTTATCAGTGCCGACCGAGCGGATCACCGCCGCCACCGCACCCTTGCTCGCCGCCAGCCCCGGCCCGGTCCAGCGCACTGGCCCGGCAAAACCATAACCTGAACCATCCTGTGTGCGCTTCATATGGTGGCTGATAAAGGCAATCTTGCCCTTAAGGCTCCCTGCCGGAGCCGCTTCCAATGCGGCATAAGAATCAAACCCTACCACTTGCGCAGTGATGCCATCAGCAGGCGTCGCCGCCGAATTGCCCAGCGCCACCAGCGTCAGCGGCTGTGGGAATGGTGAAACAACCTCAGCCTTCTCTACGCCGCGCACCCATGTTTTCATCATGAACGGCTCTTCACGCACATTGGCAAAGCCTTGCGCGGTGAGCCATTTCTTTGCCCAATCGCGCGCGCGTTGTTCTGCCGCAGTGCCCGACTGACGCGGGCCAACTTCGGTCGTCAGCCCTTCAACGAAATCCCAGGCATACGCATCCGATTGCAGCGCCTGATCGGCGACAGCATCGAGCTTATCCTGTTCAGCCGCGCTGACAGAAGGGGTTTGAGCCAAAACCGGCGCGGCCAGCAAGGCGGCAGCCGAAGCGAGGAGCATGTGCGATAGTTTCATGGCCAACGAAGCTAGCAGGCGGAGCGCTGCTGCCAAGGGGGTTTCGGGGCTGTGGTTGCTGGAGGTTGCTGAGGTGACTGGATTCCCGCCTACGCGGGAATGACGAGGCTCTTATAGCGCTTACCTCATTTTCGTCATTCCCGCGCAGGCGGGAATCCAGAAGCGACATACCCCTCCCCCGCCAAAACAGAGCTTATGCTTGCCCCCAGCGGCGACACATTCTATTTGCAGGCCCAAATCTCAAACAGACACTATAGATCGAGCCGAAGGACCACGCATGGCCGCCCAATATGCATATGTCATGAAAAGCATGACCAAGACTTTCCCCGGCGCACAAAAGCCGGTTCTCTCTGACATTAATCTGCAATTCTATCAGGGTGCCAAGATCGGCATCGTCGGCCCGAACGGTGCCGGTAAATCGACCCTGATGAAGATCATGGCCGGAATTGATACCGATTTCACCGGGGAAGCATGGCCAGGTGAAAACATCACTGTTGGCTATCTGGCACAGGAACCTGAGCTGGACCCGGCCAAAACCGTGCTTGAAAACGTCAAGGACGGTGCGCGCGAAACCGCCGATATGGTTGATCGCTTCAATGCGATTTCTGCCGAAATGGGTGACCCGCAGGATGACACCGATTTCGATGCGCTGATGGAAGAAATGGGCGACCTTCAGGGCAAGATTGATGCCGTGGATGGATGGTCGCTCGACAGTCAGCTTGAACTGGCGATGGAAGCGCTGCGCTGCCCGCCATCCAATGCCTCAGTGGAACAGCTTTCCGGTGGTGAAAAGCGCCGTGTCGCCCTCACCCGCCTGCTGATCCAGAAGCCTTCCATTCTGCTGCTTGACGAACCGACCAACCACCTCGACGCCGAAAGCGTGGAATGGCTGGAACATCACCTCAAGGAATATGCCGGTGCGGTGCTGATGATCACCCACGACCGCTACTTCCTCGACAATGTAGTGGGCTGGATTCTGGAATTGGATCGCGGGAAATATTTCCCTTACGAAGGCAATTATTCCACCTATCTGGAAAAGAAGGCCCAGCGCCTTGGGCAGGAAGAGCGTGAGGAATCAGGCCGCCAGAAATCGCTCAAGGAAGAACTGGAATGGATCCGGCAGAGCCCCAAGGCCCGCCAGACCAAGTCCAAGGCCCGTATCCGCAAGTTCGAACAGCTTCAGGATGCCCAGAAGGATCGCAAGCCCGGCAAGGCGCAGATCGTTATTCAGGTGCCTGAACGCCTCGGCGGCAAGGTGATTGAAGCCAAGAACCTGACCATGAGCTATGGCGACAAGCTGTTGTTCGAAGATCTGTCCTTCATGCTGCCACCCGGCGGCATTGTCGGTGTGATCGGCCCGAACGGTGCGGGTAAATCCACCTTGTTCAAGATCATCACTGGCAAGGAACAGCCCGACAGCGGCTCCATCGAAATCGGTGAAACCGTGCATCTGGGTTATGTCGATCAGAGCCGTGGCGATCTCAACCCCAAGAACAATGTATGGGAAGAAGTTTCCGACGGCCTCGATTACATGAAGGTCAATGGCCACGATATGTCCACCCGCGCCTATGTAGGGGCCTTCAACTTCAAGGGGCAGGACCAGCAGAAGAATGTTGGCAAGCTCTCAGGCGGTGAACGCAACCGCGTCCACATGGCCAAGATGCTCAAAGAAGGCGGCAACGTGCTGCTGCTCGACGAACCGACCAACGATCTTGACGTCGAAACGCTGTCCGCTCTGGAAGATGCGATCGAAAACTTCGCCGGTTGCGCCGTGGTCATCTCGCATGACCGCTTCTTCCTTGACCGACTGGCCACGCATATTCTGGCATTCGAAGGCAATAGCCACGTCGAATGGTTCGAAGGCAACTTCGCAGATTATGAAGAAGACAAGCGCCGCCGTCTTGGCGATGCCGCCGACCGTCCGACGGCGCTGTCCTACAAGAAACTGACGCGCGACTGAATATGATGACATCACCCACCGGTCTGCACTTGTTGTGGGCCGGTGGGTGCCTTTAGGTGCCTTTCGGCACCGCTTCAGTCCTTTTCAGTATCTACTGGAGCGGCATTTTCAGGCTGTTTCAGGCGTTTCCCAGAAGCTGCAACCTTCTCTCCTCCAGTCATGAAATCAGCCGCCAGAGCATGATAGAGGCGCTGCTTGCAGATCAGGCCACCGGCCCAGTCACCGATCAGACAAGTGACAAAAAGTGGCAGAATAACGTCGGTTGTGCCAGTCGTTTCAGACAGAATGATCACCGCCGTCAAAGGCGCACGAACCACCCCGACGAAATAGCCCGCCATCCCCAAAAGGATCACCGTCCCGGCATGTTCTGCGGGGAAAAATGGCGTCAGCAAATTGCCCAGACCCGCCCCAACTGCCAAGGCTGGAGCGAAGATTCCTCCCGGAACTCCGCTGGCACTGGTGGCTATTGTGGAGATGAATTTAGCAGGGCCAAACCAGAAGTCTCCATCACTACCTTCAAGCAAAGCACGGGTAGGTTCATAGCCCGTGCCCCAAGTGGCACCATGCGAAACCACCCCGACAATGGCGACAATCAGGCCACATACCAGCGCTGTCACCAAGGGGCGTTTCTTGAGGACAGCCCGCCATTTGCCTTGTGATCCATTGCAAGCAAGGAAGAGCCGAGAGAAGAGGCCCCCGGCCAAACCACCAAGAAAACCTGCTAAAGGAGCCACCACCAGAATAACCGTCAGAGGCAACCCTGACGTGGAAAGATGGCCGAAATACACATAGTCGCCAGAGATGCCCTGACTGGTCAGACCCGCGATCATCACTGCGCCCATCACGATGATGGCCACTCGTTGCTCATAGGCCACGGCCAGTTCTTCAATGGCAAAGGCAATCCCGGCAAGCGGTGTATTAAAAGCTGCAGCCACACCAGCCGCACCGCCTGCGATGATAACACCCGGCGTTACGCGGACACCGAACAACCGGTGAATTTGCACCATGATTGCCGCGCCAACTTGCACCGTTGGCCCTTCACGCCCCACAGATGCACCGCCGAACATTGCTCCGACTGTCAGGAACAATTTGGCAATCCCTGCACGCAAAGACAGTAAGCCCTTGGCGGTCAAACCTTCCGGATCACGGCTTGCGGCAATGGCCTGCGGGATGCCGGACCCTCGTGCTTCTGGCGCTACGGAGCTCGTCACGGCTGCGATGATAACAAACAGAATCGGGGTCAGAATGAGAGGGCTGTAAGGCTCTGCACTCTGTATTTTATTGAACTGATTCTGCGCAAAATCGCCTGCCCAGGCAAACACAATTGCGACCAAGCCAATCAGCAAAGCGCCAGCAAGCGTCGCAAGACGCCTCCGCCATTCCTGCAATTCCTGTAAATCGGTTGGAATCGAAGATGCTAGTTTTTCAAGCTTACGTGAGAATAGCCTCATAAGCTGGCTCTAACCCCCGATGCAGCAAAGGTCCACCACATCGCACCCATATATCTTAAAGTCATTAATCTTCGTGAGATGATGCGGGGACCACCCTTTTCGTTAAGAAAAATACTTAGTTCAGTGAACAGAAAGCTGAAAGCAGATAAATGGGGTGCATGACAAGGCTTGATTTTACGCCTTACCTCAAAGGGATGCCGGAAATGCAGCTCATCAAATTGTTCAGGACGACGGCTTCCACAGCTCTCTCCTTATCTTTAGCCCTTTCGGCATTGCCCGCCCAGGCAGCCAGCGCGCCGGATTGGCGCGGCCGGGACAATCAGCGCGCCGAACGCAGTGAAAGTCGTGTCTCGCAAGTGCAGCGCGCTGCACAGCAGCGTAGGGCAGAGGCAGCCGCTCAGCGTTCTGCTCAGCGCGAACAGCGTAACCGTAGCAACGCCGAAACGATCAATCGCACAAATGGCACAACGGCCAGTTCTGCTAGCAGAAGTGCGTCCACAGAACGTTGGAGCGACAGGTCGCAGCGCTCTTCCGATGATCGCCGCCGTCAAACCCGTCGGGACACATCATCGAGCAGGGATCGGCAGGATTATCGTCAGCGCAACTATGATCGCCGCTCTCGCCAGTCTCGTGATGACAGAAACCGTGAAACACGCCGTTCAGAAACGATCCGTCAGGAATATCGTGACTGGAACGATCAGCGGTATCGCGATGCACGGCGATCAGAGAATCGCGACCGTCGAGATCACCGAGATTATCGTCAAAGGCACAGTGACAGCTACCGAGACATTCAGCGAGAACACCGGCGGTGGAGTCGCCAGTGGCGTTCCAATTCGCGTTATGACTGGTATCGCCATCGCTCGCACAATCGCCGGGTGTACCACGTCGACCGATATTACTCGCCCTATCGGGACTATCGTTATCGGCGCCTGTCTATCGGAATCACTATTGGCTCGCTCTTCTATTCGAACCGCTATTGGATCGACGATCCTTGGCAGTATCGCCTGCCGGAGGTCTATGGCCCCTATCGCTGGGTGCGCTATTATGACGACGTTCTTCTGGTGAACACATATACAGGGGAAGTCGAAGACGTTATTTACGACTTTTTCTGGTGAAATGAAAAGCCCCGCAATCCTTGGATTGCGGGGCTTTCTACATCATCAGGCCTGCACTTTTCCGAAAGGCAGCATACGGTATATCTCGCCATTCTTGTCGAAGAAATGGTGCTTCAACGCGCCTAAAACATGCAGTGCGATCAAAAGAATCATGGTCGTTCCAAGCACCTTATGAATATCATAAATCGAACCACCAACCTTGGGATCATCTGCAACTGGTAGTGGCGGAATAGTGAACAGGCCAAACATATCAACGCCGCGTCCAAAGGATGAATTTGCAATCCAGCCGAGCAGCGGCAAGGCAATCAGCAAAACATAGAAGATGGCGTGAATGGTTTTGGCCAATGTCACTTCCCACTTTTTCAGCATGGACGACATAGGGGGCTGTGTATGGGTAAGACGCCAAATGATCCGCAATATTGTCAGCGCGAGTATCGTGATGCCCAGCGCCTTATGCGTTCCCATGAGCGCCATGGCCTGCTCTTTAGGAGCGCCTTCCGCGCTCGATGCTAATCGCCAATTAACAATAACCGCGATGGCAATAGCCCAATGCAGTATCATTGCACCGAGTGAATACCGAAACTGTCGCATTGTTTGCACTCCTGCCTCCTTGCCCTTGATGCAGGACGGTAACGCGACTTTTCACGAGGGCAAGCCCCACTTGCGATTGCCATTCCATCTCGGATAGTAAGCCACCATATGTTCAAGCAGAAAACAAAAGTCCCGGATCAGGCTGGTCTCGCCAGGATTGGTGAGCAGGTCCGCCAGCGGTTGACCAGCAACCCCAATGTCTACCGCGTTCCAAATGATCAGATAGAGCTGTTTGCCGTCGGGGACTTTCTCGACGAGAAGGAGTGCGAGAGGCTGATCGAAATGATCGATCGAGTTGCAAAGCCGTCAGCCACTTTTGAAGACAGAAAGAGATCCAGCTTCCGCACCTCCTATTCCGGCAACGTCAATCCGCATGATCCTTTCATCAAGCGCATTCAACGTCGCTTTGATGATTTGCTTGGCATTGAGCCTGCGTTTGGTGAAACCATGCAAGGCCAGCGATATCAGCCGGGACAGGAATTCAGAACCCATTGCGACTGGTTCTATCCCGAGGGCGACTATTGGCCAGCCGAAGAAAAACGCGGCGGACAACGCAGCATTACCGCGATGGTCTTCCTGAATGACGTCGAAGAGGGAGGCGCAACAGATTTCCCTCACCTAGGCCTTTCCATCGCACCGCAACAGGGCGCTCTATTGATTTGGAATAATGCCGACCGCAAAGGCGTGCCAACAACATGGACAGCCCACGCAGGAACGCCCGTTATCAAAGGCGTCAAATATATCATTACAAAATGGTATCGCACCCGCCCTTGGGGGTGACAGAACAAAACCTCTCTCGTGTCTTTGATCACGAGAGAGGGATTGAAGTCGCTTAACGAGCCAAAGCTTCTGCGATCAGCTTGCGGCTGTTGGCAACGCCATAAAGGGCAATGAAGCTGCCCATACGCGGCCCCTGGCTGGAGCCGAGCAGCGTTTCATACAAGGCTTTGAACCAGTCGCGCAGATTTTCGAAACCGAATTCCTCACGCTTGCCGATTTCATACACCGCCGTTTGCAGATCCTGCGCTGACGTGTCGTCCCCTGCCTTGGCCAGCTCTGCGTCCAGAGCCTTGAGAGCTTCTGCTTCATTTGCAGTAGGCGCACGTTTTTTCAGCGTTGGAGCTACAAAGTCACGATTGTAGGCGAGCGCACTGGTCACCATCACGTCAAGCGCCGGATGGTCTTCCGGTGTGGGATTCTCGATATAATTACCGAGATAGGACCACACCTGATCGCGATCTGCTTCTGCACCCAAAACGCCCACGAGGTTAAGCAACAGGCCGAAAGTGACCGGAACAGTATCGCCATCTCCTCCCTGATAGCCATTGCTCCGGAGCAAATGCCAAACAGGGTTACCAAGCTTCTTATCCGCAGCCTGTTCGGGAATACGCTCCCTGAACTGCCAATATTCATCGACTGCTTTTGGAATCACACCGATATGGAGTTGCTTGGCGCTTTTGGGTTCACGGAAGAGATAGAAGCCAAGGCTTTCCTCTGTCCCGTATCGCAGCCATTCATCGATGGTGAGACCATTCCCCTTGGACTTGGAAATCTTCTCACCATTTTCGTCCAAAAACAGCTCATAGATCAGGCCTTCAGGACGGCGCCCGCCCAAAATCTTGGCGATCTTGCCGGATTGGGTGCCAGAATCGGTGAGATCCTTGCCATACATTTCATAATCGACGCCCAGTGCTACCCAGCGCATCGCCCAGTCCACTTTCCATTGCAGCTTAGCGTTACCGCCAAAAATGCAATGTTCAATCATGGCGCCTTCATCTTCAAACCGGATGAGGCCTTTGTCCGCATCAACCACTTCGACGGGCACTTGCAGAACAATACCACTGGTGGGGCTGATCGGCAGAATGGGGGAATAGGTCTTGCGGCGTTCTTCACGCAGAGTGGGCAGCATCACATCCATGATGGCACCGTAATTGCGCAGAACGTTCTTCAACGCGTCGTCAAACTCTCCGCTGTCATAGCGCGATGATGCAGAGATAAATTCATAGTCAAAACCAAAGCGATCCAGAAAGGCCCTCAGCATCGCATTGTTATGATGGGCGAAACTTTCAAACGTACCAAAAGGGTCGGTGATCCGGGAGAGCGGCTTGCCGAGTTCTTCACTCAAGACTTCACGGTTGGGCACATTATCCGGAACTTTGCGCAGGCCATCCATGTCATCGCTGAACGCAACCAAACGAGTGGGCGCGCCATTGGTCAGCACTTCATAAGCCCGGCGGACCAAAGTGGTGCGCAGAACTTCCTGAAAAGTCCCGATATGTGGCAAGCCCGATGGGCCATACCCTGTTTCAAACAGGACAGGGACAAGATTACCCTCAGCGTCGCGTTTCCCGTTGGGATAGCGTTTGACGAGTTTCAACGCCTCCTGAAACGGCCAGGTTTTTGAGGTTTGGGCGGCGGCGGTGATATCTTCGTCAAACATGGCTTCGCCTTTCGCTCAAGGAAGGGCATTCCGCAAGGCCCAAGCGCAATGAGAAGCGACAGAAATGCCAGTTTTACGGAACAATGGCCAACCGCTAGTCATTATGGGGCAGAGCCATCAGGGGAAGTTTACGTGAATTACATCAAGACACTGGAAGATCAGGTGCAGGCGATGGCAACCGGGTTCGTCGCCACCCTGCCCAGCCTGGTTATCGCGGTTATCGTGCTGGTTATAACCTGGATCCTGGCAGGCATTGCCGTGAAAATAGTGAGCAAGCTTGTCAGCCGCACGCATGTTCGTGAAGATTTGAAGCAGTTGCTGAATACGCTGGTAAAGCTTGCCGTTTGGCTTGCCGGCCTGATGATCGCCCTGACGATTATCCTGCCCGGCATGACGGCCGGTGGCCTGGTTGCAGGCCTTGGCGTTGGCGCTGTTGCGATTGGTTTTGCTTTTCAGGACATTTTTGAAAACTTCCTCGCCGGCGTGCTCATCATGCTGCGCGAGAAGATGCAGATCGGCGATATGGTGGAAGCCAATGGTGTGCTCGGCAAGGTTGAGAAAATCACCCTGCGCGAAACACATATTCGCCATTACTCGAACGAATTGACGATCCTGCCAAACTCCATGATCTTCAAGAATGCAGTGAAGATATATACCGACCAGGCCTATCGCCGGAACGACATGATCGTTGGCGTATCCTACGATACGGATCTCGATCATGCCGCTGCGACTATTCGTAGAGCTGTAGAATCTATCGAAGCCTTGGCACCTGATCGCAATGTGGATGTGTATGCCACTGAATTTGGAGCAAGCTCAGTGGATTTCCTTGTCCGCTGGTGGACAGACAGCAAGCAGCACGACTTTTTGCTGGTGAAGAGTCAGGTGGTTTTTGCGATCAAAAAAGCACTGGATGATGCGGAAATCGAAATTCCGTTCCCCTATATCACCCATACTTTCAAAGAGCCCGTGCCATTGGCTCAGCCTGAAAAAACAGACGCTTAACGCATCGCTTTTTCCTAACGAGTGTTACATGCTATTACTCTTCCCATAAAAATGGGGAGAGTAATATGCGTTTAAAGATAGGCACCGCATGGGTTGGGCTCATGTTTGTTGCGGCCTGCACTGCTCCACAAACAGAACCAGCGGCCACTTTCAACGTAAATCCAAATGCTGCACAAACTACTTCAGCAGCCTCCTGCGCTCATGTGGATGCCGCAGAATTTGGCGCTCAAACCGTTTCAACGCGCTGGATTGCAGCAGATGAAGAGGCCAGGCTTCCAGCCTATTGCGAAGTCACAGCCAAGCTCTCAACAGAAGCCGGCTCAAACATCGGAGTGGTCTATCGATTACCGGAAAACTGGAATGGCAAGCTCCTTGGTCTGGGTGGAGGCGGCTGGGCTGGCAATGTGACACTGGCAAGCGCGGCCCAAGGTCTGATGCGCAATTTTGCCACGGCCCAGACAGACGGAGGGCATCCCGGCACAAATCCCTGGAACATGGGCTGGACAAGCAATCCGGAGGCCATCACTGACTTCGCATGGCGGGCCGTCCATGAGATGACAACCAGCGCTAAACGTCTGATTTCTCAATATTATGGCAAACCTCATGACAAAGCGTATTTTCAGGGCTGCTCCACTGGAGGGCGAATGGCACTCATGGAAGCGCAGCGTTTTCCGGAAGATTATGACGGGATCATTGCTGGCGCTCCGGTCTATAGTTTGCAAGTCCAGACGAGCGCTATCTTGCGTAACAACCTCTTTGCCCGACCGGGTGCAGGCATGTCTCAGGCGGACCTCCAACTGGCTCAGAAGGCCAGCGTAGCGGCGTGTGACAAAAATGATGGGCTGGCCGACGGTATCATCACTGATCCGCAACAATGCGATTGGAAACCTGCCGCTTTGATTTGCAAAAAGGGGCAGAGCGCTCAGTGCTTGCAACCCGCTCAAGCTACGGCTTTGCAGGTGGCTTATGACGGCATCAAAGCGCCCGATGGAAGCTGGGCGATGTTCCCTTTGAACCGTGGTGGCGAAGCTGGGTGGAGCGTCTTTATGGCCACGGACGGGTCAGGGATGGATAGCACTGGAGGTGGTGGCATCACGGGGCTGACGCCTTTACTGTTTGAAAGAACCTCCTTTGATTACAGCAAGATGTCAGGCAGCGACGTGCTAAAAGCGCGCTCCAGCGCCTTTGCTGAAATGTATGAGGCGGACAATCCGAACCTCTCTGCCTTCTTCAGTAAGGGCGGAAAATTGCTGCTGTGGCATGGCCAGAATGATCCCGGCCCCAGCCCGGTTGGGACAGCGGATTATGTCCGTTCAGCGCTCCGCACCAGCCCCGCCGCAGCTCACAATATGCGCTATTTCGAGCTGCCGGGTGTGGAGCATTGCCATGGCGGGCCGGGGGCCGACATGCTCGACAGTTTAATGGCGATGGACCGCTGGTCACAAAGCGGTGAGGCTCCTGAGAGACTGGTTGCCACCAAAGGCGATCAATCCATCACCCGCCCACTCTGCGCCTTTCCGAAGGTCGCGCATTTTCAATCGGGCAATCCCAACGATCCGCAGAACTGGAGCTGTCAGGAAAATAAGCCAGAATGAACGTGCCTCCACAGACACCTAACAGCGACTGAAAGACACCTAAAAGAACTTAAAGGACGCTGAAAGGGTCGAAAGCAACATGGAAAACATCGGGGCTGCCGTTTACTTTCGGCGGCCCTTATCGCATTCTCAATTCATGCCCGCTTTGCCCCTTCCTGCACTCCATGCGAGCCATGCTGGCACATGGTTGCGCGATGCCAATGGGGCGACCCGCAGCGTCGCCAAAGGCGAAGCTGTGATGTCGGCTGCTGATACGCCACTGCTGATTCTGAACGCGCCACTTTTGGCAACGAGGCTGGGCTATCCTGACCTTTCGGGTCTTGACCTGCTTGAGCTGTTTGCTTTCATTCATCCGGCACGCTTTGTTGTTCCAACACCAAAGGGCTTGGCCCATGCTTTAGGGCTGGAAGAACCTGCCAGCGATGATGGTGTTCCGCTATTGCTGCAACAGGCAGCGGGCAAACTGTTGGAAACGTGCGAAAGTGAGGAATGGGCCGAACGCGAAGGCGCGTGGAGCATTTTGCAGCCGCTCGCCCGGATGCGCTGGCCCTGGGCCAATATCTTGAAGCCCCATATCGCGCAGCCTGACCGGGCAGAACGCTGGCTCTTCTCCCGTCTGCCAGAATGGGAGGAAAATCCTGAACGTCCACAACCCGCCCAAGTCCTGATGGACGAAATGGAAGTGGAAGCGCGACTGGAACATCTCACTGGCGAGGGATCTGAAAAGCGCGAAGGCCAGCGGGCCTATTCGCGCGAAGTGGCGCATGTTTTTGCCCCTCGCAACCGCGAACATCGCCCCCATGTGCTGCTGGCACAGGCCGGGACTGGCGTTGGCAAAACGCTCGGCTATCTTGCGCCGGCTTCGCTTTGGGCGGAAAAATCGCAAGGCACCGTCTGGGTCTCAACCTACACCAAAAATCTGCAACGCCAGCTTCGCCGTGAGAGCGCGCGCGCTTGGGGTGCTCGACGCGCCGATGGCAGTAAGCCGGTGGTGGTGCGCAAGGGCCGTGAAAACTATCTCTGCCTGCTCAATCTGGAAGACGCATTGCAAGGCGGCTTTGGCGGCCGGGCGGCCGTGTTGGCTCAACTGGTTGCGCGTTGGGCCGCCTATACCGTTGATGGCGATATGATCGGCGGCGATCTTCCGGGCTGGCTGGGCACCTTATTCCGCAAGCGCGGGATCACTTCGCTGACCGATCAACGCGGGGAATGCGTCTATGCGGGCTGCCCGCATTACCGCAAATGCTTCATCGAACGGGCAGCGCGCGATTCAGCACAAGCTGATCTGGTGATCGCCAATCACGCTCTGGTGATGATCAATGCTGCACGCGGGCGCGACCATGCCTTGCGCCCCACCCGCATCGTGTTTGACGAAGGCCATCATGTTTTCGAATCCGCTGACAGCACCTTTGCCGCTGCGCTGACGGGAATGGAAGCGATTGAGCTGCGCCGCTGGATCTTAGGGCCGGAACGCGGATCACGCGGGCGCCGCCGCGGGCTTTCTGCGCGCCTTGCCGATGTGGCCTCTTATGACGAGATCGGGGCAAAATGTGTCACCGATGCTTGCGAGGCGGCGGAATGCCTGCCTTCCGGTGGCTGGCTGCAACGGCTGGCCGATGGCACGCCATCCGGCCCGATAGAGGAATTGCTGGGGGCCGTGCGCGCCCTCACCTACGCCCGCGATGAAAGCGGCGGGCAGGAAATGGGCTATGGCATTGAAACCGAAGCCGCCCAGCTTGAAGGCAATTTTGTTGAAGTAGCCGGCCATGCGCAATCCGCCCTTGCCGCCATTCGTTCGCCATTGATGAAGCTCGCCCTCCAGCTTGAAGCGATGGTGGAAAATCCGCCAGATTGGCTCGATGGCCCCGGACGGGCGCGGGTTGAAGGTGTGCGCAGTTCACTCAACTGGCGGATTGAAACGCTCACCGCATGGGAATCGCTGCTCAACCGGATGGGCGGCGCGACTGATCCTGATTTTGTGGACTGGCTCGCGGTCGATCGCTCCGAAGCGCGCGAATATGACATTGGTATCCACCGGCGCTTTCTCGATCCGATGAAGCCCTTTGCCAAAACAGTGCTGGAACCCGCACATGGCGTAATGCTGACCAGCGCCACCCTATCGGAACGCGGCGAAGATGGTATCGAATGGGGCACTGCGATCAATCGTTCAGGCGTCGCCCATATCGATGTGAAACCGCGCCTGTCCGCAGCGGAAAGCCCGTTTGATTACGCCAATAATGCCGAAGTTCTGATCGTCACCGATGTGAAGAAAGGCGATCTTTCCGCTCTCGCCGGAGCCTATGCCCGGATCATTGAGGCAAGCGGCGGCGGGGTGCTTGGGCTGTTCACCGCCATCCGCCGGTTGCGCGCCGTGCATGGCCGCATTGCAGACCGGCTGGCGCGCAATGGCCTGCCGCTTTACGCCCAGCATGTCGATCCGATCGACACGGGCACGCTGGTCGATATTTTCCGTGATGACCCACGTGCTTCGCTGCTCGGCAGCGATGCCTTGCGCGATGGAGTGGATGTGCCGGGCGACAGCCTGCGCTGCGTGGTGATGGAACAGGTGCCATGGCCCAAGCCATCGATTCTTCACCGTGCGCGGCGCGCGGCAGGCGGTGGTTCAGCCTATGATGACCGGATTATCCGTGCTCGTTTGGCGCAGGCTTTCGGGCGGCTGATCCGTAGCAAGGATGACCGGGGGCACTTCATTGTCCTGTCTCCCGCCTTCCCTTCACGCCTGCTCACCGCTTTCCCGAATGGAACACCGGTGATCCGGCTTCCGCTAGAGGATGCTTTACATCGTGTGGCGCTCGGTGTTTCTGGCGGGCACACTGAAGCCGCCGATACGATGGCGCCACAGCATAATGAAGGGTGAGTGCCGGAAGATGATCTCAGCATGAAATGTCTCGGCCTGCTGCGCCATGCCAAGTCGGATTGGGATGATCTGGCCTTGCGCGATTTCGAGCGGGGTCTGAACGAACGCGGCAAACGCGGCGCTAAAGTGATGGGCGACCATATTCGTAAACACGGCATTCACTGGGATCAGGTTCTGGCCAGCCCTGCCACGCGGGTGAAACGCACGCTGGAAGCGGCCCATGTGGATGCCCCCATCACGTGGGAAAAACGTGCTTATCTCGCCGATGCGCAAAGCCTGATCGACTTGCTCAAAGCCACAACTGGCAATCCGGAACGCTTACTGCTTGCAGGGCATAATCCGGGGCTACAGCAATTGATTTTGGAACTGGTGGCAGAGGATCAGCGAAATGACCTGCTATCCGCCGTAGCCAAGAAGTACCCAACTGCGACCTATGCGGTATTAAAGCTCAATATTGATGATTGGGCCGATTGCGATGTGGGATGTGGGAGTCTGGTCTATCTGGCTCGACCGCGAGATCTTGATCCGGAATTGGGGCCGCAAGTCACGGGTTGAAACCGTGTTTCAACCCGCAAACACTTTCGTGGTCCCAATTCAGATTAACGCTGCTTCTCTAGTGAGAGAGAGCCGCAGAAAGCTGCGAACGAATTTTACGCAATTGCATCAATACATCCTGCACAGAGTGTTTATCGGCAACCGCTTTTTCAGCAATGTGGGAGGCAGGCACTTCACCCTTTTCGAGCGCCAACCGTGCACCCTTAAGAGTAAAGCCCATTCCATTAACCATTTGGTCAATTGACTGAACAAGCAGAATATCTGCTGGGCGATAATATCGTCGGCCACCGCTTCGTTTCAGCGGGTCGAGCATCGGAAATTGCTGTTCCCAATAGCGAAGCACATGCTGTTTCAACCCTAATGCCTTGGCAACTTCGCCAATCGTGCGCAGGGCATCGGCATCTTTGCCATCATCAAATTCGAGGGAAGGAAGACTGCCTGCCATCAAGAACCCGCCGCAATACGGTCTTTGAGTTTCTGGCTGCCACGAAATGTCATCACGCGGCGTGGTGTAATCGGAACTTCAACACCCGTTTTGGGGTTCCGCCCAATACGCTCTGTCTTGTCACGCAGCACGAAGCTGCCAAAACCGGAGATTTTGACATTTTCACCGTCGCTTAACGCCTGGCACATTTTCTCTAAAATAGACTCAACCATCGACAAGCTCTCGGCACGAGAAAAGCCCATTTTCCGGTTAATAGTCTCGGCAAGGTCAGCTCGCGTCAACGTCCCAACGGATCGCATATTGTCCATCGTTCTCTCATCTAAAAGCATTGAAAGCGACCCAATGCCGCCTTTTTAGCTTGTTATATATCAATTGCAATGAGAGCTCTGGATAATCGTAAACGTATTTCAACCAAACGTTAACCTAAATGCGTACCAAACTGGCACCCCAGGTAAATCCGCCGCCCATAGCTTCGAACATGACAAGCTGCCCTGATTTGATTCGCCCGTCACGCATCGCCACGTCGAAAGCCAGCGGAACTGAGGCTGCGGAGGTGTTGGCATGGGAATTGACCGTCACCACAACCCGCTCAGGCGCAAGGCCAAGCTTCTTGGCCGTTGCATCCAAAATGCGCTTGTTGGCTTGGTGCGGCACCACCCAGTCGACATCCTGGGCAGAATAGCCTGAACTGTCGAGCACTTCGGTGAGAACTTCAGCGAGATTCACCACCGCGTGGCGGAATACTTCACGCCCTTTCATGCGGACTTTGCCCACAGTTTGCGTGGTCGAAGGCCCACCATCGACAAACAGCATATCATTATGTGCACCATCGGCGTGAAGCTTGGTTGTCAGAACACCCGGCCCATCTTCAGCGACGTCTTCTGCCTTAAGCACAATGGCACCGGCACCGTCCCCGAAAAGAACGCAAGTGGTGCGATCTTCCCAATCCAGAATACGGCTGAATGTCTCCGCACCGATCACCAATGCACAATGCGCCATTCCCGACCGGATCATCGAATCAGCCGTCGCCAATGCGTAAAGAAACCCAGAGCATACAGCCTGCACGTCAAATGCGGGAATGCCCTTGCAGCCGAGCGCCGCCTGAACCTTGGTGGCCGTGGCAGGAAACGTCTGGTCCGGCGTTGCCGTGGCCAGAACAATCAGATCCACTGCCGAAGCGTCAATGCCAGCAGCTTCCAGCGCCCGGCGCGAAGCATCAGTGGCAAGGCTTGCAGTGGTTTCACCTTCGCCCGCTATATAGCGCTGAGTGATGCCCGTGCGCTCTCTGATCCAATCATCGCTGGTGTCGACCTTCTGTGCCAGCTCTTCATTGGTGACGAGCCTTTGTGGCAGAGCAGAGCCTGACCCCTTGATGATTGAACGGATCATTTAGCAGCTCCCGAAGGATATGTTTCGCGCAGACGTTCTTCGCCAAGCTCGGCAAGATCGGTCGAAATGCGCTGGGTCAGATTATCTTCCAGCAGGCGTGCAGCCACCGCCACAGCATTGGCAACACCCACTGCATTGGCACTGCCATGCGATTTGACCACCACGCCATTCAGCCCAAGAAAAACCGCGCCATTGTGATTGTTAGGGTCGAGATGATGCCGCAGAAGGTCAGTCGCCGGGCGCGAGATCAGAAAGCCGATCTTCGAGCGCAAAGATGACATGAAACTGCGCTTCAGAAGGTCACCCACAAAACGGGCAGCGCCTTCAACAGCTTTCAGGGCAATATTGCCGGAAAAGCCGTCCGTCACCACCACATCGACATCGCCGCGACTGATCTTGTCAGCTTCGACGAAACCTTCAAATTGCATGGTAAGGCCGGTTGCCGAACGCAGCTTTGCCGCAGCATCCTGAAGGACATCGGTGCCTTTGATGTCTTCCGTGCCAATATTAAGCAGCCGCACACGTGGTAAAGCCTGCCCCGTCACGATTCGCGAATAGGCTGCGCCCATGATGGCAAACTGCACCAGATTACGCGCGTCGCAATCGGTGTTGGCTCCAAGATCGAGCATGATCATATCATGGTCGCCCAGCGTGGGTAGCAAAGCCGCCAGCGCAGGACGGTCAATCCCCGGCAGAGTACGCAAGGAGAGCTTGCTCATTGCCATCAGCGCCCCGGTGTTACCCGAACTAACAGCCGCCCCGGCATCGCCACGTTTTACCGCGTCAATGGCGAGGCCCATGCTGGTCGTCTTGGCACGACGCAAAGCCTGTGTCGGCCGCTCATCGCTGCCGACAACATCGTCACAATGCAGGATTTCAGAGGATCCCCGCATATTGGGGTGGTTGTCTAGCGCAGCTTTGATGCGCTTTTCATCCCCAACAAGCAGAAATTTGAATTGCTCGTGACGGCGGCGGGCCAAGGCCGCGCCAGATACCATCACGCGCACGCCCTCATCCCCGCCCATCGCGTCCACTGCGATACGCGGTAGGCTCATGCGCTTATCCTCCGGTCCGATTGAGCTGGCTTACAGCCCGACCGAGACGATTTCGCGGCCGTTGTAGTGGCCACAATGCGTGCAAAGATTGTGTGGGCGCTTAAGTTCGCCACAGTTGGAGCATTCGTGGAATGCTTCGACCTTGAGCGAGTCATGCGACCGGCGATTGCCCCGGCGATGTGGCGATACTTTTCTTTTAGGGACAGCCATTGCGGCACCTGTTCCTTGAATAAACTACTGTTTCTGGTGGTCGGCCTAGTCCAAGCCCCCGCTTCGCGCAAGGGCGACGGCGAAGGGCCAGCCATCCGGTGAAGGCGCGCCATATAACTGTTTCTCGGCAAGTTGCAAGCGGCGCGCGGTGTTACGCCTGCCCCATATTTTGCGCCGCCATCACGCTATCGCTTACAAACATGTTGCTTTGGCGCTCTTTACCGAAGGTGCTGGGCCGTCCGTGGCCGGGAACAAAGGTCACCCCATTGCCCAAAGGCCACAGTTTCTTTGTAATCGAATCAAGCAGATCCTGGTGATTCCCCAAGGGAAAGTCGGTTCGCCCAATCGATCCTTCAAAAATCACATCACCGACAAAGGCGAATTGAGTCGGCCGGTGGAAAAATATCACATGCCCAGGCGTGTGCCCCGGGCAATGGATCACTTCCAGTTCCAGCCTGCCGACATGCACCGTGTCGCCATCTGCAAGCCAGCGGTCCGGTTCAAATATCTCACCCTGAATGCCATATTTGGCCCCGTCATCACCCAGCCGGCTGATCCAGAAGCGATCATCCTCATGCGGCCCCTCAATGGGCAGACCCAGCTCCTTCGCCAGAATCCCTGCCTGGCCACAGTGATCGATATGGCCATGGGTGATAATGATCTTTTCCAGCGTCACGCCGGATTTGGCCACCGCCTCCTTGATTTTGGGCAGATCACCGCCCGGGTCCACCAGCGCACCGCGCATGGTTTCACTGCACCAGATCAGCGAACAGTTCTGCTGCAACGGGGTTACGGGAATAAGGGCGGCACGCAAGGGCGAGGGGGAAGTTCCAGTCATGGGCGAGAATGTGGCCACACCACATCACGATTGCAACGCCAGAACGGAGCCCCTTGCTATAAACGCCCGCTCTTCCACACAACCCGCCCGATCAGCGCCACTTCATCCACGGCGACATCAATCGGCGCATAGGCCTGATTCTCGCTGATCAGAACAATGCGCCCCGGCGGCCCTGCCTGCACACGTTTGACATGCAGGGCCTCCCCCAACCGCAAAACATGCACTCCTTCGCGGAACCCCACCGGGCTACGGTCCACAAGAATTTCATCCCCGTCGCGGAGTAGCGGTTCCATACTGTCCCCCACCACACGAATCGCCGACAACATGGCAGGGTCCAGCCCCTGCTGCCTCAGCCATCGCCGCGAAAAACGAAATGTATCGAAGACCATTTCCTCTGCCCCCAGCACCCCCGGCCCGGCAGAAGCACCGAGCGCCAGGCGCGGAACTTCGACCCAGTCGGATTTCCTGCGCGCAGCAGGAAAATCGTAGGATTTCTCTCGTCGCCCACCAAGGTAGGTTTCCGGCACACCAAAGAACTCGGCCAACTTAGCACGATCGCGCTCTTCCAGCCTCCGAGGGCTGCCTTTCGTGATATACTGCTGAAGGTAGCTCGGATTACGGCCGATCATACGGGATAGGGACGCAAGACTAACCCCTGATTTTTTAGCAAGTTCAGCAAGTTTATCCTGAAAGCTAGACGACATTTGTGGTTCTTCCCTCGTTGGAGCACCTCTATACTATAGGATTTTTCCTAGACAAGTAGGATTTCCTTCGCAATCTCTTCGTACCTCACTGATTCGTCAGATGCCTAGGGCAGAAAGGGGTAAGATGCTCATTCGAAAAATAGAGGTTTTCCTACGCAGCACGGGAATGCCCGCCACCAAATTTGGTCGCCTCGCGGCCCATGATCCACGTTTCGTCATTGATCTGCGCAACGGGCGTATCCCGCGCGGCGGGACAGAGAAACGGATCGAAAGTTTCATGCAGACCTATCGGGAACATGTTCATGCACATTGAAACAAGCCTCTCTCAATCGCGGATGATCAGGCGAGGCACTACGGAACATCTGCGTAAAGCCATCGATCTATTAACAGAAGGCCGTGCTGAGTGGCTTCGCCACGAGGAAAAAGGCTGGGCCAGTATCACCTTTACTGGCGCACGCCATACGGTCACGCTGGGCTTCCATGGGCTACAGGCGGTGGAAGCGGCCGAACATTTCATCACGCAGCTTCCAGAGCATGAATTTACGATTCCGGGGCAATTGGTGGCCGATGCAACCATCTCTGCCGTAGATCACACTATGCTGCCCGAACCGCACATGGTCGTGACAGCGGAGCTACTTTTGCTGGAAGACAATTGAACATATGCACCTAAGCCTGCTCGATAAAAGCGAGAGGCTGCATGAGGGCGAACACCCTCTTCGCATACGCGCTTCGGGTCGCAGCGCGTCGCAATCAGATCGGCAGAGATAAAGGCGCTACGCCGCGCCAGCAGACTATCAGCCGAGCGACCATTCCCAACCCAGTGGGTCACCATCCATAACTTCCACGCCATGCGCGGCCAATTCATCACGAATCGAGTCTGAAGCAGCAAAGTCTTTTGCAGCACGTGCTTGACTGCGGCGCTCCATCGCACTCGTAATCGCATCCTCCGTCATTGCCGCTGATTTAGGCCTGATCCGCAACTCTGAACGGGTCAGCTTGAGCAAACCAAGGCCCAGCACCGCATCCATCTGCGCGATTACAGCTCGCTTGGCTTCCGGCGTGACCTTCTTCACCGCCAAAGCTTCTTCCATCGCAGTGAGCGCAATAGAAGTGTTAAGATCATCGGCCATTGCGGCATCGAACTTATCGATCATCGGCTGGAATTTCGGGTGAATCTTGCCCCCCTCTTCCGCATCGGCAAGCCGCTCCGCCACCATCACCATACGCTTCAGCCGGGTGAGCGCTGCACCAAGGCCATCCCAGCTAAATTCCAGTTCGCTGCGATAATGCGCCTGCAGGCACATCAGGCGATAGGCCAGCGGATGATATCCCTTGTCGATCAACAATTGCAGGCGCAAAAATTCGCCTGAACTCTTGCTCATCTTGCCAGAGCGTTCGACCAGAAAATTATTGTGCATCCAGATCCGCGCTCCGGAATGGAGCGGATCATCCAGCCCACCACAGCCGCAAAATGCTTGATTCTGCGCGATTTCATTCGGGTGGTGAATCTCACGATGGTCAATCCCGCCAGTGTGAATATCAAAGGGAAAGCCGAGCAGCTTCTCACCCATGACCGAGCATTCCAGATGCCAGCCGGGAGCCCCCTTTCCCCACGGAGAATCCCATTCCATCTGGCGCTTTTCGCCTTCGGGTGTCTTGCGCCAGATGGCAAAATCGGCCGCATGGCGCTTGCCATCCACCGCTTCGATCCGGCCTTCGCCTTCATCGTCAGTCTTTGCTCGTGCCAGCCGCCCATAATCTTCGATGGTCGAAACATCGAAATAAAGGCCGGAGGGCAATTCGTAGCAATGTTTGTCCGCGATGCTTTTGGCAAAGTCGATCATCGGTTCGATATAATCGGTGGCGATGGACCAATGGGCGGGCTGGCGGATGTTGAGCGCTTTGATATCGGCCCAATAAGCTTCCGTATAATGCTGCGCGATGTCCCAGATGGATTGCGCATTGGCGGCGGCGGCCTTCTCCAGCTTATCTTCGCCCGCATCGGCATCATCGGTCAGATGGCCGACATCGGTGATATTGATGACATGAGTGAGCTTATAGCCATTGGCACTCAGCGTGCGCCCCAGCACATCGGCAAACACATAGGCACGCATATTGCCGATATGGGGGTAATTATAGACCGTCGGCCCGCAGCTATAGACCCGCGCTTCACCGGGGTGGACGGGCTGGAATGTCTCCAGCTGGCGGGTCAGCGAATTGAACAGCTTGAGCGGGGTATCAGTCATGCCAGCGCATTGGCCCGAAGCAGTGGCACTGGTCAAGCAGGAGCTGGCAGGAAAGGCCCCCGCCCTTCACTCCACCTCGAACAGATCAGCGAGTTGTTCGATGATCGTGCCGCCCAATTGCTCAACATCCATAATCGTCACCGCGCGTTTGTAATAGCGGGTCACATCATGGCCAATACCGATAGCGACAAGCTGGATCGGGCTCTTATTCTCGATCCAGTCGATCACCTTGCGCAAATGGGTTTCAAGGTAGCCCGCATTGTTCACGCTCAGCGTCGAATCATCGACTGGCGCACCATCGGAAATCACCATCAGAATGCGGCGATCTTCTGACCGGCTGAGCATCCGCTCATGCGCCCAGAGCAGCGCTTCACCGTCGATATTTTCCTTGAGCAGACCTTCGCGCATCATCAGGCCGAGATTCTTGCGCGCGCGGCGCATCGGCTCGTCAGCCTTTTTGTAGATGATGTGGCGCAGATCGTTGAGCCGGCCCGGCGTGGCAGGCTTGCCGCTGTTGAGCCACTTCTCGCGGGATTGCCCCCCCTTCCAGGCGCGCGTGGTGAAGCCGAGGATTTCGACCTTCACACCGCAGCGTTCCAGCGTGCGGGCCATGATATCTGCACTGATCGCCGCGATAGAAATGGGCCGCCCACGCATGGAACCGGAATTGTCGATCAGCAGTGTGACGACGGTATCCTTGAATTCCTGGTCCTGCTCCACCTTGTAGGAGAGCGAGGAACCGGGCGACACGATCACCCGCGCCAGCCTTGCGGCGTCGAGCAGGCCTTCTTCCTGATCAAAATCCCATGCGCGGTTTTGCTGCGCCATCAGGCGGCGCTGCAAGCGGTTGGCGAGACGTGTCACCACACCTTGAAGCCCCGTCAACTGGCTATCAAGATAGGCCCGCAAGCGCTGCAATTCTTCCGGATCGCACAGTTCAGTCGCTTCAACGACTTCATCGAATTCTGTGGTGAAGCTGGTATATTCGAACGTGTCCGGGTCCATGGTCCAGGGGCGGTTGGCGCGCATGGGGAGCACCCCATCTTCGCCCTCATCACCGCCTTCGCCGTCACCGACATCGTCTTCGCCCGAATTTTCCTGATCGGATTCGCTGCCGTCTTCGCTTTCGGAGCTTTCGCCGGAGACATCCTGTGACGGCAATTCATCCGCAGAATCATCCTGATCGTCAGGCTGTTCCTGCTCCTCATCGCCGCTTTCTTCTTCGCCTTCGTCCTGTTCGCCGGAATTGTCGTCCTCTTCCTGTTTTACAAGGTCGAGATGCTTCAGCAAATCAAGGCTCAGCGATTGAAAGGCTTTCTGATCGTCGAGCGATTGCGTCAGACGTTCAAAATCATCCCCCGTCCGGCTTTCAACGAATTCGCGGACCAGTTCCACGCCTTCGCGCGCTGCTTCAGGGATCGGCTGCCCGGTAAGCTGTTCCCGCAGCATCAGGCCAATCGCGGTCTGGAGCGGAACGTCCTCGAAATTTTGGGCCTTGGAGATCGGATCACTCTTCGTGCGCGAGACGATCGCACTTTCCAGATTGTCCCGAATCCCGGTGTAATTATTTTCACCCAGGGCTTCGTAACGGGCCCGCTCAATCGCGTCGTAGCAGGCCCGAGCCTTGGGTTCAGTGGGCATATTCCGGCGATGCATCACATCATCGTGAAACCGCATTTTCAGTGCAAAACTATCGGCCGCGCCGCGTGCTTCGCGGACCTGTTCGGCAGGAAGCGAGCGCGCAGGCATCGGCACACGCATGGATTTGCCCACATCCTGCGGCTTGTCCTGGCTCCAGGACACATCAGCTTCCGGGTCGCGCCCAAGCGCACGGGTGGCACCTGTCAGCGCGAGCCGGAACCGATCAAGTGGTGTTTCTTCAGCCAAATTGCTTACTTGATGATGGACTGGCCGGTTTTGGCCCAATCAGCCATGAAGCCTTCAATGCCCTTGTCGGTCAGCACATGATTGGCCAGCGCCTTGATAACGGCAGGCGGCATAGTGGCAACATCCGCACCGATCCGCGCGCTTTCCAGCACATGGGTCGCATGACGCACAGATGCGACAAGGATCTGGGTTTCAAACAGGTAATTGTCATAAATCAGGCGAATATCGCTAATGAGCGACATGCCATCAAAACCATTGTCATCATGACGGCCTACGAAAGGTGACACGAAAGTCGCGCCAGCCTTGGCAGCCAGCAGCGCCTGATTGGCCGAGAAGCACAGCGTCACATTGACCATTGTGCCTTCAGAGGTCAGCGCCTTGCAGGTCTTGAGGCCATCAATCGTCAGCGGCACCTTGATGCAGACATTATCCGCGATCTTACGCAGGACTTCTGCCTCTTTCATCATCGTCTCATGATCGAGAGCGACAACTTCAGCAGAAACCGGGCCATCGGTAAGGCCGCAAATTTCCTTGGTCACTTCCATGAAATCCCGGCCGGATTTGGCGATCAGCGAAGGATTGGTGGTGACACCATCCAGCAAACCGGTTGCAGCAAGATCCTTGATGGCGGCAGTGTCGGCAGTGTCAGCGAAGAATTTCATGGTGGCTCCGGTCGGGCAGTTTGAGTCTGTTGGTGCTGCTATAAGAGCCAAGGCCCGCCAGTGCCACCCCCTCTATTCAAGCGTTATGATGCTGGTCATGGTGAAAGGCAAAGAAAGCCGATTATCTACCTTCATCATTCCAGCACAGGCGGGGACCACAAAGGCCAGGTTGCACTTCCTGATGGCATTGCTGCTGGATTCGCGCTTACGCGGGAATGACGAAAGTGGGAACGCGGTTTTTGGGTTTTCGTCGGAAGTGCCCTTTCGGCTTCCTGCGCTTCTCCCAATACAGAAATAGTCTAAATACCCTTGTCACTCCCGCGCAGGGGGGAATCCAGATGCAACGCAGATGAACAAGCGCAAGCTGCCTTAGGGGCGCCTGCTCCCCATTTCTGCACAACGGCTTCGGCTTTTTACCTTTGCCAACTGGATTCCCGCCTGCGCGGGAATGACGAAAATTGGGGTTAGTTATCTCTTTTATGACCTAGCGGCTCAGGCCCTTTGCCCCCGTCAGCACGCTAATCAGCATCGGATCTTGCGTGCTCGACGGGTTGGCACGGATCGCTGTTTCCTCCACGCCGATCTGATTCCAGATGGCGTTTTCCACTTCAGCTGAGAAACTGCGGGCCGCTCCGGCGATGTTGATGCCGGTCAGAGCGGACAGGGCCTGGCCTACCAGCGGATCATCCGCCACACGCAAGGCGTCGCTGACTTCGGGCACCAGAATTTCCAGCAAGCTTTGGCTCATATTCTGGCGCAAGAAACTGGTCGCCGCCGTCGGCCCGCCGTTGATGAGGGCCAGCGCATTGCTGATACCGATGGTTTTGACCGCTTCTGTCACCACCGGGGCCGCACGGTAGGATGCGTCTATGGCAATATCGGCGAAGGCATCTTCCAGCCGCGATTTGAACAAGGCCGATGTGAGGATGGATGACAGCGTATCACCGCGCGCGCCGAGCATGTTGCCAAAGCCGACCTTGGCGACCTGTTCATCCCAAAAACCGCCCGGTGCGGTTAATTGCGCAAAGGCACGGTCGCTGGAAATCAACAGCATCCGCCGGACAGCTTCAGTCAGGCTAAATCCTCCCATGCTCTGACAGGCCGGAAGGGCAAGCAGGCTGGTTGCCAATGCACCACCCATCAGCGCCTTGCCGAGAAAATTGCGCCGTCCGACAGTAGCTTTTGCCATGCCTTGCGTGCCTTCATTCAAAACCATTTCACCCATCAGAGCGACCTCTTTATCTTGGCGCTTGTAGCGCGATGCCCTAACTGCCCATATAGGCAGCGTCTCATGAACCGCGTCCGACTTGTCATATTCAATGCCGCATTAGGCCCGCTCGACTATCGTGTTCCCGATGGAATGCAGGTGGGGCCCGGTTCTGTGGTGCTGGCACCGCTTGGCCCCCGCCAAATCACCGGGATTGTCTGGGAAACCGAACGACTACCTGCTGCCACGGTTCCAGATCACAAGCTGCGGCCACTGCTGGGCAAGCTGCCCGTGCCGCCTTTGCGTGCCGAATTGCGCCGTCTGGTAGAATGGACCGCCGACTATTATTGCGCCCCGCTCGCCTCTGTCGCGCGGATGGTGCTGGCTAGTGGCGGGGCGCTGAAAGGCCCGGCCACGATGACCGAATATCGGCTGGGTGACCGCGAGCCTGACCGAATGACCCCGCAGCGTGAAAAGGCGATGGACGCGCTTCAGGGTGAGCAGGCCACCATGCGCGAATTGTCCGAACTGGCGGGTGTGAGCGTGGGCGTCTTGCGCGGTCTGGTCACTCAAGGGGTGCTGGAACCTGTCGAGGTGGATTGTGACCGGCCCTACCCTCGTGCGCTGGCGGATTTCGCCCAGCCGGTGCTCAACCCAAGCCAGCAAGAAGCAGCAAACCGCTTTATCCATGCCATGCGCGGCGGGCAATTCACGCCCTTCCTGCTCGATGGGGTGACAGGTTCGGGCAAAACGGAAGTCTATTTCGAAGCCATTGCCGAAGCGCTGGCGAATGAGAGACAAGTGCTGGTGTTGCTTCCCGAAATTGCGCTGACTGAGGCGTTCCTGCGCCGGTTTGAAACGCGCTTCGGGGTGGCGCCGATTGTCTGGCATTCCTCACTCAAAAGCACAGAGCGCCGCCGCGCATGGCGCGCGATTGCCAATGGCGATGCCAAGGCGCGCGCGCAAGTGGTTGTGGGCGCGCGTTCTGCATTGTTCCTGCCCTATGCTGCGTTGGGCCTGATCGTGGTGGATGAAGCGCATGAGGTGTCCTTTAAGCAGGATGACGGCGTGCGCTATAATGCCCGCGATGTGGCGGTGATGCGCGCGCGGTTTGAGAAAATTCCCGTGGTCCTCGCCAGTGCGACGCCTGCGCTGGAAAGCCTGCAAATGGCCGAAGCGGGGATTTACGAAAAGGTCGATCTGGAAAGCCGCTTCGGCGGGGCGCAGATGCCGGAAATTTCCATTGTCGATCTGCGTGAAACCCCACCTGAACGTGGGCACTGGCTGGCCCCGCCGCTCGTGACTGAGATGAAATTGCGACTGGAGCGGGGTGAGCAATCCTTGCTGTTCCTCAACCGGCGCGGCTATGCGCCGCTCACCCTGTGCCGCCATTGCGGTTTCCGTTTCCAATGCCCTAATTGCAGCGCATGGCTGGTGGAACACCGCCTGTCGAACCGCCTCACCTGCCATCATTGCGGCCATGAAACCCGCCCCCCGCCAGCCTGCCCGGAATGCGGCACCGAGGATTGCCTTGTCGCCTGCGGCCCTGGTGTGGAACGGATCGCGGATGAAGTGCGTGAGATTTTACCTGAAGCCCGCGTGGCGCTGGTGACATCCGACACGCTCAATTCGCCGGAAAAGGCCGCCGAATTTGTCGCACAGGCGGAAGGGCGGGCCATTGATGTGATTGTGGGCACGCAGCTTGTTACTAAAGGCTTCCACTTCCCCGAACTCACTCTGGTGGGTGTAGTTGACGCTGATCTAGGCCTTGAAGGCGGTGATTTGCGCGCAGCGGAGCGGACCTATCAGCAAGTGGCACAGGTTGCCGGGCGCGCGGGGCGCGGATCGAAACCGGGTGAAGTGCTGCTTCAAACGCGCCATCCCGAAGCTTCGGTCATTGCGGCACTCGCCGCTGGGGACCGCGATGCTTTTTACAGTGCCGAAACCGAAGCCCGCCGCCATGCCGGTGCCCCGCCGTTCGGGCGCTGGGCGGCGATTATTGTCTCATCTGAAGATGAAGCCGAAGCGCGTGATGCTGCCCGTGCAATTGGGGGATCACGGCCAGACCTACCCGATGTGATGGTGCTCGGCCCGGCCCCTGCCCCGATGGCTTTGCTGCGTGGACGCTATCGCTATCGCCTGTTGATCAATGCTCGGCGCACGGCGCAGGTCCAGAACATCATCCGCGAATGGCTAGGCGCATTGAAATTCCCGCAAGGTGTCCGCGTAGGTGTGGATATTGATCCTTACAGCTTTGTTTAGCGCGGATCAGCTCTCACCCTTTTCACGGCGCAGCAGTTCTTCCTTGATCGCTGTCCCAAAAGCATAGCCGCCGATAGAACCATCTGCCCGGATAACCCGATGGCAGGGAATCAGCACCGCAACCGGATTGGCCCCATTGGCACTACCGGCCGCGCGCATCGCCTTGGGATTGCCCGCTGCCGCAGCAAGCTCTGCATAGCTGCGCGTTTCGCCCTTGGGGATAAGCCGCAATTGCTGCCAGACACGTTCCTGAAAAGCGGTGCCCTGCACGTCGAGCGGAATATCCGATACATCGCTTGGGCTTTCAACTGCAGCAATCACCTTTCCCAGTAGTTCGGTGAAGGCATCCCCACCTGGCACCAGCGTTGCACGCGGGAAGGTCTTTACCAGATCTTCGGCCGGCGTATTGAACGCCAGGCGGCATACGCCCTTATCGCTCGCCGCGACCAACATCTCGCCCAGAGAAGTCTTCACCAGCGCCCAGCGAATCGTCATGCCTTCGCCGCCCTTGGCCCATACAGAGGGTGTCATGCCAAGCCTGCCTTCCATTGCTGCATAAAACCGGGAGGGGCTTTCAAAACCCGCCTTATATATAACGTCTGTTACATCGCTTGCCCCTTGCAGCATGTCTTGCGCCCTTTGGCTGCGCAAAGCGCGGGCATAAGCGGCAGGGGACAGGCCAATATCGCGCTTGAACAATCGCTGGAGATGCGAGGGTGAATAGCCCACCTCATCCGCCAGCGCATCCAGACCATGCGCTGAGGGGTCACGCTTTAACAAAGCCAGCACCCGATCAATCGCCGCCCTGTCTCGCGCCACTTCATCGGGCCGACATCTTCTGCAGGGGCGCAGGCCCGCAGCCTGCGCATCTTCTTCCTTCAGATAGAACCGGGTGTTCTCCGGCTTGGGCCGGCGAGCCGGGCAACTGGGGCGGCAATAAATACCGGTCGTCAACACACCAACCACAAAGCACCCATCGGCTGCCCGGTCTCGTGCAGCAAAAGCGGCTTCCATGGCCGTATGGTCCAAAAGATCACCCATCATCATGGCTCTTACTATAGAGAAAGTGTCACATGAGAGCGTCTCGATTCTTGCGCTCAAACCAAAGGCAGGCGAAAAAGGCCGCGATGACTGACAAAATATCCTCCCTTCCCGCAATCTGCTTCACCAAAATCATTATGACTTTGGTAGCCCTATGTGCCGTGACCAGCGCCGCTCATGCGGAACGATCCGACATTGACGCTGCCGCGCGCGGTGTGGTCCGCATCATCATTGTCGAACGCGATGGTGGCGATGTTTATCCGGTGTCGCACGGGTCTGGCTTTGCCGTCACGCCGGAGCGAATCGTGACCAATGCGCATGTGGTGGAAGAAGCACGCAACAATGCAGATCTGGCAATTGGGATTGTGCCGTCAGATGGCGGCAAGGCGGTTTATGGAAGGCTCATCACTGTATCCAAGCGCAATGATCTGGCGCTGATTGCCACAACCAGCGCGCTGAACCTTGCGCCACTCACATTGTCAGGCAATCCAGATAATGACTCTGGCTCGGTCACAGCGGTCGGTTATCCGATGAATGTAGACCGGGCGCAGGGCCTCAGTATGGATGACATTTTCAAGGCCCAGCCTCCTGTTAAAAGCACCGGCTTCCTTTCCGGTGACCGGCCGACGCGTGATTTTGACACGCTGCTCCACACTGCGCCCATCGCACGTGGAAACAGTGGCGGCCCCTTGCTCGACAATTGTGGGCGCGTGGTTGGCGTCAATTCCTTCGGCGCCGAAAGCGATGGCGCCGATGCTGAGTTCTTTTTCGCTATTTCCAATCGCGAGCTACTCCCCTTCCTTCGCGCCAACAACATTACCCCGCAAGTCAACAGCCTGCCCTGTCGCAGCCTCGCCGATCTCGATCAGGCGGAACGCGAAAGGTCACAGCAGCAGCAGATGAATGCGCGCATCTCTCGTGAAGATGAAGCCAATGCTCTTTCCCGCCGCCGCGAGAGTGTTCAGCGCAAAGAACAGTTCGCCCTGATTCAGGAACGCGAAGATGGGATGGCTCTGGCCACGGTCCTCCTCATGATTGCATTTGGCGCAGGCGGCTTTGGGCTGATTTCCTATCAGCGTGAGAAACATCGCCCGGCCATGATCGCAGGCGGTATTGCCTTTGTGTTCCTGCTGGGTTCCGCTGCAGCATGGGCGATGCGCCCCAGCTTTGCGGATCTGGATGATCGGGTAGAAAGTGCAATGCGCTCCGAAAGCCCAGCCAGCGAACCAGAAGTGCCCGCCTCTATCGCCAACGCCGGCACACAGCAGAAACTCTCCTGCACATTGGATATTTCACGCAGCCGGGTGACCAGTGCAGCCGATGACAGTGTGGATTTCACCTGGACCGATGAAGGCTGCGTCAACGGCCGAACCCAATATGGCAGGGCCAATGGCGATTGGTCACGCATTCTGGTGCCCGATAATGAAGCGGCTGTGTCAATTGCCAGCTATCACCCCGCCAGCAAGGAATATCGCGTGGACCGCTATCTCCTTGGCCATAAGGAAATGGCTGCCGCAAGATCTGCCCGCTCAGAATATAAGGCCCCCACTTGTGGTGCTGACGAAACAGCCGTGAGTGATTTCGGCAATCGGCAGAACAGTGTTCTTGCCGTGCTTCCGGTCAAGCCCAACGAAAGGCTGGTGTATAAGTGCAACGTAAGCGAGAACTAAGAGCGCTGACTCTGCAATATTTTGGCCACACTCTGTCACTCTGGGGCAAATTGGAGTGCGACTCGGGTTGCATCACCAGCCCCTCGGTGGTAGTCGCGCGCCAGTCCTACCGAGGAGCCTTTTGGCGTGTCCGATTTGGTAGTGACATAGTTTTCCGTTTCTTCGGATAGTGAGAGGGGTTTTACGCGTGGAGCTTTCCGCCGGTATTCAGGCCAGCCTAGCCGGGCGTTACGCCCTGGCCTTGTTCGACCTAGCTTCAGAATCCGGCAATGTGACCGCCGTCGAAGCTGATCTTGTTAAACTCAAGGACGCACTGGCCGAATCGGCTGAACTGCGTGCTCTGATTCACAATCCTGAAATCAGCCGTGCTGATCTCGGCAAGGTGATGAATGGTATTGCCGAATTGCTGGCGATTTCGCCCATCACGCGCAACTTCCTGGGCGTGCTGGCTGAAAACCGCCGCGTGACCAAGCTGGCCGCGATCATTCGTGCGTTCCAGACCATCGCCGCTGAACAGCGTGGCGAAGTCACAGCGGAAGTGGCCACCGCCCATGCCCTCAGTGCAGACCAGATCGCTTCTCTCGAACAGAAGCTGAAGGCACGCGAAGGTCGCAATGTTAAGATTCATACGAGCGTTGACCCGGATCTGCTGGGTGGGCTCGTCGTCACTATCGGTTCCAAGCGGGTCGACAATTCGATCCGGACCCGTCTCAATACTCTCGCCCACGCGATGAAGGGCTGATGAAAGGCTGAAAATGGAAATTCGCGCCGCAGAAATCTCCAAGGTCATTAAGGACCAGATCGCCAATTTCGGCACCGACGCGCAAGTCAGCGAAGTCGGCACCGTGCTTTCCGTTGGTGATGGCATCGCCCGCATCCACGGCCTCGACAAAGTTCAGGCTGGTGAAATGGTCGAATTCGCCAATGGCATTCAGGGCATGGCCCTCAACCTCGAAGCTGACAATGTCGGTGTCGTGATCTTTGGTTCGGACTCCGACATCAAGGAAGGCGACAGCGTCAAGCGGACCGGCACCATCGTGGACGTTCCCGTTGGCAAGGGCCTGCTCGGCCGCGTGGTTGACGCTCTTGGCAACCCAATTGACGGCAAAGGCCCGATCGTTTCCGATCAGCGTGCGCGCGTCGAAAGCAAAGCGCCAGGCATCATCCCGCGTAAATCGGTTCACGAACCTGTGCAGACCGGCATCAAGGCCATTGACGCTCTGGTTCCTGTTGGCCGTGGCCAGCGCGAATTGATCATTGGTGACCGTCAGACCGGTAAGACCGCTGTCGCCATCGATACTTTCATCAACCAGAAGGGCCCGAATGCGGGCGATGATGAAAACAAGAAGCTGTACTGCATCTATGTTGCTGTCGGCCAGAAGCGCTCCACCGTGGCGCAGATCGTTCGTCAGCTCGAAGAAAATGGTGCGATGGAATATTCCATCGTTGTGGCGGCAACCGCTTCGGAACCCGCTCCGCTTCAGTATCTCGCACCCTATACCGGTTGCGCGATGGGTGAATTCTTCCGTGACAACGGTATGCACTCACTGATCGTTTATGACGATCTTTCCAAGCAGGCGAATGCCTATCGCCAGATGTCGCTGCTGCTGCGTCGTCCTCCAGGCCGTGAAGCCTATCCGGGTGACGTTTTCTACCTGCACAGCCGTCTGCTCGAACGCGCTGCCAAGCTGAACGAAGCCAATGGCTCGGGTTCGATGACTGCTCTGCCGATCATCGAAACGCAGGCTGGCGACGTGTCTGCTTACATTCCAACCAACGTGATTTCGATCACCGATGGTCAGATCTTCCTCGAAACGGACCTGTTCTATCAGGGCATTCGTCCGGCGATTAACGTCGGTCTGTCGGTTTCGCGTGTGGGTGGTTCGGCTCAGACCAAGGCGATGAAAAAGGTCGCTGGTTCGATCAAGCTCGAACTCGCCCAATATCGTGAAATGGCTGCCTTCGCCCAGTTCGGTTCGGATCTCGACCCGGCTACGCAGAAGCTGCTCAATCGCGGTGCTCGTCTGACCGAACTCCTCAAGCAGGCACAGTTCTCACCGCTGCCGTTTGAAGAGCAGACCGTGTCGATCTTCGCTGGCACCAATGGCTATCTCGATGCCATCGCAGTCGATCAGGTGACCGAATATGAAGCGGAAATGCTCAGCTTCATGCGTTCGCAACATGCTGACGTGCTCGGAGATATCCGTTCAAGCCAGAAATTCGAAGGTGATGTGAAGGATCGCACTGTTGCGGCCCTCGACGCCTTCGCCAAGCAGTTCGCCTGATGAGCTACACCGTCTTTGCAACAATCCCCGTAAAGCCTGAGCATCTTGATGATGCCCAGGCTGCGGTTGCGGGAATTGTGCCGTTGACGCGGGCAGAGACGGGATGTGAGCAATTCGAGCCTTGCCGCGCTGCGGACGGGTCCCCGAACATCTACATTTTCGAACGTTGGGCGGATCGCGCAGCTTTCGACTATCACCACGCTCAGGACTATACTCGCGCTGTTTTCACCCACTATGAAAATTGGTTGCGGGAAGAACCCAAGCTGGTCGAAGTAACGGAGCTTAAGGACTGACTATGGCCAGTCTCAAGGAACTCAAAGGTCGTATCAACTCGGTCAAATCGACCCAGAAGATCACCAAGGCCAAACAGATGGTTGCCGCGGCGAAGCTGCGTAAGGCGCAGGCTGCTGCCGAAGCTGCCCGCCCTTATGCGGAACGCCTGACAAATGTAATGGGCAGCCTGGCAAGCAAGGTTGGGGGCAAGGATGGCGCGCCAAAACTGCTCGCCGGAACCGGCTCTACCAAGCGCCACCTTCTTGTCGTCGTCAATACGGACAAGGGTCTGTGCGGTGGCCTGAACGCGACTATTGTGCGCGCAGCTGCAGCCAAGGCCCGCGCCCTGATGGAAGAAGGCAAAAGCGTCGAATTTTATCTGGTCGGCAAAAAGGGCCGTGCGCCGCTGAAGCGCCAGTTCTCGGATCAGATCGGCACGCATTTCGATACGTCTACCGTTCGCACCCCCGGCTTTGAAGAGGCGGAGGCCATCGCGAATGAGCTGCTCAGCATGTATGAAGCTGGCAAATATGACGTTGCGCATCTGATCTACCCGCATTTCAAATCTGCGCTGGTCCAGATCCCAACCGTTCAGCAACTGGTTCCCGTCCCCGCCCCTGAAGCGCAGGCCACTGCGGCTGATGGTGTGGTTGAATATGAACCGGGTGAAGAAGCAATCCTCGAAGAATTGCTGCCGCGTTATATCCGGACACAGCTTTTCGGTGGATTGCTGGAAGTCGCCGCTTCCGAGCAAGGCGCATCCATGAACGCCATGGACAGTGCCACACGCAACGCCGGCGATCTTATCAGCAAGCTCACCATTCAGTATAACCGCAGCCGCCAGGCCGCGATTACCACTGAATTGATCGAAATTATTGCGGGCGCCGAAGCGCTCTAAGGCATCAACCTAAGGAAGAATCCATGGCTACCGCCCCCGTGTTAAACCAGAATCCCAACGGCACGATCAGCCAGGTCATCGGCGCTGTTGTTGACGTGATTTTCGAAGGCGAACTGCCGTCCATCCTGTCGGCTCTCGAAACCGACAATAATGGCAAGCGCCTTGTTCTTGAAGTGGCACAGCATCTCGGTGAAAACACCGTGCGTTGCATCGCTATGGACGGCACAGACGGCCTCACCCGTGGCCAGAAGGTCACCAGCACCGGAGAACAGATCTCTGTTCCGGTCGGCCCGAAGACACTCGGCCGCATCATGAATGTCGTCGGTGAACCGATTGACGAACGTGGCCCTGTCGGCGCTGAAAAGACCGCTCCGATCCACGCTGAAGCACCTCCCTTCATCGAACAGTCCACCGAAGCTGCCATTCTCGTAACGGGCATCAAGGTCATCGACCTTCTCGCACCTTACGCTCGTGGTGGTAAGATCGGCCTGTTCGGCGGTGCTGGTGTGGGCAAGACGGTTCTTATTCAGGAACTGATCAACAACATCGCAAAGGGCCACGGTGGTGTGTCTGTTTTCGCAGGTGTTGGTGAACGTACCCGTGAAGGGAACGACCTTTACCACGAATTCCTCGACGCTGGCGTTATCGCCAAGGACGAAGATGGCAATGCCATCTCGGAAGGCTCCAAGGTTGCGCTGGTTTATGGCCAGATGAACGAACCTCCGGGTGCCCGTTCGCGCGTGGCTCTCTCCGGCCTCACCATGGCGGAATATTTCCGCGATGAAGAAGGCCAGGACGTGCTGTTCTTCGTGGACAACATCTTCCGCTTCACGCAGGCTGGTTCGGAAGTGTCCGCACTGCTCGGCCGTATTCCTTCGGCCGTGGGTTATCAGCCAACGCTCGCCACTGACATGGGTCAGCTGCAGGAACGTATTACGTCCACCAGCAAGGGTTCGATCACTTCGGTTCAGGCTATTTACGTGCCTGCCGATGACCTTACCGATCCGGCTCCTGCCACCTCCTTCGCCCACTTGGACGCAACGACCGTGCTTAACCGTGCGATCTCCGAACTGGGCATCTATCCAGCCGTTGACCCGCTCGATTCCACCAGCCGCGTTCTCGAACCGCGCGTTGTTGGTACCGATCACTACGAAACGGCTCGTAAGGTTCAGGAAACGCTTCAGAAGTACAAGTCTTTGCAGGACATCATCGCCATTCTCGGCATGGATGAATTGTCAGAAGAAGATAAGCTGACCGTGCAGCGCGCTCGTAAGATCCAGCGCTTCCTGTCACAGCCGTTCCACGTGGCTGAAGTCTTCACCGGTATCTCGGGCAAGTTCGTTCAGCTCGAAGACACGATCAAGAGCTTCAAGGCTGTAGTTGAAGGTGAGTATGATCACCTTCCAGAAAGCGCCTTCTACATGGTTGGCGGGATCGATGAAGCGGTCGCCAAGGCCAAGAAGATGGCTGAGGAAGCCTAAGCATCATGGCTCTTCACTTCGAACTCGTCACCCCGGCCAAACTGGTCCGCTCCGAGGAAGTCCACATGGTGGTCGTCCCCGGTACGGAAGGCGAATTCGGGGTGCTGGAAGGCCATGCGCCTTTCATGTCGACCATTGCTGATGGTATGATTCAGGTCTTCAAGACTGCCAGTAGCCAGCCGGAGAATATCCAGGTGCGTGGTGGTTTTGCTGAAGTGGGCGACAAGGGCCTGACGGTTCTTGCCGAACATGTCGAAGACTGATCGTCTGATCCCAGCATGATTTAAGAAAGGGCTGCCTTCGGGTGGCCCTTTTTCTTTGGGCCAGAGCGATGAGACTGCCCGCTCTCGAACAGACAAAAAAATAGCCCGGCCAAAAGACCGGGCTGAATAAGTTTGGGAGAGGATGCCTGAAAGGCCTGTTCCGTATGGGTGAGTTGCAGGATTCGCACAAACGACTTAACTGCAAGAGGTGTTGCATGTTTTGCAACTCACACCTTTGAAGGCCTATTTGGTGCGCGTAGGTGCATGAAAATCAGGTGGCTTGCCCGCAACCCAGCGAATGAAGCGCGCAATTTGTGCATTTTCCAACAGAGCATCGCGTGCCCCCTGGGTTCGGGCCAACTCTGCATTTGTAAAATGCGCATGAATGGTTCGGTGGCAAATAGGGTGGACTGGAACCGTCTCCCGCCCCCGCTTGGCCTTGGGGATAGTGTGATGCCAATGCACCCGCTTCCCCAATAGCCTGCCGCATAACCAGCAGCCTTGTACTTCATCTTCTACCACCATGAATGGGTTCAAACGGACAGTGACTTGCGTGGTCGACGTTCCCACCACAGGTAAAGTCCGGCACCGACAATCATGCCCGCACCAAGCAGGCTCATGCCATCAGGCACATCGCCAAAGAAAATCCACCCCAAGGCAACGGCCGTCAAAAGCTGACCATAGGTCATGGGAGCGACAGCCGCAGCACCGGCCTTGGTCGTTCCCATATAGATACACCAATGCGCCAGCGTGGCACTACAGGCGATAAAGGCACAGCGTGCAAAGACATGCCAGGCCGGCCAATGCATGTGGAGCGCCTCCACACCGCTGAAATGCCCTGCAATGGTGGCCAGTGTCAGCACCACCGACGCCGTGACTGAAAGATAAACCTGCATTGCAAGAACACTCGCCACGCCTGATGTGGCGCGGTTACTGATGATCAAGACGGCCATTCCCAACGCCGCAGCCAATGGCAACAGAGCCGCAGGCCCCAGCACCATGAAATTTGGGCGGATCACCACCACCACGCCTGCAAAAGCCACGATCGTGGCGATGATCGCCGGCAGGCGCAGCTTCTCGCCCAGAAACAACGCCGCCAGAAGCGCCGTCAGCATAGGCTGGGTAAAGGTGATCGTGATCGCTTCGCCTAAAGGCATCAGCCAGACAGCCGCAAAGATAGCGATACTGGAAAGCGCCACCGCTGCACCCCGGACCCACTGCATCCGTGCCTTTGGCATATGGAGCAATGCGCCCCAGCCTTCCCTATAGATCAACACCGCAGAAAGGACGATTGCTGCCAGAATATAGCGCGTCGCCGCCATCGCCGTTGGGGGCCACATATGCGCCATACCCTTGATGATGGCATCACCCACTGCGAGGAGCGAAAACCCGGCCAGCACAAATAGCAACCCGGCCCGTTCAGTATGATGTATCGAGATATCCAAGCTCCCAGATTGTTTTGCACCGATTAGGCATGTGCCTCGCTCATCAGCAAGGCCTTAAGTGATCTGGGCAGCTCAGGTCGCTACTACCCGCCCTATAGCTGGCATAAACACTCCTGAGCCAGAACTCATCTATTCGCTCGCTGCAACTTCGCGGATAATTATCCAGAGCCTTAGTGCACGTAAACCTCGAGCTTCATTAGGGAAGTTTCAAAGTTTGGGGCTTTATGCTGGGTTAATCGTTGAGCGCATAGATTACGTTGAAAAGTAAAAGCCCGGCCCGTGATGGCTGTGCTTCCCGAATGACCAGGAATGAACGAATGAGCAACTTCGGACGCAAGAACGGTACAGGCAATCTCCAGCCTGCTGCGCGACCGAATTTCGGTGTAGCCCGGCCGATGAAAGGCCCGGCACCTACTTCCAAACAATCCGATGGTGATCCGCTCACTCCGGGCGGCCCGGGTGCAGGGGCGAAATCGGTGGAGCGCGCGCCAGCAGTTGATGATGCGCTCTCACGCCTGGCGGAACGAGCGAACTCCGTTAACGATAGCGTCGCTGAAGTTGGCGGCTTTGAAGCCAGCGTCCATAAAATCAAGGAACAGGTTCTCCCACGCCTGTTAGAGCGGGTTGATCCTGAAGCCGCATCCACTCTGTCCAAAGATGAGCTGTCAGAAGAATTCCGCCCAATCATCATGGAAGTGCTCACTGAATTAAAAGTGACGCTCAACCGACGTGAACAATTCGCGCTGGAAAAGGTGCTGATCGATGAATTGCTGGGCTTTGGCCCGTTGGAAGAATTGCTTCAGGACCCCAATATCACCGATATCATGGTCAATGGCCCGGACCAGACCTATGTCGAACGCAAGGGTAAATTGCAGCTTGCCCCGATCCGCTTTCGGGATGAACAACATCTGTTTCAGATTGCCCAGCGAATCGTCAATCAAGTAGGCCGACGGGTTGATCAGACCACACCACTGGCCGACGCCCGTCTGAAAGACGGCAGCCGTGTGAACGTAATCGTGCCACCGCTAAGTTTGCGCGGCACGGCGATCTCAATCCGTAAATTTTCCGAAAAACCCATCACGCTTGATATGCTTCAGGGCTTCGGCTCGATGAATGAAGCGATGTGCACCGCGCTCAAAATCGCTGGAGCGTGTCGGATGAATGTGGTGATTTCAGGTGGTACAGGCTCAGGCAAAACCACCATGCTCAATGCTCTGTCCAAGATGATTGATCCGGGCGAGCGTGTGTTGACGATTGAAGATGCGGCAGAATTGCGCCTGCAACAACCCCATTGGCTGCCGCTGGAAACCCGCCCGCCGAACCTTGAAGGGCAAGGCGCAATTACCATTGGTGATCTGGTGAAAAACGCACTGCGTATGCGGCCAGACCGGATCATCCTTGGCGAAATTCGCGGGGCGGAGTGTTTTGACCTGCTTGCTGCGATGAACACCGGGCACGATGGCTCCATGTGCACATTGCACGCCAACTCTCCGCGTGAATGCCTTGGCCGGATGGAAAACATGATTCTGATGGGGGACATCAAGATCCCAAAAGAAGCCATCAGCCGCCAGATTGCCGAAAGTGTCGATCTGATCGTTCAGGTGAAGCGCCTGCGTGATGGTTCCCGCCGCACAACCAACATCACGGAAGTGATCGGGATGGAAGGCGAGGTGATCGTGACGCAGGAATTGTTCAAATTCGAATATCTCGATGAAGATGAAGACGGCAAGATCATCGGTGAATACCGGTCATCCGGCTTGCGTCCTTATACGCTGGAAAAAGCCCGGCAGTTCGGTTTTGATCAGGCCTATCTGGAGGCATGCCTCTAACTCAGTGACCAAACAGGGCTTTGGCAGATAGTGTCAAAAGCCCAGCGCCGAGAAATGCCAGCAAAACAAAAACGGTCGTCCACGGCACCCAGCCCACCGCATCAATGGACTTGCGCTTGTTGCGCCGATGCTCTGCCAGCATAGCCAGCAGCGCCAGAAACAGGCACACACTACCCCATATAGCGAGCCATACGGCATCGCTGGCAAACATCAGAAATTGCGGCTCGGAGAACATGAGCAGCGATATGGTGCCATTGCGGTTCTACAGCAAGCGCCCGGCGACCAAGATTGCCAGATCGGTGCTTGATTGCCCACTCTATCCGCTTAAGGGAGGGCTTGATGACCTCTTCGGAAAACCGCAATCGGCCGGGCATGGCGTTGCTCATACGGCTCGGCGCCGTAGCTGCACTGGCGACCATGTCAGCACTTATCAAGGTAGCGGGTGAACATCACATCAACCTGATCGAGATTTTGTTCTGGCGGCAGTTTGTCGCCTTGCCGATCATTTTGGGTTGGTTGCTTTCAACCGCTGGAGTTTCAGCCCTGGCCACGAAACGGCCCTGGAGCCATGCGAGACGGGCAGGCTTCGGACTGCTTGGCATGGTGCTCAATTTTGGCGGTGTCATGCTGCTCCCGCTAGCTGAAGCCACGACAATGAGCTTCACCGCTCCTATCTGGGCAGTGATCCTCTCCACATTGGTGTTGAAGGAAAGCGTTGGCATTTACCGGTGGGCGGCAGTGATCCTCGGCTTTACTGGTGTGTTGGTGATCGCACAACCGGGTGGCGGGCACATCCCGCTTTTCGGAGCTTGTGTTGCCCTTGGCGGCGCATTCATGGTGGCAGTGGTTTCCATTCAGATTGCCGACCTCAACAAGACCGAGCGCCCGCTAACCATCGTCTTCTGGTTTGCCGCCTTCAGTACGGCAATCACCGTAGTCGCCCTGCCCTTCGTCATTACGCGGCATACGCCTTTTGAATGGTTGCTGCTGATGGGAATGGCCGTTTCCGGAACCATCGGACAGATATTGCTCACCTCAGCCTTGCGCTTTGGTAAAGTCGCCAGTGTCATTGTGATGGATTATTCATCCCTGTTCTGGGCCACACTCTACGGCTGGTTGATCTGGCACACACTTCCGTCTGCAAGCACATGGATTGGCGCACCCCTGATCATAGTCGCGGGAATAGTCATCGCCTGGCGGGAACATTATCTCGGCCGAATAGGCAAACGCAAACGCCTGGCGGACCCCGGAACCTAAATTCGCGCGAGAAGTTGATCCTCTGAAGAAAAGCAGAGGAAGGACCTCGACTATGTCGCGTAAATTTATTCTCGCCGTAACAGTTGGCCTGATGGCCCTGTCAACTGCGGCCTGCAACACTGTCCGCGGCGCTGGTGAAGACATCCAGTCCGCCGCCAATACGGTTGATGACGCTACTTAAGCGAGATCACCCGGCATTCACACCAAACCCGCCGGTGAGACATCATCTGGCGGGTTTTTCATGACCTCTTGCGATAGACCAGAATGAGGTTGTTGGCTGGCATGGCAACACGTTTCTTCCGTTCCATTCCATTAGCCTGCGCCAAACGATCCATCGCACCTATAGGGCGGATACCCCATTCAGGATTACGCAGCTTCAATGATGCATCGAAATCGAGGTTTGATTGTGCGGTTGGGACGTCTGGTTCAAGATAAGGGCCATACAGTATCAGCGGGGCACCTTCTGCCAGCAATCGCCCGGCAGCAGCCATCAAGCCCTCGCTCGCGGCCCATGGGCTGATATGGACCATGTTAATGCACACGATCGCATCCACCTTAATTTCCGGCCATACATCGCCTGCCGCATTGAGCGCGATAGGGTTTGCTATGTTTTGCCGACCCTCGTCATTCGCCCAAGCCGCAATAGAGGCGCGGGCCTGCTCGTCAGGGTCGCTCGGCTGCCAGTGAATATCAGGAAAGCGTTGCGCGAAATAAACGACATGCTCCCCCGTGCCGCTCGCTACTTCGAGCACGGTTCCAAAGGCGGGCAATTCCTGCGCCAACACATCTGCAATTGGGCCCCGATTGCGTAAGGCGGCTGGCGCATTCTGCTTCATTTCAACACTCTTTTTGAGCTAACTGACGTGCATGACGGATAATATCGTCATGCTGATGGACAAAGCGCCCAGCCGCTTTTTCCATGGTCAGTTGCAAGGCTGCACGGGCTACCATGTCGCCAGAAATAGACCGATAGCGACGTGCATCGCCGTGCAGAACCATATCTGTCAGCGGGCTAAGAGCTATCCCTAAGCGCTCCATCAACCTGCGTTCTGCCCCGCGCTCACCACGCAACAGACCGGGGCGAATAATATCCAGCCGGGCAAAACCCTTTCCGTGCAGTGCCTGCTCAACCTCGCCTTTTACCCGCAGGTAAAAACTCTTGGCCGCGGCATCGGCGTCAACGGAGGAAATCAGCACAAACTGGCGCGCCTGCGTTTTTCTGGCAGCATCCGCCACGGCCAGAACCAACCCCTGATCCACCGCACGGAAGGCCGCCTCATCCTTGCCCGCCTTTGCCCAAGTGGTTCCTAACGCACAGATCACACTGTCCGGCATGATCCGATCAATCAATTGTGGCCATTGTCCGGTTTGCGCAATACGCATTTCCATCCGAACGCCTTTGGGCAAGGAACTTTCGCGACGGCTGAGGGCAATAAGATCCCATTTCTGTCGGCCCTCGAGCGACCGGATAACATGCATGCCGATCAGGCCCGTTGCACCGACCAGCAACACCCGCGGCCGGTCAGACATTGGAAAGCCCTTCCGGCGTTTCGCCAAATATCTTGCGATATTGCTCCATCGCATAACGGTCTGTCATACCGGCGATAAAATCAAGGATATGCCGGCTCTTCCCCGGTTCGCTATCGGGAATACTATTCGACCAGTCACCCGGCATCAGCGCAGGCTCCGCATGATAGGCAGCATAAAGCCGCCCGATCACCGCTTTCGCACGCTTGGACGTCGCCAATTGTTCCGGGTGATAATAGAGATTTTCATACATGAACGCTTTGAGCCTGCGTTCCTGCAATGCCATTTCAGGTGAGAAGCAAGCAAGCTGCCGCCCTGCCCCGCGAATGTCTGACAGCGTATTGAGACCAGCCAGATTGCGCTGGGTTTCAGCAATCAGATCATTGACCATTAGGCCGATCTGGCCGCGTACCAATTCGCGCAATTGGGTATCGCGCGCCGCATGGGGAAAAAGCCTTTCCACATCGCGCCACTGATCGGCCACGAAGTCCAGAGTCAGAAGCTGATCCAACTCCAGGAACCCGGCTCGCAAGCCGTCATCAATATCGTGATTATCATAGGCGATATCATCCGCCAGCGCCGCGACCTGCCCTTCCAGTGAACTCCATTCATTCAGTTCCAGCGGGAACTCTGCATTAAGCTCCGCCAGCGCCCAGCCGGGATTGGCAACCGGGCCGTTATGCTTGGCGAGGCCTTCCAGCAGTTCCCATGTCAGGTTCAGCCCCACATGATCGCAATAGGGGTTCTCCAGCCGCATCAGCGTTCGCAGACAATGGGCATTATGGTCAAACCCGCCATGTGGGGCAGTCGCTTCATTGAGTGCATCTTCACCAGCATGGCCAAAAGGGGGATGGCCTATATCATGTGCCAGGCAGAGGGCTTCGGTCAGATCTTCCTCAAGTCCCAGGGTGCGGGCAATCACCCGGCCAATTTGTGCGACTTCAAGACTATGGGTCAGGCGTACCCGATAATGATCACCATCAGGGGCAATGAAGACCTGCGTTTTGCCAGCGAGACGGCGAAATGCGATCGAATGGATGATCCGATCACGATCGCGCTGGAATTCACTACGCGGCCCGCGCATGCCCCCGCGTTTTTCGGAAAATTCCCGCCCGCGTGAACGGGACGGGTCGGCGGCGTAGGGCGCTGAACTCATGGATGCTCGCTATAAGCTGCACGCCACCTTGGCAATGATTGTGAAGCGATGCACACCAAACTATGCAGTGCCCAAAATCCATTCGGCAGCCGCTTCAGCATGAATGCGGGTAGTGTCATAAATCGGCAGAACATTGGCATCAACGTCAACAATCTGCTCAAGCTCTGTGCAGGCCAGCACAATGGCTTCAATACCTTCCTGCTCTTTGACAGTAATCATGGTTTTGAGCCGACGCTCGGCATCCCGCGTGACTTTGCCAACCATCAATTCATCATAGATGATCCGATCAAGCTGGCCAAGATTTTCAAGCGTCGGTGGTGCCAGATCGATCCCGTGAGACACCAGTCTTTCACGAAAGAAGCTTTCGGTCATCACATTGCTGGTGCCGATCAGTGCTGCATTCGTCACCTTATCGGCTTTCATACGCTCACCAACACAATCAGCGATGTGGATGATAGGAATAGTCACTTCGGAGCGCACACGGTCATACACGCGGTGCATGGAGTTTGCGCCGATGATCAGCGCCGCTGCTCCGGCCTGTTCCAGCCGGTTGGCGGAATCGATCAGCAATTGGGCAGCATTATCCCATTGCTGGGACGTTTCAGAAGCGTAGAGCAAAGAGAAATCGAGGCTTTCGATCAGGAGCGGGGCACTAAACTTGTGCCCTTTGCGTGACTGAACGATCCGGTTGATATGCGTGTAATATGTACGGGTTGAGACCCAGCTCATCCCTCCGATCAATCCAAGTTTCTGCAATGCGACGCCCCTTATCATATCTCAAATGACACAGCTGTGACGGCAGCCGGGTAGCTTTAAGAGATATCTATCTGGAAAAGCGCGTAGTCGTCCACCCTGCTGAAAGCTATAGTCTTTGCTTGAGAGCCACCTTTTGCACAGATTATCGCGTCAGATGGATCAGGAGATGGCGATGACGACAAAGGCAACCAGAATAGCAATCAAGGGAACTGACCATTTCAATGTTCCGATAAACTGTTCGTAGGTCTTCTCGGCAGCTTTCATATCATTGGCAGACATCATCTTATTCCTTGATAATCCTCTTACCTAGCATGTATCCGGGGAAGCCTATTCGCTCAAGCCTCAAGATTCAGCTTAATCCCCTCTTTACCAGAGCAGTTTAAGTCGCTTTTATGAGGAAAACTGGAATAGCTTAATTTATGGCCGACACCGACCACCGTTTCCTGATGCTGATCGATAATGATCCTGCGCAGAGCCGTCTTATCACCGCTCTGGCGGGACGTGAGGGTTGGCGGGTGATGGTCGTGAAGAATGCGGAAGATGCCCTTTCCTCGCTCGACACCCGTCAAGGGATGCAAATTTCCACCGTGATCCTCGATCAGGGCGCGGCGGGCAGCGATGCTTGCGAACTAATCACAGAATTGAAAAAGAGCCGGCCTGCTCTGCCCATTCTGATGCTCACCACCAGCACTTCACCACTGCTGGCGGTGGAGGCCATGCGCGCCGGAGCGACCGATTATCTGGTCAAACCAGCATCTCCTGACAGATTAGTGCAAGCGCTTCGTAGCGCCGCCACTCCCAATACACGCCGCGATGAACTCACTCCGCTGACTGAAAAAATGCCGGCGATGCTCGAATTCGATGCGATGATCGGCACCGCCCCAACATTCCGCGATGCACTGGCCAAAGCCGCCAAGGCCGCACGTGGCCATGGTTCCATTCTGATCGAAGGGGAAAGCGGTACAGGCAAGGAAATGCTCGCCCGCGCCATTCATGCTGCCAGCCCGCGCACTAAGCTTCCTTTCCGCCTCATCAATATCACCAGTGCCCCCGGCAATTCGCTGGAGTCGATCCTTTTCGGCCATGAGAAAGGCGCTTTTCCCGGTGCTTTTGAACGGCAGATCGGCGCTTTTGAAAAAAATGACGGCGGCACGCTTGTGCTCGACGAAATAGACCGTTTGACGCCGGATATGCAGGAGCGTCTGGCGAAAACACTGTCCAGCAATCAAATTCGGCCCGTTGGGGCGAAGCACTCTTTCCGGGTGGATGTTCGCATTATCGCCGCCAGCAATTTGCCACTGGAAGAACTGGTCAATTCTGGCCATTTCCGCTCAGACCTCTATGAATTGCTTGCTTCTACAAAGGTTGCTTTGCCGCCTTTGCGTGAACGTTCCGGCGATATCCCTGCACTGGCGCGCCATTTCCTCCATCGGATCGGTGAACAGCCCGGGCTTCGTCCTCTCGGTATTACAGACAGCGCTTTGCTTTTGCTCGCAGCCTTCGATTGGCCAGGCAATGTGCGCCAGCTTCAGGCTGTACTGTTCCGCGCGGCAGTGTTTTGTGATGGCGATGCGCTTACTGCACAGGATTTCCCGCAGCTCAGCGAAATGCTGGGTGAGCAGGAAGAAGACCCTCACAAGCCCAGCCAAGAGGGCGTGGGCGTGATGCTCTATACTGATGACGGGCATTTGCGTCCGCTTGAAGAAATCGAAGCGGATGTGATTCGGCTGGCCATCGGCCATTACCGTGGGCGGATGACGGAAGTGGCGCGCCGTCTCGGCATTGGCCGTTCGACGCTATATCGCAAGCTGAGCGATCTTGGGATTGATAATGCGGCTTGAGAATTAAACCGCCTATCAATTCATATTATTACGGCTGATCGGCAAAATCCGTTAACGCAGCATCGCGCAATCCCCGCCACACGTCACGGGTCTGGATGGTTTCTGCCACGTCATGCACCCGCAGCAATTGCACCCCGGCATTCATTCCCACCTGTGCCAGAGCCAGTGATCCGGCAAGCCGCTGATCAGCCTCTGCTTCACGCGACAAGGCGCCAATCATTCGCTTGCGGCTAACGCCCAGCAGAAGCGGATGGCCCAGCGCATGAAACAGTGCGAGCGCGTTCATAAGCGCCAAATTCTCTGCCAGACTTTTCCCAAAGCCAAGACCGGGATCGAGAATAATCTTTTCTGCCGGAATGCCCGCTTCCAAAGCAGCATCTCGACGGGCACGAAGCCATTCGAAAACATCGCTTACCACATCTGCGTAAATTGCATTGGCATGAAGATTCTCGCCCGATCCTGGAGCATGCATCAGGACCACTGGCTTGCCACTGGCGGCGGCATATTCAAGACTGCGGGGGTCGTGGTTCAAAGCCGACACATCGTTGATGATGTGCGCACCGGCCTCCACCGCCGCTTCCATCACCGCCGGACGGCGGGTATCCACGCTGATCGCAGCGCCTATACGGGCACAAAATTCAATTGCCGGGGCGACGCGGCGGATCTCCTCCCCTTCCCAGACAGGATCTGCACCGGGGCGGGTGGATTCACCACCAATGTCGATGATGGCCGCTCCTGCTTCCAGCATGGCTGAAGCATGACCATGGGCTTCATCCGCATTATCGAGGAATTTGCCGCCATCCGAAAAACTATCCGGCGTGACATTCAAAATGCCCATGATCTGCGGTTGGTCCAGCCGCACGATCCGATCCCCACATGTGATGGGAAGATGCGCCATGCGCAGATTGGACCACTGCAATTCCGCCTCAGCCCCCAGCGCATCCGGCAGCCTGCCCAGCGCTTGCGCCATGTCATCGGCGGCCACCAGATCACGCCGAACGACCTCGCCATTTTCCCGTACAGTGACGGCAAAGCGATGCGCATAGGCCATGCCGCCCGCCAGACGGACGGCATTTCCATTTTCACTCTGTGGGCTTGCGGCAAAGCCGATAGGCCGGATGTAGACTCTCTGCATCAGTCCTCAATGGAGAGGAGATAGGTCTGACGCAAGGCATCCAGTGGCTTGGTCGCGCCTTCATGCTCAAGATGCCAGAAGGTCCAGCCATTACAGCTTGGCGCACCTTGCAACACCTTGCCAACACCGTGGATAGAGCCCTTTTCCGTGCCACTTTCCAGCGAACCGTCTGCGCGCACCTTGGCCGAATATTGCCGCTTCTTGTCAAACAGCTCCGTACCCGGCGCAATCATACCCGCTTCGACCAGCGATCCGAAGGCAACGCGCGGCGCGCTTTTACGACTTTGCATTGTTGCGAGCGCGCTTTCATCAAGTGGCAAAGCGCTTTCGATCCGTTCCCATGCAGCATCGCGATAGGAACCGTCACGCTCACAACCGATCCACTGGCGCCCCAGACGCTTGGCCACCGCCCCTGTGGTACCGGTGCCAAAGAAGGGATCGAGCACGATGTCGTTCTTATCCGTGGTGGCAAGAAGCACACGATAGAGCAGCGCTTCTGGCTTCTGGGTCGGATGAACCTTGTGGCCATCACGCTTCAGGCGTTCACCGCCATTGCAAATCGGGATCACCCAGTCAGAGCGCATTTGCAGCTCATCATTAAGGGTCTTCATCGCTGTATAATTGAAGTGATAGCGCGCTTTTTCACCCATTGATGCCCAAAGCAGCGTTTCATGGGCATTGGTGAAACGTGTGCCACGAAAATTGGGCATAGGATTCGATTTACGCCACACGATATCATTGAGCAGCCAGAAGCCGAGATCCTGCAGGATCGCACCGACGCGGTAGATATTGTGGTAAGAGCCGATCACCCACAATGCGCCGTCGGGTTTCAGAACCCGGCGTGCTTCGGTGAGCCAGTCCCGCGTGAACTGATCATAGATAGCAAAGCTATCGAACTTGTCCCAATCATTGGTGACCGCATCGACATGGCTGCCATCCGGACGATTGAGATCACCCCCCAATTGGAGGTTATACGGCGGGTCAGCAAAAACCAGATCGACACTCGCATCAGGCAAGGACCGCATCGCCTCAACACAGTCACCATCAAGGATCTGCCCGACCGGCAGAGTGACCTTTGGTTCTGTCTTGGCTTCACGGATTTTAGTAAGAACGCCCATGCGACTATTATGCCCCTTTGTGATTTATCCACAGGCATGAGTCCATTCGGCGCTCGCGTCAACCCCGGAGATTCCCACGAGTCGCTTGAAAAATTGACTGTTTTGAGGAGAACGAAACGAGTCCCTCACATCATCTAGAGTCTCCAGCCCATGGCATGACTCGATATGTAGGGGGTGTGGCTTGGAAGACTCTTTTCACCCAAACAAGTCGAGTTGAGCCACAGGAGCGAAGCTTCGGCGATGTAGCGGTGTCGGGCCATGGGTGCGCAGGCCCTCCATATGATCCTTTGTGCCGTATCCCTTGTTTCGTTCCCAGCCATAATGCGGATACACTTTTGCAGCTTCGCACATGATACGATCACGATATTCCTTGGCGAGGATTGATGCCGCACCGATGGACGGTTCAATCCCGTCCCCGCCGACAATGGCGCGGGCTTGCCACCGCCATTCCGCGACCCTGCCCTGTGGCGTGCAATTGCCATCAATCAGCACTTCATCGGGTTCTTGCGCCAGCACATCACACAGGCGGCTGACCGCCAGTGTCATTGCCAGCATCGTCGCACCAAAAATGTTGAGCCGGTCAATCTCTTCTGGCTCCACCACGCCAATGCCAAAGGCGCAGCGCCGCCGGATGCGCTCTTCCAGCATAGCTCTTTTGGAGGCCGAGAGCTTCTTGGAATCATCCAACCCGGATGGACGGGGCTTGCACAATAACACCGCTGCAGCGACAACGGGGCCAGCAAGTGGCCCTCGACCGGCTTCGTCGACACCGAAGACCAGACCGCCTTCCAGGAGACCGGCGGCAAATTGTGAATGGGGAGTTCCTGAGAGCATGACCAAATTTCGCCTTTTTGCCGCCCTCCTATCAACTGCCGCTTTTGGCATGGCAAGCTGCAGCGATGCCAATAGCGACAATTCGGCCGTTCAGGCAGCCGCCAAAAGTGACAGCGCCATACCGTTCAAAATTGAACAGACGGCCACTTTTGATGAACCATGGGCCATCGCTGTCGAGCCGGGAACAGGCCTCCTGTTCATCACCGAGCGCGGCGGCACAATCAAATTCTATGACCCCAAAAGCGGCCAGATCGGCTCCGTAACAAGCGGCATTCCCAAAGTCGATTATGGTGGCCAAGGTGGATTGGGCGATATCGTCTTTGCACCCGATTATGCACAAAGCGGCATGGTTTACCTCAGTTGGGCGGAGGCAGGGGCTGGCGATACGCGCGGTGCTGCCGTCGGGCGCGGCAAACTGTCCTGCGATGGCACCACTAGCTGCTCGATCGATGGCTTGCAGGTGATCTGGCGGCAAACACCCAAAGTATCGGGCCGTGGTCATTATTCCCACCGGATCGCCTTTTCACCCGATGGCCAGTATCTCTTTATTTCCTCTGGCGAGCGCCAAAAGAAAGACCCGGCACAAGATCTCTCCAATACGCTAGGCACGATTGTTCGCTTGCTGCCTAATGGCACGCCAGCCCCCGGCAATCCCTTTGCCGATCGCGGCGGTGTATCGGATCAGATCTGGTCCTACGGCCACCGCAACGTGCTGGGCCTGAAATTCGATAGCGAAGGCCGTTTGTGGGATCTGGAGCATGGGCCTGCCGGTGGGGATGAGTTGAATCTGGTCGAAAAAGGCAAGAATTACGGCTGGCCACTGGTGTCTGGCGGCGATGATTATAATGGCGACCCCATCCCCGACCCGTCTACGCGCCCTGACTTGCAAAAAGCAGCCATCAGTTGGACGCCTGTCATCGCGCCGGGTGATTTCATCTTTTACAGTGGCAAGCTCTGGCCTGAATGGAAAGGGCAGGTGCTGATCGCCAATCTCAAGACCACATCGATCAGCCGCGTCTCAGTCGCAAACCCTGAAAAAGCGGAGGAAATAGCCCGCTATAGTTTCGACAACCGGCTTCGGGACATTGCTGAAGCCGGTGATGGAACATTGTGGGTGATCGAAGATGGCAAATCTGCAAAGCTGCTCCATCTGACGCCGCAGCAATAAGGGCTTTCAGGGTGTGAGTTTCAATTTCATTGCCTTGCGCATGAGTGCAGCGTATCGGCGCGCGCCATAATGGCAAACATAACACCCAACCTGATTCCGCTCGAAAACATCGATCCTGTGTTGGTCGAGGAACTGCTTGACCGCGCCTTTGGCGAGGATCGGCATGAGCGAACCGCCTATAAGGTGCGTGAAGGGGTGGAGTGGTTGCCGGGCCTCAGTTTCGCCGCGCTAGATGATAAGGATTTTCTTGTAGGCACGATTCAAGTCTGGCCGGTTGCGCTGACTGCTCCCGGTGGGCGCAGACATCCGATGTTGATGGTCGGCCCCGTAGCTGTAGTGCCCGACCGGCAGGGCGAAGGTTTTGGCCAGGCGCTGATGCTCGGCATGATGGGATCGATGCGCGCCGAAGCGCCTTTGCCGCTCGTCCTGATTGGCGATTATGATTATTATGGCCGCCTGTTCGGCTTTTCCGCGCAGCATACCGGTGGGTGGACGTTGCCCGGCCCCTGGGACCCCGCCCGCCTGCTGGTTCAGCACACCAACCCCCTCGTGCTACCACGTGAAGGTGTTCTAGGCCCTTGGCTCGGGTGAAGCGATCTGGCATCGCCCTGTTGCAATGCCTTATGACCTTCCTCAAGACCTTTCAAAGCTCTCACTGCTCGACATTGCCGAGGCAGTGAAGGCGCGGCGCTTGCCCCCGATCAATCAGTGGCACCCTGCTGAAACCATCGACAGCAAAATGCGGATTGCAGCGGATGGCACATGGCTGCATGAAGGCAGCCCGATCCGCCGCCCCGCCATGGTCCGCGCCTTTGCAAGCCTGCTGATGCGCGATGCGACTGACGGGGAATATTACCTCGTCACCCCTCAATGCCGCCAGCATATCGAAGTTGAAGATGCTGCGTTCATGGCGGTGGAAATGGAGCGTAAAGGCGATGCTCTTGCCTTCCGCCTCAACACAGATGATCTCGTGATCGCCGGGCCAGACCACCCTTTGCGAGCAAAAGGCGATCCTGAATGCCCCGCCATTTACCTTTCAGTTCGGCATGGCTGCGAAGCGCGCCTCAACCGGTCCACATGGGTGGAGCTTGCCGAACTGGCGATAGAGCAGAGCGATGATCTGACTGTCACCAGCCAGGCTGCGCATTTTTCGCTGAAACCACAATGACTGATCTACTGAACCGATTGCAGCGTCTGTTCGATGAAGGGCACGGGGTTGAATTGCCTGACCTTCGTTCAGACCGTCAGTTTGCACCTGAACGCCTGCGCTCGGCTGCTGTACTGATTGGCGTCACTAATCGGCCCACACCCGGCGTGCTGCTGATCCATCGCCCTGAAAATATGCGCGCCCACCCGGGGCAAGTCGCTTTCCCGGGTGGCAAATTGGACCCGGGTGAAGATTCCATCGAAGCCGCTTTGCGTGAAGCACAGGAAGAACTGGCGATTAACCCGCTTGATGTATCCGTCATTGGTGCCAGCGATCGTTTTATCACCGGCTCAGGCTATGACGTGACGCCCGTGCTGGGGATGATCCCGCCAGATTTGCCGCTTGCTCCCAATCCGCGCGAAGTATCCGAATGGTTTGAAGCCCCGCTGAGCTTCCTTCTCGATCCTGCCAACCATGTGCAGAAACAAGGCCTGTTTCAGGGCTATCAGCGCCACTATCTCGAAATCAATTGGCAAGGTCATCGCATTTGGGGAGTGACGGCTGCAATCATCGCCAATCTCTCGCGCCGCCTTGCATGGGAAAATCTGTAACATGCCCAAATTGCCCCCCGCCCTCTGGACACAACGGGCTGATCTGGCCGATCTGGTCACCTGCCTCGGCGCTGAAAACCTGCGCTATGTTGGCGGTGCCGTGCGCGATACGCTGCTGGGTGTGGATGTGGCCGATGTCGATTGCGCCACCACGCTTATGCCTGATGATGTGATGGCCAAGCTCAAGGAATGCGGGATCAGATCTGTCCCCACTGGCATAGAACATGGCACCATCACCGCCGTGTTGCCGCAAGGCGTAGTGGAGATAACCACACTGCGCCGTGATGTGGCCACCGATGGCCGCCGCGCCACCATCGCTTTTGCCAGCGAATGGAAGGATGATGCCGCAAGGCGTGATTTCACCATTAACGCGCTTTATGCCCATCCCGAAACGCTCGAAATCTCGGACTATTTCGGCGGGCTGGATGATCTCGATCAGCGCCGCGTGCGCTTTATTGGTGATGCTCGCCAGCGTATCCGTGAAGATCATTTGCGCATCTTGCGCTATTATCGCTTTCAGGCCCGCTTTGGCAGCATATTGGATGACGAAGCCGAGGAAGCCTGCGCTGAACTGGCACAAACGCTGAAGGGCCTCAGCCGCGAACGGGTAGCGATGGAACTGCTCAACCTGTTGCGCCTGCCTGATCCTTCCGCCACGCTCCAGCGAATGTTTGAACGCGGCGTGCTGCCAGTCATTCTGTCTGAAACCACCGAGCAGGAACTGGCTAGCCTTGATGCCCTGATGGTGCAGGAACGGGCCAATGATATTCAGCCAGCCGCCCTGCGTCGACTAGGCGCCTTGCTGCCACCTGATCGCAAGGCTGCTGAGGCATTCGGCACCCGGCTGCGCTTATCGCGTGAACAGCGCAAAAGGCTTGGCTCTATTGCTGATCGTGGCCCCGAAGATGCGCTTTCCCCGCGCGCACTCGCCTATCGTCATGGCAAGGACTGCGCGATAGATCGCCTGCTGCTGATCGGTTCTGACATTTCAGCCTTGCGCGATTGGGATATCCCGGAATTCCCGATGAAAGGCGGCGAAATCGTCCAGCGCGGTGTTGCAGCTGGCCCTGAAGTGGCGCGAATTCTACAAACAGTGCAAAACAGATGGGTCACCGAAAACTTCCCCGATCGTGCCCGTGTGGAAGCGATACTGGATGAAGAATTGGGCTGATCTGGAAGCCCCTGCCTGCTCGCAAAAACGGTGTTGCAATTTAATCGATTGCCTTTTTACATGCCTAGGCCTATCTGGCCCTTGCTTCCGGCGCGTATATTGCGCGCAATCAACTGTGAGCGTGAGCCCTGGTCTTGTGACATGGGTCCCGCAGATGACTTACGGAAAGCCTCGTTTCAAGCTTCCCTCTTCACGCATGGGTCGCCTGGTCGATCCTAGTCGCCCGGGTTATTACCCGTTTGGCGCTTATGAAGAGCATTTGCATGTCCTATTTTGAAGAACTCGGCCTTGCCGAACCTATTTTGCGCGCCTTGAACAGTAAGGGTTATACAGAGCCTACGCCGATTCAGCGCAAGTCTATCCCGTCCCTCCTTGAAGGCCGCGACCTTTTGGGTATCGCGCAGACGGGCACCGGCAAAACCGCCGCTTTCTCTCTGCCTTCACTCCACCGCCTGGCGGCATCGGGCAATCGCCGCAATCCAGCCGGCTGCCGTATGCTGGTGCTGTCACCGACCCGTGAACTTGCAGCACAGATTGCTGAGAATATGCGTGAATATGCGCGTTATCTCGATCTGTCCGTTCATTGTGTTTTTGGTGGTGTTCCGGTTGGCAAGCAGGCCAAGAAGCTGGTTCCTGGCTGCGATATCCTCGTTGCGACACCCGGCCGCCTGCTCGACCTGATCGATCAGCGCGCCCTGACTTTGCGCCATGTCGAAATCTTCGTACTCGATGAAGCTGACCAGATGATGGATCTTGGCTTCATCAAGCCGCTCACCAGAATCGCCGGAATGCTGCCACAGCAACGCCAGAGCCTGTTTTTCTCCGCCACCATGCCAAAGGCTATTGCTGATCTTGGCAAGCGCTTCATCAACAATCCGGTCCGGGTTGAAATCGCACCGCAATCCACCACTGCCGAACGGGTTGAGCAATATGCGACCTTCATTAACCAGCCGGAAAAGACAGCGCTTCTGACCATCTCCTTGAAAAAGGGCCTGGAAAGCGGCGAAATCGAACGCTGCCTTGTGTTCAGCCGTACCAAGCATGGCGCTGACCGGATCGTTCGCCATCTGGCAGCAGCCGGCATCAACGCGGCTGCCATCCACGGGAATAAGAGCCAGGCTCAGCGCACCCGCGCGCTCGATGGCTTCCGTGATGGCAAAGTGCCTGTTTTGGTAGCGACCGATATTGCCGCGCGCGGCATTGACGTTCCCGGTGTGAGCGCAGTGTTCAATTTCGAGCTGCCCAATGTGGCTGAACAATATGTCCACCGGATTGGCCGCACCGCGCGTGCCGGCCGCGATGGCATCGCGATCAGCTATGTCGCGCCGGACGAGAAAGCCTATCTGCGCGATATTCAGCGTTTGACAGGCGTTCAATTGACCCCGGCTCCTCTGCCAGCCAATTTCACGGAACTGGCTGCAGCTCTGCCAAAGCCATCACGTGCACCAGCCGGTGCAGAGCGAGGTGATGAACCCCGCAAGCCGCGCGGCCCACGTCAGCCACGTCGTCCAAAAGCAGTGGTTGCTGCCAAGCCACGCGGTGACAGCAAACGGCGCAATGATGGCGGGGCACCGCGCCGGGATGACGGACAGAAGCGCCGTAACCCCCGCAATAACCGCAGTGCTGCCACTGTAAACTAAGCCTCTCCACCGCCATTTCTGCATAATGAGAATGCACCTCCCAAAATATGTGCATTCTCGTTTCGTGGAAATGGCGGCACGGCTGGTCCGGCTTTTCCAGAACTTCAGGAAACAGCAAGCCTCATTCCGCTTTACCCCTTCCGTGTTCGTTGCATTTCACTGTTCCTCATCAGAGGAAAAGGTAGAAGCAGCACGGATCGTAATAAGAGAAGGAACCGAGGTATGAACATTGCCCGTATGACAGCAACGGCAGCCGCCCTTGCTCTGGCTCCCGCGATGGCACATGCCCAAGAGGCAGCCCCGCAAACACCCGCAGCCCCCACCGCTGGCACGACAGCGCCTGCCCTGACAACAGGCGCAACCGTGTACGGCTCTGACGGCAATCCTATCGGTACGATTGAATCGGCTACTTCCAGCGTTGTGACGCTGGACACTGGGAAAAATCAGATTCCGCTGCCGACACAGATTTTCGCAAATGGCGACAAAGGCCCTACGCTGAACATCACCAAGGCCCAGCTTGAAGCCAAGGTTGCGGAACAGATGGCACAGATCAATGAGCAGCGTGACAAGGCGCTGGTCAAAGGTGCCGCTGTAAAGACAGCAGACCAGCAGCCACTGGGAACAATTGAGAGCGTTGAAAATGACAATGTGGTCGTCCAGCGCCCTCAAGGTCCGGTGACATTGCCAAAGGAATATTTCGCTGTTGATGCACGTGGAACCTTGATGGTTCGTGCCACCGCTGCGCAGATTGAGCAGGCTATTGGTGAGCAGGCAGCATCCAAGACCAATTAAGCCCGATTAAACGGGTTATTTGAAGGGCCGGGTTTATGCCGGCCCTTTTCATATTCAGAAGCGATTATCCTTAGGAAATCCTCTGGGAGGTAAACGGCCAGCCGCGCCACGCGCGACCTTCCACTGCCAGACATCTTCCTCTGTGCGCGTGCGGCCGGTTTCCCCGCCCATCGTCCAGCTCAGGCCATCTTCGAGCTTGAGAGTTGTAACATCGGACAATCCACCGTCCCGATAACGCTGCAAGGTGACACCCTGCCCACGGGTCATCACCGGAAGCTCTTCAAGGCTGAACAGCACGAGCTTGCGATTATCGCCCACCACGGCAACATGATCGTGCTCTGACGCAATTTCATGCACCACGACCAGTTTCACCTTGTCCTTAAGATTTACCACCTGCCGACCTTTGCGGGTTTCAGCGAGCAATTCATCCGTAACCGCAGCAAAGCCCTTGCCCGCAGAGCTTGCCAACAGCAGTTGCGACTTCGGCTTGTGGACAATCATTGCGATGATTTTGGCGTCGGCTTCGATATCCAGCGTATTGCGGAGCGGTTCACCAAAGCCACGTGCACCGGGCAATTTATCGCCACCAAGTGTATAGAAACGGCCATTATCGGTTGCGAGAAGGAGCTTGTCTGTCGTTTGCGCATGGAGCGCAAAAGCAAAGCCATCACCTTCCTTGAATTTGAAATCGCCATCCAGCGGCACATGGCCCTTAGCCGCTTTGATCCAGCCTTTTTCAGACAGGATGACAGTGATCGGCTCTTTCTCGATCATGGCTTCCATGCTGAATTCAACGGCAGAAGAGACCTCTGCAATGGTCGTGCGGCGCCTGCCGATGGCCGTGCCTTCGGCATATTGCTTGCGCATTTCGCGCAAATCCCGCTTTAGGCGTGTACGCTGGCGAGCAGGGCTTTCCAGCAGCTTTTCCAGCTCTTCCCGCTCTTTCAGCAGTTCCGCATGTTCGCGGCGCAGTTCCATTTCTTCAAGCTTGCGTAAAGACCGCAAGCGCATGTTCAAAATGGCTTCTGCCTGACGATCAGTCAGCGCAAATTCGGCCATCATGATCTGCTTGGGCTCATCCTCGGTGCGGATGATTTCGATCACTCTATCAAGGTTGAGGAAGGCGATGATATAGCCTTCGAGCAGTTCAAGCCGTGCGGCAATCTTATCCAGACGGTGCTGTGTGCGACGCTGCAAAATGTCGATCTGTGCGCTCACCCAATGGGTAAGCAATTCCTTCAGCCCCATCACCATCGGCGTGCGCGTTGCGTCGAGCACATTGAGGTTCAGGCTGAAGCGGCTTTCCAGATCGGTGAGCTTATAAAGGCTTTCCTTCAACAGCTCAGGGTCGATGTTGCGGCTGCGTGGCACCAGCACGATGCGGATATGTTCATCGCTTTCATCGCGCACATCTTCGAGAATCGGCAGCTTTTTATCGGCAATGAGCTGCGCGATCTGTTCGATCAGCTTACCCTTTTGCACCATGTACGGAATTTCGGAGATGACGAGCTGATATTGCCCGCCGCCCAGCCGCTCAATCCCGGTCTCCCGATCCGCCTCATTCTCAGCTTCCGCAGCATGAAAACGGCCACGCACATGGAAAGAACCACGGCCCGTTGCATAGGCCTGCGAAATGGATTGCGGGCTATCAACAATCAACCCACCCGTGGCAAAATCCGGCCCTTGGAACAACTCCATCAACCGCTCATGCTCGACCTGTGGATTGTCGATCAATTCCAGCGTGGCATCAATGACTTCAGCCGCATTATGGCTTGGGATGGACGTCGCCATACCTACCGCAATACCGCTCGCCCCATTGGCCAGCAGATTTGGGAACAGACCGGGGAAAATCTCCGGTTCCTGCTCTTCACCATTGTAGGTCGGGATGAAATCGACCGTGCCTTCATCAAGGCCAGCCATCAGATTCATCGAGGTTCTGGTCAGGCGGCACTCGGTATAACGATAGGCCGCAGCATTATCGCCATCGATATTGCCGAAGTTCCCTTGGCCTTCGACCAGCGGATAACGCAGCGTGAAGTCCTGCGCCAAGCGGACCATGGCATCATACACCGCCACATCGCCATGGGGGTGATATTTACCGATGACATCGCCCACAACACGCGCCGACTTCTTGTAAGCGCTGTTATAATCGAGCTTCATCTGGCGCATCGCCCAAAGCAGGCGGCGATGAACAGGTTTCAGCCCGTCCCGCAGATCAGGCAGCGAACGCGCCGTGATCGTGGACAATGCGTAAACAAGGTATCGCTCAGACAGAGCACTATCGAAAGGAGCGTCGACGATCGCGTCGAAAGGGTCCTTTTCGTCATCAACGGTGGTCACCATGCTGTTAGTCCTATCACCGCCACAGCTCGCAGCCCAGAGGGAACATATCGCTTTCCCCATCCGTTGCAGGATCAAATGAAAAACAAGGAGTTATCCTTATGACAAAGCCTATCATGATCCTCGCCACAGACGGTTTTGAACAGTCTGAATTAATGAAACCCAAGGCCAATCTGGAAGAAGCCGGATTCGAAACCGTGATCGTCAGTCTGGAAAGTGGTTCCATCAAGGGATGGGACGACAAGAACTGGGGTGACAGTGTCTCGGTCGACCAAACGGTTGATGAGGTCAGTGCTGCTGATTTTGCCGGCCTGTTGCTACCGGGCGGGCAGATCAACCCCGATATTCTGCGGATGAACGGCAAAGCTGTCAGCCTGGTGCGTGATTTCGCGCAATCGGGCAAACCGGTGGCGGCCATCTGCCATGGCCCGTGGATGCTGGTAGAGGCTGACGTGGTGCGCGGGAAAACGCTCACCAGTTGGCCATCGGTGCGGACCGATCTCAAAAATGCCGGCGCAAGCGTGGTAGACAAGGAAGTCCAGCAGGACGGAAATCTGATCACCAGCCGCAATCCTGATGACATTCCAGCCTTTTCAAAGGCACTGATCGCAGCCTTAAAGGACGCTAAAGTTACTGAACCGGCCTGAACCGGGCTTCAAAGCGACATAAATCAGCCCCGCTCCTCGCGATGCCGAGAGCGGGGTTTTTTACAGCCAGTCAATATCTTTGAGCGTTGCGCGCTTCGGCCGGAACGAACACTTCAATGCCGTCGAGTTCTTCCGTCAGTTCAATCTGGCAGGATAAGCGGCTAAATCTTTGCACACCGGCGGCAAGGTCGAGCATATCCTCTTCCTCTTCACTGGCGGGCTGCAATCTGGCGAACCATTCTTCTGCAAGAATCACATGACAGGTAGAGCAAGCCATCTGCCCTTCGCAGGTTCCCTCGAGCGGCATTCCTGCGGCCTGTCCAACTTCCAACAGCCGATCACCCGGCCGGGCTTCGGCTTCGATTTTACGATCATCGCTGGTAATGAAGAGGACTTTAATGGAACCTATCCTTGCTGCGCCGCAGCATCATTAATCATATTTGCAGCTTGTTCAAGTTCCGTCATCGTCGTGTAACGACCAAATCCCAAACGAATAGATTGCTTTGCTTCGGATTCTTTAAGACTGAGCGCTTGCAGCACATGGCTAGGCCGTCCTGACCCGCTGGCGCAGGCCGATCCGGCTGAAAACGCCACTTGCCGGACATCGCTCATCAATCGCGCCACATCCAGTCCTTCCCGGCGGATGTTGAGATTGCCATGCCAGCGCTGTGTCTCGCTGCCGTTCAACGTCCACCCTGCAAAGAGATCACGCGCCCGGTGCCACAAGGCGTCAATCTGTGCTGCATCCTCCGCCCGCCGCTCAACCGCCAGTTTGGCCGCCATGCCAAAACCTGCACAGAGCGCGGGGCTGAGTGTGCCAGATCGCAACCCTCCTTCCTGCCCGCCACCCGTCTGCACCGCGTGGAGTTCCACGCCATCACGAATCCACAAGGCGCCGATCCCCTTGGGGCCGTGCAATTTATGCGCCGAGACTGCGATCAGGTCAGCTTGCGGCAAATCCATCTTGCCCGCTGCCTGAACAGCATCGCACAAGAACAAGGCTCCAGTCTGGCGCGCCCGCTGCGCAAGCTGTGCACAGGGCTGGATCGTGCCGATCTCATTATTGACCTGCATCACCGCGACGAGCCGCGCCTCATCCGGCAAAGCAACGGATGAATCGACTAGCCCAGTGTGATCCACTGGCAAAACAGCAACCGGGCAACCAAGTGAATGCGCCGTGTCCAAAACCGCTGCATGTTCTATCGCTGAAACAGCAACAGGCCGGTTGTCTCCAGCTTCTGCCGAACCGCGCATCGCCAGATTAATCGCCTCGGTCGCACCGCTGGTGAAAATCACCTGACCGCCTGCCGGGAACAGCGCCGCCACTCTTTCCCGCGCCACTTCCACGGCGGCGTCAGCCTGCCGCCCCATACGGTGCGGACTGTGAGGATTACCAAACCCGCCCCCCTCCGGCCCATCAAGCCAGCGCAGCATCGCTTCACGCGCTTCGGGGGCCAAAGGCGTGGTTGCCTGATAATCGCAATAGATCATATGGGTTTGTCTCGCCCTTCCCGCGCCATGGCAATCCATGCTGCACAGAAATGCTCCACCTCATCACGCGTCGTATTCCAGCCAAAACTGACCCGGATCACATTTTCTGCAATGGCCGGATCAAGCGCCATCGCCTGCAACACATGGCTGCCGCGCAAGCTGCCCGAAGAACACGCGCTTCCCTGACTGATGGCAAACCCCAGCATATCAAAGCGCATCAATTGCGCACTGCCAGAGATGCCCGGCATGGCCAGCGATTCCACAAAGGGCGTGGGTGATGCCACATGATCGGCAAGCCGCGTACCGCCAAGCTCCTTGCAAGCCGGAGCGAGAGTATCACGAATCGGTGCGAGCACATCAGGGTCGCAATAAGGCGTCCCACAGGCTTTCAGCGCTGCGGCCAGAGCCAGAGCCGCGGGCACATTCTCCGTGCCCCGGCGATAACCCCGCTCTTGCCCGCCCATAGGCTCCAGCAAAGCGAAATCCCTCAGCAGCAAGACCCCCACACCAATCGGACCGCCCAATTTATGGCCCGACACGATCACCGCATCTGCCCCATCAGGCAGCGGCATTTTGCCCGCACTTTGCGACGCATCGACAATCAACATGCCGCCGCAGCCATGAACAATCTCAGCCAGCGCAGGAATATGCTGCTGGTTGCCGGTTTCTGAATTGACGCTCTGGATCGCGACAATTGGACGATCCTCACCCGCCAAAGCCGCGCGCAGATCATCCTCAGCTACCGAACCATCCGCCTGCACCGGCACAATCACCGCATCGGGAGCGGACTTCAAAATCGCATCATGTTCTACCGCGCTGACGAATCGTTTGCCGCCCTTGGCCTGTTGCACAGCCAGTGCAGCAGATTCGCTCGCCCCGGCCGTGAAGATCACTTCACCCGTCCAGTTCAGCGCAGCCGCAACATCGCGTCTGGCATCTTCAAGTGCCTGTTTCGCCTTGCGTCCTTCAGCGTGAGGGCTGGAGGGATTGGCCCAGATAGACAGGCCCGCCGCCATGGCTGCGGCGGCTTCGGGGCGCATGGAGGTGGTGGCGGCATGGTCGAGATAGATGCGTTGAGGCACAAATATTTACGCGAGATTGCTCTGGCGAACCTTATGGAATTGCGAAATGGTGCTGAGGTACTATATAGCCAGCAATTCGTGGTGCGCCACCTGCGCGCCTTACCACCTCCTTTTCGAGAGACGACCCATGCCATCCGTCATCTTTCCCGGCCCCGAAGGCCGTCTGGAAGGCCGGTTCAAACCCGCCTCCCGCCCTCGCGCTCCTGTCGCGATGATTCTCCACCCGCATTCGCAGGGTGGCGGCACAATGAACGATCGTATCGTGCAACGTCTGTACAAGACATTTGCCGATCGCGGTTTTGCGACATTGCGCTTCAATTTCCGTGGTGTTGGCCGCAGCCAGGGCAGCTTTGATAACGGCGTTGGGGAATTGTCCGATGCCGCTTCTGCGCTTGACTGGGTGCAGTCCATCCACCCCGAAGCGCAGACCACCTGGATTGCCGGCGTCAGCTTTGGCGCGCTGATCGGTATGCAATTGCTGATGCGCCGCCCGGAAATTCGCGGCTTCATCTCGGTGGCCCCTCCGGCCAATATGTATGACTTCTCTTTCCTTGCACCATGCCCGGCTTCCGGCATCATGATTCAGGGTCTGGCCGATACGGTTGTTCAGCCTGCCGCCGTGCAGAAGCTGGTCGATAAATTGCGCACGCAGAAGCACATCACGATCCATCATGACGAGATCCCCCGCGCGAACCACTTCTTCGAAAATGAACTTGAAGAACTGATGAGCTCAGTCGATAATTATCTCGACTTCCGCATGTCGCCGGATTGCCCGATTAAATAATCAATCGCATCAGCGGAATTACTGCATGTTGACCTTAAGGGGGCGGCGTTTTTGAAAGCGCCGCCCCCTTTCTCATTCCAGAAGCGGATCTGGCTGGGCGGTCTGTTCCAGCGGGCTGACGCCATCGGTATCGGGCAAGGTCCAAATGGCCACATTCACGATCATCACCAAGGCCAGAACAAGCATTAGCCATACTGTCTTGGGAGCGCTTTTCCGGCGCCATAAAATCAACGCCCCGGCGATCAGAACCACGGCGCAAAGGACCATAAGAGACAGCGCTAAATCCATGGTTCTAACCCTTCATACCCGTTTCATTCTGCGATTTTGAACCGCTATTTGACAGTTTATCGTCAATCTCGCAAACATCGCGCATGACCTTCACTATACCAAATCTGACCCGCCGCCAGACCCTCGCCGGGCTTGGCGCCACACTGACCGTGTCTACGCTCCCTGCGTGTGCGACAAAGGCTGTTGCAGAAGGGGAGCCAGCCGCCGCTCTCCTCGATGGTCTCGCGTGGGATCTGATACAGCATATGCCCGGCACAGCCACATCGCTGGGGGTAGACACGGGCGCACATGCGGCCTTGCGTGGGGAATTGGCCGATCCATCACCAGCCGGGCAAGCCGCCCTTGCCGCAACCTTGCGGGAAGGCCTCGCCCGCGTAAATACAGTCGATACGTCAAAACTCGATGCCAAAACGCGCACCAGCCTTGAAGTGGTGCAAAGCGCTTACTCCACTGCCTTGGACGGGCTTGCCCTGCCCTATGGCGATGTGGCTGTCGGCGGCTGGCGCAACACGCCCTATGTCGTGATCCAGAATGTGGGTGCCTATATCGACCTGCCGCGCTTTATGGATGCCGATCATCCGGTGCGCAATAAAGCCGATGCCCAAGCCTATATCTCCCGGTTGAGCCAGATTCCCGATGTTCTCTCTGGTGAGCTGGAACGTATTCGCTCCGCACGCGAAATGGGCCTAGTGCCGCCCGCCTTCCTGCTTGATAAAGCTATCACGCAGATGGAAGCGACTTTGGCGGATACCCGCGACGGCGGCAGCATGGTCACCTCGCTGGTCAGACGGACAAGCGATATTCCCGGTGACTGGGACACTCCGGCCCGCCGTCTGGTTACCGGCCCGATTACCGAAGGACTGGCCGCGCAGCTTAACGAACTCAAGCAACAGCGCGCCATTGCCAAGGATGATGCGGGCATGTGGGCGCAGCCTGATGGCGATGAATATTATGCCTGGGCGCTGCGGGCCAGTACCACAACCGACAAGTCGGCGGATGAAATTCACCAGACCGGGCTGGAACAGTTAGAGGAAATCCATTCGGAAATGGACCCGATCCTGCGCGATCTGGGATATACGACCGGAAGTGTGGGGGACCGGATGACCCAGCTGGGCACTGATCCGCGCTTTCAGTTCAAGGAAGGCGACCCGGGCCGTGCTGAAATCATGGAGTTCATCCATGAGCGGATTGACTGGATCAAGGCGCAAATGCCGCGTGCTTTCAATACTTTAGTCGATCCTAACCTCGAAGTGCGCCGCATTCCTCCAGCCGAGGAACTGGGTGCCCCAACCGCCTATGGCGGGGCGGGTTCTAAGGACGGCAAGATTCCGGGCCGGATGTGGATCAATCTGCGCACACCTGATTTGCATCGCCGCTATACACTGCCCACTCTGGTCCATCATGAAGCGATTCCGGGGCATATCTGGCAAGGTGAATATGCCAATCAACTGCCGCTGATCCGCTCAATTCTGGCGTTTAATGCCTATTCTGAAGGCTGGGCGCTCTATGCTGAGAAGCTGGCGGATGAGCTTGGGGCCTATACGAATAACCCAGCTTGGCGGTTGGGATATTTGCAGGACCAGTCTTTCCGGGCCTGCCGTCTGGTGGTGGATACGGGCATTCATGCCAAGCGCTGGACACGCCAGCAAGGCATTGATTTCTTTGTCAAACGCAATGGCGATTCCCCTGAAGAAATCGTCTCCGAGGTGGAGCGCTATTGCAGTTGGCCGGGTCAGGCTTGCGGCTATAAGGTGGGGCAGAACGAAATTCTGCGTCAACGCCAATTGGCCAGGGATACGATGAAATCATCCTACGATATCAAGGGCTTCAACGATGCTGTGGTCAAGGGCGGCAATGTCCCGCTCGACGTTCTGGCCAAGAATGTGGGCCGTTATATCAAAGGCGAAGCGGCCTGAGGCTTGCTCATGATAGGTGACACAAGGCAGTCTAGCGTAACCTAACAGGGCCTGAAGCGGCTCAAAAGAGCACCTAAAACGCAAAACCCCGCGCCAAGCCCGATCCAGTGGCTTTGCGCGGGGTTTTGTTGGGAGCTGCGCTTGCGCAACTGCGTGGAGATTACTTCTTGCCGAAGAAACCCTTCGCCATATCCATTACATCGTTGAGCGGATTTCCATCGCCATCCTTATCGAGGATATTGGCAAATTCAGTGAGCGAACCTTCGCCCCCGATCTGTTCCACAATCTGCTGAATGATGGTGGTGGAAAGGCCGGTTGCACCCGCAGCACTTTCAACCGTGTCACCGGGCTGCTGATGCGCCTTAGCCAGTGCGGCAATCGCCTTTTCTGCCATTTCCGGACTAATGCCCAGCTTCTCAGCCATATTTGCCACAGTAGGGTGAGTGCCTGAACTTCCCATCAGACTGTCAAAAATGCTCATGCTTGGGTTTCCTTTTTTAAGGTCTACCTAAACAATACCGCCAGACTTCACCTGTTCCCACCCCCCGGATTGTTTCAGGCAAAGTCTGGCAGAGCTGTTCATTCAGGCGCCTTGTGGAGCAGCCTGCCTGACGCTTTCATCGACATGGGCTTCGAATTCGGAGAAATTGTCCACGAAAAGCTGAACCAGCTTCTGCGCGGTCACGTCAAATTCTTCCTTATCTTCCCAGGTTGAGCGCGGATCGAGGATGGCATCATCCACACCCGGCACCGATACTGGAACTTCAAAGCCGAAATTCGGGTCCTTGCGGAAGGTCGCATCATTGAGCGAACCATCCAGCGCGGCATTCAGCAAAGCGCGGGTCGCCTTGATCGGCATACGGCTGCCAACACCATATTTGCCGCCGGTCCAGCCGGTGTTGACCAGCCAGCAGGACACACCGCCCTTGGCGATCCGTTCCTTGAGCAAATTGCCGTAAACACTTGGATGGCGCGGCATGAAAGGTGCACCAAAGCAGGTGGAGAAGGTCGCTTCCGGTTCGGTCACGCCGATTTCCGTGCCAGCCACCTTGGCCGTGTAGCCGGAGAGGAAGTGATACATTGCCTGATCGGGCGTGAGGCGGGCAATCGGAGGCAAAATGCCAAATGCATCAGCCGTCAGCATGATGACATTGGATGGCACAGGGCCAAGATTTTCTTCCGAAGCATTGGGAATGAAATCGATCGGATAGGCGCCACGGCTGTTTTCCGCCAGCGAGTTGTCGTCAAAGTCGAGCGTGCGGGTTTCTTCATCCATCACCACATTTTCAAGCACCGTGCCGAAACGTTTGGTGGTGGCGTAGATTTCCGGTTCTGCTTCTGCCGAAAGCTTGATCATCTTGGCATAGCAGCCGCCTTCAAAGTTGAAGACTGCCGTATCCGACCAACCATGTTCATCGTCACCGATGAGGGTGCGGCTGGCATCAGCGGAAAGCGTGGTCTTGCCCGTACCGGACAGGCCAAAGAACACTGCCGTCTTGCCATCAGCGCCAATATTGGCGGAGCAATGCATGGGCATCACACCCTTTACCGGCAGCAGATAGTTGAGAATGCCAAAGACGCTCTTCTTCATTTCGCCGGCATATTTGGTGCCGCCAATCAGGATGAGCTTTTCTTCCAGATTGACTGCGACCACTGTGCCGCTGCGCGTGCCGTGGCGTTCCGGGTCTGCCTGAAAGCTGGGCAGATCAATGATTGTGTATTCAGGATCGAATGATGCCAGCTCTTCTTTCGTAGGCCGGACCAGCAGCGTCCGAATGAAGAGGTTATGCCATGCAAGTTCGTTGATCACGCGCACATTGACGCGATGTTCAGGCTGTGAACCACCAAACAGATCCGAGACATAAAGCGTATCTCTCTTCGCCAGTTCGGCAAAGAAGTCTTCCTTGAGGGCCGCAAAATGTTCCGGCGTCATCGGGACATTCACCTTACCCCACCACACCGTATCTTCGGTTTCGGCATTCCGGACGATGAACTTATCCTTGGCCGAACGGCCCGTGTGCTTGCCGGTTTCAACAACCAGCGGGCCATCTTTCGCCAACCGGCCTTCACCGTTGCGAATGGCATTTTCTACAAGGGCGGATGTTCCAAGATTCGCGAGAATCTTAGCCTCGGTAGTAATACCCTGATCGGAAAGGGGTTTGGATAGGGAAGCGGTCACTGCTGTCTCCGTCTGGTCCAGAAATAGGCGTAAAAAAAGGCGTTCTAAGGAATATCCCTTGCCGATTGCGCATAGTATGCGCGACACGATCCGTCAATTTTGCATAATAGCACATATTTTATGCTTACTTAATCGATTGAATTAGATAATTCTATTTATAGACTGAGCAGACAAATACTGTGACAGCGCCAGCCAATGGACGGCCAGAGCCAATGATTATGCGTAGCATCATCCAAAAGAGATAAATTATGATGCGCAAACTATGGCATTTGTATCCATTTAGCCTCAGGCAGCTGTTGGAATACGCCATCCTCGTGGAGGATATTCACGTGCAGAGTGGAGAATGATCGGCTATCTCACGCCCCATGCCACTCAATTCCGCTCCCCCTCTCGATACAAACATGCCGATCCCGGCAGATCAGCGGGTGATTGCGCTGGTTGATGACGACAGGAATATTCTGACCACGCTTTCCATTGCGCTTCGGGCAGAAGGTTTTGCCACGCGGGTCTATTCCGATGGAGAAACCGCCTTGAAGGCGCTGCGGGACAACCCGCCGGATCTCGCCGTATTCGACATCAAGATGCCCCGGATGGATGGGATGGAGCTGCTCCGTCGCTTGCGCGAAACGCATATGCTGCCAGTCATTTTCCTCACCAGTAAGGATGATGAGCAGGACGAAGAGGCCGGGCTGATGATGGGGGCGGATGATTATATCGCCAAGCCTTTCAGCCAGCGGCTGGTCATCGCGCGTATTCATGCGATTCTGCGGCGGGCCTCCCCTGTATCCGATGCAGATGGCGGAGAGAACGCAGATACCGTTCAACCTGCCACAACATCCCGAATATTGGTGCGCGGGCGGCTACAAATGGACCCGGCCCGCCATATGGTGACATGGGATGGCGACCCAGTGGGGCTGACGGTTACTGAATTTCTCATTCTGGAAGCGCTGGCGCTCCACCCCGGCGTCATCAAAAGCCGTAACCAATTGATGGACGCCGCCTATCCGGATGACATCTTTGTGGATGACCGGACGGTGGACAGCCATATCAAGCGCCTGCGCCGCAAATTCCGCGAAGTGGATGGCCAGTTCGGCGCGATCGAAACCCTCTATGGGGCAGGCTATAGTTTCACCGATGGCTGAAACCTATTTGCGCGGGCGGCGGCTGGAAAGGCTGGCCTTTCCTTTAAGCACTTCGCTGACGGCGCGTATCTTGGCAGTCAATCTCATCGCCCTGATTCTTCTGGGCGGGAGCCTGTTATTCCTCGATTCCTATCGTCGGCAATTGCTGGATGAAAGGTTCAAACTGGCGCTGACCGAAGCGCAGATTACCGCTGAAGCACTGACCGGGGTGAGCGAGACGCGGCAGGAGGAACTGCTGGTCAAGATCGGGCGCGAACAGCAGATGCGGCTCCAGCTTTACAGCCCCACCGGGCAATTGCTGAAAGACAATTTCATCATGTCCGGGCCAACATTTCAGCTCATCGACCCCCAAACCGAACCATGGCTGCAGGATGTGGCCCGTGCATTGGACCGGGGGATCGACTGGCTGGTGCGGGCAGAAGATGTGCCTGCCTATACCCCGCCACGCGAAGGGGATTTGCCCTTCCCCGAAGTGGAAGCGGCACAAAAGAGTGGCGAGACACAGACCAGGCTGCGCTATGCCCCCGACCGCACGCCAGTGATTACGGCAGCCACACCGCTTCATTCCGGCACGACACTGCTCACCACCCGCAATGCGCTCGACATCACGCAATCGGTGCGCAATGCACGCCAGACGCTGGCGATTATTGTGGCGGTGGCGCTGTTTATTTCGATCCAGCTTTCGCTCTATCTGGCGCGTACCATTGTTGAGCCCCTGCGGATGCTTGTGCGGGCCGCTGTGCGGGTACGACGGGGCCGGGATCGCGGGGTGGAAGTGCCACGCATGGCGAAGCGGCGCGATGAGATCGGCCTCCTCGCCCGCGCTATTTCCGATATGACCACAACCCTGCGCCAGAGGATCGACGCGGTGGAAACCTTCGCGGCCGATGTCGCGCATGAGATCAAGAACCCGCTCGCTTCCTTACGCAGTGCCATCGATTCGCTGGAAAAGGTCGATGATCCTGAATTGCGCAGCCAGCTTACAGAAATTGCCGCGCATGATGTGCGCCGGATTGACCGGTTGGTAACCGAGATTGCCGAAGCCAGCCGGATCGATGCAGAACTCAGCCGGGCAACTTTCGAACCAATCGATCTGGGGGAACTCATTGGCAATGTCCTCCAGTCTCGCGAAGGGCGCGGCGAAAATCGCGATTGCGAAGTGCTGGTCGATCATGGCTACGGCACAGCACAAGTCATGGGCGTGCCATTGAGGCTGGAACGGGTGATCGGCAATCTGCTCGATAATGCCGTGTCTTTCTCCCCCCCCGGCGGGCGCATTCTCATCACTCTGCGCCACCCGGACAGAATGGTACAACTGGCGATCGCCGATGAAGGCCCCGGCATCGCGCATAATGAACGGGACAAGATCTTCGCGCGTTTCCACTCCGTGCGTCCCGACAGCGAGAATTTTGGCGACCACAGCGGGCTTGGCCTCGCCATCGCAAGGACTATTGCCGAAGCCCATGATGGCCGTCTTACGGCGTGCGACAGAATCGATGGAAAAAATGGGGCCTGCCTTGTGCTGGAGCTACCCGCCGTATGACGATGATGCTTCACCAGGCCTCCTGCGTGGCGATCAAAGGTCGGGCACTGCTCATCGAAGGGGAACCTGGCTGCGGCAAATCCAGCCTTGCTCTCGCGCTTATCGACCGTGGCGCACAGTTGATTGGTGACGACGGCGTGGCGCTGACCCGAAAAGACGACGCGCTCTGGGCAAACCCTGCCCCCAATATCGCGGGGCTGATCGAAATCCGCAATGTGGGCCTTGTCACCCTCCCCACCACCTGTGCGCGAATCGCGTTGGTCATCAGGCTTGCCCCTGATGCTCCGCGCTTTGTTGAAGAGGCTGAAAGAGTGGAGAGATTCGGAGTGCGCCTGCCGCTGATCCAGCTCTATCCCGACAGCCCCGTGCTGGCCTTGCGTGCTGAATGGGCATTGCAACTCCACGGCCTGTCCCTCGACTAATCAGACCTTTGCAAAAACAACCATGTGCAGAATATTATTGCCCCCTTCCCTTTTCCCGCTGAGGGGGGCACACAGCGGCCATGACTAGCCAGTCACCTGACAAGCGGCAACGCATTCTCCTCGTCACCGGTATGCTCGGTGCCGGAAAAACCACCGCCCTGCGCGAGCTGGAAGATCTGGGCTGGGAAGTGATCGACAATTTCCCGGTCCGCCTGCTGGATCGCCTGATCCCGCCTCCCAGCGCGAGCAGCGACCCCTCCCCGCCACTGGCCATCGGGTTTGACTGCCGCACACGCGGTTTTGTCCCCGCTGATCTGATTGAGCGGGTAAAAGACCTTGCAGGCCGCGATGATCTGCTGATTTCCACCCTGTTTCTCGATTGCGCAGCGCATGAGCTGGTCCGCCGTTTTAACGAGACCCGCCGCCGCCATCATCTGGCCAAGGATATGCCGGTAGGCGCGGGCATCACAGCAGAGCGCGAATTGCTCAGCCCCTTGCGCCGATGGGCAGATATGCTGGTGGACACCACCAATTATTCGACCAATGAGCTGAAGCAGGCTGTGCGGGAACAGTTCGCCGGCACCTCCGGTCAGGCGATGACGGTCACAATTTCCAGTTTTGCCTTCTCGCGCGGGGTTCCGCCGGTATCCGATCTCGTATTTGACATGCGTTATCTCGATAATCCCCATTGGGAACCGAAACTGCGCCCCATGACCGGGCTTGATGCACCCATCGGTGCCCATATTGAAGCGGACCCATCCTTTATCAGCACCTATCCCAAGATCCGTGATCTGGTGCTGGAATTGCTGCCCCTCTATGCCGCACAGGGCAAAAGCTACGTCAATATCGCCTTTGGTTGTACCGGAGGGAGACATCGCTCAGTCAATATTGCGGAACGTATTTCCAAGGCCTTGCGTGAGGCAGGTTTTTCGCCCACGGTATTGCATCGTAACCTGGCGTCTCGCGCTGTCGAAATTACAGAAGGGCCACAGCAGCCGTGACCATGCTTTCATTTTTCCGCGCTCATTGGCGCGTCGCTGGCTCTGACATGATAGGTTGTGCAAACGCATGATCGGCATGATTCTCGTAACGCATGGCCAGTTGGCCCAGGAATTCGTCCGCGCGATGGAACACGTCGTCGGGGAACAGGAAGCCGTCGCCACCGTCTGCATCGGCCCTAACGATGATATGGAAGCCCGGCGGCAGGAAATTGATGACGCAATCCACGCTGTCGATAATGGCGAAGGCTGCGTCATCCTCACCGATTTGTTTGGCGGCACACCGTCCAACCTGGCGATTTCCTTGATGAAAACAGGCAAGGTTGAAGTGATCGCCGGGATCAATCTGCCGATGCTGATCCGGCTGGCGGGAGCCCGCAAGACGATGGAACTGACAAAAGCCGTTGCCGCCGCGCGCGATGCAGGCCAGAACTATATCACGATCGCCTCAGAACTTCTGGGGCAAGAGGTCTGAGGCCGGCAAACGGTCCGCATGGGGGAGTAACCGCTTGAGCAAGGTCAGCGCGCAAGTATTGATCGTCAATAAAAGGGGCCTGCACGCAAGGGCCAGCGCAAAATTCGTTGGCACAGTGGCCGCCATGCAAGGCGCCAATGTGCAAGTCACGAAAGACCGCCACAGTGCTGCAGGGGGGTCGATCCTTGGATTGATGATGCTTGGTGCTGCCAAGGGCGATGAAATTACCATCAGTGTCGAAGGCAGCGATGCCGAAACCCAGCTTGCCGAACTGGTCGCCCTGATTGATACTGGTTTCGGCGAGGACTGAATTTTTCCATGCGCCGCACGATTACCGGCTATTCGAACCCCACCGTCAAATATCTTCGCTCCTTGCGGGATAAGAAGCATCGCAAACGGGAAGGCCGCTTTCTGGCCGAAGGTTTGCGCCTGCTGACCGATGCGCGTGAAAGTGGCAAACTGCCTGAAACGCTGGTGATGGCCGAAGCGCGTGAGAGCCACCCACTGCTCAGCGAATTGGAAGCCGCCGTGGAACAGGCGGGCGGTGAAATCATCGAAACATCGCCTGATATCCTCGCCAAGATCACCGGCAAGGATAATCCTCAGGCCATTGCCGGAATTTTTACCGAATTTGATACCGGGCTAGATCAGATTGATCGCAACAGCGCAAAAATCTGGCTGGTCGCACAGGCTTTGCGCGATCCAGGCAATCTGGGCACCATGCTGCGCACGGGCGATGCGGTGGGCGCCGGCGGGTTGATCCTGATCGATGATTGTGCCGACCCGTTTTCGGTCGAAGCAGTACGCGCCAGTATGGGGGCGATTTTCACCCAATGCGTTGCGCAAGCCCGGTGGGAGGAATTCGAACCGTGGCTGCGTGCAGGCGCAGGCCAATTGGTGGCTGCATCCTTGCGTGAAGCCCAGCCCTATCGCGCTGCGCCTTATCAGGCCCCCTGCTTTGTGATGGTAGGCAATGAATCGCGTGGATTACCGGAAAATTATGAAATGGCCTGTGACTTGCGCGTCACCATGCCGATGCGCGGCCGTGCAGACAGCCTTAATGCCGCAGTGGCCGGTGCCGTGTTGGCCTATGAAGTGCTGGAAACGCTTGACCCGGCCTGACCTAGCTTTCTGAGCACCATCTTTTTTCGCGCTGCACAAATATCTATCACTTCATTAAGAGTGCGCTCATTCTAGCGCGGCTAGAGTGCAGTTCATGCGTTGGTCCATCTCTTGCGTTTTGCTGCTCAGCCTGAGCGCCTGTGCCATCCGGCCAAGCGCGGATCATCAATTGGCAGACACCAGATGGCGCGTCACAGAGCTGGATGGCGAAAAGCCTGTTGGTGAAAAAAGCGCCGATCTTACCTTTTCAAGCAACAGCCTCAGCGCCAATATAGGCTGCAATCAGATCAAGGGTGAGTGGCGGGTTGAAGAGCGCAGGCTGATCGCGGGCCCTTTTGGTCAGACACGGATGGAATGCCGCGATATCGGGCTGTTTGAACAGGAACAGGCGCTGCAATCCCTATTGGTGGCCAGTCCTACTCTTACAATCGAAAATGGCCGCCTGACCTTGCAGTCAAGCGGCCATAAAGCGGTATTGCAGCAGCTCAATCGCCAGCCGTAAAGCTGGTAATGCTCCATTTGCCATTGCGGCTGGAAGCGACCAGGCGATAATCGAGCAGGCTGCGCAATCTATCAGAATCGATATAGCCTTTTTCACCATCGGACAGAGTGACAGGCTGATAGCGATCATCTGGCATCAGGTGATCGATCTTTACAATATCCCATGAGATGCGCCGCAATGTTTCGGCATCGGCATGGGGTTCTTTCATCACGCGGACATTCTCACCCGTCACGATCATGCCATTTTGCGGCAAAATCGATCCATAATTCTGAACAAAATACCATGGCAGCGTGATTCCGCCCTGATTGTTGGTGGCGCAACCCAAGCCCATCAACTCATCGAGCTCTTCCCAGAGGTTCCACTGGTCATCTTCCAATCGGCGACGCAATTCTTCAGACCCGGAGCCACCATTGAAATCAAGTTTGATATCGCTGGCTGCCAGTGCAACCATGCCATCAACATCACGATCCTTTACAACCTGAGCCAGCTTGACCCGAAAGGCATCAGCCCCCTTGACGTTGAAACAAGTATCACGCGGGGCATACGGCCCCTTGGCCAAGGGAATTTCCGGCTGCTTGGTCACAGCTTGAGCGATGTCCTCAGCGCTTGCAACGACCTTATCGACCGGCGCATCATCTTGCCGGTTACACGCCTGAAGACTTAAGGCGAGTACGATCACAACAGGCCATTTCATTTTAAGTCCTTCACTCCGGGTCTTGCTCGCCTTCGGCCTTTGGCCGGGTGGCGTCTGGGGATGGTGATGCAAGGCTGGCATGCAGCGGAACACCTTCGACAAGCGCTATATCATCAGAAATTTCACGCTTGCCAATCTCAACATGCTTTTCACGCAATTTGCGCGCTGACACCAGAACTCTTGTGTCAAAACTACGCGTAAAATCATTATAAGAACTCACAGCGCGGCCAAGATGCGTTCCCATCTTGCCAAGGTCTTCGGAAATTTTGGCCATGCGATCATAGAGTTCGCCGCCCAGCCGACCAATTTCCTTGGCCTCTTCAGCCAGCCCGACCTGGCGCCAGACCTGCGCCACCGTGCGGGCAATAGCCACAAGGTTTGTCGGCGTAGCGAGCAGCACCCGGTTCTTGAAAGCAAAGTCCCACAATTCCGGATCTTTTTCCAGTGCGGCGGCTACAAAATGCTCACCCGGTACAAACATCACGACATAATCGGGCGCATCTTCAAACTGGCTCTGATAGCTCTTGGTGCCCAGCGTCTGAACGTGGTTGCGCATCGCCTTGGCATGGGCGGCCAATGCAATATCGCGCAGCTCTTCCGTATCGGCGTCGAATGCATCCTGATAATTGTTCAGCGAAACCTTCGCATCGATCACCAGCTTCTTGTGCCCCGGCACATTGACGATCGCGTCAGGACGCAGGCGGCCTTCTTCGGTTTCAATCGACTGTTCAAGCTCGAAATCGGTATGTTCGGCAAGGCCGCATTGTTCCAGCACATTGCGCAATTGCTGTTCACCCCAGCGCCCTCTGGCCTTGGGGGCATTGCGCAGGGAATTACCAAGCCGGGCAGCTTCCTGCCGCACCTGTTCCTGCCCCACCCGCATGGATTCAATCAAACCAGCAAGCTGGCCAAAGGCATCAACCCGCTTGGCCTCAAGCTGCGTAACCTGTTCTTCATAAGAGCGCAGCTTTTCGCCTACCGGAACCAGCAGCGCCTTGATCTTCTCTTCTGAGCTTTTCTCTGCATGGCCGAACCGTTCAGCCGCACGTTTCAGAAAATCTTCCTGCGCCTGCCCCAAAACGCGCGATCCGGTATTCTGGAATTCCTTCAACATGCTTTCCCGCGCTTCGACGAGAAGCTTCTTCTGTTCTTCAAAGCCAGCAGCCTGCGCTTTCAGTGTCGTCAATTCTTCGCGAGCGTCATCGAGCTGCTGTGCCAGACGATCTGCGCGCAAGGCACGGTCGCTCATGGTGGCCAGTTCAGGCGCCATGCGCGACAGCTTCTCCCCCAGATCGCGCGCCTCCTCGTCGCGAGCTTTGAACCTCGCCTGCCACTCAGCAGCAGGCCGCGAACCTGTGAACCAACCGCCAGCAGCCCCAATCACGAGGCCAACCAACAACACGACAATAAGAATGATAGGATCCATACGTCTTCGTAACCAGAACGCATCAAGAACGCCAGTGCTGCCACGGGTGATTTCCACCGGCGACAGCTAAGCTAAACATCTTATTGAAAACTATGCACAATGCCACATCACAACGGTTCGTTTCAGACTGGCACAGCACTGCGTGAAAGCTCCCGGTAAGGATTATTATGCAATAGGAGGCACATAGATGGCTCTGCCTGAACATAATGTTGCGGGCGAGTCGCCGCTGATATTCTGGATCGTATTTTTTGAAGTTTTCCTTTCGCCCTGCCTTTGGCCCGCTTTGGGGACCAAAACGCGCACCTGCTGCGCGCCATAGCGGAACTGCGCCAAACGCCCACGCCTGGGTGGAAGCGCTGAACCAGCGTAAACAGCAGCGCAAGGCAAGGCGAATGCTCTATCTCGGTATCAGCAGTCTGGGGGCGGCGATTGCCCTACCCACCGTCGCCGCCATTGCTGCGCCAGATTCCTGGTATCCCGGCCATAGCAGCCAAACAGCCCCCCTGGCGGTTAAACCCATGGCGTTTGAGACACCGGGAGAAAGCTTCCCCGGCTCTGCCTTTTATTATCTCGATAGTGATACGACCAACCCGCTTCCGCTCTCGAAGGCGGTGCAAAACAGCGGCGATGACACAGCCGATCTGGCAGGCTCAGCCGCTCGCCCCTTCCACCTTGCCGGAACAGCATTGGACGGAGCGAGAGCCCAGCAATGCCTTGCCATGGCAATCTATTATGAAGCGGCCAGCGAATCGGATGCCGGCCAGCGTGCTGTGGCCCAGGTTGTGCTCAATCGTGTGGCCCATCCGGCCTATCCAAATTCTGTTTGCGGGGTCGTGTTTCAAGGGTCGGAACGGGAAACAGGATGCCAGTTCTCCTTCACCTGTGATGGTTCCATGGCGCGCAAACCCGCTCGCCTATGGTGGGACCGGGCGGAAAAGATCGCGGCACAGGCACTGGCAGGGTCAGTCTACCGCCCGATTGGCTTGGCGACTCATTATCATACTTTACAAGTTCATCCCTATTGGGCTGCATCGCTCGATCCAGCCGCTGCCATCGGGATGCACCAATTCTATCGCTGGCGCGGTGTTGCCGGGATGAAGGCCAGCTTCACGCAGGTCTATCACGGGCATGAACCCCTGCCCGGCGTCAGGGCTGCGGCATCAAGCGCTCCCGCCCCCGATCCGGTGGAACTGGCACGCGAATTTAACGCCGGTATCATGGCCGCAACGGGCAATCAGGCACCGCCTTCTGCCAGTAGACCCTCTGCCAGTGGCCAGACCGCACCTGCACCGCAACGTGTAGCAGCGCCGGTCTATTCAGACGCCATCCGCCAGCGCGGGGGTGACGCTCTATTTGTCGGTAATCTGCCACCCAAATCGCAGATTAATCCGCAATATGCCAATTCCGGCCAATGGATTGCGAAACCCTGAGCGCGCTAGCGGCCAGCCGTACGTGTTTTTAACCCCGTACTTACCATAAGCGAAAAGCTAAAGTTCAACCTCCTGCTCTAGAACCCTGCTCGCGGCTGACGTTTTGGCCGCCTGGTTGGAGGCAAACTGACATGGCCATACGATTTTCTGCATCGGGACATGCAGTGATCTATAGCCCGCATCGCATGATAATGCGGTCGGTCAAGAACCCTGCCTGCAACGATAACGACTCGACAGGCAACATCGATGCCATTCTGCAAGCAGCCTTGCGACTGTTCAGTGAGCAGGGAATATCCGCAGCATCTCATGCCCGCCATCATTTGGAAGACGCATTTTTTGCAGGCGATGAAGAGGGTTTCCGTTGGTGGTCAGCGGTTTGCAGAACTCTTGACCGACAAATTAATACGCTTTGCAGCAGTGAATCGAAAAAAGTTCCCAAACCCGCTGAAATCTAGGAACACCAATGTTAACGAGTCAGTGACCAATTCTGTTCTATGCCTCCTCATCAGAGGAGCGAAGCAATTAATCGACTGACCTATATTCTGGATAATATGCTGGGCGGGATGTTCAGTGCCGATGAACGCGATGAGCGCGTCCGTCACAAGCTGGTCGAATCCCTTTACACCCAGCCTATGAGCCTTGCACTTGGTGCATTTTGCGGTGTCTGCGCGAGCCTGACAGCGGTTTACGTGACCCGTAGTGTGCCATTGGCTGCAGTATCCGCAATGCTGGCCCTGATCGGCATCGTCCGCGTTTTGATGGCCTCCCATGTCGCCCGCTTCAATCTGAATCGCGACGCCAAAACGCTCGAATTGCTTTACGAAGTGGGCGCTTTCAGCTTCGCCTTTGCCTCTGGTCTGGTGGGGGCCTTTACCCTGCTGGAACGGACCAACAGCCATGTTGAAGTGCTGGTGGTGGTTTACACGGTGGCATATGGCGTGGCCATCGCATCGCGTAACGCTGGCCGGCCACTGATCGCCATTGGCCAATTGTTGCTCGCCCTGCTCCCTGTCATTGCAGTGAGTTTCTATATCGGCACAATCGGCCTGATCGCGCTGGGTTCGCTCTTGATCTTCATGACTTTGGCGATGTCTTCGATCACAATGAACATTTTCAACGTGCTCAAAGAACAGATCATGGCCGCCGAAGCGAGTGCCGAAATGGCAGACAAGATGCGCGATCTGGCGCGCACCGATATCGTCACCGGCCTCACCAACCGCGCTGGCTTGAATCATGAGCTGGTCGAAAAGCTGATGTCCCTGCCCGATGGCGAACAGATGGCGCTGCTGTGGCTTGATCTCGACAAGTTCAAGGAAGTGAATGACACGCTGGGCCACCCTGTGGGTGACCGTGTGTTGGCAGAAGTGGCAAGTCGCCTGCGCGCCCGCGCACCTGCAGACGCCACTATCTCACGCTTTGGTGGCGATGAATTCATCGTAGTCTGCAAGGTGGAAGATCGCTGCGTTTGCGAAAATCTTGCCATGGCCATTCTGGAAGATATTCGCCGTCCACTGCGGCTTGACGGGGAACGGATCGAAACGGCCACATCCATGGGTGTGGCGCTACTGCCCGATGATGGCGCGGATATCGATACGCTCATGCAAAGCGCTGACCTTGCACTCTATCATGCCAAGATCAGCGGCCGGAATCAGGTGTGCTTCTTCGACGCTTCGATGACACGCAATCTGGTACGCAAGAAGGAAATCGAAGCAGAATTGCGCGCAGCTCTGCAGCGTGATGAACTCTCCATTTTCTTTCAGCCTATTGTTGATCTGGAAACAGGTCGCATCCGGGCATTTGAGGCATTGGTGCGCTGGTTCCACCCAGAAAAGGGCGAATTGCGCCCCGATGAGTTCATTCCTGTGGCGGAAGAAACCGGCGTCATCATTACCTTGGGCAACTGGATCACCGCACAGGCAGCACGGGCCTGCGCTCAATGGCCCGAAGGGGTGAGCGTTGCCGTAAACCTCTCCCCGGTCCAAATCCGGGCACCGGGTGCAGCGCTGGGAATCCTCACCGCCCTGCGCGATGCCGGCCTTGATCCGTCGCGCCTTGAGTTGGAAGTGACGGAAAGCCTGTTCCTCGACGATAATCAGCACACCGCGCGCTTTATCGATGAACTGGCTGCCAAGGGCGTGCGCTTTGCGCTCGATGATTTCGGCACGGGCTATTCCTCACTCGGCTATATCAACAAATTTCCCTTCAAAAAGATCAAGGTTGATCGCAGCTTCGTCTCCGGCCCGAATGTCGGGATCAAGAGCGACGCCATCATCCGCGCCGTTGCCGAAATGGGCGCAACACTGGAAATGGACATCGTTGCAGAAGGCCTCGAAACGATCGAACAGGTTCACACTGTTCGCAATGCCGGCTGCACGCTTGGACAAGGCTATTATTTCAGCCGAGCCGTGCCAGACTATCTCGCCGCCATGCTTTTGGCGCAGGAGCTGGAAAGCCCACCTTCAAAAAGGTTGGTCGGCTGAGGCGGTGCCTGACCACGCTCAATGCCGCTTTACAAAATAGCTGTTCAGCTTGGCGAAATAGTCACGCCCTGGGCCACCCTCTGCGTGAGCAACGGCACTATTGCTATTAGTTCGCATTATATTTAATAACCAGAGACTTCGCACTTTTAACGGTTGCAATGGGGGTCATGCAGTCCTACGGACCGAAATGTTAAGGCCTGCCCACCCCTTTTGCGGGAAGCAGGGGCGCAGGCCATGTATGACGGCAACCAGCTCCCGCCTCGCGGAAGGATACTGAAGACTCATGGCCCGCAAGAAAATTGCTCTTATCGGTGCTGGCAACATTGGCGGCACGCTGGCTCATCTCGCTGCTCAGAAAGAACTGGGCGATGTCGTATTGTTCGACATTGCTGAAGGCATTCCTCAGGGTAAGGCCCTCGATCTTAGCCAGTGCGGCCCTGTTCAGGGTTTCGACGCCAAGGTCACCGGCACCAATGATTACGCAGATATCGCCGGCGCCGATGTCATCATCGTGACCGCAGGCGTGCCTCGTAAACCCGGCATGAGCCGCGACGACCTGCTCGGCATCAACCTCAAGGTTATGAAGTCCGTCGGCGAAGGCATCAAGGCCCACGCACCTGACGCATTCGTGATCTGCATCACCAACCCGCTCGACGCGATGGTTTGGGCGCTGCGTGAATTTTCCGGCCTGCCACATAATAAGGTCGTCGGCATGGCTGGCGTGCTTGATTCGGCTCGCTTCGCAACATTCCTTGCCTGGGAATTTGACGTATCGATTCGCGACGTGAACGCATTCGTTCTGGGCGGCCATGGCGATACGATGGTTCCTGTGGTTGAATATTCGACCGTTTCGGGCATTCCCATTCCTGACCTCATCAAGATGGGTAAATCGTCCAAGGAAAACATTGACGCGATCGTTCAGCGCACCCGTTCGGGCGGCGGTGAAATCGTTGGCCTGCTGAAGACCGGCTCTGCATTCTATGCCCCTGCTGCTTCTGCCATTTCGATGGCTGAAGCCTATCTGGGCGACCAGAAGCGCATCCTGCCTTGCGCAGCACATCTCACCGGCCAGTATGGCGTGGATGGCCTTTATGTTGGCGTGCCAGCGATGATCGGTGCCGATGGCATTGAAGAAGTCGTGGAAATCGCGCTTGATGATGAAGCCAAGTCCAACCTTCAGGTTTCCATCGATGCGGTCAAGGAACTGCTCGAAGCCTGCAAGGCAATTGACAGCTCGCTGGCGTAAGGCAGCTTAGCCATCATGTTCTCCAGCCTTCTTCTGGCCGCAGCCGCTGCAACACAGAGCGTTTCTCCCGCCTATCCGGCGGATAACGTGCTCGGTGTGTTCCAAGCAAGCTGCGCGCCGATTGCTGATTTTGACGCTGCTGCTGCGGCGGCAAAGTCAGCGGGCTGGGAGCCATTCGACGCAACGCCCGAGACCAAACTTGGCCAGTTGATCGAGTTTGGTCGCGGCGCTCTGGATGAACAGAGCGAACTCGAGATGTTGGATGGCGGTACATATCGCCGCAATGTCTCCGGCCGCAATCTGTACATGGTGATTTCCGGCGTCCGTGGCGCTGGTTTTGAATCCAGGGGCTGCCGTATCTACGACTTCGATGCGACGGCTCCGATCGGTGAAGCCGATCTTACTGCTTGGGCGGGGCGTACCCCCACTTCCGAACCATCGGAAGACATGCCCATCCAGATATTCAGCTGGGAACCGGGCCTCACGCCCGATCATACTGATATGGAAGTCATTTATGCTGCGCCGGACGCAAAGTTGCCCGGCCCTTTCGCAGAGTTGCCCTTACACGGCCTCGTATTTTCTGCCTCCATCGTGGAGTTAACCGATCAATGAGTATTCTCGTCGACAAAAACACCAAGGTCATCACGCAAGGGATGACGGGTGCGACTGGCACGTTCCACACTGAACAGGCACTGGCCTACGGCACCCAGATGGTTGCTGGCGTGACCCCCGGCAAGGGCGGCACGGACCATATCGGTCTGCCAGTTTATGACACTGTGGCCGAAGCCAAGCACGCTACAGGCGCCACCGCCAGCGTGATCTACGTTCCACCGCCCTTCGCAGCGGATTCGATCCTTGAAGCGATCGATGCGGAAGTCGAACTGATCGTCGCGATCACGGAAGGCATTCCGGTGCTCGATATGGTTCGCGTGAAGCGGGCCCTGGCAGCTTCCAAGTCGCGCCTGATCGGCCCGAACTGCCCCGGCGTTCTGACACCCGGTGAATGCAAGATCGGCATCATGCCCGGTTCCATCTTCAAGAAGGGTTCCGTGGGCGTGGTTTCCCGTTCCGGCACGCTGACTTATGAAGCTGTGTTCCAGACCACCAATATCGGACTTGGCCAGACAACAGCTGTCGGCATCGGTGGTGACCCGGTCAACGGCACCAACTTCATCGACGTGCTCGAACTCTTCCTGGCTGATGATGAAACCAAGAGCATCATCATGATCGGTGAAATCGGTGGCTCCGCTGAAGAAGAAGCCGCTCAGTTCCTCAAGGACGAAGCCAAGCGCGGCCGTAAAAAGCCGATGGCTGGTTTCATCGCTGGCCGCACGGCGCCTCCGGGCCGCCGCATGGGCCACGCTGGCGCTATCGTTTCCGGTGGCCAGGGCGGCGCGGAAGACAAGATCGCAGCGATGGAAGAAGCAGGCATTCGCGTTGCTGCTTCGCCGAGCGAACTTGGCACCACGCTTGACGCGGTCCTCAAGGAACTCGTCTGATTTTAAAGGGAGCCGGGCCAGGTTGCAGCGCCCGGCTCCCTCTATTGCTATTTACGTCCGGCCGAGGCGCCGGCGGCTGAAGGTGGCCCCAAATGGGTAATGAAACGCAAGATTTCCTACCAGAACTGACCCAGGAAGACCTGGATGCGGGGCCTCAGTCCGGCCCAAGCTGGCAAAGTGCCAAATGGCCGCTGACCGATGCGGCTGACAGTGATGATCTGACGCAGGGGCTTGATCCCCTCGCCCTCAAGATCGCGGTCAAGGAAGCATCGAAGAAAGCTGGCAAACCTGTTGATGACAAGACCATCGAACAGGCTGCATCCGATTCCGTTCAGGCGATGATGTTGATCCGCACCTACCGGGTGCGCGGCCATCTCGCTTCCGAACTCGACCCGCTTCATCTGTCTGAGCGCGTCCTGCCCGATGATCTCAAGCCCGAATGGCATGGCTTCACCGATGACGCTCTGGACCGCCCGGTCTATATTGCGGGCACGCTCGGCCTCGAATGGGCGACCCCGCGTGAGCTGGTGAAGATCCTCCGCAAGAATTACTGCGGCAAGGTCGGCCTTGAATATATGCATATCTCCGATGTGGAGGAACGCCGCTTCCTTCAGGATCGGATTGAAGGCCCCAATAAGGTCATCGAATTCACAGACGAGGGTAAACGCGCCATTCTGTCTGCCGTCATTCGGGGCGAGGAATATGAAAAATTCCTCGGCAAGAAATATGTCGGCACCAAGCGCTTCGGCCTCGATGGCGGTGAAAGCATGATTCCGGCGCTTGAAGCGGTCATCAAATATGGCGGCCAGATGGGTGTGCGCGAAATCGTTTACGGCATGGCCCATCGCGGCCGCCTGAACGTGCTCGCCAATGTGATGGCCAAGCCCTATCGCGTGATCTTCCACGAATTCTCAGGCGGCTCTGCCAATCCTGACGATGTGGGCGGTTCAGGCGATGTGAAATACCATCTCGGCACCAGCACCGACCGTGAATTTGACGGTATCAAGGTGCATATGTCGCTGGTTCCCAACCCGTCACATCTCGAAACGGTGGACCCGGTCGTGCTCGGCAAGGTCCGTGCGCAGCAAGCCTTCCGTGAAGACCTCAACAAGCATGAAACGGTTCTGCCGGTGCTGATCCACGGCGATGCGGCCTTTGCTGGCCAGGGTATCGTGTGGGAATGTTTCGGCCTGTCCGGCGTGCGTGGCTATAACACCGGTGGTTGCATTCACTTTGTGATCAACAACCAGATCGGCTTCACCACCAGTCCGAAATTCGCCCGGTCTTCGCCTTATCCTTCGGATGTGGCCAAGGGCGTTCAGGCTCCGATCCTGCATGTGAATGGCGATGATCCCGAAGCGGTGACTTTCGCCTGCAAGCTGGCCATCGAATATCGCCAGCGCTTCAAGCGCGACATTGTGATCGATATGTGGTGCTATCGCCGCTTCGGCCACAATGAAGGCGATGAACCCAGCTTCACGCAGCCACTCATGTATGCGCAGATCAAGGATCATCCGCGCGTCAGCGAGATCTATTCGGATCGCCTCCTGAAGGAAGGCGTGATCGATGAAGGCCATGCACCGGCTGTGCGCAAGGAATTCGACGATATTTTCGCCGAAGAATTTGACGCTGCGAAAGATTACAAGCCCAATGAAGCAGACTGGTTCGCCGGGCGCTGGAGCGGGCTGCACAAGCCTGCCGATCCTGAAACTGCCCGCCGCAATGTCCACACGGCCATTGAACGCAAGCTGTTTGACAGTCTCGGCCGCACGCTGACGACCGTCCCTGAAGATCTTGAAATCCATAAGACATTGGGCCGCGTGCTCTCTGCCAAAGCCAAGATGTTCGAATCTGGCGAAGGGTTTGACTGGGCCACAGCCGAAGCGCTTGCTTATGGCAGCCTTGTCACCGAAGGCTTCGGTATTCGCCTGTCCGGTCAGGATTCAGGCCGCGGAACATTCTCTCAGCGCCATGCCATCTGGGTCGATCAGAAGGATGAGCGCAAATATATCCCGCTCACCACGCTGCCCCATGGCAAGTTTGAAGTCTATGACAGCCCGCTCTCCGAATATGGCGTGCTGGGCTTTGAATATGGCTTTGCCCTTGCTGACCCGAAAACGCTGGTTCTGTGGGAAGCGCAATTTGGCGATTTTGCCAATGGCGCGCAGATCATCATCGATCAGTATATCGCCGCCGGTGAATCGAAATGGCTTCGCGCAAACGGCCTCGTGATGCTTCTGCCGCATGGCTATGAAGGCCAGGGCCCGGAACATAGTTCTGCCCGCCTTGAACGCTTCCTGCAGCTCTGCGCGAATGACAATATCCAGGTTTGCAACATCACCTCGCCCGCGAATTATTTCCATGTTCTGCGCCGCCAGATGATGCGCCCGTTCCGCAAGCCTTTGATCATCATGACGCCGAAATCGCTGCTGCGTCACCCGATGGCGAAATCCTCCGCGGATGAGTTTTTGGGTGACAGCCACTTCCGCCGGATCATGTCTGACACGAAGGACATTCCGGATGAAAAGGTGAAGCGTCTGGTCCTGTGTTCAGGCAAGGTCGCTTATGATCTGCTTGAAAAGCGCGACCATGAAGAGCTGGACGATGTTTCCATCGTGCGGATCGAACAGATCTATCCTTTTCCCGGTGAACCGCTCGCTGAACGGATGAAGCGCATGGCTAATCTGGAAGAAGTGGTCTGGTGTCAGGAAGAGCCGAAGAACAACGGCTCTTGGTTCTTCGTTCAGGATCGGATCGAAGATGCGCTGACCGCTGCTGGTCATCATGGCAAGCGCCCAAAATATGCGGGCCGCGATGAATCAGCATCACCGGCAACTGGCTTCGCCAAGCGTCATCAGGCGCAGCAAGAAGCTCTCGTCAACATCGCGCTCGGCCTTGCCGATGGCGGGATGGCACAAAACAACGGCAATCAAAGCAGGAAGGCCTGAGGACAAGACTATGGCCAATGAAGTCAAAGTTCCCACACTTGGTGAGTCTGTCACCGAAGCTACCATCGGTGAATGGCTGAAGAAGCCCGGTGAAGCAGTCGCTCTGGACGAGCCGATTGCCAGCCTTGAAACCGATAAGGTGGCGATTGAAGTCCCCGCGCCAGTCGCTGGCGTGATGGGAGACTACAAGGCTGAAGTCGGTGACACGGTGGAAGTCGGCGCGATCATCGCCACGATCGAAGACGGTTCGCCCAGCGCTGGCCCGGAAGATACCAAGGAACGCAAGCCCGAAGCAGCTCCTGCTCCGTCTGCGTCCCCTGCCCCGGCAGCTGCATCATCTGCTTCGGATGATAGCAAGGTGGATGCGTCCTCTACACTGTCCCCGGCCGTGCGCCGCGCAGTGCTTGAGCATGGCATTGATCCCAGCACCGTTAAGGGTACGGGCAAAGATGGCCGTCTGACCAAGGAAGACGTGCTGGCCGCTGCCAAGAACAAGCAGGACAATGGCTCTGCAGGTTCCACCTCCGCTCCTGCCGCTGATGCGCCATCTGCTGGCCCAAGCCGCAAGGTTGAGCGCGTCAAGATGACCCGCCTGCGTCAGACCATCGCCAAGCGTTTGAAGAGCGCGCAGGACACTGCTGCCCTTCTGACCACGTTCAACGATGTCGACATGTCGGCCGTGATCGAAGCACGCAACCAGTATAAAGATCTCTTCGCCAAGAAGCATGATGTGCGCCTTGGCTTTATGAGCTTCTTTGCCAAGGCTGCCTGCCTTGCACTGAAGGATGTACCTGCGGTCAACGCACAGATTGAAGGCAATGAAGTCCTCTATCATGACTTCATCGATCTTTCCGTCGCGGTGAGCGCGCCGAATGGCCTCGTCGTTCCGGTGGTCCGCAATGTCGAGAGCATGAGCTTTTCGGAAATCGAACTCGCCATCGCCAATTACGGCAAGAAGGCGAAAGACGGTTCGCTTTCCATGGACGATATGAAGGGCGGCACCTTCACCATCTCTAACGGCGGTGTGTTCGGTTCGCTGATGTCGACCCCGATCATCAACCCTCCGCAGAGCGCCGTGCTGGGTCTGCACCGGATTGAAGAGCGCCCTGTCGCCGTGAACGGCCAGGTGGTCATCAAGCCGATGATGTATATGGCACTTTCTTACGATCACCGTATTATCGATGGTCGTGAGGCGGTTACCGCGCTCAAGATTATCAAGGACGCGATTGAAGATCCGATGCGGATCCTCATCGACCTTTAAAGAACAAACCGGCCCCGGTACCCTTGCCGGGGCCCATTACTTTGCTGCAAGATTATCCCGGGAAGGCCCCGGGGGAGACATAGAATGGCTGATCAGACCTTCGACTATGATGTTCTCGTGATTGGTGCCGGGCCGGGTGGTTACGTCGCTGCAATTCGCGCGGCGCAGCTTGGCCTCAAAGTGGCCTGCGCTGAAAGCCGTGAAACGCTTGGCGGCACTTGCCTCAATGTTGGCTGCATCCCTTCCAAGGCCCTGCTTCACGGTTCGGAACTGTTCGAAGAAGCCCATGGCGGCATTCTGGCGAAATTCGGCGTGAAGACAGATAATGTCACGCTCGACCTTGATACCATGCTGGGTGAGAAGAGCACGGCTGTAAAGGAACTCACCGGCGGGGTTGAATATCTCTTCAAGAAGAACAAGGTCACCTGGCTGAAAGGCCACGCCAGCTTCAAGGATGCCCATACCGTGGAAGTGGCGGGAGAGACCGTCTCTGCCAAGGATATTGTCATTGCCACCGGTTCTTCCGTGACCCCGCTTCCCGGTGTCGAGGTGGATAATGACAAGGGCGTTGTGGTCGATTCCACCGGTGCATTGTCACTTTCCAAGGTTCCCGGCCACATGGTCGTCATTGGCGGCGGCGTGATTGGCCTTGAACTGGGTTCTGTATGGCGCCGCCTCGGTGCCAAGGTAACTGTGGTCGAATATCTCGATCAGCTCCTTCCCGGCATGGATGGCGAAGTCCGCAAGGAAGCGGGCAAGCTGTTCAAGAAGCAGGGCATGGAACTCAAGCTCTCCACCAAGGTCACCGGCGTAGACGTCAATGGCGACACGGCGAAGGTCACGGTTGAGCCAGCAGTAGGCGGCGACGCTGAAGTGCTCGAAGCCGATTGCGTACTGGTGGCGATTGGCCGCAAGCCCAATACCGATGGCCTCGGCCTTGATGCTGTCGGCATTGAAACAAACAAGCGCGGCCAGATCGAAACAGACAGCATCTTCAACACCAAGGTTGAAAGCATCTGGGCAATTGGCGACGTGATCCCCGGCCCCATGCTCGCCCATAAGGCTGAGGATGAAGGTATTGCCGTGGCGGAAAACATCGCTGGCCAGACCGGCATTGTGAATCATGCCGTGATCCCCAGCGTCGTTTACACCATGCCGGAAATCGCTGGCGTTGGCTTGACGGAAGAAGCCGCCAAGGAAGCTGGCCACACCATCAAGGTGGGCAAGTTCCCCATGATGGCCAACAGCCGGGCCAAGACCAACCGCGACACGGATGGTTTCGTGAAGGTCATTGCCGAAGCGGAAAGCGACCGTGTGCTGGGCGTGTGGATCATCACCAGCCTTGCCGGCACAATGATTGCCCAGGCGGCTCAGGCGATGGAATTCGGGGCAACCTCGGAAGATATTGCCTATACCTGCCATGCGCATCCGACCCATTCGGAAGCCGTCAAGGAAGCCGCCATGGCCGTTCAGGGAAAACCGATCCACATCTGATCAGGTCACCAAACGGGCACAAGGGAGCGGCAAGGCACAGCCTTCGCCGCTCCTTTTGTTTGGCTCACTTCCATCTTGTGAAGATCGCTCACATTTCTTCCGCACAGGAAACCGGTTAAGGCCGCATCATGACTGCCACAGACATCCCTCTGATCCTTCCCCAGTGGCTCGACCTCACTGGCACAGCTATTTTCGCCATAACCGGCGCGCTGCTGGCTGCCCGCTTAAGGCAGGATCTGGTGACCATGGCCTTCTTCGCCCTGATGACTGGCGTTGGCGGGGGAACGCTGCGGGATCTGATGATCGGTGCACCGGTATTCTGGATGCGTGACCCGTGGGTTGCACCTTTGTGCATGGTGACGGCAGCCGTGGTGTGGTTCACCCCGCGCCGCCAGTGGGAGAATGATTTGCTCCTCTGGGCCGATGCCGCAGGCCTTGCCGCCTTTGCCGTGCTGGGCACTGCCAAGGCGCTGGGTTGGGGTGTCGCCCCCGTCCCGGCGGTTCTGATGGGGGTTCTCACCGGGAGCGCTGGCGGGATCATCCGCGATGTGGTGGCGGGCGTTCCTTCTATCCTGATGCGGCGGGAACTGTACATCACCCCGGCTGCCGTTTCGGCAAGCCTTTGCGCAGTGGGTGTATATTGCGAACTCCCCAATGCTATCACCTGGGCAGTGGCTGCGGTCGGTGGTTTCGGGATGCGCGGTGCAGCACTGTTCTGGAACCTGCGCCTGCCGACCTACGCCCACGCGGAATAAAAGAGCTGCGCGTCTGGTCTGCGCAGCTCTCTTACCGAAGCCTCACAGGCCGCGAATACCTCTGTAGTTGACGTCAACCACGCGGCCCCGGCGAAATTCGCAGGTAAATCGTCCGCTATCCCGCTTGTTGCGATAGCCACGGCCACGATAATTGTCATTTACCACCAGATTGCCTTTCACGCGGAAACCATCCCCACGTCGATCGACATCGCGTATCTGGGTTACATCGGCGCGGCTACGGGTATAGCGCGATGCGGTGCGCTCAGCCGCATAGACGCATTGCTCAACCGCACGACGGGCTGAATGCCTTCCACGATAACGCCTGTGATCGCGATAATCATCGCGATAACGATAGTTGTCGCCGCGGTAATAGCGGTTGTTGTTTTTGCTCGATGCGGCCACGGCAGCGATACCGCCGATGATCAATGCCCCAGCGATGATTTCGCCAGCGCTCAGGCCATCACGATCCCGTTCATAACCTCGGGCAGCAGCAGGGCTGGCAGCGCTCAGTGCCATCGCGCCCGCTGCAGCAGTCCCAATGACAGTTTTTACAAAGGGTTTCATAGGTTTTCCTCCAACAGGCCGGAGCACTGTGCCCCGATCTGTTGAAAGAAATATCAGTGTCGTGCTGAGAACTGCCTGAACTCGCACGACAGCAATTGTTCATAAATAATGATACTTATATGAACATCAACGCCCGGGTGTCAGATGCGTCCAATAGGCGAAGAAGGCCAGAATATCGGCCGCTTCCTCAATCGCCTTATCGGTTGGCTTGCCTGAACCATGCCCCGCCCGCGTCTCCACACGGATCAGATGTGGTTTATTGCCAATATCCGCCGCTTGCAGTGCAGCGGTATATTTGAAGCTATGACCCGGCACCACGCGGTCATCCGTATCGGCTGTTGTCACCAGGATCGCAGGATAGTCCACGCCCGAATGGATATTGTGATAGGGCGAATAGGCCCGCAGAACTTTGAAGTCCTTTTCCTTTTCAGGATAGCCATAGTCATCCACCCAATAGCGCCCTGCGGTCCAGCGATCAAAGCGCAGCATATCCATCACACCCACTGCCGGATTAGCAGCAGCGAAAAGGTCCGGGCGCTGATTGGTGACGGCACCGATCAGCAGGCCACCATTGGAACGGCCCTGAATGGCGAGACCATCCTGCGTGGAGATGCCTTCTTGCTTGAGGTATTCACCCGCAGCGATGAAATCGTCGAACACGTTCTGCTTATTGGCTAGCCGTCCGGCATCGTGCCAGGCCTTGCCATATTCCCCGCCCCCGCGAATATTGGCGAGAGCAAAAGCACCGCCTGCCTGAACCCACGCCATATTGGCAGGAGAAAACGCTGGCGTGATCGAAATATCAAACCCGCCATAGGCATAGAGCAATGTCGGCACAGCCCGCCCACTGGAAGCAATGTCAGACCGGCGGACGATGAACATCGGCACCTTGGTGCCGTCCTTCGATGCATAGAAGCGTTGTTCAACCGTATAGTCATTCGGGTTAAAGGCCAGCTCTGGCTCGGCGAAGATCGTGCTCTTGCCGCTCGCGACATCATAGCGATAGATCGTGGCCGGACGGTTAAAGCTGGTGAAACTGTAGAAGGTTTCGTCACTCGCCGGATCACCGTAGAAACCGCTGGCGGTGCCCAGCCCATCAAAAGCAATCTCGCGCTTCAACTGCCCCGACAGGTCATAAACCATCGCTCTGGAACTGGCGTCTTTGAGATAAGACAGGATCAGCGAGTCACCAACCAGGGAAGCGCTGGCGATTGGTTCTGCCTTCTCTGCCACGACTGGCTGCCACTGTGGCGCAGAGGCGGCCAGGTCGATCTTCAACACCCTATAGCGCGGCGCGTCATAATTGGTCTTGAACCACAGTGTATCGCCCGTGCTGTCGATCAGGCTCCAATCATTATCGAACCCGGTAATCAGTGGGCGGGCCTGCCAACCCAGCGTGCCCCGCTTGGTCAAATCAATTGCATGCACCTGATAACGTGCATCCGTGCCGAGCGAGCTGGTAATGATCGCCCAATGCCCATCACTGGTGACTTGTGCGGTGTGCCCTTCTTTGGGATTATCCGGCGTGGAATAGACCAGCTCATCAGCAGACTGCGGCGTGCCGAGGCGATGGAAATACACCGCCTGATTATAATTCAGCGCCTGAAAGTCTTCGCCTTCCTTGGGTTCTGGGAAACGTGAATAAAAGAAACCTTCAGAGCCTACCCAATCGAGATTGGTGAATTTGGCCCAGCGGATCTGGTCCTCGAGGATTTCACCTGTATCGACATCAAGCACCCGCAGAATACGCCAGTCAGTCCCGCCATCCTGCACGCTGTAGAGTAGATATTTGCCATCAGGCGAAACATCCCACCCGCTCAACGCAGTGGCGCCATCCTCGGCCCAGTCATTGGGGTTAATCAGCAGACGTTGCTCGCCATTCAGCCCGTCGCGAACATAGAGCGGAGACTGGTTCTGAAGGCCGGAATTATAGGTGTAGAAATAACGCCCGCCAGCGCTCACCGGGGTAGAGTAGCGTGCATAGTCATACAGTTCACCAATCCGCCCTTCAAACCAGCTCCGCGCTGGGAGCTTGGCAAGATAGGCATTGGTAACCGCGTTTTCCTTCTCCACCCAATCGGCCACCTCCTTATTCTCGCGGACATCCTCCTCCAGCCAGCGATAGGGGTCAGCAATCTTCTCTCCGAACAAATTATCCACCACATCGCCGCGGCGGGTTTCGGGATATGGGGGGGCATTCATGTCCTGTGCTCCAACCGGTAAGGAAATGCTGGCGGCGATACCGGCAAGGGCGAGCCAATGGGCTTTGCGCATTCAAATTCTCCAACCTCAATGTTGGCGGAGAAAGTAGCTGATGAAACGAATGATGCAATGGCAGCCAATGCAAAGCGTAGTTACCGGCAAACAAAAACGGCCGGAGATCGCTCCCCGGCCGTTTCCTGAATGTTCTGTCGAAGCGATCAGGCTTCGATTTCTTCTTCCGTCATCACCGGGCCGCTGTCTTTGCCCTTGGCATCGACATCGCGATCCACGAGTTCGATCACTGCCATCTGGGCAGCGTCAGAACCGCGATAACCGGCCTTGATGATACGTGTGTAGCCACCTTCGCGGTCGCTATAACGCTCAGCGAGGGTATCAAACAGCTTCTTGAGCTGTGTTTCGTCGAGCAGACGCGCATGCGCCAGACGACGGTTGGAAAGACCACCGCGCTTTGCAAGCGTGATCAGCTTTTCGATGTATGGACGAAGTTCTTTAGCCTTCGGCAATGTGGTCGTGATCTGCTCATGCTTGATGAGGGCAGCGGCCATATTGCGGAAAAGCGATGTGCGATGGCCGCTCTTGCGACCAAGCTTACGCTGGGAAATACCGTGACGCATAAAATTCACTCCGTTCGTAGGGGGCCCGTATCAGGTAGCCCGAAACTGGCAGCTATTGAGGTTGCTGCCTTCACCCTTCGCAGCCCGAAGGCTTGAAATCAGCGAAAGGGACCGATCCTGAGATCGATCCCTTTCCATGACATTAGCCGAGCAGCTCTTGTTCGAGCTTCTTGGCCATTTCTTCGATATTCTCAGGCGGCCAGCCAGGAATGTCCATTCCGAGGCGGAGCCCCATGCTGGAAAGAACTTCCTTGATCTCGTTGAGCGACTTGCGGCCGAAGTTCGGCGTGCGCAGCATCTCGGCTTCGGTCTTCTGGACCAGATCGCCGATATAGATGATGTTGTCGTTCTTGAGGCAATTGGCGGAACGCACAGACAGTTCCAGCTCGTCCACCTTCTTAAGAAGGTAGCGGTTGAGCTGGTTGGCATCGTTTTCTTCAGGCTGCGCGGCAACACCGATCATCTGACTGGTGGGCTGCGGGATACCATCTTCGAAGTGAACGAAGAGGGTCAGCTGGTCCTGGAGAATACGGGCCGCATAAGCGATCGCATCTTCCGGGGTGACGGTGCCATCGGTTTCGATCGTCAGCGAGAGCTTATCGTAATCGAGTTCCTGCCCAACACGAGCATTCTCGACCTTGTAGCTCACCTGATGAATCGGTGAATACAGCGAATCAACCGGGATCAGACCGATGGGGGCATCAGCCGGACGGTTCTGCACGGCAGGGACATACCCCTTACCCGTGTCAGCAGTCAGTTCCATGTTGAAGGTCGCGCCTTCGTCAACGTGACAAATGACGAGATCTTTGTTCAACACTTCAATGTCGCCGGTCACAGCGATGTCACCAGCGGTGACTTCGGCCGGGCCGGTTGCGGAAAGCTGAAGCCGCTTGGGGCCTTCGCCTTCCATCTTGAGTGCGATCTGCTTCACGTTCAGCACGATGTCTGTAACGTCTTCCCGTACGCCCGAAAGCGACGAGAATTCGTGCAACACGTTCTCGATCTTGATCGACGTAATCGCAGCGCCCTGCAGCGAGGACAACAACACACGACGCAACGAGTTACCGAGCGTAAGGCCGTAGCCGCGCTCCAACGGTTCAGCAACAAAAGTTGCCTTCCGCTTGGCGTCGCCGCCGGACTTGATGTCGAGGCTGTTGGGTTTCTTTAGTTCCTGCCAATTCTTCATATTGACGGACATAGACTTCCCCTAAGGTAGTGTTCTGGCGACAAAGGCCGCGGGCACTTGAGAAGCGCCGCGGCCGATGCGATTTTGCGGTACGGCGACTTGCCGCGGAGCAGGTCGATCAGACGCGACGGCGCTTGGAAGGCCTCACGCCATTGTGTGGGATCGGCGTAACATCACGGATAGATGTGATGGTGAAACCGACTGCCTGAAGAGCGCGCAATGCGCTTTCACGGCCTGAGCCCGGACCCTTGATTTCGACTTCGAGAGTACGGACACCATGTTCCGCAGCTTTCTTGCCGGCATCGTCTGCCGCGACCTGAGCGGCATAAGGGGTGGATTTACGGCTACCCTTGAAGCCCATCATGCCAGCAGAGGACCAGCTAATAGCATTGCCTTGTGCATCGGTGATGGTGATCATGGTGTTATTGAAGCTAGCGTTTACGTGCGCAACACCAGAAGAGATGTTCTTGCGCTCACGCCGGCGAATACGTTGTGGTTCGCGTGCCATGGAATATTCCTATCGTGCGAAAATCTGGGAAAGCAATTCAGACAAACAGTCTGATGCTTACTTCTTCTTACCGGCGATCGGCTTAGCCTTACCCTTGCGGGTGCGCGCATTGGTATGCGTGCGCTGACCGCGAACAGGAAGGCCTTTACGGTGGCGCAGGCCACGATAGCAGGCGAGATCCATGAGGCGCTTGATGTTCATCGCCGTTTCACGGCGAAGATCGCCTTCCACGGTGACATCAGCATCGATGGTTTCACGGATCTGCAAAACTTCTGCATCCGAAAGATCCTGCACACGGCGTGCATGATCAATCCCAAGCTTGTCGGCAATAGCCTTGGCTGTGGTTGGACCGATACCGTGAATGTATGTGAGCGCGATAATCACGCGCTTGTTGGTTGGGATATTTACCCCGGCAATACGAGCCACTTAATTCTCCATGCTCCACAGGGAGCCCTGACGGACACCCCTATCTCATAGCGGTATTACTTCACAAAACGCAGGACACCGTGAAACGGCAAAAGCCCGGTTGAAGCAGCATAAACCCGCCACATGCCGGACCGAACTGAGTTTTGCGATGTAAGCTATGCGCTTAGGCAGATTCGCAGGCCGCGTCAACACCATAGATAGCAGCCCCATACAAAAAGCATGGGGAGACGGCGCGATAGCGAGTAATTAGCCCAAGGAGCGATAAAAGTCAAAATTTTGACGCCGGAAACGGCTAAAAGTGAGGCATTCCCGCGCAGGACTGCGCGCTTCTCGTTCCAAATCAGCCCTTTGCAAGGTGATTGGCTCCCTTCACCTTGGCGAACATACAAAGCGGCCCCGTTCTGATGAGAACGGGGCCGCTCCTAAATTCATGTCAGAAAAAGGGCGACGCTTACTTGCTCAAAACCTTTTCCACCGCTGCTGTCACATCATCGATATCGGCCATGCCATCAACGCGTGAGACAATTCCCTGCGCATCATAAATCGGCAGGATCGGCGCAGTCTTCTTGCGGTATTCATCCATACGCGTGCGGACAGCCTCTTCATTGTCGTCCTTGCGACGCTTGAATTCAGTGCTGCCACAACGATCGCACACGCCCTCCACCTTCGGCTGTTTGAAAGTGTCGTGATAACCTTCACCACAATTCGCACAGGAAAAACGACCGGTGATCCGTTCAATCAGCGCATCGAGGTCAACTTCCAACTCGATCACATGGTCCAACTTGCGACCGTGACGAGCAAGAATCGCATCAAGCTGATGCGCCTGATCGGCTGTCCGTGGATAGCCGTCAAAGATGGCACCGATGGACGGCCCCATGCTCTCCAGCTCAGCATCGATCAGATCGGAAACGATCTGATCAGATACCAGCTCACCACGATCCATCACCGCTTTGGCTTTAAGGCCGACCGGCGTTTTCGCAGCAACGGCAGCGCGAAGCATATCGCCTGTCGAAAGCTGGCGCATACCGTGGCGTTCCACGAGACGGCCAGACTGGGTACCCTTACCCGCTCCCGGAGGGCCAAGCAGAATGATATTCATTAATACTCCCCCATGCTGGCCGCGTTAACGCAGCCGGCCCTTCAATTTTGCCTTCTTGATCAAGTCACCATATTGGTGCGCAAGAAGATGGGATTGGATCTGAGTGATCGTATCCACCGTCACATTCACGACAATCAACAGGCTCGTGCCACCAAGGAACAGCGGAATACCCGTCTGGGCGATGACATATTCTGGAATCACACAGACCAGCGTCAGATAAATCGCACCAATGACGGTGATGCGAGTCAGCACATAGTCGAGATATTCCATGGTCCGCTTGCCCGGACGGATGCCTGGAATGAAGCCACCATTCTTCTTCAGATTTTCAGCTGTTTCCTCCGGATTAAACACCACGGCGGTATAGAAGAAGCAGAAGAAGATAATGCCTGCCGCATACAGCGCCATATAAAGCGGCGCGCCATGCTTGAGATATTGGTTCAGCGTGACGACAATCCCGCCCATCGTGCTGTCAGCCGCAACCGAATTACCGGCAAACTGGCTGATGGTCAGCGGGAGCAACAGCAAAGAACTCGCAAAGATCGGCGGGATAACGCCGGCGGTATTCAGCTTGAGCGGCAGATGGCTGCGATCAGCCTGCATCATGCCGCGCTGGCTGGCACGCTTGGGATATTGAATCAGCAAGCGGCGCTGCGCACGCTCCATAAAGCAGATGAACAAAATCAGGCCAACGATCATGCCGATAAAGCCGATCACGACGAATGCACTGATCGAACCGCTACGGAAACCTTCGAACATATTGGCAGTAAAGCTCGGGAACTGAGCGATAATACCAGCCATAATGATGAGCGAAACGCCATTACCGATGCCGCGCGAAGTGATCTGCTCACCCAGCCACAGCAGGAACATCGTGCCACCCACAAGGCTGATGACTGCGCCGACGCGGAACATATAGCCAGGATCAACCACAGCCTGCATCCCACTCTGCGCACCATAGGCTTCGAGGCCCGACGCCAGGAACCAGCCCTGAATCGCGCACAGGAATACCGTGCCGTAGCGTGTGTATTGGTTCAGCTTCTTGCGGCCGCTTTCGCCTTCCTTCTTCATCGCCATCAAGGATGGGTGGAGCGAAGATGCGAGCTGCACGACAATCGAAGCCGTGATGTAGGGCATGACGCCAAGCGCGATGAGACTCATGCGCTCAAGGCTGCCGCCCGAGAAAGTGTTGAAGAGATCGAGGATCCCGCCGCGAGTCTGAGCGTATAGATTCTCAAGAATCAACGGGTTCACGCCCGGCAGGGGCACAAAGCTCAGGAAACGAAACACAATCAGCGCACCGACAGTAAACCAGATACGCTGTTTAAGCTCGGTCGCTTTCGAGAAGTTCGCGAGACTGAGATTGCTCGCAATGTTATCGGCGCGTGATGCCATGGAGTCTAAATGCCTTGTTTGGGGGACCGCTTCAAGCGCGTCGCTGACCCTTTACCGGGTGCAGCCCATATAGGCAGTGGGCGGAGATGTCGAACCCCCGCCCACCGAATTATCTGGATTACTTAGCGGCTTTTGGTTCAGCAGCCTTCTTGGGAGCAATCACTTCGACTGACCCACCGGCCTTCTCAACCGCTTCAACGGCGCCCTTGGAGGCACCAGCAACCTTGAAGCTCACCTTGGAAGTCAGTTCGCCCTTACCGAGCAAACGAACGCCGTCCTTGCCGCCACGAGCAAGGCCAGCAGCCTTCAGTGCTTCGTGATCAACAGTCTTGCCAGCATCAAGCTTGCCCGATTCGATGAACTTCTGGATCATGCCCAGGTTCACTTCAGCATAATCCTTGGCGAAAGGATTGTTGAAGCCACGCTTAGGCAGACGCATGTGAAGTGGCATCTGGCCACCTTCGAAGCCCTTGACGGCTACACCGGAACGGCTCTTCTGACCCTTCTGACCACGGCCAGATGTCTTGCCCTTGCCGGAACCGATACCACGGCCCACACGCATGCGGGACTTACGGGCACCATCGTTGTCGCGGATTTCATTCAGTTTCATAGTTGCACTCGCTTTCGCTTTGTTCGCGCTAATGGGAAGCAGGCCGCATAGGGGCATTTCACCCCCATGTGAACCCCTCTTATAGAAAAGAGCCTCACTCAAGCCTGTTAGCTCGTATGAAGGCACTCTCACTTTATATACAAAAAGCCCCGAGCTTTCACCCGGGGCTTTCTGAAATCATACTGGTAAAGGTGATCTTACTTGATCACTTCCACCATGTGCGGAAGCTTGGCGATTGCGCCGAGAACTTCCGGAGTGTCTTCGACTTCCACAACCCGGTGCATCTTGCCCAGACCAAGACCGACAAGGATCTTCTTCTGGCTTTCAGGACGACGGATCGGTGAACCGATTTGCTTGATCTTGATCTTCGCCATGCTGCGTTACTCCGCAATAGCAGCGGCTTCAGCTTCCGCTTCAGCCTGAGTCGCGCCGCCACGACCCAGAAGGTCAGCAACCTTTTTACCGCGACGCTGAGCAACCGACTTCGGAGAAGTCTGGTCAGTCAATGCGTCAAAGGTGGCGCGGATCATGTTGTAAGGGTTGGAAGTGCCGACCGACTTGGTCACCACGTCAGCAACGCCGAGGCTTTCGAAGACGGCACGCATCGGGCCACCAGCAATGATGCCGGTGCCTGGAGGTGCTGTGCGAACGTTGACCTTACCAGCACCGAAACGGCCCTTGCCGTCATGATGCAGGGTGCGACCTTCCTTCAGCGGCACACGAACCATCTTCTTCTTTGCAGAAGCAGTGGCTTTAGTGATTGCTTCAGGAACTTCGCGAGCCTTACCATGGCCGAAGCCCACGCGGCCCTTGCCATCGCCTACGACGACCAGCGCTGCAAAACCGAAGCGCTTACCGCCCTTCACTGTTTTGGAAACGCGGTTGATGTGGACGAGCTTTTCGATCAGCTCTTCACCATCATCGTCCTGGTTGCGGCCACGGCGATCATCACGACCGCCACGTCCACGACCACGGCCATTGTTGCCGCCGCGATCATCACGACCGCCACGACCACGGCCGCCACGGTTGTTTTCACGTGGCTGCGAAGGTGCGCCAGCAGCTGCAGACTGGTTGTCAGCAGCTTCAGTCGAAGCAGTGGTGGGCGTCGGTGTTGAACCGGCGTTATCCACTACTGGGGTTTCCTGGGTGTTGTTTTCGTCAGCCATCATCAGAACTCCAGCCCGCCTTCGCGAGCGGCGTCGGCCAGCGCCTTAACGCGACCATGGAACAGGTAACCGCCGCGATCGAATACGACAGTCGTGACGCCCGCCTTCTTGGCGGCTTCGGCAATATCCTTGCCGACTTGCGTCGCAGCATCGAGATTCGCGCCGGAAGTCTTCACGCCCAGTGTCGAAGCAGCGGCCACAGTGCGGCCTTCTGCATCGTCAATGATCTGAGCGTAAATGTGACGGCCCGTGCGGTGCACAGAAAGACGCGGACGGTGGCCCGAACGTGCACGAAGTGCAGTACGGACGCGACGGCGACGGCGTGCGAAAAGAGAAAGCTTTGCCATCTTACTTCTTCTTCCCTTCCTTGCGGAAGATATACTCGCCGCGGTACTTGATACCCTTGCCCTTATAAGGCTCAGGCTTGCGCCAGCGCCGGATTTCGGCTGCGAACTGACCCACGGACTGTTTATCAACACCGCTGATTTCGACAGTCGTCTGATCCGGAGTTTTCACTTCGAGACCTTCAGGAACGTCGAGATCAACATCGTGGCTGAAGCCGAGCTGAAGCTTGAGCTTCTTGCCCTGGCTGCTGGCACGATAACCAACACCACTGATTTCCAGAACCTTGGTATAACCATCGGTCACACCTTCCATGAGATTGGCAACGAGCGTGCGCTGCATACCCCAGAAGGAACGAGACTTCTTGGAATCGTTGATTGGCTGAACGGAGATCTGACCATCTTCCAGATCATAGGTCACTTCATCGGACAGACCCATTGTAAGGGTGCCCTTGGGACCTTTGACAGAAAGAGTGCGGCCTTCGATCTTGGCAGTGACGCCACTGGGGATCGCCACCGGCTTTTTACCGATGCGGCTCATCAGAATACCTCCGCCAGCACTTCGCCACCGACATTCTGCTGACGAGCTTCCGCATCGGAAAGCACACCGCGAGGTGTCGAAACGATAGAGATACCAAGGCCATTGCGAACATTCGGCAGCTCTTTGCTACCCGAATAGACACGGCGGCCTGGCTTGGAGACACGAGCGACATACTTGATAGCAGGTTCGCCCTCGAAATATTTCAGTTCGATCCGCAATGCAGGGTGCTTGCCGGTGCTGTCTTCCGTGTAGCCACGGATGAAGCCTTCACGCTGAAGAACTTCCAGAACATTTGCACGCAGCTTGCTAGCAGGAGAAAGGACAGAATCCTTCTTGGCCTGCTGGCCGTTGCGGATACGGGTGAGCATATCACCCAGGGGATCGGTCATAGCCATCTATCAGATCCTCACCAGCTCGACTTGGTAACGCCGGGAATCAGGCCTTTGTTGGCCAGATCACGCAGTTCGATACGATTCAAGCCGAACTTGCGGTAATAACCGCGGGGACGGCCGGTGGTGGCGCAACGGTTGCGCACACGGGTCGGGTTCGCATTACGCGGGATTTCCGCCAGCTTCAGGCGCGCAACGAGACGCTCGGTTTCATCGAGCGACTTGTCGTCAGCGATAGCCTTCAGCTTGGCATATTTCGCAGCGTATTTCTTAACGAGCTGCTTGCGGCGCTCGTTTTTATTGATCGAACTCAGTTTCGCCATTGGACTTAAGCTCTCTTCCTAGCGGCTTACGCCGCTTCCTTTTCGGCCTGCTCTTCAGCAGGAAACGGGAAACCGAACAAGCGAAGCAGTTCACGTGCTTCGTCATCGGTCTTTGCAGTGGTGGTTACGATGATGTCCATCCCGCGCACCTTATCGATCTTGTCGTAGCTGATTTCTGGAAAGATAATCTGCTCTTTAAGACCCATTGCGTAGTTGCCACGACCATCAAAGCTCTTCGCATTGAGGCCACGGAAGTCGCGAATACGCGGCATTGCAATGGTAACAAGACGGTCAAGAAATTCGAACATACGATCACGGCGCAAGGTCACCTTGCAACCGATTGGCATGCCTTCGCGCAGCTTGAACTGTGCGATCGACTTCTTCGCCTTGGTGATTACTGGCTTCTGGCCGGCAATCAGTTCCATTTCTTCGGCTGCAATCTGAACCTTTTTCTTGTCCTGACTGGCTTCGCCCACACCCATGTTGAGCGTGATCTTTTCCAGCTTCGGAACTTCAAGACGATTCTTGTAGCCGAATTTTTCGGTCATCGCTTTGACGATCACATCGTCATAACGAGTTTTGAAACGTGGCGTGTAATTCTCAGCCATCGATAGCTTCCCCGGACTTCACGGCAACGCGAACCTTCTTGCCATCACGCTCTTCAAAGCGGACGCGGGTTGGCTTGCCATCTTTCGGATCAGCGACAGCCACTTTGGCAATCGCCATCGGTGCAGGCGCACGATCGATGCCGCCCTGTGGGTTTGCCTGAGTAGGCTTGCGGTGGCGAGCAGCAACATTGATGCCGTCGACCACGAGCTTACCGTCTTTCGGCATAACCTGCATGACTGTGCCGGTGCGGCCCTTGTCCTTACCGGACAGGACGACAACCTGGTCACCCTTCTTGATCTTTGCGGAAGCCATTACAGCACCTCCGGAGCAAGTGAGATGATCTTCATGAAACCACGCGAGCGCAGTTCACGCACCACTGGGCCAAAGATACGGGTACCGATGGGTTCTTCGTTCTTATTGACGAGAACTGCGGCATTGCTGTCAAAACGAATGACGCTGCCATCGGGGCGGCGAACATCCTTACGCGTGCGAACGATAACGGCACGGTGCACGTCACCCTTCTTCACGCGAGCGCGTGGCTGCGCCTCCTTGACGGAGACGACGATCACGTCACCGACGCTTGCGGTGCGACGCTTGGAGCCGCCCAGTACCTTGATGCACTGGACGCGCTTAGCGCCGCTGTTATCCGCGACGTCGAGATTGGATTGCATCTGGATCATCGATCCGGTTCCTTCTCGTTAGGCTTGCCGGATCCAGTCCGGCAGTTCCAAAAACGCTACGTCGAAACATGATGGACTAAACAGCCCATCATGTTCCCGATCTCGTGGGCCTATAGCGGACACGACGCAGAGCGAAAGCCCTTTTTTCGTATCCGTAGACCCGAAAGACTTAGACGTCGGCTTCGACGGCTGCTGTCTTACCCGCCTGAAGGCGGTCAATGACTTTCCAGGTCTTGGTCTTGGAGATCGGTTTCGTCTCTTCGATGCGGACCTTTTCGCCAATGCCGTAAGCATTGTCTTCGTCATGTGCATGGTACTTCTTCGAACGACGGATGATCTTCCCGTAAAGCGGGTGCTTCACCTTGCGTTCGACCAGTACGGTCACGGTCTTGTCGGTCTTGTCGGAGACCACGGTTCCGGTCAAAATACGCTTCGGCATCGTGTGCTCCTTAAGCCTTGTTGCGAGCGCGTTCGCTCACAAGAGTTTTGATCCGGGCGATGGCGCGACGGACTTCCTTGATCCGGGCAGGACGTTCCAGCTGGTTCGTCGCGGCCTGGAAGCGAAGGTTGAACTGTTCACGCTTCAGTTCGAGAAGATCAGCCGAAAGCTGATCGTCAGATTTTGCGCGAAGGTCTTCCACCTTGGACATTATTCGCCCTCCCGGTGCGAGTTGTCGCCCAGTCGAGCCACAACTTTGGTTTTGATCGGCAGCTTCATCGCAGCACGCTCGAAAGCTTCTGCGGCGAGCGGACCGGGGACGCCGTCCAGTTCGAACATGATACGGCCCGGCTTAACCCGTGCTGCCCAATATTCGATCGAACCCTTACCTTTACCCTGACGGACTTCAGCAGGCTTCTTGGAAACCGGCACATCCGGGAAGATACGGATCCAGAGGCGACCCTGACGCTTGATGTGACGCGTGATCGCACGGCGAGCCGCTTCGATCTGGCGCGATGTGATACGCTCAGGTTCCATGGCCTTGAGACCATAAGAACCGAAGTTGAGCGTCGTACCGCCCTTGGCGTTGCCCTTGATCCGGCCTTTAAACGCCTTGCGGAACTTAGTTTTTTTCGGTTGCAGCATTGCTCTTCCTCAGCTCCAGATCAACGCGCCGGACGGACGCCAGAGGTCTGGGCTTCCATCATGAGGCGATCCTGGGCCATCGGATCGTGGCCGAGAATCTCACCTTTGAAGATCCAGACCTTGATACCAATGATCCCGTAGGCGGTCAGTGCTTCGGCGTCGGCATAATCGACATTGGCCCGCAACGTGTGAAGCGGAACGCGACCTTCGCGATACCATTCAACACGAGCGATTTCGGCACCGCCGAGACGGCCACCGCAGACGATCTTGATACCTTCAGCCCCAAGACGCAATGCAGACTGAACTGCACGCTTCATGGCACGACGGAATGCGACACGACGGATCAGCTGATCCGCCACGCCCTGAGCGACGAGCTTGGCGTCGATTTCCGGCTTGCGGATTTCAACGATGTTCAGCTTCACTTCGCTTGCAGTCATGGTCGAAAGCTTCTTGCGAAGCTTTTCGATGTCTGCGCCCTTCTTGCCGATGATGACACCGGGACGAGCCGCGTAGATCGAAATACGGCACAGCTTGGCCGGACGTTCGATCACCACCTTGGAAATCGCAGCCTGCGGCAGTGACTTCACAATGTGCTTACGGATTTCGATGTCTTCCTTCAGCAGGCGACCATAATCCCGGCCTTCCGCATACCAGCGGCTGTCCCAGGTACGGTTGATCTGCAGACGCAGGCCGATCGGATTGCTCTTTTGACCCATCGATCAGGCCTCCTCGACTTCGCGAACCACGATGCGCAACCGACTGAACGGCTTGAGGATGCGCGTGGATTTACCACGGCCCCGCGTGTGGAAACGCTTCATGGTGATCGACTTCCCGACGCTGGCTTCGGAAATAACCAAAGTATCAACATCGAGATTGTGATTGTTCTCAGCATTGGCGATTGCGGATGCGACGACCTTCGCCGCATCACGTGCCATTGCCCGCTTGGAAAAGCTGAGGATATTCAGAGCTTCCTCAGCCTTCTTGCCACGGATGAGAGCCGCTACGAGGTTCAGCTTCTGTGCGGAACCACGGATCGTGGTACCGACAGCAAGCGCCTCATTGTCAGCAACGCGACGGGGTGCTTTCTGTTTGCTCATCAGCGCTTACCCTTCTTATCGGCTGCGTGGCCTGGGAAAGTACGCGTAGGCGCAAATTCACCAAGCTTGTGGCCGACCATTTCTTCACTGACCGAAACGGGGATGAACTTGTGGCCATTGTAGACGCTGAACGTCAAACCAACAAAGTCCGGCAAAATCGTCGAGCGACGCGACCAAGTCTTGATCGCACCACGGCCACCTGATTCCTGCGCCTCTTGCGCTTTCTTCAGCAGGTGGAGATCGACGAATGGACCTTTCCAGACGGAACGTGCCATGTTCGATTACCTCTTCTTCTTCGCGTGGCGCGAACGGATGATCATTTTGTCCGTCTGCTTATTGTTGCGCGTGCGTGCGCCCTTGGTCGGCTTGCCCCATGGTGTCACAGGATGACGACCACCAGACGTACGACCTTCACCACCACCATGCGGGTGATCGACAGGGTTCTTTGCAACACCGCGTGTAAGCGGACGACGGCCCATCCAACGGCGACGACCAGCTTTTGCCAGCGTCTGGTTGCCATTGTCAGGGTTGGAAACGGCGCCAACCGTGCCCATGCAATCGCCGCGCAGGTAACGCTGTTCACCTGAGTTCAGACGAACGATTACCAGGCCGCGATCACGGCCGACCAGCTGAACGTAGGTGCCTGCCGAGCGAGCGATCTGACCGCCCTTGCCTGGCTTCATTTCTACGTTGTGGCAGATCGTGCCCACAGGCATCTGCGACAGAAGCATGGCATTGCCAGGCTTCACGTCAACGCGTTCACCAGCGATAACCTTATCGCCAGGTGCCACACGCTGCGGGCAGATGATGTAAGCCTGTTCGCCATCTTCATAGTTCACCAGAGCGATGAATGCAGTGCGATTGGGATCATATTCGATCCGTTCAACCGTACCTTCAACATCCCACTTGCGACGCTTGAAGTCGACGAAGCGATACTTCTGCTTGTGGCCACCGCCGATGCCACGTGAAGTGACATGACCTTTGTTGTTCCGACCACCGGTCTTAGTCTTACCTTCGGTCAGAGACTTGACAGGCTTGCCCTTGTAGAGGCTCGACTTGTCAACCAGGATGAGGCCACGGCGCGCCGGGCTCGTTGGTTTATAGTTCTTGAGTGCCATATTTCTCTAGCCTCAGATACCGCTGGTGATGTCAACGGACTGGCCTTCAGCCAACGTGACAACAGCCTTTTTGACGTCGGTGCGCTTGTAGGGAAGACCCTTCCAACGCTTCGACTTGCCCTTCTGCACGACGGTGTTCACTTTCGTGACCTTTACGTCGAACAGCGCTTCAACCGCTTCCTTGATCTGCGGCTTGGTGGCGTCATTTGAGACCTTGAAAACCACCGCATTATGCTCGGAAAGAAGCGTCGCTTTTTCCGTGATGTGCGGGGACAGGATCACATCGTAATGACGCGCGTCGATCTGCTGCTTAGCCATTGAACCGCGCCTCCAGTTTTTCGACAGCCGCGCGGGTCAGCACCAGCGTGTCGTGCTTGAGAATGTCATAAACATTCGCGCCAGCGGCAGGCATGACATTGACGTTGCCAAGGTTGTTAGCTGCCATGCGGAAGCTATCTTCAACCGTGTCACCATCAATGAACAGCACTTTGCCGTTCAGGCCGGCTGCACTGAATGTCGCGGCCAGAGCCTTGGTCTTGGCGTCGCTCAGCTCAAGGCTGTCGACCACGAGAAGGCTATCCTTAGCCTTGCTCGACAAAGCCATTTTCAGGCCGAGTGCACGAATTTTCTTGTTCAGCGAGATATTGAAATCGCGCCGACGCGGGCCGTGAGCCTTACCACCACCGATAAAGATAGGAGCAGCGCGATCGCCGTGACGAGCTGTGCCGCCACCCTTCTGCTTACCCCATTTCTTACCGGTACGCGCTACATCGCTACGCTCACGAGCCGCACGGGCGGTGCCGCGGCGGTTTTCGAGCTGCCATGTGACAACACGGTGGAGGATGTCGGCGCGCGGCTCAACACCGAATACGGTGTCATTGAGCTCGATATCGCCCGAGGCCTTCCCGTCGAGTTTCTGGACCTTCACCTTCACGGATCAGCCCTCCTTGCCTGCGTCGTCAGAAGCATTGGCTTCGACGGCGTTGTTCTGATCAGCTGCGGGAGCTTGCTCCGCAGCGGCACTGGCCGGACCCTTCGTGTCGATGACGGCACCGGGGAACGGAAGTTCCGACGGCTGCGACAGCTTCACAGCATCGCGCATAAGCAGCCAGCCATTCTTCGCACCAGGTACTGAACCCTTCACGAAAATCAGGCCGCGCTCTGCGTCGGTACGAACCACTTCGAGGTTCTGCTGCGTACGCTGACGGTCACCCATGTGGCCTGCCATCTTCTTGTTCTTGAAGACGCGGCCTGGATCCTGACGGTTACCCGTCGAACCGTGCGAACGATGCGAAAGGGAAACACCATGCGTGGCGCGCAGACCACCGAAACCCCAACGCTTCATAGCGCCGGCAAAACCCTTACCCTGGGTATGCCCGGTGATGTCCACTTTCTGCCCGGCAATGAAATGCTCGGCACTGATGGTCGCACCAACCGGCAGGAATCCTTCTTCGGATTCAAGACGGAATTCAGCGACTTTCATCTTCAACGAGACTTCAGCCTTGGCAAAATGTTCACGCTGCGGCTTGGCAACGTTCTTCTGCTTCGCGACGCCGGAACCGACCTGCAGCGCAACATAACCGTCACGCTCCGCAGTACGCTGCGAAATAACCTGGCAATCCTCAAGCGCCAGAACTGTGACAGGCACATGCTTGCCATCGTCCTGGAAGAGGCGGGTCATCCCGACTTTTTTCACGATCACGCCAGTGCGCATGATCCATTCTCCTCAAACAGAGGCCTATGACGGGCCCATCCCGCATAGGCGTGCTCAGCCCAAAATATGATACGTCGCCCCGCCCGGGCTGGGTGTTCCTGAATTCAGGAACAAGACGGGGGACGCAGTCCCGGATGAAATCCGGCGGTATCCCGATATCGCAAACCAAATTTTGCCTGATCTGCGAAGCCGATATTTAGATCGGCGGAATCTCGTGGCCGTTGACGGACGGCCGGCCGTTACTCCCCAATGGGGAGGAAATCAACCAGCTTAAGCCAGTTTGATTTCGACGTTGACGCCTGCAGCGAGATCAAGCTTCATCAGAGCATCGACCGTCTGAGCATTAGGCTGCACGATATCAAGCAGACGCTTGTATGTGCGAACTTCGAACTGTTCCCGCGACTTCTTATCGATGTGCGGACCGCGGTTCACGGTGAACTTTTCGATGCGCGTCGGGAGTGGAATAGGACCCCGAATAAGTGCGCCCGTGCGGCGGGCAGTATCAGCGATTTCCCCAGTGGCCTGGTCGAGTACGCGGTGATCAAACGCCTTGAGGCGAATGCGGATATTCTGAGCTTCCATGTCCAACTACCGATGCGAAAGAGCCAAGAAGGCCAGTGGCCTTCAATAAAAAGAAGAGACCGCCCCAACCTCGCTGATTCTTCTGATGAAGCAATCAGGAAGGGGCGGCCCCCGGAATTCTGACCGGGCGAATCTGGTATGACTCGCCCGGAGAGGTGCCTATATTACTTTGCGATCTTGCTGACAACCCCAGAACCGACGGTACGGCCGCCTTCGCGAATTGCGAAGCGGAGACCTTCGTCCATAGCGATTGGTGCAATGAGCTTAACGCTGATCGTAACGTTATCGCCAGGCATAACCATTTCAGTGCCTTCAGGAAGGATCACTTCGCCGGTCACGTCCGTTGTACGGAAGTAGAACTGTGGGCGATAGTTAGCGAAGAATGGCGTGTGACGGCCACCTTCGTCCTTCGAAAGCACATAGACTTCCGCGCTGAATTCAGTGTGCGGCGTAACCGAACCTGGCTTTGCGAGGACCTGGCCACGCTCAACAGCTTCACGAGCAACACCACGGATCAGGGCGCCGATATTGTCACCAGCTTCACCGCGATCGAGCAGCTTGCGGAACATTTCAACACCGGTAACGGTGGTCTTGGTTGTGTCCTTGATGCCAACGATTTCAACTTCGTCGCCAACGTTCACAACACCGGTTTCAACACGGCCAGTCACAACCGTACCACGGCCAGAGATCGAGAACACGTCTTCGATTGGCATCAGGAATGCCTGATCAACAGGACGTTCGGGCTGCGGAATGTTTTCATCAACAGCCTTCATCAGTTCAATGATGGAATCCTTGCCGATGTTGTCATCACGGCCTTCAAGAGCGGCCAGAGCCGAACCCTTAACGATCGCAATGTTGTCGCCGTCGAAGTCATAGCTGGAAAGCAGTTCGCGAACTTCAAGTTCAACGAGTTCCAGAATTTCTTCATCGTCAACCTGGTCAACCTTGTTCAGGTAAACCACGAGAGCAGGCACACCAACCTGACGTGCAAGCAGGATGTGCTCACGAGTCTGTGGCATCGGGCCGTCAGCAGCGTTCACCACGAGGATCGCGCCGTCCATCTGAGCCGCACCGGTGATCATGTTCTTCACATAGTCAGCGTGGCCTGGGCAGTCGACGTGTGCGTAGTGACGAGCTTCGGTTTCATATTCAACGTGAGCCGTCGAAATCGTGATACCGCGTTCGCGCTCTTCAGGAGCCTTATCGATGTTGGCGAAATCAACGGCAGCGCCGCCATAAACTTCAGCCATCACCTTGGTGATTGCAGCAGTCAGCGTGGTCTTGCCGTGGTCGACGTGACCGATGGTGCCGATGTTGCAATGCGGTTTGTTCCGCTCGAATTTTTCCTTCGCCATTCCTATTAACCTTCTGTCTTTCAGAATCAGATTTCTGCGGGAAAGTGACGGCACCCGCTGAAACAGGCGCCGCCCCTAAACGCTTGTGCTCGCTTAAGCAAGCTTCTCCTTGACTTCCTGCGCGACGTTAGCCGGCACTTCGTCATAATGAGAGAACTGCATGCTGTATTGTGCACGGCCCTGAGTGAAGGAGCGCAGCTCATTCACGTAACCGAACATATTCGCCAGCGGCACGTGTGCTTCGACCGCCTGCGCATTGCCGCGTGTGTCCGTACCCTGGATTTGACCGCGACGGGAATTGAGATCCCCGATCACGTCGCCCAGATAATCTTCCGGAGTCACGACTTCAACCTTCATGATCGGTTCAAGCAGCTTGATACCGGCCTTCTGAGCCGCTTCACGCATTGCACCACGACCAGTGATTTCGAATGCCACCGTGCTTGAGTCGACGTCATGATATTTACCGTCGATCAGGCGAATGGTGAAATCGATGATCGGGAAGCCGACGAGATAGCCGCTCTGAGCCTGCTCACGCATACCCTTTTCCACTGACGGAATATATTCGCGCGGAATGTTACCGCCCTTAATATCGTCAATGAAGACAACACCCTGACCACGTTCACCCGGAGTGACGACAACCTTGGCTTCACCGAACTGACCCGAACCACCCGACTGTTTCTTGTGGGTGTAGGAAACTTCGACTTCCTTCGCCAGCGACTCACGATAAGCCACCTGCGGAGCGCCAACATTGGCTTCAACCTTGAATTCACGACGCATACGATCGACGAGAATATCGAGGTGAAGTTCACCCATACCCTTGATGATCGTCTGGCCGGATTCGTGGTCTGTCGACACGCGGAAAGAAGGATCTTCAGCAGCCAGACGGTTGAGGGCAACGCCCATCTTTTCCTGGTCAGCCTTGGTCTTGGGTTCCACGGAAAGCTCGATAACGGGCTCTGGGAATTCCATACGTTCCAGAATGATCGGATGCGCAGAATCGCACAGCGTATCACCCGTGGTCGTTTCCTTCAGGCCAGCAATAGCCACGATGTCGCCAGCAAAGGCTTCATCGATGTCTTCACGGTTGTTGGAATGCATCAGCAGCATACGGCCGATCTTTTCCTTCTTTTCCTTCACGGAGTTCGTGACAGAGCCCTTGGAGAGCTTGCCCGAGTAAATCCGCGTGAAGGTCAAGGTGCCTACGAAAGGATCGTTCATGATCTTGAAGGCGAGTGCGGAGAATGGCGCTTCATCCGAAGATGGGCGTGATTCTTCCTTGTCGCTATCAGGCAGAACGCCTTTGATGGCAGGAACGTCAATCGGGCTTGGCATGTAGTCGACAACGGCGTCGAGCAGCGGTTGAACGCCCTTGTTCTTGAACGCAGAACCGCACAGCACGGGCACGAATGCGCGATCAAGCGTACCCTTGCGGATGAGCTTCTTCAGCGTCGCCGCATCAGGCTCATTACCTTCAAGGTAAGCTTCCATCACTTCATCGTCCTGTTCAACAACAGTTTCGATGAGCTTTTCGCGATATTCAGCAGCCTTGTCGGCCAGATCTTCTGGAATATCGACATAGTTGAACGTTGCGCCCAACCCGTCATTTTCCCAGACGATGCCGCGGTTGTTCACCAGGTCGACAACGCCCTGCAGGTCGCTTTCAGCGCCGATCGGGAGATACAGAACCAGCGGGGTTGCGCCGAGACGATCGATGATCGACTGCACGCAGTAGTAGAAGTCAGCGCCGGTACGGTCGAGCTTGTTGACGAAGCACATGCGTGGAACTTTGTACTTGTCAGCCTGACGCCATACGGTTTCGGACTGCGGTTCCACGCCGGCAACGCCGTCGAAAACTGCAACCGCACCGTCGAGCACGCGGAGCGAACGTTCAACTTCAATCGTGAAGTCAACGTGGCCTGGCGTGTCGATGATGTTGATCCGGTGTTCCGGACCCTGACCGTCTTCTGCCTGCCAGAACGTGGTCGTGGCAGCAGAGGTGATGGTGATGCCGCGTTCCTGTTCCTGCTCCATCCAGTCCATCGTAGCAGCGCCGTCATGGACTTCGCCGATCTTGTAGGACTTGCCGGTGTAATAAAGGATACGTTCGGTCGTAGTGGTCTTGCCGGCGTCAATATGCGCCATGATACCGATATTGCGATATCGTTCGATCGGATGGCTGCGGGCCATTGGAAATTCCTCGAAAGATAGGTTGGGAGGAGCCGTTATGGAAGCTGCCACCCATATAGTTGAAAATGTGACCGCTTAAAGACCGCCCTGCCCGGCCCGGTAAGAATACCAAGCCAAGGCAGAAAGCAATCCGACGCGATGCGCCATTCCTCGTCTTATCAGCTTACCAGCGATAATGCGAGAAGGCGCGGTTCGCGTCAGCCATACGGTGCGCATCTTCGCGCTTCTTGACCGCATTGCCACGATTATTCGCTGCATCGAGCAATTCACCCGACAAACGAGCAGCCATGGTGGTTTCCGCACGGCCACGAGCAGCCGCGATCAGCCAACGGATAGCCAGCGCCTGAGCGCGTTCCGGGCGGACTTCGACCGGCACCTGATAGGTCGCACCACCAACACGGCGGCTACGAACTTCAACCTGCGGCTTCACATTGTTCAGTGCATCGTGGAACATCTGGACCGGATCGGCCTTCGACTTGGTTTCCACAGATTCGAGCGCGCCATAAACGATACGTTCGGCAGTGCTCTTTTTACCGTCGAGCATGAGGTTGTTCATGAACTTCGACAGAACCAGATCCTTGAACTTGGGATCGGGCAGGATGACCCGCTTTTCGGGACGACGACGACGTGACATTTCACAAATTCCTTAAGTAACACGGCACTGCGGAGATTTTCATCATCACGCATGCCTGCCTCGGAGAAACCTCCGGGCGAATTGTGCCGGAGCCTTACTTAGGCCGCTTCGCGCCGTACTTCGAACGGCTCTGCTTGCGGTCCTTGACACCCTGTGTATCGAGCACGCCGCGCAGGACGTGGTAACGCACACCGGGAAGATCTCGCACACGACCACCGCGGATCAGAACAACAGAGTGTTCCTGCAGATTGTGGCCTTCACCAGGAATGTAGGAAATGACTTCGCGGCCATTGGTCAGACGGACCTTGGCCACTTTACGCAGAGCTGAGTTCGGCTTCTTTGGCGTCGTCGTGTAAACACGTGTGCAAACGCCGCGCTTCTGCGGGTTCTGTTCCATTGCAGGGACCTTGCTCTTGGCCTTCTGCGGAACGCGGCCCTTGCGGACCAGCTGGTTAATTGTCGGCATGAAGTACTCTTCACCTGTGTGTTCTGAAACGGTGGAATTACCGCATCAGTCGCCCGTTCCCGGACGGAAAATCGAGCACCGCGTTCTCTGGTTAAAGCCAGAAGCCACGAAACCCGATTTCAGTGCCTGACAGCATGGATGGAGGAAACCGCCTGCAAGGCGCGCTCGTTTCTCAAACGCCTCCCTGCCCGAAGGCAGGAACCAGAGCCACGAAAGCCCCGAAAAACGCAGCACCGGAAAAACCGATACACAGAAACGAGCCGAATCACTCCACCCGATACAACAAGCACCGGGTTACTTTGACGGCTGCCCCAACGGATGATCGCTCACCCGGTCAATAGAGACCTATGGACTCTGCAGAAACCCGCAGAAACCCAAAGGATAAAGGGCCACACCACCAAAAGTGGGAGACCCTCCGGGACATAACCGGCAATGTTCAGCTCTATCTACCCGAGGCAGAAAACTGACCTCGGATTGGCAAGCCCTTACGGGAGATGGCAGAGGGGGTCAAGAAAATGTCATCCCGCGCCAAGCCGCAAACCACCAGAATGGCAAGGCCCGACCAAGTGGCCGGGCCTCACACAATTAATCTTCCGCAGGCAGGTATAATTCCCCGCCCTTTTCGCGGAACTTCTCGCTCATATCATCCATGCCCTTCTGATCTTCGGGACGCAGGGCGGCGGCGATGGTTTCGCTGGCGAGGTAGCTATCCGAATTCTGCTTGGCAGCAAATTCGCGGACTTCCTGACTGATCTTCATCGAACAGAACTTCGGCCCACACATGGAACAGAAATGTGCGGTTTTTGCGCCTTCTGCCGGCAACGTCTGGTCGTGGTACTGCTCAGCGGTTTCGGGATCGAGGCTGAGGTTGAACTGATCGCGCCAGCGGAATTCAAAACGTGCACGTGACAGTGCATCATCGCGCAATTTGGCTGCCGGGTGGCCTTTGGCAAGGTCAGCCGCGTGGGCTGCCAGCTTATAAGTCACCACGCCAACCTTCACGTCATCACGATCTGGCAGGCCGAGATGCTCCTTAGGCGTCACATAGCAAAGCATGGCTGTACCATACCAACCGATCTGTGCCGCACCGATGCCGCTGGTGATATGGTCATAACCCGGCGCAATATCGGTGACCAACGGCCCAAGCGTATAGAACGGCGCTTCACCGCAAGCTTCGAGCTGCTTGTCCATATTCTCTTTGATCTTGTGCATGGGCACATGACCCGGCCCTTCGATCATCACCTGCACATCCTGTGCCCAAGCGCGTTTGGTCAGTTCGCCCAGTGTGTACAGCTCGGCAAATTGCGCTTCATCATTGGCATCGGCAATCGAGCCGGGACGCAGGCCATCACCCAGTGAATAGGCAACGTCATAAGCCTTCATGATCTCAGTGATTTCGTCAAAGCGTTCGTAAAGGAAGCTTTCCTTATGATGCGCAAGACACCACTTTGCCATGATCGAACCACCACGGCTGACGATCCCTGTTACGCGCTTGGCCGCCATCGGCACGAAGGGCAGACGAACACCAGCATGGATGGTGAAATAATCAACACCCTGTTCGGCCTGTTCGATCAGCGTATCGCGGAAGACTTCCCAATTGAGGTCTTCTGCCACACCACCAACCTTCTCCAGCGCCTGATAGATCGGCACGGTGCCGATGGGCACGGGGCTGTTACGGATGATCCATTCGCGCGTATCGTGAATGTTCCGACCGGTGGAAAGGTCCATGACAGTATCCGCACCCCAGCGGGTGGACCAGACCATCTTGTCCACTTCGGCCGCCACGTCAGAAGCCACGGCGCTATTGCCGATATTGGCGTTGATCTTGACGAGGAAATTGCGCCCGATCGCCATGGGTTCAGCTTCGGGATGGTTGATGTTGCTGGGGATGATAGCCCGACCGCGCGCCACTTCATCACGGACAAATTCCGGCGTCACATGGTCGGGGATGGCTGCGCCCCAGCTATTGCCGTCCTGCTCCATCTGTTCACGCGCCTGCGCCCTGCCGAGATTTTCACGGCAGGCAACATATTCCATTTCCGGCGTGATGATGCCTTTACGCGCATAATGCATCTGGCTGACATTCTGCCCAGCCTTGGCACGAAGCGGGCGATGCACGACCTTGGGGAACGCTGGCACGCCGCCTGAACGGTCTGGCCCCAACTGGCCATTGTCTTCAGGCTTGATCGCACGGCCATCATATTCCTCGACATCGCCGCGCCCCATGATCCATTCGCGGCGCAATGGTGATAGACCGGCAGAAATATCGATAGTGGCATTCGCATCCGTATAGGGTCCCGAGGTGTCATAGACCCTGAGCGGTGGCTCACCGCTGGAAGGTTCCAGATCAATCTCGCGCATTGCAACGCGATGTGGCCCGACATGGACCTTGCGGCTGCCACGGATCGGACCTGTGGTCACACCTATTTCAAAACGGGAATTAATATCGGCCATGAGGGATGTCCTTACAGAAGTAGTGAAACTTTAGAGACCGGCGAAGGCGAGCAGGATCAGCACCGCGCCCAAGAAAACGACAAAGCCTGGCAGAAAGCTTCCGACCTTGCCGATAAGCTGCCGTGCGAACCCCATGAACCTGTCCCCACTGGCGATGAGCAGCGCCCCCTTCACCACCATCAGTCCGCCAACCACGCTCATGCCGATGGCGAGCCCGCTAGGGGCTTGGGAGTTGCAAGCGAGGTAGATCATCCCACCAATGCCAATGGAGATAACGCCGGTAAGAAAACGCAAGCCATGAAATGCTTCGAATTCCTTGAGCATGACAGCCCAGCCGCCGGGATTGCGCAATTCGCCTATGCCGACCGCCAAAGCATAAAGCCCGGTAAACAAAGCTATCCAGCTTGACATATCATGGGGGGTCACACGCAACGCTCCTCTCAACAGAAGGGAGCAGGTGTACGAATGCCGCACGCCCAGCCACTCCCTCCGCCCGTTTTAACGGGTTCAGGTTCAACGGGTCGTAGGGTGCGAAACCTACCTCTCAGCCAAGCGGCTCCCCGGGGTCCAGCCTGCATAGAGGCTTTTGCTCGGATATGAAAGGGGGGCGAGCTATGATCACACTCGCCAAGCAGGCCGTCGGGCTGTATCGGCCGGGAAATACTCTATTCTCAGCAAAACAGGCACACATCATGATCCCTCTTGAACATCTCGGCTCGGCTCAAGTGCCCGGAGGCGAAGAATTGCGCCTGTACCGCCGAGGCAAGGACTTCATGATCCAGCTCGATCGCAATGAGCTGATGAACAGCCGGATGAGCGGTTCCGAAGAAGCCTTATCCGACATGGCCCTGGATCGGTTGAACGATCCGGCCAAGCTCCACATGCTGATCGGCGGCTATGGCATGGGCTTCACTCTGCGCGCCGCCCTCGCCCGATTGCAGCCCGATGCCAAGGTGACGGTGGCCGAACTCGTGCCCGAAATCATCGAATGGGCCCGCGGCCCCATGGCTGAGATGACGGGTGACTGCCTTGAAGATCCGCGCGTAAAGCTCGCCATGCGCGATGTGGCCGAACTCATCATGAGCGCCAATGGCGTCTATGATGCGATCCTGCTGGATGTGGACAACGGCCCGGACGGATTGGTCCGCGATGAAAATGACCGGATCTATTCGCGCCGAGGCCTTGCCAATGCAAAATCTGCGCTGAAACCGGGCGGAGTGCTCGCTATCTGGTCCGCCGCCCCGGATGAGAGTTTCAAGCTGCGCCTGAAGAAATCAGGCTTTGATGTCGATGAAGTCGCCGTCCGCGCGCGCAGTAATGGCAAAGGCCCACGCCATGTGATCTGGTTCGCAAAGAAGATGGACGGCCCATATAACGCGGACTGATCGGACGTAACCGGTTGGGCACAGGCCATACCAGCCTGACCGGTTCCCTCACAAGATCACACACATCACCCCAACGCCCACGGACAGTGGAGGATGGGGTGCCGCGGTATGCGCAAGCCGCCATCACTGACGGCAAGGAATCCAGTTCGCAACGCACCAGACAGAATAAATGCGAGTGCAACGCATACTGAATTGCACATGATAATTATTTGCATTAATGTAGCGGTCATGATGAGAAAATCCATTGTCACCGCCGCTCTGTGCTGCGTCAGCGCCCCTTTCAATCCTGCGTTCGCTCAGGCCAAACCGCCGCCTGACCCTAGCGCTCCTCAGTTAGACGATATCGTCGTCACGGCAGATCGGCCTGACAGTTTCGGTGCCGACTATGTTCAGGCTGGGACGTTCAGGGATTCACGACTGATCGACACACCGCTAACCGTCACTGTGCTTCCCAAAAGTGTTTTGGATGCACAACAAGCACGCTCTGTCTTCGACGCTGCACGCAATACCGCCGGTGTGACCCAGGCTCAGCTCAACACTACGATATACAGCAACCTCTCGATCCGCGGCATCCCGGTCGACAATACAACCAATTTTCGCCTCAACGGTGTACTACCGGTCATCACCTTTGTTGACATGCCTATGGAGGACAAGAGCCGGGTCGAAGTCCTGAAAGGGGCCGCCAGCCTCTATTATGGGTTCGCCTCCCCTTCAGGTGTCGTCAATCTCGTCAGCAAACGGCCGGAAGCCGACCCTTTAACCGGGCTGGAAATTTTCGGTGACGATCACGGCACTATCGGCGGTGCGATAGATATCAGCCGACCACTGGGTAACGCGGGTGTGCGTGTGAATGCCGGAGGTGCATCGCTTGAGACCGGCATTGCCCGCACCGATGGCCATAGATGGTTTTCATCGGCAGCGTTTGACTGGCAAGCGACGAACAAGCTCAGCTTTCAATTCGACGCCGGCTATATCTACAAAACGATCACCGAACCCACCGAATATGTCCTGCCCTCGGCAGTTAATGGCCATATCACTGTGCCAGCAGCTCAACCGGCTTCCCGCAATGTTGGTGGCAAATGGATGCAGGCGAAAGGTTGGGAAACTAACCTTCTGGCACGCGCCCGTTACGACTTTTCTTCCTCTTGGAGCGCGTCCTTCGCTGTAGGCCAATCCTACCTTCAGCGTGATCGACGCTATTCCTCGTTCAGCGGCTATGACCTCGGAACTGGTGACGGAACGCTATCGGTGGCCATGACGAAGAACAGCAATTACCGGAACGTCATCTACCGTGGAGATATCACAGGAGCCTTCGCCACCGGCCCGATCGAACATCAATTGCTGATTGGCGCCTCTATCAATAATCGCGACATCGAAATCCCAGCCGCTACGCGATTCAGCATGGCGCAGAATCTCTACGATCCGGTCCCCGTGCCTGAACGAGCGATTCCACCTCGGGTCATTCAGGCTGCCGATTCCATTCGCGACAGTGGAGTCTATATTTTTGACCGAGCCAGTCTGGGCGACTGGCTACAGGCGACAATCGGATATCGCAAAGCCCACTATCGCGATCGCAGCCTCACGGGTGTCTATAAAACAAACCCGGACACATGGTCTTATGGCGTGCTGGTCAAACCGGCCAATTGGGCCAGTGCTTATGCCAATTATATCGAAGGACTCGAAAGTGGTGGCATTGCGCAGCAAATCGCCAAAAACGCAGGCGAGCAATTGCCCGCCGCGCTCAGTAAGCAGCGTGAAATCGGCCTCAAAGTGGAGCCACTGCATCGGCTTCTGCTGACAGTCGCCTGGTTCCAAGTCGACCGTGCCTCCACCTATATCAATGCCGATGGTTACTATGTGCAGGATGGCCGCGCTCGTTATCAGGGTATCGAATTTGGAGGGAGCGGTGAAATAACACCGAACCTTTCTGTATCGATGAGCGGTGTTTTCCTCGACGCCAAGCAGCGCTCGGGGGCAGCTGATATTATCGGGAACCGGATTGAAAACAGCGCCCGGTTTTCAGGGTCTGCGTTTGTCGAATACAAGGTTCCGATGGTTCAGGGCCTAACCATCAACGCCGGTATTTTCCGCGTCGGCCGCCGCCCCGTCAATACACTCAATCAGGGCTATGCCCCCGGCTATACAACCCTCGACCTTGGAGCTGGCTACAATACAATAATCGCCGGACGGTCGACAAATTTCCGTGTCTACGCCAGCAATGTCACCGGCAAGCGGTATTGGGCGGCCACTGGCTCGAACCTCGCAGCACCAGGCCTCCCCGCGACGATTCGCTTCTCGATTTCAACGACTATCTAAAAAGTGAATCGCCAATTCATAGCACTGACGGGTAAGCAATCGCATATCCGTCAGCGCTATTTTTCCAAAGCGCCAAGGCCATAATTAGCTGTTTGATCCCACGGTTTAATGGTGCGATCCTTTCGTTAGAATGGAAGGAAGCCATATGGTGCCCCCAAATCGAGTGGATTTTGGGGGCACTAGCAGACACAATGCCAGTCTTTGAGAGACGATATATCGCTTAAAAAGCGCAGAAACTCAAGACTTTGGGGGATATTGAGAAACAGAGAAATGGTGCCGCTTAGGTGACTCGAACACCTGACCCCATCATTACGAATGATGTGCTCTACCAACTGAGCTAAAGCGGCACTGGGCGGGCTTTATAAGCATCGGGCTTTAGCCACAATACTCATACCCTATGTATGTGGAGGCCCGAGCCGGAATCGAACCGGCGTGCGAGGATTTGCAGTCCCCTACGTAACCACTCCGCCATCGGGCCAAGTCCCCAACAAAGCGGGGAGTGCGGCCAGTAGCGAAGAGAATCACTTTGCGCAATCCTCTTCATGCAATTTGCTGGATTCTGCTGCTGTAACCGGAAAAATGCATGAGTGCTTTAAAAGGCGTGGACCTTTCTTTCATCCATTCGTTCAAACACTTATCATAACGGAGCAGCCCGATGTTTACGCAACTTGATCCGCCTATCCCGGTGTTTGTCATCGATAAGGGCAAAGGTGTTACTTTCGCAGTCATCGATTACGGTATGGAGCATAACCTCATCTGGGTTACCGCGATTGATGAGACGGGCGAAATATGGTGCGCGCCCAATCCCAAAGTGCGGATGCAGGAAAATTGGACAGCAGGGCGGCCGGCTAATTTGAAAACGGTGGACACCCCAAAATCAGAATCTCTCCCCAATCCTCTCACTGCATGACGAGAGCCTCACTTTCTGCTAAAGAGCTGCCTTTCAGGGCCACCGGGGCCACTTAGTTCAGGAAGTTTGTAAGGTGACGAAGGCCAATCTGCCGTATCGTATCGCGGCGCTCTATCAGTTCACACCTTTCGAGGACATCGCTGCCATTCAGGGGCCACTGCTCGATTGCTGCAATGAGCATGGCATAAAGGGCACGCTGCTTCTCGCGCGTGAAGGGATCAATGGCACGATCGCCGGAACACCCGACGGTATTGATGCCGTGTTGGCCCATATTCGCGCGCTGCCGGGGTGTGCCAATATCGAATTCAAAGAATCATGGGCGCTCGAAATGCCCTTCTACCGAATGAAGGTTCGGCTGAAGAAAGAGATCGTCACAATGGGCCAGCCTGATATTGATCCTGTCAGCGATGTGGGCACCTATGTCACACCGGATGAATGGAATGCGCTGATTGAAGACCCGGACACGATCCTGATCGACACACGCAATGATTATGAAGTGGCCATTGGCACCTTCAAAGGCGCGATTGACCCGCATACCAAATCTTTCCGCGAATTTCCGGAGTGGTTTCAGCAACAGCGGGCCGAATTTGAAGCACAGGGCAAGCAACCCAAGATCGCCATGTTCTGCACCGGCGGCATTCGCTGCGAAAAGGCTACTGCTTATGTTAAGTCGCAGGGGTTGGATGAGGTTTACCACCTGAAAGGCGGTATCCTTGCCTATCTCGAACATGTGCCGGAAGAAAAAAGCATCTGGGAAGGCGATTGCTTCGTTTTCGATGAGCGGGTGAGCGTGACACATGGACTTCATGCCGGCGATTACACGCTGTGCCGGGCGTGCCGTATGCCGCTGACCGAGGAAGAAACCGCGTCCGAACTGTTTGTTGAAGGCGTGAGCTGTCCGCATTGCCACGCTGAAAAGAGCGAAGAACAGCGCCAGCGCTACGCCGAACGCCAGAAACAAGCCAAGCTCGCCAGAGCGCGCGGGGTTTCACATATTGGATCAGGTCTGCCAGAAAAGGCTGATGACTGATCCGATACTCTACAGCTTCCGTCGTTGTCCCTATGCCATGCGCGCAAGGCTTGCTCTGCATGTGAGCCACACGCAATGTGAGGTGCGAGAAATCAAACTGCGGGAGAAGCCCGAAGCCATGCTGGAGGCTTCCCCCAAAGGCACTGTGCCTGTGCTCGTGCTGAGTGATGGCCAGGTGGTGGATGAGAGCATAGACATCATGCGCTGGGCGCTTTCCCGACATGATCCGGAAGGCTGGCTGGAAGGGGATGATGCGGAGCTGATCGCGGCCAATGACGGCCCGTTCAAGCATCACCTTGATCGCTATAAATATGAAACGCGCCATAACAGCGATCCGGTCCAACATCGCAGCGCCGCGCTTACCATTCTGCAGCGCCTCGAAGATCGCCTGTCTGACCAGCCCTATCTGTGCGGAAACAAGCCTATGCTGACAGATATGGCGATCCGGCCTTTCATCAGGCAATTCGCCGCCACGGATCGGGCATGGTTCGATGCGCAACCCCTGCCCCGCCTGCAAGCATGGCTCGACGAATTTCTCCGCTCAGAGCTGTTCAGTCAGGTGATGATCAAACGCCCGCAATGGCAGGCCGGAGAAATGGGCGGAACGTTGTTTTAACGATAACGCAAACCCGCAGCCGGATTGGCTAAGGTAAGGTATAGAAAGGGGGCAGCGATGATCCGCCGCCCCTCTTGATATTTCGGTTACTCAGGCAGCGGCGCGATTGACACCCTTGCTCTGAAGGTAGCGTTTCACATTGCGAGCGGCCTGCCGCAAACGCTGTTCATTCTCAACCATGGCGATGCGGACATAGCCTTCGCCATCTTCGCCATAGCCCACACCCGGTGCCACAGCGACTTCGGCTTCGGTCAGCAATTCCTTGGAGAATTGCAGGCTGCCCATATGGGCGAGTTCTGGTGGCAGCGGTGCCCATGCGAACATGGAGGCCTTGGGCGGTGGAATGTCCCACCCTGCCCGGCCGAACGCTTCAATCATCACATCGCGTCGTTTGTGATACAGTTCGCGATTGGTGTCGACGATATCCTGCGGGCCATTCAGTGCAGCACAAGCAGCGGCCTGAATCGGCGTGAAAGCGCCATAATCGATATAGGATTTCACCCGCGTCAGGGCTGCGATAAGCTGCTTGTTACCCACTGCAAAACCCATCCGCCAGCCGGCCATGGAATAGGTCTTGGACAGAGAGGTAAACTCCACCGCGACATCCTTGGCTCCCGGAACCTGAAGGATCGAAGGCGTAGGATTGCCATCATAATAAAGTTCGGAATAGGCAAGGTCGGACAAGATCCAGACCTTGTTTTCCTTCGCCCATGCCACCAGCCGCTCGTAGAAGGCCAGATCCACCGTTTCGGCCGTGGGATTGGATGGATAATTCACGATCAGAATGGTCGGGCGCGGTACGGTGAAGTGCATCGCCTTTTCCAGCGCATCCCAATATTTCTCATCCGGCGTGGTTGGTACTGAGCGGATCGAGGCACCAGCGATGATGAAACCGAAGGTGTGGATGGGGTAACTGGGATTGGGTGCCAGAATCGTATCGCCGGGCGCAGTGATCGCGCTGGCCAGCGTGGCGAGCCCTTCCTTGGAACCCAATGTGACAACAACTTCGCTCTCGGGGTCGAGATCGACACCGAAGCGGCGCTCATAATAATTCGCCTGGGCCTTGCGCAATCCGGGGATGCCCTTGGACTGCGAGTAGCCATGTGCGTCCGGCTTGCGAGCCACTTCGCACAATTTGTCAATCACATGTGGGGGCGGGGGAAGATCTGGATTGCCCATGCCAAGGTCGATGATGTCCCGCCCTTCAACACGCGCCGCGTGACGCATCGCGTTGACTTCGGCGATGACGTAAGGCGGTAAGCGCTTGATGCGGTAGAACTCTTCTTCCATGACCTCTAACTATTCCTGAATAGACACAGCTTGATTGCCGCGTCGCTGCAATAGTGACGGAAACGCACGATTCACGCAATGAAGCCTTCAGTCAGCGATCATTTTTATCCTTTGCCTACTCACAATTGTCGTAAAAGAACGTATGCTCTCCCGTGATGAGCCATAACGATTCCAACCCGACAGGCAGTTCTGGCGACTTTCCTGGCCGCGCTGCCCAGTTGTTCACCGAGATGCTCCGCTTGCAGAGCGATGCTGCAAGGCAGTTGATGGACACCATCCTGCCCGAAATAACGGCATCCCTCACAAGCGATGAGAACTGGGCCGAATGGAACGATGCCGCTGCAGCGCTGCAGAAGATGTGGCTGGAATTCAACCACCAGCAAGCACTTCCGATGACACCGATTCCCTTCTTTGCCGATCCTTCCGAATGGATGGCATTGATGAAGAAATGGTATGATCAATTCCCCATGACAGACCCTTCTCGTCAACAGAATTTGTGGGAAGAAGGCGTCGCGCTGTGGGAAGATATTCTCGATCAATACGGGCTTGGCCCCAAGGGGAATGGTGCCGGTTCGCTCAACCCGCATTTACCTCGTAAGGATCGCCGCTTTACCGACCCGGCATGGCGTGAACATCCCGCCTTTGCCCTGCTTCATCAAACCTATCTGTTTCTCGCCGAAAGAGTGCAGGAGATGGTCGATGATGTGGATGGATTGGCCGAGCAAGAGCGTGAACAATTACGCTTTGCAACCCGCTGCGTGCTCGATGCGATGAGCCCGGCCAATTATCCACTGGTCAACCCGGCAGTGCTCGAACGCACGATGGAAACGCGCGGGGCCAATCTGGTGAAAGGCATGGAACGACTCGCCGCCGATCTTGAACGCGGCCAGTTGACCCACACCAAAGTAGATCAATTCAAGCTGGGTAAAAATGTCGCTGCCACCCCCGGCAAGGTTATCCACGAAACGCCGCTCTATCAGGTAATCCAATATTCACCGATGACTGAGAGCGTCATGGCCACGCCGCTGGTGATCTTTCCTCCGTGGATCAACCGGTTTTACATTCTCGACCTCAACCCGAAAAAGAGCTTCGTGCGCTGGGCTGTGGAACAGGGCCTGACCGTCTTTATCGTTAGCTGGCGCTCGGCTGATGAAAGTCATGCAGAGATTGGCTGGGACGATTATATTCAGGCACAAATCGATGTTGTTGATCTGGTGCGCGATCGGCTGAAAGTGCCGTCTGTTCATACTGTAGGCTATTGCGTGGCAGGCACTACCCTTGCCGCCACTCTGTCGATCCTCGCCCGCCGGGGTGAAGGTGACAAAATCGCCAGTGCCACCTTTTTCACCACACAGGTCGATTTTGAAAATGCTGGTGAACTCAAAGTCTTTATCGATGATGCGCAGTTGGAGATGGTTCGCCAGGCCAGTACCAAGGGCTATCTCGATGGCCGCTACATGGCTGCGACCTTCAACCTGTTGCGCGGGGCCGATCTGATCTGGAATTATGTCGTCAACCATTACCTTATGGGGGAAGACTATCAGGCGTTTGACCTGCTCTATTGGAATAGCGACGTCACCAACCTTCCGGCCAAATGGCATGAAGCCTATTTGCGCGATTTTTATCGAGACAATCTGCTGGTTCAGCCCAACGCTTTAAGCGCTTGCGATACACCCATTGATCTGGGGCAGATAAAAACGCCCTGTTACATTCAGGCCGGGATCGACGATCATATCGCTCCTCCACAAAGCGTATTCGCCATGACCACGCATCTGGCTGGCCCTGTACGCTTCGTGCTGGCCGGAAGCGGGCATATCGCAGGTGTCGTCAACCCACCATCATCGGGCAAATATCAATATTGGATCAATTCCGAACCGGTCACTTCACTTGAGGAATTTCGCGCTGGCGCCAGCGAAACGGCTGGAAGCTGGTGGCCGGACTGGATCGAATGGGTTTCCGGCCTTTCACCCGAAAAAGTCCCAGCCAAGGGCAAGCGCAAACCCGGCGGCAGAGGCGACAAGGCGATTGAGGATGCGCCGGGTCGCTATGTGACAATGCGTTAGGAAACATACACCTAGAGTAATTGCCTAAGCAAAGTAACATAATGTTGCGACGCACAATTATCCTTGACTCTGACTGACTCACTCCATATTTATTGCAGTGCAGCAAAGGTCTCTCCTGAACTGCCTTTGCAGGAAGTGAGGATTTATGGACGAGTCTCAAGACAAAGCCATCCAGAGCGCTGAGAAGACAAGCGTCAAACTGCCATCATCCAAGGATGACAGCAGCAAAGCACTTGCGTCGGAAAAACCCAAGGAAACGGCTCCTGCCGCTGCCAAGGCTGAACCGGCCAAGTCATCCGCGCCTGCGGCCTCCTCCGCGCCCAAGGTTTCCGAACCGGCCAAGGCCACTCCGGTACAAAAAAAGACCGCTGTGAAAGCGGCCGTTAAAAAACCGGCCGCCCGCTCGACAGGCAAAGCGAAAGCCAATCCTGCTGAGGGGACCAAAACGGAAAAGGCTGCCCCTGTTGCAGCCAAGGTTTCCCAGTCAGAAACCACTCCCAAAGCAACGATCAGCGAGTTGAAGGAACAAATTATGGCAACCGCCAAAACAAATGAATTCACCGGCACTATGGACACGGCTATGAAGGACATTCAGGCCCGCGCCAGTGCAGCTTACGAAAAAAGCCAGGAAATGATGGGTGAAATGACCGAATTCACCAAGGGCAATGTCGAAGCCATGGTTGAAGCCGGCAAGATCCTTTCCAGCGGTATGCAGGAAATGAGCAAGGCTTACGTCGAAGACGCCAAGTCAGCTTATGAAGCTGCCACCACCGACATGAAAGCCATGGCCGCTGTGAAGAGCCCAACCGAGCTGTTCCAGCTTCAGAGCAATCTGATGCGCCGCCATTTCGATTCCATGGTCGCTTTCGGCTCCAAGAGCAGCGACGACATGGTGAAACTGGCAAATGACGCGATTGCTCCGCTTTCCGGCCGCATGACTGTCGCCACGGAAAAGTTCTCCAAGGTAGCCTGAGCCAACGCTCACGAAACCAATCGCCGGGTGGCATCGTTTCCCGGCCATGACATTGGGCCAGACGATCATTGCGATTGTCTGGCCCTTTTCATATCGGCTCACCCGGTTTTTGCTTCGCAAAAGGCAAGGAAATGCAGCGATTTACGATTAAGAAAGCAAGCACACCTTGCAGCCAGACCATTCCTTACGATATTCAGGCACAATGAACTGGCCCATTGAAACCTCTGACGCTCTTGAAGAGATTGTCCTTCCTGCCATGGGTGGGGAGTATAACGGTGCTGACGATGGGGCACATGACGATGAAGCTCAGATTGGCCTGGCCACAAAAGCCCGCGCCAAACCCAAAAAGCCGAGCCAATATAAGGTTCTGCTGTTGAACGATGACTACACCCCAATGGAATTCGTCGTCATCGTGCTGAAACGCTACTTCCGCATGGATCTCGAACAGGCCACGCGGGTTATGCTTCAGGTCCACCAGCATGGTGTGGGCGTATGTGGCGTATTTCCTTATGAAATCGCTGAAACCAAAGTGAATCAGGTGATGGATTTTGCGCGCGAAAATCAGCATCCCTTGCAATGTACGCTGGAAAAGGCCTGATACTGGTGACAGTCAGCGCCACAAACGCCATGACCTTGGGCGCAAGTGACGCTATAGGCCAGTTTCGCTTTTGAACATCCACAAGCAATCGGCCTGACATTTGCCTTTCATCACTGCAACAGACCGCTACATCTTCCGGCTCGTGATCGTACCGATGCTGGGGGTTTTTGTCATCGCGGCGTCGCTGCTGATGCTCGACAAGATGTTGAGCCTGTTCGAAGTGGTTTCTACCCAGGGCGGGCCTGTTGGCATCGTGTTCCAGATGCTGCTCAACTTGATCCCCGAATATGCCAGCCTGGCCATTCCGCTGGGTCTGCTGCTGGGCATTCTGCTCGCCTTCCGCAAACTCGCCACATCAAGCGAACTCGACGTGATGCGCGCGGTGGGCTGGAGCTATACGCGGCTGCTGCGGGTTCCTTATCTGATCACCGTTGCAATGGTGCTGCTGAACTTTGCCATTGTCGGCTACCTCCAGCCCATTTCGCGCTATTCCTACGAACGTTTGCAATATGAACTGAAGTCCGGCGCACTGGGGGCATCGATCAAGGTGGGAGAATTCACCACCCTAGAGGACCGTATGGCGTTGAAGATCGAAGCCAGTGAAGACAATGGCAAGCGGTTGATGGGCATCTTTGCCCGTGTGTCTGAAAAGAGCGGCCAGGTTCTGGCCATCTCAGCCCGCGAAGGCCAGTTTCTCGCCAATCAGGACAATCGCAACACCATCATCATGCGATTGAACGACGGCACGATTATCCAAACCACGCCAGGCAAGACACCACGTGTCTTGAGCTTTACCCAGCACGATCTGCCAATCGATCTGCCAGCCATCGAACGGTTCCGCCAGCGTGGAGGGGATCGCGAATATATCCTGCCTGAACTGCTTAAAATTGGCTGGAGCAAGGAAGCTCCCAAAGCCGAGCGCACTTCCAGCCTGGCCAGTTTCAACTACCGGATGGTGGAAGTGGTGATGATGCTGATGATGCCGCTGCTGGGTGTAGCGCTGGCAATCCCGCCCAAGCGATCCACCTCGGCGCTGGGGGTGTTTGTGTCGATTGTGATGGTCGTCGCCTATCACAAGGTAAACCAATACGGGCAGTCAGTGGCCATGATCGGCAAATTCGATCCATGGGTACCGCTGTGGGGGCCGTTCGTTATCTTCTCCGCACTGATCTTGTGGATGTATTACCGCGTGGCCTATGTTCCGGGCGGACAAGCTATCGGAGCACTGGAATCGGTGTTTGCCAAGATTTCCAAATTTGTGACCAAGCTGTTCCGTCGCGAACCTCGCCGGGTTTCTGAACACCCTGCGGAGGATGCTCATGACGCTTGATTTCTTCCCTTCGCGGACGCTGACATTCTATCTCGCCAAAACTTTCATCGTCAGAATTCTGGCGGTGCTGGTGATGCTGGTGGTCATACTGCAGATGCTCGACCTGCTGACCGAAAGTGCCGATATTCTGGCCTATCCCGGCAATAATGAAGCACAATTATGGACCTATGTGACCTTGCGCGTCCCGCAGTTGGTGTCCCGCTTCCTGCCATATTCCGTGCTTCTGGCAACCATCATCACTCTGGCGACACTGAACCAGAACAGCGAAGTGATCGCGATGAAATCCGCCGGGCTTTCTGCGCATCAAATTCTCGCTCCATTACTGGCGACAGCCGCAATCGTGTCCAGCGTATCCTTCGTTTTCAACGAACGTGTCGTCACCCATGCCACAGCAACGCTCAAAGCATGGAATGCGGTGGATTATGGGCCAATACCAAAACAAAGCGTGGTGCACTCGAACGTCTATCTCAATAATGGGGCAGATATTCTCTACGCAGCGCTAGTGTCTGGTTCCGGCAATGACATCGTGATGAAAAACGTCACCTTTTACGAGCGTGACGCAAATGGCATGATCACCCGTGAATTACGGAGCCCCAGCGCTACCTATGCTGCGCCCGGCTGGCTACTGAAGAGCCCGGTAATGTTCGATGTGCAAAGCGCCGACACACGGGAACTCGGAGAAGATTTGCTGATCGCCCGCGGGCTGAAACCCCGCCAGATTGATCTCAACTCGGTGGATGCCGATGCTCAACCGTTGAGCGAACTATCCGCCTCCATCTCTTCCTTGCGCGCTGCCGGTCGCCCAACTGCGGAACTGGAAGGCAAATGGTGGCACAAGATTTCTGGCCCACTGTCCGCCATATTAATGCCATTGCTTGGCGCGGTGGCTGGCTTTGGCCTCGCCCGTTCCGGACAATTGTTTGTTCGCGCGGTTATCGGCATGGCGCTAGGCTTCACATATTTCGTAGTCGATAACGCCGCTTTAGCGATGGGCAGTTTTGGAGGGTACCCGCCGTTCCTGTCTGCCTGGGCACCTTTTTTCCTCTTCCTTCTGGTTGGTGAAACAGTTCTCATTCGCACCGAAGAGTGAGTTTCGGGGAACCATGCGCGTGTCAATACGTCGCATGGTAACGACCGCGAAGGAGAAGACCTGTGAAAAGATATATTTTTCCCGCGATTGCAGGCACTGCCATGCTGGCCCTCACCGCTTGCGGTGGTGAACCTCAGGAAGCCACTTCCAGTGACGCGCCAGCAGCACAGGAGCCCGCCACGACGCAGGTTTCCATGACCACACCATCTGCTGGTGATGGCACGACAATGGGTAATCCCGCGCCGGATGCGAGTGCAACGCCCGCACCCGAAAAGACCGACAGCGGCATGTAATCGACAGGCCCCCGGTTCACCGGAAGGTTTCAAATGGGCCGGAGCAATGTGCTTTCGCGCCCATTTTTTCTTCATGGAAAGGATAGTCTCATGAAATTTGGTAATAGTATATTCGCAGCTGGCGCAGTTCTGGCATTGGCAGCCTGCTCGCAAGCCAACGCACCTGAAGCGCCCGCACAAAATGAAGCAAATTCTTCAGACACAACAACCGGGACATCCGAACCACGCGTCCCCATGGCGAATGATTCTGCGACTCAAGACGAGAGCGGAAATCGCGTCACAGTGGATAAGAATGGCGTTTCTGCACAAATCAACAGCGGCGACAGCAAAGTCTCAGTTGATACAGATGGGAAGGCTTCGGCAACCATCACGACCAAATAAGCGCGACCCGATAGCCATAGGTCATACCGCAAAATGGTAGCAGGCGCGCATGAATCTGTTCGCCTGCTATCTCACATATGCTTCCAGCTCTCACTGGATGCTCAAGCCGACCTTTTGTCCTCGCATTCACGCCTTATACGATCACCAAGATTCCTCCTGCCGTAGCTTGGCGAGGTGCATTCAGCTATGGCATAGGGCGGTATAGCATCAGATCGGCAAACACAGGCTTTGCCGGGCCAGCAGGATATTTTTGAACATGGGTGGCATCACCATCACGCCGGTCAACGGCAAAAAGGATCTCAAAAAATTCATCGATTGTGGGTATAGGCTGAATGCTGGCGACCCCAATTGGGTGCCGCCTTTGCGATCCGAAATGGTAGAATTGCTGACGCCGGGTAAGAATCCGTTCCACGATCACGCCAAGATGCAGCTTTTTCTGGCCCATCAGGATGGTCGGGTCACAGGCCGCATTTCCGCTCATTATGACGAATTGGCACTGACCCAACCACCAGAAAAGGGCATGGGGCCGGGCACTGGCAATTGGGGTTTACTCGATTCAGAAGATGAAGCGACGGCCAAAGCTCTGATTGCCCGGGCCGAAGAATGGCTGCGCGAACAGGGCATGACCCGCGTTCTTGCGCCCATGAGTCTTTCCGTGTGGGAAGAGCCGGGCCTGCTGGTCAAAGGCCATGATCATCCCGCCACGGTGATGATGGGTCATCACAACGCCAAATATCAGGCGTGGATCGAAGGCGATGGCTATGAACCAGTAAAGTCGCTGGTGACCTATGAGCTAGACATTACCAAAGACTTCCCGCCGCTCCTCCAGCGGATCATCAAATCGGGTGAAAAAAACGAACGGATCAATGTCCGCAAGGTGGAAATCGCCCATTTCGAGCGTGAAGCCAATATCATCATCGAAATTCTGAACGAAGCATGGTCCAACAATTGGGGGTTCGTACCGTTCACCGATAAAGAGAAGGCCCATATGGGCAAGAAGCTTCGCCCTCTGGTGCGCGAAGATCTCATCATGATCGCTGAACTGGATGGCGAGCCGGTGGCCTTCATGCTCACCCTGCCCGATGCCAATGAGCCGATTTTGAAGATCAAGGGAAAGCTGTTTCCTTTCGGCTGGATCACCATGCTTCGCTGGCTCAAAAATCCCCGCGTCAAAACCATGCGCGTGCCGTTGATGGGAGTGGTCAAACGCCTCCAGAACAGCCGAATGGCCAGTCAGCTCGCTTTCATGATGATTGAATATATTCGCCGGGAAGCCATCAGCAAATATGGGTCAACCCGCAGTGAAATTGGCTGGATTCTGGATGATAATCAGGGAATGATTGCTATCGCTGATGCGATCGGCAGCACAATCAACCGGGAATATCGGATTTACGAGAAACCGCTTTGATGCAAGCCTGCAGGTTACGCTCATTGTGACCGACCTGCCTCTTTCAATAGCTGAGCATTTGGGCCGCTGGAACGATGGCACGTTGCAGCAGCCTTTTCCTTGCATTTCCTACGGCTGATGGGAACTCGCCTGCTCTATCCTACGTTAAGTTACTGATATCCGGAGGGCATCAAAACTTAGTCAGCTTCAGGAAAAATACGATGAAGAACGTAAGCAAAAAGGCAAATATTACTAGCCCTTTAGGCAGCGTTCTGGTCGTTGAAGACGATCCGGTACTGGCTCTTGATATAGAGGCAACCCTTCGCGCTCATGGGGCAACCAACGTTACAATCTGCGCCTCACTCGCGTGCACAATTGCCGCGCTGGAGCATCAAAAACCGGACTCGATCATTCTCGACGTTCATCTATCTGATCGGGATGATGGCTGGACCTTGGCAGAACTGGTTGAGGAGCTAGGCCCCAATCGCCCGCGGATTGTATTTTCCACGGGCGCACCCGATGCTATTCCAGCCGGCATCGCTGATCTTGGAACGATCATGGCTAAGCCATATGATCCCAACCATTTGGTTCCGTTGCTTGCAAGGCAAAAACCTCGCGGCATTTTTTCAAGGCTGAAAGCGTCTCTCACCTCAAGCCCCGCTTAGGTTTCCCTCAATACATTTTATGCGCCTTTAGAGCCCTTTCAGCGCTTTTTCGGGGCTGTTAAGCTCATTCTGCTAAACCCTCAGAATACGAAATAAGCAATTGAAAAAAGGCCTCTATTCTGAAACCATCAGAATAGAGGCCTTTCGGGATCGTATCACCGCCATTTGGACGGGAGGGGGGCTCGGCGGTGATATAGCGATAATGGCCAGCTTGATAACTGGTTCCGACCAAACGTGTTTTTATGTCTTTTTTTTGGGCCAGCACTTCCTAAGTTAGACCTGAGGGGCGCAGTGCCCATAGGAGCCCGTTTGAATTATTCAGGCAGTCCGGAACAGCCGGCTACCTGAAACGTTACATGCGCGCCGAAATCATCGGGAAGGTATTTTATGTCATTAGGGGCAGCAGTTGCCGCACATCTCCCATTTCTCCGTCGTTACGCGCGCGCCCTGACCGGTTCGCAAGCGACTGGCGATGCCTTTGTTCAGGCAACGCTTGAAGCTGCTTTGGCAGACGAAGAACTCTCTAATTCATTAAGAGGCGGTCGCGTTCCGCTTTATCGCGCATTCAACAAATTATGGTCGAGCGCATATCTCGAAATCGGCAATGAAGAACAGGCCCTTCCCTCTGCAGCCCATGAAGCTGCAGCACAGGGCCAATTGCGCCGTATCACACCCATGAACCGGCAGGCCCTGCTGCTTACCACAGTGGAAGATTTCTCTCCCGGTGAAGCCGCTCAAATCATGGGCGTGCAGGAAAATGATGTGAACCGTCTGGTGCAAGAAGCGGTTGCGGAAATCGACCGTGAAAGCTCCACCAATGTCCTTATCATTGAGGATGAACCTCTGATCTCCATGCAATTGGAAGATCTGGTTCGTTCATTGGGCCATGATATTTGCGGTACGGCAGCAACCCGCACACAAGCACAGGAAGTTGTAGCCAAGGAAACACCTGGCCTTGTGCTGGCTGATATTCAGCTTGCCGATGGTTCTTCCGGCCTTGATGCAGTGGACGATATTCTCGCCATCGGGTCTGTGCCAGTGATCTTCATCACGGCTTACCCTGAACGGCTTTTGACAGGTGATCGGCCAGAACCGACCTATCTCGTTACCAAGCCATTCCAGGAAGACACGGTACGCGCTGCAATCAGTCAGGCATTGTTCTTTGGATCAAGTCGCCCGCTCGACTGATCGGGCTAATCTTTAGGCAGATATAAAGCCGGCCGGGAGCTTAGCTCTCAGGCCGGCTTTTTGCGTCAGAGACAATCCTGCCCCGCCCTGAAAGAGCCTTCAAACCTGTGAATCAGGGATACTGGCGAGGTGCGCTGGCTTCGGCGTACGCATAGCAAACGGCTTCGGCTTGCGAACAGGAATCGTCAGTACGCAGCTGACCCCTTCAGGTTCAAACCGGAGATCAACTGGATTGCCCACTTCATGAGCCACAATTTTCTCGATCAGGTCAGTGCCAAAGCCCCGACCACGCTTGGCCGCAACGGGCGGCCCGCCACGCTCCAACCACTTAATTTGTACCCGATCCCGCTCCACCATTTCCCAAGCGACTGAAATTCGCCCGCCACATTGGCTAAGCGCACCATATTTGGCTGCATTGGTCGCCAATTCATGGACCGCAAGCCCCAGCGAAAGGGCATCATTCGGGGCGAGCTGAACTTCATCGCCTTCCAGCTTGACCTCATGGTCACCCGATTGCGCATAGGGCAGCAATTCGGCCTGAACCACAGACCGCACGGGCGTCGCACCCCAGTCAGACTGGGTGAGCAAATCATGCGTTGCTGACAAGGCACGGATACGACCGTCGAGACCGTCGGCAAAATCGTTGAGGCTCTCAGCACGGCGGCGCGTCAAAGCAATAATCGACAGGACATTGGCAAGCGTATTCTTCACCCGATGATTAAGTTCACGTGTGAGAGAATTGCGAATGGACGCCTGTTCTTCCAGCCAGCGCAATGCTGCCTGGTCTTCCATTGCCTGCGCTGTTAAAATACGGATCAGAACAGTCAACAGCAGCGCCACCAGCAAGCCGAAAATCAAGGTCGCCATAGATAGGCCAGAAAGCGTATCCGTGCGGCCACCATGCAGTTCCAGAACCCATGGGTGATTGGCAATTGTCACTACCTGACGTTCCACCATACCAGAGTTACCGTTGGGAAGACTGTCAATTTCTGCCAGCAGATTGGCAGGGGCAACGCTCCGGTCATAAATCCTCACGCTGAACTGGCCTGCACCCTCCAGTTCCAAAGCTGAGGCAAAAAAGTCCTGCGCGTTAAACGGGCTGAAAATATAGCCCTTCAGTGCTCTTCCTCCGGGGACTGGTTTGAAAACCGGCATATAGATAAGAAAGCCCGGTTCAGGGTCACCTCCCTCTTGCTGCAAGACAACACGCCCACTGGCCGTAGGCCGCGATGTGCGTTCGGCCTCCATCATGGCTGCCCGGCGCACCGGCTCAGAGAACATATCAAAGCCCAATGCCAGGCGGTTACGCTGAGTATCGGGTTGCAGGAAAGTGACCGGCACGGCGAAAGCCTGAGCCGGGCTCAATTGAGGGTGTAAGCGGATGCTGCCCGGCCCATCCCTCTTCATGGATTCGTTAAAGGCTTCCACCTCGTCAGGATAGACAACCCGCGCCCAGCCAATGCCATCAGCACCCCGATATTCTGCATCGAGACGCAACTCGCTGACAAAGCGGCGAAAGCGGGATGCCGGAATGTCATCCATCATCGCCAACAAGGCTGCACCTGCCCGGAGATAAGCACTGCTGGCATTTGCCCGCCGTTCAAGCGCAGATGAGATAGCCGCCGCGCGGGTGCGAAGCTGAGCCGCTGCCTGTTGGTCTTCACTTCTCTCAATGGCGTAAACGCTCAACGCAGTAATGGCTGCGATCAGAAGAAAAATAGTCAAAGGAACAGCGCGAGGGTATCGAACCAACCAACGTTTTGTCCTGCTGCCAGACCCGGCCAAACCAATCTCCAACTCATTTCTCGACATGCGTTCTGGCCCTACGTCACCGAGTTTTGCGGGACCGTAGGCAGGAGCGGATCGGTCTTACTCATCTTCACCCGACTGCCAGAAGCTGTCCAAATTTCAATAAGGCAGTCTGCAGGGAACCATATTGCATCATTTTCGTTCCACACTCAGGCTGATTTATCAGAGAAAATGAAACGAATGGGAAAGTGAACTCTGTTATCTGGCAGAAAAATTGCCAGATTATGGAGCAAATCGCATATATATGGGGCGGTAGGCATATTTTCGCATGACAGGCATGGATAACAAAAAATCATCACCCGCAGCCAAAACGGCTGCTAAAGATAATCGCGAACCGGAATGGACCAGCGGTTTGAAGCAATTATACGATTCTGTGGTCAATGAACCATTGCCTGACAGTTTCATGGACCTGCTCGCCAAACTCGATGATGGCGACAAGAAATGAGTAGCGATAAAGGCAGCACAAAACGCGAATTGCCTGAACGCAGCGCTGAAGATAAACGCAACTTCAAGCGCGAACTCACGGAAGTTGCTCCCCATCTTCGTGCTTTTGCACGCGGCCTGTGCGGCCGCCCGGATATGGCCGATGATCTTGTACAGGAAACAATGCTCAAAGCATGGGCTGCGCAAGACAGGTTCGAACCGGGCACCAGTATGCGTGCTTGGACATTCGTAATTTTGCGCAACGCTTATCTCACGGACATGCGCCGCAACCGCTTTCGTGGTGAATATGATGAGACAGTGGCGGAACGGGTGCTGACTGCTCCTGCCGGACAGGAAGAACCAATCCATCTGTCAGACATGCACCGCGCATTGCTGACGCTTCCGCCGGAGCGACGAGAGGCTCTCCTGCTGGTAGGTGCTGGCGGATTTTCTTATGAAGAAGCTGCCAATATTTGCGGCTGCGCCGTGGGTACAATCAAAAGCCGTGTAGGTCGTGCTCGCGCCGCTCTTTCCAGCATGATCGAGGATGGTGACATTCCTGACCGCTCCATCAGTGACCCTTCTGCGCATCGAGCTATTCTCGAAGAACTCGATCATGTTTCAGCAGGTTATGGCAAAGCGGCAACAGCCGCCAAATAAAACCTCGCTCAATTGACTGGGATAAGGGGCATTCCGCTTGAAGCGCCCCTTGTTGCCCGCCATTTAGCCCTGAGGATAAAAGGTGAGGCGACAAATGAGCTCGCAACAGGGAAAAGGTAGCCAGAACGGCTCAAGGGGGGCTTCACCCCCATCAAGCGCCGCTAGCAAGAGCCATTTCGAGAAAGTGATTCAAGAGGATGAATCACTTCAACAGAATGGTGACAATGGTCAGCAGGCGATGACTTTTGCCGCTCAGGAACTGCGCCTAGTATCCGCCCTTGTCCTGCTTTTAGCCACCGGACTGTTCCTGGCCCTTCCCTTTGTTCTGTCGATCGGTGCAGTCGTTTTTCTGCCGCTGGTAACAGCTTTGATGCTGACCATTGTGCTCTCTCCGCTGGCAGATCGCTTTTCTATGCTGGGCCTGCCCAATGTCATCGCTTCGCTGCTCGCCTTGCTGTTCTTCATGGGCATTCTGGTGCTCGCACTTGGAGCGGTGCTCCAGCCAGCCGTCAGCCTGTTTGATGAAGTTCCGGCAATGGTGAGCAGAATTGGTGAACATTTCTCACATCTGAAAGGTAGCCTGGATTGGATCACCAATCTTAACCGGCAAATTTCCGGCATCGTGGGTGACAGTAATCAGGACAGAGTTGTTCTGGCTGGACCCTCCATGCTGGAACAATTGGCATTCGCTACACCAAGCGTCATTCTGGAAGTTCTGCTTACCTTTCTGATGGCGTTCTTTATGATAGAAGCGCGTGTCAGAATGCGTCACCGGCTTCTTCTCGACCGAGCGCATTTTGGAACCAGCCTGAAAGCGGCGCGGGTGATCCGTGATGTGCAGGATCGGGTCGCAGCCTATATTTTGACCGTTGGGCTTATCAACCTTGGCATTGGCATAATCGTTGCCCTGGGTGCTTGGGCACTTGGAATGGGCGCGCCTGTCATGTGGGGCGGCCTTGCGGCACTGCTCAATTTTCTGCCTTACATCGGCCCAATGGCAATGATTGCTCTACTGACACTGTTTGGCCTTGGAACGGCCGACGCGCCGCTTGTCGGAATGATCCCTGCTGCAGCCTATCTGGGGCTGCACGCAGTGGAATCCAATGTGGCGACACCCTCTATCCTCGGTGCGAAGTTCACGATGAATCCGGTGATGATCCTGATTGCCCTGAGCTATTTCAGCTGGATCTGGGGTGTAACTGGCGCGCTGCTTTCCGTCCCCATCCTGCTTTCGCTCACAGCCCTAATCGATCATCTGGGCAAACCCAATCTCATCGGCTTCATTTTCGGTGAGCCCCTGTTTTCGAGCAATCCGCTGACCGCGCATCATCCCGAAGAACCAGCTCACGAACAATAGGCCGGATATGCAAAAGCCCGCCGCGCTGAATAGCGGGCGGGCCTTCATCATATCACCTGGAAAGGCTTAGGCAGGATATTTCCATGCCGAACCGCGCGCCAGATTTTCAGCGGCAAATTCCCAGTTCAGCTTCTTTTCGATCACTTCCTTCAAGTAAGAAGGACGCGCATTCTGGTGATCGAGGTAATAAGCATGCTCCCATACATCGATCGTCAACAATGGGTTGAAATCGGAATCAGCCAGCGTATCGCCATCATGCGTTTCTTCGAGTGACAGTTTACCACCCTTTTCAGCGAGCCACACCCAGCCGCTGGCGAAGTGCCCTGCACCTGCTGCAGCAAGCTTTTCCTTCAAGCCATCGAAAGAACCGAAAGCTTCGTCGATCTTGGCTGCCAGATCGCCAGTAGGCGCAGCCGTTTCAGCAGTCAGCGACTTCCAGTAGAAACCGTGGTTCCAGCTTTGTGCTGCATTGTTGAAAAGACCCTGATCACTACCGCGCGCTTTGGAAATGACGGTTTCCAGGTCGTCATTTGCTTTGTCCGTGCCTTCGATCGCAGCGTTGGTCTTGTCAATATAGGCCTTATGGTGCTTGCCGTGGTGGAAGCTCAGAGTTTCTGCAGAAATTGCAGGTGCCAGAGCGTCTGCCACAAAAGGCAGTGCCATCAGTTCAAAAGCCATAGTTCTCCATCCTTCAGTTACTATGAAAGGGTCGTTCTTGAGCCCAACGCGCGAGAAAGCGCTGAGTTGCTGTTGCAAACAATTCTCAAACCTGTTCCAGATTCGACTGTCTATCTATTGTGGATGCCACTGCCACATTCATGGTGACGTTGCCTACCGTTCGCATCAGATCTGGCAACATTTCTACCGCGACCAGCAAAGCCAGGGGGCCGATTGGCACGCCCATAGCAAGTGCAATGGGGCCAATGGAAGTCACAAAGCTTACCGCACCCGGCAGACTGACCGAGCCCATCGTAGTGATCATCGCCACAGCGGCGCCTGCTGCCAATGTAGCAGGGGTCAGCGGTACACCGGAAAGATGCGCCACATAAATTGCCACGGCCATATTCATGGCGGGACTGGTTGCCCGAAAGATCGCCACAGCCAATGGCAAAACGAAATCGGCCGAAATGTCCCGCACCCCGAGTTGGCGGCAAGATGCAAGCATCGCAGGCAAGCTGGCCAGCGAGCTTTGAGTTGAAAGAGCAACCGCTTGCGCTGGAAGCACTTCACGAGAAAAACGTCCTAAACGCTTACCTCCGCCCAACACTGCCAGCGGATAGGATGCGAGCAGCACGATCAGGCCAAGGCTGGAAACCAGCAGCATATAATGCCCCAGAGCAGCCACTGCGCCACTACCTGCCCTTGCCGCCAATCCGATTGCCAATGCGAAAACGCCAATCGGTGCGATCCACAAGATCCAGCCGATAACCATCAGCATTGCATTGCCCAGAGCTTCGAAAAACCCATGCAGCAGTTTGCGTTGAGCAATCGGCAAACGCGCAATCGCCACTGCGAGCGCGGCAAAGAAAATAATCACCGGCAGAATAGCGTTATTCGCGGCAGCAGTGACCACATTGGGCGCAATCAGTGATTCAAAAAAAGCTCCTAACCCCGGCACCTGTTGCACCGTATCCGTGTGGGAGATCTGCAAAGCTCCCCGCGCTCCGTTTGGAATAGGAAAGAGATTCAATAACGCAGGAACAACCAAGCAGGCCAGCAATGTCCCGCAGGCCAGAATGGCGATAAAAGTTGAAAGGGTCCGTCGGGCCATCGCTCCAGCGCGAGCTGTATCGACCATTTTGACAATGCCAACGACAAGCAACGAAGCCACCAGTGGGATGATTGTCATCTGCAAGGCCTGGAGCCAAAGCTTGCCTACAGGCCCCGCCACCAACAAGATAGGCGCGATGACCGTATTGTCAGCCAAAACCCAACCGAGGCCAAGACCCAACACCAAACCGGCAAAGGTCCAGCCAGCCGGAAGATTAATATCCTGCAATGTGTCAGAAACGCCGGATGCGGCCATCGAACTCCCCTGTCCGCCGGATTTCGCAGGTGACATAGGATGCAGGAGGCGTCATGGCAAATAAGCAATCGATCTTCGCCACCAAACCTTCGGAGAACCGCCAAAATGGAACGCAGCTATTTCGGAACGGATGGTATTCGCGGTCGCGCCAATGCTGGTGTACTAACCGCCGCCACAGCCATGAAAGTGGGTCAGGCTGCAGGCCGCCATTTTCTGCGCGGCGATCATCGACATCGGGTTGTGATTGGCAAGGACACGCGGCTTTCCGGCTATATGATGGAAACCGCATTGGTGGCAGGTTTCACCAGTGTAGGCATGGATGTGGTGATGACCGGGCCACTGCCGACGCCTGCCATTGCCCTCCTTACCCGTGAAATGCGCGCAGATATTGGGGTGATGATTTCCGCCAGTCACAATTTGTTTGCGGATAATGGCATCAAGCTTTTTGGCCCGGATGGCTTCAAACTTTCTGATGAGGATGAAGAAGCGATTGAACGCGCTCTGGGCGAAGAACAGCAACTGGCGCAAGGCGATCAGATCGGCCGCGCCCGTCGGATTGATGATGCACGCGGGCGCTATATCCATTCCATCAAACAGACTTTGAATGATGCAGTGCGGCTAGATGGGCTGCGGATTGTCGTCGATTGCGCCCACGGTGCTGCCTACACCGTTGCCCCTTCCGCCTTCTGGGAGTTGGGCGCCGAAGTTATTGCGATGGGCGTGTCGCCAAACGGCCTGAACATCAATGATGGTGTGGGTTCGACAGACCTTGATGCCATCAAGGCACGCGTTGTTGCCGAGCGCGCGGATATCGGCATTGCGCTGGATGGAGATGCAGACCGCCTGATCGTGATCGACGAGAAGGGCGAAACCATTGACGGTGATCAGATCATGGCGCTGATCGGCTCACGGCTTGCGGATAGTGGCCATTTACGCGGTGGCGGGATTGTTGCCACAGTCATGTCCAATCTTGGGCTTGAACGGTTTCTAGCCAGCAAGGGGCTGGACTTGGTCCGCGCAAAGGTGGGCGATCGCCATGTGCTCGAAGCGATGCGCAAGGGCGGTTATAATGTGGGTGGTGAACAATCAGGCCATATGATCCTGCTGGATCATGCCACCACGGGCGATGGCTGCATTGCAGCGCTTCAGGTCGTCGCAGCGATGGTCCAGTCTGGCAAACGCGCAAGCGAATTGCTGCATCTGTTCGACCCGGTTCCACAACTCCTCAAGAATGTGGTCTACGCCAGCGGCAATCCATTGGCTGACCCCAAGGTTCAGGCTGTAATTGCCGATGCAGAAGCACGATTGAAGGGTAAAGGGCGGCTCGTTATTCGCAAATCCGGCACTGAACCCAAAATCCGCGTGATGGCAGAAGGTGATGACCGGGATGAAATCGAACAGGTTGTCGACACTATCTGCTGCGGCCTTCAGGAAGCTGCCAATTAATATGACAGCTCAGCACATCGCCCCGCCCCGCATCCTCTCCATTGCCGGTTCGGATAGTTCCGGCGGCGCGGGGATTCAGGCCGACATCAAGACCATCACGATGCTGGGTGGCTATGCGATGACCGCAATCACCTCGATCACTGCGCAGAACACGCTTGGCGTGACCAAGGTGGAAGCCTTATCGGCCGATATGGTTGCAGCGCAGCTTGATGCCTGTCTTGATGATATCGGGGTGGACGCCGTGAAAATCGGTATGCTTGGCTCCCCCGATATTGCCAATATCGTCGCAGACCGGCTTGAGCGGCTGGAAGCGCCCATCATTTTCGACCCGGTGATGGTTTCAACAAGTGGTTCCGTACTGGCCGATGAAGACACCGTGGCAGCTTTTGAACGCCTGATGTCCCTTGCCGCGCTGACAACGCCGAATGTGCCTGAACTGGAAGCTCTTGGCGGTTCGCAGAAGATGGCTCTGCGCCATATCCCTTACCTTGCCAAAGGCGGTGACATGGAAGGCCCCACCGTGATGGACCGCCTCGTGCAACCCGATTTGCCTGAGATTGTGTGGGAAGATGAGCGGATCTTTACCCGCCATACACATGGGACAGGCTGCACGCTTTCAAGCGCTATTGCGACTTTGATGGGGAAAGGTTCCACGCTTGAGGACGCCATCAGCGAAGCGCGCGATTTCACTCGTCAGGTGATGTTGGCCGCTCCCGGGTTTGGGGCAGGCCATGGGCCGATGGGGCATCAGGCATATCAGTCAGGTCGGGAGGGGTAACGGCGCCCATTCAGGCACCATTACCCCATCCAATCACCATTGCAGTTCGTAAAACTCGGCAATGTGCTTCCATGCATCTTCTGCCGTTTCACACCAGTGGAACAGCTTGAGATCATCGTGATTGATCGTGCCTTCATCAGCCAGTGCTTCGAAATCGATCACCCGATTCCAGAAATCCTTGCCGAACAGCATGATCGGAATGGGCTTCATCTTGCCCGTCTGAATCAGTGTCAGAAGTTCGAAAAATTCATCGAACGTCCCAAAGCCACCGGGGAACACTGCCACCGCGCGGGCGCGCAGCAGGAAATGCATTTTACGCAGCGCGAAATAGTGGAACTGAAATGAAAGATAGGGTGTCACATAGGGGTTCGGTGCCTGTTCGTGAGGCAGCACGATATTGAGGCCGATGCTTTCCGCACCTGCCTCAGATGCCCCCTTATTCGCCGCTTCCATGATCGACGGACCACCGCCTGAACAAATCACAAACTGCCGCTTACCATCTTCGATGATGGACTTTTCACTGACCATCTTCGCAAGGTTAAAAGCTTCCGCATAATATTTCGACTTGGCGACGAGATTGCGCACGACCTGCTTACGCTCTTCCGGCAGATCATTGTCGAGCGCTGTTTCTGCAGCTTCCGGCGGCGGAATGCGCGCAGAGCCATACATGACCAGAGTCGATCCGACACGCGCTTCATCAAGAAGCATTTCCGTCTTCATCAGTTCCAACTGGAACCGCATCGGGCGTAGCTCTTCTCTCAGCAGAAATTCCGTATCGCGAAACGCCAGGCGATAGGCTGGATGCTGTGTCTGCGGCGTAATGAGCGGGTTTTTCTCAGCAAAGTCAGCTTCTTGTTCGGCCGGGTAGAACTTACGGTCCACCAGATCGCGTTCATTACCTATCGTTTCGTCGTCCCGTTCACTCACACGTCATTCTCCAAAGCACTGCTTTAGGCAGCTATAGCCAGCCCTAGGCGTTCCATAGTCATATGGAAAGGCGCAGCGCCCCAGCTATCAAATTGTTCCGAGAAGTTTTGGATGCCCCGTGAGGATTCGAACCTCAATTGACGGAGTCAGAGTCCGTAGTCTTACCATTAGACGACGGGGCAACCGGTGAGGCGCGCAACTAGGCGGGCTAATCCGAATCGTCAAGGGGTAGTTTCGCTGCAATTATATTCTGCCAATAGCCACGCTTGCCGGATGGGGTCGGGTTCGCTAGCTTGGTGTCAGGTCCCCGGCCACAGGTCGGGAAGAATGATAAAAAGAAAGTACAGTTACCATGGCGGACATTTCTCCGCCGGAAAAGAAGCGGGATAGAAGCAGAAAGCCGCGCGGCAAAAAGTCACCGTCGCGCCCGCCAGCCAAGGAATCTCGCCCTTCCGGTGAAAGACAAGGGGCAGAACCGGCCACGCCAAAAATATGGCGTCGCCCGCCTCACAGGCAATTTCGGCAAGCCTATGCCGCAATCGACCTCGGCACCAACAATTGCCGCTTGTTAATTGCGCGCCCATCAGGCGAAAATTTTGTCGTGATTGACGCCTTCAGCCGTGTGGTGCGGTTGGGCGAAGGTCTCGCTCAAACCAATATGCTGAGCGATGTCGCTATGGACCGGGCCGTAGGTGCCCTGAAGGTCTGCGCCGAAAAACTACGCCGCCGCAATGTTCACCTCGCAAGATCTGTTGCAACCGAAGCCTGCCGCCGCGCGGGGAATGGTGCCGCTTTTATTGAAAGGGTCAAAAAAGAAACCGGCATCGTTCTTGATATCATTTCTGCACAGGAAGAGGCTCGCCTTGCGGTTCTGGGCTGCCACATTCTGCTAGAAGACGGAATCGGCCCAGCGATGATTTTCGATATTGGTGGCGGTTCAACCGAACTGGTGCTGATCGAAGCGGGTGGCCCGGTGCCCCGCATTCTGGACTGGCAATCTGTGCCATGGGGCGTGGTATCGCTGACAGAAACCGTCGGCCATGAAATGCCGGGGGCTGCTGCGCGTGCCTCGCGTTATGCAGCAATGCGCAAGCTTGTAGCAGACAGCTTCGCGGATTTTGCCGAACGGGTGAAATCGGCGCAAACGCCTGAGTTGCGGCTTTTGGGCACCAGCGGCACTGTGACCACGCTGGCCAGCCTACATCTTGATCTTCCACAATATGATCGCAAAGCCGTAGACGGCTTAATAGTGCCCTCTGATAGTATGCGCGACATTTCGCAGCGCTTGTCTACAATGTCTCCGAAAGAACGCCGACGGCTGCCCTGCATCGGCAATGAACGCGCCGATCTGGTCGTTGCCGGCTGCGCTATTCTGGAAACAATCATGGACATCTGGCCAGCTCCGCGCCTTGGCGTAGCGGATCGCGGCATCCGCGAAGGTATCCTGCGCTCTCTGATCAGTTCGGATGCCGAAGGTATTGAAACCCAGGCAGCGCTTCATAAAAACAAGCGGAATGAGGGATAAATGCTATATAGTCCCTCAACAATCCCTCTTGCCCACAACTCCTCTTTTGCAAAGGCTCGCCTCTGATGGCCCGCTCCGGTCAAAATCCTGACAAGCGCTTGCGCACTGCTCGCAACCGTACTGCATCCTCGGTTCGCTGGCTCGAACGGCAGCTTAACGATCCTTACGTCAAGCAAGCCAAGGCTGATGGCTACCGCAGCCGTGCGGCCTATAAGCTGATTGAACTGGACGAGAAGTTCAGCCTGTTGAAGAACAAGCGCCGTGTGGTTGATCTTGGGATCGCACCGGGCGGTTGGAGCCAGGTTGTCCGCAAGATCTCTCCGAAGGCCGCGGTCGTCGGGATCGACCTTTTGCCGACTGAACCGCTTGAAGGCGTCACCATCTTCGAGATGGATTTTATGGCAGACGACGCGCCACAGAAGTTAGAAGAAGCATTGGACGGCGCACCGGATCTGGTCCTGTCAGATATGGCCGCCAATACGGTGGGGCATAAGCAGACCGATCATTTGCGCACGATGGGGCTCGTGGAAACGGCCGCTGATTTTGCCATCTCAACGCTCGACACGGGCGGTGCATTTGTTGCTAAAGTTCTGGCAGGTGGCACCGACCCGCAGTTGCTTGCGCTGCTCAAGAAGCATTTTACCACCGTCAAACACGCCAAGCCTCCAGCAAGCCGGAAAGGTTCTTCCGAATGGTATGTCGTCGCGCAAGGTTTCAAACCGCGCGGTTAAGCCCGAAATAACGGGTGCTGTAAAAAAGCAGCGCTTATCGCGTCAGGATCAGTTTTTAGCGGCAGCTGCCGGTGCAGTTACTTCTGCGCCAGCTGCCGCCGGATCACTATCAGCCGTTGGATCAGCTGCGCCCCCTTCCACAGCTTCATCCGGTTCATCCGGCTTTGCCTCTGCTGGTGCCTCAACTGCTGGTAAGGGCACGCCCGGCCCCATGGAATTGAGATAGACGATCATATTGGCGCGATCTTCTGCACTGCCAAGACCTGCGAAGCTCATCTTGGTGCCTGGTGCAAAAGACCGAGGGCTTTTCAGCCATTCGTCCAGATTTTCGAATGTCCAATTTCCACCATGATCTGACAGCGCACTGGAGAAGGCAAAGCCAGCCTTGCCCTTGCCAATCGGCTCATCAACTGTGCCGTAAAGATTGGGGCCAATGCCATTCGCTCCGCCTTGCGCAATCGTATGACAGGCCGTGCATTTGGCAAAGATTTTCTCGCCTGCAGCAGGATCAGCAGTGGACAGCAACATCGCAAGCGATGGCCCTTCACTCGCCCCTTCTTCTACGACACCTTCAATCGGATAGCCCATTTTTTCGGGTCTCTCCGGACTATCTGCATTGAAGAAATGTCCGCTGATAATGGAAAGCCCAAGGGCCACGATACCAGCAAAAAGAGTCCAGCCGGCAATAGTATTAAAACGGTCGGTCATGGAAATCTTAAGCCCCTCACAAAACTTTGCCTTTTGTCTAATCATCGCAAGCTAGCGAAGCAAGTGTGTTCAAACTTTGGCAATATCTGTTGTCGCTTCGCTACTGGGCCGCTACCGGCAGTACGTTATGCAGAGTTATCCCGAACCCGCCCTCGCCCTGGTCAAGAAAATGGCCGATGTCGCCGCCCAATCTCCGGCCAGAGCAATCGCCTTCCAGGGTGCGCCAGGTGCCAACTCTCATCGCGCGGCTATGGAATATGCACCGGAATGCCTGCCTCTGCCCTGCTTCAGTTTTCTGGATGCAATCGAAGCGGTGAAAAGTGGGCAGGCTGACAGCGCCATTATTCCAATTGAGAATTCTCAGAACGGGCGCGTTGCGGATATCCATTTCCTGCTTCCTGAAAGCGGCCTGTCCATTGTGGGTGAACATTTCATGCCCATCCATCACGCATTGATGGGCCTTGGAGACGGACCGTTCACTGCCGCCTATAGCCATCCGCAAGCCTTGGGCCAGTCGCGCCACTATCTGCGGCGCAAGGGTCTGGTGCCGATGTCCTATGCAGATACGGCAGGCGCAGCAGCCTATGTTGCTCAGATGCAGCAGAGCCATGTCGCAGCCATCGCGCCTGCTCTGGCCGCCGACCTTTACGGCCTCAACATCATTGAACACCACGTGGAAGATGCACCAGACAATACGACCCGCTTCGTCATCCTCGCGCGTGAAGCTCTCGCACCGCAAACGCTAAGCCATGATGAAGCCATGACCACCTTCATATTCGAAGTGAAGAACATTCCGGCAGCACTTTACAAAGCGCTCGGCGGCTTTGCGACCAACGGCATCAATATGACGAAGCTGGAAAGTTACCAGCAGGGCGCACGCTTTCAGGCGGCGGAATTCTACGCTGATATTGTCGGCCTGCCCGGCACGCCTGCAGTTGACCGAGCGTTGGAAGAGCTGGCTTTCCACTGCAAAAGGTTGCGCATGTTGGGTAGTTATCGCCTCGGGCGTAAACGTGATTGAGACGAGTGGTTTGACTGCGTTGTTGCCGTAAGGGCTTTGCCATGCCACGAACTACACCGTGACGGACACATCGATACAGAACAATACCGCCAGGGCAGCAGATGATTTCGCACGCCATTGGCAAGCGGTGCGCCATGACGAGGCCATTCAGTTCTCTCCCATCAAAATGTCGGGAGCACCGCAAACGCCTGATTGGCTGGCGCGGCTATTCAGGGCGTTGGGCGAATTATTGAAGCCTCTGGCTGAAGCGCTTGGGGTGTCTTGGCCAACCCTGAAATGGGCATTGCTGGCACTGCTCGCAGCAGCTGTTTTGTATAGCCTATGGCGGTTGCTAAGCCCCTTCATCCTTGATCGCCCACTCAAGGCTGAGCAGGAAGACGGCTGGGCTCCGGATACAGCACAGGCTACGGCCCTGCTCGAAGATGCAGATCGGCTGGCAGATGAAGGTCGATATGGCGAGGCGACGCATCTGCTTCTCCAGCGTAGTGTCAATCAGATCCGTGATGCAAAGCCTGACTTGCTTGAACCATCCAGCACTGCCCGTGAAATTGCTCATCTGAAAGCTCTGCCAGATAAAGCGCGCGAAGCATTTTCCGTGATTTCAGAGCGTGTGGAACGGAGTATGTTTGCACTGCGTCCACTCAATCAGGATGATTGGCTGACCGCCCGCGCCGCCTATTCCGAATTTGCCCTGACCGGCTCCAGCACCCTCCTTGAGGGGCGTCCTGCATGAGCGGCAGCCAATCCTCGCCCTTTTCGCCCAAAGCAGTTCTGGCCATGCTGGTCGTTGGAGCCGCTGCTTTTCTGCTGTTGCTCTACGCCCTGTCTGCAGGCTGGACTGGTGATGATAATAAAGGCAGCGGCCATGCGGCGAGCAACGGGTTGGATGGCTATTCCGCCCTCGTAGCGCTGCTTGAAAAAGAGGGCATCAAACCGACACTTTCGCGTCGCGAGAAAGCCTTTGAGCAAGAATCTCTTCTGATCCTGACGCCTCCGGCTTCTGCGGATGGTGATGCAATCAGTAAAATCATCTCAAGCCGCCGCTATCTTGGCCCAACATTGATTATCGTTCCGAAATGGTCAGCACTGCCATTGGACCGGCTCAAGGTGAAATTTGAAACCGATGTGAAGCCCGGATGGGTTCACCTTGTCGCTCCCTCACCACCTGCATGGGGTGAAGGTGTCGACACTATTGGTCCGCTCGACCTTAAAGTTGGTGCCATCAGGAAAGATGCTGGCGTGCCTTGGCATGGCTTTGGCTTGTCTGGGACACTCCCGGATTCAAAAGCGGTTCAATCTTTCTCATCCGGCCAATTTGTTTCTCTGGTTTCAACGGCTGGAGGGCAATCACTCGCCGGATATCTTGATGATGGCGGCTGGTATCCAGCGCTGGCTCAGGCTGCAGGCGAAACAGTCAGCGAAGAGGACGACTCCGTCTGGCCTGTGGTGATCGTCTCTGAACCTGATTTGATGAACAATTATGGCATGGCTGATCAGACCCGCGCACGCGCGGCCATGCAGATCGTCAATGCCACGCTTGACGATTATGATTTGCCCATTGTTTTCGACCTGACACTGAACGGCCTCGGCCGATCGCCAAATTTGCTCACACTGGCCTTCACACCGCCATTCCTTGCCGCAACATTGTGCCTAATCCTGCTGTCCTTCCTGATCGCATGGCGCGGTTTTGTCCGATTTGGTCCGCCCTTGCGTGATGCGCCCGCCATTGCCCTTGGCAAAACACAGCTTGCGAGAAACGGTGCAGCACTGGTCGAAAGAGCCAAACGCCTGCGGCTGCTGGGTGCCCCCTATGCCGAACTGATGATCGCCCGCATCGCGCATAATCTTGGTATCCGCGCCACGGATGGCCAAGAACGCTTGGCGGCTGTTGCACGGGCACTCACTGCAAGGCAAATGTCTGACCTTGAATTTCCGCAGCAAGTCGAAGCTCTCAAAAACGCCCGCAATGCGCGTGACTTGCTCCGCGCTGCAAACGCGCTCAAAAAAATTGAAAGGATGTCGCGCTCATGACCATCACGCTGGAAGAAACACGCGATCTTGCCAACGCCATCCGGAGTGAAGTTCGCAAGGCCATCGTCGGCCAGGATGAGATCCTCGACCATTTGCTGATCGGCCTGATCGCACAGGGACACATTTTGCTGGAAGGTCCGCCAGGAACCGCGAAGACCTTTCTTGCCCAGTGCTTTACCCGTGCAACGGGCCTCGACTTCGGGCGCATCCAGTTCACACCGGATTTGCTTCCCGGTGATATCATCGGCTCCAACCTGTTCAACTTCCAGACCAGCCAGTTCACCCTGACGCGCGGCCCGATCTTCTGCGACCTTTTGCTGGCTGACGAAATCAACCGCACACCGCCGAAGACGCAGGCCGCCTTGCTCGAAGCGATGCAGGAACGGCGGGTCACACTGGATGGCGAAACCCATCTTCTGCCGCCACACTTCATGGTGGTTGCCACCCAGAACCCGATTGAGAATCAGGGCGTATACCCGCTGCCAGAAGCCCAGCTTGACCGTTTCCTGTTCAAGCTGCTGGTGTCCTATCCCAGCATGGAAGAAGAAGTACAGATCGTGACGCGTTTCGGAGAACGCAGTGGTGCCCCTCATCCGGAAACCTATGGTGTTGAGGCTGTCGCCAATGCCCAACAGATTCACGGTGCGCAGGAAGCGGTGCGTTCAGTTGTCCTGTCGCCGGAAGTGGCCGCCTATATTGTAGCGCTGGTGCGCGCAACGCGGGAGACCAGCGATATCGCCAGTGGCGCATCGCCACGTGCCGCAGTGGTGTTGGCACAAGCGGCTCGTGGCCGTGCCGCGCTTGATGGACGCAATTATGTCCTGCCAGATGATGTGAAATCTCTGGCCACCGCAAGCTTACGGCACCGCCTCAAACTCTCTGCTTCTGCCGAAATCGAAGGCAAGCAGGTGGAAGATCTTGTGGCCTCCCTTATCGAACAGACAGAGGCGCCGCGTTGATTGTCCCTTCGCCCCGAGCCTTGGTATTGATCGCAATTGCCGCTCCCATGGCGGTGCTGATCGGTGCCGTTGCACCCGGTGCGTGGATTATCGCCCCGCTTATAGGGGCGATGCTACTTGTTCTGATTGCCTTTGATGGGCTGCTCGCCGGAACACTTGAAGATTTCAAACTGGAAACGCCTGCTGACACTGAGATCGGCCAGTCTACACTGCTTCTGGCTATGGCTGAACTTCGCCGGAAAATTGCAGGTCCTCCGCCTCAGATTGCATTATCGATGGATGAACGCCTGGCCCATCGAGGCCGTAGGGATACGGCTCTGGACGATCAGCCTGAACCGAAAATCTGGTCTGGAAAGATTATACTTACGCCTACGCGCCGTGGCACAGCGGCAATCGATGCAGTGTGGGTGCGCTGGGCTGGCCCACTCGGCCTTGCCCACCAGCAGAGAACTATCGCTCTGGACCGAAAAATCCGTATCTGGCCTGACTTGTCTCCCGTCCGCTCCCCCACCTTGCAAGCCTATATGCGCGATTCCCAATTCGGCCTTGTTGCCCGCCGTATCCGCGGGGAAGGCACGCAATTTGAAGCTTTGAGCGAGTTCCAGCCCGGAATGGACCGCCGCCGGATCGATTGGAAAGCCAGTGCGCGCCACACCGCTCTTTATGCCCGGGAAAATGAAGCGGAAAGAGATAATCAGATCATCTTCGCACTCGATTGCGGGCAAGCGATGTGTGAACCTGTCGATGGCCTGCCTCGGATTGATCGTGCCGTATCGGCGGCACTCACCGCCTCATTTATTGCCTTGAAAGGCGGGGACCGTGTTTCGCTATTCGGCTTTGCGGATACTCCGCGCCTTGCCACACCTTTCATAACTGAAACCAATGCGTTTCATCGCCTGCAAACCGCAGCTGCATCGCTTGATTATGTGCCGCGCGAGCCGAATTTCACCCTCGCCCTTTCCACCCTGACAGCTCGCTTGAAACGCCGCTCGCTGATCGTGCTGTTTTCCGATTTCACCGACCTTACTTCAGCCGAACTCATGCTGGAAAGCATCGGGCGATTGGTCCGCCATCATCTGGTGATTTTTGTCACCATGGAAGACACGGAATTGAGCGCTTTATCCACGGCTGAGCCAGACAGGCTGCATGATATTGCTACTGCCGTGATGGCAGACCGTCTCACCCGGCAGCGCGCGCTAGTACTTGAACGGCTGCGCCGAATGGGAGTGCATGTGATTGAGGCCCCTTGGCAAACAATCGGCTTTCAGGTGATCGACCGTTACCTCGAAGCCAAAGGTGCGGAGGCAATTGGATGAAAGCCATTACACGCTTTTTCCGCAGAAAAGAGGTTGAAACACCTGTTGACATTGCAGCAGCGGCCCTACGCTCTGACAGGTTCCGACTGGAGCGCGAGACTGATTGGCTAAGGCTCGAGAAAATCGTCACTGAGCTTGAAAAAAACCGCACCCGGAAACTCAGCGACGACGACATTCTCGACCTTCCCGTGCTCTATCGCAGCGCAGCTTCCAGTCTGGCTGTCGCCCGCGAAACCTCGCTGGATGCGGCCGCTCTCGCCTATCTTGAAACACTGGTCCGAAGGGCATGGTTTCAGATTTACGGGCCGCGCAGTTCACTATGGACATGGTTTCGCCAATTTCTTGGCGGCGGGTGGAGCGCGGCGGTGCGCTCTCTCTGGCTGGACATATGCATCGCTTTGGCGGTCATGGTGGCAGGGACGCTCGTCGGCTGGCTGCTGGTTGCGAAAGATAGTGAGTGGTACGCCGCACTTGTGCCAGGCTCATTGGCCGATACGCGTCAGCCCGGTGCAGGAAAAGCTATTCTGGAAAAATCGCTCCAAGGTACTGAAAACACACATGGTTTGAGCGTATTTGCCAGCTACCTTTTCTCCAATAATGCAACCGTGTGCATTCTCGCTTTTGCACTGGGTTTTGCCTTTGGCATCCCGTCTCTGTTGTTGCTGGTCTATAATCTGGCCGGATTGGGCGCGATGCTATGGCTGTTCCACGATGCCGGATTGACGACAGATTTCATCGCATGGCTCTCGATCCACGGCACAACCGAGCTTTTCGCTATTCTGCTGTCTGGTGCGGCTGGCCTGCATATCGGCCGCTCTATGGCCTTGCCAGGAGAGGCTTCCATCATGGCAGCTGCCGCCCAAAGTGGCAGGCGGGCAGCGCAGGTCATGGTGGGCGTGGTGCTGATGCTGATGATCGCTGCTCTGCTTGAAGGCTACGGAAGGCAGTTGGTCTCCAGCACTCCGGGACGTTTCGCAATTGGCGGCTCTATGCTGTTGTTCTGGTTACTTTACTTCTTTGCATTCCGCCGATCATCCGTCGGAGAGAGCGCATGAGAAACGCCAATAGCTATGCGATGATCGACACTTCATCGCAGAAAATGCGCCGTGTCATTACCACCCCGGAAGGCATTACCTTGCCTGCCACGATCGCATCCTTTGGCACCAGAGTGGCCGCGCTGATTGTCGACCTCGTCATCTTTGGCACCGTAACACTGGTGGTTGTCATCAGTTTGATTTTGCTGGCTATTAACGTTTTCAAAACGGCAGATAATGGGCCGCTGGCAGAGGTTTTAGTCGTTCTGCTGCTACTTTCCCTATTCGCTGCGCGGTATGGTTATTTCCTGTTTTTCGAACTTGGGCCGCGAGGAGCCACGCCAGGAAAACGCCTCCTCGGCATACGGGTTGCGTCGCGTGATGGGGGCAGATTGCGGGTGGAATCTGTGATTGCGCGCAATTTGATGCGTGATGTCGAGCTGTTCCTTCCGTGGCAGTTCTTCAGCATAGCATCGGCTGGCGAAGGCGGTATCTTTGCTGGAGCAGCCACCGTTTGGTTCCTGATTTTCGCTTTATTTCCGTTGTTTAACAAAGACCGGATGCGCGCAGGGGATCTGATTGCCGGAACCTGGGTCATTGAAACCCGGGCAACCAAGTTGAGCACAGCCATGTCTCTGGAGAATACAGCAACCGAAAATTATCATTTCGGATCTGCAGAATTGGCAGTCTACGGCGAGTTTGAATTAAAAACGCTGGAGCGAATTTTGCGCGAAGATAACGCAGAAACGCTGGAAACAGTGGCAGCAACGATCGGCACCAAGATCGGATTATCCAGCCCACCGGGTGATGAACGGCAATATTTGCAGGATTTCTACGCCCAACTCCGTGCCCGGTTGGAAAGCGACATGCACTTTGGAAAAAGAAAGAAAGACAAGTTTTCATGAGTTTGCTGACAGAAACCTCGCCCTCCATCATGCTTGTGCGGCGTTCAGCCATCGCTGGTATTGCAGCCAGTTTTCTAGCTGCCTGCACCCGCAATTCCAGCGTTGCTACACACGATAAGGCCGATGGGGGCCAGATCGAACAGCTCGAAAAGCTGCAAGCGAGTATTCCCGGTATTCTGGGTGCATATATTATCGATTGTGAAAGCGGTCAGGGGTTTGGGATCAACGAAAACAAACATTTTGCGCTCTGTTCGTCCTTCAAGCTTTCGCTCGCCGCGATGGTGCTGCAAAAGGCTGATCGTGGCGAAATCAACCTCGATCAGAGGGTTCATTACAGCGAAGGGGATTTGCTCTCATATTCCCCTGTAACCCGAGAAAATCTGGCTCATGGGCTGACGCTGGAAGAACTTGCCAAAGCCGCTCAGGTTGCCAGCGACAATGCTGCTGCGAATATTTTGATGCGTGAATTTGGCGGTCCACAAGCAATGACCCAATTCTGGCGTAATATGGGCGATACGGTCAGCCGGTTGGACAAAACAGAGCCAGACCTTAACTTGGTAGCACCCGGTGATGAGCATGACACCACCACGCCTGAGGCAATGGCGCACACGCTTGCAAAACTGATGACCGGCACAGTGATCTCCGAAAGTTCTCGTGCAAAATTATGGGCTTGGATGCAGGAAACTTCCACCGGCCTGCAACGCATCAGAGGAGGCATCCCGAAGGGATGGCCTGCTGGAGACAAGACCGGGACCTCTTTTGCAGAGGGTTTTGGCAGCAATTACGCTGATATAGCTTTTGTCCGCCCGCCGAACGGGCCGCCGCTTGCTATCACCAGCTATTACCGTTTGCCCAACGTGCATAAAAAATCCGAGCCACAGTCACAGGCTGTCTTGGCCAAAGTTGGCGCAATAGCGGCTGATTTTGCCCGGCAGCAGGCACATAAAGCGACATAAGGGGGTCAGAATGGAACTCAGAGGTGCCAAAACAGCGGATGCCCCGGCCCTGGCTGCCTTGGGGCAGAAAAGCTTTTGCGCAGCCTTTGCCCATCTCTATGATCCGTCCGATCTCAACACCTTTCTGAAGTCTGCCTATGATCTGGCGGGGGTTGAGCGCGAAATCGCTGACCCTCTCTTTCAGCACCGGCTGGCGTTTGATGATGGGAGGCTGGTTGGTTTTACGAAGGTCAAGCTAACCTCTTCCTATGGAGCCTATTCTGACGCCAGCCGGCCCATATTTCTGAGCCAGCTTTACACTGATCCGGCGATGACCGGACAGGGCATCGGCGCTAGGCTGATCGATTGGGTTTTCGCCACCGCCAAATCCGTTGAGGCCGATGCGATCCAGCTATCGGTGTGGAGCGAAAATTTCGGCGCACAGAAATTTTACCGGCGCTATGGTTTCAACAAAATTGCCGACATCGATTTCTGGGTCGGCAACCACCGCGACGATGAATTTCTGATGGAAGTGAAGATTTAATCCATCAAAGCCAGTGCCATTTGCGGAACAGCATCAATTGCACCACCAAAATCACCCCGCATAGCCCGACTACAATCCAGAAGGCATCGGGGTGATTAATCCCCGGCATACCGCCAACATTGATCCCCAGAAGCCCGGTCACAAAACTGAGTGGCAGGAAAATGGCCGCGATAATCGTGAGCAGGTAATTTGTGCGTTCCGATCGGGCGACGGCACGGGCACGAATATCGTCCTGCAACACCAGCGCGCTTTCCTTGCTGATATCCAGATCATCGAGATAGCGCCGCAGCCGTTCGATGGATTCGCGGATTTCTCGGCGATCGTGATCTTCGAACCAGTCCGGCGCATCTCTGGCGATAGATTCCAACGCGTCATGCTGAGGGGCCATATGGCGCTTGAGGCCAAGGCAATTGCGGCGGATCGTGGCAATCCGGCCGAGCATGTCTTCCGCATCGCCATCAATATCCGCATCTTCCAGCGCATCGATGTGATCGTTCATATCGATGATGGAATGGTTCATACGGGCAATCATCAGCTCAGTGAGCCATGTGACCAGTGCACCTGCATCAACCGGACCTTTGCCCGCATCCAGTTCCTGCGCCACTTCACGCGGGGTCTGCAAGGGAAAGCGGCGCAATGTGATCAGCCATTTGCCGTTGGACCAGAGCTGCATGGAGATCATGTCTTCCGGCTCTGCATCGGGATTGAAATTGATGCCCCGCAGCGTGGCCACCAGCGCGTCATCTTCGCGGAAGGCCCGTGGCCGGGTGGAATCGCTGATAAGCAGTTCAGCAGTTGGTTCGTGAATGCCGAGATGGCTTTCGAGCCAGTCCTGCACGCCGGGACGATTACGGTGGATATGCAGCCACAGCATCTCCCCCGGCTTGCCCGGTTCCCACAATTGCGCTTGATGCCAATCGATGGACCGCGCACCGCCCTGACCATCCAGCAGCCGCCCAAAAAGAAGCGGTGTGCTGTCATCATCGCCAGTATCGAATTCGCTATCGCTTTCAACCATCCTCCCCTCATGCCGGAAGGCGGGCTTTGTGAGAAGTGGGCTTACGCTGGCTCAGTACAATTCCGAGGCACACACCATCCATTCATCGCAAAAGCCGTTCCCAACAAGGTGAATGGTGGAACAGAAAACAATTTCCTGCGCTGGAAAAGGCAAGACGGGTAGCGATGGAGGTTTGGATGGCTATGCAAGCGATCTGGAATGACCAAGTTATTGCCCATAGTGACCACACGGTCGTGGTCGAAGGCAATCACTATTTCCCTAAGGAAGATGTCGATCCTCTGGTTCTGGTAAAAAGCGATACCACCAGCACCTGCGCCTGGAAGGGAGAGGCCGAATATTACACCCTTGATGTGGATGGCGAACGCAATGAAGATGCGGCATGGAGCTATCCTGATCCCAAGCCGAAGGCGGAAAAAATCAAGGGCTACGTCGCCTTCTGGAATGGTGTGGAAGTGGTGGAGGAATGAGCTGATCCTTGACCCGTTTTCACCACACTCAAAAAACAGGCCAATGGCCAGAGGAAGACGGAATGTTGAAACGCAAAATAGCCCGCTGGCTGCTTGGCATTGCCTATTTGATAGCGGGTTATTTGCATGTCACCATGCCCGGCCCATTCCTGTCCATTACCCCTGACTGGGTGCCCTTCCCGGCGGTTGTGATCTATTGGACTGGAATGGCTGAAGTGGCAGGCGCGGCAGGGCTATTGCAGCCGCTTGGCCCCCGTCTGCGACAAGCGGCAGGGGTTGGTCTTGCGCTTTATGCTTTGTGTGTCTGGCCAGCCAATATTCACCATTTCGCTATGGATATGGCAAAGCCTGATGGAGGCTTGGGTCTTGGCTATCATATTCCGCGCATGATCGCACAGCCGGTGCTGATCTGGCTTGCCCTATGGACCGGGAATGTGACCAATTGGCCGTTCGGCAAGCGCCGCGAAGCCAATAAAATTTAGCCACCCCCACCCATGGCGCAGGCCATTGGCGGGAGTGGCTGCTATCTGTTTAGCTCAGATGTTTGGACACAGCGGCCGTCATCTTGAACATCGAAATCGTTTCCGTCCCGATCACGCCACCCAATTTGTCATCAGGCTCGATATTGCGGCGATCGCTGGCCGCCTGAAGATCGTGTGCCTTGATATATTCCCAGACTTTGGACGTTACTTCGGCCCGTGTCATCGGGCCTTTGCCAATCAGCTCTTCAAGCTGCGGAGACAGGGTAACAGGCTTACTGAGAGCATTGTTCTTGGTGGCCATGACTGGTTCTTCCTTTGCTATGGACGCCTTAGTCGAGTTCGTCCTCGTCCCAATCGTCGTCGTCTTCTGGCTCACGTGCGTAAGTCGCCGTCAGAACGGCCACAGCCACAACATGGCCTTTCATCTCTTCGATCACTTTCTTACGGCTCGCACCGGGCATCACGGTAAGCGGCAGGTCAAGCGCGAAGAGCTGAAATACGTAGTCATGCGCAGAATCTTCAATCGGTGGCTGAGGCAGTGCCCATTCAGAATTCTTGAGTGAATTCTTGCCGACGCGCGGCGGCGTTTCCCCTTCCAGCAATTGGCCTTTCTGTGCAGGCAAACCCCAGACGAGCCAATGACAGAAAGGTTCCTCGCCGGGCGCATCCGGGTCTTCCGCGATCAGAACCAGCTCATGCGCAGAGGGCGGCGGAGCGGTCCATTCAAAAGGCGGCGCAACGGCATCCTCTTCATCGGCGGTGAAGCAAGGGTCTAATTCCTCACCATCCTTGAAAGCCGCAGAACTCAAAGCAAATCCGCCCTTGTTCAACAGGCTCTCATCACCGATCTGCGCCACCGTCAGCTTGCCATGACCTGCACGCACATTGTGCAATACCTTGCCGAGCCACGCGGGGACGTCTTCCTTCATAACAATACTTCCTGTTTCTTCAGATTTTACAAGATCAACGGGACTGATCGCGCGCCGTTCCGACGCTTAGGCTAAGCCATGCGAGTCAACACATGGACTTGATGCGGACATCTCCTATATGTTGCTGATGGATTCAACCAAGGCAAAACTCGTCATCCGGCCAGCCACCCCCAAGGACGCGGCCGCCATCGTCAAACTCTCTGCCAAAGTATATGGCGCGCCCGATGCCTACACACCGGCGCAGGTCAGGGGGCAGATCAACAATTTTGCAGATGGGCAGTTTGTTGCCGAATATGAAGACAAGGTCGTTGGCTATTGCGCGACGATGATCGTTTCGGAAGATATCGCGCTGGCCCCGCATACGCTGGCAGAAATCACCGGACAGGGCTTTGCCATGCGCCATGATGAAGAAGGCGATCTGCTCTATGGCATCGAAGTCTGTGTGGACCCGGATTATCGCCGCCTGCGCATCGGCCAGCGCTTTTATCGCAAGCGCCGGGAACTGTGCCAATATTTCGAATTGAAAGGCATTGTCTTTGGTGGCCGGATGCCCGGCTATGCCCGCAAGCGCCGCGCCTATCCCAATCCGCAGGCCTATCTCAATGCAGTGCTGGACAAACAGGTCCGCGATTCAGTCATCAATTTCCAGATCAACCAGGGCTTCCAGCCACAGCGCGTGCTGCGCAATTACGATCCGCATGACAAGGCCAGTGGCGGCCATGCCGTGCTGATGATGTGGCCCAACCCGCTTGCGCCCGAAGAAAGCAATCGCCGTGCGCGCGGCACAGGCGCTCGCCTGCCCGCATCCGTGCGCGTGGCCACCGTGCAATTCATGATGCGCCGCATTTCCAAGATCGATGAATTTGAAGAACAGGTCGAATATTGGACCGATGTGGCATCGGATTATGGCGCGGATTTCGTGACCTTCCCCGAACTGTTCACGCTGGAACTGCTGTCCATCCCGGAAAAGCCGCTCCCCCCGGCAGAAGCGATTCAGGAAGTGGCCAATTACACCGAGCGGTTTGTGGCCTTCATGGAAAAGCTGGCAGTCAGCTATAATATCAACATTATCGGCGGCTCTCATCCGACGCGGATGGAGAACGGCGAAATCCGCAATATCTGCTATGTTTTCCTGCGCGATGGTGCGGTTTACAGTCAGGAGAAACTCCACCCGACCCCGTCCGAACGGCGTTGGTGGAACATCAAGGGCGGCCATGGCGCCGAAGCCATTCCCACCGATTGCGGCCCGATTGGCGTGATGATCTGTTACGATTCCGAATTCCCGGAACTGGCACGGCACTTGGTCAACCAAGGGGCCATGCTGCTCTTTGTGCCGTTCTGCACCGATGAACGGCGCGGCTATCTCAGGGTGCGCTATTGTTCGCAGGCCCGCGCGGTCGAAAACCAGTGCTATGTCGTGACATCTGGCGTGGTGGGGAATATCCCCAATGTCGAAAATATGGACATTCACTATGCCGAAAGCGCCATTCTGACGCCCTCGGACTTCCCTTTCGCGCGTGACGGTGTGGCGGCAGATACGGCCCCCAACACCGAAACCATTGCGATTGCCGATCTCTCGATCGCGGATCTTCTCACCAGCCGCCAGAGCGGTGCAGTGCAGAATTTGAAGGATCGCCGGTTCGACCTTTATCGGGTGGATTGGAAATATGGTGTGCCGGAAAACATCGAAGCCCGCACAGACACCATCTAATATATTCCGGTGCGCCGCCCCTCACCCGGGCGGCGTAGCTTTTCCGATCAGACTGAGCATATTTCCGCATTAGAAATTGCGATTTACTCGCAATAAACGTTCTTCATAGCATGAAGGATATTCTGATGCCCCGTGACCTTGCCAAAACACTGACCTATCTCTCGATCCACCTGACAGTGGGTTTCTCGGTCGCCTATGCCTTTACCGGCTCGCTGGAAATGGCCGGCGGCATCGCCCTGATCGAACCCTGCATCAATGCCATCGCTTTCTTCTTCCACGAGAAAGCATGGAAGCGCCATGATGCTGCGCGCCTGACATCCACCCCTTTGCACGCCATGCCTGTCTGATAGGCGTTCACCAGGGCTGGCTACTGCGCCCGCACGATGGCATGAGATGACTCATGCGACAGACAGTCACCACCCTTACCCTCAATCCCTCGCTCGATGCATCATGCGACGCAGAGCGGGTTATTCCCACGCACAAGGTTCGCACGCACAACCAGCGCCACGATCCGGGCGGTGGCGGAATCAATGTGGCGCGAGTTCTGGCGGAATTGGGGCAAGATGTGTGCGCAGCTTTCCTCTCAGGCGGGCCATCGGGCACGCAGTTGGAAGACCTGCTGAAGGTACAGAAACTGCCGATCAAACCCATCCCCATTGCAGGCGATACGCGCAGCAGCCTTGCGGTTTATGAAACCTCAACCGGGCAGGAATATCGCTTTGTACCAGAAGGGCCGCTGGTGGCCGCTGAGGAATGGCAAAGCGCGCTCGCCATGGCCGAGGCACTGGAAGGTGGCTGGCTGATCGCCAGCGGGTCCCTGCCGCGCGGGGTGCCCGAGGATTTCTATGGCCGGCTCACCGTTATATGCGCTCGCAAGGATGTGCGGTTGGTACTGGACACCTCTGGCCCCGCCCTTGCCGCCGCGCTGGAGGCTGGCGGACTTTACTGCATCAAACCCAGCCTCAGCGAATTTGAAACACTGACCGGCACAACATTACCCGATAAAGCCGCCATCGGCGCGGCAGCCAATGCGTTGGTCACACAGGGCAAAGCGCAGCATGTTGCCGTAACCTGCGGTCCGGGGAGCGCAATACTGGCGGACAAAAACGGCTGGATGGCGTTACCGTCCCCCAAAGTGGAAGTAGCCAGCGCTACGGGAGCAGGCGATAGTTTTGTTGCGGGACTTGTCCACGGAATGATGGTGGAAGACGATCTCACGGCTGCCCTGCGCTGGGCTATTGCCTCTGGGGCTGCCACCACAATGACCCCCGGGACCAAACTATGCCAAAAGCCGGATATTGATCGCTTGTTGGCAGAATTAAAGAAAGTCAGGCCGCAATATCATCACGACTGACAGCATCACCCTGCGTTCCCGACGCATCGCCAAGGCCAGCGGCTTCCAATGCTTTGTGAACAACCGCATCAGCGCTTGACGGTTTAGCCACAAGCTGCGCCCCCAAACTGCGAACCAGTTCGTTACGGCGGTCAAGATCCCCGGAGTGAAGCAGGAAGGGAATACCGCTTTGCTTCAAGTGTTTGGCCACAGGGGCACAGGTTTCGCCATCGCGCAGGCTGACATCCAGCACGGCGACTTTGATAGCCTTATTGCTATCCAGCAGCTTCAGAGCCTGTGCAACATTGGTCGCACATAGTGGCTCAGCACCCACGTCTTCTACGGCAAATTCCAGATCCATCAGGATCAACGGCTCATCTTCAAGCAGTAATATGGAGCAACCCGCAGCGTTCATATTTTTTCTCTCAATGGGACAGTCACCAGTGCATCCAGCCCTTGCTTGTTCCAGTTTCTCTCAATTTTACCGCCACTATGGCGCAACAAACGCTCTACAATCGCATCACCAGTACCGGACTTGGGCTTTTCACCTGGCGGCAGTGTTTGAACAGTTGGTCCACATTTCTCGACCCATGTCACCTCGAGGTGAACACCTAATGCATCTTCCCGCGCAAACCAGTTGATCGCGACCGAGCCTTCATCGTCAGACCATGCACCATGCTTCATGGCATTGGCCGCCAGTTCATGAAGGACCATGCCCACCAAGGACACAATCTGGAATGGAACGCGCAAACCATTGCCGAGGAAGTGAAGGCGCCCTTCTTCGGAATCATAAGGCTCCAGAATGGCTCTGATCGCCTGGCCTATTTCAATGCTGCCGGTGGAGGCTTCATCCAGCGTTGTCTCATATGCCCGGCCCAGTGCCTGGATTCTGCCATTGATTTCGGACGCTTCTGTCTCGATGTGTCGCACACGACCGGTGATGTTCACGATGCCCGAAATCACCGAAAACATGTTCTTCATCCGGTGCGACAATTCGCGCGCCATCATTTTGGCGTTTTGTTCTTCCGCCCGTGCAGCACGAACATCGGATACGTCCCATTGGCTGCCGAAAAAATACAGCAGTTCTCCATTCGCATCGTAAATCGGACCGAGATGAAGGGCGTTCCAGAATTCCGAACCATCCTTACGGTAATTCAGGAGTTCGACGACCACAACGTCTTCATGGCGAAGGGCCTTACGGACCTTTCCGACCTGAACAGGATCGGTACCCGGCCCCTGTAAAATATTACAACTGCGCCCTGAAACCTCGGCTTCAGAATAGCCGGTTAGTTGATGGAAGGCGCGATTGGAAAATACAATTGGCAAATGCGGCTGCTTGGGATCGCACAGGCAGACTGCCATGCGGGTCTGCGCCATAGCCTGTTCAAACAAAACGCCTGACGGGCTCGAAAAGCCTTCTTCAGCGCGCATTCCAGACAAATAGTTACGTCCACCATCAAATTCTACGCGATGCGCCTGATCTTCTGCCATGGAAGAAGGTTCAGGGTGGTTATTGGCCATTGTCCGTTCCTTTCTCCGGTAGGCAGGGTCAGTATTCCAAGCAATTAACGACGTTTCGGAAAGCTCGTTCCCCGCCTATACTTGCAAAGCCTTGTCTTGACGCTAAGCCGCGTACTGACAGAGAGTAAAGGAACCCAAGCCCATGAGCATCGACAACGCAGATGAAGAATACGTATTTGACGAAGAAAGCGGCGAATGGATGCCTGCATCTGAACTTGCAGCCAAGCAATCTCAATCGTCGCAAGTCGAAGTGCGTGATGCCGTCGGCAATCTTCTGGCGGATGGCGATCAGGTTACGCTGATCAAGGACCTCACCGTAAAAGGTGCAGGCCAGACACTGAAGCAAGGTACGTTGATCAAGTCCATTCGCCTCACCGGAGACGAACAGGAAATCGACTGCAAATACCCCGGTATCAAAGGCCTCGTTCTGCGCGCTGAATTTGTGAAGAAGCGCTAAAATCAGAACTCTAGGATCTACAAATGAAACGGGCCTCATCACTGAGGCCCGTTCATCTTTTTATTCTGTCCGTCCGATCAATGCGGGGAAAGAACAGTATCGATTGAGTACAAGTAACCGTTAGACGCTTCTGTACCGTCATCGGTGACCTTGGCCTTGTCGCCATTGCCATCGGTCAGGACGATCGTATCACCCTGGAGGGTTGCGGTCAGCTTGCCACCTTCAACCGTTTCCAGTTCAGCCTTGCCCTTGCCATCTTCGATAGCCTTGGTCAGCGCAGCCTTATCCATCGCGCCTTTGACGATGTGATAGTTGATGAGGGCTGCCAGATTCTTCTGCTGTTCCGGCACGCTCAGCTTGTCCAGCTTGCCTTTTGGCATGTGGTCAAAAGCTTCATTGGTCGGCGCGAACAGAGTGTAAGGGCCATGGGCGATGAGGCTTCCGCCGAGCATGGCAGAACGCACAACATCCAGGAATTTCGAAAGATCGGCATTATCGGCAGCAGCCGACGCAATTGGGCCGGGGCCAGTCGGAGCGGGGGTAGCAGCTTCGGTGGCTTCCGGAGCAGGCTCCGATCCGCAAGCTGCCAGCGCGAGCGTCGCTCCGGCAAGAAGCGGAATGGCAAAACGTTTCATTGGACGAGCTTCCTCATTGATTTTGTTTCCTCGGCAACCATCTAAAACTCAGGCGAGCCATCAGGATTCCGTGCAGAGCGACTTGTCTCACCGCAACGCACCATGCAAGAGAGCAGTTGCGATAACGGTACTATAATACCGTGTTTTCGTATCCGAATTCGGTTTCAGAGCGTTTTGGAGGGGTTTTTGGTCAAGCTAAATGGCTGACTGTCCGTCCATGCACAGCCATACAGAGTCTCTGCCGCAAGCTTCAGTGTCACCGTAAAAGGATAGCTGCGATCGGACATGCCATCGCTGCATGTCCCCGGCGTCACCATAATATCGAGTTGCATCCCATCCAGTCTGCCAGCGAGTGAAAGCCCACCACGACCACCAAACCGGTCCACTGTGATCGTTTCACCCGCTTGATTTTCAGGCGTGGTGTACGTCAATGTAGTGCCCCGGGCCTCCCCGCCCCAAAAAGGTTCCGTGCCCGTCAGATGGAGCGTTTCACTGTCTGAGATTCCGGCAAATGGCTTGGAATCGAGCGTATCCCCCGGAACTCTGGGATCGTCCCCGGAGGAGCAAGCTGCCAGCAGAACGGGCAATAGAACAGGCAAAACGCGCGGTTTCATAAGAGATATTTGCGTCCGTTCTGAAGAAATCGCAAGACTGCTTGGAATGGCTGTGCTCTCGACAAGTGGCCAGCGCTACGGCAGTGATCAGCGTTCATGCAAACAGCCAACCCTGCCTCGCCCCTCACAATTCTCGTCGATGCCGATGCCTGTCCGGTAAAAGAGGAAGTCTACAAAGTCGCTTCACGTCATAAGGTGCCGGTCAGCATCGTCAGCAATTCACCGTTCCGCGTGCCTTTGAGCCCTCTGGTGACGCGGGTAGTGGTCGATGACGGATTTGATGCCGCCGATGATTGGATTGCCGAACGTGCTGGTCCGCAAACAATCGTGATTACAGCCGATATTCTGCTGGCAGATCGCTGCGTGAAAGCAGGCGCATCCGTTCTCGCCCATAATGGCAAGCCCTTTACCGCCAATTCGATAGGCGGGGCGATTGCCACACGGGCGATCATGGCGGATTTGCGCGCAGGCGGAGACATTGTGGGCGGCCCGCCGCCTTTTTCCAAATCGGACCGTTCGCGCTTTTTGTCAGCTCTCGATGAAGCGCTGGTCAGGCTATCCCGGCGTTAAGTCTTCGGCTCCGCTTTCTTCGCCTTATGTGCGGCAATCTGTTCATCAATCTGGGCAATACGCATACGCTCTGGCGTGTCTCGGGGAAGACCCTTCAGGCGGCAGGTTGCCCACAGCGCCTTGCGCTCTGATTCCAGATTCTTGAGATAAAGATCAGCCATAAATTCTCCGGTGATGGGCAAAACCTCATAGCCGCCATCACCGCCAAGGAACAGGCGGGAGGCAGAATATCCTGTGGGGGCCTGCAAAATGAGAGCAGATACGCCCTGCCCCATCAGCCTTTCATCAGGCGGCGGCGATTTGCTTTGACAGGTTTGCTGTAATGCTGAACCGCACGGCGCATGGTGGCTTCCGGGCTGGACGGACCAGCCATGGCCAGCTTCATCGCAAGCGACATATTGGCGTCGATCTTTTCATCCACCATCAATTGCGCTTCACGTTCAGCCGTTTTCCCGCCCTGGGCCATACGGATCGTGCGAAGTGCAATCACCGAACAGGCGTCAGACCAAAGCTGCATACCAGATGCACCCAACTGAAGCCAATCGGCCATCGGATTGAAATTTTGAGATTTGCGCGGCATGCGACAAGTGCCTTTTATAGACCTGCGAGAAATGACAGGCGTTATAGAGACTACGTTTGGCAGTTCTTCCAGTTTCAGCAAGCCCGGATATGCCCGTATAGATGCAAGCCTTGCCTGTGACCGCCCAATAGAGCAGCTTTGCGCAAAAGCCAAATCACTGGAATGGAGAACGCCAAATGCCCGAAGATTCTGCGACACATGTGCTCCTGCTCGGGCAATGCCTTTGCGGCGCGGTATCGATTACTCTTGAACAGCCCGATCCTGCGATTTCCGTATGCCACTGCCAGATGTGCCTGCGCTGGAATGGTGGGGCATTTGCTGGGATAAAAGGTATCGGTCACCGGATCGATGGCGAAGATTCGGTGCAAACCTATCGTTCATCCGACTGGGCCGAACGCGCTTCTTGCAGCACTTGCGGTTCGTCCTTGTGGTATCATTACCTGCCCAGTGACCATTACTCCTTCAGTGCAGGCCTCTTCATTCTGCCCGAACAGATGGCGATCAGTGAACAGATCTTTGTGGATGAAAAGCCGCATTGGTACGATTTCGCGCAGCAAAGCGTGATGAAAACAGGCCCGGAAGTGCTGAAAGAGGCGGGGATTGAGGGCTGATCCCCTCAATCCGGCAGCAATTCCGTCCGCTTTACCCGGTGCCGTTCATGCATATCGGTCAGCGTCGTGCCGATGGAAGCCACGATGATGAGGCCAATCGCACCCCATTGGAGGAGCGGCAGAGTTTCGCCCAGTAACAGCAGCCCCATCATGGCGCCGATAGCCGGTTCAAGACTCGTCAGCGTGCCGAACATTTGCGGCGGCAGGCGGCGCAGCGTGTACATCTCCAGCGAATAGGGCAGCGCGCTGGATAAAAGGCCGACCAACACCGCCACTCCCAGCACCGATGGCTGGAGGAGGCTCATCCCGGCATGGGCAATCCCTACTGGCAGCACCAGACCGGCAGCCACAATCATGCCGAGCGATGTCGCCATGGCCCCATGATCCAGCCCTGCCCGTCTGCCGGTGAGGATATAGAAGGCCCAGCACACCCCTGCACCAAGTGCATAGAGCGCGCCAACCCAATCCACCCCGGCAATGCCCTTCCCGATGGGTAGCAAGATAGCGAGACCCGCTATGGCAAAGCCGATCCACAGGAAGTCGATTTTACGGCGTGATGAGAAGATGGCCACGGCCAGCGGCCCGCTGAATTCCAGCGCCAGTGCAATGCCCAGCGGCAAAGTCCTCAGCGACATATAGAATAGCAGATTCATGCCGCCCATCGTCAGGCCGTAAAACAGCACCGGTTTCCAGGTGTGCCGCGAAAAACGCACCCGCCATGGGCGCATAACGGCCGCCAGCATCAAAGCCGCAAAAGTCAGGCGCAGCGCCGTGGTCCCTTGCGCCCCCACTGCCGGGAAAAGCTGCTTGGCCAGCGTCACCCCATAGGCAATGGACAGCATTCCGCACACCAGCATCACCACCGGGAGCAATGACGCGACCACACTGTTTTCCTGCCTGAATTCCATTTGCTGACGTGCTTTCCAAGGGACCATTTTGAGAAACTATTTGGGAAGCCAATAGCCTTTTTTCTCGCCAAAAGCGGTTGATCTTGCCAAGCAAGTGATAAAATTTATCACGCAGGCACAAGATGGCACCGCCCCCTAAACTCGACGCGATTGATCGCCGGATATTGGAACAGCTCCAGCACGATGCGCGGATGCCGATGGAGCATCTGGCGGAACGTGTCGGCCTGTCTGCGCCAGCCTGCTATCGCCGTGTGCGCCGCTTACGTGAAACGCGTGCTATCCTGCGCGAAACGGCGGTGGTAGACCCGCAAGTCATGGGCTGGACCTTGACGATGATCGTGCTCGTGTCACTGGAGCGGGAAGGTTCAAGCACAGCGGATGATCTGATGCGCAAGCTGGAAGCGGAACCGCAAGTGCTCGAAGCAGGGCAGATTACCGGCGAACATGATTTTGCAGTCAAGATCATTGCCCGCAGCATGGAAGATTATGACGAGCTGACCCGGCGCATCTTCGTGGAAGAAGAGCATGTCCGCACCTTTGAAACGCTGGTGATTTACCGGCAATCCAAAAAGCCCAAGATTATCCCGATTGCCTGATCCCGTCAGGCCATGGCCTGCCATTCACGCACGGCATCAAAAGGCGCAACGAGCATCAGCACATTCAAGGCCAATCCGTCGCGGATGATAAAGCCGGTCAGCACTTCCAGCACCACTGCCAGCCCGGCGCTCACCCACCATTGCACGCGGGCAGCGAAGAGGAAGCCCAGCGTCATCCAGCCGATGTCTGACATGGAATTGATGATGGAATCGCCCACATAGCCCCAACTCACGGTAACATCGCGGTAACGGTCGATGACAAATGGTGTGTTTTCGAACACTTCCCAAGCCGCTTCCACCAGCACAGCCAGCGGCAGGCCCCAGCTTTTGGGCGCCAGGGTAAGAGGCTGACATTTGACGAGGAATGCCCAGGCTCCGGCGTAGAACAAAAGGCCATGGATGAAGTGGCTGGGCGTATACCAATCGGCTATATGCTGGCTGTTTTCTGCCGATTGCACCACACCATGCCAAAGCTTCACCGTTCCGCAGGCGCAGATCGGTGGACGGCCCATGACAAACAGAATGGCGAGCGCCACCAGCGCAATAATGGCTGAGATGATCCAGGCCTTGCGGCTGGGCCAAAGAGTGGAGGAGGTGTTGTCCATCCCCACTTGTTGCCAGAAACGTGCCCGATAACAAGCCTCCCCGGCCAGCGCTTGCCAGCCGGGGAGAGCCAATGTTTAACCCTTGGAAGCGATCCAGCGGTCAATCTTGGCTTCAAGAACCGGCAGTGGCAATGCCCCGGTGTTCAGCACCTGATCATGGAATTCCCGAATATCGAATTTCGCGCCAAGGGCCGATTTCGCCTTATCACGCAATTCCTGAATTTTCAGCGCCCCGACCTTATAGGCCAGTGCCTGACTGGGCATGGCGATATAGCGTTCGACTTCCGCCGTAGCATCGGTGCGGCCCATGCCGGAATTGGCCAGCATGTAATCAATCGCCTGTTCACGGGTCCAGCCCTTGGCGTGAATGCCGGTATCGACCACCAGCCGCATGGCGCGCAGCATCTCATCGTCCAGCGTGCCGAAATGCTGGTAAGGGTCTTTATAGAAGCCCATCGGATAGCCGAGTGTTTCAGCATAAAGCCCCCAACCTTCGACATAGGCCGTATTGCCGCCGAAGCGCATGAAGCTTGGCAGCGCGGTATTTTCCTGCGCCAGACTGATCTGGAAATGGTGCCCCGGTGCGCCTTCATGCAGATAGAGCGTGGTTTCACCCGGCGTGGTGCGGCTCGGCAGATCATAGGCGTTGAAATAGAACACACCGGGGCGTGATCCATCAGGCGTGCCGGACTGGTAAGACCCGCCCGCTTCGAACTTCTCGCGGAATTCCTCATAGGGCCGGATTTCAAGCCGTGTCTTGGGGGTATGCGCAAAATACTGCGGGATTTGCTTATCCACCGCCTTGCCAATGGCATAATAACGCTGGGTCAGATCTTCGCGGCTTTTCGGCTTAAACTTCGGATCAGTGCGGATGTAATCGAAGAATTCGCTCAGCGTGCCATCAAAGCCAACTTCGGCCTTCACCTGCTCCATTTCTTTCTTGATGCGAGAGACTTCGCTCAGGCCGAGATTATGGAGATAATCGGGGGAAAGGGGCAGAGTGGTCGTCTGCTCAATCATCTGCTTATACAGCGCAGCGCCGCCCTTCATCTGGGACAGGCCAATGCTGTCACGCGCGGCGGGCAGATAGGTCGTCTTCAGGAAATCGCGCATCCGACGGTTGGCCGGATAGATCTGGTTTTCAATCACATCACGATATTCGGCAGTCAGCCTGGTTTTTTCCGCATCGGAAAAACTATCCGGGAATTGCGTCACCGGGCCCCAGTAAGGGGATTGTTCAAGCGGCTGGGCAAGCTGCGTATCGAGCTGCTCAATCACATTGCGGATCGTGAGCTTGGTTTCAACCACCCCGCTCGCCATGCCTTCACGCATCTTGGCGATGGAGCGATCTGTCAGCGCGACATATTCCTTATGGCGCTTCAGATTGTTTTCGTAATCCTCCACCGTCTTGAAAGGGGCGGCCCCTTGCCCGCTGGCGAAGGTGGGGTAGAATGTGTGGAAGCCCGTGAAATGGTTGATCGGGCGCACATCATTGAGCGCAATGATTTCCGGTGTCAGATTTTTGAGCGCTTCATTCTGATCATAGGCGAAGACATCATAAGCGATCTGATCTGTTTCATTGAGCGAGCTGCGATCAATCGCCTTCAGCGCTGCCAGCGCCTTTTGCGCATTAGCCCTTTCAGTATCATTATAGGCCTTGGTGTAATAATTCCCCAAATGATCGGCATAGCGCATATCGCCCCGGAACAGCGCATTCAGCGGATTGTTGGCCAGCTCGGCTTCATCGGATGCGGCGAAAACGGCGAACAACCGGTCATGCGCAGATGAGGATGGGCTGGCAATCTCTGCAGTTGCGGTGGCCGTTGCGGGTGCTTCGCTCTGCATAGTGGCGCAGGCAGCAAGCGGCAAAGCCGCCACGGCGCCGAGCAGAGCGATACGAATAGAAATCATGGGTCAGTCCCCCCTAAAAATATAGCTGTCTTGCCCATGAAGGCAGGACGAACAAAGCGCGTGGGGCGCTCTGCCAAACAGCATGGATATTCGACGAATTACACTTTCAATCAATTGATTACGCGGCCGCGCACCATCACCCAATCGACCTTTTCCAGCAGCGCAGCATTGTCGAGCGGATTGCCGTCGAGCGCGATGATATCGGCAGAATAGCCGGGGGCGAGCCGGCCGATTTCATTCTCCATGTCCAGCACTTTGGCGGCCACGGTAGTGGCACTGGCGATGGCTTCAGGGCTGGTCATGCCGGCATCCATCAAAAGCGCGAATTCGCCGGCATTGCGGCCATGTTCGAACACGCCGGAATCGGTGCCAAAGGCAATTGTAACGCCCATCGCGCGTGCCTGACGCACGGCATCACCCAGCTTGCCCGCCACTGCCCGGATTTTCTCTTCCACGACCGGGGTATAGATACCCTTGTCCAACCCTTCGCCCACGCTTTGAATCGCCATCAGCGTCGGCACCAGCACGGTGCCATGTTCCTTCATCACTTTAAGTGCTGCCGTATCGGCATAAGTGCTGTGTTCAATCGTATCGATGCCGGAACGTGACGCGGCTTCAATCCCGCGGGCGCCATGGGCATGGGCCATCACTTTGAGCCCCAGCGAATGGGCCGTGTCGGCAATCGCAGTCATCTCCGCATCGGTGAAATGCGCGCCGAGCCCCCGCCCCTGCTGCGATAACACACCGCCGGTCGCCGTAATCTTAATAACGTCTGCGCCATTCTGGCTCGCCTTGCGCACCTTGGCCGTGCAATCCACCGCTCCGGTGCAGGCATAGCCTGAACTAAGCAATTCATTCACTTCAGGGCGAAAGCCGGTAATGTCGCCGTGCCCGCCGATAATCGCCAGCGGATAGCCTGCGGCCACAATGCGGGGGCCGGGAATAATACCTTCGGCTGTCCCGCGGCGTACCGAATAGATCGCTTCTGCCGCGCCGCCGGCATCACGCACGGTGGTAAAACCAGCCTTGGCGGTTAAACGCGCATTCTTGGTGCCAAGCACCACGCCCCATTCATCAGGCTCCACCGCTTCGCGCCAATAATCGCCGCCCGGATCGCCGGTCAGATGGGTGTGAAGGTCAATCAGGCCGGGCATCACGGTCTTGGTTTTCAGGTCGATCAGCGTGGCGCCTTCGGTCAGCGGCTGAAATCCTTCTTCAATCGCGGTGATGCGCCCATCGGTGACATGGATCGTCGCCGGACCGGAAAAACCATCCGAGGCATCACGGATAATATGGCCTGCCTGAATGACATAGCTTTCCGCCGATGCCGGAGCCGCCAGTGCCAAATTTGCGCAGGCAGCCATCACCATGGTGCCCAATATGCCTATCCGCTTCATCAATATTCCCCTATTGCATTGCGGACCATCATGCGGCCACTTCCCCGCCCCGGCAAGCCCGCAAGAGAGGTTCCATCCACAAAGCAAAAGAGGCACCCGGAAGGATATCCAGGCGCCTCTTTATCTTCCGGCCATCAGCCGCTTACGATGCTTAGAAAGTGTAGCTCAATCCAACGCCGCCCATCCACTGGTCCGCAGAACCGCGAACCGATGTGATGGGGGAACGCTTGGCATCGTCCAGCATACGTGAATAGCCTCCGAGGACGAAAACCCCCAAGCCGCCATTCGTGAAATCGCCATCAAGATCGAAACCGGCGATAAAATTGGCCCCGACAGACTGCCAGCCACCCTTGGCTTTATATTCCGACAGGCCGCTATTGGCAGCTCCGGCAGAATCGATGGAATAATAATAATCCATGAAATTATCATCGCCACGAGTCGCACTGACAGACAGACCTGCCTGAATGCCCCGGCTCAAGGGTGTGAGGTAAGACACAGATGGCGAAATCGTCATGCCCTTATGCGCGCCAAGCACATCCCACTGGGCATTTACGCTGATATTGAACTGGTCATAGGGATTGATCACGCCGGGAAAGGTGATCCCAGCCTGCGGGCCGACTTCCAATGCCGTATCCAAATCACCCAGACGTTCAACCACATCATCCTTTATCCGCCCGACGCGATCGCGCCGCAGGCTAATCACTGGGCCAAGTTGAAAGTTCGGGCTGGAATTGCTGTCATCAATCAGATCGAGCGCCACGCCGCCACCAACCGGGTTGATCCGAACACCACGAATCTTGCCGCGCACAAGTGGAATAACACCCGCCTTGTAATCGTCTGAACCTGCATAGCTCGGCATATAAATGCCGCCGACGCCAACTGTCAGATGGTCACCCTCAAGAACATTGTCCTTAGGTGCATTCGTATCAGCTTCCTGCGCCATCGCAGCGCTGCTCATACCCGCAATCGCGAGCGAAAATACGCCAGCGCATGATAGCTTCTTAAACATAATTTACGTAACCCCTTGTCTTCTTGAAGCCGAAAACGGGTAAGTAGGCTGCTTGTTCCTGATCCTTCAGGGCGGTCAAACCTTGCGCAGTTTCCCCTATAAGTTAAAGCTTGAATTGAAAATTCTGGGACAACATGGGTGAAGTCAGAATCGTATTCCGCTGAAATTCCGCCAAAAGGTCGACGAACATGCTCTGCATCATCAGTTTTCGTCTATCTCTGCAAGCCTGTGTGAACTGATCCCATGAATAGATCAAATATCGACCTCCTCATTGTAGGCGGCGGCCTGTCTGGCGGCCTGATCGCACTCGCTTTGCAGCAATACCGCCCTGAACTCACCGTCCGTGTTGTGGAAAGCGGCATGGTGCTCGGTGGCAATCACCGCTGGAGCTGGTTTGGAAGCGATCTGGATACAGCCGGCCACCGGCTGATGGCGCCCTTCCCTGCAACATGCTGGAATAATGGCTATGAAGTGCGCTTTCCTGACCGCAAGCGACAGCTGCCCACCACTTATCATTCGCTCGGATCAGTCGATTTTGACCGTATCCTGCGCCGGATGCTGCCCGATAACACGGTGTTTTACGGATTAGATGCCGCCAAGGTCAGCGATAGCACCGTCACTCTGACAAGCGGGGAGGTTCTCACTGCTGCCGCGGTGATTGATTGCCGTGGGCAAGTAGAAAGTGACGCTTTGCAATGCGGCTACCAGATATTTTATGGTCGGCATATTCGCTGTAAATATCCGCATAAAATCGCCCGTCCGATCATCATGGATGCCACGGTTGAGCAGTGGGATGGCTATCGCTTTGTCTATTCCCTGCCTTTGAGCGATACTGAGATCTTCATTGAAGATACTTATTATGCCGATCAGCCCCGGCTTGATAAGCCCACGCTGTCAGAACGGGTGGATCGCTATTGCGCTCAGCATGGTATTGAAGGTGAAACGATCGGTGAGGAAACTGGCATATTGCCTGTTATTACCGGTGGCAATTTCGACAAGTTCCAGCGCGAAAACCGCATTTCCGGTGTGGGCAATGCCGGAATGCGCGGTGGTTTCAGCCATCCGTTGACCAGCTACAGCTTGCCCCATGCGGTGAATACGGCACTCGCTATCGCCAATATGCCGCGCTTATCCGGAAACGCAGTCGCGCAAATGCTGGAACAGCGCGCCCGCCAGCATTGGCACAAAACAGCCTATTATCGCCTCCTCGGCAAGATGTTATTCAAGGCAGCGGAGCCACAAAAACGTTATCGTGTGTTCGAACACTTTTACTCCATGCCGGAAAGCCTTATCGAGAGATTCTACGCCGCCCGATCAACCCGGCTTGATCGGTTGCGGATTCTCTGCGGGAAACCCCCGGTGCCCATTTTAGGCGCGCTGCGGGCGATCCTCTCAAAACGAACCGATATCGGGGAAAGGCAGGACGCATGAGCGCCGCCAAGATAGACACAACAGGCAAAAGTGCCTGCGTTATCGGCTCCGGCTTTGGTGGGCTGGCGCTGGCCATCCGCCTGCAAAGCGCAGGAATCCGCACCACTGTGGTCGAATCGCGCGATAAGCCCGGTGGCCGCGCTTATTATTGGGAAAAAGACGGTTTCACCTTCGATGGCGGGCCTACCGTTGTGACCGATCCCGACTGCCTCAAGCAATTATGGGCGCTGAGCGGGCAGGACATGGCGCAAGACGTTGAACTGATGCCGGTCATGCCCTTCTATCGGCTCAACTGGCCCGATGGCACCAATTTCGACTATTCCAATGATAATGTCGAATTGCGCAAGGAAATCGCCAGGCTCAACCCGGCAGACATCGCCGGTTATGACGAATTTTGCGATTATGCCGCAGGGGTCTACCGCGAAGGCTATCTGAAGCTTGGCACGGTGCCTTTCCTCGATTTCACCAGCATGATCAAAGCCGCCCCTGCGCTGGCCAAATATCAGGCATGGCGATCAGTCTATTCCATCGTTTCCAAATATGTCTCCAACGAAAAGCTGCGCGAAGCCTTGAGCTTCCACACGCTGCTCGTCGGCGGCAATCCGATGACCACCAGCGCGATCTATGCCCTGATTCACAAGCTGGAAAAGGATGGCGGCGTGTGGTGGACACGCGGCGGCACCAATCGCCTGATCGCAGGCATGGTGCGCTTGTTTGAACGGCTCGGCGGCACAATGCGGCTGGACGATGCGGTGGTGAAGGTCCACACGCTCGGCACACAGGCCACTGAAGTCGAAACACAGAGCGGCTGGCGCGAAAGTTTCGATGCGGTCGCCAGTAATGCCGACATCGTGCACAGCTACCGTGATCTTCTGGGTGATAATGTTCGCGGCAAAAAGATGGGCAAGAGCCTGTCTGCCAAGCGCTTTTCCCCCAGCCTTTTCGTGGTGCATTTCGGAATTGAAGGCCGCTGGCCCGGCATCCCGCATCACATGATCCTGTTTGGTCCGCGCTATAAGGGTCTGCTGGACGATATTTACACCCATGGCGTGCTGCCGCGCGATTTCTCGATCTATCTGCACCACCCCACGGTGACCGACCCGAGCATGGCCCCCGATGGGATGAGCACATTCTATGCGCTGGTGCCGGTGGCCCATATGGGCAAGCTGGCGGTGAATTGGGATGAAGTCGGCCCCTTGCTTGAAAAGCGTATTCTTGATGAAGTGGGCCGCCGCCTGATTCCCGATATTCATGATCGGATCATGACCAAGTTCCATTATGCGCCATCCGATTTCGCGCATGATCTTCATTCGCATCTCGGCAGTGCCTTCAGCCTCGAACCGATCCTGACGCAAAGCGCATGGTTCCGTGGCCACAACCGCGATGATGTGATCAAGAATTTCTACCTGACCGGCGCAGGCACCCATCCAGGTGCAGGCATTCCCGGTGTCGTGGGCAGTGCCAAAGCCACTGCCGGTCTTATGCTTGAGGACTTAAAGTGATGAAACGTCTGGCCGTCTATTGCGGCTCCGCTTCCCCGGAAGATACACGCTATGTTGAACTCGCCCGTCAGACGGGTGAAACGCTGGCCAAGCGCGGCATTGGTGTCGTTTATGGTGGTGGCCGCCTGGGTATGATGGGGGCACTTGCCACCGGCGCGCTGGAAGCTGGCGGCGAAGTGATCGGGATTATCCCGGACAAGCTCGCCGGAAGCGAGGTCGCCAATAATGACTGCACCGAATTACATATCGTCAAGTCGATGCATGAGCGCAAACAGGCCTTTACCGACCTTTCGGATGGCTTTCTGACCCTACCCGGCGGCGTCGGCACGATGGATGAATTGTGGGAAGCGGTAAGCTGGGCACAGCTTGGCTATCACAATGATCCGGTTGGCATTCTCAATGCCTTTGGTTTTTATGACAGCCTGATTGCCTTCCGCGATCACATGGCCAAAGTCGGCTTTATTCGCCCGGCCCATCAGGGCATCATCATCGCGGATGATGACCTTGGCACACTGCTTGATCGTATGGCCGCATACGAACCGCACACACCGATCTTCGCCATGAAAGCGGAGGATCTCTAAGTTCCATGGCCCGTGAACGCTTGCTTGCCCCATCGCGCATTCTGCGCACCACGCCCCGGCAGGTCGGCGGCGGGCGTCAACGTGAAGTGCTGGTTGAAAAAGCGCGCGAATCCATCGCACGCGGTTCCAAGAGCTTTTCCTTTGCCTCCTCTCTGTTTGACCGGAGCACGCGGGAGAAAGTCTGGTTGCTCTATGCCTGGTGCCGCCGCTGCGACGATGTAGCTGACGGACAGGATCACGGCGGCAAGCTCAGCCAGCAGAGCAACAATGTTAGCAGGGTGAAGGGCATTCGGGCCCTCACCCACCGGGCATTGGAAGGCCAACCCACCGCCGAAATCGCCTTTGACGCCTTCGGCCAAGTGGCAATGGAAGCACGCATCACCCAAGGGCTTGCCGATGATGTGATCGATGGCTTCGCACTGGATGCCGAAGAATGGCGCCCCCGCAGTGAAGCGGATATGATGCGCTATTGCTACCACGTCGCGGGCGCTGTGGGCGTGATGATGGCACTGGTGATGGGCATTTCGCCCGATGAGGATGAAACGCTCGACCGGGCGTGTGATCTGGGCCTCGCGTTTCAACTCAACAATATCGCCCGCGATATCTATGAAGATGACGCTGCAGGTCGCTGCTATCTGCCGGTTGAATGGCTGGTGGAAGAGGACATTCCCCCCGGCCAGCATATGAAGCCAGCCTATCGTGAAAAGCTGGTCAAGCTGGTGGCGAAGATGCTCGATATGGCTGAGGATCATGAAGCCGCGGCCCGCTATGGCGCACGAAATCTATCCTTCCGCCAGCGCTGGGCGGTGCTGTCTGCTGCCAATATCTATGGCGCGATTGGCCGCGAAGTGCGCAAACGCGGGGGCAATGCCTGGGATCACCGGGTGCATATTTCCAAAGCCGCCAAAGCCCGCCATGTTACCCGCGCTTTCACGCAGGCTCTGCTCCCGGCAAAAGAGCCCAAATATTACCCTGAATGGACCCGCACGCTTCTTCAGAAACACGCCAAGGCCTGAATGCTGCTGTGATGGATGCAGCCGGCTGTCAGGGCCGACTGCATCTTTATCTTTAAACCATCAAAGATGCGAAGCGCTTGTTGCAATCCTTGGACCATGCAAGCGGCGGAACAATCTGCCCTTTTCGCTAAACAGAACCAGCAAAAGCGCGCACACCGAGCAGATCAGCAAAGCCAGTGCAAAAGGATGCGCCGTGCCATCATAGGCTTGCCCGATAAACAGACCCACCACGGCCGCACCAAACATGCGGAAGAAGGCCTGAATTGAACTGGCAGCGCCAGCGATGGATGCGAAGGGCTGCATGGCGATGGAGCCAAAATTCGCCCCCAGAAAGCCCAGAAGCGCCAGATTGGTCGCCATCAAAGGCAGGAACCAGACAAGCTGGCCGGGATGTGCATGGGATACCCACACTTGCCCAAGGCTTACCAGAATGAACAAAAGCACGCCCGTATGTGACACGCGCCTTGCGCCAAAGCGTTCAACGATGCGCGAATTGACGAGGCTGGAAACGATCATCATCGCCGCCGTTCCGCCAAACACCACCGGAAACCATTCACCAGCACCAAAATGTTCGCCGATCAACTGTTGCGCACTGTTCACATAACCAAACACGGCACCAATCAGCAGACTGGTCCCCAGCACATAGCCAACCGAAGCGCGGGTAAAGAAGGCGGTGGTCATATTGCGTGCGATAACCGGGATATCGATGGTCTGCTTATTGTTGGCATCCAGCGTTTCGGGCAGACGAATCCATACCCATGCCGATGCCACCAGCGCCAACATCGCCAGGATCAGGAAAATCCAGCGCCAGCCTGCAAACAGCAGCACCGCCTGCCCTGCGCTGGGTGCAATCACCGGCACCGTGATGAACACCGCGCCGACGATGGAGAGCAGCTTGGCCATCTTATCGCCTTCATAGCGGTCCCGGATGATAGCGTTGGGAATCACGATCAGCCCGGCGGAAAGCAGCCCCTGAATTCCGCGCAGCACCAGCAAGGTGGTAAAATCGTGGACCATCGCCACACCCACCGAGAGTATCGAATAGATAAAGAGCGCGAATAGCAACACCGGACGGCGGCCGAAACGGTCTGCAAAAGCACCCGGCAGCAGCGTGCCAAGCCCGCCGCACAGTAGGAACACTGCCACCACAAGCTGGCGCTTATTGCCATCAATCACGTGCAATTCACGCGCCATATTATCCAGCGCGGGCAACATGCCATCAATGCTCAACGCATGGATGGACATCATCAGGGCAACAAGGAAGATCAGCTCTCTTTCGCCAATCACTTTCGCATTGGGAGGTGTTTTCAAACTCATGCGCTGCCTCTAACGATCAGATCGGTGGAAGGGAATGAGTTTTTGCACCGCACAATAGCAGATGGAACAAAAGTAGTACTTTTGGGATGACGAAAGCCATCTGACCGCCTACATTTTATCAACATGATGCCCTCGCCCCCTCCAGAGCCGTTAGCACCCTATTCGCCCGAAGGCGAGGCTAATGGCCTGCGTAAAATCATCCATGTCGATATGGATGCGTTTTTCGCCAGCGTGGAACAGCGAGACAACCCGGCTTTGCGCGGAAAGCCCGTGGCGGTTGGCGGCTCTGCCGGGCGCGGCGTCGTGGCCGCAGCCAGCTATGAAGCGCGCAAGTTTGGGGTGCGTTCGGCCATGCCTTCGGTCACCGCGAAGCGCAAATGCCCTGACCTTATTTTCTGTTCGTCACGCTTTGATGTGTACCGCTCCGTATCGCAGCAAATCCGGGAAATCTTCCACCATTATACGCCGCTGGTGGAGCCGCTGAGCCTTGATGAAGCCTATCTGGATGTCACCGATGACATTCGCGGTATTGGATCAGCGACACGAATCGCGGAGCTGATCCGGACTGATATTCTGCGCGAAACCCAGCTCACCGCCAGCGCGGGCGTGTCCTACAACAAATTTCTCGCCAAACTGGCCAGCGATCAGAACAAGCCTAACGGAACCTGCATTATCAGGCCGGGGCAAGGTGCGGCTTTTGTCCAGAGCCTGCCGATACGCAGGTTTCACGGCGTTGGCCCGCGCGGCGCGGAGAAGATGGCGAAACTGGGCATTGAAACAGGGGCTGACCTCGCCACCAAAGACCGTGAATTTTTGCGTGCGCATTTCGGCTCCTTCGGAGACTATCTTTTCCGAGCCGCACGCGGGATTGACCTGCGCCCTGTTCGCCCGCATCGCATCCGCAAATCACTGGGTGGGGAGCGGACCTTTCGTGAAGATATTCACGAGGAAAATGCCTTGCGTGAAACGCTCGACACGATTGTCGAACTGGTGTGGGAGCGGATCGAGCGGGCAGAGGCACGTGGGAAAACCGTGACGCTGAAACTCAAATATACCGATTTCCAGCTTATCACCCGCGCCCGATCATTGCCTCGGATGGTGGCCGATAAAGCGGAATTTTCCGAGATCGGCCATGTGCTGCTCAATGATTTACTGCCCCTGCCGCAACCAATCCGCCTGATGGGCCTCACCCTCAGCAATCTGGAAGGGGCCGATCAGGCGGAGGAAGAGGACGATTCAGCACAATTGTCGCTGCTCTGAACGAGACGCTATTTCGATCCTTTCGCCAGATCCACCAGACTATCGGGCGTCAGCACTTGCGGCAGTTTCTGCGCATCACCACCACCCGCCGGATACCACAGATAGAGCGGCACGCCCGCTGCGCCATGTTCAGTGAGAAAGCGCGTGATTTCCGGATCGCGCCGGGTCCAGTCACCGCTCATCGCAGTAACGCCATTGGCCTTGAACGCATCGCGTGTAGCGGCCCGTTCAATCGCAACATTCTCATTCACTTTGCAGGTCAGGCACCAATCAGCGGTGAACCACAGGAACACCGGCCCCTTGGCCCGCGCCTTGGCGAGCGCTTGGGGAGAGAATTTCTCAGCCTTGAGCAAACCCTGTTCAGACGACGCACCGGAGGTTTGCACGAAGGGCAGCGCAACAATGCCAACCAGGGTCAGTGCGATAGCGGCAAAGACCAGCGGCCGCTTTCCACGCGACCAAGCCGCCAGCGCTACACCCACGCACACCGCGATAACAAGGCCCAGCGCCACATAGGCACCCCCGCCCAAACGCCACGCCAGCCACGCCAGAGCCAAGGCAGTCAGCGCCATGGGAATGCTGAGAACTTTCCGGAAAACCTCCATCCATTTGCCCGGCCGCGGTAGCAGGCGGCGCAAGGGCGGCACAAAGCCGAGTGCGAGGAAAGGCAAGCCCAGTCCCAGCCCCAAGGTCGCAAACAGCAGCAAGGCCTGCCACCACGGCAGCAGCAAAGCTGCCCCCATCGCAGCGGCCATAAATGGCCCGGTGCATGGTGTCGCCACAAAGGCTGCCAGCAGTCCGGTAGCAAAGGCGCTTGTGCGTCCACCGCTGCGGGTGAAGGAGAAGGAGGGCAGTTCAAACAGGCCGGCAAAATTGGCCGTAATCACGCTCGCCAAAACCAACAAAGCCACCACAACGCCCGGTTCCTGCAATTGGAAGGCCCAGCCGATCTGGCTCCCTCCGGCCCGCAGGGCCAACAGCAAACCGCCCAATGCAAGGCAGGCCAGCATCACGCCGCCAGTATAGGCCAGCCCTTCACGCCGCGCTTCTGCTTCGCTTTCCCCGGCCCGTGCAAGGCTGAGCGCCTTAAGGCTGAGGATGGGAAACACGCAGGGCATGATATTAAGCAGCAGACCACCCGCTAAAGCACCCGCCAGCAGCACCCACAGCGGAGCCAGCGTGGCGCTGGAAGAACTGCCGCCCGCGACCAGCTCACCACCTGTCGGCACATCACCGGGCTTGGCGGAGAAGCTGATGCCATTGCCATCATTATCAAGCTTCAAAATTCCGCTGACCATGCCCGGCGTATCACCCAGACCTTCACGCGGAATGTCAATCAGCAGCCTATCCCCCTTGCGGCGAAAGCTTTGTTGCCCCGTATAATCCACCAGTTGCGTCTGAGCGATGAAAACATGCGGGTCAGCCAGTTTCATCGTCGCGGGCAGCGGAATAGCCAGCCGCAGCGCATCCTTGGTCAGCGCGAATGTCCCGCTTTGATCGAGCGGAGGCGGCAGCGCAGCGCGCCAGCCGTTAAAACGCGGATCGGTGACATCGCTTGAGCCATCCGAAATGGATATATTTTGTGTCAGCGTGGCGCGTTCAGGCACGCAAATCTTGTCTGTGCAGGCGAGCCAGTTGGCTTCGACATTGATCGGCACACTGCGCCCGGCAACGGCCCCGGCCGGTACGCTAACCGGCACAAGAACCGCATAATCACCTTCATAAACGTGATTCATCAACCCCGAAATCACGAGTTGCTGCGGCAGCGGATAGAGCGGGTCACCCGCTTTCCAGCCGGCCGGAAGCTTCCATGCCAGCTCCATCCCAAAGCCCGCATCACCGGGGTTGGACCAATAGCCATGCCAGCCCTCAGAAGGGCGGAAATGCAGCGCCAGCCAAACAATTTTTCCCGGCTGAGCAGGCCCTTCTGCAACCAGTTCGGCAGCAATATTGTTCTGTCGTGCCTGCGCGGGAGCGGCAGACAGTGAAAGGATCAATGCCGAAAAGGCAATGGCGAGCAATCTAAGCATGGCTAATATCCTTGCGCGCATGGTGGTGGCCGCTCTAGGGCAGAGAAGCTGAACCGGCAATGGAAAGGCCAATCGGGTTTGGATCGATTGGAAGAATATATGGGCGATAAACGTGATCTTCTGATCCTTGGCGGCGGCCTTGTCGGCATGACGCTGGCGCTGGCTGCGGCAAAAAAGGGCATCACTTCACATGTGGTGGACCGGGCTGATCCGGCTGCGCTGACTGCTGACAATTTTGACGGGCGCGCCTCGGCCATTTCTACCGCGAGCTGGAATCTGTTTACCAATATCGGCCTTGCCGATGCGCTGGAACCCCATGGCTGCCCGATTGCCTCCATCGCGGTGACGGACGCCATGCGCCCCGGCAGAATCGACTTCCAGCCGGAAGAGCATGAAGGCTCACTCGGTCGGATGTTCGCCAATCAGACCCTGCGCCTTGCTCTGTTCGAAGCGGCCAGAGACAATACCCTCATCAACTGGCATGCCAAAGCCGATGTGGTGGAGCGTGTGCGTGGGCCACATGGCGTATCGGCCACACTGGCGGACGGCACTGTGCTCGAAGCCAGCCTGATGGTCGCCGCAGAAGGGCGCCAGTCCCCCACCCGCAAGGAAGCCGGGCTGCAACTGGCCCATTGGGACTATAAGCATCGCGCGCTGATCGCCGGAATCATCCACGAAAAACCGCATGACAATGTGGCGTGGGAAATCTTCTATTCCGATGGCCCCTTCGCCCTGCTCCCCATGCTCGACACTAAAGATGGCAAGCATCGCAGTGCGCTGGTGTGGACGGTGAATGAAGCCCACGCCAAAGGCTATCTCGCGCTTTCCGATGCGGCCTTCCGCGCCGAAGTCGAAAAGAAAATGCATGGCGTTTTTGGCCATGTGGAAATGAACGGCCCGCGTAGCTCCTATCCGTTGAGCTTTCAGCACACGGCACGGATCACCGCAGACCGGCTGGCGCTGGTGGGCGATGCCGCCCATGGCATTCACCCGATTGCAGGCCAGGGCCTTAATCTCGGCATTCGTGATGTCGGCACGCTGGTCAGCGTACTGGTGGACGGGATGAAGCTTGGCCTTGAACCGGGCGATGCGCAAATGCTCAAACGCTATGAAGAATGGCGCGCGCTCGATGGTTTCTCCGTCGCCGCTGCCACCGATGCACTGACATGGCTGTTCGGCATTCCCGGCAAGCTTCCCAGCGCCATCCGCCGCATGGGTATGGCCGTGGTGCAACGCACCTCACCGTTGAAGACATTCTTCATGAACGAAGCGCGCGGCATGTCTGGCGACTTGCCGGAATTGCTGCGCGAACAATAAGGCGCGCGCTGCCCTACCACACAATCGATTGAGCCTATCCTATGTCCCTTCATAGCTGGTGGCTGTTTGCCATCTCCGTCTTCCTGCTTTCGGCAACGCCGGGGCCGAATATGCTGCATATTCTCTCGCGTAGTGTGGAAATGGGAATCAAGCGCACTACGGCGGCGATGGCCGGCTGCTTGACTGCGATGATTCTTGTTCTTGCCGGATCTGCCGCAGGGCTCAGCACCATGTTGCTTGCCCTCCCGGGTGCCTTTGAAGTGCTGCGCTATGCCGGGATTGCCTATCTTCTGTGGCTCGGCATCAAATCATGGCGGGCAAAGATTGCGCCGATTGATGTTGGCAGTGATGAATTGCCCGCCTCACATTCTCTGGCCAAACTGTATAGCGGTGGCTTTGCGATCGCGGTGAGCAATCCCAAACTGATCCTGTTCGCCGCGGCCTTCTTTCCGCAATTCCTCAATCCGGCAGCACCCCAGCTTCCGCAGTTCGCGGTGTTGATCGGCACTTTCGTGGTGATCGAAGTGTTTTGGTATGGCGTCTATGCGATGGGTGGGAAGTCGCTGGCACGTGTGCTCCGCCAGCCATCTATGAAACGGATGTTCAACCGGATGACTGGCGTAATCTTTATCGGTTTCGGGCTGGCCTTGCTGAAAGCCAAGCCACAATAAATTTTCTAATTGGCGTCTTCCGGACCAATGCTGGCAGGGCTCAGTTGCTCGACCGCATTTCCCGCAGAATCGCGTAATTTGCGCGGTTCGAGGATGGCGGTCATCTCCAGCAGGTCCAGTGCTTCGCGGGCGTGAGAGTAGCGCTCAGCCGCAGCAATCCAGCCGCTGGCCTGCTGCGCATTGGGGAGATTGCGGACCTCGGCAATAGCCGAATCCACCCGGTCACTTTCAAGAAACAGCTTCGCCCGCGCAAGCCGGCGAAGCGGTGCGGGCGATGGCGTATCTTCTGACCTTATCACGAAGAGGTTTTTCATCTGGTCCTGCAACCAGCCCAGTGTGTTGCGTTCACTGCGTGCTTCAACCAGTTCGGGCGCCAAACCTTCCAGCCGGGCGATCAACTGGTCCAGCGTTACCGGATGACGCGACGCCTCGATCACGGCGCGGACAGCATTGGGGTGAGCATCACCGAAGCGCAGGCGAAGCTGATCCGCCAGATAGCCAAGAGGTGCGCCGCGTTCAATCGCACGCCTTGTCGCAAAAGCTATTAACAGCCCTTCCGCGCGAGCAGCATTGCCCGACGCAGCCTGCGCCTGAAGATCCAGCTTGGCAAGGCGCTGTTCCATCGCCGTTACCCGCTGATCGATCCCGCCTTGTTGCTGGGCAAATTGTTCCACCGCATTACGCGTATCATCGCTTTCGCTTGCCGGGGGAAAGATCGGATTGGGACCGGCCGCAGGGGCCTGATCGCCTGCCGGGACCGGCGACGGGTTGACGTCTTTTACCGCAGGTTCACGCAGATCGATCCATTGCGGCGCATAATGCCAGGCGGCAGCGGAAGCCAGTGCGGCACCGGTTATGAAGGTAACAACGACCAGCCCCACTGTGGGTGCGATGCGTTTTATCTTGCGCTGTTGCGAGCGTGCGCGGAGCCGCTCTTCCAGATCACTTTCCATTTGCATCCTTTAGACGGAACATCCGGCCAGAACACCCCCTAGGGTAAAACCTTAAAGACCGGTTATCACCCGCCGACCCTCAACCTTCACGCAAATCATGGCACAATTGGCCAACCAGTTCCAATAGCGCCGCTTCATTCGGCGCAGCGGCGCAGTGGCGGCCAGCCCACCCGTCACCCGCAGCCTCAGCAATACGTGGTGCAAGAGCGGCGATGTAGAGCAGCTTGCGGTTCACTCCCAGCCGGTTGCATTCTTTCACGAAATGCTGCGCCGCTGCACCTGAATGGAGCATGATGATACCGCCCTTTGCAAGTTCACCGGCCAGCTCTCCCGGCATAGGCAAAGCCTCACTGGTATAGGCGATGCGTTCGGTCAGGGTGATGCTGGGCGGCACTGACAAAGGGCGGTGCTCAACTCCGGTAATGCGCAGCAGGTGAAGCCTCTCGCCTGCCAGACTATCGAGCACATTCTGCAAGCCGCCTTCGCCCACCAGCGCCACATGAAAGCCGCATTCAATGGCCAGCTCTGCCGTGGCTTTGCCAACCGCATAGACAGGAAGGTGGCGGCATTGATTGATCAATGCCCCGCCATGGCGAATGGCATTGGCGCTCCCGATCAACAGCCCGTCAAATTGCTCGACATCCGGCAGTTCCCAGACAAGCGGACGAATGGCAAATAGTGGCGCGCCAATGATCTCAAAGCCCTCCGCCGCGCCCCCTGCCACTGTGGCAGACAGGCCCGGTTCGGGCCGGATGGACACTATCGGAAGAGCGTTCACGGCTGACCTGAAAAATGGGCGATGATCCCGGCGCTCGCCCGCGCCAACAAGTCGTGCGCCAATCGCGCCGGGCCGTCAGTGTCTTCAACAGCAAATCGCAACTGGCCATCGACCCGCTCCGCCCCATCCGGACTGAACAGTGCGGCGCGCATCGTAATGTGGCCGCTATCCGATTCGCACAGCGCTGCAATCGGGCTGTGGCAATTGCCGCCAAGAGCCAAAAGCAGCGCGCGCTCAGCAAATATCTCTGTGGCGCTCTTAGGGTCGTTTATGGCGCCAATCAGTTCCTTTGTGGCGCTGTTAGAGCTCAGAATCTCAATGCCTATCGCCCCTTGCGCGGGTGCCGGAAGCCACTCTTCCGCATCGAGCGGGTGGCCCACACCATCCTCTCCCAATCGTTCCAGACCGGCGGCGGCAAGGAAGGTCGCCTGTGCATCGCCGGCTGCCAGCTTGGCCATCCGGGTCGCCACATTTCCGCGGAACATCACCACTTTGCAATCAGGGCGGGCGTGAAGCAATTGTGCTGCACGGCGTGGTGCACTGGTCCCAACAACCGCATTTTCTGGCAGTTCAGTAATGCTGGCAGCGCCGATCAACCGGTCCCGCTTGTCAGCACGCGGAAGAATCGCCGCAATTTCCAATTCGGGCGGACGAATAGTCTCGACATCCTTCATGGAATGGACCGCAGCATCGATTTTTCCTTCCGCGAGCCAAGCGTCCAACTCTTTGGTCCAGAGCGCTTTTCCGCCAATTTCCGCCAGCGGACGGTCCTGCACCTTGTCCCCGCTAGCCAGCACTGTCACCAGTTCAACCGCGCTTTCTTCCCACCCATGCGCCGCGCATAATCTTGCGCGAGTCTGCTCGGCCTGCGCCATAGCAAGGGGGGAACGGCGCGTGCCCAGTCGCAAGCGGGGCTGGTTTTCCGATGGGTTTGTCATGCGTTTGCTTGCCCTAATTCGCATTTCAGTCCAGTGGAACCCGCCATGACGCTGATCCTCGGCCTTGAAAGCAGTTGCGATGAAACCGCCGCCGCCCTGGTGGACGGCAACAGGTGCATACTTGCCCAGCATATCGCTTCGCAGGAAGCAGAACACGCGCCCTATGGTGGCGTGGTCCCCGAAATCGCTGCGCGCGCCCATGCGGAGCGGCTCGCCCCGCTGATAGAAGCAACTCTGTCCGATGCCAATGTTACGCTTGATCAAGTGGACGCCATTGCCGCCACCGCAGGCCCAGGCCTGATTGGCGGGGTGATGGTCGGCCTTGTTACTGGCAAGGCATTGGCGATGGCATCAGGCAAGCCGCTTATCGCGGTGAATCATCTGGAAGGCCATGCCTTGAGCCCGCGTCTTGCGGATGCTTCGCTGGAATTTCCCTATGCTCTGCTGCTGGTATCGGGTGGGCATTGCCAGATTCTGCGGGTGGAAGGTGTCGGCCGTTACCAGCGCCTTGCCACCACGATTGACGATGCGCTGGGCGAAGCTTTTGATAAAAGTGCCAAAATCCTCGGCCTAGGCTATCCCGGTGGCCCAGCGATGGAGAGGCTGGCACGCGAAGGCGATCCCAAAGCCGTCCCCCTGCCGCGCCCACTCGTCGGCAGCGGAGAGGTGCATTTCTCTTTTGCTGGCCTCAAAAGCGCGGTTTTGCGCGCGCATGAGAGCGGCAAATACACGCCTGCCGATATCGCTGCGAGCTTCCAGCAAGCCGCAGTGGATTGCATCACTGACCGCCTCCGCATCGCGCTGGATGCCATGGGCCCGATCACCGCTCTGGTGGTTGCCGGCGGCGTTGCTGCGAATACCAGCATTCGTCAGGCGCTTGAAACTATTGCTGAAAATCGCAGTGTCTCTTTTGTCGCACCACCAATCGCCCTATGTACCGACAATGCAGCGATGATCGCCTGGGCAGGAGTAGAACATTTCACTCTTGGCCATAGCGATCCGCTGGATATTGCCGCGCGGCCACGCTGGCCGCTCGATCCTGATGCAGAACCCGTGCGCGGAGCTGGAGTGAAAGCATGAGCGAGAGTGAAGCAGCGAAGGTCGGCGTGATCGGTGCCGGTGCGTGGGGCACGGCGCTGGCCCAAATGCTCGCCTCCGATGGTCGCCATGTGCTGCTCTGGGCACGAGATTGCACTCTGGTGGAAGAGATCAACCACCACCACACCAATGCAACCTATTTGCCTTCTGCCAAGCTTGCCGAAACAATTCTGGCAACAGATGACATCACCCGGCTGGCCAATTGCGACATATTGCTAATGGTGACACCCGCCCAGAAAATGGGCGAAGTGCTGTCTTCCATGCCGCATTTTCCGCAAGACATCGTGCTGTGCTCCAAAGGCATAGAAGCCGGCACCTTCCGCCTGATGAACGATGTAGCACGCGCCCTTGCCCCTGCGAGCGATATCGCGGTTCTTTCCGGACCGACCTTCGCACATGAAGTGGTCGCCGGGATGCCCACGGCTGTAACGCTGGCCTGCGGCGGCGGGGAAGCGCAATGGAACCGCATTTCCAGCACGATCGCCCGGCCTCATTTTCGCCCCTATTACTCCGATGACCTTGCCGGTGCTGAAATTGGCGGCGCGGTGAAGAATGTTCTCGCCATTGCCTGCGGGGTGGTGGAAGGCCTCAAGCTGGGACAGAATGCCCGCGCCGCGCTCATCGCGCGTGGTTATGCTGAAATGATGCGGTTTGGCGAAGCTCTGGGGGCAGATCGCGACACATTAGCAGGCTTATGCGGGTTAGGAGACCTTGTGCTGACCTGCTCTTCCACGGCCAGCCGCAATTTCTCGCTCGGCAAGGCGCTTGGTGAAGGGCATAGCCCGGAAGAACTCATGACGGACCGCCGAACTGTGGCAGAAGGCGCCTATACGGCACCGGTTTTGCGTGAACTTGCCGGACAGCACAATGTAGCTATGCCAATCACTGAAGCTGTCTGCCGCCTGCTTGAAGGTGGTGCAGCACGTGATCTGGCTTCCAGCCTTCTATCGCGCCCGCTGACTTCGGAAGGCCCATCCGCTTGAACGAAAAACCAGCGCCTGTCACGGACTCCGGATCGAAGGATTCCGGCGATATTGCAGCTCTGGCAAAGGGCGGCCGGACGAATTTCTTCGGCTTTCTGTTGCGCCTTGTTGCGCGGTTGCCATTCCTGTTCATCGGTGGCCGTATGTATGGCGCGGATTCGCTGGGCCGTTTTGCTTCTGCGCTGATCATTGTCGAACTGGTCGCCATGGTCTGCACCATCGGTGAAAAGCGCGGATTGGCACAGCGTTTATCCGAAAATGATTGTGACGAAGATGACCGCAGAGGCGGCGTTGCCTCCGGGGTCGTTTGCGACGGGATGCTGGCAGCTCTCATTCTGGGCAGTATTGCGGGCCTGTTCCTCTGGCTTGTGCCGGCACCGATGTTTCCCAGCGGCGAATATACGGAACTGGACAGGCTGCTTGTTCTTGCCATCCCAGCGCTGGCACTGACCGAAATCCTGTTGGCAGCCCAAGCCTATCGCTATGACATCGCCACCACTGTCCGCTCACGTGCGGTGGTGGAGCCATGGACGATTTCGATCATGGCAGGCTTGCTGTTCTTCGTATTGCCGGAAGGCGGCTTGTCGCTGGCTTATCTCGCGTCGATCTATGCCGCATTGTTGACCGCTGCAATTCCTTTCCTGCGCCGCTATGGCCTGCCCCAAAACTGGTCGCCAAGTTTCACCAGAATGCGCGCCCTGACTGTTCGCGGTTTGCCGCTGACCGGAGCAGATACGATCGAATGGGGCACCCGCCGGCTCGACATTTTCATTCTCGGCCTGTTCGCCTCGCCTGCTGCGGTGGGCGTCTATTACGTTGCGCAACAAGTCGCCAGCCTGCCACAAAAACTCAAAACCAGCTTTGAGCCGATTCTGGGCCCGGTCATTACCCGCAAGCTTAAAGAAAAAGACTATGCCGCGATTGCCCGGCAGGTCTGCCAGGTGGGCTTCTGGATCACCGCAGCACAGGCCGGCATAGCGCTTTCGCTTGGCATACCCGGCGAAGGGGTGATGGGCCTCGTCGGTCCGAATTTCGTTGGCGGAACCGGCGCACTGGGCTTCCTTCTAGCCGCCGAAGTGGTAGCCGCCACCGCCGTCGTTTCAGAAGCCGCGCTGGTTTATGTCGCCAGACTGCGCAATTTGTGGATTTCCATCGGCACCATTGTTTTGCAGGCGCTTCTCACTGTGGTCGTGATGCTGCTGGCTGACGCCTATGATCTGAGCGACCTCTACCGTGCTGGCGGTGCCGCGCTGGCCCTGATGCTGGCACTGGGCGCTTCTTCTTTGGCGAAAGCGCTTCTGCTTGGTCACATCCTTGGAGAATCGATCAACAATTGGCGCTGGTCATTGCTCTATGCCGTAGCCGTCGCTTGCGCCGTCGGGTTCCTTGTTACGCGCTTGCCGGAATGGGCGGAACTGGCCTTTGGCATTCCATTAATTCTGCTGTCTTATGGCTTTATTGTCTGGAAAAAAGGTTTCGGCCCTGAAGACCGCATGTTGTTTCGTAAAAAGATCGAAACAGCGGACGAATAGACTGGATTCAATATTCAGCCATCATTCACCCCCTCATATTGATTTTACAGATATTGCAATGAGGGGATGGAATGATGCGTAAAGGTTCACTGGCTATCAGTACATTTGCTTTGGTGCTGACCGCTTGTGCTACAAACGGTGGGCAAGATGTCACAGTAACGGGGCATCGTGCCGATTCGAGCCATACGGAAAACCTACCGCCTCCGCCGCCACCACCTCCAGCCCTGATCCGTGCCGCGCCTGTGCAAGGCGCGTATATTCCGGCGGTTCAGATCCCGCAAAATCCGGGCCGCGAGCGCTATGAGGGTGAAGAGGTGTCTCCGGTTCACCTTGTTGCACAAGAGCCGGTTTCAACCTTCTCCGTCGATGTCGATACAGGGGCTTATGCCAACACCCGCCGCATATTGATGCTGGGCCAAAAGCCCCCGCAAGATGCTGTGCGGACTGAAGAACTGATCAATTATTTTCGCTACGATTATCCGGCCCCACAAAATCGCGAGGTGCCTTTCACCGTCAGCACCGATCTGGCGATGACCCCATGGAACCCGGACACCCGCCTCCTGCGGATCGGATTGCGCGGCTATGACCTTCCGCGAGACAATCGCCCCCCTGCCAATCTGGTATTCCTGCTGGACGTATCCGGTTCCATGTCCAGTGCAGACAAATTGCCGCTGGTGAAGTCTGCCCTCACCAAACTGGCAGACAATTTGCGCGCTCAGGACCGGGTTTCGATTGTTGTCTATGCAGGTGCTGCCGGGGTGGTCCTTGACCCCACAAATGACAAGCGCAAAATCCGGCGCGCGCTCGATGCGCTCAATGCTGGTGGGTCCACCGCTGGTGGCGCTGGCTTGCAGCTGGCCTATAATATTGCGGAAGACAATCTGATCGAAGGCGGTGTGAACCGGATTATTCTGGCGACCGATGGCGATTTCAATGTCGGCATCCGCGATCCGGATGCCTTGATCGAACTGGTCGAGAAAGAGCGTGATCGCGGGATCACTTTGACGACGCTTGGCTTCGGCACCGGCAATTACAATGAAGCGATGATGGAACAGATCGCCGATCATGGAAACGGCAATTACGCCTATATCGACAGCGCGATGGAGGCGGAGAAAGTGCTGGTCGATGAAATGTCTTCCACCTTGTTCACCATCGCCAAGGACGTGAAGATTCAAGTAGAGTTCAATCCGGCAAAGATCAGCCAATATCGCCTGATCGGCTATGAAAACCGCGCTCTGCGGGAAGAAGATTTCGCTAATGATGCAGTGGATGCGGGCGATATCGGCGCCGGGCATCAGGTCACCGCATTATATGAAGTGGTCATGGCCGGAACCAAAGGCTGGGTTGCACCACGCCGGTACGAACCTGCGGCACCGGCAGCTGACAGTTCCAGCAACAGCGAGCTGGCTTTTGTAAAGCTACGTTACAAGCTTCCGAATGGAGAGGTTTCGAAACTGATCGAACGGCCTGTGCCAAGCGCTATGCTCTACACAGCGCGCCCGGCAGCAGGCGACATGGCCTTTGTCGCAGCTGTGGCCGCCTATGGCCAGAAATTGCGCGGAGACCCTATGCTCGCACAATTTACCTATGATGATATCGAAAAACTTGCCGGCACGCCGAGCGATTTCTGGCGGCAGGAATTTGTTCAACTCGTCAAAATAGCAGATAGCCTCGACGGAAGGTGAGATTGCAGGCTATGGTCTGGCCCATGCTTCACAGACCTTTGTTAGCCATCCTAATCGGTAGCCTTGCTGTTTTTGTTCTGGCGATTCTCGGCGGTAGATTGACCGGTCCAACGATTACCGATGAACTGTCGCGCCGCGCTGAAGCAGCAATTGCCGAGGCAGGTGGCAAAGGTGTCGTGACAGCCGTTTTCCGCTCTCCCGGTGGGGCGCCCAGCCGCCATCCGGTCCTTGAAGGGGGAGAAGGATTGAATGAAAAGAAGCGCGACCAGATTGCAAAGGCTGTTGCCCGAACCAAAGGGGTCGGCGGCATAAGCTGGGCCGATGGGAACGGCCTTGCAGAAGGCGGTGAACCGCCCATCAATCCGCGCCACTGCCAGGATGATGTCAGAGCGCTATTGGCAGCCCGGACTATCCGGTTTGAAGAATCATCGGCAACCATCCAACCATCGAGCGTCAGCTTGATTGATGAAGTGGCCAAAGCCCTGCGCCCGTGCCTTGGCAGCGTTGTTCTGGTGACAGGGCACACCGACAAATCAGGGCCGGAAAAGCTCAATCAAATCCTATCACGCGACCGTGCCGAAAGCGTGCGCAATGCTCTGATTGCCAGAGGGTTGCCAGAAGATAGCATCCGCGCCGAAGGGGTTGGCTCCGCTGTTCCTGTTGATGGGTTGAACCCAGCTGACCCAGCCAATCGCCGAATTGACTTCGAAGTCATTCAAACGGCAAAAATCAAACCGACACCCGTCGATACACCTGGCCCGCACTAAGACCAATATTCGTCACCTGACGGGGAACTTGGCTAAAGCCGCCACAGCTTCTAAGGACAGTCGGGAAATCAAAGGAGTTGCGTTCAGTGCCAATCTGGCTGGAATTATTCGTCTTGCTGTGGGTGACCTTCATGGTCGGGCTCGCGCTGGGCTGGATGATATGGGGACGCAGCCCAGACACGGTCGGGAGCACTGACAATGACTGAATTGATCCAGCAGAACTGGATTTTCTTCCTTATCGCCCTTGCCATCGGGATTGCCGTGGCCTGGTGGATTTTCGTCGCTTCACGTAAGACGACCATCCAGAAAGACGGCGACACAGAAGCGGCTGGTGAAGGCACCCGTGCCAAGCGCAACCAAGCGCTGATCGATGCGTCACCAGCTAATTTCGCCGCCGAAATTCCGCCCACAACACCCATCGGCATGGCCGGAGCGGGTGAAGCTGTTGCCGCAGCGGCAGAAGCTGCCAAAGTGGCTCCCGAGGCTACGCAAGACCACGATGCGGAAGTCGCGCCCCCTGCCCCCGTCGCTACCCCGGCACCAACCAGCCCGCAACCAGCTGCCTCCGCTGAGGGCGACGATCTGACCCGGATCAAAGGTGTCGGCCCCAAGCTGAGCGCTCACCTTGCCGGGCTTGGGATCTCCACTTTTGCCCAGATTGCCGCATGGGACGATGCCGAAATTGATCGGATTGACGCGCAACTTGGTCGCTTTGAAGGCCGCATCCGGCGCGATAACTGGCCAGAACAAGCACGTTTTCTAGCCCAGAATGACACTGCTGGTTTTGAGGCGAAATTTGGCAAGGTTTAAGGCCTTATCGACCGTTTCAGACGCCGCCAAACCGCCTGAAACGGGAACTTATGGGACCGTGCCCCATTCTTTTACTGAACAAACTGCCAGTAAGGCAGGGAAGAGTAGGAATATGGCGCTTAAGATTGATAATCTCAGCCGGCCCACGGTCTTGGTTGTAGAGGATGAATTCATCATCGCTCTTGACCTGTCTGAAACTGTTCGGGATCTCGGCTATACGCTGGAAGGCCCTTATGCTGACACGGAAAACGCCTTTGTAGCGATTGATCGTGTCATGCCTGATTGTGCGATATTGGATATCAGAACGGCAGATGGAGAAGTCTACCCGCTTGCTGATACGCTCACAGAAGCAGGTGTGCCGATCATTTTCCATTCCGGGCACGTACAACCGGAACATATCGCAACGCGTTATCCGCATGCCGTGGCTTGCACAAAACCATGCCCACCTGATCGGTTGGTGAAAGTTTTGGAAGAAGCGATGCACCGCAAGGTGCAACACTAAACGCCTAATCGCGATAGTTGGCATAGAAAAGGCCCGGCGAGGATATTCCCCGTCGGGCCTTTTGTTTATTCATCAGGTGAATATTAGTCCTGTTCAACCAGCATCAGCGCATCGAGCGCCACAACGCCTTCACCCTTGGGGTGAATGATCACCGGGTTGAGGTCAATTTCACGGATGGCAGAATTGCCATTCATGACCTGCCCTATCTGTACGATCAGTTGAGCCAAGGCATCTACATCCAGTGCTGGTGAGCCACGGTAACCTTGAAGGATGGCTGCCTGTTTCAATTCCAGCAGGCCAGCCTTGACCTGATCTACACCCAAATCAGGCGTGAAGAGCTTAACATCCTGAAGGATCTCAGCAGTCACGCCGCCAAAGCCAGCGAGCACAATCGGCCCCCACTGCGGATCATTCTTGGCACCAACGATCATTTCGGTGCCCATCTTGCCCATGGCTTCAATCAGAACACCATCAAGCTGGATCGCAGCATTATAGGCTTCGACATTCTTGAATATCTGACCGAAAGCAGTGCGCACATCATCGGCAGTTTTCAGGTTGAGCAGCACGCCGCCAGCGTCGCTCTTATGCCCAAGATCAGCAGCCTGCGCCTTCATCACCACGGGATAGCCGATAGCATCAGCCGCCGCTGCAGCCTCATCGGCCGTTGCCGCAAACTGGCTGTTGGGGAATGCCAGACCGAGTGGCTTCAGCAATTCCTTGGCCTTATATTCGGGCACAACACCGTTCAATGCATCAATGCCTGCCACAGTGAGGGGCTGGGCAGAGCGATCCGTCAGATCACGCTTGGCAAGATCTGCAAGGCGAGAAATCGCCCGGTATGCGCGTTCCGTGCTTGGGAACCATGGAATACCGACCTTGCGCAATCCATCGATGTAATGTTGCGGAACAGTCGCGCCTTCATCCACCCCGGCAAAGACCAGAGGCTTTGTGAAGGAGCCATCCTGCAGCACCTTCATAATGGCCGGAAATTTAATCTCCGATGTCACAGGATCAGACTGAATGATGGATGCAACCACCGAACCCACGCGATCATCTGCCAGCAAAGCAGTCAGCGATTTGGTATAAATCTCTGGCTCCGAAAGACCTGCCGCGGTGATGTCCAGCGGATTGGACACCGGCACAAATTCCGGCAGTGCAGCGCGCAATTCGGGGCTGTCTTCATCATGAAGTTCCAGCAATTGCAGGCCGATCTCTTCAGCAAGGTCAAAGGCCAGGCCTCGCAGAGCGCCGGATTCACCCAGCACCGCCATGCCTGTGCCGGGCAGGCTTGGGCAAGTCAGCGCGATGGTGAGAATATCGCCCAATTCTTCCAGCGTATCGGCAAAGATCACACCTTCACGCGTCAGCTTAGCCTTCATCAACTGGTAGTCACCAGCCATCGCGCCAGTATGGGTGGCAGCGCTTTCCTGTGCCTTGTTGGACTTCCCCGGATGCAGCATCACGATGGGCTTGCCTGCTGCACGCGCACGGCGGGCGGCACGGATAAAGGCTTCGGGACGGCGCAATGTCTCTACATACAGGCCGATGACATGTGTATCTTCATCATCCACCAGCCACTGGACGTAATCTTCAACACCGCTAGCGGCTTCATTGCCGGTGGAAACCGAGTGGCTGACATAGCATTCACGCGGATGCAGAACCGTCGCAAGAACGGCAGCAATGGCGCCTGATTGCGATGCGATACCAACAGCGCGTGTGCCCTTGGGTGGGGTCTTCATATTGGTTTCAACGAAGGTCAGCGGCACGCGTTGAATATAGTTGGTGCACCCAAGGCAATTGGGGCCTTCAATCACCATCCCATATTGACGTGAGATTTCGCCGAGTTCGAGCTGTTCTTTCATGCCCTCTTCACCAGCTTCGGAAAAGCCGGCGGAATAGATTACCACTGCGCCACAACCGCGTTCCGCAAGCTGGCGCACAGTATCGAGCACGAAGGGACGCGGAATAGCAAGCACCGCACAATCCACACCCTCAGGCAATTCCACCACTGAAGGATAGCATTTCAGCCCCTGAATTGCTTCACGCTTAGGATTGACCGGATAGATATCGCCATCGAATTCATACTGAACGAGATTGTTGAGCAGCGTAGCCCCCAACGCACCGTGACGATCCGAAGCCCCAACCACCGCAACGCTTTTCGGGCGCAGCAAGCGGTCAATCTGTTCATTGGTGAAGCGAATACCGCTCATGGCAGCCATATCTCCCATACAAAGCTAAACCCGCGTCTCCTCTAAAGACCCGGGGTGATCAATTGTTGCACTTTCCCTAAAACGGGGAAATAGCGCAAACAAGTGTCCATTCGGACATAGTCAAAACAAAGCATGGGCCGAGGTGGATAACCTCGACCCATATAACGGACTTAGTCCTTATTGACCTTCGAAACGTCGAAAGTTTCCAGACCTGGTTTGAACTTCTTATCATCCAGGAACTGCTTCGTTGCTTCCTTGCGGGCTGCGGCACCACCAAAGCTGTGCAGCGCTTCCTGCGCACGGATCTGATAGTCCAGACCATTATCATAGGTCATGTCGACCATGCGGCGCATCGTCCACTTAGTGGCGCGAAGGGCGTGCGTTTCTTTCTTCTTCAGAACATCGCAGATTTCCTGCACGCGTTCCTTGAGCTTATCAGCCGGCACGCATTCGGTAACCAGACCCTGCTCTTCAGCCTGCTTGCCGGTCAGGTTTTCACCCATCATGGCGTGATACATGGCTTTACGGAACGGCATGAGTTCCTGCGCAACCTTGGATGCACCACCGCCGGGCAGAATGCCCCAGTTGATTTCTGACAGGCCGAACTGTGCATCTTCCGAAGCAATCGCAATGTCGCAGCCGAACAGCGGACCATAGCCGCCACCGAAGCACCAGCCATTGATCATCGCAACTGTGGGCTTTTCATACCAGCGCAGACGCTCGAACCAGCCATAGCTTTCACGCTGGCTCTTGCGGATGGCCCCAAGGCCTTCTGCTTCTGTCATGCGGAAATATTCGAGCAGATCCATGCCAGCAGTCCAGGCAGTGCCTTCACCGGTCAGAACAAGAACCTTTACATCGTCACGAAATTCCAGCTCTTCGAGAACAATCTTCATCTGGCGATTGAGCTTGGGGCTCATGCAGTTGCGCTTGTCCGGGCGGTTGAAATATACCCATGCGACACCGTCATTCACTTCATATTTGACGGTTTCTTCTTGTGGGCGGGGATCTGGCTGAGATGGCATTGCCATTGGGCTCTCCTTACTTTCGAATCAAAAATTGTTATGTTCTATTGCTATTCTGGATAACGATCCGGATTGTTATATGCAACAAGCATTCCTATGGTTGCTCTCATGCATGATCCTTTACCCAATTACCCAGGCTATGCGCTGCGCCGGGCAGCAACAGCGACAATGGCAGAACTTGCGACACGGCTGGCAGACATCGGCCTGCGTCAGGTAGATGCTTCAACACTCATTCTCATCAGCGCCAATCCGGGCGTAACCGGCAGTGCCCTTGCCCGTAGCCTGGATATTCGACGGGCCAATATGGTGCCCTTGCTCAAAGGTCTGGAAGATGCTGGGCTGATCGAACGTGTTCCGATCGACGGAAAATCGCTCGGCCTCAACATGACAGAGCTGGGACTTCAAAAGCTGGCGGAAGCGCAGATCCGTATCGAAACCTTTGAGAAGGAATTGCTGGCGCGCGTTCCTGAAGAACATCGTGCTCATTTGGTGCCTGCCCTTAATGCCTTGTGGCAGATGGATAGCTAACTTCCTAACATAAGCCTGAAGCTACTTGAGCACAGTCAACAGCTCGGACTTCCCCTAAAAAACTGACACACGCGCTTGCCCGAAACGCACACGCTCCCTACTTTGAGGGAAAGTAAAATTTCGGGAGTTGGTTATGGAAAACAAGGTCTATCCGGTGCCAGACGATTGGGCGAAAAATGCGCTGATCGACGCGGAAACCTACCGGCGTAAATACCAGCAATCAATCGAAGAGCCGGACGCTTTCTGGCGTGAAGAAGCCATGCGGATTGATTGGATCAAGCCCTTCACCAAGGTGAAGGATACCAGCTTTGACAAGCAGGATTTCCATATCCGCTGGTTTGAAGATGGAACGCTGAACCTCTCCGCCAATTGCCTTGATCGCCACCTTGCCGAACATGGGGATCGCGCAGCAATCATCTGGGAGCCTGATGATCCCACGCAAGACAATCGCACGCTCACCTATCAAGAATTGTATGAAGAAACCTGCCGCTTCGCCAACGCACTGAAAGCAAATGGCGTTAACAAGGGTGACCGGGTTACGATTTACATGCCCATGGTGCCTGAAGCAGCCATTACCATGCTCGCTTGCGCGCGCATTGGCGCGGTCCATTCCGTCATCTTTGCCGGTTTCTCCCCCGAAGCTTTGGGTAATCGCATTGAAGATTGCGACAGCGATATTGTCATCACCGCCGATGAAGGCCGCCGGGGTGGGAAGACTATCCCGCTCAAAGCCAATGTCGACGAAGCGTTGGAACATCACGCAAAGGTCGATCGCGTTATCATGCTGGAAGTCACCGGTGCTGATGTGCCGATGAAAGATGGGCGCGACATTACCTGGGCACAAGCAGTAGCTGATCAGCCGGCCGAATGTGAACCCGAAGAAATGAACGCGGAAGATCCACTGTTCATTCTCTATACCTCAGGATCAACCGGCAAACCCAAGGGTGTGCTGCATACGACGGGTGGCTATGCTGTGTGGACCAGCATGACGCATCAATATGCCTTCGATTATCGCCCCGGCGATGTCTATTGGTGTGCGGCTGATATTGGCTGGATCACCGGCCACTCGTACATTGTCTATGGCCCCCTCGCCAATGGCGCGACCAATGTGATGTTTGAAGGGACACCGAATTATCCCGACTTCTCCCGCTTCTGGCAGATCGTCGACAAATATCAGGTCAGCACACTTTACACCGCCCCAACAGCCCTTCGCGCCTTAATGCGCGAAGGCAATGAATGGGTGGAAAAGACCAGCCGTCAGAGCCTGCGCGTGCTAGGCTCTGTAGGTGAGCCGATCAATCCCGAAGCGTGGGAATGGTATTATCACGTCGTTGGCAATGGCAAATGCCCGATTGCTGACACCTGGTGGCAGACCGAAACTGGCGGCCACATGATCACGCCTCTTCCGGGCGCACACGCTTTGAAGCCGGGCAGTGCCAGTATGCCGCTCTTCGGGGTGAAACCTGAAATCGTGGATACGGAAGGCAAAGTGCTGGAAGGCGTGGCAGAGGGCGCGCTGGTGATCGCCGATAGCTGGCCCGGCCAGATGCGCGGCGTTTATGGCGATGAGGAACGCTTCTTCCTCACCTATTTCAGCACATTCAAAGGCAAATATTTTACCAGCGATGGCTGCCGACGCGATAAAGATGGCTATTATTGGATCACGGGCCGGATGGACGATGTGATCAATGTTTCAGGCCACAGAATGGGCACGGCAGAGATCGAAAGCGCGCTTGTGCTGCACGATCAGGTCGCTGAAGCCGCTGTCGTCGCCATGCCTCATGATGTGAAAGGCCAGGGCATTTATTGCTATGTCACAACCGTGGCAGGTGCTGCTGATGATGAGGCGCTGCGTAAGGAACTGGTCAAATGGGTGCGCCATGAAATCGGGCCGATTGCTTCGCCCGATGTGGTGCAATTTGCACCCGCCCTGCCCAAGACACGCTCCGGCAAGATCATGCGCCGCATCCTGCGCAAGATCGCGGAAAATGACACCAGCAATCTTGGCGATATTTCCACTTTGGCAGACCCGGAAGTAGTCGAAAAACTGATCGCCAACCGCCCCGCCGTCTGACCGCACACCTAAAACCCTTCCCGCAATTGCAGGCAACGCAACGGCGGGAAGGGTAAGATCGGTGCTGAGGCCTTGAACCGTCCGCCGCAAAGCTCTGTTTCTGTCCCCAGATGATGATACTGCCGGGCTGACACCCGCTTCTCAAAACGCCATAGCGCGAGGCATAGGTGTGATGGAGATTACCGAATGAATGCCCCCCGTCAGGATTGGACCCGCGCACAGATCGCTGAGTTGTTCGACCTTCCCTTTACAGAACTGCTTTTCCGTGCCGCATCTGTGCACCGCGAAAACCACCGCGCAGATGAGATCCAGCTATGCACGCTGCTATCCATCAAAACAGGTGGTTGCCCGGAAGATTGCGGCTATTGCTCCCAAAGCGCTCATGCCGATAGCGGGGTCAAGGCCACCAAGCTGATGGATGTGCAGCAAGTGCTGCAGCGCGCGGCACAGGCCAAAGATGCCGGCAGCCAGCGCTTTTGCATGGGGGCAGCCTGGCGCAATCCCAAAGATCGTGACATGCCGCAAATCGTTCAGATCGTCGAAGGTGTTCGGGCGATGGGAATGGAAACCTGCATGACGCTTGGAATGCTGACCCCGAAACAGGCAGATATGCTGGCCGATGCCGGACTGGATTATTACAATCACAACATCGACACATCGCCTGAACGTTATGATTCAGTCATCACCACCAGAACGATGGATGACAGGCTGAACACGCTCGACACAGTGCGTAGCGCTGGCATTAATGTATGCTCTGGTGGGATTGTCGGGATGGGTGAAACGCGCGAGGATCGCGTGGGCTTCATTCATACTCTGGCGACCCTGCCGAAGCATCCTGAAAGCGTCCCGGTCAATGCGCTGGTCCCGGTCAAAGGCACACCTCTGGGTGATATGCTAGCCGATACGCCGCTTGCAAAGATTGACGAAATCGAATTCGTCCGCACCGTCGCAGTGGCCCGGATCACCATGCCGCTTTCCATGGTTCGCCTGTCTGCAGGCCGTGAGAGCATGTCTGATTCTACCCAGGCCCTATGTTTCCTTGCTGGCGCCAATTCCATTTTTACCGGTGACACCCTCCTCACTGCGCCCAATTCTGGCGATGATCGCGACACAGAAATGCTCAAACGTTTCGGGCTGAAAGCAATGGAAGGTGAAGAACCTATGAGAATGTGCAAAACTGCCATTCCTGAAGCGGCAGAATGAAACGGCAGGCTGGCTGACTTTCAATCGGCCAGCCCTACCCACTGAGTAATTCAGGCACCCGGCGGATCACTTCTGTCACGATCTTCAGGCAGAGCAACGGGTGTAGCCTTGCAAATATCACGCAGGGCAGACTTCAATCCCTCTTCCAGTGTCGGGTGATAAAACGGCATCTCCAGCATTTCTGACGCTGTGACACGGTGCATAATCGCCAGCATCAAAAGATGCGCCATATGATCCGCTCCGGGCGCGAACAGCACGGCTCCTGTTAAAACGCCCTCTTTGGGTTCCGCATAGAGGCGAACATGACCATCTGCCCGTGCCTCCACTTTAGATCGCCCCTGATCTTCGTAAGATGCACAGCCGGTAACCGTCGTTTCGTCGGGGCCGATGCCCAGTTTCGCAATCGGCGGGTCCGTAAAAGTGATCGAGAAAAACGGCGTGCGGCGCGATGAGGTAACAGCCGGAAAAGCGACAGCATTGCGCCCGGCAATCGCCCCTTCCGTTGATGCTTCGTGCAAAAGGGGCACATCAGCATTGCCATCCCCGGCAATGAAAACAGGCGCATCACCGCATTGCATGGTCTGCCGGTCAAATTCCGGCAGACCTTTGTCGTTCAGCACTAGGCCGGTAGCCTTGAGATTCAAGCCGGAGATGTTCGGAGGCCTGCCAACGGCAACCAGGACCTTGTCGTAGGCCTGCTCCCCCTCGCTCGCCCCTGTCCAGCGCATTCGAACTCCCTCGCTCGTCTTTTCAGGCGTCACATCAACCCCCAGCTTCAAACTGAGGTCGCGGGAAATAACCTTATGAATATCCTGCGTGATCTGTTCATCACCGGCGCTTCCGATACTGTCAGACCGTTCAAACAGAGTGACCTCCACCCCAAGCCGCGCCATAGCCTGTGCCAGCTCAAGTCCAATCGTGCCACCACCAACAACTGCCAATGATTCTGGCAGATTGTCGATTTCAAAGATCGTTTCACTGGTCAAAACCACATCACCAAGTGCCTGATATGGTTCAGGTATAAACGGGGATGACCCTGTTGCGATCACGATAGCCTTTGCACTGATCGTATCGCCATTATCCAGCGCCAGGCTATTGAGGCCAGTGAAACATGCTCTGGCCCGGATCATTATGCCATCGGGCAAGCGATCAAAGCTCTTGCGAGTGGCTGCCGTAAACTTATCACGCTCAGCCCTTAGGCGCCGCATCACGGCCTTGCCGTCAATTTCGACCTTACCTGTCTTCACGCCAAAAATGTCAGATTTCGCCACCTCATGCGCATTATGTGCCGCAGCGATAAGCAATTTGGAGGGCATACAGCCAACATGTGCGCAGGTAGTGCCGATAAACTCCGGATCGATCAGTAAAGTCTTTGCCCCATTATGCCGGGCGCTGCGTTCCGCCGCCAGACCAGCAGTCCCTGCTCCAATAACAGCTACATCGCAAAACTTTTCGGCCACGCATGGCTCCTTTATTCAATCTGAATCTGGGCAGGTTATGCAGAGCCTGCTGGGGATGAGAATATCAGTGCGGCAGCAAAATTGTTTATAGGCCGTGCTGTTTCTTCCCCAACGGCCTATCCGCTCACCGTATCCCGAAGGCCGTCAGCTTGCTTCCATGACTACGGATAAGCTCATCAAAAAGCACAAATATCTGTGCCATGTTGTGCCAAATATGGGCGAAACATAGCGTATGATATTTGATATCTTTGGATATTTAAATCGCTGTGTTACGTGTAATGACAGGGGAAATGCCGTAAGACACAATATGTCATAATGGCCTTGAGGGGAGTGAGAACGGAATGGCATCACCTGCCGACGTTGAAGATCGTGAATCCATGCTGCAGCTTGAACAGCAGATGTGCTTTCCGATTTATGCATCTGCCAATGCGATTGTTAAAACCTACCGCCCACTGCTTGAGCCGCTCGGCATTACCTACCCACAATATCTGGTGATGATGGTCTTGTGGGAAGAAACCCCCATCTCTGTCGGTGATATTGGCCGCAAATTATTGCTGGACAGCGGCACCCTCACCCCGCTCCTTAAACGTTTAGCGGCAGCAGGGTTTGTCTTCCGTGAACGAGACCCGAGTGATGAACGTCGGGTTTTGATCGAACTGACCGATAAAGGCCATGCACTGAAGACAGAAGCCCGTGATGTGCCATCAAGTATCATCGCTTCGGCCGAACTTTCTGACCATGAAAGGGATGACCTGAAAGAAGCTGTGACAACATTGAGGCGGATATTGCTCAAAAAAATTCCCTAACTCAAGCAGCCCATCCATTTTCTAATTATCTGATTTCCAAATTGTTTTCCTAAAACTTCTCCAAAGGATGGCAGGTTCCCTCCTGCTTAGACAAGGCAAGCCTTGTCTTGTAGATCGCCGCGCACTATCGACAATTCCACTGCAGCAGGGGGCGCTTTAACCTGGTCTGATAGCTTTCGGAGTCGATGCTTTTTGTCTCTGCAGATTCCTGATTTTGACTTGCCCTGGCATCAGCGCCTGCGCGCCCGCCTGGGACCACGGCTGACTGCGCTGATTGTTGCACTGGCGGTTGAAACGCTGTTGCTGATCGTACTGCTGACTCTTGGGTCGGGCATTTCAGAGCCCGAACAGCCCGAAGTGATGATGAGTAGTTTTGACGTTCGCCCTCCCGCTGAGAAGGTGACTGAACAGGACACAAAAGATCCTGAACCGGCAAAAAAGAACGTTGAAAAGCCCCAACCCAAGGCAGAAACACCGGCACCTTCACCTCCCCGACCTGCCACACCACAAGTCGCAAAAATAAACCCCGCCCCAACACCACCGATCCAATTACCCAGCGATCAGATGATCCGCAGCGACATCACACCATCGCCCGCCCCTACGAAGAAGATCGGTGTGCGGATGGGGCCATCCATGGGGCCGGCAGCTCCGGCAGCTTCGGGGCCGCCTGATACCGCTGTTGTCGGCACAGCTCCGAATGGTGAGCCACTGTATGCCGCATCATGGTATCGTGAACCGACCGACGATGAATTGAGCGGGTATCTTTCTACCGCTCAAGGTCCGGGTTGGGGGCTGATCGCCTGCCGGACAGTGGCCGATTATCGCGTGGAAGACTGTGTTCCGGTTGGCGAATATCCCCAAGGCTCCAATATTGCCCGCGCGGTTCTGGCTGCTGCCTGGCAATTCAAAGTCCGCCCGCCGCGCATTGGTGGCAAACTTCAGGTGGGAAGCTGGGTACGAATCAGGATCGATTACAGTATCCGCCGCCGCTAGAAAGGATTTTGCCCCGGCACTTAGGCCTCACGAAAAAGGGGCAGACCATTTCTGATCCGCCCCTCCTTCATCCGCTATCGTCTTAACCGATCAGGCCAGTTCGACGGCATTCACAATATGCGCCTGCGTATATTCGTTGAGCCCTGCTTCACCCAGTTCAGCGCCAAGGCCAGACTGTTTGGTGCCACGGAACGGAATATTCGGGTCAATCGCAAGGAACTGGTTCACCCAGACAGTGCCAGTATCGATGCGCTTGGCAACCTCGGTTCCCTTGGCCACATCCTTTGACCAGACGCTGCCACCGAGGCCGAAGTCGGAATTGTTGGCGCGGGCCACCACGTCATCAATGTCATCATACTTCAGAACCGGAAGGACCGGGCCGAACTGTTCTTCCTGCACAAGGCGGGCATCTTCGGGAAGGTCGCGCACGATTGTTGGCGGAATGAAATAACCATCGCGATCAAGCGGCTTGCCGCCTGCAAGGACAGTGCCCTTCTCTGCCGCATCGTCGAGAAGTTCACGAACCTTGTCGAACTGCATCTTGTTCTGGATCGGGCCAACCTGCGTACCCTGCTTGGAACCATCATCCGTGATCGCTTCATTGGCAATACGAGCGATTTCTTCGCAGAATTCGTCATAGATGTTGCTCGGTACATAAGCCCGCTTGATGGCAACGCAAATCTGGCCGGCATTGGTCATCGCACCATCGAAGATTTTCTGCGCAACCAGTTTGGGGTCCACATCATCCAGCACGATTGCCGCATCATTACCGCCCAGTTCGAGCGTTACACGCTTCACCATAGCAGCAGCCGAAGCCATCACTTTCTTGCCAGTTCCGGTGGAACCTGTGAAAGCGATTTTGTCCACTTCCGGGTGGCCAGTCAGCTTGGAACCCAGTTCATTCTGGTCACAAATCACGTTGAACACGCCAGCGGGCAGAATATCCTTGGCCAGCTCAGCAAACAGCAAAGTGGTGAGCGGGGTCGTCGGTGCTGGCTTCACAATCATCGTGTTGCCCGTAATCAACGCAGGGCCAACCTTGTTCATCATCAGGATGAGCGGGAAGTTCCACGGTGTGATGGCCGCTACAACACCCAAGGGTGTGCGATGTTCGATGACCTTGTTGCCACCTTCATCGCGCAGGACTTTTTCTTCGATCCGGCGATCACGGAAAGCGCGCAGAATGAATGTGCAGCCGATGACTTCACCCATCGCCTGCTCAGTCGGCTTGCCTTGTTCCTGCGTCAGCAGACTGGCAAATTCAGCCGCGCGCGCTTCAAGTGCGGCGGCAAGCTTTTCGATCATGGCCGCGCGTTCTTCAACCGGTGTTGCCGCCCATTTAGGGAAAGCAGCCCGTGCAGCAGCGACAGCCTGATCGAGCTGTGCTTCATCAGCCTTGGGGCATTGGGCGAAAGGTTTGCCAGTGGCAGGATTAACAACGTCAAAGCTGGATGCGCCGTCAACAGCCTGACCGTTAATCAGCAGTTTGAAATCATGGTCCATCATTCATTCCTCTCTAACTTCGTGAGGCTTCAGCGACCCTTCTCAGGTGTAGCCACCACCGCTCTCACACACCGCAAAAGCTCTGTCATTCGTCACGGTTGCTCGAATTAGATAAGGTGCCACCATGGGATAGTCAGCCCTAAAATTGCTATCTCTTATAAATATTCCAAATTTAGCGTGTTTTTTCACATCCAAGAATAAAACCACGGAAAAACGGGGTGTCGGAGTGTATCAGAGCGTATCAAATCAGGGCATCCGCCTTGCTAATGCGAATCCATCGCATTACCTCTTGCCTCAAGGCACCGTGCAATCGCACCTCCGGCACAAATAGAGTCTGTGCCATGCCATAACATTATAAAGGGATAATTTATGCCCCAGGGACGCCCTGCTCCAAGACAATTGGAAGTTCTCTCAAAGACAAAGATCACACCCAACATGCTCCGCGTCACCATCGGGGGAGAAGGCCTTGAAGGCTTTCCCGATGGGCAGGAAGGCGGATATGTCAAACTGAGGCTTACGCCCGCACCCGGATCGGAAAAGCCAGTTGTACGGACTTATACTATCCGCGCTCAGCGGGCTGACGCGCTGGATATTGATTTCGTCATGCATGATGTCGCAGGCCATGCCGGGCCAGCAACCGAATGGGCACTGAGCGCCTCGGTTGGTGATACTATTATGGTGGGCGGCCCCGGTCCGGCCAAACCACTACCCCCCGGTTACGATCATTATGTCATCACGGGTGACATGTCGGCCCTTCCGGCGATCAGCGTGAATCTGGAGCGGCTGCCCGATGATGCCAAAGGAATGGCCATTCTTGAAATTCAGCATGAGGATGACAAGCAGGACATCGCCCACCCCGAAGGCGTGACCCTTCATTGGGTGGTCAACCCCGCCCCCGGCGAGCACCCTGACTTGCTACTAAACACCCTGCAGCAACAGGGCTGGCCCGAAGGTTCGGTCTATGCCTGGACTGCGAGCGAATTCACCTCCATGCGTGAGCTACGCAGCTACTTCGTGGCAGAGAAACAACTACCACGCGAAGCACTCTACTTTTCCAGCTACTGGAAGAAAGGTGCCAACGAAGATTCGCACAAAGGCATCAAGCGCGAATATATGCAAAGCATCAGCGACGACTGAACTACTCACCATCAAATAGCCGAAAAGTTCAGCTTTACCATTGCCTCTTCCTCATCATTTACAAGACCGCTTCCCATTGAGACGATTCTACAATAACATTCAGCAATCACATCTATTAATATTACTGGGACGTAAGGATTAATGGGGGGGCGGGTTTTCGCCGTGAATTTTATGGTTGATATCGGTTTCGCACAGGCGGGCATCTTCGTGGTGCTTGCGACCCTCTGCATGGCTGTTTTTTATGTTTTACGCAGTCATAAAAGAGTGCTGGGGTGGCTCTTTTTAGCGATGGTTCTCTGTTTTATAGAAACGCTGGCCCTCACCGTGGCTCAGTCTTCTACAGACTATATCGCTTTCATCATCATTCTGCTTGGAGGAGCCGTTTTCTGCATCAACTTTTCTATCTCAGCATTGTTGAATGACAATCGGCAATATTATTGGGTTGATGCCTTCAATTTATCACTTCTGGCCTTATCCATTGCGATATTATATACACCAACGCCCTACATTCTCCAGAATATCCCTTTCCAACTCGCTTGCGCTTTAGGCATCTGGAAAAGCACCTATCTGCTCGCCACCGTTTCTGAAGCAAAATGGCAGAATTTATTTCTAGCTTCTTCATTATTCGGCATAGGAGCAATCTTTTTCATAAGAGCAAGCGTTTACCCTTTTATATTTCCAATTAATTCAAAATATTACGAAGTCGTCAATTCAGCAGCTGCCAACAAGCTAGTTGTAACAATTTTATGTTTTGCAATGATTACCGTATTGACGATCGTCAGCCGGGTTATCACCGAAGTGATTACAGAACACCGGACGAACGCGGAAAGAGATCTGCTTACAGGCCTGTTAAACCGGGCTGCATTTGATAAAATCGCGTCTGAAGAAAGTAAGTCAGGCGATGCACTTATCCTATGCGATCTGGATCACTTCAAACAGGTTAACGATCAGTTTGGCCATCTGGCAGGCGATGAAGTCCTGCGTAATTTCGCAAGCATATTGCAGGGCACAGGTTATATGGCTGGAAGATTTGGTGGCGAAGAGTTCGCTCTGCTGATGCCAGGGCACAATGGAGGAAATGCAGCCGCTCTTGCGCAGAATATTCGCCGTCTCTTCATCGCCAGTGTCCATAAGGACATTCCCGATGACCATATGGTTACGGCGAGCTTCGGGATCGCTATTTTCCACAAGGAAGAGACGCTGACAGAGGCCTTTCGTCGCGCTGATGAAAGCCTCTATCACGCCAAGAGAACGGGGCGGAACCGCGTTGAAATCGCGCCTCCGCCAAGGTCACCTTTCTCTAGTCAGCCCGTTTGGTCACCGCTTGTTGGGGCGGCTCAACCTATCACTCACACCGGCAGGCCAACGTAATTTTCGGCAATGCTGGTTTGCGCTGCCTTGCTCGACGCGATGTAATCCAGCTCAGCAATCTGCATAGCACGCTCAAACGGACCATCTTCAGGAAAACGATGCAAGAGCTTGGTGAGAGACCAGCTAAACCGCTCCGACTTCCATACGCGGGCCAGCGCCTTGTCCGAATAGGCCGGAATGGCATCGGCATTGTTGCGCTTAAAGAAAGCGATGAGGGCATCAGCCGCATAATGCACATCAGATGCGGCAAGGTTCAGCCCCTTGGCACCTGTGGGGGGAACGATATGCGCAGAATCTCCGCATAGCATCAAGCTGCCATGGCGCATTGGCGCAAAAACGTAGGACCGCAATGGGGCAATGCTCTTCTCGATGCTGGGCCCGCGCGTGATATGAGCGGCCGCATCAGGGCCAAGCCGTATAGCAAGCTCATCCCAGATCCGGTCATCCGACCAATCTTCGATTTTTTCTATCAGCGGCACATCAACATAATAGCGGCTGCGCGTTTCGGATCGCATGGATGCCAGAGCAAAACCTCTTTCGTGATTGGCGTAGATCAATTCATGGTTGCAAGGCGGAACATCCGCCAGAATACCGAGCCAGCCGAACGGATAGGCGCGTTCAAATTCCTTGCCGACTGTATTGGGAATGGCCTTCCGGCTTGGTCCGTGAAAACCATCGCATCCCACGATGATCCGCGCATCAATACGGTGCTCAGCGCCATCTTTCTGGTACGTGACATAAGGCGCATCGCTTTCAATATCGAATAGCGCGGCATCCTTCGCCTCATAGATCACTTCAAGGCCGCGTTCTTCACGCGCATCCATCAGATCACGGGTGAGTTCTGTCTGGCCATAAACAACGACATGCTTGCCCGTCAGCCCGGCAATATCGATGTGAATCAGTCTTTCACCATCGGCAAGGTTAAAGCCATCATGCGGCAAGCCTTCGGCCTTCAGGCGCTGGTCCAGTCCCAGCCGCTCCATCAAAGAAACGGTGATCTGCTCCAGCACACCAGCCCGGATGCGGCCAAGGACGTAGTCAGGCGTTTGCCGCTCCAAAACCACACATTCGATACCTTCTGCACGCAGCATGTGGCCCAATAGCAAGCCAGCAGGACCAGCGCCGATAATGCAAACCTGTGTTTTCATAAGTGATTTCGGGCGACGCCCGCTCCTATTCTCCAAAACTTCGCCAAGATATGCCGCAAGCAGGCCACATAGGACCTTGCCAGAACCAAAGCATTCTCCTTATTGTTATGTGACATAACGGATATCTCACAGGCTCGCAAGCGAGGGATTTGGCAAAAAGCATCACTGTCGTTACGAACTGCGTCGAAAGGGGAAAGACCATCGCGAACAGCCGTAGCTCCATGCCTGAGCCCAGCACTGATGCTGGCACGGAAACACTATCCTTCGGGCCGTTGGAAAATTTGTTCGGCTATCAATTGCGCCGTGCATGGACAATTTTGCGCAAGGACTTCACTGCTTCGGTAGAGGGTTTAGGTGTCCGTCACCTTTCCTTCAGCCTGCTGTCTCTGATCTCGGATAACCCTGGAATCAATCAGGGCAAAGCTGGAGAAATGCTGGACATTCAGCGCCCCAACATGGTCAGCCTCATCAATGAGATGAATGAACGCGGATGGGTGGAGCGCCGAACTGACTTGCAAGACCGGCGCGCATTATCACTTTATCTAACAGAAGAGGGACAGCGCATTCTGGCAGAGAGTTTCAACCGGATCGAAGCGCATGAAGAAGTTCTGCTCGGCCAGTTAAGCAGCGCGGAAAAAGACCAGCTCTTCGACATGCTGAAAAGGATTTCCGCTTCCTGACAGGCCATTTCCCGGCGATGTCAGATGGCCGACTTGCTTTTTTCCAAGCTCACAACAAAGCGGTTCAACACCTTGGCGCCGAGTTCCAGTTCTTCCTTTGTGAATTCGCTCAGCACTTCTTCACGCTTGGGGTCGAGAATAGCCTGCGCCTGATTAAACAGCGTAATGCCTTGCTCAGTCGCAGAAATAAGGCGCGAGCGCCGGTCAGCAGGGTCAACTTTTCGTACAATCATGCCATCCTTTTCCAGCTCGTTCAAAGTCCGGATAAGGGTAGGCCATTGCACGGCCATGCGGTAAGACAGGTCGAGGGTCGCAATGGGACCTTCGGAAAATATGATAGCGGCCAAAGTTTGCCAGCGCGCGCGCGATTGTCCATCGTCGTCACGCAACAATTCATCTACAAGATTAAGCCAGCGCCGTGCGCCCTTCACCATGTGATGGGTAAACAGGAACTCACTTTCTGCGCGCGAAGCAGATTTATAGAACTTATCAAAATTAAGCGCCCACTCTTCAAAATCTGGCTGACTTTTACTAGCCACTATCTGCTTCCCCCGACTCTGAAAATGCGAAGCATGCTCCTTAACAAGCAACCCTTTACGTCTTCGCACTCAAAAACTCACAATGCCGCCCATTCATCACAACTAGAATGCGCTGTTTATTAGCGGCGGGCGCAATCATTAAGCGAAATTAAACCATATTTACACTAATTTTATTCACTAAAGCATACTCACCCCCCGTAGTTCCCGATTTCAAGCCTGAAGTGGGCATAAAAAATCCGGCGGTGCCTATTGGCACCACCGGACAAGAAGCGGAGGGGGAGTAAAGGGTTAGGAAGAAGCAGGGGACCTCTTCCAACCCCTCCGGCTATCAGGCTAAAGCGTTGGCTATCCTGTCGTGACGGTTGCTCCCGCCTCGTTCAACTTCAATATCCATGCCCTTGTTCTTGCGCCGCACGAGCGCTTCACAGAACAATTCTGAAATGGTGTGGTCGACAAAGTCGAGCTGTGAGAGATTCAACCGGATGCGGCCTTTATTGGGAAGCCGGTCCAGCAGGCTGGCGATCTTGCCGATAGAAATGGCTGTCGCTTTGCCTTCCAGCGCGATTTCATGGTCATCATCAGAATGGCGGCGTTCCTCGATCTTGAGGCGCATCTTGCGGAACTGCGGCAACAATTCGATCAGCGTCATCAAAAGACCTGCCACAACACCCGTGAGCAAATCCACAGTAACCACCAGCGTGAAGGTCACCGCCCAGATGAGAGCCGGAAGCGGACCGTAATGGGCGAAGAGATGACGAACATCGTCAACTTTTACCAATTTGATACCGGTCATCACCAGAACACCGCCCAGAGCCGCAGTCGGCACTTCAGCCAGAATGAAGGGCAGCAACACGACGAAGCCCAAAATCCAAATCCCGTGCAGGATGGTGGACAGGCGTGTCATTGCACCAGCCTGCACATTGGCAGAGCTACGCACGATAACCCCGGTCATCGGCAGAGCACCGACCATACCGCACAGAAAGTTACCGATACCCTGTGCGCTCAATTCCTTGTTGAACTTGGACTGCACACGGTCCTGCATCCGATCCACAGCAGCCGCTGAGAGCAGAGTTTCTGCGCTGGCGATAAAGGCAAATGCAAAGGCCAGGCCGATCAAAGCCGGATCAGACAGCATTGAGACGCTCTCAACGCTCGGCAAAGTCAGTCCACTGGCGATGTTCTCTGGCAGGCTGATGCGCTGAATGGCAAGATTGCCAGCCATCGCCACACCCGTACCGACAACCACACCGACCAGCGCGCCGGGGATCATCTTCAGACTAGCAGGCTTAAATTTGTCCCAGCCGACCATCGTGGCGATAGTAGCCAGGCCGACGATGAGCGCGGAAATCGCATCATCCTGAAGGCCCATGAAGGCCCCCGGAATAGCGGCCAGGTTAGACAGACCATCGCTGCGCGGCGTATCATCAATCAGCACATGAATCTGCTGTAATACGATCATCGCGCCAATGCCGGCCAGCATACCATGTACCACCGCCGGGGAAACTCCGCGGAAGAACTGGCCAAGCCGCAAGGCACCGCCAGCAAATTGCAAAATACCGGCAAGCAACAAAACCGGCCCAAGCGCGGCGATGCCGTGCCGTTGGACCATGTCGAACACCAGCACAGCGAGGCCAGCGGCAGGGCCGCTGACCTGAAGCGGTGAACCGGCAAAAGAACCTACGACGATCCCACCGATGATACCCGTCACCAGACCCAGTTCCGGTGGAACGCCGGATGCGATGGCGATACCGAGGCACAAGGGCATGGCAACCAGAAACACGACGAATGACGCCGCGAAATCACGGCCAAACGTGCCCTTGCCCTGCTCCGAAGAGAAAAGCTTCAATGGTGGCATAATCAGGCAGCCTTCACGATGCGGGAAACAGAACGGGGCTTGCGGGCAGGCACTGCGACCGGCAGATCATCCGGATTGTTCGTGTCGCGGAACTCACCATTGGAATCGAGCGCCTTGATCGTGCCGGATTCAATATCGAAGAACCAACCGTGGAGGCTCAGCTTGCCTGCAGCGAGACCGGCTGCAACGGCAGGATGGTTCTGCAGGTGAACGAGCTGAATAGCCACATTCTCAAGCACCATGGCCTGTACCTGCTCATCATGGTCAAGGTGACCATAGCAGGTACGGACAACTTCATGCGCTGGCTCGGCGTGTGACAGCCAAGCTTTCACATTGGGCATGGTTTCGAGCGCTTCAGGGTTGAAGAACGCCTTCATTGCTCCGCAATCGGAGTGACCGCAGATAATGATCTCGCTGACACCCAAAGCCACCACAGCATATTCAACAGCCGAGGAAACACCGCCGTTCTTCATGGCAAAGGGAGGAACGATATTGCCGGCATTACGGCAGACAAACAGTTCACCCGGGCCTGACTGGGTAATCAATTCAGGTACAACGCGAGAGTCAGCACAGCTAATCATCAAGGTTTTCGGTTTTTGCCCGTCACGGGCAAGGGCCTGAAACAGATCGCGCTGCTGAGGAAAGACATCGCCCTGAAAGCGAGCAACACCACCAATGATCTCCATCTTCAACTCCATTTATAAGCCCATTGCAGGCGTTTGTGATGAAGGAGGTAGGAGGTCGACGTTGCTGCAACGCATCAAAATCGTAACAAAATATTTCCGCTCTTTTTTTTCTGATTTCGGGAAAATGATCCGCCCTCAACGGGTAATGAAATCCTCGCAATCAAGCCGTTTTCTACGTTCTCCAGAACCAGCACACCACCATGTTGGGATATGATCTGGTCAACAACGGCAAGGCCCAACCCCAAGCCTTTTGTATCCCGCGCGCGCGCCGAATCAGCGCGAAAGAAGGGTTGTGTAACAAGCGGCAACATATCCTGGGCAATGCCCGGCCCGCGATCCCTGACTTCAATCACCGCCTGCTCGCCCTCTGGAAAATAACGGATTTCGGCACGCTCACCATATTTCACCGCATTTTCGACGAGATTGGTGATTGCCCGGCCCAAGGCGCTGATCTGAATCACTGCTTCCAACCGTGCGGGTCCTTCCCAGCGGACATCATGGCCGGCTTCCTCCGCATTTTCCGCGATCGTTTGCACCAGAGCGGCCAGATTGGTACGCGTTGGCGGGTCATTGCGCGTACCGTCACCACCCCCAAGATATTCAAGCAATGAATCGAGCATCGCCTGCATCTCTTCAACATCCGCACGCATCGCTTCCGGGTCTTCCGGGCGCATCCGCCCATGCAGGCGAAGCTTTAAGCGAGAAAGCGGTGTGCGAAGATCGTGGCTCACGGCGAGCAAAGCCTGTGTTCGGCTCTCGAGCAATTCCTCAATCCGTTCCTGCATCGCATTAAAAGCTTCCGCCAATCGGCGTAATTCCTGCGGTCCGCTGGCTTCGATAATGATGCGCTGCTCCGCAAATCCGATACTATCGGTTGCCGATGCCAGCGCACGCAGCGGCGCGCCCATGGTTCTCACCAGCAATGCCGCCACCAGCAGGACTGCGCCCGCCAGAAACAACAGAGATATCACCCAATTGAGCGGCGCGCGCCAGATGCTGATCGCTTCGCGCGAATGGAAATAGACCCAACTGCCATCTTCCAATTGTAATGCACCGACCAGCCGGTTGGGCATCTCACCATTGATCGACGGGGTAATTCCCAGCCGCAACACCCGCCCTTGCAAAGATGGCTCCCATGAGATGATTTCCTGCTGCGCAGCGTTGGATATGCGCGTTTCATTCAGGTCTGCAGGTGCACTGTCATGCAGAGCAAAACGGACGTGTCGGGTGGAAAGACTCGGCGCGACATAGGGGCGGTTGCGTTCCGGCGTGAGCCTCAGAACCCGGTCGGCTACCACCAATTGTTCTGCCACGCGGTGCGCCTGACCACTGCGCAAAAGCAGACGCTCAGCTTCACCGAATAAAAGCAGCGTTCCGGCAAATTCAACCAGGATAGCCGCAAGCAGGACAATCATCACTCGCCCTGTCAGCCCCTTTGGCCAGAGGCGGATTCGTCTCATTCGCGCTCAATCGCGGGGGTGAACATATAGCCGGCTCCGCGCACCGTCTTAATAATCGCCTGACCGTCGTAAGCGCCAAGCTTCGCGCGCAATCGGCTGACCAGCACATCCACGCTGCGGTCAGACGCGCTCGAAAAACGCTCTCGCGATTGTTCGAGGAGAAAGTCCCGGCTCACCACCCGCTGGGCGGCTTCTGCCAGAGTAAGCAGCATATCATATTCTGCGCCCGACAGGGGGACCTGAATATCATTCGGGGCGAGCAATTCGCGGCGGTCACGGTCAATCGTCCAGCCTTCAAAGCGGATCCGGCTGGTGCGCGGCCCGGTGGCGACTTCGCCATTCACCCGGCGCAACACAGCACGCACCCGTGCCACCAGTTCGTCGGGGCCGAACGGCTTTGACAGATAATCATCCGCCCCCAATTCAAGCCCGACGATCCGGTCCGTTTCCTGCGCGCGAGCGCTGATAATGATAATAGGAATGGAACTGCGCGCGCGCAGCCAGCGGCAGATGTCGAGGCCATTGGTACCCGGCAACATGATGTCGAGCACGACAAGCTGGACATCTTCGGCTTCTATAATGGGGCGCATTTCAGCGGAGGTCGCAACGCCCACAACTTCAAAGCCGTGGTCACGCAAAGTCCGCGCAATCAGCAGGCGCAAAGGGCCATCATCTTCGACGATCAATATTTTCATGTGCTGCCATGCTGCTGGGGTGATTGGGAGAAGGAATTGTGCATTTCCGCCAAAAGATGCAAGCCTTGCGAATAGATTGGCACAATATTCCTGCAAAACAGAGTGGAAGGAGCAAGGTCAATTTCAGCTCCTGATCGGTCGAAGCCTCAGCTCTGCTCCGCCCTAACAGTGCCATCATTGAGCCATATATTCGTCACAAAAATTTCACGGTCCCGCCATCAACATGTAACCGATTGCGCGCAATTGGCAGCCCAGCATAATATGTTTCAGGGTCCCAAGGGGAAAATTCACATGCGCCGCCTTACTGCAATCGCCATTCTGCTCTCAGGGGTTTCGACCCTTCCGGCCATCGCTCACGCCGAAGATGCCGCAGATGCACCAGCCGACGCGACAATGGATGACAATTCGATCATCGTGACCGCACAAAAAATCGAACAGCGCGCAATTGACGTGCCAATGACCATCAGCGCGATGAGCGGCGAGCAAATCAAAAACCTCGGCGTGACCGATCTTGATGAATTGTCCAATTACGTTCCCGGCCTTAACATTCAGGAACAGAGCGCCAACAATCCGGGGATCGTGATCCGCGGCATTACATCAGACAGCGGCTCAGCCCAGCAGGCCCCTCGCGTAACGCTCTATTATAACGGGGTCGATATTTCCCGCTCGCGCGGCTCTTATCAGGGCATTTACGATATGGAGCGGGTCGAAGTCATCAAAGGACCGCAGGCAACCTTGTTCGGCACGGCATCAGCTGTGGGTGCAATCAGCATGATTTCCGCCCGGCCACATGAAGGGTTTGAAGGCGAAATCAGCGGATCATACGGCAATTACAACGCCAAGACGCTTTCCGGGCATCTCAACGCGGGCAATGATGTTCTGGCAGGCCGCGTCGCCTTTGAATGGCAAAAGCGCGATGGCTATGTGAAAAACCTCAGCACAACACAGGGCGATCTATACGCCAAGGATCAATTGGGCATCCGCGCTTCGCTGCGTTACACCCCGACTGACGATCTGACGGTTGACCTGATCGGCACCTATGACCGTCAGCGCAATTCTGGCACGCCGTTCATTTCCGGCACCTACCCCACTGCCAACGGCCCGGCCAACCCCTTCGGCGCGGCCAATCTGTCCGGATCGCCACTGTCTGGCGAAGTGCTCGGTTCTGACAAGCTCGGCCTCCACCGCGATGTTTATGATGGCAACCTGACCGTCAATTGGGATCTCGGCGGCGATTGGACGATGACTATGGTCAATGGCTATCGCAAGTTTGACAGTGATGAAGTGTTCGATGCCGACGGGTCTGCCGCCTGGTATCTCGAATTTGCTGAACAATCCCATGGCTGGCAGGTCAGCCACGAAACCCGCTTCGCTTATAATAGCGATAATTTCCGCGGCTCTGTTGGTTGGAATGCTTTCTACGAGAATAATTACCAGCGCGTACCTTTCTCTTCGGAAGAAGGCACCTTCCTGCAATGCGCGGCCAATCTCATTCCAGGCCTCGGCTGCATCGCAGCGGATGGCACTGTCACCGCATCACAAGCTACTGCCTTACTGACAAAAGGCGCCGCTACCGTTCTTCCTTATTCTTCGGTTTTCGAAAACAAGGGCAAGAACTCCAGCTACTCCGCTTTCGCAGACGCCACATGGATTCCAACGCCAGCTCTCGAACTGACTGCTGGTGCGCGCTTCCTTTATGAAGAACGCAAATCCGGCTATGTCACCAATGTTCCCAATTCGGTGATCACGGGCAGTTCGCTTATTCCCGGCCAAATCAACACCAATGGGGAAACGTTCGAAAGCAAAAGCGATTTCACCGCATTGCTTCCGCGTTTCAACGTGCTCTATCGCATCACGCCTCAGGTCAACGTCTACGCCACCATTTCGAAGGGTCGTCGTTCTCCGACCGTAAGCCTTGCTGCTAAAAAGGTGGACGGCGTGGCCGTGCCTAACATCAATAATATTCCGGCCGAAAATGTCTGGAACTATGAAGCGGGCGTCAAACTGGCGAGCGGCATCGTGTCCGGATCGCTTGGCGTCTACTACCAGACATATGATAACTTCCAGGTTTCCCGCCGCGACAGCGCAGGCAATACCATCACTGAAAGCGCCGGCACTGCCAGCAACCTTGGGGTTGAAGCAGAACTCTATCTGCGCCCAACCCCCTGGCTGACCCTGTTCGGTAATGTCGGCTATATCGATGGTGGTATCGACAATAAGGCAGCCAATGGCATCTATGCCGGCGATCACTTCCGCCTGCAGCCTGAATGGCAGTCTGCCGCTGGCTTTACTGTCGATGCACCTGTCACCGAAAACGTCCGTTTCTTCGCAACGCCTTCGGTCACCTATCGCAGCAAGATCTATTTCGAAGTGCCAAACTCCGAACTGATCAGCCAGGATGCGGTGACGCTGGTCAACGCCCGTGCAGGTTTCAGCTTTGCTGACGACCGGTATGAAATCGCTGCCTTTGGCCGCAACATCACCAACAAGAACTACCTGCTGGATGCGGGCAATACGGGTGGTGCCTTCGGCATTCCAACCTTCATCCCGGCAGAACCGCGCTTTTACGGCGTTGAACTGACAGCCAAGTTCTGAAGCAGAGCGAAGACAAGGAAACGGTGATGGACCTTTCGATCAATCGCAGATCGCTCGTCAAACTCGGCATGTTGGGCCTTGGTGCACTTTCGGTGCCGGGAGCCGCCGCCATTCTGACGGCGCGGGGCTTCTCCCATGGCGTTGCGAGCGGCGAGCCGACCCAGAACAGCGTGCTGCTCTGGACGCGCTATGTCGCGCCTAATGACACCACTTTGAGGGCTGAAATCGCCCGTGATGCGGGCTTCACACAGGTTGTTGGTGGCGGAGACGTCACCGCTCGCGGAGATGCAGATCACACAGCCAAGATCACAATTGGTGATCTGCCCGCCAATAGCTGGTTCTATTACCGCTTCGTAGCACCAGATGGTTCCATAAGCCGGGTGGGCCGAACCCGCACCTTGCCGCAGGGCGATATTTCCCGCTTCGGCATTGGTCTCTTTTCCTGTTCGAACATGGGTTATGGCTGGTTCAACGCTTATGGCCATGCAGCCAAGCGCAATGATATCGATCTGATGATCCATGTCGGCGATTACTTTTATGAGTATAATCTCGGTACATATCCCGATGCAGCCCATATCGTTCCAGGCCGTTTGATCCAGCCGGATCATGAAACTGTGACGCTGGCTGATTATCGCCTGCGCTATGCTGCCTATCGCATGGATGAAGACCTTCAGGCACTCCATGCGGCTTTCCCGATGATCGCCCGCTGGGACGATCACGAAAGCGCCAATGATAGCTGGAAGGGTGGTGCCGAAAATCATCAGCCCGCTACGGAAGGCCCATGGTCGGTTCGCAAGGCTGCTGCTGAAAAGGCCTATCGCGAATGGCTTCCGGTGTCCGACAAGCCGTGGGATAGCTATCAGATCGGGAATCTGGCCACGATCTTCATCACCGAAACCCGCCTGACAGCGCGCACCAAGCAGGTCAGTCTGAAGGAGGCATTGGCCAATGGCGGCGATGTTGCCAAAGCCCTTACCGATTTCCGCGACAATGTCTGGATGGACCCATCGCATACTCTGATGGGGCAGGATCAGGAACAGTGGCTGTTTAACGGCCTGTCCAATTCCAAGAAGTCCGGCACGCAATGGCAGATCATGGCGCAACAAGTGGTGATGGGCACGCTCAGTTCACCACCAGAAACTCTGGACTGGATTCCCAAAAATGCCCCGGCACAGGTTCGGCAATTTGCTGAAATCGGTGCTGCTGCTGCCAAGGCGGGTCTCCCATTCAACTTTGACTCCTGGGACGGCTACCCCGTTGCCCGCAATCGTCTGTATGAAGCCGCATTGGCAGCCGATGCTGATCTGGTCGTACTGGCGGGGGACAGCCACAATGCCTGGGGTAATAACCTCATGCATGGCAAAAACCGGGTTGGGGTGGAATTTGCCGGACATAGCGTCACCTCACCCGGCTTTGAAACCTATATCACAGGGGCTGCACCAGCCGATGTGGCCAATGCCTTGCGCCACGCCAATCCAGGTCTTGCCTTCACCGATACAAGCCAGCGCGGCTATGTGTCATTGGAATTGACGCCTGAGGCGGTGAACGGTGCATGGCACTTCATGTCCACTATTCGCCAGCGCGATCTGACGCTGGCCAGCAGCAAAGCCATGCGCGTGCGTCCGGGCCAGCGTGTGCTTGAAAACGTCTGATATTTCGCCGGAGAAATTGCGACAACCGTGATTCCTCGGGAAAACCTGCCGCCACCCCTTGGGGCTGAAGCAATTGCCCGCTATCAGCCCCTTGTGGACACTTCGATCGTCATCGGCACAGACAATACAGGCAAGCAGGTTACCTTCGATATCGAAGAACTGCTGGCCACGCGCCTGCTTGTTCAGGGCAATAGTGGTTCTGGCAAATCCCACCTTCTGCGCCGTTTGCTCGAAGAAAGCGCTGGCCTTGTCCAACAGGTCGTGATCGACCCTGAAGGCGATTTCGTGACTTTGGCTGAACCTTTCGGCCATGTCGTGATTGATGGCGCGGCTTATGGCGACCGGGAAATCACGGCTTTGGCAGCACGGATTCGAGAACATCGCGCCTCTGTGGTTCTGGCGCTGGACGGGTTGGAAATCGAACAGCAGATGCGTTGCGCCGCGGGCTTTCTTTCCGCCCTGTTTGATGCCCCGCGCGAACATTGGTTTCCGGCCCTTGTAGTGGTGGATGAAGCGCAGATGTTTGCCCCTGCCGCGGCAGGCGAAGTGAATGAAGAAACCCGCCGCATGTCGCTCGCTGCCATGACAAACCTCATGTGCCGTGGCCGCAAGCGGGGCCTTGCAGGTATTATCGCCACGCAGCGCCTGGCCAAGCTCGCCAAGAATGTAGCCGCTGAAGCTTCCAACTTCCTGATGGGCCGTACATTCCTCGATATCGATATGGTGCGCGCAGCCGATCTCCTCGGCATGGAACGCCGGCAGGCTGAACAGATCCGTGACCTCGAACGCGGCCGCTTCCTTGCACTGGGGCCTGCCATCTGCCGCCGCCCAGTGTCGGTGCGCATTGGCGAAGTACGCACATCGTCACGCGCTGTAGCGTCCAGCCTGATCCCGCCCCCCACTTCGTCCCCGCAGGACATGGAAGCGCTGTTGATGGCAGAGCTGGAGGAAATGGCCCCTCCTCCACCGCCACCCCCACCACCACCGCAGCAGAGCCCGGAAGAGATGGAGGAGCGGATCACCGCTTTCACGCAAGTGGAAGATGATCCTGCCAACCCTCCTCCTACTGAGGAAGAAGGCCAGCATATCATCGATGAAATCCTGCGTGAGCTGGCAGCTTCTGAGGATGCAACATATCAGTCTGCGGCAGGAGTGTATCAGGATTTCACCGTGCGTTGCCGTATGCAGCGGCTGGCCGGGACCGTACTCGGCATGACGGAATTTCGCCGCCGTTTTGCTTATGCCGTTGGCGGCTTGCATCATCTGAATGAAGAGCAGCGTCAAACGGCCATGCGCCTAGGCAAGTCCGTGCCGGAAGACCTGCTTGCGCCCTATATGCTCATCGTCGCTGCCGCTTTGCTGGAAGAGCCCTGCCCTGATGATGATCGTCTGGCCCATGCCTATGGCACCAGCTCATCAGGTCGTATTCGGCGCCTGCTCGATCATTTCGAGAAAAACGGCCTGATCGTTTTGCGGACAGATTTTGGAGGGAGGCGCACCATCACTATCCCACAGCTTGGCGCGACAACGGCAGCGGCGTGAACCGAGGGGCCATCCAGTCCTGGCTTGCTCACGAATGCCGCGAATTGCTGACGTTCCAGCCCAGTGACCGCCCCTGGCAAATGCCATTTAGTGCGGCACTTGCCAGCTTCATCCCCTTGTCCGTCGGCGCAGCTCTGAGCCGGATGGACCTCGGTGTCATCGGGGCATTGGGCGCGCTCACCTTTATCTATCTGCCACGATTTGCTCTGCCGCGCCGGATGCTGGCAGTGGCAGGCTGCGGCGCAATGCTGACGCTGTGCTATGCTCTGGGGTTGCTGTGCCACGTCATTCCCAGCCTGACATTGCCGATAATTTTTCTGGTGGCTGTCGTAACGACCGCACTGTGCCGCCGGTTCCAACTGATCCCGCCCGGAAGCCTGTTCTTCGTGATGACCACCGCCATTGGCGCCTATACTCCGGGCAGCCTCTCCGAAGCGCCAGTCAAAGTAGCCGTAATGGGGGCGAGTGCGGCACTGTCCTGCCTTATCGCATGGGGATACAGCCTCTATGCCTTGAAGGTGAAGCAAATTGCGCCGGTTTCACCAGTTCCACAGACAGTAGCCGGAATCGAATGGCGCGTGCCGCTATTGACCGGATTGTTCGTTCTTCTGTCGCTTGCCGCAGCGGATGTATTGGAGCTTGGCCGGCCCTATTGGGTCCCCGTGAGCTGCCTTGCAGTGATTCAGGGCATCAATATGCGCAAGGCCTGGAGCCGACAGATTCAGCGCAGCGTAGGCACGTTAATCGGGATTGGTGCAACCTGGATGATCGCGCCGTTTGCCCATGATCCATGGATTGTTGCCCTGGCGATTGCCTCGCTCAACTTCTGCATCGAGAGCGCCATCGTGCGCCATTATGGATTTGCTGTGATCTTCATAACGCCGCTCACCATATTGCTGGCAGATGCACCTAACCTTCATGACAGCCACGTCTCTATGCTCATGGCTGATCGCCTGCTGGATACCATCCTAGGTGCAATCATTGGCTTTATCGGAGCGCTTTGCATTCACAGCTTCTCAAGCCAAGCTGAGCGATCGAAGAAACTGAAAACAGATCAATAAGAAATATTTTTCTGAATATTGACTGCTTGCCTCCTAGCGATATTGCAAATGCACGTAAGAGATTAATTTGCTAATCCTGACATTGATAGCAAAGATTTGTTGTTGCCCATGGCTAATTTCATTTTCCTCATAGAACTCTGTTTTTATTGATGTTTTGATGAACGAACTCCCCTCTCTGCTTGCACAAACCTTTGTTAAGATACGGATATTACTATCCGCATCCATATTGCTGATCTCCATCCCGGCACAATCGACCGCGCTACCAATTGATGCGCCTCAGTCCACCTCTCGCCAGACAACATTCAGTTCGCTTCCCTTAGAAACGGAAATCCCTGATCAGCACGAGCAACTGATCAAAGCTCACAAAACGTGGACAGAACTGGCAACAGGCATATTCATTGTATTTTTTCTGTTCTTCTTCATGGTTACTCCACTTTTGCTGCTGCTCAGGCGAAATGCACGGAAGCTGGATAATTTAGCCGATTATGCCGAAACCATCGCCTACCATTCGGCTGGAAACCAAGGGGTGTTTGTTAAACCTCATGACCCTGAGCGACGGGCCAGCAACGCGCTTGCATTCATTGATGCCGAACGCAGGCGGGTCGCCAGAAAGTTAGCCAAAGCTGAGCAGGATGCGGATGCTTTGAGTGAAGAACTGGCGGTTGCTACCGACAAAGCAGACACACGCCTTCACCTGCTTCAGGAGCTTACCCAGGAATTACGCACCCCGCTCGCAGGCGTCGCTGATCTTTTGAAAGACATGGAAGATCAAACGTCCAAACTGGAACGAGACCGCAATATTCAGCAGATTGGAGTGACGGTAAAAACACTCTCCAGCCAGGTCGAGATTGCGTCACTTCAAGCCCATTTGGGGGGAAATGGGTTACAGCTTTTCAAAAAGCCGTTTGATCTTTCAGCCCTTCTTCAGATGATCGCAGACGAGTTTGCTGAAAAGGCATTACCGCAGGGTGTTTCCTTGAATATCGAAAATGAATGCCATTACGGGCTGATTGGCGACGAGAAGCGATTATTCAAAATACTTCTCAATCTGGCTGATTGCCTGATGAAATATAGTGGTCGCAAGCACACAATCTTGACCTGCAGGCCCTGCGGCGATGCAGTCGATAGCGCAATCAATCTGCGTTTTGCACTCACGGAATCCGGAGAAACCATCGGGCCTGAGCGCACCCATCTGCTTTTTGATCAGCGCGCTCATGCCGCCGGGAAAGATGACGCTCTGCGCAAAGCTCAGATGACGCTTACCCTTTGCCAAAAAGTGGCCCGGTCACTGGATGGCAGTCTGACATTTGACACTTCAATGCCTGGAAACCGGTCTATCATTCTGGAAATGCCTTTCGGGATAGCGACACCGCTCCCTTCGTAAAAGACTGAGCTGAGGCCCGAAGCCGCAACATTTTGCGCATCCACGATCATCCGCTATATCAGCAGGTATGAAGAGCAATAGCTCCGCCGGGAAGAGCCTGCGCTCAGACTGGCGATCCTTTGGGCAAGCGGGATGGCACCAATGGCAGTGACACATACCGGACTGGACGACCTGCCCGTTGAACAGCGGCTGGAAATCATGGCCCGCCGCCTCAATCGCGCACAAAATGCACTGATTGATGCCGAAAGCGTGCTCGATAAAAGAATGCGGGAGCTGGATCTCGCCAATCGGGAATTGCAGCGCCGTGAAGAAGATCTCGCTCAACGCCTGACCATTGAAAACGCCAAACTGCTTTACGCACAACGCACGGCCGGAATGGCTACAATTCACTGGCAAAGTGGGGAAAGCTACTCTTCCTCGGATGAGTTGGTGTGGCTGCTCGGTATCGACCCTGAAAAGGATGTCACTGTAGAATCCGGCGTAAGCGTGCTCCATCCGCTCGACAAAGCACGAGTGTTCAAAGCCTATTATGCATTCATGCATGACCTACCGGCCAGCATATCTCATGAGTTTGACCATCGTATTATTCACCCCGGGCGGGGAATACGGTGGCTTCGCTGGTCCTTACGGCGAGAGCTGGACGAGGATGGCTCTCTTCAAAGCATCTATGGCAGTGTCCGTGACATTACCAATAGCCGGAAAGCTGAACGTCAGGTCAAAGCGCTGCAGCTTCGGGCAGAGCGCCGCGTGCGGGAACTCAACCGCACAACCAGGCAGTTGGAAATCGCCAAGAGTCAGGCGGAAGAAGCGCTTCAGGCACGCGACCGTTTCCTGTCCGCTGTCGGTCATCATTTGCGTACACCTCTCGCTTCACTCACCGGCTCTCTCGAAGTTCTGGCCATTGATGCGCATACACAGGAGGAGAAGCGGCGGATTGACGTAGCCTCTCGCTCCGCCGGACAGTTGTCCGCCATGATCGGCGAATTGCTGGAGGAAGCGGAAGGGACAAGGCCAGCCATCACGCTTCACCCTATTGCAATCAATGCACATAACGCCTTGCGCGAAACACAGCGCTATTGGCAGGAACTCCACCCGACTGCTGATAACCTGTCACTCACGATCAGCCCGACCGTGCCTGAAGGGATCATGGCTGACCCCGAGAACTTACGCGAATTGTCTGACTGCCTGATCGGCTCCGCCCTGGACAGTGGGTCACATGTAACGGTTCTGGCCGATTGGGACGAGGGTTTGGCCATCTCCATCACAGTGCAGGATCAAGGCCAATGGGCCAACCTCGCGAAAAGCAAAAAAGCCAGCATCGGTGATCCAGCGATGCGGTTCGCCAAACGATTAACGGAACGCATGGATGGCTCCATCACGATCAAAGAGCCGGGTATCTTACATCTCCATCTGCCTTTGCTGGAAGCACCGCTGACAGGCCAAAACGGCAGAAAAAGTGATCACTTGCGAATGCCTTCGGGGCGAATTCCAATCATCCTTCTGGCTGAGGATACACCGACCAATCGCTATGTTATCAGCAGTCAGGTTGAAAGCCTTGGTTGCCATATTGAAACGGTCGAAAATGGAGCCTTGGCGGTGGAACGGCTCAAGGAGAAGTCCTTTGATGCCGTGCTGATGGATGTCATGATGCCCGTCATGGATGGTGAAACTGCCACGCGCACCATTCGCGAATTAGATGGCCCGCCCGCTCATGTTCCAATCATCGGGATCACCGCGCATAGCCTTCATGCCGAGCGCGAGCGTTTGCTGGCTGCTGGAATGACCGCCTGCCTCAGCAAACCAGTCCGCCGTGACGCTTTGCGTTTTGCGCTGGAGGAAGTGCTGCAGAATGCACCGGACATCGCAGCAGAAGCTCCAGTCAGTGTACTGGACAAAGATGCCTTCTGCCAGGCCTTCACTGCCCTTCCGGCCAGCTATCGCAGCAAGCTTCTGGATGCTGTGTGCGATGACCTTACGACTTATGGGAAAGAGCTGAGCGATGCTGTGGAGGCAAAAGACCATGAAGCCGTGCGCCACTGTGCCCATAGTTTGAAAGGCGTCGCGCTCAACATTGGTGCCGAGGGGCTGCTCGATTGCCTTGAATTGTTCAGGAAGCAGGAAATTGCTCTGGCCACATCCTTCCAGCCACAATTGAAAAAAATGATCGCCGCGACCGTTACGGCCTGCGGCGATCTGTTTGAACAGCATATTGCCGAACACCCTGCTGCTTGAATTCACTCAATAGGCCCCCCGTCCCGAAACCACTGCGGGAAGCGTCCGGGCAAGCAGGCTGAGATCAGTCAACAAACTGCGCTGCTGCAGATAATCCCGGTCCATCATAACCTGGCGCTCAAAAGGGATCTCCGCACGGCCACTGACTTGCCAGATGCAGGTGATGCCCGGTTTGCCAGCGAGGCGCTCCCATTCAGTTCCGCGATATTTCTCCGCTTCGCACGGAAGGGCAGGACGTGGACCAACGAGAGACATTTCCCCCTTCAGAACGTTGAACAGTTGAGGCAGTTCATCGAGCGATAGCCGACGAATAAACTGGCCAACCTGTGTAACGCGCGGATCGCGCTTCATTTTGAAGCAAGTGCCATCTCTTTCAGATTGGGACAGCAAGGCAGCACGCTGTGTTTCCGCATCGCATTTCATCGAACGAAACTTCACCATCTGGAAATTGCGGCCACGTTCACCAACCCGAACCTGACGGAAGAATACCGGGCCCTTGTCCTCAAGCTTGATTGCCAGCGCAATGGCGCAGAAAATCGGCAGCAGAGCAACAAGCGCCAGGGCCGTCAAAGTGACGTCGAGCGCCCGTTTGATACCCAGAGAAATTTTCTCCACATATCCGCGAACCCGAGCAGCTTCGAAAGCAGCATGGGCAAGGAAGATAGCATTCCCGACCAGATAGCGGTTGGCTAAGCGGCGTGGTTCCATGGCGAGGCGCCATGCCCACTCACAACCCACTTTACGAACCAAGGCAGGGGCCCGTGCGATCCGTCCGGAATAATAGTCAAACAAGCCACCAACCCCCAGAACAATGGATGCGTTGAGGCGTTCACGATTGCGGGCAATCCACTTTTCCTGCAGCGGAACGCCAAAGCCGACGAACACGATATCAGCGCCAGATGCGTTGATCTCTGCAATCACCTCCGCTTCATGTTCCGGTTTGAAATAGCCATGCATCGTGCCGCCAACCTGAAGCCCAGGGTAGCGATCCTGCATTGTGGAGGCAGCGTCACGGGCAACACCCGGAGCACCTCCCAAAAGATAAATCGCATGGCCGCTGCGAGTTGCAGAAGCGCAGATTTCGGGGAAGAGGTCGGTCCCATTGAGATTGTCACCCATGGCAACATTGCTCAATTTCGCAGCGATCCTCATGCCACTTCCATCAGGGAGCAGCAGATCACTTTCATCTAGCGCGCGCTGATAATCTTGATCGCGATACAGCGTGTTGATGCAATGGGCGTTAATGAAGTTGATCGTCGTGCGCACCCCAAAGGCAGCGCGGCGAATGATCTCATCAGCCATTTGCGTACGCTTCGCGTGAATGAGGGGCAAACCGAACAGGTTTTCCCGACGGAGCGTCAGATGGCTGCGCTGCGTAACCAGGTTTAGTGCTTGTTCTCCATTAAGAACGACACCTTTTTCAAGAGACATGGCTTTCATTGGGACTCTCCATCGAATGTTGTGAGAGCCCATGGGCAAGCATCGTGCCGTTTTTATTTTATTCTATATTTTCAATATCTTAAGTGATTTCTCTGCAGTTTGCAAAAATCGACAAATTTAATTTTCGCATTTTGCATTGGAAATATTCGCATTTCGCAAAATGCATGATGCAATTTGCATCGATCATCCTTCACATCACATTGGACAATTATCTTTTTCTATATTTTTCAGTGTTTTATATAATTGGCACGGGTCTTGAAAGAGCGTTGGCAACCAAAGAGGAATTGTCATGCGTTCGTTTCAATCTGCCCTGATACAGTATCTGCCCGAGCGCGCTCGGCCCGTGCTGTCTGGCCTTGCTGCCTACGGCTCTGCCGAAGCAGCAACGCGGATCGTTCGCATCGGCACGATCCTGGTTATTGCCCGCCGCACAGACCCTGCATTGCTCGGCACAGCCGCTGCGGCATTAAGTCTGTTCGAATTGATCCGCGTTCTGACCAATGCCGGTATCGGCCAGCGCATCATCGCCGCCTGTGATGAAGAATTGGATGCGCTCTGCAACACCGCCTATCGGTTGTTCTGGGGCATCTGCGGAGCGGTCGCCCTGATCCAGCTTTGTGTTGCTGGTGGGCTCTATTGGCTGACGGATCAGAATGAGGCCGCGGCCATGCTGGCCATGCTTTCAGCGGTCTATATCCTGATGCCGCCGGGGCTGGTGCAGGTCTTTCTGCTGATGCGCGCAGGCCGTCTCGCAGCGACGGCACGTATCAATGCCACCCAGACGATGTGCGATCATGTTCTGACGCTGAGCCTTGTTCTGATCTGGCCGAGCGCATGGGCAATCGTTCTGCCCAAATTGCTCACCGCGCCAGTCTGGGCCTTGCTCGCACGCCGTGCCATGCACTGGGCCCCTGTTCCAGCCGCTGGCTACGCCTCATGGCGCGCCTTCCACGTCTTCGGTTTTGCCATTCTTGGCTCCGAATTGCTGGGTGCTCTGCGGTTGCAGGCGGACAAGCTGATCATCGGCTCCATGCTCGGCGTTGAAGCACTCGGCATCTATTATTTCGCCTTCAATGCCGGCCTCGGCATCACCCAATCACTCGTTTCCGCATTCGGCACTGTTGTTTTCCCTCAGCTGTGCCGGGCCCGCGACGGTCAGGATCAGGCAAAGCACCTGCGTGAGGCATTCTCCCTCGGCCTCCTGCTGCTTTGCCCCATCGTCGCGGCGCAGGGGCTGCTGGCTCCACTCTATGTTCCGCTCCTCTTTGGTGAAGAGTGGGTTCCAGCAGCCCCTTACCTTGTTCTGCTGTGCCTTGCCTCGCTGCCGCTGCTTTGCGCCAGTGCGATCGGTGCAGCCTATCGCGCCCAGTCCCTCCCAGGTCGTGAAACCAGCCTTTCTGCACTTGCCACTCTGGCTGGCCTGACCGGCCTCAGCGCTGGGGCGACACAATCCATGGCTTTGGCTTGCGCCGGATATTCCGCTGGCCTCGCCCTTGTTCTCATTCCCGCCATGCTGCGCCTCATCCTGCAGCGCCCAGCTACCGCCCCTTCAACACAGGAAGCCACGTCATGATTGCTCCACAGTTCTCGATCGTCATGCCCGCTTATAATGCAGGCGCTACCATTGAAGCTTCGATTGCCAGCGCACTGGCCCAGACCTTCACTGATTTCGAGCTGATCATTGTTGATGACGGCTCCACCGACGACACTTTGCTGCGTGCTCTCCAGATGGGCGGACAAGACCTGCGCCTTCGGATCGTCAACCAGCGCAATGCCGGTGTATCGGATGCTCGCAACCTTGGCATTGAAATGGCCCGCGGGAAGTTCATCGCCTTTCTTGATGCTGATGATCTGTGGCACCCGGCGAAGCTCGAATGCCACCACACATTTCACAAGGCGAACCCTTCATCGAGCGCCAGCTTTGCCGGCATTGCCTTTCGCGAAGAGCGCAATGGCCAATTGTGTGATCCGCGTAGCTGGTCCACCGTACCCAAAGCTGCGCTGACCATTGCCGATGTCCTGGCTGAAAATCCGGTTTGCACCACATCCAACCTGGTCGCTGAAACAGAAACTGTTCGTCAGGTTGGTCCATTCCGTTCTGGCATCAACCATGCCGAAGATCAGGAATGGCTCGCCCGCCTGATCGCTTCAGGCCGCGAATTGTGCGGCATTGATAAGGTGCTGGTTGACTATCGCATGAGCGAAAACGGTCTGTCTGCCAACCTCGGCGCCATGCTCAATGGCTGGCGCGAGCTGGCAGAACTCTATGCCGATGAAATCGATCTCGGCGCGGCCGAAGCTGTCTACTGCCGCTACCTCACCCGCCGCGCGCTGCGCACAGGCGCACCGGCCCGGACAGTGCTCGGTTTTGCCATCCACGGTATGCGGCTGAACGCTGCGGCCTATCTCGATGACATGCGGCGGGGCGGCCTGACGCTCCTCGGAGCAGCCCTCTCCCCTGCCATTCCACGCACCATCCGCCCCCATCTCTTCGCCTGATTTTGCCTGAAAGGATATTGGCCATGCACAATCCTGTTTTCTCCGTCATCATGCCGGTCTTCAATGTCGAAGCCTATATTGGTCAGGCTATCGATTCCGTTCTCGCTCAGAGCTTCACCGATTTCGAACTCATTATCGTCGATGATGGCGGGAATGACCGTTCGATGGAAATCGCCTGCTCCTATGACGATCCGCGCATTCGCATCGTCGCCCAGGAAAACAGAGGTCTTGCCGGGGCACGCAATACCGGGATCGCCACATCACGCGGCAAATATATCGCTCTGCTTGATTCCGATGATTGCTTCCACCCCGACAAATTACGCCTCCACTATATCCATCTGGAAGCCAATCCATCGGTCGGTGTAAGCTATTCCGGCTCGCAGATGATCGATCATTCCGGGGCGGCACTCGCTGTCGCCATGCGCCCTAAATTGCGCGATATTGACAGCGCCCAGATCCTCTGCCGCAACCCGGTCGGCAATGGCAGCGCCGCTGTTATGCGCCGTTCAGCCATCGAACTGACCGCCACACTTGACCCTTCCGAACCATCGCGCCGGTGCTGGTTCGATGAAAGCTTCCGCCAGTCCGAAGATATTGAATTCTGGGTTCGCCTCTCTGCCAAGCATGGTGTCAAATTCGAAGGCATCGAAGGGCTGCTGACCCAATATCGGATCATCGCCGGTGCATTGTCTGCCAACATCGTGAAGCAATATCTCAGTTGGAACCGGATGCTGCGCAAAACCGAAACCTATGCGCCGGAGCTGGTCGCCAAACATGGTATTCCAGCCCGAGCCTATCAATTGCGCTATCTGGCCCGGCGAGCGGTTCAGCTTGGTGATGCACGCTTTTCGCGCTCCCTGCTCGGTGAAGCACTGGCCTTGTCTCCAAAAATGGCTTTCGCTGAACCTGTCAAAACCGGCCTGACGAGTGGCGCGGTTCTTGCAGCCAGTCTGCTTGGCGCCGAACGTTTCAGCAAATTGGCCGCCCCCTATCTCAAAGGAGCTATCTCATGATCCGCGCAATCCATCTGCTCGACGACTTTGCCATGGGTGGCGTCACACGTAGCATGTTACTCCATCGCCGGCCTGAACTGGCATCACTTGCCCAATCGGATGTCATTCCGATCAAGCAGGGTACGAAAATCGCACCACGTTTTGATGCAGAGCTGATCATCACCCATTTCCCGCCTTCCTGGTCACGGATACCGTTCCTCATCAGCCTGCGCCTGCGCAATCCGACTGCTCGGCTCGTCCATGTCGAACATTCCTATACGCGCAGTTTTGAAGAGCATTGTGTGTCTTCCAACGGGCGCTTTCGGATCATGCTGGAAATGACATTGGCGATCTTTAACGAAGTGATCTGCGTCTCTCATGCGCAAGCAGAATGGCTCCGTCAGGCAGCAACCTTGCCCTATGCCAAGGTTTCCGTCATCCACCCATGGTCCAGCCGTCCCGGCTTGCTCGACGTTCCGGACCTGGAACACCGTACAAGCGGTAAACAGCTTCGCCTTGCGGCCTATGGTCGCTTCGCCCGCCCCAAGAACTTTATCGCTCTGATCCATGCGATCAGCCGCTTTGCCCCTGATGAGATTGAGCTACACCTTGGTGGAACAGGGCCAGATGAAGCTGCAATGCGTGCTGCTGCCACAGGTAACTCACATATCCATTTCCACGGTATGATCGAGGATGTGCCGGCCTTTTTGACCGAGTGTGATGCACTCATCGTTCCTTCCGAATGGGAGGCGTTTGGGCAAGTCGCCATGGAAGCGCGCATGGCCGGACGCCCGATTCTGGTGGCGGATGTTGATGGTCTGCCAGAACAGGTTAACCCATTCTGCCCCGCCGGCGCTGTGGCACCCCTTGGCACAGCAGACGAAATTGAACGCGCTGTTCGCCATTTCATGCGCCTGCCACTGGTTGATCTCGGTCATCGTGGCCGGATTGCCACCCGCTCCTTTGAGCGTGAGGTCGTTAAAGGCTGGAGCGATCTCTACCGCCGTGCCGCAAATTGCGCCGCGCAAATGGAAAATTCCGACCTTCCCCGGGCGGCATAAAAACCTCCAACAAAGCCAACCGGGAAGAGCCGAAGGGCCGCTAACTGCACGATAAGAGCCCTATGGGTCGCCACCTTGAAGCCCGCTGAAAAGCGGGCTTCCTTTTTATGTGCTGTCAGGCCGGGATGAGATCAATGCGCGGTATCGGCCAGCGCTTGCTCTTCAACTTTTTCTTCTGTGAAAACAGCTTCAGATAGGCTCTTGCTATCTGGCCGAAGAGGCTCACCCAGTGCCATGCCGATCACCAGCCACGCCGGCCAGGTGAGATAGGCCAGCATCTCCAGATTTTCTCCAAAGCTGTAAAGTACCATCACCATAATCATACCAAGGCCCGCCCGCTGCAAACCACTATAGCGCGCCCGCCAGAACAAGAGCGCGAAACTGATGGATAGCGGAATGGCCAGAGCAATCGCACCGGTAAGGCCTTTCACAAATAAGAGCCCATACCAGCTATGGTGGCTGCCGATGGGCATATATTCCACCAGATGCGGCCCGTTTTCGACAATGCCATGACCAAACCACGGCGCTTCTGTTTGCCACCGATCCACCGCAATTCGCCCCAATGCAGCCCTTACCCGGCTGGAATCCGCCCGCGCAGATGAAAAGTCGCTCATCAGCCTATTGGCAAATTCGAGCAGGTCTGGGCCAAAAAAGCCAATGAACAGGGCCACTGGTGCCGCCAGCATCCATGTTAGTGGGCGGTCAATCTTCGCCGCAGCAAAGCAAAAGGGCGCGATCACCACCAAGGCTACCAGAGCGAGGCGGGATTGCGAGAATATGGCGATGGCCAGCCCGGCCGCTATGCCAATCACCTTCCAGACCAGTTCTTTTTCCTGCGCTGCCAGCAGCACATGGATCACAGCCACCATTCCAGCAGCAGGCGACCAAGGTGCGAAGAACTGCCAGCGCGGCGTGCCCACACCCGGTTCAATCGTATAGAGGATGGCCGCGAAATATTCCGGTCCAGACCCGCCAAGAATTTTCAGCGGCGAAACCCACAGCAATTCCGGCAACCCGACAAAGGGCGCGACCAGAAAAATCGGAAGGATAAACAAGGTTTGCAGACCAAGCTTGCAAACGGCGCGGTAGATCAACTCCGGTCGGATTTGCAGCACTGCACCAGCAAAAGGAAACAGGCCAAGCAGCGCCCAACCCTTGGCCCAGCCGATCGAAGACTTGATCGTCTTGCCTGCCCCCAGATCATAATTGGCATGACCCACCCAGAGAATAAGCAGCATTGCCGCCATACCCAGGAACCAGAAGCACACCGGCACAGGCACTGCGGGCGGACGATCCTTGGCAGAAAGCCCTGGCGCGACATAATATCGCGCCAGAGCCTGAAATGTGAGGAGCCATCCTATGGCTGGTCCGGCGAGATAGAGCCCTCCGACCAGCCATAATATCCAGGTCGCCTTGATCGTGCCGACGATCAGATGTTCGGCAAAATTTTCCGGATGATAGGTTGGCGCATCCACAGCAGCATAAATCCCAGAACTATAAGGAGCGAGGCACCCATCGCTCCGGCAAGGGCGATGACGGGCGATGGAGCAGCCTTGCTGCGCGGAAGGCTGGGTGCTTCCAATGTCTGGACCAGCGGATAGGATGCAAAAGGGTCTGACTTATTGGTGTCGAGACGGGCCAGAGCGGAACTGAAAACGGCCTCAGCCACCCGAACATCGCGCACAAGGTCGGCCAGACGGGACGCTTTTTCGACCAGTTCATCCGCCGCGCCTTCCTGTTCGGCGATCTGCCGGCGAAGTTCACTGAGCGCGGCTGCGCTACCGGCCTGACGGCTATCTTGCGAAACGAACGCTTCCATAAGACGGCCACGGCCTTCGGAAAGGGACAAGTCAGCAAAAGCGAGAACCTTGGCAGGGGAAAGGCCAGACAGGTTCGCACCGCGCGATGCCAAAGCCTTGCGCAATTCTTCCTCTTCTGCCCCCAGTTCCTGCATTGTGCCATGCGCAGCCCCTAAAGTTGCCCCTTGCTCGGTTCCTTCTCCCACACTCTTAGCATAACGTGTCAATAATTCCTGAAACACCGGATCAGCTTTCATCAACATAGCCTGACGGGCCTGCGGAAGCGAAACTTTCAAGGTGCTGGCGAGCCGGCTGGCAATGGCGCCATTTTCACGCAATTGCGTACGGCGATCACGTTCCTGCCCGCGCAAATCATCGAGAGCTGAAACCCGTCCTGCAAATTGGTCAAGCGAAACGAGACCCGATTCCCCCTGAAATGCCAGCAGCTCTTTTTGGGCAACATTCACTTTTGCTTCCAGCTCGGCAATACGGGCCGCGTCGGCGCTCTCGCGCTTTTCAGCTTCATCAGCCCTGAGATTGTCCAGCTCTTCCAGAAAGGCTGTGCGAAGGGATTGCATCCGCAACCTGGCTTGCTCTGGCGATTTGCCAGACATGCGCATTTCAATCAGGTTGGTCTGGTCGATCAGCTTGACGTCAGGGGCTGGGAAGCCACCAGCATCCTCCCCCGCCTTCTGTGCCGCATTGCGCAGAACGAGATCAGACATCAGCAAACGCTTGTAATTTTCAGTCGGGCTGAGCGTCGTGCTGGAGAAGGCCGATGCCGTGCTCCCCGTCGCCTGACCGATGGATTCAACATTCATCGAACCACCCACGCCAGATCCGGGGAGAATCAGGGTCATCTTTGAATCATAACGATCCGCCGCAATCATCAGATAGGCTGCGGTCAGCAGCCAGATGATGCCAAGCGGCACGCCCATCGCCACGATATAACGGCGATAACGGCCAACCGATGGCAGGCCATCGCGTACGATCCACCATGCTCGCATGATACGGCGCGGTTTTGCGGAAAGGGGTAAGGTGCCATGCATCAGTTTGTCGCCTGGCCAATCAGAATTGCAGGGGTAGCCGTGCTGACAGCTTCGGAGACCAGCCCCACGGCATCACGCAGATTGGTCCAACGGCTGTCATAACAGGCGATGGCATCATCGGGCATGAGGTAGGGGTTCACCGCATCGCGGTCGGCCATACGAACAAGCTTTTCGATGTCGCGTTCAACAACGATGCTCTGCCCGTTCATGGGGTTACGCGAGATGAGAACCGCCCGGCGATCGGAAGCCATGTAACTCCCGCCAACGCAGTTCATGGCCACCAAGGCCTGAAGCAGGCGCGTGCCATAGGGTAGCGACGTGGTTTCCTTGCCAATCGCCGCGCCCGCATTGTTGTTCGCGCTACGGGTGAGGTTGGACATATAGACCCGAATCCCCGGAATAGTCAGCGGTGTGGGGCGGACCAGTTCAGGGTCAAAGCAATTGCGGCTGGGGACGATAATCCGGTCGCCCGTCGTCACACTGACATCGCGTGAGGCCCAGCCATGGATCAGGCCAGACAGGTCCACTTCCATATAGGCATCGCCCCGGATCAGATAGATCCGGCTGACATCAGCATCCGGGCGGACGCCACCAGCAGCACGGATCGCACTGGCAACAGAACGGCCAACATTGCTGTCCCCGCGAATGGCACCTTCTTTCAGACCAATTCGGGTTTCAGGATTACGTTCGCCAGCACGAACCGCACCAGGTGCAAAAACAGCACCGCCAACCGCCGCCGAAATGCCAGCAGATTCAATCAGCGAAAGCTCAACCGCATTGCGCAAGGGGCGAATGATATTGGCGGCTACCAGCTTGCTGCGAATAATTGCCGTCAGTTCACTTTCGGACAGGCCCTCAGCCCTAATGGGCGCGATCCCCGGAATGGTCAGGCCCCCATCGCTGCCGATAACATAATTGCCTGACAGGCGGTCTGCATCGCCCAGCACATCGATCCGCAGCCTGTCGCCGCTGGCAAGCGGGCTGGCATGATTGAGAAATTCTGATGGCGCGGCGCGGCGCAGCTGATCCAGCTCACGCGGCTGGCGCCAGTCACAGCTTGGTGCACCGCGGCCAACAGGTGCCACCGTGACCCAATCCCCTTGAGGGTGGCCCGTACCCGTAGCGATCTGGCCAGGTGCCCAGCTTGCAGTGTTCAAATTTTGCGGTGCCGGGCCTGAAACGCATGCAGCGGTCAACATCATCGTGCCAATCGCAGTCATGTTCATCAATCTGTTCATTACGCTCTCCTCTTGGCGATGTGCCGTTCCTCGCCAGAGGGATTTCAAGAAGCGTGCCAAACCCGCCTTAGGTAGAAATACGTAATATCCTCATGCCACCTCATGCAAAATGCATAGATATTTTCGCATTTTGCATTCCTTTTTGCAGGATGCGAATATGATTGCGTGATGAAATGGCGGTATCGCGTGCCCTATTGATGGCACGATTTTTGCAGCTGGCTTCCCAGATCAAAACACTCTGGAGCCATGTGCCATGAAGGGTATCATTTTCACCGAGCTGCTCAACTTTGTCGAAAGCAAGGGCGGCCCGCTATTTCTGGAACAGGTGATAGCGGAAGCCAAACTGCCCAATAATGGCGCTTTTTCCACGGTAGCCACCTACCCTTCGCAATATGCGAATGCTTTGGTGCAAGCAGCAAGCCAATTGTCATCCATCCCGGCCCAGCAACTTTGCAGAGAGTACGGAGAATTTCTCTTTCACCGCTTCACTGTTCTCTATCCGGAATTACTCGCAGCCTACAAAAATGCTGATCAGATTCTCAGTCATGTCGGCACCCATATTCACCAGGAAGTGAAGCTGCTGGACCCTGAGGCGAAACCTCCCCAAGTGTCTACACGAGAAGAAGATGGTGCTTTGATTATCGAATACCAGTCGCATCGCCCTTTCGCCCATATTGCACACGGCCTCATCTGCGGGGCCTTGGCGCATTACAAAGACCCGCGTAAGCTCCTGGCAATGACCAGCGATGATCCATCGCGCGCCACTTTCAAGGTAGTTGCATGACTGTTGCCCGTGTCCTGATTGTCGAAGATACCGCCTCGCTGGCGCTGAGCTATGCTGCCCAGCTTGAAGCGGCCGGGCATGATATCGATATTGCCGGCTCCCTTGCCGAAGCCCGGCGCCTTCTGGATACTGCCGCGTTTGATGTTGTACTGCTTGATCTGCAATTGCCCGATGGGGATGGGCTTGAGTTGCTGGAAAGCTGGCGGGAAAGGCTTGGTGAAACCAGCTTTATTGTCGTCACCGCAGATGGGTCGCTGGCCCGGGCCGTGGGCGCTATGCGGCTTGGGGCCTATGATTTTCTTGTAAAACCGGTCGCCGGGGAACGCCTGCTCACCACCGTCCGCAACGCCGCAGAGCGCGGACAACTGGCGCGCGAAGTCAAGCAGGTCCGCAAATCGGTCAAGCGGGATCAATTCCAGGGTTTCATCGGAAGTTCACCGGTCATGCAGGCGGTTTACCGCCAGATCGAAAACGTCGCGGACTCCAAGGCAACCATCTTCATCACCGGCGAAAGTGGGACAGGCAAAGAGGTCGCCGCCGAAGCGATCCATCGTTCAGGCCGGCGCTCCACCGCTCCTTTCATCGCCGTCAATTGCGGCGCCATTCCCGAAAATCTGCTGGAATCAGAACTTTTCGGCCATGTCAAAGGAGCCTTTACCGGCGCGGTTGAGCATCGCCCCGGTGCAGCCCGCGAAGCCCACGGCGGCACATTGTTTCTGGACGAAATTTGCGAGATGGAGCTGAAACTTCAGGTCAAACTGCTGCGCTTTCTCCAGACCGGAATGGTACAGAAAGTCGGTTCCAGTCATCCAGAGCCTGTCGATGTTCGTATCGTCTGTGCCACCAATCGCGATCCCGCTTTGGAAGTCGCGGAGGGCCGCTTCCGCGAAGATCTGTTCTACCGCCTCAATGTTATCCCGCTTGAACTTCCTGCATTGCGGGAAAGAGGCGACGATGTCGAACTGATCGCTCGGGCCTTTATGGAACGTTTCGCGAAGGACGAGCATCGCGAATTTAAGGATCTCAGCCCCGATAGCCTGAACTGGCTGAGCCACCATAGCTGGCCCGGCAATGTGCGTGAATTGCAAAACGCCGTGCGCAGGGCGGTTGTCACCGGAACGGGTGAATTGCTGGAAATCCGGCAAATCGAGCCCCCTGCCGCTCGCGCACCCATGGGACACGCCTCCTTCGGCTCAACGACGCCACCCTCTCCGCAACAACCCGCAGCCAACATTGCGGATTGGGTCAATGGGCGCTCTTTAGCAGAGTTGGAACGGCTTATCATCGAAATCGCGATTGAAAGTGCTCAGGGAAATGTAACGGAGGCGGCAAAGAATCTCGATATAAGCCCCTCGACCATCTACCGGAAACAGCTCAAATGGGACGCTTGAGATAGCGGCTTTTCACACTGGCTGAACATCACCTTGTGGCAGTACAAGGCGGCGCGTGATGCCGATATTTTCCAGAAAATCACGATCATGGCTCACAACCAGCAGGCTACCATCATAGTCATTCAGCGCTGCCTCCAATAGGCTGATCGTCTCCAGATCGAGATGATTGGTTGGCTCGTCCAAGATTAGCAGTTGGGGCGGCTGAGGGGCGAGCGCCATCATCGCCAGACAGGCGCGCAATCGCTCACCCCCGCTCAGCGTATCAACGGCAAGCAAAGCCGAAGTGTTTCGGAAGCCGAATTGCGCCAATATTTCATGCGCCTGCCCTCGGCCCATTTCCGGTGCTTGGCGCATCACATTATGCAGGATGGATTGCTCAGGGTCAGCCACTCTCGCATGTTGGTCAAGCAGGGCAAATCGCTCGCGCTTTGCAATAACTCTGCCGGCTGTTGGAGCGAGTTTGCCGCTTATGATCTTGAGCAAGCTTGTTTTGCCGCTGCCGTTTGGCCCCACAATCGCGATCCGCTCAGGGCCTGTGACAGAGAAGTTCAGAGGGCCAAATAATGGCGTTTCTCCAAACGCACATGTGACCTGCTCTAAGGTTAGAAGTTGCCGATTTGCCGGGAGTTGCGATCGCGGAAATGCGATGCGGATAGGGTCCTCCACCGCAACAGATTGTTGCGCACGATCATAATTCGCCTGCGCCATCTCAATTTGTTGAGCGGCCTGCTCGCGCAGCCGGCCACTGCTGTTTTCAGCCTGCGAGGCCATGGCGTTCAAAACGATTTTTGGTTGCCCTCCCCTCCCAGCCGCAGCTTTGCCGGTCTTGTTACGCCGCGCCTGACGTTCCGCGGAGGTTTGCGCATGACGTATAGCCGTTGCGACTTCCTGCTTGCGGTGCTCCAACTCCTTGATCCGTCGCTCCCGCTCGGCTTGCTGCTCAACCACATACGCGCTCCAATTGCCGCCAAAGAGGCGCGGCTCGGGAGGAGCGAGATCGATGATAGAATCCACAATCTCCAACAACTCGCGATCATGGCTGGCAATAAGGGCTGAGCCATTCCAATCCCGCAGAAAATTGAAAATTAGCTCCCGCCCTGCGCGATCGAGATTATTCGTTGGCTCATCGAGCAACACGAGATCGGGTTCTTCCAGCAGAACCCGCATCAAGCTGATCCGGGTCCTTTGACCGCCACTGAAACTACCGACTAAGCGCGTGAAGTCTGCTTCACTGAAGCCAAACTGGCGCAGAATCTGCGCAAGACGGTCTTCTAGCGTCCAATCTGCAGCGGCGAAATCGTCCTCATCACCTTGCCCTTCGACAATACGCGACAAAACTGCAAGCTGCTCATGAATGCCAAGCGCTTCCGTAAAAGGCAGTTCATCATTCAGTTCTTGATGCAAGATACTGATGCGACCATTTCGGGTGATCTGACCTTCAGCAGGAAACAGTTCACCCGCCATAGCCCGCAATATTGTCGATTTGCCGCTGCCGTTTGGTCCGATCAGGCCCGTTACGCCCACCGAAACGGCAAAGCTTAAATTATCAACGAAAAGGGAATTATCGGGGTGACGAAACGTACAGTTCTGAAGAATACAGATGGAGCTCATGGCTAGCCTCGTGAACAGTTTGAACGGAGATGAAATGTTTCACGATCTTCTGCTTCATGTTCTCGTCTTTCGAGGCGATTGTTTCTTATCGGACAACTAGCATAGCGCCCAAGGCATGTGAATACATGCCCGATCTTGGATAGCAGCCATAAGAAAAGGGCCGGAGGTTTCCCCCCGGCCCTTTCTATTTCAAGCCTTGTGGCTCGCTTACATTCCGGAACCCGGACCGTAAGTGATTTCCACGCGACGGTTCTGCAGTTCGCGAACACCGTCAGCTGTCGGTACGCGCGGGTTAGCTTCACCGAATGCCTGGCTCGTGATCTGCGATGCCGGGATACCTGCACCGGTGAGGTACTTCTGTACGCTCTCGTTACGGCGTGCTGCCAGACCGAGGTTGTACTTAGCTGTACCCGAACGGTCGGTGTAACCAGCAAGCATGATCGGAACGCTGTCACAGTTGCCGTATGCGGTAACTGCCGAGTCAAGGATCGTTGCTGCTTCAGGCGTAACCGCTGCCGAATCCCAATCGAAGAATACGATGTAAGGACCCTTGTTGCACACCGGAGCCGGAGGTGGTGGCGGTGGCGGCGGTGGTGGCGGCGGTGGTGGCGGTGGCGGTGGCGGTGGAGGCGGCGGAGCAGCTTCCGGTGTCGCACCGAACTGATGACGCAGCGTGATGAAGCCCGAGTGGACCTGCTGCTTATCAGCCATCCAGCCTTCGTAGCCGAGTTCAACCGCAGTGCGTTCGCCTACATTTGCAGCAAGCTTGGCACCAGCAACGATCGCATCCTTGTCACGCTCTGGACCATAGATGTCGAACGAAGAGGTTGGAGTACCTGCGAAGTTCGCAGTGAACATTGCAGGGTCGGACTCGTAAGCATGACGCCAGCCAACCTTGAACTCAGGACGCAGGGTCCCAAGGTTCGCACCGAGTTTCAGGCCGATTTCACTGGTGAAGTAATCGTCCTTAGCATCGGTAACAGCAAGGTTTGCACCCGTTACGCCACTTTCAACGAAGTCATCGATCTTAACATTGACGTAGTCGACACCGACATATGGCGTAAGCGTGAAGCTTTCACCAACCGGCATACGATAACCCATTTCGACGCCGCCATTCCAGATTTTGGCATCCGGGCTAGCCGTAGCTGTACCAGACAGAGCGCCCACAGAAATGGCCCGCTTGGAGTCCAGATTCATCTGTGAGTAGCTACCAGCAGCTGAGATATAGTAGCTGCCAGTGTCATAGGCACCGTAGATACCAGCCTGGAAGCCGTCACCGTCAATGCTGCCGGAAACGTTGTTGGCACCGGTGAAGTCAGAGTTGTTGCGGACATAGCCCACACCAACACCGATCAGACCGTATTCGCCAAGCGCGACATCGCCACCGAGAGCTGCGAAGAGCTGGTCGCTGTCGTTGCCAGGAGCGTCCATGGCAGGATCGGTATCAATGTCACCCTGAGCATAGTTGACGGTACCCCAGATGTTCCCCTTGCCATTGCGGCAAGTAAGAGCGCTGTTGTCCATCATCAGTGCGCCGCACTGACCCATGTCAGACAGGATGCCGTTGAAGCGCGAACCCATCCAGCTCAGTGACTGCATGTAGGTTGCATACTGAGCGCCAGTGAGCTGCGACAGGCCAGCGGTATAAGTATCGGCGCTGTCGAGACCCTGAAGGGCTTCATACAGAGTACGGATATCAGCAGTCGTAGCTGGATCGTATGCACGTTCCAGACCACCAGCCACTGCACTCTGGTTTGGTGTCAGAGTGAAGCGAGTATCGTTGAAGGCAACGCGATCGAGCGTAACGTCAATTGTGTTGTCGTCTTGATAAACTGCGGCAGCATCAGCAAAGATCGTTCCGGCGTCAACCGATGCGAACTCGCCGGTGATAGCCGTGCCAGAGGTGATGACTTCTTCGTAAGTCGCAGAATTGGCCAGAAGACCAGTCTGTGTCGGACGAAGTTCAAGGTTGGCACCCGTGATATCAACGTTGTTTGCATTAACCTGAGGGGCGGTTGTTTCCGTCACACCCAGAGCAAGCGTACCACCTGCGCCAATATTGAAAGTATCAACATTGACCACTGAAGGACCGTTGGCATCAGCGGGATCATTAGCAAGGTACAAAGTACCAGCCGTCGGAGTACCTTCTGGCGCGTCAGCTGCTGGGGTTCCAGCGATCGTCAGCGTGCCGTCAAGAACTGGGGTTGCCCCGGAGTTCATGATGCCTGCGAAGGAGGTTTCGCCGTTCTGAACCGTGACATTATCGTCATCGGACAGTTCAACATTACCGTAGATCGAGCCACCACCGTTAAGGTTTACATTAACAGCGTTAGGAGCATTTTCGAGATTGATTGCGGTTCCGAAGTCGAAAGCGCCGTCATTGTCGAATTTCTGCTGCTTAGCAATGATCGCACCGGAGTTGTTGATCGTTGCCGTGCCTGCTCCAGCGGAAGCACCGTCGAACAGGATAGCCGTTGCAGTGGCCACGTCATTGTAACCGGTGATGACAGTTGCATCAGCCGGATCAAAGATTGGCTGGCTGCCATCGTTGCTTGCGGTTGCAGAGATCGTGCCGCTGTTGGTCAGAACAGTTGCGCCATTGGCACCGTTGACAGTCACTGCAACAGCAGTGGCATCATCGTTACCAGCACCGGCACTGCCACCCTTCACGTCAGCAGTGGCCGAGATCGTACCGCTGTTGTCGAGGAGTGTAGTTACTGCATCAGGAGCGCCATCTGCAGCAGCCTGAATGACCATGCCATTTGCTGCAGCAGAAGCATTCACGCCCGAAGCCGAAGCTGTCGTCGCGAAATCACCAGTGTTGGTCAGCGTAAGACCGAAGTCCGTAGCTGCACCCAAGTTCTGATACCCAACTGCCTGCGCCTGCGCACGAGATGCAGGATCGATGGTGGCACCTTCTTCAGCGGTGGTCAGGCCATTAGCCGTTGCAGTAACGCCGAACGTGCCGCCGTTCGTGAAGCTAGCTTCACCACCAGACACCATGTTCTGGGCCACACCATTTGCCGTTGCACTAGCATCAGCAGTGGTCGCTGTGGAAGTATAAGCACCATCTTCACCAGCAACACCGAGCTGAGCTTTAGCGTCAACGGAGAAGTCACCAGCATTGGTGAAATCAGCAGTATCAGCCGTCTGCATAACACCATTAGCGCCTGCAGTTGCCGATGCATCCACTGCGTCTGCAGTTGCCGTAGCGGCAGCGCTGAATGTACCGTCTGCACCATTAGCGAAGGTTGCAGTTGGTTCAGTGCCAGTTGCGTTCTGGGAAACAGCAGCAAAATTGCCGAAAGTTGCTGTTGCATCTGCATCATCGACAGACTGAGCATTGGCAGCAACGTCAAATGCCAATGTGCCACTGTTGTCGACAACGACAGCAGAACCGTCTGCATCCTGAGCCACCGCATTAGCTGTGAACTCAGCAGTTGCTGTAGCAGGTCCAGCCGTGCCAGTGTCAGCAGAAGACTTGGCGTCAGCAGCAAGCGAGGCGGTCAGTTCACCGGTGTTGGTGAGGCTGGAGGTTGCTTCACCTGGCGTACCAGCTTCGCTGTTCTGCGCGATTACGCCAGCGGAACTGGTCGTCGCATCGGCGGAACCATCCACAGATGTAGCGTCAGCAGCTAGCGTGTAACCCACAGTGCCGCTGTTGTCGAAGATTGCAGAAGCATCTGCGCTTTCCGAGCCAGCGTCCTGATCAACAAGAAGGCCACCATTAACAGTTGCACCAGCGTTACCAGCTGCAGCCGTAGCAGAAGCCACACCAGACATGCTTGCTTCGCCGCTATTGGTGAAGCTTGCAGTTGCCGGGCTGCTGATTGTTCCGCCGTTGTTAAATGTAGCAGACTGCGTGAAGCCAGTTACGTTATCGGTTGCAGTAGCAGCCGAGCCCGAAGCTGTTGCAGTGGAAGCAAGCGTCAGCGTGCCGCCATTGTCGATCACAGCAGAAGCGACCTGATCGTCATCATCCGCACTCGTTGCAGACAAAGAGCCACCGGTCAGCGAAGATGTTGCGGTTGCAGCATCATCAGCAGTTGCTGTTGCAGCGGAACCAAGTTCCAATGTTCCAGCATTGTTGATGGCAACCTTCGCATCGCCAAGCTTACTTGCGGTCGATGTCAGGTTGAAAGCAGTAACCGTGGATTCTGCTTCAGCATCACCGGTGGCCGTACCTGTTTCAACAGCCACTGTTGAAGAAGCACTGCCCTTGACGCTAGCCGAACCTGCATTGCTGAAGGTCGCCGATGCGCTGCCCACATCATCAGCAGAAGCGGTGAGGCCAAATGCGCCATTGATTCCAGCATTAGCCGTAGCATTGCCATCAGTTGTCGTAGCCGTTCCGGTTGTTGCGATGTCAAGCGTCGCTTCTTCGGAATTGGTCAGGCTGACAGAAGCATTCTGCGTGTCGGTAGTGCCTGAACCTGCAGTTGCAGAGATGCTGACAAGATCGTTAGATGCCGCATCAGCTGTAGCAGCCGTCTCACCTTCGGCTGTTGCCAAAGTGGTGAAGGACAAAGCACCATCGTTGGTGAGGCTTGCAGAAGCATCGCCTGTATCACCAGCGGTCGCTTCCTGCGAAATACCGCCGTCCAGTGTCGCATCGGCATCAGCCGTTGCCCCGGCAGCCATACCGGTTGAATAAACGCCGAGCGTGCCAGCATTTGTCAGGCCTGCCGTTGCTGCGGCAGTACCAGACACCACCTGGGTGATCGCATCCGAAACTGTAGCAGAACCAGTAGCACCACCAGTCACATAGCCAGCAAGAACATGCGTGTCGGTGTTGGTGATTGTGCCAGCGCCTGTAGTCACATTCTGCGAGAACTGACCTGATGCAGTGTCTGCGACAGAAGCAGCGGTGCCGTCACGTGAGATGACTCCAGAGAAGCCCTCCACTTGACCAGCAACAACTGGATCACCGTCTGTGTCAACTTCGATTGGGCTGATGACCAGCGTGCCGCTGGTATCGGCCACACCTGTATACGAACCATCAGTTAGATCCGCTGGAATATGCTCGGCTATTGCCGGCGTAGCCGTTAGCGCGCCAATCGACACGCTAGCCGTTAATAAACGGCGAAGGTTACGGTTCATCCGTGTAACTCCCTCATTTCACCCTTAAAACTCAAGGGCAAGCTTTCGATATTTCAGCTTCTTCTTAAGAAGCCTGAAATTTGATGCGACCGCCCTTACTAAAGGGCGCTCATAGTTATTAGACCTATAGCCACCGCAACTCATAGCGACTGCTTCGAAAGGCGTCCATAAACAAATATCGGTCGGCATTTCGATTGTTGCGGAAAAACCACTATGTGAACGACAAAAAGATTATCCCGTTATAGTCCCCTCGCTTCTGCGGCGCATCGTGTCCCGTCAATGATTAGCGCCCCATAGAGTTCCGAGTGTAACGAAATAATGAACAGGGGATATATGTAAGGTCCACAAGATGAACGGAATTCCGGGCGCTGTAGATCAGCCCACCTTCATTTTGCTTCGCAAGTGCGGCGATTACGCCACAGCCCCCAATAGGGGTAAAAGCCCATTTCAGCATGGGCCTTTTGAACGATGATAAAGTCCAAAAAAATCCAGCAGAAGCCGATTATAGGTCAGTTTATTGAGCGTCCGCGATGGAGCCTTCGCGCACGGGCTATTCTTTTAACAGAAGCAAAGCCCCGGATGCAGAACAAATGGCAGATGCGTTAGAGTAACGGTATCGTACCAATCGTGCGAGTAAAGCGGGTGATTCTTTAAAGAGTCACCCGCCCGTCCATTACTTAAGGCCAAGCGCCTTGCTAATGTCAGCCCAGGAAACGAGCTTGAAGTTCTGCGCCTTGTCGCCGTTCTCTCCATCCTGCGCGACAAACAGACCATCAGGGTAAGATTCACCAAAGGAACCACCAATCAGATCGATTCCATCGGTTTCCTCAGTAGAGCCAAACTTGCCCTGCGCGATTTTGAAGCGACCGGCGAAAGCAACGTCTGGAAGAGTATAAACGGCATAGGCATTGTCACCCTGACTGGATGCAACGAGCCAGCCAGCTTTATCGCCATTGGGAAGGAGGGCGAGGCCTTCCACATCGGCAACGAGCCTGCTGCCATCATCCTTCGCTACGATTGTGCCCTTTGAGTCGCCAGGGGCGAAACGCCAGATACCAGCGTCTTCTTCCCCAAGGTAGAAAGTACCATCGCGCTGATCCACCACACAGCCTTCTGCCTGAGTCGGCACTTTCAAGGTGCGCAAGTTTTTGGTGGACAGCGCGTCCTTGTCACCCAGCGTGATTTGAATTTCGGACACGCTGCCATCTTTCATGACTGAATAAGCGATCAGATCCGAACCATGCTTCCAAAGGCACAGGCCGTAACCTTCACCCTTGCCGCCGGGTACGGTGCCCAGCTTCGTGAGACTAGCCTTTTCCGTGTTGAGCCGCCATACGCCGAGACCGGCATTTTTCGGATCGTTACGGTCACTAGCGACCACAATCACGCCCTTATCGCCCATATCGGCAAGATCGACATTATTGATCCGGCCTGAGCTTTCGGAAAAGCGCAGCTTGCCGGTCATGTCATAGACCATCAGCCCGGCCTTCTTGTCAGTCGCAACAATCAGGCTGCCATCAGGATTGGCAGCATTGCGCCAGATAGCCGGATCATCAGCCGCGTCTTCATTCTCAGTGCCAACAGGTTGCGTTTCCCCCTTGGCCTGAACAGTAACAACTGCATCGCTCACCGCTGCATCAGCCGTAGCTTCACCCGCTGGTTGAGAAGAGGAGTTGCAGGCAGCGAGCGCCAAAACACTCGCCAACATCAGATAAGTTGTTTTACGCATCAGAAGCTCACCTTTGCACCGAATTTCATTGTCCACTTATATTCTTCATATTGATAAAGGTTCTTCTGGTCGCCCAGAGTATTATAGGCAAAATACTTTGCGTTGTTGATATTCACCCACTCATAGAAGAACTGGATATTCTTGTTCACGCGATATTTCGCGCTGAGATCGAGCTGGAAGTGATTGTCTACATAACGGTCTTCTGCTGCCGTATCACCGATTTCATCGAGATATTTGTCGCGATAAGTCCCTGACAAGCGCAGACTAACCGGCCCCTTATCGTAGCCCAATGTGGCATTCATGGTGTGCTTTGACGTTGCAGGAAGAGTGATATCGCGCAATTCATTGATATCACCATCCGTCGGCACCTTACCGGTGGCATTTGTATAGGTGTAATTAAGCTGCGCGATCAGGCCATCAAAAGGCGCTGGCAGCATGGTGAATTGCTGTGAGGCGCTCAGTTCAAGACCATAGACCTTGGCGCTGTCCCCATTGATCGGAATAGAGGCATCATCATAGGCGATACCAAGCCAGGTACCGTTTTTCTGCACCGTATCGACGATGAAATTCTTCACATCCTTATAGAACAATGCAGCCGTAATCGCACCATTGTTCGACATGTAATATTCAGCCGTCGCATCGAAGTTCCAGGCTTCGAAGGGTTTCAGATTGGGGTTACCAAATTCACCATCACGTTCACCGTCATCATTTTCTTCAACCGAGAACCGAGGAGCAAGTTTGGATAGCTTCGGACGAACAATCGAACGATAACCCGCCAGACGGAAAACCAGAGCGTCATCCGATGAATAACGCAGATTGAGGCTTGGCAACCATTGGCCATATTTCCGCTTATAATTGACCGGTGTCACCAGGACTGTGTCATCTTCGGCTGTGGTGCCATCTGGCAATGCGCCACCTTCTTCGACCAGCAGCACTTCATTGCCATTGATGTTATTATAGGTGTGCTCATACCGCACGCCACCGATGGCACGCAGAGTGGAACTGTCCCATCGGCCCAGCAAGTAAGCTGCCTTGACGTTCTCATCGATGGAATAGTCATCGGCATTTGAATCAAACGCCGTATCCGCTTCATTCAGTTCGAAACTGTCACGATTGTCGAAAAAGAAATTCGTGGCGCCATGATAGCTGGCCACTGGAGACATGTCGATCAAACGATAGGTTTGGTCACCAACAACATCTGCCAGCGTGAAATCATCATTTTCGTAGATTTCATTGGTCGCATTATACTTCTTCGTCCGCCAGCGTGTCTTAGCCCCGGCCTGAATGGTGAACTCCCCATCATCGGTAGCGAAAGACCGGCCAAGATCGAATTTGGCTGCATATTCAGTGTCTTCAGAGTCGGAAAGTGCTGTCAGCCCAAGATCATCGAGACCATAGGCCGCTGGATCATAGAAGGAATCCGGCGCAGAGATAACCGAATATAGTGGAGTGCGCGGGTCAGAATAATCGAACCCCAGTTTGAGCCCATCATCCTTAAATTTATGCCGGAATTTGGCTGTATCGACCGAGCCATGTTCCATTTCTGAAGATTTGGACCAACTGGTGGAATATTTCGCATGCCAGTCCCCGGTATCAGTTTGGCCACCAAAGGAGACAGAACGGATGCGCTGGCGCTCAAAACGATCCTTGATATCGCGATTGACTTGAATCTCACCGTCATCGCCTGCGTCCGTGAAGATTACATCTGTTCCACTGCCTGAAACATTGGCATCGCCGAGCTTGAAGGTAGTGCGACGGCGATATTCCTGATCGTCAAACTGGCTGAACAAACCGCGCAGATATAGCGATGTCGTGTCAGACAGGCGGGCATCGAAATTCAGCGTACCGCTGATCCGCGTACGCTCCACATCATAGTCGCGATACTCAACTTCCCGTGCGTAGACGAGGTCGTCTTTCTGCTTCCATTTATCCGCCTCAATATTGTCTGTTTCAAACTTGCGCTTGTAGTAAGACAGACCACCCGTCACACCGAAATTGTCACCGATACGGGTGGAGAAATCGACCGAACCCTTGGGTGTCAGCTTCTCTGAATAATGGTTATAGCTGCCCTCACCCTTGATGCTGACATAGCTCTTCTTACGGTCGAAAGCGCTGGTTGTCTTGATGTCCACAGATGCACCGATCGTATCGGCATCCATATCCGGTGTGAGCGACTTTTTCACTTCAACGGATTCGATGATGTCACTCGAAATCACGTCCAGCGCAACTGAGCGAACATCGCTTTCCGGCGATGGCAGGTTCACGCCGTTCACTGAAGTGGAAACCAGATCCGGATCAAGCCCGCGAACCGACACAAAGCGGCCTTCGCCCTGATCGTTCAGAACATTGACGCCAGGCAGATGGCGCATGGATTCGGCGACATTCTGGTCAGGAAACTGGCCAGCTGCGTCGCGTGTAATCACGTCGCTGACCACATCTGATGCGCGTTTACGCGAAAGTGCAGAGGCCTGATTGGCGCCCTGCCCCATCACCAGAATTTCGCTATCATTGGCAGAACCCAGGGCGAAATCGGCACGCACCCGGCCATGGGCGGGAACCTCCACCGTCATGCTCTTGGTGGGTGCGCCAATATAGCTGGCCTGGATCGTATATGTGCCTTCCGGTACGTCAGCAAAGATAAAGCTGCCGTCGCGCTGCGTCGTGGCAACGCGGTTCAGTTCAACGATGCTGATTTGCGCGGCCTGAAGCGCGATCGTGTCAGAACTGTCGATGACGACACCGGTCACTTCACCGGCAATGACTGGAGTGGCGACAGCGATTGCGCAAATGGCTGCGCTGGTCGTTAAGACCCGATTACGGATTTTCATTATGCAATTCCCCTGTGCGATTGATGCGCCCCTAGGGAAGTCACATTACGGTCACGCTACGGAGGGATTACAATTGCGTGACGTTACTCAAAAACCACATCGAGCCGATGCGCCAATGCCTTTAAAAAAGCATTCAGCACACGCGAACCCGCACAAGTCTTGGGAAATAAACTGTTGGCAATTAATCGGATAATTCCTTGAAACGCCTAATCCTTGCTAGCACGACTATCTGGGCCCAGCATCTGGTCCGGCCGCACAATCTTGTCATATTCTTCGGCGGTCACATCTCCGCTTTCAATCGCGGCGTCCCGTAAGGTCATATCTTTCTCATGAGCGGTTTTGGCTATCTTGGCCGCTTTATCGTAACCGATCGAAGGTGCCAAAGCGGTGACCAGCATGAGCGACTGTTTCACGCCTCGCTCAATATTCTTCCGGCGCGGCTCCAGCCCGTTCAGCAGATGGTCTGTAAAGCTGCGTGAGACATCAGCCAGAAGCCTGACCGATTGCAGGAAATTATAAGCCATCACAGGGCGATAGACATTAAGCTCGAACTGGCCCTGACTGTCCGCAAAAGTTAATGTCGCATGATTGCCAAAAACCTGCGCGCACACCTGAGTCACAGCTTCGCATTGCGTAGGGTTGACCTTCCCGGGCATGATCGAGGAACCCGGCTCATTCGCGGGCAGGGCCAATTCCCCAAGCCCGGAACGCGGGCCAGACCCCAAAAAGCGAATATCATTGGCAATCTTGTACAGGCTTGCTGCCAAAGTGTTCAGCGCACCATGAGCAAATAGCAGTGCATCCTGCGCAGCCAGCGCTTCAAACTTGTTGGGTGCCGTCTCAAATGGCAGGTTGGTGAAGTTGGCGATTTCGAACGCCACACGCTCGGCAAAGCCTTGCGGCGCATTAAGGCCAGTGCCAACCGCCGTTCCACCTTGCGCCAATTGATACAGACCGGGCAAGCACGCACCAATCCGCTTCAAGCCATGATCCACCTGCGTGGCATAGCCGGAAAACTCCTGCCCCAATGTCAGCGGGGTTGCATCCTGCGTGTGGGTGCGGCCGATCTTCACAATATCCGCCCATTGCTCCGCTTTCGCATTCAGGCCGTCATGCAAATGTTCGAGCGCAGGCATCAGCGTTTTGACGATCTCCATCACCGCAGCGACATGGATCGCCGTTGGGAAAGTGTCGTTGGACGATTGGCTCTTATTCACATGGTCATTGGGGTGAATCGGAGATTTGGAGCCAAGCTCCCCGCCAAGAAGCTGATTGGCCCGATTGGCGATCACTTCATTCACATTCATATTAGTCTGGGTGCCGGAGCCGGTCTGCCAGACCATCAGCGGGAACTCATCATCCCACTTTCCGGCCAATATCTCATCTGCGACTGCGACGATTTTCTGGCAATATTCCGGCTCCAACAATTTGCAGTTCCGGTTCGCCAATGCGGCAGAACGTTTCACAATCGCCAGCGCTCGGATCAGCGGCAATGGCTGACGCTCTCCACCGATACGAAAATTCTCAAGACTGCGCTGCGTTTGCGCACCCCAAAGCCGTTCCGAAGGCACCGCAATGGTGCCCATCGTATCACTTTCCATTCTCGTATCGGCCATCACGCTGCTCCATTGTGCTGGTTCAGCCATTCAACGGAAAGCAAGCACGTGATGTTCCTGAGAGAATGAAAAGAAGTACCCGGTGCAACCCTCGAAAATGCAAGGTCAGAACTGGAAATGTGCGCCTGCCACAAAGGCGGCATCATGATGCGCCGCAGAGGCCGGAAAGCGGATCTGATCACGGGCGATATCAGTATCGCTATAGCCAAGGCTCAACGTCATGATCGGCAACGCATATTCGGCGGAAAGCCCCCAGTCATTATAGGAACCACCAGGCCGTAAACGTTCTGATTTGAGGATATCATCGACATGGCCGGAAGAACGTCCAAAATGGGCTTTCACCGTAACCGGTGTTCCCCAGATACCCGCACGCGCCTCAATCCGGCGATAGAAATTGCTGCCCCCGAGAGTATCCTGCGAAGGGGCGTAACTGGCCAGAATATCTACATCTACCGGCCCAAGCGTCGTCCCCGCTCCTCCTTGTAGTTCAACATAATCAAGATCGCCCTGCCCACCAGCAAACACATGCCCCACAACTGAGCCATGCCAGCGGACAAGGTTCGCCTGATCCGAATAGGTTGCGGCAAGATCAAAACCGGCATCTGCCCCGCCGTGACGAACAGCGCCGCGCAAAGTGGTGGCCTGTGCCGAGATATTGAATGGCCCCTCTATCGGCACATCCACATAGATCTGGCCCGCCGCCTTGCCATCGCTCCAACTCAGGCCACGCACTCTTTCATCGCTTACAACGTCCAGCCAGACACCCGGCGATGATTGCGCCTGCGCCGCCAAGGGGGCCGCAATCAATGAGGTTGCAGCAATGAGAATATGGGCAAAAATGGTCGTTGTCGAAGGCATCAAACAGGCTCGCACTTGGCAATTGAAAAACAATAGAAAGGAAGAGCCTATAGAGCCCTTGCAGTGCTAAGGCTTCCTGCAGCGCACCTTCTTCCACAGACAGCTGTCACGCCGGTGTGAAACCTCGCTGTCTGATACCTGATTTTGTGTCGCAGTTTTGGTTTTCACAGCGCAACGCGGTTTGCTCCACTGGCAAGTGTTGACAGCTTTATTCTGCACTGCGCTGGCTTGGCTGACCGGCGTCGCATTCACAGAAGGCGCACAAGCCGAACAGGCCAGCAACACAGGCGCCAGCCCTACTCCCGGTTTAAACATGAATTCTCCTGCGTAACATTATGTTTGATTCTTATTCAAACCTGTCTGCAGAAGTCAGATTGCTGAACCGTATCAGCGATGTTGCAAAAGATTGCTGAGATAAATGGATCAAGCTCAGTGACGGCGTAGCCCCTCACGGGTCGCCTTCATTGAGCAAGGTGCTGCGCAGGCCTGCGGCGTTTAGCGTTTATGATAGCAGTGTTTTGGATGTTGGTTGCGGGGGTAGGATTTGAACCTACGACCTTCAGGTTATGAGCCTGACGAGCTACCGGACTGCTCCACCCCGCGTTGTGTTGTATCTCTGGTGACTAGAGACACGAAAGCCGCCGCTCGGATTTTGTCCGGCAGCGGCATTTGATGTATTGTGATGGGTTTTTGCCCGCAGGCTACAATGCCTGGCGACGTCCTACTCTTCCAACGCTTGAGCGTTAGTACCATTGGCGCTGTCTGGTTTCACGGCCGAGTTCGAGATGGGATCGGGTGGGTCACAGACGCTATGGCCACCAAGCAATGTGGCCTGCGGGTTAATCGATGTTTGTTTGTCTGGCTGTGATGACGTTCTTTGATCAACTTGGGCCTGATGATTATCAGGCCTGTCGTTGATGGTGGGATTCATCAAGCGTGAACAGAGTTATTAGGACCGGTTAGCTTCATGCGTTACCGCACTTCCACACCCGGCCTATCAACGTGATGGTCTATCACGACTCTAAGATACCTAATCTCAAGGGAGGCTTCCCGCTTAGATGCTTTCAGCGGTTATCCCGTCCATACATAGCTACCCTGCGGCACCCTTGGCAGGATGACAGGTACACCAGAGGTATGTTCACCCCGGTCCTCTCGTACTAGGGGCAACTCCTTTCAAGTATCGACGCCCACGGCAGATAGGGACCAAACTGTCTCGCGACGTTCTGAACCCAGCTCACGTACCACTTTAATTGGCGAACAGCCAAACCCTTGGGACCTGCTCCAGCCCCAGGATGTGATGAGCCGACATCGAGGTGCCAAACGATTCCGTCGATATGAGCTCTTGGGAATCATCAGCCTGTTATCCCCGGCGTACCTTTTATCCGTTGAGCGATGGCCCTTCCACGAGGGACCACCGGATCACTATGACCGACTTTCGTCTCTGCTCGACCTGTCGGTCTCGCAGTCAGGCAGGCTTATGCCATTGCACTCTTGCAGACGGTTTCCAACCGTCCTGAGCCTACCATCGCGCGCCTCCGTTACTCTTTAGGAGGCGACCGCCCCAGTCAAACTACCCGCCACAGAGGGTCCCAGTACCGGATCACGGTACGTAGTTAGACATCAGAAAACAGCAGGGTGGTATTTCACCTATGGCTCCACATCGGCTGGCGCCAATGCTTCAAAGCCTCCCACCTATGCTACACAGCTCTTTCCTAATGCCACTCTGAAGCTGCAGTAAAGGTGCACGGGGTCTTTCCGTCTAACCGCGGGTACTCCGCATCTTCACGGAGAATTCAATTTCGCTGAGCATATCCTGGAGACAGTGGGGAAGTCGTTACGCCATTCGTGCAGGTCGGAACTTACCCGACAAGGAATTTCGCTACCTTAGGACCGTTATAGTTACGGCCGCCGTT
>NZ_WTYQ01000003.1 GCF_009828105.1 Altericroceibacterium indicum
CCCGACAAGGAATTTCGCTACCTTAGGACCGTTATAGTTACGGCCGCCGTTTACTGGGGCTTCAATTCGGAGCTTGCACTCCTCCTCTTAACCTTCCAGCACCGGGCAGGCGTCAGACCCTATACGTCGTCTTGAAGCCGACTTAGCAGAGTCCTGTGTTTTTGATAAACAGTCGCTACCCCCTGGCCTGTGCCCCCTGCCAAAAGTTGCCTTAAGACAGGGCCTCCTTCTTCCGAAGGTACGGAGGCAATTTGCCGAGTTCCTTCAGGATACTTCTCTCAAGCGCCTTGGTATACTCTACCTGACCACCTGTGTCGGTTTCGGGTACGGTCTATATGAAGAGGCTATTTCCTGGGACTATTTGGCTGCCCGATCAATCCGTTAAGATCGAACAACTTCCACAATCCGTCACACATCTTCAGGCCCACGAATATTAACGTGGTTCCCATCGACTACCCCCTTCGGGCTCGTCTTAGGGGCCGGCTCACCCTACGCTGATTAGCATTGCGTAGGAACCCTTGGTCTTTCGGCGAGAGGGCATCTCACCCTCTTTATCGCTACTCATGTCAGCATTCGCACTTCCGATACGTCCACCCTCGGTTACCCTTGAGCTTCACTCGCTTACGGAACGCTCCGCTACCGCTCAGAATAAATTCTGAACCCTAAGCTTCGGTGCATCACTTTAGCCCCGATACATTTTCGCCGCAGGAACCCTTATTTAGACCAGTGAGCTGTTACGCTTTCTTTAAAGGATGGCTGCTTCTAAGCCAACCTCCTGGTTGTTTTGGGATTCCCACATGCTTTCCCACTTAGTGATGACTTGGGGACCTTAGCTGTAGGTTAGGGCTGTTTCCCTTTTGACGACGGACCTTAGCACCCGCCGTCTGTCTGCCGGATAAGACTCGTTGGTATTCGGAGTTTGGTTAGGTTTGGTAGATCTCGCGACCCCCTAGCCCATCCAGTGCTCTACCCCCAACGGCATACATCCGACGCTCTACCTCAATAGATTTCGCGGAGAACCAGCTATTTCCCGGCTTGATTGGCCTTTCACCCCTAAGCACAACTCATCCGATAATTTTTCAACATTAAACGGTTCGGACCTCCAGTGCGTGTTACCGCACCTTCATCCTGGTCATGCATAGATCGCCGGGTTTCGGGTCTAATCCAACATACTCTGTCGCCCTATTCAGACTCGCTTTCGCTGCGCCTACACCTATCGGCTTAAGCTTGCATGGTAGATTAAGTCACTGACCCATTATGCAAGAGGTACGCTGTCACCCCCTAAAGAGGCTCCAACTGCTTGTAAGCATTCGGTTTCAGGTACTGTTTCACTCCCCTAATCGGGGTGCTTTTCACCTTTCCCTCACGGTACTAGTTCACTATCGGTCATGTACGAGTATTTAGGCTTGGAGGGTGGTCCCCCCATGTTCAGACAGGATTTCACGTGTCCCGCCCTACTCGAGTCTTCTCACATCATTTTCACATACGGGGCTGTCACCCGCTATGGCCACTCTTTCCAAAGTGTTCTGTTAATTGAATGAGAAGCACTGGCCTGGTCCGCGTTCGCTCGCCACTACTAACGGAATCTCGGTTGATGTCTTTTCCTCCGGGTACTGAGATGTTTCAGTTCTCCGGGTTCGCTTCACCAAAGCTATATATTCACTAAGGTGATACCCTATCCACCTCGCTCATTATCCGATTGCTCGAACAACGAGAGAAATGGTGAAGGTGGGTTTCCCCATTCGGAAATCGCCGGATCAAAGTTTGCTCACAACTCCCCGACGCTTATCGCAGCGTGCCACGTCCTTCATCGCCTGTACATGCCTAGGCATCCACCAAATGCTCTTACCTCACGCTTGAGAATCCACACCATCAACGACAGGCCTGAGAGTGATAAAACTTGCTGCTTGCATAAACCAGCAAGTCCTCAAACCCATGCTACTAACCTGTAGCTTTTGTTGCGGACGTTATCTCAGCCAGACATAAAATATCTGTTGTGTCGCATGATCACATCAGTCCGTAGACCAATATAAATCCATGCGCCACGGCATCGATTAAAAACCCATTCACAATGTCAAAGACGCGAAGAGCAGATCTCTTCGCTACCACACCCTGGCCAAAGCCGGGCGGGATCAGATGTATTTCATACACTGGAGTGTAAAGAATGCGCCTCAAGTAGCGTAAGCGATAGGCGCTTAAACGCCTCAAGCAGCGCAGCGGTAGGCCACATAAATGGTGGAGCCTATCGGGATCGAACCGATGACCCCCTGCTTGCAAAGCAGGTGCTCTCCCAGCTGAGCTAAGGCCCCCTACCAAACTTTAAAATCTATGGTGGGCCGAGTAAGAGTTGAACTTACGACCTCACGCTTATCAGGCGTGCGCTCTAACCACCTGAGCTACCGGCCCATCGCGCCATCACAAGCTCTCAATTCTATACAATAGAATTGCCAAGCCGCGGGCGGCGTGAGCCAGCTCAGGCATTTATCACATGCGCAGTAAAGCGCCTGTAACAATCTCCAGTGATGAAAGGACATGAGGACGACGGCAATGTTCTTTGAAAAAGTGCGAAGCTCTTCCAACCGCAAGGGCTGGCGCTTTCGTACTAATCCTTAGAAAGGAGGTGATCCAGCCGCAGGTTCCCCTACGGCTACCTTGTTACGACTTCACCCCAGTCGCTGATCCCACCGTGGTTAGCTGCCTCTCTTGCGAGTTAGCGCACTACCTTCGGGTGAAACCAACTCCCATGGTGTGACGGGCGGTGTGTACAAGGCCTGGGAACGTATTCACCGCGGCATGCTGATCCGCGATTACTAGCGATTCCGCCTTCATGCTCTCGAGTTGCAGAGAACAATCCGAACTGAGACGGTTTTTAGAGATTAGCATGTTCTTGCGAACTAGCTGCCCACTGTCACCGCCATTGTAGCACGTGTGTAGCCCAGCGTGTAAGGGCCATGAGGACTTGACGTCATCCCCACCTTCCTCCGGCTTATCACCGGCAGTTTCCTTAAAGTGCCCAACTAAATGATGGCAACTAAGGATGAGGGTTGCGCTCGTTGCGGGACTTAACCCAACATCTCACGACACGAGCTGACGACAGCCATGCAGCACCTGTCACCGATCCAGCCGAACTGAAGAAAAGAGTCTCCTCTCATCGCGATCGGGATGTCAAACGCTGGTAAGGTTCTGCGCGTTGCTTCGAATTAAACCACATGCTCCACCGCTTGTGCAGGCCCCCGTCAATTCCTTTGAGTTTTAATCTTGCGACCGTACTCCCCAGGCGGATAACTTAATGCGTTAGCTGCGCCACCCAAGTTCTGTGAACCCGGACAGCTAGTTATCATCGTTTACGGTGTGGACTACCAGGGTATCTAATCCTGTTTGCTCCCCACACTTTCGCACCTCAGCGTCAATACTTGTCCAGTCAGTCGCCTTCGCCACTGGTGTTCTTCCGAATATCTACGAATTTCACCTCTACACTCGGAATTCCACTGACCTCTCCAAGATTCTAGTCTAGCAGTTTCAAGGGCAGTTCCGGGGTTGAGCCCCGGGATTTCACCCCTGACTTAATAGACCGCCTACGCGCGCTTTACGCCCAGTAATTCCGAACAACGCTAGCTCCCTCCGTATTACCGCGGCTGCTGGCACGGAGTTAGCCGGAGCTTATTCTCCAGGTACTGTCATTATCATCCCTGGTAAAAGAGCTTTACAACCCTAAGGCCTTCATCACTCACGCGGCATTGCTGGATCAGGCTTTCGCCCATTGTCCAATATTCCCCACTGCTGCCTCCCGTAGGAGTCTGGGCCGTGTCTCAGTCCCAGTGTGGCTGATCATCCTCTCAGACCAGCTATGGATCGTCGGCTTGGTAGGCCTTTACCCCACCAACTACCTAATCCAACGCGGGCCCATCTTAAGGCGATAAATCTTTGGTCCGAAGACATCATCCGGTATTAGCAGTCATTTCTAACTGTTATTCCGAACCTTAAGGCAGGTTCCCACGCGTTACGCACCCGTGCGCCACTAACCCCGAAGGGTTCGTTCGACTTGCATGTGTTAGGCATGCCGCCAGCGTTCGTTCTGAGCCAGGATCAAACTCTCAAGTTTGAGTGCATCAATACAATAACCAGCCAAAGCCAGCCATCATACCAACGTTCAAGGAGCCGATTACCTGCATCTATCAAACGTAATGGATACGAAGGACTATGTAAGGTAACGACTTAAATACCGGTATCCGGAGCCTTAAAACCCCCGGACCGGGCGCCGTCGCCCACATGTCCCTTCATCAATCAATCAACAATGTCAAAGAACCCCAACAACAAAGACAGCAATCAGTCCCTGAAATTAAATCCCAGGGGAATTGCTATCCCATCAATGTTGGCGACCAACTCAGTAGCGCCAGAAGCGCCGTCCCCGTGTCGGTGAAGCCCCTCTAGGACTAACCCCAGATTCGGTCAACACACTTTTTTCACTTTTATGTCACTTTTTCCATAAACCCCTGAACTGCTTGGTTTTTGCGTTAAATCGGCTGTTTAGCCTTCGAGAATGCACCCATTGCATCATGCCACGCCTCATTCTTTGTTTACTCTCCACGCGATAGAGACTGGCTCGCGCGACACTGTTAAAAGCGCGCTTGATCTGCTTAGAGAGGATAGCTTTCGATTATGGCCAGCCCGTTCCGATGCGCTCCGTGGATTTGACCCAGTGCTTTATATAAGCTGCGCATATTGGACCCTTGCCCGATGACGTCCTTTCGAAAATCACTCATCATCAACTTCTTCTCATCGTCGGGAGCGACGATGGCGCAGTTTGTGATTTCCCTTATTGTCGCGCGTTTGCTGTCCCCGTCCGAGATCGGCATTTATTCCATCGCCGTTGTGCTGGTGAACATTGCCCATGTGTTTCGCGATTTTGGCGTCAGCACCTATTTACAACGTGAAGCAGAACTGACCTCAGGCAAAGTCCGTTCAGCGATGGGCGTTGCCTATGCAATCGCATGGTTCATTGCCTTTTGCATATTCGTCAGCAGCGGCATGGTTTCGCGCTATTTCGGATATTCCGAAATTCAGCCGGTCATGCATATCCTTGCCATCAGCTTCCTGTTCATTCCCTTCAGCTCCGTAGCCCTCGCGCTTCTGCTGCGAGAGTATGATGCGACGAAAATAGCCTGGGGCGCTTTCTGGGGGACATTCGCCTATGCCGTGGTATGTCTCGGCTTGGCCTATACAGGCCACGGGGCACAAAGCCTTGCCTGGGCCAATCTGGCCAATGTTCTGGCCACAGGAATCACCTACCTCTGGCTGAAGCCGCTCCACATGTACTACCTGCCAAGGTTTCGCGAACTGGGTGGCATTATCCGCTTTGGCGGTGGAGCACTGGCAACCAACCTCATCAAATCGGTGAATGATGCCTTGCCCGACCTGATTCTCGGCAAGATCGGATCGGCGCGACAGGTGGGTCTCGTCAGCCGGGCCAATTCTACCGTTAACATCTTCATCTACGTCGCCGGTTCTGCGATGAATTTCGGATCACAATCCTATTTCGCCAAAGCGCATCACAGCGGGCAACCGCTGGCACCTATGCTCCACCGTTCGATCGGACTGGTGACCGGTGTTGGCTGGCCGACACTGGCGATCACTGCCATTGCCGCTCAGGATATTGTCGTAGGGCTTTATAGCGATATCTGGCTGGATGCTGTGCCGGTAGTCACACCACTTGCCTTGATGGCCAGCATTGGCCTGATGTTCTATTATCATCCCGCAACGTTCAACGCGATCGGACGGCCTTATCTCGCAGCCATTCCTCTGCTCATTACGGCGCTTAGCCGCATTGTCCTGACTGTTGTGCTGTTTTCGGGCAATATCGTTTCCTTTGGCTGGGCCTTGGCTCTGGCAACGCTCGCAACCATGCCCGTATGGCTGATCCTTCAGAAGAAACACCTGAAATGCAAAGTGGTGCCGCTCTTTGCCGCTCTCTTGCCCAGTGCAATAGTCACCCTCTGCACAGGAATTGTGGGCGCTGTGGCGATCCACCTCATTCACCAGACACCCCTTCAGTCACCGATTATTCGGGTTCTTGTGATGGCCATTCCCGTGGCCATCGCCTGGCTTTTGTCGCTGAGGCTTTTGCGCCACCCGCTCTATGAAGAAATGCTGATTGTACTGAGCGGGATCGTTTCCAGACTCAAAAGACCCGCATGAGCATGTTGAAAGATAGCAGCCCCATGAAGATGAAGCGCCAGTCCATTCTTTTCTGTATGCGCTACCCTGACGATCAGGGGTTTGTCTGGCGAACAGTGTCCCGCTTACGCGATATGGTGGCAGGCAATCTGGGGGAGTTCGACTGTTATATTGCTTTCCCGGAACTGACCGGCCGCTCCGTCCATCAATTTGAACACCTTAAGCCGATTGAGCTGGATGGCTATACTCTGGCCGCGCGTGACAAGGAGAAGCTCTCACACTTCGCTCAAGAGCAAAAGCTGGCTGCCATCGTCTATATGAGCGCAATGCCATCAACCCTGGACATGGCGTTCCTCAAGAGCCTGAAGGTTGCGACGATCACCACCGAGAATGACAGTTTTGATCACACACAGCGCAACTCTCTCGTCAAAAAAGCAGCGAAATTCATCTTGCGAAGAATATTGCATCGCCAGATCCACGATCTGCATATTGCCAATGCCGTAAAGCAGGGGGAGTGGCTTGCCTCCTTTGCGCAAATTCCCAAAGACAGAATTGTCGTTGCCCCCAATGGCATTGATTGCACACGGTTCATTCCGGCGGGCGACACCTCCGCCCCGCGCCTTGATCCAGCGTTGCGCTGGGTCATTTGCGTCAGCCAGGCACGGCCTGAAAAACGGGTCGACATGATTATCCGCACTGCGGCACGGATCATGAAGCAAGAGCAGTTTTCTGATGTTGCCTTTGCCTATGTCGGCGATGGTGCGATGGCTCCGGCATGGAAGCAACTGGCAGCAGACCTCCACATCAGCGACCGCTTCCATTTTGTTGGCCAGCAGCAGGATTTGCTGCCCTATTATCAAGCGGCCACCTTGATGGTTCACGCAGCAAAGCGCGAAAGTTTCGGCCTTGTGCTGGCCGAAGCGATGGCCTGCGAATTGCCGGTTGTCGCTTGTGCGGCCGCGGGGCCGATGGAAATCATCGACAATGGGGTGACCGGCACGCTGGTCGGATTGAATGACGAAGACGGCTTCCAGGCAGCGGTTGAGTTCTATCTGCAAGAACCCACAATCGCGATGCAGCATGGCAAGGCTGGCCGTGAACGCGCCGAGCAGCGTTTCTCGATCCACCGGCAGGCCCGCGATATTGCCAATGCTATCAGGCAGGTGGTGAATAAAGACCGCGACTAACGGTCTGAACGCATCAAATCCCGAATCGCCTGCCTTGCTGCCTTGATATAGCTATTGCCAGAATAGCGGTGCGTGCCGATGAAGTGGAGGAAGCGGGCATCATCGGGAATGCCGCTGTTCCAGAAGTTCAGATATTTGTCATAGGGGAGCAGCAGAGGATCGGGTTGATTGGCGATGACAAAATTCGATGTCACCTGCTCGCTGCCCCATTCCGACCATTTGCCCATACCAAGAAGGCTGGCCGCTTCCCGAGAAAAGGTGACAGCCAATTGCCGCCCCTCATCACTGGGTGCAAAACCGGCAAAGCCCGAACATCCGCGAACATAGCGTGGCGCGTCCAGCCCTGCGATAGTAAGGTGGCCCAGACCGTTCTCAATGGCGCGCTGCACATGTGTGCCCGGCTCAACCACGAAAGGCCTAGCCCGTGCGCCATCGTTGCGAAGGATGGGGACCAGTTCCGCTTCGGCTTCCCCGCGTATCGTGAAGCTGCGGCCTTGCCCTATTGCATCCCTGATTTCCGGCACATTGCCAAGAGTGACAGTATCGGAATCAAGCTGAATGACATAGGCATCCGTCCGCAGATCGAGCAATGTCAGCAAACGCTCCCATGTGCCGCCACGCGGGCAATCCCCGGTATCAACATCGGCGATTGCGATGATGCGAGGATTACCGAGATGGGTGGCCAGCACCGCACGATCTTTTGCCGTCAGCGAACCATCGTCCAAAATCACCATGCGGCCACGGCCCAATGCCGCGTGAAAGGATTTCACAGCCACAAGATAGGGCAGCAAAACCCGCGAGCCGATCATGGAGAAAATAATCACGCCATCATCCACCGGCTTCACCGGCGGCGTGTTAAGCACGTTACGTGTCAGAACCGGAAACAAGCGCTCTCGCAGCTTCCTCAGCAATCTGTCCGGCAATCCGGTCATCCGCTCCCCCAAGGCTCGATCATGGTTCTCCGCAGGCATAGCGGGACATGCAGGAAATCTGTCCCAAGACCACCTGCATGTCAGTGCTGATCGTCACGTGGAGCATGGAACATTTATGACGAATTTTTCCCTGTTACAACACTGCTTCTCGATAGGGGCACTTGGAAAGCAAGATACAGTGAAGCTCTGAAACAGTGCATCGCGCGGCTTTCGCTTGCCCTTCCCTGCCCCTACATAGCATGGGATGCCACCACAATCAGACACAAAATCCGATGCAGTCACCCATGACGGGTGGCCGACCATTCGTCGGTTTCTGCCGTATCTCTGGCCCAAAGATCGGCCTGATCTGCGCTGGCGCATTGGCTGGGCGATTGTCTTTGTGGTGCTGGCCAAGATCGTCGTGCTTGCCTTGCCGCTGGCCTATGCTGGGGCGGTGGATGCGATGTCCGCTGATGGCAACCCCGCTTTCTGGGTGGCGATGGCGCTGGTGATTGCCTATGGCGCAGGGCGCTTTGCCACGGTGGCCTTTGACAATATCCGCAACATTATTTTTGAGCGGGTGGGCCAGGATGCTGTGCTCAACCTTACTGAAGATGTGTTTCATCGGCTGCATCGGCTGAGCCTGCGCTTCCACCTCTCGCGCCGGACGGGGGAAGTCACCAAGATCATCGAACGCGGAACCAAGAGCATCGACACGATGATCTATTTCCTGCTGTTCAACATCATGCCCACTGCCATCGAACTGCTGATTGTGGGCGGCATCTTCTATGTCAAATTCGGCCTGCCGATTGTCGCTGCCACGGCGGCAACAGTGGTCGCCTATATCTATGTCACCCGGATGATTACCGAATGGCGCACCAAATTGCGCCATGAAATGAACGAGCTGGATGGCCGGGCGCTCGCCCGCGCGGTGGATTCGCTCCTCAATTATGAGACGGTAAAATATTTCGGCGCAGAATCGCGCGAGCAGGACCGCTACAGTTCCGCCGCACGCGCCTATTCCAGAGCCGCCATCAAATCGGAAAACTCGCTCGGTGTCCTCAATATCGTGCAGGCGATCATCATGAATCTGATGATGGGTGGCGCGATGGCCTATACTGTCTATGGCTGGAGCACGGGGCGCTTCAGCGTGGGTGATCTGGTCCTCATCAACACCTATCTGATGCAGCTTTTCCGTCCGCTCGACATGTTGGGCTGGGTCTATCGCACCATCCGGCAGGGCTTGATCGACATGGCCGCCATGTTCCGCCTGATCGATACGCCGGTGGAAGTAAGCGATGCGCCCAATGCGCCCGCATTGCTGGTGCGCAAGCCGACGGTTGTGTTCGATAATGTGGTGTTTGGCTATGAGGATGACCGCGATATTCTCCACGGCCTCAGCTTTGAAGTGCCAGCGGGCGCGCATGTGGCGATTGTTGGGCCGTCGGGCGCGGGCAAATCCACTATCGGGCGGCTCCTGTTCCGCTTTTACGATCCGCAGTCGGGCCGCATTCTGATCGACGGGCAGGATATCGCCAGCGTGACGCAGGAAAGCCTGCGCGCCGCCATCGGCATTGTTCCGCAAGATAGCGTGCTGTTCAACGACACGATCGGCTATAATATCGGCTATGGCCGCGAAGATGCGCGTGATGAAGACATCGCCCGCGCCGCCGCGGACGCCGCCATCTTGCCCTTCATCCGCTCTCTGCCTGATGGCTTTGACACCGAAGTGGGCGAAAGGGGCCTCAAACTCTCAGGCGGTGAAAAGCAGCGCGTGGCGATTGCCCGCACCTTGCTCAAAAACCCGCCCATCCTGCTGCTCGACGAAGCGACCAGCGCGCTCGACACCCGGACCGAACAGGAAATCACCGGAACCCTGCGCCGCGTCTCGCGCAATCGCACCAGCATAGCCATCGCCCACCGCCTCTCCACAGTGGCCGATGCCGACACGATTTTCGTGCTCGATAAAGGCCGCCTGGCCGAAAGCGGCTCCCACCAGCAACTCCTGCGGCATGACGGGCTCTATGCCGAAATGTGGTCAAGACAGGCGACTGAGGATGTGGAAGAGGTGAACTAACTTTCAGATATCGGAATAAAAATACTTATCCCATTGAGGCATTCGTTGTGTCGTCAATTTACCCCCGCAAAACCACAGGGGTTGCCATTCGGCGGCTAATCAGTGTATCTGCCCTCAACCCTTGGCGACAAGGTTCCCAAAATTGACGCTCGAAAACAGGTGCGAAGTCGGACATGGCCGATTTCGGCGCCTCTATCGCTGTATGGATGATATATGAGTTTTGCTGAAACGCTGAAGCGCGATTGGCTGTCCAATCCCAAAGCCGATATTCTGGCCGGAATCGTGGTGGCGCTGGCCCTCATTCCTGAAGCGATCGGCTTTTCGGTGATTGCCGGGGTCGATCCGCGCGTGGGGCTTTATGCCTCGGTGGTGATTGCCATGGTGGTGGCCTTTACCGGCGGGCGCACGGGGATGATCTCTGCTGCAACCGCCGCCGTCGCCGTGGTGGTGGTGCCACTGGTGAAGCAATATGGCGTGGACTATCTCTTCGCCGCGACGATCCTGATGGGCATTATCCAGATTGCTGCGGGGTTTCTGCGGCTCGACCTGTTGATGCAATTCGTGTCGCGCTCGGTCATCACCGGCTTCGTCAATGCGCTGGCGATCCTGATCTTCATGGCCCAGCTTCCGCAGCTGACCAATGTCGGTTGGGAAACCTATGCCATGGTGGCAGCAGGCCTGGCGATCATTTACCTGCTGCCGCGCCTGACCACGGCGGTGCCCTCTCCGCTGGTGGCGATCATTGTGCTCAGCGTGATTTCCATTTCGATGGACCTGCCGGTCAACACGGTGGGCGATATGGGCAAGCTGCCTGAGGGCGTGCCCTATTTCGTGCTGCCCCATGTGCCACTGACGTGGGAAACCTTGCTGATTATCGCGCCCTATTCTGTGACGATGGCGGCGGTTGGCCTGCTGGAATCGATGCTGACCGCACAGATTGTCGATGACATGACCCATACAGAGAGCAACAAGCGCCGCGAATGTGGCGGCCAGGGCATTGCCAATATGGCAGCGGCATTCTTCGGCGGCATGGGTGGCTGTGCCATGATCGGCCAGTCCGTCATCAACATCACGTCCGGTGGACGCGGGCGGTTGTCTACATTTACCGCAGGCCTGTTTCTGCTGATTATGCTGGCCGCGCTTGGCTCCATCGTAGGGCAAGTGCCTATGCCATCGCTGGTGGCTGTGATGATTATGGTTTCCATCGGGACATTCAGCTGGAACTCCATCTCCAATCTGCGCATCCATCCGCTGACCTCCTCCATCGTGATGCTGGCAACGGTTGTTGTGGTGGTGGCAACGCATAATCTGGCGCTGGGCGTGCTGGTGGGTGTGCTGCTGTCGGGCGTGTTCTTCGCCTATAAGGTGCGCAACATGTTCGAAGTGGTGCGCACGCGCGAGGAGGAACGGGCAGTCTATACGATCACCGGGCAGATATTCTTCGCATCCGTGGACCGGTTTCAAAAAGCGCTGGGGCCTGAAGGCCATCAGGCCAATCCGGCAGACCATGTGGTGTTTGATGTGACCAAAGCGCATTTTTGGGACATTTCCGCCATTGATGCGCTGGATAAGGTGGTCGAACGGATGCGTCGCAATGGCCGCAGCGTGCAGGTTCTGGGCCTCAACACGGCCAGCGCTGATCTGGTGGATCGTTTTGCCAATACGGACAAGACCGGCGTAGAAATCGGCCTCGCCCCGCATCCATAGGGCAGAGGCGCAAAGCTTACAAAAAAGGCCGGCGGATCGTGGTGATCCTGCCGGCCTTTTTCGTATCAGAGCTTAAGTCAGCCGATCAGCCGATAAAGCCGCTCCAGATCACCGCCTGGGCGCAAATCACTGTCTCGCCATTAAAGGTGAGAGCCGGTGAACCGTGCAGTTCCCAGCCATCTTGCAATGCCTGCGACACGCGCTTGCAGAAAGTGTCATCATCAGGGCCGGTGATGCAGCGATAGATCGGTTTGCCATCTGGCGGGGTTGTGCTCATGGTCGCGCGTTCCTCAGAGGATATATTTGCTCAAATTGGTATCCTGCACCAGATCGGACAGTTTTTCACGGACATATTCTGCATCCACCAATACCGTATCGCCGCGACGATCTTCGGCCTCAAAGCTGAGTTCCTCCAGCAGGCGCTCCATCACGGTCTGCAAACGGCGGGCGCCGATATTCTCGACGCTTTCATTCACCTGTGCTGCCAGCCGCGCCACTTCGCGGATCGCTTCGGGCGTGATATCCAGCGTAACCTGTTCGGTGCCGATCAGCGCCTTGTACTGGTCAATCAGATTGGCCCGCGTATCGCTGAGGATGGCGACAAAATCGTCTTCCGTCAGCGCGGAAAGTTCCACCCGGATCGGCAGGCGGCCCTGAAGTTCCGGCAGCATATCTGACGGTTTGGAGAGATGGAACGCACCGCTGGCGATGAAGAGGACATGGTCGGTCTTCATCGGGCCATATTTGGTGGCAACCGTGGTGCCTTCGATCATTGGCAGCAAATCGCGCTGCACACCTTCGCGGCTGACGGTGCCGCCGCTGCGTGTGTCAGATACGGCGATCTTGTCGATCTCATCCAGAAAGACGATGCCATTTTCCTGCGCATTGAGCAGGGCAACGCGGGCCACATCATCCTGATCGAGACGCTTTTCCGCTTCTTCATCGACCAGCTTGTCCCACGCATCAGGCACTTTGAGCTTGCGGCGTTTGAGGTTCTGCTTGCCGAACGCCTTGCCCATCATATCGGACAGGTTAATCATGCCGACACTGCCGCCCATGCCGGGGACTTCCATCGGCATAGTGGGGCTGTCTTCCACTTCGATTTCGACTTCCGTGTCGTTCATCGCATTTTCGACGATACGCTGGCGGAAGCTGGCGCGGGTGGCTTCCGAAGCGCTATCCCCGACCAGAGCATTGAGCAGCCGCTCCATCGCGGCGGCAGAAGCCGCTTCGCGCACGGATTCGCGGCGGCGTTCCTTTTCCAGCCGCACAGCTTCTTCGGCCAGATCGCGGGCGATCTGTTCCACATCGCGGCCGACATAGCCCACTTCCGTGAACTTGGTCGCTTCCACCTTCACGAATGGCGCATTAGCGAGCCTTGCCAGACGGCGGCTGATCTCGGTTTTACCGCAGCCCGTGGGGCCGATCATAAGGATATTCTTCGGCGTGATCTCTTCACGCAAGTCAGCATCGAGCTGCTGGCGGCGCCAGCGGTTACGCAGCGCCACAGCCACAGCACGTTTGGCCTTGTTCTGGCCAATGATATGTTCGTCGAGAGCGGCGACAATCGCCTTGGGGGTCAGTTGATCGGTCATGAATCTCAGATGGTTTCGACCGTCACACGGTCATTGGTGAAGACGCAGATTTCAGCAGCCACAGCCATGGCGCGGCGGGCGATGACTTCGGCATCTTCTTCATAAGCGTCGAGAGCGCGGGCGGCCGACAGGGCATAATTGCCGCCGGAGCCGATGGCGGTGATACCGCCTTCAGGTTCCAGCACATCGCCATTGCCGGTAAGAACGAGGAGGCATTCCTCATCCGCCACGATCATCAAGGCTTCAAGGTTGCGAAGATATTTGTCGGTCCGCCAATCCTTGGCGAGTTCGACGGCGGAACGCAGCAATTGGCCGGAATATTGTTCCAGCTTGCGTTCAAGCCGTTCGAAGAGGGTGAAGGCATCGGCAGTGGCACCGGCAAAACCGGCAATCACCTTGCCCTTATCGGGGCCGCCTTCACCGATCCGGCGAACTTTTCGGGCATTCGGCTTCATCACCGTATTACCCATGGAAACTTGACCATCGCCGGCAATAACGGTCTTCCCGTTTTTCTTGACGCCAATGATCGTAGTGCCATGCCACTGGGTCAGGCCGTGGCTCGCTGTCTGGTCATGCATGAGGCGGCATATGGGAGGCTGGGGTATCGGCTTCAAGCCACTTCACCCCAAGAACCACCCGCATTATGCCAAATTATAATCAGGTGCCGTTAGGTCCGCCACCAGCGGGGCCTGCCCCACCCGGCATACCGCCAACCTGACCGATATTGCCGAACAGATCTTCCAGGAAGCTGCGTTCGCGGCCCAGAGTCGGTGTGGAATCGCCATTGGGGTGAATGCGCACAACCTGATCCATGCCCGTGCGATCAGCCGAAACGACATTGCCCTTGCTGTCAAACTTCACCGCAAGAACAGTCTGGGCCGTAATATGCGGAGTCGTGAAAGGGGCCTGTTCCGTCGTGCTCGACACGTAATACCAGGTTGGCTGACCAAACTGGCTCTTGAAGCTGGGCTGACCAAGCGTGCCTTCCACGGACCGTTCATTATCGATCCCTGGGTGCACCGCATACATCAGCGTTTCATCAACGATATAACCGCGATGAGTGGTGATCGAACTGCAAGCAGCCGACGCACACGCCAAAGCCACTACTGCCCCGATCCGACCAAATTGAGTCATACTCACCTTTCCAATTCCGTGCCGGCCCGTCATGTCTGACAACAGAGACTTTGATTTGCCTTCGATATTGCCACATTCTACAGCGCGAGCCTTAAGGCCAAGCGCAGTGCTTCGCAATGGCGCTTGGCCTTCGGCAATTTAATAACCGCTGAACAACATAGGACAGAGCCGCTCGAAATGTCCCTTTTATCCCGCCTGATCCGTCACAATACGGACCCTCGCGACAGTCTGCGCCCCTTGTGGCATCGGGTTGTAGAAATTTCGCGTGAGAAGCATTGGTATGCCGATGCGCATGTTGCAGACAGCGTGGCCGGGCGGTTTGACATGATCACCACCGTCCTGTGCTTCACTCTGCTGCGCATGGAAAAGGATGAAGCCCTGATTGCCCCTTCCGTCCTGCTGACCGAGCTGTTTGTCGAGGATATGGACGGGCAATTGCGCGAAAGCGGTGTGGGCGACATGGTGGTAGGCAAACATATCGGCCGCCTGATGTCGGTGTTGGGCGGCAGGCTGGGTGCCTATCGCGAAGCGCTGGCGCAAGCAGACGATTCGAAACTGGCGGAAGCGGCTACCCGCAATGTGACCTTGGCACCCGATGCTGAGCCAGGACAATTGGCAGAGGTTCTGCGCAAGCTGGAGGCAGACCTTGCCGCCATGCCTGCCGAAGCCCTGCTCGAAGGACAGATTACACGATGAGCGATACTGAATTTACCTGCATCATTGATCGGCGGCATTTGAAAGAAGCCCCCGTCACCCTGAATGCAACGCCTGAACAATGCGCCGCATTGGCGAAACGATTCGATATTCCTCAGGTGAAGAGCCTGACAGCCAAACTCACCTTGCAGCTCGAAGATGGGGATGTGACGGCCAAGGGCCGGATGCAAGCCTCTATCGTGCAGAGCTGCGCCGTTTCGGGGGATGATTTGCCGGTTGAAGTGGAGGAGAGCCTGTCCTTCCGCTTCGTGCCTGATGTCACCATCACCGAAGAAGAAATCGAGCTGGAAGAAGAGGATTGCGATGAAATCCCCTATTCCGGCACCAGCTTCGACCTTGGTGAAGCGGTGGCGCAAAGCCTTGCGCTAGCGATTGACCCCTTCCTTACCGGGCCAAATGCGGATCAGGTGCGCAAGGAAGTGGGCCTGCTCGATGAAACCAGCGCCGGGCCATTTGCAGCATTGGCGGGTCTGAAAACCAAGGATTGATGCCCCAAAACAAAGGGAGGGCGGAACCGCAGTGGTTTCGCCCTCTCTTTGTGATTTGTGTTCGGTCCGATCAGAACGGAATATCATCATCCAGATCATCACCGAAATTGCTGCCACCGCTGGACGGTGAGCCACCGCCGCCTTGATTCCAGCCGCCCGATGAACCGCCTGAAGAGCCACCGCCCTGATTCCAATTGTTGCCACTGCCACTCTGGCCGCCGCCCTGGTTCCAACCACCTGACGAACCGCCCGAGCTTTGGCCGCCGCCGCCACTGCCGCCGCCGGGGCCATCCAGCATGGTCAGCGTGCCATTGAAGCCACGCAGCACCACTTCGGTGGAATAGCGGTCATTGCCCTGCTGATCCTGCCATTTGCGGGTCTGAAGCTGGCCTTCGACATAGACCTTGGAGCCTTTGCGCAGGAAGCGCTCAGCCACATTGACCAGACCTTCAGAGAAGATCGCCACCGTGTGCCATTCCGTGCGTTCCTGACGTTCACCGCTGTTGCGGTCTTTCCAGCTTTCACTGGTGGCGATCCGCAGATTGCAGACCTTGCCGCCATTCTGGAAGCTGCGCACTTCCGGGTCCTGCCCGAGATTGCCGATCAGAATGACCTTGTTGACACTACCTGCCATGGAGATGCTTTCCTCAATACGTCTGTTGCGTTGCCGCTTAGCCTAAAAGGCGGGCGTGACACCAGCGCAGGCTGCTGTCCATTCCACAGCAGTGTAGCTACAGACCCGCCGCCGTTGCCAGCCAGAATGTCAATCCAGCGAAAATATAGGCCAAGGTAAAGAGATAAGCGAGCATGAAGGCAGGCCATTTCCACCCGTTCGTTTCACGCCGCGCCACCGCGATGGTGGAGAGACATTGCGGGGCGAAGACGAACCACGCCAGAAACGCCAGTGCCATCGGCATGGTCCACCGCGCCGCCAGCTGATCGCTGAGCTGAGCTGCTTCGGCATCTTCATCGTCGCTCGAAATGGCATAGGTTGTCGCCAGTGAAGACACAGCCACTTCGCGCGCCGCCATGGCGGGAATGAGGGAAAGCGCCATTTCGCGGTCAAAACCAATTGGCTTCACCACTACGGCAAGGCCATTGGCCAATTGCCCGGCAATCGACGCATCCACTTGGCTTTCACCCGGCTCCGCTTTCGGGAAGCTCAAGAGAATCCACAAGACCACGGTGACGGTAAAAATGATCGTCCCGGCGCGGCGCAGAAACACCCATGCGCGCTGCCACAGGCCGATCAGAAGATCACCCAGCTTGGGCATCTGATAGCGCGGCATTTCCATGATGAAGCCGCTCGCCTTGCCCGCCGTGACGGACCGACGCAGCACAAGCGCGACCAGCACAGCGCCAATGATTCCGGCAACATAAAGCGCGAACAGGACCAGCCCCTGAAGGCCAATGCCCCATCCCACGCTGGTTTTGGGGATGAAGGCCCCAATGATCACAGCGTAAACGGGCAAACGGGCTGAACAGGTCATTAGCGGCGCGATCAGGATCGTGGTCAGACGATCTTTCGGGTCAGCAATGCTGCGCGTGGCCATGATACCCGGAATAGCGCAGGCAAAGCTGGACAGAAGCGGAATGAAGCTGCGGCCTGACAGGCCTACATAAGACATCAACCGATCCATCAGGAAAGCCGCGCGGGCCATATAGCCTGATTGCTCCATCACCAGAATAAAGGCGAAGAGGATGACGATCTGCGGCAGGAACACTACTACCGAACCCACGCCCGAAAGCACGCCCTGTGTCAGAAAATCACGCAAGATGCCGGGTGCCATATGCTCAGTAACAAGGGTGATCAGCACCCCGACCCCGCCATCCAGCGCATCCATGATCGGGTTGGCCCAGGCAAAAACGGCCTGAAACACCACAAACAGCACCGCAAAGAGCAGCGGCGGACCAAGCCATGGGTTGAGCAGCACCTTATCCAGCCCGGCATGAACCATATGTTCGGTGCTCTTGGACAGGATCGCGCCCTTGGCGATGTTGCGCGCCGCCAGGCGCCGTTCGGGCAAAGTGAGATGGCTCAGCGGATGATCGCCAGGATCATATTCGGCATTGCGTTCGGCCACAGCAATTGCCTGCGTCAACTCTTCAAGCCCACGGCGACGAACCGCGACGGTTTTCACCACCGGCACACCGAGAGCTTCAGACAAAGCCTTCGGATCGAGTACCAGACCATCGCGTTCAGCCAAGTCAAACATGTTGAGCGCAACCACCGTGGGGTGGCCCAGCGCGATGACTTCCTGCGCAAACACCAGGTGCTGTTCGAGATTGGACGCATCAAGCACCACCACGAGGACTTCGGGCTTCACTTCGCCAGCAAATTCACCCAGCACCACTTTGCGGGTGACTTCTTCATCCGGGCTGGACGCATCCAGACTGTAGCTGCCGGGAAGGTCGATCAATTCCAGCGGCTCGCCAGAAGGCAGCGTCAGCCGCCCGGCTTTACGCTCCACCGTGACACCGGGGTAATTGGCGATTTTCTGCCTTGCGCCGGTCAGCGCATTGAACAGGGCGCTTTTGCCTGCATTGGGATTGCCGACAAGTGCGGCTGTGCGAAGTCCGCTCACCGGATTTCCTCCACCGTCATCGCTTTGGCATGGGAGCGACGGATCGCCACCGTCATCTTGCCAACCACCAGCGCGATTGGGTCTTTACCTGCGAAAATCCCGCGTCGGGCAATTTCCACATGCGCCCCTTCATCAATTCCCAGCGCGCGAAGGCGTTTGCCTTCATCCGGGGCGAGAAGGGACCAATCCACCGCGACGATTTCAGCGCGGCTCAGAACGGGCAGATCATCGAGATTCATGAATGGTCCGTGCCAGACCGCAGAGCTAATTGCAACTGCTTCGCAATTATATTTCGATTATCTCGCCGGGTAGCGCAAGCGGCCAAGAAAGCGGGTGACGCTAAAGCGGTCTCGCGGCTTCAAAAACTGCGCTTTGGCTTTCTCAAATTGCATCACGCCGTTGATACGACGCTCGAGAAAAGCGCGCGTATCGCTCTTGTCGGGCGATTCATCATCGATGAAAACCGCCAAAGTCGCGCCGTAAATTCCAGCAAGAATGGTCCGCTTGGTGTAGTGATTGTAATCAGTGGCCTTGTCCCCGGCGAGCCGCCACATCAGATCAGCGCTGCTCCAACCGAATTTCACGGCGCGCGCCACATTCTGCGGCATGGCCTGAATAATCAGCGCCCGGCGCAAGGCTTCTTCCTGCCCCTTCACAGCATCCAGCCGATATTGAACGAGAGTGCGAATACGTTCCCGGATCGGCATGGTTGCCAGCCGTTCTGGAGTAAGGTCATCTGCCATGCGCTGATCGATCGTGCCGATCCATGCAGCGATCATGTCCATCGCGCCGCCGGTAAAGGCAATGCACGCAACTTCAGGATCTATGCCGGACTGCTTGGCTGCGCTCATCAGGGCCTGATCGCTCCACCCGTCAAAGATAGCGGCATCAGCGATCGCAGGCGCCAGTTTCAGGCGAATTTCGTCAAGCGTAAGATCATCCATGGCAGATACTTAAACATTTGGCCGGAACATTGAAAGGCCAACCACCGTCATAAGCTGGCCAAAGACCTCTTAGAAAGAAGGCCCATATGTCTTTTGCGCATTTTCCCTTTCGCTGGCTGGCTTCGCATTGCGATCGATTTCATCGAGCAGAACGCTGTCATTGCCTTGCAGCTGGGCATAATCGCGTGCGGATCGCCCGGAATTATCAGCCCGGTCAGGATCAGCCCCAGCCTTCAGCAAGACACGCATCATCGCAATATCGCGGCGATGAACGGCCGCCATCAGTGGAGTCTCACCGGCAGAATTGGGTTCATCCACCCGCGCGCCATCGGCAGCCAGAACCTGCACCCCATCAGTAAAGCCAAGCTGGCTGGCCAGCATGAGCGGGGTCATGCCCTGCTTGTTGCTGATGTTAGGATTGGCACCTTTGCCCAGGAGAAAGCGAATCCAGGTCAGATCACGCCGTGCCGTTGCAATATGGAGTCCGGTATCCCCGGTCGTCACATCGCGTGAATTGACCACCGTCGTGCCCGGTTGTTCGAGCAATTGCGTAACGGTCGTACCGTCCTTTTTCTTCACCGCTTCAAGGAATTTATACCCATCCGAAAACATCTGCGCGGAAGCTGGAACCGCGCCAAACAGCGCAATGGTGCAAAAGATTCCGGCGATGGCTTTCAAAAACATACCCCTGAACACAGTTTCACTCCTTCATTAAGGCGGCAGATGGTAAGGTCTGCCCTATTTACATCCCCCCTTGTCCTCACAGCTTTAGCAGAGCATGAACCACCACGCTATGACCAAGCATTTTATCCTTGCCGCCCCGCTGCTTTTGCTCGCAGCCTGCAACAATGCCGTTTCTGCTGACAATCCGGGGGAACCGCCATTGGCCGGTGCCAAGATCGGCGGCCCATTCGAATTGACCAGCAGTTCTGGCGAAACAGTCAAATGGTCAGATTTTCAAGGCAAATATCGTATGGTCTATTTTGGCTATGCCTATTGCCCCGATGTCTGCCCGCTTGATGTGCAGCGGATGATGAAAGCCTATGCCGAATTTGCCAAGGCAGAGCCGGAGATGGCCAAACAGCTTCAGCCTATTTTCATCACCGTCGATCCGGAACGCGATACGCCCAAAGTGGTGGGTGAATTTACCCACGCATTTTCAGATGACCTTCTGGGTCTCACCGGTACGCCCGAACAGATCAAGAAAGCCGCCAGAGCCTTCTCGGTATATTATGCCAAGGGTGCCGTACGCGAAGACGGCTCCTATCTCATGGATCACAGCCGTGGCGCTTATCTGATGGGCCGCGATGGCGAACCCATTGCCCTACTCCCAGTGGATGAAAGCCCTGAAGCCGTGACAGCGGAATTGAAAAAATGGGTGCGCTAAGACCCAAATTCTGGGAATTGCCACTCGAAGCGCTGTCGCGTGATGAGTGGGAAGCCCTGTGCGATGGCTGCGGCAAATGCTGCCTGCATAAGCTCGAAGATGAAGATACGGGCGAGATCGCCTATACCAATGTCGCGTGCAAATTGCTCGATACGCAAACGGCGCAATGCAGTGATTATCGCTTCCGCAAGATCAAAGTACCCGATTGTATGCGGCTCACCTTGCGAATTGTGAATGACGTTGCATGGCTCCCGCCCACCTGCGCTTATCGCTTGCGGGCCGATGGTGATCTGCTGCCCGATTGGCATCCGCTGCTTACCGGCAGTCAGGATGCCATGCGCGCTGCCGGGGCCAGCATTGCGGGCAAAGTCATCAGCGAAGTCCATGCCGGGCCACTCGAAAACCATCTGGTCGATTGGAGCATGGGCGAAGAGGGTAAAGAGGACGAAGAATCAGAGGATTGGGAAAACGTGGACGGCGCATGATGGACTGGCTGCTCCGCAAAGCTGAAGACCTTACGGTCCAAGTCGCGGATCAAACGCTGCCCATTTCCATCCGCCGCCACCCGCGTGCCACCCGCATGACTTTGCGCCTCGCGCCCGATGGCAGCGAGGTGCGGCTGACGATCCCTCAATGGGGCCGCACTGCCGAAGCCTTGGAATTCGCCCGCAGAAGGGCCGATTGGCTGGGGGCACAACTGGCCAACCTGCCCGATAATGCCCCACCCCATCCTGGTGGTGCAGTTCTCTATCGCGGGCATCCTCTCACCATCCACTGGGCAGCAAATGCCCCACGCAAACCCATGCGAGTGGAAAATGCACTGCGAATCGGTGGCCCGGAAAGCAATCTGCCCACCCGGCTGGGCCGTTGGCTGGAAGGAGAAGCCTTGCAGTTGATGGAGGAAGATCTGGCTCATTATTGCCAGCTTATCGGGCGGGATATGCAGCCCATTCGGCTATCTCGCGCAAAACGACGCTGGGGGAGCTGTTCTTCCGATGGCACTGTTCGCCTCAACTGGCGATTGATTCAAGCGCCTGATCTCGTTCGCCGCTCGGTGGTTGCGCATGAAGTGGCCCACCTTGTCCATTTCGACCATTCACCCGCTTTTCATGCACTGCTCCGCGATATTTTCGAAGGTGATGTGGCGCAGGCCAATCAATGGCTGAAACGCGAAGGGCGCACGCTCTACACCGCTTTCGGCTAAGCGGCTGGCGGCAGAGCGCAAGGATAGGGCTGGTGCCAAGGCGCTGGTGCGACTATCTTGCCACCCATGAGCTTTCTACGCAGCATTAATCCGGTTGGCGCGGTTTCCGATTTCGCCGTAATCTGGAAGGAAAACCCCTATCGCTGGCGGGTACTGATCGTATCGGCCGCACTGACTGTGGGGATTTTCATGCTCCTGCTTCCCAAAAGCCAGCGCATTCCGCCCCGCCCGCCGGAAGTTATCTATATCTCCACCTTTGCTGAAGGGCGGACAGAAGCGGAAATACTCGCTTCCAATCTGTCGCATCAGAAGAAGAAGGAAGCCCTCGAAGACTTACTCGCTCAGCGGGAAGAATTGCGCAAGGATCTCTATCGCAAACTGGGCAAGGCCACTTTCCTCGATGTGGACAAACTCGAAAAGCAGATGGAGCCTGATGAGGATAAGGACAAAGCGAAAAAAGAGGCTGAGCTGGCACGGCTGAAGCAGGAACAGGATGCTGCCATTGCCGCGATTCGATCTGGCAAACCTGAACCCAAATTGCCCCCAGTCGATACGAGCGATCAGGCCAGCACTTCCGGTGATCGATAGGCTGGATGAAAAGTGGCTCGCTGCGGCTGCCGCTTTGGCTGAGCGTGGACGGGTTTTAAGCCACCCTAACCCCTCTGTCGGTGCCCTTATCGTCCGTTCTGATCCTGTTATGTCCCTTTCAGCTGTCGTTGTAGGGCGCGGCTGGACCCAGCCTGGCGGGCGCCCTCATGCTGAAGCTGCGGCACTCGAACAGGCAGGACAGCGGGCCGTAGGGGCCACGCTTTATGTGACGCTTGAACCCTGCGCCCATGTCAGCGAGCGTGGTCCAGCCTGCGCAGATCTGGTCACAAAATCAGGCATTTCCCGTGTAATCATAGGCACTTGCGATCCTGACCCGCGCACACAGGGCAAAGGCATTGCGCGGCTGGAACAAGCCGGAATTGCCGTCACCCTCGCACATCACAAGCCCTCTCACGATAGCCTTCGTGGCTATCTCAAGCAGCGCAACACAGGCCGTCCACACGTCACGCTCAAACTGGCCATGTCGCTTGATGGCGCGATCGCCCTCCGCTCCGGTGAAAGCCGCTGGATCACCGGGCCAGAGGCGCGCGCCCATACCCACCGCGAACGCGCGCGTGCCGATGCGATTCTCGTCGGGGGCGGCACTTTGCGGTCTGACAACCCTCGCCTTGATGTCCGGCTCCCCGGCCTTGAAACCCGCAGCCCGGCGCGCTTTGTGCTCTCACGCAGTGCAGTACCCGCAGGCTGGCAAGCCATTGCAAATCCTGAAGAAATATTGGCTTTACAGGATATCCAGTACCTCTTCATCGAAGGCGGCGCGCAAACCGCAGCGGCTTTCCTGAAGCGCGATCTGGTGGATCGGATACTGCTCTATCGCGCGCCCATCATCATCGGCGGCGGTCTTCCTGCTATTGCCGATTTCGGCCTTTCCGACCTCACCTCAGCCCATGGGCGCTGGTCCCTCAGCGACCAGCGGAAGCTGGGCAATGATACTCTCGAAATATATGAGCGAACCCCATGTTTACCGGCATAGTCACCGCAATCGGCACCATCACCAAGGCAGAACAGCGGGGCGATATTCGTCTTACCATTTCCTGCCCCTTCGATCCTGAAACCATCGCCATCGGCGCATCGATCGCCTGTTCCGGCGTTTGCCTGACAGTGGTAGAAAAAGGCGGAAAACCTGGAAACTCCTGGTTTGCCGTTGATGTTTCTGCTGAGACAATAGCCTGCACGTCACCCGAAAACTGGGCTGAGGGCAGTCAGGTCAATCTTGAACCATCTCTCAAGATCGGTGATGAACTCGGTGGCCATATCGTCAGTGGCCATGTTGATGCCGTGGGCACCATCCTCTCGATTCGCGATGAAGGCGATTCGCATCGCTTCACCATTGCTGCACCAGCAACACTTGCCCCGTTCATCGCCCCCAAGGGATCAATCACCGTGGATGGCATTTCCCTCACAGTGAATACCGTGGAAGATCAGACGGACGGCACCGTCCAGTTTGGCCTGAACATCATCCCGCACACAGGCGATGTCACGACTATTGGTGCGCGGGCCGAAGGTGATAGCGTCAATCTCGAAATCGACACAGTCGCGCGCTATCTCCACCGGATGAACAGCCTGCGCAGCCAAAGCTAAGGCGCTGGTGCGCATATGAAAATCCCCGCCACATGGGCGGGGATCATCATTCAAGTCCGTTCATTTGCTCAAGCGCTGACATCTGCCACAGCGTCGATGAACTTTTCGATATTGCCCATCGTCAGACCAGCAATATTGATCCGGCCAGAGCCAGCCATGTAAATACCGTGATCTTCACGCATCTTCATGATCTGCTCCTTGGACAGCGGCAGCATAGAGAACAAGCCATTCTGAATGCCAAGCGGTGTCAGATCAACAGTGCCTACCGTTCCAGCTTCCGCCAAACGATCCCGGACCTGCCGCATCCGCGCCCGCATCGCGTCCAGCTCACCATGCCACATGGCGGTCAGCTCTTCATCGCGCAGGACAAGGCGCACCGCAGCCGCGCCGTGATCAGGCGGCATCGACCAGTTCGCACGGGCCAGCGAATGGCCGTTGGACAGAATACGATCGATCTGATGGCTTTCCTTAGCCATCACATAAAGCGCACCAACGCGATCCCGGTAGAGGCCGAAATTCTTATCGCAGCTATAAGCGATCAGCGCTTCAGGTACTGCGGCAAGAACAGCGCGCAGGCCGTAAGAATCTTCTTCCAGCCCGTGCCCAAGACCCTGATAAGCAAGATCGATAATGGGAAGGATCGGGCTGTTGCTCAGCGCTTCAGCGATTTCGTCCCACTGCTCATGCGTGTAATCAATGCCGGTCGGGTTATGGCAGCAGCCATGCAGCAGGATGGAATCACCTGGCTGTGACTGAGCAATCGCCTGCTTGACCGCATCAAGATCGGCCACGCCATCTTCAGTAGCATGATGGAAGCTGACGATCTCAAGGCCGATATCCTTGATGATCTGCGCATGGTTGGGCCAGCTCGGTGCGCCAACAATCATCCGTTTGGCACCCGACTTATGCGCCAGAGCCACCGCAAGACGCACTGCGCCCGTGCCGCCAGGTGTCTGCATACCTTCAATGCGACCGCTACGCGTGGGGTCTTCACCGAAAATGTAAGGCATCAGCGCATGGACAAAGCCCATGTCGCCTTCAGGCCCGAGATAGGCTTTGGAATCCTGCTCCAACACCAGCTTGTGCTCTGCCGCTTTAATCGCCGCAAAGACAGGGGTTCCCCCATCTTCCGTGCGATAGACGCCCACACCAAGGTCGATTTTATCGGCACGTGGGTCGTCATTATAGAGCTTGATGAGCGCAAGCAGCGCATCGGGCGGTTGTTGGTCGAGTGTGTCAAGCATGGTCGGGCTATTGCTCTTGTGCGGCTGGCCTATCAAGCGTGAATTTCAAGGCCAGCCGATTTTTCGCAAGAAAGTTCCTCAGAAAGGCAGCCAACGCTGCTTTTTCGAGAATTTCATGTAGCCTGCATTCACCCCAAGGCGCAGGCCCGCGCCCATTCTGATGGGGATCATCACAATGTCACCCTTACGCAGGTAACTCGCTGTGAGGCCACCGACGATATAAGCTTGGCCTTCCCCCGCCGGAAAGCGCGAATAGAGATCTTCTGTATCCCAGAGGTTATAAACCAGAATAAATGTATTGCCGGCATTGGCCCCCGCATCGAACCCGATAGACGGACCAGTCCAATAGACCGGCTTTTCACCTTCCACTTTATGATAAAGCGTGCCCGAACCGTAGCGGACCCCAAAGATAAAGGCACCGCCACCTTCACGCCCAACGATATAGGCATTGGGTTCACCTTGCTTGGCCAGCAGATCTTCGATCATCCGCGCCAGCCCTTCGGCACCCTTGCCGAACAGCCCTTCAGCAGCGCCGATCAAATCGTCCTTCTTATAGGTGTTTCCGCTTTCCGAAGCCTCTGTGGCAGCAACGGACGGATTATCCGACGGAACCGGGTTAACCTGATCTGATTGTGGAGTGGCGGGCTGAGAATCAGTGGTTTGGGGATAAGAATTATCAGCGGGCGTTTCCGCTTCCGGTGGCAAGTCCGCCGTCCTATCTTCGTAGCTCGGAACAGTCGTGGGCTGCGTGGATTGCGGCTGAGACAGATCACCATCGATTGCTGTGTCAGGGTCAATCTGCTGAACCTGTGCAGCAGCAGGATTTGCAGCCAGCACAGCCAGAGGCACCATCGCCACCGCCAAACCGCGCCGCAACATTCCAGCAAAATCGATCATTATTCTTTGTCCCATTCACACCTCAGCTCGTTTAATTGTGTCAGAAACGCTTTCGGATCTGAAGCAACAATGAATGCGCGGCAAGCTGTCTCTCTTTTAAGGCAGATTGCACAAAATTGCAGACACGGAATTTAATGACACTTTTCTGCAAATCCGGGCTTGTCCCTTTTGAACCCTGCGATTATAGCGCCCGCTCATCGCCGAAAAAGCGATGCTGGAGACGTGGGTGAGTGGCTGAAACCAGTTCCCTGCTAAGGAACCGTACTCTATCCGGGTACCGAGGGTTCGAATCCCTCCGTCTCCGCCATCGCTTTTCCAGACACTGAAAATTCCCCTAACGCCTTAAAAACATTCGAAGTTTCGGGTGTTCGAAACCCCTCATTCCGGCAATAGACGAGATGCCCCGAAAACAGCAGGCGAAGGGTGGTTCTTCGGCCTATAATATCGCCGTTTTCCCATAGTTTTGAGGGGTTTGCAAGGAATCGCAGCGTGTGTTCGAACATCTCGCTGAATGTGTGTTTCGGCTTGCCCAGCTTTGCGCTCTTTTCCTGCCATACCAGCTTTTCCCGCTCCAGCTTGGCGATACGCTGCTCATAGGCTTTGACGACACTATCGCTGGAGGCATCAACGATGCGGTCCAGCAGCTTGGCCACTTCCGAATCAAGCTTTCGGATAGCGTGCTTGGCAGCGTTCTTGCCCTGCGATGCAATACGGGATTGCTGTCTTCACCATCCAGACAGCACATGACGAAGTGCATGTCTTTGCGGGGGCGTGAGATGGAGACCCAAACCTATAATTTCACATGGCAAGGTATCGAGATCGAGGCGACTTATCGGCCCCGCCTTCGAGCATCAGCGTCGCCATGGTGTGGCGCAGCAGGTGGCACGAGCCGGTCTTGTCGGTATCGGCGGCGGCGACGTAGTTACGCACCAGCTGGGTCATCCGGTTGGCGGCGAACGCCTCGCCCAATGTGGTCAGGAACAGCGTGCCGTCATCGTCGCCGACGATCGGCTTGGCTTTGGTGTCCCCCTTGCGCGGCATGGCGGATGCCTAGCGGGTCACTCGGCGGGGACCGCATAGGGGTAGGATGCGGCGCTGCCGTTTGCTCTTATGAAGTGCGTTTCGGGGGTGTTGGCAGGATCATCCTCGCAACCCCTTGCTGGCTGCGGCTTTGCTCCCGTTTGGTCGCTCCGACCACCTGCCGATCGGTCCCCGACCACGCCCCGACCAGGGGCCGACCGCGCCCCGTTTGCCCCCGACCGCTCGGCATCATACCTGTCCTGAGCATCGTCGAAGGAGGGACAGGTTTCGGCAGCGATACCGGGACCGCTGAGGCCCATCACGAACCGCTGCACCATCGCGCAGCAGCTCCGCCGCATGACGGAAGCTCACCCCTTCCGCCTTCATCACCCAGTCGATCGGCCCGCCGCTCGCATCGCAGCCGAAGCAGCGGAACAGGTTCTTCGCAGCGTTCACCGACAGGCTCGGCGTATCGTCATCGTGGAACGGGCAGCGCCCCGCCAGTTCGTCCTTGCCCTTCCGCGCCAGCTTCACGCCCGACGATTCGACAAGCCGCACCAGGCTCACATCGGCCTTCAGCCGCTCGATCTCGCTATCGGCGATTCGCGCCATGTTTCCCGCCTTCGGCCAAAACCCTGTCAAGCGTAAAGTGCGCTTTCAGCTCGACTTTGTTTATAACAATATGTTATCGATTCAAGCTCATCGGCCAGAACAGGGGATATGCTCATGCACCGCTTCGCAACCAGGATCGCAAAGCCCGCCATGAGTCCCGACGAACAACCCTACTTCCAGGCACTCGGCCAGCGCATCGCCAAGGCCCGCACCGCCGCTGATCTGACGCAAGTCCAGCTCGCCGACGCGCTCGGCATCTCACAGCCACAGCTCGCCTTCTACGAGGTCGGCAAGCGCCGGGTGCCGGTCTCGCTGCTACCGGGGCTGGCGCGGGTGCTCGATACGCCGGTGGAGCTGTTGATCGGAGAGGACGGCCCCGCCAGCGCATCAGTCGTGCCATTGCGCCGCTCACGGCGCGGCCCACCCTCCAAGCTCGAACGCCAGCTCGATGCCATCGCCCAGCTTCCCAAGGCTCAGCTGAAGGCAGTCTCAACCGTTCTCGATGCCGTGCTCGCACAACATGGACAGGAGAGCGCCAACGCCGCCTGATCCTCTCTCAGCCGCCCACAGAGCGGCCTGACAGCGCGAACACAGGTCAGGGGCCGGGACACTCCCGCAGCCCCTCAGCGGAGCCTTTTGGCAGCTCTATCTACATCTCCAGCACCGCGACCGATCGGGCCGGCACACCCCGTTTCCCGTGGATCGCAGACCACTCGCGGCAAGCGCCAGGATTGCAGCGACAGATCAGCGCCTTACGCGCAGGTGAGTGGCCCACGGATCGGCGCAAAGCCGCTCCACTCGCAGGCGGGTCACTTTCGCCCAAGAGGATTTCCACACTACTTCAACGAGATGCATCCCGAAGTCGCGGGGTAGGGTGTGCGCGAAGTTGTTCCCTATTTGGACCGATGTGATCGACCACTTGCCCGTCCGATTCCCGATGGCAAAGGCCTTGGTTTCACGTGGATTTTCTAGCCCATCGGGCGCTTGAAGGATAGCCAGTTCTGCCTCGTAATTTCGTGTTAAACGGGGCGATTTGTAGCAGATAGCCATTCATCAACGGTGATCTGTGCGTTGCAATTGTCTCTCACTATGTCACCCAGCTTGAGATTGTCGCGAAGCGCCACTTACCTCCCTCGAGCCAGAACATAATCGTTCCTCCCGTCCAACCGCTTGACCAGATCGCGTAGCCCCGGGACTTCTCGCGGTTCATGACCAGCGAAGGTAGTTCGATCAGACGGAAGTCCGGCGAGCGGCGCTGAAGAGCGTTCTCGCCTTGCGAACCGTAAACCAACACCGGCATCGGCAAAGGTGCCATGCAGGCCAAATCGGCAGCATGGCCTTTGACAAAGAGTGGCCATTTTTCACCGGTCGATGGGCGCGTAAGTCCGGAAAGTAGGGGCGCGTCAGGTGCGCGATCAATCGGCTCACGTATCGCCGCTTCGTCAATACCGGTGAGCATGAGAAGAACCTTGCGGCGCACGGAAGCGACTGGGTCTGCTTCTCCGCGTTTGCAGGTTGCCGCATCCGAACCCACCACAAACGGTGTCTCGCCTGCGGGACCATCTATGGCCAGATGAGCGGCCACAAGATCACTGAGACCGTCGCCGTTGCTGTCTTTGGTAAGCGCCTCGATCGGAATATCCAGCCAGAGGTTTGGCTCCCGTCGTAACGTACGCAGCCCTACCGGAGGATAAGTGATGCTGGAAGTATCGAGCAGCGCATAAGTGACTTCGATCTGGAGGTGGTCATCCTTCAATAAAGGCAATTTTGAGGTGGGCTCGATCAGATAGGGAAAGCGAGCCGCAAGGCCGGTATAGAGCGGCTGACCCCACGTCTTTCCGCCATCTTTGCTGAGATGAATCCAGTAGCCGCCGCGCCCCACTTCGCCACCTCGGTCAAGCAAGCCGGATTGGCTAATTGCAACCGTGCGGGTTCCCTCGCTTTGCCAGCGGACCGGCTCGAAGCCCAGTGGCAGAGCGGTCCAGCCTTTTGGCCAATCAACAGTTTCCGCGACGTCTGATCGCTTGTCTGAGCGGCGCGAGATTAGCTCGGGGGGCAGTGTATGTTGCGCGAAAGGGGGGTGGATCGGTTCAATAGGAGGCCTGTCCGCATAAGGCTCATTTGTATCGCCGTCGTCAAAGGCGGCAAGACCTGCAACACGCTCGCTTTCAAGTCGTGCGGCAATCGAATCCCATTCTGGCAGGTTGAGTGCAGCCAGAGCGCGTCGCGCTTCGGGCTCTTCCTCGCTTTCGTATCTATCGGGTTTGAGGTTGTAGGCCACTGAGCGTCTTGCATCAGCACAAACGCCGCCCGCCACATCAGCGTCGAACACTGAGCAATAGAATCGTGCGATTGGCGCATTTGCACCGGAACTCCTGCCGCCGCTGAACCCCGCTTCGAGCATCGGATACGGGTCGGTCTGCGGAGCGTTAAGCGCCCATGACAGGATCAGGCTATCTACATTGGGATCTTTCCAATGCTGGTCTTTACCCTCGTAGCAAACTTTCAGGCCCTGCCCGGGATCTTTCGCTGTGCGCCCCTTATAAAGGCAGTCAACCAGCTTGCGCTCTGACGGCAGTTTCGAGTCTTTTTCGACCATCGCTCGCGCTTCATCTGTCCGGCCTGACAAATACATCGCTGCGGCTAGGCTGGTGGTAAGGCTGGTATGCTCTCTCGCGCCAAATATTACGGGAATTCCGTCGATTGTTGCGGTAAATCCATCCTGCGTGTCCGCCAGCATTGCACTCCGCCCCTCGGGATCAAGTGCATCATACAGGGCGAGCCCACGCGCATCGGCACCCACCGCAAATGCATCTTCAATTGCCTTGCGAGTGAACGTCAATCGGAACGCGCGCTGTGCCGCTGGTGCAATATGCTGTTCTACTTCGGGGCGCAGCAACCATAGGGTAAGTGTCGGCTGATTTTGGAGGACTTCGCTCAGCATGGCCAAATCGGCGACCTGGTGCGGAGGGTCAACCTTGACAGCTTCCAGTAGCGGATCACTGCAACCGGTTACGGCGGCAATGGAGCGAAAAGAGGCAGCGCGATCCGCTGCAGCACCTGGCAGCGTCATCAAGCTCTTGTCGCATAGATTGGCCTGATCGATCGTGAAGGCCGCAAATTGGACAAGAAGTGGGTTACGGCCAGCTTGGTCCAGCCCCTTGTTGATGATTTCGATCAGCCGCGTCCGGTTCTGGACGTCCTTCACTTCGTCGCCAAAAAAGTCATATTTGTGGGCTCGCACAAGGGCAAAACTGCGCAAGAGTTGGCGCACGGCATTTTCGGGTAGAGCATGATTCTGCGCGATGGTGCGGCTGGAAGCGGTAAAATCACCGCGTTCGAACGCACTCAAAAGGTCGTTCATCCAAGCGTGAAATTCAGCCGGTGCCGTCGCCGGAATGTCGTCGATGATGTCCTTGTTCGATCTGACGATGCTCGTCCGAAGCGCCTTGTCGTCAGTGGCGAAAATATTCTGCGGCTCGGCGTCAGGTTCGATCAGCTCTTCGATTGAGACAGCCTCGGCGCTTGCCTTACCTTGAGCGATGCCGGGCGATGGCACTGCGGAGCTGAGCAGCAGCGCCAACAGGCTCAGACCCGCTCGCAGGCTTTCTCCTCGCAAAACCGGCACGTCCACTCCCTCCCACTAATCCGCTGCAAGCTTTAGCAAAACTAGCGGACAATAAGATGAAGTCGAGTTCTTTGATCCTTGCACCCCTCGGAGCCAGACTGCTTGTAGCGTCTCATTCGATTTCAGATTGCGAAAATGATCTGCTGGGTTGCTGGAGTGCCAGGAATTCAGACGTCAGATCGTCACGCTGGTCCAATTGCCAGTTGCCAAATAGGGCTGATCGTTTGCGAACTCTGGATCGAAGTTAGGCTCCCACGGAAACAACCCCACACGGTCCGGCCAAACAAGCTGGAGGCACGGGAAATCGTCACCGCGGTAAAACCATCGACTCCAACCAAGATGCTCGGCGTAGAAGTCCCGAGAGACAGGAAGAAGTACAGCCTGATGGTTCCCGAATATGCCCGAGAGCCTTGTCTCCGGTTTCGGAAATTTCCCCTCGCGAATGTCGCTGTAAATGTCCCATAAGATGTCGTGGGACACCTGCTTCGGCAATGAGAATACAATGATTTCTGGGTGACCTAGGCCATGGAAGAAGCCGGTTGAGTATGTGAAATCAGGTTCCTGCTTCTCTGGATCGAAAACGCGTGTGCCGAACCACCCGTGCTCCCGGATTTGTGCAAGGAAGTCACGATCTGCGGCGTCAAGTTCAATTTCCGGGAGATCGAGGGCTGTTTTCATGTTGCTTGATTCTGCACGCAAAGTCTGTTGCTTGCAATGACCGCTAAGGGGGCAGGCAGCCCTTAAGCCAGAGTGGATGATAGGTGACTCACCGGGGCAAACTTAAATCGCGAACTCCGCCTACGCGACCGCATCGAGCCCGCTGCGCTGAATGATCGAAAGGAGCCGCAGTGCCGGACCTCCCGGCTTCTTCGCTCCGCGCTCCCAGTCCGAAACCAGGTTCTTCGACACGTTGAGATAGCGCGCGAACACGGGCTGCGACACATGCTCTGCCTCCCGGATCGCCTTGATCTCGTCAGGCGACAGGACAGGCGCGGGCGCAAGGCAAGCTTCATCGAATTCGCGCATGGTGCGCTTGTCGATGCTGCCTGCGTCGTGAAGGCCTTCCATCATCTCGTGGACGGCGGCCATCGCCTCGCTCTTGTAGGTCTTTGCCTTAGCCTTGCTCATCGTCTTTCACCTCGACCAATCGGCCTGCTTCAACTTCCGTTCCGATCTGGTCATCACCCAGTTCCAGCATAATGCTGGCAGCCTTGCGATAGACCTTCAGTTCCGCCGCACTCAGGTTCGCCTTGTCGCTCTTGGCGAAGGCGAACACGAAGATGGCCCGCTCACCTGAGCGGAAGATCAGGATCGAGCGATAGCCACCCGACTTGCCTCCGCCCTGGCGCGCGATGCGCTGCTTGATAAGGCCGCTGCCAAGATCGGCATCGATCAGGCCGGATTCGGCCCGATGCACGACATCAGCAAGCGTGGCATCGCTGATCTTTTCCTTTGCCGCGAACTTGGCGAACCAACGGTTGGCGTAGATGCGGATGCGCGGATTGTTAGTCATGCAGCAACGGCCCACTATCATACTTAGTGTTACGGCTCAATGAATATGAGCCGCTCATACTTTGCTCGATCTGGTCGCCGATGCGCTGGGCTGCCTCGATCACATGCCCATCGTCAAGATGGGCATAGCGGGTCGTGGTCCGCACATCGGCATGGCCGAGCAGCTTGCCGATCATCGGCAAGGTTTCAGAGTGGGCGGCGGCATGGCTGGCAAAGCTGTGCCGCAGATCGTGAATGCGGACGCCGGGTAGACCCGCCTCGTCACGCAACTTGCTCCATAAGTTGCCGATGTCCGTGATCGGGCGCTGGGTGGCCGGGTTCCAGAATACATAGCGCTGCTTCTCACGGCGCGGCAGGGCGTGCAGGATCGTTGCAGCTGCTTCGGCCAGCCAGACTGTGCGCGGGCCGGTCTTGCTGTCGGTCAGCAGCAAGCGCCGCCCTCGAACTTCGCTCCATTTGAGGCAGGTGATCTCCGACTTGCGGCAGCCGGTCAGGATCAGCAGGCTGATCGCCGCGCAATGCAGCGGAAAGTGTTTGCCATGCCGGTCGAGCACTTCGCCAATCCGCTTGAACTCCTGATCGGACAGGAAGCGCTCGCACTTCCGCCCCTTGTTCTTGCGGACGTAGAGGCAGGGGTTCGATCCTTCGGGCCGAACGCCCCATTGCTCGGCCTTGTTGAACATGGCGCGCAGGATTTCACCGCAACGATTGGCAGCACCGGGGCCGCCCGTGTTGGTGATCCGGTTGAACCATTCCTGCACATGGCGTCCCTCGATCTCGTCGAGAAACAGGCCTTCGAACGCCCGGTCGAGGTATTTCCGCTTGTAATAGCGGTGAGTGTAGAGCGTGGACGGTTTCCATTTGGGCGACACACGGTCCCAGTAGGTCTTGAGGAAGTCGCGGTAGGACGGAAGCCTGACAATCAATGGGTCCTGAGCCTAAGAATCCCAACTCGGCAAGCGCTGGCAATCACGCCACTTGTCGTGCGATTTCAACGCCGTTGCGCAGGTGAAGCGAGGTTCCTCGGGCGAGCGGCTGCCATTCCGTGTCATCCAGCGGAACACTGGCGAACACCAAGGTTCTGGGGCTGACATCGCTCATCCTGGGTCCACACAGATTGTAGTCCTGCCCTGGCTCACAATCACCGAAATGGCGCATAACCAGGCCGGGTTCGCGTGGCTCGGTCAGTCCATCGGGGGTTTCAAACGCACGCCTGTCAGCATGAACAAACAGGCTACGGCCATCGAAAAACAGGAAGTTGGAGCTGCCCAGTTCCTGCATTTCGGCAGCAAAGCGCGCAAAGGTAGCAAACTCTTCCTCGTCCCCTGCCATTTCGTCAAGAGCATCCAGCCGCGATAACAGCAGCAGAAAGGCCAGTTCCGAATCGGTATCGCCCACCCGCTCAGACAAGAGCGGCTTGCTTTCCGCGAGCTGCTCGATGCCGTGCAACGTCCCATTATGCGCAAAATGATGCGCCCTGCCTTTTCGCGTGCGCGTAAAGGGATGAGTGTTGGCCAGCAGCGGCTGACCTTTTGATGCGCGCCGGACATGCGCGATCAGGTGGCGGCAGGCGATCTCACGTTCGAACACCATGCGGGCCAGTTCACTGTTGCTGGCAGGGGCTGCTTCGCGGAAAACATGGGCGTCACGCTCTTCCGCAAACATGATGCCCCACCCGTCCCGATTGCGATGACGCTCCCCTCCTTCTGCGGCGAAGGATTGAAGCTCATAACTGACAATGGCGACTTCAGCCGAAGTCATGGCAAAGAGTTCACACATGGCGTTGCTCCGGCCTTATCTCAGAAAATTGTCACGCAGGAGCGAAACCACTTCGCGGCTACGCCCATCAAGGACAGCTTTGACACCGAAGAGCGCCGTTGAGGCCACCTGCCCCAATTCGACCTTCGGCGGCATCACCAGCTCCATGCGATTGACCTTAACATCGAGCAGCGCCGGGCCATCATGACCGAGCCATCTTTGCATGGCCCCATCCAACTGGCTGGCATTCTCCACCCGCTCACCAAACAGGCCACAAGTCCGCGCCAGAGCGGCAAAATCGGGATTTTCGAGATCGGTATAGCTGTCTAGCAGGCCTTCAACCCGCTGCTCCATCTCCACAAAGCCCAGAGAGCCATTGTTGAATACCAGCAGCTTCACAGGCAGCGCTTCCTGCTTCAGCGTCAGCAGGTCGCCCATCAGCATGGTCATGCCACCATCCCCGCACAGGGCAATCACCTGCCGTTCAGGATAAGCAGCCGCAATTCCCATTGCTTGCGGGTAGGCATTGGCCATGGTTCCATGGAGCAGGCTGATCAGGAAACGTCGGGAACCGTTAGCGGTAAGATGGCGCAGGCACCACACCATCGGGCTGCCGCCATCTGCCGTGAAGATGGCATCACTGTGGGCCAGCGTATCGAGCCGATGGGCAACAAATTGCGGGTGGATGAGCGCCGGATCGCTTTCCTCCGCGGCCTCCATATAGGCCGCACGGTCTTTTTCCCATTGCGCCAGCGCCCGGTCGAGATGCGCCTTATCTGCCTTCGCTTCGATGAGCGGCAAGAGTGCATTGATCGTTGCCCCGACATCGCCCACCAGCCCAAGATGCACCGGGCTGCGGCGCCCGATATGGGTGGGGTCACAATCCACCTGAACGATTCTCGCTTTTTCAGGATAATATTGCGTCCAGGCAAAATCGGTGCCGAGGCACAGCAAAAGGTCACACTGCTCGATGGCATCCATCCCGGCATGGTTGCCCAGGATTCCGGGCATCCCGACGTTGAAAGGATTACTCGGCTCAAGAAATTCCTTAGACCGGCTGGTGTGAACCATCGGCGCGTTCAACTTGCGCGCCAGTGAGACTATTTCATCATGCGCCTCGCGCGCGCCATAGCCTGCCAGAAGCGTGACTTTATCGGCATGCGCAATTTCAGCGGCAAGCTGGCTTAGCTCTGCTGGCGCAGGCGTGGTGACAGGGGCAGGCCGGTGAACAGCCCATGGCAGTTTATCCGCATCCTTTTCGGTAAACATATCACCATTGACGATAATCACAGCCACACCGCGCTGCGTCAAAGCGGCCTGTGCCGCCATCGCGGTGATCCGCCGCGCCTGCGATGGATGGGAGATATATTCGCAAAAAACCGAGGACTGTTCGTAAATCTTCTTCTGATCGACTTCCTGCGGGAAGTTCAGCCCTACCTGGGGCCGATCCACATTGGACGCGACCAGCACCACCGGAGCGCCATTACGGTGGCTTTCAAATATTCCATTGACGAAATGCAGGCTGCCCGGCCCAGCAGTGCCCGCGCAAAGGGTGAGTTCGCCGGTCATATAGGCTTCGCCGCCAGCGGCCAGCGCGCCTGCTTCCTCATGCCGGACACTTATCCATGAGACATCCGACCGGCGCACCGCATCGATGAAGTGGTTGATCGTATCCCCCACAATTCCATAGCATCGCTTCGCCCCTGCCTTTTGCAACGTATCGATGACGATTTCGGCAACGGTGTGGCTCACAATGCGACTCCTGTAAGATGATACATAGGACACCAGCCCAACAATGACGGCAGGATGCAGCGATGAGGGCTGTTATATGCCACTAACGTGCGAGACATGGAAAGAGTGCCCCATCATTCGTAGCTGTTTCGGCCGCTCATTATGAGGGCATCGTCCCACAATCTCTCCAGAGTCTAACGCACTGATTCCCCACCCTCTTACATCAGCTCATCGCACTGACGGGTCAAATGACCCGCATAAACGGGCATTCCACCGCATACGTTCATGTAGAGGAAAGGCTGATTTAAACAGGCAGGTCATCCACTACATTCAAGTGCAGCATCATCGCGGCACCTTTCATTAAACAAAACTGAAGGGGGTTTGATAGTCGGATACGCCAAATAAGGGGTTTTTCTTCCAAAGGTGAAGAATATGCGTTTCCGTCTGATTGCAATTTAAGGAGTTCATGATGAGTTTTGCTATTAATAATTCCAAAGCGTTCTTGCTGATTACAATGCTCTCAGTTCCAGCAACTGCCAGCTTCGCCGCTCAGCAAGACCCGGAACCTTCAACCACTGTGTATGGCGCAGCAGCAGAAGAAACCGATGCCACCCAGACAGCAGACCTCACAGACGGTCCTGACATTGAAGGCATTATTTCCGCCCGGAGCGGCGATCGGATGCAGGTCACCTCGGCCGATGGCTCTCGCTCGGTCATCACCATTGACGATAGCACAGACATTAAAGGCACCGGCGGCTTTCTGGGGCTGGGCAGGAAAGACCGCGCCGCTGCTTCACTGATGAACGGCCTGCCGGTCAGCGTTGAAACCAAGCAGGCCGGTTCTGTTTTGCTGGCCAGCAAGATCCGCTTCAAGAATGACGATCTTGAAACGGCGTCCATGATCCACACCGGGACCGATCAGCGCTTTGCCGAACAGACAGCCGCCACCGAGGCCCTGCGTGGCCGTATGGGTGATATCGACAAATATAATGTGAAAGGCACCACCAACGTCCATTTCGATACTGGCAAAGCGGTTCTTTCTCCGCAGGCGAAGGCTGATCTTTGCGCCACGGCGCGTGCGGCTGACGGGATGGATAATGCTTTGATGCTGGTGGCCGGTTACACAGACTCCACCGGGGATCAGGAATTTAACCAGCAACTCAGCGAAAAGCGGGCGGCGCGCGTGGTGAACTACCTGCAACAGGCCTGTGGCTGGAAGCCCTATCGGATGTTGACGCCAACCGGCATGGCGGAATCCAACCCCGTCGCCAGCAATGCAACCGAGGAAGGCAAAGCGCAGAACCGCCGCGTCTCGGTAAATATTCTGGTCAGCAAGGGTCTGGACGGTATTTAAGACATAAGGGGTGGGCTTTGGGCCCACCCCGACATTGTTCGACGGCGTAAAATGTGCACATGCTCAACGCTGAAAACGGCGAAACGATCGCAATGTGGAACAACCACAGCACCCGCCGGTTTTTTGCCAGAGAGGATAGATATGTGAACAACGCGCCAAGCGGCTCCGCCGGCCGCCTGATTCATCTTCTGAAGCTTATCGCCACTGGCCCGCATGTCTTTTCGCTCAGTGCGCTGGCCGAACGCGCGCAATTGCCGGCCAGCACGGTGCATCGCTTGTTAAAAGAGCTGATGCAGGCCGGATTTGTGGAGCGCGGGACAGGCCAGCTTTATCGGCCGGGGCGCGAATTACACCGCATGGCATCGCAATTGGTGGCCAAGTTCGACCTCATCCGCAGCGCCCGACCCTTTCTCGACGATCTGGTGGAAAAGTGGCGGGAAACAGCGGTGTTGTGCGCCTATAGCCCGGTCAACCGCAATGCTGTGATTGCCGATACCATCGCCACGCCACACCCTTTGCGCTTTACCGTGGAAGCAGGCAGAGAAATCTCTTTGCCGTGGGGCGCTTTGGGCCGTGCCATTCTCGCCTTTCTGCCAGCCGGGGAAATAGAAGCGGTTATTCGTGAGGCCAAGTTTGGTCCACTCAGCGGCAAGCCGCGATCGCCCCGTGCACTAATTGAAGCCGATCTCGATCAGATTCGCCAGCAACATTACTCACGTTTCTACGATCCGGAGAATGATATTGCAGGCATTGCCAGCCCCATTTTCGGCTCCAATGGCGAAGTGCTGGGTTGCATTGGCGTAACCATGCCTTCCAACCGATATCAGCGCCATCTTGAGGATGATCTGGCGATTGCCACGCTTGAGGCCGCTCAGCATATCAGCGAATTGGCCGCCATCGCTTACAGCTGATCCGCACCGCCACACCAAAACACTTGTGATTTCCCGTAAACTATCCGCACATAATTTCCGTATAATGGAATTAATCTTTCGGAATATGGAATCTGCTTGATAGTTAGCGTGCTCCCGGATTGAATAGATCCACCTGCCATACAGAGCGGGATTATATGGGAGATGGACATGCGGCACGATCATGCATGGATTCGAGGATCTACTTCTGCTTTTGCACTTATAGTTTCAGCCATGGCCCCGACCGCCATGGCGCAAGAGGCCGACAGCCTTGCGGCTGCGGAAGCCTCTTCACCTGACGCACAGCAAATTGTTGTCACCGCCCAATTTCGCGAACAAAACCTTCAGGATACACCACTCGCCATTACGGCGGTGACAGGCGACATGCTCGAAGCGCGGGGTCAAACGAGCATTGAAGATGTCGGCGCACAAGCGCCCAATGTAACCTTGCGTCAAAGCCCTGCGACCTATGGCCCGGCCATGGTGGCCTATATCCGCGGCGTGGGTCAGCGCGATTCGAGCTTCGCGCTGGAACCGGGCGTCGGCGTCTATGTCGATGATGTTTACCTCTCGACCGTGCACGGTTCGATGCTGGGTTTGCTGGATCTCGAACGGGTGGAAATTCTGCGCGGACCGCAGGGCACGCTGGCGGGGATGAATTCCATCGGCGGGGCGATCAAGCTCTATTCCAAAAAACCAGATGGGCAAGGCGGCGGCTTTGCTGAACTGACCTATGGCAGCTATGATCGGCTTGAAGTGAAGGCCGCCGGGGATTTTGCGGTCACAGATAAGCTCTTCGCACGGGTGTCCGGTGCATCGGTCAAGCGCGATGGTTTCGTAACCCGCTATGATTATGGCTGCACCCATCCGGATAGCGGTATCCCCTCCGTCGTCACCAATACCGACAGTTGCAAACTGGGCACCGAAGGCGGGCGAGACTATACCGCAGGCAGGCTGGCCTTGCGCTGGGAGCCGACAGACCGGGTTTCACTCGACATTGTTGGCGACATTACCCGCGATGACAGCGAAGTCGGCGCATCGACGCTGCTCTATGTTGGACAAGCCGCGCCTCCGGGCAAGGAAGTGACCGGATCATCAGGCGGCGCCGCCTATTTCCTCAATGGCATTCCCCTTGGCACGGCGCAGGGATCGCAATTCATTACCTATTCGCCCTATGGCAATTTCGCGCTCGATAGCTTTTCCAAGAGCCCCTATGTCTCTTACGAAACCTATATCGATCTTGATCCACGGGATGGATCAGCCCCCTGGCAGGCACCGCTGAAATCAGCGGTCAACAATTGGGGCCTGTCAGCCAATCTCAATGTTACGCTGGCCGACAATCTCGCTCTCACCTCGATCACGGCCTATCGCGATTATGATGGCGTGTTCTCGTCAGGTGACAGCACGCCGTTCACACCGGGTCAGGTCGCCAATGACATTTACAACCATCAGTTCAGCCAGGAAGTGCGCCTCTCGGGGCAATTCGCTGATATTGTGAATGTGACCGTGGGAGGCATGTATCTCCACAAGCGCAGCCAGAATATCTCGCGCGTCACTTTGGCAACGCTGATGTTCATGGAAAACAACATCGTCCCTTCCACCACATGGGCCGCCTTTGCCAATGCCGATGTGGCGTTGACCGACCGCCTGACCGTGGGGGGCGGCATCCGCTACACCGATATGAAGAAGACCTTCAAATATGGTCGTGGCGGGATTCCGGGGTCGGACCTCGGTGGCGCTCCGCCCCCCGCCATTGCCGGGCTGGACGGTGTGGAAAGCACCTTCAAGGGCGACCATGTCGATTATCGCGCGGTGATCCAATATAGCTGGACAGACAGGCTGATGACCTATGCCCAGATTTCCACTGGCTTCAAAGGTGGCGGGGCCAATCAGCGCCCCTTCACCCCCAGTCAGGCGATTCCGCATCAGCCCGAAACGCTCACCGCTTATGAAGCCGGTTTCAAGAGCGAATTGTTTGACCGGATGATGCGCTTCAATGTCAGCGGCTTCATCAATAAGTATAATGACATTCTGGTGTCCGTCACCACCTGCCCGGAGGGCGTCATCCCTCGCAATCCTTGCGCTTTACCAATCAATGCCGGCAAAGCGACCGTCAAAGGGTTCGAAGTGGAAGCATCACTGAACCCCGTGGATGGGCTGCTGATTGATGCATCGCTCGCCTATCTCAATTTCAAATATACCAAGATGAGCGAGTTGGCTGTCGCGTCAGGTGTCGGCCTGGAGGACAAGGGCCAATATGTCATGCCATGGCAGTGGAACATTGGTGCGCAATATCAGATCGATCTCGGCAAAGCCGGAATGCTGACCCCGCGCATTGATGTCAATCATGACGATACGTTCAACCGCAATTCCAACAATGTCGATGCAGCCACTGGTGGCAAGGACATCTTTGGCGAGGTCAAAGGCCGCACACTTCTCAACGCGCGCATCACTTACGAAACTGAAGACGGTGCATGGATGCTGGCACTGGAAGGGAAAAACCTGACAGACAAGCTCTATTATACCGATGTGTTCGACAATCGCGGTTCCACCAATTCGGTGCAGGGTTCGCCCGGCGAACCGCGTACCTTTGCCATCACTGTCAAACGTCGCTTCTGATCCCCGGCCGGGAGCGTACGCCGCACTGGCTTGCCTGGCACACCGCTCCCGGCACTTTAAATGAAAGTGCTATGTTATGAATGCTATCACCTCTCATGTGCCGATTGTGGCCGGCCGCCCTATGCCGGAGTTCAAGCGTATCGGCGTTGAACCAATCAGCGGTGCATGTGGATGCGAAATTTCCGGTGTGGATCTTCGCGAACCATTGGATGAAGAAACTCTGGCTGAAGTGATGCTGGCGTTTGAACATTTTCTGGTCATCGTCTTTCGCGATCAGGATCTGACCCCCGATCAGCATCGGGCTTTCTCGAACTATTTCGGAGCGCTGACTGAATTGCCTCAAGCCCCGATCTATGACGGCAATCGCGATATGCAGGAAGTGCGCCGCGAAGCGAATGAGCCGGAAAATGTGGTTCCGTCTTTCGAACATTTCCACACCGACAGCCCATTCCTGCGCCAGCCCCCACTGTGCATTGTGATGCGGGCGCTCGACGTTCCGCGCTGGGGTGGCGACACGGCCTTTTCCAACGCTTATCTGATCTATGAAAGCCTGTCCGATGCGATGAAGACCCTGCTCGACGGGCTGGAAGTGGTCTATTCCGGGGCCGATATCTGGTCGAAAAACGAAAAGCTCGCGCCTGATAAACGGCTGCGTCTGCGCGAAAGCCATGATTTCACTGAGGACGAGCTGACCAACATCCATCCCGCCGTGCGTGTCCACCCCCGGACCGGGCGCAAGGCCGTGTTCGCTACTCGCGCCTATTTCAAACATTTCGTCGGCTGGACCGAAGATGAGAGCAAGGCTCTGCTCGACTATATCCAGTCCCTCGCCCAGCAGCTTCATTTTCATTGCCGGGTGAAGTGGAAGAAAGACACGCTCATCGTGTGGGATAACCGCTTCTCACTCCACCGCGGGGTGCATGATTTCAAATATGAGAAACGCCATCTCATTCGCACGACGGTGGTGGGCGAAAGGCCGCTTGGTCCCAAAGACTAAAGTGCCGGACCAACACGCGTGAAGATGAAACCAGAGCCGTCGGAAAGGCGGCCATAAGGGATGGAAAGCCAGTTATGAAAGTCAGTTCCGCCATTGCCGAGATACTCCAGCGCGAAGGCGTGGATGTCATCTTCGGCTATCCGCGCAACGCCGTGCTCGAAACCGCTGCGGAGCTGGGCATACGCCCCGTTATCGTGCGGCAAGAACGCACGGGTGTGCATATGGCTGACGCCCTGTCACGCCTGACACGGGGCAAACGCATGGGGATCTTTGCCATGCAGCATGGTCCGGGGACCGAAAACGCTTATGGCGGGGTGGCACAGGCCTATTCCGAAAGCGTGCCGGTCCTCGTTCTGCCGCAAGGTTATGATCGCAGAATTGCGCATGTGCCGGACAATTATAACGCCTGCATCTCGATGCGGGATGTGTCCAAACATGCTGAACCCATCACGCTGGCGTCTGAAACGTCGAACATCATGCGCCGCGCCTTTACCCAGCTTCGCAATGGCCGGTTGCGCCCGGTGATTGTGGAAATGCCGCGGGATGTGCTTCGCGAAGAGTTTGGCGAAACGCTGGATTACACGCCCGTCATCTCGACCCGCAGCGCACCCGATCCGGATGCCATCCGTCAAGCAGCCAGGATGCTGGTAGAAGCCAAGCGTCCGGTGATCCACGCCGGGCAAGGTGTCCACTGGGCCAATGCCTATGCCCCTTTGCGCGAGTTGGCCGAATTGCTGGCGGCTCCTGTCTCCACCACCTTGGAGGGCAAAAGCGCATTTGATGAAACCCATGCCCTTGCGCTGGGGTCTGGCGGAGCCGCCATTCCGGGGCAATTGCGCCATTTCCTCAACCATTCGGATGTCATCTTCGGCATTGGTTGCAGCTTTGCCCAAACCGATTTTGGCGTCTCCATGCCGGAGGGGAAGAGGGTCATCCACGCCACGCTTGATCCGGCTGACTTCAACAAGAAGGTGATTTGCGAACTGGCTTTGCAGGGCGATGCAGCCCTCACCCTCTCCATGCTGGTGGAAGCCTGCCGCGCATTGATCCCCTCCCCCCGTGATCCCGGCCCGGTGGCGGCTGAAATTGCAAAGGTAGAACGTGAATGGTTGAGTGAATGGCTTCCCCTTCTCACCAGTGAAGATGCGCCCATTTCGCCCTATCGCGTGCTATGGGATCTCCAGCAGGAAGTGGATGTTGCGAACACGATCATCACCCATGACGCTGGTAGCCCGCGTGATCAATTGACCCCTTACTGGAAAACCACTCAGCCGCTCACCTATCTGGGCTGGGGCAAGAGCACCCAGCTCGGCTATGGCCTAGGCCTGGCGATGGGTGCGAAGCTCGCCTGCCCTGACAAATTGTGCATCAATGTGTGGGGTGATGCCGCGATCGGCTTCACCGGCATGGATTTTGAAACCGCAGTTCGCGAAAACCTGCCGATCCTCTCGATCCTGCTGAATAACCATTCCATGGCGATCGAATTGCCGCAAATGCCCGCAGCCACGGAGAAATTCCGCTCCACCGATATTTCCGGCCATTATGCGGATTTTGCCAAAGCGCTTGGCGGCTATGGAGAACGGATCACAGACCCGGCGGATATTCGCGCCGCCATCCGGCGCGGGATCGAAGCGACCGAGCGCGGTCAGCCTGCGCTGCTCGAATTCATGACCACCAAGGAAACACGGGCGTCACGGCTATGAGGGCTATGTCACAGGAGCGGCAAGAGCCCTGGCCCTGGAAAGCCACCTGGCCGCTCATCATCCTCACCCTGATTTCAACCTTCAACTATCTGGACCGGTCGCTGCTGGGGCTTGCCATGCCAGCGATCAAACAGGAAATGCATGTATCGGACACGGTGCTCGGGCTGATTTCCGGTCTGGCCTTTGTCGTCGTCTATTCCCTGCTGGGCGTTCCGGTAGCGTGGGTGGCAGATCGATATAACCGCCGCAACATCATCGCAGCGGGCCTTGCAGTATGGAGCCTGATGACTGCCTTCACTGGCTTCGTCAGCAATATCTGGCAGCTTGCCATGGCCCGTTTCATCATGGGAGCCGGGGAATCCTGCGGCGCCGCGCCATCCAACTCGATGCTGGCGGATTACTTCCCGGCAGGCAGGCGGCCCCTTGCCCTTGCTTTTTATGGCCTTGCGCCAACCCTGTCCTTTGCCCTGTTCTTTCCACTGGCGGGCTGGATTACAGAACATCATGGCTGGCGTAAGATGTTTATCGCAGCGGGTCTGCCGGGAGTGGCAATTGCGATCCTCTTCCTGCTCACCGTGCGTGAACCCAGGCGCACCGCCGGACCAAGTGGCAAAAGCTTCAAGCCCTCCGCCTCCATCATGCAGGACCTCAAGGCCCTGTTCGCCAATCGCTGTTTCGTCTGGATGTTTGCCGGCGTCACTTTCATGGGCGCGAATGTCTGGGCGGCAGGCGCATGGACCCCCACCTTCTTTGCCCGTGTGCACAATATGGGCATGGCCGAAGCATCGGCTGTTATCGGCCCGTCGCGCGGCATTCTGGGGGCTATCGGTGTCTTGGCAGGCGGCTTCATCGTGGACCGTTTGCGGCGTGACCGGCTGAGCTGGCGCATCACCATTCCGGCACTGGCCTGTGCCGCTGTCGGCCCGGCAGAAGCGCTCTTCCTGCTGGGAGATAACAAGACCATATGGGTCGCCGGATTTGCCGCGGCGAGCTTCTTCACCCTGATCCATCAGGGGCCGATCTATGCTGCCGTTGTCAATGTGGTGAACAGCCGCAGACGCGCTTTGGCGATCTCGGTCATCCTGCTGGGTGCTGGCCTGATCGGCAATATCGTCGGCCCCACGGCCGTTGGCATATTGAATGATGCGCTCCACCCGGCATTGGGCGATCATGCGATTCGCTATTCCATGCTGGTGATTGCCTTCACCCCGATTGTGGCGGCGCTGTGTTTCTATCGTGCAGCCGCTTTCTATGAAGATGCGCTGGCGCAGAATGAATAGCAGCCATAAGGCCGGCGCACGCGGAACCTAGCGCGCGCTGGCCAGCATTTCTTCCACCCATGCGGGCACCAACTGGCCTGCCGGGCCAAGCCGGGTGACATCGAAGAAATGGGAGCCCTGGCTGCGTTCCAGATTGAGTTCCACCGTTTGCGCGCCTTGTGCTGCCGCTTCCTGCACCAGACCCGCCGCGGGATAGACTGCACCCGATGTGCCGATAGAGACAAACAGATCCGCTTCGCTCACCGCAGCATATATCTCCTCCATCCGATAGGGCATTTCGCCAAACCAGACGATATCGGGGCGCAGGGTTTCAGCCGAGCATTCCGGGCAGGCGGGGCGATCGATCAGCGGCCCGCGCCAATGGTGCCGCGCATCGCATGACTGGCACCATGCAGAAAGGTGCTCCCCATGCATATGCAGCACACGGCTCGCCCCGGCCCGTTCATGCAGATCATCCACATTCTGCGTAACGATCAGCAGATTGCCCTCCCATTCGGCATCAAGCCGCGCCAGCGCATAATGGGCAGCATTGGGCTCCACCTGCTGAATTGCCGCGCGCCGTGCATCATAGAAGCGGTGCACCAGATCAGGATCGCGGGCAAAGGCTTCAGGTGTAGCCACATCTTCCACCCGGTGATTTTCCCACAGGCCCCCACCCCCGCGAAAAGTGTCGATGCCGCTTTCGGCGCTGATTCCGGCTCCGGTGAGGATCACGATATTGCGGATATTGCTCATGTCCCCCATGAAGCACGCGCAAGGAAGGACATGCAATGACACAATCGGGCATCACAATCGGAATTATCGGCAGTCAGGGCCGCATGGGGCAAGCCCTCGCGCAGGCTATTGAGGCGGCGGGATGTGTTCTGGCTGGCGGGGTGGACCGGGATGGCGATGTGGCAGCGCTCGCCGCGAAGAGCGATGCGCTGGTGGATTTCTCCTCGCCCGACGCACTTGCCGCCAATCTGGCCGCAGCCCGCACCGCCCAAATCCCTATCCTGATTGGAACAACCGGCTTTGATGATAACCATCATGCGCTGATTGACGATGCGGCCAGGGACATTGCCGTGCTGCAAACCGGCAATACCTCGCTTGGTGTGACGCTGCTCGCCCATCTGGTTGAAGAAGCCGCCAGCCGTCTGGGCGATGATTGGGACATTGAAATCGTTGAAATGCACCACCGGATGAAGGTCGATGCCCCATCCGGTACGGCTTTGCTGCTGGGTGAAGCCGCAGCCAAAGGGCGCGATATTGCTCTGTCCGAGAACACCGAAAGCGGGCGTGACGGGCATACTGGCAAGCGCCAGCAGGGCGCGATTGGCTTTGCCGCCTTGCGCGGTGGCACCGTGGCAGGGGATCATTCGGTGCTGTTCGCAGGCGAGCAGGAACGCATCACCCTCTCCCATTCAGCGGAAAACCGCATGATCTTTGCCAATGGCGCGGTGAAGGGGGCAAACTGGCTGATCGGTAAGCCTGCCGGGCGTTACACAATGGCGCAGGTGCTGGGATTGTGACGAAAGACCAGATCTTCGAATTCTTCCGCCTGCTGGCCGAACTCAACCCCGCGCCGGAAACGGAGCTGGAATTTGGCAATGTCTATCAATTGCTGGTGGCGGTGGTGCTATCCGCGCAAGCGACAGACGCCGGGGTCAACAAGGCCACCCGTGCCCTGTTTGCCAAGGTGAAAACGCCTGAAGAGATGGTCGCGCTGGGGGAAGAAGGGCTGAAAGCCCACATCAAAACCATCGGCCTGTTCAATTCCAAGGCGAAGAATGTCATCGCCCTGTCCGAACAATTGATTGCCCATCACGGCAGCGAAGTGCCGCAGAACCGTGATGCGCTGGTGGAGCTACCCGGCGTCGGCCGCAAGACCGCCAATGTCGTGATGAATTGCGCCTTTGGGGCAGAAACCTTCGCGGTGGATACCCATGTTTTTCGCGTCGGCAATCGCACCGGGCTGGCCAAGGGCAAAACGCCCGAACAGGTGGAAGCTAAGCTGGAAAAGCGCGTGCCCCAGCCCTTCCGCCGTGATGCCCATCACTGGCTGATCCTGCTGGGCCGCTATACCTGCAAGGCCCGCAGCCCGGAATGCTGGCGCTGCCCGGAAGTGGAATTATGCTCCTTTAGAAAAAAGGTGCTGGAAAATCCTAAAAAGGCTAAACTCACCGCGAGTTGACCGGGCTTCCTTTGGCGGGGGCACTGGATCTATGAGAGGAGCCTTGCCGATGCCTATGCTCAAAACACCTCTGTTCCTTGGTGCCACTGCACTGCTGGCGCTCACCGGATGTCAGAACGCAGTGGAAAGCGAACCGAATATCAAGGCACCGCCCGCCACTGTGGTTGGCGAAGCGGTAAGCTGTATCGATAGCTCCCGGATCGATCGCTCCACTGTCTATGATGATTACACGATCGATTTCACCATGCGCGGCGGCAAGACCTATCGCAACACGCTCAGCAATCGCTGCCCCGGCCTCGGCTTCAACCGGGCCTTTACCTACAGCACCAATATCAACAGCCTGTGCAACACCGATACGATTACGGTGCTTCAGAACGGCAATAATCTCGGTGTAACCTGCGGTCTCAGCGATTTTGTGCCGGTGAAGCTGAAATAGCCTTACGCCAGCGCTGCCAGCGTGACCCGGCGATAGATCCGCGCCAGCGCTTCCAGATCGTCCACCGCCACAGCTTCATCGCGCTTGTGCATCGTCGCATTGACGAGGCCAAATTCTATCACCGGACACAGATCTTTGAGGAACCGCGCATCCGATGTGCCGCCGCTGGTGGAGGCTTCTGGCACCACGCCCAATTCCGCTTCCACAGCATCGGCAATCATCTGCGAAAAATCACCCGGCGGAGTGAGGAAGGATTCGCCTGAAATAACGGGTTGTGCCGTGCCGCCATGCTTCTTTGCAATGGCGATGACCTGATCGCCCAGCGCCTTGCCGGTATGCAGATCGTTAAAGCGGATCGAAATGCGCGCTTTGGCCTTTGCGGGGATGACATTATGCGCCGGATTACCGACTTCGATTTCCGTGATTTCGAGATTGGATGGCTGGAACCACTCGGTGCCATCATCCAGATGCAGCCCGTCCAGTTCAGCCAGCATCGCTACCAGTTTGGGCACGGGATTATCGGCCAGATGCGGATAAGCTACATGGCCCTGCACACCTTCCACTTCGAGGAAGATATTGACCGAACCGCGCCGCCCCACTTTCATCATATCGCCAAGCCGGTTCACTGATGTCGGCTCCCCCACCAGGCACAGATCGGGCTCTTCACCCAATTGGCGGATCAGATCGATCAGCGCGCGTGTGCCATAGATGGCCGGGCCTTCTTCATCGCCCGTAATGATAAAGCTGATCGTGCCAGCCTCTGCCGGAATGTCCTGCACCGCCGCGATCATCGAAGCGATGGAGCCCTTCATATCGACCGCGCCACGGCCATAGAGCAATTCGCCCCGCCGTTCCGGCAGGAAAGGCGCGCTGGTCCACCCTTCGCCCGGAGGGACAACGTCCAAATGACCGGCAAAGGCAAAATGGGGTGAACCCTCCGGCCCTTTGCGGATGGCAAAGCAGTTTTCCACCGGGCCATCAGGCGCTTCGCCCACAATGAAACGATGGCAGGTAAAGCCCAGCGGTTCGAGCAAGCCCGCCAGACAATCGAACACCGGACCGACAGCCGGAGTGATGCTTTCACATGCCAGCAGTTTTTCCGCGATGGCGAGAGCCGAGAGCGTCTGTGTCATGCTCAGGCTTTCACCTCGAACTGTTCGATGATCCAGTCTTCATCCTCAGCGGATTTGATCCAGCTTTGCAGCCAGTCATGTTCCCATACAGCCTGCATATAGCTTTGCGCAAAACCGGGCACGCCGATGCCATAGGTGAGGAAACGGCTGACGATGGGGGCATAAAAAATGTCCGCCGCGCCGAAAGTGCCGAACAGGAAAGGACCGCCATTGCCGAACCGCGCCCGTGCTTCAGCCCAGAGGCCGAGAATACGGACGATATCGCTCTTGGTTTCTTCGCTCAGCATAATGCCGGGCACCCGCCGCCGGATGTTCATCGGGCATTGCCGGCGCAAGGCAAGATAGGAACTGTGCATTTCAGACACCATCGCACGGGCCATACCGCGTGCCGCGTCTTCCTTGGGCCAGAAGCGATCGCGCCCGACCTTGTCAGCCAGATAATCCATAATGGCGAGGCTGTCCCAAATGACCGCTTCGCCATCCCACAGGATCGGCACTTTGCCGGAGGATGGAAGGAATTCGCCTTGCTCGCGCTTGGCCGCTTCCCAATCTTCCCCGTAAAGGCTGACTTTCAATTCTTCGAAAGGGAGGCCCGATTGCTTCGCCGCCAGCCAGCCACGCAATGACCAGCTGGAATAATTCTTATTGCCGATAATAAGCTTCATGCTCGTCCCTTCAACTTAACCTGCGGCCTAATCAGTCTGCCGCGCCGTGTCGAGGGCGAAGGGGAAACTCTTATAGGCGGCTATCGGCCAGAACCGCCGCGCGCAGCTCTGCAATGCCCATGCCCTTTTCCGCCGAAGTGACGTGCAGCTGTGGGAAACAGGCTGGATGCTTACGCGAAGCGGCTTCCACCGCAGCGCGGGTTGCTTCCAGTTCTTCTGCCTTGATCTTGTCAGCCTTGGTCAGCACCAGACGATAGCCAACCGCCGCCTGATCGAGCATCTCCATCATTTCTAAATCCACCGGCTTCAGCCCATGGCGGGAATCGATGAGCACGAGGGTCCGCTTGAGCACCACCCGGCCGCGCAGATAATCGCGCACCAGCTTCTTCCACTTTTCGACGACCTTCACCGGAGCCTTGGCAAAGCCATAGCCCGGCATATCGATAAAGCGGAACTGGGTCGGTGTGCCGATTTCGAAGAAGTTCAATTCCTGCGTCCGCCCCGGTGTCACCGAAGCGCGCGCGATGGATTTGCGCCCGGTCAGCGCATTGATGAGCGAACTTTTCCCGACATTGGAGCGGCCTGCAAAGGCCACTTCGGGATATTCCGGCTCAGGAAGAAATTGCAGCTGCGGGGCGGATAGAAGAAAATCTACCCGCCCGGAAAACAGCTTGCGCGCTTCTTCAATCAGATCCTGATCTTGCTCGCTCACGTGATGGTCAGTCCTTGGACTTGCTCTTGGCAGCCTCGGCCTGAGCCTTGAGCTGCGGATGCTTGGAATAAAGGTAACGCTGCTGCGCCAGTGTCAGGCAGTTGGAGGTAATCCAGTACAGCAGCAGACCTGCCGCAAATGGCGCCATCACAAACATCAGCACCCATGGCATAATCATGAACATCTGCTGTTGCACAGGGTCCTGCGCGCTCGGATTGAGCTTGAATTGCAGGAACATGGTGATGCCCAGCAGCAACGCCAGCACACCAATCGCCAGGAAGCTTGGCGGCGTGAAGGGCAACAGGCCGAACAGGTTGAGAATGGTTGCCGGATCAGGTGCGGAAAGATCGTGAATCCACAAGATAAAGGGCTTGTGGCGCATTTCGATCGCCAGCAGCAGAGTCTTGTAAAGCGCAAAGAAGATCGGGATCTGCAACACCAGCGGCAAACAGCCCGCCAGCGGATTGACGCCCTCTTCCTTATAGAGCTTCATGATCTCCTGCTGCTGCTTCTGCTTATCGTCCTTATAGCGTTCCTGGATGACTTTCATCTTCGGCTGGACGGCCCGCATCGACGCCATGGACTTGAACTGGCGCTGGGCAACCGGGAACATCAGACCGCGAATGATCACGGTCAGCAGAATGATGGCCACGCCGAAATTGCCGACCAGACCGTAAATCTTCTTTAGCAGGAGGAAGATCGGGCGTTCGAACCAGCGGAACCAGCCCCAGTCAATCGCCAGACCAAAATTCGAAATGCCCTGATCCTGATAGGCATCCAGAACATCGCTTTCCTTCGCGCCCACGAAAAGCTGCGTATCGCGTGTGAACTGCTTGCCGGGGTTCACCGTCACCGGATCGTAGATCACGTCAGCGCGGAATTTATCATTGCCGAGCGAACGGAAGTCAGATCGCGTGGAGGCACCTTCCTGCGGGATAAGGGCGGAAAGCCAGTAAATATCGGTGAAGCCGATCCATTCGGTTTCACCCGGAACAGATATTGTGCCGCTCTCGGCAACATCGCTGTAATTATTGCTGAAGTTCACCGCGTCATCAAACGCGCCGATCGGGCCGGAATGCACGTTCCACGTGTCCTGGCTCGCCGTGCGGCTGGTGCGGTTGATGAAGCTGTAAGGCTGAACAACAATCGCCCCCGTGCCACGGTTGACCACCATCTGCTTCACATCGAGCATGTAATGGTCATCAATCGAGAAACGCACGCGGAAAGTCTGGCCTTCACCATTGTCCCAGCTCAGCGTCACAGGCTTTTCGTGGGTCAGTACTTTGCTGTCAGCCGTCCAGACCGTTTGTGCATTGGGCAGCTTCACGCCGTCACCGATCCAGCCGAACTGCGCAAATTGCTGCGCGGGCGTTCCGGCGGGGGAAAAGAGGCGAACCGGGCCGCTGTCCTTGGCAACCGTCTGGCGATGCGTTTTCAGCAACACATCATCAAGGCGCGCGCCAACGGGATTGATCGAACCGGCCACTTCAGGCGCATCAATCTTGATCCGGTCCTTTGAAGCCAGAACGGTCTTGAGATCCTTTGCCTCTTCAGCAATTTCGGTTGGGTCTGTCAGGCCGCCTTCACGCGTATGGCGAACAGATTTGTCTTTTTCGTCTGACGCGACATTGCTGACGGGTGCGCTCGCTAAAGCATCGCTCTGCGATACTTGCGCGGGTTCTGGGTAGAGCTTGCCGACGGCAAAGTCCCAACCGAACAGCACCACAGCGCTCAGCACGACTGCAAGGATAAGATTACGCTGATTGTCCACGGATAATCCCTAGATTCTGGCCTTAAAAGACTTGGTCAACATAAGGCCACGCCGGTTATCACGGCACCGGATCATAGCCATGTCCCCCCCAGGGGTGGCAGCGCAATAACCGCTTAAGGGCCAACCATCCACCCTTGATTGCCCCATATTTTGCGATTGCCTGAATGGCATACTCACTACAGGAGGGTGCATAGCGGCATGTGGGCGGCAAAATGCGCGACGGGCCGAGCTGCCAAATCCGGGCAATAAGGATCAATATCCGCCCGATCATGGCACTTTCCGGTTGTCTGAACCACGGCCCCGGCCGCCGCCTTTGCTACGCCTGCCGCCGCCACGCGATGGCGGATCGCCTTTACCTTTACGTGCCCGATCAAGCGCTACGCTCAATTCATCACGCATTTTGGCAAAGTCACGTTCGACACCGCCCGCCCGGCCGATCATCACATGATCGTGATTCTCAAGCCCTTCTGTAGCCAGCGAATCACGCAGCAATTCACGAAACCGCCGTTTCATCCGATTGCGGACAACGGCATTGCCGATCTTCTTGGTGACAGTAATGCCATAGCGCTTGCCCTGCCCATTGTTGGGGAAAGCAAGCAACACAAAACCGGGACGTGCGACTCGCAAGCCCCGGTTAGCAGCAAGAAAATCGGCGCGGCGCGTGAGCACCGCGATTTTCCGGGAGGGCTGTTCGCCCTCAGGCAGAGAGTTTCTTGCGGCCACGAGCGCGACGGGCACGCAGAACCTTGCGGCCACCAACAGTGGCTTTACGGGCGCGGAAACCGTGGCGGCGCTTGCGCACGAGGTTACTCGGCTGAAAAGTGCGCTTCATCGTCTCAATCCTCAAAAATTCTGTCAGAGTGTTCCGCCCGATGCGAAACACAAAAGAAAAGGGCCGCCCGTAAAGACGGCCTTCGAATAGAAACGCGCGCTTACTGAAGCAGCGCGCTCAAGTCAAGATATGCAAGCCGTGGTGCCGAATTTGCAGCCTGTGTCCAGCGGCGCATATCCTGCGCATCCAGCCACAGGGCATCTTCATGGGCAACCGAATTGGTCATCGCATAGAATGCTTTGGCCTGTTCAGCGTCAAAACCCATTTCCTTATAATAGGCAAGATATTTGAGGTTTTCAGGCGATGTGGCTGCGTAAGAGGTAGCTTCACGGCCAGAATCATCGAGCCATGCGTGAACCGCAAATTCTGCGCCATTATCGATTCGACGGGTAACGCCTGAGAAAAACAATTCCACAGCGCCCGAACGAACTGAGCCATCAGCAGGAACATGTGTTGCAAGGCCAGCCGCGCGAATCAGGCGGCCCAGACGCAGATTGGCATGATCGTCGAACGTGCCGGGGCACTCGACCATTTCCAGCACCTCCAGTTCAGGGAAAGCCTGCATCATTGCGGCGAATTGGCCCGGTGTGCGCTCGTCCGTAATGTCGAGCAGAGCCACGCGATGTTCGTCCAGCACCCGGAACGGGCCAAACCGGGCAATCGCTTCATGCTCGATCCTTTGAACCGAGGGGCCATTATAGCGATAGGCACTGCCGGTGATGGTGGTCTGGTTGTAAGCAGCCGCTTCATACGCCGTTTCAGCATAGGCGGGCGTAGCCACCAAAGCCGCGAAACAAGCAAGAAGAGCAGTAAATCGAACCATAATGGGACATTTACAGGAATAGACCTGCCCCTTTCACAAGGAATAGGGTTACCCAATCTTAACCATTTGCCATCGTGAGGCGCAGAAATGCTGCGATATGGCGGAATGGAGCGAGGGGGTAGTGTGGTAGCTTTGGTCAGCACGGTCGCTTATCTCGGGCTCGAAGCGCGCCGGGTGGAGGTTCAGTGCCAGATCGCCCCCGGACTGCCGCGATTCGCCATTGTTGGCCTGCCGGATAAAGCCGTGGGCGAAAGCCGCGAGCGGGTACAATCCGCCCTTGCCTCCATGGGGCTGGCCCTGCCCCCTAAGCGAATCGTCATTAACCTTTCTCCGGCTGATCTGCCCAAGGAAGGCTCGCATTATGATCTGGCCGTGGCACTGGCATTGCTGGCCGCGATGGGCGTGACCGATGCTGAGCAATTGGCCGATTGGGTGGTAGTGGGTGAATTATCGCTCGACGGACGGATCGCCCCTTCCCCCGGTGTCCTGCTCGCCGCGCTTCATGCCAGCGAAATGGAAAAGGGCCTGATCTGCCCCGCCTCCCAAGGCTCCGAGGCACGCTGGGCGAGCGGTGTCCCCATCCTCGCCGCGCCTGATCTGGTGAGCCTGCTCAATCATTTGAAAGGCACGCAGCGTCTGCCCGACCCGCAACCCGGGGAAGCGATCACAGAATATAAGGGGCCAGACCTCAAGCAGGTGAAAGGTCAGGAAACCGCCCGCCGTGCGCTGGAGATTGCCGCCGCAGGTTCGCATAATCTGCTGATGTCCGGCCCACCCGGTGCTGGCAAAAGCCTGCTGGCGGCCTGCCTCCCCGGAATTTTGCCCGAACTCACCCCCGTCGAAGCGCTGGAAAGTTCCATGGTGGCATCTGTCGCCGGCTTGTTGGAAAATGGCCGTATCAGCCGCACGCGCCCATTCCGCGCACCGCATCATTCCGCTTCCATCGCCGCACTGACGGGCGGAGGTTTGAAAGTGCGCCCCGGTGAAGTCAGCATGGCGCATCTGGGTGTGCTGTTTCTCGACGAATTGCCCGAATTTCAGCGTGCCGCGCTCGATTCACTGCGCCAGCCGCTGGAAACAGGGGAAGTCAGCGTGGCGCGCGCCAATGCCCATGTCACTTACCCCGCCCGCGTACAGTTGATTGCAGCCATGAACCCATGCCGTTGCGGCCATTTAGGCGATGCGGCGCTCGCCTGTTCCCGCGCCCCGCGCTGTGCCGCCGATTATCAAAGCAAGGTTTCCGGCCCACTGCTCGACCGAATCGACCTGCATGTTGATGTTGATCCGGTGCGGGCAGTGGATCTGGCCTTGCCGCCACCCAAGGAAGGCTCCGCGCAAGTGAAGCGCCGGGTCTGCGCTGCACGTTCCATTCAGACCGAGCGGCTCCACGGCACCACCATGCGCAGCAATGCCGAGCTGGAGGGCGATTATCTGGAGCGTTTCGCCACGCCGGACGACGCGGGCCGCCAGCTTTTGCTGCAAGCTGCCGAAGCGATGAAACTATCCGCGCGGGGCTACACCCGCATGTTGCGCGTCGCCCGCACCATTGCCGATCTGGCAGGGGCCGAGCAGATAGCGCGGGTGCATATTGCCGAAGCGCTGAGCTATCGCCGCCAACCGCCCCGCGCCTGAAGCACGATCAATCGAGCAGGCCGTAAGCTTTCAAATCCGCTTCAAGGCTTTTGGCGTCATGGAAATGATGGGCATTCCAGCCACATTCGCGCGCCGCTTTAATATTGGCCGGATTGTCATCAATGAAGAGCAATTCATGCCCCGGATAGCCAAAACGCTCTTCTGACAGTGCGTAAATCGCCGGATCGGGCTTGGCCATCTTCTCTTGCCCCGACACCACAATGTCGCGGAAATGATCGAAGATTGGTTCTGTGGGGCGAAATTCCGCCCAGAAAGGCACGGCAAAATTGGTCAGCGCGTAAAGCGGCACATCCCGCGCGGCCAATCGCTCCACCAATTCATGCGTGCCGGGGATGTGGCCGGGAATGGTTTCGAGAAAGCGCGTGGCATAGGCTTCGATAATATGGGCATGATCAGGGAACTGGAGCTTCTTTTCCGCTACCATCTCCGCCAGTTCACGCCCGGCATCATGTTCAAAATGCCATTCTTCAGTCACGACATTGGCCAGAAACCAGTCCAGCTCTGCCGGATCACGAATCAATTTGGCAAACAGCAGGCGCATGTCCCAACGGATCAGGACCTTGCCCACATCAAACACCACAGCTTTGATCGGGGCTTTGATCGTTCGATCCGCATTATCCATGGCAGCGCCTTCTCTCTTGCTTTTCAAAAACCCATGCAAAAAGCCCGTTCACCCATCTGCCCTTAACGCATGATACGCTGCGGGGCAGATGGATGAACAGGCCATTCGCAAACACCATTGCATGCAGAGCTTGTGGCCCTGCTGCATGGTCAGGGAATGATTAGCCCTGACGCGCTTTGAAGCGACGGTTTGTCTTGTTGATCACATAGGTCCGGCCGCGACGACGGATGACGCGGCAATCGCGGTGGCGGTTCTTCAGCGACTTGAGGCTGTTACGAATCTTCATCTTGGCGGCTTTCCAATAAAATTTGGGCACCGGGGATAGCCCCGATGCCATCAATTCAGGCGCGCTCGTTAAGCCGAGCGCATCTGCGAGTCAAGTTTCGTTACGAATTTCGGTCAGTTTCCGTTCCCACGCCAGCGCATGGGTAATAATTTCGTCCAGATCAGCATGCTGTGGCTGCCATGGAAGCACCTGCTTGATACGCCGATTGTCAGAAATAAGCGAATCAGGGTCGCCTGCCCGGCGCGGAGCCATCACACGCGTAATCGTGCGGTTGGTCGTCCGGTCCACCGCATCCAGCACTTCGAGCACAGAGAAGCCCCGGCCATAGCCGCAATTCATCGTCATGGATTCGGTGGAATCAGCGATCAGCTTCTCCAGCGCCAGCACGTGAGCGGCAGCAAGATCGCTCACATGTATATAATCGCGCACGCCGGTGCCATCGGGCGTGTCGTAATCCGTGCCAAACACGCCAACGCTTTCGCGCTTACCCAGCGCAGCTTCCACCGCCACCTTGATAAGATGCGTCGCGCCAGCCGTCGATTGCCCACTGCGCGCTTCAGGATCAGCGCCTGCGACATTGAAATAACGCAAGGCGCAATAATTGATCGGATGGGCCGCTGCCGTGTCCGCCAGCATCTGTTCGGTCATCAACTTTGACCAGCCGTAAGGGTTGATCGGCTGCTTGGGCGTGTCTTCCGTGACCGGCGATTCTTCTGGAATGCCATACGTCGCCGCTGTTGAACTGAAGATAAAGTGTTTGAGGCCGCCCTTCACTGCCGCTTCAATCAATGCCCGGCTCTTCACCGTATTGTTGTGATAATATTTGAGCGGGTCTTCCACCGATTCCGGCACCACGATGGACCCTGCAAAATGCATGATCGCCTGCGTGCCCTGTTCGGCAAAAATCCGTGCCAGCAGCGCACTATCTTCAATATCGCCTTCATAAAGCGGCACCCCATCCGGGATGGCAAAGCGAAAACCAGTGGTCAGATTATCGATCACCGCCACCGGCCAGCCCGCATCTTTCAGCGCCAGCACGGCATGACTGCCAATATAACCTGCACCGCCAGTAACAAGCACGGGGCATTTACGGGTCGCATCCATGACAGTCATGTGAGAATAATCCGGACAATGAAGATAGAATAAGGAACGCAGCGCGTGAACAATAGCTGTCGTATTCACTTCCTTGATGCAACCCGAATAGTGCCCATGCGTTGCAAGCCCATGAACACTTTTCGCTCTCTCGCCCTGTTCGCGCCAGCTTTGCTGCTGGCAGGCTGCTCCACCACCTATGTTTCGCCTGTTGAGGTGACGCGATTCGTGGGGAAAAATGAAGCGCAATTGGGACAAGGCACTATTGCTGTGGTGCCGGCTCCAGGCCGCACCATGGACCAGCTTGCCTTCCGCAACTATGTCGCGCCGATTGAACAGGAGCTGGCAGCGCTTGGCTATCGCATTGTCGATGAAGGTGCTGCCTTGCAGATCGCGCAGGTGCGGATTGAGCGGTTTGTGGACCAGCCGCAGAAAAATGGCTCCCCCGTCAATGTGGGCGTGGGCGGATCGACCGGTTCTTATGGCTCAGGGCTTGGCCTTGGCATCGGGCTGGATCTCTCCGGCAAGCCGCAGGCGCGCATTAGCACAAAGCTTGGCATTACCATCAAGGACAAACGCAACGGTGAGCCCTTGTGGGAAGGCCGGGCGGATTTTGTCGCCGAAGAAAAGAGCGAATTTGCCAATGCGGGACCAGCAGCCACAAAACTGGCGCAAGCCATCTTCAAGGACTTCCCCGGCGTGTCCGGTGAAACTATCGAGGTAAAATGACCAATATTTCCATCAATGCCGCTTTTGACAGCGGCAATATCGACGTTGTTTCCATCAATGGCGCTGAAGCCACGCTGAAAATCCGCAAGGATAAGGATAGCGATTTCAACCAGTGGTTCCATTTCCGTGTCACTGGCGCTGAAGGCCGCGAACTGGTGCTGAAGATCGTCAATCTCGAAGAATCAGCCTATCCCCAAGGCTGGCCCGATTACCAGGCCTGCGTTTCGGAAGACCGCGATTATTGGGGCCGCGCTTCCAGTTCTTACGATGCCAATGAAAACGGCGGTACGCTCACCATCCGCTATGCGCCTGCAAGTGACATCGCGTGGTTTGCCTATTTCGCGCCCTATTCGATGGAACGCCATCACGATCTGGTGGCCGAAGTCGCCGCCACCGAAGGCGTGTCCTACAGCCAGCTTGGCACCACCTTTGAAGGCCAGCCGATTGATTGCCTCACCATGGGTGAAGGCGACACCAAAGTGTGGCTCTATGCCCGGCAGCATCCGGGTGAAAGTATGGCCGAATGGTGGATGGAAGGCGCGCTGGAAGTGCTGTGTGATCCGGCCGACCCGGTGGGCCGCACTCTGCGCCAGAAATGCCAGCTCCACATCGTGCCCAATTGCAACCCGGACGGCTCATGCCGTGGCCATCTTCGCACCAATGCCAAGGGGGTCAATCTCAATCGCGAATGGGACAATCCCACGGCTGAGAAATCCCCCGAAGTGCTCGCCATTCGCAATGCGATGGACAAAACTGGCGTCGATTTCGCCATGGATGTTCATGGCGATGAAGCGATTGCTGCCGTTTTCCTCGCCGGTTTTGAAGGCATCCCAAGCTGGAGCGAAGAACAGGGCGACGCCTATGCAGCCTATCGCAGCATTCTTGAACGCCGCACACCCGATTTCCAGACCGCCAAGGGTTATAGCATCGCCGCCAAGGGAACAGCCAATCTCTCGATGAGCACCAACCAGTTGGCGGAACGCTTTGGCGCTTGCTCCATGACGCTGGAAATGCCGTTCAAGGATAATGACGACCTGCCCGACACGGCGCAGGGCTGGAGCCCGGAACGCTCCAAACTGCTTGCCCGCGATTGCCTCGCATCGCTGGTGGAATGGCTTGAACGATAAGCTCTGATTGGATGGCGAGGCCCGCAAGTTTCGCCATCCTTATAATGGCTTAGAGATTACTCGGCCCAAACGCATGGGGCAGTAGCTCAGAGAGCTTCACTTCCAGTACTTTATCAGGCGCGCAGCACCAGACTACCGGGTCGGTTCCGCCCAGATCAGCCAATTCATGCAACACCTGGCGGCAGCGGCCGCATGGCGTCACCAGATCATCCCCGCTGCCCGTCACGGCCACCGCAACCAGACCGCCACGGCGACCATCGCCCATCGCTTTGGCCACAGCCGAGGTTTCGGCACACAGCGTCAGACCATAGCTCGCATTTTCAACATTCGTGCCGGTGACAATGGTGCCATCGTCGAACAATAAAGCCGAACCGACGCGGTAGTTCGAATAAGGTGCATAGGATTGCTCACCCGCTTTGCGCGCAGCAGCAACCAAAGCGTCCCGCTTGTTTTCGAGAGATAATGTCATGGCATGGCCACTACCCAGCGCAGAGGCATCGCGCTAGCCGCGTTCCGCAATTCATCATTTGCGGTCCACAGCGCCCATGGCCTGCCGCCATATTCGGGTTCAAAGAAATTGCGTTCCAGCCACAGGTTCCGATCAATCCGGGACGCGATGTGATAGCGTTCTTCAAACCGGGGCGAAATCATCAGCAAGGCCGGCTTGCCCACATGGCCTTCAATCTGGTTGAGGAAGGTGGTCAATTCACTTTCCACTGCCGGATCGCTCACCTGGGTGGGGCAATTCTCCGCCAATTTGTCGAGCGATATCACCGGCGGCAAAAGGTCAGGATCGCGCGGCACGATGGTGACGAAATTGGCCGCCTGCTTTTCGGCCGGAATGCACGGATCATAAGCGTGAACGGCGCCGAAGGGCAGGCTGGACTGGCGGACAGCCTCCAGATTGCGGGCAAAGGACGGATCACGCCCCCTCTCTCCCTTGCTGGCCTCCAGATAAACGAAATCAGCCCCAATCGCCGCCAAAGCTTTGAAATTGGGTGTTTCATCACGAGCACCGATCAAAACACCCTGCACAGGATAAGCGTCACGATCCGGTGTCCAATGTTCCCATTTCCACCATGCAAAAGCAGTGCCTGCTATGACCAATAGCAATATGGCAGCAGCCAGACGGCGATGCCAGGGAAATGCCCTTTTCTTACCCATAGTGGATTTGTAACGCCCCTTAGGCCTTGATGTGAAGCACGCAAATCAACGTAAACAGCCGCCGCGCGGTGGCAAAATCCGTCTCGATCTTGTCCTCCATCGCTTCCAGCAAAAGCCGGGTCGCCTGATCGTGAGTCGCCCGGCGCGCCATGTCGACGGTCTCGATTTCCTGTGCGGAAGCGCGGCGAACGGCTTTGAAATAGGAATCGCAAATGGCGAAATATTCCCGCACCGGGCGGCGCAGACGAGCCAGCCCCAGCGTGATCGTATCGACCGCTTCGCCTTGCGAATCGCTGATCACCATGGACAAGCGCCCATCCTGAATCGAAAGGCGCAAACGCCACGGCCCCTGCGCCCCGTTTTCCACAGCCCGCAAAGGCGTGAAACTGTTTTCCTCGATCAGATCGGCAAGCGCAATGTTGCGCTCCTGCTCGACATCGGCATTGCGCCACAGGATCGTGGTTTCGTCCAGTTCGACGTGAGAGATGCACTGCGTTTCCATATTCGCCTTACGGCTTTCGCAGAGCATGGCCGTTTGAGCAAACAGGAAAACTTGCTAGCTTTTCCACAGGGGGCATGAACTCTTACGATCTTGCGGCAAAGGCGCTCTGGGCGCATCACGCGCACATGGCCGATCAAACCCTTATGACTCGCACTTCCGCCCTCCCTCACGCCCTTTCTGCGCAAGAGGGTGATTCGCCCGCGAATCAGGCGGTTACGCCCGCAGGCCGTGCGTTGCCTGCCAATCTGGAAGCAGAAGCAGCTTTTCTGGGTGCTGTGCTGATCGACAACCGGGTGCTGGAAGAATTGCCCGTCACCGTGCGGCCGGAGCATTTTTTCGAGCCGCTGCATGGCCGGATTTTTGAACGCGTTCTGACCCTGATTGACCGGCAGATGGTCGTCACGCCGGTGACGCTCAAACCCTATTTCGATGCCGATGAAGCGCTGAAGGAACTGGGCGGCACCGGCTATCTCGCCAAGCTGACCGCGGATGGTCAGGGCCTACTCGCCCCACGCGAACTGGCGCAGCAGATCTATGATCTGGCACTCTTGCGTGAACTTGTCACCGTGGGCCGCGAATTGGTGGAAGGCGCGCTCGACACGTCAGATGAAGTCGAACCGATGCGCCAGATTGAACATGCCGAAGCCGCGCTTTACCGCGTAGCTGAAGGAGCCGCCGGTACCAAGGACGCCGAAAGCTTCCGGGGCGCGACCAATAAAGCGCTCGAAATGATCGAAACCGCGCTCAATTCAGGCGGCCATGTTTCGGGCAAGACCACTGGTCTAACATCGGTGAATGAGAAAATCGGTGGCCTCCATGATTCCGATCTGATCATCCTTGCCGGGCGTCCGGGTATGGGCAAAACCTCGCTCGCCACCAATATCGCCTTTAATTGCGCCGACCGGCTGCTCCGCGATCAACGTGACGGGATTGAGAAATCCGTGGGTGCTGGCGTAGCCTTTTTCAGCCTCGAAATGTCGAGCGATCAGCTCGCCACCCGTATTCTGGCAGAACAGGCGGGAATTTCTTCCGAAGCCTTGCGCATGGGGAAGATTTCCAAGGATGATTTCCAGCAGCTTTCCTATGCCAGCCAGCGTCTGGCCGATTTGCCGCTCTATATTGATGATACGCCCGCCCTCACCATCGGCGCGCTGCGCACCCGCGCAAGGCGGTTGAAGCGGCGGCATGATATCGGCCTGATCGTGGTCGATTACCTGCAATTGCTGCAAGGTTCCGGCCGCGCGCAGGATAACCGCGTGAACGAAATTTCCGAAATTAGCCGTGGCCTGAAAACGCTCGCCAAGGAACTGGAGCTTCCGGTGATCGCCCTCTCGCAGCTGTCGCGTGCGGTGGAACAGCGCGAAGACAAGCGCCCGATGCTCTCTGACCTGCGTGAATCCGGCTCGATCGAGCAGGATGCCGATATGGTGTGGTTCGTGTACCGTGAAGATTATTACATCGCCTCGCGTGAACCCAAGCTGCCGCAAGGCGATGCGGATGTGAAAGCCCATGAAGCCCATGCCGCCTGGCAGGCCGATATGGAACGAGTCTATGGCCTGGCTGAACTGATCGTAGCCAAGCAGCGCCACGGCTCCACCGGCAAAGTCCGCATGAAATTCGAATCCAAGATCACCCGCTTCTCCGATCTGGCAGAAGGCGATATGGCCAGCGGATATGATGACGATTGATTGGGTGGGGTTTAAGTCTCGCGGGCTGGTTGTGTAAATCGACAGGTAGCTTATACTGGCACATGCCTCGGTGCTGGTAGAGCCGCCGTCCGGTGCATCATTCGGGCTACGGCGAGATGTCAGGCCCGGCGGGGCAACTCCATTCATCCGTTCAGATACAACCGACTTAAGGGCCGCAGGTCCATAGGCCGTTCATGGCATTTTCTGCGCCACTTTCGCCGGAAAGAATCATCTTCGCAGGGTAGGGCGGCGATTCTGCGCTGCCATTTGTTGTATTGGCCGGGGAATCCTTGCTCAGCCGCTCAATTGCGACTGTTACGGCAGGGCCTTCAAAAGTGGCGCCATCTGCCAGCCCATCAAAACCCGATGGCTCGCGTGATTTGAGCGGAATAGTCCGCCCGGCGATTTTGATGATGCCGCTGGCCGGGGTGGTGCTGCCGACATTGCCGCGCGCGATCAGCAGGGCGGGCGATTGCTTCTCCAGTGCAAAGGCACAGCCCAGCTCTCCATTAACGGAAACCTGTTTCATATCATCCGCGCTTAAGGCTTCAGGGCTGAACGCCATATCTGCACCGCCAGCGGTTTCAGCAGGCTTGGGAGCGGTTGGCTCCTCTGCATTTTGGGGTTGCGAACAGGCGGCAAGGCCGCAGGCAGCGGCAAAAACAACGGTCAAACGCGGCCAGAACATCAGCAATCTCCCAATTTCTCAGCAGTGGTAGAGAGGTAACGCGCCACCGGCTATCCTTATCCTAGAAACTGGCCTTTCCCGATACCCGGCTCAAATGCCCAGATTGAGCCTCCGGCTGACGGTGTAATCCACCACCGACACCAGAAACCAGCTTGCCCACCAGCGGGCGCGGTTGAACCAGCCTGCATGCTGGCGATAGAGCGCCGGCGTCACTTCCCGCGACGCCTTGGTGTGCTGGCCGATAAATTCCCGCATCCGTTCGGCCAATGCCGCATCTTCGATCCGGAGCACGATTTCCAGATTGATATAGAGGCTGCGCATGTCAAAATTGGCGCTGCCGAAATAGACAACATCATCGAGCACAATCAGCTTGGTGTGGAGCTTGCAAGGCTGAAATTCGAACAATTTGGCGCCCGCTTTCAGCAACCGCCCATAGAGCGCCCGTGATGCAGCGATGGTGGCACTGTTGTCAGACTTGCCCGCCAGAACCAGCCGCGCCGTGCCGCGCCTGGCGATTCGCCTGATCCGCTTGCGCAAGCGCGGTGACGGGGAGAAATAGGCCATGAGCATATCGAGCCGCCTGGCAAACAGCAGATCATGCCCCACCGCCCGCGCCCAACTGGAAAGGCCGCGCGTCGGCCCTCCCACCAGCAAACGCACCGGACCCGAACCGCCTTCCCAATGCCGAACGATCCGGCTGATCGCGCGCCATTGGGCATCCGGGTTGCCGGTCCATTCTTCCAGTCGGTTGAACCAGCGGCCCAGATCATCCACCACCGGCCCTTTAATCATCACCCCCAGATCGTTCCAGCCATTGTCCTGCGGCGGGGCGAAGTAGCTGTTTTCAATATTGAAGCCGCCCAGCATCGCGCGCTTTTCATCGGCAATCACAATCTTCTGATGGTTGCGAATCAGATAGCGTCGCCCCCAGTGTGAGCTGAATTCGCGGAAATTTCCCCCGGCTGCTGAGAAGTCCGCAAAGAAATCAGCATTTACCCCCGCGCCGAAATTATCCAGAATCAGCACCACATGCACGCCCCTGCGCACGGCAGCTTCCAAAGCGCTGCGCACGCGAATGCCCACCTCATCAGGCGCATAGATATAAAAGCACAGGCGCAGGCTTTCCTGTGCGCCGTCAATCAACTCCATCAAAGCCTCAAGCCGGGCGCTGCCTTGCGGGTGAAAGGTCAGATCCAGCCCCTGCGCCTGAAGGGAGAAGCTCTCCGGGTCGCGGTATTGGGCGACGGCTTCGGGATCAGATTGCGATTCGGTCAAGGAAGAGCTGAGCATATATCCCCTTAGCACTCCGGGCAGGTTGGAAAACCTTGACTTTGCAACGCTTCCCCCCTAGAGACTGCGCTTTCAAGACAGACCCGTTCATTTAATCGGAGTGCCCCTATGGCGCGCGTTACCGTCGAAGATTGCGTCGACAAGGTCCCCAACCGTTTCGATCTCGTCCTGCTGGCCGCTCAGCGTGCCCGCGAGATTGCCGGTGGCGCAGAACTCACCGTTGATCGTGACCGGGATAAGAATCCTGTTGTTGCCCTGCGTGAAATCGCTGAAACAACCATCAAGCCCAAGCATCTTCAGGAAAGCCTCACGCAGTCTATGCAGCGCGTACTGCCTGATGATGAAGATGAAGCAGATGCCATCGGTTCACTCAGCCAGTCGGCTGAAGCCATGCGCGTGACCGCTTCGGCACCAGCCCGTTCGACCTCTGTCGGGTCCGATTACGACGGCTAATTGCCACCATCATGATGCGAATAAGGCCGCGCCCTTTTCGGGGGTAGCGGCCTTTTTCTTTGGCGATTGCTCAGCGCCACGCTCTGGCGACCCCACCTTCTGACAGATAGGGCCCACGCCTAAGCGCGATTGGGAAAAGAGCCGCATTGTGCCATCCCGCTGCACTCTCTATGCCTACGGGTTCATGCCTTTTTCGATCAGGACATTTTTGCCCCAACGATGACATTGCTGTTTTTCTACGTCGGCATTGCCCTTGGCATTTCCTTTTTGTGTTCGCTGTTGGAAGCCTCGCTTCTCACGCTGACCCCCACTGCCATTCAAACCGGCAAGACGGCGGGTGCGCGCTGGGCAGACAAGGTGAATATGCTGAAACAGGATGTGGACCGGCCCCTGGCAGCGATCCTCACCCTCAACACTGTGGCGCACACCATGGGTGCAGCAGGCGCGGGCGCGGAATATGCCCGCCTGTTCGGCAGCACCACACAGGCGATCTTCGCCGCCGGGCTGACCGTGGCCGTGCTGGTGCTGACAGAGATCATCCCCAAGACCATCGGCGCGCGCTATGCGCTGGCGCTGGCCCCGTTCCTTGCCCGCATTCTGCCGGTGATGATCTGGCTGCTCGCCCCCCTGGTGTGGTTTTCGCAGCAGCTCACCAAGATCATTACTTTTGGCAAGGCAGCGGACGCCACACAGCATCGCGACGAACTGCTCGCCGTGGCGCGATTGGGAGAGGAAGCAGGACAGATCGACGCGCGTGAAACCACTGTGCTGCACAACCTGCTCGGTCTCAATGAAGTGCGCACACAGGATGTGATGACCCCGCGCACGGTGATGTTCAGCCTGCCCGGTGCCATGCCCTTGCAGGAATTCCTGAGCGCGGTGGAAGGCAAACCCTATACCCGCATCCCGATCCATCGGGATAATCCCGACAAAATCTCCGGCTTCGTCATCAAGAGCGAGGTTCTGGCACGATTGGTCGAGAGTGGTCTCGATACGCAGGAAACCCTCGCCGATGTGGCGCGGCCCATGCTGAGCGTGCCCGATTCGCTCTCGGTAGACCGGATTTTCCAGCGTTTTATTGAAGAACGCCATCAAATCATGCTGGTGGTGGATGAATATGGCACCATTTCCGGGCTGGTGACGCTGGAGGACATTGTGGAAACCATCTTTGGTATCGAAATCCTCGATGAAGTGGACACAATTCCCGATCTTCAGGCCTATGCCCGCCGCTTGTGGAAAGACCGGGCGGAACGACGCGGAACGCTCACCACCAGCTGACTGTGCATGACAAAGCCGTGACTTTGGCGCACTTCATTTGCAAACTGCCCCCGCCTTGCAACAGGCAACGCAGGGGCAGCAGCAAAAGGAGCAGCCATGGCGGTTATTGCCGTTTACAGCGTCAAAGGCGGGGTGGGTAAAACCACCATTTCGAGCAATCTGGCATGGTGTTCTGCCGCCATTTCCTGCCGCAAAACACTGCTCTGGGATCTCGATGCGGCAGGGGGTGCAGCCTATTTGCTGGGCGTTGATGCCCCGGAAAAGCCAGCCGCCCAATCGATCTTTTCGCGAGAGCGCCCCCCTGCAAAGCTCATCCGCCCGACCCCTTATGACCGGCTGGATATTCTCCCCGCTGATGAAAGCCTGCGCGCGCTGGACAGCCAGCTTGCCCGGATCGGCAAGCGTAAACGCTTGGCCAAATTGGCGCAGGATCTGTCCAGAACTTACGAGCGGATCGTGCTTGATTGCCCGCCGGTACTCAATGAAATCAGCGCGCAAGTGATGCGGGCCGCCGATCTGGTGATCGTACCCATGCCGCCATCGCCATTGTCTTCCCGCGCCTTCGAATTGGTGGCCAAGGAGATCAAGCTCCACACAAAGTTTCACCCTCCCATGCTTCCGGTGCTGTCCATGCTTGATCTGCGCCGCACACTGCATCGTGAAGCGCTGGACGCCCATCCAGACTGGCCGGTGGTTCCGCAGGCAAGCGCAGTGGAACAATGCGCCGTGCGCCGTCAGCCGGTGGGCGTATTTGCCCCAAGCTCTCCGGCAGCGCGAAGTTTCGCCCGGATATGGAGCGCGATTGAACGCAAATTGTCCGAGCGCCGATGAAACGCGTCGGCCTCAATAAAAAGCCGCCCCAACCATTGTAGCGGGGCGGCTTCTTTCACTGTTCACAGGTTGAGCGTTCAGGCACCTTGTGGTGCAACACCGCCCTGCCCGCCGAAGCGCCTTCCGGCTTTGGGGATGGAGGAGCCTTGCGTTGGCCGGGTGATGGCAGGCCCACTCGGTTCATTCGGGCGATCAATCTTGCCGCTCTTGATGAGTTCAGCAATTTCATCCCCGGTCAGCGTTTCATATTCCAGCAAGGCCTGCGCCAGAAGCTCCAATTGCGTTTCCTGATCCTTCAGCACCTGCTTGGCGCGATCATAAGCCGTATCCACCAGATTGCGGATTTCGCTGTCGATCAGCTTGCTGGTTTCGCCCGACATCATCAGACGCTGCGTGCCGCCCATGCCCAGATAGCCTTCCTGGCTCTGTTCATATTGCAGCGGCCCAAGCTTATCCGACATGCCCCATTTGGTGACCATATTGCGCGCAAGGTCGGTGGCATATTGAATATCGCCCGATGCGCCGGAGGACACTTTGTCATGGCCGAAGATGATTTCTTCCGCCACGCGGCCACCCATGCTTACCGCAAGGTTCGCGTGCATCTTGTCGCGGTGGTAGGAATAGCTATCCCGTTCGGGCAAGCGCATCACCATACCCAGCGCACGGCCGCGCGGAATGATGGTGGCCTTGTGAATCGGGTCTGATGCCGGTTCATACACCGCCACGATGGCATGGCCCGCTTCATGATAGGCGGTCATCTTCTTTTCATCGTCAGACATGACCATGCTGCGGCGTTCAGAGCCCATCATGACCTTGTCTTTCGCGTCTTCGAATTCCTGCATGGCGACCATGCGCTTATTACGCCGGGCTGCCAGCAGGGCCGCTTCATTCACCAGATTGGCAAGGTCAGCCCCGGCAAAACCGGGCGTACCACGCGCAATGGTGCGCGCATTGACATCGGGTGCCAAGGGAACCTTCTTCATGTGAACGGCGAGAATCTTTTCGCGCCCTTCGATATCGGGGACTGGCACCACCACCTGACGGTCAAAACGGCCCGGACGCAGCAGCGCCGGATCAAGCACATCAGGGCGGTTGGTGGCGGCGATGATGATGATGCCTTCATTGGCTTCAAAACCATCCATTTCGACCAGCAGCTGATTCAGCGTCTGTTCGCGCTCATCATTGGAATTGCCAAGACCATTGCCACGGCTGCGGCCCACAGCGTCGATTTCATCGATGAACACGATGCAAGGCGCGTTTTTCTTGGCCTGTTCGAACATGTCGCGCACGCGGCTTGCGCCAACACCGACGAACATTTCCACAAAGTCCGAACCGGAGATGGAGAAGAATGGCACGCCTGCTTCACCGGCAATCGCACGGGCCAGCAGGGTTTTACCTGTCCCCGGCGAACCGACCAGCAGAGCACCCTTCGGGATCTGGCCACCCAGCTTCGAGAAACGCTGCGGGTCTTTCAGAAATTCGACGATTTCTTCCAGCTCTTCACGTGCTTCATCAATGCCGGCCACATTCGCAAAAGTAACACGGCCCTGCTTTTCGGTCAGCATTTTGGCCTTGGATTTGCCAAAGCCCATCGCGCCAGAACCGCCACCTTTCTGGACCTGGCGCAAGGCAAAGAATGCCACGCCAAGGATCAGCAGGAAGGGCAAAGACTGGATCAGGATATAGCCCAGAACGCCCATTTCTTCCTTCTTCGCCCCGGAATAGCGCACGTCACTATTTTCCAGAAGCTTGGGAAGATCGGTGTCATTGGGCACCGGAACCGTGCTGAAAGTCTGACCGTTCTTAAGCTTACCAGTAATAAGATCAGGAGCAATCTGCACTTCCTGCACGCTGCCTTCGAGGACTTTTGCACGGAAGTCCGAATAACGCAGTTGGGTGCCGGCACTTGTCTGTGGACCGTTAAACAGCGAAACCACAAGCAGCAGGGACAGCAAAATGCCGCCCCAGATCATCAGGCTCTTAACCCAGGGATTGCCGTTCTTATTTTCCGGCTCTCGATTATCGCTCATTCGGGCGTCCTACCTTTCAAGAGTGTAATGTAGGATTTGTGCGGTGAATGGCAAGTTACGGATCATTGCAATCGGCTGATTCATAAGCCCCTCCTATAGCGCCTGCGCCGCAGCCCAGCCGCTGGCCCATGCCCATTGGAAATTATAACCGCCCAGCCACCCGGTTACATCCACCGCTTCACCGATCATATAGAGGCCTGGAACCCGCTTGGATTCGAGCGTTTTGGAGGATAATTCCGCCGTGCTCACCCCGCCTGCGGTGACTTCTGCCTTGGCATACCCTTCCGTGCCATTGGGATGAAATGCCCATGCGGCCAAACGCGCTTCGGCTGCGCGCAAGGCCTTGTCCGATTGCGCCGCCAGAATGCCTTCCAGCCCCAATTTTTCATCCAGCACATCAGCGAGGCGCTGCGGCAGGCGCTCACGCAAGGTCTGGCGGATGGTCGCTTTGGGTGATGCGGCTTTGGCTTCCACCAGCCAGTCAGCGCTATGGCCGGGGCAAAAGTCGATGTGAACCGCTTCGCCGCTCTGCCAATAGGATGAAATTTGCAGAATCGCCGGGCCGGACATGCCGCGATGGGTGAACAGTGCCGCTTCCTTGAACGCTGTTTTGCCGCTGCGAGCCACCACATCCGTCGCCACGCCGGACAATTCACGGAACAGCAGGTCTTCCCCTGCCAGCGTCAAAGGCACCAGCGCCGGGCGAGGCTGCACCACTTTGAGGCCAAATTGCCGCGCGACTTCATAGGCAAAACCTGTCGCGCCCATTTTGGGGATGGAAGGGCCACCGGTGGCTACCACCAGAGCAGGCGCCTGCGCGGTGAAGCTGGTTAGAGAAACAGTATATCGGCCATCACCATGAGCAATATCGCGCACCACCTCGCTGGTTTTGATGGTCACATTGCCTTGCGCACAGCGATCAAGCAGCAAATCGACAATCTGCCTGGCCGAGCCATCACAAAACAACTGCCCCAGCGTCTTTTCATGCCAGGCGATGCCATATGAATCGACCAAAGCGATGAAATCACCCGCAGTGTATCGGCTGAGCGCGGATTTGGCGAAATGCTTATTGGCTGACAGATAGCGATCCGGCGCGATGCCCAGATTGGTGAAATTGCAGCGCCCGCCACCGGAAATGAGGATTTTCTTCCCCACCTTCTCCGCATGGTCAACCAGCAGCACCTTGCGCCCACGCAGCCCCGCCTCTGCGGCGCAAAACAACCCGGCAGCACCCGCGCCCAGAATGATCGCATCATAGATTTCAGTCATCAGCCCCGCCTGCGGATGAAGCACAGGAATGGCAAGCCTTTCGGCAGGTTGGGCCAGACAAATATAGTGCGCGAATTGTTGGGGTGATTGTGGCGGGAAGGTCTATCAGGGCCTTCCCGCCATGATCGCAGATGCATTCACAGGGGGACATGGTGCATCTGCTAAATTCGCGAGCGGGGCGTTCAGGGGGGGGGACAAAAGGCCTGCGTCGCGAATTCAAAGCTAAAATGCCCAAAACCGAATGAAGTTCCCTTTTTCATCGCAATCAAGCCACCTTCTATCGGAAGCTGCGAATTATCTTGCCGCCGGGAACTGACAGGCAGGAACTTCGTCTGATCTGATGCAGCGCAAAACAGCTTTGTTACACGATTTCATGGTCTTGCTGGGTTTGGCGCTTCTTTTCTCTTGTCAGATGGGTCATTTTATGACGCAATGCAGCATTGAACGGAAGCGATTGGGAATCAAGCAGCACTTCATATTTGATCAGGGGGCATACGATGTCGATGGAATCTCATGACATGCTGATGAGCGAAACCCTTCGGGACCGGCTTACTGGCCGGCTTGATAGCTTGAGGTCTAACAGCATGCCGCCTGATAACCCTCGCATTGCCATGATCGGGAATTATCCACCGCGCAAATGCGGCATCGCAACGTTCACGGGAGATGTGCACGACAAGCTTTCGCAATATCACCCGGAAGTCAGTGTCGATCTTTATGCGCTCGATGATCCGAAAAGCCCGCTCCATTACACCAATATCGCCGGAACGATCGACCGCGCCTCGCCTGAAAGCTATTTGCAGGCCGCCCAGGCCATCAACCGTTCAGCGGTGGACGCAGTGTGGTTGCAGCATGAATATGGCATCTTCGGTGGCGATTGCGGCGATATGGTCTGCGATTTCGTGGATACGCTCGCCGCGCCGCTGATTTTGACCCCGCATACGGTGCTGGCAGACCCTAGCCCCAAGCAGCGGGCCATTCTGGAACATCTGGTTGCCCGCGCGTCGCGGATTATGGTGATGTCCGAATATTCGCGCGATTTGCTGGCCGAAAGCTATGGCGCGCCACATGAATTGCTGGAAATCATTCCCCATGGCGCGCCCTTCCGCCCGTTTGGCAGGCAGGAAGAATATAAGGCCCGGCTGGGGCTTGGCGGCAAGAATGTCCTGATGACCTTTGGGCTTCTCAGCCCCGGCAAGGGGTTGGAGCTGGTGATTGAAGCCATGCCCGGCATTTTGCGCCGCCACCCCGATACGGTGTACCGGATTGTCGGGGCCACCCACCCCAATCTCGTCGCGGAGGAAGGCGAAGCCTATCGCGAAAAGCTGGCTGCTCTGGCAGAAGAGCTTGGCGTTGCAGACCATATCCAATGGGATGATCGCTTCCTTGAAACCGATGATCTGCTCGATCAGTTGGAAGCCTGCGATATTTATCTCACGCCCTATCTCAATTTGCAGCAATCGACCTCCGGCACGCTGAGCTATGCGGTGGCGCTGGGCAAAGCGGTGATCGCAACGCCCTATCTCCATGCGCGTGAATTGCTGGCTAATGGCGTGGGCTGTCTGGTGGAGCCGGATTCCGCATTGGCGATCATGCACACGGTGTGCGGGCTGCTCGATGATCCGCAAGAACTCTCAGCCCTGCAAAAGCGCGCCTATGCACGTGGACGGCAGACAATCTGGCCACGTTTTGCAGATAAGACCGCAAATCTTATCCAATCCTGCATTCTGCATGACGGGAATCATGTGCCGCATGGCACCCGCCCCGGCCTCTCCGGCGTCTTTGCCATGTGCGATGACACCGGCATGTTCCAACACGCCAATGGCATCGTGCCCGACCGCGCACATGGCTATTGCCTCGATGACAACGCCCGCGCGCTAATGCTGATGAATGTGGCGCAAGGGTTGTCAGTGGACGAGAGGATGCAGCGCAGCGTCACCTTTGCCTCCTTCATGCAGGCTGCGTGGAATGAAGACAAATCCTGTTTCCGCAATTTCTTGGGCTTTAACCGGCAATGGCTGGAGGAAAGCGGTTCGGATGATTCCAATGGCCGCAGCATTCGCGCTTTGGGGCACACTTTGCGCTATTCCACCGATGCAGGCCTGCGCCGCTGGGCCAGGCATCTTTATGACAAGGTTTTGCCCCATTCGCTGAATCAGGACAGCCCACGCGCCACGGCTTTTGCCATGCTGGGGGCTGCCGATGCGCTTCACATTTTGCCAGACCACGGCGCATCACGAGAGGTTTTGACGGAAGGCGCGGCCTTTCTTTACCGCCTGCTCGAAGCATCCCGCCGGCCGGATTGGGCGTGGTTTGAAGCGGTGTTGGGCTATGACAACCCCCGTCTCTCACAAGCTCTGATTGAAGCCGGTCTGTTGCTGGAGGATGACACCTATCTCGAAGCGGGGCTGGAAAGCCTCCAATGGATCAACACGCAGCAATGCAGCGAAACCGGTATGTTCCGCCCGATTGGCTCAGACAGTTTCGGCAAACCCTATCGGCATTTGCCGTTTGACCAGCAACCGCTGGAAGCCCTCGCGGCGATAGAGTCCGCCCAATGCGGCTATCGCGCCACGGGCAAGAGATGCTGGCTGGACCATGCCGAAAAGGCGTGGAACTGGTTCTTTGGCGGAAATGACCGGGGCGTGACGCTGGCCGACATCGCTACCGGGCGGTGCCGCGATGGCATTAATCCGCGCGGCGCAAACGAAAATTGTGGTGCCGAATCCATCCTTGCCTTCCAACTTTCTCATTATTCGATGGTGACACTTCCCGAGGCCCGCTAACATTCCGACCGAGCCTTTCGGAGAAAAAGTCGTGAAGATGGATAGGGAATGCATGACGAGCCCTTTGCAGGTTTTGGAAACACGCCTTCACGCTGATCCTTCGCGGGTTGTGCTGCGGCCATTTCACCTCAGTTGGCAGGCCAAGAATGCTCCCGGCGGCAGGGCTGGCCAATTGGTGCAGGACATTCTCAGCCTCAGCGAAGAAGAGGCAGTGGAGGAATATGCCCGTGTGGTGGCCGATTTTGGCGAGCGCCACTGGCATACGGAAAGCCTGTTTGAAGATCGCTTTGCCGAAGTAGCAGAAGAGCTGGGCATGGATTCCAGCGCATTATCCACCACCTGCAAACGGTTGATTGGTGCCTATTTCTGCCACGAATATACCTATGCCGCTGCCGCTTTGATGAATCCGTCCATCGTGCCTCACCCCGACCAAAGCGGGATGACAGGCGAAGCGATGCGTTTTGTCATGACGCTGAGAGCAGTGGGCGAAGGGCACATCAGTTCCGTGGTGTTTCGTGAAGGGATTGCCTATCCTGATGGGACTTTTACCCTCTGGCCGCAGGGGCCATTTGCAACGTCCGTGGATCTGGAAGACGCTTCGCTCAGTGCCAGTTCGGGCGCAGTGACGGTGCGCCGCCACCCGGAAAGCACTCTGTCCAATACGGTGATTTTCCCGATCACAGAGCAGCAGCGCAATGGCCTGGAAGATCTGCGCCTGACGCGGTTCGATCACGGTGAGGGCAAATTCGAATGGATCGGCACCTATACGGCCTATTCCGGTTCCTCGATCCGCTCCGAATTGCTGCGCACGGAAGATTTCCGCCGCATGACGCTCGAACCCATCAAGGGTGAAGCGGGCCGCAATAAGGGCATGGCGCTGTTCCCTAAGAAGATCGACGGCAAATATGCGATGATCGGGCGGCAGGATGGCAAGAACCTGTTCCTCCTCACATCGGATAGACTGGATTGCTGGGACGATGAAGGTGTGCTCCTGATGGAGCCTCAATATCCATGGGAATTTATCCAGATCGGCAATTGCGGCAGCCCCATCCTCACCGATGCTGGCTGGCTGGTGATCACCCATGGCGTGGGGGCGATGCGCAAATATGCGCTGGGCTGCGCCTTGCTCGATAAGGATGATCCGTCCAGAGTTCTGGGCCGGACAGAGCACCCCATCCTCACCGCTGTTGATGCCGATCGTTCCGGCTATGTGCCCAATGTCGTCTACACCTGCGGGGCATTGTATATCGGGGATCGCCTGCTGATCCCTTATGGCCTGTCAGACAGCGCCGTGGGCTTTGCCACCGTGGAGCTGGCAGAACTGCTTGATATGTTGGTGTGAACCAATTGCAGGGCTGTGGGTTCGGTCCATAATGGCCTTAACACATTCTTTGAACATCGCGCCTGCCGGTCCCAATTTTGGAGACGATGCGGCGCTCGTTGCCTGTGCGGATCAGGATGCGGCCTTGTGCACATTGATCGGCATAGAGGGCAGCTTTTCGCGCAGGCTGGGCGCTCAATTGGCGATTGGGGCGCAAGGCGTGCTGGCAGGCAGCCTCGCCGATGGGTGCCTTGAGAACCAATTGGTGACTGAAGCGCAAGAAGCCCGGCGCGAAGGTGGCCCGCGCCTTGTGCGCTTTGGAGCCGGATCGCCTTCGATCGATTTTCGCCTGCCCTGTGGTTCGGGACTTGATATCTGGGTTGATCCTACGCCAGACCGCGCCGCCTGCCAGCATGTTGCACGGGAATTGCGGGCCCGTCGCCCGGCATCTCTGGCGCTGGACCTGCCAGCAGACAGCGCGCCCCATCTACTACGCCAGCGCGACTATATCCCTGCGATCAAGCTAATCCTGTTTGGCGAAGGGCCAGAACTGACCAGCCTTGCTTTGCTGGCCGAAGCGTCTGGCATTGGGTGCGACATCTATTCGCGCGACGATCCCCAGCGCCTCTCGCTCGGCCAGGCACCGGTAGGGGCGGAAGCAGACCTCTGGACAGCGATTATCTTGCTGTTCCACGATCACGAATGGGAAGTGCCACTGCTGCAATGGGCGCTCGATACGCCTGCCTTCCTGATCGGCGCTCAAGGCGGCCGGATTGCCCGCGAAGCCCGGCGCGATGCGCTGGCGTCATCTGGGATGAGCGCCAATGCGATCAACCGGACCGTCAGCCCCATCGGCCTCATCCCCCATAGCCGCGACCCGCAGGTGCTGGCCGTTTCAGTGCTCGCCGAAGTGATCGCTGCCTATGAAGCGGCCTACCGCCGCAATGGCTGAGCGCCTGCTCGTCGCGGTGCTGGCGGCGGGCCTTGCCACACGCTTTGGCGGCGGCAAATTGGATGCCCGCTGCGCCGGAAAGCCGCTTGGCCAATGGGCACTGGATGCGGTGGCCGATGCAGGGCTTTTGTCCGGCATCATCATCACCAATCCCGCGCCGCCTCTCTTTGCCACACAAGCGAAAGACTGGCGTATCTGCATTAATCCCGAGCCGGAACGGGGGTTATCGTCCTCGCTCGCGCTGGTGGGAACCCACGCTTTGGCGCATGGCTTTGAGACAGCACTGGTCCTGCTGGGCGATATGCCGCTGGTGACGCCGGAGCATCTGCAGGACCTGTGCCACGTCGCGCCATCAGCCACGGATTACGGCCACAACCGTCCCGGTGTTCCGGCCCTGCTCACTCGCGATCTGCTGGAGGCTTGCGCTGCGCTGGAAGGGGACCGGGGTGCTGGCCCTTTGCTCTCCGCCCACAAAAATCTGCACCTCGTGCCCGCAGATACCGCCATGTTGCTTGATGTGGATCGCCCGGAAGATCTGGCCCTGGCCGAAAGCTATCTCCTCGAAAAACCCTCTCCTTAACCCAGCACCGGATAGCAGGCCGTGGCGACCAAGGTGCCACCCATCCCCGGCACAAAGCCTGTGACTGGTGAATCAAACGCCTTCCTGATTGTCACCAGATTGGCCCCGGCATAGCCCTGACAGGTGGCGTTGCCCTTCAGCGTAATATTGCCATCGGCAATCGCCACACCATAATTGGCCGCACGTCTTTTGGCATATTCGCGCTGGCTCGCTTCATCGGGGCAATCGGTTTCGAGCGACATGCAACGCGCCGTGCTGAAAGCCACTTCATCCAGCGTCTGCCGGGTCCAGATCATCCTCCCGCCCTCAATCACCCCGAACAGCATCAAGAAGAACACCGGCGCAATCAGCGCGAATTCCACCGCGCTCGCACCTTTCTGGCAGGATCGGAGGCGCTGCAAAATCATCATTCCAGACGCACCGTGGCTTTCTGTTCAATCTCCGCATTGGTCAGCACACCATTGGGCAGGATCATCGGCACATAGGGGCGCGATGCTTTGATCGTCATATAATAGCCAGCCGTAGAATTGGCGGTTACGCCAGTACCCGTGCAGACAGCGCCGCAGGTTTTGGATAGATAGCTTCCATCAGACTTCAGGCAGGCGCAGGTTCGCCCGTTCCTCTTGCATGTCCCATCATTGCAAGTGATCGTGACAGTGAGATCGGGGCTTTCTGCCAGAGCGCGGACATAATCGGGCAGTTCATCGAATTTCACATCTTCGCGATTGTTGAAGCTTGCCACACTGGCAGCCGACACAGCTTCATCCACTTGCCCGCGCTGGATATAATACATCCCGAAATCAAGCGCTGCCATCACCACGAAGAAGAACAGAACCGTCCACAGGGCAAATTCCACTGCCACCGCGCCGCGTTCATCGCGGGCGAGCCTGTGCATGAAAGCCCGCATCAGCGCACCAGCCTGATATCGCCGGACGAACCCGATCCGGCATTGCCGAGCATCGATTTGCAGGCAGACCCGGTCGCCGCGCCACCCGTCACAGAAATCTTGTCTCCGACCAGCGAAAAACACTGCCCATTATCCACCGTGGCATTACCACCCGACAGTTTGATTTCAGCCTTGGGGAAATAGATCACCCCGCCAAACACATTGCTGGAACCACCCGACCAGGTGACATGGTTGGTGGTCATACTCGCCAGTAACATTTCACCAATCTGTGCCCCGCTCACACTTTCTGTGGCTGCGAGCAGTTTGGTTCTCGCGCCGCCAGACAGGTTGAGCGCCCCTTGCAGGATAAAGCTGACATTGACGCCCGCCATATCGAAACCGGCCACATTCACCCCTTCCAGCATCTGGCCGTAAGTCTTGCCGTTGACTTTGGAGGTATAGGGCCAGGTCGCGCCCCCGGTTCCATTGGAGACATCGCCATTCACAGTGTAGCGCCCAGCCCCGAACAGAGCGCCGCCTTTGATCGACATATCGCCATTGATGTAGTGATTGGCTGTCTTGCCAAAAGCGATCTTGCTGCCGCCATCGGTGGAGATCGTACCATCAGCACTGAAGGTTCCATCACCCATCAGAAACGCACCGCTGCCCTGCAACTGAACGGCATTGCCATTGGCCACCTTGCCCAGCACGACATTGCCATTGCCGATTGCCAATTCGCTATCGCCGCCAACCTGCACGCCTTTGCGAGCGACGAAATCACCCGACCCAAGGCCTGCTGTACCACCCCCGCCAAGGTCCACCATGCCAAAATAATGGCTGCCATTACCCATCCGTAGATGTTGGCCACCCCCCAGCTTCAAATCATCATTGATGATGACATTGCCATTGCCCTTGGTGTTGGTGCCGGCAAAAATGACCTTGCCGCTACCAATCCACAAGGCCCCATCGCCGATGGTGACACCGCTATAGCCTGTGTCAAAACCGCCGTTCACGTAAAGATTGGCATTCCCGAAATTGAAGCTCGAACCGTCATGATCGAAACCATTGGCAATGGTGATGTTTGACCCATTTTCGAACCGCACATTGATGCCGCCTGCTACGGTAAGCTTGCCGATCGTATAATTGCCAGCCGGCACCACATAGTCGCCAGTGGTGCCCACCCGATAGGCTTTCACCGCATTGGACGGGTTCCAACTGAAATCCCAATTGCTGCCATTAGGAGTGGTGGGATCGCCAAAGCTGGGCATCGCCGCTGTGGTCCCCAGCTTGCTAAAGGCCGAAGCCAGCTCTGCATTTTCCGCCCAGGGGTCGGTCAGGACAGTAGTCTGATTGATGCGTTTATCTTCTGGGGGGATATTGCTGTTCCAGTCAGGCGCTTTGAATGAACCGCCATAGCGCAGTGTTTCCGCTTCCAGTTTCCCGTAACCAACGGTGATGTCGCCTTCCCCGGAAATAATATCGTTCCCGCGGATCAATTCGCCCTTATTGTCAATCGAACCCACCGCCGCCACCGCGCAATCGGGCGCATCGATCGAAGCGCCGCCGGTCACGGTGATGGCCGCCGCGCCATCGGACAGCGCCAGATAGCAAGGCGCAGAATACGGGTCATCGCTGAACAAGATCGCATAGCTTTCGGCAGACACATTATAGTTGCCGGAAAAGCCGAGCACGCGCGCCAGCATATAGGGCACGGGCTTGGTCACCACCACGCGCACGGACTCATCGCCTTCTTCAGGGAAGTTTTTCACCAGACTGGCGGCAACATTGGCACCGGTCAGTCCATTGGCCAGGGCCATATTCTGCGCTGTGGGGGTGAGGATTCCCGCCTCGGCCTTCGCTTTATAAGCCATGGCTGCCGCCAGCGCGCCCATATCGGCAGCACGCTGATTGAAGACCCTTTGTTCATACCCACGATTGAGGTCCACCGCCAGACCAGCCGACCCGATAACCACCGGCAGGCTCAGCGCGGCGATGATCATCACATTACCTTGAAAGTCACCTGATAGGTGGCGCAAGGCACGGAAAATATTCATTATTATGATGCGACTCATAATATCGGAATTACGATCTATTGGTTAAGATTTGCCTGCTAACCGGCCTCGCCCATCCGGGGAACACCTGCGCCGAGGACACATAAAGCTTGACATTTATAACCATATTGGTTATATGCTCCAGCACTTCTCACCATTGAGAAGGTGATATCGGGAGGCTGCAAGGCCGGCTTGTTTCCTCCTTTTGCCTGTATGGTTTGCGTCAGACAGGCAAACGCGGCCGGTGTGGTTTGGCGGCGCTGGTGACGATGCAACAAAGTCCCAGCCCACGGCAAGGCACGCCAGATGAATGTGACAGGATGTTTGCGGTTTCCTGTGGCCCTTTTTCATCCCTGCCCCTGTATTCCGGGCAGGCTCTCAAAGGGGAAAACAGGCCGCCAGTGGCATGGTGTATCAGCCATGCGGATGGGATCAGCGGGTCGCGAGCCCCCGCCCCTTTCCGGCCTGTTATCATGGACGACCGCCCTTCAAGCGGTTCGGGCCAAACCGGCATGTCGCGGAGCGATGCGTGCCGGTCATTCGCACCCAGCACCTCCGCCGCACCAGCGTAGCGCCCCTGGCGCCACGCCGGCCGCGCGGTATCTTTATGCGCAGGCAGATAAGGTCCGGGTTCGCCGCCGGATGGGGCAGCGTGCCCGAACTCTCTTGGCGGTCAAACGAGCGCGTAATAACGTAGCAAATTGCCATCCGCGCGGCGTTCCCCCACCCCGATAAACACATGTTTGGTCAGCCAGTCATGCTTGCCCACCGGGCATTCAAAGCTCGGCTGGCCGCGCAGATAATATTCCTGATTTTCCACCGGCTCGCCATCAGCAAAGGCCCAGTCACGCAAGCGGCTCATCGTGTCGGGCTGGCGGCCCCAGAGGAAGCCCTTATTATTGAGCAAAATCAGCGTGCCATCATCTTCCTGCAAGAGATAGCGGGCATCAAAACAGGCCACATCATCGGGGCGAAAATAAGCATAATCGCCGCCCGAATGGGGCACGGCCTTACCGCGCAGATGGGGGCCTTCAAAAGTGCCTTCCGATACGATCACCGCGCTGCGGTTGCCGCCAGCAGGGGTGTTGGGAATGGTGTAAACATCCGGAAATTTCAGCCGGACTTCCATCACGAATTCCAACCGGGGATTGTCCACCGTGGAGAAAGGGGCTTCAAAAGGTCCATTGGCCATCAGTCAAAATCCTCAGCGCAGTTCGAGAGCGCCGCCATCTACGAAGAGATTGGCAGCGGTAATAAAGGAAGCCTCGTCAGAAGCGAGGAACAGGACAGCGCGGGCCACTTCATCGGCCTCTCCCATGCGGTGCATCGGAATCGCGTTGATCATCTGCTGTTTAAGGCCCGCCACCGCTTCTTCGCTCATCCCCGGATTGCGATAGAGCAGCGGGGTGTCGATCGGGCCAGGGCTGACCATATTGACGCGAATGCCTTCAGAAACCAGCTCGCCCGCGATGACTTTTACCGCCGCATAAAGCCCGCCCTTGGCCGCCGCATAGGTGAGGTTGCCGGGCAGCGAAGCATGGGCCCCAATCGATCCGGTCACGATGATCGAACCGCCTTTGCCCATCAGCTTCAAGGCTTTCTGAATGGCAAAGACGCAGCCCTTCAGATTCACCGAATGGACGAAATCCCAATCCTCCTCAGTGATCTCCCGAAGGGGCGCAAAACCACCGACACCGGCATTCACATAAAGGACATCAATCGCGCCATCGCTCGCTTCAATATCGGCGATCAGGGTCTCGGCGGCTTCAATGTCGGCAATATCCGCCTGATAGCCCACCGCCCCCGGAATGGCGATCACCGCTTCATCCAGCGTCACCTGGTTGCGGCCTGTGATGCGGACCCTTGCCCCTTCAGCGGCGAAGGCTTTGGCGGCGGCCAGACCCATCCCGCTATTGCCACCCATCACCAGCACGGTCTTATCCTTGAAACGCATGGTTCTCTCCCAGAATATGCTTTTCAGAATGGCGAATTGGGGTTTGGCCCACCTTCGATCACATCCTGCATCACGTCCCAATGTTCAGCGATTTTGCCATCTTCGACGCGGAAAATATCGATCACCGCCCAGCCCGGATCATCCGGCCAGCGGCGCACATGATAATGCACCGTCACATGGTCCCCATCGACAAAGGCGCGCTTCACATCATGCACCGCATCCGGGGTCTGCTCACGGATCATGTCCAGAAAGGCCTTGAACGGCGCAAGGCCGGGTTCGACCGACTGATTATGCTGAATGTAATCCGCCGCCAGAAAGCGATCAGCAGCGGCCGAATCCATCGGGTTCAAAACCTGCGCAAACATGTCGAGAACAAGGGCGAGATTGGCCTCTTCCTGCGTGGTCCTGCTCATGCCGCCTTCTCAGGCGGAAGCTCGGCCGCGGGCAGGCTCTGGCCCTTGATAAGGTCCGCACATTTCTCGCCCACCATCACAGCGGGAAGGCCGGTGTTGCCGCCGGGGACGGTTGGCATCACCGAACAATCGGCAATCCGCAACCCCTCCACACCAATCACCCGAAGCTCTGAATCCACTACAGAACGTTCCCCCATGCCCATCGCACACGTGCTGGTCGGGTGCATCGCGACATAGCAGGTAGCGCGGATGAAAGCGTCCAGTTCGGCATCGCTTTCCACATTCACGCCGGGCATCCGCTCCTCACCAATCAGATTGGCTTGCGGCGGTGTGTTATAGATCTTGCGGGCCGCACGGATCGCCGCGCGCATTGTCGCAAGGTCCGATTCCTCAGCCATCAAATTGAGCGTCACCGAAGCCACATCGCGCGGGTCTTTGCTCTTCAGCTTCACCCAGCCCCGACTATCGGGGTGGAGCGCCACAAGGCCTGCCCAGAAGACATGATCCTGCCCCGGTTTCAGCAGCGGGAACCAGGTCTGCGCATCAAAGCGTATGGGATTTGCCATGAACTGAATATCCGGTCGGTCCAGCTCCTCGCGCGTCTTGATCACAACATTGCAACTATTGAGCTGGAGGCCCAGCGGCCCCTTGCCGAACAGTGCCCACTTCAGCGAATTGATCGCGATCTTGTCCCACCGAAGCTGGGTGAGAAACGTCACCGGCTTGGTGGCGAACCACTCCATCGACACATTGGCATGTTCCTGCAAATTGCGCCCTACGCCGGGGCTGTCATGCAGCACCTCCACACCCATTTCGCGCAAATGCTCCGCCGGGCCAATGCCCGACAGCATCAGCAGATGCGGGGAATTATAAGTGCCGCCAGACAGGATCACTTCACGGTTGGCACGAATGATCTGCGTGCCCTGTTCGCTATCAATCTCCACCCCGACACAGCGCTTGCCTTCAAACACCATGCGGCGGACCAGCACACCGGAACGCACTTCAAGATTAGGCCGTCCCATCGCAGGTTTGATGTAAGCGGTAGACGCGCTGACCCGGCGACCGCGATCATCCACCGTCATTTCACCGCGCGCAAATCCGTCCTGCTTTTCGCCCGCCAGATCTTCGCTGGTGGAATACCCCGCATCATGCGCCGCTTCCATCAGCGGTTCGTGGTGAAGCAACGGGCTATTGATCGGGCGCACCTGCATCGGGCCATCCCCGCCGTGATAGAGGCTTTCCCCGCGCCAACTGCTTTCCAGCTTTTTGAAATAGGGCAACACTTCGGCATAGCTCCAGCCCCGCGCACCCATCTGCGCCCACTGGTCATAATCCTTGCGGTGCCCGCGCATCGCGAACATGCCATTGATGGAGGAAGACCCCCCCATCACCCGCCCGCGTGGCAGGGGCAATTGCCGCCCATCCAGATGCGGCTCAGGCTCGGTCATATAGGGCCAGTTGAAGCGCGGATCGGGCACGGCCTTCAGAAAGGCGATCGGCATTTTGAGATAGGGATGGCTATCCTTGCCGCCCGCTTCCAGCAACAGCACCTTGTTGGATGGCACTTCAGAAAGCCGCGCGGCCACCACGCAGCCTGCGCTGCCTGCCCCGACGACAATATAGTCAAAATTCTCACCCGATCCGGTGTTCGCCATTTTCCGCTATCCTCTCATGCATCTTGAGATGCGCTCTTTTCAACTTGCTAACGATCGTTAATGTCTAACGCAAGTGAATGGAGAGGACCAATCATGACTCGTGAAGATTATGAACGCTACGCCGCCGCCTTCAACGCCCGTGATTATGACATGGTGTTTGATTTCTACGCCGAGAATCCCCGGCTCGCCTTTTTCGGGATCGAAATCACGACTCGTCAGCAGTTGAAGGATTTTTACGGCTTCATGCACCAATATGTGAAAGAGACGGTGGAAGTGGAGCGCTTTGCCGCCAGCGATGAACTCGCCGCTGTTGAAGGGGTAATCCGCATCGAAGGGATCAAGGACCTCACCCGCGAAATCCTGGATGCCAACGGGATGGAACAGTTCTACCCCATCGCCCAGGGCGAAGTGCAGTCCATGCGGCAATATATTCACTACCATTTGCAGGATGGGAAAATCACCAGCGTTGGCTGCGCTCTGGTTCCTTGAAGAAGCCAGCCTGAAATTTGGCCTGCCTGATGAAAGAGAAGGTTTGCCACCTCTCTTTCATCCTTGCGTCAATTTCGCGTAGGTGAAATAGAAAAGCAACTTTGCCCCATTTCTTCCGGGATTTGAAATTTATGATCAAGACAACGCATGTTGGCAGCCTGCCACGCGGTAACAATCTGGTTCCGCTTCTCCTCGCCCGCGATAAGGGGGAAGAGTATGATGCAGCAGAATTTGACCGGGTGGTGCAGGACGCAGTTGATGAAGCTGTGGCCCAGCAGGTCAATGCCGGTGTCTCCGTGGTCAGCGATGGCGAATTGGGCAAGGTCGGCTATTCGACCTATATTATCGAACGGCTTGAAGGCTTTGGTGGCCACACACCGCGCAAGCCGGCCAAGGATCTGGCCGCTGTGCCTGAACTGTCCAAGAAGCTCGCCACTATCATGGGCGCGCAGGAATTTACTCGCGCCAGTGCCATTGCGCCGATCAAACTGGTCAACCTCCAGCCGCTGCATGACGACATTCGCCGTTTCAAAGCCGCGCTGGAGAAGAATGGTAAAGGCGTTGAAGCTTTTCTGAACTCCGCTTCACCGGGCCTCATTACCGCCTTCCAGCCGAACCAATATTACCCGACGCATGAAGCCTATCTGGCTGACCTCGTCACTGCGATGAGGCCGGAATATGAAGCGATTGTAGATGCTGGTTTGCAGATCCAGCTCGATTGCCCCGATCTCGCCATGTCGCGCCACACAGGATATCAGGATCAGAGCGAGGAAGAATTTCTCAAGACGATCACTGCCAATGTCGAAGCGCTGAATGCCGCCACTGCCAATATCGCCCCTGAAAAGATGCGGATGCATGTCTGCTGGGGCAATTATGAAGGCCCGCATAATTTCGACATTCCGCTCGAAAAGATCATCGATATCGTGCTTTCCGCGCGCCCGGCCACCATCCTGTTTGAAGGGGCGAATCCTCGCCATGAACATGAATGGGCTGTATGGCGCGATGCCAAATTGCCGGATGAGAAAATCCTCGCGCCGGGCCTGATCGATAGCTGTTCCAACTATATCGAAACCCCTGAACTGATTGCGCAGCGGATTGAGCGCTATGCAGCGATTGTGGGCAAGGACCGCGTGATTGCCAGTTCCGATTGCGGCTTTGGCACCTTCGCCGGTTACGGCAAGATTGATCCCGCCGTGGCATGGGAAAAGCTCGCCAATCTGCGCAAAGGCGCTGATATCGCAGAAGCGCGGATAGGATAATGATCACGAGAGGGGCGCCCACGGGTACGGCCAGTCATGCAAGCGCGAATGGGTCCAGCCAGGTCAAGTCTGCGACCCGCACGCTCGACATTATCGAATATGTCGTGGCGCATGAACGGCCATTGGTGGCGCAGGAAATCGCCACTGCTCTAGGCATTCCTGTCTCGAGCCTGTCCTACCTGCTCGCCACTCTTGTCGATCGCGCCTATCTGGTACGTGAAGGAAGGCGCTATAGCCCCGGCCCCGGCCTGGAACGATTGCAAGCCAATCGTGGCGGCTTCACGCTGGCAGAACGCGCAGCACCTCTGGTGCGCACCTTGCGGGTGCAACTCAACGAAACGACCAGCTTCTTCATCCGTACCAATTGGGATGTGGAAGCGATCGTGACCGAAACCAGCGATCACGCTCTGCGCTATTCGATCAATATCGGCACGCGCCAGCCGGTCCATGCGATGGCTTCCGGCAAAGCGCTGCTGGCGGCGCTGCCTGATGAAGATCTGGATCGCTATTTTCAGGAAGCACAACGCAAGCGTTTTACCCCTGCCACGGTGACAAGTGAAACGGCACTGCGCAATCAGATCAATCAGATCCGCCGCACCGGCTTTGCCAAGACCGAAAGCGAATATAGCATCGGCATTCGCGGGATTGGCCGCGCGGTGCGGGTGGAAGGTCAGGTGGTTGGCGCGCTCTCTATTGCTGTGCCGCAAGCCCGCTATGATGCTGCGTTGGAGCGTCGTGCAATGGACCTGCTCGAACGCACTGCCGATCTGCTCGACACAAAATAATCAGGCCCATCAGGCCATCGCCACCAACGCGCCAAGATAGGCAAGATACAGCACGGTAAAGAATCCGCCCAGCACACGCCCGATGCCCTTGGCAAAGGCGGCAATCAAGGCAATGGCCACAGCGCTCATCACCATCAGCGGAATATCCAGCGTCAACATGGTGCGCGGAATCGCCACGGGGGACATCATCATGGTCGCCCCGCCGATACCGAGGATATTATAAAGGTTGGAGCCAAGCACATTGCCCAGCGCCACGCCGGATTGGCCTCGCCATGCCGCGATGGCTGATGTCACCAATTCAGGCAAGGATGTGCCAATCGCCACGACGGTCAAGCCAATCAGCGTTTCAGACATACCGAACGCGCGTGACAAGTCGATTGCCCCCGACACCAGAAACCGCCCGCCCACGAGCAGAATCGCCAGGCCAACAGCGGTTTGAACCATTGGCTTTCCCCAGCCTGCCGGTGGCGGACCAGACGCCTCTTCTGGCACCTCGGATGCCGTCTCTGTGCCCCGGTCCGTCCAATAGCGACTGACGATATAGGCGATCAGCAACAGCACGAGTGCAAGCCCGATGAGAACATGCGCGACCCCGGACCATGCCAGAACCAATAGCACAACACTGGCCGCCAGAACCACCATCGGATCGCGCCGATCCCCCTTGCCGCTCAGCACAATGGGGGCCACCATAGCTGCCACCCCGAGGACCAGTAAGCTATTGGCGATGTTCGAACCGACAATATTGCCCCAGGCAATATCCGGCGATCCGGCGCGTGCGGCTTCAACGCTGGTCACCAGTTCGGGCATGGATGTGCCAAAGCCGATAACCACCAACCCGATCAGGAGCGGCTGAAGGCCGGCCTTTTGCGCCAGACCTACTCCGCCCCGAACCAGAAATTCACCGCCAATGGCAAGCGCTGCAAGGCCGCCCAAAACGCATATTATAGAAAATATCACGCGGTGGCTTCACTCTGCTTAGAGTCACCTTTGACCGGAGGCAGTTTCACTGTCTGACGGCGCAGCAGCAAGAAGCCGCCCACCGCAGACAGGATTGAACCACTCAGCACACCGACCTTGACCATCGAAAGCTGCTCAGGATCAGAAAATGCGAGGTTGCCGATAAACAGGCTCATGGTGAAACCAATCCCGGCGATCAGCGAAAGCCCATGGACCTGCTTCCAGCTGGTGCTTGGCGGAAGGCTCGCCCAGCCCATCTTCACGGCGGCCCATGCGAAGCCGAAAATGCCGAGTTGCTTGCCGACAATAAGACCCAGCGCGATGCCCAAAGGCAGCGGCGCGACAAAGGAGGACAGCTCTATCCCTGCCAGTGATACACCCGCATTGGCAAAAGCGAAGACCGGCACCACGAGAAAAGTAACCCAAGGGTGAAGCGCATGCTCCATCCGTTCGAGCGGCTTCTGCCCTCGGGCCGTAATGGGCACAGTCAGTGCAGCAGCCACACCTGCCAGCGTGGCATGAATACCTGATTTCAGTACGAATACCCACAGGATCAGGCCCAGCACCACGTAAGGCCAGTTCCGCGCCATACCCATGCGGCTCATCAGCGCCATCACAGCAAAAACAGCAACAGCCCCGCCGAACATCGCCGCATCAAAGCCATGGCTATAGAATATGGCGATAATCAAAATCGCGCCGATATCATCAATCACCGCAATCGCCAGCAGCAAGGCTTTCAACGCCACCGGCACCCGATCACCCAACAGGGCAAGGATACCCAGCGCAAAGGCAATATCGGTCGCGGCAGGAATGGCCCAGCCATTGAGATTCTCCGGCGTACCGAAATTGAGCCCCAGAAAGATCAATGCTGGAATGGCCATCCCGCCAACCGCTGCAAACAGCGGCAGGGATGCCTGTTGCAGACTGGATAGCTGACCTGTCAGCACTTCGCGCTTCACTTCCAGCCCGACAACAAAGAAGAACAGCGCCATCAGCCCGTCATTGATCCACAGGATCAGTTCCTTGTCGATCGCAAAGCCACCAAAACTCACGGCTAGCTTGGTATCAAGCCAACCAACATAGTCACCGGCCAGTGGTGAATTGGCTACGATCAGCGCAAGCGCCGCCGCGATCATCAGGAAAATGCCACCGGCACTTTCATCGTCCAGAAACTCTTTCAGCATCGGTGCTAGACGATCGGGCAAACGCGCCTCCTATTCAGATGAGTATGGGATAAAAAAAGCGGCGCACGGAGGTACGAGGGGTCAGGGGGGCCTCCGTGCGCCGCTGTCATGGCCAGCAATAAGCTGACAGGCAGCTGGCCACTGTAAAAGGGCTGATTGAGACAGGGAACACCATGGTGCATATGATCGCCGACTATGTCCTTGCGAATATTTTGCACCTGCGGCCCTTCTGCAGCTCTTGGATAGGATAATGGGGTATGCTGGGTAATACTGCCAATTGAAAGATAGGGTTCCCACCGATAGGCATAGACTATCAGAAGCATGGCAGATGCTCTAAGGAACCACCATGCCTACCCTGCGCCAATTGGAATATCTGGTTGCGATTGCCGATACGCAGCATTTTGGCCGTGCGGCGATTGCGGCCAATGTCTCTCAACCAACACTAAGCCAGCAATTGCGCAACCTGGAAGTGCGGCTAGGCGTGACTCTGGTGGAGCGGGGAACCACACCGATCCAGCTCACCCCAGTAGGACGCGAAATCACCGATCGTGCACGCCAGATGGTTGTGCAGGTAGACGACATCAGGGCGCTTGCTCAGCGCAGCATTTCAGGCGTGGCTGGCACCATCCGCTTTGGCGTCACCCCCACGCTCGGCCCCTATCTCATGCCCGCAGTGATCGCCGGAATGAATCGCACCTATCCCGATCTGCGCCTCCTCATTCGGGAAGGCATTCCGGATGAACAATTGGCAGAATTGCGCCGGGGCGCGCTCGACATGGTGCTGGCACCCATGCCTATTGGCGGAACCGACCTTCATATAGAGCCGCTGTTCCGCGAGGCGCTGCATCTGGTGGCTGCCAGCGATGATGCCCTATGCCAGAAAAACCCGCTTCGGCCTGAAGATCTCGCCGGGCAGCCGGTACTGAGCCTTGACCCGCGCCATCATTTTCATCGTCAAACCCGTGCGATCTGCGCCGAACTGAAGGCCGACCTGCTGGATGATTATGAAGGCACCAGTCTGGACAGCCTGCGCCAGATGGCAGGTTCCGGCCTTGGGCTGGCCGTTCTGCCCGAACTCTACCTGCGCTCAGAGGCGGGCGGTGAAGCCACGATCCGCAGGCTGGCCATCACTGGCTGGTCCGCCACACGGTCCTTGGCAGCGGTTTGGCGCGAGGGCGCTGCCTTTAGCGAAAGCTACCAACTGATCGCAGAAGCGACCGCAACAGAAGCACGGCGCATCATGGAAAGTTGCCAGTAGAATGGCAGCAAACGGGCAGACCGCTTGCTTTTGCGTCCATTTCTGCTAAGCGCGCCCCTTCCCAAGCAAATACGAGGGAATCCGTGCGGGAGGAGACATCTCGAGTCTCTGCCTGACCGCTCAACATGAGGGTTGGCATTCGCCCGCCCGACAGTGTGAAAAGGAGTGGCCCGTGGCCAAAAAAATTACTGGTTATATCAAATTGCAGGTGCCTGCCGGCACTGCAAACCCTTCACCGCCAATCGGCCCGGCACTGGGTCAGCGCGGCGTGAACATCATGGAATTCTGCAAGGCCTTCAACGCCTCCACGCAGGAAATGGAAAAGGGCGCTCCGATTCCGACGGTTATCACCGTTTATGCGGATCGTTCTTTCACTTTCGTCACCAAGACGCCTCCTGCAAGCTTCCTGATCAAGAAGGCTGCTAATCTGAAGTCCGGTTCCAAGGAACCTGGCAAGATTTCTGCCGGAACGATCAAGCGTTCGCAGCTCTCTGAAATCGCGCAGACGAAAATGCCCGATCTCAATGCGAACGACATCGAAGCAGCAACGAAGATCATCGAAGGCTCCGCTCGCGCGATGGGTCTCGAAGTGGTGGAGGGCTGAGAACATGGCCAAGCAAACCAAAAAGCAGAAGATGCTCGCCGAAAAGCTCCCTAACGCTGAAAAGCTGTACGGTTTCGACGAAGCTCTCAAGACGCTCCGTGAAATTTCCGAAACCACCAAGTTCGACGAAACTCTTGAAGTTGCGATGAACCTCGGTGTTGATCCACGTCACGCTGACCAGATGGTCCGTGGCATGGTTTCCCTGCCATCGGGCACGGGTAAGGAAGTCAAGGTTGCGGTCTTCGCTCGTGGCGACAATGCCGATAAGGCACTGGCCGCTGGTGCCGACAAGGTCGGTGCTGAAGATCTCATGGAAGACATGCAGAACGGCAATCTCGATTATGACCGCGTGATCGCCACGCCGGACATGATGGGCATTGTTGGCCGTCTCGGTAAGCTGCTCGGCCCTAAGGGTCTGATGCCTAACCCGAAGCTCGGCACTGTGACGCCTAACGTGGAACAGGCCATCAAGGACGCCAAGGGCGGCCAGGTCGAATTCCGCGTTGAAAAAGCTGGTATCATCCATTCCGGCCTCGGCAAGCTGTCTTTCACCGATGAACAGCTCAAGACCAACTTCGACGCTTTCACGAATGCGATCGCCAAGGCCAAGCCAGCAGGCGCCAAGGGCAAGTACATCCGCAAGGTGTCGCTCAGCTCCTCAATGGGCCCAGGCCTTCAGATCGACGCAGCGGAAGTCGAAGGCGCGTAAGATCACGCCAACGATCCGAACAGATCACCAAGAGGGGTGGGAAGGCAACTTCCCGCCCTTTTTGTTTGGGCGGGACACTCCTCAACAAACCACTTTCCTACACATGCCTCTTGAGCATAGCTTCGCTTCGTTCCTTGAAATCTGTGAAGTACTCCAGAGCAGCGCTTAGAAAAGTACCCTCAGCACGTGTTGGGTTAACCAACACGCCTCAAGCCAGATTAACGGATGTCATGCGCGGCAAGTGGCCATGCTGGTTCGGTCCCATAGGGAACGGGCGTCATCAATGCTTCAATCCGGGTGAACAGCCCTTTCTCAATGCGAAAGACTTCGGCAATCATCCATGTAAAAGGGCGGTCCAGCCCTCCACTTACTGCCTGACCATTGGCCAGACGATAATCGCGCACCGTGCCGCTATGATCGAAAAAAGCATAGGTAAAAACGCAAGCTCTCTCCTCATCCACAATCGGAAAACGGCGATGACGAATGCGGTCCACAAAAGCAAAGAAGCCCGTCTCGAACTGTTCTTTTGCCGACATGGTGAGGAAGTTCCAGCTATAGGGTGACTGCCCGGCTCTGCTGTCAGGATCATGCCCACTGGCCTTATCCGCCAGCTTTTCTGCTTCACGCCGGTCAATCGGCGCAGTGGCCAGATAACCATTTTCGATACGAATACAGTCTTCAGCGAAAGGGTAGTCACCCTTGCCATCGTTCTTTTCCAGCCCGGTGAAATAGAGATTGGCAATCTGCCGCAATTCGTCACGGGAAAGACGCTCATTTTCAGGAATAGCTTCAAACCATCGCAAATCTGGCTTGGCTGATTCATTCAGCTTTTCCGCACCATCTGCCATCAGGCCCTTCGCACCGCCAATATCAGGCCGGGCAATGATGGCTTCAATTTCGCTGATAACACCTTTTTCCAACCGCAGACGCAGGTTGAGGATAGAGCGCGTCTTTCCTTCACGGATGGTCACAAAGCTGGCCATCTGGCCGGTTTTGCTATCCGCAATATCGTGACGATATGGCCCGAAGCCATCCATTGTCGCCCATGCACCTTCGCCCATCGGCAAGGCAATGCCATTTTCTGTGTAACGCGCTGTCTGGCTTAATGGTGCTAAGGACGGATCACCTGCCACCATGGCAGATAGTAGCCTATCCATCTGGCTGGCCAGATCCGTGCGAGTGTAAAGCTCCATAACCCCTCCTCTTTTTGCCACTGGGCCAGAGAAAGAGTGTGAAGGCAAGTGTTTAGCGCGCTATCAAATCCCGCCGGGCGTGAAGTCATACCCAGCCGTGGCGAGACCATCGCACAGCGTGTCCACGGCACTTTGCAGCTCTGCTTCGTCGGTGGAGCGGATAACGAAATTCGCACCGCTCTTCCCTTCCCGATAGAAGGGGTAGCTGCCGATCTGGCACTTTGAATGCGCTTTCTCAATTTCGCGCAGCATGTCGGCCACTTCGCTTTCGGCAATCCAGCAGCCAATGGTTTCGGCCAGCAGCGGAGCGCCGCCTTCAAGCATTCCTGTCAAAGCGTCGAGCATTCCGGCAGTGATATGCGGGACCCCTGCCATCAGATAGACATTGCCGATCTGGATACCCGGCGCGCCGGACATGCGGTTGGGGATGAGTTTGGCCCCTTCCGGTGTCCGCGCCATCCGCAGCCGCGCTTCGGTGAGCCCACCGCGTGTGGTGTAATAGTCTTCCAGAATGGCGCGCGCTTCTGGGTGGATGATAACCGGAAGATCCAAGGCCTGCGCAATGGCATCCACGGTAATGTCATCATGGGTCGGGCCGATCCCGCCCGTGGTGAAGCAATAATCATTCCGTTCACGCAGAATGTTCACGGCTTCTCCGATGGCATCCATATCATCAGCCACCACGCGCACTTCGCGTAAGCGGATGCCCTGAACCTGCAGCCAGGTCGCAAGCTGGGCGATGTTCTTATCATGCGTTCGGCCGGAGAGGATTTCATCGCCGATCACGATCAATGCGGCGGTCCAGATGCGATCTGCTTTGCTCATGGGAACAGCTTTAGGGCAATTGAAAAACTTACGCCACAGCACTTTGTGCGCTGCAACCAGAAAAGCCGGACAATCTGCCCGGCCTTTCCTAAAGATCACTTCTTTTCGAGGGCTTCTGCCGCCTGCACTGTATTGGCAAGAAGGCAGGCAATGGTCATCGGCCCCACACCACCCGGAACCGGTGTGACCGCCTTGGCGTGCTGAACTTCATCAAAGGCGACATCACCCACCAGCTTGTCCTTGCCGCTTTCACCCTTGATACGGGTAATGCCGACATCGATGATGACCGCACCTTCCTTCACCCAATACCCCTTCACCAATCTCGGCGCACCGGCTGCAGCGATGATGATATCGGCCTTGCGGCAAATATCGGGCAGGTTCTTGGTTTCAATGTGAGTCACAGTCACCGTCGCCTCACGCTCCAGCAGGAGCATGGCAATCGGTTTACCGACGATGTTGGACTTGCCGATCACAACCGCGTCCAGCCCGGTCAGATCGTCGATCACCGTATCGAGTAACTTCATCACACCCAACGGGGTGCACGGGACTAGCCCTCCGGTCCCGGTAGACAAGCGCCCTACATTGACCGGGCAAAAGCCATCCACATCCTTGGCAGGATTGATCGCCCCCAGAACGGCGCCTTCCTCAATATGCGCTGGCAAAGGAACCTGAACCAGAATGCCATGGACATTCGGATCAATATTGAGCCGAGTGATCAGCGTTAGCAGATCATCCTGACTGGTTTCTGCAGGCAGGCGGTGTTCATAAGAGCGAATGCCGACCTTGGCACTCTTTTTGATCTTATGCGCCACATAGACTTCGCTGGCCGGGTCATTGCCCACCAGCACAACGGCGAGGCCTGGAGCCTGACCATTGCGGGCAGCGAAAGCTTCCACTTTCGCCGCCGTTTCGTCTTCGATCTGCGCCGCTACAGCGCGGCCATCGATCTTGTCCGCCATGCCTTGTCAGGCCTCCTCAGGATTCAAATACAACGGTGCGAGCACCGTTCAGGAATACACGATCTTCCAGATGTGCCTTCACCGCCTTGGCGAGCACCCGACGTTCCACATCGCGGCCTTTGGCCACAAGCTGATCAGGCGTTTCACGATGGCTGCAAATGGCCACGTCCTGCGCGATGATCGGACCTTCATCGAGGTCTTCGGTCACATAATGGCTGGTCGCACCAATCATCTTCACGCCACGCTTATAGGCCTGATGGTAAGGCTTGGCACCCTTGAAGCCGGGCAGGAAGGAATGGTGAATATTAATGCAGCGGCCATTGAGGAAGCTCGCCATATCGTCAGACAGAATCTGCATATAGCGCGCCAGAACCACGAGATCAGCGCCGGTTTCGGTGACAACCTGCTTGATCTGGGCTTCTTGCTGCGGCTTCGTGTCCTTGGTGATCGGGAAGTGATGATAAGGAATATCACCTATCAGCGAGGTGGTGAGCACTTCACGTGGGTGGTTGTTGATAATCGCAACCACTTCCATGTTAATTTCACCAATACGCATCCGGTAAAGCAAGTCACCCAATGCATGGTCGAATTTCGAAACCATCAACACGACCTTGGGCATGTAACCCGGTTCGCGCAGGCTCCATTTCATGCTGTGCTCATCCGCGATGGCCTGGAAATCGGCACGAACCTTCGCAGGATCAGCAGAGCCGCAGTCGAACTCGGCGCGCATGAAGAAATTGCCGCTGATCGGATCAGCATATTGCTGCAAGTCCGTGATATCTGCGCCATGCCCAGCCAGATAGGCCGACACCAGTGCGACCAGTCCAGACTGGTTCTTGCAGGACAATGCCAGCGTACTTGTGTTGCTCACCAATTCTCTCCTTGATGTAATTATATCAAGCGGCGGCGCATTTCTGCGCGCGCCCGCTCTATCAACTATGCTTTGCGTCGTAATCGTTGATCCATTCAGCCGAAGCCTTGAGACTGCCGAACGGATAGAAGTGCAAGCGAACACGGCCATGTTCAGGGGTCAGGCCACGTTCCAGCGATTCCACCAATTTGTCCGGGCCGGCCTTGCCGATGAGATTGGTCAACGAAACGCCATATTTCTTCATGACATTGGCCGAAGCCCCCACACCGCAGCGTTTGGCAAAACCGATCAGGCGCTTGATGCCGGCAGGGCCGGGAACGCCAATACGGACCGGCGTATCAATACCGCGGTCACGCATCTCCTTGATCCAGCCCAGAATCGCTTCATCGTCAAAGGCAAACTGCGTCACGATCAGCGGGGTGATATTACGCGCACGTAAAGCGGCAATCTTGCGCTCCATCCACACCCACAAATCGTCTTTGGAAACATTCGGATGGCCTTCAGGGTGCCCGCCAATGCCAGCAGCTTCGATGCCGTATTTTTCCAGCAAGCCAGACTCTATGATCTGCAGCGAATCTTCATACGGGCCTTCTGCCTGTGGCGGATCGCCAGCAATCATAAAGACGCGCTTCACACCTGCTTCGCTTGTCACACGGGACAGCAGATTTTCGAGAACTTCTGTCGATTCGAGACGGCGAGCCGAAAGATGCGGCATAGGCTCGAAACCCAATTCCCGAACCAGCTTGGCGGCGGCAATCCGGTCTTCCATTTCCTCGCCGGGAAGGAATGTAACGGCAATCGGTGTGCCCGGGCGGATCAACGGTGCGGCCTCACGCAGATGATCCATTTCCTTGGCAGTCATCTCCAAAGAATATCCATCGACCATGTTGCTGGCGGGCTTCTCCCAATCCGGGTGAATGGCGGCATATGACATCGCTACAATCTCCTCTCGCGTGGGTAGCGGATAGCTTCCCCACGTTCTTGCGGAAACCCCCTAGCGCAATCGGTTTTCTTCGTATAGACGAAACTTTCATACAGGCGAACTGATCTGAGCAATTGGATTCATATGATACTTTTTCTTCCCGGACTGATTTGTGACTCAAGGATTTTCGCTCCGCAGCTGGAGGCGTTTCCTGATTCGCACGCCGTGGACGGATATGGTCTGGCCGATAATTTCGAAGACATGGCCCGTGTTGCACTCGATCAGGCACCAGCCGAATTTGATCTGTTCGGGCACTCCATGGGTGCCCGTATTGCTCTGGAAGTCTACCGTCTCGCACCCGAACGAGTACGCCGGCTCGCTTTGGTCAGCACAGGTGTGCATCCGGTTAAGGAGGGAGAGCCCGCCAAACGGGCCAGACTCCAGAAGCTCGGCCACGATCAGGGCTTTGCGGCACTGGTCGATGAGTGGCTCTCACCGATGATCGCCGAACCCAATCGCCGCAATAGCGCGATGGTTGCTGAATTGCGGCAGATGTGCCTCGAACAGGGGCAGGAGATGTTTGACGCGCATGTCCACGCACTTTTGAGCCGCGAAGGCCGCCACGATCTCTTGCCGCAGATCACCTGCCCAACGCTGGTTATGGTCGGTGAACTGGACGCATGGAGCTCGGCCGAACAGCATCAAGCTTTCGCCAAGGCCATTCCCAATGCCGAACTCGTGATCGTTCCAGGCGCAGGACACATGATTCTGCATGAAGCGCCCGAAGCAGTGAATCACGCGATCCGAAACTGGCTGGAAATGCCAGCTTCGCACTGATTTTTTTAATTCTAACCCAAACCCTCAGGAGAGGATTTCCAATGAGTGAACAGACCCTTCAACAGAAGCTGGATGCAGCCGGTGACCTCGTCACGTTCCTGCGTAATCAGCAGACCGGTCCTAACGTATATCCCGGCGTTCCGGCCGAATATTCAAACTGGCGCAATGAACAGCGCGGCTGGGCCAAAACCGCAGTTCTGTTCAACCAGTCCTACCACATGGTTGAACTTTACGTTTCCGGCCCGGATGCGGAAAAGCTCCTGTGCTACCTTGGCATCAACAGCTTCAAGAACTTCCCGGTCGACAAGGCAAAGCAGTGGGTGCCTGTGACACCTGATGGCTATGTCATTGGTGACGTGATTCTCTTCCACCTTGAAGAAGATGTCTACAGCCTCGTAGGCCGCGCTCCGGCGATTGAATGGCTCGAATTCCACGCTGAAACCGGTGATTGGGACGTGAAGGTCGAACGTGATGAACGTTGGGCCATGCGCAACGATGGCAAGCGCAAAAACTATCGCTTCCAGCTCCAGGGCCCGAATGCGATGAAGGTTCTGGAAAAGGCGATGGGCACCACCCCGCCAGATCTCAAATTCTTCAACATGGCAACCATCAGCATTGGCGGCAAAGATGTCCGCGCTCTGCGTCATGGTATGGCTGGCCAGCCCGGTTATGAATTGTTCGGCCCATGGGCGGACTATGAAGCGGTACATTCTGCGCTTGTTGAAGCTGGTAAGGATTTCGGCCTCACCCTGGTTGGCGGCCGCGCTTATTCTTCCAACACGCTTGAATCCGGCTGGGTTCCGTCACCTCTGCCAGCACTTTACACCGGCAATGACCCCATGCTCGTCGCTTTCCGCAAATGGGCCTCTGGCAAGTCCTATGAAGGCATGTGCTCCATCGGTGGCTCCTATGTGCCTGAAACCGTGGATGGTTATTATCTGACGCCATGGGATCTGGGCTATGGCATCATGCTGAAGTTCGACCATGACTTTGTCGGCCGTGAAGCGCTTGAAAAGATGAAGGACCAGAAGCACAAACAGAAGGTCACTCTGGCGCTCGACAATGAAGATGTAATGCGCGTGATGAGCTCTGCCCTGATGCGCGGCGATCGTGCAAAGTACATGGAATTTCCAAGCGCGGTCTATTCCATGCACCCGTTCGATGAAGTGAAGTGCGACGGCAAGGTCATCGGTGTTTCCACCTGGATCGGCTACAGTTCCAACGAAGGCAAGATGCTCGCCATTGCGATGATCGACCCTGATTATGCTGAATTCGGCAAGACCGTTCAGCTTGTTTGGGGTGAGCCTGATGGCGGCACCTCCAAGCCAACTGTCGAGCCACATGTGCAGACCGAAATCAGTGCCATTGTCTCTCCGGTTCCCTATTCGGAAGTGGCACGCGATGCCTATGCCGATAGCTGGCGCCAGAAGGGCAAGGGCCAGTAACACCTGAAGCGATACGCAAGAAAAGGCGGTCACCTCACAGTGGCCGCCTTTTTTGGTTCAAAACCATGTTGTTCCACAAGGCAGACATAAGAAACGCCGCATAAGCGGCGCCTCTTTCAGATCATATTGCTGCGCAAAGACACAGAGCATGAAGCCCTGTGCCCATTCCGGCAAAATTACTTGGCCAGTTCGACCTGTTCGAAGTCGAGTTCCACTGGGGTCGCACGGCCGAAGATCGACACGGAAACCTTGACCTTGTTCTTGTCGAAATCCAGTTCTTCAACCACGCCGTTGAAGCTGGCAAATGGCCCATCCAGAACCTTGACCTGATCACCGATTTCGTAATCGACATCGACATGGCGCTTGGGCTGAGAAGCTGCTTCTTCAGCCGCACCGAAGTAACGCGATGCGTCGCGCTCGGAAATGGCTTGCGGCTTATTGTTGTTACCCAGAAAGCCAGTGACCTTGGGCGTGTTTTTGACGAGGTGATACACATCGTCATTCATCCGCAGCTTAGCCAAAACGTAGCCTGGCATAGTCTTGCGTTCATTCTGAACTTTTTTGCCGCGCTTGATTTCGGTCACCGTCTCAGACGGAACCTGAATATCTTCAACCGCTTCGGACAGGCCAAGCCGTTCGGCCTCAGCGATAATCGAATCGCGAACCTTGTTCTCGAAGCCGGAATAAGCGTGGATGATGTACCAGCGTGCCATATTGCAAATCCGTTAGTAGAAGAGACTGCCGATCAAACCAGCGTCAAAAGCCAGCGAACGACGGCACCGAAAAGCGTATCAATACCAAGGAAGAAAACTGACAGAATCACCATCAGAATGAATACGAAAATCGCCGTAGTCACGGTTTCCTGGCGTGTCGGCCACACCACCTTGGAAGCTTCAGCGCGAACCTGACGGATAAATTCGCCGGGGCTGGTTTTGGCCATTACGATTCGACCTCTTGAAAAATTCTTGTGTCATTCCCGGTAAAGGGTCCGCGCCGTCCCGATCTGGATATGATCGGGAGGAGGCTTACTTCTCCGATGTCGGAATTGATTAGCCATGTAGCGAGCACCTCAGCTGAAAGCAAGTCCTGCCCCTACGCGTATGAATGCTTCACACATTGCCATCTTGTTTCAAACGCAACTGTGCTGTTAAACGGTATACAACATCTTTACGATGCTGAATCTCCGGAAGAATTAGAGGGGGACTAACCCGGGTGTCATCTCAAGAACCAGCGGTCGGCCTTATCGACCATATCACCAATGTTTCTGACTTTATCTGGGCAGGGCAATGGAATGGGCAGGAATTGCTCCCTTTCCCTCCCATGACCATTATTTTGCTGGGCATTGGCCTGTGGATCATGGTTGGCCTGCGGTTTTATCCCATTGTCAAATTAGGCAGTGCCTTTGCAGGCCTGTTCAAAGGACGCAAAAGTGCAGGGGCCGGGGAAATCTCCCCTTTTGCCGCTCTCTCCACCGCACTTTCCGGGCAAGTCGGAACAGGGAATCTGGCAGGCGTGGCGACAGCCATCGCATTAGGCGGCCCTGGCGCGATATTCTGGATGTGGATAACAGCGCTGTTCGGCATGGCACTAGGCTTTGCCGAGGGTGCCCTTGCCATCCGTTACCGTGAACGCACGACCGATAACGTCTATCGTGGCGGGCCGATGAGTTACATAATGCGCGGGCTCGGCCCCAAATGGACATGGCTGGCGATTGTATTTTGCATCGGCACTTTGTTCTCGGCGCTTGTGACCGGCAACTCTATCCAGTCCAATGAAATGGCCAGTGGCCTCAACGAATTGTTCGGGATTGATCGCTGGGTTGGTGGGATGATTACCGCCATCGCCGTTTTCGTGGTGATTATTGGTGGCATTAAATCCATCGGTGTCGTTGCCGAGAAGGTCGTCCCTTTCATGGCGGCCGCCTATATCGCCATGGCCTTCATCGCCCTGATGATTAATCTTCCTGACATTCCTGAGACTTTCTCACGGATTTTCGCTGGCGCGTTTAACCTGCAAAGCGCCACGGGTGGCTTTGCCGGTGCGGCCTTGATTATGGCTATTCGGGCAGGTGTTGCCCGTGGGCTTTTCTCCAACGAAGCGGGTCAGGGCTCCACCCCGATTGCCCATGCCGTTGCGCAGACCAATGACCCTGAACAGCAAGGTCGCATGGCCATGCTGGGTACGTTCATTGATACTATCGTGATCTGCACCATGACCGCACTGGTTATCCTGACCGTTGAGGGCAACTTCACCCACACTCTCGCCGATGGCACGGTCGAAAATGTTCGCCATGTCTGGCAATCCGATCTTGGCACCACAGCACAGTCAGGCTTTGTGACCACATCCGGTGCTTTTGCTGCGGCCTTCCCGTTCCAACTGATAGGCATTCCGGTCGGCACCCTGATTGCGAGTGTCGCGCTGATCCTGTTCGTCTTCACGACGATCCTGACATGGTCTTATTATGGTGAGCGCGCGATCACCTTCATCTATGATCGCATTCCAGGGTCGACGCCGAGGGGTGAAAAGATCCTTCACAACATCTGGCGGGTCATCTGGTGCATCGGCGTCTATGTCGGCGCGACACAGCCCTCTCAGCTTGTTTGGCGGTTGGGGGATATTTCAAACGCTTCAATGGCCTTGCCCAACCTTCTGGCCTTGCTGCTGCTCTCAGGCGTGGTCTTCAAGCTCGCCCGCGGGGATAAGACTGCTGGCCCTGACTTTGTTGAGGACGAAACATCAAAGCCCACACTTCACTGATCAATTTCACATGACGCATTAAAAAGGGCCGTTTCGAAATTTCGAAGCGGCCCTTTATTTTGGAATGAGCATTATTTTTACGCTCGGCCGAGCAAACGAGCCACCCAACCGCGTTCTTCCATCGGGCGGATCGCGCCATGGGTCATAAAGCGTTGACTTGCGTCACGATGGGGCCGGGGGACAGTCCAGCCATCGGGGCGACTGCTACGAAAACTAAGACTAGACATTGAGCACCTCACAAGCAGTTTTTGCGTTCTGGCGCTAATAATGCCCGGTTCGGCGCAGGAGTTCCGTCATACTATCTGATTTTTAGAAGCAAACCGCTGCTTTGCACTGCGTTGCCTAGGGAAACTGCGGGAGTTCCCAGTTTACAAAAATTTAAATTATACTGAGAAATCGGTCGAATTATATTCGACTTACCTGGCAGGAGCGGAGGGACTCGAACCCACGGCCCTCGGTTTTGGAGACCGATGCTCTACCAACTGAGCTACGCTCCTGCAGGTGGGAGGCTCCTATCGCCAAGGTTCGACAATGGCAAGGACGAAGGCATGATTCCTTGCCATGAATCGTAAATTGGTGACCCCGCTGTCGAAATTCAGCATCATCAGAAGACGAAGTCATCACCTTTTGATAAACCAGCCAACAATGCATATGCCCCGGCCATCCGTGATTCCTTCCGAAATGTTGCTGCTTGCCTACCGCAGCGGCATTTTCCCGATGGCCGATAGCAGAGACGATCCGGAGATTTACTGGGTTGAGCCTAAAAAACGCGCAATATTGCCACTGGATGGTTTTCACTGCTCCAGATCCTTGCGTAAGATTTTACGCCAGGATCGCTTTACCGTGAAATGCGATACGGCCTTCATGGAAGTGATGGAGGCTTGCGCCGCCCCTCGCCCCGATCACCCGGAAAGCTGGATCAATAGCTCCATCAAAATGAGCTACGATGCTCTCCACACCAATGGCCATGCCCATTCAATCGAATGCTGGGACGGCAATCATCTGGTAGGAGGTCTCTACGGCGTTTCGTTTGACAAGGTGTTCTGCGGTGAAAGCATGTTCAGCCGGGCAGACAATTCGTCGAAAGTCGCCCTGGCATGGCTTGTGGCCAGCATGAGACGTGCTGGCTTTGTGTTGCTCGACTGCCAGTTCATGACGGATCACCTATCGACAATGGGGGCGATCGAAATCCGTCAGAAGTCTTATATTCAGCTATTGGATGCAGCGGGCGAAAGCGGAGAGCAGGCTGATCTGCTTGCTGGATTTCAATCTTTGGTAGATGAAGCCGCAGCTTCCTCGCCAGGGAAGCTCATTGCGCAATCTTTCACCCAAACATCATAGATCGGGTGCTGGACGACATTGAGGCTGGGGGAGTTCTTAAACAGCCAGCCGGAAAAGACGCGATGCCATTCAGGCTTCGAATTGTCCGCATTGCGCCCTTTAACAATCACCTGAACAAACGCGCCGGTTTCCTGCGTGGCTTCCCATGGGGCTGTCTTTTCGCACGTCGCCAAGCGAATCACCACATCACCCACCCGCTTCGTTTCACCGGGCTTCATTTCGATGTCTTGCGTAAGGTTGTTACGCTTGTTCAAAAGCCCAAGCGTCGCCACTCTTTGTTCGCGCGGAGTGCCAGCACCTTCCTGATCTTCAGTACCGGCCTGAGGTACCTTTAGAGGCTCCTTGGCCAATTCTTCAGGCACTTTGGTATCTACCGGCGCAGGTTCAGGTGCTTCTCCGCTACAAGCAGCAAGCAAGAAAAAAGCCGGCAGAATCGCTGCCGCTGTAAAAGGCGCAAAAGCGCGCTTCATAATCAGGCGTCCGGTGTCCAGGCTTCGTAATCGCCCGTAGCACGCGCGCGCTTACCGCCCTGCTCCAGCGCGCCTTTGGGGCGATAGGCGGACAAGGTGCCGGTTGCATTGGGGGTGTAATCCACTTCCCAGATCTTTGGCGGAGGCAAATGGCTTTCCGGCAAATCATCATAGGAATGGTGCAGCCAGCCATGCCACTCTGCTGGCACACGGCTCGCATCATTTGCCCCAGCATATATCACCCAACGCCGTTCACGCCCGCGCGCGTCCGGCTTCTTTGAGCGGAAATAGCGGTTCCCTTGCGCGTCGGTGCCAACGTGCTTGCCGTTACGCGAAGACCAAAGTGAGGTGCCGATTGTGGCACCATCCCACCAGGTGAAGATTTTCGACAGGATTCCCATGGCCAGCGCGTTAGCCCCAATCGGCCTTCGGGTGCAAGCGGGCGTGTGCTTTCATCGAAAATTCCTTTTACCAGGAAACCTCATCACCAGGCTTAATACCCAGTTCCGCCGCGCGACCACCATTCAGTTCCAGCACGGCAAGAGCAGGCCCATCGGATGGAATCGGGTCAAGCGAATAGGGTTTTGCATTGGCAATGTTCAGGATCTTGTGATCTGCACCGATATAAATGATATCGAGCGGAATAACGGTGTTCTTCATCCAGAAGCTGGCTGGCTGGGCATAAGGCCGAGGAAAAATCATGCCCTCATCTTTCCCCATTTCCGTCCTGAACATCAGGCCCTGCGCCTGCTCACGCGCGGTCTTGGCAACTTCTGCACGAAACACATGCTTGGCTCCGTGGCTTGTGATCGAGACTGGAATCACCTCCAGCCCAGACACGGGATGCGTAGCCGGTGCCGTTTCAGCAGCAACCGCTGGACTTACCACCGCCTGCTGAGTGCAGGCAGCCAAACCCAGCGCCATCGGAATCACAAGAGAGAAAAAGCGCTTCATCATTCTCGTCCTAAATGTTCATCATCCATTTCAGCGGCCCATTCCTCCGCCGATTCCATTGTTTGCGCATTGATGATTTCACGCGCATTGTCGAGCGAATGTCCTGCCCGAAGAAGTGAAGCGAGTTGTTTTGACCGGCGTGCCATATCTGGTTCCTCGCGCCCGAACGGACCGAAACGTTTCTTGCGCGCCATTGCTAAAATCGCGTGTCTTTGCCGCGATACGCTAGGAGTAAGGTCCTCTCGCACATCTTCAGCAATTCCGGCTGCACCCAACGCCTGCGACACCCGCCTTGGCCCATACCCCTTCCGTAAAAGGCTATTCCTCTTGGCCCGCGCGTAGCTTTCATCATCGACATAGCCATAGGCGACGAAGCGATCAATCAGCGCGGGAATATCCGGCTCTGGCTCGCCCTCTTCCCAGCCCCGCTCGCGCAGTTTTCGTTTCAGATAGACTTCCAGCTTGGCAGCGGTGGTTGCAAAACGGGCAACATAGGCAAGTGCCATTTCCTCGAATCGCTTGGGATCAAGCGGTCTGGGAGTGCGCTTAGCCGCCTGATATGTTCGCTTATCACGATCCATCGGCCATATTCGTGCCACAGTCAGGATAGACAAGGAAGGGATATAAATGTGGTCCGCCCGCTGTTTAGCGGTCATGTAATGTTCAGGACTTCCCTCAGATTGATGAGGTCATTATGGAAGCTACCAGTTTCATATTAAAGAATTATGATGGATAGAACGCTGACCCCAACGCCTAACACTTGCGCCCTGCCGCGCCGTTTTTCGGATTTCGCGACATTTTGTGATGCGCTGGATTATGCTGCGCAGGGATCTCGTGGTCTTAATTTTCATGACCCGAGAGGCAACCTCGCCCGATCCTACCCTTATTCCGAATTGCGCAATGATGCCTTGGGTATGGCCCGACGTCTGGTTGCAAGCGGGATCAAACCAGGCGATCGCATTGCCCTCATCGCAGAAACAGGCCCGGAGTTTGCCGCCATGTTCTGCGGTGCGATTTACGCCGGAGCATGGCCGGTTCCCTTGCCTCTGCCGACCAGTTTCGGCGGTAAGGAAGGGTATATCGATCAGCTCACCGTGCAGCTCAACAGCTCTGATCCGACAGTGTTGCTATTCCCTGCCGAAATCGCTGCAATGGCATCAGAAGCGGCCTCTCGTCAGGGTTGCGAAGCTGTGAGTTATGAGGATTTCGCGGCTCGGGAAGAAGGTTCGCAAGAGCTGCCTGAACCGCAACCCGATGATATTTGCTATCTGCAATATTCGAGTGGATCTACCCGCTTTCCTCACGGCGTTGCCGTAACGCACCGTTCACTTCTGAACAATTTGCGCGGCCACAGCACAGGCATGAAGCTTGAGCCAAGTGATCGCTGTGTGAGCTGGCTGCCCTGGTATCACGACATGGGGTTGGTCGGGTGCCTGCTGTCGCCCATCGCCAATCAGGTATCGACAGATTACCTCAAAACGGATGATTTTGCGCGTCGGCCATTGGCCTGGCTCGATATGATCAGCCGCAATGAAGGCACGACGCTCTCTTATTCGCCAACTTTTGGCTACGATATTTGCGCAAGGCGCATTTCCAGCCAATCTTCCGTCTCAGAGAGATTCGATCTGTCGCGCTGGAGAATTGCAGGCAATGGCGCAGATATGATCCGCCCCGATGTGATGCAGAGCTTCGTCAACGCATTTGCGGACGCTGGCTTTCGCTCAGATGCATTCCTGCCAAGCTATGGCCTTGCAGAAGCAACACTGGCCGTCACGATCATGCCTCCTGGTGAAGGCATTCGTGTTGAACTGGTTGAAGAAGAACGCCTCTCTGGCAGCCCCCGCGATCTGTCCCGTCCTGCGCGCTATCGCGCGATTGTCAATTGCGGCAAGCCAGTGCTCGACATGGACGTCGAGATTCGCGGTAAAAATGGTGAAGTCAAAGCGGATCACCAGATCGGTAAAGTTCTCTGCCGTGGGCCGAGTGTCATGCACTCCTACTTCCGCGACCCTGAATCCACTGCTGAATGCTTGGTGGATGGTTGGCTGGATACGGGTGACATGGGCTATATGGCAGATGGTTATCTGTTCATCGTTGGCCGCGCCAAAGACATGATTATCATCAATGGCAAGAACCATTGGCCGCAGGATATTGAATGGGCGGTAGAACAGCTTCCCGGTTTCCATCAGGGCGACATCGCCGCCTTCTCCGTTGAAACGGAAAATGGCGAAGAAGTGCCGGCCGTTCTGGTCCATTGCCGTGTCAGCGATCCGGAAGAACGGCTGAAGCTCCATTCAGAAATTCGTGACAAGGTTCGTTCTATCACTGGCATGAACTGCGTGATCGAACTGATCCCGCCGCGCACTCTGCCCCGCACCAGTTCAGGCAAGTTGAGCCGTGCCAAGGCCAAGAAGCTCTATCTCTCCGGTGAGATTGAACCCTTCAAAGTCGCCGCATAATCGCACAACAGAAATTAAAAAGCCCGCCGCTCTCACTCAGAACGGCGGGCTTTTTATGGCTTCAGTAATGAGGCACTATTCGTCAGGTGTGGCCCAACGCGCCTGCACATCACCCTTCGCATTCTTGCCATCTCGCACGGCAACATGGCGCGCTAAAAGCAGTTGCTCCACCTTTTTACGAGCCTCTTCCGGCCCATCGATAATCACTGGTGCATCAATCCGGCCCGCCGCCCATGCGATCAGATTCAACGCTTTTGCACCTTCATCACTTGGCTCACCCTCTTCATTGAGGGCAACATTGGGCAGAGCTTTTGCCGGTGGAAGCAGTTCTACACGCCAATCAGGCTCTGTCGCGGCAATGCGCTGCTCCAGCGCGCGATAGACTGCCAGGCCAGCCCCATCGAGTTCAGCGGCACGGACAAGAGCCCGGCGGCGTTCACGGTCGACGATCACTTCGCTATCGGGCACACCAGCTATCAAGGCGAGGCGCGCGGCCAGTTCATCCGCGCGCTGCGAAGCATCTGCTTCGGCTTTTTCCCGGGCAGCGGAAAGTTGCGCCTGTTCGGCTGCTGTAGCGCTGGTGCCGACCTGATATTGTGTCAAAGTGAAGTTGAGCGGACGATTGTTCAGCAATCGGTGCAATTCGCGGCGGCTGATGGCCTCAGCTTCCGGCATGAGTTCCGGCGTGAGAACTGTGGCGCTGACATCGATCGGAGTGGCATCAAATTTGATGTCCATTTCGGACAATCTGGCCCTGCTACCGAAATTATCCATCACCGCACTTTTGGCCTGACGCGAGACATTCGCTTCCCATGCGATCTGCCGCAGGGAATAACCCAGCGGCAACGCCAAAGCCACGAATGTCACCACGATTACAAAGACTTGCAGCTGCGTTTGCCGCTCTGACAACGATGTTCTGAAACCGTACAATCTGGCCATCACAGCGGCAGTGAAAGCGATGGTCATGAGGTTAGTCACATAGAGCATCAAGGCTCCGGTGAAGACCGTCCAGTTGAAGGTCGCCAACCCAAATCCAACCACGGCAAGTGGCGGCATCAGGGCGGTTGCGATGGCCACGCCGACTACAGTGCCTTCGCGCCCCCGGATCATTGCATAGGCACCGGCAAGCGCAGAAAACAGCGCTACCAGGAGGTCAAACAGGTTCGGTCGGGTGCGCGCGGCGATCTCGGCTGTAACGGTCTGTAAAGGACTGAACAGCACCACAAGGGCACAGAAAGCGACTGAAAGGACCGTACCGACGGCCAAGGCCTTCATACAACGGCGCATCCATGGGAAGTCCCCAATCGCGAGCGAAAACCCAAGCCCGATGATCGGCCCCATCAATGGGGAGAGCAACATCGCACCAATCACCACCGCTGGTGAAGAAAGCAGCAGACCCAGAATGGCAATGCCGGCAGACATCGTCAGCATGAAAAGGTAGCGCGCGGAAAGATCCCCTTCTTCGCGCCGTCTTTTGATGACATCAGCCTGATCCACCGTGTTGACGACGGAACTGCGCCACCAACGCCGAAAGCTGAAAATCACGTAAGCGAAGGAATGGTGTTGGGGATTGTCCGACTTGGAATTCATAAATGTCGTGCCGCGTCTGTTCATCAAAAGGATGATGCTTAGCGCGATGCGGTGCCTCGACAAAGCCTCGGGCCAATAAAATGCCAATTGCACCGGATCACCTTGTCAGGCGTGTCTTACGTGCTTAATACAGTGACTATTGGTGATACAGGATTTGAGCGCTGAATATGGCAAGTACGAGCGAAACCAAAACCGCGACCGATTTCGAACTCACCCCGCCCGATCCGGTGCCTGAAGTGAAGGCCGAAAAGGCTGCGGGTCTGGTTCCGGTAAGCGACGAGAAGAAAAGCAAGCTCGACGAAAAGGTCGATAGCTTCGTTTCCGAACTGGTTGCGCTGGATGCCAATTCGCCCGACTTCGGCCAGAAGGTCGATCAATTGACCAATATGGGGCGCAAGGAAATTGCGGCGGCGGCTGGCCAATCCAACCGCTTTCTTGACCGTCCAGTGCGGGCAATCGACAAGGATAGCGGCGTTGGCACCGATTTGGCCGAACTGCGTCGCACGGTGGAAGAGCTTGACCCTGGCCGCCAGGGCAAACTGTCCGGCCCGCGCAAAATTCTCGGCATCATTCCCTTCGGCAACAAGCTGAAGAACTATTTTGACAGCTACACATCAGCGCAGGGGCATATTCAGGCCATTCTCGCGCGGCTTGCCAGCGGCAAGGATGAATTGCTGATGGATAATGCGGCCATTGATGTGGAACGCAAGAAGCTGTGGGATGCGATGGGCAATCTGGAGCAGATGATTCACATCTCCCAGTCGCTCGACGCGAAGTTGGAAGAAAAGGCCGACGATCTGGACGCTACCGATCCGGCCAAAGCGAAAGCTATCCGCGAAACGGCGCTGTTCTACGTCCGCCAGCGAACACAGGATTTGCTGACCCAGATGGCCGTCAGCGTGCAAGGCTACCTCGCGCTTGATCTGGTGAAGAAGAACAATGTCGAACTGGTGAAAGGCGTTGATCGCGCCAGCACCACCACGGTTGCGGCCCTGCGCACAGCGGTGACGGTTGCACAGGCGATGACGAATCAACGCCTTGTGCTCCAGCAGATTACCGCGCTCAATCAAACAACGGCGGGAATCATTGATTCCACCGGCAAGATGCTGCGCGAACAGACCAGCAAAATTCACGAACAGGCCGCCAGCTCCACCATTCCGCTCGAAACGCTGCAACGCGCTTTCCAGAACATCTATGACACGATGGATGAAGTGGACGAATTCAAGGTAAAGGCCCTGTCTTCCATGAAGCAGACCGTCACCACTCTGTCCGGCGAAGTGGAAAAGTCCAAAGGCTATATCGCCCGTGCTGAAGGTCAGGCCAATGCCCGGCTGAGTTCCAGCGAACCATCACTGCTGACGCTGGACGATTGAGCGCATTATGGCCGATCTCACTCACGATAGCGACCGACTGATCGATCAGGGCCGCGCTTTGGTGCAGGACAATCAAGCGGGTGGGCGCCATCGGCAAGCCGTTTCCATCGGTCGTGGGTCTGCTGAAGCCAAGCGCAACCATCTTATACGCAAAATCAAGCGGATCGCCATTTCCATTGTCGTGATTGTTGTGACAGCCGGGATCATCGGCGGCATCGTCAATGGTATTGGCTTTACCGGTGTCATGCTGACTATGCTGGCGATATTCGCAGCCATTGTTGCCTTCACCGTATTTCCCCGCATGAAAGTGCCCAAGCGCGCTGATCTTAATCGCGGCGATGTGCAACAGCTCGTATCCAGAACCGAATTGTGGCTTGAAGCGCAGCGTCCTGCCCTGCCTGCCCCTGCGGTGGGGTTGATTGACCAGATCGGCGTTCAATTGGATGGGTTGGGTGTGCAACTGGATGGTATTGATCAAACCCATCCGGCAGCGGTGGAAACCCGCAAGCTGGTGGGGGAAACCTTGCCGGAAATGGTCGATGCCTATCGCAAGATTCCGCAGCATCTGCGGCGTGAAGCCCGCAACGGTTCAACGCCCGATGCGCAATTGACTGAAAGCCTTGGCAAGATCAGCGAAGAGATCGATTCCGTCACCCGCCAATTGGCCGATGGCGCGCTGGATGATCTGGCCATCCGCACCCGCTATCTCGATTATCGCTATGGCACAGCGGATGAGCCGTCCTCAGGGCTGAACTGATGCAAGTCGCCATTCCGCATAATCTCAGCAATGATGATGTCCGCTATCGCTTGCGTACACGCAGCCATGAAATTGCTGATCACATTCCTGGCGGCATGGCGGAGGTTGAAACCGAGTGGCCATCGCCTGACACAATGTTGATGACCATTCGCTTCATGGGCCAGACCCTTGCAGGCAATGTCGTACTGGAAGAAGGGCAAATGGTCCTCAACCTCGACCTCCCTCCTGCACTTGGATTTATCGCGCCTTTGGTGGAAAGTTCCGTCCGCAAGCATGGGCAGGACTTGCTCGCCCCGCCGGAAGCATAACCCCCCACAACCTCCTCACAGAACCGTCAAAGCTTGCGGTCCCATTCCATGTAACTGTCTGGTATTTCCAGAGCCAGCGTCGCTTCGCGCGTTTCACGCAGGAATAACAGCAGTGCCCACATGAGCAGAAATACCGCGATCAGAAAGCAAATCGGCGCTGTATAAAACAGGTTCACCCTTGCAAAGACTTCCAGAAACAGCAGCGCCACCACCAGTCCGACAAATAAGCCGCTGACAACCAGAACACGGATAGCCTTGCTGATGATGGAAATGCGCCGGGCGACAAAGCGTATTTCCCGCACAATCGCGTCATGTTCAGACCCATCAGTGCTTTTGTGCCGTTCCTGCAAGGTCCGTGATCTGTCCACCACCCGCCCCAGCCGGGTGGAAAGCAGGTTCATGATATTGCCGATCGCCACCAGCATGAAGACCGGGGCCAAGGCGAGCTGTATGGTTTGCGCTATCACTCCTCGCCCCTTTCAAAACTTTTTAAACCACCTGAAAACATAGACGTTTCCCTTACCCAACAAGCGTATTACGGGAACATTAAACTTATAAAGTTATTTCTCGAATACGGGCCCTTACGTCAGATGCGGGCGCATAAATATGCAATCTGGCCAATTGAAGCGGGGTCGTCATTAGTGGTGGATAGTCAGCAGCCAAAGGCTCTAAGAATGCATCTCAAGCAGGAGACGCGTGCGTTGCATGATCTTCTGGATAGCCGGATGAGCAAGCTCGACCTTGCCGTAGCCGAGGACTACACCGCGTTTCTGAAAATACAGCTCGCTGCTCGCGCTCCGATGGAACGGTGGGCGCGCAATGATTGCCCACCTCACCTTCGTCCACCCGAACAGCTTCCCTTGCTGATCGAAGATCTTAACGCCATAGGTAAGCCGTTTTCCCTGCCTAACCGGCAGTTTTCTTTGCCATCCGGTTCCAATCCTCTGGGGTTTGCCTGGGTGGTGGCCGGTTCGCATCTGGGCAATCGCGCCATGCTGGCCGATTTGGAAAAGCGCAACACAAGCGGGCTGCCCACACGATTTCTGGCTGATCCGCGTATGATCGCGTTCTGGCGCAACCTGCGCCCACAGCTTGAGCAAGACACAAATGATGACACTGCGGCGAAGTCTCTTGAAGCTGCCATTGCAACCTTCCGGTTTTTCTTCACCCAACTGCCCAGTGAAGAAGGACAGCGAGTTGCATGAGTGACAATAATGCAAATGCTTACGACCTGACCAATTGTGACCGGGAACCGATTCACAAGCTCGGTAAGATTCAGCCATTTGGCGCGCTGATTGCAGTAACTTCGGATTGGATTGTAGCGCACCGCTCGACCAATTTGGGTGAATTTCTCTCCAACAGCGTACCGAATGTAGGCGACCGCCTGCAAAACCATCTGTCAGCATCATCCTTCAAAAAGATGGTGAGCACGCTGGCAGGCTCGCACACCGAAGATACTCAGGAACGTATCTTTGGGCTGGATTTGCAGGGCGACGGCAGGTTGTTCGATATCGCCCTTCATACGCAAGGCGACATTTCCATCGTCGAGATTGAACCGCATGATAAAGATGCGACAATGGATCTCACGCTCGCATTGCGTCCTGTGATGGCCCGGCTTGAAGGTGCCGACACTGTATCTGACTTGTGCAATCAGGCAGCCCGGCAGATGAAGCAATTGCTCGGCTTTGATCGGGTAATGGTCTATCAGTTCCACCCCGATCAAAGCGGGGAAGTAGTGGCCGAAGCGCGAGAGCCGGATTTGGAGAGCTTCCTCTCGTTACGCTACCCGAAAACGGATATTCCGCAACAGGCGCGCCAGCTCTATATGCGCAACCTCTTCCGTATCATCGCTGATGTGAATGCAGGGCCGGTTGCCATTGAACCAGAGCGCCGGATCACTGGCGAAGAACTGGATCTGTCGCTCAGTACATTGCGCGCGGTTTCACCGATCCATATCGAATATCTCAAGAATATGGGTGTTGGCGCATCCCTGTCCATTTCCATCGTTATTGATGGAAAGCTGTGGGGCCTGTTTGCCTGCCATCATTATGGCCCGCGCATTTTGCCCTATTCCCAGCGTACAGTGGCCGAGCTTTTCTCACAGCTTTTCTCGCTTAAATTGCAGATCGCGATCACAGATGCCGGGTCGAGATTGAAGGAGCGCGGACGGCAGTTGCACGACAGACTGATGTCGCGTCTCGCAGGTGGCACCGAACTGGCCGAAGAATTGGCGACGCTGGACGAGCTTTTGGGGGATATTATTCCCCATGATGGCGTCAGCGCCTTCATCGAAGATTCCTACCGGTCGCGCGGGAATACACCTGATGAAGAGCAATTCCGTACCCTTGTGCCTGCGCTCAACACAGCCTCCATTAGCCAGATCATTCACACTGATAGCCTGGCATCGCTGGTGCCTGCAGCGGCCGAATTTTCTGACAAGGCTGTCGGTGCATTGATTATTCCAGTATCCCGCCGTCCGCGCGATTACATCGTGCTGTGGCGGCGGGAGCTGCCGCAAACCGTCACCTGGGCAGGTAATCCTGAAAAGCCAGTGGAGCATGGTCCCAATGGCGAACGGCTGACGCCGCGCAAGAGCTTTGAGGCCTGGCAGCAATCTGTCCGGGGTCGCAGTTCTGTGTGGACAGATGAAGAAGTGAGCATCGCTGAAGGGCTTCGTGTCACGCTGCTTGAAGTGATCATCCGCGTCACTGATGAAGCGATGGAAGAACGCCGCCGCGCGCAGCAACAGCAGGATTTGTTGATTGCTGAGCTTAACCATCGTGTGCGCAACATCCTCACGCTTATCCGTGGGCTGGTAAGCCAGTCGCAGGCCGATGCGCATAGTGTGGAGAGTTATGCAGAAATTATCGGCAGCCGCATCCGCGCACTGGCCATGGCGCATGACAATATCACCCGCGAACAGTGGGAAGCAGCCTCTCTCCACGACCTGATTACACAGGAGGCTGAAGCCTATCTCTCGGGCAAGCAAAACCGCGTCCGGATTGAGGGCACCGACCGCCTGTTAGCCCCTGAAGCCTATACGGTGCTTGCGCTTGTCGTCCACGAAATGATGACCAACTCAGCCAAATATGGCTCACTTTGCGATAGCGCAGGGCGGCTGGAAATCAGGACTGAAGTTGAAGCCAGTGGCGATTATCTTATCCGCTGGAAGGAAATCGGTGGCCCGCCTGTCCAGCCCCCCAAGCGCAAAGGTTTCGGCTCTACCATCATCGAACGGTCCATCCCGTTCGAGCTGAAAGGCGACGTACAGATCAGCTATAAATTGACCGGCGTGGAAGCCAGCTTTTGCATTCCGGCAAAATTTGTCTCTGCCAACAGACGCCAATCAAGCAAGAACAGCCAAAGCGCCTTGAACAGCGAAACCAAGCGCCCAGCCAGCAAACCCAATATCCGCGACACCACCTTGCCAGAACATGTTCTGCTGGTGGAAGATAATATGATTATCGCCATGGATGCTGAGGAAGCCTTGCTGCGCCTGGGCATTGGGCGCGTGACAATGGCTAGCGGCACCGCCGGCGCGCTGAAGGAAATCGAGAAAGAAGCGCCAGACTTTGCTCTGCTGGATTTCAACCTTGGGTCTGAATCGAGCGAGATCATCGCAGAAACTCTGTCCGAACTTGCGATCCCCTTCTGCTTTGCCACAGGCTATGGGGAATCGATTTCCAAAATGTCGGGCACTGCGGCCCTTGGCGTTTTGAAGAAACCTTATTCGGACAGCGATATTCTGAAACTTCTCGAACAGGTGTGGAGCGCAACCTCAGATGCTGCCGAGTAAAAGGAACACAGGCGCTACTCAATACCAACGCTGCCGCCAAAGATAGCGCCCTGTAATCGGTTCACCGGCTGAATTTAAGGCAGGCGCAAAGCGGAACCTTTCTGTCGCCAATTGGCAGGTAATAGCATCGGCTTTCGGATCGGGGCTTGGGTCGGTCACACGGCAGGATTGTACCCGCCCATCCGTCCCCACGGTCAGTTCAATCACCACATCATGCCCGCGCCGTAATCTCCGCGTGGAGCGAGGGTAATCGCGCGCGCTGGTGATGTTGCCGTCGATCTTTTTCAATCCACGTGCCCCGCCGCCGCCCTGTCCATCGCCATTATTACCACTTCCGGTGCCACTGCCTTCACCGCCAGCCCCTGTTCCCTGACCAGCATCCGCAGCGCCTGAGGAACTCTCCGAACCATTTGAACTCACCGGAGGAAGAGGTTGAGGGGATTTGCGCGCAATTGCAGGCTTGGGCGCAGCCATTTCTTTTGGGATGGCCTGCCTGCCGGCTTCCGCCGCCGCGCCTTCCGCCTTGAGGCTTTTTTGCAGCTCAGCTTCTGGTGGCTCTGGTTCTGGTTCGACAGTGCGCACAGTCACCGTGACAAGCGAGGTCGCTTTTTCGACAACAGATTGGGTGAATTCTGGTGCAAATGCGCGCGCTAATGCGCCCAGAATGATGATATGGAAGATACAGACCAGCAAGAGCACACCCCCATTGATGCCCCTGCGCCCCTTCCCATCAGCATTCACATAAGCCACTCACTTCTCCCAGCAGCATCTCTGCTTCCCTGAAGAAATGCCTGAACCCCTGAGAAAGTGCCAGAACGGCTATTCAGGCTTGGCGGGCAGGCCTCTCACATCTTCCACAAAAGGTCGCGCCCCATGCGGATAGGCTGACCTGCGGTAATATCTGTCGCCAACCGCCAGCCAGGAGGTGCCACCATCACGATGGTCGAGCCATGTTCAAACCAACCCATCTCCTCACCACGCTCAAAAGTGGCCTGACACATCTCAACCCGCGCCCCGCCTTCGCGAACGCCTTTGCTCTGATCCAGAAAGGGCAGACGAATGCTTGCCACCAGTACCGCCGCGACAGGCACCAGCACGATCTGGGAATTTTCCTCAGTCAGTCGCACGGTAATCGGCGCTCTTTCATTTTTGCAGAACAGCCGTTCAATCCGTTTGAGCGCAATGGGATTCACATTCCACGTATCCCCGGAGATATAACGCACCTGCTCCACGCTGAGCGCTGCCGGGGCATGGAAGCGGTGATACATACCCGCCGTCAGCCGCATGGTGACAAACAGCCCGCCTTCAAACTGTGCCGCCTGTTCCACATCTCCCAACAGATCGCCAAGATCATAGGGAAAGCCCTTGATCTGATACACTTGCCCTTTGGTGATCCGCCCATGAGCACCCACAATCGCATCGCATGGGGCTGCAAGGCAGGCTGGATCGGTGTTGATAGGCCTGGCGCCTTCCTCCAGCTGCCGGATGAATGCGTCATGCAGGCTCACAAATGTGCTTTTGCGCGCATCGGTCAAATCGACGTCACAAAAGAAGCGCCATAGCGCAATCGACAAAGCCCGAACGGCAGGCTGCTCTATCCGGCTGAACTTGCCCATAAAGCGAGTGAAGGCGAGGCGCGGAATGCGGTTGGTCAGGAGGAAGTTGATATCCTCCTGCAAGCAGATCCGGGCGATGGTGGAACGCAAACTCATATCGGGCCGATCGGTCTGGAAGGGAACGGGGTGTGACGCGCAAAACAATAGCTTACTGGCTGGCCGGTAGCGCCGCTTTATTGGGCTTGAATAAGGCACGAAAAAGACTCCTTCTCTCGAAGGCCAAACATCGTTCGCTCACCGGCCATGTGCGGATGGCAAAACGGATGGCGGGCCAGATTCCCCATTATGAATTCAACTATCAGGAATTTTTCCGCGCTGATGTCGCGCCCGAAGCCATCGCACTCCAGCGTCAGAAGGGGCTGGAGGAACTTTCCGCACTCTATGCTAGGCGCTACCCCAAGAGCGTCAGCCTCGCCGCCGAAGCGCGTGAGGGCATACCCGATGTGGATTTCACCAGCCGTTACCGCGTGCCCTTTCCATTCAGCCCCATTATCCGCGAAAAGCTCGCCACCGGGGCGGCTTATGTGAAGTCCGATGGGGTGATGCTGACGGATCTAGACGGTAACCAGTTTTATGACCTCACAGGGTCCTATGGGGTTAATCTTCTCGGTACCGATGCCTATAAGCAATTAAGCGCAGACGGTATGGCCATGATGGGGGATATCGGGCCGCATCTCGGCGGATTGCACCCCGTCACCGTGGACAATATGCACCGGCTGAAAGCCATCTCTGGGCTCGATGCCGTATCTTTCCATATGTCTGGCACGGAAGCGGTGATGCAGGCTGTGCGGCTTGCGCGCTATCACACAGGCCGCAGCCATCTGGTGCGCTTTGCCGGGGCCTATCATGGCTGGTGGGGTGATGTGCAACCGGGAATCGGCAACCCCACCCCCGCAGACAATACTTACACGCTGGCCGATATGAGCGATGCCACATTGGAAGTGCTCGCCAGCCGCAACAATATCGCCTGCGTTCTGGTGAACCCCTTGCAGGCGATGCACCCCAACAGCTCCGCCCCCGGTGATTCTGCGCTGGTCGATAGCAGCAGGCGCGCTGAAGTGAATCGGCAGGCCTATACACGCTGGCTGCGCAAGCTGGCCACGACCTGCCGCCAGAACGGCATTGTGCTGATTGTGGATGAGGTCTTCACCGGCTTCCGCCTCGCCGAACGCGGAGCCTGTGAATATTTCGGCATTGCACCCGATATGGTGACCTATGGCAAAACGCTGGGTGGAGGCCTTCCTGTCGGCGTGGTGTGCGGACGGGCTGAATTGATGAAGCGCTATCGCGATGATCGTCCGGCTGACATTTGTTTTGCCCGCGGCACCTTCAATTCTCATCCCTATGTGATGGGCGCGATGAACGCCTTTCTGAAACATATGGAAAAGCCCGAGAGCAAAGCGCTCTACAACGGGATGGATGAGCTATGGAATGACCGCGCCGCATCTCTCAACGCCATGCTGGAGAAAGAAGGTCTCCCGCTCAGAATTGCCAATCTCGGCACGATCTGGACATGTTTTTACACCACGCCCTCGCGCTATAATTGGATGCTGCAATTTTATCTTCGGGCTGAAGGTCTGGCAATGAGCTGGGTGGGAACAGGCCGCTTCATCTTCAACCTCGCCTATAGTGCGGATGATTTCGCGGAAGTTGCCCGCCGCTTTATCGCAGCCGCCAAGGCGATGAAGAAAGATGGCTGGTGGTGGACCGACGGCCAGACCACCAACAAAGCGCTGAAGCGGCAGACGATGAAGGAAATGCTCCGCAGCCGCTTTAGCTGACAGGCAAGCACCCGGCACGTCCATGGATGCGCCGGGTGCTGGTTGGCTTTGATCAGCCGCGTGCTGGCCGCCAGGCAAGACCCCGGCGCAGCAATTCCAGCGGTGCGCGGAAATACAGCTTCATATCGTGGAACGGATCGGTGATGATCTTGGTTGCCCAGACCAGCCCGGTTTCCACATCGCGGATGATGAACAATTGCACCGTGCGGAAGATCAACCCGCCAATGCCCAGAACCAGCCACATCAGGCCGAGGTGCTGGAAGAACTCAATCGTCCCCTGATGCGGGGCAAAAATGCCAAACAATGTCGGGTCGATCAACAGCGGGACAGGGCTCAGCGCCCATAGCCCCATCAACACCACCTTGCGGGCCAGATTATAGCCCACTTTGACGTCTTCCTTATATTCATGGCTGACATCGTTCACATGGTCATAGCCGCGCGGTTCAAAGAAGAAATGCCCTGCCTGACGGCTGGTCATGGCCACACCCCACGCCAGAAGCGCGGCCAAAGCCGGATCGCTCCAGACAATGACATAGGCCACTACGAAGGTCATCGCGCTGATGAAGTGGAGGCTCTGATTGATGATACTATGGTGGTAAAAACGATGATCATCCCAGCGTTGCTCGCGCAGATGCTCGCGAAAACGGCCCATGATGAACTCCTCGAATGGTTTCGGCCGCGAATAGATCGGCCTATGACTTTTGGGATGCGCGGAAATTCAGGCCGGCATCTTACGGTAACGAATCAGCGAAAAATGCCCCAGCGGCGGGAGCGGGCGATTATCCATCAACCGGATACCCGGCTGGGTGGCGGCCCAGGCTTCATAGCGGCTCCACGGAAACTCCGTCCGCCAGCCAAGCTTGCTGGTAACGGGCATCAGAGCCTTTTCAATATTGCCGCGCACGCCCTTGCTGGCCCCGATCCGTGTGGTGATGACAATATCACCGCCGGGCCGGACAACGCGGGCAAATTCATTGAGCGCCTGTTCCGGGTTAGGCACCGCCGTAACGACATATTGCGCCACCACAACATCGAAGCTGTTATCTGGAAAGCTGAGGTTTTCAGCATCCATCACAGAGATCTGTTCAACATTGCTGAGGCCAAAGCGCTTTACCCGCTGGCGTGCTTTTTCCAGCATAGCATCGGCGATATCGACCCCCACCAACTGATTGGCGCGGCTATATTGCGGCAGGGATATCCCGGTTCCCACGCCCACTTCCAGAATGCGCCCACCGACTTCTTCAGCGGCATCAATGGACTGGCGACGACCAGTCTTGAAAACGCCGCCAAACACGAGATCGTAAATCGGCGCCCAGCGGTCATAAGCCGTAGCAACACCAGCCGTCTTCATTTCCATTATGCAATACCCGTCCAAGCCAAGCCAAAATCCGACCGTCTGGAATGCATTGCCGCACCAGACGATTTCCCAAGTGATCGAATATTCCCGGCCAGTTCCCCATGAGGAAAAGACCCATTCAAAGACCTATAGGCGCGGTTTTTGAAACGGATTGGTCGCTTTGGTGACAGTTCGTTTAAACTGCGATGTGCATCTTATGACCGCGATACAACAAAGCCCGCCAAAAGGCGGGCTTGATGCGTGATGTTATGTCACGAAGGGTGGTGAGCCCTGCTGGATTCGAACCAGCGACCTACTGATTAAAAGTCAGTTGCTCTACCGACTGAGCTAAGGGCCCGACCACGCGGTGCTCCCTAGGGAGGGGATGCGGCTTGGTCAAGCGGGCATGAAGCTGTTTTAGTGTAAAATTTGTGACAGGGTCCTTCCAAAGCGGTGCCAGAACGCTCGCCGGAGCGGTTACAAAGGGCCTTTCGCGGAACAGAACATGCGGAATTGTCAGCGTAGAAGAGGCGTAATTTCCACCGCTCCAGAGGATAATATCGAGGTCCAAAGTGCGCGAACGCCAACGCTGGCCACGATTATCGCGACCATGGGCGCTTTCGATTCGCTTGAGCGTGGCGAGCATATCCTCTGGCGCTTCGTCACTCCGCACCAACACCGCGCCATTGGCATAGCGACGCAGGGACGGGCCCACGGGTGCGCTGCTGAGAATCGGAGCGACATCCAGCACGTCCATTCCGGCCCGCGCCAGACAGTCCGGCACATTGTCCAAAATCTGGCGGGGCGACCCGATACGGTGGTGCCGCTGGTTAGACCCCAGGGCAAGAAGATAGATGTGGCTCAAATATCCTCGCTTATCCGCCCATAAAGCTGCGGCCGGCGATCACGGAAAAAGCCCATGCCTGCACGGTGTTTTGCCGCCTGCGCAAGGTCAAGCGTCGCCACAAGGACCCCCGTTTCCTCAGCACCATATTGCGCGAGATAATCGCCCCACTCATCGGTGATGAAACTATGGCCGTAAAAGCTCTGCCCGCCTGCTTCCTGCCCGATGCGGTTGGCGGCAATCACCGGCATACAATTGGAAACGGCATGGCCAATCATCGCGCGGCGCCACATTCGACTGGTGTCCAGATCCGCGTCATAAGGTTCAGACCCGATCGCAGTGGGGTAGAGCAGCAATTCAGCCCCCTTCAAAGCCATCACACGGGCGCATTCGGGATACCATTGGTCCCAACAGATCCCGACACCAATCCGCGTGCCAAAAACATCCCAGACCTTGAACCCATCATTGCCGGGACGGAAATAATATTTCTCCTCATACCCCGGCCCGTCCGGAATGTGGCTTTTGCGATAGGTGCCCATAATGTTCCCATCGCTGCCGATCATGGCCAGCGTGTTATAATAATGGTGCCCATCGCGTTCAAAAAAGCTCGTGGGGATCGCCACATTGAGCTTGCCTGCCAGTGCCTGCATCGCCTTCACGGAAGGATGTTCTGCGGTTGGCCGGGCCAGCGCGAAAAGCTCTTCCTCCTCCACCCGGCAGAAATAGGGGCCGGAAAACAATTCCGGCGGCAGGACGATTTGCGCACCTTGCGCCGCAGCCTGTTCAACCAGAGCGGAGACAGCAGCGATATTTTCCTGCTCATCATCGCTTCCAAGCGGAAGCTGCAGGGCAGCAACAGTAATTTTAGCCATGCGCCCTTTTATGAAGCGCGCAGTGCGCTGTCCATCGTTCCCGCAGCCTAAAAGATACGCATCATGCCATTATCGCGCCATCAGCCGGGCGCGGATCGTGCTTTGAACCAGTGGCATTTTATGAGCAACGCGCAAGGCGACATGGCGAATGACACGCGACGACGGCGCCTCATGTGTGAACAGCCGCACCAGTGCATTCGTACCGCGATAGAGCGGTGCCGAATCTCGCCTGTGGGCAGTTTCATAGGCTGTGAGCACTCTGCGGCCAGCGATATCCTGCCCTTTGCGTGCTGCATCAAGAACCGCCTTTGCCAGCAAGTCCTGCCCGCTCAACCCCAGATTGAAGCCATGCGCTGTGACCGGGTGCATCCCCACCGAAGCGTCACCGATCAGGGCCGCGCGATCCGCCGCGAAATGATGCGACCATGTTGTCGCCAGCGGGTAGAGGTGACGAGTGCCGACGAGCTCCATCTGCCCCAGCCGCCCCTTATACCGGCGTGTTACCTCGGCGTTGAATGCAGCTTCACCCAACTGCATCAAACTTTCAGCCTGCCCCATCGGGAGAGTGATTACCGCTGAGGAGTTGTTACCCTGCAATGGCAACATAGCCATGGTTTGATGATGATCGAACCATTCAGTGGCAACGGCATCATGGGGCTTAGCGTGCTGCATCCGGGCCACCAGCATTCCACGGCCAAGGCGATTGATCTCAGCAGCAATTCCCAATTGCTCCCGTACCCAGGAGAAGCGCGAATCGGCCCCCACCAGCAATTTTGCCGTAATCGCCCGGCCGTCTGCCAGCTTAACCACCACATCACTGCTTGATCGCTCAATCGATACGACTGATGCACCGGTCAGCAGTTCAACATTCTGCTGCTTCTGCGCGCAGCGAAAGAGTGCCCGGCGGATTTCATGATTGCAAACCAGCGCCCCTAAGGCATCTGCCCCGGTTTGCCCGGTATCAAAGTTCAACGCGAAAGAGGAATTGCCGTTCAGCACCCTGGCTTTGCGCAGCGGTGCAATGGCCTCATCGGGCAGCAAGTCCCATGCCCCCAGATCATGCAACAAAGATTGGGAATGATGCGTCAGCGCAATTTCACGCCCATCATATTTGGGGTCGGCAATATCGTCATAAGATTGGCGATCAATCAAGCAAACCGAAAGCCCACTTCCCGCAACCGTACTCGCAAAAGCGAGACCAGCAGGGCCAGCACCAATAATGACGATATCGCAATCCATGAATGGAAACTCCTTTGCGCCGCTATGGACGACAGAGGTGTTCCCATCTTTGCGACGGATCAATCCTTATGCGGATTCGATCATGGCCGTTTGCGGAACAGCAAAGTCATCCGGTCACTTTCACCAATCGCGGCAATGGCTGCCCGGTCTGCATCGGACACTCCACTAAAGCCAGGGGGCAAAGTCCAGACACCGCCGGGATAATTGGCCATATCTTTGGGATTGGCATTGATCTCGCTGGAATCGACCAGATCGAAACCATTGGCCTGAAACAACGCGATCACGTCCTCTTCGCGCATATATCCTTTGCTGCCATCGGTATAATCTGCCGAAGCGTCCGGCTTGGCCCGGTGCTGCACCACGCCGACCAGACCATCATCCTTGAGGAATTTGCGCGCGGCAGCCAGTGTCGGCCGCAGCGAGTCTCCCCGAAACATATTGTGAATCTCGCGGAAGATGAGCAGGCGATCGACTGTGCCATTCCATTCTTCTGGAATCGAACCAACATTCGCACCGAGCACTTTGGCACCTTGATCACCGACCCATCCGGCGGCCTGTTCCGGCATCCGCTGGGCCGTATCGCGCATGGTGGCCGCATAGCCGGTAGCATCGGGCGCAACTTCAGGATTAAGGCCGATGTAAGTGCCGTCTTTCCCGAGATAAGGCACCAAAACGCGGGTATACCAACCACTTGATGGCATGAAATCCACCACGATCATTCCCGGCTCTACCTGAAAGAATGACAGAGTTTCTTCCGGATGACGAAAGGAATCACGAGCCGAATCTTTGGCCCGAAAATCCTGTGATAGCACCTGCGCAAGCTCGGGATTGCCAGACTTTTGATGGTCGTCTGCCATACCCGGCATGGCCCATAACAGGCCGCTCACAGCTATCGCTGTCATAAAAATTCTACGCAAAGTGCCCCTCCTCCTTGGAATGTGTGCGATGAAGACTATCCTTTAGGGCAAGTAAGACAAGCGCGTTTCGGTCCTCAACTGATGGTCCGAATTGACAAAACCTCGAAAGGAGGCAGGAAATGAGCGAGACGCAAACAGCCATTCTGGCAGGCGGATGTTTCTGGTGCACAGAAGCGGTTTTCAACGATGTGGTTGGTGTGGAAAAGGTCGAGAGCGGCTATATTGGCGGCGCGGTTGAGAACCCAACTTATAAGCAGGTCTGCGAAGGCACGACCGGTCATGCAGAAGCCATCAAGGTCAGCTTCGACCCCAGCGTGATTTCCTACGCGGATCTACTGGATATTTTCTTCGGCACCCATGACCCGACGCAACTGAACCGTCAGGGCAATGATGTAGGCACGCAGTATCGATCTGCTATTTTCCCGATTGATCCGGAACAGCATGAAGAAGCGATTGCAGCCATCGGGCGCGCTAATGTCGATCACAACGATCAGGTTGTGACCACGCTGGAATCACCCGGCGTATGGTATCCAGCCGAGGATTATCATCAGGAATATTGGGAAGGCGAAGGGCAGCGGAACCCTTATTGTCAGGCCGTGATTCCTCCTAAACTGCAAAAGCTGCGGAAGAGCTTTCAGGCTCGCGCCAAGTCTGCCTGAACCAATGTGGCGGGGGCCATTTCAGCCCCCGCTGATTGACCTGTTTTATACGGCGCGGCGGAACCGGGCGATGAAGAAGCCATCAAGCCCGCCAGCTTCGGCGTGCATTCCGGGATGGGTCTGTATGTGATTGCCAGAACAGGCGCCTGCCAGACTTTCGGGGCATTCATCGGCCGAGATAGGATCAGGCGTGAGAGCGGCAGGGAAATTCTGCTTTACCCCTTCTTCCTCTTCCAAAGAACACACGGCATAGACAAATTGCCCATCCGGCTTCAGCCATGTTGAAGCGCGCTGGAGCAAATCTTCCTGCAGATCAGCCATTTCATCAATTTGCCGCGAACCAATCCGATGCAGAACATCGGGATGGCGGCGGCATGTGCCTGTAGCTGTGCAAGGCGCATCAAGCAGGATGGTATCGAACTGCCCTTCCGGCTGCCATTCCAGCGCATCGGCGACGATGACCTCAGCGGCAAGCCCTGTCCGTTCGGTATTTTCACGCAGGCGCTCAAGCCGTTTGTCGCTAATATCAAGCGCCGTCACTTTCCAGCCAGCTGCAGCAAGCTGAAGAGTTTTGCCGCCCGGTGCTGCGCAAAGATCGAGCACGGTCCGGCCTTCGCCTGCACCCAGCAAGCGCGCGGGCAGACTGGCCGCGAGATCCTGCACCCACCATTCACCCTCGGCATAGCCGGGCAATTCGCTGATCGTCGCCCCACGCGCCAGCCGTACATGCCCACGTGCAAGGCTGATACCACCGAGCTTTTCAGTCCATTGCGCAGTTTCTTCCGGATTGCGCAATGTGAGATCAACGGCCGGAGGAACGGCAAGACCTCTGGCGATATCTTCACCACGCTCACCCCAGCGCATCATTACGCGATCAGGCAAGGTTGGGACTTCTGGCAGCTTCACTTCCTGCCGCACCAGTGTTGAGAACACACCATGCGCCAATTTGCGCGGGCCACCTTGCAGCAGTGGTAGGCCGGTAGCGATCACCGCATGGGGTGGGGTGTCCAGCTGAAGCCATTGCACCAGCATAATCCGCAAGACCATGCGGGCCTTGGCATCGTCAGGCAAATTCTTGCGCGTGGCCGAATCGATCAGCGCATCAAGATCGACCATATAACGCAGCGCATCGCCAGCAATCGCCCGCGCCAGAGCGCGATCAGCGAAATGATCGAGCCCCTTGGTGGAAGAAGACATCGCCTGATCCAGAGTCTCTCCACGGCGGAGGACGGCATCAAGCAGGCGCATGGCTGCGCGGCGGGCAGGAAATCCGGGTGTTTCGGGCATCCGGGTGCCATAGAACAAGTGACAGAAAAGTGGGAAACGCTTTTTTCACCAGCAAAGCCCCAAAACAGCCAGCGATTGCATCATGATGCGCCCATGCCCATTATAGAGCCTATGAGCAGCGAAACATCTTCCAACCCGAAATCATCGCGTGATTTCAAGAAGCCCGATTACTGGACGAATGATCCAGTACCGCAGCCCGCTGCGCCAAAGCCGCAGACCGAAGCCGCAGATGGGGACCACGATGGGGTCAGCCCAACCCGCTATGGCGATTGGGTAAAAGACGGAATCGCGATAGATTTCTGATTGAGTTGGTGGCGGCAAGTGCGCCGGACTAATCCGTTCAGATCCAGCCAGCCAGTTCGCGCCGCATCAGCATTTCCAGCATATCCATGCCAGCCTCCCCGGTGTTGAGACAGGATAGGGTGGCAAATTGCTCCCCACCTGCTTCCATAAACTGCTCTTGTCCCCGAATCGCCAGTTCCTCCAGCGTTTCAAGGCAATCTGCCGAAAAGCCCGGAGCGGCAATCGCCACCCGCTTGGTGCCTTTGCGCGCTTCTTCTTCCAGCACCACATCAGTCGCCGGTTCCAGCCATTTGGCGCTGCCAAAGCGAGACTGAAAGCTCGTTTCAATCCGCAAGCCCGGCCCCACGAGAGCGTCTGACAAAAGGCGCGCGGTTTTTCGGCAATGGCAATGATAGGGATCGCCCAGTTCCAAGGTGCGCTGCGGCATTCCGTGGAAGCTCAGCAGGAGCAATTCCGGCTGGAAAGTCAGGGCATCCAACTGGCGGCCCAGATCCTTGGCTAGCGCATCAATATAGGCCGGATCATCATAATAAGGCGGCAAGGTCCGCAAGGCAGGCTGCCAGCGCATCGCTTTTAACGTATCAGCGACCTTATCCACCACAGTGGCATTGGTCGCACCGGAATATTGCGGATAGAGAGGGGCCAGCACAATCCGCTCACACCCGGCCTCCATCATTTCTGCCAGCCGCGAGGGGATCGACGGATTGCCATAACGCATGGCAAAGCTGACCTGAACGCCATCCCCCAAGCGCTGTTGCAAACCGGCTGCCTGATCCTCCGTAATCACGGCGAGAGGTGATCCGCGATCGGTCCAGACCTGTTGATAGGCATGGGCCGATTTCTTCGGTCGTATATTCAGCACAATCCCGCGCAGAATCGGCTGCCACGCAATCGCTGGAAGCTCCACCACTCGCCGATCAGAGAGAAATTCGCGCAAGTAACGCTTTACGGCTGCTGGTGTAGGCGCATCCGGTGTTCCCAGATTGACCAACAGCAGCCCAACTTTTCCGGTCGTGACGGGCGGATGATCTGCTGGCAGATTTTGCGATTGGTAAGTCATACTTCCCCTGTGTGCAGCGGCAGGCGGCGCAAGCGCAGGCCGGTTGCCGAATAAAGCGCATTGGCCAAAGCCGGAGCGACCGGCGCAACGGAAAGTTCCCCCGGATCGAATGGGTCAGCATCGCTGGCAATCAGTTCAATCTGAATTTCTGGCGTGCCAGAAAGCGTCGGCAAAGCAAAATCTGCGAGCCGCCCATTGGTCGGCAGGCCCCGTTCATAGCCGGTGGCAGACCCCAGAGCGAGGCCAAGACCATATATCAACCCGCCTTCAATCTGTTGCAAGGCAATGTCGCGATTGATGATTCTGCCAATATCCACCGCAGCAGACATGCGCTTCACATCAAGCCCACCTTCCCCGATCTGAACATCAGCGACAAGCGCGATACGCCCGCCGGTTTCCAGTGTGCCCATGTGATGGCAGGCAAGCCCCTGCCCGCTATTATCGCCGCCGCCGCCCCAGCCCCCAAGGCGAGCCGCACGTTGCAGACATTCCGCAAGGCGCGGATCTTCGCCCAACATCTGCATCCGGAATGACAGCGGCTCACGCCGGGAAAGAGCCGCCACTTCATCGATCAGGCTTTCCATAAAGAAAGCGGTATAGCCATGGGCGTTGCCGCGCAGCCTGCCAGTTGGAAGGCCAATCGATGCAGGCACATGATCGACCGCAACATTGGGAATGGCATAGGCCGGGGTCAGGCCTTCCAGCGCCATCGGATCAGCGACACCTGCCACCTCTGCCATGGCGTCCCAATCTGTCCGGTCATCAAACAGTCTGGCACCAAATTCACGGACAGTCGCGGGAAGTGCCGCACGGGCCAGAAGAGTCTTGATCGCTCCCTCTGCATCCAACTTCACGCTCATCTGCGCGGCAACGGGTGCTCTTGGGTGCAGGGTTAGCTGTTCCTGCCAGCGCGACCATGTAAGCTGCACCGGACGGCCCGTTTCGCGCGCGATCAGGGCCACTTCAACGGCATGTGCATAATCAAGCCGCCGGTCAAAACTGCCGCCAGCAGGCATGGGATAAAGCACCACATCAGCGGGCGACATACCTAATGCCTTTGCCGCAGCACGCCGTGCATGATCCGGGGCCTGCGTCGCGATCCATAGTTCCAGCTTGCCATCCAGTAACCGCGCGGTGGCACTGGCCGTTTCAATCGTGCCATGCACAGCGGGCGCAACATCATAGCGAAAAGACAAGGACGGTTCGCCAAGGCTCTCATCCCCTTCGCCGCGCGTGTAGATGCGCTGCGCTGTGCCTTGCTTCACAGCCTGATCCAGCGTCCGTTCAATCCGGCCACTGTCAATGGGATTGGGAACTGTGAATCGCGGAGCCATCTGGTCCAGCGCCTTTTCCGCGGCCCACCAACTGTTCGCCACGGCCGCCAGCCAGCGATTGCCCTGCACCACACCGACTAAACCTGACCGACCCGCCGCATCTTTGATGTCAAAGGAAGACAATTGCGCCTCTGTCACCGGACCATGTCGGATTGCAGCAAAGACCAGATCCGGCACACGAATGTCTCCTGCGAACAGGAAACTTCCATCCACTTTGGAAGGCAAATCCAATCGTGGAAAAGCAGTGCGTTCTTCCAATTCCAGCGGATCGCTGGGATCGCTCGGCGCTTCAGCGCGCAAGGGTGGGGGATTGGGCGGCGCAATGGCCGCAGCCTCTTCGGCCAGTTCTGCAAAGCTCAGGCGCTTGTCTCCATGCAGGATGAAACCGCCGCGCGCTTCGCATTCCAGCCAGTCAACATCCCAACGCTTGGCCGCTGCCTTAGTGAGCATTGCGCGGCTGAGTGCTGCAGCTTCACGGCAGGGCATTTCATAGGCTGGCAAAGACATACCATCGGCAGTGACAGAGAAGCGGGTTTGTTCAGCCCAGCGACGTACCAGCCAATCATCGGGTTCATCCGTCAGTGCTGCAATGGGCGGCCGCCACAGCGGTGACCAGCGCGCCGCCAGTGCCAGATTGGGGTAGGCCCCGCTGATCGGGGCCGGCTCCACCGCGATTTGCCGCCAGTCTGCCCCCAGTTCCATTGCCACGATCTGCGCCAGAAGTGTGGTGATGCCCTGCCCCATTTCGATCTGCGGAATAGCGACGGTCACCACACCATCGCTCGCAATTTTCAGCCAGGCGTCAAAACTATATTCGTCCCGGCCAGCAGGTAGTGGCGGGTCATAATGGCGTGGCACAAAGCTCCACGCCACCAGCAGGCCGCCGCCCACGGCGGCGCCCGCCAGAAGACCACGCCGCGTCAGGCTCATCCGTGTGAGCCTTTCGCCTTGAGCCAATCACTCACCTTGCGGGCAATCCCGGCAAAAGCCTGCCCCTGTGGCGTATCCCCTGCAGCAAGCGGCTGCCCGGTATCGCTGGAAACACGAATTTCCATGGCCAGTGGAATGCGGCCAAGGAAGGTCTCTTCCAATTGCCCGGCGGCGGCCTGTGCCCCGCCCGTCCCGAAAGGATCGCTGATTTCGCCACAATGCGGGCACATATAGCCCGCCATATTCTCAACCAGGCCAATGATGGGAACATGGGCCTGCCGGAACAGGTCCATCGCGCGTGCGGCATCAATCAATGAAAGATCCTGCGGGGTGGAGACCACCACTGCGCCATCTGGCTTGAACTTCTGGATCATGGTGAGCTGGATATCGCCAGTGCCAGGCGGCAGATCAATCAGGAGAAGCTCCGTATCGCCCCAATCGGCTTCCATCATCTGCGTCAAAGCGCCGCCAGTCATCGGCCCGCGCCATGCAATTGCCTTGCCCGGTTCAATCATGTGGCCGGTAGAAAGCAGCTTCACGCCAAATTCGCTATCGACCGCAATCAACTGCTTGTCTCGCGCTTTCGGCTTCTGCCCCGAAGGGTCCAGCAAAGTGGGCTGCGACGGGCCATAAATATCCGCATCGACAACACCGACCTTATATCCGGCCCTTGCCAGCGACACTGCAAGGTTGGCGGTCAGCGTAGATTTACCGACGCCGCCCTTGCCTGAACCCACAGCGATAATAGGGCGCTTTACCTTATCCGCCATCATCGCCACGCGAACCTCGCTCACGCCCTCGGCACCTTCCAGCGCTCCCCGCAGGTCAGCTTCGAGCGCTTCTGCTTGTGGCCGCGCGAGGCCGGTTGCATCCATGACCAGAGTGGCCACACCTTCGCTCAATTTGGCGGAACGCACCCTTGCAGAAATAGCGTCAGGAAGCTGGTTCTTGATTGTATTTTCACTCGTCATACCAGCCCTGCTAGCGGTTTCGCTTGAGCCATGCAGCGAAAACTTGGTCCACCGCCCCTGTTTTTCCTCCATTATGTGCCTATAACAGACTGCATGAATATTCTGGGTGGGATCATCGGACGGATCGGATTGGCAATGGCCGATAAAAACAGCCCTTGGGGGAAGCCCTCCAAGAGCGGCAATGATGGCGAGAGCAACGGCGGAAAGCCAATGGGTGACAAGGATGACAGCGAGGGCGGCAATGACGCACCTCCGCCGCGCGGACCACGCAACCCCTGGCTCCCTGACGGCAATTCCACGCCTGAACGCCCGCGTCGTAAAGCAAGTATTGAAGACATTTTCAAAGGCAAAGGCCCTGAAGGCCCACGTCGCAGCGGTGGTGGAGGGGGTGGCCCCACATTCCATATGCCCACCCGCCCCGGCGGCAAAAGCTGGGTGCCTTTCATCGTTGCCGCGGTCATTCTTGTGTGGATTTTATTCAGTTCGTTCCATCAGGTTGGCCCACGTCAACAGGGCATCGTCTCCACTTTCGGGCGATATTCGCACACTATTGATTCCGGTATTTCGCTGACTGCACCATGGCCGATTCAGAAAGTCGATATCACTGATGTAACTTCCATCCGCCGCGAGAACATTCCGGAAAGCGGCAATGAGAAGCTGATGCTGACGGCGGATCAGAATCTGGTGGATCTGTCCTACCTCATTCGGTGGAACATCAAGGATCTCAAGCAATATCGATACCAACTCGCAGAACCGGAAGAAACCGTGCGCGAAGTGGGTGAGGCCGCCATGCGTGCATCGGTGGCCGAACATGATCTTGATCGGGTTTTATCCGGCTCAGGCCGTGCAGAAATTGAACAGCGCGTGCGCGACCGGATGCAGGACATTCTTGATGCCTACCGTTCCGGCATTGCTGTGCAGGGTATTGAAATCGAGAAGACCGATCCGCCAGCGCGCGTAGTGGACGCCTTCAAGGCAGTTTCGGCTGCTCAACAAGCCGCCCAGACAGACATCAACCGTTCTCGTGCCTGGGCTCAGCAACTTCTCGCGCAAGCGGAAGGTGACGCTGCTTCCTTTGACAAGGTTTATGCCGAATATCGCCTTGCGCCTGAAGTGACCCGTCGGCGGATGTATTATGAAACCATGGAGAAGGTGCTGGCCAATACGGATAAGACGATCATCGAAGCAGATGGTGTTGTACCCTATCTCCCACTTCCAGAGACGCGCAAACGCAAAGCTGACATCACAGTCTCTGCACCTTCAACCCCCGCGAAACCAGCGACCACCACAGGAGGCCAGTAATCATGGAACAGATCTGGCACAAATATAAGGTCCTGATTATCGGCGCAGTGGTGGCCATCGCGATTGCAATGTCCTGTTTCATCGTGGTTCCGGAAACGCAGCAAGCCGTTATCATTCGCGCAGGTGATCCGGTCCGGGTAGCCAACCGCTTCCGCCCGGATACCCAATTTGGCAAAACCGGCGCAGGCATCATCTTCCGCATCCCGCTCCTCGAACGGGTCGTTCGGATCGATAAGCGCGTGCTTGATTTGGATATGGACCGCCAGCAGGTTCTATCGAATGACCAGCAGCGTCTTGATGTTGATGCTTATGCGCGCTTCCGCATCATTGATCCGATCCGCATGGTGAAAACTGCAGGGACCGAAAGTCGGGTTGCTGAACAGCTCAAACCCATCCTGACATCCGTTCTTCGGCAGGAACTGGGGCGCCGCGCCTTCAGTTCACTGCTCACCGCCGAACGCGGCGATGCCATGAAGACCATTCGGGATAATCTCGACAGGCAGGCTCGCCAATATGGTGCGCAGGTGATCGACGTGCGCATCAAACGTGCTGATCTTCCCGATGGCACACCCCTCGAATCCGCTTTCACCCGCATGGAAACGGATCGTGAAGAAGAAGCGGCCACCATCCGTGCTCAAGGCCGTAAGAATGCGCAGATCATTCGTGCAGAAGCCGAAGCACAAGCATCGGCAACCTATGCGAAGGCTTTTGGCAAAGATCCGGACTTCTACGATTTTTACCGTGCCATGCAGAGCTATACCACGACCTTTGGCAGCGGATCGGGTGAAAGCCAGATCATTCTTTCGCCAGATAATGAGTATCTTAGGCAATTTCGTGGCCGAAAGCGCTGATCATTCAAATCGTATTCAGGCCGAATAGGCTGCAATAGAGCAGTATCCGAATTGGCGTTTTTCAGCGCCTCAGCTGAAAGGAAATAAAGGACGTGAAGCCCATGCGTTATTCTTATGGCATCACATCAGCCCTGCTCGCCGGCGGGGCTGCCATCTCGCTCATCACCGGTTATCCGGCAGGAGCTCAGGTCGCACAAAATGACGCGGCCCATATGGAGCATGTCACACCCCGAGCGGGCGCCCCGTCCAGCTTCGCCGATCTTACGGAACAATTGCAGCCAGCGGTGGTGAATATTGCCACCAAGCAGCGCATTACTGTCAACAACAACCCCTTTGCAGGCACGCCTTTCGCTGAAATGTTCGGCAACCGTGGCCGCCCGACAACGCGTGAAGCACAATCGCTGGGTTCCGGCTTCATCGTCTCGGCAGATGGCTATGTGGTGACCAACAACCACGTGATCGCAGCCGAAGGCGGCGGTGAAGTGGAAGAAATCACCGTCAGCACAACAGACGGCACCGAATATCCCGCCGAACTGGTAGGCCGCGACGCCGATTCCGACCTCGCAGTGCTCAAGATCAAGAGCGACAAGCCGTTCAAATTTGTGAAATTTGGCGACTCCGCTCATGCCCGGGTGGGCGATTGGGTGATCGCTATCGGCAACCCTTTCGGCCTGGGCGGCACGGTGACGGCCGGGATTATTTCCGCTGTATACCGCAACACCGGTCAGCTTGGCGCCTACGATCGCTACATTCAGACTGATGCCAGTATCAATCGCGGGAACTCCGGCGGTCCGCTGTTCGATATGGAAGGCAATGTGATCGGCATTAACAATGCGATCTATTCCCCATCGGGCGGTAGCGTCGGCATTGGTTTTGCCATCCCGGCAGAAATCGCATCACCCATCGTCGATAAGTTGATCGCTGGCGAAGAAATCAAACGCGGTTACCTTGGCGTTTTGATCGGCCCGGTTTCTGAAGATATGGCAGAAGCTCTGGGTATCCCCGAGAACCACGGGGAATTCGTCCAGTCCGTCACCTCAGATGGCCCTGCAGAAAAGGCGGGGCTCCAGCCTGGTGACGTGGTGATGAAGGTGGATGGCAAGGATGTCACTCCCGACCAGTCACTGTCCTATCTTGTTGCCAATATTGAACCAGGCAAGCGCGTACCGGTAGAGATCAATCGCAACGGCAAGCGCCAGAGCATTACGATCACAGTTGGGGAACGCCCGAGCCAGGAAGAATTGGCCAAGCAGACATTTGACCCGGACAGTCAAAATCTTGACTCTCAACAAGGTCAGTCTGCTGGGCCAGGTGTCATCGAAAACGCTCTTGGTTTACAGGCAATCCCGCTCAACGCACAAATCGCGCGTCAATTGGGTGCCAGCCCTGATACAAAGGGTGTTGTGGTCACCGCTGTAGACCCAAGCTCGGATGCAGCCCAGAAGGGCTTACAGCGTGGTGATATTCTCCTCACCGCCAATTATCAGCGCATCGCAAGCGTTGAGGACCTGGAAAAAGTCGTCAAGGCTGCTCAGGCAGAAGGCCGTGAAGCCGTTCTTCTACGTGTTCAGCGTCGTGGCCAGCAGGCGGCCTTTGTTCCGGTTCGCCTGAATGCACCTGACAAGAAATAACACTATCTTCGGCCTTCCTCCCGTTTAGTGGGGAAGGCCTTCAGGAATGAGAACACCGGCAAGAGTGGAATGCTCTTGCTGGTGTTTTTGTATGTCCTGAATGAATAGAAAAGCAGAGGTCAGCAGTCGCAGTCAAAACCTGCAACTGGGCACGTCCTCCTTTTACATAAAAGCGCGGCAATCTGAATGATTGCCGCGCTCTATCTCAATTATGGATAATCACACCTTCAGGAGGAGGATCACGGCGTGTAGGCTTTGTGCTCATCTGCTCAGCCGGTGTCGTCGTGCTTCGCTGCTGCGGTTTGCGTTGCTGCGGCTGTGGTGAGGAGCCAGTGCTCCCACCTGTCGCCCGCTCAAGGAAATCATCACTCGCCGCCTGCGGGGCAGAATCGTCAGAACCGCTGCGCCCGCCGGTTTGTGGCTGTGGTGTCTGATCGCCAGGGAGGGGGTCCTGCCTGTCACCCGGCGGCAATTCATCCTTCTTGGATTTGCCATTAGGTTCAACCAGATTACCCTGATCATCGATGAAGTAATATTCGTCCGGATTGCCGTAGAAATACTCGTCATCAGGCTCAAGCTGCCACTGCGGAAGCTGCAGATCTGTATCGAACTGCTCAACCGGGCGATCCTTGACAGCATAGCGCATATAGGAGGCAAAGGCTCTCGCAGGTGCCGTGCCGCCATACAGGCCAGCCACTGGCTTTGCATCATCTCGTCCCATCCATACCGCAGTCGTGATGCCGCTTGAGAAGCCAACGAACCAACCATCCTTGCTGGAATTCGTTGTGCCAGTCTTGCCAGCGACCGGGCGGCCGATCTGCGCGGCACGGCCCGTGCCTGTCGCAACAGCGCTCTGCAACAGGTCAGTCATCCCGGCGGCTACATAGTCAGGCACCAATTGATGGCCCCGCTGAGGTTCACGGCGATAGAGAACCCGCCCCTTGGATGTTTCGACACGGGTGATGCCGTAAGGCTCAACCGATTCACCTCCGTCAGAAATCTCCGCGAAGGCGCGCGCCATGTCGATCACACGTACTTCTGAAGTGCCAAGCACCATCGAAGGGTAGGTCGAGATTGGGGTGGTAATCCCCATCCGGCGCGCCATTGAGGCAACAGTATTAAACCCTACATCCTCACCGATCTGGGCAGCCACGGTATTCTTGGAATAAGCAAAGGCTGAACGCACATCGATCTCACCTGCATAGGTGCCACCTGAATTATGCGGGCTCCAATTGCCAATGGTGGTGGGCTTGTCGACCACCCTGTCATCTGGCGTGTAACCTGCTTCAAGTGCGGCGAGATAGACAAACAATTTCCATGCCGAACCGGGTTGGCGCATCGCGCTGACCGCACGGTTGTAATTGCTTTTCACGTAATCCGTGCCGCCCACCATGGCCAGCACTGCGCCATCACGGTCCAGGCTGACAAGGGCGCCTTGCGCACCTTTGGGGGCATGGCTCTTGACCGCGTTGATCGCAGCTCCCTGCATCCCAACATCAATGGTTGTCCAGACCTGAATTGGCTCATTCGAATCGCTGTCTGACAACAGTGTGTCGAGCTGAGGAAGAGCCCAGTCGGTGAAGTAACGGATCGAATTGCCGCCCTCATCCTTCTTCAGCTTCACGGCTGAGACGTTAACGGAGGCCGCTTCATCCGCGCCCAGAGCACCATATTTGCGCATCTGGGCCAGCACGACTTTAGCACGTTCAACAGCGGCATTAACGTCAGCAGAAGGTGCGTAACGCGATGGCGCTTTCACCAGCCCGGCAATAATGGCCGCTTCGCCAACGGATAGGTGGCGTGCCGAGTGGCTGAAGAACTTCCGGCTCGCAGCATCAATGCCGTAAGCCCCGCCGCCGAAATACACCTTGTTAAGATATAGTTCGAGGATCTGTTCCTTCGAGAACTTCGCTTCAAGTGCCATAGCCAGCACTGCTTCGCGCAATTTGCGATCCATTGACCGGTTGGAGTTGAGGAAGATATTACGCGCAAGCTGCTGGGTGATCGTCGAGGTAGCCGAGGTACGGTGATCATCGCGAATGGAAACCCAAACCGCTCTCATCAGACCGAGTGGATCGACACCAAAATGCGAATAGAACCGGCGATCTTCCACCGAAACCATCGCATCCTTCATCACCTGAGGGATTTCATCAGAAGAGAGCCATTCGCCATAGCTCGGTCCCAAAGAGACGATCTCTGTGCCGTCACGGGCGCGCATCACAATGGTCTGCCCGCTCTGGCTATTCATCAAAGATGAATAGCTCGGCAGACTGCGCTCTGCAAAATAGACTGCGGTGCCGAGCGCCAAAGCGCCCAACACACCAATGATAAGACCTGCAACAAAAAGCCGCTTGAACCATCTGCCGATGAAACCGCTTGGCGCTTTATGATCTGGTGCTTTTTTCGAAGTGCGAGAATCCCGCCGACTTCCTGCCATATGGCCAATTCAACCTTGTATCCCCGACGCTGGAAAATGCGTCATATGTCCGTCCCTACTGTGCATAGGGCAAATGTAACCCAGCGTTAACGGGGAAAACAGCTTAGGTCATTCTTCTTCCGGCTTGAAATCAAGGGCTGCACTGTTGATGCAATAGCGAAGCCCGGTCGGAGCAGGGCCATCCGGGAACACATGGCCCAGATGCCCGGCGCATTTTGCGCAGCGTGCTTCGGTTCGGATCATGCCATGGCTCATATCGCGATGTTCGATGACCGCACTTTCTTCTGCCGGACGAACAAAGCTGGGCCAACCGGAACCGCTGTCATACTTGTCATCGGATTCGAACAGCACAGTCCCACAACCGGCACAAACATATTCGCCAGCCGCTTTATTCGATTCATACTTACCCGTGAAAGCGCGTTCAGTCCCGCCTTCGCGCAACACCTGATATTGCTGAGGGTCGAGCCGTTCGCGCCATTCTTCGTTACTCAGGTTGAGCTTGTCGGACATCTGTTATCTCCTTTACCGGCCATATGGGGAGCATAGACGCTCAGTCCAATGGCCTGCAAAGTTCAAGCATTCACATCAGAATAATGGCGCGGAGGGGGAAGGCCTTCCATTTTGTCGAGCAGCAAAGGCCGGAAACTGGGGCGGCTTTTCATCACCCGGTACCAGCCGTGAGCACCTTCATGTCCGCGCCAGTCCACACCACCGAGATAATCAACAACGGAAATCTGTGCCGCCGCCGCGAAATCAGCAAGACTCAACTGCGCGCCGGCCAGCCAACGACGGTTATCAATCAGCCAATCCATGTAATCGAGATGTTCATGCAGCAGCCTGATCGTTTCACGCAGCAGGCCCGAATCGGGAGCCGCGCGATAGATGATCCGCTTCTTCATCTTCTCTTGCAGAATGGGGTTTGTGACATCGGCAAAAAAACTCTCATCAAACAGAGCTGTCAGCCGGCGAATTTCTGCCCGATTGGCTGCGGTGCCAAGGATCAGCGGCGTCTTGTCGACGGTTTCTTCAAAATATTCGCAGATGGCCTGACTATCGATCAGAACCACGTCTTTTTCTGAATGCCGCAGCACCGGTGTCTTGCCCGTCGGATTCAGCGCGAAGAATTCCTCGCGCCCCTCCCACGGATTTTCCCGCAAAAGATCATAGGCGATGCCTTTTTCACCCAAGGCCAGCCGAACCTTGCGGCTGAACGGACACAAAGGGAAATGATAGAGCTGCCACATAGTGAAATGCTATTGCCGCAAGCCAAGCGTGACGTCCACTCTCACCGAGCAAATTGCGTTCAAAGTCCAGTGCTTTCGAGAGACAGTAAGCATGGCGGCATCGCTTCGTCGAGCTTACCCGGCTTGGCCAGTTCCACCATCTGGGCACGTAAAAGATCGACAATACCCGCACGGTCAAGACCAGTGTGATCCATCACTTCCGCCATAGCGCGCACGAAATATTCGCGCCCCCTTTCATTGAGAGGCGGGTAATTTTTCGCATCAGCGTCATTATCGTCCTGCTGGCTAGAGACCATCGCGAAGGCCGCAGAACAGCGCATCAAAGTGCTATCTTGCAGAGTAAGCTTGCTCTTCGCTTCTCCCTGCTGAGCGGAGGCAGGTGTCGCTATCACAATGCAGAGCGAGGCGGTGAGTGCCGTATAAAACTTGATCATAGCGCATAGCTCTAGCTCTTTCGCCTGAGCAGGTCGTGAACAATTTAACATGCAACATGCTGAAACCGCGCAAGTGTAGAGAGCCGGCACCTGCTGAAGGCGCCGGCTCTCTCGGAGATTGTCAGGCTTATTTCAACGCCCGTGCTTTGGCGCGTGTTTCAGCAAAGCTGTTCCGCCGCATATTTTCAAAGCCGATCCGCTTTTCGTAACCGGGATCTTCAGGATAATCGTGGAAGTCTTCAAGCACTTCTTCTGCCAGTTCGCGCACTTCATCCTTATGTTCAGGGTGCGGGAAGATGTGCATCTGATTATTGCGGATGCCTTCCAGAATCCGCTCCCCGATCACATCGGGCTCCATGCCGAATTCATGCAAGCCAGCGAGCCGTTCAACAGCCTTTTCATCAACCGCTTGCATCTCGCCCTTAAGCGCTTCCGGGCGGACATCATCGCTGGCGTAGATGTGGCTCTTCACCAGACCGGGGCATACCATCGAGACACCAATACCATATTTCGCCATTGAATAGCGCAACGAATAGGATAGGCCGCGAACAGCAAATTTTGCCGTGTTGTAAATTCCCGGCACAGGGCCAGCGATAAAGGCTGCCATGGATGCGGTGTTGACAATCTGACCACCCTTCACTTCACCTGACAAAGCGCGATCCTTCATCCGGGGAGCAAAGGTGGCGACACCGTTGATAACGCCGTTCAGGTTGACCCCCATAACCCAATCCCAATCATCATAGGAACTGTCTTCAATGGTCTGGAAAAGATTGATCCCGGCATTGTTGAACAGCATGGAGACCGGGCCAAATTCAGCTTCCACCTTATCGGCAGCAGCCTTGTAACCTGCCCGGTCCGCCACATCGAGCTGGACACCCATGACTTCGCGATTGTCGAGCGAAGCCAGCGCCTTATCGATTGCATCCTGCCGAATATCGGCAATAGCGACCTTTACACCTGCATTGAGCAGGTTGCGGACAATGCCAATTCCAACGCCATTGGCACCGCCAGTAACAAAGGCCGTGCGGCCTTCAAAATCCTTCATGATCCTATCCCTTATTTATGTGCGACGAGAGCCGCTTGATCCATGGCCAGCACCGGATTTTCTTTTGAGGATTCACGGCCCGGCAGAAATTCGTTGAGGATACGGCGCTTGGAAAATTTCCATGCTCCATCCACCTTCACCAATTCGTCCTCATAGAGTCCGAACGTGCCCATCTTGAGAGTTTTGCCTGGGCCATCATTGGCCATTTCGTACCAGAAAGCCCGAGTCCAGGCGCGTTCGCCTTCAATCCGGATAGTAGTCTGCGCCAGCACATGACGAAGCACGGCGGGATTGCCGTCTTCATCTTTGTAACGCTCCCCAATCACCTTTTTAAAACCGGTGACAGTCTCCAGAATATTGGCTTTGCCGTAGGCGGTGCCTCGGGCGTATTCGAATTCAGCATCATCCGTGAACATCTCGATAAATGTGTCGAGATCATTCCAATCCAGCGCGAAGAGATAGCGCGCCATTAAATCTTCAATTTCGGCGCGATCCCTAGCGTAAGCATCATCGTAGTTTTGCGAAATAGCGTTAGCAGTCATTACGGTAACTCCGGTGGAAAATAAGCGTTGGGCGAATCAGGGCCGGAGCTTTTCCTGCCGTTCTGTTTCCTCAGCGTGGACCGGGTTACGGAACAGCATGGAGAAGGTTTGCTTATATTCCGGATTTTCGGGCAAATGCCGGGGCACAGATGCAACCATGGCATCGGCCCGATCCTTCACCCCTTCATAAAATTCCGCATGGGTGAGGATGAACAGTTCATCGTTCAAAATGCCCTGCAACACACGCTCGCCCACTTCTTCCTTGGTTTGGAACAGGTGCATGAAATCGCCAGCCATCTGACGGCCGCGATCGCTCTGCGCATAACCAGTGTCGGCATATTTTTCCGGCCGTGTCTTGCCCGCTTCGGCGATGTTGGACTGCACAGCACCAGGACAGAAGGCAGAACAGATCACACCGCGCCCCTGTAATTCAGAGCGCATGGTCTCCATCAGAGCCACCACCGCAGCCTTGCCCGTGGTGTAAGTTGCCGCACCGCCATGCGGCATCATGCCAGACATGGAGGCGGTTGAAACAATATGCCCACCCTCACCATGCGCCAGAATACGCGGCAGAATCGTCACGATCCCATTGATCGTTCCGCCCAGGTTTACCCCAAGGGTCCAGTCCCAATCGCCATAGGATGCCAGTTCAACCGGCCCCAGCGCCGCAACGCCTGCATTGTTGACCAGAATGTGAATTTTGCCGAACTTTGCTTCCGTAGCATCCGCAGCCTTAGCGTAAGCTTCCCGATCTGTAACATCGAGTTTAAGCGGCAGAATATTCTCCCCGCCATTCAGTTCAGCCACTGCCTCTTCGAGATGATCATCTCGGATATCGGCAATCGCTACTTTCATTCCCTGCCCCAGCAGAGCCTTGGCGATGCCAAGCCCGATTCCACTGGCACCGCCCGTAATAAAGGCGGTTTTACCGTTCAGTTCTTGCATGTTTCTCACTCTCCCTTATGCCCTAACACATAGGCTGCGTTGCGGACCTAATCAATTTTTGCTTCGCCTTTTTGTATTCACCACATACAATTTGGCCAAGTGGAATCACTAAGGCTTCCAAAAAGAGAAGCCAGACTTTGGAGAGGATAGCGATAATGGCGATAGCGCCGAGCACACCTGTGGTGCATTCCGACTCGGAAGACCCCGAAACCGGTAAAGCTGCGATACCCTGGCCATCCGAGAAGGCCGGCTTCTATGCCCTTTTCGTGATCATCTTTGCGACATTCCTGTCGTTCTTCGATCAAACTGTTTTCGCCATGCTGGCTGAGCGAATCAAAGTCAGCTTTGGGCTTAGCGATACAGCGCTGGGCTTTCTGCTCGGCCCGGCGACAGTGCTTGCCTATGTGTTTGTTGGCATTCCGTTGGCTCGCCTGGTCGATATTTTCCCGCGCAAATATGTGCTGGGTGGCGGCATCGCGGTTATCGGCGCCATCACCGCACTGGGCGGATTGGCGCAAAACTTCGCGCAATTTATCGGAACACGCCTGTTCGTAGGTGCCAGCGGTTCAGCCCATGGTCCGGGCTCCTATTCCATGCTGACCGATTATTTCCGACCTTTGCGAATTCCTCTTGTTTTTGCGCTTATGCAGTTAGGCTTTATTCTGGGCCAAACTGTTGGGACATGGGGCGGTGGCCAGCTTATTGGCTGGACCTCAACATGGCCCGAGACCAGCGAGTTTCTTGGCCTCACCATCTTTAACTGGCAATATATCCTGCTCATGATCGGTGCACCGGGCCTGCTCGTGGCAGTGCTGTTTATGTTCGTGAAGGAACCGCCCCGCCGCACCAGACCGGATGTTGAAAAACTTGTCCCGGCAGACGCGTCGCTGGGCCGCAAAATCCTGTCATTCACAGGCATTGATGCCATCCGCGCCATCAATATGCGGGGCAGAGCCTATTATCCTCTCTTCATTGCCCTGGCACTTGCAGCAGTCGAAAGTCAGGGGATCAGCGCATGGCGTGTGCCTTTCGTTCTGCGGACCTATGGTTGGGACGAATCACAGATCGGCAATATTCTTGCGCCAATGCTGTTGGCTGCGATGCTGCTGGGAATCGCGTTTGGCGGTGCCTTTGTGACCTGGCTTGGCAAACGCTATAAGGATGCGAATATCCGTGCGGCAGCGATCCTCTTCACTGGCACGACCATTGTTTCCATTGCTGCGCCTTTGATGCCGACTGCAGAGCTGGCACTGGGCTGCATGGCCCTTGCCGCAATGTTCGGCCTCGCTGGGGCTGTACCGCAGAATGCGGCCATTCAGCGCATTGCACCTAACGAGATGCGCGGTCAGGTTACGGCCGTCTACCTGTTCATGTTCACCTTCTTCGGGGCGATGGGTAGCTTTGTAATCGGCTTTATCTCTGACATCCTCAATCACCTTCCGGGTGCAACCGGCGCATTGTGGGAAGCGATTTTCATCACAGCAGCGATCTTCATGCCTACTGCAACCTTCTTCATGTTCCGCGGCATCAAGCCTTACCGTGACGAAGTGGAGAGGCTCGAAGCAATGGGCCTCTAAACCAAAATCTAGAGTGTCATCTGTCAGGAAGATGGCACTCTGCAAGAATACGCATGATATAAGGCATCGAAATAGAACTGATGCAAACTGAGGAATGCAGATGAGCAATTATCCAGAACTCTATATGATGATTGATGGTGAGAAGGTAACCGGAGGCAATCGAGAGACCTTCAACGTCGTCAATCCAGCGACAGGAGAAACCATCGGAGCCTTGCCTCTGGCTGATGCGGCCGACCTTGATCGCGCTCTGGAGGTTGCGGAAAAAGGCTTCAAAATCTGGCGTAAATCCTCGCCTCAGGACCGCGCCAATGTGCTGCAGGGTGCGGCCAGACTGATGATGGAACGGCGCGAAGATCTGGCCCGCACGGCCACAATGGAACAGGGTAAGCCACTTGCCGAAGCACGCATCGAAGTGATGATGAATGTTGGCCTGTTCAATTTCTACGCAGGCGAAGTATTCCGCCTGTATGGCCGCGAACTGGTTCGCCCGGAAGGCACGCGCTCCACTGTCCGGCATGAACCTGTCGGTCCTGTAGCCGCTTTTGCACCGTGGAATTTCCCGCTCGGCAATCCGGGGCGCAAACTGGGCGCACCGATCGCAGCGGGTTGCTCTGTGATCCTGAAATCTGCCGAAGAAACGCCGGCTTCTGCGCTGGGCGTGCTGCAATGCCTGCTGGATGCGGGGCTTCCCAAGGAGGTGGCACAGGCTGTTTTTGGTGTGCCTGATGAAGTCAGCCGCCATCTGCTTGGCTCCCCCATCATCCGCAAACTCTCTTTCACCGGATCGACCGTAGTGGGTAAGCATCTGGCCCGTTTGGCGACGGAAAACATGCAGCGCACCACGATGGAATTGGGCGGACATGGCCCGGTTCTCGTGTTTGATGATGTAGATGTGGAGCGTGTGCTCAACACCGCTGTGGGCGGCAAATATCGCAATGCCGGGCAGGTTTGCGTCAGCCCGACGCGCTTTATCGTGCAGGAAAATGTCTTCGCCAAATTCCGCGATGGCTTTGTTGAACGCGCTCAGAAGATCAAAGTTGGTAATGGTCTGGATGACGATACGCAGATGGGGCCGATGGCCAATGCCCGGCGCCCTGAAGCCATTGACCGGCTGATCGCCAATGCCAAGGGAAAGGGCGCTATTCTCAACACTGGCGGGGAGCGGATTGGCAATCAGGGGTTCTTCTATGCCCCTTCTGTTCTGTCTGAAATTCCGCTTGATGCCAACATCATGAATGAAGAGCCTTTTGGCCCGGTAGCACTGATCAATCCCTTTAAAAATGAAGAGGATATGATCGCAGAAGCCAACCGCCTGCCATATGGTCTGGCGGCCTATGCCTGGACTGAAGACTATAAGCGCCAGCAGCGTCTCGGGGTGGAATTGGAAGCCGGAATGATCGGCATCAACAGCCATATGATTGGCGGATCGGATTCCCCCTTTGGCGGGGTCAAATGGTCCGGCCACGGCAGTGAAGATGGCCCAGAAGGCGTGCGCGCCTGCATGGTCACCAAGGCTGTTCACGAGGGGTAGAAAGGCACTGAACGGAGGCAAAGAGGGCCACAAAGACCTCTAAAGGTTCCAAGAAATAGGAGAGGATGCGCAGCATGACACAGACTGAACTCAAAACCGGAGGCGAGCGTGGCTATCTGCGCATCGCCACCGAAGAAGCCTTCGCCACCAGAGAATTGATCGAGGCGATCATGAAGCTGGTGAAAGATGGCAAAGCCGATAAGGGCACAGAAAGCCTGTGGGGCTTTTACGCTGCCAGCCCTTCAGAGCGGGCGCAGTGGATTATGGAAAGCCTCTATGATCTGAATGACAAACGCATCGCTGATATGGACCGGATGGGAATCGACAAGGCCATCCTGTCGCTCACCTCTCCCGGTGTGCAGCCCTTGTTTGATGTCGATCAGGCCAAGGGCATTGTCACCCGCGCGAATGATTTTCTGAAAGAACGCTGCGAAGCGCATCCTGATCGCTTCTATGGCACGGTGGCCGTGGTACCGCAGGACCCGGAATGGTCCGCTGAAGAAATCCGCCGAGGCAAGGAAGAGCTGGGTTTCCATGCGGTGATGGTGAACAGCCATACGCAGGGGCATTATCTGGATGAAGAACAGTTTGACCCCATCCTCAAAGCCTGTGTCGAATATGATCTGCCGCTTTATATCCATCCCCAGGGCCCGCCGGATAAGCTGATCGGCGATATGGTGGAAACCGGGCTTGATGGCGCAGTGTTCGGCTTTGGTGTGGAAACGAGCTATCATCTGCTCCGCCTCCTCACCATCGGCATTTTCGACAAATATCCGAGCCTTCAGATCATGGCCGGCCATGGCTGCGAAGCGCTGCCTTATTGGCTCTATCGCACCAATTACATGCATCAAGCCGGTGTGCGCTCCAACCGCTATAAGCGGATGAAGCCGTTGAAGCATGATCTGTTCTATTACATGCGCAACAATGTGCTGGGCACCACCAGCGGCCTGCCGTTTGAACCGGCAATCAAGCTGATGATCGAGGTTATGGGCGAAGACCGCGTGATGTACGCGATGGATTACCCATATGAATATGTCGCCGAAGAAGTGCGCATCATGGATAATCTTTCCATCCCCGATGCACAGAAGAAAAAGCTCATGCAAACCAACGCAGAGCGCTGGTTCAAACTGTAATTGAGCCCATCAGAGGAGAATTGTATGACGATCTATGGAGTAACCGGCGCAACCGGCAAACTCGGCCATTTCGTTCTTGATGAGCTTTTGCAGAAAGTGGCTGCCAAGGAAGTGGTGGCCTTTGCCCGCGATCCGGCCAAACTGGCGGATTACGCTGCAATGGGTGTGGATGTGCGCGCGGCCGATTATGATCAGCCCGAAAAACTGCCGGCCGCCTTTGATGGTGTGGACCGCCTGCTGCTGATTTCAGGCAGCGCACTGGGTGAGCGCCCCCGCCAGCATCAGGCCGTGATTGACGCGGCCAAGGCGGCGGGCGTGAGCTATATGGCCTATACCTCCATCCTCGATGCGCCGAACACGCCGATCAAGCTGGGCGAAGAACACCGCGCGACGGAAAAATCGCTCGCCGAAAGCGGGCTGACTTATGATCTGCTGCGCAATGGCTGGTATAATGAAAATTATATCGGCTCACTTGGCCCCCAGATCGAAGCCGGAGTGATTACCGGCGCTGCTGGCAAGGGCAAGATCTCCTCCGCTTCCCGGTCTGACCTTGCCGCTGGGGCCGCCACTGTGCTGGTCAACGGCAAGGGAGGTGACATCTATGAACTGGCAGGCGACACGGCCTGGACCATGGACGAATTTGCTGCCGAAGTATCCCGCCAGTCTGGCAAGCCGGTCAAATATGTCGATATGAGCGAAGCAGACTATACCCAATCACTTGAACAGGTGGGCCTGCCCGATTTCATCGCCAAAGTGGTCGCCAATTCGGGCTACAGCACCAGCAAGGATGCGCTGTTCAATGATAGCGGGACGCTGGGCAAACTGATCGGCCGTCCCACCACGCCCATCAGCCAGACCATTGCCAAGGCTTTGGGAAAATGATTCCCAACCGCCGAAGCTCATGACCATTTTGCCCTGCTGCCATCATCAAAAACTATAAGGCAGCGGGGCAGTGCAGCTTGAATATGTCAGGTGTAGCTGCAAAATTTCCAGAGGATGCCCATGGCGACACCCAATGCCGCAGCCCCGAAAATGGCTGCTTCCACCAAGGTCAGCCGAGCCGGCTGGTATGCGCTGACGCTCGTTTCGCTGACTCAGGCCATGAGCCTGCTCGATCGGCAAATCCTGTCGATTCTGGCCACCAACATCCGCGAAGACCTTCATATAGGCGATGCCGAACTGGGCCTGCTTTACGGCACGGTTTTTGCGCTGTTCTATGCGCTGTTCTCTTTACCTCTGGGGCGGCTGGCCGATGGCTGGTTGCGCGGCAAATTGCTCGCCATTTGCATCACTATCTGGTCATTTTCGGCAGGGCTGGCCGCCTTTGCCAGTGGCTTTGGCCTGCTCGCCATTTCACGCCTTGGTGTTGGCATCGGAGAAGCCGCCGCACAACCGGCTGGCAACAGTCTCATTTTCGATGAATTCCCCAAAGCCCGGCGCGGGATCGCCATGGCCGCCATGGCCATTGCTGTGGCAGTCGGGCTGGGCCTGTCGATGATTTTGGGCGGGATTGCTGCCGATTGGTGGGATAAAACCTACGCGCAAGGCAATGCCCCGCTTGGCTTTTCGGGCTGGCAATTTGCCTTCATCATCGCATCGCTTCCCGGCTTTATTCTCGCCATCCTGCTCTATCGGATGAAAGAACCCCGGCGCGGCGCGATGGAAGGGATTGAAAGCCCCAAAGATCCGCACCCATTCAAGGCCAGTGCCGCAATGCTGGGCGCAGTGACACCGGGCACCAATTGGTTCCTCCTCTGGCATCGCGGTGCCAGCAAAAAACAATGGACGATCAACCTTGTCGGCCTCGCGCTGATCGCCATTTTCGTGGTCAGTATGATTAGCTGGACACAGAGCTTTTCACCCCGCCCTCCGCTTGAAATCGGCAGCTTCCACCTCAACCCGCATGTCCTGCAATGGCTGGTGGTGGGTTTTGGCCTGTTTGTGGTGCTCAACCTGTTTCAAAGCTTCAAGCTGACCGACGCTCCTACCGCAGCAGTTGTCTTGTCCCCTTCCCTGCTCATGCTGATTTTGGTCGGCGGTTTGCAGACCGCCATCAATTATGGCGTGATGGGTTTCACACCGAGCTTTATCATGCGCTCCTATGGGTTAAGCGCAGGCGAGACGGGCTTGCAATTCGGCTTGCTGGCCGCCGCACTGGGAGTGATGGGGCCGCTGATCGCCGGGCCACTGACTGATCTGGTGAACAAACATCTGGCAGGCGCTGGCAGAGTGGGCCTTGCGCTCTTCTCTCTGGGGGCTTCGCCACTGCTCGCCATCTGGGTCTATAGTGCAGACACATCCGGTAGCTTCTACTTACGCTTCACACTTTACAGCCTGATCCTGACAATGTGGATGCCGCCGCTTTATTCCATGATGTATGATCTGGTGCTGCCCCGGATGCGCGGTGTAACCTCTTCGCTCTATATTATGGTTTCAACATTGCTTGGCCTGGGGATTGGCCCCTATGCCGTGGGCATGATCAGTGATGCCAATGGCGGCGATCTGGCCTCTGCCATTATATCGATCAATCTGGTTTCACCTGTTATCATCACCCTGCTGATCATCGTGATGATTCGTGTCAATCGCGATGAAGCCAGTGTGCTCGACCGGGCACGCGCTGCAGGAGAGAAAGTCTGATGCCCACCGTCCGCGAAGTCTCGTTCAAAATCTTTCAGCATTTCGGGGTCGACCGCCTGTTCGGCAATCCCGGCTCCACCGAATTGCCGATGCTGAAAGCAATGCCGGAAGGCTTCGACTATGTGCTGGGTCTCAATGAGGCAGTGGTGGTGGGCATGGCCGACGGTTTTGCCCGGTCCAGCGGGAAGCCAGCGCTGGTCAACCTCCACTCTTCGGCCGGGACGGGCCACGCACTGGGCAATCTCTTCACCGCCTTTCGCAATCATGCGCCGGTGGTGGTGACAGCAGGCCAGCAGGCGCGGTCCATCCTGCCCTATGACCCCTTCCTCTTTGCCGAACGAGCAACAGAATTTCCGCAGCCTTACGTCAAATGGGCGTGTGAACCGGCACGGGCTGAAGATGTGCCGCAAGCGCTGCTGCGCGCTTTCCATATCGCGCTGACCCCACCGATGGGGCCGGTTTTCGTCTCGATCCCGGTGGATGATTGGGACCGCGAATGCGAAATGCCGGGGCTGCCTGATCTTTCACTCGAAACTCTGGCTACACCCACCGGGCTGGATCGCCTCGCCGCTTTGCTCAACGAAGCCTCCCGTCCGGCGCTGGTCCTCGGCACCGGTACGGCGGATAGCCATGGCTGGGAGGGCGCTATTGCGCTCGCTGAAAAAAGCGGGGCGAGCGTGTGGGTCGCGCCTTTTGCAGCGCGTGAAGTTTTCCCGGAAAACCACCCGCAATTTGCCGGTTTCCTACCCGCCATGCGCGAAGATATTGTCCGCCTGCTGTCGGACCATGATGCCATCCTCGTCGCAGGCGCTCCGGTGTTCACCTATCATGTCGAAGGCAGCGGGCCGCATTGGCCGACCCATGCCAAGCTCGCCGCGTTGAGCGATACGCAAAGCCACCTCGCCGCCCTTCCCGGTGATGCGCTGGGTGTGCTGGGCAGTGTCGGCCCGGCGCTGGCAGCATTGGCGGACACAGTGAACCCCCGCAGCTTTGCAGGCAAGCAACACTCTCTCGACACGCCCGATGCTGAGATGACCGACCGCTATGTCCTGTCGCGTATTGCCGCGCTTCGGCCTGACAATGCTGTGGTGGTGGAAGAAGCGCCCACGGCGCGCGGTCCAATGCATGACAATTTGCCGATTCTACGCGAAGGAGGCTTCTTCACCTGCGCCAGCGGAGGGCTTGGCTATGGCCTGCCAGCTGCGATTGGCGCAGCTTTCGGGCAGAGCGACAAGGTGCTCGCCGTGCTGGGCGATGGCGGGGCGATGTACACTATTCAGGGCATCTATTCAGCCAAGCTCCATGATGCGAATATCAGCTTCCTGATTCTCAACAATTCACGCTATGCCGCGCTGCAAGGCTTTGCCAGCCACTTCGGGATGAATTCTGTGCCCGGCACCGATCTGGAAGGCATCGACTTTGTGAAGCTCGCCGAAGCGCAAGGTATCCCTGCCCGCAAGGTGGACGATACAAGCGATCTGGACGCAGCCCTTGCATGGAGCTTTGCCGCAGAAGGCCCGACCCTCGTCGATCTCAGGATCGCTTGAGAGCCGCGCCACATAAGAGTTGAAGGTCAGGTAACGCGCCAGACCCACAGCTTGATGCCAAATTCATAACGCGCGCCCGAGCAGATGAAGATCGACTTGTTCATCCAGTCATAGGGGCCTTCGGGCGCGATAAATTCGGGCACCGTGCGGAAGTAATATTCCGCCGGGTCCACCTCTTCCCCCGCTGCCAGCCGCGCCATCACATCGGGCGGGCCATGGCGTAATCCCCGATTGCGGATCTGAATAATCGCACCATCATCTGTCTCGATGGCATAGAGTGCATCAGCCACGGTCACACCATCGTGCCGGGTCAATTGCCAATCGGCCGAGCTGCCCATCAGCTTCCCGCTTATTTTCGGGCCTTTGACATAACCGCCCTCATTGATCGGAATGATCCGGCGGGTGCCATCCATCGTCTTGCCGATAGGTTTGGGGGCACCCAAATCGCCCCCCGCTTCATAGACAAACTCAAGTTCTGGCTTGATCATCTGGCATTTCTCCCAAAGAGTGGTAATGGATAAATAAACAAAAAACTGAGTGCACCGGGCGAACGAATCGCACGATTGCACTCAAAAAACAACGAGAGGAGTTTTGGATGGCTGCGGACCTTTACGCGGACTATGTCATTGTCGGGGCCGGAAGTGCCGGATGTGTTCTGGCTAATCGGTTGACAGAAAGCGGCAAATACAAAGTGGTTCTTCTGGAGGCGGGCGGGGATGATCGCCCGATGAAAGAACCGAGCCAGTTCATGTCCAACATGATGATCCACACGCCCATCGGCTTTGGCAAGACGCTGAATGATCCGAAGGTCAATTGGCTCTATGAAACCGAAGTGGATGAAGGCTCGGGCAATCGCAGCCACAAATGGCCTAAGGGCAAAGTGCTGGGCGGCTCCAGCTCAATCAACGGAATGCTCTATATTCGCGGTCAATCAGCCGATTATGACGGTTGGGCGCAATTGGGTGCACGTGGCTGGAGCTACGATGATGTCCTGCCCTATTTCCGCAAGAGCGAACATCAGGAGCGCGGTGAATGCGATGTGCATGGTTCAGGCGGCCCGCTCAATGTGGCTGACTTTTCTGAACACCACCCGGTAAGCGCCGCGCTGATTGACGCCTGCGTTGAAGCGGGCATCCCTTATCGCGATGATATTAACACCGGCGATCAGGAAGGTGTGAGCTGGTTCCAGCTGACCTGGAAGAAGGGCCGCCGCCATTCCGCCGCTGTGGGCTATCTGCATCCGGCGATGAAGCGCTCCAACCTCACGGTTGAAACCCGTGCGATGACCACGCGGATCATTTTCAACGGCAAGAAGGCTGTCGGCGTCGAATTCAATCAGCGCGGCGAAACGCGCAAAGTCATGGTCGGCCGCGAAGTCATCCTTGCCGCAGGTTCAGTGGAAAGCCCCAAGCTGCTGGAAATTTCCGGCGTTGGTCAGGGCGCGCTGCTGCAAAAGCTGGGTGTGAACGTGGTGCATGAATCACCTATGGTTGGTGAAAATCTGCAGGATCACTTCATGATCGGCTGTCAGGCCCGGCTGAAGGAAGATTGGCACTCGATCAACCACCTTTCGACCGGCCTCAATCTGGCCAAGGAGGTCGCCAAATACGGCCTTGGGCGTAAAGGCCTGCTTTCCTATCCGGTGGCGCATGGCACAGCCTTTGCCAAAACCCGGCCGGAACTGGAAAACCCCGACGTCCAAATTCACGTCATGGCGGCCAGCATGGACATTGCCGAACTCAACGCCACACAGGCCTTGCAGCTTGAAAAAGAACCCGGCCTTGCGTCCAACCCTTGCCAGTTGCGGCCAGAATCGCGCGGCTCGATCCACGCAAGAACACCCAATGGCAATGACCACCCTTCGATCACGCCGAACTATCTGTCCGATCCGCTGGATCGGGAATCGGCCGTGGCTCAGCTCAAGCTGGTTCGCAAAATCTGGCAGCAGCCAGCTTTGATCCCGTATCTGAAAGAGCCGGGTGACCCGTTTGGTGATACGGATGATCAGATGCTGGAATATGCCAAGATCGCAGGGGGCACGCTTTATCACCCGGTCGGCACGGTGGCGATGGGTCCAGATGATCGCGCGCCGCTGACGCCTGACCTCAAGGTGCGCGGTGTAGAAGGCCTGCGCGTGATTGACGCATCGGTGATGCCGAAAATCATTTCCGGCAACACCAATGCCCCCACCATCATGATCGGTGAAAAGGGCGCAGACCTGATCCTGCAGGATGCGCGTGAAACCGTGATGGCCTGAGCCATCCATCACTGACATAGAAAAGGGCCGCTCCGGATGATACGGAGCGGCCCTTTCTCTTTCTTTTGGGTTTAACCCAGTCAGGCGGGAACAGCTTCTTTCAGGCCAATCGCTTCGGACGTAGCGAAATTGCCATGCAGGCCAAAACGCAGGCGAACCGGCACATTGATCGTTGCCACAGGCCCCTTTTCAATATCGAGCGCGTCGAAAATCAACAGATCAGAACGGCGCTCTTCCAGCCGGTTGCAGACTTGCACAATCCAGCCATCCCCTTCCGGTGCATCGGCTGTCCGGGGGATAAAGCAGGGTTCCTGCAAAGAACTGACCGGGCCGCACCACCAATGCTGTTCATCTCCCGTTTCAAGGTCTTTGAGGAAAAGGCAGTTCATCAACAGGCCTCCTGCACTGCCCCCCTTCAATTCCACCGGGCGGCGCATGTCCATTTCCAAGCCCCAGCCATAACGGTTCTTCTTGCCGGTGAAGCGGTCATCAATCCGGGGAAATTCGGAGGCTGTTTCAGTCAGCGGTGTGATCGAATCAAATTCTTCCCCATTGGAGGCCATGTCGACTGTCCAGCGGGTGAGCTTGCTCATCGCTTCCATTCCGTTGAACGGTTCGCCATGCACATCAGGGAAGAAGGGGAACATATTGTTCTTGGCTTCCGGCGTCACGAAGTGAACCTTCGTGCCTTCCTGCCAGGCGTTGAGCACATGGCTGGCAAAGCAATTGTTACGTTTGAACCAGCGAATATCGTCCTGCTGCACATCATCGCGGCGTGGAATGATGCCAAGATACACCGGCATCGTGGTGTCAAAACCGAAATGCGGCAGGCCTTTTTCAAGCCGTTCCCAACTGCCGATGGATGGGACTATGTGGAGTACCAGATAATCCGGCGTAACCGCGAAATCGTGCATCATGCAATAATAAGGCACCTTGAACCACACTTCGCGGATCAGTTCGCCTTGCGGGTTCACTTCATAATAGGTCACATCATCGCTGCACAGCCCACTGGCCGCATAGCCAATGGCGACCATATTGCCGGTGTCCGGGTCAATTTTGGGGTGTGCGGTAAAGGTTTCCCCGGTCATCTTGCCGTCGAATTTCTCGAACCCTTCAGTCTCCATCGTAACCGGGTCCATGATGAGCGCAGGGCTATCTTCCTTCATGGCCCATAATTTGCCGGCGTATATCCATGCATTGGTGTTGGCGGTGGAGCGGTAAATACCCTTGGCGGCTGGGTCATCCGTCAACGGATTACGGTAAGCGCCGAACAGTCCACGGCCTGCTTCCCGCTCCGCTTTCCACTTATCCGTATGTGCCCAGCGCTGCTTGAAATCGCATTGCCCGTTATGGATGTGAAAGCGGGTAATCATTCCATCACCATTGAAGGCGATGTCATCCCCCAGATAGGGCGGAAATTGCGGATCGGGCTGCACCCGATAGAAGGCACCGTCGATTTCTTTGGGAATTTCCCCTTCATGCGCAAGGTCGCGAATATCCGCCTCAACACGCGAAGGTGTGTTAAATCCGGTGAAATTTGGATTGTCCGGGAAATGTACCATTTTTTATCCTCTCCTTGCGCCGAATTGTATGCTTCACTAACGAATTAGCAAGATCAAAGACGCGGGGCAGGGGATCATTAGTGAAAGAGCGTGGCAGTTTAGTGGAAATGGATAAAATAGAGGGGCTGAATGACATCGTCGGATTTCACATTCGTCTCGCTCATGGCGCAGTAAACAGGCACTTTACGGAGACTTTTGCTGATCTGGACCTCACGCAAAAGCAGGTCTCTGTCCTGTGGCTGACAGACGATCATCCGGGCATTTCCCAGATCGATCTTGGCCGTGAATTACAGATGGATCGGGCCACCACCATGACCATCGTCAACCGCTTGCAGCAAAGAGACTTTATCCGGCGCGAACGCAGTCTGACAGATGGTCGCAAGCAGGCTCTGCATCTTACGGATGAAGGGCGAACGGCTTTAAGCGCCGCGAAACAATGTATCGCTCAACATGAAGCATGGCTAAAAAGTCGACTAAAACCGAGCGAAATTGAGAAATTAGTGGAAATGCTGAGCCGAATACACGATTGAGCGGCCGAGTGAGGGAGAGAACAGAATAATGGCTAGCACCGCCACGACGATGAATGATCCACGTATCATCATTGACGAAAATCCGATGAGCCTGCGCCAATGGGCCGTGGTCGTCATCATGATTATGCTGAATGCGCTGGATGGGTTCGACGTTTTGTCGAGCGCCTTTGCAGCGCCAGGCATTTCGGCTGAATGGGGCGTTCCACGCAGTGAATTGGGCATTGTTCTGTCCGCCGAACTGGTGGGTATGGGCGCCGGTTCTGTGCTGCTGGGCGGGATGGCTGACCGCTTCGGGCGCAAGCTTACCATGCTGGCCTGTCTGGTGGTGATGGCCATCGGCATGTATTTCGCCCATGCGGCAAGCGGTGTCACACCGCTGACCTTGTGGCGTTTCCTCACCGGCATCGGCATCGGTGGTATGCTGGCGGCGACCAATGCTGTGGTGGCCGAAACCACCAGCAAATCCAGCCGCAGCATCGCGATGGCGCTCTATGTTATCGGCTACCCCTTGGGCGGCGTGATTGGCGGTTTTGCGGCACAAGCATGGCTGCTGCAAGTCTATGACTGGCGTGCTGTGTTCCTGTTCGGCGCTGTTGTCACCGCCATTATGATCCCGCTCGTGATGCTGATCGTTCCTGAAACTCCAGCCTATTTCACCGCCCGGCGCGGGGATGGGGCAGTGGCCAAGATCAACCGCGCTTTGCGTGCCTTTGGCAAACCACAAATCACGGAATTGAAAGCCATCTCCACCAGCGCACCCAAGCCCAAAGTGTCAGATATCCTGACCAATTCGCGGCTACGTCCGGTCACGCTGCTGCTGGCTTTTGGCTATATGTTCCACACCATCACCTTCTATTACATCCTGAAATGGGCGGTAAAGATTGTGGCTGATGCTGGCTTCTCACAGCCAGAAGCAGCCAGCACCCTCACCTATGCCAATATTGGCGGGGCAATTGGCGGACTGATCTTCGGCTTTCTAATGAAGCGCTGGCAGATCCGTGGGCCAACCATCGCCATGCTGCTGCTGGGTGTGGTTGCGGTGACTGCCTTCGGCTATGGGCAGGACACATTGTGGGGCTGGCGCATGATGGCCTTCTTCGCAATGTTCACCACCAATGCTGCCATCGTGGGTTATTATTCTGCCTTTGCACTGGGCTTCCCTGCCTATGCCCGGGCGACCGGCACGGGCTTTGTGCTGGGTGTGGGCCGTTTGGGCGCAGCAAGTTCACCGATCATCGCAGGCTTCCTGTTTGATGCATTGGGCAATGATAATTTGCTGCCAGTGTCGGCGATCATGGCCATGGGCTCGGTCATTTCCGCTATCTTGTTCATGCTGCTACCGCTGCGTGATGGTGATGCGGATTTGGGAGACAAGCCAGCCGATCCGAAGGAGGCTGTCTGATCATTCTCTTGCCGAGTATTACCAGTCTGGAAGCCCCTTCTGGCTGGTATACGGCAAGCAGAAAGACCTCTATGGGCCAAGACATTCAAACGCATTGATAAGATGAGGTAACCCATGAAAACCCGCGCAGCAGTCGCATTTGAAGCTAAAAAACCACTCGAAATTGTCGAGTTGGATCTAGACGGCCCCAAGGCGGGCGAAGTGCTGATCGAAATCATGGCGACCGGTATTTGCCACACCGATGCCTACACGCTGGACGGGCTGGATTCCGAAGGCCTGTTCCCGAGCGTTCTGGGCCATGAAGGTGCAGGGATTGTGCGCGAAGTGGGCGCTGGTGTGACCTCGGTGGTGCCCGGCGATCACGTGATCCCGCTCTACACGCCTGAATGCCGCCAGTGCAAAATGTGCCTGTCGGGCAAAACCAACCTGTGTTCCGCGATCCGCGAAACGCAAGGCAAAGGCTTAATGCCTGATGGCACCAGCCGCTTTTCCTACAAGGGCCAGACCATCTATCACTATATGGGCTGCTCCACCTTCTCCAACTTCACGGTGCTGCCGGAAATCGCCGTCGCCAAAATCCGTGAAGACGCGCCTTTCCAGACCTCTTGCTATGTAGGCTGCGGGGTCACCACCGGGGTGGGCGCAGTGGTCAACACAGCGCAGGTCAAGCCGGGTGACAATGTGGTGGTCTTTGGCCTTGGCGGGATTGGCCTCAACGTTATTCAGGGTGCCAAGATGGCCGGGGCGGACCGGATTGTCGGCGTCGACATCAACAACGACAAGGAAGAATGGGGCCGCAAATTCGGGATGACCGATTTTGTGAATCCCAAGCAGGTCGGCAATGTGGTCGAACATCTGGTTAATATGCTGGATGGCGGCGCGGATTATTCCTTTGATTGCACCGGCAACACCACGGTGATGCGTCAGGCGCTGGAATGCTGCCACAAGGGCTGGGGCACCTCCATCGTGATCGGTGTGGCCGAAGCCGGCGCAGAAATTTCAACCCGGCCCTTCCAGCTCGTGACGGGCCGCAACTGGCGCGGCAGTGCCTTTGGCGGAGCCAAGGGCCGTACCGATGTCCCCAAGATTGTCGACTGGTATATGAACGGCAAAATCCAGATCGACCCGATGATCACCCATGTGCTGACCCTTGATGAAATCAACAAGGGCTTTGACCTCATGCATGCCGGCGAAAGCATCCGCTCCGTCGTCGTGTATTAAAGACATACTATTGTGCAGACCGGCACACTGTCGGTCTGCAAATAAGGAGAAAGACGATTTTCAGGCACATCGTTCTTGGCACTGACAATGTCGAACAAGCGCGCAAATTTTATGACGCGACGCTTCAGGCAATCGGCATTCCTGCTGCAAAAATCGACTCCCAGGGCCGGCTCCTTTACGAGCAGAATGGACAGATATTTATCGTCGGCAAACCCATCAATGGTGAACCGGCCACCTATGCCAATGGCGGCACCATCGGCTTTATCGCCCCTAGTACTCAAGCCGTGCATGATTGGCATCGACTGGGCCTCGAAAATGGCGGACATTTTTGTGAAAATCAGCCGACTACCCGCATTTCACCTGCCACTGGCCTGGAGGTCGATGTGGCTCATCTGCGCGATCCGGCTGGCAACAAGCTCTGCGTTGTGCATGAAATAAAGCCAAGCGCCTGAATCTCTCGCAATAAAGGAAACCCCCATGTTCAATCATCTCTACATCGGCGCCAATGATATGGCCGCCTCGCGCAAATTCTACGATGCGGTGATGGCCGTTCTCGGTCAGGATGCACCGATTGACCTGCCCAATGGTGCCGTCGCTTATCCAACCGCAGGCGGCACTTTCATCGTGAATAAGCCAGCCAATGGCGAAGAAGCGCCCGCCTACAACGGCTTCACATTGGGGCTGAAAGCTGCCGATTATGATACGGTTGAAGCCTTCCACAAGGCAGGCCTTGCCAATGGCGGCAGCGATGCGGGTGAACCCGGCTTCCGCGCCAATTCCCCCGGCAATATGTATGGCGCTTATCTGCGCGATCCAGCCGGACACAAGATCTGCGCCTTTGCCCCGAATACGGGCGACAGGGATTGATCTGATGACATTGGATGTGGTCAGCGAAAACCGGAGCTTTGGCGGCACGCAAGGTGTTTACAAGCACAGCTCTTCCCAAACCGGCACGGAAATGACCTTTGCGGTCTTCGTGCCGGACCATGTTGAGGGCACGAAGCTGCCCGTATTGTGGTATCTTTCCGGTCTCACCTGCACCCACGCCAATGTCATGGAAAAGGGCGATTATCGTCAGTTCTGTGCTGAATATGGCATCATCTTCGTCGCGCCGGATACGTCCCCGCGCGGCGAAGATGTGCCCGATGATGAAGCCTATGATTTCGGTAAAGGTGCAGGCTTCTATGTCGATGCGACAGAGGAACCCTGGGCTAAACATTACCGGATGCGCTCCTATATCGAGGAAGAACTGCCCGATCTGATCGCGGCGAATTTCCCGGTCGATATGGAACGGCAGGGCATCACCGGCCATTCAATGGGAGGCCATGGCGCACTGACGATTGCCCTGCGCAACCCGGAACGGTTCCGATCCGTCAGCGCCTTTGCGCCCATCACCAGCCCGCTCAACTGCCCTTGGGGTGACAAGGCCCTGCCCGGCTATCTGGGTGACGATCAGGCTCTATGGCGCGAATATGATGCTGTGGCGCTGATTGAAGATGGTGCGCGCATCGCCGATGTGCTGGTCGATCAGGGCACAGCCGATAATTTTCTGGAAGAACAGCTGAAAACCCCGCTGCTGGTTCAAGCCTGTGACAAAGCGGGCATCGCTGCCACCATCCGGATGCAGGAAGGCTATGACCATTCCTATTATTTCATTTCGACCTTTATGGGCGATCACATCGCCTGGGCTGCTGAAAGGCTGAAAAAGTGAGCAAGGAACAGCGCCTCAGCGAAATCATCGCAGAGCATCAGAGCCGTGAAGGGCCGCTGATGCCGATCTTGCATGATGTGCAAGCCGAATTTGGCTGCGTAGACGCTGATAGCGAGCGGATCATCGCCGCAGGCCTCAACCTCAGCCGCGCCGAAGTGCATGGGGTGGTGAGCTTCTATCACGATTTTCATGGAGAGCCTGATGCGCGCCCGGTGGTGCAGATCTGCCGTGCCGAAGCCTGCAAATCGCGCGGCGTTGAAGCGCTGATCGCGGATGCAGAAGCCGCCGCTGGCACCCGCGTCAAACTGGCCACTGTCTATTGCCTTGGCCTGTGTTCGGTCGGCCCCAATGCCCGCATTGGTGACGATCTCCACGCCCGCCTTGATTCAGACCGCCTCAAAAAGCTGATCGAAACCGTATGACCCTTGTTCGTATCTCCGATGACGCCCTCGCCCGCGCTTGCGGCGCTGATGCTCTGGCTGCGGCTTTTGAACAGCACGGCTGCACCGTTCACCGCGTCTCCAGTTGGGGGATGCAATGGCTTGAACCGCTGGTAGAGATTGATGGCAAGGGCTTTGGCCCCGCCACGCTGGACGATGTGGCGGCTATTCTGGACGGCACCAGTGACCTTGCCATCGGCGTCATCGAAGACCATCCCTTCATCGCCAAACAGCAGCGCCTGACCTTCGCCCGCGCTGGCAAGACCCGCCCTACAAGCCTCGAAGATTACGCAGCCACCGGCGGGTGGAACGGGTTGAAACGTGCGCGCGAAATCGGGCCGGAACAAATTGTCGAAGAAGTGCTCCATTCCGGCCTGCGGGGCCGTGGCGGGGCAGGTTTCCCGGCGGGCATCAAATGGCGCACCGTCGCCGCTGCACCGGGATCGCAAAAATATATCGTCGCCAATGCCGATGAAGGCGATAGTGCCACTTTCGCTGACCGGATGGTGATGGAAGGCGACCCTTACGCTCTGATCGAAGGCATGGCGATTGCCGGGCAAGCCGTGGGTGCCGATCAGGGCTATGTCTATCTACGCAGCGAATATCCCGATGCTATCGCCAAGATGAACCGGGCGCTGGAATTGTGCGCAGACATCATCGCGCCGTTCCAATGCGAAGTGCGCGTGGGCGCTGGGGCCTATGTCTGCGGCGAAGAAACTTCGCTCCTCAACAGCCTTGAAGGCAAACGCGGTGAAGTGCGCGCCAAACCGCCGCTTCCGGCTCTCGAAGGGCTGTTTGGCAAGCCGACGGTGGTGAACAACATCCTCACCCTCGCCGCTGTGCCCCATATCCTGGGGCAAGGCGGCGCCAATGATTATGAAGCGCTTGGTATGGGGCGCTCCAAAGGCACCATGCCGATCCAGCTTGCCGGAAATATCAAACATGGCGGACTGTATGAAACCGCTTTTGGCATCACTCTGGGCGAGCTGGTGAACGATATTGGCGGCGGCACCCAATCGGGCCGTCCGGTAAAAGCAGTGCAGGTCGGCGGGCCATTGGGCGCCTATCTCCACCCCGATCAGTTCGACATCAAATTCGACTATGAAGAATATACCGCCAGCGAAGCGCTGATCGGCCATGGCGGCATCACCGTGTTTGACGATAGCGCGGATATGGGCGGCATGGCCCGTTTCGCCATGGAATTCTGCGCGGCGGAAAGCTGCGGCAAATGCACGCCCTGCCGGATTGGTTCGGTGCGCGGGGTCGAAATTATTGACCGGATGCGCGCAGGCCGCAAGCGGGACACACTCGAACGCCAGCCGCAAATGCACAACACGCCAAAGCAGGATCGTTCAGCCGAAGATGAAGTCACCCTGCTGGCTGATCTTTGCGATGTGATGAAATCCTCTTCACTTTGCGCATTGGGCGGCTTCACCCCCTATCCGGTATTGAGCGCCATGCGCCACTGGCCTGAAGATTTCAGCGACAATCCTGACAGTGTGCGCAATGCGCTTGATCGGGTCGGCACATGATTTTGGGCGTGGTTCTGGCAGGCGGCCTCTCGACCCGCTTCGGCAGCGATAAGGCGCTGGCGGAACTTGGCGGCCATACGCTGCTCACTCGCGCAGTAGATGCACTGTCCGGCTGGTGCGAAATGGTGGTGATTGCAGGTCGGGAAACCGGCCCCGCCCCTTGCATCCCGGACTGGCCTCATCCCGGCATGGGTCCGCTCGGCGGGATCGCAGCGGGCCTGCGATACGCGCAGGATATGGATTATGAAACGGTGCTGACCTGCGGGGTGGATTCGCTGAACCTGCCTGCCAATTTGCTGGAACTGCTGTCTCCTGCCCCTGCATCTCTCGAAAGCCAGCCGGTGATTGGTCACTGGCCCGCAAACGCCGCCACGGCGGTGGAGGCGATCCTTGAAGGCAGCGGCAAACATTCCATGCGCGCATTTGCTGAAAAGATTGGCGCAACACCGGTGAAAAGCACGCATAAAACTGCTAATATCAACACGCAGGCGGATCTGAACGCGGCGGAGAAAAATTATGGGTTATGAGAGGCAAAAGGATTTCGGCACCCCCCGGGTCAAGTCTGAAAAACACGTCACGCTGACCATTGATGGCCGCGCGGTCACAGTGCCAGAGGGCACTACCGTCATGCGTGCGGCCTCCGAAATCGGCAGTTCGATCCCCAAACTCTGCGCGACAGACAATTTGAAGCAATTCGGCTCCTGCCGCTTATGCCTGGTTGAAATCGAAGGCGCGCGCGGCACACCGGCAAGCTGCACCACACCCGCCGCTGAAGGCATGGTGGTCAAAACCCAGACCCCGCGACTCGACAAATTGCGCAAAGGGGTGATGGAGCTGTATATCTCCGATCACCCGCTCGATTGCCTCACCTGCTCGGCCAATAATGATTGCGAACTTCAGGATCAGGCCGCCGCCGTTGGTCTGCGCGATGTCCGCTATGGCTATGAAGGGGCCAACCACCTCGCCGAGCCGACCGATCATTCCAACCCCTATTTCGACTTCGACCCGAGCAAATGCATTGTCTGTTCACGCTGCGTGCGGGCTTGCGATGAAGTGCAAGGGACGTTTGCACTCACCATTGATGGGCGCGGCTTTGGCTCTGAAGTCAGCGCGGGCCAGACGCTGGATAATTTCATGTCCAGCGAATGCGTCAGTTGCGGGGCCTGTGTTCAGGCCTGCCCGACCGCGACCTTGCAGGAAAAAAGCGTCAAGAAAATCGGCAAGCCTGAACGCGCGGTGGTCACCACTTGCGCCTATTGCGGCGTGGGCTGCACCTTCCGCGCCGAAATGCGCGGGGAACAGCTTGTCCGCATGGTGCCTTACAAGGATGGCAAAGCCAATCGTGGCCATTCCTGCGTAAAGGGCCGCTTTGCCTGGGGTTACGCCAACCATCAGGACCGCATCACCCGCCCTATGGTGCGCGACAATATCGACCAGCCTTGGCGCGAAGTGAGCTGGGAAGAGGCCCTGAGCTTCTCCGCCAACAAGCTGAACCAGATCAAGCGCGATCATGGAGCGCGGGCGTTGGGGGGCATCACTTCCAGCCGCTGCACCAATGAAGAAACTTTTCTGGTACAAAAGCTCATCCGGGGCGGCTTTGGTTCAAACAATGTCGATACTTGCGCCCGCGTTTGCCATTCCCCAACCGGCTACGGATTGAAAACCACTTTCGGCACGTCAGCCGGGACGCAAGATTTTGATTCAGTCGAAGATTCTGACGTGATTCTGGTGATCGGAGCCAACCCGACCGATGGCCACCCGGTTTTCGGCAGCCGTATGAAGCAGCGCCTGCGCCAGGGTGCCAAGCTGATCGTGATCGATCCGCGCCGGATTGACCTTGTCAAATCTCCGCATATCAAGGCAGCGCATCATTTGCCGCTGCAACCGGGCACCAATGTCGCCTTGCTCACCGCCATGGCGCATGTGATTGTGAGCGAAGGGCTGGCCGATGAAGAATTCATCCGTACGCGTTGCGATTGGGATGAATATCAGGATTGGGCGCGTTTCGTGTCGCAAGACAAGAACAGCCCTGAAGTGCTCGAAGGGGTCACCCGTGTGCCTGCACAAAGCGTGCGGGAAGCCGCACGGCTCTATGCCACCGGCGGCAATGGCGCGATCTACTATGGCCTCGGCGTAACCGAACACAGCCAAGGATCTTCCACCGTGATGGCGATTGCCAACCTTGCGATGGTGACCGGCAATATCGGGCGCAAGGGCGTCGGCGTGAACCCGTTGCGCGGGCAGAACAATGTGCAAGGAGCCTGCGATATGGGCAGCTTCCCGCATGAATTGCCCGGATACCGCCATATTTCCGATGCCGACACTCGCGCCTTGTTTGAAAAGGATTGGGGCGTCACACTTGATCCTGATCCCGGTTTTCGCATCAACAATATGCTCGATGCCGCCGTGGATGGCGAATTCCGCGCGATCTACATTCAGGGCGAAGATATTCTCCAGTCCGATCCCAACACCCAGCATGTCGCCGCCGGGCTTGAAGCGATGGAACTGGTGATTGTCCATGATCTCTTCCTCAATGAAACCGCCAATTACGCGCATGTGTTTTTGCCGGGTTCGACCTTCCTCGAAAAAAACGGCACTTTCACCAATGCAGAACGGCGGATTCAACCCGTTCGCAAGGTGATGGAACCCGCCAATGGGATGGAAGATTGGGAAGTGACGCAGGCGCTGGCCAATGCGCTTGGCCTTGGCTGGAGCTATACCCATCCTTCTGAAATTCTCGACGAAATCGCTCGTCTGACGCCAAGCTTTGCCGGGGTTTCATGGGACCGGCTGGAGCGCGAAGATTCGCTGCAATGGCCTGTAAATGAAGAATTTCCTGATGGCGCGCCGGTCATGCATGTGGATGGTTTCGTGCGCGGCAAGGGCAAATTCGTTGTCACCGATTATGTGCCGACGGATGAGAAAACCGGCCCGCGTTTCCCACTGCTACTGACCACCGGGCGTATTCTCAGCCAGTATAATGTGGGTGCGCAAACCCGGCGGACCGCCAATGTGGAATGGCACCCGGAAGATTTGCTGGAAATGCACCCATCGGACGCGGAAAACCGGGGCCTGAATGATGGGGACTGGACCACGCTGAAAAGCCGGACGGGTGAGACGACATTGCGCGTCAAAGTCACCGACCGGGTGGCTCCGGGCGTGGTTTACACCACATTCCACCATCCTGCGACGCAGGCCAATGTGGTCACCACTGATTTCTCCGACTGGGCCACGAATTGCCCGGAATATAAGGTGACAGCGGTGCAGGTAATGCCATCGAACGGCCCGTCTGACTGGCAGGAAGAATATACCGACCTGTCCCAGAAATCCCGCCGAATTGCAGGCGAAATGGAGCCTGCGGAATGAGCGGGAGCACAATTGAAACGCTGCGCCGCATGGCCAATCAGATCGCCCGGAATTTCGAGATTATGGGCCATGTTGATGCGGTGGAAGCGACTGCTGACCATATCAATATGTTCTGGGACCCGCGGATGAAAAAGCAGATCTTTGGCGATGGCGGGCAAGACCTTTCTCCCATCGCCAAAGCGGCAATTGAAGAGCTGGCACAGGGCGAGATTCCCGCGCATCAAACCCGGGCGACCGAGTTCAATGCGGTAGACGATATCGGGCAGTCTGACGCTGGCTGAGATCACCCAAATTTGCGCTGACTTAACGGCCCAGCCTGTCACGCGGGAATGGGTGCCCGAAGTTCCTATTGCCTTGGAATTTAACGGTTTAGCCTATTCGGTGATGATGGGCACGCCCGCTGATCTGGAAGATTTTGCGCGCGGCTTTGCGCTCAATGAAGGACTGGCCCGGCAGCTTTCTGACATCACTGATATCGGTGTGGCCGAAGTTGAAAATGGCTGGATTTTACGTGCCACATTGTCTGGCCTGGGCATCGAACAACTGACCGAAAGAGTCCGCACAAGAGTGGCTGAATCAAGCTGCGGATTGTGCGGAATCGAGAATCTGGAAAAGGTGGCACAAAGGCTCCCAAAGGTGCCTGAACACGTTCTAGCGGAACCTAAAGCGATCTTTGGGGCACTGAAAAGCCTGCGCGCGCATCAACCGCTCGGCCGGGCGACCGGCGCAGCCCATGCAGCGGCATTTGTCGATATGGATGGCACCATTCTTCATGCGCGCGAAGATGTCGGGCGGCATAATGCGATGGACAAATTGATCGGCGCGCTGGCATTGGCGGGGCAAAATCCGGCGGAGGGTTTTATCCTTTCCAGCGCGCGTTGTTCTTATGAGATTGTCGAAAAAGCAGTCCGCGCTGGGGCGAGCCAATTGGTGACCATTTCCCTGCCCACCAGCATGGCGGTCGAACGGGCGAGCGCTGCCGGGTTGAGCCTGTGGTCCCTGGCGCGCGAAGATAGCGTGCTGCTGGTCAATGATAGTTCGGGCGGGCTTTAAGCCCTCCCGTTACCGGCTGAGCTGATAGACCGCATATTCGGCGCGCCAATTGGCGGCGAAATGGCCGATTTCGCGGTCCCCGTGGAAGAACCAGCTTTTGACGATCGAAACGCCCTTGGCGGACAGCAGCACTTCAAAATCCGCCACGGTCAGATGGTGGATGTTCTGCGTTTCATACCAGGTGACGGGCAGGCGATTGGTCACCGGCATCCGACCCTTGAACATCAGATGCGAACGCACATGCCAATGGGCGAAATTGGGGAAGCTGACAAAGGCCTGCCGCCCCACGCGCAGCAATTCGTCCAGCATCAGATCGGGCCTTTCTGCGGTCTGCAATGTCTGGCTCAAAATCGCATAATCGAACGCGCCATCGGGATATTCGGCCAAATCACGATCCGCATCGCCCTGGATGGCGGAAAGGCCCTTGCTCACACAATGTTCAACGCTTTCCGGGTCAATCTCGATACCGCGCGCATCCACACCCTTTTCGGACTGGAGCACAGCCATCAGATCGCCATCGCCGCAACCAATATCGAGCACGCGTGAACCGGCTTTCACATTGTCAGCAATCACGCGAAGGTCAGAACGCAAAGCCATCAGCCCAAGAACCCCCCAACCACACGGTCCAGCGCAGGCACATCGAGCAGGAAACTGTCATGCCCATAAGGCGCGGAAAGTTCCACAAAGCTGACCGGGGCCGCCACCGCGTTCAGCGCATGAACCACGCTGCGAGCATCCGATGTCGTATAAAGCCAGTCCGTGTCGAAACTGATCAGGCAGAAGCGCGCAGAAGAACCGGCAAAAGCATTCGCCAGCCTGCCGCCATGTTCTTCCGCCAGATCGAAATAATCCATCGCGCGGGTGATATAGAGATAGGAATTGGCATCAAAGCGGCTGGTAAAGCTAAGGCCCTGATAGCGCAGATAGCTTTCGACCTGAAAATCGGCATCAAAGCCAAAGCTGATCGCGCCCTTTTCGCCATTGGGCCGATCCTGCAGGCGGCGGCCAAATTTATGCGTCAGCCCCGCTTCGGACAGATAGGTGATGTGTGCCGCCATCCGCGCTACGGCGAGGCCGGAATCCGGGTCGCGCCCGGTGTCGTAATAGGCGCCTTCCTGCCAGTTCGGGTCTGCCATAATGGCTTGCCGCCCGACTTCATGGAACGCGATATTCTGGGCTGAATGGCGCGCGGTGGTGGCAATCGCCAGCACCCGTTCGGCGCGTTCAGGGAAATTGGCCGCCAATGATAATGCCTGCATTCCGCCCATCGACCCGCCCACCACGGCGTGCAGTTTTTCAATGCCAAATTCATCCAGCAGCGCGAGTTCTGCGCGCACCATGTCGCGAATCGTGATGACCGGGAAGCGCATCCCGTATGGCTTGCCATCAGGGGCGATGCTGGCAGGCCCGGTGGAGCCCATGCAACTGCCGATGACGTTTGAACAGATGACAAAATAGCGATCGGTGTCGATCGGTTTGCCGGGGCCAACCATCCGGTCCCACCAGCCGGGCTTGCCGGTAATGGGGTGCGGATTGGCGACATGCTGATCGCCGGTCAGGGCGTGACACAGCAGAATCGCGTTGTTTTTTGCAGGGGCCAGCGTGCCATAGGTTTGATAGGCGATCTGGACGCGCTCCAACACCTGCCCGCTGTCGAGCGGCAGAGGTTTGGAAAGCGTCAGGCTGGGGCCGGTTTCAAGCGCAGTTGCCATAAGAAGCGCGGATTGGGCCAACGCAAGCAGGCTGTCAATTCCTCGCAAGGGAAGCTATGCGCGCAAGTGATGACAAAGCGCCCTGAAATGAAGCCGTGGATCGAGGCAATCCACGCTTATGTGCCCGGCAAATCGCGTTCCGCAAGCGGGCGCGAGCTGATCAAACTTTCCGCCAATGAAAATCCGCTTGGCACCAGCCCGGCGGCATTGGCTGCGCGCGCCGCAACGCCGGGGCCGGATCGCTATCCCGATCCCGATTCACGGGCCTTGCGCGAAGAAATCGCGCATCTGCATGGGTTGGATGCGGCACGGGTGGTCTGCGGCACCGGTTCGGATGAATTGCTCAATCTGGCGGTGCAGGCTTTCGCCGGGCCGGGCGATGAAGTGCTCTATGTGCGCTATGGCTTTTCGGTTTACGAAATTGCCGCAAGACGCTGTGGCACGACGCCGGTTATCGCGCCTGATTTGGATTATGGCACTGATATTGATGCCCTGCTTGGGCTGGTGAGCGACAAGACCCGCGTGGTTTTCCTTGCCAATCCGAACAACCCCACCGGCAGCTTCTTGCCCAAAGGCGAGATTGCCCGGCTCCATGCTGCTTTGCCGGATGATGTGTTATTCGTGCTCGATCAGGCCTATGCCGAATATCTTGCCCCGGAAGATGATGATGGCGGGCTGGCACTGGCAAAAGTGGCCAACAATGTGCTGGTCACGCGGACGTTTTCGAAAATTTACGGCCTTGCCGGTGAACGCATTGGCTGGGGCACTGGTGCGCCGCATATCATTGATGCACTGAACCGCATTCGCGGGCCATTCAATGTCTCGCTTTCCGGGCAGGCTGCGGGCCTGGCAGCCTTACGCGATCAGGAGTTTGTCAAGAAATCGCGCGCGCATAATCTGGCGGAACGCGCGCGCTTTGTGGCGGCATTGGAAGCGCTGGGCAATCACGGCATCCGCCCGCTGCCGAGCCAGGCCAATTTCGTGCTGATCCTGTTTGAAGGTGCGCTAACGGCTGAGGCGGTGCATGATGCGCTGGCGGACCGAGGCTATGCGACGCGCTGGCTGCCCGGACAGGGCCTGCCACAAGCCTTACGGATCACCATCGGCGCGTCTGACCATATGACCGAGATCGCCGAGACGATCCGCACATTGGCGGAGCAGGCCGGATGAGTTTCCATCGCATTGCGATCATCGGCCTTGGGTTGCTGGGTGGCTCTATCGGGCTTGCGGTCAAAAGCCACCTGCCGGGGGTTCAGACCACCGGCTATGATGCAGACCCCGCCGTGCGCCTTCGGGCAAGCGAACGCGGGCTGGCTGACGTGATTTGCTCCACCGCCGCCAAGGCCGTGAAAGATGCCGATCTGGTGATCCTGTGCGTGCCTGTGGGCGCGATGGGTGCAGCCGCGCAGGAATTTGCCGATGCGCTGAAACCGGGCGTGCTGGTGAGCGATGTCGGCTCTTCCAAGGCGACGATCACGCAAGCCCTGCAAGATGCGCTGCCCGGTGTGGCGGTGATACCGGCTCATCCCGTGGCAGGCACGGAAAACAGCGGGCCGGATGCAGGCTTTGCTTCCCTCTTCCAACAACGCTGGTGCATCATTACCCCGCCTGAAAGGGCCGATTCCAAACTGGTGGACCGGCTGGTCGATTTCTGGGAAGCTCTGGGTGCGATGGTCGAAGTGATGGACGCTGCCCATCATGATCGGGTGCTCGCCGTCACCAGCCATATTCCGCATCTCATCGCTTACACAATCGTCGGCACTGCTTCTGACCTTGAGGAAGTGACCCGCAGCGAAGTGATCAAATATTCCGCCGGGGGTTTCCGCGATTTCACCCGCATTGCCGCATCAGACCCGACCATGTGGCGTGATGTATTCCTGAACAACCGGGAAGCGGTGCTCGAAATGCTCGACACATTCCTCACCGATCTGGCCCATATGCGCGAAAGCATCATTGCCAGCGATGGCGAAGCAATGTTTGACCTGTTCACCAAAACCCGCGCTATTCGCCGATCTATCGTGGCATTGGGGCAGGATGATGCGCGGCCGGACTTTGGCCGCAGCGATCATAAAGGATAAGGCATCGCCGCGATCAATGCTGGCACGGTCAATTCAGGGCATTGATCGCGGCATGAACCTTTTCTTCCACTTCAGCGCGGGGAAGCCCGGCCGGAATGATTTCGCCATAACGATAGGTGATCGTGCCGGGTCGCTTTAAGCGATGCTGATAGAGCGGGCCGCTATCCACAGCCACCGGCACCACCGGCAAGCCAATCATTTTATAAATTCCCGCAAAGCCTGAGCGCAAAGCCGGGCGTTGCCCATGGGGCACGCGGGTGCCCTCGGGGAAAATACACAAGGGCCGCCCATCATGTGCATGGGTCTTGGCCTGCTTGATCATGCTGCGCAGCGCCTTGGCTCCATCCAGCCGGGCCACCGGGATCAGCCCATAGACCACCGCCGCGCGACCCCAGATAGGAATGTTGAACAATTCCTGCTTGGCGAAGATCACCGGCCGCACAAATAAAGTCGGAAATTCAATCGCCTCAAAAAAACTCTCATGCTTAAAGGCAAAGAAACAGGGGCCTTCAGGCTTCACCCCCTCTTCACGAATGGTGATGCCGAGCAGATTGCGCACGCACCAGCGATGGTGGCGCGACCAGGCATCGCAAATGGATGGCGCAGCAGATGGCGCAACCAGCACCACCGGAATCAGCAGCAGCAATAACAAAACCGTGCCGCCATAGAAGATGACATAAAAGAGGATGTTGCGCAGTAAGATCATATTACCCCGGCCAGGCTTCGGACAGGAAGGTGAGCAGAAACTTGTTATATTCAAGGAATAGCATCTTCAAAGATGGCTCTGTGCGCACGCCATCTTCCAGCACCACGACATCAGCGGGGAGCGCCTGACGCAATTCCTGCCGAATACGGCGCATGTGCCAGTCGCTCGTCACGATGCGGATGGAATGGTAACTGTTCTTCTTGATCCATTGTGCGGTTTCGCGGGCATTTCCACGCGTATCCAGAGCATCAAAACCCAAGGTTACACAGCAATCCATCAACCGGTCTGACACCTTATATTCGGTGGCGAATTCAACCGGACGGACATGAATATCCACGCCGCTTACCAGAAGCTTCTTTGCCTTGCCTTCGCGCAGCAAATCGAGCCCCCGCCCGATACGCCCTGCCCCACCCGTGGGCACCACAATCGCATCCGTTGCCTGCGAATCGTCAGGCCCCGGCAGTGTCACCGCGAACCACAGGAACCCGACCAGCCAAAACAATAAAAACGCAGCAAAAATTCGACCGATCACAGCATTCGTCTCAAGGCACTCAGCACAGTTATCCGGGCAGTTAAGAAAGCAACAGCCACACCGATAAACGGAATTGCGCCAATTGCCACCCAATCCCCGCCCGTAAGCCATGCACTCTGCACCATGCCCGAGCCAAGGGCTGCAAATTGCCGCGCCAGAATGGCAATCGCGCCAAGTCCCACCGCCATCCCGATCACCGCCCCAAGGGCAGCATCGCGCGCCGCAGAACGCTGGAAAATCCGCGCGATCTGGTGGTCGCTCGCGCCGAGCATATAGACGATTTCAATCGTCGCGCGATTGGCCGCCATGGCACTGCGGGCGGCGAGCCATACAGCGGCAATGCTGGTCATTCCGATCAGCATGATCAGCCCCATGGCCAGCCAGCGGAGCGAATTGACCGCGTCAAACACCGGCCCCAGCCATGTCGATTGTGCATCCACTCTGGCAGCGGGGACCTTTTTTGCCAGCACTTTGCGCAGATTTGCCAGATCAGCGGCGGTCACTTGCCCCTTCAGCCGCACATCGATCAGCGCCGGCACAGGAATGGTGCTGTCTGTCGCGAAATCCTTGCCCAACCATGGTTCCAGCAAGGCATTCAGCTCTGCATCAGGCACCCGGCGCAGTTCATACATGCGCGGTACCCCGCCTAAAAGGGTCAGCGCCAGCCGGGCCTGCCGCTCACGCGCAGTCGGGTCGGCTTCGACGATCTGTACCGTTACCCCGCCCGAAATCTCAGCCTGCGCATTATGGGCCAGATTGCTCAGCGAAAGGGCAGCCGCAGCAGCCATGACACTCAAGGCAATCATCACGGCGATGACGGATGGAATCGGCCCTGCCAATCGCGTGCGCGGGATCAGCCCTTGCGCGGCGTCAGACCCGCGCCAGCGCTGTACCCAACCTTCAATCCGCTCCCAATGGTCCCAGCGCGACCTCATCGCCTTGAACCTTCCGAAGAAGTCGCATTTCGTCGGGTCAGCCGCCCCCGCTCCAGATGAAGAATTTGCGGATTGGGCAGATTTTCGCGCAAATGCGCATCATGCGTGGCGACCACCACTGTCGTTCCCAGTCGGTTGAGCGCTTCAAACAGGCGCAGCAATTTGAGCGCCATTTCCGGGTCGACATTGCCCGTCGGCTCATCAGCCACGAGAATTTCCGGCCGGCCAATCACGGCCCGTGCAATCGCGACACGTTGCTGTTCGCCACCAGAAAGCGATGCGGGACTGGCAGTTGAACGATGCGACAAGCCTACCCAATCGAGAATATCGGCCACCGGGCGGGCAATATCGCGTTCGGGCAAGCCTGACAGCCTGAGCGGAAGCGCCACATTCTCAAAAGCAGAGAGGTGCGACACCAGCCGGAAATCCTGAAACACCACCCCAATTCGCCGCCGATATTCGGGCAGCTTCTCTCTCGGTGTGGTGATCAGATCCTGCCCGAACATGCGGATAATTCCCCGCGATGGGCGCTGGGCCAGATAAAGCAGCCGCAACAGGGATGTTTTGCCCGCCCCGCTTGCCCCGGTGAGGAAATAAAACCGCCCCGGCTCAAGCGTCACAGTAATATCACTGAGAACTTCGCGATCCGTGCCATAGCGCAATCCGACATTATCGAATTGCACCACGCTTCGGTCGCTGGGCCGGCTATCGGGGCGGAAACTTGAGTTCACCGCGCATAATCCAATGAGAAGCAGGCTTGCCACAACCGATGGGTATAATAGGGATCGCAAAGCATGTGCGGGTGCTATAGCCTGTGTTGGATGTGGAAAAAAGCTGTGCTTGATGCGTGGTATAGGGGTTCGTGCCTTGTTGGCATGTCGTTCCCGTGCTTTAGATTCAATCCAGTATGATTATTGCCTGCCCAGCCTGCTCCACACGCTATGTCGTGCCGGACAATTCCGTCGGACCGGAAGGTCGGACTGTTCGTTGCGCCAAGTGCCGGCATAGCTGGTTTCAGGAAGGGCCGGACTTTTCCCGCCCTGCGGAAAGCCAGAAAGCGGAGGAATCCAGCGCTTCGCCCCCTCACAATGAGAGTGACAGCGCGGCGCAGACACACGACGCTGCGGCTGTTGCAGAACCGCAAGAATCATCGCTCAGCGTGGCGCAAGCCCCTGTCAAAACCGCCTTTGCTTCAGAAGATCGCGTGCCCCCGCCGCCCATGGCGCCCTACCCCTCAACCGAAGATTCGACGAACTCATCGCAGTTTGACCCAGCACCGCCCTTTCGCCCGCGTCGCAATCCGTTGAAATTGTGGACCTATGCTGCGGTGGTGTTTGCTGTGCTGGCCGCAGCGACTTTGGGTGCGGTCAGCTATTGGGGAATGCCGGACTGGCTCCCGATGAGCCGCCCGATCTTCGCGCAGGCGGAACCCGATTTGCAGCTCGATTTTCCAGCAGACCAGCAAGAACGGCGGCAATTGCCCAATGGCACTGAATTTTTCGGCGCCAGCGGCACAGTCACCAATATCGGCAGTTCCTCGACCCGCGTGCCACCGATCCTGATCGTATTGCGCGATGGGCGGGACCGAATCGTCTATAGTTGGGAAATCATGCCTCCCAAACGCACGCTTGGGCCGGGTGAAAGTATGAGCATCAACGAAGCGAAGACGGATGTGCCCCGGTCGGCCAAATTTGCCGAAATCGGCTGGAAACCAGACTAATCCGCCCGTTTCAGCCGATGACTGCAATCTTTTTACAGAAAAATGCGATTATTTTCACGAGTGCGCTTGCCGGATCATAGACCCTTTGCTAATGGCGCGCTCCTACCCCGCAAGGACGCTGCAAAGCACCTTGTTCGACGTGCGGTCGTGGCGGAACTGGTAGACGCGCAACGTTGAGGTCGTTGTGGCCGAAAGGCCGTGGAAGTTCGAGTCTTCTCGACCGCACCATATTTCACAGAAAATATGAATATTGCCTTCGGGCACCCCCATTCATTGGTGGGCTTTGTGTGCTTATGGTGCTGTGCCACACTGCATTTGGCACACATTTTTTATGTCCTGAATGGCACGAAATCCTCTCATCATTCGAAAATTGCGTGTAATCACGACGACTGATGACAGGAAAAGCAGCTTTTGAGCGCTGAATGCACTTCTGTAATAAAATTACAAATCACTTGCCATAAGCCTCAAAGCCGTGAAAAGCGTATCCAAATTGCCTCTATTCGGATCTTTTGAGATGCAGATTCCCACCGATACTGGCCGCCCACAACATAGCACGCTTGAAGATGCCTATGCGCTGATCGTGGGCTGCATCATGCTGGCACTGGGAATGGCCATATTGAAAGCCACCGGTCTGGTGACAGGCGGCATGGCCGGCTTTGCCCTGCTGGTGGGGCATTTCATTCCTCTGTCGACCGGCCTGCTCTTTGCGCTGCTCAACATCCCGTTCTTTCTCTTGTCGCTCAAGGTGATGGGCTGGACCTTCACCTTGCGCACATTGCTGGTAAGTCTGGGCGTGGCAGGCTTTTCGATCCTGTTCGATCATACGGCTGATTTCACCATCCATAATGCCCCGCTCGCTGCCTTTTCCGCCGGGATTATTCTTGGCCTGGGCATTTTGGCGATTGCCCGCCACGGCGCAGGCGTTGGAGGAATCGGTATTGTCGCGCTCTGGCTGCTATCGTCGCGCGGATGGAATGCAGGCCGAACACAGGTATTTTTCGATGTCGTGATCCTGTCCGCCTCTATCCCCTTTATCGGGACGACGAATATTCTCTATTCTCTGGTTGGTGCCGTAGCGATGTCTTCTATCCTCTATGTCTGGCACCGGCCCGATCTCTATGCCGGAATATCGCCTCCGTTCAGGGCTGCACGCGCCAAATAGAATAATCGGGCATTGTCAAAAACCTCTTCCCCAAGCGCCAAGGAATCGGCACTCTTGGCAAAAAAGGAGAGAGAACAATGTCTGCCACAATGGCCCATCCTCGCACTGTTGAGGGGACTGTATTTTATGCAAGAGACACAGGGAGGGTGGAAACTTTCCACGCCAATGATCTCAGCCTCGATACGGTTCAAAAAGACGCACACACTGTGCCGATCATCGATGCGCGCACATTGGCACAGGCTCCGCAGCTTGATGTGAACGGGTTTGAACTGTTCACCATGCTCACCGCTGTTACCGATTGGCGTGATGCAGAGCGGGCCAGCGCCATCCATCCGGACGAAATTGCTGCCTTTGTGAAGCGCATCACCGGGGCTGATGAAGTGCTGGTGGCAGGCCCACCTATCCTGCGCTGGGGTGAAAGATCACCGGAAGCTGGCACACGGCACAATTCCTATGCCGCGCGGCTGGTCCATTCCGATTCCTATTTCTCAGCCGCTGAACAACAATCCACCGACAGTAACCCGCATCCTGACCGGACAGTGAAACGCTGTGCCCATCACAATATCTGGCGCGCATTTTCCGGCCCGCCGATCGACGTGCCGCTGACAATTTGCGATGCCACAACAGTGAAAGATGAAGATGTGATCGAAGCGAGCGCGGCCTTCGATGTAGATGGCAAAGTCACATGGCGGCTGCCGTCGATGAATTTCATCTATTCTCCCCGGCATCGTTGGTATTTCTTTTCCGACATGACGCCCGATGACGTTCTTGTCTTCAAAAGATGGGATACGGACAGTGCAGTTGCGCGTTATGTTCCTCACACCGCCTTTACCGACCCTTCCGTCGGCTCCGACAGTGAACCGCGTGCAAGCGTGGAGATGCGTACCTTGGCGTACTGGTATGAATAAAAAGGAAAATTTTTCTTTTCGCCGGGACGTCCAAATGCGCAAAAATCAGGATCACCTCATGTTTGCAAGGGGTTGAAGCTGAGAGAACCGGGGCCAGATGGGTAGAGAATGAATCAGTTTTCAGAAAGCCCGCCCATGATCGATCGCACCGCCCTCCGCTCTGCTTATCGCCAGGACGAGCCCGAATGCAACGCGCAACGGATCGCCCAGGCCAAGGACGCTGACAAGGCCCATGATGAGGCCGCCGCTCTGGCTGTAAAGCTGATCGAAGGCGCTCGCGGGCACAAGGAAGATGGCCTTGATGCCTTTCTCCATGCCTATGGTCTGGCGACGGAGGAAGGCATTGCGCTGATGTGCCTCGCCGAAGCACTGCTGCGGGTGCCTGACACAGAAACGCTCGATGCGCTGATCCACGATAAGCTGGGCGATGTGGCGTGGCAGGAGCATCTGGGCGAAAGCAGTTCCAGCTTCGTCAATGCTGCAACATTCTCTCTGATGCTGACCGGGGAAGTCCTGCGCGGTTCCGGCCTGAAGGAAGCGGGCCTTGGCAATGCGCTGCGCCGTTCAGTCGGGCGTCTGGGTGAACCGGTGATCCGCAAGGCCACTTTGCAGGCCATGCGCATTCTGGGCGGGCAGTTCGTTTTTGGCCGCACCATCGAAGAGGGGATGAAGCGCGCCCTGCCTGAACGCAAGAAGGGTCTGACCCATTCTTACGACATGCTTGGCGAAGCAGCGATGACCTTCGAAGATGCTGAACGCTACCGGGTTTCCTATCTCGATGCGATTTCCAAGCTGGCGGCACGGGCCGGTGGCGGCATCGTCAAATCGCCCGGAATTTCGGTGAAGCTATCGGCACTTTATCCCAAATATGACTATCTTCACGCCAAGGCCGCGATTGATGCGCTAGTGCCAATCACGCGCGAACTGGCCGTGGCGGCGCGCGATGCAAACATTCACTTCACCATCGACGCTGAAGAAGCGGAACGGCTGGAATTGCAGCTCGATGTGATGGAAGCGCTGGCTTCTGATGATGCATTGTTCACGCGGGAAGACGGCACCCAGTGGGAAGGCTTCGGCATGGCCATTCAGGCCTACCAGAAGCGCGCCGCCCCTCTGTGTGACTGGATTGTACGCCTTGCTCGCAAGAACGATCGCAAGATGATGATCCGCTTGGTGAAGGGCGCTTATTGGGACACCGAAATCAAGGCAAGTCAGGTCGGCGGATTTGAAGATTATCCGGTGTTCACAGCCAAGGTCGCGACGGATGTTTCCTTCCTCGCTTGCGCAGCCAAACTGCTGAAGGCGGATGACGTGATCTTCCCCGCTTTTGCCACGCATAACGCTTATACGATCGGATCGATCAAGCAGTTGGCCAAGGGTCAGGCGTTCGAGTTCCAGCGCCTGCACGGCATGGGTGAAGAAGTTTACGAAGCGCTCGCCAAGCTTGAGAAGAAGAATGGCGAACCACAAACGCCGGTGCGGATCTATGCCCCGGTGGGCGGGCATAAGGATCTCTTGGCCTATCTGGTGCGCCGCCTGCTGGAAAATGGTGCGAACAGTTCTTTCGTCAACCGGATGGCCGATGCGGAAGTCCCGGCGGAAGAGCTGGCCAAGAATCCGATGACTGAGCTGGGCGACATGCCCATCATGCGCAACCTCAATATCCCGCTCCCGCGCGAAATTTTTGTCACCCGGGTCAACAGCGCTGGCGTCGACATTGCAGACCGCGATGTTCAGGCCGATGTGCTGGCCAAGGTGGATGCGTTGAAAACCCGGAGTTGGCTCGCCACACCAACCGTGCTCGCCGGAGAGGGCGGTGAAGAACATGATGTGTTTTCACCCATCGACACCAGCGATGTGGTGGGCACTGCGCTTTATCCCACTTCAGACGACGTGGATCTGGCCATCACTCGTGCAGTGACGGCACAACGCCGGTGGGACGCGGTGGGCGGCATTACGCGTGCCGACATTCTGGAAGCGGCCGCCGACGGGCTGGAAGCCAATACGATTGAATTTATTTCGCTATGCCGCCGAGAAGCTGGCAAAACTATCATCGACGCGATCCTCGAAATTCGTGAAGCAGTGGATTTCCTGCGCTTCTATGCCAGCGAAGCACGGATGCAATTTGCCGCACCAGTGCCTTTGCCGGGGCCAACGGGGGAGCAGAACCGCCTGCATCTGTCCGGGCGCGGTGTGTTTGCAACGATTTCGCCGTGGAATTTCCCTCTGGCCATTTTCGTCGGCCCAGCGGCGGCAGCTCTGGCTGCGGGCAACACCGTGGTCGCCAAGCCCGCCGAACAGACACCGCTCATCGCGGCCCATGCGGTGAAGGTCATGCATGAAGCCGGCATTCCCAATGATGTGCTGCAATTGCTTCCCGGTGGCGGTGAAGTGGGCGGCATGATCACCAGCGATCCGCGCATTGCAGGTGTGGCCTTCACGGGATCGTCTGCAACCGCACGTGCCATCAACCGCAGCCTTGCCGCACGCGATGGCGGAATTGCGACCTTTATTGCTGAAACCGGTGGCCAGAATGCAATGATCGTGGACAGTTCGGCTCTGCCCGAACAGGTGACACGTGATGTGGTAGCATCATCTTTCCAAAGTGCGGGCCAGCGCTGCTCAGCCTTACGGGTGCTCTATCTGCAAGAAGATGTTGCGGACACTATGCTGCACATGATCAAGGGCGCATTTGAAGCGCTCGACATTGGCGACCCGGCTGATCTTCCTACAGATGTTGGGCCAGTCATCGATGAAGAGGCCAAAGAGAAGCTCGACGATCACGTGGACACCATGCGCCAACGCGGGTTCAAAGTCTGGCAACGTGAATTGCCTGAAATCACGCAGAAGGGCAGCTATGTTGCGCCTACGATCATCGAGATCAATTCCATCGAAGATCTCGATCAGGAAAATTTCGGCCCGATCCTGCATGTGGTGCGATTCAAAGGTACGGAGCTTGATAAGATCATCGATGAGATCAATTCCACCGGTTATGGCCTGACACTTGGCCTGCACAGCCGGATCGACGGCACGCGTCAATTGGTAGAATCTCGCGCCAGAGTCGGGAATTTCTACGTCAACCGCAATCAGATCGGCGCAGTGGTGGAAAGCCAGCCCTTTGGCGGTGAAGGCCATTCGGGCACCGGACCCAAGGCCGGGGGCCCGCATTATGTTGCCCGCTTTGCCACAGAACGGGTGATTACGATCGACACAACAGCCGCCGGCGGGAATGCCAGCCTGCTGGCTGCAGGATAAAATCACTTGCCTCCTGAATCGCTATCCGCAATCCCATGCGGATGGCGATTCTGAGTGATAAATGGATCCGCAACAAAGCGGTCAGCGAGCAAATGATTGAACCCTTTGTGGAAGCACAAAGGCGCGATGGGTGCATCAGCTATGGGCTATCGTCCTATGGCTATGACGCTCGCGTAGCGGATGAGTTCAAGATCTTCACCAATGTCGATAGCGCGATTGTCGATCCCAAGGATTTTGACTCTAACAGCTTCGTGGATCGCAAAACCGATTGCTGCATCATTCCGCCCAACAGTTTTGCGCTTGCCCGCACAGTGGAATATTTCCGCGTGCCAAAGGATGTGCTGGTAATCTGCCTTGGCAAATCCACCTATGCACGCTGCGGCATCATTGTGAATGTCACACCACTGGAACCGGGTTGGGAAGGCCATGTGACGCTGGAATTTTCCAACACCACCCCCTTGCCTGCGCGGGTCTATGCCAATGAAGGCGCTTGCCAATTTCTGTTCCTGCAAGGCAATGAACCTTGTGAAACGAGCTATGCCGACAGAGCAGGCAAATATATGGGCCAGCGCGGAGTAACTTTACCCCGCCTCTAACGGCCCACCATCTCACGGGAGAGAGATTATGGATGCCGAACTCGCCGCGATGCGGGCAGAATTATCTGATCTGCGGGCAGCACAGCAAAAGCTGGCGGCCCGCTTGCAGGAAGCGGAAGACTATCGCGACCTGATGAACCTGCAATGCGCTTATGGCTATTATGTCGATAAGGGCATGTGGGACGAAGCCGCCGATCTGTTTGCCGAAAATGGCACGCTGGAGATTGCCGGGCGCGGAGTCTATGTCGGCCGCGAAAGGGCACGCGCCTATCTTAAATGTCTGCCTGCCTATGGTCACGGCGTGCTGTTCAACCACATGCAATTGCAGCCGGTGATCCATGTAGACAGCAAGGCTGGCACTGCCAAAGCGCGCTGGCGCACCTTCATCACGATTGGCTGGCTTGGCAAAGAGGGCCGCTGGGGTGAAGCGACCTATGAAAATGAATATGTGCGCGAAAATGGCAAATGGCGGATCGCCAAATTGCATGGCGTCATCAATTTCTACGCTGAATATGACAAGGGCTGGCACAAAGGCGGCGTGCCTCTGTTACGCTCAATCGATGGGCTGGAACCCGATCTGCCACCAAGCTTCGAATATGAAGCCTATCCAGAGCCGGTGATTACCCCGTTCCATTTTGACGAGCCTTGAAGAGGGGGCTTCAAGGCTCGTCTGGGGGAAGTTCATATTACCGCAGGGGACTGGAAATTGGTTTGCGGTAATCAGCCACCTTAAATGCTCATACGGACGCTCAACTTAACATTGCGCCCAACCAGCGGTGCGTAATCCTTCGTAGCGCTGGCAGCACGGCGGCCTTCGACATCGAATATATTGTCACCCTGCAGCATAAGGGTGACGTTTTGATTACCGCGCAACGGCTTCCAGGCGAGCGACAGATTCACAAAGGTGAAGCCATCCGTGGACGTCTCATAAGAGGCCACGCGATCCTGCTTGTCGAACCACTGGACTTCCGCCCGGGCATCCCAGCGATCATTCTTGGCTTCAAGCGCACCAAGCAGGCTGAGCGGCGGAATGAATGGAACAGCACCGCCATCATCGAGCGTAGCACGCACATAACTGCCGCGCAGATCGGTCAGGAATTCAAGCCCGCCTTCAGTTTTGTAAAGCGGCAGATTCACTTCGCCTTCCAGGCCGAAATAATGCGCATCCTGTTGCAGATAATTATAGACGGGAAGGCCATCTTCAATCGTCCCTGCGGCCTGCAGATAGATGTAATTATCGAACCAGTTCTTGTAGATCGAGAAATTGACCGTGGCCGGCCCCACATCACCGCGCACATAGCCTTCGAGGCCCCATGCAGTTTCCTTGGTGAGATCCGTGCTACCAATTTCATATTGCTGGGTAGCTTCATGCGCACCATCAGCGAACAATTCTTCCGAATTGGGTGCCCGCGATGCACGCGACCCGTTCACGCCAATCCGCAAACCATCTGCCACTTCGTAGGACGTTCCGATCGATGCGGAGATATTGTCATACTTCTTGGTCGTGTCGTAGGTCGGCACATCAATATTGACGTGCTCATAGCGCGCACCACCCTGAAATTGCAGCGGCCCCTTGTTGATTTCCTGCAAGGTGAAGAGCGAATATTCATCGGTGGTGCTGGGCGGCACGAAGGCTTCGTCACCAATAGCTTCGAACTTGTTGTTGACGAACTGGCCGCCAATCGAGCCACTCCAATCGCCTTGCTGTTTCTGCACCAGTTCCAGGCGGCCTTCGAGATTCTTTACGTTGAAGGTCGTGCCGCGTTCACCACCGGCAATTTCAGTGTGGCTATAGTCAGAATAACCCCAACGCGTCCGCACTTGCGAGAATGGCCCGCTGGCAAGATCGACGGAGCCACGCAGATCGCCGCGATATTGGCGCATGTGGATCTGGACGGGGCCTTCATCCTCTTCGCCTTCGCCGGAGATATCCGCGCTGGGGCGCTCTGGCGTGCCATATTGGGTGTTGTAATAGCCAAAGGACGCACCGAGGGTAGCACTGTCGCCGATCCAGGCAACGCCGGTTCCGGCAGTGTATGTGCGGGTGTTGCTGTTGGGCAGCGTGCCGCGCTCATTCGCTGTTTCACGCAGTTCTGAGGCTTTATCCGGATCGCTGCCCTCCACCGTATTGGCAGCATCAAGCAACTGCTTACGCAGGCCCGGTGCGATGACATAGCCGGGAATGTCGATATCATCCGTCTTGCGGTAGGAGCCATCCACATGGAGCACGAATTGCTTGCCCAAAGGCATATCGGCCGATCCCCCTACCTGACGCAGATTGGTGGCCGTATCGACACCGCCGATGGCATCGATATGAACCGGCTCTTCCGGCACCGCACGCGGGATACGCTTGTCGATAATATTAACCGCACCGCCAATTGCTGAGCTACCATAAAGCAGCACAGCAGGCCCACGCAGCACTTCAATGCTCTGGGCTGTCAGCGGATCGATCGAAACGGCATGGTCAGCCGAAACGCCCGAGGCATCGCTCACCCCGATACCATCAACCATAATGCGCACACGGTCACCTTGCAGACCGCGCAGGATCGGGCGCGATACACCCGGTGCAAAGCTGGAAGTCGAAACACCTGGCAGCTTGGCGAGCACATCGCCCACCTGGCCATCAAGGTTACGCTGTAATTCGATGCCGCTGACAACAGAAGTGCCTGCCAGCAAATTGAGCTGCGAAAGACCCGGTGCTGTCACCACGATCGTCTTATGAAAATCGTCATCTGATGAATCAGCGGTGCTGGTGCTCGTTGCCTGCGTTTCGCCATTATCCTGAGCTGTCTCGGCATGAGCAGGGACAAGCGGCAGCAAGGCGCCAGCACAGAGCAACGCATATTTCGACAACATAGGGGGGAACTTTCTCAACTGTAGCTGAATATTGATATGTTACACTATAACATAAATCGTATATTGTCGAGTCACTTTTGCGCAGTGCAACAATTGCGCCAGAACTGCGATATTCCGCGTAAGAAACAGGCGGCAAGGGATCGTGATCCTTGCCGCCTGTTTCGTATCCGAATTTGTGTTTTTAGAAGCTGGTGCTCAGCCCGACATTGATGGACCGGCCCCGGCCCGGCACATTGCGCAAATCGCCCGTCACTCCATAATCCCCCAGCGACACCCCGCCCATCGGCAGATCATAGGCCTTATCGAAGAGATTGGTTGCATCCACGCTCAAGCGGGCACCCGCGATAGTGTAGGCTGCGCTGAGATTGACCAACGCATAGGCATCGGTGCGCATTTCGTGGCGGGTGGCATCAAGGCGGGTCTTGGCATCCACCCATTCCAGATCCGCGCCCAGTTCCAGAGCACCTTGGCGATGCGTGAGGCCTGCCTTAGCGTTCAGCGGCATCTGACGATAGAGTGGGCCATCGTCAGTAAGGTTATTGCCCCTGAGCCATGAGAGCGATGCGTTAAGCTTGGTCCCATTTTGGCCGCTGCCCTTCCACAGATCGACTGCGCCTGACACATCCACGCCGTAAAACTCAGCCTTCTGATTGGCGAATTGAAGCTGCACAAAACCGCTTGGCATCCCCATCATGTCGGTCAGATCCTGCACAAAGGCAGCATCGATATAGTCATTCACATGGGTGTAGTAGGGCGAAACGCGCAGGCTCCAGCCGCCCTTCCCGGCAAAAGACAATGCCGCACTGAAAGTATCGGCCCGCTCAGGCTTCAGATCGAGATTACCGACATAGCCATTGCCATCACCATACCAGCCGATCATCCGGCTCGCCATGGAGCCACGACCCCATGTGTAGCGTTCATAGATATTGGGCGAACGGGTCTTATGGGCATAGCCCAGCTCCAGCGAAGCCCAATCATTCAGCGCATAATTGACCAGCAAAGAGCCATTCCAATTGTTGTCCACGCGCTTATGGCCGACCGCGTTGAAGGCATTGGCGGCCATCACATCGGCCATGTTCATCATACTGGTGCCATAGGGTGCGACATCACCCGTATCCATTTCCACCCGTTCAAAACGGACACCGGCAATGGTGGAAAGCTGATCGCTCCATTGCGCTTCCCATTCACCATAAAGGCCAATCCGGTCGCGCGTCGCTTTGTTGATGTTGATGAACGTGTTCGGCCCCATCATCATGCTGCCAGCGACAGGCGGCCAGTAATCATTGAGCCATTGATGGTGAAATTCGCTTCCCAGTCGCAGCGTGTCCCGCTCCGTCACAGGCAGGCTGACCTTGGCCGAAGTGTTGAAGCTGTGCACCTGCGTGTTCATCGGCATATCGCCGGGAAGCTTGTCTTCAAGGAAGTTCATTTTGTGACGGGTGTCGCGATACGCCATCGACAGATCGAGATCACCCCAATCGTAAACCCCGCGATAGCTGCCATTGAGGAACCAGCTCTTGTTGGATGTCATATCCATATATTGATTGGGGAAGCCCTCATAAGGCGAGAAATGATAGCCACCCTTCAGCTTGATGAGGCCAGCCCCGGTTTGATAGGCCAGCGCCAGCGCATGATCCGTCTTGGCATATTCGGTTGACCGGACGAGCCCCTTGCTCCCCCCGCCGTCATATTGATCTGACTGGATGTAGGAGCCGGTATAGGTCGCGCTGAGCTTGCGGCCAGCGACGGTGAGCTTCACCGCTCCGCCAAAACCATCACCGTTGGAACGATAGAAAGTGGAGGCATCGCCCGTCACCAGCAAAGCATCTGAGGTCGAGAACAGCGGAGGCGCGCTTTCAACTGAAATCACCCCGCCAATATTGTCCCCCCCTGCACTGACCGGAGCAACGCCCGTCAGCACGCTAACCGAGGCAATATTCTGCGGATCAGCGTAAGAAAGCGGTGAGTTCATATCATTGGGGCAGGCTGCATCAATCAACTGCCCATCGACCAGCACTGCGAGGCGCTGTTCCCCAAGACCGCGAATGGCCGGCATAGTCGAAAAACCACCGCCCGTTGCACCGCTGACACCGGGTAAATCAGCAACCACCTCTGCCATATCGCTGGTGCTGGACTGCTTGCGCGCGATGCTGGCGCGATCCAATTCTGTTGCCGGGTCAGGCATGGCGACCGTCACTTGCGCACCAAGCGTAGCGTCATTCGTATCCTGTGCCTGTGCCATCACCGGCACGCAGCAGCCAGCCACCAACCCCGCGCGAAACGCGGCTTTCCAAATCATCATCATATGTCATCCATCATGGCCCGACAGTTCGGGCCGTACATCATTCAATTTCGCCCGCAATTGGGCGGTCTTGTCACGGGTGCAGGATGGAGAAGGGGGGGCCGCGAAGCGGTGGTCTGGCGTAAAAGATACGTCTCAGATCAGGGGTAGTCAGCGGCGCGAAACCAAGCGCCATGATAAAGGCCAGAGCAATCAGCAGCAGGACCACGTCGCTCGCTTCAAGCCCGCTCATGGCCATGGTCGCAAAGGGGCAGTGATTGGCTGCATGCGAAGCCGTGTCACCATCATCGCCATGATGCATAGACACGCCCTTCATTGGAACCTTCACTAGAAGCGCCGCGCCACCAGTCTGCCCATCACAAATTCGCAAGGAGAGAAAATCCTGCGCTGAATCGACCATATAGCCAGTCGGCACCGCAAATTTCAGGCACAGAGCCAGCGCCATGATGATGGCGACAAGGCGATAATGCCCTTGCAGGAATTTGCGGATCAGTCCCATGGCTCAGGCTCTACAGGGAAGTGGGGCAATAGTCATCATTAAGAAAAGGCTCAGCTTTGTGAACGGGCCTGTTCAACAGCTGCGCGCAAATCTTTCAACCCCAATGCACCGGGGACCAGGTAATTGCCAATCACCATGCCGGGTGTGCCCTGAAGTCCCAAAATTCGAGCCTGCCGATTGCTCTGCGCCAGAACCGCATCAATCTTTGCCGCATGTTTGGTGAGATCCGCGTTCAGCCGCTCCCAATCCACTCTGGCACTGCGTGCAGCGGCCTTGATATCCGCACGTGACAATTTGCCCTGATGGCGCATCAGCGCATCGTGAAACGCATCATGCTTGCCCTGAAACTGGGAAGCCAGTGCAGCACGAGCAGCAAAGTCAGACTCCCCGCCAAAGATGGGCCAGTCCCGATAGACAATCCGCACCTTGGGATCGCTTTTCATCAATTCTTCGAACGCCAGATGCTGCTTCTTGCAATAGCCGCATTGGTAATCGAAAAATTCAACAATCGTCACATCATAGCCGTCTGGCGCAACTTTGGGCACCAGTGGTGCTTCACGCAAAGTATTGCGGAAACGGGCTACGGCATCGGCATCTGGCTGCCCCTGCGCCATGGCGGAAGGAGCGAGCAACGCAAACAGCGCTGCGACGATAGTCAGGAACACAGTCTTCATCCCCCTGTCATGGAGGTGGAAGTTCGCCTTGCCAAGGTGACTTATCGCCATAGCGATGAAATCTCTGGCGAAGCAGCTCCAGTATAATTGACCTTCTCCACGCACCATCATACTCCTTACACCATATTGGTAGCGCTACCCTCCACCTAAAACATCGGCTGGAGCGCAGAGACCAAACGGGAGAGATAGGTTGAAAACGCAATTCACGCGCCGCGCTGTTCTGGAAGCTTCGACAGCAGGTGCTGCCAGCATGGCACTGCCGATGCACCTTCACGCGCGCGAAGAAAAAGAAGAAAAAGGCCCACGCCCTCACTCTGATCGCCTTTGGTATCGCCAGCCTGCGCAAGAATGGGTCGAGGCTCTTCCTGTAGGCAATGGCCGGATCGGCGCGATGGTGTTCGGCGGCATCGGTACGGAACGCTTGCAGCTCAATGAAGACACTCTGTGGAGCGGCGGGCCTTATGATCCGGTCAACCCCAGGGCCAACGCCGCCCTGCCCGAAGTGCGCCGGCTGATAGAGGCTGGTGATTACGCCGCGGCGCAGGAGCTTGCCAATGCCGAACTGATCGCCACTCCCGCCAGCCAGATGGCTTATCAGACCATGGGCGATCTGATGCTGACTATCGGCAGTGGCGAAACTGACGACGCACAGGATTATGAACGTGATCTCAATCTCGATAGCGCCATCGCCAGCACCCGCTTCACTGTCGGCGGAGTGCACTACACCCGCCAAATCATCGCATCGCCTCATCATCAGGTACTGGCCATCCACATCACGGCAGACCAACCCACTGCTCTCAATCTGAAAGCAGCGCTGCTGACTCCGCATAAGGCTTCCTGGCGGGTTGAGAATGGTGAGATTCACCTGATCGGGCATAATGGCGATGGGCCGGACACACCGGGAGCCTTGCGTTTTTCCACTAGGGTTGCGGCCATTCCCGAAGGTGGCGCGCTGGCTGTCCGCGACAATGCGCTTGTGCTCGAAGGGGCGAGCAGCGTCACCCTCTTTATTGCCATGGCAACAAGCTATCGCCGCTTTGATGATCCTGAAGGAGACCCCAAAGCGGTTACGGCCCGGCAAATCCACAATGCCCGCAATATTTCCTTTGCCGAAATGGCGCAAAGGACGGCATATGAACATCGCAGGCTTTACCGGCGTGTTTCTCTCGATCTTGGCACTGACGCTGCAGCCAGTCTGCCCACGGATGAGCGGCTGCGGCGGAACGAAAGCTCGCCATCAGCGTCGCTCGCCGCGCTCTATTTTCAATATGGCCGCTATTTGCTGATTGCCTCTTCCCGGCCGGGGAGCCAGCCCGCCAATCTGCAGGGCATCTGGAATGAATCGGTCAATCCACCATGGGGCTCCAAATATACCATCAACATCAATACGGAGATGAATTACTGGCCCGCTGAAATAACCGGCCTTGGTGAATGTGTGGCCCCGCTAGTGGAGATGGTGCGTGATCTGGCGGTGACAGGCACCCGGACAGCCCGCAGCATGTATGGCGCACGCGGATGGGTGGCCCATCACAACACTGACCTGTGGCGGGCCACCGCTCCGATTGACGGGGCGCAATGGGGCCTGTGGCCGATGGGTGGCGCGTGGCTCTGCACCCATTTGTGGGACCATTACGACTACCATCGTGATGCAGCCTTCCTGAAGGACATCTACCCCCTGCTGCGAGGCTCCGCGCTGTTCTTCCTCGACACTTTGCAACGTGATTCCACCAGCGGAACGCTTGTCACCAATCCCTCCATTTCGCCGGAAAACTGCCATCATGGAGAGATTGCAGTCTGTGCAGGGCCGGCGATGGACCGGCAAATCCTGCGCGACCTGTTCGATCAAACCTCCAGAGCCGCAGAACTGCTCAATGTCGATGCTGATCTTGCCGCGCAATGGCGCGCAGCACGCAGCCAGCTTGCGCCTGACCAGATTGGGCAAGCCGGGCAATTACAGGAATGGCTGGAGGATTGGGACCTCACTGCACCTGAACCCCATCACCGCCACGTGTCCCACCTCTATGGCCTCTACCCCAGCCATCAGATATCGCTTGATAGCACGCCCGAACTTGCACAGGCCGCGCGCACATCTCTTATCATGCGGGGTGATGAATCCACCGGCTGGGCAACTGCCTGGCGGGCCAATCTATGGGCCCGCTTACGCGAAGGCGACCATGCCCATGCGATCCTGCATTACCTGCTGGGGCGGGAGCGGACCTATCCCAATATGTTCGATGCCCACCCGCCGTTTCAGATCGATGGGAATTTCGGGGGTACGGCTGCCATTGCTGAAATGCTGATGCAAAATCACGGCGATACCATCCGCCTGCTTCCCGCATTGCCATCAGCATGGCCAGAAGGTGCCATCAAAGGCCTCAGGGCACGGGGGAGGTGCAAGGTGGATATCGCCTGGAAAAACGGCGCGCTGGTCAACGCCACAATCCTGTCTGATGTCCCCGGCCATAAGACCATTCAATGGGGATCAGGTGAACGCGTGATTGAATTGGTCGCGGGCCGGCCGACGATAGTGACCGGCCCGGACTTCAGTTAAGTTACTTCGGCAGAGCAACCGCATTTTGAACGGAGAAACTGCCTGACTGGAAAGCAAGGCCACTGCCCGGCTGAGCAGACCCAACACTGACAGTATAATTCCCGGTGAAGACCATGCGGTTGCCGTCCAGATCCACCGCGCTGAGATCGCGTGGGGTGAGATCGAACACCACCTTGCGGCTTTCACCCGGTTTCAACGTCACCCGCTGGAAACCGCGCAAGGCGATTTCTGGCGTGCCGGGCTTATCCGGGAAATTGAGATAAAGCTGCGCCACTTCATCCCCTTCCCGCGATCCGCTGTTGCGGATTTCGGTCGCAACACGCAGGCCTTGCCCGGCCCCTTGCGCGCTCGGCGTGATCGTCAGCGGCGCATAGGTGAAATCTGTGTAGCTGAGGCCATAACCGAAGGAATAGACGGGCTTGCCTTCAAAATAGCGATAGGTCCGCCCCTTCATGTCATAATCTTCAAACGGTGGCAGATCATCTACGCTGCGATAGAAGGTCAGGGGCAAACGGCCGGATGGGTTAGTTTTGCCGGTCAGCACATTGGCAATCGCTTCCCCGCCGGTTTCCCCCGGATACCATGCTTCCAGCACGGCGGCAGCGTTGTCTTTCGCCCAGGACAGATTGATCGGGCTGCCATTCATCGCCACCAGCACAATCGGCTTGCCGGTCTTTTTGGCTTCAGCCAACAATGCAAGCTGGTCAGCAGGCAGATCGAGCGTGGTCTTGTCCCCACCATCGAAGCCGGGGATTTCCACCGGTGCTTCTTCTGCTTCCAGATCCGATGTGAGACCAACCACAGCCACCAGCACATCTGCATCACGCGCTGCGGCCTGCATCGCTTTCACAGGGTCAGCGGAAATTTTCTTCCACACCAGCCCGACATTGGACGACCCCATCGCCTGCGAGCTGACTTCCACCGGATATTTGTGGCCCGCTTCCAGGGTCACCGTCTTGAAATTGGGCAACGTACCCCAGCTCGCCTCGGACATATCGATGAAAGGCTTGCCTTCGAAATTCATCACCCCGCCACGGCCACCAAGACCGAGCCGATAGGTGCCGCTTTCCTTGGGGACGATAAAGCCGGTCCAAACCACCTTGTGGTGATCGGCCACTTTGCCAAGCCCCAACCCACGGCCATGGACATCGCTTTCACGCTGTATCAGCGCGGGCTTTGCCTCATAGCGAACGGTGGCATCATATTTTTCCAGCTCACCGGGTGCAAAGCGCTCAGGCGCCTTGCCGATGGGGTTGTAATAATGAGCCGTAAGACCCGGCTTGCCATCTTCCGTTTGCAATGCACTTTCCGGCACCGTGTCGCTGTCAGTGTATGATTCACCAAAGGGAACATATTGCACCTTGGCTTTCGGCATCGCCGCGCGCAGACCTTCCAGCACGGAAACAGGCTCACCCGACATCGGGGAAGAGTAATTGCCCCGTAACACGCGGGTAGCATCGCCCAGGGGGCCGATTACAGCCACACGCATTCCGGCGGTCTGGAACGGTAGAATCCCATCATTCTTGAGCAAAACGAGGCTGCGTTCAGCGGCCTTCAAGGCTAAGGCGCGATGGGCAGGTGTCGCAATGTCACGCACCGAAGACATGCTAGTGCTCAAAGGGCGCACACCGGCCAGATCGCCATTGCGATATCGAGCTGAGAACAGCCGCACCAACGCCCGGTCAATATCATTTTCGGTAATCAAACCCCGGTTCAGCGCATCGCGATAGCGTTCGCCCAGCCCTGCGGTGTCTGACAGGGTTTGCGTGTTGCACTCATTGTCCACCCCTGCCCACAATGCTGCGGTGACGCCCGTTGCCGGGTCGGGTGCATAATGATGGTTTTCGCTAATATCGCGCACTGCATCGCAATCAGACACAACATAGCCGGTAAAGCCCCAGGCATCGCGCAAAGTATCTTTCAGCAATTCCTCACTGGCGCAGGCAGGTGCCCCATCCACCCTATTATAGGCGCACATGACAGATCCGGCTTTCGCCTCGACAATGGCAGCGCGGAAGGCGGGCAGATAAGTGTCTTCCAGATCGTGTTTTGACACGAAGACATTAGCATGGTGGCGGGTCGCTTCCGGCCCGTTATGGACCGCGAAATGCTTCGGTGTAGCCACCACATCTGGAAGATCAGGGTTCGGCCCCTGCATTCCTTCCACATAAGCGACACCCATCCGAGCCGTCAGGAAAGGATCTTCGCCATAGGTTTCCTGGCCCCGGCCCCAACGCGGATCACGGAAAATATTGATATTGGGTGACCATGTATCGAGCCCCGTGCCAATCCGGCCCAGCTTCCCGGTTTCCCGGCCCAGTGCATGAAGCCCGCGCACTTCGGTGCTGATAGACCCGGCGACATCATGGACCAGTTCGGTATCGAATGTCGCGGCCAGACCCACAGGTTCAGGAAAATTGGTCGTCGGCACCGGGCCAAGTGCACCATGCAAGCTTTCGGTCCACCAATTATAGGCCGGAATCTTGAGGCGTGGAATGGCTGGGGCTGTATTGAGAAGTTGGTCGAACTTTTCATCCAAGGTCAACTGGCTGACGATTTTTTCAGCCATCTGATCTGCTTTTTGCCATTCGGCAGATTGGGCAGTGCTGGCCTGATGGGCGGCAGTATCCTGCGCCTGCGCATTCCCTGCAGACATGGCTGTCATGCTGGCCAGTGCAAAACCGCTCGCAGCCAGCAATCGGCTTTTCCATGCTCTCATTATGTTTCCTCTCACGATTAATTACGTTGCAGGAGCGTCGTTTCTCTGGCGATCACACCGGCTGCATCCCGCGTTCCACGATCTTGTTGATAAGATCACGGTGGCGCGGCAATCCGGTTCGCAGACGCTCCGTTTGAATGACATTGGCGCGGATAGCCTGTTCAGCGATACGCGCTTCGCTGGTCAGTGCTTCGGGTTCGACTTGTGTGCGAAACCCCATCCCATAGAGCACATATTGATAGCTGGCTGGCGGGAAGACCTCCTCCACCCGGTCAAATTCATCGTGAAACCAAGGCGATTGATATTGCCACAAGAGCATCAGTTCCTGCAGCCGATCCGGGATCGTTTCAGGTAACAGATTATCACGCCAGAAAGCGCTGTCCGTACGCTTGGTCAGCACATAATGCAGCTTGAGAAAATCGATAATCCGCCCCCAGCGATAATGAGTAGTGGCGTTAAATCGATGTGCGATCACATCCATTACCTCACGGCAGACCGGCATTTGTTCCGCGATCATCTTTGCAGACAGTTCAATCAGCACAATCGCTGACGCTTCGAGCGGCTCAAGAAAACCAGCGGCCAGCCCCACGGCAACGCAATTGCGCTTCCAGAATGTCTCGCGGTGACCCGACCGGATCGGAATTTTGCGTAAAGTGAGATCCTTGCCCGCAGCGCCAATATAGGCCCGCAATTCGCGCTCGGCGTCTTCGTCCGAAATATGCCGGCTGGAATAGACATGGCCTATCCCACGGCGTGAAGGCAGGCCAATGTCCCAGATCCAACCTGCCGATTGGGCGGTGGAGATCGTGTGTGATGCAATCGGGCTAGCCGCATTGTCATAAGGCATCTGCACCGCAAGGGCGGTGTCGCAGAACAATATGTCGCTGCAATCGCGAAACGGAACCTGCAAAGCATCGCCGATCAGAAGCGCTTTAAATCCGGTGCAATCGACAAACAAATCACCGGTAATTTCTCCTGCCTGTGTGGTGACGATCGACTGAATATCGCCATCCTCCGCCAGTTTGACCTGCTCCACATCGGCCAGTACATGGCGAACGCCCAATTTCTCGGAGCAGTGACGCTGCAAGAAAGGTGCGAATTTCCCCGCATCAAGATGGTAGGCATAATTGGCCAGCCCGTCATATTCCGGGGTGGCGATCGTTTTGGGTGCCAGCCCGTCGTCGCAGATTTTCCCCTGTGGGGAGACTGCGTCGCAGAAGCTCATCGCGCCGCTTGGCTCAACAGCTTCTGAACCCGCGAGCCAATGGGGTACAAGATTTAGCTGGGCAAAGCTCTGCGGCAGCATCAAAGGGTGATAATATGCGTCATCTGGAGTGCCCGTGGTCCAGCGGGCAAATTTTGCACCCTGCTTGAAAGAGGCATCACATTCGCGGAAGAAGTCGCTTTCCGAAACGCCCATCCGCTGCAAGGTCGTGCGCAAGGTAGGCCAAGTGCCTTCTCCCACTCCGATAATAGGAGTGTTGGGCGATTCGACCAGCGTTACAGTAAAGCCGGATGCCATCCGCCCTTTGTGCCGGGCGGCAATCACGCCAGCGGTGAGCCAGCCTGCCGTGCCGCCTCCTACGATAACGATATGTTTGACCGGCTTCACCATCCAACACCTCCACAAAGAAGAACCGGGGACACCCTACAGGATGTCCCCGGTCAGGGGAGAGCTCAGAAACGAGCGCGCACACCAGCGCTGTAGCGACGCCCGTAAGCATACACATCGAGCAGTTGGTTGCTGTAACGGCCATGCGTGCTCTGCGTGGCATTGGTGACATTCTGCACATCGGCGAAAACGCTGATGCCTTCTGTGAGCTGATAACTCGTCGTCACGTCCACCTGGGTGTTCGCGTCAACAAATGTCGGCTCTGCACCGAATGCACTGGTATTCTGCAACTGTCCAAAGGCTGAGAGATATTCATCACGCCAGTTGACTGCTACGCGCGCCTGGAACCCATATTTATCAAAGAAGCCGACAAAGTTTGCCGAGTTGGCAAGGCCGGTCACGGCAAAGCCGCTCTGGCTTATATCATCGGGATCATATGGCTTATTGGTTTCGACAAAGGTAGCATTGGCATTGAAGCCAAAACCGCTGTCCCCAAACACATGCTGCCAGGCAAGTTCGATGCCCTTCACCGTCGCGTCAGGTCCATTCACGCGCTGAGAAACAGTGAATTGCGCTGGCTGACCTGTACTCGGGTCAATCACATCATTGATCGTCTGGCGTTGGGTGCCCTGCACCACGAAGTTGGAGACGTTCTTGATGAACACATTAGCTGAAGCGTAGGAATTGGGCTGGTAATACCATTCCACCGCGAAGTCGAAATTGTCCGCCAGATAAGGCTTCAGGTTAGGATTTCCGCCATCAGCCGTCAGCGCACCGACACGCTGGCCACTGCCGATATTCAATGCTGGGGAGAGAAGATCCAGCCCCGGACGCGTTAAGGTACGTGACGCATCAAAACGCAAGTGCAGTGAATCGCTGAGCAGCAACTTCATATCTACACTTGGCAGCAAATAGGAATAATCGCTTTTCGTCGTCACATCCTGCGATTCACTGAAAGCAACGGTCAGCAATGTCGGATCAGTATCGCTGCGTGTGAGGCCAATAGGCAAACGCCCGATACCGGTCGAACTGAGATGCGTCACTTCCTGCCGCAAACCAGCGTTGAAGTAGAACGGCATATCAGCAATTTCGGTTTCGAAATTCGCCCGCATATACAGCGCCCAGGTCTTTTCCTGAATATCGCGCACACTGCCCGGATCGATCGCAACATCGAAAGTTCCGGTGAAATCACCGTTGCAACAGCCATAGCCATAACCAGGAATATTCTGTGCCTGCGGATTACCGAGTGCAGTCAGGAAGGCCTGATAGTCCTGCGCAGTGAAGTCCAGCAGTACCGGCGGCAGCGAACCAGAGAAGCCCGGGATGAAGCCGTCAGTGCTAATAGTCCCCTTGAACAAATCAGCCGGAATAGCGACGCCGCCTGACGTTCCTGATGCGGGGCCATAGCCGGAGTACGCCTGCCAGAAATTATTGGTGAAAGTGTTAGACGCTTGGAATTTATAGTGATCTTCCAGATAAGACCCGCCAAATCTTAGCGTCAGCCCTTCTTGCTCCCAAGTCGCCGCCAAACGTGCCTGCTTAACTGTATCCTTGTTCTTCTGAGCCTGATTAACCGTAACATGCGAACCGATAAAGTCTGGATTCGCCCAGTCCGCTGCATTCCCATTCGGGCCATAGTCATGGAGTTGGGGAATAGCATCCGAGCTATCACCATTAATAGCCACGCCAAGAGCTGGCCCGATAGCAAAGCCATAACCAACATCAGCACCGATATTGCTGAGACGGCCGTCTGGGTTGAGCCAGCTCTGCGAATAGGCCCCGTCAGCCTCAACCTTGAAATTATCGCTGACGTCCCACTTGATGTTCAAGCCGGTCATATTGGTGCGCTGATAAGATTGCGTGGTTTCAGCAGTGAAGTCTGTCTGGGAACCGCTCTGGGTGAAATCGACGGTGGTACCGTTTTCATCCAGCACGACATTGCGCAGACCGCCCTGATTGAACCAAATGCCCACACCGACACTGTCGCCACGGATTTTCTGATTCGAATAATTGTTATCGAGCGTGATTTCTACGGCATCGGACGGGCGCCACTGAAGGGCAATACGCCCGTCAACACGCTCATCGCGTGAATAAAGCTGCTGCGCACCATATTGCTGTGAGAAGAAGCCAACCACTGTCTGCTTGTCAGAATCTGCAGCATCAGGGTTGGTTTCCGGGTTCACAGGATTGCAACTGGTGGCAGTGCTTCCCGCGAGCTGGCAGGGGGCATAACGACCGCCAGGGAAGCCGTGGTTGAAGACATTATTCGTCTGAGTATCGCGGCGGGTATAAATCGCATCGACCAGAATACCGAAAGTGTCGTCTGCAAAGGTGTTGCTGAACAGCAAGCCACCTGTCGGAACGACCTTGCCCGCCTTGTCCTGAATTGAACCGGACGCGGACGCGGCCAGTTGCAAACCGGGCCGGTCAAATGGCTTGGGATATTCAATATTGATCGTCGCGCCGATCGAGCTGGATGTCAGCATTACATCCGGTGTCTTGAGGACAGTCAGGCTACCAAGGAAGTCAGAGCCGACGGTACTGAAGTCGATCGAACGGCCACCAGTGGCGGTGGACAGGCGGCGTCCGTCAACCAGTGTCGTGTTGAAATCGCCGCCAAAGCCGCGAACCGTCACGCCTGTGGCTTCTCCACGCGGGCCGTTCCGAGAAATCGAAATGCCAGGCAGTCGCTGCAGCGAGGCCGCCACGTTGTTATCAGGGAATTTACCGATATCTTCGGAAGAAATCACATCAACAACGCCGGGAGCAGCGCGCTTGGCATCAAGGTTGCGCTGCAACGAACCGCGGATACCGACCACCACAATATCATCGCTATCATTACGCTTTGCGAGAGCGCTATCATTTTGGGACGAATCGCTTGTGTCATTCGTCTGTTGATTTGAAGCAGACAGGCTCCAATCATCAGCACTTTCCTCTGCAGCTGAGGCCGGATTAGCAATTGCCAGAGCAATAAAGCTAGAAGCGCCAGCAAGTAAAAACTTTGCAGACTTAGAGTCGCGAGTGAAAATGGTCTTCATACCCCCTCCTTTTCCTGCTGGTCATTTTTGCCAGCTTGGGAATTGAACAGCAGGCCATTATGGCCCGTCATGCGCACGGGAGAGTTTGTGCCCCGCAATGCAGGACGCCAGAATTCTCCCAAATTTATTTTCTGACACGATGCTAGCGTCAAAAGGTAGCGCTATCAATATCAATTTGTACGTGTATTTAGAATAAATCACATTCGCCTTGCAGGAATGGCGGGATTCCGTAACTTTGCCAATAAGATTAGCAAAGTTCATGACTCTATCATGTGATACAATAACAATTGCTAAGAAAAAGCCGGAGAGGAAAAGGAAAATGGAACTACTTGATAAGCAAAAGCACGCGGATCTACGGATTCAGCAGCCCTCATGGCGCAATGACCATTTCCGGCAAATAATGGTGAATGAATTTTCCGCTGCAGCCTCTGTCTGCCCTATTTTTCTGACCAAGAACCCTGAGACCGGAGATTTCTACGCCGGTGCATTATTTGGCTTCACCGCCAATGAGAATCTGCTTGCCGAACAGCCGGAGATAGCAGGTGCATTCCAACCGCTCGACCTTGCCCGAGAAGCTTTTTACATCACAGGAGAGAATATCAGTATCGATCCTGAACATAGCCGCTTCAGTGAAACTGCGGGTGAACCTTTGTTCGAATCGGATGGAGAGCCCAGCGATGTCTTGCGCAAAATTCAGCGCGTGTTGGGGCAGATGAACATCGGCATGGCAGAAACAGAGCGGTTTATCGCAGCCCTTTTGGCGGATAGTCTGGTTGAACCGCTGGATATTTCCTTGCGCTTTGACGATGGCGAAACGGTCAATTTGCAGGGACTCTACACTGTCAGCCTCGACCGTCTTCATGAATTGGACGATGCTCAGGTGCTGGCCCTGTTTCGTGCCGGCCACTTGCAACTGATTTACACGATGGCAGCATCGCTTAAACAAGTGAATATATTGGCCCATCGCCGGAACATGCGCCTGACAGCAGCAGCCTGAACCGCACGTGCCACACTCACTGGAACCCCTCCCACAATCTGCTCATGCAGCATTGGCCGATCCTGATGCCTTCCGGGAAGGCATCATGGAATATGGCCAGCCCAAGCTCTTGCGCGGGGTGTGCAAGGAGTGGCCTGTTGTTCAGGCTGCGCAATCCGGCGCACAAAATGTGGCGGCTTACCTGCAAAGATTTGATAGTGGGGCACAAGCTCAGGCCTTTATAGGCGCGCCCGATATTCAAGGCCGCTATCATTATGGAGACAATGCGGAAGGCTTTAACTTCCGCCGAGAAACTCTGTCCCTGCCTGATGCGCTGGCGACCATTCTCCGTCTTGCTCAAGCGCCCGGAGAAGGGACAGCCTATTTAGGCTCCATCCCGACACGCGATTATTTGCCGGGGTTTGAGCAAGAAAACAGCTTGCCCTTTCTCTCCGCCAATGTGGAACCGCGTGTCTGGGTCGGGAACGCCTCCACCGCATCCTGCCATTATGACACCTTCGACAATGTGGCCTGTGTGGCAGCTGGCAAAAGGCGCTTTACGCTCTATCCGCCTGAAGCCATCGCCGATCTCTATATTGGGCCGATTGATCACACCATGGCCGGCCAGCCAATCAGCATGGCCATGGGAAGCACAATTGGCGATCCGCGTTACCCACGTTTTGAAGCCATTCGCGATGAAGCCATCATTGTTGAACTGGAACCCGGAGATGCGCTCTACCTGCCAAAGCTCTGGTGGCATCAGGTGGAAGCGACTGAACCGTTCAACCTATTAGTCAATTACTGGTGGGATGGATTCCCGCAAGGGCCGGACACCCCCTTCACCGCAATGATGCTGGCAATGACCGTTCTTGCTGAACGCCCCGCTGCTGAACGGCAAGCCTGGAGGGCCTTCTTCGATCATTACGTCTTTCGCCCAAATGGCCATCCGCTCAGCCACATGCCGGACGAAAGGCACGGCATTCTAGGTCCACTAGGCAATGGAAACCGCAAGCGTATCCGCGCGATGGTGATGCAATGGCTGAGGGGAAGTTAAACACGCAAAAGGCCCGTTTACGCCGCAAACGGCCGCTCTGAACAGATATTCCAGGAACAATTTTACTATATCCTTTACTTCACACATGCCGAAATGATAACGATACCAAAACTTATTTTCTTAGGTTTTCTTACAGAGCGGTGAGAAAATCTCCGAAATAACAATTTCTGAAAGTGAACGTTCGATTCGCGAAACCAGAAATACACGGTGTGAATGCACTCATGAACGGGTGTCATCAACAGGGAGAGTTGATATGTCAGACAAAACAAAGGGCACTATGCAGTGCATTTCATTATCGAGCGTGCGGCACTTCGGGCTGGCCTCTTTGGCAACGCTTGCACTGGGCACAGCCTCCATCGCAATGGCCCAGGTTGGAACGCAGGTTCCACCGCCGGTTGTCAATGCCGCACCGGTAAATGTGCAGAAAATTACCGTCCATTCGGCTGCGATTGAAGGCAATCTTGAAGGGGAAAGCGCGGACCGCACCGTTCTGGTCATGCTGCCGCCGGGCTACGCCAAACATCCTGAGCGGCGCTATCCTGTCGTCTACGCCCTGCACGGCTACTCCATTGGCGCTGAACAATGGGCCGGAGAAATTCATGTGCCCCAGACGATCGAAAGCGCCTTCGCCAAAGGGGCGCATGAAATGATCGTGGTCATGCCTGACAGCAAAAGCGTTCATAACGGCTCGATGTATTCAAGCTCGGTCACAACGGGGGACTTTGAAGCCTTCATTGCCCATGACCTCATCGCCTATATCGACAGCCATTACCGCACGATTGCCGACCGCCGCAGCCGTGGGCTGGTGGGGCATTCCATGGGTGGATATGGGGCAACCCGCATCGGTATGAAACATGCAGATGTGTTTGGCGCGCTTTATCTGATGAGCCCATGTTGCCTGTCTGTCCGGGCTCGCGACAGTTTCGACCCTTCGATAGAGGCAACGCTCGGTAAGCTGAAGTCCCCGCAAGAATCCTCTGGCCTGCCCTTCATTTTGCGGGGGACACTGGCGATGGCGGCGGCATGGTCTCCAGACCCTGACAACCCGCCGCTCTACCTCGATCTACCGATTAAGGATGGCAAGATTCAGGAAGATGTATTGGCAAAATGGACGGCCAATTCACCGCTGGCGTTTGTCGATCAATATATCGGTAATTTGCGGCAATATGCTGCGATTTCCATGGATGTTGGCGACAAGGACAGTTTGAAGAGCGATACAGAGAAGCTCCATAATATTCTTCAAAGCTATCACATTGCCAACCAGTTCGAGATTTACGAAGGGGATCACACAAGCCGCGTTGCCTGGCGTTTTCAGGACAATGTCCTTCCCTTCTTCAGCGAACATCTCGTCAATGAAGATGCAAGCCAGTGATGAAAGCGCTCTATTGTATGCCAGCCCTCGCGCTGGCCGCTATTGCTGTGCCTTCATCGGCGCAGGTTTGGCAGTCAGATCAGGGGAACGGTACATTCCGCAATCCAGTGCTCTATGCTGATTATCCCGATCCTGATGTCATCCGTGTGGGTGACGATTTCTTCTTTGCCACCACCACCTTCGTCAATGTGCCGGGCATAACGATCCTGCATTCGAAGGATCTGGTAAACTGGGAAATCTACAGCCATGTCATCGACCGGATCGAAGGCATGCCGCAATATGATCTGAAAGATGGCAATGCCTATCGCAAAGGGCTGTTTGCCACCAGCCTCAGGCATCACAATGGCCGCTATTATCTGGTGGTGACCCCTGTCGGGCTGAACACGCGAATCTATTACGCCGATGATCCCAAAGGCCCATGGAAATTCCATGAGCTAGACCGGGAAGCTTTTGATCCCGGCTTTTTCATCGATGATGACGGAACAGGTTATATCGCAACAGCGGTGAATTCAGACGGCACGATCACTCTTCTCACGCTCGACAAGGATTATCGTAAGGTCGTTCGTTCGCGGGAAATTCACTACATCAAGGGCGCCGAAGGGTCGAAAATCATCAAGCGTGATGGCTGGTATTATCTCTTTAATGCCATCCCACCGCGCATGGCGCTGACGGTTTCAAGAGCGCGCAGTCTGGACGGTCCGTGGGAAACACGCGAACAGATTGACGATCAGACAGGTGGCCATCAGGGTGCGCTGGTCGATCTGCCCAATGGTGACTGGTTCGGCTTTGTCATGGTCGATTCAGGCGCCATCGGCCGGATGACCAATTTCAGCCCGGTCTTCTGGCAAGATGGCTGGCCGGTTTGGGGAACACCTGATGCACCGGGCAAAGTGCCGGAAATCGCCCGAAAGCCTATTCAAGGATACGCACCTGCTCAACCTGCCAGTTCGGATGATTTCAGCCAACCGACACTTGGGCTGCAATGGCAATGGAATCATAATCCTGACAACACCCGCTGGTCACTCAGCGAAAGGCCGGGTTTCCTACGGCTTCACGCAACTCAGGCAGACAGCCTCTGGTCAGCGCGCAATACGCTGGTGCAAAAGGCACAAGGGCCTCGCAGTCGGGCCGAAGTGAAACTGGACCTCAGCCACATTTCCGCAGGTGATCGCTGCGGTTTCGGCACGTTCGGTCAACACAGCGCAACCCTCTCTGCCAATCGCACTTCAAACGGTGCACTTTTTGTGGATATGAGCGTGATAACCAGTACGCTCGAAGGGCCGGTGGAAGAACAACGCACCAAGCAGCCACTGACATCCGGCAACACGCTGTGGATGGCCGTGGATGCAGATTTCATCAATGATACGGGCGCGCTGTCTTACAGCGCTGACGGCAAGAACTGGACGCCAATCGGCGGCACATTCCCGCTTTCCTTCGCTTGGCGGACCGGCACTTTCCAGGGTGAGCAATTCGCCATTTCCTGTTTCAGCACCAATTCCCAAGGCGGTTATCTGGACGTGGATTCTTTCACGCTCATGCCTCCGCCCGCCACGACCAACGGAGTGGATGAATGAGAGCTTTCAGCAAAATACTCGTCAGCAGCGCGGCCAGTGCCGCCTTTTGCCTGCCCCTTGCAGCCCATGCCGAAGGCGACCTGGAACCTACAGGTGAATGGAGCGCCTATCAGCGTGGCAATGCCGATTTGCCGCCTATGGGCTGGAATAGCTGGAATGCCTTTACAAGCGATATCGATGAAGAAAAGCTGATCGGATCTGCCGATATTATCGTTAAGTCAGGCCTGGCCCAAAAGGGTTATCGTTACATCGATATTGATGACGGCTGGTGGCTTCACCGCCGAACATCAGATGGGCGGATGATTATTCGCACCGATAATTTCCCTTCCGCTGCCATGCCCGATGGCAGCAGCAGCTTCCGCCCCCTGACAGACAAGCTCCATGCGATGGGCCTGAAAGCAGGGATTTACTCTGACATCGGCCGCAATAGCTGCGGTCAGGTCTTCACATCCACCTTTCCTAATCAGCCCGAAGGCAGCGTGGCGGAACGCGAAGTCGGCCTTTATGGCCATATTGATCAGGATATCGCGCTCTATTTCAAAGATTGGGGCTTTGATCTCATCAAGGTCGATGCCTGCGGTATTCGCGGGCTGCCCGCCAGTGATCCCAAGGTTCAATCCGGGCAATATCGCGCCCTGAAACCGCTGATCGATGTCGATTCGCTTGGCCGCACCGACATTCCAGCCGTTCAGGATCTCTATGAACAGGTCAGAGATTCGCTGGAAAAATACAATCCTGACGATGATTTCGTCTTTTCCCTCTGCCTGTGGGGTTCTGCTGATGTGCGCTCATGGGCCAAAAATGTCGGCAATATGTCGCGCACCAGCGAAGATATTTCCCCCACCTGGAGCCGCCTGCTTTTCAATCTCGATTCCACCAGCCGGCGCGCACTTTATGCCCATCCCGGTTCGTGGAACGATCCGGACATGCTTTATCTTGGGGCAGGCGAATTTGATGCAAATCATCTCACCCAGGCGCGTTCGCATTTCGCCTTGTGGGCCATTCTCAACGCACCTTTGATGATTGGCTATGATCTGCGCAAGGCCGACCCTGAAATCATGAAAATTCTCGGCAATCAGGATATCATTGCGCTTAATCAGGACAAAGCCGGCAATCAGGCAGTGCTGGCGTTTGATTCAAGCGACGCCCAGATTTTTGTTAAAACCCTCGCCAATGGCGAAAAGGGTGTCGCCATCCTCAACCGTACCAGAGCGCCGCTGGAAGCAGTGCTGACAGCGGAACATCTCAAATTCCTGAGCAATGCTGGCATTGACCTCACCGACCTGTGGAGCGGCAAGACAATGCGTTTCGTCGGTGAACAGAAGTTTACCCTCGCCCCTCAGGAAACCCTCATATTCCGGGCCAGGGGCAAACGCATTTTGCCCGATGGAATCTATCTTTCCGAACAGCCCGGCATCATCAACCCCGCTGATGATGGAGTGGTGGTGCCAGAGCCTGAACCCGTCACCTATCGTGCGCTGACACCCTGGAATGGCACAAGGGGCACTGGCGAACATCCCCGTTATGGCGGATGGGGCGGCGCGCAGGCGGACAGTACCCCTTATGGAGAGCAATTGGCGATCGGCGGGAAACGTTACGCCACTGGCCTTGGAGTCCTTGCCAATTCAAGGCTCGAAGTTCGCAATGAGGGCTATCGCCAGTTCACCGCCGAAGTAGGAGTGGATGATTCTGCCCGCAATCGCAGCGCGCCAGTGACTTTCGAGATTTACGGAGACGGGAAATTGCTGGCAAAATCGAAACCACAGAGCTTTGGCGATGCACCACAGACACTGGAAGCGGATATCTCGGGGGCAAAAATTCTGGAGTTGGTTGCGCGAAGCCCCGCAGAAACCCTTCAGCCTGATACGGTAACATGGGGAAATGCGGCATTGCTCAAATGAGATGCTTGCTTCCAAGATCAATTACCGCTTAGGTAGCGCTATCATTAAGCTGGTCTAATAGGGCTGGGAGAGGGAAAAATGGATAAATCACAGGACGAACAGGTCCATATACCACTGGTGGCAGCAATTGTGGCTGTTGCGACGATTGGCGGCTTGTTGTTTGGATATGACAGCGGTGCCGTCAACGGAACCCAAGCCGGACTTCAACATGCTTTCAACCTGGATGAAACGGGTCTCGGCTTCACCGTCGGGTCCCTGTTGATCGGGTGTGCGGCCGGTGCCTTTCTGGCCGGACGCTTGGCTGATGCCATCGGGCGCAAACGCGTGATGATGATTTCAGCGATTATCTTCCTCTTCGGAGCGTTGATTCAAGGGTTGACCGGGGACCATACGATTTTCGTTATCGCCCGCTTTGCAGGTGGCATGTCCGTCGGTGCGGCGAGCGTCCTGTCACCTGCCTATATCTCCGAAGTCGCTCCTGCCCGTATGCGTGGACGGATGACATCGGTACAGCAGGTCATGATTATCACAGGGCTGACACTGGCCTTTGTGGTCAATTACTTCCTTGCACAAGCGGCCGGAAATTCGCTCGGGGAATTGGCCGGAAGGCCCGCATGGCGCTGGATGTATCTGGCACAGGCTGTTCCAGCAGCGATCTATCTTGTCGCCTTGTTCTTTATCCCTGAAAGCCCGCGTTACCTTGTCAGCAAGCGGCGTGAAGAAGAAGCGCACGGCGTTCTCGCGCGGATTTTCGGGGGCGACGCAGCCATGCGCAAGGTTGCAGAGATTCGCGCCAGCTTCTCGCTGGATCACCGCCCTCGGCTTTCCGACGTTATGGCCAAAGGCACCATCCTGCGCCCCATCGTCTGGGCAGGGCTGGTACTGGCCGTGTTCCAGCAATTCGTTGGGATCAATGTCATCTTCTACTATGGCGAAACGCTGTGGAAGCTGGCCGGTGTTTCGGAAGAGGCAGCGCTTCAGCGCAATATCATTTCTGGCCTTGTTTCGATCGGCGCCTGTTTCGTTGCGATCGGACTGGTTGATAAAATTGGCCGCAAGCCACTGCTTCTCATCGGTTCTGCCGGCATGGTCTTAACGCTTGGCGCGATGACCTGGGTCTTTTCCAATGGTGATTTTGATGCAGCGGGCAATCTGGTGCTCACCCCATCCAATGGCATGATCGCGCTGGTTGCCGCCAATCTCTACGTTATTTTCTTCAATGCGAGTTGGGGGCCAGTCATGTGGGTTATGCTCGGTGAGATGTTCCCGAACCAATTGCGCGGCTCTGCCCTGGCCATTTGCGGTCTTGCGCAATGGGGTGCCAATTATGCCGTGGTGCAGTCTTTCCCTGAAATGGCGAGCGGGCTGGGCCTTGGCGTGACTTACGCCTTCTACACGATCTGTGCCTTCGTCAGCTTCTTTCTGGTTCGGATGTTCATTCACGAAACGGCCGGTAAGGAACTGGAGCAGATGGAAGGTTGGACAGCCAAAGACTAATCCAGCACTCCCATCCAACAAAAAGGGCTGCCGTGTCGCTACGGCAGCCCTTTTTGGTGCATTAGCATTAAGACGATTCAAGCCATTGGCACAGCCTGTTCAAAGGCCAATGCCAGTGCTTCGCGCATAGACTTCGGCTGATAATCATCATCATAGGGGCAGCAGCGCACTTCCAACCCATCATCACGTGGGGCAAAGCCTTGCAGCCAGCTATATTTGTCCACCAGCCCCCAAGCGAGAAAATCGCCAAGTTCAGGGTAGGACAGCATCAGATCACAATAGCGCCGCGTGAAATCAGCCACCTTCTGATCGCGCAATGCAATATCTGACGGTAAGGCCTTATCCTTCACATCAAACTCAGTGACGATGAGCTTGTACCCCATACCCGTCACTTCATCGAGAAAGCGGCGCCAGCCTTTCTCCCGATACGGCCCGGTCCCCGTGGCAGGGTCGATTTCGAATATCTCGATATGAGACTGGATGCCCAGAGCATCTACCGGGGTTCCTCGTTTGCGGAAGCCTTCCAGCAAACGCAGAACATCATTGCAATGCGCCTCATGCTGCGGTTCCCAACTCATATAATCATTATAGACCAGTTGTGCCTCAGGTGCCGTCTGCCGTGCCGTATGGAAGGCCAGATCAAGCACATCTTCCCCGCTACCCATCGCCCCGGAAAGGCTAGTGGCAAGGATGCCATGCCCATCATGGTCAATGGCTTCATTCACCACATCCCAGGAATGGATCTGCCCGCCATAGCGCTTCATCACCGTCTCTATGTGATGGGTAAGCAGCCTTGCTGCTTCACTGGCAGGCTGCGCACCGAAGTCATAATTGTTCAACCATTCTGGAAACCACTTTGGCCGGTGCCAGAGAAGGGTATGGCCGCGCAATGCAATGGAATTCGCTTTCGCCCATTGCGCGATGGCATCCATTTCTGTGAAGTTGAAGCTCTGAGCATCTGGCCGAATGGCCTGCCACTTCATCTCATTTTCAGGGACAACAATCCCGCATTCATTGAGCACAAGATCAGCATAGCGCGGATTTTGCACAATAGCACCGCTGTGCCGCAAATGGCTCGATGCAATACAACTGCCAAACTTTCGCCCAGTGGACTGCGCCAATTGAGTAAGGCTTGGCGGTGGATTCAACAGATCCTTTGCACGAGCCATTGACCCCATCGTCCCAGCCAAAGCTGTTCCCCCCAACCCTGCCATCACATGGCGACGGCTCAATCCGGCTGACAAAATATCTCGCATTATCATTCCTCTCCCCCGCTTCATTGGGCCGTTTCTCAGCTTTCTTGGGTAACGGGCTATGGTTGCACTATTTGATAGCGCTACCTTTGCTTTGCAGGTTGCTTCTGTCAATCGCAACACAGGCTGAGGCGCCGGCTCTTCGCCTCCCATATAAAGCTAATGTGCACTTAGTATTCGATATGCTTGCAGAACGGCACCTCTAAGGCGTAGATTATCCGTTATGAACAAGGATAAAAGTCCGCGCAAAAAGGGCGGTCGTAGACAGTCAGGCCAACCGACAATCTCTGATGTCGCGAATTTAGCGCAATGCTCCCCCATGACGGTCAGCCGCGTTATCAATGGCGAAGACAGTGTCCGCAAATCCACGAGAGACAAAGTTCTCGTCGCTATAGAGCAGCTGAACTATTCTCCCAATCGTGCTGCGCGCAGCCTGGCAGGTGCTTCGCAAATCCGCATTGCCTTGCTCTACACTAACCCATCCGCATCTTATCTCAGCGAATTGCTGATGGGCTGTCTGGATGAAGCAAGCAAAAGCGACGTGCATCTGGTCGTCGAGCGTTGCGCTTTTGGGGAGGACGAAGAAAAGGTCGTTCGCAACCTGATTAAAAGCGGGATTGGCGGCTTCCTTTTGCCGCCACCTCTTTGCGATGAACAGCCCTTGCTGGAACTGATCGAAGAATTAGGCGGCAAGGCCATTCTGGTCGGCCCCGGTAAAGCGCAGCCGCATCAATCTGCCGTGATGATTGACGAATATCAGGCCGCCTTCGATATGACGACGCACATCATTGGCCTTGGCCATAAACGGATTGGCTTCATTATTGGAAACCCTTACCAGACTGCCAGCGGGCAACGCTTGTCAGGCTTTCTTGATGGCATGGCGGCTGCCAACCTTAGCGTACCCGAAAGCATGGTCCGGCAAGGCCTCTTCACCTATCGCTCCGGCATTGATGCCGCAATGTATCTGCTTGACCAGACCGACCGCCCGACGGCAATCTTTGCTTCCAATGATGACATGGCGGCAGCCGTGGTTTCGGTTGCGCAACGCCGCCATCTTGATGTGCCGCTTGATCTGTCCGTCTGCGGCTTTGACGATACAACTATTGCCAGCACGATCTGGCCGGAATTGACGACCATCCGCCAGCCGATTCAGGAAATGGCGCGCCATGCGCTGGAAATTCTGGCGGAACAAATGCGTTCGGCTCGAACTGGTAAGTCGAGCAAGCCGGTACACCTCAAGATCGACTATACCTTGATGCGCCGCCAATCGGATGGCGCTCCGGGGCTTGCCAGAAGCGCCATCCGCAAAGACAACTAAATCACTGGGTGACGGGCAGTTCGAACCCCGGCAGCGGTATCGCTGTGTCGTCATAAACATTGACGATCGGACTATCGGCCCAACCATAACGAATGCGCGATACCGGCTTGCCATCGCCCTTCACTAACACGCTGGTTTCATCCGGGCGCGCTTCTGCATAACGGCAGCTTGCTTCATCGGCGCCGCACATTTCGATCGATAAGATCTGATTGCCGCTCCACGTATGAAGCGCATCTTTCACGCCCGAAAAGCTTATGCGAATATCGCCATTTTCGGCCACAGCCGCTTGAGGCATGATGAGATTATCCCCCATCGCAGCGAGAGCCAGACGTTCACCCAACACTGTTTTATTGGCAGGGTGAATATCGGTGCGCTCACCCAGATCAATGGCCGTGACCAGCGCTGCATTGGAATCGGCGACCACCGCTTCACGCTGTGCTTCGCGGATTATCGCCCAGCCTGATTGCGTTGGTGCAAGCTGCGGAGGTCCATAATTGGCAAGCTGCACAACCAGCATCCGCATGTTGTTGCTAAACTGCGTCCGCCAGCCAGCGAAAAGGCCTTTCATTCGATCTGCGTAACCCGGAAGGTTTACGTCGCTTTCGCCCTGGTACCATGCGGCCCCTTTCATCGCGACATGGCCGAGCGGGGCCACCATGGCGTTATGCCTCACACCGATACCGGCATTGGCATCCCATGGGCTGCGCGGAGGTAAATCCTTTACCGGCGCCCGTGAATAGTTCCACCCGTCTGCCAATGAAATGCGATTGTTCCCAGCCGTCGTCAGTGCGAGCTTGTCACCCTTGGAGGCAAAACCACCGGAACCCCATGTGTTTGTAATCGCGACAAGAATTTCATTCTTGCCAGCTTTCAGGAATGTCGCTGGCACTGTATAATCGCGGGAATAGTCCCAGCCGAAGCTATTGCCGATGGGATGACCGTTAACCCAGGTCATGTCCACTTCATCAATAATACCAAGCGCCAGTTGAGCCGGGGATTTCGCCTGCTCTGGTGTTAAATCCACCGTCCGCCGCAGCCAAACAGTGCCAACAGGATCATCCGCAAGGCCCTGATCCCCCCAATCACCCCACATGCCAATCTGCGGCACAGGCTTCCATTTCAGTTGGCTGCTATCCGCCCAAGGCTCACTTCCATGAGCGGATTTGCGATACCAGGCCTGCCACAGCGGCGTGAAACGTTCGACCGCTTTAAGTTGGTCTTTGCCGAACAGATTGAGCATATCCATCTGCTCCTTGCCATAAAGCGGCAAGGCTTCATCCGGCGTCAGCCAAACGCGGATCTGAGATCCACCAAAACTGGCGTGAACTGCACCAATCGGAATTTTCAGCTTCTCTCTGAGGTCACGCGCCATGTGATAGCAGGCCGCCGAAAATGCACCGACATTGTCTGGCCCGGCAGCCTGCCATTGCACAGGACTGGCAAATTGCGACTGGGGATGCGGTGCAGATCCCTTGGGAATGTCAAACAATCGCAGGCCATCATCTGCCGAACGCATCACTGTACCCGGTCCATCCAATCCGCGGCTGACCGGATATTCCATATTGGACTGGCCTGAACACAGCCACACATCACCAACCAGAAGATCATCGATCCGCTGATCACCCACGGTGAGACTGACCGGCGTCATGCTCGCTTTGCGTGGACTGAACTTCAAGGTGAAGTGCCCGTCTTGTCCTGCTTTCTCCTGATGCGTTTCATCACCCAAAGTGCCGGATACCACCTCACCAGGACGGGCCGTGCCTTCCACCACAACAGGCTGCCCTTGTTGAATCACCGCATGGCTCGTCCAATAGGGTGCCAATGTGGGAGAGGCGAAAGCGGGTGTCGTTACCATGACCCCAGCGATTGACAGAAGGGCGAGTTTTTTCATTTTATCTCCACAGGCGCTATTGGAATTCCAGACACGTCACTTCGGAAGGTGAAAACAGCTCCAGCCAACGGCTGAGCGGTACGCTCATGATCTGCCAATCCCTTGCTGGCGGTTGTGACATAGGCTGTTTTGAGATCAGGCCCGCCAAAGGCCATTTTCGTGACATTCGCCGCCGGAATAGCCACCTGCCCCAACAACTGACCTTCAGGCGAATAGCGTGCGACAGCAAAGCCGTTCCACAGGCCGGTCCACAAGCAGCCTTCGCTATCGACAATGGGGCCATCAGGATAGGCATCAGGAAAATCTGCCGCGATATCGATCAAGGGCTGCCATTCACGAAGGGCACCATCACTATCGATATGAGAGCGATAAATGGCTTGGCCCAGCGTATCGGTGAAATACATCACCGTCCCGTCGGCATCAGCAGCAGGGCCGTTGGTGATGGTGATCGCATCCGGACCTGCAGGGTTCAATTCTCCCCTGTCAAAGCAGTAGAAACGGCCTGAAGCCTGTTCTTCCGCATCATCCATTGACCCGAACCACACGCGCCCGAAACGATCCACGCAGGCGTCATTCAGGCGGTTACCCTCCGGCATTCCATGAATATTATGTCGCTTGTCGAAAGTACCACTTTCGGGGTCGAAGAGGTGCAGTCCATCGCGCAGGCCCGCAAGAAGCTGTCCGCAACTGGTCGGCAAGACCCAACCCACCTGATCCGGAGCGGGATATGATGCGTTGTCACCGGTTGAGGGGTCAAATCGCCAGATCGCCGGGGCCTTAATGTCCACGAACCACAGACATTGCCGCTGCGCGTCCCAGACCGGTCCTTCCCCCAGAATCGCCTTGGCTTCGAATGCCAGCTCAACCTTGCCAATCAGCGCCACCCTGCATCCACCCAATAATTGTGGCCGGTGCAAAAGCGTGCATCATCGGAAGCAAGGAACAACGCCATCGCGGCAATGTCAGCAGGCTGGATACGGCCATTCAAACATTGCCCGTCGACAATTTCCTGCTCGCCTTCGGGAGAGTACCATTGCATCTGACGCGGGGTCTGAACATTGCCCGGAATGATGGCATTGACGCGAATGGCCTTGCGGCCCAGTTCGCGGGCCAAGCTGCGGGTGAGCCCTTCAATAGCGGCCTTGGCCGTCTGATAGATTACCAGATCGGAAAGCCCCAGATGCCAACTGATGGAGCCGAGGTTGATAATACAGCCTCCGCCCGCTTCATCCATGATTGGGGCGACAATTTTTGCAGCAAAGAACTGATGCTTGAGATTAACCGCCATGCGCTCATCCCAATAATCTGACGTCACATCCTGAACGCTATGACGATCATCATTGCCAGCATTATTGATCAGAATATCGCAGCCACCCAATGTCTTCATCAGCCGGGTCAGGCTCAATTCCAGAGCTGCGTTATTCGTAATATCGCATTGCTCGAAGACAGGTGCTGATCTTGCCCCGGACAGGCGCTCAACCAGCGCGTGAGACTCGCTTCCCTGAATGTCGATAAAGCCGACGTTAGCACCTTGTGCTGCAAAGCCTTCCACCAGACCTTCGCCAATTCCGCTCGCGCCGCCGGTGATAATCACCTTCCGGTCCAGAAGACTGGGATATTGCGCCTGTTTTGTGGATGGGGCTTGATCCATTTCAGTTACTAACATCAACTTGCCGAGATACCTTGTTAATCAATGGAACGAACCGGCAGCGGCACGCCCAAAGGCGCACCACCTGCTGGCCATTCAGATGCGCTCGCTCAGCTGGCGACGAGCCAGATTGCGAATGAACTCGCCGATGCCCATTTCCCATGCTGGCGCATCGCGGGATGTCGTCACCACATTGGAAAGCATGCCGAGCCGATGCGATGAAATGGTTACTTTATCGCCGATCTTATGGGTGAAACCAGCACCCGGCGTGTCCCGATCCTGCGTCGGCGCGAAAAGCGTGCCGCAGAATAATACGAAACCATCAGGGTAGTGGTGCTCGCTGAGCGTCTGGTTCACCAGATCGAGCGGATCACGGCTGATCTGCGTCATCATGTTGGTGCCTTCGAGACGATAATCGTCCGGCCCTTCAATCGACAAATCCACCGTGGCATTGCGCACGTCATTCATGGTGAAACTATCGTCAAATACCCGGATGAAAGGACCGATGGAGCAAGACGCCGTATTATCTTTGGCTTTTGACAGCAGCAGCGCGGAGCGCCCCTCGAAGTCTCGCAAATTCACATCATTGCCAAGCGTAGCGCCGACAGTTTCGCCCTTGGAATTGACCACCAGAACCACTTCAGGTTCAGGGTTGTTCCAACTGGAATCGGAGCGCACACCGATCAGCGCCTCCGCACCCACGGTTGAGAGCACAGGAGATTTGGTGAAGACTTCCGCATCCGGGCCGATGGCGACTTCAAGATATTGCGACCACATGCCCTGATCGATCAGCGCCTTCTTGAGTGCAGCCGCTTCCTCGCTGCCAGGAACGACCGAGCGAATGCCACTGCCGATATTTTCTTCCAGCTTGGCGCGAATATCCGCCGCATGGGCAGCATCGCCGCGCGCTCTTTCCTCAATCACACGCTCTATGGCGGAAAGTGCGAAAGTGACGCCGCAGGCCTTGATGCATTGAAGGTCAACCGGTGAGAGAAGAGTCCAGCCTTCGGGAAGCCCTTCCTCGACCGGCCCTAAACGCTCCCCTTCAGGCAAAGTCTCGCGCTCAAAGAGCCATGAGACAGTGGCGCAATTTTGCGTAAGATCGAAGAGAAAGCCATCGCGTATGGCCAAAACATGCGGGCCATCCTTCGCAAGAGCACGGCCAACGAAAACGCCGCCGCGAAAATCGGCGGGTAAAATTTCAATCAACGACACGGGCATTTGCCCCCTCTCCCATCTGATAGCGCTACCATAATGGTGCGCCGATAATTTGCAAGAAGCCTTGTAATTTTCAATGCGCGCGCCGCATCACGGCGCGCACTTCATTTCAGATTGCTTTAGTTTGAGCCACTAGCCTGAGCGTATGGCCCAACGACGAGACCTGTGAAAAGGCCAGCGTGCACTGAGGCCATATGTTCAACATCAACATTACGGGCCAAGACCTTCCATTTGCCGCCTGATACCGGGCGCCAGAGAAAGTCTGCTGAACCGCGGTCAAGCGCCATTCGCAACTCCACATCTCCTGATGTCGTCAATGGCGCAGTGGCAATCGTAACGCCAGTTTCAGGCTGATTGGCATCGCGCCGCTCACGCAAAGCAACCTCACGTTGCCTGCCCTTGCCCGTCACACCTATCGTAATGAAGTGATTTTCATTCATGAAAGCCATGAGACCCGCAAAATCGCCGTTCTGTTCAGGTTTGAAGCCCAGTGTCATGGTGACATCAGCCGCGTGATTACGCAGGCGCCGCCCAAGGAACGCAGGCTGGCCGGACACACTTCCAGGTGTTGCCGTGCTGGCAGTGAGATCAAGCCCTTGGCCGAGCTTAAACCATGGCTGCCCTTCATATGTGCGCAACCGCAACCATTCCGGAGACAGTTCCTTTTGGTCAAAAGAGTCCTTCCACTGAGACCAGTTCGCTTGCGGTGACGCAGGGAGCTTCGGCTTTTTGACGAATTCTGGCACGGCCTTGCCTGGTGCCAGAATCAATGGCCAGCCATCCTTCCATTCCACTGGCAAGAGGTAGGTTTCCCGGCCCAGAAGTGTCGATTGACCTGCAAAGGGGCGGGTCGCCAGAAAGGTGACCCATGATGTGCCATCATCCAGCGTTACCATTCCGGCGTGCCCCGTGGCTTCCACCCGGTGCGGACGATCGGGCGACAGATCACGCTGAGTCAGGATCGGGTTGATCGGCCCGGCTTCATAGGGTCCGTCCGGATTGCGGGAACGATAGACCGTCTGCGAATGATCTTCGGCAGTCCCGCCTTCGGCTGGCATCAGATAATACCACTCGCCCCTTTTATAGACGTTGGGGCCTTCCGCCCAAATGGGCTTATCTTCAGGATGCACACCGCCATCCACCAGCACTTTGCGCGGCCCAAACAGCGTGTTGCTGCCAAGGTCAAACTGCTGAATCCAGATAGCCCGGTGTCCTTCATAACGAGGTTCACCTTCCGGAGCGCCATTGTTCAATATCCATGCACGCCCTTTGTCATCGACAAAAAGCGATGGGTCGATCCCTTCAAAATCGAGCCATATAGGATCTGACCAGGGGCCTTCCGGGCGATCAGCCGTGAGCATGAAATTCCCGCCGCAACGCACGCATGTGTCCAATATTCGGAACTTGCCACCGTAATAGCTGATGGTGGGCGCATAGATGGCGTCTGTTGTCCGCATATTCGAAAAGTCGAATTGCTCCGGACGGTCGATCGCGTGGCCGATCAGACGCCAGTTCACCAGATCGGTGCTGTGGTAAATCGGGATGCCAGGGAAATAGTTAAAGGTCGAGGTCGTGAGGTAAAAATCGCGCCCCACTCTCAAAATGGAGGGATCAGGCTGGAACCCCGGCAGTACCGGGTTGCGATAGAAACCTTCCGGTGCAGGCGGTTCTTCGACACCCTTATATTCAACGCTGGCAATATGGGCGACTGGCTGCGCCAAAAGGGGCGCTGCCAAAGACAGAGCCGCCCCGGCCGCGGTAATCATAGCAAATAGCTTCATCAATTTTCCCTCTCCTGCGCGTGGGTTCAACCTCTTTGCGCACAATCTATCTATTTATGCCCGGGAGCATCCGGGAAGTTGAGCGCTTCGTACCATTGAAGATCATGCGGCGGTGCAGTTGCGCCGGCAGGCAGGTCGCATTCGCAGCGTGACGCAAAATAGCTGACCGACGCATCACGCCACCATTGGGCTTCACGCGCTTGCACTTTCAGGTCATCCGCCACATCCTGATAGCGTTGCGCATCAACATAAGGGGCCAACGCCGCCCATTCGCGCTGCATCTCATGCGTTTTGGCAACGCCCCGATCATAGCGAGCCACAAGTTCTTCCCACACGGTCCGGCCCGATTGCGTGCGAAAATTCCATGGAAGGTGCTGGAACCACAAGAGATAATCCTCATCCATCGTGTGAGGATCGCTCCACCCGCTTGCCACAGATGGCGCATATTGGCCTAGGGCGTCACTGCCATTTTTGGTACGATCAAAGCCGATGCCGCTTTTGTCAGCCCGGTTATAATAGGCCGGATTCCACTCAGGCCGCTCCAGATCATTGACCCATGGGCCTGGCCCATAATGGTGCCCGGTGGCCATCTGATGCGCCAATCCCAACGGCGTCATGTAATCGACAACAGCTTGCCGACTGTCATGCATCATCTTCACGGTCACGTTCAAAAACTGCGGGTTTCTGCTGAATGTCTGGGCAGCCCATTCTCTGGCAATGGCGTCGGCGCTCAACGATGTATCCCAGGCAAGCCTTCCAAACGCATACCAGTTCGCCTGATCAAAATGGCTGCCCGACCAGTTCCGGTCGGACCCGATGTTGGACACACCAGCCATTCCGCCCGAAACAATCGTATCGGCAACCGTCAGATGGCCGTTTTTCCCATGCCCGGTGTTAGCGTCGAGCACTTCGGTCCACATCGTGCCAAGATAGGCAAGATGGGTTGCAAACCCGAGATATTCCTTGGTCTGCTGCACTTCCAGCATCATTCTCGTGTGAGGCATCGCACCAAACAGCGGGTGAAATGGCTCGCGTGGCTGGAAGTCGAGCGGGCCATTCTTCACCTGCAAGATGACATTGTCAGCAAACTTCCCATCAAGCGGTTTGAACTCTTCATAAGCAAGCTTGACACGGTCCGTTTCTGCGCTGCTTTGATAGACAAAGGCTCGCCAGATCACCGTGCCGCGATCGCCAATTGCTGTGGCCAACATATTCGCGCCATCAGCATGAGTGCGGCCGTAATCCTGCGGCCCGGGCTGCCCTTCTGAATTGGCTTTGACCAGAAAACCGCCGAAATCGGGGATGGCAGCGTAAATTTCATCCGCCTTGCTTTTCCACCATGCGGCGACTTTGGGGTCGAGCGGATCAGCACTATCCAGCCCGCCCAATTCCCGTGGGGATGAGAAGCGGACCGAGAGATAAACACGGATACCATAGGGGCGGAATGCATCCGCAAGCCGCTGTAATTTGGCGATATAGCGCGGCGTCAGCATGATCGGGCTGGCATTCACATTATTGACGACCGTGCCGTTAATTCCAATCGATGCGTTGGCCCGCGCGTAGTCAATCATGCGGGGATCGAGATGGTCGGGCAGATGCCACCAGTCGAAGATCGATTCTCCCGAATAGCCGCGCTCCACCCCCCGATCAGGATTGTCCCAATGGTTCAGCAAACGCAGCGGGAGAGCCGGAATTGCAAGCTGGTCGAGCTTTTGATTTGCACTATCTGTCTGGAGGTGACGCAGTAGGCCGAAACTGCCGTAAAGAAGGCCGATATCATCATTGGCGGCAATCAGAATACGCCCATCCGCCATTGTCGCCAGCCGGTAGGAACCGGCCATCTGACCGCGCAAACCCTCAGAAAATTGCGCTTCCTTTCCGGAAAGCTGATCGGTTCGCGCCAGAAGGATGGTCGGCTTTTGCGATTCGCAGCGGAAAAGCGAAGCCAGCCCACGATGCAGCTCTGCCACCGCAATATCGACGGTCGCACTGCGCTGCGCCTGCAATTGCACGCCTTGTGCAACAGGACCAGAAAGGTCCACAGCAGGATCACAAAGTGACTGAGAAGCGCCAGAAAGCGGCTGATAGCGCAGCCACAAATCATAGCCATCTTCTGCCTGCGCGCTTGCTGAAAACGCACAGAGCGCGAGCCCCGCCAACGCGATTTGCGCGGCCAATTCAGATAATTTTCTCCCAATCATTTTGGTAGCGCTATCAAATATTGCCTTCCAGTCAAGCCAACGCTTGCTCTTGGGGGTAAAGTAATGGTAGCGCTATCTCGAAACAGTGGAAGGCAAAGACCTTCATTTGTGGAAGAGGACATTATGCGCAGGAAACGTTTTTCAAGCCGTACAGCAATGCTCGCCATCAGCGCATCACTGATGCTGGCTGGCTGCTCGCAAGGCGAGAAGGCCAGTGAGCCAGCAGCCAGCGAAACAGCAGCGACCGACAGTTCGAAATTTCTTTCCCAACCTTTGGTGACCGAAATCTTCACGGCGGACCCTTCCGCCCATGTCTTTGACGGCAAGCTCTACATCTACCCCAGTCATGACATTGACGCCGGAATCCCGGATGATGATCTGGGCAACCAATATGCCATGCGCGATTATCGCGTGCTGGAAATGGACAAGCCTGGCGGCAAAGTCACCATCGGCCCGGTGGCGCTGGATGTGGACGATGTTCCCTGGGCCGAAAAGAGCATGTGGGCGCCTGACGCCGCCTATAAGAACGGCACCTATTACCTCTACTTCCCGGCCAAGGATAAAGACGGCGTCTTCCATATTGGCGTGGCGACCAGCAAAGACCCGATGGGGCCATTCAAGGCCGACCCCGAGCCGATTGCTGGCAGCTATTCCATCGACCCCGCTGTCTTCACCGATACGGATAACGAGAGTTACATGTATTTCGGCGGTATCTGGGGTGGCCAGCTTCAGCGCTGGCACACCGGCAAATATGATGAATCAGCGGGTGAGACGGATCTGAAGCAGGATGACAAACCCGCTTTGATGCCAAAAGTCGCCAAAATGAGCGCGGATATGAAGAGCTTTGCCAGCCCGCCGCAGGATGTCGAAATCCTCGATCAGAATGGCAAGCCAGTGCTTGGCGGGGACCACGAGAAGCGCTTCTTTGAAGCCGCCTGGATGTATAAGCGTAATGGGAAATATTACTTCACCTATTCCACCGGTGACACGCATTTCCTCAATTACGCGATTGGGGACAGCCCGATGGGTCCGTTCACCTATGCCGGGCATATTCTGAAGCCGGTTCAGGGCTGGACCTCGCACCATTCCATCGTCGATTGGGATGGCAAGACCTGGCTGTTCTATCACGACACGCAGTTGAGCGGCAAAAATCACCTGCGCAACGTCAAGATGACGGAACTCACATTCAATCCCGATGGCACGATTCAGGAAATCGACCCGTTCAAGCATTGATCTCAGGCCGCAGGTAGACACACCATGTTTCTCGGTATCGATATCGGCACTTCCGGCGTCAAAGCGGTCGTGATCGATAATGCTGGCTCTGTGGCGGCCCAAGGGGTCGCCGCATTGACAGTCCAACGCCCTCACCCGCTGTGGTCTGAGCAGGACCCGGAAGCATGGTGGGCAGCTACCCATGCGGCCATCCGCTCCATCCCGCGCGATATCCGCCATTCGGTGCGTGCCATCGGCTTGGCCGGGCAAATGCACGGTGCCACTCTGCTGGGCGCAGATGACAAACCGCTGCGCCCTGCCATCTTGTGGAATGACGGACGCAGCCATGCAGAATGCACAGCGCTTGATGAAGCGACACCTGCTTTCCGCGAAACCGGCGGCAATATCGTCATGCCCGGCTTTACCGCGCCCAAGCTTGCATGGGTGCGGGAGCATGAACCGGAAATTTTTGCCGCAATCAAAACCGTGCTGCTGCCCAAGGATTATGTTCGCCTGAAAATGACCGGAGAGAAAATCTCCGACCTGTCAGACAGTGCCGGAACCTTGTGGCTTGATGTGGCCGGACGCTGCTGGTCCGATGAATTGCTGAGCGCCTGTGGGTTGAGCAAAAGCCAGATGCCAGCACTGGTGGAAGGCACTGAGAAGGCTGGCCTTCTGCGCGCTGACATCGCTGAATTGTGGGACATGGATCAGGTGCCGGTTGCAGGTGGCGGGGGCGACAATGCCGCTGGCGCTGCCGGTATTGGCGTGGTGGCCGATGGCGATGCGCTGATGTCGCTTGGTACATCAGGCGTGATCTTTGTGGCTAATAAGGAATTCCGCCCTAACCCGGCACGGGCCGTGCATGCCTTCTGCCATTGCCTGCCTGATCTGTGGCACCAGATGGCGGTTCACCTTTCGGCCGCCTCCTGCGTTGACTGGGCTGCCCGCCTGATCGGCGTCAAAGGCGCGGCGGATCTGTTCGCCTGCGCGGAACAAGCAGGGCCTGCCAATGGGCCGGAGATATTCCTGCCCTATCTCTCGGGCGAACGGACCCCGCATAATGACGCGCAGATCCGTGCCGGCTTCCTTCAGATGGACAATGACACCACGCCCGAACGGCTGGCCCAATCGGTGCTCGAAGGCGTGGCTTTTGCCCTGGCAGACGGGCTGGACGCCTTGCGCGGGGCTGGCACTGAAGTCTCCAGCCTCAGCGTGATCGGTGGCGGCGCCCGTTCATCCTATTGGGGCGAAACGCTTGCCGCTGCCCTCAATGTCGAGCTGGTTTACCTGCGCGGCGGAGAAGTCGGCCCGGCGATGGGCGCTGCCCGGCTTGCGCAGATTGCAGTTGATGGCGGCAGCCCGGCACAGGTCTGCGCTGCACCGCCCGTTTCCCACCGGATCGCCCCCGATCCAGACATTGCCGACAGGCTCGCCCCCAAGCGCGAAGCCTTCATTCAAGCCTATCCCCGTATCACTCCAAGGACGACCCTATGAGCAACCAATTCTTCGCTGATATCCCGACCATTCGCTACGAAGGGCCGGATAGCCATAATGAGCTGGCCTATCGCTTCTATGACAAGGATCGGGTCGTCATGGGCAAGCGGATGGAAGACCATCTGCGCTTTGCCGCCTGTTTCTGGCACACTTTCTGCTGGCCCGGCAGCGATGTGTTTGGTGGCGGCACATTCAACCGCCCATGGCATCGCGGCGCCAATGATGCAGCCGCCGCCCATGAAAAGCGCGAAACCGCATTTGAATTTTTCACCAAGCTCGATATTCCGTTTTACTGCTTCCACGACGTGGATGTGATGGCCGATGCGCAGAGTGTTTCGGAACATCGCTCCCACTTCGCAGAAGCGGTCGATCATCTCGAAGCCCTGCAAGGCACGAGCGGCCGCCGTCTGCTGTGGGGCACGGCCAATCTTTTCAGCCATCCACGCTTTGCGGCAGGTGCCGCCACCAGCCCGGACCCTGAAGTCTACGCCTTTGCCGCCATGCAGGTGCGTGATGCGCTCGAGGCGACGCACCGCCTCGGCGGGGCAAACTATGTGCTGTGGGGCGGCCGCGAAGGCTATGAAACGCTCGCCAACACCAATCTTGGCCGGGAAATGGACAATTTTGGCCGCTTCCTTGCCATGGTGGTGGAGCATAAGCACAAGATCGGCTTCGATGGCACGATCCTGATCGAACCCAAGCCGCACGAGCCGACCAAGCATCAATATGATTTTGATACCGCCACCGTCTATGGCTTCCTCAAGCGCTATGGCCTTGAAAACGAAGTCTGCGTGAATATCGAAGCCAACCACGCCACGCTGGGCGGCCATACATTTGAACATGAACTGGCCATGGCTTCGGCGCTGGGCATCTTCGGTTCCATCGATGCCAATCGCGGCGATCATCAAAATGGCTGGGACACCGACCAATTCCCCAATTCGGCCGAAGAAATGACTCTCGCCATGCTCGAAGTGCTGCGCGCCGGTGGCTTCACCAATGGCGGCTTCAATTTTGACGCCAAGGTGCGCCGTCAGTCTGTCGATGCGGCTGACCTGTTTTATGGCCATGTCGGCGGGATCGACACGGTGGCACGCGGATTGCTCAATGCTGCTGCCATCATCGAAGATGGCCGCATCGATCAGATCAGAAGCGAACGCTACGCTGGTTGGGACAATGATCTTGGCAAGAAGATCGGCACGCTTGATCTGGGCGGCATTGCCGACCTGGCCGAGAAAGAGGCGCTGAATCCCAAGCACCGTTCCGGTCAGCAGGAAAGAATCGAAAACCTCGTCAATCGCTTCTGCTGAAGGACGAGCAAACTCTCCTCTCGGGGAAACCTATCCCGGAAACAGGCTCCTCCTCCTTGTTTCCGGGAGCTTTCTAACGACAAACTGGGCAAGCCGCAGGTAACGGATCATTGCAATATTGGTCCGCAGCGCTGTCTGGCTGGTCTTGACTGATTTCAGCACGCTCCGGTACCGACTGCGGTCTTGCATATTGCTTTCCTCATGCGTTTCGAACACTAAATTCGGCATGAGAACTCGAATCAAAGTCTGCTGCATAGCATCACCGCAAGAAGCCCATTTGGCAGTCCAGGCCGGTGCCGATGCTCTGGGGCTGGTGGCACGTATGCCATCCGGCCCCGGCCCGATACCCGATACCATGATCGCTACCGTCACTGCGGTTGTACCGCCCCCTGTAGCCACATTCTTGCTGACATCGGAAACAACAGCGGAAGCCATTTCCGCTCATGTCCGCGCGACGAACCCAGCCACAGTTCAGGTCGTGTCACACATTGCCCCCGAAGAGTCAGAAAAGCTGGCAAGGCTGGAACCGCATGTGCGCCGCGTGCAGGTGATCCATGTCGAAGGGCCTGAAGCTCTGGACCTTATCCCGGCTTACGCACCCCACGTTCACGCCTTCCTGCTCGATTCCGGCAGACCCAATGCCGCGATTGCAGAGTTGGGTGGAACCGGACGCGCCCATGACTGGGAGGTCAGTGCGGCTTTCGTGCGATCCACCGAAAGGCCTGTGTTTCTGGCTGGGGGCTTGTCAGCCCGGAATGTCGCCGAAGCAATCCGTCAGGTTCGGCCCTACGGGCTGGACCTGTGCTCTGGTGTGCGGACAAATGGCCGACTCGATCCAGAGAAGCTGGCTGCCTTTATGATGGCTGTGAGCCAAACCGATGCTGCATTGGCCACGGCAAACGCCATCTCCTAAGGCCAGCACGACACTGAACCTGAAGAGTAGCTCTGGAGTGTTCAAAAGAACGCTCCAGCGGCGGCCCAAAGCAAACTTTTCCATGAGGATAAGGGCGACCCGAAGGTCGTTATTCTATCGATTTGCTTAAGGAAAAATGGAGCGGGCGAAGGGATTCGAACCCTCGACCCCAACCTTGGCAAGGTTGTGCTCTACCCCTGAGCTACGCCCGCTCACTGGCGTTTCCGGGAGAGTGTCCCGGTGGGGTGGACGGGCCTCTAGCAACGCCTCGCCAGTCCGACAAGAGGAAAGTTACATTCCCATCACATTTTCTTTCCACCCTTCACAAATTCGCCAGAAAGCCCACATTAGCAGCACGTCTTTTTACGCAACAGGAGCACCACCTTGGCGACCAATGCCCTCAGCATCGATGAACAGAAAGCGGTCGAACGGTTTCGCACGGATGTCGTCGAACCTTCTATGACCAAACTGGTCATCCTCGACTTCTGGGCCGAATGGTGTGGCCCCTGCAAGGCACTCACCCCGACATTGGAAAAAGTCGCGGCAGACTATGCCGATAAGGGCGTGGTTCTCGCCAAACTCAATGTGGATGAAGAGCCTTTCATTGCCGCGCAGTTTCAGGTCCGTTCCATCCCCACAGTCTACGCGATGTATCAGGGCCAACCGGTCGCCGATCTCACACAGGCACGAACCGAATCGCAATTAAAGCAGATGATCGACCAGATCCTCGAAAAGCTGCCGGTCCAGGGTGGTGACGATGCGGGCAGTCAGGCTCCTGATATTGATCAGCTTGTGGCCATGGCTGACCAGCTTGTTGCCGATGGTGATCCTGAACGCGCAGCCGCCGCTTTCATGCAGATCGCCAAGATGGCCCCTGACAATGCTTCTGTCCACTCAGGCCTCATTCGCGCACTTCTGGCCGCTGGCCATAAGGAAGAAGCCCAGACCGCTTTCGATGCGCTGCCTGATGACATGAAATCAGACCCGGCGATTGCACAGGCTGCCAGTGCGCTGGAACTGGCGGGTGATGATGTGGACGATAGCGAATTGCAGGCTCTGCGTGCAGCGGCAGCAGAACGGCCCGGCGATATGCAGGCGCAGTTCGATTTTGCCCAGGCCGCCTTTGCTGCGGGTGAACGGGACGAAGCAGCCGATACTCTGCTGCGCATGATCGAAAGCGATGCGGCGTGGGAAGAAGGTGCCGCCAAGGCCAAGCTGCTGCAGATCTTTGAAGCGGTAGGGCTTGAAGATCCGTGGGTCTCTGACAAACGGCGCAAACTTTCTCTGATATTGTTCGGCTGATGGCAGGAACGCGGCTCTCGATCTTTCCGCTTGGCGGCGCAGTCCTGTTTCCGGGGCTGCAACTGCCTTTGCACATCTTTGAGCCGCGTTACCGTGCCCTTGTAGGTGATGCTCTGGCGCGTGACCGGCGCATTGCGCTGATCCAGCCGCGTGCGCCCGGTGAACGTGCGCCCCTCTTCACCATCGGCACTGTCGGCCTGATTGACGAAGTCGAGGCGCTGGATGACGGGCGCTACAATATCGTGCTGGAAGGGGTGGCCCGCTTCCGCCTGCTGCGCGAACTGGATGTCACCACCGCCTTCCGGCAAGTGGAAGGGCAATTGATCGACGAACCCGCCGATGAATTTCTCAGCTCCATTGAACGCGCCAGCATTGAACAGGAAGCGCAGCGTTTTGCGGACCGGCAAGGTTATAGCGTGGATTGGGAGTCCGTCTCCCAGCTTGACGATCTGGCGCTGATCAACGGCATCAGCCAGATCGCGCCCTTTGATGCCGCAGCAAAGCAGGCGCTGCTCGAAGCAGACGGCCTTGGCACCCGCTGCGAGCTATTAATTCAACTGATGCAGTTCTTCGGCCGGAGCCACCCGGACGAAGGCCACGTTACTCTGCAATAGGCCGCAGAGCCTCAGCCAAAGCCGAAAGAGCCCTTCAGGCCATCTATCACATATTGTGACGCCAGAGCCGCCAGAAGCACCCCCAGAAGGCGAGTGATCACAGCCTCCACCTTGTCTCCGAACAAACGCATCAGTGGCGTCGCGGCTAACAGCGCCAGCAAGGTCAGACCAAGCACGGAAACCAACGCCGCAAGCACCGCCAGCATATGCGAATAGGTTGGAGCCTTGCTCATCAACAGCATAATCGATGCGATAGCGCCCGGACCTGCAAGCATCGGCATCGCCATCGGGAAAACCGACACGTCTTCAATATCCGGTGTCGCCATCACCTTTTCGGCGCGTTCTTCGCGGCGTTGTGTGCGTTTCTCAAACACCATTTCGAGCGCGATGACAAACAGCATGATGCCGCCTGCAATGCGGAATGAGTCCAGTTCAATATGAAGCGCAGCCAGCAGCCCGCGGCCAAAAAAGGCAAAACCAAACAGGATGGCCCCGGAAATCACAGTCGCCCGGATAGCCATGGAGCGCCGCTCATTCTCCGGCGCGTCCACGGTAAGGCCAGCATAAATCGGGGCGCAACCGGGAGGGTCAATAATCACGAACAGCGTCACAAAGGCGGAAAGGAAGAGTTCGAGCATTATCTGCCTCCTTGCGCCTGCATGGTCAGGACGTCCTCATCCTGCCCATTGCGTTTCATGGTCACGCTGAACTTTGTGTCATCACCGGTATGGCGCCAGCGATAGGATAGTGTGCGGTCATGAGAGACGCCTTCGCCCCCTGTCGCGGTCAGCTGATTCACAAGCGCCATAGCACTTTTGCCAGATTCCCGCTGGAAAGGCCCCGGCCTGTCACGCTTGGCACAATCGGCAACCTTGGCCTGGATAAAATCAGGAGCAAGCGGAGCTGTTGACTTGAGATTTTCCAGATGGACGGCCCATTTGAAGTCCCCCTTGGATTGGCGCTGCCAGACTGTCGCATATTCGCCGCTCGCACCATCCGCCTTGGTGATCGCGCCATAGGTTACGACCAGCGAACCATCGCAACTGGCCCATACGCTTTGCGGCACCCAAGAATCCGCTTTGGCATTATCTGCAGCCTTGCCCGATGCGGGAAAAGCTGTTCCGCCCATGCTGCTCAGCACAATTGCCCCGGAGGTTGCATATTTGCTTAGAGCATCCAATTGCCCCTTCTCCCGAGCGAGGCGCGCAAGAGCAAGGTCCGTTGCCAATACATTGCTGGGATTGGCGACCCGTTCATAAGAGCCGCCAACGCGCGGCCCGCCTGCACAGGCGCTGAGAGAACCTCCAAGCGCCATTACCAATGCGAGCCGCCGCCACATCATAGAGCGCCGTCAGCCAGTGCGATATTTTCACGGCGATAAGCCGAAACCATCGTATTGCGCAGAAGCACCGCAATCGTCATCGGGCCGACACCGCCCGGCACGGGTGTGATGGCACCGGCAACTTCACTGGCTTGCGCATAATCGACATCACCCACAAGGCGCGTCTTGCCTTCTTCGGCGCCCGCAACGCGGTTGATGCCCACATCGATGACGGTAGCTCCGGGCTTGATCCAATCACCCTTGACCATTTCTGGCCGTCCCACTGCGGCAACCACAATGTCAGCCTGCTTGACCACGGCAGGCAAGTCCTTGGTGCGGCTATGCGCGATAGTGACTGTGGCATTCGCATCGGTGAGCAATTGCGCCATCGGCTTGCCGACAATGTTGGAACGGCCAATCACCACAGCATTGAGACCAGACAGGTCTTTCCCAAGCTTATCCTGCAACAACATCAGGCAGCCGAGCGGCGTGCAAGGTACAAAGCCTTCTTGCCCCACCGATAAACGGCCAGCATTGATGATGTGAAAACCGTCCACATCCTTATCCGGGTCGATCGCGGAAATAACTGTCTGCTCATCCAGATGTTTGGGCAGCGGCAGTTGCACCAGAATCCCGTCAACCGCCGGATCATTGTTCAGCTTTTCAACCAGCGCCAGCAGTTCTTCTTCGCTCGCATCGTCATTGAGGCGGTGTTCATAGGAGTTCATGCCCGCGGCAACAGTCGCTTTGCCTTTGCTGCGAACATAGACCTGACTGGCAGGGTCTTCGCCGACAAGCACCACCGCGAGCCCCGCCTTGCGGCCAGCCTTGGCTTCAAACGCTGTGGCAAACTCGCCTATTTTATCCCGCAAACCCGCGGCAAATGCCTTCCCGTCAATGACCTGTGCACTCATGCAACACTCCCATACGCCAGATTTTGTAATATTATATTGAGGATATTCAGCCCGATGATCAGCACCAGAGGTGAGAAATCAATCGCGCCTGTATCTGGTAAAACGCGCCGAATGGGCCTTAGCATAGGGTCTAGCAGCGCATTCACGGCACGCCAGATGGCCAGCACAAAATCATTGCGCGTATTCACGACATTAAATGAGATCAGCAGGCTGAGAATAAATTGCACGATCACCAGAATGATGATGATGCTGATCAGATAGCCGACGATTTGAGAGAGGGTGAGCAATATCACTGCAGGGGCCTTTCCTTGGTCTTGCCGTGGCCTAGCCGACCAAGGGGTAGTGTATCAACAGGGCAATACAGATCACTTATCAAAGGTGAGCTGGCGAACCCGCCAATCGAGCTGCTCTTCAGTGGCGCCAGGCACATCATTGACCCGGCTGAGCGTGATTGAGCCCTTACGATTCATTTTTCCACTATCAGCAGTCAGAGCGACCGGAACCGTGTAATAAAGGGTGCCAGCAGCCCCTTCCGTCTCGCCATCACCAAAGCTGATCTTCACATCAGGGTAATCACCAATCTGCTCTTCCAGCAGGGCACCGGTCATTTCCGCTTCAGAACGCCATGCGAGCGCAGCATCCGCCAGCCGGTGCTGCGCCACGGCCTGGCTGATATAGGCGAGCACTCGGCGTGGGTTGTCCCGCTCCTGCAACGCATCGCTTGAAAGTGGGGCCGTGGTATCCACGTCATCCTCATCACTCACGACCGGTTCAGGCGTGGAACTATCCAGTTCCGCCGCGACCTGATCCGTTTCATCCGAAGCAGGCTGCTGAGATGAACATGCTGCCAATGCGAGGGCGGCACATGGAATGACAAGAAAGAGGCGCATTATTCGGCCTTTACCAATGTCCCCGCACCGCGCGAGGTGAAGAATTCCAGCAACATGGCATGAGGCACACGGCCATCCAGCACAACGGCTGCATCACAGCCAGCTTCTACTGCCGCCACACATGTTTCAAGCTTCGGAATCATTCCGCCGCTGATCGTGCCATCATCGCGCAGCTTCGCAATGCCAGCAGGGGTCAGGTCGGTCAGCAATTGCTTCTGCTTGTCGAGCACGCCGGGAACATCAGTCAGCAGGAACAGCCGCGCCGCGCCTAGCGCTGCAGCGATAGCACCTGCCATCGTGTCCGCATTAATGTTGTACGTATGGCCATCCTCACCGGCACCAATAGGCGCAACGATAGGAATCATTCCGGCATCGCTCGCCACTTTGAGAATGGTGGTATCGATCTTGGATGGCTCACCGACAAAACCCAGATCGACCGCCTGTTCGATATTGCTATCCGGGTCGCGGGTCGTGCGCTGCACCTTGGTGGCCGTTACCAGGCCGCCATCCTTGCCGGAAATGCCCAGTGCCTTGCCGCCGGCTCCCATGATCCAGCCAACCAGTTCTTTGTTGATGGCACCGGAAAGCACCATTTCAGCAATTTCAGCCGTTGCCTTATCGGTCACGCGCAAGCCGTCAATAAATTGGCTTTCAACCCCAAGCTTCTTGAGCATTGCCCCGATTTGCGGGCCTCCGCCATGAACCACAACCGGGTTGATACCAACCGCTTTCAACAGCACGATATCCTGCGCGAAATCCTTGGCTGCAGCAGGGTCACCCATGGCGTGCCCACCATATTTGACGACAAAGGTGCGGCCAGCATATCGCTGGAAATAGGGCAAAGCCTCAATCAGCGTTTCCGCTTTATTCAGCGTCCCCTTGCTCTCACCCATGCTCATCGTGCCAATAACTCCTTACGCGGCATTTGGGTGTTGCCTTAGCGATTCGCTCTTCCAACTGCAAAGCTTTGCACGCGCGAGTTCTCATCCTTCGTACATTTCATATTATTGCCCTCAAGCTCAATGACGGCAATTGATTTTCAAAACCAGTAAGGCCATATCTGGTCCAACAAGCTACATAAATTTCAGAGCGTCTTTTCAGGAATTTCGAGATGAACGATTTTGCGGCTCGCCTCCAAGCCGCCTATGAAGCGTGGAACAAAAGTGGCGGGCGCACGCCTGATCGTTTCATGGCGCTGGTAACCCCTGATGTCGAATTTCGATCCATCCTTGACACAACGCTGCCCAATGTCTCTCTCGCAGGGCCATATCGGGGTAAGGCAGGCCTGTTCCACTATTTCGCCAAAATGGCTGAAAACTGGGAATTAATCGAAACTCAAACCACCAATATCGTAGTAGGCGAAAAACACGTTGTCTGGCTTGGCCATGAAACGTGGCGCAACCTTCAGACATTGAGAAAGTTTGACAACCCCAAGGTTCAGGTTTGGGAAATCGACATGGAAACCAAGCTCGCCAGCACTGTCTTCAATATGGTGGACACATATGGATTTGCTGACGCTGTAGGGGTGCTGGCCTCACCGGAACTTGGCTAGGCTATGCCTTGGAGGCAGGCCAGCACCTTCCATCCGCATGTTATTGCGCGGTCGGCGCATTGCTTTGTGCGGCTGGTGCCGTTTCAACAGGATAGTTTTCGAGCGTGTTCTGACGCTCAGCATCGCTCGCTGCTGCAGGCACATTCTGATCAGTGACTTCTTCGACCGGAGTCGTCGGGTCTGCAATCCAGATGATAGCCAACACGGCAAAGAGAACGATCAACGCCAGCCAGAGCCATTTGGCATTTGATTTTGACGGTGCTTCGCTGTCGATAGGTTCAGCCATAGGTCTCTCCTGTTGCACTAAGCTGTTGCATAGTAATTACGCGGCACAAGTGGTCCTGTTCCAAAATCAGTCCAGGCTGCGTTAATGAAGCAGGAGAATGACCCGTTGAGATGATGTATAATTTCATTCCAGCGAATAGAGAAACATCTGGTCGCTTATATAAACCGATCAAACTTATAGAAGCGGAACCGTTCATCCACTGTTTCTTTTAAACCTGTGATGAAGCCTGTGCCGCCCCAATGCACTGATGTGCCACGGATGCGGCTCAAGTGAAGTCCCTTATCTGTTGAACCGGTTTCCTCCCTCCCCGGTTCGGCCCTCCCCAACTAAAAAGGCGGCGGTTTTTAAAAACCGCCGCCTTCTTTATATGTCACGGCTCATGCCGATAACGTTGATGGAGTGGCTGCTTACTCAGCCGCAACACCGGCATTGTCACCGAAAAGACCAGGGCCATCATCATCAACCGCCTCATCTTCGTCATTCGCATTGGCCTTACGGCGCGAATCAAAGCTCGACCAGACATCGTTCCAATTGCCGCGTGTGGCAGCCTTGGAATATTCCGTGGAGCGCGCCTCGAAGAAGTTGGCATGTTCCACGCCATTAAGCAGCGGCGTCAACCAGGGCAGAGGATGCTCTTCAATCAGGAACATCGGTTCAAGACCAAGCTGGTTAAGGCGCCAATCAGCGATATAGCGGATGTAGCGCTTGATATCCTTGGCCGTCATGCCGGGGACAGGCCCCATTTCAAACGCCAGATCAATAAACGCATCTTCCAGCCGCACTGTGGTGTGGCACTGATCGTAAATATCTTCCTTCACCGATTTGGTGAGGCAATCACGCTCTTTCGTGAAAGCATGGAAAAGACGGGTAATACCTTCACAGTGCAGCGATTCATCGCGCACAGACCAACTAACGATCTGCCCCATGCCCTTCATCTTGTTATAGCGCGGGAAGTTCATCAGCATGGCAAAGCTGGCGAAAAGCTGCACACCTTCGGTGAAACCGCCAAACATCGCCAGCGTACGGGCAATATCTTCATCGCTATCAACGCCGAACTGCTGCAAATAATCGTGCTTATCCTTGAGTTCTGAATATTCAAGGAAAGCACCATATTCGCTTTCAGGCATACCGATCGTATCAAGCAAATGGCTGTAAGCGGCGATGTGGATCGTTTCCATGTTGGAAAACGCTGCCAGCATCATCTTCACTTCCGTGGGCTTGAACACCCGGCCATATTTTTCGTGATAGCAATCCTGCACTTCGACGTCGGCCTGAGTGAAGAAGCGGAAGATTTGTGTCAGCAGATTACGCTCATGGTCAGCGAGGTTCTGCGCCCAATCGCGGCAGTCTTCGCCAAGCGGCACTTCTTCGGGCAGCCAGTGAACTTGCTGCTGCTTTTTCCAATATTCATAGGCCCACGGATATTCGAAGGGTTTGTAGGTCTTGCGGGCTTCGAGCAACGACATCTTGTGCCTCCGTGAGTGATAAGGCAGCCTATATAGACATATCCTCACAAAACTTCGACTGCTTTATCTGGCATTGGTGGGGATAAAAAACCAAAACCCCCTATTGCGATTTGAAAATCGCCCGTCCCTCCGCGATTCATTGCTGCGGAACAGGAGCAGCTTCCTGCCCGTTACTCCCATGAAGACGCCAAAGCCATGCGATGAAAGGAACTATGATGAGTGCGAATAAGCCTAATGATAAGCAGGCAGACGGTTTCATAACCAGCGGCGATCAATATGCCGTCAATCAACCAGCATTCAATCATGCAGATGATGGCGATGCGGATGAAATTGAAAGAGAAGAGGCAGAAGATCGTTCAGACCCTATCGGTCATGAACCATTGCCGCGCGAAAAGGGCCAGAATAATCAAGCTTCTCCGTCTGCGGATGATCCGCATAAAGCCAAAGGCTTGGGATATGGGGCCAATGGTGAGACAGAGATGCATGATGCTCCAGACAGCTCTGACTGACATCCACATCCCCTAAGATTATCACTCAGCCTACCTGTTCTCATTCAAGGTAAAGGTCAGAAAGCCCATCATGGACGCTGAACTTGTTAAACCCCGGCTCGAACATGACGCCACAGACTGGCTGCGGCGCGCGGCGCTGGAAGGCACCACGATGGGTGAAGCAATCGCTGCTTTTGACCTTCTGCCGCCCCTCACCACAGATGAGATGATGGGGCGATGGCGCGGTTTTGGCGTGCCGACGCAGCACACCTTGGATGGGATGCTCGAAGCCTTTGGTTGGCGGGGGAAAGAGTTCAGAAGCGAAGAGACGGTCTTCCCGCTGCTGTTCAATGATCCTGAAAAGGGCGTGATCGCAATTGACCCGCAATTTCTGCCGCTCGACACCGCTTTACGGTTTGGAGTGAAAGATCAAAGCTGGGCCGTTTCCGCATTTCAGCAATTGGGGCGCAAGCTGGTCAGCACCAACAAGCCCACCGCGCGACTGCGGATGGTAGAATATCGCGGGAAAAGCGGCGCAGCGATGATCTATGATCGCCAGCCCATTATGGACCATTTCCGCCGTGCAGGCCCCGGCCTTGTGATAGGACTGATGGATATGCGTGGCCAGCATCCGTTCTTCTTCGCGCTGGAGCGGGAGGAGGCGTAGAGCCTCCCCCCGCACCCATGCACTCCCGTCAAGCGATGGCGGGCAACTTGTCGAGATATTTGTCCAGCGTTAGCGGGTAATCACGCACCCGAATGCCGCAGGCGTTATATACGGCGTTGGCAATCGCCGCGCCAACACCGCACAGGCCCAGTTCACCCACGCCCTTGGCTTTCATGGGCGTGGAAGCGGTGTCGGCTTCATCGAGGAAGATCACTTCCTGATACGGGATATCGGCATGAACCGGCACTTCATAACTGGCCAGATCGTGATTCACGAAAAAGCCGAAGCGCTTGTCCACTGCCAGTTCTTCGGTGAGCGCAGCACCTGCGCCCATCGTCATGGCACCGATAACCTGACTGCGGGCCGATTTCGGGTTGAGGATGCGCCCGGCAGAACACACTGCCAGCATCCGGTCGATCCGGGTAACGCCGGTGAAGCGATTGACCGAAGCTTGCACAAAATGGCCTGAGAATGTGGCCTGCGCATATTCATCGCCAAAATCGCCATATTCGATTGCATCTTCAGCGACCAATTCGCCATCCTTGGCGGCGTCCTTCAAGGAAAAGGAACGGTTGCCTTGCAGGACATTGCCATCGGTGAAATCAGCCTGCTCAGGATCAAGCCCGAGCTTTTTGGCAATTTGTTCACGCAATTTCACACAAGCTGCATAGGTGCCCGCAGTGGAGTTGGCTGCGCCCCACTGCCCGCCCGAACCAGCAGAGGCTGGAAGGTCGGAATCGCCCAACACCACTTTCACTCTATCGAGCGGCAGACCCATCATTTCCGCCGCTGTCTGCGCCAGAATCGTATAGCTGCCGGTGCCGATGTCGGTCATATCGGTTTCCACCGTCACCACACCATCTGTTCCCAAGCGGACCCGTGCAGCGGATTTCATCAGCATATTGTTGCGGAAACCAACCGCCATACCCATGCCGACCAGCCAATCTCCGTCCTGCTGGGAAGCAGGTTTGGCATTGCGCTTGTCCCAGCCGAATTCCTTGGCGCCGCGACGCAGGCATTCGATCATGTTTCTTTCGGAAAAAGCCTTTTCCGGGTTCATCGGATCAACTTGCGTATCGTTGATGATGCGGAATTCCACCGGGTCCATGCCCAGTTTTTCAGCCATTTCATCCATCGCGATTTCCAGCGCCATCATGCCCGGTGCTTCACCCGGTGCGCGCATCGCATTGCCTTCCGGCAGGTTGAGCACAGCAAGGCGCATAGAGGTCAGGCGGTTGCCCGCTGCATAGAGCAGCTTGCTCTGATTAACGGCCGTTTCCGGGCCGCCACCCGGCAAATCGCCCGAAGTGCTTTCATGTGCAATCGCCTGTAACCTGCCATCTTTATGAGCACCAAGGCGGATACGCTGGATCGTTGCCGGACGGTGCGTGGTGTTGTTCGCCACCAGTGGGCGCTGCAATGTCACCTTCACCGGACGCCTGACCTTTTTGGACGCGAGCGCTGCCACAATGGCATCGGCCCGAACGAACAATTTCGAACCAAAGCCACCGCCAAGGAAAGGCGAGTCCAGCCGCACCTTGTCTTCTGAAACTTCCAGCGATTTGGCGAGCGCCTTCTTGGACCATGCAATCATCTGATTGGAAGTCCATAAGGTCACCTTATCCCCGTCCCAGCTGGCAATGGTGGAATGCGGTTCCATCATGGCGTGGGTTTCATCGGGCGTGGTATATTGGGCATCAAATTGCACCGGCGCTGCTTCAAAAGCGGCTTCGAAATCGCCATAGCGATCTTCGCCCGTGTCATCATCGCCATTTTTATAAAGCGGCGCGGCTTTGGCGACAGCCGCCAGATCAAAGCTGCCATTCTTGCGCTCATAGGTAGTGCGGACAAGATGGGCAGCAGCGCGGGCTTCTTCGAAACTATCAGCTACCACCAAAGCGATCGCCTGATGGTAATGCTGCACTTCTGCGCCGCCAAACAGATTGGCCGTGTTATTGGAACTGAGCGGAACCGGCTTATAATCCAGCGTGGAAATCACATCCACCACGCCCGGCGCATTGCGGGCATCGCTCACATCCAGACTGGTGATTTTGCCACAGGCAATGCTGGCACCGACCATATAGCCATAGGCCTGATTGGGCGCGACATCGTGGCGTTCATAAGCATATTTGGCTTGCCCTGACACTTTGAGCGGGCCATCGATCCGGTCATGTGATTTGCCGACCACCTTCAGGCGGTCAATCGGGTTTGCGCCTGCGCGACTTTCAAATTTCATCGGTTCAGCTCCTTGCCTTGCCAGAAGCGGCCTGCGCCATTGCGGCGGCAATTGTGCGCTCTACCAGAGCGACCTTATAGGCGTTGTCAGGTGTGGTTTTGGCACCCTTGGTAAGAACGCGGGCAACGGCTGCAGGGCCATTGCGCATCTGTGCGTCAGCCGCATCATCGCGCCACGGTTTGGGGGCAATGCCACCAACCGCCACCCGGCCTGTGCCATCAGGCTGCACAATCGCGGCCACCGAAACCAGCGCAAAGGCGTAAGACGCACGGTCCCGAACCTTGTGATAGATATGCTGGCCACCGACAGGTTTGGGCAGAGTGACAGCAGTAATCAGCTCCCCTGTTTCCAGCACATTGTCGAGATCGGGGCGATCACCCGGCAGGCGATGGAAATCTTCCATTGGGATCATCCGCTTGGTGCCATCGGCTTTCACCGTCTCCACCTGTGCATCAAGCACCCGCAAAGCCACGGCCATATCGCCGGGATAAGTGGCGATACAGGCATCGCTTACGCCCATAATCCCAAGCTGGCGACTATAGCCTTCCTTGGCGGAGCAGCCATCGCCCGGCTTGCGCTTATTGCAGGCCATGTTGGTGTCGTAAAAATACGGGCAGCGCGTCCGCTGGAGGAGATTGCCGCCGGTAGAAGCCTTGTTCCGCAACTGGCCGGATGCGCCCGCCACAATCGCGCGGGTCAGCACGCCATAATCACGGCGGATACGCTGATCGCTCGACAAATCCGTATTGCTGACCATCGCGCCGATGCGTAAGCCCCCATCTTCGGTTTCGGTGATTTCATCGAGGCCGAGGCCGTTCACGTCAATCAGATGGGTGGGGGTTTCAATTTCCAGCTTCATCAGATCGATGAGATTGGTGCCACCGGCGATGAATTTAGCGCCTTTGGTGGCAATGGCCGCTTTGGCGGCAGCTTCGGGGCTGGTCGCCCGTTCATAGGTGAAGCTCTTCATGCTGCGCCTCCGACCACTTCGGACATGGCTTCTGCGATGTTGGAATAGGCCCCGCAGCGGCAGATATTCCCGCTCATCCTTTCGCGCATTTCCATATTGGTGGGGGCAGCTGCCTGGGTGATATCTTCAGTCACATGGCTGGGGAGGCCCTTGGTGATTTCATCGAGCACCGCCACGGCAGAACATATCTGGCCCGGTGTGCAATAGCCGCATTGATAGCCATCATGCTTCACGAAAGCTTCCTGCATCGGATGCAGATTATCCGGCATACCAAGGCCTTCAATGGTGGTCACTTCATCACCATCATGCATCACAGCAAAGGTGAGGCAGGAATTGATCCGTTCTCCATTGACGATCACTGTGCAAGCACCGCACTGGCCATGATCGCAGCCCTTTTTGGTACCGGTGAGTTGCAAATGCTCTCGCAATGTGTCGAGCAGCGTCGTGCGTGTATCGAGATTCAGTTCATGGTTTTCACCATTCACCGTGAGGTTGAGTGTATGCATGGAAGGCCTTTGGACAGATGCGCTCTGCGTTCTTGCTGCGGCAGACGGAACCGCCGTTAGCGCTGCAGATGCCACGCCACTGGCGAGCATAGAGCGGCGTGATAATGGAAGAAAACCCTCTCGAGTCATGAGTGCAGCCCCCGTGCATTTGAGAAATGTTCGTCGCAAATTGTGTGATTAGTTTTTTCAACGCACCAATATAATGATAGTTTCAGGCTGCCCCCAAGCGCAGAAAAATTCCTCAGTAATTTCTGAAACTTGGCGCCATATACACAAAGGCCCGAGCGGTTTCCCGCCCGGGCCTTTGTGTCATCTGCCGATCAACCTGCGCTTATTGGCAAGCAAGGCATTCGTCATAATCGGTCTGCTCGCCTGACCCTGCGGTCAATTCGAACCTGGCCGCATCGGGCGTGTTGTCCGCTTCTACGCCACCGGCAAAGCCTGCACGCTGCAAACTCTTCGAACGCAGGTAATAGAGCGACTTGATGCCCCTTTCCCACGCTTGGAAGTGCAGCATCGCCAGATCCCATTTATCCACATCTGCCGGGATGAAGAGGTTCAGGCTCTGCGCCTGATCGATATAGGGCGTGCGATCGCCAGCAAATTCCAGCAACCAGCGCTGATCGATTTCAAAGCTGGTCTTGAACACCAGCTTTTCCTCTGGGCTGAGGAAATCGAGATGCTGAACTGAACCGTCCTTTTCGAGGATAGAGTTCCACACATTGGTGGAATCCTTGCTCTTTTCCTTGAGAATTTTCTCAAGATAAGGGTTCTTCACGATGAAGCTGCCGGACAGCGTCTTATGCGTGTAGATATTGGCCGGGATCGGTTCAATGCAAGCGCTGGTACCGCCGCAGATAATGCTGATCGACGCGGTCGGCGCAATCGCCATCTTGCAGGAAAACCGCTCCATCACGCCCATATCTTCGGCGTCCGGGCAAGGTCCGCGTTCCTTGGCCAGCATCATCGAGGCTTCATTGGCCTTGGCGTTGATGTGCTTGAACATCTTGAGGTTCCACGCCTTGGCCATGGCGGTTTCAAACCCGATGCGCTTCTTTTGCAGGAAGGAATGGAACCCCATCACCCCCATGCCGACAGACCGTTCACGCGAGGCCGAATATTTGGCGCGAGCCATTTCATCCGGCGCACGATCAATGAAATCCTGCAGCACATTATCAAGGAAGCGCATGATGTCTTCGATGACCAGCTTGTCTTCATGCCATTCATCCCACCGCTCCAGATTGAGCGAGGAGAGGCAGCAGACCGCTGTCCGGTCCTTGCCCAAATGGTCAAAGCCGGTGGGCAGAGTGATTTCGGAACACAGGTTCGAAGTTGAAACCTTGAGCCCCAGATCGCGGTGATGCTTGGGCATGGCGCGGTTCACCGTATCGGAGAACACGATATAAGGCTCACCCGTAGCAAGGCGCACTTCCAGCAGCTTCTGGAACAGTGAACGGGCATGAACCTTGCCGCGCACTGACCCATCACGCGGGCTCTTCAATTCAAAATCAGCGCCTGAACGAACAGCTTCCATGAATTCATCAGAAACCAGCACGCCATGGTGCAGGTTCAGCGCCTTGCGGTTGAAATCGCCGCTGGTCTTACGGATTTCGAGGAATTCTTCGATTTCCGGGTGCGACACGTCGATATAGCAGGCGGCCGAGCCACGACGGAGCGAACCTTGGCTGATTGCCAGTGTCAGACTGTCCATCACGCGCACGAACGGAATGATACCGCTGGTCTTGCCGTTGAGGCCGACCGGTTCACCGATCCCGCGCACATTGCCCCAATAGGTGCCAATACCGCCGCCGCGCGAGGCAAGCCACACGTTTTCATTCCAGGTGTTGACGATGCCTTCAAGGCTGTCTTCCACCGAGTTCAGATAGCAACTGATCGGCAGGCCACGGCCAGTACCGCCATTGGACAGGACCGGGGTGGCCGGCATGAACCAAAGCCTGGAGATATAGTCATAGATGCGCTGTGCATGTTCTGCATCATCGGCATAAGCATCGGCAACACGCGCAAACAGATCCTGAAATTCTTCACCAGGAAGCAAATAGCGATCGATCAGCGTTTCCTTGCCGAAATCGGTCAGCAAAGCATCGCGTGAACGGTCAACCTGCACATTGAAGCGGCGCGGATTGATGCTTTTGGAATCGGTCTTTACGGCCGCGGTTTCTTCAGCCGCGGAATCGTCGGACAGACTGGGCGCAGCCGGGCTGTTCTCCGAAGAGGGGCCGGTCATATCTCTATCGGACGTTGCGCTATCCAGATCGTCGAAAGTCATCGCCGTCTTGTCTCCACTATTGTAATTCATGCTCACGCCCCTTTTTGGGCTCTGCAAGACAGGGCCTCAATCATTCTCAATTGCCATGATGACGTTGCGCACATACCAGTTGGGACGAGACGCAAAAGAGAAGCCTCTATCTCGTTCTACCCCGGCTGATTTTCGCTTAACAGCATCGGCAAAATCCAAATTTGATAGCCGTCTTGTTCAAAAAAGGGACGACAAAAAACTCAGTGTTGTGGTGCTTTGCACCGCATTGCTACTATAGATAGTGGTCCAGTGCTAGCAGATATGCAAGTTAGATAATGCCACATAACGCACTGCGATGCGGGTGTGTTGTCATACCAACACGGCGCGACGCATGGCGTTACCTGTGTTGCAAGCCTGAAAACGACCTGGAAAAATATTTGTGATTTCCACAGGTGATTTCACGACAGAGAATCTTTCGGAAATTTTCGTGAAATCTATCAGCCTGCCCTGAGCGTGGACACATTAAGAAAGCTAAGAAAATTCGCCGGCAATCCGGCGCAATTGGTAGCTTTTGCCCCCGTCAGAGATTATCTTGAGAGAATCACGCTTCGGCCCAACGCCGCATCAATTGATGATAGATTCCGGTCAGTCGAGAAACCTGTTCATTTTTCCCGCCGAGCGTTTCACTCAGTGCCTGAACCGTGCGATCCAGCTCATACAGCGTGTTACGCGCTGAACTGTCGCCCACCAGTGATTGCATCCAGAAGAAGCACAGCTTCAAGCGCCCCTCCTTGACCGGGGCGATACTGCGGAAACTTCCCGGTTCGAACACCATCATGTCGCCCGCTGACAAACGATAGCCTGCCCGCGCAAATCGGCCGGACAGGCGCAATTCGCCCCCTTCGTAATCCGCAGGGTCTGACAATGCTACCATAGCGGCGAGATCAGGGCGGAACGGGGCACCGGTTTCCGGATGGCATTGCGGCACCTTGCTCATCTGGCGAGTGAGCGCTTCACTGTCGGACGAAAAATCGAATATCGGCGGCACCAGGGAATGGGGCAATACTGATGACAGGAAGCCCGAATGGTCCATCAGTGCCGCTGTGATTTCTGCTTGTGCAGCCTGTGTTGCATGGGTGCAGGCCGCAGTATCACAGCCTCTTGCGTGATGTTCATAGGCCGCACCCGCTACCAAATCCGCCAATTTCGTAGCCATAGCGGGAGGCAGCACATTTTGCAGTGTAACGATCATGGAATCCCCCAACCATATCGGGGAAGGAAGCTCTGCTGAATTTCGAAACATTGGTGGGTTGGACCTGGCAAGCGACATGGCCAGGCCCAACCCACCTAATCCGCCGCAACCGTGTCGCCCCGAACAACCTCGCCCGCAATGGGAAAAAAACGGACGCTGGAACAGGACTGGGGGGCTGACATCGGTTTCCCTCACTGGCGGATCCCCCGCTCACCGGACACCCTGCAACCCATGATAGAGGGGTCGGCAAGATCTATCATGGCCATTAAGGGCCGGCTGAGCGAAGCTGTGAATTTCATAATTGCCCTCACTTCGTGTGAAAGCGGTTATTGCGACGCATTCTCATTTAGTCAAATGGTATTTGCGAGTTTTTCTCAACAATCGACCTACCGCTCTTTCCAAGCGGTAAGCGACAGGTGTTTTTCGGGTGCGTAAGGCAGTTTGGCGCGTTAGCTTTGAAAACCAGCCCACCCACAAGGACACGGTATACGATGATGAATATTCTAAGCGCCATTCTGGGCGGATTAATCATCGGCGGCCTCGCCCGCTATTTCTACCCTGGCCCTGTCGATATGGGATGGATACCCACCATCGCGCTCGGCATTGGCGGTTCGCTATTTGCAGGCCTCTTCGCCTCAAGCGGCAATCGCAACATCAACCGGGCGGGCTGCCTGGCATCCATTGTGGGAGCCATGGCGCTGATTCTGATCGGACGGGCGTTGGGGATTGGCTAAAGAGCCACATCCAAAAAGCAGCCCATTTAGCGGACGTTGAGACCCAATTCGCTGAGCAATTGTCCGGCCTGTTCGCGAGAAATGGTTGCTCCGCGAAACAGGTTTGCGTCGGCCAGCCGCAGGCCGCCGAGGTCTGCGCCGCGCAAATCTGCCCCATCAAAGCGCGCGCCATCCATATTGGCATCGCGCAAGCTGCATTCGTTAAAGGTCGTAAGGCGGAAATCGCATTTTCGGAGGTCGCTTTGGGAGAAATCGATCTTGGTCAGCGTGGCCTTACGGAAAGAATGGCCAGGTAATTTGGCGTTGATGAGCAGCGTTTCTTCCAATTTCAGCTCCATCGCCTTGATGTGTGTCAGATCGGCTCCGGTCAGTTTACATTGCACGAAGCTGGCCGAGCCAAGCGATGCGGTTTTGAACGTGGCATTGTTGAAATCACACGAGGTGAATTGCGCTTCACCCAGATCACTGCCGGTAAAATTGGCAAAAGGCCCCCGGCAGGATTTCCAGACAGTACCTTCCAGCCGCGCATGGCTGATGTCAGCATGGCGCAGATTGCAACGCTCAAACGTCCAATGCGTGAGATCGAGGCCAGACAGGTCGACCTCTTCCAGATCGCAACCGAAAAGCTGCTGCGCGCCAGCCTTGAACAGAGCTTCCACATCTTGGCGCGTCAAAGCGCGGTCACGCAGCACGCGATCTGCAAAGAGGTCATTCATAGGGTGGCGGTAATAGGCGATATTCGCGCCCACGACCATGCGGCATTCAAACCTTCTCCACCGGATCGATCACCAATAGCAGGCGCTGCTCACCGGTCCCACTGATCGGCGGGGAACGATGGAGAATGGTCGGGCTATCCTGCCACAAGCGCCCTTTGAAAAAGCCGACTTCTCCAAAGCTCAGTTGCTGGATAGGCGGCTCTGGCTCCTCACGGTGGCGCGCTTCGATCCATTGCGTGCCCTGCCCGACATAGGTGGTCAACAAACGGCAGGTCACATAATCGGCGTGGAATTTATAGCAGGAGTTACTTTCCACCACTTCCAGCCGAATTTCTACTCCAGAACTTTGGGCCAGTTCTGCCTGGGCTTGGCCCAGCCTCTGAATATCTGCCAAAAGCCGCGGGCATGGTGGATAGCCAGCTTCATCCAGCGCGACCGCAAGATCAGCCTCTAGAAGATCTGTTGAGGTAGTGAGGCGGACGTCATCTACGTGATCGAGCTGTAATTCTGCCAGCTCCTCCTGCAGTCCAACGCCAATCTCGCGCGACCAGAGGCACAGGCCCAGGTTGCTATCGCTAATCGTGGAAAAGGATGGCGGTGCGCCAACCTTTAATCCTGCCAGACAGGGCTGCGAGCGCTTGCGCTCCAACAATTGCACCGAACGATCAGGCGCACAGATAAGCTGCGCAGCAATATTTTTTGACATGGCACCTTCTTTCACAGGACACATGTTCTATATGATACATTGTATCATCACACAAGCTAAGCCAAGAACCATCATGCAGCAGGATTTCGCGATGCCCAAAGGGAACCGAGCTACCGATCTAGTGGAAGGCACCGCGCTGACGGCGTCCTTCCTGTGCCTGATCCATTGCTTAGCTTTGCCGTTACTATTGCTGATTCTGCCGGGAATTCTGGGCGCCTTCGCCGCTTCCAAAGGTTTCCACATGGCAGCTTTTGCGTTGGTTGCCCCTGCTGCCTTCTGCGCTTTCTGGCTTGGGTATCGCCATCACCGCGTGGTGGCACCGGGGCTCACCGGCATGGTTGGCGTGCTATGCATTGGCGCAGCACTGCTACCGGGCGTCTCACACGCTGGCGAAACCATGCTGACCGTGGTCGGCAGCCTGTTTCTGGTCGCCGGGCACCTGTGGAACTGGCGCAAGCGCAGCGCGCATCACGCCTGCCCCTCAGGGGACGAGCACTGTGTCTCTCGGCGCGGTTGAAGTTTCCGGGTAATCCAGCGTGAAATGCAGCCCCCGGCTCTCATGCCGCTTCAAGGCGCTGCGCACGATCAGATCAGCACATTGCAGCAAATTGCGCAATTCGATGAGATCGGTCGTCACCCGGAAATGGCCGTAATAATCCTCAATCTCATCTGTCAGCAATTTGATACGATGGGCCGCGCGTTCCAGCCGCTTGGTGCTGCGGACAATACCGACATAGTTCCACATAAAGCGGCGGATTTCAGTCCAGTTTTGCTTGATGACCACTTCTTCATCGGAATCGGTGACACGGCTTTCATCCCATTCGCGAATCGAAGGCGGTTCATCGAGCCTATCCCAGCAATCGAGAATATCCTTGGCCGCAGCTTCCCCGAAAACGAAACATTCGAGCAAAGAATTGGACGCCAGCCGATTGGCACCATGCAGGCCGCTTTCGGTGCACTCCCCTGCCGCCCACAGGCCCGGCAGGTCGGTTCGCGCGTCAAGGTCCACCAGTACACCACCGCAAGTGTAATGCTGGGCAGGCACCACCGGGATCGGCTCCTTGGTCATATCGATTCCAAGGCCGAGCAGCTTTTCATGAATGGTGGGGAAATGCTCTTTCACAAATTCCGGCGGCTGATGGCTGATGTCGAGATGAACGTAATCGAGGCCGAGGCGCTTGATTTCATGGTCAATGGCGCGGGCGACAATGTCACGCGGAGCCAGTTCCGCCCGCTCATCAAAATAGGGCATGAAGCGTTCCCCCGTTTCGGGGATCTTCAAATGCCCACCTTCACCGCGCACCGCTTCGGTGATGAGGAAGTTTTTCACTTCCAGATTATAAAGGCAGGTCGGGTGAAACTGCATCATTTCCATATTGGAAACGCGCGCGCCGGCCCGCCATGCCATGGCGATGCCATCGCCCGTGGCCCCGCGCGGCGCGGTGGAAAAGCGATAGACACGCCCCGCCCCGCCTGATGCCATTATGGTGGCCCGACCGGTATAGGCTTGTACCTTACCGCTCGCCTCATCCAGTGCATAGACACCCCACACCCTGCCGGAACCGGAATAGCGTGTTTCATGCTGGCCAGTAATCAGATCAATGCATGTATGATCGGGCAACAGGGTGATATTTGGATTTTCCTTCGCAGCCTTGAGCAATGCGGTCTGAACGGCCCAGCCGGTGGCATCGTTTACGTGGACAATCCGGCGATGCGAGTGGCCCCCTTCGCGGGTGAGATGCAGGTCCGTGCCTTCTGTGTTGAACGGCACGCCCAATTCCACCAGCCGCTCAATCGCATGAGGCGCACGTTCAATGACATATTCAACCGTTTCGCGCCGGTTGAGGCCCGCGCCAGCATCCATTGTGTCGGCAATATGATTGTCAAATGTGTCACCCGTGTCGAGCACCGCTGCAATGCCGCCCTGTGCCCAAGCAGTGGAACCACTGGTGAGCTTGCCTTTCGCAAGCACCAGAACCTTGAGATTTTCCCCTAGTGCCAGCGCCGCGGTTAGCCCGGCCGCCCCCGAACCAATGATAATAACGTCATAGGGTGAAGGTGCGGAGGCTGCGTGACCGTTCGTGTTCATCCATCCGTCATGCCGCGCCTTACGCTGCGCCGCAAGCACGGTGTGACATGGCCCACTTTTCCTTGCTTTTACGCGAATCATGAAGCAAATTTGCTGCGGCGCAGCATTGTCTGCGCGAGTCGCACACTACTGAAATAAATGTAACTCGGGCGCGTTCCACTTCGCAGCCTGCTTTTGCATGACGTCTTGAAGGAGTGACTGCTGACGATGATACATAAACCTCTCGAAGGCCTAGCATGTACTCTGGGTAATCATAAGCCGGCACCCGGCACAAAAACCCGCATTGGGCTTCACCAACATGCCCAGTGCAAATATTGTCAGGAGCCAATCCATCGCGGAACCTCAGGAAATTGGCTGACCGATAGCCGCGATCAACCTACCCCACCGCGCTTTCAAAGCTTGCGGTGCTTGCTGAACCGGCACTTCCCGAAAAAACGCTCAGTCATATGGACGGGCACCACCTATATCAGCCATTGCCACGTGTGCTCTACTCCGATCCGCCGGGAAAGACACAAACTCTGGCGCAAAGACAATGCCATTGATTCAGAAAAAAACGGGCAAGCATAATAAAACGACCGCTTCAAAATCTTCAAGCTGCGCATATTATTTGACGAATAGAATGTGGCTGCATATTACCCACACACCCCCCCATGGAATAGATAATCTCTATTCATTTCGTATGCATGTTACAGATAAAATGTTAAATATTATTTCACGCATTATGTGCGCCATCGGCGTGCATGTTCCGTCGCGGGAAAGTATTGCCAAACACGGGCCGAGAATTGAAGGAAATTGTCGGCATTGTGGCAAAGCTCTATTACGTAATACCATGCATGATTGGGTTGTTGCAGATGCGACGAAAGCCCATTTCAGGCATAGGATTCCGCTCTGCCTGATTGGGAGGCACTACCCCAATGCCCACGCTGCGCGGTGGGATGGCGATTCCTTTGTCAGCCGCTGCAGCCATTGCCGCAAACCGATCCGCCGTGCCCCAACAAGGCGTTGGCGTTATGATCCTGAACGCGCGTAAGGCAGGCAAAGCCGCGGAAGCACTGTATTCCGTCTCTTCGTACTAACCGGCAGGCCTGTCATGACTGGCCTGCGGGCTCCGCAGTCAGCTTCACAAAAACATCCTCCAGATCTGCTTCACGGGTGGAAACATCCTTGATCTGGAAGCCTTCAGCCTGAACAGCAGCCATGACCTGTCCGGCGGTCATCTCATCCTTATCATAAGCGATTTCCAGCATCCGCTCGGCGGGCGTCTCGCAGCGGATAAAGGCAGGATTTTGTGGTAATGCCTCGATATCCTTATCCACGCTCAGAACAATGATCTTCTCGCGAACCATGCCAACCAACTCCCGAGTCGGTTTATTGGTGACCAATTCACCATGATTGATAATCGCAATCCGTTCACACAGAGCTTCGGCTTCTTCGAGATAATGGGTGGTGAGCACCACTGTCACGCCTTCCGCGTTCAATTCGCCGACCAATTCCCAGAGTTGACGGCGCAATTCCACATCCACCCCGGCAGTCGGTTCATCGAGCACCAGAATCGGCGGTGAATGGACCATGGCTTTAGCGATCAGCAGGCGGCGCTTCATCCCGCCAGAAAGCGAGCGCGCATAGGCATTGCGTTTATCTTCAAGGTGCACCGCGCGCAGCAACTCTTCAGACCGGCGGAGCGCTTTGGCCACGCCATACATGCCACCCTGATTTTCCAGCACTTCAAATGGCGTAAAAAAGGGATCGAAAACGATTTCCTGCGGGACGATGCCGATACTGGCCTTGGCATTGCGCGGGTTGCGATCAATGTCATGACCCCAGATGGACACTTCGCCCGAAGTCTTCATTACCAGCCCAGCCAGCGTATTGATAAGCGTGGATTTGCCCGCGCCATTTGGCCCCAACAGACCAAAGATACCGCCTTCTGGCACATCAAAGCTGACGCCTTTCAGGGCCAGTTTGGGCGGAGAATTGCCCTGTCCGGCATATTCCTTGACAAGATTGCGGATAGAAATTGCTGCTTCGGTCATAGCAGCGTCTCTAGGCCGCAAAGGTGCGTTCGCCAAGCGCCTGTGTGGCCTACAACAGCGCAAGGGTAATTCGCACGTCGCCGATTGACTGCACATATTGCAGGAATCATCGCTTGGGGGTAAGCGCAGTGCCATGACAGACGTGCCCGAAACAACCATGGTCGAAACCCGCCGCGTCTCTTGCGATGGTTCCGGCTCGATCCGCCCCGGCGCAGGATACAAGGCTTCTGCTTTGGGCCACCCGCGCGTTTTCCTGGAAATCGACGAGAAGGGCTATGTCGAATGCGGCTATTGCGATCGCCGCTTCGTGCTGAAAGGCAGCCCGGCAGAACATGGCATCCATGAACTTTCCGCCGGTGACCTTCCTGAACCCGGTGACGCCAGCGTCGCCTGAGCGATCAAAGGCTGGTTGAACGCCAGCCTTTCAGGCTGCTGATCTTCACCCTATATCATAGGGATGAATCATGCAGACCCGCGCGCTTTCCTCTATGCAGATGATAAGCTGTCGCCCGAAGAGGCCCAGCGGCTTGCTTCGCAAACTCTCAGTTCTTGCGATGACGGGGAATTGTATCTCCAGTTTTCCGCCAGTGAGACTTTTGTTTTTGACGATGGTCGGCTGAAAACCTGCGATTATTCCCGCGATGCTGGTTTTGGCCTGCGCGGTGTCTCGGGCGAAACCACAGGCTTCGCCCATGCCAGCGATATCAGCGCCGCAGCCATTGCCAGAGCAGGCGAGACGTTGAAGCTGCTTGATCCGGCCAACGGTGATCGCCCACTTCCTCCGCGCGCGACCAACCGTCACCTCTATACCGATCAGTCGCCGCTCGATCTTGTGCCCTTTGCCGAAAAAGTCGCGCTGCTGGAAAAGATCGACACCGCCGCCCGTTCGCGTGATCCGCGTGTGGCGCAGGTTAGCGCATCGCTGGTCGGCAGTTGGAGCGTGATTGAAATCGTCCGCCCCGATGGCTTCATCGGCATGGACATTCGCCCGCTTGTCCGGCTCAATGTCAGCATTGTGGCTGAAAGCAACGGCCGGCGCGAAAGCGGTAGTTTCGGCATGGGTGGCCGTTATCTTTATGACAGCTTGTTCCACGAAGCGAGCTGGAACCGGGCAATTGATGAAGCCTTGGCTCAAGCCACGATCAACCTTGAAAGTGTCGCTGCACCAGCCGGTGAAATGACTGTGCTGCTCGGCCCAGGCTGGCCGGGCATCTTGCTGCATGAAGCCATCGGGCACGGGCTGGAAGGCGATTTCAACCGCAAGGGCACCAGCGCTTTTTCCGGCCGTGTGGGCGAACAAGTCGCCGCATCGGGTGTGACGGTGGTGGATGATGGCTCGATCCATGATCGCCGCGGCTCTCTCTCCATCGATGACGAGGGCACCCCGACTGGCGAAACCGTGCTGATCGAAGATGGTATTCTCAAAGGCTATATGCAGGACCGTCTCAATGCACGGTTGATGGGCGTGGAGGCTACCGGCAATGGCCGCCGCCAATCCTATGCTCATGCGCCTATGCCAAGGATGACCAACACTTTCATGCGGCCCGGCCAGGATGACCCGGCAGAATTGCTCGCAGGGATGAAAGATGGCATCTTTGCCAAGAGCTTTGGCGGCGGGCAGGTGGACATTGTCTCCGGCAAATTCACCTTCTCCTGCACCGAAGCCTATAGAGTAGAAAACGGAAAGCTTAGTGCCCCGATCAAAGGCGCAACGCTGATTGGTGACGGACCATCAGTTCTCACCCGCGTAAAAGGCATCGGCAATGATCTGGCGCTGGATGAAGGTGTGGGCACATGCGGTAAAGGCGGGCAAAGCGTTCCGGCAGGTGTTGGTCAGCCGACATTATTAATTGGGGGTCTGACTGTAGGTGGAACCGGTTGAACGTTTCGTCTTTCAGTCAGCACGTATTAACAGACAATAGTTAATATGTTGGCTTTCTTAGGAGGTTCACCCATGAAGAAGTTGATTCTTGCTCTCACTGGTGTCTCAATGGCGCTTTCCGGTACTATAGCTCATGCAGAAACGCGCGCTGAGAAGGGCCAGCAACAACTTGCCAAAATGCTCGAAGGCCGGACGGCGGGTAAGCCCGTGACCTGCATTTCAACGCCGATCGATAGTCGTCTTCAGATCATCAATCAGACCGCTGTTGTCTATGATACGGGCAAAACGATTTATGTCGCCCGCCCTGATCGCCCTGAAGATCTCGACGATCGCGATATTTTCGTGTTCAAGCGTTTCGGTAGCCAATTGTGCCGCCAAGACGTCATCCGCACGGTTGACCGTAGCAGTGGTTTCCCAACCGGTTTCGTCTTTCTGAGCGATTTTGTACCCTATACCAAGACTGACTCGAAATAAGGAATAAGCTCCATGGCCGCATCACAACGCCGCTGGGCGGCCGAACTGCTTCATTTCTGGTTTCACAGCCTTAAACCATCAGACTGGTTCATGCCCGGATCTGATGTGGACGACACATTGCGTGAGCGGTTCGAGAGCGATCTGTTGATGCTCTGGAACCGCCCGGCATCTGAATTTCTGGGTGATCCGCAGACCGCTCTTGCAGCCGTGCTGTTGTTCGACCAAATCCCGCGCAATATCTATCGCGGTAGTCCCCGCGCCTTTGCGTTTGACCCATTGGCCCGAACGATTACGCGCAGCGCCCTATCGAGCGGCTATGATAAAGATCTAACCCGCCGCCAGAGCCAGTTTCTGGCCATGCCGCTCATGCATAGCGAATTTATCTCCGACCAATTGTGGAGCAAGGAATATTTCACCCGGCTCGGGCAGAATTTTGGTCGCCCCTATGCCCTTGCACATTTCAAGATGATTGCCCGCTTTAGCCGTTTCCCGCATCGCAACAAAGTTCTCGGCCGTAAAAGCAGTGCCGCAGAAAAGCGCGCCGTAAAAGCAGGTTTTGCCTGGTAGGCACTCTCGCCACACTCATGACGAGGGTGTCTGAGAACATAGGGTTCAGGGTTTGAGCAGAATCTTTCCCGCCTTGCCCTTTTCACGTGCTGCTGTCGCCGCATCTGCAACCTCATCGAGCGAGAATATCTCTCCAGTTTGCAGCGTCACTGTCCCCTCTGCCAACAGTTCTACCAACTCCTTGATGAAGCCATGCAGACGCTGCGGCGGCATGGTTTCCAACATCTTTCCGAGCCAAAAACCCTTCACCACAGATTGCTTGAGAATCAGATCGTTGGGCGAAAGTTCAAGCGGTTCACCCGACATTGCACCAAAGCTCAAAAACACACCCTTATCGTCAATCAGATGCAGCATCTGGCCTGCAAGCTTGCCGCCCACACCGTCGATCACACCTTTGATTCTGTTGCCATCAAGAATCTCATGAACCCGGTCTTCCCAATCCTCTTTTTCCGTCGAAACCGCATTGGTGATGCCCAGTTCGTTCAGTTCATCAATGGCCGACTGGCGCCGCACCAGATTGATGACACCGATTCCACGCGCCTTGCCAACCATAGACACAACTTTGGCCACGGCACCGGTTGCCGCGCTTTGCAGAATCCAGTCTCCCTCCTCAGCACCCAGCGCATCGATGGCAAATAGAGCACTCAGTGGCATGGAGAGCATTTGCGCAGCAGTCTTATCGCTAATCGCATCGGGGAGCGGCACGACATAGTCGGCCTTCACAGTGAAATATTCCGCCCAAGTGCCTTGCGTAAAGCTGGTCGCAATCCGCTGACCGATTTCAAACCCGCTCACACCTTCGCCCAGCGCATCCACGACGCCCATGGCTTCGCTGCCGCCAATGGCAGGCAGTTCCGGGCGGTAGCCATAGTTGCCTTCGACAAGAATCAGGTCATGATTATGAATCGATGCAAGACCGGTTTTAATCCGCACCTCACCCTTGCCTGGCTCAGGCTTGTCAGCCTCTCCACAGGTCAGCACCTCACTTGGTTGGCCGAAAGATTCAAAAATAGCAGCTTTCATAATCAATTCCTTTCGCTGCTAATATGAGTGGTATCCATTGCGGTTCCACCTCCAAGGATATGTGAGATTGCAGCCACCCTGATCCAATCAGCGGGATAGCCCACAGCAACGACCCCTCACTGAAAAATTCAATAGGATTGACATGAATAAGTCTGAGTAATACTCATGATAACGTTATCATTATGGCCGCAACCGATGTTCGGTCTCTTTCAATACCCCAGAATAATGTAATTCATCATTTTTTAATGAAAATTTGAATTTTTTGAAACTTATTTCAGGAATTTAATCCTTATATTAAATAATGTTATATTGAATATAAATAATAAATAAGAATTGATTAATAATGTATTTTCCAAAATATATAATATAATCGGGAGATGGGATAATGAGGGTAAAGATTTCAGCAGGGTCAGTGAATCGTCACGCCCGGCTTATGGTGACAGGCTCACTCACTGCAGCGATTGCGATGATGGCTTGTCCTTCTCATGCACAGGCACAATCGGCGCAAACAACATCACAGGCTGATCAACAGTCAGAAGCACCTTTTGCCGCGCCTGCCAGTGAGGGAACGCAAGACATCGTGGTGACCGGCTCACGGATCGTATCCAGCGGATTTAACGCCCCCACTCCCACGACAGTGATCGGGGTGGATGAGATTGAAGCGAACGCGCAACCCAATATTTTCAATACGATCGCCCAGCTTCCATCGCTTCAGGGTTCAACCGGCTCAACCGTGAACACTTTCAGCACTTCGAGCGGACAACAAGGCCTGTCATCGTTCTCTTTGCGCGGGCTTGGTCCCATTCGCACATTGACATTGCTTGATGGTCAACGTGTGGTCGGGGCCAATGTCACCGGCGTGCCGGATATCAGTCTGTTCCCGCAATTGCTGATCAAGCAGGTGGACGTGGTGAACGGCGGCGCATCCGCCTCTTATGGCTCAGACGCAGTCGGCGGGGTGGTCAACTTCATCACCGATACGCATTTTGAAGGCATCAAGGGCAATGTTCAGGGCGGCATCACCACCTATGGCGATGACGAGCAATATCTGGTCCAGCTTGCTGCTGGTAAGAGCTTTCTCGATGGCCGTCTGCACGCAGTGCTAAGCGCTGAATATGGTGATGAAAAAGGCGTGGGTGGGGGCGACTTCGGCATCGGCCTTGCAGGCGGACGTGACTGGTTCCGTCAGTCCACATTGTTCAACCGCAATGTCCTCAATGATGGGTCCCCCCAATATCTCTACCTCGATTACGCCCAGCCTTACAATTATACCAAATATGGGCTGATTACCGCAGGCCCCTTGCAGGGTACGGCCTTTGACCAGGCAGGCAATCCTTTTGCTTTTGAATATGGGTCAAACGGCACCCCTTCAGGCGATGCCGCAGGTTCGGTCAACGGGTGCTATCCCGGCTTTTGCATTGGCGGTGATCTTTCAGGCAATGTCGATGCCGGCCGGTCGCTCCAGTCCGGCGTTAAGCGCCTCAACACTTACGGCCGTTTGGGCTTCGATTTCGCGCCGAATAATGAGATCTATGCGACCTTCAACATCGCGCAGGTGAAGACGCACAACCAGCCCGTTGGCGGCATGAACCGCCCGAACCTCACCATCCAATGCAGCAATGCCTATCTACCCACATCGATTCAGCAGGAATGCGCAGATGCGGGAATTACCAGCTTCACCTATGGAACGAGCAACGCCATTCTTGGCAATACGCAAGTCCATACGGATCGCCGCCAATATCGCTTTGTCGGTGGCTTGAAAGGGGAAGTGCCGGTTTTCGGCTCTGACTGGAATTACGATTTCTATTACGAACACGGCACCAATTACACCGATGTCGACATCAGCAACATCATGCTTTCCCGCCGGTTTAATCAGGCCATTCAGGCGATTACTCTGGACGGAACCATCGTCTGCGCTGATCCGGTGGCACGGGCCAATGGCTGCCAACCACTCAATATCTTTGGTGGGCAGACACCTTCACCTGCTGCGCTTGAATATATCATGCCTAGCAACGGGCCTTATCAGCGCACTCGGCAGACGCAGGATGTCGCCAGCCTCAACTTTTCCGGCTCCCCACTGGACCTGTGGGCAGGCCCGCTATCCGTCGCCTTCGGTGCGGAATTCCGGCATGAATTCTATACGGTTTACGCCGACCCATACGGTGCCGGAGTATCGGAACGCACGCCCTACAACCAGGACTATCCTCAAGATCCGCTGCTGCTCGACAGTGGTAACAATTGGTATGCAGGCAACTATAAGAACGGTGAAGGTGCCTACAGCGTCAAGGAAGCATTCCTTGAACTCGACCTTCCCCTGTTTGACAATTCCGCAATCGGCCGCGCCAATGTCAATGCTGCTGGCCGCCTGACAGATTACAGCACTTCAGGCACAGTCACCGCCTGGAAAGTAGGCGGAACATGGGATCTTCCCATTGAAGGGCTACGCCTACGCGGCGTGACATCACGCGACGTGCGTGCGCCCAATCTGTCAGAATTATTCGCCGCCCCGGTAACCACGACGCTGCCAAACTTCTTTGACCCGTTCAATAATGTTAACGTTCTCGTGATCGCCAATCAGATCGGAAATACCGAACTGACACCGGAAATTGCGAGGAACACCACTTTCGGTGTGGCATTGGCGAATGCTCCTTGGTTGCCGGGTCTGAGCCTGTCGGTGGATTATTATAAGATCAAGCTAACCGACATGATCTCCAGCCTTGGCGCAGCCGATATCGTCAACCTTTGCTATGTCGGCGTCCTGCCTGATGCCTGTAGTGCGTTTAATCTCAACAATCAGAATGGCCCGAATTACGTAAACGTCCAGGCCTTCAACCTCGCGTCGATCAAGACGGAAGGCGTTGACATTGAAGCGAGCTATCGTTGGCAGCAACCGCTAGGGCTGGATGGCACGCTCACCTTGCGTGCACTGGCGACACATATCCGCAAATTCGTCACTGACACAGGGATTCCGGGGACCATTCCGAACGACTCTGCCGGAGTCAATCTGGGAAGCACACCGGACTGGAAATGGCTTGCGGTGCAGAGCTACTCGAACGACCTGTTCTCGCTCTATATGCAGGAACGCTGGTTCTCTGATGGTGTGCTGGGGAACAATTATGTCCAGTGTGATGCCGGAAGCTGCCCCGAATCTACCGTCAATCATCCAACCATCAATACCAACTTCATGGCCGGTGCTTTCTATCTGGATGTCGGCGGAAGCCTCAATGTCACTGATGGCGTGACCGCCTATTTTAAGGTCGACAATGTCTTCAACCGCGATCCGGAGCCGTCACCCTATTTCGTCAACCCCAATCTCTACGATGTATTGGGCCGGGTATTTCGTGCCGGAGTTCGGTTCAATTTCTGACCTGTGCCTCCTCCGCGCAGTGACGACTGGCCGGGAGGCGGTTTCGGCCGCCCTCCGGCCCTTTTCCGTAACCTGCTCAGCCGGTTACGGGCGCAGTGGACTGCCGTTCAATCAGTTCATGGGCGAAAACACATTTGGGATGGCGGGTTTTGGAACCTTTCCGCGAAGACTTGACCTCTTGGATCAACAACCGAAGAGCCTCCGCCGCCAGCGCCCGGACCGGCTGACGAATGGTGGTCAATGGTGGCCACAAGGTCACGGCTGCACTCGTGTCATCAAAGCCGACCACGGTGAGATCATCTGGCACGGACATATGCCGGCGATGCGCGACCGAAACGACCGCAGCAGCCATGTCGTCACTACTCGCGAAAATAGCGGTTGGTGGCTTGGCCATATCCAGCAATTGCTCTCCGGCAACCAGCCCGGACATGTAGGTGAAATCGCCCTGAACCAGAACGGTTTCCACCCCGCCGGCTTCGCGCACAGCCTGATCGAAACCGGCGAGCCGTTCTTCACTGGCCGACTGGCTGGGGTTGCCGATGATGAAACCGATACGTCTGTGGCCCAGAGCAATCAGGTGCTGCGTCATATCATAAGCCGCTGCCCGGTCATCAATCCGTACCGATATCGCATCGCGCGCCGGACCACCGACAACCGCCATCGGCAATTTGGCCAGGCTGATCGGGTCGCGCACAGCCCGCGATTCCCCCATTGGCGGTGCCATAAGCACGCCGCCGATCCCGGAAGCGATCAGGCGATCAATCGCATCGGGCGGCGGTGGCCTGCCATCCTGCCCGCCGAGCAAAAAGAGCTGCGCCCCCAGGACAGAGGCTTCTTCATACACGCCAATAAGAAAGTCATGCATGAAGGCTGCACTGGGATTGGAATAGATCACCCCAAGACGAATTTCCTGCGACGTTACCAGAGCGCGGGCAGCAACATTGGGCGTGTAATTCAGTTCACGGATAGCGTCTTTGACGGCCTTGCGCGTCTCATCGCGTACACTGGTGCTGCCATTAATAACGCGCGACACGGTCATCGGCGATACGCCGGCCCGTTTCGCCACATCGATGACGGTTGCACCGCGCGGTTTGGACGGAGTGATGGTCAAATGTTCCCTTTCGCACTTGCTTCGCCGCATCTTGCCGCAGGGGTCACGCTTTGCAACACCCGTTATGAACCACGCAGATCGACACTCATCTATTCAGCCTGGCACCGGTATGCCAGCTCTGCCAGCACATATTTGATAACGTTACCGAGGGGTATACGCCGATGAAACGCTTTCCGTCGATCCGTTGGACGATCATCGGCCTGTTTTCGCTCGCCATGATCATCAATTACCTCACCCGCAGCGTATTGGGTGTGGCCGCTCCGACAATCATGGCTGAGCAAGCCATCAGTTCCGAGCAATATTCATGGATTACCGGCGCATTCCAGATCGGCATCATGTTCCAGCCAGTCGCTGGCTATGTGCTGGACATTGCCGGGCTCCGCTATGGTTTTGCCTTTTTTGTCATCATCTGGTCGCTCATCACCATGGCCCACGGCCTGGTGCAGGGCTGGCTCGGCTTTCTGGGCTTGCGCGGGGCATTGGGCGTCATTGAAGGCGGTGCTCAGCCTGCCGGGATGAAAGTGGTGTCCCGGTGGTTTCCTGCGCGCGAACGAGGAACAGCAGGCGGCCTGTATCAAATCGGTGCATCGCTTGGTGCCGTGGCCGCACCGCCCTTGGTGGCCTGGGCGGTGCTCAATTACAATTGGCGTGCAGCGTTCTTTGTCGCCGGTGGTCTGGGTCTTGTTTGGGTGATGATCTGGCTGCTCTGGTATCAATCGCCCGAACGTCATCGCGCGATCACCAAGGCTGAGCGCGAAAAGATTGAGAGCGGTCAGGAAAAGCGCCTTCAGAAGAAACGCAAACGCCCCAATCTCAAAGCCATTCTAGGCCGCCGCGACATGTGGGGCATCGCATTGCCGCGCTTTCTGGCGGACCCTGTCTGGGGAATGCTCTCCCTGTGGATGCCGCTATATCTCGTGCAGGCACGCCATTTCGATATCCACCAGATCGCGATTTTCGCCTGGCTGCCCTTTCTTGCGGCAGATCTTGGCTGCTTGTTCGGTCCTGCTGTGGTGGCGTGGCTCCAGCGGCGCGGAATTGATCTGATTGATGCACGCCGTCTGGCCTTTACGCTGGGCGCCATATTGATGACCTGCATGATCTTCGTCGGCACGGTGCAGAGCGCGATTGCCGCTGTTGCCCTGTTGTGCCTTGGCGGATTTGCCCATCAAACGCTGTCGGTCACCGTCATTACCATGGCCGCAGATTTATTCCCGCAGGACGAAGTGGCAACCGCTACGGGCGTCGCCGGGACTGCGGCCAATCTTGGTGTGCTCATCTTCACCCTGCTCTTGGGAATGTGGGTCGATACAGTCGGCTACCAGCCCTTCTTCATTCTTCTTGGCCTGCTCGACCTTGTCGGTGCAGCGATTCTATGGACCTTAGTACGAAAGCCTGCTGCTCTATGATTTCGAACCCAATTCTGCGCGGCTTCAATCCCGACCCATCGATTGTGCGCGTGGGGCCTGACTATTACATCGCCACCTCAACCTTCGAATGGTATCCGGGGGTGCAAATTCACCACTCTCGGGATTTGGCGAACTGGCAATTGGCCGCGCGCCCGCTATCACGCGCAAGCCAGCTGGATATGCGCGGTAACCCTGATTCCTGCGGCGTTTGGGCACCCGATATCAGCTATGCCAATGGCCGCTTTCACCTGATATACACCGATGTGAAACGCTATGGCCGCACAACACAGAGCGATTTTTCCGAAGCCTCCTTGCGGGATTTTCACAATTACTGGGTGTGGAGCGACAGCATCGATGGTGACTGGTCAGACCCTGTGCACCTCAACAGCAGCGGCTTTGACCCGGCTCTGTTTCACGACGATGATGGCCGCAGTTGGCTGCTCAACATGCTGTGGGATCACCGCCCCAACCACCGCCGCTTTGCGGGTATCGTGGCACAGGAAATCGATCTCAGCGACGGAAGCCTGTTGGGCGAGCGGCGGACGATCTTTGAAGGCAGCCACCTTGGTTTCACCGAAGGCCCCCACCTCTACAAGCGGAACGGATGGTATCACCTGCTCGTCGCAGAAGGCGGCACCGGGCGTGAACATGCCGTGGTGATGGCGCGCTCACGCTCTCTCTTCGGACCATATGAGCTGCACCCTGACACCATCGTCCTTTCTGCCAGCCACCACCCAGACGCCTCGCTTAAACGTGCCGGCCATGGTGATCTTGTCGAGACATCGGAAGGTGAGACATGGATGGTCTATCTGTGCGGACGCCCGCTTCCCAAAAGTGACCGCTGTATTCTGGGCCGCGAGACTGCGATCCAGCCGATGCGCTGGGGTGAGGATGGATGGCTTCGCACCCTGGATGGTTCGGCCGCTCCGACCACAGAAATAGAAACCCATCATCGCGCTTCCACACCGCCGGCAGGCCTTGATGAACGGGATGATTTTGACGCGCCAACCCTCCCCCAAGCTTTTCAATGGCTACGCACACCCTATCCGGACGATATCTTCAGCCTTACTGCACGGCCTGGGCATTTGCGGCTTTTCGGGCGAGAAACCGCAGGAAGCCAGTTCAACCAGTCGCTTGTCGCGCGTCGCCAAAGCGAATGGTGCTTCAGAGCTGAAACCCTAATCGACTTTTCACCCGCCAGCTTCCAGCAATCAGCGGGTCTTATTCATTATTATAACAGCACCAAATTTCACTATCTCTACCTGTCGCGGCAGGATGATGGCACCTTATGCCTGCAAGTTCTCTCCGTACTGCCAGACGAAAACAGAGCCAGTACCTGCACAGCCCCGGTGGCAATCGAGGGCGGCCCTGTCCATCTGGCACTCGATGTCCATCACGAGGATATGCACTTTTCCTACCGCATGGCAGGGAAAGAGGAGTGGCACCCCATTGCCGGCACATTCGACGCCAGTATCCTGTCCGATGAAGCCACACTGCCCTACCTGCCCAACTTCACCGGTGCCTTTATCGGAATGGCCTGTCAGGACATGGAAGGGGCAGGCGCTTGTGCCGATTTCGACTATTTTCATTATTCAGAGCAAAGCGAATAGCGCTCTATGCAGGCTCATGCGATTTTACGCTTAAGTCAGCCTGCCCTAATAGCAAAACCGCCCGAGGGTCATTCCTCGGGCGGTTTCATTTTACTTCATTCTGCAATGGGCAGAGCGGATGTTTACTCCCACTCGATCGTGCCAGGGGGCTTTGACGTGTAGTCATAGACCACGCGGTTGATGCCCTTTACTTCGTTGATGATGCGGGTCGAAACCGCGCTCAGGAAGCTGGCGTCGAATGGGTAGATATCGGCGGTCATGCCATCGGTGGAAGTCACCGCACGCAGAGCGCAAACATTATCGTAGGTGCGGCCATCGCCCATCACGCCCACAGTTTTCACCGGAAGCAGCACCGCAAAGGCCTGCCAGATGGCATCGTAAAGCCCGGCATTGCGGATCTCTTCGAGATAGATCGCATCAGCTTTGCGCAGAACGTCGCAGCGCTCCTTGGTCACTTCACCCGGAATGCGGATCGCAAGGCCAGGTCCCGGGAAGGGGTGACGGCCAACGAAAACTTCCGGCAAGCCTAGTTCGCGGCCCAACTCGCGCACTTCATCCTTGAAGAGTTCGCGCAAAGGCTCAACCAGCTTCATGTTCATGCGTTCAGGCAAGCCGCCAACATTGTGGTGGCTCTTGATGGTGACTGAAGGGCCGCCAGTGAAACTGATGCTTTCGATCACATCAGGATAGAGCGTGCCTTGAGCGAGGAAATCCGCACCGCCAATGGCTTTGGCTTCCTTCTCGAACAGGTCGATAAACGCCCCACCAATGAATTTGCGCTTCTTTTCCGGATCGGTTTGCCCGGCAAGCCCTTCCATGAACTGCTCTTCAGCATCCACATGGACCAGCGGAATATTGTAGTGATCGCGGAACAGGGTGACGACCTGCTCAGCTTCATTCATCCGCATCAGGCCGTGATCCACAAAAACACAGGTGAGCTGTTCACCGATCGCTTCATGGATCAACACAGCAGCCACTGCGCTGTCTACACCGCCGGACAAGCCGCAGATGACTTTACCATCACCCACCTGATCGCGAATTTCCTGAATCTTCGTCTTGCGGAATTCGGCCATCGTCCAATCGCCGGCAAGGCCGCAGACATGGCGCACGAAATTGGCGAGTAACTTGCCGCCATCGGGCGTGTGGAACACTTCCGGATGGAACTGTGTGCCGTAATACCGGCGTTCGTCATCTGCGATCAGCGCGAAAGGCGCACCATCAGATGTGGCCACAATGCGGAAACCGGGAGCAAATTTGGTGACCTTGTCACCATGGCTCATCCAAACCTGATGGCGTTCACCCTTATTCCACAGCCCATCAAACAACACGCAATCATCGCTGACGGTCAGGAATGCGCGGCCAAATTCGCCACCATCGCCGGTTTCATGGCCGGGGCGTACTTCGCCACCCAATTGCTGCGTCATCACCTGTTGGCCGTAACAGATGCCAAGAATAGGCAATCCGCTATCAAACAGAACCTGCGGTGCGCGCGGACTGCCCTCATCGCAGACAGAAGCCGGAGAGCCGGACATGATAATGCCCTTGGGCTTCATCCGGTGGAAGGCTTCTTCCGCTTGTGTAAAGGGTGCGATTTCGGAATAGACACCAGCTTCGCGCACACGGCGCGCAATAAGCTGAGTCACCTGGCTGCCGAAATCGACGATAAGGATGGAATCGGGGAGATGTGAAGCGTCCATGCAGGCCCGTTAAGCCTTGTCTATGTGGCCTGTCCAGACAGCTTCTTGGTTCAGCCCCTATAAGAAGGGCAGTAACGAGCAGAATATGCTCCTTACTCCGCATTTTTATCAATTGCTTCAGAACCGTCATCAGGCAATAATTAGGATAGTAGCTTTCACCTTACTCTCGTGGCTGCCTTCATATCCGTGGGGCAGCCACATTTTGCGACCGGTATGATCGGGCGCTTCATTCGCCACAGCTTCACCTGATTGCAAAACCTGCAACACGTATGTTGGTTTTCTCATTTGAGCTGGCCAATGGCCTTCGCCATATGCGCACTCAAGAAATCATAAGAATATAGATCGGATGACCGGGAAGGTGCCCAACATATTTATGGAGGACACCATGCTCATTTTTGCCAAGCGTTTCGTCAAGATGTTCATTGCTGGCGCGTCACACCGCCCACTGATGATGAACTGGCCAATCTAAGCTTCAGTAAGCTTGAAGATGCCAAAACCCGCCTTGGTTTCAGGGCGGGTTTTTGTTTGCACGCCATACAAATTCCTGACTGCAGAATCACTTGCAAGATCGGCTGACAATCATTCAAGTGATCGAAAATCGTTGAAAATCTTCTATATTTTATCGATTCTGTAAGTTGCAAAACTTGCAATTGGCGGCGCGTAAATCGCATTTGTACCGATGCAACTTTGACTTCAGTATACATTTCGACAAAAAATAAAATCTGGATGACCGAAGAAAGGCGGCTGAAAATCTTTGGAAGGACCTCATTCATGAAAAAATTTACCCTCCCGCTTTTCGCCGCTGCCTGCCTCACTGCTGTTGCCACTCCGGCGTTTGCAGATGAAGTGACGGTGCGCGTGGACTATTCCGACCTCGACCTTAGCAATCCACAAGATGTTTCGTCGCTCAAACAGCGTATCGTGGCACAAACTGAAGCGGCCTGCCGCAAGGGCGCAGGAAGCCCTCTCTTCTCCGCAAAATCCTTCACCGACTGCCGTAATGACGGCGTGAGCAAAGCTTTCCGCCAGCTTGAACAGCGCCGCACACTGGCTGCCGCACAAGATTCCGTGGAACGCAGCTAGAGCCCACTATTCTTCAAAAACGCAAAGGCGCACCGTCTCCCGACGGGCGCTTTTGCTAGTTCTGCTGTGCACAAGGCACAAATAGAAGCGTTTTTCTGCCAATATAACGCATTAGCCTGTGGATGAGGGCAAGCAGTGCTTCCTTCGCGCGCGCACGCAGCCTATATGACCATTATGGCAGAAACACCCGAAACGCAGAAAAACGCCAATGTATATGGCGCAGATTCGATTAAGGTCCTCAAGGGGCTGGACGCAGTGCGCAAGCGCCCCGGCATGTATATCGGGGATACTGATGATGGCTCCGGCCTGCACCACATGGTCTTCGAAGTCTCGGACAACGCGATTGATGAAGCCCTTGCCGGGCATTGCGACCTTGTCCTGATCGAAATCAATCCCGATGGGTCTGTCTCTGTAGAAGACAATGGCCGCGGTATTCCGGTGGATATGCATGCTGGCGAAGGTGTCTCGGCAGCAGAAGTTATCATGACCCAGCTCCATGCGGGCGGGAAGTTCGAAAACACCTCTGACGATAATGCCTATAAGGTTTCAGGCGGCCTCCATGGGGTGGGCGTTTCAGTGGTGAACGCGCTGTCTGAATGGCTGGAACTGACCATCTGGCGCGATGGCAAGGTGCATTGGATGCGCTTTGAACATGGCAATACGGTTGCCCCTTTGATCGTGACCGGCGAGTGCCCACCAGACAAGACCGGCACCAAGGTGACCTTCCAGCCATCGCATGACACGTTCAAGAATGTGCTGGAATTTGATTTTGCCAAGCTGGAGCATCGCTACCGCGAACTCGCTTTTCTCAATTCAGGCGTCCACATCCTCCTGCGTGACAAGCGCGGTGAAGAAGTGCTTGAACATGATTTGTTCTATGAAGGTGGTATTGCCGCTTTCGTCCAGTATCTGGACCGTAACAAGCAAGCGATGATCCCTGCGCCAATTGCGATTTCCGCAGAGAAAGACGGGATTGGCATCGAAGTGGCGCTGGAATGGAATGATTCCTATTACGAAAACGTGCTTTGCTTCACCAACAACATTCCGCAGCGTGAAGGCGGCACCCATCTGGCCGCATTCCGCGCGGCTTTGACCCGCACGCTGAATGGCTATGCCGATCGCTCGGGCATGATGAAGAAGGAAAAGGTCACGCTATCAGGGGAAGATATGCGTGAAGGCTTGACCGCGATCGTGTCAGTCAAGCTGCCTGATCCCAAATTCGGCAGCCAGACTAAGGATAAGCTGGTTTCCTCCGAAGTGCGCCAGCCGCTCGAAAGCCTGATGAGCGATAAGATGAGCGAATGGCTGGAAGAAAATCCGGCTGATGCGAAAAACATCATTCTCAAGGTGATCGACGCTGCCGCTGCACGTGAAGCCGCCCGCCGCGCGCGCGAACTCACCCGCCGCAAAGGTGCGATGGATATTGCCTCACTCCCCGGTAAACTTGCGGATTGTCAGGAACGTGACCCGGCCAAGTCCGAACTCTTCCTGGTCGAAGGGGACTCCGCTGGCGGTTCTGCCAAGCAGGGCCGTGACCGCAAGACACAGGCGATTCTGCCGCTGAAGGGTAAAATCCTCAACGTGGAACGCGCACGGTTCGACCGGATCATCGGCTCCAAGGAAGTGGGCACGCTGATTCAAGCGATGGGCACCGGCCTGCGCGATGAATTCAATCTCGATAAGCTGCGCTATCACAAGATCGTCATCATGACCGATGCTGACGTCGATGGCGCACATATCCGCACATTGTTGCTCACCTTCTTCCATCGGCAGATGCCGGAAATCGTGAAAGCAGGGCATCTCTTCATTGCCCAGCCACCACTGTATAAGGTCGCTAAGGGCCGGTCCGAAGTTTATCTGAAGGATCAGGCTGCACTGGATCGCTATCTGGTGGAAGGCGGTTTACAGAACCGAATGCTGGAAACGCAGGAAGGCACGCGCGCTGGCGCGGACCTATTCAAGCTGGTTGAACAGGCTCTACGGTTCAAGAACATCATGAGTTTCATTCCGCGCAAATATGACCCTGCCATTGTAGAAACGCTGGCCATTGCCGGTGCTTTCAAGCCGGGTCTTGACCGTGCCGAGCTGGAAGAAAAGATCGCGCTTGCCGCCGCTCGCCTCAAAGCGGGTGACATGGAGGCACAGTGGACTGCCGAAATCGAAGAAGAAACCGGCGCTATCCGGATTGACCGGCTGTGGCGCGGCGTGCGCGATGTCCGCCGCATTGAAGCCACGTTCCTCACCGGTGCAGAAGCTCGCAAGCTCCATACTGTCGCCGAGCTTCAGGCTGATGCCTATGCTGCACCGTCACGCCTCATCCGCAGCGATTCTGAACCCGAAGCCACCGCCGCAGACGGTGAAGAGCTGGAAATCCACGCAAGCGATGATGATGCCATCACCCGGCCTACGCAATTGGTGGAAGCAGTGCTTTCTACCGGACGCAAGGGGCTGTCGATTCAGCGTTATAAGGGTCTTGGCGAAATGAACGCTGAGCAGCTTTGGGAAACCACGCTTGATCCTGAGAACCGCGCCTTGCTGCAAGTTAAGGTCGAAGACGCAGATGTGACGGATGAAATCTTTACCCGTTTGATGGGCGATGTGGTGGAACCACGCCGCGACTTCATTCGCGAAAATGCCTTGAACGTCGCCAATCTCGATATTTGATCGATCAGAATATCCGGGCCAGCTTTTCATGCAGTCTGGCCCGGATGGTTCTTACGGCTTTTCTACTGCCGGAAGCTGATACATCCGGTCTGGTGTCACATCATCCAGTGGCACATTTTCATTGGTCATCCGATACAGCGCACCATTGGCAACCAGCACGATGGGACGGCTTTCGACACCAATCAGGCGCAGGCGCTTGCCATCAGGCAACCACTGATATTTGCCGCTAACTTTCTTCCCATTTTCTGCCAGTGCGAATGTGCCATCGGGACGAATCGTAAGCCCGTTCTGGCTTTTCGCATCCGAACCTGCAGGGACATATTGCTCAGCAAATTTCACCGCTTTCTTGCCGTCAGCCGCAGCTTGCGGAAGATTGGCCACCGCGGCATTCTTCTTTTGGTTTGAAGCATTGGCCGATGCGGCGCTTTCGCCTTTGATCCGCGCAGCGAAATCATTAGCGCTCTCGCCTTCATCGCGTGCGCCGCACCCTGCCAGCATCATTGCCAGAACTGCGCCCAGCACAGCCCGTTCACACAAACGCCCCATCCGTTAAAATCCTTAGACAATCGCGTGATCGCTATCGATCACCATTGCAGTATAGGACTTTTGCGTGACAGTTTTCTGTCACCTTTCGACGGCGGGCAGTCCATGATCGAGCCGATCAAGCATGTCTTCAAACAACTCATTATACAGCTCGATCTTTTCTTCCGAGTAACCGTGCAGCAACCGTGCACGAAGATCGTCAGCAATGATCAGAATTTCTTCCAGCGCCGCCTCGCCCTTGTCAGTAAGGCGAAGCTGTTTGGTTCGGCGATCGCGCGGATCGGGCAGGCGTTCAACCAGCCCATCCTTTTCCAGCGTGTCGAGCATCCGGGTAAGAGTAGGGCCTTCAATCCGCAAACGGCGAGCGATGTTGACCTGTGCTTTGGGTTCCGGCGCATTCATAATGGCAGCAAGGGCTTCCATTCGTGCGGAACTCTGGTTTATGCGACGCAAATGCTCGTCCAGCAATCCGCGCCAACGCCTTGCGGCGAGCACCATATAGATGGTGAAGCGGATTTCCGGTGTGATATGACCTTCGCGGTAATTGGGGAAGCTGCCAACCTCGTTCTGTGAACGCTGCTTGCTGGTTGTGAGAATCATGCTCATTCGCTCTTCAAGTCCAAACTTTAAAACTGACCTCCCCATCTTTGCGATGTCCCCTATCGGGAGGAGCGCGTATGGGGAAGCCCTTTGCCCTAGAAAATCGCGCAAAATCTTATCCAGATTCTCAATATTGAAAAATAAGGCCCCCTTTCGATGAGACGTCTCCCTCTGATCCTTCCGTTGCTCGCGCTCTTATGTGGCTGCGCCACAATCGACGAGACACACAATAATGCCCCCGCCCCCACCACGGCTGACGTGCCGGTGGAAGTGGGCATTATCGCTCTCAATGATTTTCATGGCGCATTGGAACCACCCAAGCTGGCGATTTCAATCAAAGGGAATGCTGGCGAGCACGGTGACCTGCCTGCTGGCGGCGCTGCATGGCTGGCTGAAGCAGTCAAAGAGTTGCGCAGCCAGTATAAAAACGCACTGACTGTATCCGCAGGCGATCTCACCAGCGCGTCACAGCTTTCATCTTCGCTTTTCCTTGATGAACCAAGCGTGGGTGTGATGAATCGCATCGGACTTGATTTCAACGCAGTCGGCAATCACGAATTTGATCGTGGGGCAAAAGAGTTGCAACGCCTGCAAAATGGTGGCTGTGAGAAAAATAGCATCCGCCAACCCTGCGCTGTGGAACCCAATTTCCTCGGCGCATCCTATCATTATCTAGCAGCCAATGTTGTAAAACAGGATGGGCAGACTCTATTCCCCGGAACCGCTCTGCGCAGTTTCGGCGCCGGCGCTTCGAAGGTGACGATTGGCCTCATTGGACTGACGCTCAAAGGTACTCCTGCGCTCGTTTCACCTGATGGAGTGACCGGCCTCACCTTCAAAGATGAGGCTGACACGATCAATAAGGCCACCGCATCATTGAAAGCACAAGGTGCCGAAGCGGTGGTCGTGCTGATTCACCAGGGGCTTGATCCCGCACCACAAAATGATCCCAATAGTTGCGATGGCGCAGCGGGCGACCTGCTGCCGATCATCAACAAGCTGAAACCGGGCGTGGATGTGATGATCTCCGGCCACACTCACCGCGCCTATATCTGCCAATTGCCACAACCGGGGACCAGTCAGCCACTGCTGGTTACCAGCGCAGGAAAATATGGCACAATCCTGACCGACATTCGCCTGATGATCGATCCGAAGACAGGCAAGCTACTGTCTCGCGATGCGCATAATGTGGTGGTCCAGTCTCAAGCGTTTCAGGAGGGGAGCAAGAGCTACACAGTAGACAACCGCTTTCCGCATTTCACGCCTGATAAAGTGGTTGCTGATTATGTCGGCCTATACACCAAAGCTGCCCAGCAGTTTTCGGCACGCAAGGTGGGAACGCTGGCAGGCATTGCTGAGAAAGACCCGAACAACCCGGCCCGTGGCGGCACGCTTGGGCGTTTGATAGCGGATTCTGAACTCGCGGCGACGCGCAGTGCCGGGGCGCAAATTGCCTTTATGAACCCCTTCGGTATCCGGGCGACACTTGCTCCAGCGCCAGATGGCACTGTCACTTTCGCCGATATCTACAAGGTGCAGCCCTTCAGCAACGGATTGATAACATTCACACTCACCGGCAGAGAGGTCAAACAATTGCTTGAACAGCAATTTGACTCAGAAGGACCGATGCAGGTTCTATCTCCATCGCAAGGTTTTCACTTCACTTACGATCTGTCCCGCAAGGAAGGTGATCGGATCACCAGCATGACCCTCAATGGCTCTGCGATCAATCCCACCAGCACTTACCGCATAACAACCAACAGCTTTCTGGCCAGCGGGGGCGATTCCTTCACTGTGTTTGAAAAGGGGCAGGATAAGGTGACTGGTGAAAATGAACTCATCGCGTTTGAAAAATGGCTAACCGGAGCAAAGCCCCGTGCGCTTCCTGAAAAGCCGCGCGCCATCGATGAAACGCATTGATTGATGCGATCAGAAAGGCCCATACCCGCACCGGTCATGGGCCTTTCATGGCTTTGGACCAATTACTTCTCTGCGCTATCCTTGGTTTCGGCAGTGTCAGCTTTTAATGCCTGCGCCGCATCAGGGTCGCGTGAATACATATTCACTTCCTTCACATCGGTCAGCGGTGTGTCTGCGCTATCCATGCGATAGATAGCGCCGGTGCCAACTGCAAAGATGGCCGGTTTTCCGCCAAAATCAGCAAGCTCAATACGGCTACCATCATCCATCCGTTTATATTTGCCGGAGATGACTTTCCCATCACCTGCATCATACTGATAGGTGTCATCCTGAGAATTCAGCGTGATATGGGATGTCGTACCATCCCCCATATCCTTGCTATAGGTCCCGGCATATTCGATCGTTGTGAGCGAATTGACAGGGATGGTCGGCAGGTTGACCGGAACATCGGCTGCCACCGGCTCAGGCGTCGCCTGCTCCGCTGGAGTCGTCTCCCCGCAAGCCGCCAGAGCCAGCGCGAGTGGGGCAGCAACTATCACGGAAACGATCTTACGCATTATAACATCTCCTTTACTCTCAAATCATCAATTCATCTTGGGTCAATCAGGTCCCATCAAACTCACATCAACAGATCAATGTCGCTTTAATGTGAATCAAACCAAAGCAAAAATCAGCCTGAAAGATAAGCAAATGTCACCCAGCCGCTTCGGTCAAGCGCACAGGGCCAGCAGGTCATATTGAAAAAGGGTGTATAGCGCACCATCGCTACCATCTGGCACGGCGTGGCAAGTGGTATGTGGAAACAAAAGTAGCACAAAACAGATCACTGCCCTTTAAATCTTTAGATTTTCGGGTAATTATGAAGATCGATCAGGACGACTATTTTGAACACCAATTTCCCCCCTTCTGCCAGAACTGGCGCAATCTCGCTGCCCACCCCTAATGTGGTGAGTACTGAACAGCGCAATCGCGCTTTGCAGGCTTATGGCCTGGATGCACTGGAAGACGATCCGGAATTGGCCAAAATTGTCAATTTTGCGTCGAAATTATGTGATGTCCCGATCGCACTTGTCAGCCTTGTAGAAGAAGAACGGCAACGTTTCCTCGCACGGAAAGGGCTGAACGCCCGAGAAACCCCGCGCAGCTCATCTTTTTGTGCCCATGCCATGCTGCTTGGCAGCATTATGGAAGTGCGTGATGCCATGCGAGATGAACGGTTTCACACCAACCCTTTGGTGACAGGGCCGCCAAATATTCGGTTCTATGCCGGTCAACCCCTGCGTTCGCCTGAAGGGGTCCCGCTTGGGGCACTGTGTGTCATCGATCATCATCCCCGGCCTGAAGGGCTGACAGAATTTCAGCGCGAAGGCATGGCCGTGCTGGCAGATGCAGTGATGCGCCGATTGCGCTCACGCCGCGAAACCCTCGCGGCCAAGCAGGAGCTGGAATATAGTGAGGGGCAGTTCAAAGCTCTGGCCGATTCCATACCTGCTATTGCATGGTCCTCCGACGCGAATGGCAATTTTGAATATTTCAACAAAAGGTTGATCGAATTTACCGGCGTTGACCCTGACCGCACCACTATTCATCCCGATGACTTGCTCCCGATGCAAAAGGCATGGGCGCAATCGCTGGAAAAGGGTGAAGAATTCGAGCGAGAACTACGCCTCCAGCGTCATGATGGTGAATATCGCTGGATGATGGCCCGCACGGTTCCGGTCAAAACGGCTACCGGTAAGATTATCCGCTGGTTTGGCACAGCCGTTGATGTGGACGAATTGCACCGCATCTCGGAAAGCCGCGATCTTCTGGCGAAAGAGCTTTCGCATCGCATCAAGAACATCTTCGCCGTAGTGGCGGGGCTGATCTCGCTCTCCATCCGCCGCAAGCCGGAGCATAAGGATTTTGGGGAAGAATTGGTGCAGACGATCCGCGCCTTGGGCCGTGCACATGATTTCGTCAGGCCGGCTCAACATGCTGCCGATGGCAAGCTGCAGGGCCTTCTGGAAGAATTATTCGCACCCTATGGCACCGATGAATATGCGCGCATCAAGGTCACAGGCGATGAAGTAAAAATCGGTTCGCGTGCAGTAACACCGCTGGCACTGGTGTTCCACGAATTGGCTACCAACTCCGCAAAATATGGCGCTTTGTCGATTGAAGAAGGTTTAATTGACCTCGAAATCATCGACGAGGGAGACATGGTTTCTCTGCTGTGGCGTGAAAAAGATGCCCCTCCCGGTGAACTCAAGACGGCGGAAGGGTTTGGCTCACGCCTCATAGATATGAGCGTTTCAGGCCAGCTTGCCGGCTCATGGAATCGCCGCTGGGAAGGCACAGGCCTGTTTGTCGAATTGCACCTTTCCAAAAAAGCACTCGCCGCCTGACGGATGGCGGCAGGCGCCCGCCCCTTCCTCCGCTTTGATGGCGTGATCCGGACATTTGGTGAAACCACTGCCGTTGGCGGGATTTCACTTGAGATTGAAGCCCACAGCTTTGTGGCATTGGTGGGCGCTTCAGGTTCAGGCAAATCGACCCTGCTCAAAATGGTCAACCGCCTGACCGAACCCAGCAGCGGCAGTGTTTTGCTGGAAGGGGAGGAGGTTACTTCCATTTCAGCCCCGGCATTGCGCCGGAAAATTGGCTATGTGTTCCAAGGCATAGGCCTTTTCCCCCATATGACGGTGGCTGAAAATATCGGCATTGGTCCACGCCTGACAGGGGAACGTGCCAGCCTTGCCCGTATCTGCGAATTGCTGGAACTGGTCGAGCTTGATCCCGGCATGGCAAGCCGGATGCCTGATGAACTGTCAGGTGGCCAAAGGCAGCGTGTTGGCGTCGCGCGGGCGTTGGCAGGAAAACCACATCTCTTGCTGATGGACGAACCCTTCGGCGCGCTGGACCCTATCACCCGCGATTCTCTCGGGCAGCGGGTGCATGACTTACACCGCGAATTTGCCCTCACCACCGTCATGGTTACGCATGATATGGCCGAGGCTCTGCTACTGGCAGACCGCGTGCTTGTGATGGATAGCGGTGCGATTGTTGCCGATGCCACCCCGGCGCAATTACTGAATGGTCAAGGTGGCGACATTGCACAGGCTCTGGTCGCCGTACCGCGCGATCAGGCGCGCGCTTTGGCAGATCTCGCATCGTGAACGACCTGCTCCCTGCGCTGCTGCGCCTTGGAGACCCCTTGGCAGCCCATGTCCTGCTCAGTTCTTCGGCCATTGGCCTTGGCACGCTGATCGCCCTGCCTCTGGCCATCTGGGCGAGCCGGTCTGCCAATGTCGCACGAATAGCGTTAGGATTTGCTAGCCTCATCCAAACGATCCCAGCGCTGGCTCTGCTGGCGCTGTTCTTCCCCCTGCTGCTCGCCTTGCGCTCTGTTTTCGGGGAAGGCTTGCCTACGCTCGGCTTCCTGCCTGCTCTGCTGGCGCTTACTCTCTATGCCCTGCTGCCTATTTTGCGCAATGCCGTCACGGCCAGAGCCAATATGGACCCCGGCGTGCTGGAAGCCGCCGATGGCGTGGGCATGACCGCCTGGCAGAAATTGCGCCTCGTCGAAGCACCCCTGGCCGCGCCATATATTATGGCCGGTATTCGCACCGCTTCAGTCTGGACGATCGGCGCAGCGACATTGGCCACAACCATTGGTCAGCCCAGCCTCGGCGATCCGATCTTTGCCGGATTGCAAACGCAGAACTGGGTGCTGGTGCTGGCAGGCTGCATCGCATCTGCGGGCCTTGCCATGATTGCAGACGCATTGCTGGGGCTGGTGGAACGCGGCTTTGCTTGCCGCAAAAAATCGCTCATCTGGATCGGTTTGGGCATCGCCCTTGCCGGTATTGCCACTGCGGGTATCACCAGCCGAGACACGGGCGGACGCGGCACGGTTGTGATTGGCGCGAAGAACTTTTCTGAACAGTTCATTCTCGCCCGCCTGATCGGGCAAAATTTGCAAGATGCGGGCTATCTTGTGGAATATCGCGAAGGGCTTGGCTCTGCCGTGATCCATGGCGCGCTCACCAGCGGGGCGATTGACGTCTATGTCGATTATGCGGGCACCATCTGGGCTAATGAAATGAAGCTGGGCGATAACCTCCCCCGCCAGCGCATGATCGATGCGATTACCCAATGGGAACAAAAGAGCACGGGCACTTTGGTTCTGGGCGATCTCGGATTTGAAAACGCCTATACTTTCGTGATGAATGGCGATCGCGCTCAGCAACTCGGCGTGCGTTCTCTGACAGACCTTGCGCCTGTGTCCCGCAATCTGATCGTTGGCGGGGATGTGGAATTTTTTGAACGTCCTGAATGGCGCGCTGTGAAGCAAGCCTATGGCCTCAACTTCGCCCAGATCCGCAATTACACCGCCACTTTCATGTATAATGCGCTCCAAAGCGGGCAAAGCGATGTGATCGCGGCGTTTTCTTCAGACGGGCGCATCGCAGCCGATAGACTCACTGTTCTCCAAGATCCCAAACACGCATTGCCCGCCTATGATGCGCTGCTGCTCATCACACCCAAACGTGCTCATGAAGAACGCTTTATCAATGCCTTAAAGCCTCTGATCGGCGCGATATCGGTCGAAAAAATGCGCGAGGCGAATTACGAAGTGGATCGCAATGACAACAAGCTTTCCCCCCAGGCAGCGGCGAAAAAGCTTGCTGAAAGCCTCAACACTGCGCCTTAAAAAGCCGCTCCATTCGGCCAATTGGGGGCAGCCAGGCCCATCACTTTGAACAAGCGACCCATCTGCGCATCATCAACAAGCCGGTCTTTCGCCACTTGCAAAGCTTCACTATGCGCCGGTGATTTTTGCGCCAGCGCCTGCGCTCTTTGTTCAATACCCAGAGCCTTCAGCCATGCGCCTTGCGTTACAGTGCCAAGATAACGGCTCCCCTTGGGCGCGATCATTTCAGCCAGTGTGGCGAAATCGACGAGCGCGGTCAGATCAGCTTCACCGGGCGCGGCGAAAGGATCAACCTTCTGATGCGCCCGCACAGCCTGCAAGGTGGAGCCTGTCTGCACCTGATCATAACCGTAGTCGATCAACAGAGCCGCACCGCCTTGAGCGGCCAAACGCTGCGACACTTCCCCCACAACCGCCGCCGCACCGGGGCAGGTTTCGATAATCGCCCCGTCCGGCGCATCACGACGTTCTACAGGTATCGCGGCATCCATTGGATTGGGCCCCGCAACGCAGACGAATTTCTCGCCCTCGACCGCGACCATCCGTTCACGCCAGCCTTCTGCCGTTTTCACCAATTGGCGGATCGGCAGAGCATCAAGGAATTCATTGCCAACAATCAACAGTGGCGCATCATCAGGCAAACTGGAAAGGTCATCATGGAAGTGCGCGCCGGGCACAGCTTTGCTCTGTTCACTTCGCAAAACCTTAGAACCTTCCACAAAATGCACTTCTGGTGTCAGGCCATATTGCCGCATGGCCCGCAGCGCATCCTTGGCCAATGTGCCGCGTCCTGGCCCCAGCTCAACATAATGGACCGGTTTGGGCTGCCCCGCCCGTGTCCAGATGTCGACCAGCCACAGGCCGATCAATTCACCGAACATCTGGCTGATCTCTGGCGCGGTCACGAAGTCACCAGCGCTGCCCAGCGGATCTTTTCCGGCATAATAGCGGGCGTTGGATTCACCCATATAATGCTGGATTGAAATCGGCCCGGTCAGCGAAATCAGCCGCCGGAAACTGTCACCAAGCGATCTATCGCTCATTTCTCGTCCTGCTTTGCTCCACTGGCGATGGCAGGGCGAGAGAGCGACCACACAATTAGCCCGATACCCAGCACGATCAGCGGGATAGTAAGCCATTGCCCCATGCTAAGCCCTGTGCGAGCCGCAAAGGCAGCCAATTGCGCATCAGGTTCGCGGAAGAATTCTACCGTGAAACGCGCTGCCGCGATCCCAGTCACAAAGACACCGGTCAGGAAACCTGTGCGGAACCGCGCACGGCTCAGCCAGAACAGCAGCAGCATGATGACGATCATCAGCGCGCCCTCCAATGCCGCTTCGTAAAGCTGACTGGGATGACGCGGCAATGGCCCTGCGCCGGGGAAAACCATCGCCCATGGTACGTCCGGGCCAGCAGGGCGGCCCCACAATTCGCCATTAATGAAATTGGCGATACGCCCGAACATCATACCGAAAGGCACATTCACCGCCACATAATCGGTCACCCGGATAAACGGCAGCTTCCCGCGCCAAGAGACATACGCCATGGCAATAACGGTGCCGATCAAGCCGCCATGGAAGCTCATCCCCCCATGCCAGACGGCCACCAGTGCCGCCGGATCAGTCCAAAGGGAAGGCTCGTAGAAAGTGGCGTAACCGAGCCGTCCACCCAGAATCACACCCAGCGTACAATAGAAAAACAGATCATCGACATGGGCTTGGCCCATCGGCGCGCCCGGCCGTTTGATCATCCGGCTCAAATGCCAATAAGCGAGCAGAATCCCAGCAAGATAGGCGAGCGAATAATAACGCAGGGTGAAAAAACCCAGATCAATCCCCGGCCGCAATCCCAATTCCGCCCAGTAAATCGGGTGACTTGCGCCAGCAGCCAGAAATTCCATCATGCGCCTTGCCTTATGTCCACGTCTTCTCCCACATCATGTGGGCGTCGGTCAGTCCTTTGGCACAGGCTGCGCATAGACGAAAGACCGCGCAATCATCACAGGACCATTTGCATCGTTCTTTAGGCTAGCTATCTAGGTATTGTGACTGCCATCAAAATTCAAAATCAGCGCGCGGTAATCAACCGACGCAAGCTCGCCGCAGCGATTGCGGATGAAGTTGCTCTCACTTCAGCCGAGAAAGCACGCCCGCGCGTGGTTGAATTGCTGCGGCAAGCACTGGCCGATGGCCGCACGGAACTAGCCAGGCGATTGCAGGAGAAGCCCTCCGCTGGCCATGAATGCACCCATGGCCATGCTTTCCTGATGGATCAACTCATCCGCGTGATGCACGATCATGTGGTAAACGATGTCTATCCCGCTCCCAATCGTTCGACCGGAGAGCGGCTGACAATCATCGCCGTGGGTGGATATGGACGCGCCGAAATGGCGCCGCATTCCGATGTCGACATCGCCTTTATCACCCCTTCCAAGAACACTCCCTGGTGCGAGCAGGTGATTGAAGCCCTGCTGTATTTCCTGTGGGATTTGAGCCTGAAGGTCGGCCATTCCAGCCGCGCATTGGATGATATGGTGCGGATGGCCAAGCAAGACCTCACCATCCGCACAGCCTTGTTGGAAGGGCGTTATCTATGGGGCGATCAGAACCTGATGGATGAGGCCAGCCGTCGCTTCTGGGCTGAAGTCGTGCGCGGCAGTGAAGCGCAATTCGTCGCTGAAAAGCTGGCTGAACGCGATGCACGTCATAAGAGGATGGGCGACAGCCGCTATGTGGTTGAACCCAATGTGAAGGATGGCAAGGGTGGTTTGCGCGATCTGCAAACGCTCTATTGGATAGGCAAATATATCCATAAGGTGCGCAATGCGGCGGAGCTGGTCGATGTGGGCCTGCTCACCAAGCCCGAATATCGCGCTTTCCGCAGGGCAGAAAACTTCCTCCTTGCCACGCGCTGCCATCTCCACACGATCACTGGCCGGGCGGAAGACCGGCTGACTTTCGACATGCAGCCACAAATTGCCAAGGCGATGAATTTTGCGGATCGGACCGGCAAGAGTGCGGTCGAACGCTTCATGCAATTCTATTTCCTGCAAGCCAAGCATGTCGGCCATCTGACCGGGGTCTTCCTCGCACAGTTGGACGAACAGATCGCCAGCAAGCGCAAGGCGCGTGGGTTGCTGGCCGGTTTCCGGAGCAAGCCCCGCATCGTCAAAGGCTACCGCGTGGGCGGCGGCAAGATTGCCGCGCCGCACGATGGCTGGTTCCAGCAAGATCCGGTGCGCCTGATCGAAATCTTTCAGATTGCCGAGGAAGATGGTTTTGAAGTTCACCCCGAAACCATGCGTATGGCCAGCCGGGACGCTGGGCTGATTACTGCGAAGATCCGCAAGGATAAACGCGCAAACGAATTGTTCATCAAGCTTCTGACTGGCCGGAATGACCCGGAAATGGTCCTCCGCTGGTTCAATGAAGCAGGTGTCTTTGGCCGTTTCGTGCCCGATTTCGGCAAGGTCAACGCGCAGATGCAATTCGATATGTATCACCACTATACGGTGGATGAGCATACGATTCAGGCCATAGGCCTGCTGTCGCACATCGAACGCGGGGAGTTAACTTCCGAACATCCGCTGCTCAGTGAGATCATCCATAAGGTATCATCGCGCCGCGTCCTCTATGTGGCGACCTTGCTGCATGACATCGCCAAGGGACGGGGTGGCGATCATTCGGTTCTGGGCGCAGAAGTTGCGCTGAAAATTTGCCCGCGCCTCGGGCTCGATGAGAATGAGACCGAGCTGGTGAGTTGGCTGGTCGCACAGCACCTTTTGATGAGCGCCACAGCCTTCAAGCGCGATCTTTCTGACATGAAGACCATCGTCGATTTCGTGGCCGAAGTGCAAAGTCTTGACCGGTTACGGCTGCTGACCGGGTTAACGATTGTCGATATCCGTGCGGTTGGCCCCGGCATCTGGAATAGTTGGAAAGGCCAGTTGCTCGGGGAGTTGTTCGAACTGTCCGAAGAACGCTTGCGGCTGGGGCATAAACGACGCGGACGGGCCGAACGGGTGGCCCAGCGCAAGGAAGATGTCGCGAAACTGCTGGGCGATCAGGCGCATATTATCGATGATCTGGATAACCGCTTTGACGATTCCTACTGGATTGCCGAGCCTGACGACATCATCGCCATCAACCTGCCCCACTATGCCGCCGCTAGGGAAAAGCAGCATAAGCTCTCGATCCATGCCGAATATTATGAAGCGCGTGGGGCCACGCTGGTGACGGTGATCGGGGATGACCACCCAGGCCTGTTCTACCGGATTGCAGGCGCGATTCACCTTGCGGGTGGCAATGTCATCGATGCTCGGATTCACACCACGCGAGTAGGCAAGGCGGTCGATAATTTCCTTGTGCAGGACCCGCTCGGGCGGCCTTTCAAAGAAACCAGCCAGCTTGAACGGCTACGGGTTTCCATTGAGGATGCACTGGCGAATAAGATCGAATTGCTGCCTCAGCTTGCCAAGCGGCCCAATGCGCGCGCGCGCTCGGAGAGTTTCGAAGTCCGCCCGCGTGTGTCGTTCGATAATGATGCCAGTGAACGCTTCACAGTGATTGAAGTGCACGCCAAGGATCGTCCGGCCCTGCTCAATCGCCTGGCCCGGGCGATGTTTGAAGGCAATCTGATGGTCAATTCCGCCCACGTCACCCAATTCGGCGAACGCGCTGTGGATACGTTCTACGTTACCGATCTGCTGGGCGAGAAGCTGAAGGCGGCTGATCGCCGTCAAGCGGTGGAAGAGGCGCTGCTTGATGCCGCCAGCGAGCAGGTAGAAGCACGACAAGTCGAAGAAGCCTGAAACCTCTTTAACAGACATAGAAAAGCCGGGCCGCTCTGTTGAACGACCCGGCTTTTCCATATTTCAGACTGCAAAGCCTCAGCGCGGCAATTCGCTGACGCCCATCAACGCTTCATCCACTGAACGGGCGCACTGGCGGCCTTCGCGGATCGCCCAGACGACAAGGCTTTGGCCACGGCGCATATCGCCGCAGGCATAGATACCATCCTGACTGGTGCGATAATCGGAGGTATTGGCATCCACATTGCCGCGATCGGTCAATTCCACTGAAGACTGGTCCAGCAGACCCGTCTTGCGCGGGCCGACGAAACCCATAGCGAGAAGGATGAGATCAGCCGGAAGCACGAATTCGCTACCCTCAATCTCTTTCATCTCACGGCCTTCCCATTCGATGCGGACGCATTTGAGGCCAGTCATCTGACCGTTTTCGCTTTCCACTTCCTTGGTCAGAACCGCCCAATCACGGGTTGCCCCTTCTTCATGGCTGGAAGAGGTGCGCAGCTTCATCGGCCAATCGGGCCATGTCAGCAGCTTGTTTTCCTTTTCAGGTGGCTGCGGCATGATTTCGATCTGCGTCACGCTCTTGGCGCCCTGACGGTTGGCTGTACCGACACAGTCAGAACCGGTGTCACCACCGCCGATCACGATCACATGCTTATCCGTTGCAGTCAGCGAGCCACGCGGCGCGGCGCGCAATTCTTCATCGCCGGCATTGCGCTTGTTCTGCTGAGTCAGAAATTCCATCGCCAGACGCACACCGGAGAGTTCTGAACCCGGAATATCCAGCCAGCGCGCTTCTTCCGAACCGCCAGCCATCACAATCGCGTCAAAATTTTCCTTGAGCGACTTCACCGACACATCAACGCCCACTTCAGTCGAAGTGCGGAAGGTCACGCCTTCTGCCTCCATCTGCACCATGCGGCGATTGATGAGATGCTTTTCCATCTTGAAGTCAGGGATGCCGTAGCGCAGCAGGCCACCCACGCGGTCACTCTTTTCGAACAGGGTCACCGTATGCCCGGCCCGTGCGAGTTGCTGCGCACAGGCCATGCCAGCCGGGCCTGAACCCACCACAGCCACTGTCTTCCCAGTGCGCTTTTCAGGGGTTTGTGGCTTGATCCAGCCTTCTTTCCATCCCCGATCAACAATCGCACATTCGATCGATTTGATCGTGACGGGTTGGTCGATGATATTCAGCGTGCAGCTCGCTTCGCATGGAGCGGGGCAGACGCGACCGGTGAATTCGGGAAAATTATTGGTCGAATGCAGTACTTCGAGTGCATTCTGCCAATCCCCTTCATAGACCAGATGGTTCCAGTCCGGGATGATGTTGTTCACCGGGCAGCCATTGTGACAATAAGGAATGCCACAATTCATGCAGCGAGAGGCCTGTTTCTTCAGACCGTCTTCGCTGTGCGGAATGGTGAATTCCTTGTAATGCTTCACCCGTTCCTTGGGATCGTCATACGTCCGGTCCTGCCGGTCGAGTTCGAGAAAGCCGGTTTCCTTGCCCATCTTAGTAACCCTTACTCAGCCGCTTGCGCAGCAGCTTCTTCACGTTCGGCTTCGAGTTGTGTCAGCGCACGCGCATAATCGCGCGGCATGACTTTCACGAATTTGCCGAGTGCATTGTCCCAATCAGCGAGCAATTCCGCTGCCCGTGTCGATCCGGTATGGAGCTTGTGGCGCTCCACCAGAATCTTCAGCCGTTCAGCATCGTGCCGCAGCATATCGCCCATACCCGCATCGTTCACGCTCTGCGCACGCTGCTGCGGACGGCCAGTGCCTTCATCGGCATCCGGTTCTGGTGAAATGGCCGAAAGATCAACCATCGCCATATTGCAACGCTGTTCGAAGGTCCGCTCAGGGTCATAAATGTAAGCAACACCGCCAGACATACCGGCTGCAAAGTTGCGCCCCGTATTGCCCAGCACGACCACGACACCGCCGGTCATATATTCGCAGCCATGATCACCAGTGCCTTCAACCACGGCGACAGCACCCGAATTACGGACGGCGAAACGTTCACCCGCCACACCGTTGAAGAAAGCTTCACCGGCGATCGCGCCATAGAGCACTGTATTGCCGACAATGATATTGTCATTCGCAGTGCGGTTCACCCCTTCGGGCTGGCGAACGATCACGCGGCCGCCGGAAAGGCCCTTGCCGACATAGTCATTCGCATCGCCCACCAGATCAAGCGTCACACCATGGGCAAGCCATGCGCCGAAGCTCTGCCCGGCGACCCCGGTAAGGTTGATGCGCAGCTGTTCAGGCCGCAAACCGGCATGGCCATGAGCCTTGGCGATTTCGCCTGAGAGCATGGCACCAACGGTACGGTTCACATTGCGGACCTCACGATCAAGGACCAGCGTTTCACCCTGTTCAATGGCTGGCTTGGCCGCCTTGATCAGTTCGACATCCATCGCCGAGGCAAGGCCGTGTTCCTGCGTTTCGGTATGGTAAAGTGCATGCCCTTCAGCCGGTGGTACCTGATGCAGAATGCGCGCAAGGTCGACCCCTTCTGCTTTCCAGTGGTGAAGCGCCTTCTTCATGTTCAGACGATCAACCCGGCCGACCATTTCTTCAATGGTACGGAAGCCCATTTCCGCCATGATCTGACGCAGCTCTTCGGCCACAAAGAAGAAGTAATTGATGACATGCTCAGGCTGGCCCATGAAGCGCTTACGCAATTCAGGGTTCTGCGTGGCAACGCCCACAGGGCAGGTGTTGAGATGACATTTGCGCATCATGATGCAGCCTGCCGCGATCAGCGGAGCGGTCGCAAAGCCGAATTCGTCAGCCCCGAGCAGCGCGCCGACGGCCACATCACGCCCGGTCCGCAAACCGCCATCAACCTGCACCGCGATCCGACTACGCAGATCGTTGAGAAGCAGTGTCTGCTGCGTTTCAGCAAGGCCAATTTCCCAAGGGGAACCGGCATGGGTGAGTGATGTCAGTGGCGATGCACCAGTGCCACCTTCATAACCGGAGATGGTCAGATGGTCGGCCCGTGCCTTGGAAACACCCGCAGCCACCGTGCCCACACCCACTTCGGAGACGAGCTTCACGGAGATACGTGCCACCGGGTTAACGTTCTTCAGATCGTGGATCAGCTGGGCGAGATCCTCGATCGAATAGATGTCATGGTGCGGTGGTGGTGAAATCAAGCCCACACCTGGCGTTGCATGGCGCACCTTGCCGATCACCTTATCGACCTTATGGCCGGGCAATTGGCCGCCTTCACCAGGCTTTGCCCCTTGCGCCATCTTGATCTGAATATCGTCTGCATTGACGAGATATTCGGTTGTCACACCAAAACGGCCAGATGCGACCTGCTTAATGCGGCTACGCATGGAATCGCCATTGGCCATCGGCGTGAAGCGATCCACTTCTTCGCCGCCTTCACCCGTATTGGAGCGGGCTTCGATGCGGTTCATCGCAATTGCCAGCGTAGTATGCGCTTCACGGCTGATCGAGCCATAGCTCATCGCGCCAGTGGAGAAACGCTTCACAATTTCACTCGCCGGTTCGACATCTTCCAGCGGAATGGGGTTTTCGGCTTTTTTGAATTCCATCAACCCGCGAATGGTCAGCAGCCGTTCGGACTGCTCATTCATACTGCGGGCGAATTCTTCGTAATTCTTGTGGTTATTGCCACGCACAGCGTGCTGGAGATTGGCGATATTCGCCGGAGTCCAGGCATGGTCTTCACCGCGCAGACGATATTGGTAGATCCCGCCCACATCGAGCATGTTCTTGTAGATCGGATTATCGCCATAGGCTGATTCATGGCGACGAACCGATTCTTCGGCCACTTGTTGCAGGCCGATGCCTTCAATCGTGGTCGCGGTGCCGGTGAAGTACTTATCGATGAACGCGCTGGACAGGCCAACCGCGTCAAAGATCTGCGCGCCGCAATAGGACTGGTAAGTCGAGATGCCCATCTTGGACATGACCTTACGGATGCCCTTGCCGACCGCCTTGATATAGTTCTTCTGGACCGTCTTGCTGTCGATCTCAGGGAACTTCGCTGCGCGCAGAGCTTCCATCGTTTCGAACGCAAGATAGGGATTGACCCCTTCCGCACCATAGCCTGCCAGCACGCAGAAGTGATGCACTTCACGCGCTTCGCCGGTTTCCACCACGAGGCCGGTTTGCATCCGCAAACCCTGACGAACGAGGTGATGATGCACTGCTGCTGTTGCCAGCGCGGCAGGCATTGGAATGCGTTCCTTGGATTCTGCCCGGTCAGACAGGATCAGAATGTTGCGATCCTGAAGCACCGCTTCGGTGGCCGTCCAGCACATTTCCTTGATCGCCATTTCCAGACCATCGGCACCGGTGGAGGCATCCCAGGTCATGTCGATCGTTTCGGTGCGGAAAGCACCATCCAGACCCTTTTCCACCGAGCGGATCTTTTCCATCGCTTCATTGGTGAGGATCGGCTGGCTGACTTCCAGACGCTTATGCGTACCGGCATCACGGCCGAGCAAATTCGGGCGCGGGCCGATCATGGAAAGCAGGTCCATCACCAGCTCTTCACGGATCGGGTCAATCGGCGGGTTGGTCACCTGCGCGAAGTTCTGCTTGAAATAATCGTAGAGCAGGCGGCTCTTGTTAGAGAGCACCGCGATCGGCGTGTCCGTGCCCATCGAACCGATGGGATCATCGCCTGCGGTTGCCATCGGCTCAAGGAAGCGGGTGACGTCTTCCTGTGTGTAGCCGAAAGCCTGCTGGCGCTGGAGTAGGCTCGATTCCGTATTGCGAACCGCTTCGTGATCGGTTTCAATCGCTTCGATGTCACGCAGCTTATACTGCGCATGATTGAGCCATTCCGCATAAGGATGCGCCTTGGCGAGATCCGCCTTCAGCTCTTCATCTTCGATGATGCGCCCCTGCTCGAGATCGATCAGCAGCATACGGCCCGGTTGCAGGCGCCATTTGCGAGTGATGTCTTCTTCCTTGAACGGCAGAACGCCGCTTTCAGAAGCCAGGCACACCATATCATCCTTGGTCACACAGAAGCGTGCGGGGCGCAGGCCATTTCGGTCAAGCGTGGCGGCAATCTGGCGGCCATCGGTGAAAGCCAGGGCAGCCGGGCCATCCCAAGGCTCCATCAAGGCCGCGTGATATTCGTAAAATGCCTTGCGATCCGGGTCCATCAGATCATTGCCGTTCCACGCTTCGGGCACGAGCATCATCATGGCGTGTGCAAGGCTGTAACCGCCGGCCAGCAACAGTTCGAGCGCATTATCCAGGCATGCCGTATCCGACTGACCATGCGGAATGATCGGCCACAATTTGTCGAGATCAGGGCCCAGTAGCTCGGATTCCATGGTGCGGCGGCGGGCGTTCATCCAGTTCACATTGCCGCGAACCGTGTTGATTTCACCATTATGGGCAATCAGGCGGAACGGCTGCGCAAGGCGCCAGCTTGGGAATGTGTTGGTTGAAAAGCGCTGATGGACAAGGCCCAGTGCCGAAACGCAAGTTGGATCGCGCAAATCATCGTAGAACGTCTCAACCTGATTGGCGAGAAGCAAGCCCTTATAAACCACAGTCCGGCTGGAGAAGCTGGGCATATAGAGCCGGGCGATGTCCGGATCATTATGCTTTTCAGCCAGTTCCTTGAGCGGGTTCTGGAGCTGCTTGCGGATGGTGAGCAATTTACGCTCAAACGCATCCTGGTCGGGGCAGCTTTCACCGCGCGCGATGAAGGCCTGCCGGATAAGCGGCATGGAATCGAGTACGGCTTTACCGAGGCCGTCCAGCGTCGTCGGCACATCACGCCAGCCGATCAAGCGCTGGCCTTCCTTGGCGATATATTTTTCGAACTGTTCGACCACGAAGCTACGGGCCTTCTCGCCTTGTGGCAGGAAGCACATGGCTACAGCGTAATCGCCTTCGGGCGGAAGCGTGAGCCCTTCGCCATCGGCCCATTTTCGATAGAGCGCATCCGGAATTTGCATCAGGATACCGGCGCCATCGCCCAGCAAGGGGTCAGCACCCACCGCACCGCGGTGATCGATATTGGCCAGAATCTCCAGAGCCTGGCTTACAATTGCGTGGCTTTTTACACCTTTGATATTGGCAACGAAACCAACACCGCATGCGTCATGCTCATTGCGCGAATCGTAAAGGCCCTGGGGGGCGGGGAACTCGGTCAATTCTTCTATCCTGTTTTTGCCCGGCATAATCACCACCTCATTGCCCGGCCCAGTCAGGCAATGAAGCGCGACCCACCCTCGCTGGGTGGCACCGAAAATGTCGCGAAACACCCCCATGACGACATGATTGTATTTTTGCAAGTCTCAGAGATGTTCATTGAATGCTGTTTCAACTGGCGCTGACGTAATAATCTCACTTTTCCTCACCTTTGCCAAGGGAGAGGCGCGCCCATTTTCCGGGCCTTTGAGATAGAATAAGGACTCAAGCCGCAACAGTTGCGGCCAAAGAGGTCAGTCAGGCAGCGCCACTCATCCGCTGGAGCTTTTCGAGTGCCGCCCGCAGAACGCGCTCCGTCTCCGCCCGATCACCTGACGATTCAGCGCGAGGCTCATCAGCGGAAGGCTCCGTTGCAGTAGTGGCTGGCGGTTGCATATGCGCGGGCGGGTCAAACGGGCGTGTTTCGGGAGACGGTTGTTTCTCCAGCGCAGCACTATCTCCACTGCCTGCCTTGTCTGCATCAACTGCAGGCGATGCGGCCACACTCTCATTCGGTGCAGGATTTTTCCGTGGCTTGGTTTTCAACCGCACCAGCGGCCTTCGTTTGGCCGGCAGATCATCGCTACTGGATACGAGCGAAAGCCGTTGCCCCTCAGCCATCGGTTCCATGCTATTATCAAGCGACGCTTCAAAATCGCGGGGTTTATCATCCTGAGTTGCAGGGACGGAAAGCGAATCGAGGATCGATTCGCCATGATCGGCGGCGGGGCTTTGACCGTATTGTGTGGTGGCCGAAGCGGGTTCAGCCGTCACGCCGCTTGTCGCTTCAGCATCAGGCCGGTTGAAATAAGCAGCCATCGCCATTTTGGCCTCTTCTGCCTCAGCCGCGAGAAGATCATTGCCCAAGGAAATGGTCTGCTCAGACTGCGCGCTCTGAGGTGCCGGTGCATCCTGTTTCTGCAGAACTTCCTGCTGTTTTTCGTGCAACCAATGCCGACGTGCCTCAATGGCTTGGCCTAAACGCTCCGCCAGTTGCACCAGTCCCAACTCATCCAATTCAGTTGTTTTTTCTAAACTGCTGGCCTGCTCTTCCTCATCTTGCGGCACATCCGATTGCGGCTGAAACTCCGGCTCGAAAGCAGCATCATCCACTTGGGGTGCGGGTTCTTCGGGTTCAATTTCCGAAAACTCGGCAATTTCGGCATCAATTCCGTCACTATGATCCGGCACGATCGATGATGGAACAGCCTCCTGCCAAAATGCCTCCTCGCTCGGGAGCGCAGGATCGGGAACATCTGCAAAATCATCTGCCGAGGCCTCAGCACCACCAAAGCCTTCTTCCCCCAGTTCCCGACTGGCATAGAATGGCTCTCGTGCCTTCTTCGCCTCAAGATTTCTGCGGCGCATTTCCTGCAATTCGTCATGATGAGCCGATGGCTGGGTGGAAAGACGGCGGCCCAATATCCAGCCGCCAAGACAGCCTGCAATGGCAGCGGCAAAGGCAATCGCGAATTTGGCCGTACCGCCCAAGGGAGGAGCGGCTGGCGGCAGAATATTCGCAAGGCCAGTCAAGGAAACAACCCGCTCAAACAGACTCAGCGGTAATACCAGGCTCCCCAGTCCCAGAAGAGCCGCAAACCATAAAGCGACCAGAGCAGGAAAAGCTGGGTGAGCGCTGATCGGGTTGGAACCGCCAGCAGGCTGTTTGCCATCGCGTCCATAAGGGGTAGCCATCGTCTTGTCTCTTCCTGTTCGCTCTGAGCGAATCACCACGCCTTTAAACTGGGCTGTTCGTCAGTTTGACGCTTTACTTAGCAATGCATCGTAAACGTCCTGATAACGGTTGACGTTCCGTGCCCAATCGTGATTGCGTTCAACATGCTTGCGCGCTTGCTCAATGAAAGTGGGCCATTTGTCTTTGCGGTCAATCAAGCTCACCAGCGCTGCGCCACATGCCTCTGGATTGTCCGGCGCAAAAAGAACGCCCGTTTCACCATCATTGATCAATTCCCTGTGGCCGCCGACATCAGATGCAGCAACCAGCTTTCCCTGCGCCATGGCTTCCAGCGGCTTCAAAGGCGTGACCAGATCGGTCAGCCGGCTCTTTTTGCGGGGGTAAGCCATGATATCGCAGAGCGAATAATACCGTTCCACCTGATCATGGGGCACCCGCCCGGTGAAGCAGATCGCATCAGCCGCAGGCGAATTTTCCGCCTGAAACTTCAAACTACCTGCCATCGGCCCACCACCGACCATCAGCAGGCGCGCATCGGGATAGCGCGCTGTCAGATATGGCATGGCGTTAATCAGATCATCCAGCCCTTCATAATCATAGAAGCTACCTATGAAGCCAATCACAGGGCCATCATTCAAACCCAGTTCCTGGGCCAGCGCACTATCGCGTGGCGGCGCTGTCCCGAAAAGGGTCAGATCGACACCATTGGGCATGATCGTGATTCGCTCCGCCGGACAATGGCGTTCCAGCAGGTCATCACGCAAACCTGCACAGATAGTCACAATCGCATCGGCTGAACGAATCACGTGATTCTCCAGCGCTCTGGTCAGGCGATATTTAAGTGAATTGGCCCGCACACTACCGTTGCCAACAGCGGCATCTTCCCAAAAAGCGCGAATCTCATAGACCATCGGAATGCCATGACGCCGGGCCACTCTGGCAGCGGCAGCCCCACACAGCGCAGGTGAATGGGCATGGATGATATCCGGTTTCCAATCACCGACCAATTGCTCAATCCTTTGCGCAAAAGCACCGATTTCTCGCCATTCTGCAAAGCCGGAAGGCCCCGAGGGCTTACCAGGTGTACGGTGGAAGCGCAGGCCATCAACCTCCTCCACCAGAGGGCCATCCTGCACATGGCGCTGCCCGGTGACACCGCAAACCTCATAGCCCAGCGCCTGCTGCGCTTTCAAAATAGCGCGCGTGCGAAAGGTATAGCCGCTCTGTAATGGGAGCGAGTGATCGAGAACATGTAATATCCGGGTCATTGCTCTATAGCTCTGCCTCAAGAAACTTAACGAGGTATCAACCAACGCTCTCTAGCGCATATTATTAACATGGTTTCTTCCACGGGAATGAATTCTTGGTCGATTATTTTGCCATTGGCCTTTCGCATGGCCTTATAGCACTCGCCATCTGGCGATTGCTGATGCGTGACGACCTCGACCAGGACACAGATTCAGGCGATTCTTTGCGCGAGCGCCCCTGGCTGAAAAAGACACCCACTGCCGAGAGAGAGAAGGATGCTTGACCTTGCCCTCCTGGGGTTTGTCGCCTTGTTTCTTCTTGCAGGGTTGAAGCGCCCCTTCATCTGGGTGCTTGCCTATATTTATATCGATATCGTCATACCGCAGAAAATTGGCTGGTCATTGATCAGCTCGATCCCCTTGTCGCTCATTTCATTTGTGGCCGCATTTGGTGGGTGGCTGTTGCTGGACTCCAAAAAGGGCAGCAGCTTCACCCTCCGTCAGGGCATCATCGGCTTCCTGTTGTTATATTGCGCGATGACCACGCTCACCGCCGCTTATCCCGAGGCGGCAATGACCAAATGGTCCTGGGTGTGGAAGGCACTGCTCTTCGCGCTGTTTCTGCCGCTGGCTCTGCGTACCAGGCTGCGATTGGAAGCAACCGTGCTGATATATGTCCTGTCGCTGGCCGCGATCCTCATCGATGGCGGTATCAAAACGCTGGGCAGTGGCGGCGGTTATGGTGAATTGGCACTATTGGTGAAGGAAAATTCGGGCATTTATGAAAGCTCGATCATCTCCTGTGCTGCGATCACTGTGATTCCATTGATCTTGTGGCTCACTAAACATGGCACAATCTTCAAACCTGATAAGCGAGTGCGCCTTTTTGCCGCCGGACTGATATTTGCAGCCCTGCTGATCCCGGTTGGAACACAGGCCCGGACTGGCCTTTTGTGTATTGCAATGCTGGGCGCCCTCCTGCTGCGTTCTGTCCGCCACCGTTTTCTGTTTATCGGGCTTGCCGCCATTGGCGTGCTGGTAGCGATCCCCTTGTTACCAGATAGCTACACATCGCGGATGGATACGATCGCCGATCATGATTCAGATGAATCGGCCTCCACCCGTATCGCTGTATGGAACTGGACAATTGATTATGCCAAACAGCACCCTCTGGGTGGCGGTTTTGACTCCTATCTCGCCAACAGCTTCACCTATCAGACCCGCTCTGTGCGCGATGTGGGCGGCACCACGGAAGTTGTTTATGACACCGTCACGGACAAAGGCCGCGCGTTTCATTCATCCTATTTCGAAATGCTGGGTGAGCAAGGCTGGCCGGGGCTGATCATCTGGCTATGGCTGCACCTGCTCGGCATCTGGCAAATGGAGAAATTGCGCTGGCTGTTTGGCAAACGCGAAGGTGGCAAAGAGAGTTGGCAATGGGGCCTTGCCACCAGTTTGCAGCAATCGCAGATCATCTATCTGGTGGGCGCAGCCTTTGTCGGCATTGCCTATCAGCCCTTTGCCTACACCATTATCGGCCTGCAATGCGCCCTCTGGGCCTATGTGAAGCGGGTGGATAAAGAAAGCGTGGACGCGCCTCAGCCATCCTATGCGCGCCACCTCAAGCAAAAGCCGGTGGCACGGCATCCCTCCACCGGCTCCTGAATACTGACGCAGTCAAAGCACGGCGACAACCGCGTTATTTTACCTTACCCGGATTGGCGGAGATCCATTCTTCCACCACCGGGGCAATGCGGCCGCGCCATTTGCTGCCGTTAAAAATACCATAATGGCCAACGTCCCGGGCAAGATGATACTTCTTCATCCGCACTGGTAGATTCACTGCCAGATCCAGCGCAGCTCGTGTTTGACCAATGCCGGAAATATCGTCTCGCTCGCCTTCAATCGCCAGCAAGGCTGTATCGCGAATATCTGCCAGATTGATGAGCTTGCCGTGATGTTCCAGTTCCCCCTTGGGCAAGGAATGGCGCTGGAAGACATGGTCGATCGTCTGGAGATAGAATTCTGCCGTCATGTCGCAGACCGAGAGATATTCATCATAGAATTTCTTGGTCGCGTCCGCGCTCTCCTGATCGCCCACGGTGAGATATTTAAACATCTCATAATGGCTCATCATATGGCTCTGGAGGTTCATGGAAATGAACCCGGCGAGCTGGAGAAAGCCCGGATAGACCTTGCGGCCGGCACCTTTATGATTGAACGGGACCGATGCGATCACATTGTTGCGGAACCAACTCAAAGGCCGGTCCATCGCCAGATCGTTCACCGATGTCGGGCTTGCGCGTGTATCGATTGGCCCGCCCATCATGGTGAGCGTGGCAGGGCGGTTCGGGTTCTTATCTGCCCCCATAATCGCCGCCGCCGCCAATGCAGGCACGGCTGGCTGGCACACTGCAAGGACATGCGTGTTCTTGCCGATAAACCCAAGGAATTCGATCAGATAATCGATATAATCGTCGAGGTCGAATTGCCCTGCACTGAGCGGCACGTCCTTGGCATCGGCCCAATCGGTGATCCACACCTCATAATTTTGCACCATACGCGCCACAGTGCCCCGCAAAAGCGTGGCATAATGGCCGCTCATCGGTGCCACTATCAGCAGATGAGCTGCATTTTTCGGCAGCCCTTCTCGTTTGAAATGAATCAAACCGCCAAACGGCTTTTCGAGCACGACTGTCTCGTGAACCGGATAGGATTTTCCATCCAGTTCGACATCGGGAAGATCAAACGAAGGCTTGCCGCGCGCTTCATACAGATGAGCAAAGACCTGAAGCGCGCTGGCCACCACCGGCCCGCCCCCAAAATACCCGATTGGCAAGGCAGGATTGTTGAGAAGCTCCGCCCCGATAGAGGCCCAATTGCTCGCGCTGGAAAGAAGCGAGCGCTGAAGTTCATATGCCTGATACAGCATGGTGTATCCCCTATTAGCGCAACACCTGAACGGCAGCGCTGGATGGATTCGTGCGACTTGGCAGACGCTTACACCCTATGTTGCACTGCGGCAAAGCTCTTTCAAGAGGCAGGCCCTTCGGTTCCACTTTCGGACAGTGCCAAGAATGCTTCAAACTACGCCACGGATGGTCTATCGGCCATGCATGGCTCGATCCCCCACGCGAACAGACGTACAGCCCGCCGATTCCATCGGCCCTCTCAAAATGATCTGGAACGCTGCGGCGCACTACCCAGGGCGAATGGCATTGGCGTGTATCGCCCTTACCGTCACCGCTGCTGCTACTCTGGCTATCCCGGCAGCTTTCCAGCTTATCATTGATCGCGGTTTTGCCAGCGGCGGGGACATAGCGGGAATTGGCCGATGGTTCCGCTATCTGCTGATGATTGTCTTTATCCTGGCGATCGGCACGGCCTGCCGGTTTTACTCGGTCAGCTGGCTGGGTGAGCGGGTGGTGGCCGATATCCGGCTGGCCGTGCAGCGTAATCTGTTGCGCCTTTCCCCATCCTTCTTTGAAGAGAACAGCCCCAAGGAAATCTCTTCGCGGATGACAGCGGATACCGGGCAGATCGAACATGTCGTGGGGACGACGATTTCGGTCGCTTTACGCAACCTTATTATGGTGGTCGGCGGCGTCGGTTATCTCCTCTATCTCGCGCCCGGCCTCACGGCGATGCTGGTGATTGCGGTTCCCATTATCGTTTTGCCTCTGGTGTGGTTTGGTCGGCGCCTGCGGGTGATTTCGCGCCATAGCCAGGACCGTGTGGCCGATGTCGGGGCGATGGTATCGGAAGTTCTGGGGGCGATGAAGGTCGTTCAGGGCTTTAATCAGGAAGCGCGCGAACAATCCCGCTTTACCGAAGCCGTTGAAGCGACCTTTGACACCGCCCGCCGCCGGATTTTCCTGCGCGCTATCATGACAGGCATCCTGATTACCTTTATTTTTGGCTCTATCACGCTGCTATTGTGGCGAGGTGCCATGCAAGTGGCAGAAGGCACCCTCAGCGGGGGCACCATTGCTGCATTTGTCCTGACCGGCGTCATGGTGGCCGGTGCATTCGGTTCACTCACGGAAGTTTATGGCGATCTTTTGCGCGGAGCCGGTGCCGCCAGCCGCCTTGGCGAATTGCTACAGGAAAAGCCTGAAGTTGCCCCACCTGCCCGGCCACAGGCGCTGCCCGAACCACCGCGTGGCAGCATTGCCTTTCAGAATGTGACATTCCGTTATCCCACACGCCCGGAACAGGCCGCCATTTCCGATTTCAGCCTGACCGTTGAACCGGGAGAAACCGTGGCCATTGTCGGCCCTTCGGGGGCGGGCAAATCTACCATTTTCCAATTGGCCGAACGTTTCTATGATCCGCAGGCTGGCCGGGTGCGGATGGATGGCGTGCCGCTGACCAGTGCTGATCCTGCCGATATTCGCCGCCGTATCGCCTTTGTACCTCAAGATGGCGTGCTCTTTGCTGCCAATGCGCGCGACAATTTGCGTTATGGCGAATGGAACGCTTCGGATGATGATATCTGGGCGGCAGCACGGGCGGCCAATGCTGAAAGCTTCTTGCGCGAATTGCCGCAAGGCCTCGACACATTCCTCGGCGAAGGTGGCGCTCGCCTGTCTGGTGGGCAACGCCAGCGGATTGCCATTGCCCGCGCACTGCTCCGCGATGCGCCGATCCTGCTCCTCGATGAAGCAACCAGCGCACTGGACGCCGAAAGCGAACGGCTGGTGCAGGAAGCGCTCGACCATTTGATGAAAGACCGCACCACACTCGTCATTGCACACCGCCTCGCCACGGTTCGCGCGGCAGATAGGATCGTGGTGATGGAAGCCGGCAGGATAGTTGAAGAAGGCAGCCATGGAGTATTGAGCGCCGCCGGCGGACTTTATGCCCATCTTGCCTCACTGCAATTTGATGGGGTAAATTGATTCACTAGCCTCGTCCTGACATCGCCATTCCCCGATAACATTCCCGATAAAATCCGCGCCACGGCCACTTGGCCCGCCGCCTGTCCGCAGCTGCGCACCTTATTGCGCGCAGGATGCGTGCGGAAACATGATTGTTCGACGCCTCTATTCGACGAATCGCCAATATGGACCGACGAATGTTTGCCGAAAGGTGGCTTAGTGGGATAGGTATAGAGCCATCTTACCGCAGAACCGGACTGCACTGCGGGAACCTTTCGAAAGGTACACTATGATCAAGCACATCCTGACGGCCGGCGTTTCCGCTGCCGTACTGGCGCTCGCCACACCGGCCCTTGCACAAGATACAGCACCACAAGCTGACGCGGCAAAGGCTGAAACCATCCCCACCCCTGAAATGCATTTTGGCACATGGGGTTTTGATCCGGCCTCGCTCGACAAATCGGTCAAGCCGGGCAATGACTTCTTCGATTATGTGAATGGCAAATGGGTTCGCAACAACCCAATCCCGCCAGAATATACCCGTTTTGGTGCTTTCAACCTGCTGGGTGAAAAATCCACTGCCGATGTGAAAGCGGTTGTAGACGACCTCATCGCGTCCAACCCAGCCCCCGGCACGGATGAGCGCCGCATCGTTGACGCTTATGAGGCTTACTTCAACACCGATGCAATCAATGCAGCCGGTCTTGCTCCAGCCTATCCTTATCTAACCGAAATCTTCAACGCCGCTGATCTCACGCAATTGGTCAAAGTGATGGACCAACCGGGTATCCCCGCGCTCATCACCAGCGGTGTAACGGTCGATTCCAAAGACCCGAATGCTTACATCGTCAGCATCGGCTTTGACGGAATGGGCCTGCCTGATCGCGATTATTATCTGATCGACAGCGAACAGAACCGCACGATCCAGGCAGCCTATAAGAAATATCTCTCCTTCCTGCTGAAGCAGGCGGGATATTCCGATCCTGATAGTGCCGCCAATGCGGTTTATGAATTCGAACATAAGGTCGCGGCACTTGAGTGGGACCGCACGGCCCTGCGCAACCGCGACATCACCTATAACAAGCTGACCAAGGCTCAATTGCTGGCATTGGCTCCTTCCTTCCCAACTGAAGCACTGCTGGCCAATGCCGGTGTGGCCGATCAGGCCACATTCCTTGCGCCGCAATTGCCGCCCAGTGCCAGCGAAGTTAAAGAACTCGGCCTGACGGACGATCAGATGGCAGGCATTGGCGCTGGCCTTCCGGGCATGATGAAACTGGTGGCAAGCACGGATCTTGCAACGTTGAAAGCCTTCATGGCCGCGCAATTCCTGTCTTCTCATGCCAGTGTGCTGCCCAGCAACATTGATGATGCGCGTTTTGATCTGTTCGGAAAGCTCCTCAACGGTCAGCAGGAACAGCGCCCACGCTGGAAGCGCGCCATCGCCGCTACAGAAGGTGAATTGGGTGAATTGCTCGGCAAGGCCTATGTCGCCCGCTATTTCCCGCCTGAAAGCAAGCAGGCGATGGATGATCTGGTCAGCAATTTGCGCAAGGCACTGGCACAATCCATCGCTGAAAACACCTGGATGACACAGGCGACCAAGGTTGAAGCCGAAGCCAAGCTGGACGCTTTCACACCAAAGATCGGCTATCCTGACCATTTCAAGACCTATCAGGGTCTGGCGATTTCACCGACCAATCCGCTGGGCAACAGCATTTCTGCCGCCAAGTGGGAGCGTCAGGATGAATTGTCACGTCTTGGCAAGCCAGTAGACCGCAGCGAATGGTTCATGCTGCCCCAGACGGTGAACGCTTATTACAACCCGGTCATGAACGAAATCGTCTTCCCGGCAGCGATCCTTCAACCACCATTCTTCAATCCCAAGGCAGACCCTGCCGTGAATTATGGCGCTATCGGCGCGGTGATCGGGCATGAAATGGGCCATGGTTTTGACGATCAGGGCGCCAAATCGGATGGCACCGGTATGCTGCGCAATTGGTGGGCACCGGAAGATAAGGAAAAGTTCGAAAAGGCCACTCAGGCTCTGGCCGCCCAATATGACAAGTTCTGCCCCTATGATGACGGCAAGACCTGCGTGAACGGCAATTTCACGCTGGGTGAAAACATTGGCGATCTTGGCGGTCTCAGCCTTGCCTATCGCGCCTATAAGATGTCGCTCGATGGCAAGGAAGCTCCGGTAATTGATGGCCTCACAGGCGATCAGCGCTTCTTCCTGGCCTGGGCGCAGGTCTGGCGTTCAACCCAGCGCGAAGCGGCCGGCCGTCAGCGCCTTCTGGTCGATCCACATTCCCCTGAGAAATATCGGGTGAATGGTCCGGTTCGAAACATGGATGCCTGGTATAAGGCCTTCAATGTGAAACCCGGCGATGCACTTTACCTCCCACCGGAAGATCGCATCAAGATCTGGTAAGCCCATTCAAGCCAGCCCTGCTATCGTGGTGGGGCTGGCTTTTCCTTATATTGATTCCAGCGCAGCCTCACCTCGTAGCACTCCCGAAATACGCCCATCCGTAAACTCACTTGGTCGTATTTCATGGAACAATCGAACACCTCAGCCTTTTCATGAGATGAGTTGCTGAAGGATTGTTACATGGGTTTCGTCTTTATGGTCGTGATTGGCGCCATCCTAGGATGGCTCGCCTCGATCGTTGCCAGAGTCGAAACACTCAAGGGAATCCTTGTAAATGTGGGCACTGGCATAGCCGGAGCGCTGCTTACTGATTTCCTGATCAGCCCTTTATTGAGCAATAACAGTATTTTTGGTGGAACCAATTCGGTGGCGACCTTGTTGTTGTCCCTGTTAGGATCGGTATTATTGCTTTTGGCGGTGAATTTTATCCGTAGTTACCAACTACGTTAAACATCGTGAGGGAATATATCCTATTCCTAAATGATCCTATCCCGGGTAGTTATATCAAGATACTATCCAGTTTACTAAAGGGGAAAGTTATGAAGAAAATCATCATGTTCGCGTCTGTCGCCGCTCTGGGCCTTGGCGTTGCCGCTTGTGACAGCGCTGCTGAAAACAAGATGGAAGACAAGGCTGAAGCCGTTGAAGATCAGGCTGATGCAAAGGCTGACGAAATGCGCGCCGGCGAAACATCTCCTGCAATGGAAGAAAAGGCTGACGCTGTGGAAGCAGCTGGCGAAGCCAAGTCTGATGCCATGGAAGAAAAAGCTGACAATATGGATTCAACCCCGCAATAAGCGGATCAGTTGGTCTTATAGAAAGCCGGTGCTGGACAGATTTTCAGCACCGGCTTTTTCATGCCTGCAATAAAAGCTGATAGCGCGCCTTAGACCGGCGGTGCATCCGATCCGCGCCCGCCACGCAAATGATATTCCTGCGTCCCCCGATGCAGTACATGATCTGTATCGATCACCGCTGCATTGGCGTAAGTGAAGCCCGGTGGCAGCGTGTTGTAAATTTCATTGAAGTCCCGCTCCACCGTCTGGCGGTAGAGGTCTTCAAAACTCTCAATCACGAAATAGGTCGGCTGGAGATCATCAATCACGTAATCGGTGCGCATGGCACGGTCCACGCTCAGCATCAGACGATTGGGCGATTGGGCTTCCAAGGAGAATACCGCTTCACGCGGGCCGGACAGGATCCCTGCCCCACAGATGCGCAGCCCCCCTGCTTCGCGGATCAGGCCAAACTCCACCGTATACCAGTAAAGCGCGCCCAGCGCCTTCAGACGGTTGCGCTGCATCGCCTTCCAACCGGCGCGGCCATAGGCCTGCATGTAATCGGCAAAAGTCGGATCAGTGAGCAGGGGCACATGGCCGAACACGTCATGAAAAACGTCCGGCTCCTGAATATAATCAAACGTCTCTTTCGTGCGGATAAAATTGCCCGCCGGGAAACGCCGATTGGCCAGATGCCAGAAGAACACATGGTCTGGAATCAGCATTGGCACCGGAACCACGCTCCACCCGGTGAGCCGGTTCAGTTCTTCCGACAAGGTGGCAAATTCGGGAACACCGCCGCGTCCCAGATCCAGAGCCTCCAGCCCTGCGAGAAAAGCGCTACAGGCTCGCCCTGGAAGAATCTCCATCTGCCGCGCGAAAAGCGCATCCCAGATGGCATCATCGCCCGAATCATATTCCCGCTGCTTGGGTTCGAGCCAATCTTCACCCAGATGCACAGGCCGTTTGAGCGGCGCTGCGAATGTTCCTTCCGGGACAACCGGCAGCGCGGAGAAGTCAAATTCAGATGTAAAATCGTTGGTCATAGTTTCGAATGAAACATTACCATCCTAACCATAACAAAGCAATCGCCTGGCGTCTTTCTAATCCGCTCCGGCTGGCTTGGGTGTGCTGGGCTGAAATTGAACCGCGGGTTCCAGAGCCTCTTCAGGCAATTTGCGTTCTTCCAGCATTTCTGCCGCTTCATCAAGCGCCCGTGCTTCGCCCACAGTCACACCGCCGGGGCCAGGATCGCTATCGCTCTTCTGGCAGCCTGACAGCACAGCAATAACAAAGACAGCAAGAAAAGTTGCGCGCATGGGGTCATCCTTCAAACAGGCGGCCTGCCGCCATTGCCCTTGCGGCCAATGGGACATCTTCCAAAAGAAAAGCGGGCAAAGCACCTGGCTTCACCCGCTCATCCTGAAACAGCCGTTGCCGGCCGCGAACATTAGTTCTTTTCGGCAGCCTTGGTAGCAGCTTCAGCAGCAGCAGCAGCATCATTGGCAGCAGCTTCTGCATCGTCAGCAGCAGCCTTGGTGGAGTCTGCAGCGTCAGAAGAAGAAGCAGCAGCATCGGTTGCAGCAGCAGCGGCATCGTCAGCTGTTGGCGTTGCAACAGCGTCAGAGCTCATGGCTTCGTCCGCAGGCATTTCAACATTGTCAGCAGTCACATCTTCAGATGCCTTGTCCGTGCCGCCGCAGGCAGACAGAGCAAGAGCAAAAGCAGCAGCAACGGCGGTGTAAGCAATCTTCTTCATCGGGTAACCCCTTCAAAAATTTCAATTGCCGGGAATCAAACCCATCCCAGCGCGCCGCGCAAACTAGACCTCATCCACGCAGTTGCAAAATAGAATTTCACTTACCCCGGTTTCCCAATCGCCACTCTTCTGGCACTGGCAGCGGATGGCTGATGAAACCACGCTGCTTCCCAATCCCAAAGACACTCTGCGCCGGGTCTTCGGTTTCCCCGATTTCCGCGGTGTACAGGGAGATGTGGTGAACCGTGTGCTGGCCGGCCGCTCCACTTTGGCAGTCATGCCCACCGGCGCAGGCAAGTCGCTGACTTATCAATTGCCTGCCGTCATGATGGAGGGAACCTGCATCGTTATCTCTCCATTGATCGCGCTGATGCATGATCAATTGCGCTCTGCCCGCGCCAATGGCGTGCGCGCCGCAACTCTGACCAGTGCCGATTCTGATTGGCGTGAAACGATGAACACCTTCCGCGCGGGCGAGCTGGACCTGCTCTATGTCGCGCCAGAACGCGCCAGCCAGCCGCAGTTCCTCGACTTTTTGACCAGCGCCCCGGTGGCACTGTTCGCCATTGATGAAGCCCATTGCGTGTCCGAATGGGGCCATGATTTCCGCCCGGATTATCGCGGCCTGCGGCCTTTGCTCGACAGTTTCCCCGATATACCGCGCCTCGCCCTCACCGCCACGGCAGACCGGCACACCCGCGCCGATATTCTGGGTCAGCTTGGCATTCCGGAAGACGGTTTGATCGTGGCCGGATTTGACCGGCCCAATATCCGCTATGACATCCGCCATCGCGATAATCCGGTCAAGCAGATTACCCGGCTGATGGAAGAACACCCCGGCCCCGGTATCGTCTATGCCCCCACCCGCCGCAAGGTGGAGGAATTGGCGCTCAAGCTGGCTGCGGCCACAGGCCGGGACGTATTGCCCTATCACGCAGGGCTGCCGGGCGATGAACGCGCCGCCAATCAGGCCGCCTTTGTGGCAAGCGAAGATATGGTGATGGTCGCCACGGTCGCCTTTGGCATGGGGATCGACAAGCCCGATGTGCGCTTTGTCGCCCATGCAGGCATCCCCAAATCAATCGAAGCCTATTATCAGGAAACCGGCCGTGCAGGCCGCGATGGTGACCCGTCACAGGCGATGATGTTCTGGGGGGCGGAGGATTTCGTCCTTGCCCGCCAGCGTCTCGCAGAAGTGGAAGGGGAGCGGCAACAAGGCGAAAAGGTCCGGCTTGATGCGCTGGCAGCCCTAGTGGAAACACCTGGCTGCCGCCGCGCCGTGTTGCTGCGCCATTTTGATGAAGATCCACCCGAACAATGCGGCAATTGCGACAATTGCATTGATCCGCCCAAAGTGGTGGATGCCACGGAACTCGCCCGCAAATTGCTCAGCGCGGTCTATCGTACCGGACAGAGTTTCGGTTTTGGCCATATCCAGAAAGTGCTGGTCGGCATGGAAGATGACCGGGTGCGCCAACGCGGGCATGATAAATTGAGCGTCTTTGGCATTGTAAGCCGCGAAGAAGCGCCCATGTTACAACCGCTCGTCCGCGCCCTGAAGGCACGCGGTGCGCTGATTCAGACCGAGCATAATGGCCTTGCGCTGAGTGGTGATGCACGGCTGATTCTGCTCGGCGAACGGCCCGTCAGCATCGCCCAGCCACCACCCCGCAGCAAAAGTGTACGCGGCAAAAGCGGGCAGGAAGCCAACCCCATTGGCAACCCCTTGTTCGAAGCCCTGCGTGCCTTGCGCCGCCGGATGGCCGAAGATTCAGGCGTGCCGCCCTATGTCATTTTCCATGATGCGGTGCTGCGCGAAATGGCGCTTACCCAACCGTCCAGCCTTGCAGAAATGGGCCGGATCAGCGGTGTGGGCCAGAAGAAGCTCGATGCCTATGGCACTGCCTTTCTTGAAGTGATCCGGCAATATTGATTGCACGATTGGCCTGGATATTTATCCTTGATCCATTGTTAACCGCTATCAGGCAGACCCGTGACCATGACAATTTCCGCCAATGCAGGACATTTTTCGGCGAAACGTAAGTTCGGCATGGCGCTGCTACTGGCGGCCATATGCCCGGCAAGTGCAGCTATGGCGCAAAATGCCAGTGCCCCCTTCACTGTTGTAGATACCGGGAAAAACTTCCCCACATTGCAGGCAGCGATCAAGGCGATCGGAGATGGTAGCGGCTCCATCTCGATTGCTCCGGGCACCTATAATGAATGCGCAGTGCAGGAAAAGGGCCAGATCAGCTATCTCGCGGCAGAACCGGGCAAGGTGATTTTTGATGGCGTTGCCTGCGAAGGCAAAGCCGCTCTGGTGCTGCGGGGCATAAGTGCCGAAGTGTCCGGCCTCACTTTCCGCAATATCAAGGTACGTGATTATAATGGCGCCGGAATCCGGCTTGAAGGCGGAGACCTGACGGTGGCGGAAAGCTGGTTCCAGAACAGCCAGCAGGGTATTTTGACCGCAGGTGATCCATCCGGCAAAATTGTCATCGATCGCTCAACTTTCTCAGGCCTGGGTACGTGTGATGGGCCCGGTGGCTGTGCCCATTCAGTCTATGTCGGCGATTATGGCTTGCTGCGCATTACCCGCAGCCGCTTCGAAGAAGGGCGCGGCGGACATTACGTGAAATCCCGCGCGGCGCAGATACAGATCGCCAGTTGCAGTTTCGATGATTCAAAAGGCCGTGCCACCAACTATATGATCGACCTTCCTGCCGGCGCGACCGGACAGATCAGCAACAATTGGTTTGTGCAGGGCAAGAACAAAGAAAATCACTCAGCCATGATTGCCGTCGGGGCGGAGAATCAGAAAAACCCTTCCACTGGCCTGAAGATTATTGCCAATAATGCCAAATTGGCACCGGGGGTGGAGTGGAGCACCGTTTTCGTGGCGGATTGGTCGGGCGACAAGCTCGACATTGCTGACAATATACTTGGTCAGGGAATCACGCGCTTTCAGCGCCGATAAAACCCCTTCTGCGCCCTTTAGGTTCCGCTCTGGAACTTTCAGTACCCGTTACCGGTTGATTTGTCTCAAGGAGATAAATCATGGCAGGTGGATGGGCCCGCGACGGTGCGGTTCAGGAACAGATAGACGATACAATCAGCGATGCGGTGCAACGCGCACGTGCAAGCTTTTCAAATCGTTCAGGAACTTTGGAATGTGAAGTTTGCGGGGAGGATATCCCCGAAGCCCGCCGCAAGGCTCTTCCCGGTGCCAGAACGTGCGTGGCGTGCCAATCTTCGCTGGATCGAAACGCACGCAACGCTTCAGCATTCAACCGCCGAGGCAGTAAAGACAGCCAATTGCGCTAATCTGTATTTTTCAGCTTATTAATCAAGTAGGTGACCCGCACGATTACGCTTCGTGTCAAGGTAATGACTATTATGCGGATTGCTCGGCAATTGATGCGGCACCCGCTCCACAACATTTACCCCAGTCGCTTGTAAAACTGCGACTTTCTGCGGATTATTGGTCATCAAACGGATGGATGGAACGCCGAGCAAATCCAGCATCCGGGCCGCAACCGGGAAGTCCCGTGCCTCCTCGGGCAGTCCCAGCCGGCTATTAGCGTCCATCGTATCAAAGCCCTGATCCTGCAATTTATAAGCTCTGAGCTTGTTGATGAGGCCAATCCCGCGTCCCTCCTGGCGAAGATAAAGTAACACGCCCCACCCGCCATTTTCCTCAGATTCCTGCGCCATAGAGCGCAAGGCCGCATCCAGTTGCGGCCCGCAATCGCATTTCAGACTGCCAAGAATATCTCCCGTCAGACATTCCGAATGCAACCGTACCAATGGCACATAATCGCTCGACTGCTGGCCGATAATCAATGCCACATGCTCACGCATGTCATCGGTAGAACGGAAGGCGACAATCTCTGCATCCTCGCATGCCGCAACGGGCAATCGTGCCCTCGTCGCGATGGAAAGCTGCCGGATATCCCGCCATGCTGCCAAGTCGGACAAAGCCACACTTTGCGGTTCTCCAGCATTGTCAGGGGCCACCAGAAAAGCGGGGAGAATCCCCGCAATTCTGGCAAGTTCCAACGCGAAAGTCGCAGAACTGCGCCATTCCAGTGCTTCGGCCCGGAAAGGCCCTTTAAGCGGCGTGGCAAGATCAAGCGATGGATCAGCCGTCGCCTGGGCGGATGCCAGGTCGAACTTCTCGGCCCCGCGCAGCAGCACCGGCCCTTCAGCAAGCGCCGCTTCTCTTTGATTCGTCAGTTTTAAAGTAGCCGCCCTGCTCGCACCGAGCAGGAGCTGAGGCGCCGAAATAGCCGCCCCTGCGACCGTTTCCACGGGCACAAGAATTGGCGCGCCTTCAATCGCAATAGACCAGCCATGGCGCAAAGCATCGATGGCCTGCGCAACCCGCCGTGCCGGGGACGGCTCGTTCACAATCAGAGGTCGAACTCCGTAGTGATCGGCACATGGTCGGAAGGTTTCTCCCAATCGCGTGCCTCTTCCTTCACGCTATGGCCCACAGCCTGCTTAGCAAGCTCCGGTGAGGCCCACATATGATCCAGGCGGCGTCCCCGGTCATTGACCTTCCAGTCCTTTGATCGATAGCTCCACCAGCTATAATAGCGTTCAGGTGCCAGAATGTGCTCACGGCCGATATCCACCCAGCCATGTGCATCTTTGAACCGTTGCAACGTTTCCACTTCAATCGGCGTGTGGCTGACAACCTTGAGCAATTGTTTGTGGTTCCAAACATCACTTTCAAGCGGCGCAACGTTAAAATCGCCTACGATGAGAGTTGGCCGGTCAATCACATCGGCCCAGCGTGTCATCCGTTCGAAGAAGTCGAGCTTCTGGCCAAATTTGAGATTCTGCTCGCGATCAGGAATATCGCCACCTGCCGGAATATATACATTTTCCAGGATCATGCCCTTGCCGGGTCCGAGCAATTCAACCCCGACATGGCGTGCTTCGCCATTATCCTGCCAATTGTAGCGGGACACTTCACGCAAAGGAATACGGCTGACAGTAGCCACGCCATGATAGCCCTTCTGGCCATGAACGGCATGATGGGTATAGCCCAGATCCTCAAAAGCCTTGAAAGGGAAGAGTTCTTCCACCGTCTTGATTTCCTGCAAACACAGGACATCGGGTGCCTCTTCCTTCAAAAAACGTTCGACGATCGGCATGCGCAAGCGCACCGAATTGATATTCCAGCTCGTGATCTTGACCATGAAGGAGCTTTAGGGCGAGCAAGGAAACCCCGCAAGCGATTGCCGGGACAGCAAAGAAAAACCCTCGCCCCGGGGGCATGGGGACGAGGGTTTCGCTTGAGCGTTCGTCACGCTGTACAAGGCGTATGTCGCGGCCGGGGCAACAGGGGGGAAAACCCAGCCTTCGACGCCTTGCCCATTCTGAATAGGCCCGCTTGGCTTTCCCGAGGATGAATGAAAGTCAGACTTTCATTCACAGAACCGGCCTTGCGACCAACCGTTTACCCTGGCCGACGAGATGTGCGGCGAGGATCTTTGTAGGTGAAGGCAGAATCAGAAACTGCCACTCCGTAACGCTGATTCGACAGCCGCACGGTCGTTCGTTTGTTTTGCGAATCGACCGCTACCCAACTCGATAGCTCGAAACCACCCGGTGCAGCCGAATCACGGACGAAGATCAAAGTGATCACACCATATTCTGGCCTCTTGGCATCCTTCACTTGCACGGCAATCACATTGGGATCGCCAGTTTCCTGCACAGTGCCATACTTCTTCACATCGCGGTTCGGGTCTAGCAAAGCACCAAGTGGGGAATTGCTGATCGGCCAGCGCTGCACCTGCTGAACATCATAGTCCACCAAAGTCAGTGCCTTACCATTCGAAACGATCAGCATATTGACCGAATCTTCATATTCGAATCGAATTTTGCCGGGCCGCTTCAGAGTAAGCTTGCCGCTAAGTACCTGCCCGGAGCGATCCGTCTGAGTGAAATCAGCTTTGAGAGTGGTGATCCCGCGCAAGGCGGCAACCGCCTTGTCTAATTGAGCATCCTTCGTGGATTGCGCAATTGCAGGTGTAGCGCCAACCATCACCAGAACGGGAGTGGCACATGCGAGAAGCCCGGCCATAAAGGCACGGGCCATCTTGTGGTCTTGTTTGTGTAATTTGGTCATAGTGCGAGTTCCAAGCATTGCGCCATTGAACCCGCACTGAACCCGTATAGTTCCTGCGGTTCAGGAAAACCGATCAAAATTACTTGATCTTGGCTTCCTTGAACTCAACGTGCTTGCGCACGACAGGGTCATACTTACGGAAAGTGAACTTTTCCGTCTGGTTGCGTGGGTTCTTCTTCGTGACGTAGAAAAAGCCAGTGTCTGCGGTGGAGACAAGCTTGATCTTGACTGTTGCGGGCTTCGCCATGGCGTAATCCTAAAATTTCTCGAAAGCGGCCGCGGCGGGCCAAACAACAAGGCGGCGCAAACGCACCGCCCTTCCGGGGCGGCAATTGGGACAGATCGATGAAAAAGTCAAGCGCCTGGCATGTTGCGACCAAAGCTTACCAGTCCACCTTACCCCGGTTAGCCTTCACTGCCCCCCTCACCTTCTTGCCTTTGAGCCGTTTTACCTTGCCGACACGGTTAAGCCGGCTTTTCTTGCGCGCCTTGGGTTCAACCTCTGCCTTCTCCAGCAATTCGGTCAACCGCTCGCGCGCATCCTGCCGATTCGCCTCTTGCGTTCGGTGACTGCGAGCGGTGAGGACAATTTCACCCTTGGCATTCAAACGTGTTCCAGCAAGCGCCTTTAACCGATGAAAAACCGGCGGTGGCAAGCGCAAGGCGAATATATTCACCCGCAACTGCACAGCCGTGGCCACTTTATTGACGTTCTGCCCGCCAGGGCCGGAGGAGGCGATAAAGCTCTCCTCCGCCAGTTCAATTGCGCGGGCAGCCAGATCAGCCATCGGTGAAGCCAAGACGGGTGAACGTTTCGGGCAAGGGGGCCGCCGCCACTATAGGTGGCTTACCTTCACGATGCACGGTCAAGCCTGCGGCATGAAGCATGGTGCGCGGTGCGCGGCTGTCCTTCTGGCCATAGACAGGATCGCCGAGCAATGCCGTGCCAAGGCCTGCCGCTGCGTGAATCCGAATCTGGTGGGTTCGCCCGGTTTCAGGACGAAATTCAACCAGAGTAAGGCCATCCACTTCCGCCAGTTTTTTCCAATGGGTGACAGAAGGTTTGCCCTTTTTGGCTGCGATCATCCGCCAGCCACCTTGCGCGCTGCTGATCTTACTAAGCGCGAGTTCAATCGTGCCTTCCGATTCGCTGAGCGGTCCAGCGACCACGCCAAGGTAGCGCTTTTCCACCTGCCGATCTTCAAATGCCTTGGAGAAACGCTTCAGTGACTTGGGGTTCCGAGCGAGAAGCAGGCAACCGGATGTATCTGTATCGAGCCGGTGAACCGGGGAAGGCGCACGCTGAAAACCGAGCTTCAGCGAATCAAGCCGGTCCTCCAGTGCGATGCCGCCAGCGCGCGGACGATCAAGCGGAAGGCCCGCTGGCTTGTCGATAACCAGCGCTTCGCCGTCTTCGAACAATATAGGAATCATATTCATGCCAAAGCCCCTGCGATACGATGGAGCGCTTCGTCCAGCGCGGAATCATCTGCAGCAAAGCTAATCCGAAATCCGCTATGCCCACCAAAGGCGCTTGCCGCGACCACGGCAACGCCGTTTTCCAGCAGATGTAATGCCAACGCCTCGTCAGTTTTGAACCGCTCCATCAGTGGCTGAGCATCAATGAAGCAGTAGAAAGCGCCATCTGGCACAGGCGTTGTGAGACCCGGAATCGCATTAATCGCGGCCACAACCCGATCCCGTCTTGCCAAGAAACGCTCCCGCCATGTGCCCAGAAATTCCTGCGGGCCTTCAAAAGCGGCCACAGCAGCGGCCTGACTGATCGAAGAGGGATTGCCGGTGGAATTGGACTGCAAGCGCCCCATGCCCTCTATCAACCAATCTGGGCCAGTTGCCACGCCGATACGAAAGCCGGTCATCGCATGGCTTTTTGAAACACCGGAGATCGTACAAATACGATCGGCAAGATCAGGGCATAATGATGCCAGCGTATGATGCGGCTTGCCCGTATAGATCAACGGGGCATAAATATCATCGGACATGACCATCACCTGCGGATGACGGCGCAGTACATCCGCAATCCCCAGAAGCATCTCCCGAGAGTACACAGCCCCGGTTGGATTACCGGGCGAGTTCAGCAGCAGCCACTGGGTACGCGGTGTAATCAGTGCTTCGAAATCACCGGGAGCAAAGCAGTAGCTATGATGCGGATGCGTCATCAGAGGCACCACTGTGCCCCCCGCATAGCGTATAATCTGCGGATAGCTGACCCACCATGGCAAGGGGACGATCACTTCATCACCCGCGCTCACCGTAGCGCACAGTGCTTCAAAGATGGCCTGTTTGCCACCCGCACTCACCAAAATGCGCGATGGGTCAGTCGTGATGCCGAGATCCCGTTCGAAATGGAGCGCTGCTGCTTCCTTGAGGCGCTGTGTGCCGGTGACGGGTGTATAGCGGGTCTGCCCAGCATCGAGAGCCTGCTTGGCCGCTTCAATCACGTGCGGAGGAGTGGCGAAATCAGGTTCCCCCACTGAAAGAGAGATAATATCGCGCCCTGCCTCTCGCAAAGCTTGCGCCCTATCCGTCATCGCATTGGTGCCGGACACTTCCATGCGAGACAGAGCTTGCGATAAAATTGCTTTCGTCATGCCTTCAACCTTGCTGACATCAGCCCGCGCAGGGCATTGCCAATGAAAAACCCATCTGTCAGGTCATCGAGCGTCAATTCCGCTTCGCGCGCACGCCCCTGTTCGATCAGCGATTGGCGCAAAATACCCGACAGCAAGCCAAGACCAACAGGTGGTGTTAAGAAGATGCCGTCGCGCTCCACAAAGATGTTGGTGAAGCTTCCTTCCGTTAACAAGCCATCATCACGCAGTAACAGCGCTTCATCTGCGCCATGATCTCTCGCTATACGCAGCGCATCTTCATAGAAACTGCGATCACTGGTCTTATGGCGAAGACGCCAGTCTCCCGGCACCACCGGCAATGGCATGGCAACACAGGTCACTGGCTCGGTTCCGCCATTTTGCAGAGGCGCAGTCTGCAGTGCGACCGCACCGCTTCGTGATAGCAACATGCGGAGGCGGGCAGGCGCTTCCAGTTCAAAACACAATGCCTGAATACGGTTGCGGGCTTCGTGACGGTCAAAAGTAAAGCCCAGTTCCCGTGCGCTCCCTTTCATACGCTCCAAGTGCATTTCAAGGAGAGGAATCCCCTCAACCGGATCAAACCGCATGGTTTCGATGAGATCAAAGGCAGGTGCCGTGTAAAGAGGCGATGACTCGCGCAGAAAGCTGCCCTTCACCAGACATTCGCGCCATTCTGCCAACCCATCACTATCAGCCACCACTGCACCGCCCACGCCAAGTTTTGCTTTATGGCGATTGTTCTCACCCGGCGTGATTTGAAGAGTACGGATGGCCACGTTAAAGCTGGCATTGCCATCTTGATTAATCATGCCAATTGCCCCGCAATAGGCCCCGCGCGGGGCTGCTTCTACAGCATCGATCAGCTCCATCGCCCGAATCTTCGGCGCACCTGTGATCGAACCACAAGGGAAGAGTGCAAGCACCAGATCCATCGCCCCCGTTCCCTGCGGCAAGGTGGCGCGAACGGTAGAAACCATCTGATGCACCGTGGGATAGGACTCAATCGCAAAAGGTGCGTCCACCATGACTGATCCAGGCACGGCCACGCGGGACAGATCATTGCGCATAAGGTCAACGATCATCAGGTTTTCAGCTTTGTCTTTTACCGATCCCGCCAGTTCCAGCGCCAATGCCTTGTCCTGCTCAGGATCATCGCTACGCGGACGTGTACCCTTCATCGGCATGGCCGTGACCTGCTCGCCTTCAAGGGCGACAAAAAGTTCCGGGCTGAAGCTCAAAAGCCACTGCGAACCATCAAAGATGACACCACCATGTCCGGCATTGGATGCAGGACGTATTGCAGCATATATCGCCAGCGGGTCCCCTCTCGCTGCGCCGGCCAGCGGGAAAGTCAGGTTCGCCTGATAAATGTCGCCAGCACGAATCGCGTCCTGGACTTCAGCAAAGGCCGAGAGATACTCTCCTGCCGAGATTTGCGGCTCCAACGGGCCTATCTCTGCTGCCGCTCCACCGCATCGCTCGGCCAACCATTCAATGACATCAACCGAGGGAATTTCCTCGCAACCGTCAAACAGGCCAAGCCATACCAAAGGCCCATCCCCACCGCAGCGAAGGTCTGCCAACGGCCTCAGGCGAGATTCCAGTGCAAGACCCGCCTCATAGGAGACATAGCCTGCCAGTATTCCGCCACTGGATTGGCGGGCTTCATCCGCTCGCCGAAGACATTCAGCAACGTCCTGGGCTCTACGGGCAATGAAAATTTCGCGCGGGGATTCGAGGAATTGCGCTTTCGATCCGACATGACCGCCAGCATCGTCGAGCAGAATGAAAGGTTTTTGTGCCGCCATTCTGTCCGCAATAATGACAAATGCGCGCAAGTCTATTGCTTGACCTGCAACCAATCGCTGCGCCAGACCTGACGAATGATCAGACTGTGGCGGTGAACAACATATGACGCATATTTTTATCGGCCTTGGAAGCAATGGTGAGCGGCAGATTCTCGAACTATCGCGAGCCAATCGGCATGGTTTGATCGCTGGAGCCACAGGGACGGGAAAAACCGTTAGCCTGCAAGGGCTCGCTGAGAGTTTTTCAGCGGCAGGCGTTCCGGTGTTCCTCTCTGATGTTAAAGGCGACCTATCGGGAATCGCACTGGCGGGTTCGCCCACCTTCAAGCACGCTGCCAGTCTGGAGGAGCGGGCCGCGAAACTTGGCATGAGCGACTATAGCTATAGCGATAATCCGGCCATCTTCTGGGATCTGTTTGGGGAGCAAGGCCACCCGATCCGCACCACCATCTCAGAAATGGGGCCGCTCCTGCTGGCCCGCCTCCTCGATCTCAACGAAACGCAGGAAGGCGTGCTAAATATCGTTTTCCGCTTTGCTGATGAAGAAGGGTTGCTGCTGCTTGACCTCGATGATTTGCAGGCAATGCTGTCCTACACAGCAGACAATGCCAAAATGTTAAGTGCACGCTTTGGCAATGTGTCGCGCGCCAGTGTCGGAGCCATTCAGCGTCAGTTGCTGACATTAGACAGTCAGGGCGGCGCACAATTTTTCGGCGAACCCGCGCTCGAAATCACAGACTTCATTCAATGTGATGAGCAAGGACGCGGCTATATCAATGTACTGGCCGCCGATCAGCTGATGCGCAGCCCGAAACTCTACGCCACATTCCTGCTCTGGCTTCTCGCTGAATTGTTTGAAACACTGCCTGAGGTAGGAGACCCGGAAAAGCCGAAACTGGTCTTCTTCTTTGATGAAGCCCATTTGCTGTTTGACGATGCTCCAAAAGCCCTGATGGACAAGATCGAGCAGGTTGTTCGGTTGATCCGGTCCAAGGGTGTGGGTGTCTATTTCGTCACTCAGAACCCCATCGATATACCTGAAGAAGTGGCCGGGCAGTTGGGCAACCGCGTACAACATGCTCTGCGCGCTTTCACACCGCGCGATCAGAAAGCAATCCGGGCGGCGGCTGACACCTTTCGTATCAATCCCGATCTCGACGTCGCGACAGCGATCACCCAATTGCGAGTAGGCGAAGCATTGGTGTCCACATTACTTGAAGATGGCGCACCATCGATTGTGCAACAGACATTGATTAAGCCGCCCCGCTCGCGCCTTGGGCCTGTGAACCAAAAGGAGCGAGCCATCCTGCGCTCAATCTCTCCGGTTCAGGGAAAATATGATGAGCGGGTTGATCGCGAAAGCGCTGAGGAAGTGCTGTTAGCCAAAGCAGCTGACGCAGCAGCCACCGCAAAAGAGGTCGCTGAAAAGGGTGAAAGCGAAGTCCGCAAGCGAGAGAGGCGCAGCCCAAGCCTGTGGGGTGGCCTTGGCGGAAAGATGGCAAAAGCAGCCGCCAGTGCAGCCGCCGCCAGCGCCGGGACGATCCTGGCCAGCAAACTGCAAGGCCGCACATCGCGCTCCAATCCAGCAGCCCGCGCATCCAGCGCCGCTGCCGCAACGGTGGGTGACGAAATCAGCAAGGCAATAGGATTTCCCGGCCTTGGTCGCTTTGCCCGCAACCTTATCGGTGGTCTGATGCGTTAAGCCCCTGGGCAAAACTGCCGCGACCAATGAAAAGCCCCGCAGAATCTCTCCTGCGGGGCTTTTTATCAGATAAGGAACAGCTTACTTACCGGACAGCCATTCTTTGAGTTCCGACTGCAAACGAGGGCGGCTTTCAAGCCGTTGCTGCAAGCTTGCAATCGTCTGATCGACTGGCTTGCGCTCGTCGCTATCCAACGTCCCAGCATAGGCTTTGAGCTTTTCCAGAACCGCTGGGTCGGTGGCCCCTGAGACAAGGCGAGTAATGAAGCGCGAACGGGCTGAATTATCGACCAGTTCATCGACGCGAGCCTGATTGTCCATCACGAAATCGAAGGCAAGTTCAGGATAATTGCGGCCTACGCTGGAGATTATCGAGGCGCTTGTGGTTTTGCCGGGTTGGTCCGTCAAAGCCAGTGCCAGTGCCTTCTTCGCCAGTGCTTCATCCTTTACCGCGCCCAGCAGGCGGTAATAAGTCGCACGCTCAACAGCCGATGTTGATGCTGCTGCCATTTCAGACAACATGTCCCAATCTTCAGGTGTCGCATTACGCGCAGCCACACTCAACAAAGTAGTCTTGAGAGGACCATCCAGTGCGTGCGGATCTTGTTTCAACTGGGCAAAGCGCTGACGAACATTGGCAACAACAGTCTCATCACCGAGATTGCCAAGCGTCGTAATAAGAGCCGCCCGCAAATTAGAATCGATCAGTTGATCATCATCTTTCGGATCGAAACCGAGTTGCTCAAGCCTGGGCAACCATGTGCTTTCTATCAGCTTGTTGAGCTTTTTCTGTTCTGGCTGACCATCCAATAGTGTGGAAATGCCACCCCATGATTCAACCGTATTTTCTGCAACAACTGGATTCGCATTCACCGGAATTGCCGACAGCAAATCAAGCGCGGCGGCATAATTCTGGTAACCTGCCTGCGCCAACGCCAGATTGTCGTCCACCAGGCCCATCTGATCGATCGGCTGGGCTTGTGACAGGTTTGTCGCAAGCTGCTTCAACATCTCCGGCGTATAGAGCGTGCGGAAATACCCCAACTGCCCGCCATTCACGATCACCGGACCACAGCCAGGCAATGTGAGTGAGGCAGTGCCGTCAAGCACATGCCGGGTGGCTTTATTGCTACCGATAGAGATCAGCAGTGGCACTTTCCAGCTCTGCGGATTGGCTGACGCTTCATCCTTGCGGTCCCGGCTGAATTCACTTTGCTTGAGCGAAAGCTGCGTAGACCCATTAGCACAGGTTCCCGAGACTTCGACGAGCGGAATCCCCGGCTGGCGGGTGAATTCATTGGCGATCTCTGTCAGGCCCGGGGCCCCCGCTTTTTCGACTGCACTCCAGAGGTCATTGCTCTGCGTGTTCCCGTAAGCATGGGCCTTCATGTAAGTGCGGATGCCATCACGCCACACATCTGGGCCAGCATAGGCTTCCAGCATTGCAATGACGGCTTCACCCTTTTGATAGGTGATGGCATCAAAGGCCTGATTGGTTTCTTCCACCGTCCGAATCTTCTGAACGACGGGATGGGTGGTTTGAAACCCGTCGAGGCTCATCGCGTATTCACGTCCATTCACCCGGCCAAGCAGCGCATCCCATTCAGGATGGAAATGGTCGGTCGCCTTGGTTTCCATCCAGCTGGCGAAGCCTTCATTGAGCCACAAATCATCCCACCACGCCATGGTGACGAGATCACCGAACCACTGGTGCGCCACTTCATGCGCCTGGGTCACATAGATTTGCTGGCGAACAGCAGGGCTGGTGATCGCAGGATCATTCAGCAAAATGCGTTCAAAGGTGAAAACGGCGCCCCAGTTTTCCATCGCGCCAAAGAATTGTGACTGACCCGGCCCGGCAATATTATCGAGCTTGGGAAGCGGAAATTTCACCCCGAAATAATCGTTGTAATATCCCACAAGCGGGGCCAGCGAATCAAGCGCATAGCGCGATTGCTCACCGCTTCCCTTGGGAGCGACAATCCCCACTTCCGTACCGCTCGGAGTAGGCTTGGCCAAACGCTCGAAATCACCAAGGCCGAAGAACAGCAGATAGGTGGACATTTTAGGCGTGGTTTCAAAAACCACCTGCTTGGTGCCGTCTCCCAAATCTGTTTGACTTTTCACCGGCATGTTGCTGACGGCCATCTGATCCGACGGCACGATGGCAGACAGGTCGAAAGTAGCCTTATAACTCGGCTCATCAAACATCGGCGCAAAGCGGCGTGCATCGGGCGCTTCAAACTGAGTGAACAACCCGCGCACGTCTTTGCCGGTCTGCTTGTCAGGATAATCCAGCGCAAAAAGGCCATTGGCCTGCGTGTTGATGATTCCAGTGTAGAGCGTATCGAGGCGATATTTGCCCTTGGCAATAGCTTTGGAGGCTTTGAAGCTCGCTGTTTGCTTGGCCGGGTCAAGCGTCACCGTCAGAGGAATGGCAGCTCCACCACCAACCGGCACAAGGCTCGCTTCAGTGATATCAAGATCAGCGGCATTCAGCGTCAGCGCATCGACATTGTCGAACACTTCAAGATCGATACTCGACCTACCCGAAAAGTTGAGGTTGTCAGCCTCTGGGCGGATCGCAATTGTATAATGCGAAGGCCGTGCAACGCGCGGCAAATCACTTGGAACACTGTCAGGAAGCGGAGCTTCAGAGGCTGTATTTTGCGCAAAAACCGGTGCAGGTGTGAGAATAGCAGCGCTACCGGTTAAAAGTGCAGCAGCCAGCGCGGGAAAGGCAAAACGCATGAAGAATTGCTCCGGGTAAAGGTTTCGGATGCAATTACCTAACAGCACTCGGTTTAATTGGCGACGGTGTTTATCGATCCTCATCAACCGTTCGTCGGCAGTCGCAGTTCGGCGAGTAGTCCGATAGTATCACCAGTGGGACCTATACGGTTGGACAGATTCAACTGCCCACCATGTTGCTCAGCAATAGCTTTGGCCAGTGTCAGACCCAGCCCGGCACCCCCGGTCTCCCGATTGCGGGACGGATCTCCACGTCGGAAAGGCTCCAGCATGGATGCCATTTCAGCGTCAGGAATACCCGGCCCCTTGTCCGTAATATGAATTACAGCATCACTGCCTTCGCGGTGCAAAGAAATCTCAGCCGCCTTTCCATAGCGAATGGCATTGCTGATCAGGTTCCGCAAAGCACGGCGCAGCCAGGTGGCTCGTATCGGAAGCGATATACGGGCACATTCACCTAGGATGACAGGCTCACCCATATCCTCAAATTCCTCAACCACTGAAGCCGTGAGCGCACCCAGTTCCGTTTTCTCCAAAGGGTCGGTTGGCTTGCCGACTCGTGCCAGTGACAGAATATCATCCAGCGAGTGGGTAATATCTTCAATCGTCGCCGCCATCCGGCCGCGTTCTTTAGAATTTTCTACGGATTCAATCCTGACGCGCAACGATGCCAAAGGTGTTTTCAGATCGTGGCCAATCGCGCCAAGCATCACGTCCTTCTCGTTAAGCAGGGCTGCGATGCGTCCTTCCATCAGATTATGCGCCAAAATCAAGCGACGCATGTCATCTGGGCCTTGTGGTACAAGCTGGCCTTCCAGCGCTCGTGTCTCTGCAAATGCTTCAACCCGATGCGTTAAACCCGCCAAAGGCCTGGTGATCCGCCGAAGAACTATAGCCAGCCCGCCGATCAGCACCACGAAGAGCACGACCGTATTGGCAACAAGGCCCCCAATGGCTTGCAATTGAGGGCGCGGCATGGGTGCCCGTACCACTTCCCAAATGTCCCAACCCGGCTGCTTGATCGCCGCAACCAATATCGGGTTATGCACCCATTCGTCACCCCGCCGGGTCAGCTGTGCCCTTTTGGCTATCTGCTTCAAGGTGAAAGGGTCATCGGTGGGAAGGCGTTCAGTGGCAACGATTTCGACATTATCGATACCGTGATCGGACAGGATTTGCCTGAGCGCGTTTTCCCTCTTTGTATCGCGAATCTCGCCTTTTCGGATCGGAAATTCCACCTGCCGTTCCACAGCCAGCTGGCCGCGGTGACGGCTTTGACGATGATCTCGCCGGGGATCTTCCATCATAGTACCCAGCCGAAAAGCCACCGAGTTCACCAGCAAGGCTTCAAGCCGCTGCTGCTGCGCACGATATAGTAGGACAGCCGACAGCCCTTGGGCGACCAGCAACGCCAGTGCCACTGCCTGAAGCACCTGCCCGAACAGGCTCTTAGGGCGCAATAAGCTCATTATAATGAAGGGGCAGCGATGCGTTTAACGTCAGCCGCCAGCCTATACCCACCGCCCCACACCGTTTGGATAAGTTTGGGATCACGGCCATCTGCTTCAATCTTACGCCGTAATCGACTGACCTGATTATCAACTGCGCGATCAAACAGATGGGCTTCCCGGCCCTGCACCATGTCGAGCAAACGGTCCCGGTCCAAAACCTGCCGTGGGTGATCCAGAAAGGCTTTGAGTAAACGAAATTCAGCGGATGAGATCGTCACCACAGTGCCTTCCTGATCCGTCAAACGATGCTTCAAGGGGTCGAGTGTCCACCCCTCGAACGTATAGAGCGCATCTTCTTCGACTTCTGCAGGAGGCTTATGCGCGCGTCGCAAAACAGAACGGATACGTGCGACCAGTTCGCGCGGTTCAAAAGGTTTCACCACATAGTCATCGGCGCCGATTTCCAAGCCGATGATTCGATCCATCGCTTCGCCTTTGGCCGTCAGCAGAATGACCGGCATTCCTTTGGCTTCACTAAGATGGCGGCACAGGGAAAGACCATCTTCTCCCGGCATCATAATATCCACCAAGGCAATGTCAGGCATTTCCAAAACAAGCAGACTGCGTGCTTTTGAAGCATCGCCCGCTTCGCTCACACGAAACCCCTGGCGAACAAGATATTCCGCCAGAGGCTCCCGCAAATCGGGCTCGTCATCAACAAGCAACACGTGAATAGATGCTGCGTCAGTCATGAATGGCCCGATCTTTCTTACTTGATGTTGGCTCGTGCTTCGCGCTGCTGACTGAATTTGGCACGCATCGCATCGCGGTCGGCTTTACGTTCTGCGGCAGTTACTGTCCCGTTCTTATCGGTATCCATTGCATCGAACTTGGCAAGAGCATGGGCCTGAAATTCAGCCCTGGTGATCTTGCCGTCCTTATCCGTATCAGCCATCATCCCCATCGGGCCATGGCCGCCACGCCCCATCCGATGATGGCCACGCTTGCCCTTCCATTCAGGGCGAGCGGAAAATTCAGCAAAACTGATGGAGCCGTTCTTGTCCGTATCCATCTTGTCAAAGCGTTGCTTCATACGCGCTTCACGGTCTGCGGCATCGATCACGCCATCACTGTTCACATCCATGCGTTCAAACATTTTGGTGGCACGTTCCTGTGCCTGCGAACGGGTGAAATCGCCACCCATCTTAGGCTGGGCATAGGCCAGAGTGGAGCCGCCAGCGATTGCAACGGCTGCAGCGGCAAGAGAGATTATTAATTTACGCATCTTCAAAACTCCAATAAATTGGAGAATGACGGGGCCCGGTAGAAGGGGGAGGAAAACCGTTAACCCCGTCACTCACAAGATGCTTTCTAGAACCCTCTTGTCGCATAGATTTGCCGGTTAGAGCCAAAAGTGTCGCAAAGTGTCGCAGAAGCCAATGAGCGTTCACCTATCCGCAATAATGGCAGTAATTCACAAGGTTAAGATGCTTCTCTGGCCCGGTGGATAGTCCCGTAAGCTGTGGTGATAAAAATCGCTGTAACTTGTGTGGTCGCATCGGCGGTATGCCACCATCCCGCTGGATTGATCGCATAATCCCCACTCTTGAGCGTAACGGTAGCGGTTTCACCGGTTTCGCTTTGCTGATGCAGAACCATTGTCCCAGCAATGCATAGAACAATCTCGTCACCGTGAGGGTGCATTTCCCAGCTTTCCCAATTCTCCGAAAAGCTGAATTGAGAAATAAGCCGCCCCTGTGTGCCATCACCTGCAAAGCGCGCGAGGTACTCATCATACCAGCGCTCACTATCGATTGCAGGCAAAGGCACGGCATTGCCATCTAACCCAAGATGGATCGGGTGGTTCGGCAATGTTTTGGGAGAGGCGGCTTCATCAATCACAGCGGTTGGCAAGCCTCTTCCAGCCACGCCAAGGCATCGCCTTCAAGCTCGGGTGCCAGAAGGTTACGGACCTTGCTGTGGTAATTGTTCCACCATTCCAGCTCTTCTGCTGTCAGCAAAGCACGATCGACCAGTGTCTTGTCGATCGGCACAAAGGTCAGGGTTTCAAACCCGAAATATGTGCCTTCCATCCCGTCAATCTGCCGCTGTTCGATCCTGATAAGGTTTTCAATCCGAATGCCGAAAGCACCCGGTTTGTAATAGCCCGGTTCGTTGGACAGGATCATGCCTTCAAACAATACCTGATCGGTTCCGGCCTGACCGCCACCAGATTTACCGATCCGCTGAGGGCCTTCATGTACAGCAAGGAAACTGCCGACGCCGTGGCCTGTGCCATGGCCGTAATCGACGCCTGCCATCCACAGGAATTGCCGTGCCAAGGTATCAAGTTGCCCACCATTCGTCCCAGCCGGAAAGACTTGCCGATCCAGCGCAATATGCCCCTTCAGCACGCGGGTAAAACGGTCTTTCACTTCTGCTGGAGGTTCGCCAGGACCAACCCACACGGTACGGGTGATATCAGTGGTGCCATCAGGATATTGGCCGCCCGAATCGACCAGATAGACGCTGTTCGGCTCAAGCTGGCGATTGGTTTCTTCATTCACACGGTAATGCGGATTGGCACCATTCGGGCCAGAGCCTGAAATCGTATCAAAGGACAGATCACGCAAATCGCCGCAAGCCTTGCGGCAATCATGCAACTTCGCCGCTGCGGAAAGTTCGTCCACATTGCCCTTGGGCGCTTCTACTGAAAGCCAATGCAAAAAGCGCGAAACGGCTGCCCCATCGCGTTTTTGCGATGCGCGCTGTCCAGCCATTTCGACATCATTCTTGATCGCTTTTGGCAGAACTGCGGGGTCCATCGCCTTGACCGTCTGCGCGCCACCTGCTTCCAGCGCCTGAAATACTGCCGCTACTGTTCGATCAGGATCAACAGCGATCAATTTGCCGGAATAGTCAGACTTGAGAGCAGTTTCAAAAGAATCGCGTGGGCGGATGCGCACGGCGTTGCCAAGTTTATGGACTACATCATCAGGCACCTTGTCCGGCGCAATAAACCAGTCCACCGTGCCATCCGCATTGGCGACAATGTAGGACAGCGCCACGGGCGTGTGCGAAACATCGCTGCCGCGAATATTGAGCAACCATGCCACGGAATCGAGCGCCGAAATCACGGTTGCATCGTAATTCTTGGCTTTTAGCCATTCAGCAATGGCCGCGCGCTTTTCGGCACTCGACTGGCCAGCCAGCGATTCATCCTGCAGGAAGGCAGGTGCATCTGAGGGTGCCGGCTGATCTTCCCACACAACATCCAGCGGATTGCCCTGCGCTTCAACCAGTTCCACGCCATATTCTGCCAGCGTTCTGGCCGCAGCCTGCGCCCAGCCGCGGGTGTGGAGCCATGGATCATAGGCAATTTTTGCGCCCTTGGCGGCATTCTGGCCAATCCATTCAGCCATACTATCAGCCGGAACGGATTTATATTCCCACAGCTTTCCATCAACTTGCGCACGGACCTGCCCGGTATAGCGGCCATCTACAAAGATCGCGGCCTTATCTGCCAGCAAAGCAGCAGAACCGGCAGAGCCTTCAAATCCGGTGAGCCAGAGCAGCCTCTGGGCGTAAGCTCCGACATATTCGCTCATATATTCATCGGAGATCGGAACAACGAATCCGTCGAGCTCGCGGCGCTTCAATTCTTTGCGCAGGGCATCAAGACGGGCTTCATGGGTTTGCATCAACATATTGCGGTCCTTTCCCGTCATACATAGATGCTTACCATGACCAATTCCACCGGCACCGCGCCCGCTCACCCGCCGATAGCGGCGAAGAAACCTTCCCGTGTCACGCATCATGGAATTACCTTAGAGGATTCCTACGCCTGGCTTCGTGATTCAAACTATCCGGAGGTATCCGACAAGGCGATTCTTGCGCATCTGGAACAGGAAAATTCCTGGTTTGAAAACCGCATGGCGCCGCATCAGCCGCGCATAGATAATCTGTTCAAGGAAATGCGTGGGCGGATCAAGGAAGCCGATAAATCCGTGCCGCAGAAGGATGGCGATTATCTTTACTGGGTCGAATATGAAGAAGGTGCGGAATATAAAAAATGGTGGCGCCGCCCGGTGGGTGCTGCTGACGATGGCAGTGCAGACCAGTTGATCCTTGATGAAGTGGCTCTGGCTGAGGGTTGTGAGTATTTCCGGCTCGGCGCGATTGCCGTCAGTTCGAACGCCAAGCTTCTGGCCTATGCGGTGGACGATAATGGGTCTGAGCGGTTTACCGCGCGGATCAAGAATCTCGAAACAGGCGCGATGCTCCCTGATGAAATCCCCGGCACCCTATCATCCCTTATCTGGGTAGCGGGCGATACGGGCATTGTTTATTCACTGGCCAATGAGCAATGGCGCACGGATAATGCGCGGCTCCATTGGCTTGGGAAGCCCCTTTCCGATGATATTGAACTGTATCACGAGGATGACGAAGGTTTCCGCGTATCTTCCTCTCTATCCGCCAATGAAGAATGGCTGATTATCGGCACAGGTGATCATGAAACGAGCGAAGTGCGCTTGCTGCCCGCTGCCGACCCGCTGGCCGAACCTATCCTTGTAAAGCCCAGAAATGCTGGAGTTGAGTATGATGTGGAACTGCGTGACGATACGCTGTTCATCCATACGAATGACACGCATGAGAATTTCCGCCTTGCCACAGCGCCCCTGTCAGAGCCGGAAAACTGGACCACTCTGATCGAAGGATCGGACGAATTCTACCTCACCGGCTTTGATGTTTTCAAACAGTTCTACGTGACAGAAGGGCGCCAGAACGGCCTCGATAAGATACAGATCAGAACCTATGATGACCCTAAAGCGGTCAAGGAAATCGAATTTCCAGAAGAGAGTTATGCGGCCAGCCTGGGCGATAATCCCGAATGGGATATGAGCGTTTTGCGCGTCTCTTATGAGAGCATGATCAGCCCGGCGACGACATTCAATTATCATGTCGAAGATGGCCGGCTTGAAGTTCTGAAAGTGCAGGAAATTCCATCCGGCTATGATCGCGATCTTTATGCGACCGAGCGGCTGGAAATAACTGCGCGCGATGGCACGGCCATTCCGGTGAGCGTGATGTATCGCAAAGACCGTGTGGGCACAGGACCGCTGCATCTTTATGGCTATGGCGCTTATGGCATTTCTATTCCGCCGGGCTTTTCAACCACCCGCCTCAGCCTGGTGGATCGCGGCTTTGCCTATGCCATCGCCCATATTCGCGGCGGCGATGATTTGGGCCGGGCTTGGTATAAGGCCGGGAAGCTGGAAAGCCGCACCAATGCCTTCACCGATTTCGTTGACGTAGCCAAGGGTTTGATTGAGCGTGGCTACACGCAAGCCGGCAAGATCAGCATTTCCGGTGGCTCTGCTGGTGGTGAATTGATGGGCGCGGTGGTCAATTCCGATCCGCAGCTGTTCGGGGCCTGCGTTGCCCATGTGCCTTTTGTCGATGTGCTGGCGACAATGCTTGATGCCTCGCTCCCGCTGACACCGGGCGAATGGCCTGAATGGGGCAACCCGATCGAAGACCGGGCGGCCTTTGAGCTGATTCGAAGCTACAGCCCCTATGACAATGTGAAAGCACAGGACTATCCACCGCTGATGGTAACCGCTGGACTCAACGATCCGCGCGTGACCTATTGGGAGCCTGCCAAATGGGTCGCCAAATTGCGTGAATTGAAAACTGACAGCAATGAATTGATCTACAAAACCAATATGGGCGCAGGCCATGGCGGCAAATCGGGCCGGTTTGAATCGCTTCACGAAACCGCTGAGGAATTCGCCTTTATCCTGTGGCAATTGGGAGTGACTGATTGAGCAATAGCTACACGCTTAGTTTTACCGCAGAGCCGCAGCATATTGATGTGAATGGCCATGTGAACAATGCCGTTTGGGTGCAATGGATGGAAGATCTGTCCACGGCCCATTGGAAAGCGATTGCACCGCTTGAACATCAGGACAAATATGCCTGGGTCGTTACCCGGCATGAGATCGACTATCGCGGCAATATCAAGCTGGGCGAAAGCGCGCAGGGCACCACCGAAATCCGTGAAGGCCCGCGCGGAGCCCGCTTCACGCGCTATTACAGCTTTACCAATGCAGCGGGAAAAGAAATCCTCAGCGCACAAACCGGCTGGGCGATGATTGATCTGGCCAGCGGCCGGGTCATGCGCGTTCCGGAAGAGGTGGCCGCGCCATTTATGCCAGACGTGGAAGCATCTTGAAACAATGCATCACATAGAAAAACTCCCGCCGCTTCCTGAAATATCGGCAGCGGCGGGAGCAGTATTTGTAAACGGCGTTTAAGCCAGCGCTTCTTCCAGCGGCAGGAGATCATAGCCAAGCTCTTCAGCCACGGCGGCATAAGTCACCCGGCCTGCATGGACATTGAGGCCAGCGGCCAGATGGGGATCGCGGCGCATGGCCTCTTTCCAGCCCAGCTCGGCAATCCGCAAGGCATGGGGCAGCGTCACATTGTTGAGCGCATAGGTGCTGGTGCGGGCAACAGCACCGGGCATATTGGCAACGCAATAATGCACCACGCCATCCACCACAAAGGTCGGATCATCATGCGTGGTGGGATAGCTTGTTTCAAAGCAGCCGCCCTGATCAATCGCCACATCGACCAGCACTGCACCGGGCTTCATGTCTTTCAGCATCTCGCGCGTTACCAGCTTGGGGGCCGCGGCGCCCGGAATCAGCACGGCGCCAATCACAAGGTCCGCTTCGCAAATGCTGTCATGCAGATTCACCTTGTTGGAAAAGCGCGTGGCTGCGCGATTTTCAAAATGGGTGCCAACTGTTTCCAGCACTTCCGGGTTGCGATCAAGGATCGTTACCTGCGCGCCCAGACCCACGGCCATTTGCGCCGCATTAAAGCCAACTACGCCGCCGCCGATCACGGCAACCTTGCCCGGCATCACACCCGGAACGCCGCCCAGCAATACACCGCGCCCGCCATGGGCTTTTTCCAGCGCAGTTGCACCGGCCTGAATGCTCATCCGTCCAGCCACCTGGCTCATCGGCTTCAACAATGGCAAGCCACCACCCGGCCCCGTCACAGTTTCATAAGCAATCGCGGTGACGCCTGACTTCACGAGATCGGCGGTCTGTTCCGCATCCGGCGCAAGGTGGAGATAGGTGTAAAGGATCTGGCCTTCGCGCAGCATGGCGCGTTCACTAGCCTGTGGCTCCTTGACCTTCACGATCATGTCGCATTCGGCGAAGATATCTTCTGCCTTGGCTGCAATCGTAGCCCCGGCACGGCGATATTCTTCGTCAGATGCGCCAATGCCTACGCCTGCACCGGTTTCGATCACGACATCATGCCCATTGACCGTCAGTTCATGCGCGCTTTCGGGCGTCAGGCCGACACGGAACTCATTATTCTTGATTTCTCTGGGGCTACCAATGCGCATGGGGCATCTCCTGGTTGCGATTCTCTTTGCAGTTGAAACTTTTGTAAAGGGTAAAGCAACAAATTAAACCCTGTATCCGAATATCTCAGATGAGAGCCGTAGAGAACCGTAATGGGTCAGCTGTATATCTTGCTCAGCAACCGGTTCAGTTGCTCGATTTCCTCTTCACTCAGCCTTTTGGTCAAAATCTCATCGGACTGTTTAACCTTGGCCCGCAAATCAGCCCATATACACTGCCCCTGTTTGGTCAGATGAATACCAAAGGCCCTGCGATCGTCCTGATCCACCCGCCGTTCCACCACACCACGCGCCTGCCAGAAATCAATCGCGAGAGACGTTGCCGGGCGCGAAAGACCAAGAGCATGGGCTAGTTGCGTTTGAGCAAGCCCGGGATTGCAGCCGATCAATTCCAGCATGGTCACGCGCTGCGGAGTGATAGCAGGGTCTGGCATTTTTTGGCTCAACAAACTGTAACCCAAAATCCACACCATCTTGACGGAAAAGCCCGTGAGCGTCGCCATCATCCCAAAATCAACATTCTCGTCTTGCACTTTCGGCAGCCGCGAAACCTTTGAATTATCTTTATTTTCTTTCATTATATCTTACCGTAAGTGCATCCCCTGAACCCAGATTGCCTCCCTCCCTGACAGTTAGCAACCACTTTAGTTATTGCCTGCATTAGTTATCGCCACTAACTAAAAATCTGTCTGATATTGCTTCAAAAAATGAAGGCCGGGCAACAGGGAGAGGAAGTGATGAAAAGTCTCACACATTTAATGGGTCATTGCGCCTTGGCGACACTCGCCACAGCAGGCCTTTGCTGGAGCCTTCCAGCTACCGCACAAGATATGTCCACCCAGTCGGATGAAGCTTCTGCCAACGCCAGGCAGGACAGCGAAACCATCGTGGTTACCGCACGCCGCCGCGAAGAATCCTTGCAGGAAACGCCGATTGCCGTGTCGGCCTTTAGCGCGGCGACGCTGGAAAACCGGCAGGTGACGCAAACGCAGGACCTGGAAAAGATTACCCCAAGCCTGCAGTTCAAGCCCGCTGGGCAGCTTTCGGGCAACAGCGCTGCATCCGTGGTGTTTATCCGTGGTATCGGCCAGCTTGATCCCACCGCAGCGGTCGATCCGGGTGTGGGTATGTATATCGATGATGTTTATGTTGGCCGTTCGGTCGGCGGGACGGTTGAATTTGGCGATATCGCCAGTGTCGAAGTGCTACGTGGACCGCAAGGCACCCTGTTTGGCCGCAACACCATTGGTGGCGCCATTCTGATCCGCACCAAAGACCCTGAATTTGGCGAATTTTCAGGCCGCGCCCGTCTCCGCGCCGGTGCTGATAATCTGATCGAAGGCTTCGGCGTTATCAATGTACCGCTGGCTGATAATATGGCTGCGCGCGTTTCAGGCGGTTTCCGCAAGCGTGATGGCTATGTCATCCGCGCCTTTGACGGGCTGGATCTGGGCAATGACAACAGCCGCACCTTCAACGGTGCCTTACGCTGGGAACCAGCCTCCAACCTCACTATTTCGCTGCGCGGGGATTATACCAAGCGCAAGGAACATGGTGCACCTTTCGTCTTTGCCGGAATCAATGAAAATGCGCCTGTTCCAGCGATTGTCAGCGTGGGGGCAGGGTGCCCCGGTGCAACCATCCCATTTGCTCCACTGACGCCTGGCGACCCTCGGTTTGGCGCGCCATCCGTACCGCAGATCGATGATCCGCGCTGCGCGAATGACTTTCAGGCCAAAGGCAAATTCGTCAATGGCGGCACCGCGAAGGTCCTCAGCACATCGGAAGTCTGGGGCGTCTCGGGCACAGCCGTGCTGGATCTGAACGATGCAGTGACTCTGAAGAGCATCACCGCTTACCGCTCAACCGATTCGCGCGGGATTCGCGATGCGGATAATACGCCGTTTGAAATCCTCACCACTGATGTTGGCTCACAATCCAAACAGTTCAGCCAGGAATTGCAACTGCAGTATGATTCCGGCCCGTTGAGCGGTATCCTTGGCGGCTATTATTTCAACGAAGACACCGATGAACGGGCAACCGTATATCTCGCATTCCCGCCCACTCCAGCAGTCATCGGTTCCATTCTGGATGGTGGCCCCGGATCGCGCGACTTGCAGTTCTCCAAACTGGAAACCCGCTCGCTCGCAGCCTTTGGTGAACTGTCTTATGAAATTGTTACCGGCCTCGAGCTGACTGGTGGCCTACGCTACACGGAAGATCGCAAGACCTATCAGGGCACAGTGTTCAATCTGTTCCCCTCCACCTTGCCCGATCCCGACCCGCTGCCGACCAAGGCCATTCCTGAAGGTGGGCCGCTCTATATCTATAACACGCCCAACCGCCGCACGTTCAGCGCGCTCACCGGTTCTGCCAGTGCACGCTATGAATTTACCGATTGGTTGAACGCCTATGTGTCTTATGCACGCAGCTTCAAATCGGGCGGCTTCAACACCCGCTATAATGCACCGCCACCCGATTACGAGCCGGTGCCATTCAACGAAGAAACGGTGGATAGCTATGAAATTGGTGCCAAGATGGAAATGGGCGATTTCCGCCTGAATCTTGCGGCCTTTCAAGCCAATTATAAAGACATCCAGCTCGTCTTCCGCGAAGGCGCTGTGCCGCTGCTGTTCAATGCAGGCAAGGCACGGATTCGCGGGTTTGAAGCCGAAGCCAGCTACCACCCATGGGGCACTGGCTTGCGGATTGATGCGGGCATGAGCACGCTGGACGACAAGATCCTCTCCATCACCGAGATACCGGGGGCTACCGCCACCGTATCGCCCGGTGATGGCCTGCCACTCACACCGTCCTTCCAGGGTAATTTCGCTATCAGCTACGAATTCCCGCTGGGTGAACGTTACACGCTGACACCCCGCTTTGACGGCAGCTACACGTCCAGCCTCACCTTCATCACCGGCAGCGTGCCGGAGATCGAACAGGATGGCTATTTCGTGGCCAATGGTTCGGTCGAACTGGCGGTGGATGAGAAATGGAAAATTCAGGCCGGTGTCATCAACCTGTTTGACAAGGACTACCTCATTCAAGGCAACGCCTCGCTGGGCACGCTTGGCTATGCCGAAAAGATCTACGCCCGTCCGCGCAATTGGTATGTGCAGGTATCAGCCTCTTTCTAAGCTGATGCACAACCACACAGGCTGATATTGAAAGAGCGGGGTGACATCAGTCACTCCGCTCTTTTCCTATGCGCTTTGACGATAAGGCTTACAGCGGGTTACCGTCCTGATCGCGGAAGATTTCGCGGCGGCCGACATGGTTGGCCGGGCCGACCAGCCCTTCTCCTTCCATCCGCTCAATCCATTTGGCAGCGGTATTATAGCCCACGCCCATTTGCCGCTGAAGCCAGCTTCCACTGGCCTTCTGGTTCTCGATGACGATCTGGCAGGCCTGCCGATATTTGCGCTCTTCCGGATTGTCGGATGCGGTCAGTTCATCTTCGAAGCTGAGGCCCCCGCCATCGGCAGGCTCTTCGGTCACCGATTCAACGTAATCAGGTTGCCCCTGCTTGCGCCAGTGATCGGCCACAGCCTCCACTTCCTCATCCGAAACAAACGGCCCATGCACGCGTACCAGCGGGCCGGTGGTTGGCTTATAGAGCATGTCGCCCTTGCCCAGAAGCTGTTCCGCGCCCTGTTCACCCAGAATGGTGCGGCTGTCGATCCGGCTGGTGACGTTGAAGCTGATCCGGGTCGGCAAATTGGCTTTGATGACGCCGGTGATAACATCAACCGACGGGCGCTGCGTCGCCATGATGAGATGAATGCCAGCGGCACGCGATTTCTGCGCCAGCCGCTGAATCAGCACTTCGATTTCCTTGCCCACAGTCACCATAAGGTCGGCCAGTTCGTCCACAATCAGGACAATCTGGGGCAGCACTTCATAATCGAGCTGCTCTTCCTCATACAACTCTTCACCAGTGTCAGGGTCAAAGCCCGTTTGCACCCGGCGGCCCAGCGGCTTGCCCTTGGCCGCCGCCGCTTTGACGCGTTCGTTAAAACCGCCAAGATTACGCGCACCGATGGAGGACATCATCCGATAGCGCCGCTCCATTTCCTCCACCGCCCATTTCAGCGCCCGCACCGATTTGTGCGGCTCTGTCACCACGGGGGAGAGGAGATGCGGAATATCGTCATAGCTCTTGAGTTCGAGCACCTTGGGATCGACCAGAATCATCCGACATTCGCTGGGGCTGAAGCGATAGAGCAATGACAGCAAAATACAGTTGAGGCCGACCGATTTACCCGAACCGGTCGTCCCGGCGACCAGCAAATGCGGCATAGACGCAAGATCTGCCACCACCGGTTCACCGGCAATATCCTTACCCAGAATGATCGGCAGATTGCCCTTGGAATTGGCAAAGGCTTCACACCCGGCCAGTTCCTTGAAGGACACGGTCTGGCGCACCGCATTGGGCAATTCGATACCCATCACCGTCTTACCGGGAATGGTCGACACACGGGCGGAAATCGCGCTCATATTGCGGGCGATATCTTCAGCGAGGCCAATCACGCGGGCGGCCTTGGTACCGGGTGACGGCTCCATTTCATACATCGTCACCACCGGCCCGGTGCGCACAGCCGTGACTTCGCCCTTTACGTTGAAATCATCGAGCACATTTTCAAGCAATCGCGCATTGCGTTCCAGCGCCAGCTTGTCGACCTTGGGGCCAGTATCTTCCGGCACATCTTCGAGAATATCGAGGCTGGGCAGCTCGAAATTATCGAAGAAGTCCTTCTGCTTCGGCTTGCCCGAAAAAGGCGTGATCTTGGCCAGTGAGCTGGGGTCGGAAATTTCCGGAGGTTTGCGCGGGGGCTGCGTGGGCACGCTTTCTGATGGAGGTGCCGTGCTGATGCTTCTGGCTTCTTTGACGGGCTTTTCAGCCTTTTGAGTGAAAGGCAAATCCTTGGCAGAGAAGAATGGCGCACGCTTCAAAGCCGCCGGAATGGTGAGCAATTGCACCCAATCGATCGTGAACACACGGCTGACCAGCACGGCTCCGCCACCAAGACATAGCAAGGCAAGGCCCAGAATCGTCCATCCTTGCGCCGCTTCAGGCAAGCGCCCGGCCAGTGCTTCAATCGCCCCTGCACCCAGTAGTCCAGTAATCCCGCCCAAAGATGCAGGCAGACTTCCGCCCGGCGCATCGAAAGTGATTGAGAGGACAGTGCAAAACAGCAGCATGGCCACCAGCAGCATCACCACCGTGCGCCACCAGCGGCGGCCTTGCAGGGTTTCTTCATCGTCCGCATCGCGCCACAATTTGCTGGCGAAAACATAAAGCAGCGGCAGCAACAGGATCGACACTGGACCGAAGAAGAACAGTGCCCGCTCAGACGCCCAGGCACCCGCCAGCCCCATCCAGTTTTCCACCCCGCCACCAGCCGCAGCGGTAGAGGGCGACGGGTCCGTCTGATGATAGGAGATCAGTGCCAAGGCGAGAAAGATCGCCGCCAAAAACAAAATGGCCGCTCCACCAAGCTGTAACGCCCGGCGCACGGAGCGGCGAAAGGCTGCTCGCCAATCCGTTGTGGGCGCCTTGCCGCTTGCGCGTGTCGCCATAGTAAATCCCCTTAGAGCAATTCCTGGGAGAATCGGGAGTCAGCCCTCCCTTTGGAATTGCGATACAAATTAGGCCAGAGCACAATCATGCCCGCTTGGCGGACTCCCCGTCAAGAATGGTGAATTTACGCAAGGGTTTGCGCTGGAACATTCTCACTGGACAGCCCATCGATAGCTGCCCAGCGATTCACCCGGCGGCCTGTGGCCAGCACCCGCGCCCTGTGCCGTGTCACACCGCCCAGCGCAATGACCGGCATCATCGCGCGCTGTTCAAGCAGGTGGAATCGATTGATGCCCAACACCTTGCCGCCGGGATGTGAACGGGTGGGGAAGGCCGGCGATAGCAGCGCCGCATCAGCGCCCGCCCGGTGGGCAGCACCCAATTCATGCAGGCTATGCACGGTGGCAAGGCGAAGCAGGCCCGCTCTTCGCTCGCCCAAATGCTCCGGCGCACCATAAACCCCATCGGCCCGCCATTTGCGAGCCAGTTGAGCGGTGTCTGCCAGAATAATTGAGTGCCCGTAACGCCGGGCGATCCGGGCCAAATGGCGGAATCGGGATTCGCGCGTTGGCGGCGGTAAATGATAATGCCGATAGATAAAGCCAGAGCCATGGGGCAGATTGCGAAGCACCCGATCCAACCCCGCATCATTGCGGGCATCGGAAATCAGCCACAGGCGGGCCAGATTTAAGCATTTCTTGGTCTGGCGTTCATGCATGGGATTTGTATAGCGCAAGACTTATGAAAAGCGCAGTCACACCCTTGAGCGAAATTCGCGAATCCATCACCCGCACCTGTCAGGTGGCCTCTCGCAAGCCAGATATCACGCTGATCGCGGTCAGCAAAACGCATCCGGCAGAACGAATCGTGCCGCTTCTGGAGCAGGGCCACCGCGTATTTGGTGAAAACCGTGTGCAGGAAACGCAGGAAAAATGGGGTGACTTGCTGGAACGTTTCCCTGATACGGAACTGCATCTTGTCGGCCAGCTCCAGTCCAACAAGGCAGAAGAGGCTGTGGACTGGTTTGACTGCATCCATTCGCTCGACCGGCCCAGCCTCGTCAAAGCGCTCGCCAAGGCGATGGACAAGGCCGATCGCCGGGTGCCTTGCTTCATACAGGTCAATATCGGCGCGGAAGACCAGAAGGGCGGCTGCGCTATTGCTGATCTGCCGGACCTGTTGAAGCAAGCCCGCGATGCCAATATCCCGCTCGCCGGTCTGATGTGCGTGCCGCCAGTCGGTATCGAACCTGCGCCATTCTTCGCCCTGCTCGACAAGCTGGCGCGTGACAATGGCCTGTCCGAACAAGACGGTGGCGGCCTCAGCATGGGGATGAGCAGCGATTATGAAACCGCGATCATGCTCGGCGCAACCCATATCCGCGTTGGCAGTGCTTTGTTTGGTGAGCGGGAAGGTTGATCGCTGAATCTGATCTGCCCCTATCATAAAGGCCTATGATGATGCTGACGAACCTTCTTAGCTCCACCTATGTTCAGATGCTCACGGCATTGTCGAACTGGTTGGATAAAGCTGCAGCGCAAATGTCGCCGGAAGAGGCGCAGGCCCTGCTTCGTGCCAAGCTCGCCCCTGACATGTTCCCTCTGTCAACACAGGTGCGCTTTGCCTGCGTGCAAGCACAAGAAGGCATGTACCGGCTGAGAGGAAAGGATTTTCCGCCGTCGGTACAGATTCTTCTGGATGAAGGCCGCAATGCAGATGCCCACCCTGGAACCATTGCAGAGGCCAAAGCGAGGATCGAGGAAACCATGGCTCTCGTACAGTCGCTCTCAACAGGTGAAGAACCAGATCGGGATCAACCTGTGGCACATGCTTTGCCTATGGGGATGATCTTTGATCTTTCAGCGGAGCAATATGCCTGCGACTGGGCACTTCCGCAGTTCTATTTTCACGTGATGACCGCCTATTCGATCCTGCGCAACCAAGGTGCCGAACTCGGTAAAGCCGACTATGTCGCCCATATGTTCGCATATCTGCGCCCCGGCACCATGCCTGAGCAATAAGGCCTCACCCCTCAGCCGGAATAGCCCAATCAATGCCTCCGCGCCCATGCTCTTCCAGAAAGGCATTGGCGCGGCTGAAGGGTTTGGAGCCGAAAAAGCCGCGATAGGATGATAGCGGGCTGGGATGGGGTGAGGCGATCACCAGATGGCGGGTGCCTTTCCCCAATTGCGGAATATTGCGCGCCTTTTTCTGGGCATGGCTCCCCCACAGGATGAACACGCTGGGCTTGTCCTGCGCGGCGACAGCAGCCACGGCCGCATCGGTAATAGCTTCCCAGCCGCGGCCCTGATGTGATCCGGCCTGCCCTGCTTCCACCGTCAGCGCATTGTTCAGCAACAGCACGCCCTGGCGCGCCCAATGTTCCAGATTACCATGGCCGGGGATGACAACCCCGCAATCATCGGCCAGTTCCTTGTAAATATTCACCAGCGATGGCGGCACTTTCACACCCTTGGCCACCGAGAAGGACAGGCCATGCGCTTGCCCCGCCCCATGATAAGGGTCTTGCCCCAGAATCACCACTTTCACCTGGTCAAGCGGTGTCAGTTCCAGCGCACGCAGGCGCTGGCCGCGTGGGGGGTAAATGATCTTGCCCGCCGCCTCTTCAGCCTTAAGCCAGCCACCCAGACGGCGGCTTTCCGGGGTATTGAGAACAGGCTCCAGCGCGGGAGCCCAGCTTGCGGGGATTGCTTCATTTGCCATGCGCCCGTCTAACGCGATGCGCGCCGTTGCAAAAGCGCCTCTTTCCCTTGTTCTGCATTCGTCCTAAGGCCAGCGCATGGCTGTACATTTCCACGAAGAAGATTTGCCCGAAGGCGTGCTCGCGCCGGGGCCTGTTGCAATCGATACTGAAACGATGGGCCTCATCACCAGGCGCGATCGCCTGTGTGTCGTCCAGATCAGTGACGGCAAGGGTGACGAACATCTGGTGCGGTTCGGTCCGAACAGCACCTATGATGCGCCGAACCTCAAGAAAGTGCTGGCTGATCCTGAACGGATCAAGATCTACCATTTCGCCCGCTTCGATATTGCCGCGCTTGAATATTATCTTGGTGTCATGGCGGCACCTGTCTTCTGCACGAAAATCGCCAGTAAAATGACCCGCACCTATACAGACCGCCACGGCCTGAAGAATCTCGTCAACGAATTGCTCGGTGCCGAGATTTCCAAGCAGCAGCAGTCCAGCGACTGGGGCGGCAAGGTCTTGAGCGATGCGCAGCGTGATTATGCCGCGTCCGATGTGCGCTTTTTGCACCGCTTGCGTGATATTCTGATTGAGCGGCTGGAACGTGAAGGCCGCACAGAGCTTGCACAGGCATGTTTTGATTTCCTTCCGACCCGTGCCCGGCTCGATATTGCCGGTTGGGAAGATAAGGATATCTTCAGCCACGAGTAAGGCAGGAATACGCACGCTTCCCACATGACGATTCAGGCTGACCAGATACGTGACAAAAGGCGCCATTCCGCAGCGCCCGGCGGCGCGCATGACCGGATGGTGCGGTGGCTTGCCATCGTGCTGCCCGGCCTTGTCGGCGTGGTTGCCGCACTGATGCTGCTGACCCCGCTTAGCCCGCGCGGCGAAGTCAGCTTCCTGCTGGATCGCAATGATGTGGGTATCGCACAAGACCGTTTGCGGGTCGATAATGCGATGTATCGCGGTCAGGATAAAAGCGGCCGGCCCTTCTCGCTCCGCGCAGGTGAAGCGGTGCAGAAGACTGCTGCCGTACCTGTTGTGCAGATGAGTGACCTCATTGCGCGTATTCTACTGCCCAAAGGCCCAGCCATGCTGCAAGCCAGAACAGGGCAGTATAACATTGATAAAAATGAAGTTTTTATTGATGGTCTGGTCCGCTTCACCGCCGCTGACGGCTATCGCATGTCAGCCAGTAATGTGACGGTCGATCTCAACAACAACACGCTGTTTGGCAAAGGCCGTGTCGAAGGCTCCGGCCCCGCTGGTACTTTCCAAGGCGATTCCATCGAAGCCAATCTGGCAGAGCGCACAGTAGCGCTCGAAGGCAACGCAGGCCTTCGTATGATCCCTAATAAGTTGCAGACACCATGACAGCTTATGGGTTTCAGTTGGCGAACAAGCAGGAAAGCTCTATCAACTCTGCCATGACCCGTCCTTCGCTCAAAAGACTTGCCACACGCAGTCTTGCCGCTGGCCTTTTTGCTGGTGCTATCGCCACAGTCGGTTTCAACACTTTGGCTGGTGCACAGGCGATTGCCGGCTTCAATTCCAACGCGCCGGTGAACTTCTCAGCAGATCGGATTGAATTGCAGGACCGGCAGGAACGCGTGGTTCTCTCCGGCAGCGTCATCATCAATCAGGGCGATTTACGGCTGACAGCGGCACGGACCACCGTGGCCTATAAAAACACCGGAACCACCCAGATTCAGCGCATCGATGCGACCGGTGGGGTGGTTGTCACCCGCGCCAATGAACGGGCAAGCGGTTCTGCCGGAGTCTATGATTTCAACAAACGGATCATTACACTCACCGGCAATGTCGCATTGAAGCGCGGCAGTGATACGCTGAATGGTGGGCGCCTAGTGATTGACCTCAATACTGGCCTTTCCAGCGTTGATGGACGTTCTTCAGGTGGTGGAAGCGGCAATACCTCCACCAACAATGGCCGGGTAAGCGGTACATTCTCTGTTCCCGATAAGAAGTGATAGTATCAATACTGTCACTGCAGAACGGCTTAACGCCGTGGTGCGGCCGCACGGGTAATCTCCGCAAGCGCCTGTGCCAGCAGCAATTCAGCTGAGCGATTATCCGCCATCAATTCGCGGTGGGTATTCACCAGCCTCGACACCAGCCGGTCAAGCTTGCGCCCCTGCCAATTACGCAATTGCACAGTCAAATCTGCCCGGTCTTTCCAGAAAATCCGGCGTGCTTTCTGTTCGGCTTCCAGCAAGCCGTTCACATCGCCGCTTCCGCCAAGCTTCGCTGCCAGCCCAGCCAATTGCGCTGCACGGCGTTCAAGCGCAAGAAGCAGACCGACAGGGTTGAGCCCCAACTCATGCATCCGCTTCAATTCACCCGGAAGCTTTGCCCGATCTCCTGCCAACACCGCGTTGACGAGGGTCATAAAGCCCTCTTCTTCAGTCTTCGCGCCGACTGCATCAAGCGCATCCGCATCGGCTGAACGCGGCGCCTGGGGCGATGCATCAAGGTAAAGCGCCAGCTTGGTGACTTCCGACTGCGCCAGCCGGACATCCAGCCCGGCACTGCGGGCAATCCGTTCCGCCAGATCGCCATTGAGGCGAAGACCAGCGGCATCCGCCATCGCCCGCACATCGGCAGTCACCGCCCGAAGATCCGGGGGATAGAACATGGCCACCAGCGCATCATCACGATTGGCAAGCAGTTTGGCAGTGCGCGATTTATCGCTGGCGGAAGTCGCCACCACCAGCACCGGGCAAGCGCCGGCAGCTTCGCCTGAATCAATCGATTCTGCGAGATTTTTCAGTGCATCATGTGCTTCATCGCCCGAAGCACGGACAAAGATATGCCGTGCCTCACCGAAGAGTGAGGTGGAGAGGGCCTCATCGCTGAGCTTCACAGGATCGCGGCGCAATTCCGCCCCGCCGATTTCAACCCGCTCACCCGGATTTTCCAACGCGGCCGTGATCTTTGCAGCCGCCGCAGAGGCGCCCGCTTCATCAGGCCCGCAAAAGAAGAACAGGCGACATTGCCGGGCCGCTTTGGCAGCGCCGGCATTAAAATCGCGTTGAGTAGCCTTCACGATTCGCTTTTACGCAAGGTGAGCGAAACGCGGGTTATAATCCGGTTGGCTACTTCTCGCGCAAGATTTTCCAGCGCCGTGTCTTCCGCAGCAATAGTCGCATATTCGGAAGACACCACATCAATACCCGCATCCGAACCGGCTGTGGCATCCAGCAGCACTTCATCCTTGGTCATATCGACCAATTGATAGCGCGCCCGCAAAGTGCGGCGCTCACGGCCGATCGTATCATCGGTCAACAGGCCCAGACCTTCGAGCCTGTCGTCCAGCACAATGTCCAGCCGATAACGCGGCGTGGCTGCTGCACCGGACTGGCCCAACCGGTCACGCAATTCATTGCGCACCAGCCAGCCAGCCTTGCCTTCAATCGGGGCGACTTCCACCGCCGCCAGTCCGCGCGCCACTGCGCCATTGCCGCCACCAGCATACATCGGCTGCAAACCGCAACCAGTCAGAGCGGCAAGACACAGCAACAGAGGCGCGAAACGGATCATATAACGATGTTCACCAAGCGATCAGGCACGACGATGATCTTGCGGATATCCGCACCATCAATCGCACGCTGAACCTTCTCGCTGCCAAGCGCAAGCGCTTCCAACTGATCCTTGGGCAAGCCCTTGGCCACGGTCAGCGTGTCGCGCAATTTGCCCTTCACCTGAACAGCGAGGGTGGTTTCATCATCCACCAGCAGCGCCTCATCCACTTCCGGCCAGGCCGCTTCGGCCACCAGACCCGTGCCAGACATAGCGGCCCAGGCCTCTTCTGCCAGATGCGGCATCATTGGCGCGATCAGCAGCAGAATCGTACGAATCGCTTCACTCCGGCTGGCTGATGGCTTGGCCTTTTCGGCAGCAGCGGTCAGTTCATAGATGCGCGCCACAGCCTTGTTGAAGGACAGGCCTTCAATATCGCCAGCGGCAGCGGCAATCGTCTGATGAACCTTGCGAGCAAGTGCCTTGTCCTCGCCTTGAGCGCCTGCATCATATTGGCCAAACAAGCGCCACAGACGCTGCACAAACCGCGCGCAGCCTTCAATACCAGCTTCAGACCATGGCAGATCTCGTTCTGGTGGGCTGTCTGACAGCATGAACCAGCGCACTGCGTCCGCCCCATAGCTGTCCACAATGGCATCGGGATCAACGACATTCTTCTTCGACTTGGACATCTTGATGACCCGGCCAATTTCAATTGGCTGGCCATCGGCCTTTAATGTCGCACCATCGCTGGTCCGCTCAACCTCGGACGGGTTAAAATAGACCGGCTGGCCGTTTTCCTCATTACGCCGCGAATAGGTCTCATGCGTGACCATGCCTTGCGTGAACAGGCTGGCGAATGGCTCTGCCACATCCAGCTTGCCAACATGCTTCAGCGCCCGTGTCCAGAACCGTGCATAAAGCAGGTGCAGAATCGCATGTTCGATGCCGCCAATATATTGATCCACCGGCAACCAGGTCGCCGCTTCTGCCGCATCGAAAGGCTTATCCTTCGGCTGGCTGGCAAAGCGGATGAAATACCATGAACTGTCGGCAAAAGTGTCGAGCGTATCCGTCTCGCGCACAGCCTTGCCACCGCATTTGGGGCAGCTTGTGTGTTTCCAGGTCGGGTGACGTTCCAGCGGGTTGCCGGGAATGGACACGTCCACATCTTCCGGCAGTGTTACCGGAAGCTGGTCTTTAGGCACCGGCACCACACCGCAAGTGTCGCAATGGACGAAAGGAATCGGTGTGCCCCAATAGCGCTGGCGCGATACGCCCCAGTCACGCAGGCGCCATACTGTTTTACCTTCGCCCCAGCCTTCGCTTTCCGCGCGGCCAATCACGAATGCCTTGGCTTCGCTCACACCCATGCCGTCGAGCGGACCGGAATTGACCAAAATGCCGTCCCCGGTTTCAGCTTCGCCATCGAATGGCTTGGCCGCATCGCCAGCAGAGGCCGCAACCACACGAATGATCGGCAGATCATATTTGGTCGCAAATTCAAAGTCGCGCTGGTCATGGCCCGGCACAGCCATCACCGCACCAGTGCCATAGTCCATCAACACGAAATTGGCGATATAGACCGGAAGCTGCCTGGCCGGGTCAAGCGGGTGTTGCGCTGTAATACCAGTGTCGAACCCCAGCTTTTCAGCCGTTTCCAGCTCTTCCGCCGTCGTACCGCCTTCACGGCATTTTTCAATGAAGGCTTGCGCCTCAGCGCTTCCTTCAGCGACCTTCTGCGCAACCGGATGGTCTGCCGCAACCGCGACAAAGCTCGCCCCGAAGATCGTATCCGGCCGTGTGGAATAGACATCCACGTGATCGCCATCAGACAGGTCAAAGCGGAATTGCAGGCCGGTGCTCTTGCCGATCCAGTTTTCCTGCATCAGCTTGACCTTATCAGGCCAGTTTTTGAGGTCATCCAACCCATCAAGCAGATCTTGCGCGAAATGCGTGATCTTGAGGAACCATTGGCTGAGCTTGCGCTTTTCCACCAGCGCACCTGAGCGCCAGCCGCGCCCATCAATCACCTGCTCATTGGCGAGCACCGTCTGGTCCACAGGGTCCCAATTGACCGCGCTTTCCTTGCGATAAACGAGACCCGATTCGTAAAAATCAATGAACAGTGCCTGTTCATGACCGTAATAGGACGGGTCACAGGTCGCGACTTCACGGCTCCAGTCGAGCGCAAAGCCAAGGCGCTTCAACTGCGCCTTCATGTTTGCGATGTTCTGATAGGTCCATGCGCCGGGATGCACCTTCTGTTCCATCGCCGCGTTTTCCGCAGGCATCCCGAATGCGTCCCACCCCATCGGGTGAAGCACTTCATGGCCGCGCATCCGCTTGTAGCGGGCCAGCACGTCGCCCATCGTGTAATTGCGCACATGGCCGATATGGATGCGGCCGGAAGGATAAGGGAACATCTCCAGCACATAAGCCTTGGGCTTGGTGCTGGAACTGTCAGCTTCAAAACAGGCGCCTTCATCCCACGCGCGCTGCCAGCGCCCGTCGGCCTGCGACGGATCGAAACGTGTCTCACTCACTTCAAAATGCCCCTGCTTCGATCAACCGGAAATGGCGGAACGGCGGATATCCCGGGCCTTGGTCAGGATGATTTCTTCCAGCTTCTGGACTGTGGCGGCCTGAACCGGCGCATTCACCCAATTACCGCCCTGATAGACCTGGCGACTCGCAGCAACGCGCAAAGCGTCAGCGCGCAGATCCTGATCGAGAATCGACACGGAAACCTTCATCCGTTCACCGGGTTCACCTGGCTTGGAATACCAATCGGTCACGATGACGCCGCCTGCACTGTCTGCCTGTGCCAAAGGCATGAAGGACAGCGTTTCAAGCGCTGCACGCCAGAGATAGGAATTCACTCCGATCGTATTGATCTTTGCCGCGGCGACATCTGCCTTGGGGCGCGAATTACCGCCACCACATGCGGCCAGACCAACACAGACGGCACCGGCAACCATCGCCCTGAAAGCCAAAGCACTTGGTGAAAGGCGTGATGCGTTGCCGGATTCGGTCTTGCGGATATTCGAAATTACCATGCTTGGTCCTGTTCAGATGAAGGCCACCCGCCCGGAAGACCGGAAAGAGCAGCCTCCAGAGCAAATTCAATGCAGTTCCTTTAACCGCCTCTATACTCTGCACACCGTGCGGGACAAGGCTACGTTATGAAGCCCATTGGGCCAAAATGGAGTGAATACGCGCTTAACGCCGGTCTTCCGCTGTGTGGTCTATGCAACAGTAAGCTAAAACCCGGAATTGATTGACAAGAAAGAACTAGGCATTGGTGGCTCACAAGCGTAATTGTGCTTCACTAAGAAACATAAATGCAGTTGGAGAATTCCGGTCAGATAAGCCAGCAAGCCAGTCAGTGCTCAATAACATGATGCTGATGGCGGCCAATGTGAAGATCAGGAATATAAGGGGTTAGTTGAGTCATGGGGCAGAATCGTATCAGGCATTGGAGCAGCGGTAAGGCCGCATGCTTGCTTGGTGCTGCTGCCCTCAGTCTGGCTGCAATTCCAACATCCGGCTGGGCACTCGATTCTCTTTCTCATTCTGTAGAAAAGCCGGTTAGTCTCGCGGCTAGCGGAAGTTTCGCTTCCTTCACCCCTGCATCCATTGACCCTAAAATGGCTAAGCTTGTGGCCAGTTACGGTAATGGCAAGGGGCGCATGATGCGCTTCACTCCCGCCGGCATGGATGAACGCCCGAATCGTTCTGTTACCGTCGCAGTTCGCGTCGATGAACAGACCGCTAGAGCAATCTCTGTCCGGTCCGCTTTGGCCTCTGCCAAGGAACAGGTCGCACCAGATCGCAATCTCGGCATTACACCGACTCGGTATAATCTGGGTATCTCGCGCGGATATCAGAGCTTTGCTCAGCAGCAGGCGCCTGCTCTTAACAAGGGCTTGAGCGATGCCGCACTGCCTGATCTATCATCCTATAAGTTGGCTCCTTCAAAGGAGAGCAGCAAGCCAAGCCGCTTTGGCGCACGCATTACGCTTCAGGAAGAAGATAAGCACGGCAGGTCGCCTAACACGGCTGATTCGATTAGCAATCAGATGATCGATGTTGGTGGTAGCTACAGCCTCACACGCAATCTCAATGTGACTGCTGGCGTCCGCTACTCTCAGGAACGTGACCGGATCGCTCCGCTCACCAGCAGCAATGAACAAGACAGCCAAGCTGTTTATGTCGGGACTCAATTCCGCTTCTAATCTCGCTGATTACCGCGCCCGACCTTTCATATAAAACCTTTCGTCGCGTTATTTTATAAGTAACTCGTGGCTTTCGAATTTCCTTTAATTACGCAGATTTGCTGCCTACTCTGCTTGCGGGTTACCCACAGATAGGTAGGAACTGACTTTTATGGCACGTGTTGCGATCGTTACCGGCGGAACCAGAGGAATTGGCAAGGCGATTTGCCTTGCACTGAAAGAAGACGGCGTCACCGTCGTTGCCAATTATGCAGGCAATGACGAGAAGGCACAGGCCTTCACCAAGGAAACTGGCATTCCTGCCTACAAATGGGATGTCGGAGACCATGAAGCGGCGCTTGCAGGTTGCGCCAAAGTGGCAGAAGATATCGGCCCAATCGACATTCTCGTGAACAATGCTGGCATCACTCGTGATGGCACATTGATGAAATTGTCGTTCGAAGATTGGGATGCGGTGATGCGCATCAATCTTGGCGGATGCTTCAATATGGCCAAGGCTTGTTTCCCCGGAATGCGTGATCGCAAATGGGGCCGCATCGTCAATATCGGTTCCATCAACGGTCAAGCTGGCCAATATGGTCAGGTCAATTACGCTGCTGCCAAAAGTGGGATACACGGATTCACAAAAGCTCTGGCTCAGGAAGGCGCAAAGTTTGGTGTCACTGTGAACGCCATCGCCCCTGGCTATATTGATACTGATATGGTTGCCGCCGTTCCAGAAACCGTGCTGCAAAAGATTGTATCGCGTATTCCTATCGGGCGCCTTGGCCATGCGCATGAAATTGCGCGAGGCGTGGCATTCCTTTGCGCCGATGACGGCGCTTTCGTCACTGGCTCTACGCTGTCCATCAACGGCGGCCAGCATATGTATTGATCAAGAACGCCTGCCCTAGTGCATTGCCTAATGCGCTGGGGCAGGCGTTTCGCGATCAGAGGGAGGGATGAGATTGTCGACCAGCCCTTATCATCCGCCAGTCAAACATTCTGTTGAAATCGCCGGTCACAAAACATCCATTAGTCTGGAACCGGTTTTCTGGAATTTGCTGCGTGATGCAGCCGCTAAACGTTCGCTTCCGCTTAACGCATTGATTGCCGATATTGATGCTCAGCGTATCCTTGCAGACACCCCACCTGGACTTGCCAGCGCTATCCGTATTTGGCTCACTCTCGAGGCTGCACGCTTACACGAAGCAGACCTCGAAAGGGCGGGATAACACCCGCCCTATTTTAGCAGCCCACCATAGCTCGTTAATAATTTGCTGGCGGATCGCTTGCCGGAAAGCTTTCATCACTGGCTTGATCGACACTGTTCCACTGTCGTTTGGGCTTATCCGCCATCGCGGCTGGCCCTGCATCACGTATGGATGAGTTGCCCTGACCACCAGCATAGGCAGGCGAACTGCCATCGCGGGTTTTCTCATAATATTTATAGCCTGCATAACCAAGGCCACCAAGAACTGCGAGTTTGAGAAGCATATTCTCACTCCTTTCATTTACACTGTCCTCAACGTGCCGTGGAAAGGAAAGGTCCAAAGAAAAGGGGCCGGGCGATCACTCGCCCAGCCCAAAAATCATGCTTTATCAAGCAGTCAACCCTGGGAATAAGGGAACAAAGCGGCTGAACACTCCCTCTTGCGGAAGAGCTCTATTCGCCAACCCGTTCGATATCCGCGCCCACCAGTGCCAACTTTTCTTCCAACCGCGCATAACCACGATCAAGATGATAGAGCCGGTGCACCATGGTTTCCCCTTCGGCAGCCAATCCGGCAATCACCAAGCTCATCGACGCGCGCAAATCCGTAGCCATGACTTCAGCACCAGTCATTTTGGTCACGCCATGAACAATCGCCGTACGGCCCGACGTTTCAATATGCGCCCCCATGCGGTTCAACTCCGGAACGTGCATGTAGCGGTTTTCAAAGATCGTTTCGGTCAGCACAGAGGTGCCTTCCGCTCGGCACAAAAGAGCCATCAATTGCGCCTGCATATCCGTCGCGAAGCCAGGGTAAGGAGCGGTAGAAATATTTACCGCACGCAAAGGACCGTTTGCGTCAATGAAGATGCCATTCTTGCCGGTCTCGACATGTACGCCAGCGTTGCGAAGAGCGTGAATGGTGGCTGCCATGTCCGCCGCTTCAGCACCATCCAAATGAACCGCACCGCCAGTAATCGCCGCGGCACAAGCATAGGAACCCGCTTCGATCCGATCAGCCATGCATTTATAGGTCGCCCCATTCAGCCGCTTCACACCGTGAATGGTCAGATCTGACGAACCAATCCCCTCAATTTCCGCCCCCATGGCGACGAGGAGGTTACACAAATCAACAATTTCCGGCTCTCGCGCGGCATTAGTGAGGCGGGATGTTCCATTGGCCAGCACTGCAGCCATCAAGGCGTTCTCCGTGGCACCGACAGACACAACGGGAAAATCGAAGTCACCGCCACTCAGGCCACCGTCAGGCGCCATGGCGCGGACATAGCCCTGTGCCAGTTCAATTGTCGCGCCGAGCGCTTCCAGAACTTTCAAATGAAGGTCGATCGGCCGATTCCCGATTGCACAACCGCCCGGCAAGGAAACGGTCGCTTCTCCGGCTCGGGCAAGCAATGGACCCAGCACCAGAATCGACGCACGCATTTTCCGCACAAGATCGTAAGGCGCAGTCGTTCCGGTCAGCCGAGTCGCTTGCAGGGTAATCACCCGGCCAAAATCATCCGGGCGGCCACCAGCGATCGACACTGACACGCCGAACTGTGTCATAAGGTGTTGAAAGCCATCGATATCCGCCAAACGCGGCAAGTTGCGTAAGGTCAGTGGCTCTTCTGTCAACAGGGCGCAGGGTATCAGAGTCAGCGCAGCATTCTTGGCACCGGAAATTGGAATTGTGCCGGCGAGACGATTGCCGCCGCGAATAATAATCTTGTCCATACCAAGCGTTTAGCGCGATTGGCAAAACGAACAAGAGAGTCATGTCAATTAGGTTGTTGACCTCAGGCTTTCCCCTCTTATTGTGCAGTGCAATGAGCACGCATAAACCCATCAAGAAAGCCGTTTTCCCGGTCGCCGGGCTCGGTACTCGTTTTCTTCCAGCCACCAAGGCTATCCCCAAGGAGCTGCTGCCGATCGTTGATCGCCCGCTGATCCAATATGCGGTGGATGAAGCGCGGGAAGCTGGCATTGAAGAGATCATTTTCGTCACCGGGCGCGGCAAGACTGCGCTGGTCGAAAATTTCGACATCGCGTTTGAGCTGGAACAAACCATGCGCGAACGCGGCAAGGATCTCGGTGTGCTGGACCCGACCCGCTTTACACCTGGCGATCTCATCACTGTGCGTCAGCAGGTGCCCCTGGGTCTCGGTCATGCAATCTGGTGCGCACGGGCAATCGTTGGAGATGAGCCTTTCGCCATTCTTTTGCCCGACGAATTGATGGTGGGTGAAACCGGCTGCATGAAGCAGATGGTCGAAGCCTATAATGAAGTTGGCGGCAACCTCGTCTCTGTGCTGGAAGTGCCGCATGATCAGGTGTCAAGCTACGGCGTGATTGATCCGGGTAGCAGCAGCGGCGCACTCACCGAAGTGCGCGGTCTGGTGGAAAAGCCCAAGGTTGAAGACGCACCTTCCAACAAGATTGTTTCAGGCCGTTACATCCTTCAGCCAGACGTGATGCGCACTCTGCAGACGCAGGAAAAGGGCGCAGGCGGCGAAATCCAATTGACCGACGCCATGGCCAAAATGATCGGTCACCAACCATTCCATGCCGTCACCTTCAACGGCAAGCGCTACGATTGCGGTAGTAAGGTGGGCTTTGTGGAAGCCACGCTTGCTCTTGCGCTTGAGCGTGAAGATATGGGGGCTGAAATTCGCGCAATCGCTAAGAAGCTTCTCGACTAGGCCCTAATTCCACCACATAAAAACCAAAAAGCCCGCCAGGTTATACCTCGCGGGCTTTTGTTTGCCTGACAGAATAATAGGGACACAGAAAAGGCGGCATTACTGCCGCCCTTTCACCCTCTCCAAACACTTAAGCCTTTAGCTTATTCAGCCTTTACCTTATTCTGGGCCACCCATGCCGCCACCATTTTCATTCACAGCCAGTTCGGTGGTAATCATGTAAGGACGTGGATCAACCGCTTCACCATCTACACGCACTTCATAATGAAGGTGCGGGCCGGTGGACCGGCCAGTTGTGCCAATATAGCCGATCAATTCGCCCTTTTTCACATGCTCACCGGCATTCACAGTGTAGCTGGAAAGGTGGGCGTAGCGGGTTTCCAGATCGCCGCCATGTTCGATCTGCACGTAATTCCCATAGGAACCGAAATATTGCGCCTTGCCGACTGTGCCATCAGCGGTGGCATATACCGGTGTGCCGCGTGGGCCGGCCAGATCGACACCCTTATGCGCAGCGCGCTTGTGCAGAACTGGATGATTGCGCATCCCGTACCCGCTGGTGAGGGTAACCCCTTCAACCGGCATACCTGCAGGGACAAAAATTTTCATTTGAGGACCAGCGGCCAGTTCGCCGCCATTGTCAATCTTGCGCCAGCTGGCAAAGAGCTGCTGAAACTCGCGCTCACCGTCACCAATCTTGCTGTCCTTGTCGGACTTCACAGCGCCAGTAATCTGAGTGGTTGCGGCATTGGTGCCTGCATGGGCCGGGCTTGCTGCCATCACGATCATTGCGGCAGTAGCACCAGTGATTGCTCGGAATGTGTTGTTCAAAAGCATGCGACCTCTTTGTTCCCGTCCATAGTCGTGGATACATCTGTATCCGTCGGCTTCCCCCGGTGAGGTCGACCACAAATTGATAGGCCGAACTCGCTTTTCGAAAAATACGGGAACCTCCCGCCTTCCGTCTGGTTACTAGGTATGCGGGTAAAAGAAGATTAAGCAACAGCCTCATAGAAGCTGCGCGACAAACCGGCTGCACTGCGCGCTGAGTCGTTGAACGGAGGCTTCAAGCTGCCTCTAAAGTGCTTTTTGACCAGCCTTTTCCAAAGAATCTCAGGTGTTTCATCGTGGCTTAGGCACCAAGCGGTGAAATGTTTGGCGCCGAAGTGAACATGACGAATCTCGTCTGACAGGATTCTTTCCAGAATCTTCGCCCCACCAAGATCGCCTTGCCCGCGCACGCGATTGAGCGTCGCCGGTGTGACATCAAGCCCGCGTGCCTCCAGCACCATCGGCACAATCGCCAGCCGCGCGGCAACATCATGACAGGTTTCCTGCGCGGCTTCCCACAGACCATCATGCGCTGGCAGATCACCATATTGGATACCGATTTGGCGAAGCTTGCGATCAATGAGTGCAAAATGCATCGCTTCATCCGCCGCCACGGAGAGGAAATCGGCAATGAATTCCTCATCCATCTCACTGCCAAACCGGCCAACCATATCCAGCGCCAGATCAATCGCGACAAATTCAATATGCGCGAGTGAATGCCACAAGGCGATGCGGGTTTTCTCTGAACCGCCCTTGGCCCGCCGGGGCATCTGGCTGGGAGGCAAGAGTTTCAGGCGATCTGGCCAGCAGGGCCGGTCAGGCATCGCGGTGCTCAGTGCACCGCTTAACCGACCCTGCCGCCAATCGCGCACCAATTGGCGCGTCGCCATGACTTTGGCACGCGGATCGCCGGTCAGCAGAGCTGCTCTGATGGCTTCCCCCAGACTTTGCATGAAAATTCCTTAAAGCGCCTGTGCCGCTTCAAGCACGGCCTGGGCATGGCCTTTCACTTTGACCTTACGCCACACCTGGGCAATTTTGCCATCCGGCCCGACGAGATAGGTCGTGCGTTCCATCCCCATGTATTTTCTACCATACATGTTTTTCTCAACCCAAATGCCGAGCGCTTCAGCGATTCCCTCAGGGCCGTCCACCGGTGTGTCAGAGGCAAGTGGAGCCGTCAGCTCCTGCTTTTCAATGAATTTCAAATGCTTGGCTGGCGGGTCTTTACTTACCCCTAGCAGTGCTGTGCCTGCTGCATCAAACTCAGCTTTGAGCGCAGAAAAATCCTTATTCTCCGTGGTGCAGCCCGGTGTTGCGTCCTTGGGATAGAAAAACAGGACAAGCTTTTTCCCGGCAAAATCTGACGGTTTTATCTGTCCACCATCCGTGGTTTCCAGCGCAATATCAGGTATCATATCGCCAATGTCTGGGCGTTCGCTCATGCTGTAATCTCCAATGTCTCGCCAAACAGATCAGCCCAAAGGCTGGCCACTCCATGCCGTGCTTCTGTCAGGTCTTTCAAGAGCTGAGGGAAAGAAGCCTGCCCGCAAATCCGCGCGAGAGCCTCCTGCCCGATGGCGCTGGGGATATGCCCGTCAGGCGCAAGCAGGCGCGCTGCAACGAGCAGCCGGGTAAGCCGGTCATACCATTGCGCGAAATCGGTCGGCACCAGATCTCTTTCTGCTAATGATGCAATGGCTTGGCCCAGATCAGGCTCCAGTGCTACGCCATCACGCAATTGCAGATAGTGCAGTGCAAATTCACAATCGACGAGGCCACCACGCAGCAGTTTGGCGTCCAGCGGCCCGGAAGGGTGTTTGTGCTTTTCCATCTCATTGCGCATTTTCAGCACATCTTCGCGCAAAGTGGCCGGATCACGGGCCGCTTCAAGCACCGAACAGATCATATCGCGCAATTCCGCCTGTGCAGCGGGTGGCCCGTAGAGTGGGCGGGCACGGGTAAGTGCCATATGCTCCCAGGTCCAGGCATCCTGTTTTTGGTAGCGGGCAAAACTCTCCAAACTCACCGCCAATGGCCCTTGCGCACCTTGCGGACGCAACCGTGTGTCTACTTCATACAGCGCGCCCTGTGCGGTCGGCACGCTCATCGCAGCCGAGACCCGTTGGGCCAGCCGGTTGAAATAGAGCGAAGCGGTGAGCGGGCGTCGCCCATCGGATTCGATCCCGATATCTCCGGTGAAGAGAAATACGATGTCGAGGTCAGAGGCATGAGTGAGTGCGCCCCCGCCCAATCGGCCCAGCCCGAGAATCACCAGTTCACCGCCGGGCACCTTGCCGTGGGTTTCCTGAAATTCGGTGCAGGCGGCCTGCGCCCCAGCTTGCAACGCCGCTTCAGCAACGCGTGACAGGCCTGCCGCAATATCGAGCGGATCATGCCGTGCCTCGATCAATTGCGTACCCAGAGCAAAGCGTTCTTCGCCCACAATCCGGCGAATCCGATCGAGCCGCCGTTCATAATCATCACCGCGTTCCGGCCGAACCATTCGCGCGCGCAGAGCCTCTACGCCTCCGGGCAGGTCGAGCGCACTGGTATCAATGAGCGCATCAAGCAATTCAGGGCGACGCGAGAGTTCATCAGCCAGTGGCGGAGCGAGCGTCAGCAAACGGAGCACCTGATCGAGCAGGCCCGGCCGCGCTTCAAACAAGCGGAACAGGTTAATCGCGCTCGGCAGGCGCGACAGCAGCGTTTCCCAGCGGGTAAAGGCGCGCTGTGGATCGGGTGCTTCGATCAAGGCTTCAAGCAGGGCCGGCAGTACCGCATCGAACGCCAGCCGCGCTTCGGCGCTGCGCAACGCACGCATATTGTCTTTCCAGCTTTCAATCCGAGCAGCCAAAGCGCCGGGCTGGTCAAAACCGAGCGCTTCCATTCTGTCCGATACTGCGCCCCCATCGGGCAAAGACGCAAAAGAGGCAGAATCCTCCCCCGGACGGTCAAGCAATTGATCATAACGCTGTGCCACTTGGCTGGTAATCTCGGCCAGCTCGCGCACCAGTGCCGCACCATCTTCCAGCCCAGCCAGAGCAGCGACATTATCCAGCGATGAAGATGATTCAGGCAGGGAATGCGTTTGGCGGTCATGGACCATTTGCAAACGGTGTTCGATCTCACGCAGCCGGTCATAGGATTGCCCCAGAACATCGGCATCTTCGCGCTTGATAATGGACGCATCGGCCAGCGCATCCAGCGCTTGCCGCGTGCCACGGCATTGGAGGGAAGGATTGCGCCCACCATGGATCAACTGATGGGTCTGGGCATAGAATTCCACTTCCCGAATCCCGCCCCGGCCCTGTTTCACATTGAAGCCAGGCCCCGGTTCACGCGGGCCATCATGATGATCGCGAATCCGCTCTGTCAGGCGTCGGATCTCTTCCAGCGCGGTGAAATCAAGGCTCCGGCGCCAGACGAAACTGTGAATCGCATCGAGGAAATCCTCGCCTGCTGTGATGTCACCTGCCGCAGCCCGCGCGCGAATAAAGGCTGCCCGTTCCCACGCCAGTGCGGAGCTTTCATAATGGCTAAGCGCCGCTGGCACCGACACAGATAGGGGGCTGACTTCGGAGGCCGGACGCAGTCGCAGATCAACCCTGAACACATATCCTTCACCGGTTTGTTTGGTGAGCACTTCCATCAACGTTCGCGCGACCCGTTGCGCCGCTTCGCCCGGATCATCGCGTTCCCGCCGGGGCAAAGTGTCAGGATCAAATAGCAGAATCGGGTCAATATCCGAGCTGTAATTGAGTTCGCGCGCACCATGTTTGCCAAGCGCCAAGCCAATAAAGCCCAGTGGCTCCGCATCAGGCACCCGGCGCGTGACCGCATGGGAAATCGCTTGATCAAGCGCGCGATCAGCGAAATCGGACAGTTCTTCCATCACCCGGGTGACCGGGAAAGCCCCCGCCAGATCGCCAATGCCCAGCGCCACCGCCAGGCCAATCCGTTCGCGCCGCAAAGCCACGCCCACATCATCGCAAGATTGCCCGGCAGCTTTCGCCCATGCCAGTGCTTGTTCACCGTCCCCTTTGGCGAGAATCTCTGCGAGTTCGGGTTGCCGCTCCAGCCCGAGCGAGAGAAAAGGGGAATGCGCCCGCGCGCGCTTCAAAGCCTCTGTGAAATCACCTGTCATGCCTTGCGTGGTGCCCGCTTGCAGCCATCAGAGCAAGAGTCTGGATTTGCACTCATAAAACTCCATTCGGCTCAGCACACTTGAGGCGCGCGCCATGCTTTGCCACAAGGCCGCATCGCAATGCCCAAAAGGGGGATTAGAATGTTCAAATTTGCCAGCATCGCGGCCGCATCACTTGCGCTTGCCGCTTGCTCCGGCGGGACAAAAGACGCATCGACGGACGCCTCCACCGACCTGTCTATTCCCGACGTTAAACCCGGTGACATTTCCATCGAGACGATGAAGGAAGTCACCAAGACGTTGTCTTCTGATGAATTCGAAGGCCGTGCGCCCGGCACGGAAGGGGAAAAGAAAACCCTCGCTTATCTGGTAGAACAGTTCAAGCGCGTCGGCCTCCAGCCGGGCAACAATGGCAGTTGGTTTCAGGATGTTCCGCTGGTGGAAATCACCTCGGAAAACTTCAAGCCACTGACCATCACGGGCGGCAAAGAGCCTCTTTCCTTCACCTATGGCAAGGATTGGGTCGGCACGACCTATCGTGAAGAGAAATCCACTGATCTGAAAGACAGTGAACTGGTCTTTGTTGGCTATGGTATCAATGCCCCGGAAAAGGGCTGGAATGACTATGCCGGCGTGGACATGAAGGGGAAGACAGCCGTCATTCTCATCAATGATCCCGATTGGGAAAAATCCACGCAGGATGGCGATTTCAACGGCCGGGCGATGACCTATTATGGCCGCTGGACCTATAAATATGAAGAAGCCGCCCGTCAGGGTGCTGCTGGCGCAATCATCATCCATGATACGGTTCCGGCTGCCTATGGCTGGAATGTGGTCGAAAGTTCGTGGTCAGGCCCGCAAGCCTATGCCCAGCGCAAAGATGGCGGTGCGGATCAGACGCAGGTAAATGGTTGGGTCCAGCAGGATGTGGCCAAAAAAATCATGGCCGCTACCGGGCATGATCTCACCAAGCTGATGCAGGAAGCCAAAACCAAGGGCTTCAAAGCGGTCCTACTGGGCGCGAAAGTGTCTACCCAGTTTGACAATAAGGTCCGCAAATTCGCGTCCAAGAATGTTATTGGCATTCTTCCCGGCAGCGAAAAGCCGGATGAATATGTCCTCAATTCCGCCCATTGGGATCACCTCGGCCATTGCAAAGCCAATGCCGAAGGCGATGACATCTGCAATGGCGCGGTGGACAATGCCACTGGCACTGCGGCTCTCGTCGCGCTGGCGGAAGCAAATGTGAAAGCTGGCCCGGCCAAGCGCACACTGGTCTACCTGGCAGTAACGGGTGAGGAATCCGGCCTGCTGGGTTCCGAATATTATGGTGCCAATCCGGTCTTCCCGCTGAGCCAGACCGTTGGCGGTGTAAACATGGATGCCCTGTCGATGGCAGGTGAAGCCAAGGATGTCACGGTGATGGGTGGCGGAAAGAGCCAGCTTGATGCTTTCCTTGATGCAGCCCTGAAAAAGGAAGGCCGCGTGGCCACCCCAGACAGCGAACCGCAAAACGGCTATTATTATCGTTCGGATCACTTCAGCTTCGCCAAACGCGGCGTGCCGATGTTCTACATCGATGGCGGGATTGATCTCGTCAACGGCGGCACCAAGGCGGGCAAAGCCTATAATGACGATTACACCAAGAACCGTTATCATGGGCCGGACGATGAATATGATCCCAATTGGGATTGGAGCGGCGTCGCCAAGGACCTCCAACTGTTCTACACTTTGAGCCGGATGCTGGCTGACAGCACAAGCTGGCCCAATTGGAACGAGGGTGACGAGTTCCGCAAGACCCGTGATGACAGTTGCGCTGCCTCGGATAAGGGCTGCTAAACTGATGACACAGCGCCTCCCGCCCGAATGGCATCCGCAGGATTGGCTGTGGATCGGCTTTCCCCATGATGAGGAGGAATGGCCGGGCTTTCTTGTTCGTGCACAGGAACAAATGGCAGCTTTTGCCAATGTTGTGGCTGAAAGCGGGCAGGAGGTGCGTTTGGTGGTGCGCGATGCGGCTAATGAAGCCCGCGCGCACTCCCTCACCAATGGATCGGTGAAGCTGGTGCGTCATCATTATGGTGATGTATGGCTGCGCGACACCGGACCTTTGGTAACATTGGGTGCGGACGGGACAGCCCATGCCCAACGCTTTGGCTTTAATGGCTGGGGCGGCAAATTTCTGATGGATGGCGATCAGACTATCGGGGCGGACCTCGCTGCTGAAGCGAGCCTTCCCATATCAACGGCAGACTGGATTCTCGAAGGCGGTGCGATTGATACCGATGGCACCGGCCTTGTGGCCGTGACCGAGCAGGTGTTGCTCAACCCCAATCGCAACCCGCATCTTTCGCGCGGGGATATTGAAACACGGCTCCGCCGCGATCTTGGCTTTGACCGGGTTTTATGGCTGGGTGATGGCCTCATCAACGATCACACCGATGGCCATGTCGATAATCTGGCGCGCTTTGTGGCCCCCGGCGTGCTGGCAGTGCCAGAAGCCACCGGACCGGATGATCCCAATGCCGCCATCTATGCGGACGCCAAAGCACGGGCGGAAGCCTTTGGTCTCACTGTTCGCAATGTGCCTTCACCGGGTCTGGTGGATTCCGGGGATCATATTGAACCGGCAAGCTATATGAATTTCGTCATCACAACGCATCTGGTGGTGGTGCCAACGTATGGCACGCAGCATGACGAGGCGGGCGTGGCCGCTATTGCCGAACTCTTCCCCGACCGGGCCGTTGTAGGCGTTCTGGCCGATGCCGTGCTGGCAGGTGGCGGGAGCTTCCATTGTTCCAGCCAGCAAATGCCTTCAGCACACGCATAAAAATGCCACCCCGGATTGCTCCGGGATGGCATTCTATTTCATTCATGTAACGACGGGCTTTAACGCAAGTCAGGCGCGGTTGCGTTTTCCTTGAGGAAAGCAATCGCTTCGTCGAGCGAGATGAACTTCTGTTCTTTCTCGCCCAGCGTGCGCATGGCCACCGTGCGTTCTTCTGCTTCACGCATGCCGAGCACCAGCAGATGCGGCACCTTCTTCACCGAATGGTCACGCACCTTGTAATTGATCTTCTCATTGCGGAAGTCAGTCTCGACGCGGATCCCAGCCGCTTTCAGCTTGGCTTCCACTTCACGGCCATAATCATCCGCATCGGAAACGATCGTTGCCACGACAGCCTGCACCGGGGCGAGCCACAGCGGCAATTTGCCGGCAAAATGTTCGATCAACATGCCGATGAAGCGTTCATATGAGCCAAAGATCGCACGATGCAGCATGACCGGGCGGTGGCGATCACCATCTTCACCGACATAGCTTGCATCAAGCCGTTCAGGCAGCACGCGGTCGGACTGGATCGTGCCGACCTGCCATGTCCGGCCAATCGCATCGGTTAGATGCCATTCGAGCTTGGGCGCATAGAAAGCCCCTTCACCGGGCAATTCTTCCCAGCCATATGCTTCGGTTGCAAGGCCCGCTTCCTCAACCGCATTGCGCAATTCCTCTTCGGCCTGATCCCACATTTCGTCCGTGCCGAAGCGCTTTTCAGGGCGCAGCGCCAGCTTGATCGAATAATTGCCAAAGCCCAGATCCTTGTAGATCCGGTCCGCCAACGCGCAGAATTTGCGCACTTCATCGACAATCTGATCTTCGCGGCAGAAAATATGCGCATCGTCCTGCGTGAACTGGCGCACCCGCATCAGCCCATGCAACGCGCCATGCGGTTCGTTGCGATGGCAGCAGCCATTTTCATACAGGCGCAGCGGCAGATCGCGGTAGGATTTGATGCCCTGCTTGAAGATCAACACATGCGCCGGGCAGTTCATCGGCTTCAGCGCCATCCAGTCCGCATCGTCCGAAACGATCGGGCCTTCATCTTCTGTATTCGGCACTTCATCGGGAATCACGAACATATTTTCGCGATATTTGCCCCAATGGCCGGACTGTTCCCACTGGCGAGCATCCATCACCTGCGGCGTTTTCACTTCGCGGTAGCCGGCACCGTCGATCGCACGGCGCATATAGGCTTCCAGTTCCCGCCAGACGATATAGCCTTTGGGATGCCAGAACACGCTGCCATGGGCTTCGGCCTGAAGGTGGAACAAATCCATCTCCGCACCGAGCTTGCGATGATCGCGCTTGGCAGCTTCCTCCAGCCGCACAAGATGTTCATTGAGTTGCTTCTTGTTGAGCCAACCAGTGCCGTAAATACGGCTCAGCATCGCGTTCTTCTGGTCACCGCGCCAATAGGCGCCGGACACGCGCGTCAGCTTGAAAGCCTTGGGATCGAGCTTGCCAGTCGAGGCCAGATGCGGGCCACGGCATAGATCGAGCCAGTCCTTGCCAGAATGATAGACAGTAAGCGCATCGCCTTCGGGCAATTCCGCCGCCCATTCGGCCTTGAAGCTTTCCCCATGATCCTTGAACCATGTGATCAGTTGGTCACGCGTCCATTCCTCGCGCACCAGAGGCTTATCCGCCTTGATGATGTCCCGCATCCTCTCTTCAATGACGGGAAGATCTTCTTCGGTGAAAGGGCCACGCTTGCCGGGGGCGAAATCGTAATAGAAGCCATCATCGGTCGCCGGGCCAAAGGTCACTTGCGTATCTGGCCAAAGCGACTGCACCGCTTCGGCAAGCACATGGGCATAATCATGCCGCGCCAGTTCCAGCGCTTCTGCTTCATCCTTGGCGGTAATCAGCGCCAGTTCCGCATCGCCATCAAATGGGCGGTTGAGATCGCGCACTTCACCATTGACCCGTGCGGCCAGCGCTGCCTTGGCAAGGCCCGGCCCGATGGCTGCTGCCACATCTGCCGGGCAGGAGCCTTCCGGCATATCCCGCGTGGAGCCATCGGGGAGGCTGATTTTCATTACTTCGGTCATCGAACCCGTCTCTTAATCTGTTGCGCGCCAAAATCTGGTGCATCCCAATGGCACAGGCGCGCGCGCATCGGAAGATGTGGCGTTCTGCTCATTCAACCGGTTTCGGGAAGTGACGCCATACCGCCCGAACCCGGGCAGTGATGGCAGCGACTAGATCGCGACCGACCGCTCCCCCGGGGAACCGGTGAAGGTGGTAGTGGTCGTGATAGTCAGCATCTGAGCCATGGCCCACGCTCTAGCAACGCTTTGCCAAGGAGTCACTAGCCTTTACCATAGGCTGTTTGGCGTCACCGATCGGCGATGCGCCCAATGCGAAGCAGCACCCCGCCAGGACCACTCACCGCGAATTCACAGACAATCCCATGGCATCATCCAGACTTGAGCAGCAGGAGCGCTAGATAAGGACGGTCAAGTGTGTTCCGCAACGCCTTGTTGTCCCAACAGTCAGCCCCCATCTGCTGTGCATGGCCGAGATACACTTTCACGATATGCCCGATGGGCGCCGCATCGCTTTTCGTCACACGGCTGGCACGGGCCCCGCTTTGGTGTTTTTGCCGGGTTATATGTCCGATATGGATGGCACCAAGGCGACTACGCTGTTTGCCTGGGCGCAGGAGCAAGGACGCGAGGCGCTGCTGCTCGATTATTCAGGATGCGGGCAGAGTTCAGGCGATTTTGCTGATGGCGCGCTGTCTGTGTGGCGCGATGAAGTGCTGGCGCTGATCGCGGCTTATGTGTCGCATCCGGTTTTGCTGGTGGGTTCTTCCATGGGCGGATGGCTGATGGTGATGGTAGGCCGTGCGCTGGACGATCGGCTTCATGCGATGGTCGGCATCGCCGCAGCACCCGATTTCACGCATTGGGGCTATGATGAGGAAGAACGCCGCCAATTGGCCGCTGGTGAGACATTGCTGCGCCATAATCCCTATGGCCCGGAACCCACCCCCACCCATGCGAAATTCTGGGCCGACGGTGAAGCCAACAAACAATTGGATGGCGAGATTCCTGTCACCTGCCCGGTGCGCCTGCTGCATAGCCGCGCTGATGGCGAAGTCCCGCCGCGCATATCGCTCGATCTGGCGGAAAAGCTGCGTTCAGAGGATGTGCAGGTGATTCTGGTCAAGGGTGGCGATCACCGCCTGTCCCGCGATAGCGACATCGCATTGCTGCTGCAGGTGGTGCAGACTCTCGATTGAACAGGCCCTCCCCCTATGTCCATTTCACTCCCCCTCGCCATGCTTGCCCCGCTACTGCTGCTGCAATCCACTGCCGGCGGCGTGCCCGGTTCATCCTCTGCCCCTCTGCCCCAGGATATTGGGCGGGATGACACCACTCTTCCCCCAATGCGCCGCCGGATTCAGGCCAAGCCAACCATTGAACAGGACAGGCTCAGCGTATGTCTTGATAATTCGCGCCGGGACCCGGCCACAGCTATTGTCAACGCATCCACCTGGTTGGCCGAAGTGACCGGGGCTGAGCGGAGTTTCCCGCAGCAATGCCTCGGCATGGCCTATGTCAGCCTGCTCCGCTGGGATGCAGCAGAAAATGCCTTCCTCGCTGCACGCAACTTCAAGCTTGATGATGATCATGTGAATCGCGCAAGGTTGGCCGGAATGGCCGGCAATGCGGCCATGGCTGCTAGCCACGCCCAAGAAGCGCTTAACGCGTTCGACCTCGCGATTGGCGATGCAGAGAAGGCGGGGGACACGGTTCTGGCAGGCACGCTTTCCGCCGATCGCGCCCGCGCATTGGTCCAGCTCAACCGTGATAGCGACGCAGAAACGGCCTTGAACAAGGCTATCACCGACGCCCCCCAGAACCCAACGGGCTGGCTGCTGCTCGCCACACTGGAGAGGCGCGAAGGCAAGCTTGCTGAAGCGGCTGAACATATCCGCACCGCTGGCGGCCTCGCTCCGCATGACCCAGCCATTGCATTGGAAGCCGGGGTGATCGCCGCGCTGGCAGGCGATGACGATACCGCCCGCAAAAACTGGCACGCAGTGATCGATATGGCCGCATCTGACAGCGCGGAAGCCACCAACGCCAAAGCCTATCTGGCGCAATTGAAACAGGAGGATCAACCATGATCCCACTTTCCGTCCTAGATCTCATTCCCATCCGCGAAGGCGGCACCGTCTCGCAGGCTTATGAAGCATCGGGCAAACTGGCCAAAGTGGCTGAAGATGCTGGCTACAAACGCTTCTGGGTGGCCGAGCATCATGCCACGGAAGGCATTGCCGGAGGCGCAACCTCTGTTGCACTTGCGCATATCGGCCATTGCACCAGCACGATCCGCATTGGCGCAGGGGGTATCATGCTCCCCAATCACAACCCTTTCGTGATCGCAGAGCAATTCGGCGCGTTGGAAGCCTTGTTTCCAGGCCGGATCGACTTGGGGTTGGGCCGCGCACCGGGTGCCGGCGGGCGCATCGCACAAGCATTACGCAAGGATTTGCACGCATCGGCGGAGGCTTTCCCCAGCGATGTGGTGGAACTTCGCGCCCTTCTGACAGGTGACATTGACCTGCCGATCAAGGCCACTCCCGGCTATGGCGCGAATGTGGAAATGTGGATTCTCGGCTCCAGCCTGTTTGGTGCACAGCTCGCGGCGAAGCTCGGAATGCCCTATGCTTTCGCCAGCCATTTCGCGCCGGATCATCTTGATGAAGCCTTGCGGATTTATCGCGAACGGTTCGAACCTTCCGAAGCACTCGACAAGCCGCACGCCATGGCCGCGATGACCGCGATTGCGGCCGATAGCGATCAGGAAGCGCTGGATCTCGCCACATCGCAGGATCAGTCCTTCATTCGCCTGCGCACTGGTGATCCGGGGAAATTGCCGCCCCCCATCTCCGGCTATCGCGACAGCCTGCCCATCACGGGGCAGGCCATGCTGGAGCGGATGGACGTGGCCCGGGCCGTAGGCTCTCCTGATACTGTGCGGCAGAAAATTTCCCGCTTTGTCGAACGCACTGGCGCAGATGAAATCATCCTGTCCGGGGCAACCTTCGACCCTGCTGCGCGGGAGAACTCTCTTCGCCTCATCAAGCAGGCTATGGCATGATCGAGAAAATCCGCACTAAGCTGGATTGAAACTCTTCACCGGAAGCCTAAAACAATAATCAGAAAGTCCAGCAAAAGAATCATTCATTTGCAAAATAAGCTTGCTGGAACAGGCGGGCATGGCCCGGATTAGTCCTTTAAGGACTGGAGAAGGACAGAGCATATGGCAGAAGAGATCATCGGTAACGATTCGCAAGCGCAACAGGAACTGACCCAGCAGCTTGTAAGGAGGATCGAAGCATCTCTCCTGCCCGATGAAAAAGGCCTTGCTGAAAATGACCTTCACAAGGCTGCAGCGTTCATTCTCGAAGCGGCTGAAACCCGCAAGAGCGGCACGCCTACGATCCTGATCCGCTCTACCACCGGCCCGCGCCGGTTCCTGCGTATCGCCTGCATCAATAAGGACATGCCTTTTCTGGTCGATTCCATCGCTGCAACCGTGGCGGAGTTCGATGTCCAGATTGATCGGCTGGTTCATCCTATCGTATCTGTGGAACGCGACGATCAAGGGCGCCTCACCGGCATTGCGGAGCATGGTAGCGAGACCGGCTCTGATCAGGAATCGATGATCTATCTCGAAACGGGCCGGCTGGATGCCAGACAGCGGCGCGAATTATTTAACGCATTGGAAGTCACGCTAGCCGATGTTCGTGCCGCAGTGGCGGACTGGCCGGAAATGAGAACCCGGCTTCAGGAAGATGCGGACCAGTTGCAAGATAGCGAAGGCGCGGCCCTGCTGCGCTGGCTTGGTGATGGCATGATGACTCATCTTGGCCACATCACCCGCAACCGCGCGGGCGAGCAGGTGGTTAATCTCGGGATCTGCCGGGAAAGTGCGAAGGACCTGCTATCAGATAAGGCATGGGACACGGCCTTTGCATGGTTTGATGGCCATTTTGGCAAATCGGATAGTCATCAAGACCGTCTGCCCCTGATCGTGAAGGCCAACCGCGTCTCCCACGTTCATCGCCGCATACCGCTTGATCTGTTTGTCATGCCCGTGATGGAAGACGGCAAGGTCACAGCCATTTCTATCCATGCCGGGGTATGGACCAGTTCAGCACTTGCAACCCCGCCCAATGAAGTGCCGCGCCTGCGCCAGCAATTTGCTGCGATTATGGATAAGCTGCACCTGCAAGAGGCCAGCCATGACGCCAAATCGCTGACTCATGCGCTGACCACCCTGCCGCACGATATTATCATTGGCTTTTCGGATGATGACATCGCCCGCATTGCCACGCTGATGATGAGCCTGTCTGACCGCCCACGCCCGCGCCTAGCGCTGGTCACCGCTCCATTGCAGCGCCATCTGTTCGGTTTCGTCTGGTTCCCGCGCGATATGCTGTCCACTTCGATGCGCCAGCAGATCGGACATATGCTGGAGGAAGAAACCGGTGCTTCGATTCTTGACTGGAGCCTTGCTGTCGAAGGCGGCAATCTGGTCATGCTGCGTTATGTTCTCGATTTCCGGGGCCACCTGAACACACCTGATGAAGCCGCCGTCAACGCGCGGCTGGTGGAAATGTTGCGCGGCTGGACCGAAGCTGTCGAGCATGAACTGGCGGACAATGAAGAACCCGGCCGGGCCGCAGCCCTCGCCACCCGCTACGCTGATGCCTTCCCACCATCCTATCGGACCGACTACGGCGCACGGGAAGCAGCACAGGATATTGAACGTGTCCGCCGCCTCACCAGTGGTGAAGACAATAATCCAGAAGGCCGCGATGCACGGCTCTATCGGATGGCTGGGGACGCGGAATGCGATCTGCGTCTGAAAGTCTATCAACTCGGTGGCTGGCTGCCGCTTTCTGACGCGGTGCCTGCATTGGAAAACTTCGGTTTTCGCGTGCTGGCGGAAATTCCCACGGAACTCGACAACGGCAAAATCGGCACGGTTCACGATTTCAAGCTTGGCCTGTTAGCAGGCGATAAAGCGGATCAATTGATGGAGCGAGCAGAGGAGATCGAAACTGCGATCACCGCTGTGCTCAACAATCTTGCGGAAAATGACGTGTTCAACCGCCTCGTGGTGGGCACTGCGCTGGCCGCAGAAGAAGTGAACTGGCTTCGCGCCTTCTATCGCTATCTGCGCCAATGCGGCGTGAGCTTTACAATTTATACGGTTGTGGATGCGCTGCGTGGCGCGCCAGATGTCACCCGTGCCCTCATCACACTGTTTCGCACCCGGCATGATCCCGCCTTTGATGGTGATCGTGCAACAGCAGCAGAAGAGGCAGATACGGCCATTCGTGCAGGCTTAGCCAATGTGGCTGCAATCAATGATGACCGTTTGCTGCGCCTTTACTGGGCCTGCATTCATGCCAGCCTGCGCACCAATGCCTTCGCTCTGGCAGCGCAGGAAGCTTTGGCCTTCAAATTCGATTCCGCTGAAGTGCCAGGTCTGCCCAAGCCGGTGCCATGGCGCGAAATCTTCGTCTATTCACGCCGGGTGGAGGGTATCCATTTGCGCGCAGGCGCCGTGGCCCGTGGCGGTCTTCGCTGGTCTGATCGTCGCGATGATTTCCGCACCGAAGTGCTCGGCCTGATGAAAGCGCAACGGGTGAAAAATGCTGTCATCGTGCCAACCGGCGCGAAGGGCGGGTTTTACCCCAAGCAATTGCCTGATCCAGCAACAGACCGGGAAGGTTGGGCAGCCGAAGGCCAGGCAAGCTACGAAATTTTCATTCGCACACTGCTTTCCATAACGGATAATATCGTAGGCGAAGCGGTCACTCATCCTGATGATGTTGTGATTCACGATGGGGAAGATCCCTATTTCGTGGTGGCCGCAGACAAGGGCACGGCGCGATTTTCCGATGTTGCCAATGGCATTGCAGAATCGCGCGATTTCTGGCTCGATGATGCCTTCGCCAGTGGCGGCTCGCATGGCTATGACCACAAGGCCATGGGCATCACCGCCAAGGGTGCATGGATTTCGGTGCAGCGCCACTTCCTTGAAATGGGTGTCGACGTGCAGACCGATTCGGTCCGTGTGATCGGCTGCGGCGATATGTCAGGCGATGTGTTCGGCAATGGCATGTTGCTTTCCAAAGCGATCAAGCTGGTTGCCGCCTTCGACCATCGCCACATCTTCCTCGATCCCGATCCCGATCCGGCGAAAAGCTGGAATGAACGCAAGCGCCTGTTCGATCTGCCCCGGTCAAGCTGGGCGGATTATAGCAAGGAATTGCTGTCTAAAGGCGGCGGGATCTTCCCGCGCAGCATGAAGCGTATTCCGCTGTCCGAAGAAGTGCGTGCGATGCTCGGCACGGAAGAAACCGAACTCGATCCGGACACCCTGATTTCCACCATTCTGAAGTCGCAGGTCGATCTCTTGTGGTTTGGCGGCATCGGAACTTACATCAAGGCCGAGCGGGAAAACAACGTGCAGGTTGGTGACCCCACCAATGATTCCCTGCGTGTCGACGCGCAAGACATGCAGGTTAAAGTGATTGGTGAGGGTGCCAATCTGGGCGTTACCCAGGCCGGGCGTATCGAATTTGCGCTGAATGGCGGCCGGATCAATACCGATTTCATCGACAATTCTGCCGGGGTTGATTGCTCGGACAATGAAGTAAACATCAAGATCGCACTGGCCGCAGCCGTGCGTTCGGGCATGCTCGACAAGGACAAGCGCAATGTTCTCCTCGCCAGTATGACCGACGAGGTTTCCGATCTTGTGCTGGAAGATAACCGCTTGCAGGCGCTGGCCTTGTCCATCGCGGAAATCGGCGGTGCAAAAGCTGTTCCGGCACTCACCAGCCTGATCGACACACTGGAGGAGGTTGGCGAACTCGACCGTAAAACCGAAGGGCTGGCTGACAATGATGCTCTTTCGCGCCGGGCCGGTGATGGTCACGGGCTGACTCGCCCTGAACTCGCGATCTTGCTGTCAAATTCCAAGCTGGTGATGCAGGCAGCGATTGAAGAATGTGAATTGGGCCGTGATGACGCCCTGATTCCTCTGCTTCTGGCAGATTTCCCGCAAGAAATGCGCGAAACCTACCGCCAGCAAATCCTCGACCACCCGTTGCGCAAGGAAATCGTGGCAACGATCATTGCCAATCAGATTATCAACCGTATGGGGCCGGTTCACCCGTTTGAACTGGCAGAAGAAGAAGGCGCAAGCCTCGATCAGGTTGCCGCAGCCTTCTGCGCCTCAGCTCGCCTCCTCAAGATGGAAGAGAGCTGGTCCGCACTGGAAAAGGCAGACATGCCCGAAAGTGCGCGGCTCATGCTGTTCGATTGGAGCGCTCAGGCATTACGCAGCCATATGGCGGACTTGTTGCGGGTAACGGGCGGCAACATTGCCGTTGGGCCGCTGGTTGATAGCCTGCAGGCAGATATCGACATTTTGCGCCGCGAAGTGGACGGTTTGCTGGCATCTGAAGGCCGCGATCATGCCCGCCGGATGATTGATGAAATGCGCGAAGCCGGGGCACCTGAAGGGTTTGCGCTTGATGTCGCGCGGCTGTTCAAGATCGATGGGGCAATCGGCCTGTCGAGCCTTGCAATGGATACAGGGGTAAGCGTCACCTGCCTTGCCGATGCCTTTGTCGATCTGGGCCATCAGATGGGCATAGACTGGGCACAATCGCGCGCAGCGGTCATGAACCCGTCCGATCCATGGGAACGCTTGCTGGTTGCCGGGCTTGCGCGTGATTTCCAGCAGATGCGGCTGGATTTCCTACGCAGCTTTGCCAAGCGGCATGACCTGCAGGCAACAGCCGATACCGCCATCGCCCAATGGGTCGATAATCATGAGGCTGCGCTCAAGCGTTTCCGCCATGTCATTGCCAGGGCGCAGAGTTCGGCATCCATTGCCCCGTCCATGTTGGCGCAAATTGCAACGCAGGCCCGCAATATTTTGCAGCGTTGATACGCTTGACCTGACCCCATATTCTTAGCAAGCACTCATCTATGATCGAAACTGATGTGGCTATCGCAGGTGCAGGGCATGGCGGCGCACAAGCCGCCATCGCTCTCAGACAACAGGGCTTTGAAGGCCGTATCCTCTTAATTGGGCGGGAATCTCACCTGCCCTATGAGCGGCCTCCTTTGTCCAAGGAATATCTCGCCAGAGACAAACCTTTTGAACGGATCATGATTCGTCCGGAGAAATTCTGGGCCGATAAGAACATTGATCTCCGGCTTGGCACGGCTGTTACGGATATCGATCCAAGGGCCAGAGAAGTGAAGCTGACGGATGGTGAAACCGTCCGCTATGGCTCACTGATCTGGTCTGCCGGGGGGGATGCAAGGCAATTATCCTGTTCAGGGGTGACTCTTGCCGGGGTTCACTCTGTCCGCAACAGACCGGATGTGGACCGGATCATGGCCGAGCTGGATGCAGGCGCGAAGAAGGTCGTCGTTATCGGCGGCGGATATATCGGCCTTGAAGCGGCGGCAGTGATGACCAAGCTTGGTTGCTCTGTCACCTTGCTGGAAGCGCAGGACAGACTGCTTGCCCGCGTGGCCGGCGAAGACCTGTCCCGCTTCTATGAAAAAGAACATCGTGAACACGGAGTCGATATTCATCTCGAAGCCAAGGTTGATTGCCTTGAAGGCGATGGAGAGAAGGTCACAGGCGTCAAAATGCACGATGGCAGTGTGTTGCCGTGCGATATGGTCATTGTCGGTATCGGCATTGTGCCCGCCGTAGGGCCGCTGATCGCAGCCGGTGCAGCAGGCGCCAATGGCGTTGATGTGGATGAATATTGCCGCACCAGCCTGCCTGACGTTTATGCCATTGGAGATTGTGCAGCGCACGGTAACCCTTACGCTAATGGCGCAGTGATCCGGTTGGAATCCGTCCAGAATGCCAATGATATGGCCACTACGGCCGCCAAGGATATTTGCGGCAACTCTGAGAGCTACAACGCTCTGCCGTGGTTCTGGTCCAATCAATATGATCTGAAATTGCAAACCGCGGGCCTCAGTTTCGATCATGACACGACAGTGCTGCGCGGTGATCCTGACAGTCGCAAATTCTCGGTGCTTTATTTACGCGATGGGCGGGTTATCGCCGTGGATGCGGTCAATAATACCAAGGATTATGTGCAAGGCCGAAAGCTGATCGAAGCACGTATTCCGGTCAGCCCGGATACCCTGATGGATACGGAAATACCGCTTAAGGACCTGCTGTAAGACGCGGGCTACTTTACGGGATACTATCAGCCTGAGCAAATCGCTTGCCTGATTGCTCAGGCTGATAGTATCCAAACGATATGAAGCATTTGCCCGATTCAGCCATCGGAGCCGGCATTTCCTCGCATGGGCTGGCGATTGAGGCGCGTGGCCTTGTCAAACGCTTTGATGGGACGCTGGCCGTAGACGGGGTTGATCTCTTCGTTCCTGAAGGGGCAATATACGGCGTTCTAGGCCCTAATGGCGCGGGCAAAACCACCACCTTGCGCATGTTGCTTGGCATCATCGAACCCGATGAAGGCGAAAGACGTATTCTAGGGCACAGCCGGCCACAAGATATCGCCAAAGTCATCGGTTATCTGCCGGAAGAACGCGGCCTTTATCCTTCCATGAAAGCCTATGAAGCGATTGCATTTATGGGAGCATTGCGCGGGCTTCCCATCGCTGAGGGTCGCCGCCGCGCCCGGATCATGCTGGAAGAAAACGGCTTGGAACATGCCATGGAACGGCAGATCCGGCAGCTTTCGAAAGGCATGGCGCAAACAGTTCAACTATTGGGCACGCTGGTGCATAATCCGCGACTGGTCGTGCTGGATGAACCTTTTTCGGGTCTTGATGCGCTTAACCAAGGAAAGCTGGAAATTCTGATCCGGTCACTGGCGGATAAGGGCACCACAGTGATCTTTTCTACCCATGTCATTTCCCATGCCGAACGATTGTGTGAAAACATTGCCATCATCGCCGGAGGCAAGGTGCCCTATGCCGGGAATGTCGATACAGCGCGTGATCGTATTCCGGCACAGGTTCGCCTGGAAACCCGCAATACGGACGGGCCATGGCAGGCAGCACTGCCAGCTAACACGCAGAAGGAAGGCAATGTCTGGACCTTCCCCCTGCCTGATAATGGGGTTGAACCCTTATTGCGCGCACTGATTGAAGGCGATGCAGGGATTCTTTCCCTCTCCATTGAACGCGCCGGGCTCCACGATGCCTTTGTCGCCATTGCTGGAGAGACAGCCGCATCGCAGCTCAAAAGTGACACGGCTGTGGAGATGGATGAATGAGTGAAAGCGGCACGTCCTTAGGTCGCCTCTCAATCTGGCAAGCCGCTTTGGTCATTGCCCGGCGAGATTTCACCGCGATTCTGTTCAGCCGCGCCTTTCTCTTTTTTCTGCTGGGGCCCCTCTTTCCGCTGGCGATCGGGGTTCTGGCAGGGGGCATTGGTGGCAATATTGCCAATTCGGATGGCCCGGAAACCATTGCCATTGCGATGAGCGCTCAGGATACGGCGCACATTCTGGCTGCACGCAAGAATCTGGAACCTGTGATTGCCCGGGATTTACCCAAGCTGGAATCCTTGCCTGCAAGCTCGATGGAGCCCCCTTTCGATCCGGTCCATTTTTTGGCCACGGATAAGCGGCAATTTGCCGCCGTCCTTTCCGGAAGCACTGAAAAGCCAGTGCTAACCGCCACATCAGAACGGCTTCAACAATGGCATGGGGTCGTAGGGCTCATATGCGCTGCGGCAATGTCTGGAAACTCTCTGGCCATCCCGCATGTTGCTGAACAACATCTCGCCTCAAGCAGCCTCAGCCAAAAACGCGGGCGCGCGATCACTGCCAAGGGCGCGCAAGCCATCATGTTCCTCCTGATCATGCTGCTGGCGGGCATGGTGCTTTCCAATCTCGTAGAGGAGAAAGGCAATAAGATCATTGAGATTCTGGCTGCTGCCATCCCGATTGACGCAGTGTTTCTTGGCAAACTCTTTGCGATGCTCGGAATATCGGTTTTAGGGATTACCGTCTGGGGAAGTGTGGCCATACTCGGTATCGGTATTGCCGGAATCTCTCCATCTGACATTCCCACACCTGCCGTCGGCTGGCCGGTCTTTCTCCTTCTGGGCACCATATATTTCGCGATGGGCTACCTGCTGCTTGGATCAATCTTCCTTGCAATAGGATCACTCGCCAGCACCGTGCGTGAAGTTCAGACTCTGTCCATGCCGGTCACGATGTTTCAGGTTCTGGTGTTCTTTCTGGCCAGTCAGGCAAGTGACAAAGCTGGAAGCGCGCTGGAATGGCTGGCGATCATTTTCCCGCTGTCATCCCCTTTCACCATGCTGGCGCGGGCAGCAACGGATGGGCATTTATGGCCCCATATCGCTGCACTGGCCTGGCAAATCACCTGCGTCGCGGTGTTTATCAAAGTGGGGGCAAAGCTGTTCCGCCAGCGCGTGATGAAAACCGGTAAGCTATCACCTCGTAAACGCAGATTCTTTGGCGCAGGATCGCTCTTGTTCAGGAACAGTTCTGCCCGGCATCGGTAAATTCGATAGAATGCAAAGCTCTTCTCTTCATAGACGTAGCCTGTTGGCATGGCTGGGCAGCGCGGGCTGTTATGCGGCGCTCACTGCCTGCGGCAGCAAGGCGGAGGCCAAGACCTACCCCTTCTCACTCAGTGACGCGCAATGGAAAGCCAGATTGACGCCTGCGCAATATCGTATCTTGCGCAGACAGGGCACAGAACGTCCCTACAGCTCCCCCCTGAATGATGAAAAGCGCAAAGGCATCTTCCGCTGTGCCGGGTGCAAGAATCATCTCTTCTCATCCCGCACCAAATTTGACAGCGGGACTGGCTGGCCAAGCTTCTGGGAGCCACTCCCGGGAAAAGTAGAAATTTCGCGCGATTTTGCCCTGGGCTACCCTCGCAATGAAGTGCATTGCGCAAACTGCGGCGGCCATCTGGGCCATGTGTTCAATGACGGGCCAAAGCCCACCGGCAAACGCTATTGCATGAATGGCGCTGCAATGACCTTCCTGCCTGCCTGAACTTTAGCATTCCCGGAGATCCGGATTATCTGTTCGAATCAGCTTGCGGATGGTGCAAAGCCTCATCGTGATTGATCGCCGCCACTATCGTTGCAAGCTCGGCAAAGGCGAGCGTGCGGCCAAAACAGACGCCGTAATGAGGCTCTTTACGCCACCGGACAGTGCATTTGATCTCTGACAGATAGTCGAAATACAAATCAATCCGCTCATCCATCGCCAGAAACTCATCACAGATGATGCACGCGCCTTGCTGAGAAAGGTTAACCAGCCTCACCCGGATCGTATGCCCCAGATGCACAATATAGGCATCATGCGACAAGTTGACGCGCAGCCCGCGTTTCGGATGATCTTTATGGCTTGAAATGATCGCCTTTACATCGATGGGTTTGAGAAAGCGAAAGCCCGCACAATTACCTTCAGTCCATACTGGTTCAATGTCAAAGCAATCGCCATCGGGCATTTCCAGACATATGGTCTTACTGGCCGGGAGGGGGTGAAACAGCCGCAAGCGGACACCGGTATCTGAGATATCACGCAGGACACACACATATTCACCACTATCGAGGCGTATCTTCGCAGTGCGGATGATCAAGGTGGAGCGCAGCGCAGCACGCCTCTCTGCTTGCCCATCGATGTCGACTGAACGCCCTTTGAAGTCCTCTGGCCTTTCTCGCACAGCACACCCCCACTCAAAACAACAAACCTCTCAATTTGTGCTCATACTGATCACAAAGTTAGCAGGCTTATGTTAATGATCGATCAACTGATCGAAGATGATCCTGTTCCGGCAGAGAGCATTAGCGCAGGTTTAGACCATTCATCGGGCTAAGTGGCGAACAGCTGGAAATGGTGCGGGCGGCGGGACTCGAACCCGCACGAGCAAAGCTCAGGGGATTTTAAGTCCCCGGCGTCTACCATTCCGCCACGCCCGCTTATGAAGGCAAACGCCTTAGCCGCGACCAGCCGCGCTTTCCAGAGGGCAAATTTTTTCTGGCGTATTTGTGGCGATTTTTTGCTTCAGCCAAACCGTTTTGCGCACCGTGCATGAAAGGCCGGTTGGAGCAAGCCGCATATGGCACGGTAATTTTCTTCGATCCAAATTAGTATGCATTGCATACTAATTTTTAACTTGCTTGCTTTCGAACCGTTTGCAAATAACTTGAAGAAGCGGGGGCGGAATAGATAATTTCCTGTAAGACTGGGACATCTTCCCCCGTGGTTTTGGAGACCGGCAGAACGTCGGCTGCAATCAATATAGCACCTCCCAGGGGGGGAGGTGTGGGGAGGGGAAAACATGAATATCCAAGCTCTTGGATTTGTCTCGTTCTGTGCGCTCGCCACAGGTCTGGCAACGCCAGCCTATGCGCAAGATACCACGACAACACCCGTAGAAGGAAATGCCACCGGCACCGGTGCCCGAAATACTGAAATCGTCGTCACAGCGGAATTTCGCGATGCGAATCTGCAGGATACGCCCATTGCCATTACCGCAGTGAACGCCGAAATGCTTGAAGCGCGCGGCCAGACTGACATTGCAGAAGTGGCTGGGCAAGCACCCAATGTGACGTTGAAACAACAAAGCCAATATGGCGGTTCGGGCATGGTCGCCTTTATTCGCGGTGTCGGGCAAACCGATTTCAACTACGCATTAGAACCGGGCGTTGGCGTTTATATCGATGACGTTTATTTTCCCACTCTCACCGGCTCGCTGCTGGATCTGACCGACCTTGAACGGGTGGAAGTGCTGCGCGGTCCACAAGGCACGCTAGCCGGAAAGAACTCCATTGGCGGTGCGATCAAGCTGTTCACCCGCAAACCAGATGGCAGCGGACGCGGCATGATTCAGGCCACCTATGGCTCTTTCAATCAGTTGGAAGCGCGCGGCTTTGCTGATTTCGGCCTGACCAATAATCTGTTTGCTCGCCTCGCGGCCACTACGAAACATCGCGATGGCTATGTGACTCAATTAGATTACGGAAAAACGCATCCCGATTCGAACGTGCCGGTTGGCCCTGGCACAACCGAGAAACTGGGCACGCTGGGAGACATCGCTTATTCCGGTGCGAGACTTTCCCTGCGCTGGCTGCCAAGCAGCGATGTGGAAGTGAATGTGTCAGGCGATTATACGCATGACCGTTCCTCTTCGGGTGCAGGCACCTTGCGCTATGTAAGCCCTACTGCGCCCTACACCACGCCAGACGGTATCCCTTTCCTGAGAGGAAAGGATGGCACGGCGGTGCCTTATGATTGCCGCTTTGTCCCCACAGGTCCCTACTCCTGCGACACATTGTCGGGTTCGGGGTATAATCCTCGCTACATCACCTATGAAAACTTTATCGACAATAAGGAGCCTACAAGTCAGGCCCCTTTCAAACCGGTAGCCTTTGACCCGATCCAGCATTTCAACGGCTGGGGAATCCAGGGCACGGTGGACTGGACGATCTCCGATCAATTCCAGCTCAAGTCGATTTCCTCCTATCGAGGCTATGACACGACGTGGGCCACAGCAGTCGATGGCTCCCCCGTCGGGTCTCAGCAATTGAAGCAGCACCTGGATTTCAAATCCTACAGTCAGGAACTGCGTCTCAACGGCTCTGTATTTAATAACTTTCTCGATTTTACGCTGGGCGGGTTTTATTTCCATCAGGACGGTTCGTTGACCGCCCGTGTAGACCTCAACTATGCGGGTCTGGATTTCATTCATGGGCCGGACACAACCCCTGCCACGTCAAAAGCTGCCTTTCTCAATGGCACCTTTCATCTGACGCCAGCATGGTCGATTTCAGCTGGCGTGCGCTATTCTGATGATAAGAAAACCTATACCTACCGGCGGAGCGATCCGGATGGGCACGTTCCGGACAAACCATGTGCTTTCTTCAGCAATCCATCGCTCGGTAGCCCCACATCCATTGGCAATGAACCGAATTGCCTGCTGGTTGGGCTGAACAACGCCAAAGGGAAATTCAAGGGTAGCCGGTGGGATTATCGCCTCGTCAGCGATTATCGCTTCTCCGATGCGTTTCTTGCTTATGCTTCGGTTTCGACGGGTTACAAAGGAGGCGGTGTCAATCCACGACCCTATTTCGGCCCGGATACAGGCGAATGTTCGGACCTTCCGGCCGGCGTGATCAGACCTTGCAATCAGATCAAAAGCTTCGAACCGGAAACAATCACCACTTACGAGGTCGGCTTCAAGGCCGATCTGTTTGATCGCCGCTTGCGGATCAACTCTGCGGCTTTTTTCAACAAATATGACAATATCATCCTCACCCTCAGCGCCTGCCCCGGCTCGCCATGTCTTTTGCCAGCAAATATCGGCAAGGCTGATGTGAAAGGGTTTGAAACCGAAATCACGGCCTTCCCGATTGATGGCCTCTCCCTTGATGGGTCCCTCAGCTATCTGGATTTCCAATATAAAGACACGGGGGATTCCGGCGTACCATTGGACAATGTCACGCCTTACACACCAGAATGGACCTACAGCTTCGGCGTCCAATATGATTGGGAGTTGAGCGCTGGCACCATCACCGGTCGTGTCGATGGAAGTTATCAGTCCAAGATCTTCACCGAGCCATTGAACGATGTTCTCAACACGATTGACAGCTATTTCATTGCCAATGGCCGGCTAGCTTTTACGGCACCCGATAAGGATTGGCAGGTTTCGCTGGAGGTGAAGAACATCTTCAACAAATATTACTTCCTCACTCTATATGACCAGCATTTGAGTTCAGGCACAGTGTCCGGCCAGCCATCACTGCCGCGCACATGGTCTGTCAGCGTTCGGCGCAACTTCTGATAGAACGTGTTCAAAAGCATGAAACGAAAAGGGGAGCGGAAGACATCTTCCGCTCCCCTTTCACCTGGCGTTTGAGATAGGATTGGCGCTACAAAAACATGCAACGCGCGTTCTGCCTAATTGGTGTTCAGGCGTTCGCGCATTTCTTTGCCGGGCTTGAAGTAGGGAACGCGCTTGGGTGGGACTTCTACAGAAGCACCGGTGCGAGGATTGCGGCCTGTGCGACCGTCGCGCTGGCGCGTCGAAAATGCACCAAAACCGCGCAATTCTACTCGACCGCCTTCGGCCAGTCGCGTAGAAATCTCATCGAAAAATATATCGACGACCTGTTCGATCTCTTCGGGGCGCAATTCGGGATTATCATCAGCCAGAGACTGCAACAGTTCGGATCTGATCATCAAGGTCCTCCATACCGACCGTCTCAGATACACAGTCGGCGTATTGGCTATTATTATTACCCACACCTTCACTCAAAGATATGGCACGACCCGGAACGGCGCTTGCCAGACCAAAGCGTCAGGCGCAATCATCCATTTGTATTTTTCGCACCTAACTGCCTAGAAATTACGCTTCCGACAGCAAACTGTGTAAATTAATACCCAAGCGACCCATTTTGGCGCGTATTTCAGGCCATTCCTGATCCAGAAAGCGGGCCTTCTCAATGGCGCGCAGCTTTTCTGCTGCGCCGCGAGTCACGAACATTCCGACCCCACGCCGCACCTGAACCAGACCGTTCACCTGAAATTGCTGGTAAGCCTTTGCCACGGTCAGTGGATTGGCCCCCTGCTCGGCAGCGAATGCCCGGACAGAAGGCAACATCTCACCTTCACCATAACGCCCATCGATGATGGCCGCAGCGATCAAATCGCGCAATTTCAAATAAACGGGGCGGGCAGTTTCACTCATTCCAGTGATATAGTGCCATAATACAGCGACGCGGGTCAAGGCAGGGCCGTATCAGCAGTCTCTGTTTCCTATGTAACGAAAACAGCTTCACATAGGTGTCATTTTCTTTAGGTTGCCGCTCATGATGATCAAGGTGCGCTCAAAAGCGCCCTTTGCTATGAAATTTTGAGGGGACTGCGGGTCGATGGCCAGTCAATATGCTGAAAGCGGGGATGCCCGTGGGACATTTTTAGGACACCCTAAAGGGTTGTTCGTGCTGTTTTTTGCAGAGATGTGGGAGCGCTTTTCCTATTACGGGATGCGCGCGCTGCTCATTTTCTATCTTACCAAGCACTGGCTTTTTTCAGACGGGGATGCAGGCGTTATTTATGGTGCCTATACGGCGCTGGTCTATATTACGCCGGTTCTCGGCGGATATCTCGCTGATCGCTATTTGGGGCAGCGAAAAGCTGTTGCCTTTGGCGCGATATTGCTGACTTTCGGCCATTTCCTGATGGGTTTTGAAGGCAATGGCGGCAGTGATGCGGTTGCTCTCAACATGTTCTGGCTGGCACTTGCCTTTATCATCGTGGGTTCCGGCTTCCTGAAAGCCAATATCTCGGTGATCGTCGGGCAACTCTATCCGCGTACGGATGTGCGCCGCGATCCGGCCTATACGATCTTCTACATGGGCATTAACCTGGGCGCGTTCCTCGGTTCGCTGCTGTGCGGCTATCTGGGCGAAGTCTATGGTTGGAGCTACGGTTTCGGCGCTGCTGGTGTCGGCATGTTGCTTGGTCTTATCGTCTTCGTCTGGGGCAAACCCTTGCTGGTCGGCCGCGGTGAAGCACCCGGTCCGCTTTCCAAAACCAAGGAATGGAGCCTTTATGCTGTAGGCCTGCTGGCCGTTGTAGTATGCTGGTGGATGGTACAAAATCAGGAAGTTGTCGGCACCCTTCTGGGAATTTTCGGCGGCATTCTGGTGCTTGGCGTCGTGCTTTATTCCGTCGTGAAACTGCCACCCCATGAACGCGACCGCATCTTGGCCGCACTGTTCCTGATTTTCGTTTCCATTGTCTTCTGGGCTTTGTTCGAACAGGCAGGCAACTCGCTCAATCTCTTCACCGACCGTGATGTGGACCGGATGGGCATTCCAGCCTCCATGTTCCAATCGCTCAACGCTGCTTATATTTTCCTTCTCGCACCACTTTTCGCCGGTCTGTGGACTGCATTGGGCAAGCGCGGGAAAGAACCTTCTGCACCCTTTAAATTCGGTCTTGGCGTGATTCAGGTCGGCCTCGGCTTTCTTGTTCTGGTGTGGGGTGCAAACGCGGCTGGCATGGAAAATGCCGTGCCAGTGATTTTCATTTTCCTGATCTATCTGCTTCACACAACGGGTGAACTTTGCCTGTCACCGGTCGGCCTCAGCGCCATGAACCGCCTTGCGCCATCACATATGGCGTCGCTCATCATGGGCGTTTGGTTCTTCGCTTCGGCAACCGGTAACTTTGCCGCAGGTCTGATTTCCAGAGCCGCCGGCGGTGATGGCCTTGAAGGCGCTGAAGCTGGCAAGGAACTGGTGCTCGGCGTTTACAACACGGTCGGCTGGTATGCGGTCGGCATCGGCATAGCCGTGCTGGTGGTTTCACCCTTCATCAAGAAGCTGATGCACCTCGATACGCTGCGCGACGCGTCTGATGAATTGACCGGCAGCAGCGAAGCAGGGCTTGAAGCACAGGAAGCAGGCGTACATCCACAAAACTCCCCCCGCGCATAAGCGCCGGGGGCATCTTTTTCAGGAAACGGAGGGGGCAAATGAATTTGCGATTCCTGACTCTCGCAGCCGGGGCGGCGCTCGCCCTGGCTGGTTGCAGCACGGCCAATAACAGCGTGGCGTCCACCGGCAGCCCACGGCCTGCCACTAATGACGCTGTACCCTATGCATCGACTTATAAGCCTTATTCCGGCACGGCCACAGCGCTAGTCGGCGCGACCGTGTTTGACGGCGAAGGTCGAGAGATCGACAATGGCACCGTGCTGTTTGCCGATGGCAAACTGGTGGCGATTGGCGGGCCTGAGCTGGCCATTCCAGCGGGTTACACACGGATCGACGGGACGGGAAAATTCGTCACCCCCGGCGTGATCGATATCCATTCCCATCTGGGTGACTATGCCTCTCCCGCCGTTGCCGCCAATAGCGATGGCAATGAAGCCACCTCACCCACGACCCCTGAAGTCTGGGCGGAGCATTCGGTCTGGCCGCAAGACCCTGGCTTTTCGCGTGCGCTCGTCAATGGCGGAGTGACCAGCCTACAAATTCTTCCCGGTTCGGCAAATCTGATGGGCGGGCGTTCGGTTACGCTGAAGAATGTGCCATCACGCACGGTGCAAGGCATGAAATTTCCTGGCGCACCCTATGGCCTCAAAATGGCCTGCGGTGAAAACCCCAAGCGCGTTTATGGTAGCCGCAATCAGATGCCCTCCACCCGGATGGGCAATTTCGCGGTGGATCGTGAAAATTGGCTCAAGGCGCAGGAATATGCCAAAGGCGATCATTCCACCCGCGACCTTGGCCTTGAAACGCTTGAAGGCGTGCTGGAAGGCAAAATCCTCGTCCATAATCACTGCTATCGCGCTGATGAAATGGCACTGGTGCTCGATATGGCCAAGGAATTTGGCTATAAAGTCACCGCCTTCCATCATGCGGTGGAAAGCTACAAGATTGCCGACCTGCTGCGTGAAAATGACGTTTGCTCTGCCGTCTGGGCTGATTGGTATGGCTTCAAGATGGAATCCTACGATGCCATCCCTGAAAACGCTGCTTTGATTGCCAATGCAGGGGCCTGCGTCATCATCCATTCGGACGATGAAAATGGCATCCAGCGGCTCAATCAGGCGTCAGCCAAGGCGCAAGCTGCGGGCGCGCGAATGGGAATCAACATCCCTGACGCTCAGGTCATCAGCTGGTTCACCTATAATCCGGCCAAAGCGATGGGCATTGCGGATCAGACCGGCAGCCTCAAGCAAGGCAAAATGGCTGATATCGTGCTGTGGAATGGTGATCCACTCTCTGTCTATTCCCGGCCTGAGAAGGTCTGGATCGATGGCGCGCTGATGTATGACGCGATGGACCCCAAACGCCGCCCGGTGAGCGATTTCGAACTGGGCCAGCCGGGTGAAGGAGACGTGAAATGAGCTTTCGCAAACTTCTCGTCACCGCGCTCATTGCCAGTGCCGCTCCATTGCTGAGCACCCTTCCAGCCAATGCGCAGGATATGGTCATCACCAACGCCAAACTGGTGATCGGTGATGGGAGCGATCCGATCGAGAACGGCACTGTCATTGTCCGCAATGGCACGGTAGTTGCAGCGGGGACAGGCATTGCAGCGCCCGCAGGCATTCCGGCCATGGATGCGCAGGGCCGCTGGGTTACGCCCGGGATCGTTGCCTCGCTGACTGATCTTGGCATTCTCGATGTGTCCGGCGTGAGCGACAGCAATGACAGCTCCGCAGGAGGTGCCGCTTTCAGCGCTGCGCTGGACGTTGCACCAGCGGTGAACGCCAAGTCTGAAAACATTGCAGTCAGCCGCGCTGGCGGGGTTACCCGCGCCACGGTCACGCCCTTCGCCTCACGATCGATCTTTGCCGGACAAGGCGCGCTGATTGATCTGGGCGCTGATCCTGACGCCTTGATGAAACCACGTGCCTCCCAATATGTCGAATTGGGTGAAGACGGCGCGCGTCTGGCAGGGGGCAGCCGCACGGCAGCTTACGCCCAGCTGCATTACGCATTGGCACAGGCCAGCCAACCCGACGGCCCGACTGGCGCCATTGAAGGTGGGGACGTTCAGGTCAGCCAGTTCGACATCGCCGCATTGGCACCCGTCGTCTCCGGCGAACAGACGCTTTATGTCCATGTAGAACGAGCGGCAGATATCCGCTCCGCTCTGCTACTGAAGCGCGAATTTCCCAAGTTGCGCCTGGTGCTTGTCGGCGCAAGCGAAGGCTGGATGGTCGCCAGAGATATTGCCGCCGCAGGTGTTCCGGTGATTACCATGGCGCTGAACGATCTTCCGGCAAGATTCGAACAGTTGGCGGCGACCCAGAGCAATGTCGGCCGCATGGTCGATGCCGGGGTTAAGGTCGCCATCGGGCAGTTTTCAGACATGAACCAGCCGCGCTGGGCACCCGAGGAAGCCGGCAATCTCGTTGCGCTGAACAAGATGCCCGGCGCATCCGGTCTCAGTTGGAACGAAGCCTTTGCTGCGATCAGTTCCGTTCCGGCAGACATTGCCGGGATGGGCGGCAAGATGGGCGTTTTAAAGCCCGGCGCCGTGGGTGATGTCGTGGTGTGGGACGGTGATCCGCTGGAAGTGGGGACGGTCCCGGTGAAGGTCTTTATCGACGGAGTCGATCAACCTTTGGAAAGCCATCAAAGCAAGCTGCGTGATCGCTATCGCTCGCTTGAACGCAGTGATTTGCCGCCGGCCTATAATTGGTGATTATCTGGCCGGAGCGAGTTGGCGATGCGCTAGCCCGCTCCGGCCTCACTAGGCAAATGCATGTCAGGTGCTTAATCTGCGCTGATGCATCTGATTCATGACCCCGCCGCAGAGCCTGCGCCTGAAATCACTTTCGACGATTTTCTGAAAGTTGATATTCGCGCTGGTACCATCGTGACGGCCGAAGCCTTTCCCGAAGCGCGCAACCCTGCCTATAAGTTACAAGTCGATTTAGGCCCCGGCATAGGCATCAGGAAAAGCATCGCGCAAATTACCCAGAACCATACGCTGGAAAGCCTTCCGGGCACCCGCGTGATGGCAGTGGTCAATTTCCCCAAGCGCCAGATCGGCCCGGCCCGTTCTGAAGTGCTTTTGCTGGGATTTGCCGATGAAGCTGGCCATATCGTGCTGAGCGAACCCGGTCAGACCGTGCCCAATGGTGCACGTCTGGCCTGAAAGCTCGGGCGGTTTCTACCAGAACCGCCCGGAAATTCTGTTTAAGCCCGCGCTTCTTCCACGCCTGCGCTGTTATGCCGCAAAGCGGATAGCACCGTATCGACGATTTGCGGCGCGTTAAGCCCCGCCTCGTCATATTGCTTGTCCGGTGTATCCTGATCCTGAAAGAGATCAGGCAGGCGCAACGTGCGGATCTTGAGGCCCGCATCGATCAGGCCTTCATCGCTCGCCAATGTCAGCACATGCGCGCCAAGGCCCCCAATACTGCCTTCTTCAACCGTGATGATCACTTCATGTGTCGCCATGAGCTTACGGATCAGCGCACTATCGAGCGGCTTGGCAAAGCGCATATCGGCCACGCTGGTAGAAAGCCCTTTGGCTTCGAGCTGATCGGCAGCCTTGAGACTTTCCGCCAACCGCGTGCCAAGCGATAGAATGGCAACCTTACGACCCTGTTTCTCATCCCCGCGCACCATCCGGCCTTTGCCGATTTCAAGCTGCTGAGGCGTTTCAGGAAGTTCAACACCAGTCCCATTCCCACGTGGATAGCGGAAGGCGATCGGGCCGGAATCATACTTCGCGGCGGTGTGGACCATATGGACCAGTTCCGCTTCATCTGCCGCCGCCATCACCACCATATTGGGCAGTGTGGCAAGATAGGTCACGTCAAAACTACCCGCATGGGTCGCGCCATCCGCACCGACCAGGCCAGCACGGTCAATCGCGAAGCGCACGGGCAGATTCTGGATCGCCACATCATGCACCACCTGGTCAAAGGCGCGTTGCAGGAAGGTGGAATAAATCGCACAAAATGGCCGCATACCCTGCGCGGCCAAGCCAGCGGCGAAGGTCACAGCATGTTGTTCAGCAATGCCAACATCGAAATGCCGTTCAGGAAAGGCGGCGGCGAATTTATCCAGCCCGGTGCCCGTGGGCATGGCCGCCGTAATCGCACAGATCGTGTTGTCCTGCTCGGCTTCGGACAAAAGAGACTTGGCAAAAACATTGGTGTAGCTTGGTGGACCACCAGCGCTTTTCTTCTGTTCGCCCGTGATAACATCAAACTTTTGAACGCCGTGATATTTGTCCGCCGCTTCTTCAGCCGGGCCGTAGCCCTTGCCCTTTTGCGTAATGACATGAATCAGGCACGGGCCTTCCGCCGCATCGCGAACATTTTCCAACACCGGAATCAGCTGATCGAGATCATGCCCATCAATCGGGCCGACGTAATAAAAGCCCAATTCTTCAAACAGAGTCCCGCCCATGGCCATGCCGCGGGCATATTCATCCGTTTTGCGCGCCGCGACTTGCAACGGTGCAGGCAAGCGCTTGGCGAATTTCTTAGCCAGATCGCGCAGACCCAGAAAACGCCCAGAAGACACAAGCCTCGCGAGATAGCTCGACAGACCACCTACCGGCGGTGCAATCGACATATCATTATCATTGAGGATGACGATGAGGCGATTGCCGGCCTGTTCGGCATTGTTCATCGCTTCATAGGCCATGCCAGCGCTCATCGCGCCATCACCGATCACGGCAATGGCCTTGCCTGGCGTGCCCGCCAGCTTGTTGGCAACCGCAAAGCCAAGCCCGGCCGAAATCGAAGTGGAACTATGTGCAGCGCCGAAAGGGTCATATTCGCTTTCAGCACGCTTGGTAAAGCCGGACAGGCCCCCACCCTGACGCAAAGTACGAATACGGTCTCGCCGCCCGGTCAGAATCTTATGGGGATAGGCCTGATGGCCCACGTCCCAGATCAGACGATCATCAGGCGTGTTGAAAATATAATGGATCGCAACTGTCAGTTCGACAACGCCAAGGCCCGAACCCAAGTGCCCACCGGTCGAACCGACGGCATCAATCATTTCGGTGCGTAATTCATCCGCCAATTGGCGTAGCTCACTTTTTGGGAGCTTGCGCAGGTCATCAGGCGTATGGACGCGATCGAGAAGCGGAGTAACCGGAGCTTTGGTCATCCCTTCCGCTTACACTTCCAAAGCGGGCATGTCGATAAATCGCTGCAATCTCATCCAATGTTCTGAAAGCTGATTAATATCAGGTCGTTGCACAATCATTACACAATCCGCGTAGTTCAACCACTGGGCGAACATCCGCAAAGCCATGTCGCTGGCCCGCGTCACGCAAAGCATTTGTCAGCGTGTCATCATCAAGATGAATCGCAATTCCGCAGTCATCACAGATCAGGAAGATGCAATCATGCTGACAGCCCGGATGGCTGTTGGCGATGTAGGCGTTGGAGCTTTCGATCCGATTGGCGAGATTGGTTCGCACAAACAGGTCGAGAATCCGGTACACACTGTTAGCGGCCACGCGTTTTCCGCGCTTCTGACCAACCGAATCAGCAATGTCATAGGCCGAGGCCGGTCGGTCGTGATCGGCAAGCGCTTCAAAAACGTCCGAGCGCATGGCAGTCCATTGCTCACCTGCCTTGGTCAGGACAGATTTCGCTTCTTCGACGAGCTTGCTGCCCGAATGCTCATGATGTGAATGGCTTGCCATGGCCCTGATATAGGGCGCCTAAGCGCCCCCGGCAATCATGCGTGTGCCGCTGGTGTCGTTCAGTTGATCACAAAACTCGCACGATACAGTTTGGGGTAGAGCTTTTTCAGTGCGGCAATTTTGGGAGCGTCCCAACGGAGAAAATAGCCATTATGCGGATGCTTTATGCCAAAATCCTGATGGTACTGTTCTGCTCTATAGAAGGTCCGGGGATTTTCGATCGGGGTTACGATTCTCGACGGCCATTTACCGCTCGCCTGCATCTGCTTGAGATACATTCTGGCGACAATACGCTGTTCAGAGCTTTGCGGCACCAGAGCTGAACGATATTGCTTGCCAATATCGGGCCCCTGCCGGTTGGTCAGTGTAGGGTCAGCGACAACTGAAAAAAAGATCTGCAACAATTGATCATAGCGGACTTTCGATGGGTCATAGACCACTTTCACCGCTTCTGCATGGCCGGTTCTGCCAGTGCTCACCCTGCCATAGGTTGCATCGGCTCTACTGCCGCCATGATAGCCCGCAATAACGCTTTTCACGCCTTTGACATGGCTGAAAACCGCTTCAACGCCCCAGAAGCAGCCACCAGCGAAGATGGCAGTCTTAAGACTGGAGCCTTCCTCAGCCTGCCTTTGAGCAACAGGCGCTCGGACGATATTTTCAGCAGCATAGGCCTGACCTTGGCAAGCGGCCGCCCCCAAGGCCAGGGAAAGTGCAGCGAAGGCAGTGAACCACCCTCGCATCCGCTTAGACCAATTTCGGCAGGATAAAGGCCGCCATTCCAAGCGCAGTAACGCCAAAGCCTACGAAGAAGGCGCGGTACAGGTCTGGCTTAAATAATCCCATAAATAATTCTCTTCACGTCTCGATCCTGTCCCCGCCCCCTCAGATAGGAAGCCGCAGATTGCCCAGCGGTGAATACAGGACGGCCCGTCACGAAGCTGAGACGGGCCGAAAGTGGCATGCTTCCTTGCAGGCTCATTTAGCTTTTCGCGCCATCAATTCAATAGCGCGCAATCTTTTTAATCGATGATTAGTGACGGAAGTGCCGCATACCGGTGAAGACCATGGCAAGGCCTGCTTCGTCAGCCGCGGCGATCACTTCATCATCACGCATCGAACCGCCCGGTTGAATCACCGCCGTCGCGCCAGCTTCAACCGCGGCCAACAAACCGTCAGCGAAGGGGAAGAAAGCGTCCGATGCCACAGCGCTGCCCTGCGTGCGGACAGCATCCCAGCCGTATTTTTCAGCCGCTTCACGTGCCTTGATGGCCGCGATACGTGCACTGTCGCGCCGGTTCATCTGGCCAGCACCAATGCCAGCAGTTGCGCCATCCTTGGCATAGACGATCGCATTGGACTTCACGTGGCGCGCCACAGTCCAGGCAAACAGGCAATCCTGCAGTTCCTGCTCGGTCGGTTCGCGCTTGGTCACGGTTTTGAGAGCAGCGCGTTCAATCGCGCCATTGTCCCGCGACTGGACTAGCAACCCGCCGGTAATCGGCTTCGTGACAAGACCCGTGCGACGTGGATCGGGCAGATCATCGATCAGCAACAAGCGCAGGTTCTTTTTCTTGGCAAAGGCCGCTCTGGCTGCATCATCTGCACCTGGAGCCACCACCACTTCGGTGAAGATTTCGCAGATCGCTTCTGCCGTCGGACCATCCAGCGGACGGTTGACCGCCACAATGCCGCCAAAGGCCGAAACACTGTCACACGCCAGCGCATCATTCCATGCCTGCAACAGTGTGGGGGCCTGCGCCACACCGCAAGGGTTGGCATGCTTCACGATGATGACAGCCGGTGCCTGGCCCTTGAACTCTGCACAAAGTTCCAGCGCCGCATCGGCATCATTGTAATTATTGTAGCTCAGTTCCTTGCCCTGAACCTGTTCAGCCTGAGCAAGGCCCTGCTCCGTGGAGCCATAGGGCAGATAAATCGCTGCCGATTGATGCGGGTTTTCACCATAACGCAGTTCAGACAGCTTGGCGGCGCTCAGCGAAAACTGGTCAGGCAGCGCCTGCCCTTGATCGACACCGAGGAAATACCGGCTGATGGCTGCATCATAACGCGCCGTGGCAGAATAGGCCTTGGCCGCCATTTTCTTACGGAAATCGTAAGAGGTCGCGCCATTGCGGCTTTCCAGCTCTTCCACCAGGTCGCCATAATCGGCGGCATCGGTGACAATGGTAACGAATTTGTGATTTTTCGCAGCAGAGCGGACCATGGATGGGCCACCAATGTCGATATTTTCGATCACTTCATCACGTTCAGCACCACGCGCCACAGTCGCTTCGAAAGGGTAAAGGTTGACAACCACCAGATCGATCGCGCCGATTTCGTGGTCTACCATGGAAGCGGCGTGTTCAGGATTGTCCCGCACGGCGAGCAAGCCGCCATGAACGATCGGGTGCAGCGTCTTCACGCGGCCATCCATCATTTCAGGAAAGCCGGTCAGTTCGGAAATGTCTTTCACGTCCAGCCCGGCATCGCGCAGAGCCTTGGCCGTACCGCCGGTGGAGACCAGCTCAACACCGCGTGCGCTGAGCACTTTGCCCAGATCCGCCAAACCGCTTTTGTCAGACACCGAAAGAAGTGCCCGCTTGATCGTCACATCACTCACGTAAATATCATCCCATCTTTTTCAGCAGCCAGGAGAAGTTGCCCCCGCCGCGAGAGGCCAGCCCCTGTAGCACCAATTGCTGAATAGGGTGAGCCCTGCCGCTGCCATCGATCCACATGCTCTCCTCAATGGTGACTTCACCAGAGCCGGAGACAAACTGCCAATAGCTTCCATCGGGCAAAGCGAAACCCACTCCCTTGCGATTTTCCGCAAGTCCCAGCTCAATTCCGGGGCCAATATGGAATCGCAGCGCATAAGGCACCTTGCCTTTTTGCCCGCGACGCCCTGAAGGCACCAAAAGATCTTCTCCGCGCAATTCTGTTCCATCATCGCGCAGGATAAGAATGCGGCGATGCACCAGCCCAAAGCGCGAACCATAGCCATCATGGCTCGCTTCAATCCGAGTCGCAGTGCCCTGCTGACTTTCCAGCAAGCGCCGATCCAGCTCCACCTCTTCCACACCTTTGCCAAGCTTGCCCCGGATCAAAACCGCGGTGGAATTGGCATCATCGAGCACCAATGTGGAATGTGCGGCAGAAGCCCGGAGGCCCTGTTCCACCCGCACTGGCACTTGCCCGCCCGCAAAAGCAGCTCCGCCACAATTAACGATCAGGCGGTGCCCCCCATGCGAAAATTCAAACGCCAATGTCGAGGCACAACCATTGCGCGCATGTTTGGCCAATGGCGGGGGCGCTGTATCAAATTGCAGGATGCTGCCTTTGGCAGAGACGCGCTGATAACCCCATTGGCGCGGATTGCGTAAAGGCCGCGTGCGCACGCCGCTGGCTTCAATCAATTTGCCGAGCTGGCTGCGATCAATCGCGCCAGAACCCTGCCAGCAGCCAAGCCCGCCGTCTGAATGCGTCAGCGAGAGAAGCGGTGGCACCAGCATGTTCAACATCGCTTCAAAGGCTTCGGGAAAAGGCAATTGCACCGCACGATAGCAGGCACGCAAATCTACCAACAACGCAATCAGTTCAATCTGACCCAGCGGGCTGCGTGACAGAACCCCGCCATCTTCACCGACAAAATCGCCCAGTGCATGAATGAGGCCAGCCTCTGCAAAAAGGCGGCGTGGTTTGCCATCGGGCAGCAACAGCCCCGCAGCGGCAATCGCACACCAGCCGGCGATCTGGCCCAGAAGATCATCGGCACGGTTGACGTTGCGATCCAGCCAGCGGGCCGTTTCTGCCATAATATCCAGCACCCGATTGCGCATCGCCTTGTCCGGCCCAGACATGATAAGCGGCGCATGGACGAGACAATTGAGCAGCCGGTGCCCAGCATGTTCAACTTTCCACGGCACACCCTTCCCGATTTCGGGGTTGGCATTCATCCAGTTGATCAGCAGCCGTTCGCTCGTCTGGATGCATTGTTCACGGGTACCGGATGCACCCAAATCACGCAGCCAGGAAAAGCCATGCATCACCCGCTCAAATGGCGGGGTGAGCTTGGCGCTTGGAGAAAAATCGAGCTGCGCAATAGGCGCTTTCACACCATAAATCAGGAAGTGCCCTGCCCTGAGCGCCATGCCGGCCTGCCGGTCCCCTTCCAGCGGACTTTCGACAGTAGCCAGCAAACGCAGCTTGGCGGGTTTGCGAAAAGGCGCGGCCAGGGTGGAGCCCGGCACACCCAGCCGATAGGCAAAGCGCATGAAGCGTTCCGCCGGGCCAATATCAGGTGGAGTGAACTGAGCGACAGAGAGCGAACGGCCCGGCTGGATCAATTCCCCGCGCGGATCATCATCCTGATCGCTATCACGCAGCAAACCATCTTCATGTAGGCTATCCAGCGGAACGGCCATATCATGAGCAGCCGCGTCCCCTTCCAGCGCATAGCGCTTCGGGGGAGCGGCCGTGTTCACTCAGTTAGGCCTTTGAGCGCAGCGATATTGGCGGCATAACGTTCTGGCCCACCCTTGAAAGTGGCGGAACCTGCCACCAGCACATCGGCACCAGCATCGACGCATTGTCGCGCCGTTTCCACATTCACACCCCCATCGACTTCGAGGCGAATATCGCGCCCCGCCTTGTCGATCATCTTCCGCACCGCTTCAATTTTGCGCAGCTGGCTGGAAATGAAGCTTTGCCCGCCAAAACCGGGGTTCACACTCATCACCAGAACCAGATCGATATCGTCGATCAGATAATCGAGCATCTTGGCAGGAGTGGCCGGGTTGAGCGAAATGCCCGCCTGTTTACCCAGACCCTTGATCGCCTGCACTGTGCGATGGGTATGAGGTCCAGCCTCCGGATGCACCGTGATGATATCCGCGCCGGCATCAGCGAAATCCTTGAGGAAAGAATCCACAGGAGAAATCATCAGATGAACATCGAATGTCTTGTCTGAATGCGGGCGCAGCGCCTTCACCACTGCAGGGCCGATAGTAATGTTGGGCACAAAATGGCCATCCATCACATCAATGTGAATCCAATCTGCCCCGGCAGCGTCTATTGCCCGCACTTCTTCACCAAGACAGGCGAAATCAGCAGACAGAATTGATGGTGAAATAAGTGGCACGCTCATACCCCAGCTTTAAACTCCTGAGAATCATGGAACAAGCTGGATTTGGTCCATTTTCCACATGGTTCTCCTTTCCCCGTGCAAATACCGAGCTGCCTGTTGCCATTTCACCCCTGCGCGAAGGCTGCTTTGGTGAGACACACCGCCCCTCCCGCCAGATTTTTGGCGGAACAGGCCAGATTATCCTTTCGGCATGGTGACAGGTAAATTCAGACGTCATTCACTGCATTTGCGCGATAAAGTGCACGAAAACGGGGTAGATGCATGTCGATAAGATCACTGGATTGGCCAGTGCAGGCATGACATTGTAACACTCTCCCCGGAACAGAAATATTTGAGGTCTGTAACCGATGATCAAAAGCACCAAATTACGCTCCGCACTGATGGGTATCAGTGCCGTTACGGCTGTTTCGCTCGGGATGCTGGCCACACCGGCTGCAGCGGCTACCCCACCAGCCAATTGCGAAGGCGAGAAGAGCGATACCTGGGTTCATGTCGTGGTGGAAGGTGTTCGCAACAGCGACGGCCTGATCGGCGTCACCCTCTATTCAGACGATTCCAGCAAATTTCTCGCCAAGGGCGGATCGCTTTATACGGAGCGTTTCAAAGCCAAGGCTGGCACCACAAACACCTGCATTTTCGTGCCCAAACCCGGCGTTTATGCGATTGTGGTCTACCATGATGAAAATGGTAACCGGAAGTTTGACCGGAGCGGCCTCGGCCTGCCTACCGAGGGCTTCGGCTTCACCAATAACCCATCCACGCTCGCAGGTATTCCGACCTTCAGCTCAGTTCGCCTGAATATCGGCAAGACCAACTTGGGCACGCGGATCAAGCTGCGTTACCCTTGATCAATGACCGATTGAAAAATGCAGAAGGCCCGCAGAAATGCGGGCCTTTTTGCTGGCCTAATGCTTCCCGGTGCGCCGTTTCTTTGCCCGCCAGACCGATAGCAAGACACCCGGCGCAGCCAGAACAGGATGCTTTTCACGCCAGGGGGTAATCTCCACCGGTACGCCGGTATGACGTTCAATCTTCCAGGCAGCATAGCGCGCCGCGCCGTCAAACGTAGTGGAAGCCTTGACCAGCCGAGCCAGATTCAGCGGCTTGCCCATCCTTTGACGGGTTTTCCACCAGCTGAGAACGCGGCGGCGTTCGGCTACGGGAATTACGATGCTGTAATGCCCATCTTTACGCTGCCAGGGAATTCCTGCTTCATTGAGTGCGAGCGGCAATAATCCGTCAAAATGCGCAGCATTTGCATCGAGAATGGAGCGTTCCCGCCCTGGGCTTTCCACTCTGAATTCTGCCTTATAGGTCGCGCGGAATAAGGCGACCCAATAATCATCTGCCGTGCCATGATCCGGCCCCAGAACCGCTGCCAGCCGCGCGGCCGTAACGGAAGCATCGGCAATGGCTTCACGCACATCACGCACTGCCATTTCATCACGCACATAAGCGAGCCCACTGGGCTGGACGAAACGCGCCCATATGGTCGTATCAAGCAAGCGCCCCGCAGCAGCATCGCGGAATTTAGCCAATGTCATGCTGGCAATCTTGGCGCGCAATAATGTGCCTTCATGCAGCCATTCACGATAGCTCACCCGTGGCCAGATACCGCTTTCCGCCTTCCCCGGCAGCAGGACATAGAAATCGAGCACACCTTCCAGCGATCCCGTGCGCAGATTGGAACCATAAAACAGCACCGCCAAGGCACCAGATTCCTGCCCTAGCTTACGGGCGAAAGCACGGATAGCGGCGGGAATATCCCGCTCAAGCCCTGCGGCTATGCGGCTACCCAGGCTCATCGTCACGAGACAACGAAGCTCAAACATGGCCCTAACTGCAAGCGGTAATGCCCCGGTTCAAAAGCCTCCCCATCGAGGATGAATTTCTCTCCCAGCTCAAGGTCGAAAGCTTCCCCCTTGCCGCGATGGACACCAAGGCCTGCCAAGTGCGGCCCTTCCATTCCAGCCAGCAAGGCAGGCAAGCGCATGATGACTTTGCGTAAGGCAGCATCCAGCACGAGATAGCGCAGGCCCGAGCTATTCCTGCCAAATGGCTGCATCCGGAGCGGAAAATTCTCCAGCGTGGAAAAACCCGCAAAATAGCGCAAATCATGCGCCACATGCCCACTGTGAGGGATCTCTTCGCCCGTCACATCATCGCGGATCTGCATCGACGCAAGCTGCCGCCATGCACCTTTGCCAAAGCCGAAGAGGGCCTGTGCCAAGCCGCTGAGCGCCGTAACGCCAATCGCAAAGCTCTGAAATGCACCAAACCGATGCGCCATCTGACCGGTCTCAATGGCCGCATTGAAAACGCCGGCCCCAAACAGAAAGCCCATATGCTGGCTGCCCGTTCCATCTGCTTTCTCAAGCAGCAACGGGTGCCGCGTCACACGCCGGCTCACTCCGCCCTCTCCAATCGCCTTCATCGCATCGGCAAGGCTCCAACCATCGCGAATGCCCAAGTCTAACGCCAGTGCATTGGTTTTGCCATTGGGAAGAATGATCAGTTCCGGCCATTGATCACCGAAAAGCCGTGCCCCGCGCGTCAGCACGTCACGGATCGTACCATCGCCGCCATCAATGGCGAGGTAATCTACACCCTCTGCAGCAAAGCGAGCCAGTGCCTGATCCAACTCCCCTTGTGTGTTTGGCAGCACCGTCAACACCGTATCATCGGATACGGTAACTGGCCCATTCTTCACATTTCGGTGACTACGTGGATTATGAATCGCACCAATTCGGATCGGATTCTGATGCGAATCCACAGCTTTGCTGTCCGCCCCGGGTTTGGTCATATTGCGTGCAAGATAAGATGGTTGAGATCCATCTGCGCGCTCTTAGCCCTTGCAGATAGGCATAGGCCAGCTTTTTCGCACCCGCTCTCAATCCTTCGCCGGAAACCTGACATCTGCCGCGCGGGCATGGCTCCCACGTATCAACGACCAGATAATCAGGCCCAGCAACAACGCCTGCGTAAGCGCATTAACAAAAACGGCCACGGCCACGCCATCTGCCCCCATCACCGGTTCAAACAGCCACGACCCACCGATCAACGCCAGCCCCCCCGCCATTTGCGCAATCATCGACCAATGCGCGCGCTGCGCTGCCATGATGCTGGGTTCAAAGCCAACCACAACCAGCTCCACACAGCCTGCGGCTGCCAGCCATAACAGGCTGACATAGGCCCGGCGGAATTCCTGCCCGCCAACCATGACAAGGATATCGTCCCCGAAAAACACGGCGAAGGCGAAAACCACCACGCTGACTGCAAAGGCAAAACGCATCGTCCGCAAGGTCATGCCCGCCACGCTCCCAATGCCGACATTGCGAACCGCCCGCACGATTTCAGGAAAGGCGGCGCGTGCAACCAATTGTGACAGCATGGTGAGAGAACGGGTCAATTGCGCAGCGAGACGAAAAGCACCTGCCGCCGCCGTACCGGTCAACCCACCAACCAGAAACAATGGCAGTTGCTTGATCGTCATGTTGAGTGACTGGCTGAAATTGGTGGTCAGCGCGAAGCGGATAATGCCCGGATTATCTTCGATCACCTGCTTCTGGCCTCGCCATTTGCCAAGCAGCAAAGGCATGTCCCCGATTTTATAGACCCCGTACCAATGGGCCGCAGCCGTCGCCAGTTCCGCGATAGCCCAGGCAATCAGGAAGCCCTGCAAAGTCGGGTGGGTCAACCAACACACAAGCGCGCCAATCAAGCGGAATGTGGGTTGGGCACTTTCCGCCGCCGCAGCCAATGAGAAACGGTCTCTCAGTCGCATGATCCCCAAGGGCGTGGAGCGCAGCGACAACAGCATAATGATGTTGAATACCAGAGTGGCGCGGGCCAGCGTCGGCTTCACATTGAGGGGTTCGGAAAGGTAATGCAGGATCAGGGCAGCGGCGAAAATGCCGCCTATGGCGCTCACCAGATCCAGCAGCAGACAGCCCCGATAAAGCCGGCCCAGCTTCTCTTCATCGTGATCTTCTGTATGCGTCACGCCATATTGGACGATTACCTGCCAGGTTTGAAACGCCAGAAGATTGGCCAGCAATTGCGCAGCGCCCGTGATGATAGCAAATTTACCGAAGCCGGATACGCCGAGTTCCCGAGTGACAATCGCCAGATACATCAGCGAGAAAACCGCTGCGACGATTCTCCCGCCAACCATCCAGCCGAAATTGTGGACGACAGATTGCGCCGCTTGGGGCGCGTTTCGCAATTTGGCCAATAATGAGGTCAAACCGACATGTCTTTCCTGTTTCGGCGCGGCATCAAGATCATTGCGTTGTCCCATTCCCTTCGAAGCAAAGGCCTCGAAGCACAGGCAAGTCCCGAAGGTCAATTGGCCATTCAATCACTATGGATGAGTTTCTCTTGAAAGAGCCAGCAAAAAGCGATGGTTTCCATTCTGCGGCGAGGGGGGACGAGTGCCAAGCTGGACGAAAGAGCGCTATTGCGATGGCAGATCGTGAACTTCAATCGCAGGAGAGTTGTGAACATCCTGCCTTTCGTCAGCTTTCAAATACCGCCGCCATTCTGTTTCGATCATCGTCTAGCAGCCAGCTGTTAAATTGTGAGTATAGTTCTACCAGCGGCTCTTTGGTCAGCGCGGTAATGTCCATTCCCCGGTCATCATAGGCGTTCACGCATACCCCGCGCTCCAAGTCGACTAGCTTTGTTAAGACAGGTGCTCTCGGCTCTACGCCAAGATCCAGTGCAATCTGGTTCCAGAGGAAAATGTCAGCTTCGTCCCAAGTAAGGCTTACAGCACGTTGCACCCACTGTTCTGCTTCGGGGTCAGCTTCGTCGCCAGGCCACCAAAAGCCACTCCATGAGCCAAGTGCGGCTTCGCATGAGACACCCAACTCGGAAAGCTGTTCAAATCCGGTCTCCGTTGTCCAGCCGTATTGTTGTGCATTCATAACCATGCTTGGGTGAGGAAACGCTCCAATGATCCCGGTGACACTGTCGGTGGGCAAAGCCATACGAGCGAGACAACGAGCGCGATCGAAGCTTCTCGTAAATTTAGTTAGATATCTCCCAACATGATCGCCATCGCACAGCTCAAACCGGAGCCGGTAAGGCGAGGCCCATAATTCACGCTGCCAGTTGGGTTCGAGCGATAAAATCATGAGGTAACACATCTACCAATAGGGCTGACCGCGATTGGTCCATTTCCGATTAGGCTGCATTCCGATAGGAATTTCGCAAAGCTGCCATGTCTGTTTTCAAATGTGGAGGCCGACCGATCAAATGACGTGATTGTCGTGGAAAGCGAACGAGCAGCTTTCAGGCGGCTTCTGGATTGGGCACGCCTTCGCGTGCCTTCCGGCACCAGCGGCGACGCGGTCATCGTCTGGCTCGCAGGTCTGTTATGGCACCGAAGCGGTCGGCCAAGGTGCGGCGCATGATCTGCCGCTGGCTAAGCTCGGTGGAAAGCGCAGGATCAGCAAGCTGAGGACAGGCCCCCGCCGGCGCCCGTGGTGCCAACGGGTCCTCACACACAACCAACCAACCCGCTGATGCGGCCTCGCCGCGACGGTAGATATCACTCGCTTTCGTGCACAGAGCGGGCATCCCGTCGGTGCAGCCCATCGCATAAGCCAGATAGCGGAGATATTCGCGCGGCCATTGCGCATCGCTTCGATCCATCACGCGTGCCTCGGGCAGACTGTCAGCAAGCGCTGCACAACCTCGACCGTCGAGATAATGGTCGGCATTGTGGGTAAAGCAGGCTCGCACCAACGAGTAGGCGCTCTCGCGGAGGAGCCGCTCGCCGCCCAGTCCCACACGCTGCATGATACCCAGATAGGTGCAGCCATAGGGGCCGATTCCGACATCACCGGAGGCGCACACGCGCGCCATCCGCTTTCGCGCCAGGTGATAGTCGCGCAAGGCCGGATTGAGGAATGCGATCTTGCCGGCCTCATAACACCCGTTAATCGTCAACCCAGCCGAGCAAGAGCGGTCGTAGGCGGCAAGTGCTACCGCCTCATCGCCCCGTCGCTCGGCGAGGACCCCATCCTTCCAGCAGCTGTCCACGTCATCTACTGCGGCGCAGGCTGTCGCATCAACACTCGCGGGCGATACGCGAGCAAGCGTAGGCTGCGTTGGCCACAGTACAAACGCCATCAGGGCTGCAAGCCAGCGCGCAAACCTCATATTAACTGCGCCTCGCGCCGTAGAAAATCGCGCCACAGGCCACGGCTAGCGGTGCCCAGAAGTGGAGCAGACCGATAGAGCTCAGCACGTCGAACCGCTCACGGCAGCCGGTCGGGTTCATGCCACACCCCAGCGGCACAAAATAGAAGAACCACACGAAGGTAGCGATGGCGAGCAGCAAGCCGAATATCAGCGAAAGCATCTTCATGCCTTCTAGTTTCACCGAAAATTGTTTGTCGTCTACTCCCTATCTTCAAAGAGCGCGTTCCGCCCTCAAAGCAGGCAATCCGCAGCCGGACGACGAGGTGGGCATAGCCTCGCCAATATGGATTAAATTCACCCCGCAAAATGCCTCTCTCCCGTCTCTCGACAGGGGCAGTCTCCCATGCCTATCATGGCAGGCCATTCAACGGAGCCAAACATGCTGCATGATACACTGCGCGCCGATGCACGTGCCTTGTCGGACGATATCATCACCCTGCGGCGGGCGATTCATGCGGAACCGGAATTGGGTCTGGAAACACCCAAAACACTCGCCAAAGTGCGTGCTGCGCTGGCCGATTTGCCACTGGAATGGCGCGAAGGGGGCTCGTGCACAGGGGCCGTCGCCACGCTGAAGGGCACCGGCTCTGCAGCCGCGGACCCGCGCCGTGTACTGCTGCGCGGCGATATGGACGCATTGCCGATGGAGGAAGCCACCGGGCTGCCCTTCGCCTCGCGCCTTGCTGGACGGATGCATGCTTGCGGGCATGATACGCATACCGCCATGCTCGCCGGAGCGGCGCGCTTGTTGTCCAGCAAGCGGCACGAATTTTCCGGTGAAGTGCACTTCATGTTCCAGCCAGGGGAAGAAGGATTCCACGGCGCACGCCATATGATCGATGATGGCTTGCTTGATCCGCTACCCGATGCGGCCTTTGCGCTCCATATCATGCCCAATTCACGCCATGGCACTCTGGCAAGCCGCTCAGGCCCGCTGATGGCGGCCGCAGATCAGCTAGAAATCAGCGTAAATGGCAAGGGTGGCCATGCCTCCATGCCGCATGATGCAGCCGATCCGGTTCCTGTCGCCGCAGAAATCATCACCGCTCTCCAATCCCTCGTTACGCGGCATTTCAATGCTGCTGATGCCGTGGTGATCACTATCACCCAGATGGAGGCTGGCACTGCGCATAATGTCATCGCCGATAGTGTGAAGCTGAAAGGTACAATGCGCAGCCTTTCCCCTGCCAACCGCGCTTCCTTGCATCAATCCGTTGCACGCCTTGCTGAACATATCGCAGCCGCCCATGGAATCAGTGCGGAGGTCACGATCACCCCCGGCTTCCCTGTCACTATCAATGATCCGCGCGCGATCGCACTGGGTGCCAAAGTCGTACAGGGCCAGCCCGGCGGCGAATTTGTAGAGCTTCCCGCCCCCATCATGGGGGCGGAAGATTTCGCCTATGTGCTAGAACAGGTGCCCGGCGCCATGTTCTTCCTCGGCGTGGCGGAAGAAGGGACCGATTGGCAACATTGCTGCGGCATTCATTCCAACCGTATGATGGTGGATGAAAGCGCCCTGCCCATTGGCACAGCCTTTCTGGCCGGATGCGCATTACGCTTTCTGGAAAGCGGCTGGGAGGGTTGAAGCGTCACCCTCCGCTAAACAATCGCTCCACTTCCGCCAGTGATTCATCCTGAAGCTGCTGGTAGAGTACAAAGGGATCAAGCACCGGAACACCCAGCGCGGCTTCAAACGTATCCTGCGATGCCTGCGCATCATAAGATCGCTGCTCTGCTCCGCCAAGATTGGACTGGAAGATACCCGCAGCACTGACCGGCAGGAAATCCTCATACAGGATCGGCTCTGCCACGATCAGACCCGCTTCAAGCAGCTTATCGACCCCTTGTGTTCCTTTATGGTCACTTTGCGTCGCGTTCAAACCTTCTGCAGTGGGCACATATCGAAAGTAAGCAAGCCCTTGTTTTCGCAAAATTTCCATATCATCCGGGAAGTGAGCAAAGGCTCGTTGCAGCCGCTCTGCATAGTCTTCCGATGTCGATCCCGATGCCCCGCGTGCTTCCGCAAGGCATTGATCATAAAGGGTTCTTCCGGCAGGCGTCAGTGCGATACCGCGCTGCTCGATCTCACCAAATCGCGCTGTATGTGTCCCCTGCGCATCGCCTGTATCGTCAGTGAAGCAGACCACTTCTTCAAGCGCTGTGAAACTCGTCTGGCGCAGCAGAATCGGTACCTTTCTGGCCGGTGGCCCTTCAATGACCGATTTTGCGCTGATCCCCCTCTGCTTCATACCTTCCTGCGCGGCATCGATGTCCAATGTGCTGGGAGTTAAGTGATTGATATGGGGGCCTTTAAAGCTCACAACATCAGCAATCAAACGATGAGCATCATGCAAATTCCGGTAAGTTTCATGATCCACAATCGCATTCGGGTGCCACCGGAAGACATTCAGCACTTCCTGCAAGAATTCATCTTTGTGCTCCAGCGGAAGGCCATTCTTTTCTTCTGCAATTTCAACCAGTTCCAACCCTCGATCTGAGATAATCTGCCGCCCGGCCAGAATAGCCGCCGCCTTATCCCGCAAAGCGACATCTTCGATCAGTTCCAACCGCAGCAGGGAAGTAAAGATTCGGAACGGACTGGCGTTCAGATCAGAGCGCTCCACAGGCCGGAATGCCGTCGAATGCACCGGCACACCCGCGATTGAAAGATCATAATAGGCAACCGGCTGCATTCCCATCAGCGCGAAAATACGGCGCAAATTGCTAAGCTCCTGGGCTGTCCCGACACGGATAGCCCCGTGTCTCTCCACCCCAAGGCGGGCAATCTCTCCGCTGCGCTCCAACCGCGCCTTCAAATCAGGAAATGCATCCATAACACTTTGATTTATCTCAGATACAAGAGAAATCAGATCACCATAGAGCGGCACTTCAGCACGATACATTTCAGACATTGCATCCGAAAAGGTGGCGCGAAGATCACTGGCGGATACGAAATCGGACACTGAAAGGCTCCTGCTTCAATTCATACCCGCCCTATACCGGTTTCTGTCGCCCGAAAGCCAACCTCTTTCAAAAGTTTCCCACCGACTGGCGGCTTTCCACGCGCTTTTCCATGCTGTCCCTCTTGCGACAATTTTAACGATCGTTATCGTTGTTCGTAATGAGGGATATAGAAATGAAACGTCACCCCGGCATGAAGACCTGCGATCAAGGCCAGAAAATCAGCTTTTTCCCTGAGGAAACCGCTGAACATGGATAAGCGCCTTCCGCCGCTTCTGGTCGCGGTCTTCATCAATATTGCGGGCTTCAGCCTGATTCTACCTTTGCTGCCATTTTACGGACAGGTGTTTGACGCGAGTCCCTTTGGTATCGCGCTGCTTTTTGCCGCTTATTCCTTTGGGAATGTGTTTGGCGAAATTCACTGGGGACGCCAATCCGACATCTGGGGAAGGCGTAAGGTTCTGGCAATCACGACCTTCATTGCCGGAGTCAGCTATTTCGCTTTCGCCTATGCTCCCAACTTGTGGGTCGCCATTATCATCCGGATGTTGAGCGGTTTCTTTTCCGGCACGATGAGCGTCGCGCAAGGCTTCATCGCTGATGTCTCAACACCGGAAAAACGCGCCAAAACCATGGGTCTCTTCGGTGCAGCATTCAGCCTGGGTTTTGCCTTTGGTCCGGTGATCGGCGGGGTTTTTGCTGGAACCGAAGTGGCCGCATCCAGCTTCCGCCTACCAATCTTTATCGCAGGTGGTTTCTCAATAATGGCCTCTCTCTGGTGCCTTATCGTCCTGCGCGATGCAGTGGCACCAAAAGGCAAGGGCGCACCCTTGCCACGCTATCGGGAAGCATTTCACTTCGTTGGGACTCGCCCCATTTTGCTCAGGCTCTTCATCATTGGCTTTTTTGGCATCGCCGCCTTCGCCTCAATGGAAGCCATTTACGGATTATGGACTGAAGAGAATTTCGGCTGGAACGCTCATGATCTGGGCTGGGCCTTTCTGGCTATCGGCGCAGGTGGCTTTATCGCGCAGATTTTCCTGATTGGCCCCTTAGTCGCGCGTTTCGGGGAAGCCCGCGTTATCGTGATAGGACTTGTCCTGCTATCCTTATCCATGCTGCTTCAGCCTATCATACGCCTGCCTGTTTCAGGTATTTTGCTGATGGGCTTGCTCATGGCCGGCCATAGCCTCGCTTTCCCCACAGCAGGGGCACTGATTTCCCGTAATACGCCGCCAGAAAGACAAGGCAGCACGATGGGTCTGTTGATGGCATCCAATGCCTTAGGCCGGATCATCGCCCCCCCTATATTCGGTGCAATTTACGGTTCTATCGCCCACGATGCGCCCTGGTATATCGGGGCTGGTATGATCGGTCTGGTGATAGTTTTGGCACTCCAACTGGTAAAAATCACAAGTGCAGCCAAAACCGCCGTGTGAAGTGAGCCAGTGAGATGTCGTAAATGCCCAATCTTTTGCTATTCATTAGCTTATCGGGAGCCGAAAGCGTAAACTGCCGTTTGCTGCAGGATTAAGATACCACCTATTTAGACAGCAGCTTCGAAGTGATTACAGGACGTCATCTATGATACCCGGATTTCCGTATGCCCAGCCAATCGAAGGGTTCTTAGGAGGCCTTCTCATCGGCCTTGCCGCTGCCATTATGTTGCTCGGTATCGGCCGAATTGCAGGCATCAGCGGCTTATTGGCACGTGCATCCGGAATGAGTGACAGCGGCCCCAAGCAATCTATCGCACTGATGTTTATTATCGGCCTTGTCATTGGTGGCGGGCTCTTTTCGCTTACTCTTGGTCCTATAGAAGTCCGTTACCCCCCTAATCTCTGGTGGCTTGTCCCTGCTGGCTTGGTTGTTGGCATCGGCACCAGACTTGGAAGCGGCTGCACCAGTGGACATGGTGTTTGCGGCATGTCGCGGCTCAGCCGACGGTCGATCATAGCAACACTGACCTTTATGGTCGCAGGCTTTGCTACAGTCGCTTTGGTCAATCTTTCAGGCGGAGGATGGTAATGAAGCGCCATATGATCGGCCTGGTTTCAGGCGTTGTTTTCGGTTTTGGCCTTGCTTTGTCGGGTATGATGAACCCGGCCCGTGTGCGCGGCTTTCTTGACATTTTCGGCCATTGGGACCCGACACTGGCCTTTGTCATGGGCGGTGCAATGCTGATTATGGCTTTAGCCTGGGCCTTTCAGCGCCGCACGATCAAGCCTGCTTGCGCAGAGGAATACCACCTTCCTGGCACCAAAAGGATTGATGCTCGCTTGCTGATAGGTGCCGGGTTGTTTGGAGCAGGCTGGGGCCTTGGAGGCCTGTGCCCTGGGCCTGCTATCGCCTCGCTTGGGACGCAATTTGTGCCTGCAGCGATTTTCTGTGCGTCCATGCTGGTTGGAATGCTGCTGTTCCGGGCATGGGATTCACGCATGAGTTGAAGGCTAGCGGTACAGGACTGATCGTTCGTTGATACGATCGGTCAGATCAAAAAAGTCCTGATTTAAGCGCCTTAGCGCGAAGGTGAGGCCAAAGATCCGCCCGACTTCCTCAAAATCGAGATTGCTGGCTTCCTGAGAGTTACGGAAATCTTTGAAGGCCGATTCAAATTCGAACAGGCACTTTCTGGCATCATCCCGATCAATGCTCTCTAGCGATTTAAGGGAAGCTCCACAGGCTTCAGCCAAACGTCCTTCTGCATGGATGAAGGCAGTAGCGGATTCTCCCAAGGCTTGCAGAACACCTTCTGAGTAAGGTTTATCAGTCAAACGGCTGACATGGGTGATATCATTACGGATGCGCCACAGGGTTCGCACGATAGCATCGGACACGCCGGGGCGGCCTAGTTTTGCGGTCTGTTCCTGAATCACATCCGGGAGGATTTCCTCAGCGCTCGCCAGTGCTGTGCGCAAAGCGATATTGGTTTCCGTGGCGCTGTAGCCCTCCCCTTTTTCCAACGCATCGGCTTGGTGGTCGAGCAATTCCTTGATACTTTTCAGCACATTACCAAGCTTGTTCACCATTACTGTACTGGCCTGAACCGGCAGAACCAGGCGCATGGCCAGAACGCCCACGACCCCGCCCATCGCAATTTCGATAATGCGCAAGGTGACGAAAGTGAAAACCGGAATGTCTGGCGCTCTTGTCAGCATGACCACAGCGGCAGTGAGCCCAGCCACGCGAAGGCGTGGGTTGAGAGAGGCTGCAACGCTGGTAATTCCGGCCACAATAACCAGAGAAATGCCGGTATAGAGCGGGCCTGGGGGTGCGAGGAGGACGGCTACGCCGCCCATAATGGCGCCGGCAATCGTCGCAATCAGGCGGTCTATCGCTGCCCTCAATGTTGCCCCGACGGAGCCTTGCATCACCAGCAAAACCGTGAAAATCGCCCAGAAACCCTGATGTAAGCCGGTGATCTGGGTGATGGAATATGTGACCGCGCAGGCGATCATAACGCGCAGGGCCTGAAAATAGGCCGCTCTGTGCCGGTTGAAGATTTGCGCGCCTGTCATGATCGTCCTGTTTCGGCTGAAATTCGAGCTTTTGAAGCGGTTGAGCGCCTCAGAAGATCCGGACGAATGAGTTTTGCAGGCCTGTCGAAAATGTCCAGCCCCAGCGTAAATTGCACCGCTCAAAGGTGGTTGATCGGAACCTAAAGTAACTGAACGGCACCACACACCGGCATAAAGTGCGGCAAAAGGGGGCAAGAGGTGTCACGCCCTGCCCCCCAGATATAAGCCCGCTCAACCCGCGCTGTTTTTCACGATCTGGCGATAGTGATGCAGCAGAGGTTCGGTATAACCATTGGGCTGATTGACCCCATCAAACACCAGAGCGCGAGCAGCCTGATAGGCCTGACTGGTGCCTTCATGGCCCGACATCGGTGAATAATCCGCCGTGCCTTCATTCTGCCCATCAACCTTGGCGGCCATGCGCTGGAAGGCAGCGTCCACATCATCGGCTGAGCAAATGCCATGCAGCAGCCAATTGGCCATATGCTGCGAGCTGATCCGCAAGGTGGCGCGATCTTCCATCAGGCCGATGTCGTGAATATCGGGCACTTTGGAGCAACCGACCCCCTGATCGACCCAGCGCACCACATAGCCGAGGATACCTTGCGCATTATTCTCCAGCTCTTCGCGGATCGCAGTGGCGTCCCAATCGGGTGACGTGGCCACCGGAATGGTCAGCAAAGAATCCAGCCCGGTGACGCCTTCCCTAGCCCGGATGGCTTGACGCTGCGCCACATCAACGCGGTGGTAATGGGTGGCATGAAGCACCGCCGCCGTAGGGGATGGCACCCAAGCCGTGCTCGCCCCGCTTAAGGGATGGCCGATCTTCTGTTCAAGCATATCGGCCATGCGGTCAGGCGCGGCCCACATGCCCTTGCCGATCTGCGCTTTACCCGAAAAACCGCAAGCTAGGCCAATCTGCACGTTGCGATCTTCATAAGCACTGATCCAGCGGCTGCTCTTCATATCGCCTTTGCGGACCATTGGCCCTGCCCGCATGGAGGTGTGCATTTCATCGCCCGTGCGATCCAGAAAGCCGGTATTGATGAAGAACACCCGGTCTTTCACCGCATGGATTGAGGCGGCAAGATTGGCCGATGTGCGCCGTTCTTCATCCATCACCCCGACCTTGATCGTATGGCGGGCGAGCCCCAGAAGATCTTCCACCGCATTAAACAGACGATTGGTGAAAGCAGCTTCTTCAGGCCCGTGCATCTTGGGCTTCACAATATAGATCGAACCTGTCCGGCTGTTCCGGATCGGCCCTTGCTGCTGCAAATCATGCAGTCCGATCAGGCTGGTAACGATCGCATCAAGAATGCCTTCAGGCGCTTCCCCGCCATCAGCGAGCTTCACCACCGGCGTCGTCATCAAATGGCCGACATTGCGCACCAGCAACAGACTGCGACCGGAAAGCGCAAATTCTGAACCGTCTTTGGCGCGATAGGCCCGGTCAGGATTGAGACGGCGCGTCATGCGCTTTCCGCCCTTTTCAAACTCTGCTTCCAGATCGCCCTGAAGCAAGCCCAGCCAATTGGTGTAAGCGGCGACCTTATCTTCGGTATCCACAGCGGCGACGGAATCTTCCAGATCGCAGATCGTCGTGGCAGCGGCTTCCATGATGACATCAGCCAGCCCTGCCGGATCATCTTTGCCGATGGGATGGTTCCGATCAATCACCAGTTCCAGATGCAACCCATTATGGCGCAGCAGGTAATTGTCCCCGGCCGTGCCGACCAGTTCCGCCCCTTTGGCCAGCACCGGCGCACTGCCATCCCAATTTTTCCATGAGCCTTCAGCCAGTGGCACAGTGTCATCAAGAAATTCGCGGACCCAGCCGATAACCCTGGCGCCACGATCTGCGTCATAACCCTTGCCTGCCGGCTCTCCGGCAATCGCGTCAGTGCCATACAGCGCGTCATAAAGGCTGCCCCAGCGCGCATTGGCGGCATTGAGGAGGAAGCGGGTATTGAGGATCGGCACCACCAATTGTGGCGCGGCCAGTTGGGCCAGCTCTGTATCGACCTTTTCCGGGGCGATGGTGAAGGCTTCAGGTTCCGGCACCAGATAGCCAATATCGCGCAGGAATTGCTGGTAGCTTTCTGCATCCCCGACACCATTGGATTGCTGGATATGCCAGCGATCAATCTGTTCTTCCATCCGTGCACGAATGGCGAGCAGCTCGCGGTTTTCCGGCGCGAAGCGGGCGAAAATATCGGCCATTCCGGCCCAGAATTTTTCAGCCTCTACCCCGGTGCCGGGCAAAGCCTTGTCTTCAATGAAACGGATCAGGGGATCGGCAATGGACAGGCCATATGTATTGGTCATCGACATGGTGCGCCTTACTCCTGCGGCTTCAAGCCAGCCGCTGCGATCCCGGCTAGCGCGCAAAGTTCATCATTGTCGCTGGTATCACCCGTGATGCCGACAGCGCCGATGGGGAAGCCATCTGCACCGACGACAATCACCCCGCCTGCAGCAGGCAGTACGCCTTTGGGGGCGATGGCCCCCAGAGAACCGATGAAAGAGGGGCGGTCTGCCGCCATATCACCGATGGTGCGGCTTGATACGCCAAGCGCCAGCGCTCCAGCCGCTTTGGCCGTGGCGATTTCAGGCCGCAGGGTAGACGCGCCATCCTGCCGCTGAAAGGCGAGCAAATGCCCGCCCGGATCGAGTACGGCCACGCTCAAAGGTTTGAGGCCCAGTTCTGCGCCCTTCTCCAGCGCGCTGGTGATGATGGTGTTTGCGTGAGCAAGTGTGATTCGTGACATGAATCCTGTCCCTTTTCCCTAATTTAGTGCCGGGTCTGTTGATCGACCTGTTCGGCAACGAGTTGAGCAGTTGCAGCGGACAGCGTCCAGCCAAGATGACCATGTCCGGTATTATAAAAAATATGAGGCCGCTTTCCGGGGCCAACGCGCGGTAACATGCTGGGCGTCATCGGCCTCAGGCCCGCCCATGGCTTCACATCGCGGGTGCACATGTCGGGAAACAGCTTTTCGCACCAGCGCACCAGCGGGGCGATGCGATCAGCCCGGATATCCTTATTCTCGCCATTGAATTCGGCTGTCCCGGCCACGCGGAACCGTTGCCGCCCCAACCGGCTGGTGACGATCTTGGCATCCTCATCCAGCAGGCTGACCGTGGGTGCAGCGTTCTGGCTCACCTCATCGTCCAGTGAAACGGTGATGGAATAGCCTTTCACCGGATAGATATTCACCCGGTCGCCCAGCATATGCGCAAAATGGCGGCTGGCGACCCCGGCGCAGATCACCAGCGCATCGCCTTCGATGGGATCATCAGGCCGTGTGGCCACTTTCACCTTCACATGATCGGGTGATGCAATGATGCCATTGACGGGCGCATTGAAAACAAAGCGCGCCCCGCGCTTCTCGCAGGCTTTGGCAAGTCCGGAGGTGAATTTGTGAATGTCGCCCGTGCAATCGGACGGGGTAAAGAAACCGCCGGCAAACTGGCCATGCAATGCAGGTTCAATGCTCAGCATTTCTTCAGGCGTAACGGGATAGCGTTCCAACCCGCCTTCAACCATCAGAGCATTGGACAGTTCAGCCTTTTTCAGCGCAGCGGGGTTATAGTAAAGGTGGAGAATGCCACGCTTTTCGAGGTCGAAGTCGATATTTTCCGCTTTGGCCATGTGGAACAGATGCTGCCGCGCGGCGATAGCGAGGCGCGTGGTCTCCACCGTATTGGGCTTGTAATGCAGGATCTGGCCACAGAACTCCGCCATCCAGGAATATTTGTGATAATTGGGCCGGGGATTGACCAACAGCGGCGCATCAGACCTCAGCATCCATTTCAGCCCTTTTAAAATGGTGCTCCAATTGTTCCACACTTCGGCATTGCTGGCCGAAAGCTGCCCGCCATTGGCGAAGGAGGTTTCCATCGCCGGATAACGGTGCTTTTCGACCACTGTGACCTCATGCCCGCGTTCCAGCAGCGCATAGGCTGTGGTGACGCCGGTAATGCCTGCTCCGAGGACGATGATATGCGCCATGTCCTTGTATCTCCATCTATAAAGGCATTCAGGACGCGCGCCGATAGCGGACGCAATTCGCCTGTGGCTCGCCGCTGCCCCATGTTGAGGAAGCGCACCGCCTGCCTGTTGCATTCGAATTTGACCAAATGGCCTGCCCGGCTGATTGTTGGCTGGTCGGGCAGACCGTGACCTTAAGCTTCGTCAGCCACCAATCGGCATCCCCGGTGGAATGTCCGGCAAGCGTTCTGCATCTCCCATTTCCTTTTCGAACAGATCAGAATCGCCCAGTCGGGGGGCAACGTGATGAACGCCGCTGCGCTCCATTCAATCTGCGTTCCAAACTGACCATCGTCCCCCCAGAACCTGACGAATCTTTTTCATTTCGTGGGTACATTTTTAACAGGAAAGGGCTTGCGGATCTGATCGATTTTTCACAGAATTTCTGGTCAAATCTTTATTTTCTCAATTCTATGGGAGTATTTGTGGAGGAATCCGTCAAACTAGCGCTTGATCCAATTGACTATCGCATCCTGCAAGCCCTGGATGCCGATGGACGAATATCTGACGTCGCCTTGGGGGAACGGGTTCACCTATCCAGTACGGCTGTTGCCAGAAGGCGGAAAATCCTTGAAGAACGGGGCCTGATCTCGGGCTACACGGCCGGAATAGACCTGCTCCAGCTGGGCCTTGGCATCAGTGTTATGGTGATGATCGAACTGGCATCACAAGCAGAGGATAAGCTGGTCGAATTCGAAGAGGCGGTGCAGCGCTGCCCCTCCATGTCTTATTGCAGCTTTATCTCAGGCGATGTCGATTTTCTGATGATTATTCATGTCCGGTCCTTTGAGGATTATGACCGGGTCTATCGCCAGGAACTGTCGAATTTACCGCATGTTGCCAAGATTCGGAGCAGTTTTGTGATGCGGACTGTGGCGCAACGCCAATCTCCCCCCGCAGCCTTCCAAAAATAGGGTGCCAGCCATTTTGGCAACTATTTAAAACAATCGGATTTGCGCTTCCGCTCCCTGTGTCTGAACTGTGATCAATTGCCGAGCCGGCTTGTCAGAAAATCACGGAAAGCGTAGCGGCTTGGGCCTTATGTTTATCCGTTTGATGCTCTCGATCCTCGTCCTCCTGGCACTGCCGGCAGTGGCAGTGGCGCAATCCAATCCGCTGGCAGCGGCCACTTCCAGTGCAGAAAAGTCCAAACCGGCTGATCTCTACGGCCGGGGGACACCCCGCACTGCGGTGACCGAATTGCTCGGCGCTCTGGCAGCGCGCGATTATGATCGGGCAGGCTATTACATGGACCTTGGCCAAGGTGCAGACGCCAAACCGCCAGCCAAGGCCGCGGACCTTGGCAAACGCCTGCAGATCGAATTGGACAATTCCGGCTCGCTGATGCCCTTTGCCGCTCTGTCAAACGATCCAAATGGCCAGACAGACGATGGGCTTGCGCTTGATCTTGAAAAGGTTGGCACGCTCAACAAAGATAATCCGATCCTCCTCAAACAGACGCAAGGCCCAGAAGGTCCTATCTGGCGGATTTCGCCAGAAACGGTGGCTGTGCTGAAAAAGCTGGATGTTCCACCAGAGCAGGAAGCCAGCCTCACCAAGCCTGTTGGAACGCAGTTTGCTGGTGCGCCAATCAAGGATTGGCTGGTACTTCTGGCCGGGGCCTTTTCCAGCTTTCTGGCGCTATGGCTCATTTCCAAAGCCATTCTGTTTGTCATGCGCGCAGTGATGGGGAACGAAAAGGAAAGCGCGGTCTACCGCTTCTCACGCGCAGGTCTGCCGCCATTGGCGCTGTTTTTAGCCGTCGTTCTGTTTAACCTCTGGGCGAACGACATCGGCGTCTCGATTATCGCACGGCAGACATTGATGCGCTATTTCGGGATCATCGCGATGATCTCGCTGGTATGGTTCGGCTTGCGTCTCGTGGATGCCATCACCGGCGTTACTTCCGCCAAAATGGCCCGCAGTGAACGCCGACAAGCTGTCTCGGTGATTTCCCTGATGCGGCGGGGTGCCAAGATTGTTCTGCTGGCTCTGGCGACCATTGCTATTCTCGATACGCTGGGCTTTGATGTGACGACCGGGATCGCCGCTTTGGGTATCGGTGGTATCGCATTGGCACTCGGCGCTCAAAAGACAGTCGAAAACCTCGTCGGCAGCGTCACCATGATTGCCGACCGCCCGATTCAGGTAGGTGATTTCTGCCGTGTGGGCGATATTCTGGGCACGGTCGAAGATATCGGCATCCGCTCCACCCGTATCCGCACCCTCACCCGCACGATAGTAACGATCCCCAATGGCGACCTTTCTGCACTGCAGATCGAAAATTATGCCGCGCGTGATCGGTTCTTGTTCAATCCGGTCATTGGCGTGGAATATGGTATTTCTGCTGCCAAGCTGCGTGAAGGCGTCGATATTGTCGAAAGAATTTTGAACGAACATGAAAAGATCGACGCAGAAGGTGCGCGCGCGCGCTTTGTTGCCTTTGGAGACAGTTCGCTCAACATTGAGGTATTCTCTTATATCACCGTTGGCGATTACGCGGAATCTCTGGTGATCCAGCAGGAATTGCTGCTCGATATCTATCGCCGCCTCACCATGGCCGGTCTCGGTATCGCCTTCCCGACGCGGACGATTCATATGATTCAGGAGAAACCGGCCGATGTGGAAGGAGACCCCAAACCACCCAGCCCGCCGCGTGAAATCAAGTAAGCGCCTGCCCGCCATGGTGGTGGGCGCAGTCTTGCTGGGCCTCACCTGCCCCACTTCTGCGCTCGCTCAGGCTTATCAATGCAGCGTCCCGGGAAGAGCCGTTTCCGTCCCTCCCGTCACGCAGGAAGGACCAAGCCGCAAAACACAAATCAGCGGCTATACGCTGGCCCTCAGCTGGTCACCTGAATATTGCCAGATGCATAAGGACAACCCCAGGGACTGGCGGCAATGCTCAGGCAAAGCAGGCCTGTTTGGTTTCATCGTGCACGGCCTGTGGCCAGAAGGCTCCCGCCACTATCCGCAATATTGCAGCAGCCCTGCCCCCTTCTTGTCCGGCGCAGAGGCAGCCCGCAATCTGTGCATGACCCCTTCGGCAAGATTGCTTGCCCATGAATGGGCCAAGCATGGCACCTGCATGGCACGAAGCCCCGAAACCTATTTCAAGATCACCCGCATCTTATGGAACAGCCTGCGCTGGCCCGATTTCGACCGGATCTCTCGCAAGAAAGGCCTCACCGCGGGCGATGTGCGCCAGGCTTTTGCTGATGCCAATCCCTATTGGGAAGTACCGCATATTGGGCTGGTGATCGACAAGAAGGGCTGGCTCGAAGAAATGCGGCTTTGTTACGGCACGGACTTCATGCCCAAAGCCTGCAAAGCAGCGCGCTTTGGGCCGGCTGATTCAACACCTGTCAAAATCTGGCGCGGGCTTTGATTCACCGCCGTTCGGCAAAGAAGCGCCGTAGCAACAAGGCCGCCTCCCCTTCCCCGATGCCGGAATAAACCTCTGGCCGGTGCAGGCATTGGGGTTGCTCAAACACTCTCGCACCATGCTCAACCGCCCCGCCCTTGGGATCACTCGCACCATAATAGACCCGCGCGATCCGGGCATGGACAATAGCCCCGGCACACATCGCGCAAGGCTCAAGCGTCACCCACAGATCGCAATCACTCAGCCGCTCCTGCCCGAGAATCAGGGCTGCAGCGCGAATCGCCTGAATCTCCGCATGGGCTGTCGGATCACATGATTGTCGCGGGGTATTATGACCTTCAGCAATGATTTTACCTTCGCGTGTCACCACCGCCCCAACCGGGACTTCTCCCGCCAAAGCCGCCTGCTGCGCCAGTTTCAGCGCATGCTTCATAGGTTCAGGGAGCGGCCAGCGATTCATGCTATATTGCGCTAATCACTTGCGCCCCGCCCTGCAATGCCGCAGGGAAACTTGACGATTCGGTCAGGCAGCGCTAAGCGCGCCTCTTTCCGAGTAAGCCTGCTTTTGAAGACTGAGAGATAGACCATGTCGCGCATCTGCGAACTGACCGGTAAGAGCCGCCAGATCGGCCACAATGTGAGCCACGCCAACAACAAGACCAAGCGCGTTTTTCTGCCGAATCTGCAGAATGTTACGCTGCTGTCCGAAAAGCTCGATCGTAGCTTCAAGTTCCGCGTTTCGACGCAGGGCCTGCGTTCGGTTGAACACAATGGCGGCCTGGATAATTGGTTGCTGAAAACCACGGATACGAAGCTGTCCGCTCGCGCCATCAAGGTGAAGCGCGAACTGCAGAAGGCTGGCGAAGCCGCCGCCTAAGCAGAACAGGCGCTTCGGCGCCTGCCAGCTTCAGAAGAGCTACGCGATAAGGGCGTGCGGTATTCCGTGCGCCTTTTCGTGTCTTCGTTAATGGGCTGAGCTCATTTTCAGGGCCTGGGTTGCAGCGGCCTCAGTTTGCTTCCCTTTGGCCTGCCCCATGTCCCAACGGATCTGGAGCAATAGCGTTTGCTGTAGCACAGCCTGATTGTCATCCGAAATCATCCACAGATCGACTAACCCTCCCCCCAGATCACGAACGGCTAAGCCCTCATAATTTTCCGAAGGAATGGGCGATGCAAAGTCGAGCAATGTCTGCCAATGCCAATATTGGCCTTTCTTGATCGTCGCCGGGTCCGCAATCAGGAGCCGTGAACGAAATATCGGCGGAAATGGCGGATCAAAATCGCGTAGCAAAATCAGAACCCGCCCGTCCGGTAGTTGCGCCATATCGGTGGACCGATAGCCTTTGGGGTGTGCCAGCCCGAAGATCAGCGGCGTGCCGCCCTCCACGGGATCATGATCATAAAGCAGCCCCACGCTCGGCGCGGGTTTCGGCCCCGTCCCACCTTCAGACATGACAATGAAGCGCCCATCTGCCAACCGCAGGAGGGATTCAGCGCCGCTATTATGTGGCCAATGTGCCATTTCGGGCGGATGCACAGAGGCCCATTTGCCATTCGCTGCAGAATGCCGGCGGATCATGTTCATGCCTTCATATCCAAGCCAGATATCACCGGTCTTGGGGTCACGCGTGGCCGATTCGATATCACTTTGCCACTTTTTCAGCAGTTTACGATCAGTCGGTACGTGATCGAGCCGAGCAGGCCGTTGTGGTGCGCCAGGTGCGGAAAAGCGCAAACGCCAGCCAAAGTCACTGTAAGTCTGAAATTGCCCATCAGGCATCGCCAGCAAGCTGGAATAGCCTCCAAACTCCCGCGCATCGCTCGCAAGCTGCCACACACCCATCAGCCGCATATGCCCCTGTGCCGCTGGCAGGTCACTTTCACCCACAAGCCGGGTAATCTGCATCGCTCCATCCGACCAGGGCGGCGGAACCGGCGATCGCCACCAGATCGGCGGCAAGAGACAGATGGCAACGAGCAGGCCGAGTAGCAGTCGCTTAATAGAAGCAGCAGCAAGCCTGCTCACAAACCGAGATCTTTACGCGCTTGTGCATATGCGACGCCAAATGGCTCCAGCCATTGCGCATATGGCTCAGAACTGCCGATCGATTGAGTCGATATGGGTTCCCGGACCTGAGCCGAACTGTTTGTCGTGACAACCCTCTTCGAACTATGTGGCGTTAGCATAGCGGCTTCGAATGGCAGCCCGACATGCTCCGCCATTCGCTTGATTTCCCGCTCCGAATTACGCACCAATTCTTCATACTGCACGCTCATCAATCGCTCACCCAGTGTCTCCTGCCAAAAATGGCGCAGGCGATGCTCACTCGCTGAACGACGGGCAATCAATTCCAGGGATTGGGACCAATCAATCCCTTCAGCAAAGTGATTGCTGAATATTGACCAGGCACAATCCCGTGGGTTCCGTTCCAACCAGATGAACCGGGCATTCGGAAACAGAATGGCAGCGAATCCCATCAGGCGCGTCGTGCTCAGTGATTTATCAACGACCCGCCCTGTGCCGAAACGATCCGCCATCAGCCTGTGATAATGGGCTTGAGCACTCTCCAGAGCTTGCCAAATATTATCACGAGAGCGCAACTGTATGGGGTTTGCACTTCCTAAAATGCGCCGGCAATGGGCGAGGATTTCTACCTCCCCTCCCCCAACTATATGGCTGTGTGAAGCAAGAATTTGCTCTACAAGTGTTGTCCCGGAGCGTGGCAGACCTGTAACAAATATGGGGCCCACCTTGTCATCATGAATCGCCAGTTCCTGAATAGCATCCCGGCTCCATTCGGAAAGAATGTGCGAGAGCTCCTCCTGATCTTTCAACATATCATAGGGCGTGATTTGCGCCTGAAGCTGACCAGCCTCGCTAAATGCAGCAAAAGCCGAAGCGTAATCCTTGGCAGAATGCTTCAGACTGCCAAGCGCATAATAAAAAGGAATAGCCGCTGCTGGTTGAAGATTGGCACACAGCTCTTTCAACACCGCTTCATCTTCTGATCGAATGCCGCCGGCTTTTGCCAAACCGAGCCAGGCCGGCCCGGTTTGGGGTGCATATTCCACCGCCCGCCTCAAATAGCTGCGTGCCGTCTCGATTTCCCCTTGATCAAACGCGAGCATACCCTGGAAATAGGCATTCTGAACGGGATCAGGTACGGATTGGGGTACAGTTTTCAGTAGCGCTTGCGCTCCTGACAAATCGCCCGCCTTGGCCTTGATGGCCGCAGCATCGAAGCGGGTAAGTGTGCTTGCAACCTGTTCAACCAGAAGATCGGCCGCTGCTCGTGCCAGAGCGAACTCGCCATCCTTGAGCATAACAGTGGCCACACTGCGCCATTGCTGACCCATGGGGTAGCGTAACTGAACAAGGCCGCGCACCGCACTCAGAACTGCGCCATGATCCCGCCTTTGAAGAGCGGAGACGAATTGGCGAATATATTCGGGCCCGGTTTGCTCTGTCATCCAGCAGCCATAGCAAGACAGCACGTGATTGTAAGTTTCGAATATGGCTGTTTTGGGCAAAGAAAAAGGGCCCCGCCAAGCGGAGCCCTTTCCCTGTTTTCAAACTGGTCAGGGCGTTTAGAAGCCCATCTGGAACTGGAAACGTACGTAGCGCGGCGTTTGATAACCGGTAGCCACGCCATAGGAACTGCGCGGTTGGAAGTTTGACAATGTTCCACGCTCTTCGAAATCGAGCTTTGCCTTTGAATTGAAGATATTGAAAACGTCCACACGGAATGAGGAGTCAAAATCTTCAACCGGCAGTTTGAACACAGCAGAGAGGCTGACTTCTGTGAGCCAATCACTGTCGAACTGCGAACCGCGCGGCGTCAGCGTTGTGGAATTGGCAGGGACTGTTACTGATGGGTCAGAGATAATATCTCCGTTTCCATCAACGTTACAATACCAGGCAGCCGCGCCATAGGCACCTGCATAGGGATCAATTGTGCTAGGAATACGCCCGATACAGCCAAATTTCCGTGGCGACTGCACAGTCGCAGACCCACCGAGCACGAGCCAGTTCGTTGGCTGATAAGAGCCAAAGATCTTGAAGTTGTGCTCACGGTGCGGCGGCAGATAGCCATAAGCGCCATTGGTCAAGCCGGGCTGGTCAAAGTCAGTCGTGATTCCGGAGTCATCCTGACCATTATCAGATTTCACACCGCCTTCGGTGTTCCCCTTGAGCTTGGACCATGTGTAAGACCCTTGAAGGCTCCAAACACCGTCAAACTCGCGTTCGAAAGTGGCTGTAATCGCCTTGTAGGTGCGCTTTGCAGCAGGATAGCCCAGTTGCTCTGCCGTGAAATCGATCGTCCGCAGATCGGTTTCACCCGGCAATGGATCAGACAGTGTAATTGTCGCGGAATCGCCCGGGTTGATCAGCACATATTGATGGAACCCCGACCAGATACCTTCACAAGCATCCCTGTCATAACCATTGTCGGCACAGTAATTGTTGACTGCCGCATCAATAGCGCTGTCTTCCAAGGAACGGTTCAGACTGCGGTATGTGCCATAAAGACCAAAGACCCATTTTTCACCAAAGCGCATTTCACCGCCGATGATATATTCATCCATGGATTGCGGCTTGAGGCTCTTTGAAACCAGTGCTTCGGTTGGGTTGGCAGTACCATTGGAAATAACTTCGCAGTTTTCCGTACCTGTATCGAGACAGGCCGCTGATCCTTCAAATCCAATCAAAGGGGCACCGAGAACTGGCGAACCATCCTCGTTCACGCCTTCCAGAACATTGTAGCGTGTCTGGTCAAATTCCGCGCCGGCCAAGCGAATATTGGTATTCGCAGGGATCGGCAGGAAGTAACGGCCGAAAGAACCATAGAGCTTCGCCCGTCCATCATCGAATACGTCAAAGGTAAAGCCAGCACGCGGCCCCCATTGATCTCCCGATTCATAGAACGCTACACCGTCAGCATTTTTATTACGGAAACGGTCGTTGCGGATGCCCAACTGCAATTGCAGCCGATCACCCATCAAAGACCAATTGTCCTGAATATAGAACGCGTCGTTGACAGTAGAGAAAGTACCACCGTTGATGAAGGTTCGGCCTGCGGCATAATCTACACCTGGCGCGGCATAAAGATCGCCTGCGCCAGCTGTATAATAGGAATATGCCACACCGCCGGTATATCGTGTTTCGTTAATGGAATTCAGATTTTCACGGTAATAGCCGCCACGAATATGGTGCGACCCCAGCGCTTCGAAGAATACATCGACGTCGCCACGATAGAACTCGCGTTCATCTTTCGCAAATTCGATTGTATTGCTTGGGTTACCGATGATTTGCAGTTCACCGCTACGATAATCGGCAACGTATGGACGGTTCGGATCACTTGGCGTGTAAGTGTCAGAAAGCTTGCTTTTACCGTAGGCAGCGGAAACTGTCAGCCAATCTGTAAAGTTGCCCGTGTAGCGGCCGACATAGTTTTTACCGCCGTAATTATAAAGCTCTCCCGCTTCATATTTATCGACAATATCAGTTTCAGGATCATAGGTATAATTGCTATAAGTTTCGGTGCCCGAGCTATCGAAATAGGTAAATTCGAGGCGATGGCCATCAATGGGAACAGCGTCCACTTTGACTGCCCAGAATGGGCTATCGGTATAACGGTTCTCGTAAATGTTCGAAGTCGCAAGGCCTCTGTTCGTGGTATAATCACGGAACTGATAGAGGCCATATACGAACAGGCGATCTTTAATGATCGGGCCTGAAGCCTGAATGATCGCATCCTTCTTATCGACCCCATCCATGCTGTTGTCGACATAGAGATTGCCAGAATATGGGTCGCGGCTGTACGGGCTGTCACTGCGAAGGCCATCTGGCTCCCAGTTGAATTTCAGACTGGCGTGATATTCATTTGAACCGGATTTGGTTGTGGCGTTGATAACACCGCCGGTAGCCGGGCCGAATTCAGCCTGATAGCCACCATTCTTGACTTCGACTGTTTCATAGAAATCAAATGGAACGGTTCCAGCACCGAGCCCTTTGCGAAAATCGGTGATGTTGAGGCCGTTCACAAAATACTGGTTTTCCGAAACCGAAGAGCCTCCGATATTGGGAAGGTTCCCGAAGGCAGTATCCCCCTGGGTTGTGCCAGGAGACAATTCGATGATCGATGTCAGATCACGTGCGACAGGCACACGGTCAGCAAGGTCAGCCACTTTGACGACAAGCCCGGTCGTCGTACGGTTGAAGTCGACAACTTCAGTACGGCCTGCAGTAACGATAATTTCGCCGTGTGAACCGCCCACCGGTACAAGCGCGAACTGGTTCGCAGCGCCGTTCTGAGACAACGTCACCCTTGGATCGGTGAAAGTTTCATATCCGTCTGCTGAAACAGTAACCGTGTAATTACCAGCCGGCACCTGACCGATGCGATAAGTGCCGCTTGAGTTGGTCGTCGCTGTCCTGCTGAAGCCTTGAGCGTTTGATACGATGGTGATGCTGGCATCCGCGATGGGTTCGCCATCGGTGCTGACAATGCGGCCTGATGCGGTGACATTGGTATAATCCTGGGCGGCAGCAGGTGCGGCGAACATGGCTGCGGCGCTGATGCCTCCCAGAGCAAGTGCCAATGGTGCCGCGCTACCCCGCAAGGCTTTCGAAAATTTCTTCAAGTTCCAGTCCCCTATTTCATTCGACTGCTCGTTACGAGCATCCGTCAGAACATGTTTGGGAACGCCCCCACCTACCCCGTAAGTGTTGACAGCAGGCACAGTCCCCAAACCTGATGGGAGGTAATGGACCGCATTGTATCCAAAGTGTAAAGTCTAGCTGAAGGCCAGATGAACATATGGTTGAAACTGTAACTTCTGCGCCACAGATTCGAAGCTGATTTGTAATATTATTAGATATCTGAAGCGTTAAATTTCAACATACGGGAATATGCTTAGGCTGCTGTCGCTGAGCATTGTAATATCTTGAGAATTCAAGATTTTACAATCTGTATAATGCCCGGCGGCTCAAGGCAGTACCTTATCAGATGATAAACCAGTGAACCTTCACAAGTCGCTGAGCCAATCACAAGCTACAGAGCGGTTCGCGAGTGAGCCGCCTAACAAGGTATACACGCAAACAAAAAGGCGCGAGCCGAAGCCCGCGCCTTTCTATTCTCAAAGAGAGAAACCTATCAGAATTTGGCGCTAAGAGTTGCCATGTAACGGCGGCCCAGAGCGTCATATGTCGATGGGTATGTGTTACCAGCGTTATAGGTACCATCGCCAATGTAGTTGCTGACGATCGGTGGCTTCTTATCGAACAGGTTCGATACACCCATTGTGAAGGTTACGTTTTCGAACACGTCCTTGCGGTATGTCAGATCAAACGTGCTGTATGAATCGATCTTCATATATTCCGGAAGAACCGAAGATTCCGGATCGGCCAGTTCAGCGGCACGATCTTCATATTCCATTCCGTCCATCCAATGCCACAGCAGCGAGAAATCACCGATGTTGTCAAGGGAAACAGTGGAGCGGAACTGGAAGGAGAATTTCGGCAGCATCGGGTCACAGGTTGAACCGTACTTACCGGCACATTCTACACCGTCAGCAGTCAGGAACTGATCGGTCCAGTTACCATTGAAGCTGAAGTTCAAACCACCGAAGTTTGTCGGACGGCTGTAAGCAACCGAAACGTCGATACCGGACGAAATGATTTCACCGTCCTGGTTGCCCAGTGCCAGAGTAACACCAGGCGTATCGCCGCCGCCATTCAACGAACCATTGAGCGGGTTACGACCAATCAATGCGCATTCAGGTGCGTTCGGATTGGCATCAGAGTAATCACCGTCATTGTTCGGATCATAACATGCGTTCAAGATTGTGTTGGTGGACAGATATTCAATCGGGTCCGTAATCTTGATGTGGTAGTAATCGGCCGTGAAGGACAGACCCGGGACCTGAGTTGGCGTTACAACCATACCCAGCGTGTAGGAATCTGCCTTTTCTGGCTTCAGGCTGAGTGAACCACCCTGAGTTACATTGATCTGGCTTGCAGAAGGCTGATCGATATTGCCAATGATGGCAGCAGGAGCGCCCTGCGCAATACAAATCGCACTCAGCGTTGCGGAGATGCCAGGACCTGCACAAGGATCCTTGGAAAGGCTGCCAAGGCCGGTTGAGGCAGGCAGGAACAGCTCTTCAAGGTTTGGTGCCCGAACAGCGTGCTGATAGTTGCCGCGGAAACGAAGACCATCAATTGGTTCCCAGTTCAGGCCGCCCTTATACGTCCAGGTATCGCCGGACGTAGAGTAGTGTGAATAGCGGATGCCGCCTTCTGCACTCAGGCTGTTGATGAATGGCTGGTCTTCAATCAGCGGAACGTTAAGTTCAGCATATGCTTCCCAAACATCATACTCACCCGAGTAGCTGGGTGAAGGAGCACCGGTGCCCAAGACTTCGTCCTGCGTGCTGGAAGCAGAATCGGAAACCTGGTCAGCAGTGTATTTGCGATATTCACCGCCCAGAGCGAAACCGATTGGAGTGGTCGCACCAAGGAAGCCGGTTTCAGTCAGATCGCCGTTCAGCGTTGCGTTCAAAACGCTCATCGAGGTTTTCACCTGAACGATCGTAGGGGCATTAATGAAGGCAATCGTGCCATCGCTGATGGCCTTTCCATCACCGAACAGGTTGATCGGCACACAACCGTTGGATTCATCAACACAGGTATTTGCATCAACTGCGCGCAACGCCTGCTGAACGCGGGATTTCAAACCCCAATTGTTATATGTGCGGGTCTTTTCGGACTCGCCATAGCTTGCCGAAACATCGAACTTGATAAGGTCTGTCAGGTCACCGCGTGCCCCGACCCAACCCTGGAACATGTTCGTGGTGTACTGAGCCTTACGAGCACCCATTTCCACGAAACGACGATTAATCGTAGTCGTGATTTCGGTACCGTTAGCAATCGCGCCTGCACAGTCAGTGATGCCGTTATCGGCACAAAGCTGCTGCTGGACACCTGCTGGCAGGAACGGGTTGTTAAGCGGGAGCTGCCATGTGTCACCAAACATGCCCGAAGGGGCAAGTTGCAGGTTCACAGTTGTCCGGTTGAACATGCCCTTGGCATAAAGTTCGACGCTATCGGTCAGATCATACCATGCCGACGCATAAGCATTGTAACGCTTACGCGGTGTCTGGAAATAGTTATCCGGCGCGAAGTTATAGGTGTTATAAGTTGGAACCAGTGTACCTGTGTCTGGGTCAAACTGGCTCAGCTTCTTATCGTTAGCATCACGCAGATTAATCAGATTCACACGGGTTGGCGTGCTCGTGCCTGAACCGACAAGTGAGCCGTCAACATCCAAAGTCTCGCGACTGAAGGACCGATCGCCCATCAGAACAGGCTTTACGTTCTGATAGCCGAAGGACACAACCGCATTACCACGACCATCAGCAAAATTGCCGCCCATGGTGATGTCAGCGTTGAATGTGTCGCCGTCGCCTTCTTCGGTCAGGCCATAGCTTGTATTCAGCTGTACGCCGGAGAAGTCCTTCTTCATCACGAAGTTAAGAACGCCTGCCACAGCGTCAGCACCATACACAGATGATGCGCCGCCCGTCAGGACTTCAGTACGCTCGATCAGCGCAGTCGGAATGTTGTTAAGGTCGACAACAGAGGACAGGCCTGATGGAACAATCCGGTTACCGTCGATCAAAACGAGGTTACGGTTATCGCCCAGACCACGAAGGTTGAACGTCGATGTACCGTTGCTGCCATTGTTGACAGCAGAGCTGATACCAGTTGTCACACCGGGAAGATCACCAACGAGATCTTCAGCATTGACGGTCTGGCGAAGCTGAAGTTCTTCAGCGCCGAGCACCTTGACCGGGCTGGAAGTCACCAGGTTAGGATTGGTGATGCGCGAACCGGTCACAACGATGACATCGGCTGCGTTGTCGTCAGCAGCTTGGTCTTGTGCGAATGCAGGAGCTGCCGCAAGCGCCAGTCCAAGCGCGAGAGGTGCTGCACTGAGACGCAGAGCAATATTCTTGGAGTAGGTCAAAATTTGTCCCCTAACTTGAAAACCCGCGCCCTCAGGTCGCGGGATCGTTCCAGTCGCTTTGATCAACCGATTTTAAAAAGCTGATCCGGCGAATGATGAGGCGCAATCAAATTTATTATGGGCTCCACGTAAAGTGACTGTTTCATTACAGCACTCGTTCGTGAGCCAACTGTGGCATGGTAGCCACAAATCTTAAAGCGCTAAAATCCTACGAGAAAAGTCGCTTTATATAATAATATTACGTTTTCCAACTCATTATTGCAAGATGCGTTGCTAAATTACCGCACGGCTGAAAGAAGGGGCCAATTGGATATTAAACCTGCCCCCGATACTTCTTTACATCGGCGGAAGGAACAACAACGGATCGAGGCGCGCGTCGCGCCATTTGATGCTCCAGTGGAGGTGAGGGCCTGTTGCTCGGCCGGATGATCCGATTCTACCAATCATCTCTCCCTGACGCACTTTTTGTCCATTTTTAACGTCGATTTCGGACAGATGAAGAAAGGCGCTGTTGAGGCCCATGCCGTGGTCAATCATCAACAGATTACCTTCAAGACTGAAGGGTTTATTCGCCGCCAGAACCACCACTCCATCGGCAGGGGCGACAATCGGGGTGCCACTTTCACCCGTGGCGATATCGAGACCTGTGTGATAGCTGCCGGGTTCGCCACGATAGATCCGCTGAGAGCCAAAGCGCCCTGAAATCCGGCCTTTGACCGGCCAGATAAAATTCTGACTCCAGCCATCGCTATCGGCGAATACTGCGCGAGCGGCATGAATTTGTGCCAGCTCAGGGCGGCGGCGCTTCATGAAGGCTTCGCTTGGGCCACCGGCATGGCGAGCGACATTTATGTGTTCTATATTCCATTTACGCGGCGAAATCGCCACCGGGCTTTCAACCTTGCGGCCATCGGACAAACTTGCAACCAACAGTTCTTGTGTACCGGCATCGCGGTCGAAAGCGGCGAAAAATTCGCCCTTATCGGTCAGTGTGAGATCCTGATCGCCCAGCTTGGCAGAAACTGTCCCAGCAGGAGCCTGCCCGCGTATCCAACCGCCTTGTGTCAGCTCACCAGAATAGACAAAAGTCGTTGGGCCGGTCGGTTTGGGCGCGGGTGCCTTCGCCGCAGGAGCCGGCTTAACAACCTGAGGTTTAGCAGGGAGGGGTTGCACAACCGCAACCTCTTCACCGCCGCCCTTGCTGGCGGAAGGGACAACCGCACAGGCGGACAGCGCGGACAGAATTGCCACTACAGCCCCAACAAAGACGAGGCGCGACCCGGTTGCTGGCATCATGCCTGATCGAGGATGCGGCGCGTTGCAATCAACGGGCTGGCATAGGCTTCCTGCCTATCCACGCTCCAATATCGCAATTCCTCAAGCGGAATGGATTCTCCGCTCACAGCACAAACGACGAAGTCGCCTGCTTTGACAACACGGAAGGCACTTGGCCCGTAAATGAGAGTTGCGGCACGTCCACCGCCTGAAGGCATCAACATGCCTTCCATCTAGGCATTGGAGGGCAAAGGGGCAAGCGCCCCGCAGCTCAGAACAGGTCGCCCTGCTCGGCAGGCGAGGCAGGTGGAGTGCGGCCTGGCTTGCGTAGCGGGGGGGAACCAGTGACGACTTCCAACTCACCATCATGGAATTTCAGCGTGAGTCTGGCTTCAGCCGAAGCCGCTTTTTGCGATGTCATCGTGCGATTGTCCGATGCGATGACCCGGGCATATCCGCGCTCCAGAGGCTTGTCCGGGTCCAATTGCGGCAGCACGCGAGAGAAGCTGTCCAACATTCCACGCGCCCGGTCGATTCTTGCGCGAATGAGCGCGGGGCGGAGGCCTGCGCCTGCCTGATCGAGCCGCCGCTCACCCAGTTGGACTGCCTGCCGCAATCCTGCGCCAAGCCGGTTGCCCTGCGCATCCAGCCGCAAGCGCCCTTCCTGCACGGGCCGCTGCAACATATGCACCGACAGCCTTGCGCGATCAGCTTGCAGCCGCTCTCTGGCCGTCGACGCGCAATCAGCGAGGCCACGACGGAGGCGTTCCCCCAAATCATCCAGCTTTTGCGTAGATTGTTGCAGCAGTGCTTCGGGCTTGGGGAGACGGTTTGCCCGCGCTTCGAGACGTTCCCGTCCAAGGTCCACGGGGCGCAAAGCGCATTTGCGCTGGCGGAAGGCGTATTCATCCAGCGTGGCCGCCAGATCGCGCAGCACTGGCACAGCGATTTCGGCCGCTGCAGTAGGGGTCGGCGCGCGCCGGTCGGCTGCGAAATCGGCCAATGTCGTGTCCGTTTCATGGCCCACAGCGCTGATGATAGGGATCGATGAATCGGCAATCGCGCGAACCACCACTTCTTCATTGAAGCTCCACAAATCCTCAATCGAACCGCCGCCCCTCGCCACAATCAGGAGATCAGGGCGCACATCATCAGGCAATTGGCCAAAGCCACGCACCGCATGGGCGACCTGCTCCGCAGATCCTTGCCCCTGCACCATGACCGGCCAGACCATCACATGGCTGGGAAAACGATCCGCCAACCGGTGCAGAATATCACGAATAACCGCACCCGTGGGAGAGGTAACCACGCCGATTCTGCGCGGAATAAAGGGTAGGGCACGTTTGCGTTCAGGCGCAAAAAGCCCTTCGGCTTCAAGCCTCTTCCGAGTCTTTTCCAGTAGTGCCAGCAGCGCGCCTTCGCCGGCGATCTCCATAGAATCGATCACGATCTGATATTTGGAGCGGCCGGGGTAGGTGGTCAGCTTACCGCTGGCGATCACTTCAATCCCGTCTTCAGGCAGGAAGGACAGACGTTGTGCGTTGCCCTTCCACATAACCCCATCGATCACCGCCTTCTCATCCTTGAGGGCGCAGTAAAGATGGCCGGAAGCCGCACGTTTCACGCCGGAAAGTTCGCCACGAAGCTTCACATGGCCAAACTGATCCTCCACAGCGCGTTTCAGCCGGGTGGAAATTTCGGTGATGGAAAGCGGTGCAGCGTTGTCCCCGCGCGAAGCCTTGGCTACCAGCCCGCCAGAAGACATATTATCATCGAAGGGAAGGCCGGGCATGAATATCCTTTTGCTGGGTTCGGGTGGACGCGAACATGCGCTGGCATGGAAACTGGCGCAATCACGCGCAATTGCCAAGGAGGGGGGCACGCTTTTTGCCGCTCCTGGCAATCCGGGGATGGCTGACCATGCCGAATTGGTGGCGCTCGATGCCACAGATCATGGGCAGGTAGCCAGCTTTTGTAACGAGAAATCCATTGGCCTTGTGGTCATCGGGCCGGAAGCGCCGCTGGTGGACGGTCTGGCTGATTCACTGCGATCAGAAGGTGTTGCGGTGTTTGGCCCTTCCAAAGCAGCCGCGCAGCTGGAAGGCAGCAAGGGCTTCACCAAGGATCTGTGCGAGCGGGCGAATATCCCCACCGCTGGCTATATCCGCACCACCAGTCTCGACGATGCTGTGCACGCACTGGAGCGTTTCAAAGCGCCCTATGTGCTGAAGGCTGACGGGTTGGCCGCAGGCAAGGGCGTCGTGATTGCGGCGGATCGCGCCGAAGCTGAAGCCGCGCTTGACGATATGTTCGGCGGGCGGTTCGGCGCTGCTGGCGCGGAAGTGGTGATCGAAGAATTCATGGAAGGCGAAGAAGCCAGCTTCTTTGCTCTGACCGATGGTGCTTCTGTCATGGCCTTTGGCAGTGCGCAGGATCACAAACGGGTTGGGGAGGGCGATACCGGCCCCAATACCGGGGGAATGGGCGCATATAGCCCGGCCAAAATCCTCACCCCTGAGCTGCGGGCACAGGTGATGCAGCGAATCATCGCGCCGACCGTCAAAACCCTTGCGGATGAGGGGATGCCCTATTCCGGCGTGCTTTATGCAGGGCTGATGCTGACCGAGGATGGCCCCAAGCTGATCGAATATAATTGCCGCTTCGGAGACCCTGAATGTCAGGTTCTGATGATGCGGTTTGAAGGCGATCTGGCTGACTATCTGCTGGCCTGTGCCGAAAGCCGTTTGGGCGCGATGGAGCAGGCAAAATTTGCCAAGGACGTGGCGCTCACCGTGGTGATGGCGGCCAAAGGATACCCTGATTCCCCTGAAAAAGGGGGGCTTATTCAAGGCATTGGCGAGAGTGAGCGCAATGGTGCCAAGGTCTTCCATGCAGGCACAAAACGCACAGAAAATGGCGATCTGGTAGCCAATGGGGGACGGGTACTGAACGTGACCTCAAAGGGACACAACACCGCCACAGCGCAATTGAACGCATACACAGCGGTGGAGAGCATCGACTTCCCATCAGGCTTCTATCGCCGCGATATCGGCTGGCGTGAAATCGCTCGCGGAGAGAAGTAAGCGGCTTGTCCAAACCGCTCGGTTGAACGCCGAGCGCATTATGAAATGGGAGGGCAAAGCGCCCTCCCATTCATTCCATCAGCCCAACTTCTTTGCAGCCAGCGCTTTCAAATCGACTTCCGGCCTTGCGCCGTAATGCGAGATGATTTCTGCCGCAGCGATGGCACCAAGGCGGAGGCATTTTTCCAGCGGTTCATCGCGCACGAAAGCGTGGAGGAAACCAGCGGCGAACAAATCACCAGCGCCAGTCGTGTCCACCACCTGTTCGATTGGTTCCGCCGCCACTTCAGCGCGTTCCCCATGGGCGACAACCACAGCGCCTTCTGCCCCGCGTGTGACGACCAGCACCGGCACACGGGCAGACAGCAACGCAATGCCTGCTTCGAAATCATCTTCACCCGTCAGGGCGGCCAGTTCGAGATGGTTGGCAAAGATGATGTCCAGCAAACCTGCATCGATCAGATCGTGGAAATCCTGCCCATGGCGGGAAATCACGAAAGGATCGGACAGGGTGAAGGCAACCTTGCGGCCAGCATTCTTGGCCGCGTCAATCGCCCGGCGCATAGCAGCGCGCGGTTCTTCCGGGTCCCACAAATAGCCTTCGAGGAACAGGATCGACCCACCGGCCACCACATCCAGATCCAGCGCATCGGCCGGCAGGAACTGAGTGGCACCTAGATAGGTATTCATCGTGCGCTGACCGTCTTTGGTGACGAAAATCAGGCAACGGGCCGTTGGCGGTTCACCGGGGCGGGGCGCTGTATCGAAATCAATACCCACCGCGCGAATATCGTGGCCAAACACATCGCCAAGCTGATCGTCCGCCACCTGGCCGATGAAAGCGCATTGCGAGCCGAGGGCGGACAGACCAGCCAGTGTATTGGCGGCGGACCCACCGGAAATTTCACGCGCTGGCCCCATGGCGGCGTAGAGTTCTTTCGCCCGTTCGGTGTCGATCAGGGTCATCCCCCCCCGCACCAGATCAAGCTCTTCAATCAATTCGTCTTCACAGGGAGACATCACATCGACGATGGCATTGCCGATCGCGACGACATCATATCTGGGTTCACTCATGGGATTCCTCATTTACTGGCAATGCTTTGGGCATTCGGGCGTTGACTTGGACGCAAGGCCGCGCAATCGCAACCTTATATGCCGATAATTGTCACCAGTCTTCTGCTTGCACTTGGCCAATTGGCCGGGCCGAAACTGTGGCGCATCCTCGCCAAGAGCTTCGCGCTGACGCTGGTGATCGCCGCTGTTTTAGGCACAGGCGCCTGGGTTTTGCTGGATTGGACTTTGAGCATCTTGGGCTTGTCGGACGACCTTTTCAGCGGTTCAGGCGCTTTGCGCCAGACGGTGAGCCTGCTCCTTTCCCTCATTGGCCTGTGGCTGGTCTGGCGGATTGTGGCGATGGGTGTGGTCCAATTCTTCGCTGACGATGTGGTGGACGCAGTGGAAACGCGGCATTACCCCCAAGCAGCCCAGACATTGAGGAACATCCCCTTGCGCGAAGAATGGTCCGTGGGCCTTGCCGCAGCGGGCCGCGCCTTGCTGGCGAACCTCATCGCGCTGCCATTTGCCCTGCTGCTGATTCCTACTGGCATTGGCCCGGCGATCTTGTTCTGGGCCGTCAACGCGGTTCTGCTGGGTCGCGAATTGCAGGACATGGTGTGGCTGCGCCATCGCCCGTCCGCACATGCCCCGGTTCCCTTTTCCCGGCCTGAACGCGTAATTCTTGGCGGAGCGGTGGCCGCCTTGCTGCTGGTTCCCTTCGTCAATTTCATTGCCCCCGTGCTTGGCGCGGCTGCGGCAACCCACCTTCTTCATCGTAAGAGAGACAGACATGCGGTTTAACCCGGCACTGCTGATGCTCCCCCTGTTGGCGGCCTGCGTGAGCCCCGGTGGAATCACCGGCAACAGCACGCCGCCACCCCGGCCAGAGCGGCCAACCCATGTGCCGCCCACCAAACCCAACATGCCGCCACCGACCCATGGCTTCCAGCCGCCGCAAATTCTGCGCATGGCAGGCCTTGAGAATGTGATTCTGAAGGATAGCAAATCGCTGACCCGCATGTTTGGCGCGCCGCGTCTGGATGTGCGTGAAGGCGATATGCGCAAGCTGCAATTTGGCGGAACAGCCTGCGTGCTCGATATCTATCTTTACCCGCTGCAAAAAGGCGCTGAACCGGTCGCCACCTATGTGGATGCCAGACGTGAAAGCGACGGGCGGGACGTGGATCGCGCAGCCTGTGTCGCGGCTCTGAAGCGCTAAGTGCAGCGTGATCGTGAAGCGACGAGATTCTTGGCCTGTCTATATTAATTGCGTAAAATATAATTTGGCACAATTTAACTTCTTTGGCGTTGGTGGATTTGATTCAACATTGGAAGGAGAATAATATGAGCCAGCTTTATACCACCAAAGTCACCGCTGTCGGCGGACGCAACGGCACGGTCCGCAGCGATGATGGCAATCTCGATCTCACCCTAGCCATGCCCAAAGAACTGGGTGGGAAGGGCAATGCGACCAATCCTGAACAATTGTTCGCTGCCGGCTATGCAGCCTGTTTTGAAAATGCCGTCATCCACGTCACGCACGGACAGCCTGACAAGGTGCGCGATGATGATATTGAAGTGGTAGGTGAAGTGGGTCTGCTCCCCAATGATCAGGGCGGCTTTCATCTTGCGGTCACGCTTCACGTTGAAATTGCCGGCGTTGAACCGGCCAAGGCAGAAGAGATCGTTGCTGCTGCCCATGCCGTATGCCCTTATTCCAACGCTGTTCGAGGCAATATCGACGTGGCGCTTAACGTGAGCACACGCTGACGGTTGTACTGCTCGCCTTTTTGAAAAGCCGAGCAGTAACTCAGACTTAAACTTATCTCGCCAATATGCCGCTCTGGCGCAGAAGGGGCATATTGGCTGGGTATGAGCATTCAATTTGAAGACATTGCACGATCTATCGCAGCCGATGGGGTGATATCCTCCACCGATGTTCTGGCCTTGCGCCGTACAGGCTGGTCTCGTGGTGAAATTTCGCCCAGTCAGGCAGAGGCGATCTTTGCTCTGAACGATGCGCTGGAAGAACGGCCTGGTGAATGGGCCGATTTCTTCGTCGAAGCGATTGGCGATTTTGTGCTCAATACGCTCGACCCTAAAGGCCATATAACGGATGAACATGCACGCTGGCTGATTGAACGGGTGAGCGCATCAGGCCATGTTGAAAGCATGGCCGAGATGGATTTGCTCGTCCGGCTGGTGGAACGCGCGGAAACGGCCCCGGAAGTCCTCAAAAGCTTTATTCTGGAAGCTATGGAGCGCGAAATCCTTACCGGTACTGGCCCCACGCGCTGCGGGGGTGAGCTGACAGACCATTTCGTCACCGTGGCGGAATGTTCCATCCTGCGCCGGGTAATCTTCGCTCCTGCCAGCGACCGCCCCGCTGCGGTGAGCGAACGGGAAGCCGACATGCTGTTCCGCATCAAGCAAGCGACAGTCCATTGCCCGGACAACGCGCCGGAATGGAAGACCCTGTTTGTGCAAGGGGTAGCCAATTATCTGAAAGGCTTTTCGCCCGCCAAACACGTGCTGTCATACAAGCGAGCGGCAGAACTGGACCGCTTCATGTCGGACCATAGCAGCGACACAGGCGCATTTCTTGGCAAGATGGCGCGCCATGCGCCCAACAGCCTTGGGGTGGTGTTTGGGAAGAGGCAGAGCGCCCCACAAAAGCCCGATCATGCAGCGATCATCAAACAGGCCGGGGTCATTTCAGCAGCAGAGCAGCTCTGGCTGGATGCGCATCTCAATGCGGACGGTAGCCGCGACGAATATGATCTCGCGCTGCTGGCATTTCTGGCGGAAGAGCAGGGCTGACCTGCCACTCCCGCACACAACTCAGACCATGAAGCTTTCACCGCAACCGCATGCGCCCTTGGCGTTGGGGTTTTCAAAAGTGAAGCCAGCGGTAAAATCGTCTTCCTTCCACTCCATGATCGAACCGACCAGATACAGCACCGAAGCGCCATCGATGTAGAAGGTGCCGCCGGGCGTTTCGATCTTTTCATCGAAGGCCTGTTCTTCGGTCACATAATCCACCGAATAGGCAAGCCCCGAACAGCCCCGGCGCGGGGTGGACAGTTTCACCCCGATTGCCCCTTCGGGCGCTTTGGCCATCAGATCGGCAATCCGCTGCTCGGCTGAAGGGGTCAGCGTCACGGCAGCAGGGCGGGCGCGGGTTTTGATATCAGCCATTATAACATTCCCAGTTCGAGACGGGCTTCATCGCTCATCTTGGCAGGGTCCCATGGCGGATCCCAGGTCACATTGACCTGCGCATCACGGACACCGGGAATATTGCCAATCCGAAGCTCGATTTCACCCGGCATGGTTTCAGCCACCGGGCAATGCGGCGTGGTGAGCGTCATGGTGACGGCCACATCCGCATCTTCCGTCACATCAACGCCATAAATCAGGCCAAGATCATAGATATTCACCGGGATTTCCGGATCATAAATATCCTTCAGCGCCTCCACAACGGAATCATAGATTGCACCGCCCGGTTCGCCTGCGGAAACCGCTTCCGGCTTCTTGGCGAGGAAACCATCAAGATAATCCTTCTTGCGTTCCGCTACAGGCTCGTCTTCCGGGTCACGTTCTGGTGCAGGAATGTCCGAGACGCGCGCACGTGGCGGCTTATCCACCCCGACCACCTGTTCATTAGGCGGCGGTGCAGCGACATATTCCTTCTTTTCGCTCGTCTCGCTCATCCGAAAATCCTTCTGGTCCTGTCAATGCCGCGGATCAGCGCCGCTACATCATCGTCATCGCTATAGAGGCCAAAGCTGGCGCGGGCCGTTGCCGGAACGCCGAGATGGTCCATCAAGGGCTGTGCGCAGTGATGGCCTGCCCGGATAGCGACATTCTCTTCATCCAATATGGTGCCCAAATCGTGCGGGTGAACCCCGTCCAGCGCAAAACTGACAATGCCTGCTGTGTCTTCAGGGCCAAACACGGTCACATCATTCATGCCGCGCAAGGCTTCGCGCGTGGCAGCCACCAGCCGCGCTTCATGGGCATGGATTGCCTCCAGACCGATGCCGGAAACATAGTCACAGGCCACAGCCAGCGCGATGGCTTCGACAATGGCAGGCGTTCCCGCTTCAAAACGCTGCGGGGCAGGGGCGTAAGTGGTCTTTTCAAAGGTCACCCGGTCGATCATCGAACCGCCACCCTGCCAGGGTGGCATGGCATCGAGAATCGGCTTCTTTGCCCACAAAGCCCCGATCCCCGTGGGTCCATAGAGCTTGTGGCCTGAAAAGACGTAGAAATCACAATCTAGTGCAGCCACATCCACCGGCACACGCGGCACCGCCTGGCAGCCATCGAGCAGCAGCTTCGCACCCACACAATGGGCCAGCCCTGCCGCACGCTTCACATCGAGCACCGAACCAAGGACATTGGAGACATGTGCCAGCGCCACCAATTTGTGCTGCGGCGTCAGCATCTGTTCGGCAGCATCAAGATCGATCTGGCCATCCACCGTCAACGGGCAGACATCAATTTCAAACCCGATCTGATCGCGCAGAATCTGCCAGGGCACGATATTGGAATGGTGTTCAAGCCGGGACAGGAGAATCCGGTCCCCGGCCTTCAATTCCTGCGCGCCCCAGGTATAGGCCACCAGATTGATCGCTTCGGTCGCGCCGCGGGTGAAGGTGATTTCATCCTCCTGGCCCCCGATAAATTCCGCCACCCGCCGCCGCGCCGCTTCATAGCCCAGCGTCATTTCGGCAGAGCGTGAATAGACCCCGCGATGCACGGTCGCATAATCCGCGCCCATCGCTTTGGCCGCAGCATCGACCACGATCTGCGGCTTTTGCGCGGTGGCCGCCGTGTCGAGATAATGCCACGCCTTGCCCTCTGCCGTCAGAAGGCCGGGGAAGTCAGCCTTGCGGGTGATGGTCATGCTCACACAGCGTCTCCCAGAACCGTCAGCGCCTGTTCCAGCAAGCGTTCCTGCTCCGCTTCATCATCCAGCGCCGCAAAAGCATCGGCCAGAAAAGCGCGAACCAGCAATTTGCGCGCCATATCCGGGGAAAGTCCGCGCGCCGCCATATAAAAACGGGCTTGCTCATCCAATTGGCCAACCGTGGCACCATGGGCGCATTTCACATCATCAGCGAAGATTTCGAGCTGCGGCACAGCATTGGCCGAAGCCCCGCGTTCCAGCAGCAGCCCCTTGAAATCCTGCGCCGCATCGGTGCGCTGCGCATCGCGCACAACATCAATCCGGCCCAGGAAATTGCCTGTGCCCTTGCCCCAATGAACGGCGCGCACCGTCTGGTTTGAGGTCGCATCAGGTTCAGCATGGATTGTGCGGGTGACAAATTCACGGATCGTGCTGTCGCCCCCCAGCGTCACACCGCCAAATTCGAAATGCGCCTTGCTGGCTAAGGTCACTTCCACTTCAAGCCGGGCATATTGGCTGCCTGCGCTGACCGCGAAAAGTTCGCACTCTGCACCCTTGCCCAAGGTCACCCGCAGACGGCGTAAATCCGTGCCATCGGCCTGATCGAATGTGAAAATTTCACGATGGGTTTCCCCGGCAGGAACAGTGATCTCCCGCCAGCTGTTAATCGCCGCAAGGTCGAGAGATTTCAATGCGTCCACATCGGAATAGCGCCAATTCTCTTCTCTTCGCGTCGGATATGTTGTGGCATCAAGCATCAGGCAGCCACCGTTTCATAGCCTTCGCTTTCAAGCTGCAAGGCCAGTTCCGGCCCGCCGGTCTTCACGATCCGACCCTTGGCCAGAACATGCACCACATCGGGCTTCACATAATCGAGCAGGCGCTGATAATGGGTGATCAGCAGCACAGCCTTATCAGGCTTGCGCATGATCGCATTGATTCCTTCACCCACCGTCTTGAGCGCATCAATATCAAGCCCGGAATCGGTTTCATCGAGCACAGCGAATTTGGGGTCGAGAATGCCCATCTGGACCATCTCGGCGCGCTTCTTTTCACCGCCCGAAAAGCCGACATTCACATTACGCTTGAGCATATCCATGTCGAGCTTCAGCAAAGCCGCCTTTTCGCGGGCAAGCTTCAGGAAATCGCCGCCTGAAAGCGGTTCTTCACCCCGGCTCTTGCGCTGCGAATTGAGCGCTTCACGCAGGAATTGCACATTCGATACACCGGGAATTTCCACCGGATATTGGAAGCCAAGGAAAGTGCCCGCAGCCGCGCGTTCATGCGGTTCCATCGCCAGCAGATCTTCGCCATTGAAGGTCACGGAACCTTGCGTCACTTCATAGCCGGGGCGACCACCCAGCACATAAGCAAGGGTGGATTTACCTGCGCCATTGGGGCCCATGATGGCGTGAATTTCGCCTGCATTCACTTCAAGGTTCAATCCGCGAAGGATTTCCTTGCCGTCAATCTCGGCGTGGAGGTTTTCAATTTTCAGCATGTCGATCTCTTTTGTCTGAGCAGGTATGGCGCTTTGCCTTATCGGCCGCGCACCCGCTGGAAACTGTCTATGTCCGCCGCTTTCTTAGTAGCGCCCGCGCCCATGTCCCGGCCCTGTGCCATGGCGATTATTGCGTGCGCTGGCCTTGGCCGCTGCCAGAGCGACTTCGTGGTTTAGCGGCTTTTTGAGCTCTTCCAGAATCAAGCGCAGCACCGCATCCACATCTTCCAGAACCTGATCGGCAGTGAAACGGATCACCCGAATCCGGTCATCATGAAGCTTGCGTTCAATGCCGAGCGCTGCGCCGGGATTGTCATGCTCATCCCCGTCCACTTCAACCACCAGCCAGCGCGTGGGGCAGGCGAAATCGACGATAGCCGAGCCGATAATCATATGCTGGCGGAACCGGCAATTGCCGAGCTTGGATTCCGACAGATGGCTCCACAAAAGCGCTTCGGCTTCGGTGGGATTGCGGCGCATATCGCGGGCAAATTCGTGCAGCCGATCAAGGCGCGCGGGCGAAATGGGTGAACGCTTGGGCGCTGGCTTCGCATCACCGGCATTTTGCCGTGCGACAGCATCGCCAAGACTCAGTGTTTTCTTCATCCGACGCTCCCTTCAAGCGAAATGGCGAGCAATTTCTGCGCTTCGACGGCAAATTCCATGGGCAATTGCTTCATCACTTCCTTGGCAAAGCCATTCACGATCAGCGCCACGGCCTGTTCTTCATCAAGCCCGCGCTGCATGGCATAAAACAGTTGATCGTCGCTGATCTTGGAGGTGGTCGCCTCATGTTCGATCTGCGCGGTGGGGTTTTTCACTTCAATATAAGGCACCGTATGCGCCCCGCATTCGTCGCCCAGAAGCAGGGAATCGCATTGGGTGAAATTGCGGGTATTTTCTGCATTCGGACCCACGCGGACCAGGCCGCGATAGGTGTTGTCACTGCGCCCGGCGGAAATGCCCTTGGAGATGATCGTCGAACGGGTACCCTTGCCGTTATGAATCATCTTGGTGCCGGTATCGGCCTGCTGGCGATTATTGGTGACAGCAACGGAATAAAATTCCCCGACCGAATTTTCACCATTCAGCACGCAACTGGGATATTTCCACGTCACCGCGCTGCCGGTTTCCACCTGCGTCCAGCTGATCTTGGAACGATCCCCCTGACACAAGCCCCGCTTGGTGACGAAATTGTAAATCCCGCCCTTGCCGTCTGCATCGCCGGGGTACCAGTTCTGCACGGTCGAATATTTGATCTCCGCATCTTCCAGCGCGACCAGTTCGACCACTGCAGCGTGGAGCTGGTTTTCATCGCGCATCGGCGCGGTGCAGCCTTCGAGATAGGAAACGTATGATCCCTTATCCGCCACAATCAATGTGCGTTCAAACTGACCGGTATTCTCCGCATTGATGCGGAAATAGGTCGACAGCTCCATCGGGCAGCGCACGCCTTCAGGGATGTAGACAAAGGTGCCATCCGAAAAGACCGCGCAATTGAGCGTGGCGAAGTAATTATCACGCGTCGGCACAACCTTGCCGAGCCATTTGCGGACGAGATCGGGATATTCGCGGATCGCTTCGCTGATCGACAGGAAGATCACGCCCGCTTTTTTCAGCTCTTCACGGAAAGTTGTGGCGACCGACACGGAATCGAACACCGCATCCACCGCAACTTTGCGTGCGCCTTCCACCCCGGCGAGCACTTCCTGCTCGGCAATCGGGATACCCAGTTTATTATAGACGCTCAAAATCTCAGGATCGACTTCGTCGAGACTTTTCAGCGTCTCTTTCTTCTTGGGCGCAGCATAATAATAGGCGTCCTGATAATCGATCGGCGGAATATCGAGCTTGGCCCAATCAGGCTGCTCCATCGTCTGCCACAGGCGGAATGCCTTCAGACGCCAGTCGAGCATCCATTCCGGCTCATTCTTCTTGGCCGAAATGAAGCGGACCGTGTCTTCGTTAAGACCTTTGGGCGCGAATTCCTGCTCAATGTCGGAGGAAAAGCCGAACTCATAGGTTTCCAGCCGTTTGGCGGCATCGCGCGCGGCCTTATCCTTGATTTCGACGCCCTGTTCAGGGGCTTCGGCGATTTTCGTCTGTTCACTCATGCAGGATGTTCCATTTGTGCCCGTTTCAAAGGGGCCCCTTCTATCTGGGCCAACCGGGTCAGCGGTACTTCGGCCAGCGCGCCGCGTAGCGCCTCATTCACGATTGGCCAATGCGGACGAACCGTGCAGCTTCCTTCCAGCGCACATTCATGGCGGGACGATTCCACACAGGCCGTCAGCGCAATCGGCCCTTCGACCGCCTCGACAATATCAGCAAGGCTGATTGCCGCAGCCGGACGGGCCAGTTGCAACCCGCCTTTCACGCCGCGGATCGAATGCAGCAGGCCAGCACTGCCAAGCAGGCTCACCAGCTTCTGCACCGTGGGGAGGGGCAGGCCGGTTTCTTCAGCCAATTGCGTGGCAGAAACGCGCGCATGGCCGCAATGGCGCGCGGCGGCGCTCATCGTGACGACGGCATAGTCAGCCATGCTGCTCAGGCGCATAAAGTTTCCGTTTCCGACCCGTAATCGGGCCGTTCCAGTGACCCTTGGCAATCGCATCCATTAAATCGGAGCGATTCCATCCGGTTTCACTTAAGGGGGATCAACGGGTTTTTCAATCACCTGAAGGTGCAAAAGCCTGAGAAATTCGCGACTACGATTCGTGGAAACCGCCCCATTCCAATGATTCGGTTTTGTTTCGCCCATTCAGCAGGCCTGCTGCTATCGCAGACCAGCAGCATCTGGGCCCATTATCGATGATAAATCATTGATCTGGCGGCGTTTCATAAAAAAAGGGCGGCAACATACGTTACCGCCCTTAAAGTAGAGAACTCGTTGCATTCCTGCTCCGAGCCCTTCGGGTCGCAAGGGGGAGTCTTGCTATTTTAGGTTGTTAATAATTGTAAAAAGCCGACAACACTGTTCTAATCTTGTTCAGTCGAATGAATTTGCATTATGAACGAACGCATGCTCGTGACAGCGTGAAACCTCTCTGGCATGGGTCCGGCATGATCTATTCGCTGTTGAAGCCTGCCTTTTTCGTTCTCGATCCCGAAAGGGCGCATGGATTGGCTCTGCGCGCGCTGCAATATTGCCCAGGCAGCAAGGTGCAGGCCGGTGGGCCGCTCTCGATGAACCTGGCCGGACTGACCTTTCCCAATCCCGTTGGATTGGCGGCTGGTTTCGATAAAGATGGCGAAGCGCCAGACGGCATTTTGCGGGCGGGTTTCGGCTTTGCTGAGGTTGGTTCGATCACCCCGCGCCCACAAGCAGGCAATCCCCGTCCGCGCCTCTTCCGGCTGGTGGAAGACCGTGCGGTCATCAACCGGATGGGCTTCAACAATGGCGGGGCAGAGGCCGCCGCCCACCGCCTCGCTGCCCGCCAGAATCGCCCCGGAATTGTCGGCATCAATATTGGCGCCAATAAGGATTCAGAAGATCGGGTGGCCGATTATGCGCAGATGACCCGCATTATGGCCCCGCTGGCGTCTTATCTCACGGTCAATATCTCCAGCCCGAACACACCGGGCCTGCGCGCTTTGCAGGATGAATCTGCGCTCACCGAATTGCTCGATGCGGTGATCGAAGCGCGCGGCACCTGCGCAGCCCCCATCTTCCTCAAGGTCGCGCCCGATCTTGAACCGGCCGATATTGACGCGATTTCCCGCATTGCAATGGATCGGAAACTGGGTGCGCTGATCGTCAGCAACACCACAATTTCACGCCCGGCACTCCGCTCAACCCAGGCCCGGGAAACCGGCGGGCTGTCCGGCGCGCCTCTCAAATCTCTGGCGCTCACCCGCCTGCGAGATTTTCGTAAAGCCACCGGCGGCCAGATGCCGCTCATCGGAGTAGGTGGCATTGCGACCGCTGAAGACGCGTGGGAACGCATAACAGCAGGGGCCAGTCTGATTCAGCTTTACAGTGCGATGGTCTATGAAGGCCCCGGCATTGCCCGCAAGATCACCAAAGGTCTGGAACAGATGTTGAAGCAAAGCGGTTTCTCTCACTTAAGCGAAGCGGTAGGCGCCGCGTAGGAGAGCACGCAGCGGCACAGCGATTTGTAGCTAAACCATTGCTTGCAGCCCTTATTCTGCGATCCTACCCATTGATTGATATATGCGGCCGGACCACCGGCCCCAGATGGAGGATGTCCACAAGTGCAGCTTTCCGACATTGCTGGAGCGGACAATCTCGTTCGCCTGTTTTTCGACCGCGCCGATACTCTGGGTAATACGCCCTTTCTGACTGCCAAGCGCGACGGGACATGGCAGTCCATCAGTTGGAAAGAAGCCGCCAAGCAAGTGGCATTGCTCGCCGAAGCGCTGCGCAAGATGGGTCTCGATGAAGGGGACCGGGTGGTGCTGGTGTCCGAAAACCGGCCCGAATGGTGCATCGCGGATCTGGCCATTATGGCCGCGGGCTGCATCACCACGCCCGCCTACATCACCAACACCGAACGTGACCACGTCCATATCCTGTCTGATTCAGGCGCCCGGGCGGTGATCGTTTCCTCCGCCAAGCTGGCCAAGCCTTTGCTCCCCGCAGTCACCAAAACCGCCCTTGTCGAACATGTGATCGGCATGGAAACCGTGCCCACCGCCCAATCAGGAAGCTATGCCTGCCACCAGTGGAGCGATCTGCTGGAAGGTGATGCCACCGCCGCGCGGGCTTTGGTGGATCAACGCATTGCCAGGATCAAGCGCTCAGACACGGCTTGCATCATCTATACCAGCGGCACAGGCGGCGCACCGCGCGGGGTATTGCAACATCATGGCGCTATCCTCAGCAATATGTCTGGCGCAGCCACATTGCTGGATAAGGACTTCAGGGCGTGGAATCACCGCTTCCTGTCATTCTTACCACTGAGCCATTCCTACGAACATACTGCAGGCCAGGGCCTGCCAATCGGTTTGGGGTCCGAAATCTGGTATGCTGAAGGCCTCGACAAACTGGCCGCCAATATCGAGGAAGCCAGCCCCACGCTGATGGTGGTGGTGCCGCGCCTGTTTGAAGTGTTGCGGACCAAGATCATCAAACAGATCCACAAACAGGGCAAAGTCGCCAATGTGCTGCTGGAACAGGCCATCAAGCTGGAAGAGCGCCGCGCTGCGGGCAAGAAGCGCCCCGGTGATCGATTGCTCGATCTGGTTCTGGAAAAGTCCCTCCGCCCCAAGATCAGAGCCAAATTTGGCGGGCGAATGAATGCGCTTATCTCTGGTGGCGCGCCGCTTAACCCGGATGTCGGCAATTTCTTTCAAGCGCTCGGCCTCATCATGTTGCAAGGCTATGGGCAGACTGAATCCGGGCCGGTGATCAGTTGCAATCACCCCAGCGCCGGAATCAAGCTCGACACGGTTGGTCCGCCCTTGGCCGGGGTCGAAGTCAAAATCGCAGAAGATGGCGAGATCCTCGTGCGTGGTGAGCTTGTCATGCATGGCTATTGGCGCAATCCGGCAGAAACCGCCCGCGCCTTGCAGGATGGCTGGCTGCATACAGGCGATATCGGCCATTTCGATGATGGTGGCCGGATCAAGATTACTGACCGCAAGAAGGATATGATCGTTAATGATAAGGGGGACAATATCGCCCCCCAGAAGGTCGAAGGGATGCTGACTCTGCAGCCCGAAATCGGTCAGGCGATGGTTGCTGGTGAACAGCGCCCCTATATCGTCGGGCTGATCGTGCCAGATCAGGAATGGGCGATGGAATGGGCCGCTGCCCATGGCGCGGCCAGGGATCTCGCCACACTCAAGGACAATCCTGACTTCCGTCAGGCTATCCGCGCAGCGATTGACCGGGTGAATCAGGATATTTCCGTGACGGAAAAGGTCCGCCAATTCGTGTTTGCCGATGCGCCTTTCTCAATCGAGAATGAGCAGATGACGCCAAGCCTGAAAATCCGTCGCCACAAGATCCGCGAACAATATGCCGAGCGGATGGATGCGCTCTATCGCAATTAATGGATGTAAAGCGACAGGGTCTTAGCCCGGCGCCTCACAAGTGTCAGGCGACTTGTTCGTCGTCGAAGTAATCCGGATAGAAGCTTGGCTCGTCTTCTGACCAGGCAGGTGCGGTGGCGGCCGCCTGGCTCAGCGATTGCAGCAGGCCCTTGCGGTGATCTGGCCGGATCTGGGGGAGGGCAGCCGCCCCGCAGAAGGCAGAGGCGAGCCAGGGCCGAACAGCTGCACCCAGCAGCCGCTCATAAAGAAAGCGATAGGCTGAAAAGCCCTTCAACGCGCCTTGCGAAAGATCAAAAGCCGTCATGCGCAGCAATGTGCCCATGAAGGCCTCGATCCCTTCAAAGGAATATTCGCTGGGAATAGACCGCTTCAATTGCGCAATCGGGCGGTAGGCCTCGCGATGATCACGCACCAGCGAGATATCACCGGGCTTGCGCACCCAATGTTCCAGCACATTGCGCCGCGCAAGACCAATATCGAGAGCGCGATGAATGTAATCGCGTTCCTCAGCCGAGAAGCTGGCAAATTCGCGCCACTCGGCGACTGTCAGCGATAGAGTAGCAGTTTTTCCCACGATGGCTCCGTCCTTTGTCCCGGACAGAGAAAATCGCAAAATAAGCTTATCAATCGGTAAAGATGGTTAAATCAATCCGGCGAGGGGGCTCGAAGGATCGGCATATTTGCGCGTTCCCATGCGGCCTGCAAGATAGGCATGACGCCCCGCTTCTACTGCCAGCTTCATCGCCCGTGCCATGCGAATCGGATCTTTCGCTTCAGCAATAGCGGTGTTCATCAGCACGCCGTCACAGCCCAGTTCCATCGCCACAGCGGCATCGCTGGCGGTGCCGACTCCGGCATCGACCAGCACCGGCACATTGGCCCCTTCCACGATCAGGCGAATCGTGACGCGGTTTTGAATGCCGAGGCCTGAACCAATCGGCGCGCCCAGCGGCATCACCGCCACAGCGCCGGCTTCTTCCAATTGCTTGGCCGCAATCGGATCATCAGTGCAATACACCATCGGCTTGAAGCCTTCGGCCACCAGCGTTTCAGTAGCTTTCAACGTCTCGCGCATGTCAGGATAGAGCGTGCGTGCTTCGCCCAGCACTTCGAGCTTCACCAGCTCCCAGCCACCCGCTTCACGTGCCAGACGCAAGGTGCGCACCGCATCTTCTGCGGTGAAGCACCCGGCGGTGTTGGGAAGGTAGGTCACCTTTTTAGGGTCGATATAATCCGTCAGCATCGGCGCTTTAGGGTCTGAAACATTCACCCGGCGCACGGCCACGGTGACGATTTCTGCGCCTGCGGCCTCCATTGCAGCAGCGTTCTGCGCGAAATCCTTATATTTGCCTGTGCCGACGATCAACCGCGAGGAAAACCGGTGCCCGGCCACTTCCCAGCTATCATCGGCAAATGTTTCGTCACCACCACCTACGAAATGGACAATTTCCAGCACATCACCATCGGCAAGTGCTGCATCACCCAGTGTGGAGCGCGGCACGATGATGCCATTGCGCTCTACCGCAACCTTGGCGGGGGTGAGGTCCAGCTCTTCAACCAGCCTGGCGATGGTGGAAGCTTCAGTACGGCGGGTTTCGCCATTAACGGTGAGTGTGAGCGGTGCAGTCATACACTGCGAAATAGCGACTGTTACGCCTTACGCAAGTTGAGCATATGGCCAACAGCCACAAGAAATACCCCGGCCACTGTCAGAACAGCTTCTTCCACGCCATGTCCGACGAAAAGCGCAAAGGCCATGCAGCCAAGGCCAGTGGTCGCCACAAAGAGTGGGCCACGGCGGCGGTGATGCATGGTACCAAGCCCGATCGCAAGAGCCGCAATAATCGTCGCCAGCACCAGACCGAAACGATGAATCTCTGGCGAGAGCAGCAATCCGCCGCCAAGACCCAGAACCGCAACGATAATGACACCTGCCACGCAATGCACAGCACAGAGCGCTGAAAGCAGTACGCCTAAGCGATCAAGACGCAGACGAAGCGAGGAAGTGCCGGAAGCCATGTCTCCTTGTATATGTGACAGTATAACATTGCGCAAGTCTCAGAATATGCCAAACCTGCCGAACGGGTGCCTTTGTGAGACGAGTTTTCTCACATTACTTGCGATTTATATGTTTCCGTCGCAATCACTGCTGCCATGTTTTCTGTATCTCCCCGCAAAACCGGCTCGATCGGCTCTCATATCGGCCCGCTCCGCCCCTATGCCATAGCCTGCTGGCTGATGATCGTGGCAGCACTTGTGGTGCTGATGGTGGCTGTGGGTGGTATCACCCGCCTGACAGAAAGCGGCTTATCCATCACCGAATGGAAGCCGGTTACGGGTGTCCTGCCGCCCTTCAGTCATGCGCAATGGCAGGCAGAATTTGATGCCTATCGCAAAATCCCGGAATATATTGAAATCAACGGCCCGGCGGGGATGACCCTGGCCGATTACAAATTCATCTATTTCTGGGAATGGAGCCACCGCCTTCTTGGCCGCCTGATCGGCATGGCCTTCGCGCTTCCTTTGGCCTGGTTCTGGCTGCGCAATGCGATCCCTCCGGGCTATAAGCGCCGCCTTGTTGCCCTGCTGGCGCTGGGGGCCTTGCAGGGTGTTTTCGGTTGGCTGATGGTACGCTCTGGCCTGACGATCCGCACCGATGTCAGCCATTTCTGGCTGTCGATCCATTTGCTGACCGCCCTGTTCACGCTGGCAGGGCTGATCTGGACTGCACTTGATCTGCTGGATCTGGAAGCCAGCCCGCTCGCACGCCCTGCGCGATTGACCTTCCCGCCTGCGACAATCGGTCTGATATTATTCATCCAATTGCTGCTGGGCGCATGGGTAGCAGGCCTCAATGCAGGCCTCGCCTCCGACACATGGCCGCTGATGCAAGGCCGTTTCTTCCCTGAAGCCGATTGGAGCCATGGGGTGTTGTGGGCGATGACGCATGACCCCTTCCTCCTGCATTTCATGCATCGCTGGTGGGCATGGGTGGCTGTGGCCGGGCTGATCATCCTTGCCCGATTAGCCAGAACGGCTGGAGACCGGCCCGCATCCATTGCTGTTCACGTCACCTTTGGCACGCAAATTCTTCTTGGCATTTGCACCGTGCTGACAGGCGTGGCGCTATGGGTGGCGGCATTGCACCAGCTCGTCGGGGCCTTGCTTGTCTGCGCAACCACATGGGCGGCGCATTCCGCTGGCAGGCGGGTCGATGCCGGCCCCAGACTTCGGTGAAAAGAGAACCGGTTATGATAGAGAGGTATTATTTTACCTCTCTGCTAACCCCCGGATTCGCTTGACTTACACCCGATAAACCGACAAACGGCGCCCACTTCGCGCTGGCGAGCCTGTGTGGCGATTCTTTTGACCTGCCCACCGTCTGCTTCGCGAGCCAGACATTCGAAATGCAAGGACTTGTATAGCCATGAAGGCTTTGACCAAGATCACGCAGTCCATCAAGCCGGCTGACGTGGAAAAAAAATGGCATATCATTGATGCCGAAGGGCTGGTCGTTGGCCGCCTCGCGAGCATGATTGCCAACATCCTGCGCGGCAAGACCAAGCCGAGCTTCACCCCGCATGTTGATTGCGGCGATCACGTGATCGTCATCAACGCGGACAAGGTGGCGTTCACTGGTAAGAAGCGCAACGAAAAGGTCTATTACAAGCACACCGGCTACGCCGGCGGCATCAAGGAAATCACCGCAGACAAGGTTCTCGACGGTCGTTTCCCTGAGCGCGTGCTTGAAAAGGCTGTTGAGCGCATGATTCCGCGCGGCCCACTTGGCCGTCAGCAGATGAAAGCTCTTCACCTCTATGCCGGCACCGAGCACCCGCATGATGGCCAGAAGCCAGAAGTGCTCGATGTTGCTTCGATGAACCGCAAGAACAAGGTTGGCGCATAATGGCTGACGAACAGAACACCGTTTCCGATCTCGCCGATCTGAAGAACCTCTCCAGCGAAACTCCGGCACCTGCAGCAGACGCTGAAGGCACTGAAGACGCTGCCCCCAAGGCTCCGGCTGCTCCTGCAACCCCGCTGCGCGATCAGGTCATTGACGCACAGGGCCGCGCTTATGCCACTGGCCGTCGTAAAGACGCCACGGCTCGCGTTTGGGTCAAGCCCGGCACTGGCAAAATCGTCGTTAACGGTCGCGATCAGGAAGTGTATTTCGCACGTCCTTCGCTCCGCCTCGTGATTAACCAGCCGTTCGAAATCACCGAACGTGAAGGCCAGTATGACGTGTTCTGCACTGTCACTGGTGGTGGCCTTTCCGGTCAGGCTGGCGCAGTCAAGCACGGCATCAGCCAGGCTCTGACCCGCTACGAACCAGCTCTTCGCGCAACCGTGAAGGCCGCTGGCTTCCTGACACGCGACAGCCGCGTTGTGGAACGTAAGAAGTATGGCCGCGCCAAGGCACGTCGTAGCTTCCAGTTCTCGAAGCGTTAAGCCTCGCGATCATGCAAAACGAGAAAGGCGGCCCGCAACGGCCGCCTTTTTTGTTCCTTCATACCATCTGACTGCTCTACCCATGCGGTGAAAAATTCAACACAAGGTCTATGCTTCCATGAAAGCCAAAACGATGAAACAGCTTCGCCAGCTTCATCACTATGTCGGGCTCTTCCTGTCACCCATGATCTTGCTATTCGCATTGAGTGGCGCTTTTCAGACGTTTCGCCTGCAGGAAGAAAAGGGCTATGGCGGCACACCGCCGGACTGGATCGTGTGGATGGCCAGCATTCACAAAGATCAGGCACCGCCGCGCGAACGTCACACCAAAGCCGAACATGCTCCAAAAGCGGAAGCGTCGGTCACCCCGAAGGCCGCCAAACTTGCGGCAATGAGCAAAAAGAAACCTTTCACTCTGCCGCTCAAGATCTTCGTAGTCCTCGTCGCCATTGGCCTTATCATCTCAACCATGCTGGGCATTGCCATCGGGCTGAATAACCGCGCGATGCGGCGGACATCCATCCTGTTGCTTATCGCCGGTACGATCGTTCCGATCGCGCTTTTGATGCTCTAATCCGCCAATCAGCTGGTTTTAATGCACAGGCGGGTCGGTGCGCGGGACTTTCCCGACAGGAGCCACAGGGTCTGAAGGGTCACGCGGTGGGCGAGCATCTTCGGGCACATCGCGGATTTTCATCTGGCTTGATTCAATATCGTCAATATTGCGCACTGTGACGTCAAGCATTTCACCATCCCAGCGGATTTCGTTGAAACTCTGCGGGGTGGACCGGATGCGCTGAGACAATGTTCCGGCACCGATCATCCGGATCGGGCCGCAGGCGGTATCATGCGTCAAATCGAACGCATCATGCACATGGCCGCTCAAGACCGCCAGCACACCGCGCCGGGCCAGTTCTGTCAGCGCCTTTTCCCCGCCATGCGTCAGCGCCGTGCCATGGGTGCCAACCTCCACCAGAGGGTGATGAACTGCCACCAGCGTATTGGTCGTCTCCGGCAATTGGTCCAGGGCGGTCAGGCATCGCTCCAGCGCGACCTTGGACACCCAGCCCTTGGACCAGTTCAGCCGAGGCTGCGCACGTGCGGTGGTTTTTAGCGGGACAATGGCGAGATCGGGCAAGTCGATCTCACGCTCCACCAATTCTTCGATTGCATGGAAGCGCTTGTAAGGCGTGATGAACCGTTCCAGCAGGTTGAAATAGGGCAGATCGTGATTGCCCACTTCCACTGTCACCGGGGCATTGAGCGAACGTATCCAGCGGCAAGCTGCATCGAACTCCCGATGGCGTGCACGCATGGTAAGATCACCCGTAATTGCCACAGCATCAGGTTTCTTTGCGTCAATTTCATGCCGCACCCAGTCCAGTGCCTGATTGTCTTCCAATCCGAAGTGAATATCGCTGATATGAAATAAGTGAATTGTCTTAGTCATTCGGAGAGAGTCGCCAGTAGATCAACTTCGCACAGGACAAGCAGGAATTCAGTTTCCGCACTTTCGGCTTCGGCAGGCTCGCCATCGAGCAGCATCTCCAGTGGCTCACCCGACAGGTTACGCAATTGAAGGCGCGTGACTAAGCCCAGATCATCATGGGGGCCTGCACGGAAGTTGCGGCGCAATAAGGCGAAACCCTGGGTAACATAGTCGCCAATATTCTCTGCCCGGTAACCAGATAGCTGAATACCATCATTGGTGGGCGTGAGCATGATCAACGGATAGCCTGCCGCCCGGCCAAGCTGCGGCTCAGCACAGGTGACGGTGGGGGCGTTGAGCGATTTATCAAGCGCATCGGCAGCCCCTTCAGCCATGCCGCGAATATCTATATGCCGCATCGCTTCACGCACATCGTTCCACGCCGTAGCCGGCCCCGCTAAAAGACCTGCCAGCGCATCGCCCTGTGAACAGCGCACAATGCCGGGGCGCACCTTCTGCATATCGCCTTTGGCGGCTCTCTCAAGCACGTCCGCCATTTCGGTATCGCCGTGCAACCGATGGTAGAGAATATTCATCGTGCCGCCCGGCAGGACAAGAATCGCGCCTTCCCAGCCATACAGGGCAGTGATCAACGCATTGGTTGTTCCATCACCGGCAAACACGACCACGGTTTCAATTCCGGCTTCCCGAAGCTCTTCAACTTTCGGTAAGTCGTCATCAGGAAAGCAAATATGCCGCGTGATCGTAAAACCCGCTTTTCCGCAGCAATTCTGCATCATCTCAACAGCGCAATCATCATTGCTGCCGCTTGCAGCATTTGTGACCACCCAGATGGCATTCGTCTGATTCATGTCGATGTAGTGCTTTAAAGAGGCAAGAGGTTCCCGATCATACGCGGTGGCTTAGAATAAGCCAGCCGGCGAGACCGTTTACTATCGTATAGCCTACATAGCCCCAGACCCAATTTTCATACCCCCCGCCAACCAGCAGCATCGCCCCCAGCAGAATCAGAAATTCGATGAAAAGGCTGAAATTCATTCCCAGCCTGTCAGTCAGCCATTGGCGCTGCCAGATCATGGGGTGGCGGGTTTCCAACACGGCCTTGTGAACCGCAAAATTGCCGATTCCGAGGCAGAAGATCACTATTAAAGCCATTTCCTATGCAGTGTGCCTTAACATTCGTCGGTTGCCAATTGCGCTTCGCCGGGAATCGAATGGATTTGGTCGGAACCGCACATCGCTTGTCGTCGAACAAAGATTACTGATCGAATCTTGCGCGAAAGCCCTCACAAACAGGCCTAATCATACTCCTGCATCACGGTTCACATATCCAGTCCCATGCGGATCGTGATGCACCAAAAGGAGGAGATACCATGAAAATTCACAGTCTGATACTCGCCGCTGCTGCAGCCGCAACGGTTTTTGCAACCCCAGCAATGGCCCGCCCTGCTGCCTTTGTAAAAGTTACCGATCTACAATTGACGACAGCTGAAGGTCAGGCAGAATTGCAGAAGCGCCTTAACAAGGCCGCGCATAAAGTATGCCTTTATGATTCACGGGGGCAACTCAACACTCCAGCACAGGAATCCGCTTGTTTTCGTCAAACTCGCAAGGATGTGCAGGTGCTGGTTGCAGAACTCACTTCCAAAGAAAAACTGGGCGGATGAAAACAACCAGTCCAACGCCATAGCGGGCGCTTGGCAAAGTTGCTGGCGCCCAAAGCGTTGTTCAAAGCGAATAAACGAGCCTGGGCCTGTGCCCCTATGTTCGTATGAGATTCAGTCTGGGCCCAACAGTCAGAATGACCGGCCAAATCAAAGTATCGATAATATCACGCATACTTTGCCAATAATCATATCGGCCACCGTTTTCATAGACATAGAGAAAGTCTACGATTTCACCGATGAACGACAAGCCGATCACTGTAAACAACATGCGCTTGTCGCCAAATCGTCCGCGCGTGAAAATTTGAACTGTTATAAAGGTGAACAACCCGGCATGGATATACATCGCATCCCGGGATATGTTTGTTATCTCTAGCAACCAGATTTTACTATCATGGAACGCTACGATCATCGCCCTGCCATTGTTTTGACCTTACGCAGATAGGTTCTCCCTATTCGCAAGGCTTCGCCATTTTCCAGTTCGGCGCACCAAACGCCTAAACCTTCATGACGCAAACCGCGGATGAAGTCTTTACGTAGGATCGTCGAGCGGTGAATACGTATGAAGCGCGAGGGATCGAGCCTTTCTTCAAGCCCGGCAATGGTTTGCAGCAGGAGATAGCTGTTCTCACCCACATGCAGCCGCACGTAATCGCGTTCTGCATCGATCTGATCGACCTGCCTGGCTTCGATCCGCAGTAATTCTGAACGGTGCGGCACCCAGAACTCATCAAGCCAAGCGCTGGCCACTTCACGCTTCTTCCCGCGGCTCACCACAGCGCGAGCAATGGCACGTTCCAGCCGTTCACTGCCAACCGGCTTCAGAACATAATCCACCGCTTCCAGATCGAAGGCTTCGACCGCAAAATCATCATGCGCCGTCACGAAAATAACCGCAGGGTTGCGGTCAGACTGGCCCAGCTCGCGCGCCACGGCAAGGCCATCCATACCCGGCATCGTCATATCCAGAAGCAACAGATCGGGCTTCAATTTTTCCGCCAGCCGCAAGGCTGATGCACCATCGCTCGCTGTTCCGACGACGGAGATTCCGTCCAGTTCCGCACAGATCACCTGCATTCTTTCAATCGCAAGCGGTTCGTCATCGACAATCAATGTGCGAAGTGGTGCATCCTCGCTGAAATCATTCATGAATCATGTCCCTCTACCCCGATCAGGGGAATACGAATATGGGTGGCATAGCCGGTAGGGGTTGGCCCTGAGACAATGCTGGCCTGATTGCCAAACCGTGCTTCAAGCCGTTCGCGCACATTGGCAAGGCCAATTCCATGGCCTTCAGTCGCCACTGCCTGCGCCGCTGCGCTGGTCTTGCCATCATCCTCCACGGTCAAAACAAGCCGACCATATTCCTCCCGGGCAGACAGAGTCAGCGTGACCTTGCCTGACGAGGTGGCAATGGCGTGTTTCACTGAATTTTCGACCAGCGGCTGAAGAATCATGCCCGGCACTTTCGCATCGGCAATCTCATCAGGAAGATCATATTCAGGCTTCAAGCGGGTTGGGAATCGAACGGATTCAATGTCGAGATAGAGCCGCTGCAGGCCAAACTCATCACGGACGGAGACATCAGCTGTCGGGTCTTCTGCCAGACTGTAGCGATAGAAGGTCGACAGCATCTGGATCATTCGCTCTGCCTGCTGGGTCTTGCCGGTCAACACCAGCGCCGACAAGGAATTGAGCGTGTTGAAGAGGAAATGCGGATTCACCTGATAGCGCAGGCTGCGTAACTCAGCCGCTTTGGCAGCACGCCTGTAGGTCCCCTCTCGCCGTTCAGCTGCTTGCGCTTTCTGGCCGGTCAGCAGTGCCAGATAGACCGCACACCAGGTCAGCATCATGAAATAGCGACCAAAAGCCACCTCGGTTAATTGCTGCGTCGCCCCTTCTGCCTGCCGTTTTTGGTCGATCGTGATAGCGCCGCCCGGCGGGGCTTCTCCGGGCATTCCTGAACTGCCACCTGCCGAGGCTCCCGGCAGATAAAGCAAGATATCTCCGCTCTCATTGCGGCGCATTTCCATACCTTCACGCTCTGCCACGCGCGCCAATATACGTTCTTCCATATCAACGAATGCCAGCCGGTTGGCTTCAGCCAGCGCCAAAGCGACAGGAGCCGATGCAAGCAATGCCACAACAATCTTGACCCATTGTGCCTTGCCATCAAACAGGCGCAGCACCAGCCACAGGCCCAGCGTGATCGCGATGCCAGCGAAAGTTGCCAGCAAGCGTCGCCACAACAATTCCTCGGCATAGCCAAGGTCGAGCATATCGGCCCGGAGCGTTGTCAGAAGAAAATAGCAGAGCCAGAGCCCGCAAATCGAAGCGAGAACCGTCTTGAAGGGAACTCTGGCGATATGTTCGTCAGATTTTGTGGACTTTTCCATCCGCCCAACATAGCCCGCTAAAGGCCCGGAGCGCCATGATTATGGTCGACGCGCATAAACCATTGGTCGAAAAGGGAAGGCACCTTTGCACCTCCCCTTTTCCAGCATATTTTACGCTTTTTCGAGCAAATGCTCTTTGGCGATCTTGTCCCGCCAATGAAGCGGGGCGAGGGTGTGGACATTCTGCCCTTCGCTATCCACTGCCACTGTGACCGGCATATCCTTCACGGTGAATTCGTAGATCGCTTCCATGCCGAGATCTTCAAAGCCCACCACTTTGGCTTCCTTGATCGCACGGCTGACGAGATAGGCAGCGCCGCCCACGGCCATCAGATAGGCGACCTTGTGCTTGGCAATCACATCCACTGCACCGCGGCCACGTTCCGCTTTCCCGATCATGGCGAGAAGGCCAAGATCAAGCATCATATCGGTAAAGGAATCCATCCGCGTGGCCGTTGTTGGGCCTGCCGGGCCAACCACTTCATCCATCACCGGATCGACCGGGCCGACATAATAGATCGCCCGTCCCTTGAATTCGACTGGCAATTCTTCACCGCGCGCCAGCATGTCCTGAATCCGCTTATGCGCCGCATCGCGGCCTGTCAGCATGGCGCCGTTCAAAAGCAAGCGATCGCCTGCCTTCCAGCTTTGCACCACTTCAGGCGTCAATTCATCCAGATTCACGCGCTTGGCATTGGCATCGGGCGCCCAGCTTACCTTGGGCCAAGCATCCAGATCGGGCTGCGGAATGAAGCTGGGGCCTGAACCGTCCAGCGTGAAATGCGCATGGCGCGTGGCCGCGCAATTCGGAATCATCGCCACAGGCTTGCCGGCAGCATGGCATGGCCAGTCCTTGATTTTCACATCCAGCACAGTGGACAGGCCACCAAGGCCCTGCGCACCGATACCCAATGCATTCACCTTGTCGAAAATCTCGATGCGGAGCGCTTCAATATCGTTCTGCGGCCCGCGCTGTTTCAACTGGCCCATATCGATAGGGTCCATCAGACTTTCTTTGGCAAGCTTCACGCAATGCTCAGCCGTGCCGCCAATCCCGATGCCCAGCATACCAGGTGGGCACCAGCCAGCGCCCATCTGCGGAATCATCTCAAGCACCCAATCGACGATATTGTCGGAAGGATTCATCATTTTGAACTTGGATTTGTTCTCGCTGCCACCACCCTTGGCGGCCACATCGATCGAAAGCGTATTGCCCGGCACCATTTCGACAGACAGCACGCAAGGCGTGTTGTCGCGCGTGTTGCGACGGGTGAAAGCGGGGTCAGCCAGAATCGAGGCGCGCAGCCGGTTGTCGGCATTGGTGTAAGCACGGCGCACACCTTCATCGACGACTTCCTGCAACGGCAGTTTCGAATCAAGGCGGCAATCCTGCCCCCATTTGATGAAGACATTCACGATGCCAGTATCCTGACAGATCGGTCGATGGCCTTCTGCACACATGCGGCTATTGGTCAAAATCTGCGCAATTGCGTCTTTTGCCGCCGGGTTGGCTTCTGCATCATGCGCTTCACCCAACGCTTTGATGTAGTCCATAGGATGGTAATAAGAGATATATTGGAGGGCATCAGCGATGCTCTCAATCAGATCATTTTCACGAATGGTCACCATGTCGCTCATCGAAGCAGCACTCCTCCTAGTCGATTGGGAAGCCCCATAAGCCTGCTTTACCCCTATGGTCAAAGCGCTTGGCCTCGCTGGCTTGAGGGCTTAAAGCGGCAGCGCCAGCCAACAAGAGAGTTTTTACTGTGACCATCGTCGAAGAAAGCCCGAAGAACACACCCTTTGCCACAGCACGCAAAGCGATGATTGATAGCCAGTTGCGCACCAGCGGCGTCAACACCGAATGGGTATTGAAGCGCATGAGTGCCGTTGCACGCGAAGATTTCGTGCCTGAATCTGCCAAAAGCGTCGCCTATATGGACCGCGCTGTGCCATTGGGTGACGGCAAATATCTCGCTGCGCCGGTGGTGCAGGGGACCATGCTTCAGGAAGCCAACCCGCAAATGTCCGACAAGGCTCTGCTTGTCGATGGTGGCAGCGGCTACCTTGCGGAACTTCTGCGCCCATTGGTTGCATCGCTTGATGTGGTCAGTGCCGAAAATGCTGTTGCCGGAACCGTTCCGTCACGAGGTTATGATCTTGTGCTGATTGACGGCGCCGTAGAACATCTGCCGGAAGCGCTCGTCACGCAACTTGCCGATGATGCCCGTGTGATCACCGGATATATGCTGAACGGCGTGACCCGTATCGCGACCGGCCGCAAAGCAGCCGATGAAGTGGCGCTGCTGCCGATTGCCGAAATCGGGGTACCGGTTCTGCCAGAATTTAACAAAGCGAAAGCCTGGAGCTTCTAAATATGCGTGGGGGAGGGTGTCTGAAAAAAGGAAAAATTATGCGTTTCATTGCACCGGGCCTGATCGGGGCCGGGTTTGCAATCGCATCTCCAGCACAGGCGGATACGCTTGAAGACGCCCTCGTCGCTGCTTACGAAACCAATCCTACACTGCAAGCGGCCCGGGCAGACCTTCGCGCTACGGATGAGAATGTTCCCATTCAGCGTTCGTCCGGCCTGCCATCGGTTAATGGCAGCAGCCAATATACCGAATTTCTCAAGCAATCCTCCGCATCTTTCACCGCGCCTGACCGCTCCGTTTCAGGCAATGTCGATCTGTCTGTACCGCTCTATTCAGGCGGTGCGGTGAAGAATTCGATTCGCGCAGCCAAGACCAGGGTTGTGGCCGGTCGCGCTGATCTGCGTGCAACCGAAAGCAGTGTCTTCAATCAGGTTGTTGCGGCCTATATGGATGTTGTTCTCAATGAAGCGCTGGTCAGCCTGTCGCGCAACAATGTCGATGTGCTGACCGTCAACCTTCAGGCGACGAGCGACCGGTTTGAAATTGGTGATTTGACCAGAACCGATGTTGCGCAATCCGAATCCCGCTTGGCGATTGCCCGTGGCAATCTGGAAAGCGCAGAAGCCAATCTGATCAATGCACGCGAGACTTACATTCAATTGGTCGGCAAGGCTCCGGTTGATTTGCAGCCGCCACCTCCATTGCCGAATCTTCCCGAAGACGTGCAAACCGCTGTTGCTGTTGCGCTGGAAAACAACCCCGACATTGCCGGTGCGCAGGAAAGGGCCAAGGCTGCCGGTTACGACATTGACGTTGCCGGAGCAGGCCGAGCCCCGAAAATCTCTGCTTTCGCCGGGGGTAATTACACAAACTACCTCGACACTTTAGGCGGTGTTGTTGGTGCGGGTTCCATTGCTCAGGCGCAAACATCTGCGCAGGCAGGCATTCAGCTTTCCATCCCCATCTTCCAAGGCGGTCTCCCGGCCGCTCAGCAGCGGCAAGCGCAGGCGCGTGCATCGCAGGCCTTAGAGCAGACTATTGCCACAGAACGCCAGGTCATCGCGCAAACCCGTGCGTCCTATGCCAGTTGGCGCGCGGCCAATCAGATCATTCAATCCAACCTCAGTGCCGTTTCTACCGCAGAGCTGAGCCTCGAAGGCGTGAAGGCCGAAAATTCCGTCGGCAATCGCACCATTCTCGATATTCTTAACGCACAGCAGGAATTGCTGAGCGCACAGATCGATCTGGTGACAGCTCGGCGCAATGCCTATGTCGCCGGTTTCTCTCTCCTGGCAGCAATGGGGCAGGTGGAAGCCCGCGATCTGGGGCTGGGTGAAGACACCACACTGTATGATCCTGTCGCCAATTATAAGCGTGTCCGGCACCGTATATGGGACTGGGATCGTGACCCTGATCCTGCTGCTCAATCTACGCGCACCGTTGACATCCCGGCACAAGGCGGTGACATTCCCGGAGATTAACAGCCATATTAAGCAGACAGATAGGGTCCGGATTAATGAGACAAGAGGGCGAACCCTCGGTCGAGGAAATTCTCGAATCGATCAAGAAGGTGATCGCTCGGGATAATCCGGGGCGGATTCCCGCCACGCCGCGTAATCGGCAGTTCGAAGTTCTGTCAGGCACCCATGTGGCTGAAGACACTTTGCCTGAGGAAGATGAAGCCGCTGATTCAGTCGAAGCTGAAGAAGTGCTCGACCTGTCCGAGGCAGATGAGTGGTCAGAGGCTGAACAGAACAGTCCGGCCCAGACAGATTCTGCTGAAACATCAGAACCTCAATCAGATTCGCCGCTGACCCGGCCTGAATCAGCCAGTTCCATGCGCGAATCCCTGGCTGCTTTGGCTATGCTGTCACAACCTGGCGCTGGCACTGCCGGGGGCGCGGCAGGCAGCACGTCACTTGAAGATCTGGTCCGTTCGATGCTCCGCCCCATGCTGGCGCAATGGCTCGATGCCCATTTACCCGCCATCGTTGAACGGATGGTGCAGGATGAAATTGACCGGATCGCCGGAAAAAAGCGCTGATTTGAACGGTTGGACAAGCGGCAGGCTCTTGCCTCAGGCGATGGTCAGGCTACTGTCCGTGCATGACAATATTCACCACTGGTAAAGCCTTCGGGCTCATCGCCCTTTCCATCGCTTTTGCCGCCCCGGCGCTTGCGGCCAATGATGGCGAAGTGAATGGTAAAGCGCGCTTTTCTGCGCAAGACCTTGTGACAATGCCCCGGCTGGGCTCGCCTGCTGCTTCACCTGACGGCACGTGGGTCGCCTATACGGTCACCACCACCGACCCTGAGAGCTACAAACGCTCCACGAAGATTATCCTTCAGCGCAGCGATGCGGGGCCGGACAGCGGGGTGACTGTGCCGTTTGATGGCTCAGTCTCTTCTCCTTCCTTCGCATCGGACGGTACTTTATATTTCACCGCTTCAGGCAAAGGTTCTGATGGCAAATCTGCCAGCCAATTGTGGCGAATCGCCATACCCAAATCATGGAATGGCAATGCCAGTCGTTTGCCCAGGGCTCAGCAGGTGACTCGCTTTGCCAGTGACGTGGTGGGCTATAAAATCTCTCCCGACAGCAAAAAGCTGCTCGTCTGGGGCGATGTGGCGCGCAAGTGCACGACACTGGATTGCACAATTCAGGGAAATCGCAGCAAGGCTGAACATGGCAATGCACGCTTCTACGATTCCACCGATGGCTTCGTGCGGCATTGGGATCATTGGGAAACCCCCGGCGAATACAGCCGCGCCTTTGCCTATACACTCACCGCCAAAGGGGTTGCCGATCCCGTCGCCCTCGATGGCCCGGACGGCCCCGGCGCACTGATCGCTGACACGCCGAGCAAACCGTTTGGCGGCGGCGAAGAACTGAACTGGAGCGCTGATTCAGCCAGCGTCTATTTCACCGCTCGCCTGGCAGATGTGAATGAACCCACTTCAACCAATCTCGATATTTATCGCACTGATCTTTCTGTCGGCAAGCCAGTAGACCTGACGGCTGACAATGAAGCCACCGATACGCAGCCGGTGCCGTCACCCGATGGCAAATGGCTGGCCTGGCTGGCAATGGAACGGCCCAAATATGAAGCGGATCAACTCACCATCCATCTGCGCAACCTGCAGACGGGCGAAAGCCGCGCGCTGACCAAGGATTTTGACCGCAGCTTTTCTTCCATCGCCTGGACACCCGATTCCCGCGCCATCATTGCAACGGCAGCAGATGAACTGGATGTGCCTGCGTTCCGGATCGATCCGACCAGCGGCATGGTGGAAAAGCTGGACCTGGTCGATGGGAATGAAGCCCATATCGCCAATGTCATTCCGCTGAGCCTCAACCGGATGCTGTTCACGCGTGATTCCATTGCTAATCCGCCCGAACTCTACATTGCAAACGGTCCAGATAAGGCCAAGCGTCTGACCGACATTGCCTATAGCAAAATGGCAGCCTTGGCCCCGGTCACAACCAAGCGTTTTGCCTTTGCCGGTGCCGAAGGTGACACGGTGCATGGCCAGATCACGAAACTGGCAGGCACGGACGGTAAGATGCCCGCGATCCTTTATGTTCATGGTGGGCCACAAGGCTCCTTCAATGATTCATGGTCCAGCCGGTGGAATCCGGCTGTGGTTGCCAGTCAGGGCTATGCCGTGGTCTCGGTCGATTTCCATGGGTCCACCGGATATGGTCAGGCCTTCACCGATTCGATCAATAAGGACTGGGGCGGTAAGCCGCTGAAAGACCTGCAACTCGGCCTTGCTGCGGCCTTGAAGGATGATTCCCAGATTGACGGTAGCCGCGCCTGCGCGATGGGGGCTTCCTATGGTGGCTTCATGATGAACTGGATCGAAGGCAATTGGCCGGATCGATTCAAATGTCTTGTTCAGCATGACGGGTTGTTCGACATGCGCAGCTTCTATTATGTCACCGAAGAAAGCTGGTTTCCGCGTTGGGACTTCGGTGGGTCTTACACCGAAAATCCGGAAATCTATGAAAAGTGGAATCCGGTCAATTTTGCAAAGAAATGGAAGACCCCGATGTTCGTCATCACCGGCGAGCAGGACTTCCGCGTGCCTTACGGCCAAGGGCTTGGCGCATTCACAGTGCTGCGCGAAAACAACGTACCTGCCAAGCTGATGGTGCTTCCGGATGAAAACCACTGGGTGCTCGATCCGGAAAATTCCCTGCAATGGCATCAATCGGTCTTCGCTTGGCTCGATCAGTGGCTGAAACCATGAGCAAGCCCGATCTCGTCACGGCCGAAAGGGCTCTGGCAAAGATCGGCGGTGCTTCGATCGAGCGCCATATCTTCCTCTGCGCACTTGCCGAGAAGCAGAAATGCTGCTCGCGCGAGTGCGGGGAGCGTTCATGGAAATATCTCAAGAAACGCCTCAAGCAACTAGGGCTGACAGGTCCCAAAACCGGGCAGGGTGGGGGTATTCAGCGTACCAAGGCGGATTGCCTGCAAATTTGCGCAGCAGGCCCTATCGCGGTCGTTTGGCCGGATAATGTCTGGTATCATGGCTGCACGGAAGAGGTTCTCGAAACCATCATCCAGCAGCATCTTATCGGCGGCCATGTGGTAAGCGAATATCAGCTCCACCCGGCTACCTGACGGGGCGCATCGCCTTAGGCTGAGTTACCTGTCTTTATCACTGTCAGCTACAGCTTCGTCATGGCCGGTGCCGCTCGATAGGAAAACGAGCCCCATCAGCGCTGCCATCAACAGCATCGCAACCGTAATCCCGAGTGCGGTTGCAATGTAAAAGTGGATCGAGACCAGCCCGATCTTCCAATACAGAACGGTAAGCGCGATGGTGACAAGGCTCACCGTGAACAGTCCCATAAAGACCATCAACCGCCTGTAACGCGCCCAAGCATGGGCAGAATTGCGCGGATTATCGAGGGGGGATTGGCCTGCCATAACCCGCATCATGCGCTTCAGCCACAGCTTGCGCAAGCAACGGCTTCTCAGAATTTGGTGAGACTCGGCTTTCATGGCATGATCGCTCTACCAAAACAAAACCATCACCATGGGTAGAGGGAGACCACAATGACTATCAGAAAGGTAATTGACGGCCGGAATCAGGAAATCCTTCACTGTCTGGAAACAGATAGCGTTCGGGATGCAGCCAGAATACTCGCTGACAACCGGATTGGCGCGTTGCCGATCTTCGATGATGCAGGTGCGGTGACCGGAATATTTTCCGAGCGTGACCTGCTGTATTCAATCGCGCGGGATGAAATGGCATCTCTCGACACGCCGCTGCGCGAGGTGATGACAGCCCCTGCCATCACTGTTACCCCGCAAACAGAAGCCATCGAAGCCCTGTCGCTGATGACCCGCAGGCGAATCCGCCATTTGCCGGTGGTCGATGGCGCTCAACTTGTGGCCTTCGTTTCCATCGGGGATCTGGTAAAATATCGCCTCGGCCTGGTCGAAGCCGAAGCGGAACAATTGCGAGAATATATCCAGACCGCTTGAGGAGCCGCACGGCGCGTCCTACATAGGGACTATGCCTGAAATGCTCACATTGACTGAAGCTGCGGCCAAACGCATTGGCCTGATTGCCGAAAAGCAGGGGAAGCCCGCGATTCTGCGCCTTTCTGTCGAAGGGGGCGGCTGCTCGGGCTTTCAATATAAGTTTGATCTGGCAGACAGCCCTGAAGCTGATGACACTATGAGCGAGACCGATGGCGTCAAGCTGGTGGTCGATCCGGTCAGCCTTGATCTGGTTGCGGGCTCGGTCGTGGATTTTGTGGAATCCCTTGGCGGCGCAGCTTTCAAAGTCGAAAATCCCAATGCCGCGGCCGGCTGTGGATGCGGTTCCAGCTTCGGCATCTGAATTTTCATCACCAGCTTAGGTGAAAAAGCGGTTTCCCTTTTAAGCACGATGCTTAGGTTGCGCGGCCATGCGCATTGCCTCTTTCAATATCAACGGCGTCAAAGCACGCCTCCCGCGGCTTCTCGAATGGCTGGAGGAGCGGCGGCCCGCTATCGCCTGCCTGCAGGAAATCAAGAGTCAGGACGAAACCTTCCCGACCAAGGAATTTGAAGCCATCGGCTATCACGTCGAAACCCATGGCCAGAAGGGCTTCAATGGCGTTGCCCTGCTGACAGATGGCGAAGCGGCAGAGAATGTCGTGCGGGGCCTTCCGGGCGATCCTGACGATGTTCAGTCCCGCTTTATTGAGGCGGATGTGAAAGGGATTCACATCGTGAATCTCTATCTGCCCAATGGCAACCCGCTTCCCGGGCCTAAGTTCGACTATAAACTCGCCTGGATGGAACGGCTGAGCATCCGCCTCACGGAGCTGAGAGCCAGCGAGAAGCCGACTGTGGTGGTGGGCGACTTTAATGTCATTCCGGAAGATAAAGACGTCTGGTCTGTCGCCGCCATGAAAGATGATGCGTTGATGCAGCCGCAATCACGCGACGCGTATCGCACTCTCCTCAATGACGGTTGGACTGACGCAATCGATACGTTGAACCCACGCGGTGGTGTGTGGACCTTCTGGGACTATCAGGCAGGTGCCTGGCAGAGAGACCACGGTTTCCGCATCGATCACCTCCTCTTGTCCCCTGAATGTGCTGACAGGCTCGAAGGGGCAGGGGTCGACAAAGAGTATCGCGGAAGAGAGAAAGCGAGCGATCACGCCCCTGTGTGGGTCGAACTACGCGATTGATGGGCGTGCCACCTGCCCGGCATAGCAGCCGGGCAGGATGTTGCATCAACGATAGAAGATGTGGCGATCGATGGTGGCGAGCGTAACCTTGCGGTTGGCCCAGCGCGGACGGACATATTTCGCATGGAAATACAGCGCATCGCTGGCCTTACTTTCCCACAATTCCTGATGCGCGATCTTGGCAATCGCCTTGGCACGCTTCCAGGCTGCTGAAGACCGGTTCACGGCCGGAATATGTCCGCCACGCACGAAAGAGAACTGCTTGCGCTGCGTGACAACGCCGCAATAATCATCCGGAAATTCATCAGACTCGGCCCGATTTACGATCACCTGCGCAACCGCAAGCTGGCCGTCGAGAGGCTCACCACGCGCTTCAAAATACACTGCACCTGCAAGGCAGTACATTTCACGCGACAGATTGGCCTGAGTGGGCACAGTGCTGACCAATTGGCGCAAAGTGCTGGCAGAATGCTCTGGCAATGCGATCTCGCCTGTCGGTGCATCTGCAGCAAAAGAACTGTCTGGTGCATCCTGTGGAAGCGGTTGAACCACTTCCTGTGCGACAAAGCGAACGTCTGATTGTGCGGCGTCATCCTGAGTCTGACCTGCCTCGTCAGAGGGATTCGTGGCCGAGGCAGAATTTTGTGCCAAAGCGCCGGAACCTTGGACGGCAAAAACCGTAATAAACAACATGATCACCGCTGCAATAGCAGCGGTTTTATAGTTGAAACGACTCATTCATCCTGTGCTTCAGGGCGGTGAACGCACCTGACGCAGAGGTGGCGAACTGGCGGTTCATAAGGAACCTTTCATGCCAATTCGAACGCAGAGCCCTGCCGGCCGTCCCCCGTCTGCGCAACAGCTATTCTCGACGTCAATGTCGAGCCAGTAGCCGCCAGCGCTGTTTGGAAGTGAGGCGGCATCTAGGGATGGTTACCGCAATGTCAACACTCGTTAGGTTTCTATCCCTATGAAGCGAGTGGCATTTGCGATGTCCAGTTCAACCACCCACACATCACGATCCTGATTCACCCGCTTTTGCCAATATTCGGTGAATTCCCAAGGCTTTTCAGGATTTTGCTCCCTGTTTACCGTCCATTGCCGAGTGCCTTCCAGGCTTGGCATACGCTCATACAGAACCGCATTTGTGCCCTTTTCGCAACAGATCAGAAGGATTGTGCCAGCGTCCCTTTCGCCCTTGTGCAGCACGGTTGCGAAGCCGCCTTCCTGCTCAACCAATCGTATCAAACCGCCAATTTCGATATGGGTAGGGAGTCTGGAGTCGGTCATCAGGATTGGCTGGCCATGTAGCCGGGAAGGCCTGACAGGGCGATGCGAGAGCGCATGAATGTGCCCGTACCCCGACCAATCTCTTCACCTTCCTGATCGATCAGGCGCGCCTCGGCCACAAAAACGCGGCGGTGGCCACTGACCCAGCGCCCTTCTGCAATGACAACACCTTCCTTCACCGGCTTGGTGAAATGAAGGTTGAATCCGGTGGTCAGCAGGAAGCGATCAGTGACGAGCGTATTGGCCGCATAAAAGGCCGCATCATCGAGCATCTTGAAATAGATCGTGCCATGCGCAGCACCCGCTGCATGGAAAAATGTTTCATCAATCGTAAAGGTGATTTTCGCCTGACCTTCAGCAGGAATTTCCAATGTGGAATCGAACAGGCGGTTTATTGCAGCCGAAGCATAAAGTGTTTCCAACCCCCGATAATGAAGATCAGCACCTGATGATGGCATCTGTTCAGGCGGCATCACGATCAGTGGCATTGGTCAGCAAGGAATAGATCGCTTCGGCATTGGGCGCATCTGACAAGGCTTCGTACATTTTTTCGTCACGCACCGTCCGCGAAATCGCCGCAAGCGCATGGAGGTGTCCAACGCCTGAATTTTCAGGGGACAAAAGGCCAAACACCAGATTGACCGGCAAACCATCAGAGGATTTGAAATCCACCGGCTCATCAAGCCGCAGCACGACAACTGCGGGACGCTGCAAACCGACAATTCTGGCATGAGGAATAGCAACATTCCGGCCAAAGCCAGTGCTGCCAAGCGTTTCACGCTCTTCCAGACGCTCCTGCACATCCACGGCATCAAGGCCGTAGCTCGTTGCGAAACGCGCTGCCAGTGCTTCGAGTATGGTCTGCTTGGTCCCAGCCCGCAGACATTCTACCGCATCCGGTTTCAAAGAAAAAAGCGCCGTCATTCCTAACAATCTACCATTTGTATACAGTTTCCCGAAATTATATGACATTGCCGACGAAAAATTACGCCGGCAATGTCTCCGAGAAATTCGGAAATCACGAGATAATGCTGTATAAAGCCTTTATCTTGCTGGTTCGACCCAGCCGATCATTCCATCTTCGCGGCGGTAGACCATATTATGGCGTCCGCTTCCAGCGTTTTTAAAGAACAGTGCGCTTGTATCCCGAAGATCGAGAAGCATCACTGCGTCTGACACGCTGACTTCAGGAATGTCGATCCGTGTTTCAGCAACGATCGGCATTGCATCGGGCACGTCTTCGGACTCAGGCTCTTCACCTGCAAAGACCGTGTAGCCTGCTTCTTCCATGTCGACAGTGTAATCGACTGTTTCATGACGCGCCTTCAAGCGGCGCTTGTAGCGGCGGAGTTGCTTTTCAATTTTATCGGCAGCTTGATCGAAGGCCAGATACACATCTTGCGCCTGGCCACGGCTTTTCAGAATAAGCCCGTTCAGAACATGCATCACGATATCACAACCAAAGGCAGATGCCGGGGCTTTGCCAAAAGTGACGGTGGATGAGAGCGCTCGGCTAAAATACTTCTCGATAATGGCATTAAGACGGTTGGTGACATGCTCCTGAAGAGCTGCACCTGTTTCCATCTGATGGCCCGAGACGCGAATATCCATCGAATGTAACTCCTGTTCTGTTTATACTTCCTCGTCTGGCTGAAAAATCTTGCGATTAATTCAACCAGAGTGGTGATTCCAACGTTTGCACGAAGGCTTTGTGCCGGGCCAACTCCTCCTCGCTGGCAGAATGTGGGCGGGGTGAACGAAATTCACGGCGGAGCGGACGGTTTGTGGTCATTTCCACCACATCGCGCTGCGCTTCCGCAGCAAGCTCAAGACCGATCTGCCGCCCGCCGGTCAGCTCCACATAGACCTGCGCCAACAGCTCCGCATCGAGCAGCGCGCCATGTTTCACACGGTGGCTGCGATCGACACCATAACGGCTGCACAATGCATCCAATGTATGCTTGGCACCGGGATGGCGGCGGCGGGCAATGCTCAGCGTATCCACCATCCGCTCAAGCGGAACGATAGGCATGGAACATTGCGCCAATTCGGCATTCAGGAAGCCAAAATCGAATTGCGCATTATGGGCGACAAGCGGTGAATCACCCAGAAAATCGAGCAATTCCTGCGCGCAGTCACGAAATAAAGGCTTATCGGCAAGGAAGGCTTCCGAAAGGCCATGCACATTTTCAGCCTCAGCTGGCATCGACCGTTCCGGATTATAATAGGCATGATAGCTATTGCCGGTCGGAACCCGATTGACGAGTTCGACACAGCCCATTTCCACCATGCGATCCCCCGTCTTGGGGTCAAGGCCAGTGGTTTCTGTATCAAAAACAATTTCACGCATGAATGGCAGTATCACCCTAGCTTAAGAGGCTGGCAAGAGCCTTAGCCTTCTATTTGCGTAAGGATTGAACCAGATTGGCCACGATTTCTTTGGTCCGTGTCAAACTACAGCCTGTATCGATGCAATAATCAGCCTTTTTGCGTTTTTCTGCATCCGGCATCTGAAGCTTCAGGATGGCATCAAAGCGTTCCGCCGTCATGCCGGGACGCGCCAAGACTCGCTCACGCTGAATTTCAGCCCCGGCGGAAACCACTGCAACGGCATCAACATCCTTATAGCCGCCTTTTTCAAACAGAAGCGGGATGTCAAAAACCACCATTGGTGCTTGCAAATGTTTCGCCACAAAAGCTTCACGCCGCGCATAGACTGCCGGATGCATGATCGCTTCCAGCCGGGAAAGAGCAATGGGGTCATCAAAGACTTGAGCACCAAGCGCTGCGCGATTCACCCCAAGCTTGCCCGTTGTGCCCGGAAAGGCCTCTTCAATGGCCGATAGCATCGTGCCCTGTGGGCCTTGCATCATGCGAACCTCGGCATCAGCATCGAATACCGGCACACCGCATTCTTCAAACATGGCTGCGACGGTCGATTTCCCCATTCCGATGGAACCGGTCAGCCCAAGGATGAAGGGGCGGCTCATCGGGTGAGCATGTCGCGCAGTTCTGCATCCTGATCTGCACGCAGGGGAGCCGTACCAAAGAAGCGCTCAAACGCCTCTGCCGCCTGCCCGATCAGCATGTGCAGCCCGTCGATGGTCGGAAAACCGGCAGCCCGTGCCGCTTTCAACAGCGGCGTATCGACCGGATGCGTCACAATATCGTAGAAGATACTGCCCGGCGGTGCATGGCTAAGATCAAAGGCGAGCGGCGGTTGCCCCTCCATACCCAATGGGCTGGCATTGACAATCAGATCGAAAATACCTGTCCGATCATCAAAGGCGAAATTCGTCTCATCCGCAAAATGCGCAAGCGAAACGACATGATGCTCACCTTGCGGGTCCAACTCATCAAGCAATGCGCGCGCCTTGTCAGGATTACGCCCGGCCACCACCAGAACGATATTGGCCCGTGCCAGCGCCACGATAATGGCCCGCGCCGCGCCGCCCGTGCCCAGCACGCGCGCCATGCGGAAAAGGTGCTGCTGCGCCAGAAAGGGCTTCAAAGGGTCGAGAAAGCCGCTGGCATCGGTATTATAACCGAGCAGGCTGCCATCTTCCTCCCGGATGATCGTATTCACTGCCCCAATATCGCGGGCCAGCGGATCAAGCTTGTCGAGCAGCGGTATGACCGCCTGCTTATGTGGCATAGTGACATTGCATCCACGCCAGAGCCCATCTGCCCGGCGCTCAGCGAGATAGGCTTCCAGCCCCGCTGCAGTCACATGATGCGCCTCATATGTTGCATCAATGCCAAGTTCTCTTAGCCAATAAGTGTGAATAGCAGGCGATTTGGACTGGCTGATCGGATCACCGATCACTTCAGCATAGGGACGTGTCATTGCGGCAATTCTCCAAAGTCGCGCAATGCGCCCAGCACGGGGAGCAAAGGCATCCCCAATATGGTAAAGTGATCGCCTTCCATCCGCTCGAACAATTGCACCCCCATGGCTTCAATCCGAAACACGCCTACGCAATAGGACACTTCCGGCCATTCAGCGTCCAGATAGGAGGCGATGAAATCTTCAGAGAGCACGCGGCAATGAAGAGTCGCAAGCGCGTGATGGCGCCACACGATAGCTCCATCACGTGCCAGTGTTGCGGCGCTGTAGAGGTGCATAGGCCGGCCGGAAAAGCAGCGCAGATGGTCAACCGCCTGTTCACGGCTTTCAGGCTTGTCGAACCGCTTGCCATCAACGCAGATAAGGGAATCGCTGCCCAGTACCAACCTGCCCGGATTGGAAGCGGAAACGGCCAGCGCCTTGGCTTGCGCGAGCTGCAAAGCAATCTCTGCAGGCTCAGCATCTTCAAATGAGGCTTCCAGTGCGCGTTCATCAAGATGGGCCGGTTGCGCTTCAAAAGAGACACCGGCAGCCTCCAGCATCGCCTTTCTGGAGGCGCTTTGTGACGCAAGAATAATCATATTGGCTTGGTTCCAATGCGAGGCGGAATGTCCCTCGCTTCGCGTTCATTATATAGTCGGATGATTGCCGCAGCGGTCTCTTCGATAGAGCGCCGTGTCACGTCAATCACCGGCCAGCCATTATCGGCAAACATCCGCCGGGCAAAGGCTACTTCCTTTTCCACCCGCTCTTCATCGACATAATCCGTCTCATTGCCTTCATTGAGCGTCAGCAGCCGGTTGCGGCGGATCTGCACAAGCCGCCTTGGGGCGGTCGTCAGCCCCACAATCAGCGGATGGCGAAGCTGGAATAGCGATGGCGGGGGCGGGCTTTCCACCACCAGCGGAATATTGGCCACCTTATAGCCGCGATTGGCGAGATAGATGCTGGTAGGCGTTTTCGAACTGCGCGAGACACCGGCAAGGAGAATATCGGAATCTTCCCATTCCTCCCAGGCAATCCCATCATCATGCGCAATCGTGAAGTGAATCGCATCCACCCGGCGGAAATAGGCATCATCGAGCGCATGCTGGCGGCCTGGCCTTCCGCGCGCTTCCTGCCCGAACAATTCTTCCAGCGAAGAGGTCACGGCATCCAATGCCGCGACATGGGGCAACCCCAATGCACGGCACCGTTCTTCCAACCGGCGGCGGATATCAGGATTGACCAGCGTGAAGAGCACGAGGCCCGGATTGGCAGCCAGTTCCTCCACGATCCGATCAAGATGCTGGTTGGAGCGCACCATAGGCCAGAAATGGCGGATAACATCAGCATTTTCGAACTGGGCAAGTGACGCTTTTACAACCATTTCCAGCGTCTCGCCGGTAGAGTCAGACAGCAAATGGAGGTGTAATCGGCTCATTCAGCGCCCCTTGCGCGACTTGTGGACAATCAAGGGCATAAACCACGGCACAAGCCTGCGGACAAGTTCGGGGATAGATTCACTACCCACTGCCAGCCGATTCTCCCGGCGTGTTGCGAACAGAAGAGGGAGTCTTTCAACAGGCTGTGGAGAGCGGGCATAAGAGTCGTTTGACTCAACCAGAGTCGAGAGTCGCCATTCGGACTCTTTCTGGCTTCTCGACAAGAAATAATGCAGTGGGCCGATATCCCCAGTATCCACAGGGCCAACAGACTCCAGAATCCTTTAATAAGACTCAATTTTTTTGATCGGACCGCCACAATGCCAGGAATCCTCCTCGACACTTTGAACCGGAAAAACACTGCTCAGCGGCCTATATGGCTCATGCGGCAAGCAGGGCGATATTTGCCTGAATACCGGGCCTTACGAGCCGAAAAAGGTGGCTTTCTTGAACTGGTCTATGATTGCGAAGCCGCAGCAGAAGTGACTCTGCAACCAGTGAGACGCTTTGGTTTTGACGGGGCAATTCTGTTTTCCGATATTTTGATCGTGCCTTATGCCATGGGTCAGAATCTGGAATTTCTGGCAGGTGAAGGTCCACGGCTTTCACCGCCATTGGTGGATCAGGCACTTGAAACGCTGGAGATGGTCCCACAGCGCCTTCAGCCGATTTACAACACCGTGTCCCGTGTTCGCGAGCAATTGAGCCCTGAGACCACCTTGCTAGGCTTTGCTGGCAGCCCATGGACCGTTGCAACTTATATGGTCGCGGGTGAAGGCAGCCGTGATCAGCATGTGACTCGTGCCATGGCTTATCGGGATCCAGAAGCTTTTCAGACCATCATTGATTCCATCAGCGCTGTGACGGTGGAATATTTGTGTGGTCAAATCGAAGCAGGGGCTGAATCAGTCCAACTCTTCGATAGCTGGTCCGGGACTCTTGCACCGGATGAATTTGAACGCTGGGTGATTGCTCCCAATGCGTTCATTGCGAGTCAGATCAAAGCGCGATTCCCGCATGTGCCTGTGATTGGTTTTCCAAAAGGTGCTGGGGCAAAATTGGCTGCCTATGCGCGTGAAACCGGGGTTGATGCTGTCGGGGTAGACGAAACGGTCGATCCGCTCTGGGCAGCAGCAGAATTGCCAGATGGAATGCCGGTGCAGGGGAATCTGGACCCCTTGCTCCTTTTGGCCGGAAGCGCATCGCTCGAACAACGCGCTATCGCGATTCTCGAAGCCTTTGCCGACCGCCCTCATGTCTTCAATCTGGGACATGGAATCGACCGGCATACCCCGATCAGCCATGTTGAACGCCTGCTTGCGACAATCCGCAACTGGCGGGGATGACTCAGGCGTTCTAAAGGCGTAAATTCCCTTCTATGCAGGATGCTCTCTCCATGATTTATCTCTGGCTGAAAGCCGGCCATATCATTTTCGTAATTTTCTGGATGGCGGGGCTTTTCATGCTCCCGCGATATTTCGTGTATCATCAGGAATGCGCGCCGGATTCCCCTGAAAATGCCATGTGGGTGGACCGGGAGCGCAAGCTGCTCAAGATTATCCTCAATCCATCCTTGATCGTTGTCTGGGTGCTGGGGTTGGCTCTGGCCTATTCTCTCAATGCCTGGAGCGAAGGCTGGCTTCATGCCAAGCTCGCTCTCGTCCTGCTGCTTAGCGGATATCATGGTTGGATGGCCTCTTATGCCAAGAAGCTGGCGCGCGGTGAACGGCCCTTGTCAGGAAAGACTCTGCGTCTGCTGAACGAGATTCCAGGCGTTACGGCTGCCATCATCGTAATTCTGGTGGTCGTGAAACCCTTCTGATCTCCGATTCCATTTTGAATCTCTTTTGCCGGCGGGCTTTTATCAGCTCGCCGCGAAGATTTGGCGGATGGTCTTGAATCGCACGCTTGTGAATTGACCTTAATGCCGCTCAGGCTTATTAAGGCTGCTATCCGGTAATCGGCAGCCATATCTGGCGGCCAGGCCTGCTTTCTCCAAGCCCATAGGTCCACCGGCACCTTCTCCTTTGAGTGGAACTCCACAATGCATTTAAAAGAATTAAAAAAACGGGCGCCGGCTGAGCTGGTGTCCATGGCTGAAGAAATGGGCGTTGAAGGCGCCTCAACCATGCGCCGCCAGGATCTCATGTTCGCCATTCTCAAAGAAGTGGCGGATGATGGTGAAGAAATTCTCGGTGTTGGCACGATTGAAGTGCTGCAGGATGGCTTTGGCTTTCTGCGTTCGCCCGAAGCGAATTACCTCGCCGGGCCGGACGACATCTATGTCTCTCCCAATCAGGTCCGCAAATGGGGCCTGAGGACCGGTGACACGGTTGAAGGCGAAATCCGCGCCCCGCGTGACGGGGAACGCTACTTCGCGCTGACAAAGCTCCTGAAGGTCAATTTCGATGATCCGGATGCTGTCCGTCATCGTACCAATTTTGATAACCTCACACCGCTTTATCCGGATGAAAGCCTCAATCTCGATACGATTGACCCGACGGTTAAAGACAAATCAGCCCGTGTGATCGATCTGATCGCGCCACAGGGGAAGGGCCAGCGCGCCCTGATCGTCGCACCGCCGCGCACCGGTAAAACCGTGTTGCTGCAAAATATGGCCAAGGCGATCACCGATAATCATCCTGAAGTATTCCTGATCGTTCTGCTCGTGGATGAACGGCCGGAAGAAGTCACCGACATGCAGCGTTCGGTGAATGGTGAAGTGATTTCATCAACCTTCGATGAACCCGCGCAGCGCCATGTTCAGGTGGCTGAAATGGTGCTCGAAAAGGCCAAGCGTCTGGTGGAGCATAAGAAGGATGTGGTCATCCTGCTCGATTCCATCACCCGTCTTGGCCGGGCCTATAATACGGTGGTGCCAAGCTCTGGTAAGGTGCTGACAGGCGGTGTTGATGCCAATGCCCTGCAGCGCCCGAAGCGCTTCTTTGGTGCAGCGCGCAATATCGAAGAAGGCGGTTCGCTTTCCATCATCGCCACTGCGCTGATCGATACCGGCAGCCGCATGGATGAAGTCATCTTCGAAGAGTTCAAGGGGACGGGTAACTCTGAAATCGTGCTGGATCGCAAGGTTGCGGATAAGCGCATCTTCCCGGCGCTCGATGTTGGCAAGTCCGGCACCCGTAAGGAAGAGCTTCTGGTCGGCAAGGATCAGCTCTCCAAGATGTGGGTGCTGCGCCGGATTCTCATGCAGATGGGCACGATCGATGCGATGGAATTCCTGCTCGACAAGATGAAGGATTCGAAAACCAACGAAGATTTCTTCGCCACGATGAATCAGTAATCTTACCCGATTACCGGTCACAAAAATCCCGCCTTTCCTCTCATTGGATCGGCGGGATTTTTATATTAAAAACAGATATTTACCGCAGTCTATACTGCAGCATAAAGTTCACTGTGCAGGTCGGAAATCCGAGGCCTGAGCGGCCTTCCAATATCGTGCATATTGCGTGTCTTCCGGGCTATCAAGCAGAGCATTCTTGGGCAGGAATTTATAGAACTGATCGATGCTATCAGACCGTACAGTGTTCCACCGCTGACCAATATGGCTGGGCTGAATCTCCCATGGAGAATTGAGCCCCATGGCAACCACAATATCACGCAACCCTTTGACCGTTTCCTTGTGATAGCGGGCCACGCGGGTCGCCTTGTCTTCAACCACCAGGCCCCGTTGCCGGGTTGCATCCTGTGTAGCCACGCCTGTCGGGCAAGTGTCTGTATGGCAGCGCATGGATTGCACACATCCCAGCGCAAACATGAAGGCTCTTGCTGCATTGCACCAATCTGCCCCCAATCCCAATTGCATGGCCATATTCGCCCCGGAATGAACCTTGCCACTGGAGGCGATTTTGATCTCATCCTTCAACCCGCAACCCACCAGTGCATTGCGCATGATGATAAGGCCTTCCCGCAAGGGCAGGCCAACCCGATTGGACAGTTCAATCGGAGCCGCGCCGGTTCCGCCTTCGGCACCATCGACTGTGATGAAGTCGAGCCTGATTCCGGTCTCCAGCATGGCTTTCATCACCGCAAAGACTTCGTGTTGCTGGCCGATACAGAGCTTGATTCCGACGGGTTTGCCGCCCGACATATCGCGCAGACGGGCAGCCCATTCGAGCATTTCAATCGGTGTTGAAAAGGCAGAGTGACCGGGAGGGGAGAGGCAATCCTTGCCTACCGGGACCTGTCGTGCCTCAGCAATTTCCTCTGTGACCTTACTGCCCGGAAGCAGGCCACCATGGCCGGGCTTGGCACCCTGACTAAGCTTGATCTCGATCATTTTGACCTGATCGCTTTGCGCCGTCTCCTGAAAGCGATCGGCACAGAAATGGCCATCATCTGTCCGGCAACCAAAGTAACCGCTGCCCAATTCCCACACCAGATCGCCACCATGGGCGGCGTGATAACGTGACAGCCCGCCTTCGCCGGTGTCATGGTAAAATCCACCCAGCTTGGCACCTTTGTTCAAAGCCATGATGGCATTGGCTGAAAGCGCGCCAAAGCTCATCGCGGAGATGTTCAACAAGGATGCCTGATAGGGTTTTGAACATTGGCTGGAGCCGACCTGTGCCCGCCATTCAGCAGGAATGTCATCCTTGGGTTTGATGGAGTGGCTGAGCCACTCATATTCGTCGGAATAGACATCGAGTTCCGTGCCAAAAGGGTGGGAATCCAGCTCACCTTTGGCACGGGCATAGACGAGGCTCCGCTCATCATGGTTGAATGGCCGTCCGTCGAGATCGCTCTCCACAATATAGCTGCGTAAAAATGGCCTCAGATCCTCCATGATCCAGCGAAACCGGGCAATAAGGGGGTAATTGCGCCGGAGACTATGACGCGTCTGAAAACCATCCCACAAAGCGATGGCCAGCAGGGGAAGGGCAATGAGAAGCACCCATAGAGCGCGGCCTCCTATGAGTAGCGCTACTATGGCGAGAATGGCCAAAGCGGCGGTGGGTGCGAAACGGCGGAAGAGATTGGCGGAAGAACGCCAGTCTGCGTTGTTGGTCATCCCCATAGCTTTATGCCAGATGGGTTTTGAAGAAATCTGCCGTGCGCGTGTCTGCCAGTTGCGCGGCCTCCTCACTGCGGCGCTTGCCAAATTCGGTGGCAAAGCCATGATCGAGGCCAGCATAATCATAGAGCGTCACACGCGGGTGATCGTCCAGCCCTTCATGCATTCTGGCCTGGGTGTCCTTATCGACAAATCCGTCTTCCGTCGGAATATGCAGCATCAGCGGCTGAGCGATGGCGTGTTTTTCATTCAGCAGGCCATCAATCCCCACGCCGTAATAGCCGACCGTGGCATCGCAATCCGTGCGCGCGGCAGTCATATAAGCAAGTCGGCCGCCAAGGCAGTATCCTACGGCACCAACCTTTTGCATTCCTTCTTCCTTGCGGAGATAGGTGATGGAAGCTTCAATATCGCGAATTCCGAGGTCCTGATCGAATTGCCCCATCAGATCGAGCGCCTGCTGCATTTCCTTGTCGATGTCAGGATCAAGCTCGATGCCTGGCTCCAAACGCCAGAACAGATCGGGGGCGAGGGCGAGATAGCCTTCTTCGGCAAGTCGATCACATTTGCGCCGGATTCCGGCATTCACGCCAAAGATCTCCTGAATCACAATGATGGCCGCTTTGGCTGTGCCTTGTGGCCGCGCAACATAGGCTGAAAAAGCATCTGCACTATCAAGGGTGGAAATGCGAAGATTGGCGCTCATATAGGATTCTCCCGGTGGTGTTGCGGATAGGACTATCCTATCAAACATACGGTTGTTGAGCAGCCATGTTCCTATTTGCAGCCCGAGGACAGGAGAGACAGCCATGAAAGTGAATATCGAGATTGAATGCACGCCGCAGGAAGCGCGCAGCTTTATGGGTCTGCCCGATGTAGAGCGGGCGAATGAAGCCTATCTTGAGCAGATGTCCAAAGCGATGAAGGGCGTCTCCAACGTCGATCAGCTACAGGAATATGCAAAGCAACTTGCACCCATGGGGCAGATGGGCGTGAAATTCTTTCAAAGTCTGATGGAGAACAGTGCATCATTCAACGATGGTGCAAAGAAGTCTCGTCCATCCGACGATAAGACCAAACCGTGAACGGCATCCTATTTTGACATATAAGCAGAGCGCTTGATTTCCATGGATACTATTTTTGCACTGTCGAGCGGTTCACCGCCGGCAGGAATAGGGGTTGTACGTATTAGTGGGAAAGCGGCGGGAAATGCGCTGCAAATGCTTTTCGGGCGCTTACCATCTCCGCGCAGGGCAGTGTTTGGCGCTCTGACATCACCGCAAGGTGATGTCCTTGATGAAGCCCTGGTGCTTTGGTTTCCTGGACCGAACACGGCAACCGGGGAAGATTTGGCTGAACTCCATCTGCATGGTGGGCGGGCTGTGGTTGCCGCCGTTTTGAAGGTTCTAGGCACTTTGCCAGACCTTCGCCCGGCTGAGGCTGGTGAATTTACCCGGCGGGCCTTTGCCAATGGCCGGATCGATCTGTCTGAAGCGGAAGGGTTGGCTGATCTCCTTTCGGCAGAGACCGAAATTCAGCGCCAGTCAGCGGTTGCGATGGCGGGGGGGGCATTTTCGCAGCAAGTGTCCCAATGGCGTGATCAGACATTGATGTTTGCAGCGCAAGTGGAAGCAGTGCTGGATTTTGACGATGAAGATGACGTTTCAACGCTCCCCACTGATTTTTACGCAAGTATAGAATCGCTGAAGTGCGACATTGCCCAATGGCTTGATGCCCCTCGTGCTGAGATTTTGCGAGAGGGATTCAGAGTCGCTCTTGCCGGGCCGCCTAATGCCGGAAAATCGACTCTGTTTAATGCATTGGTTGAAAGTGATGCCGCGATCATCGCACCGATTGCGGGCACCACCCGTGATGTTCTGGTCCGTCCGGTTGCCTTGGGGGGAATACCCTTTTCCTTTGTCGATATGGCGGGGCTGCGTGATGATGCAGGTGACGTGATCGAGGCTATCGGAATAGAGCGGGCCAACAAAGAAATTGCGCAAGCAGATGTAGTCTTGTGGCTCGGGCCAGAGGGGCGGGGGCCCGAAGCAGCATGGGAAATCGCTGCGCAATGTGATCGTGCTGATCATCAACCCAAAGTTGCGCCCTTGCATCGTATCTCTGCAGTGACGGGTGAAGGAATCTCAGAATTACGGCAGGCGCTGATTCTTGCGGCGAGGGAAGCCATGCCCAAACCCGGACAATCAGTGATCAATGCCCGTCAGCGTGACCTGCTGACTCAGGCTCATGATGCACTTAATCAGGCTGCATCTCAGCCAGACCCTTTGTTGCTTGGCGAGAATCTGCGGCAGGTACGCTTGGCTTTTGACCATTTGATTGGGCGTGCCAGTACGGAAGATGTGCTCGACACTTTGTTTGGCCGTTTTTGCATCGGAAAATAGCGAATGGAAGTGAGAGTGTTTCACGTGGAACACTTTTCCGGTTTTGACCGGCCACGTTTGAAAGCGTAATATCAACTCATGGATGAATTCGATATTCTTGTGGTCGGCGGCGGCCATGCTGGTTGTGAAGCTGCTGCTGTCGCAGCGCGTATGGGTGCGCGCACGGCTTTGATCAGTTTCGATCTCAATGCAGTGGGTGCGATGAGCTGTAATCCGGCTATTGGAGGGCTAGGGAAAGGCCATCTCGTGCGCGAGGTCGATGCTTTTGATGGGCTTATCGCACGTGCTGCCGATCACGCAGCCATTCACTATCGGATGCTCAATCAGTCAAAAGGCAGCGCAGTGTGGGGTCCGCGTGTGCAGGCTGATCGCGCTCTGTTCAAGCAAGCCATTCAAGCGATGTTGCGCCGGCAGGAGAATCTGACGCTGATTGCGGGTGAAGTCGCTGAACTGAAAATGGACGGCGAACGCGTAACCGGTGTGCGTTTAGCAAATGGCAAAGCATTGCAAGCTCAGGCCGTCATTCTGTGCACGGGCACCTTCCTAGGCGGAACTCTGTTTCGCGGCGAAGAGCGGTTCGAAGGCGGACGGATCGGCGAGGATTCAGCGCAAGTGTTGGCGAAGCAGTTGCGAGAAGCCGATTTACCCATGGCACGGCTCAAGACTGGTACGCCACCCAGACTCGATGGTCGAACAATCAATTGGGCGATTCTGGACGAACAACCATCAGATTCAGAACCTTGGACGATGTCACCGATGACGCAGAGCCGGAGCAACGCTCAGGTTTTCTGCGCTGTGTCTCGAACAAACAATGCCAGCCATGACATTATTCGTGCAAATTTGCATAGGTCCCCGCTCTTCAGTGGTGCTATTGGTGCCACTGGGCCCCGTTATTGCCCCAGCATTGAAGACAAGATTCATCGCTTTGCTGATCGAGATGGGCACCAGGTCTTTTTGGAACCTGAGGGCCTGTCAACGCACCTTGTCTACCCCAATGGTATCAGCACATCCCTGCCGAGTGATGTGCAGCTTGCCATGCTTCGGACGATGATTGGTCTGGAGCAAGTTGAAATGGTCGTGCCGGGATATGCCGTGGAATATGACCATATTGACCCCCGCGCCCTTTCCAGGGGGCTGGAAGTGCGTCGCTTGCCCGGTCTGTTTTGCGCGGGTCAGATCAATGGTACGACCGGTTATGAAGAAGCTGCAGCACAAGGGCTCATTGCTGGTATGAGCGCAGCAGCACACGTGCTGGGCCGGGCGCCTGCAGCAATTGATCGTTCGAATAGTTATATGGCTGTGATGGTTGATGATCTCACCCTTCAAGGTGTGAGTGAGCCTTATCGTATGCTGACTTCTCGCGCGGAATATCGCCTGCGTCTGCGTGCCAACAATGCGACGACCCGGCTTACACCTCTGGCACGTGATGCTGGATGCTTGTCGGAGGGAAGGGTAGACTGGTTCACCAAGCGTGAATCGCAACATTCGGTATGGGGTGATGCGTTGGAACGCGTTGTGCACTCACGCGAATTAGAAGAGACTGGGCTTCCTGTGCGCCGTGATTCGGGTTCATTGCCTTTAAGAGAGTGGCTCCGATTTGGTGGTGTCGATCTCACTGACCTCACGCCATGGCTGCCAGAGGGCTTCGACCCCACAGACGATGTAGGTTTGGAGGTCGCCGAAGATGCGGTCTATGCGCCCTACCTTGCACGGCAGGACGCTGAACTGCGCGACTTGAAGGCAAGCGATGCTGTGCCTTTGTCACAGAATTTTCCCTATGATCAGGTACCAGGATTATCCAACGAAATGATTGAGCGACTTCAGGCCGCTAAGCCGGAAACTCTAGCTGCGGCAGGCCGTGTGAGAGGAATCACACCCGCCGCACTGGCTGCGGTTCTGGTTCACGCTAAGCGCCAGAATGCAGTAGTTGCAGCATGATGATCGAACAAGAAGATGAAGCGAAAGCGTTTTGCGCGAGCCTGACCAACAGCACCGGGATAGCACGTTTGGAACGTTTTGCTGAATTGCTAAAGCTGGAGAATGAGCACCAGAATCTTGTAGCGAAGGCCAGTCTGGAGACCATTTGGCAGAGGCATTTTGCTGATAGCGCGCAACTGTTGAACTATGTTCCACGTGAAACAAGCCCATGGCTTGATCTCGGAACCGGGGCAGGGTTTCCCGGTATTGTTATCGCTGCGATGAAGGCCGACTGTGAAGTTGTGGTGGTGGAATCCCGGAAGCGTCGCATTGAGTGGCTTGAGCGCCTGTGCGACGAACTGGAACTGACCAATTGTCACGTTGAAGGGGCGCGTTTGGAACAGGTGGAGAGTTTTGAAGCACGCGTCATTTCTGCCCGCGCATTTGCTCCGCTGCCCCGTCTTTTAGAATTGTCAGCAAGATTTTCTTCGATCAACACGACGTGGGTCTTGCCAAAAGGGCGTTCTGCAGCGCAAGAATTGTCTGAACTGAAAAAAGCTGCACAATCGATGTTCCACGTGGAACAGTCAGTCACCGATCGGGATGCTGGCATTATTGTCGGTAAATACCGCCATAAACCGAGGCATAGAGCATGATTTCCATAGCCATCGCCAATCAGAAAGGTGGGGTCGGCAAAACGACCACTGCGATTAATATCGCCACAGCGATGGCTGCAGCGGGCTGGAAGACCTTACTGGTTGATCTTGATCCGCAAGGAAACGCCTCCACGGGGGTAGGGATCGAACCAGCGGCGCGCGAATATTCAAGCTATGATTTGCTTGTTGATCAGGCTGATCTGGCTGATTGCACGGTCAAATCTTCGGTTCCTGGGCTTGATGTGGTGCCGGCAACGGTGGATCTGAGCGGGGCAGAAGTGGAGTTGGTGGGGGTTCATGCCCGCACGGAACGCCTTCGCGAATCCATGGCTGGTAACAGCGAGTATGATATTTGCTTTATCGACTGCCCACCCTCTCTGGGCCTTCTGACTCTCAATGCGCTGACGGCGGCTGATCGTTTGATGATTCCGCTGCAGTGTGAGTTTTTTGCTCTGGAAGGGCTGAGTCAGCTTCTTCAGACAGTTGAGCAGGTGAAGCAGCGATTTAATCCTGATTTGGGCATTGTAGGCGTGGTTTTGACAATGTTTGATCGCCGGAATCGCTTAACTGATCAGGTGTCGGAAGATGTGCGTGAAGTGCTCGGTAGCCTGGTGTTTGACTCAGTAATTCCGCGTAATGTTCGACTTTCCGAAGCACCTAGCCATGGGCTTCCGGCCTTGGTTTATGATCATGCCTGCGCGGGCAGCCGATCTTATATTGAACTCGCCAAGGAATTGATCGGGCGTCTTCCCCCTGAGAAAAGGAAAGCTGCATGAGCAGCAAATCGCAATCTGCCGTGAACGATACTGCAGCCAAACCAGCAGCAGCCCCCAACAAGCGCAAATTGGGCAGGGGGCTCGGCGCATTGCTGGGCGAAGTGCGCCGTGAAGAACCTCTCAATCAAGGCAATTCTACAGCGCCTTTGCGCAGCGATTCTGTCCGAAATAACAAAGCTTCTCCTCAATCATCACCAGAGCGCGGTTTGATGAATCTGACGGTTGCACTAATCGAACCGCATCCGCAGCAGCCCCGGACTCATTTTGATGAGGATGCGCTGGATGAGCTGGCAGCATCCATTGCGCAGCGTGGTGTGATTCAGCCTGTGATTGTGCGGCCTTTGAGTAATGGTCGCTTCCAGCTTGTGGCGGGTGAACGGCGCTGGCGGGCGGCGCAAAAAGCGCAATTACATGAAATACCGGCGCTTGTTCGTGATCTGGAAGAGCGTGAAGTGATGGCGCTGGCGCTGATCGAGAACATCCAGCGCGAAGATCTCAGTCCAGTTGAAGAGGCACGCGCCTATCAGCGTCTTGCTGATCAAGAGAGCATGACGCAGGCTGAGATTAGCCGTTTGGTCGAAAAATCCCGCAGCCATGTCGCCAATCTCCAACGATTGCTCGCTCTGCCTGATGAGGTGTTGAACCATATTGAGCTGGGGCGGTTGGATATGGGCCACGCCCGCGCTCTCATTGGTCAGGAGAACGCGGTAGAGCTGGCGCAACGTGCGATCGAAAAGAAACTGTCTGTCAGGGAAGTTGAAAAACTGGTTCGCAAACAGGTGCGAGAAGCGAGTGGTGAAGTTGCCGCGAAACGCCATGCCCGCGAGCCCCGCAGTCAGGCTGAGGATGCAGATATTCTAGCTGTGCAGAGCCAGTTGGAGGAATTTCTCGGCCTGCCGGTGAAAATCAGTTCTGATGAAGATCCGACATCCGGGACAGTGACGATCAAATATCGCACGCTTGATCAGCTCGATCTGATTTGTCAGCGGCTCAGCGGTGGAGACATCTGATTAGTAAAACTTCAGATGGTTAGTATTACTGCGAATAGGTAACGGCGCTGGAAGCGATATTCTGGCTTGATATATATGCCGTATCGCGCCGTTTCAGAGCACGGATCTTCGGGCTGTCAGGGAGAGGTTCCGCTTCAGCTTTTGCAGCTTCATCACGGAAACCGGATCGAGGCGCTGCATATCGCTGCGAATAAGCGGCTTCATAGCTGCTCAGGTAATCTTCGCATTGATTACGAACATGCGTAGCAACAGGCGAATTTTCACGTGCGCTTCCTGTCACCGAACGGGCATCGAGAAATCGCCTGCTGCATTCAGAAATCCAGCCTGAACGTTCCGGCTCAGGATATCGGAAGGATGATTCACCCTGAGCAGAGTCTGTGTCAGCAGGTTGTGCGCGATAATAGGTTCCGGACCAGACCCCGTCATAATTACCGTCAGAGTTCCAGGAGCCTTCCCAACTGCCATAATATTGGCCATGAGTCTCACCCGACCCATCCTGCGCATCAGCTGGGAAGCTCCCACAGACTATGCCTGCAAGTGCACATGCTGATAGAGTGATGAACCGCACAAACATGAAGGTCTCCTCCGGAATGATCCGGTGTTAACCTTTTCTTTACCATTTTGTTTCGATCATGACTACCGCTTGCATGATACGCAAAAATGCATCTGCTTATCAGACTCGCGCGCTGAGAATTTCTGCCAGAGCCTCGATCCCTTTTTGATCCTCTTGGTCAAATCGGTTGGGGAGGGGGCTATCAAGATCAATGACGGCGATAACCTTGCCATCCCGCATAATCGGAACGACCAACTCAGCACGGCTTTCTGCATCGCAGGCGATATGGCCAGGAAAGGCGTGCACATCGGGGACAAGCTGGCTTTGTCCGGTTCCCACCGCTGCGCCGCATACGCCGCGCCCAACAGGGATACGGATACACGCTGGCTTGCCGCAAAATGGGCCAAGCACCAATTCGTCTTGAACCATCCTGTAAAAGCCAGCCCAGTTGAGATTAGGAACGATTTGGTACATTAAAGCCGCAATATTAGCCATATTGGCAATAGTGTCTGGCTCTCCCTCTGTCAGGGCTTTGGCCGCTGAAAGCAGGTCGCTGTAAAGCTCAGCCTTGGGCTGGTTCGGATCGCTGGAGAAATCGTACATGGCAGGTGATTTAGTGATCGTTCTGATTGCCGCAAGCGATTGGCTAGCTTAAAATAGAAGATATGAGCATTTGGAAAAAGATCGCCTTGGGCGTCCTCATCGTCATCCTCGTGTTGCTGGCTGCGGGCTGGTGGCTCACACGTGGGGTTCCAGCGCAATATTCAGTGGCCGATGTGACGGGTGATGACCCCAAACTGGCCAAACCTGATGCGCAAACCATCCCAACCGTCAAGATCGCCAAGCCCATTGGCTGGCCTGATGATATGACTCCTGCTGCGGCAGAAGGGCTGGAGGTGAATCGCTTTGCGACGGGGCTGGTACATCCGCGGACGATGTACACCTTGCCCAATGGCGATGTCATCGTGGCTGAAACCAATTCCCCACCGCGTGATCTTCCCGGTGGTCCGGAAGGCTGGATCATGAGTCTGCTCTTCCGGGAAGCGGGGGCAGATGTTCCTTCTCCCAACAAGCTGATCCTGCTGCGCGATGAAGATGGTGATGGCAAGGCCGAGAAAAGCTTCACTCTGCGTGATGGTCTGGCGTCCCCTTCAGGCCTCGCTTACGCGAATGGCAAGCTGTATGTTGCCAACCATAATGCAGTGCTGAGTTTCGATTATACACCTGGTGAAACGAAGCTCTCCGGCAATCCGAAAAAGCTCATGGATCTGCCGGGCGGCGGCAATCACTGGATGCGTAATCTCAGCCTGAGCCCGAACGGAAAGCTGCTTTATGTTGCGGTAGGTTCGGCGTCCAACATCGGTGAAAACGGTATGGATGCTGAAAAGGGCCGCGCGGTGATTGATGAGATTGATCTCGAAAATGGGTCGCACCGCGAATATGCGGCGGGTCTGCGCAATCCCAATGGGCTGGACTGGAATCCCTGGAGCGGTGAGCTTTGGGTGACCGTCAATGAACGCGATATGTTGGGTTCCGATCTGGTGCCGGATTATCTCACCAATGTGCCGGTTGGGGCGCAATATGGCTGGCCGTGGGTCTATTGGGGCAACATCATCGATGAGCGTGTCACCGCACCCATGCCGAACTTCCTCGTGTCTTACACGCGCCGTCCTGAATTTGCTCTTGGGCCGCATGTAGCGGCGCTGGGCCTTGCCTTCACCAAAGAGGGCAGCCGGATGCCGGAGAAATTCTCCCACGGTGCCTTTATTGCCCAGCATGGCTCGTGGAACCGCAAGCCAGCATCGGGATATGATGTCGTCTATGTCCAGTTTGACGAACGGGGTAATCCGGTTGGTAAGCCAGTGCCAGTGCTGAAAAGCTTCCTTACGGCCGACGGTGAAACGCATGGCCGTCCGACATGGGTGGCCTGGGACAAGACCGGCGCATTGCTGGTCAGCGATGACACGGCGGGAATCATCTGGCGAGTCAGTGCGCCGGGTGCGGAGCCTGCGCCTGCGCCCAAGCGAATCAAAAGTCAGTCACTTCCGCCTCAGCGTGAGCTTCATGGTGACCCGGCGGATGCCTTTAACCATCCGCCTGCCGATCTGATGCCGGGTAACTTTTAAGCGCCCCGGTTTCGGGCTTAGAATTGTTTTCCGGCGCGCCCTGCCAATTCAGTGATGAAGTGGCGGGCGATCCGGCCTGAGCGGGCACCACGGCGCTTTGACCAATTGAGCGCTTCGGCTTCATCCCATTCAAGGCCCAGCTCTTCGGCATAGCCCTTGATGATCGCCAGGAAATCATCCTGCGTGCAGGCATGAAAGCCAAGCGACAGGCCAAAACGGTCTGCCAGAGCAAGATTATCATCCACCGCATCGCGTGGGTTGAGCGGGTCATCCTGTTCCGAGGAATGGCGTTCGACAATTGCGCGGCGGTTAGAGGTCACCGCAAGGCGAACATTTGCCGGCCGGGCCTGTACACCGCCTTCCAGCCAACTGCGCAGATGGCGGGGGCCTGCGGTATCCTCAGAGCCAAAGCCCAGATCATCGATAAAGACGAGGAAATTGCGCTCTACCCTGGCCAGTTCCGTAAAGAGCTGGGAGAGGGTAGGGAGCGCATCGGTACCAATCTGCACCAGTGCAATGCTCGCCTGATCACGGGCCTGACTACTCAGTACCGCCGCACGGACCAGAGCGGATTTGCCCATCCCGCGTGCCCCCCACAAGAGCATATCATGCGCGGCACTGCCTTGCGCCAATCGCGTGACATTGGCGACAACTGCGGCCTTCTGCCTGTCAATGCCCTGCAGCAGAGCCAGTTCGGGCGCATCCATCTTGGCGACACCTTGCGCACCATTTTCGGTCCAGACATAGGCCGGGAAACCAAGCCAGTCCGTGCGCCGATGGCGTGGTGGGGCCATACGCTCCAGAGCGTCTGCGATCCGTTCGAGCAGTTCAGATTGGTCTTTCATCAAAGCCTGCATTATAGCGCAGCACCATGAGCGGCAAGCACCCACCCCATATGCTCACCCCCGATGAAACGGGCATCGCTGAGGCTGCCCGGCTTCTGCGTTCGGGAAAGCTGGTCGCTGTGCCGACTGAGACAGTCTATGGGCTGGCTGCAAGGGCTGATCAGGCAGAGGCGGTCGCCAATATCTATCGCGCCAAAGGCCGGCCTGATTTCAATCCGCTGATCTCCCATGTCGCCACGATGAAGCAGGCGCAGGATCTGGCGATTTTCGATGCCCGCGCGCTCAAATTGGCTGAGACCTACTGGCCCGGTCCGATGACGCTGATTCTGCCCGCAAAACAGCCTTCGGGCGTGGCGGCGGCGGTCACAGCGGGCTTGCCTACCATTGCGGTGCGTATACCCGCACATCCTATCATGCGCGCCTTGTTAAACGAACTGAGTCTGCCGCTTGCTGCACCTTCAGCCAATAGGAGCGGATGTATCAGCCCCAGCAAGCCGACTCATGTCATGCAATCGCTGGGCGGTAAGGTGGATGCGATTCTTGATGGTGGGCCGTGCGCCAAGGGTGTGGAATCGACCATTGTCGCCCTGCGCCCTGAGGGCTGGCAGATTCTGCGCCCCGGACCGCTCACTGAAGAAGATATTACCGCAACTCTGGGCAAAGCGCCGCTTACACTGGACAAGGGCAAGATTGAGGCACCGGGGCAATTGGCCAGCCATTATGCCCCCGGAAAGCCCGTGCGGCTTGAGGTGACTGGCCCACAAGCGGATGAGTTCATGATCGGATTTGGCACGGTAGCAGGCGATGTCACTCTGTCTGCCAATGGTGATTGCGCGGAAGCGGCGGCGAATCTTTACCAATGCCTGCATGATGGCGCAGCTGCGCCGCATCCCCGGATTGCCGTAGCGCCGATCCCCCAAAGCGGAATCGGCGCGGCTATCAATGATCGGCTCCAGCGTGCCGCGGCTTAACGCGCCGACTGCTTCACTTTTTACCGCAAGTCACTGTTCCTGAACCACTCACTTTCTGGGTGCATTCTGCGGTTCCATAGACATCAACATCCCCGGAGCCTGCGACTGAGACATCGGCATGGTCCAATGCGCGAACCGCCACATCACCAGAGCCGCTGATCTTGACGCTGGCTGTGCTTGCGGTCAGCTCGGACATATAGACGTTGCCGCTCCCGGCTATGCTGACTTTGAGTTGATCCGTACTGCCTTTGGCGCGCAGATCACCCGAGCCAGAAATCGAGGCGTTCAGTGACTGCGCCTGAACCGATTGGGCATTGATTGATCCTGAACCAGCGATCGATAATTTCCCTGTCTGGCCGAGTTCTTGCGTGGTGATATCGCCTGAGCCTTTCAGAGCAAGCTCTGCCGGGGGCGGCATCGTCAAATGAATGCGGGCTGCATTTCGTCCGGCACCATCCTTGTCATTTCGGCCAATCAGCAAAGTTCCGTCTTCCAAGCGGAAGCGCAGGGCTTTTTTGGCCTGTTCGTCGCCCTCAGCCGTGAGGGAGGGGGTTGTACCAGAAGTGATTTCAAGCACGTCCGGGCCGGCAAGAGTGACCTTGTCAAATGATTGGCTGGTAAGATCCAGCTCAGACAAGGTTTGCCCTTCCATCGCGTTGGACTGATTAATAAATGTGCAGCCACTCAGAGCGGTTGCGCCTATCACCCCCAGAGCCAGAGCACGAAAAATGTTTCGATTGGACAATTGCATAATAAGAACCCCTTAAAGATGGGGCTATTTTGCGGTGCATTCTGCCAAATCAGCAAGCGCTTTGATCGAAGCAAAGGCGCATTTGGCAGAAAAAAAAGCCGCCCGTTTTCGAGCGGCTTTTTCATAAGACCTGCAAAACGCTCAAGCGTCTTCAGTGTTCTCATAATATTGCGGAGCATGTTCGTTCAGCACTTCGAGAATTTTCTTCAGTGCAGCAGGCTCATCAGTTTCTTCCATCGCCGCCAATTCGCGGGCCAGACGGCTTGAAGCGGCTTCGAAGATCTGCCGTTCAGAATAGCTCTGTTCAGGCTGATCGTCCGGACGGAAAAGATCGCGGGTCACTTCGGCGATGGATACCAGATCGCCGGAATTGATCTTCGCTTCATATTCCTGAGCGCGGCGCGACCACATGGTGCGCTTGACCTTGGGTTTGCCCTTGAGGGTCTGCATCGCTTCTTTCAGCGTCTTGTCGCTGGAGAGCTTGCGCATTCCGATCGCTTCCACCTTATTGGTGGGGACGCGCAAGGTCATACGCTCTTTTTCAAACCGCAAAACGTAAAGTTCGAGCTGCATTCCAGCGATTTCTTCGCTCTGCAGTTCCATCACGCGACCTACGCCGTGCTTTGGGTAAACGACATAATCTCCGACATCGAATGCGGGCGCATTGGCAGCCATTTACTTTCCTTTCCTAGCCAGGCAGACACACGCTCAAGCGGAAATGACACGAAAACCCGCGGGCAAACGCCGGTTGCTTTCCTGTCACTTCGGGCGTGGGTAGGGTGCCTGCCTTCCTGTTCAGGCTGTCACCTGGGGGATATAAAGGTGACAGTTGACGCATTATATAGCAGAACCGTAACAAAATTGCTAGCCTGCAACGTTATAGCGCTCACACTGCCTATCTTTTATGCAGCGCCATAATCAGGTTTTTCCAGCGCCGCATCCAGCTCTGCTCCAAAAAGCAGCACATAGGCGGACAGATAAAGCCAGGTCAGCAGGACAATGACAGCGCCCAGTGATCCATAGGTTGCGTTGTAATTTCCGAAATTCGCAACGTAATATCCAAAACCATTGGTGAGGATCATCCATCCCAGTGCCGCAAATAACGCACCCGGCGTAAACCAGCGTGCATCGGTGCGATCTTCCGCCGGGCCGAATCGGTAGAGTGCAGATGCGCCGATGATGCCACCCAGCAGCAACACACCATAGCTCACCAGCTTGGAGATTACGGCAGATGAGCCGGAGATGTCCGGCACCATAGAGCTTAGCGCTGTGAGTATGGTGGTGGCTGTCACGCCAATACCGGCCGCGATGATTCCGCAGGCGGTAATCGCCAATGACAGCAGATTGGACTTCAGGAAGCTGCGCTTTTCCTCACAATTGAAAGCAATGTTAAGCGCCACCACAATGCTATTGGCGGCCTTGCGTGCACCAAACAGGGCAATGGCCAGAGCAATGGCGAGGCCGATCCCCTTTTTGCCGGAAGAGCTTTGCACCACCGCTTCCAACTGGCCACCGATCAACTGGGTGCCGGGGCCGGGAATCATCTGGGCCAGAGCGTGGACATGTTCAGATACGGTCTGCGTATCGACGATGAGGCCATAGGACAGAACCACTGCGGCCAGCAGCGGAACAATCGCCAGAAAGATGAAATAGGCAACGCCAGCAGAGACAATACCGACATTATCATTGCCGGCAGCTTTGAAAGATCCAATGAGGGTGGATTTGATATCGGCAGCAAATCGCTTCCACGGCGAGCGGTTGGTTGTCAGATAATCTGTCACAACCAACCTACTCTCTATTCGCTAAATTGTGCCGAAAGGGGAAGAATCAGTCGCCTTCGCCGGGCTCTTCGGAGAAGAACTTTTCGAACTTGCCCTCTTCATCCTTCATTTCATCGGCATCCGCGGGCGGATCTTTACGCTCAGTAATATTGGGCCATTCCGCTGAATATTTGGTGTTGATCTCAAGCCATTTTTCAAGGCCTGGTTCGGTATCCGGAAGGATGGCTTCTGCCGGGCATTCGGGCTCACATACGCCGCAATCGATGCATTCGCTCGGGTTGATGACGAGCATATTCTCGCCTTCATAGAAGCAATCCACCGGACAGACCTCGACGCAGTCCGTATATTTGCAGCGGATACAGGCGTCGGTGACGACATAGGTCATGGCTGCTTCTTCCCTTTCTCAGTCTCAAAATGTGAATCGGTGCCTGCTATGGCGATTGATCCGCCAGCGTCAAGTTCCTCATAACATGAACGTGCTTCTGCCGGGGAGCCGCGCCGCGCCGGAAGGGCTGTCAAACGCAGCACCATCACACGTTTTGGCAGAGGCAGGGTCAGAATGTCACCTGTGGCTATTGGCCGGTCAAGCCGGACCACGCGCTGGCCATTGCAACGGATATGGCCTTCTGAAATCCAGCGCTGCGCTGCGCCCCGCGATTTTGCGAGGCGCAGAAAACACAGCAACCGATCAATCCGCATTAACGGACAAGATCCGCCAGAGCGGCAAAGGCATTGCCTTCCCTCGGCTTGACCGGGGCTGATTTGCGTACCGGTGCCTTATCCTTGCGGACCGGACGCCAGCTCCACAAAGTGGGGGCAGGGGGGCCAAAAGCTCCTTCTGCCAGCTCGGGTGTTTTACCGGGTCGGAAACCAGCGTCGCGCATCAGCCCGATGAAATTTTCCGGCAACAGGCCCATGGATGTTGGCAGAGCCACATCCACACGGAAATATTTGGCCCCTGATTTGGCGCGGCTTTCATGGGCGGCACGAAACAGCTTTTCAGCCATATCGACCCGGATCGCCTGTGCACCGGCACGGCGATAGCCAGCAGGCGCCTGCTTGCCTCCCGGGATAACGGCTTCCATTGCTTCACGGACAGGGCGGCGGTCTACGCCAATTGCCCGCAGCAAACGGCGCGGGGCAGGCTTCAGCAGCAACGGCACATAGACATCGAGCGAACCGATATTCACCCCAAGCTTGCGCATGAAAGGGCGCTTTTCCTTGGGGATCTGTGCCAATCCAGCGGCTTCGCGGTGAATCGTACCGGCCTTGTCAGCCAGAATCAGCAGCAGTGCGCGCACTTCGGAACCCGCATTGGGATCAGCCGCTGCCTCTTCGATCTTGCGCAAAGGGGCAAGTGGGGCAAGCTGGCCTTCCAGCCATACTTCCAGCGCTTCCTGCAACCGGGCCTTATGCGCCATATCCAGCGCGTTCAGTTCATTCGCCAGAACGAGACGCGGGCGAGAAGCGGTCTTACCCGGCTCCAGCACAGCCACCACCTGGCCGTCTCGCCAGATTTTGCCCTTCTCGATCGTGAGTGAACCCAGATCCTTGTGAATCAGCATAGTGGCTTTGTCTGCCAGCAATTGCGGCAAGTGCTTTTCCGCCGCAGCGAGCATCAGCCGCCGGTCCTCATGATTAGCCGAGGCATCAACCACGAAGCGGAAGCCTTCAAGATGGCCGATCGGCTCATCTTCCACTGTCACGATATTTTCGTCGGTCAGCGCAACGCGCATCAATCCTGAATCCTTACCCATGGTTTTCATCAATATAGCAGTTCGCCGATTGACGAAACGCTCCTTTAATCTTCCGTGCAGCGTATCAGACAGACGCGCTTCCACAGCTCTGGCGCGGGCCGCCATCTCATCGCGGGCCAGAACCCAATCGGGGCGCTGGCAAATATACGCCCAGCTCCGAATGGCCGCGATCCGGCCCTGTAGCGTGTGAATGTCCCCCTGAACACGGTCAAGCTCAGCAATTCTTGCAGCAACAAAGTCTGCCCCCAGATATCCGCCCCGTAAATCCTGCCATAATCTTGTGACAAAACGGGAATGGGTTTCTGCCCCTTGCTGGCGGAAATCAGGCAATTGGCACACTTCCCAGAAGCGTCGGACCATGCCGGGTTTTCTGACCGAAGCGGCAATTTCAGGAAATTCTGCCAATTGTTTCAGCACTGCCAGATCAATTGCCTGTGGTGCGGGTGCGAGTTGCGGGTGGTCGGGCTTTTCTTCCAGATCCGCAATCAATGTTGCGAGTGAGTGAAAGCGCGGTTCTGCCTCGCGCCAGAACAATCTGGTCAGCGGTGCAAAGCGGTGTTCTTCAATGGCGTAAACTTCGTCTTCGGTAAATTCCGCCCCGTCAGAGCCCTTCGCACCCGCCAAAGTGCCGAATGTGCCATCCCGCTGATGACGCCCGGCACGCCCGGCAATCTGTGCCATTTCGGCCGGGTGAAGGCGGCGCAGGCGCACCCCGTCGAACTTGGACAGGCTGGCAAAGGCCACGTGATTCACATCAAGGTTCAGCCCCATGCCGATAGCATCGGTGGCGACGATGTAATCCACTTCGCCCGATTGGAACATTTCGACCTGGCGATTGCGGGTTTCCGGGCTGAGCGCGCCCATCACCACTGCGGCCCCGCCGCGAAACCGGCGGAGCATTTCGGCCATGACGTAAACCTGCTCCACCGAGAAGGCGACAATGGCAGAGCGCGGCGGCAGGCGCGATAATTTGCGAGACCCCAGATGGGTAAGGGTGGAAAAGCGCGGCCGATCGCTCACTTCCACACCCGGAACCAGCGCCCGCACCAGCGGCTCTACTGTGGCAGAGCCGAGAAACATCGTTTCATCGCGGCCGCGCGCATTCAGCAAACGGTCGGTGAAAATATGACCACGTTCACGGTCAGCGGCAAGCTGCACTTCATCAATGGCGACAAAAGCGCGGCCACCGCCATCACGCGGCATGGCTTCAGCGGTGCACAGAAGATAACGCGCACCCGGCGGCTCTATCCGTTCTTCGCCAGTAATCAGGGCGACTTGCTTGTCCCCCTTGATGGCGCAAACCTTGTCATAGACTTCACGCGCCAGCAGCCGCAGCGGAAAGCCGATGGCACCGCTGGAATGGGCGCACATCCGCTCAATCGCGAGATGGGTCTTGCCGGTATTGGTGGGCCCCAGAACGGCGCGCACCCGACTATCGGAAGCTGGGGACATCACAATGCCGATGAACTTGGCAATTTCGGCGCCGTCCCGCAAGGTGGTTCGACCAATTTGCCCCAAAATGGAGGGGATTGATCGCGATTCATGCCAAATTTACTTTATTCCTGCGAATGTCATGGCATGAAATAGAGCAGCAACCTTGGACAGCTGACAGGCAGAAATGCCGATAATGACCGCAAGATCGGTCATTGAAAGGGAGCGCCGACGGAGGGCGGATCGTGTTGGAACATGGTGACCTCACCGATAAGGATGAGGGTGGGAATGAGAGTCTAAGCAATGGCGCCGAGAAACCTCGTCGCGATCTGCATGATGACGCGCCTCAGATTCTGCACCTGCGCCGGACAGATGTGCACACGATTCAAACCCGCCAGAATGATCCGGGCTGGAGGGAATCTTACGCAAGATGGCGGCAGAGCTTTTCGCAGCGCTTCGCCAAATGGGATATCGCCCCGGATCTTGCCAAAGATATCGGATCAGCCCGCTGGCTGCGCGGATTGGGCACGCTGATCGCGTTGAGCGTGTTGGCGCTTCTGTGCTGGCCGGATTTCGCCCCAGTGGAAGCGGCACCGGCCATGCGGATTGATGAACGGGCGCGGGATGAATTTCGTAGCCAGATGATTATGCCACTGGCTCTGGGTGCTGACAGTGGCCGCCATATGGGGGCGACGCGCTTTGTTTCTCCGCTGAATGATGCACCCGAACGCCCCAGCCTTGAATTTGTGGCGACGCTTGCTCGGGGCGATAGTTTTGCCCGCATGTTGCAGCGCGCAGGGATTGGCAGGGAAGAATCAGCGCATCTGGCCAATATGATCGACAAGGCGATGCCGCTTTCTGAAATTGAACCGGGAACACAGGTTGATATCGTGCTCGGCCGCCGCCCGGCCAAAGATGCACCGCGCCCGGTGGATTCGCTTTCCTTCCGCGCCCGCTTTGACTTGAAACTGGCGGTGGAGCGGCGTGATGGCCGCTTGCAGCTCGCCCCCCATCATATCCGGGTGGATGATACGCCGCTCAGAATCCGGGGCACGGTTGGCTCCAGCCTTTATCGTTCCGCCCGCGCTGCCGGTGCGCCGCCGCGTGCGATTCAGCAATATTTGCGCCAGCTCGGCACGGAACTGAACGTGCAGCGCGATATCAAAAGCTCGGACGAATTTGATCTGATGCTGGATTACAAACGTGCCGCCACAGGTGAAGTGGAGCCGGGCGATTTGCTTTACGCATCGGTGATCCGCAACGGCAAGCCGGTCAAACAGATGATGCGCTGGGGTAAGGATGATCGCTTTTTTGAAGCCTCTGGCGTGGGGGCACAGCAAAATGGCCTGATGGCTCCGGTGCCGGGCCGGATCACGTCGAATTATGGAATGCGCCGCCATCCGATCCTTGGCTATAAAAGAATGCACGCAGGCATGGATTTCAAGGCCACCTATGGCCAGCCAATCTATGCGGCGAGCGATGGCAAAGTGGTCTATGCCGGGCGTCATGGCGGGCATGGCAATTATGTGAAGCTCAACCATGGCAATGGCCTTGCCACGGGCTATGCCCATATGAGCAAAATCGCCGTGCGATCAGGCTCTTACGTAAAGCGGGGTCAGGTCATCGGCTATGTCGGTTCCACGGGTCTCTCCACCGGGCCGCATCTCCATTATGAAATGTATCGCAACGGGCAGACGATCAATCCTGCTTCGGTGAAATTCGTCACCCGTGCGCAGCTTGCAGGCAGCGAATTATCTGCTTTCCGCGCTGAACTGGCCAATTTGCAGAGTATTCCGGCAGGGGCTGCGCTGGCTAGCCTGCCACCTGATACAACCATGCAAGGCGGGCCGGAACGCGAGATTGACCGGGTGGAACAGCCGAAAAAAATCGATTGAGGCATTCCGCCTGATTGAAGCGGGGCCTTGCATGATGCACTGAAGGGGTATGACTCAGAGCTATCCCGCAACCCGCCTTCGCCGTTCCCGTGCCACCGCCTGGAGCCGGGCGATGCACCGTGAAAATACGCTCACCCCCGATAATCTCATCTGGCCGCTATTTGTGACCGAAGGGGATGGGGTGGAAGAACCGATTGCCTCACTGCCCGGCGTCTCGCGCTGGTCTCTCGATGGGATCGCTGCCCGTGCACGTGAAGCGGTGGATCTGGGCATTCCCTGTCTTGCCCTGTTCCCCAATACACAGGCAGAACGGCGCAGTGATGACGGGGCCGAAGCGCTCAACCCTGATAATTTGATGTGTCGCGCCATCCGGGCGATCCGCGATTCTTGTGGCGATCAGATCGGCATCCTTACCGATGTCGCGCTCGACCCCTATACTGTTCACGGCCAGGATGGGCTGATGGATAATGACGGCTATGTGATGAACGATGCGACGGTGGAAGTGCTGGTCAAGCAGAGCCTTAATCAGGCGCTGGCCGGTGCAGACATCATTGCCCCGTCTGATATGATGGATGGCCGGATTGGTGCGATCCGCGATGCTTTGGAGGCAGAAGGGCATCACAATGTTCAGATCATGTCCTATGCCGCCAAATATGCTTCGGCCTTTTATGGCCCATTCCGCGATGCGGTGGGATCACGTGGGCTGCTGAAGGGTGATAAGAAGAATTACCAGATGGACCCGGCCAATGTGGAAGAGGCGTTGCGCGAAGTGGCGCTGGACCTTTCCGAAGGGGCGGACAGCGTGATGGTGAAGCCGGGGCTGCCCTATCTCGACATCATCACCCGCGTGAAACAGCGCTTCGAAGTGCCGGTGTTCGCGTATCAGGTGAGCGGCGAATATGCGATGATCGAAGCTGCTGCTGCGGCAGGCGCCGGGGACCGTGAAGCGCTGGTGATGGAAACCTTGATGGCCTTCAAGCGCGCGGGCTGTTCCGGTATTCTCACCTATCACGCCCCGCTTGCTGCGAGATTGCTCCATGGCTGAATTTTACCTTGAAACAGAACGCCTGATCCTGCGCGACTGGCGCGAAGAGGATTGGGAGCCGTTCTTCCGACACACCAATACGCCCGCCGTGATGCGCTGGCTGGGCGGGGTGCTGGGCAAAGACAACACCCGCATGACCTGCGATTCCGTGCGCGAACGGCTGGAAGGCTTTGCCAGCGATCACGGTTTCACCTTCTGGGTGGTGGAGCGGAAAGGTGATGGCGGGCATCTGTCCGGCGAAATCCTCGGCTTTTGCGGGTTAAAGCGCGCCAATCAGCCGGGCGGGCCGCAGGGCGATATGGAAATCGGCTGGCGTTTCCGTAAAGATAGCTGGGGCAAGGGTTATGCCCGTGAAGCAGCACAAGCTGCGATGAAGGCGGGGTTTGAGCAATTTGGCGCGCCGCATATGATCGCCCTCACGGTGGAAGGTAACACGGGCAGTTGGGGCCTGATGAAGCGGCTGGGCATGGTGCGGCGTGAAGATCTCGATTTTCCCAGCGATGATTTCGGCGCGCATGGCACGATCATCGCCTATTCCATCACTCGTGAAGCATGGGAACAGGGGCAGGGCGCGGCATGACTCAGCACTTCGGCGCGCTGATCCTGCCCTTTGAAGGCAAGACCCCGCAAATCCACGAAAGCGCCTTTATCGCGCCCGGTGCGCGGATCATTGGTGATGTCACCATCGGGCCGGAAGCTTCCATCTGGTATAATTGCGTGCTGCGGGGCGATATTCACAAAATCGTGATCGGCGCGCGCAGCAATGTGCAGGATGGCAGCGTGATTCACGTCGAAGGCCCGCGCCCGGATACAGAGGGCAATCCCACTATTATCGGCGATGATTGCGTGGTCGGCCATATGGCCACCGCCCATGGTTGCGTGTTGGAAGACCACGCCTTCCTTGGTATGGGGGCGATTGCGATGGATGGCGCGCGGATTGGCCGCCATGCGATGCTGGCCGCAGGGGCGTTGCTGTCCCCCGGCAAGGTGATTCCGGAACGTGAAATCTGGGCTGGCCGCCCGGCAAAATTCATGCGTGCCTTGTCAGAAGAACAGGCGACCAAGGTGGCGTTCCAGAGCCTGCGTTATGTGGAACTGGCCCAGCGGCACAAGGCGGCGCTTCGTGGCGAAACCGAAGCCTGATTTCCCGCCCGCAGCGGATATTCTTGCCCAATGCGATAGGGAAGGGCGGCTGGCCGTGCGGGTGACTCCGGGTGCCCGCAGCGAGAGTATCACCATTGCCAAGCAGGGAATCGCCCTGAAAACCCGCGCCAAGCCCAAGGATGGGGAGGCGAATGGCGCGGTGATTGCCATGCTGGCCAAAGCGCTGGGCACGGCCCCTTCGCGGATTACGCTGCTGCGGGGGGATACATCGCGTGAGAAGATGGTGCAGATTCAGTAAGGGGCAGATCCGGCTGGTATCCGCCCTATTCACCATCGTGATGGATAGTTGGGTCGGGGCCAATGTAGATCGTGGCGAGCACGGCGATGCAGGAAAGAGCGCCGGCCAGCGCCACGGCCCACCCGCCAAACTGGCCGTAAGCCAGCGCCCCGGCCACAGCGCCGCTCGACAGGCCGAACCAGAGCGCCAGCAACCCACCGAAACCGGGCACATCCTTGCCGCAGAGCCAATAGGCCAGCCCCTGCCCGAAACGGACCAGCGCCCCGGTCATATAGGTCAGGCCGAAAGGGCTGCCGCCATCGCGCTGGAAACTGTTGTTGAGCGCTCCCATGGCCAGCACCATGCAGCCGACCGACAGCACCACCGAGCCAAACGCATAGGCCAGCGCCCCGCCAAGCAGCAATGCGGTGACAAGGATCAGCACATTGCGTGTTTGCTGCATCCCGCTTTTCAGCGCCACCACACCGCCCGCCAGCACGCCGAGCACAAAGCCGCCAATCAGCAAGGCCGGAATGCGGGCCATATGCGTGTCCGTCACCAAATCCACCGCCAACCGCGTGGTATTGCCCGACATGAAGGAGACGAAATAGCCATTGGCAGAGAGAAACCCCACCCCATCCACAAAGCCAGCCAACCCCGCCAGCCCAATAGCCAGACGCCGCTGCGAAGGGGAAAGACGTTGCATGGGTGTAGCTCTACTCCGCTAAGGCAGGAGGCTCAATCGGGGATTGGGGGCGGTGAAGTTGATGGTATTTTTGGATAAGGTGTATTGGGCCGTAAAGACACCTCGGGATAGCTGCTATTTTGCACATCACCTCATCGGACGCTGCGGGACTACAGAGGCGGATCTACAGCTTTTCCATTCACAACACGCGCAAAATTGACTGATTGCGAACATGTGGCACTACCGCATCTGCCATACGAGACCAATTCAAGCAGAAGGACCGCTCTTCATTAAAACAAATCCTCGTGGGTTGCGCGCCGATCGCCAGCCCAGCTTATTTCGAGTACTGTCACTTACATGCTCAGTCACCCAGTCATGCCCCTCTAAATAGTCAAGCACATAGAGAACGTCTGAGACTGTAATTAAGTGCCTATCTATTACTTCCTGATCCGGAGTATAACCCGCATGTGCCAGCTTATTTCTGTCTTCACCCACGATCTGACAACTATTAAATAGTTTTTTCACTTTTTCCCAATCTAACTTCCTGGCATTAGAGGCATGGATATCTGGAAGGTAATCTCGCAGCACTTTATGAACCGGAGGCGAAGGGACATTGAACGCCAGCCACTCTACGACTGGTGCGACCCGACTGATATGGCCTTTCACACCCACCTCAAGAGCACTTGCTGCCATCAACAAAGCGCTGCGCGGCGAGGTGACTTTTATTAGCTCAGCTTCTGATCGCAGTTCATGAGCGAGAGGTTCTTCCGCCGTCTTGGAACGCCACAGCGCGCGCATTTCAGCTTGATCGTCGGTCTCCCACTTTATGCCCCCAAGTGTCGGGCCGGAAAAAGAGGATGAACGTGGAGGTAGTAAGTCATAATGCCCTGAGGACGCTGTTCGCCAATAGAGACTGTGATCGTCCTGCTTAGGGAGCGGAAAAGGCTCGTTCTGGTGCCATCGTAGCAATCGCAAGAAGCGGAATAGTTCATGCCACATCTCGGATTCTTGCTGTTCTAAAATCTGCCGGATATCGGCAGGTAGCCAGTCGTACCAGAAAGTCATACCTTTCTGAATATTTCCATCGCCATCTACTACGGTCACGTCCTTGTGCTCCAAGGGAAACGCCAAACCGCTTTCGCCATAAGGTTTCAAGCGACGGTGTATGAAGTTCTGTACGTACGAGAACTGCTCAGAAGTCGCTGAAAAATATCTGGCTACTCTAGCATTTATGCCCAAGTGATGACCGTGCTCATCTTTTTCCGGACTAACAGGCTTAATAGTTATCCTGCTTCTAGCCTTACTGGCCGGAAGGACAATCCCGTCTTTTCGTCCAGGGTTAAACATAAATTCTGGAACGCGAGTTTTTAAGAGGAGATGAACTTTCTTGACTGCCACTTTTTTCCTCCATCTCGAGCGGGTAATTTAAAGAACAGTTTTCTGCTCGGGAAGAGTCAATATTACCATTTGCGTTTAAGGGTAGGGCACAGAATCTTGGTATCAATTTAGCTGTTGCGACCCTAGACAGTAATGCCTGCTTGCAAGAGTATTACTAATTGGTGGCACTTGCTGTCATGGGTTCAAAGCCGCGATAACTAAAACCCTCAATCCCGAACCATCGCTCTTAAAGTATCAATCCGGTCCGCTTCATGGACGGGTTTGTCTTTGCGGATGCGGTGGATGCGGGGGAAGCGCATGGCGAGGCCGGACTTGTGGCGTTTGCTCAGGTGAACGGAATCAAAGGCGACTTCGAAGGTGAGGCTCTTGTCGGTCTCGCGCACCGGGCCGAAGCGGTTGATGGTGTGCTGGCGGACATATTTGTCGAGCCATTTTAGCTCGGTATCGGTGAAGCCTGAATAGGCCTTGCCCACCGGAAGCAGCTCTGCGCCCTTGTCCGGGTCGCCATCCCAGCAACCGAATGTATAGTCCGAATAGAAGCTGGAGCGTTTGCCGCTGCCGCGCTGGGCATACATCAGCACGCAATCAATCAGCAGCGGATCGCGTTTCCACTTATACCACAGGCCGGTTTTGCGCCCCGCAACATAGGGGGAATCGCGGCGTTTGAGCATCAGCCCTTCAATCGCATCGGCGCGGGTGCCTTCGCGGATTTGTGCCAGATGGGCAAAATCGCGCGCCTCCACAATCTGTGACAGGTCAAAGCGGGTGGCAGGCAGGCGGGGCAGAAAGGCCTCCAGCCTTTGCCGCCGCTGTTCCCATGGAAGCTTGCGCAAATCCTCCCCCTCCAGACCCAGCGCATCATAGAGCCGCACAAAGGCCGGAAATTCGCTCAGCATTTTCTTGCTGACTGTTTTGCGCCCCAAACGCTGTTGCAGCGCGTTGAAACTGGCTGCGCCGCCTGTCTCTCCGCCCTGATGCTGGCCCTGCACCAGCAATTCGCCATCGAGCACGGCGGGAATCGTCAGCGCTTCGGCCATTTCGGGGAAAGTGGCGGTAATATCGTCACCCGACCGCGAATAGAGCCGGGTTTCACCGCCTGCGTGAACAAGCTGCACGCGAATCCCGTCCCACTTCCATTCGGCGACATAATCGGCAAGATCGACTGTGCCATCCTCCAGCGGATGGGCCAGCATGAACGGCCGGAACAGCGGCATATTCTCTGTATCGGGCGGCGCTTTGCCATGGGCGGCCCAGTCGAACAGTTCGGTATAGGGTGGGGCAATCCCGTGCCAATATTCCTCCACATCATCGACCGAGACGCCAAACCCTTGCGCAAAAGCCACTTTGCCAAGCCTTGCCGAAATTCCGATCCGCATGGCTCCGGTGGCAAGTTTGATAAGGGCGTAGCGGCCGGACACATCGAGCCGGTCGAGCAAGCGGGGCAGTTCGGTGATGACGCTGGTGCGGTTCATCGCTTGCAGCATGTCCACCGTTTCGGACACGGATGGCGGGGGGAGCGTTTCGCCGATGGGATTCGGCCACAGCAAGCTAGCGGTTTCCGCCGTGTCACCCACGAAATCGCGGCTGAGAGACCAGAGCACCGGGTCCACCCGCTCTTTCATTAGATTGCGAATGGTGCTGGCTTTGACCGCTTTGAAATCAAGCCCATCGGTGAGGGCCGCAAGCGCCCAGCCACGGTCAGGGTCGGGGGTTTGGTGCAGATAGTCCGCGATAAGCGCGAGCTTGGCATTGCGGGAGGATGTGTAAACCAGCGCATCGAGAAGGGCGGCGAATTGCTCCATCAGCGGGGTGCCTCAGACAACCCACGCTTGTCATTCCCGCGTAGGTAAAAATCACCAGCTTCGTCATTCCCACGAAGGTGGGAATCCAGATACGGCATTGCCGGGAACGCTGGATTCCCGCCTGCGCGGGAATGACGAGAGGGTGGGCAGCGCATCAGGTCAGTCATCCTCATCCTCGTAACCCACCAGCGCCAGTGCACGGGCGCGGCGTTGGTGAAGCTGGCACCAGCGCAGCAGAGCTTCTTCCCGGCCATGGGTAATCCAGCTTTCCGCGGGGTTTACCTCTTCGATGGTGCGGGTCAGTTCATTCCAATCGGCATGGTCGGAGATGATCAGCGGCAGTTCGACATTGCGTTGCCGCGCCCGCTGGCGAACGCGCATCCAGCCAGAGGCCATGGCTGTGATCGGATCGGGCAGGCGGCGGCTCCAGCGGTCATTCAGCGCAGAGGGTGGGCAGATGACGATATGGCCGCGCATGTCATCCTTGGTGTGGTCGGACACGAGGCGAAGGGGGCCAAGGTCCACGCCAAATTCTTCATAGAGGCGGCACATCTTCTCCATCGCGCCGTGGAGATAGATCGGTTCATGATGGCCTGCGCGGCGCAGTTCGGCGATCACCCGCTGCGCCTTGCCCAGCGCATAGGCCCCCACCAACACGCAGGAATCCGGATGGGCGGCGAGGCGGGCCAGCAGCTTGGCCATTTCCTCCTCAATCGGGGGGTGGGTGAAAAGCGGCAGGCCGAAGGTGGCTTCGGTGATGAAAATATCGCAAGGCGTGACTTCAAAGGGTGGGCAAGTGGGATCAGTGCGGCGTTTGTAATCGCCGGTCACCACCACCCGCTCGCCCGCATGTTCGAGCAGAATCTGCGCTGAGCCCAACACATGGCCAGCGGGGATATAGGTGGCGCTGACATTGCCCAGCAGTGTAATCGTCTCGCCATAATGGACGGCTTGCGTACCCTCATCCGTATTGTAGCGCAGCTTCATGATGGCCAGCGTTTCAGGCGTGGCGATAGTGGCGCCATGCCCGCCGCGCGCATGGTCGGCATGACCATGCGTCACCAGCGCCCGATCCACTGCTCGGGAGGGGTCAATCCAGCAGTCGGCGGGGACAACATGGATGCCATGCGGTTCGGGCCGGATCCATGAAAAGGGCGCGCTCATGAAGCATGGAATGGATGGCGAGGGGTTGGGGTTCCGCCCCCTCGCTTTATGGCCGCAGTTTGAGCACTTGTGGTGCGGTTCAGTTCTTTTCAGCTGCCTTTGTGTCCTTTTCAGCTGCCTGTTGTTTTTGCCACGCGGCAATCGCCGGATCATAGCGCAAAAGCTTGGTATTGGGGTCGATGACGACATGCGCATCGGGTGATTCGAGGTCGATCTGGCCTGTGCCACCGGCCATTTCGACGGTGCTGATCCGGCCCCCGACCTGCACCTCTACCGGCAGGATAAAGGGCTCTTTCGATCCGCTTTTCCATTTTAATTTCAATATGTTGCCATCACGCTGGCTGACCAGTTCCGGCAAGGCAGCCTGGCGGAAATAGGCGTCCACAAACCAGCCAAGATCCTGGCCTGACGCCTCTTCCATCACCTGCTCGAAATCATCCGTATTGGCCACTCGCCAGTGGAAATTGCCGGGCTTGGGATCGCTTCGGCCATAGACCAGCCTGGTGGTACCGGCAAAGAAGGCCTCATCGCCAATATATTCACGTAGCGTGTGGAGAATCCACGCGCCCTTATAGTAAATATCGCCGCCCCAACCGGCCTTATCATCGTTGTAATAAGCGCTGGAAACGGGGGTTTTCGGGGCCAGAGGAACCTTGCTGACGATCTTCTTACGCAAATCCCACAAGGCCACGCGATAGGCCGTTTCGCCATTCTTCCAGCGCAGATAAAGCGGCTGCATATAGGTCCCATACCCCTCATGCAGCCACATATCGGCAATGGTCTCATCGGTTAGCTGATTGGCGAACCATTCATGGCTGAATTCATGCTGCATCAGCCAGTCGTAGCCTTCGGGCGAGAGCTTGAAGCCATTGCCGTAAGCGTTGATCGTCTGGTGTTCCATGCCCAGATGAGGGGTCTCGGCAAGGCCGACTTTCTCATCCGAAAAGGGATAGGGGCCGATGGTGGATTCGAAGAAATCAAGGAAATCCCGCATCTGCCCGATGAGCATTTTTGCGCCCTTTTTATCGCCCGGAAGATACCAGAATTTGATCGGATATGCGTTCCCAAAGCGGCTATGGTAGGTTTCCTGTGCCAGCTCATAAGGCCCTATTTGCAGTGAAACACCATAACCTTGCGGCCAATGCGCCTGCCAGCGATAGGTGCTCCAACCGTCTTTTTCGGTCACTTCCTGCAAGGTGCCATTGGAGGCAACCACCAGCGGTTTGGGTACAGAAACGGCGAGATCCAGCCATTCCACACGCTTGGTTGGATGGTCGATACAGGGCCAGAACAGATCGCAGCCATTGGTCTGGACAGCAGTTGCGATCCATGGTGTCCCGTTTTTGGTTTTGGCCCACACAAAGCCACCATCCCACGGTGCCTTAGGGGCCACGCGGGGTTTTCCGTCATAGGAGATGGAGACGATCGTACTGCTGCCGGCTGCAAGCTGTTGGGGTAAGGTGATGCGCAGTAAGCCATCGTCATTACGCCAGTTTCGGCCAGAAATTGGCTGCCCGTTCACTGCAATTTGGTTGATCGCAAAGCGCGGATCGAGGTCGAATTCCACCACTTTAAGCGGCTGGGTTGCCTTGACGGTGTAGCGCGCAATGCCTGCGATGCTTTCACTCGCCGGATCGACTGAGAGCGATAGTGCGAGGTGGGGAAGTTCCATCGCTTGTTGTACGCTATCAAGCGCCACGCCGCTTTCTTCCGTACGTTTCGCCAGGGGGACCTGTTCATCAGTGGCATAGACCGGGGTTGTGAGCGTCAGGCCCAAAAGGCCCAGGCTCAAGCCAGCAGTTTCGACGAGATTACGCATGATGAAGTGGCCCCTGAAATTATCCAATATACGGGGCTTAGGGGTTTTTAGGCGGAGAGGAAACGGGGTGGGTGGCAATGTTGCCATAAAATAAGCCCTCCAAAGCATATGGCTCTGGAGGGCTTGGATTTCATCATTTGCAGCATCGAAACGATGAAGGGTTAGTCCTGACTTTCTTCACCCTTCGCATCATCCTTGCTCGCTTCAGATGTTGTCTTGGCCGCTGGTTTCTTGCGTTTGCGCGGCTTGCTGACCTTGGGCGGGGCCGGTGTCAGTTCGAAGGCGAGCTTGTCCTCCTTTACACTGACATGGACTTCGCCGCCGCTTGCCAGCTTACCAAACAGCAGCTCTTCCGCGAGCGGTTGCTTGACCTTTTCCTGCATCAGGCGGCTCATCGGGCGGGCACCGTAAAGCCGGTCATACCCACGCTTGCCGAGCCATTTGCGGGCATCGCCGTCGAATTGGATATGCACGTTCTGCTCTGCAAGCTGCAATTCGAGCTGCAGGATGAACTTGTCCACTACGCGGCTGATCGTGTCCTGACCGAGATAGCCGAATGGCACAATCGCATCGAGGCGGTTGCGGAATTCCGGCGTGAACATCCGCTTCACGGCTTCGTCGCTCGCGTCTTCCTTCGACACATCGCCAAAGCCGATCCCCTGGCGAGCCATATCCGCTGCGCCAGCATTGGTGGTCATCACCAGCACGACATTGCGGAAATCGACCGTTTTGCCGTGGTGATCGGTCAGCCGGCCATTATCCATCACCTGCAACAAAATGTTGAACAGGTCAGGATGTGCCTTTTCGATTTCATCAAGCAGCAACACGCAATGGGGCTGCTGATCAATCGCATCGGTGAGCAGGCCACCTTGATCATAACCGACATAGCCCGGAGGCGCGCCGATCAGACGGGATACTGAATGCCTTTCCATATATTCGGACATATCAAAACGCTGGAGCGGAATGCCCATAATGCTGGCCAATTGCCGCGCGACTTCGGTCTTGCCGACGCCGGTGGGGCCGGAGAACAGGAAGGAGCCAATCGGCTTATCCGCATCGCGAAGCCCTGCTCGGCTGAGCTTCATGGCGGTGGACAGCACCTCAATCGCCTTATCCTGCCCGTAAACCACGCGCTTCAGATCGCGACTGAGATTTTCCAGCGCCTTCTTGTCATCCTTGCTGACCGATTTGGCCGGGATACGCGCCATCGTTGCGATGACCTTTTCAATCTCGCGCGCGGTGATCGTTTTACGGCGGCGGCTCGGCGGCACCAGCATTTGCATCGCCCCCACTTCGTCGATCACGTCAATTGCCTTATCGGGCAATTTGCGATCATTGATGTAGCGGGAAGAGAGTTCCACCGCCGTTTTGATCGCATCAGGCGTATATTTGACCTTGTGATGTTCTTCGAAAGCGGAACGTAGGCCTTTGAGGATCTTGATCGTATCTTCGACGGTTGGTTCATTCACATCAATCTTCTGGAACCGGCGCAGCAAGGCGCGGTCCTTCTCGAAGTGATTGCGAAATTCCTTGTAAGTGGTTGAACCGATGCAGCGAATGGAACCGCCGGACAGCGCAGGTTTTAGCAGGTTGGAGGCATCCATTGCCCCACCACTGGTTGCACCAGCCCCGATAACAGTGTGAATCTCATCAATGAACAGGACAGCATCGGGCATTTTTTCAAGTTCCGATACAACCTGCTTCAACCGTTCTTCGAAATCACCGCGATAGCGTGTGCCAGCCAGAAGCGCGCCCATGTCGAGCGAATAGATCACCGCATCCTGAAGAACTTCAGGCACTTCGCCTTCGACGATCTTGCGGGCTAAACCTTCTGCGATGGCGGTTTTGCCAACACCCGGGTCACCAACGTAAAGTGGGTTATTCTTGGAACGACGGCAGAGGATTTGAATTGTCCGGTCCACTTCCGGGCCACGCCCGATCAGCGGATCAACCTTGCCTGCCTTGGCCTTGGCGTTCAGATCCACGCAAAATTGATCGAGCGCTGAATCCTTTTTGTTCTTTTCGGGCTTTTCTTCGGCCTTTGCGCTGGATTCCCCGGCGCCTTCGGGCGAACGATTTTCGAGCTGGCGGCCACCTTTGCCGATGCCATGGCTGATAAAACTCACCGCATCCAACCGGCTCATATCCTGCTGTTGCAGGAAATAGACCGCATAGGAATCACGTTCAGAAAACAGCGCCACCAGAACATTTCCGCCCGTGACAGTGTCTTTGCCGGAAGACTGTACATGTAGGATGGCGCGCTGAATGACGCGTTGGAAACCAGCCGTGGGTTGTGGATCTGCACCATCTTCGGTTTTCAGGGATTGATATTCCTGATCGAGATATTGCTTCACGACCCCGCCCAGCTCTTCCAGATCGACGCCGCAGGCCGTCATTACTTCGCTGGCATCCGCATCGCTCACCAGTGCTAGCAGAAGATGTTCGAGCGTTGCATATTCATGCGAGCGGTCGCTGGCATTCTGCAATGCTGCGTGGAGTGTCTTTTCAAGATTTTGCGCGAAGCTAGGCATATCAGATGTCCAATGGCGAAAGGATGCGATCCGAGAACGATTGTGTTGTCTGCTGAGGATGAAAGGGCGAGAGTGAATGGAAGTGTAACGGCGCAGCAAGGACTATTTCATATAATCTATATGGTGCGCTGCCGCGCAATTGCGAGAGGGGAGTAAGGGGCGGCCGCCCGATCAATCTGTTTCTCTCGGGCTGAAAAGCCTTTCAGCCGCTGCGCGATGGGCATCAGCCTTGGCATGATGCGCTTTCACCCGTTCAATCTCTTTTTCGAGTATGCGGATGCGCGCCGTCAGCTCATCTTGTGAATAGCTGTCCAGGCTCTCGTTTGAGAGCTTGCTCGCGGCATCTCCGCGCAACCGGGGGAGATCGTCTTCATCCATTTGCCGAGCATCGAGCTCTCTCGCCTTGCTGTCAATGGGGTCGATGCTTAGAATTGTATTTCCGCTGATGTTAGCGGATGGCGTTCAGGCAGGAAGGCAAGACATGATATCAGGCATGATGACCGCAATCGGATTTGATGAGCCCGGTGCGGCAGATGTTCTTTATCCAACGCAAGTGTCTATCCCTCAGCCCTCTGCCGGTGAAGTACTGATCAAAGTCGCTTATGCCGGGGTCAATCGGCCAGATGTGATACAACGGCAGGGCAATTACCCGCCACCTGAGGGGGCATCACCGATACTGGGGCTTGAAGTGTCCGGTGAGGTGGTTGCTGTTGGGGAAGCGGTGGACGATGCGATGATTGGCCAGAAGGTCTGCGCACTCACACCCGGTGGCGGTTATGCGCAATATTGCGTAACCCAATCCGGCCACTGCCTTCCGATTCCCAAGGGTCTTTCATCCGCAGAAGCCGCCGCCTTGCCTGAAACCATTTTTACGGTTTGGCACAATGTGTTTGAACGGGCCTGGGCTACCGAAGGGGAAACTCTGCTGATTCACGGTGGCACCAGCGGCATTGGCACTATGGCAACCATGCTGGCCAAATTATATGGCCTCAAGGTCATCGTCACTTGCGGCAGTGATGCGAAATGTGATGCAGCCCGGTCTATCGGGGCCGATCATGCGATCAATTACCGCAAGGTTGATTTTGTCGAGGCGGTGAAGGAAATCACCAAGGGTAAGGGCTTACAGATTGTCCTCGATATGGTGGCGGGCGAATATACACCGCGCAGCCTGCAATGTCTGGCGAGTGACGGGCGGCTGGTGACGATCGCTGTGCTTGGCGGAGCCAAGGCCACCATCAATATGGCGCAGGTCATGGTGCGGCGTTTGACCATTACCGGATCGACCCTGCGTGCCCGTTCGGATACGTTCAAAACCCTGTTGGCTCAGGAAATCAGCCGGAACGCATGGCCCTTTGTCGAAAGTGGCCAATTGCGCCCGGTGATGGATAAGAGCTTCCCGCTGAGCGATGTGATCAAGGCGCACGAACGGATGGAAGCAGGCCAACATATCGGGAAGATTGTCCTCGAAATTGGAGACTGATCACTCCCGGTTTCATGGGTTGCCTGAAGGCAACAGGCCAAGCAGCGCAAGCACTTGCAATCTTTCGCGCAAGGCAGCGTAACGGGCGGAAATGCTCGTCGTTTCTGATTGGGCAAGGTCGGCTTCGGCTCTTTCGTAATCCTGATAGGGCCGAAGCCCGCGTTCAAACTGTTCACGTACGGCGGTCACTTCGGCGCGTTGGGCGGCCACTGCGGCTTCGCGTGCTGTGGCCACTTCGCCAAAAGAATGAATCCGCTGAATGCCCTGTTCAAGCTGGCGGCGGTAATTACGGGTGAGGCGCTGAATTTCACCCGCAGAAGAGGCGGCCCGGGCGCGGGCTTCATCGCGTTCCCCGCCGTAGCTTCCGCCTGAAAAAAGCGGCATCTGCACATCGATCCCAACTTTTTTTGCCAGATCCCAGCGTTTCATCAATTGATCATACTGATAGGCTCCTACGCCTTCGATGCTGATCACGGGGCGTTGTACCCGGCGGGAGGTTTCCAGATCAGCCAGCGCGGCTTCACGCATGGCAATAGCTGCTTTGACTTCCGGCACAGCAAGCGCCGCATTGAGAGAATCGAACGAGGTACCCATCACAATGGGTGGAATGTCCAGAGTCTGGGCCACATGGCTTGAATCATCACAGGGTAATTGCCGGCTGCCCGTCAGTAGACTGATTTCAATTTCCGCTGTCTCTAGCGCCAGTTCAACCTCGACCTTCTGGGCAGCAGCAGATGCCGCTTCTGCAAGTATACTGCTGGCCGTGGCCTTGGTGATGAGGCCTGCTTCAAGCCGCCGATCCACCCCGTCAGACAATTCCATGAAGCGGGATTGGCGGCGCTTGGCCGCAGCCAGCCTTTCCCGACCTTCTAGAATATCCAGATAGCTTTCTCCTGCATTTACGCGGGCCTGAGTGGTGGCGTCTATAATGCTGAACAGCGCAGCACGCGATTTTTCCCGTGCTGCTTTCATCCGGAAGTGGCCCTGACCAAAGTCGAACAGACGTTGTGATGCAATCAAGCCGGTTTGGGTGTTGGTTCTCCCATCAACCAGCCCTGTGTCACCATCAGCCGCACGCGCATAGGCTGCAAGGCTGGGAAGGCCAGTGCCCTGTTCCTGTTTCATTCGGGCTTTGGCAATCTGGCGTTCTGCCAGTGCCAGATTGCGTTCCGGACTATGGCTCATGGCGAGTTGTAGCGTTGTGGGAAAGGCAAGGCATTGTATGGAATCTGTCGATTCAGCCGCTACACTACCCATCACTGGCGGCCCGACGAAGTCCTGTATCGGTATCGTGACGGGCTGGGGTTGCGTGTTGGTACCGGCTGGTGGAATCGGTAAGGGGGCAATCATCTGAGCCTGTGCCGCCGAAAGGGCGGTTGCGATCAGTGCAACCCCTGCGAGTATATGAGCAGAAAGGCTTCTCATGATTGAGCTGCCCTCCGCATGGTGGAGTTGAGCGGTTCGAACAGATAATCAAGCAATGTGCGTGTATGGCCTGACTGTATGAAGGCTTCGATGGGCATACCGGGAATGACTTCTGCACCCACACGCTTCAATTCATCGGCATTCATCCGAATACGCGCTTCATAATAGCTGTAGTCCCCGGACTGGCTGGTTTTCAAATCAGCGCTGACCTGTGAGACCTGACCTTGGAGGCTTGGTGTGCGCCAGCTAGCCAGACCTGAAAGGCGGGTGCGGACAGAAAGGCCGCTGTAAACATTCTCAATATCGGATGGCCGCACCTGCACTGTTGCGATCAGAGCATCATGGTTGGGAATGATCTCCATGATGGGTTCACCCGCACGAACGACCCCTCCGGTGGTATTCATGGTTAGGTTGAGGATTGTTCCGGAAACCGGAGCGGTGATGACGGAGCGGTCCACCACATCTTCCATCGCCAGCAGTTTCTGCGCAAATTCCGAGCGTTTGCTGCGTGCATCGACCATGTCTCTGGCGACTTCCTCAGCAAAGTCAGCTTCGATTTGCGCAATCTGCTGGGTAAGTTCTTCAACCTCAGCCTTGCCAGCGGCCTTGGCAGTGTTGAGACGGCCAAGTTCAGCTGAAAGCGCGGCCTCATCGCGTTCCAATGCGGTGACTTCTGCTGAAGCGATCAGTTTTTCTTTCAAAAGCCCGCGTTTTTCAGCCAGATCGCGCTGAATAATGTCCAAAGCCCGACGATTGCTGGCGATTTCTGTTTCGCTGTTTTCAACCTGCTCTTCCATCCCGTCACGGCGGGCGGACAGCACGCTGACATCGGCGGCCAGTTTCCGTTTTTGCTGAGCGAAGAGATCTTGCTGGCGGCGCATGATTTCCATCTTGGTTTCATCTTCGATTTTCCCGAAGTCAAAATTGGAGAGATCGAGCGCGCTCTCGTGTGCGGATAGGGCTGCCAGACGGGCAATGGTGGCCCGAATATCGGCATAATCAATGGCGACTTGAGTCCGTCCGGACATGGCGGAAACATCGCGCAGTACAATCAACTGTTGTCCGGCTTTAACCGTATCCCCTTCGCGCACCAGAATTTCATCGACAATGCCGCCTTCAAGATGCTGCACAATTTGCCGGTCCATATCCGCTGCCACCTTGCCATAGGCGGTGACGCCTTCGGCTAATGGTGCGAGTGTTGCCCAGAGGAGAAAACCTCCAAAAATGACTCCACAGAAAAGAGCTGCGCGGCGCAGCCAGGGGTCTTGGCGTATGATAGACATCAGTCAGCTCGCTTTGCGAATGGAGAGGGTGAAGTGGAAACCGGTTCGGCGATGGGCGCGGCCAGATAATCTTCTGGCCTGGCAGCAGCGACACGCTGCGGGGACATGAGAATTACCCGATCACATTGTTCGATCAGGCGCGGATCATGGGTGGCCAGCACGATAATGGTCCCCCGCTGGCGCATTTCGTTGAGTGCCGTGAACAGCACTTGGTGCAGATGTCGATCAAGATTGGCGGAAGGCTCGTCCAGTAAAAGCAAAGCAGGGGACCCAAAGAATGCCCGTGCCAGACTGATGAGCTGCTTCTGGCCGGCGCTGACATGGTTACCTCCAGGGCCAACGCGCGTGTCATAGCCGTCCGGCATACTCATGATCGTGCGGTGCGCACCTGATACCCGCGCGGCATTGATGACATCATTTGCATCCGCCTCGCCAAAGCGGGCAATGTTTTGGGCGATCGTACCGGACAGCAGTTCAGCATCCTGCGGCACATATCCGATATAGCGCCCGCGATCGGCTGACGGCCAGCGGTGCACATCGCGTCCGCCCAGATGAACAGTGCCGGAAAGCGCTGGCCATGCACCTGCAAGTGTTTGCAGGAAGGTGGTTTTGCCTGACCCAATACCTCCGACCAGAGCGGTTAGGTTGCTTTCCTCAAAGGATATGCCGAATTTGGGGACAAGCGGCTTGTCCCCGCCGGGAACGCTGATTTCAAGATTTTTGGCTTCCAGAATAGGGTCAGGCCGAGGAAGTGCGGTGAAGCTCTGCTTTTGCTTTTCGCTCAGTAGTTTCTTGCCCAGTTTCCTCCATGATGTGCGGGCGTTCACGATCTGGCGCCACATTCCCACAGATTGATCGATCGGGGCCAGTGCCCGCCCAAGAAGGATGGAGCCTGCAACGATGGTGCCGGGGCTGGCCTGTTGCTTGATCACGAGAACCGCCCCGATTCCCAATGCAGCGCTTTGCAGAACCATGCGCAAACCGCGCGTGGTGGAACTGTAGGCTGCATTTTCGCTCGCATTGCCAAGAGCGCGTGAATCGGCTGCATCCTTGCGCTGCTTCCATGCATGAAAGGCCGGACCAATCATCCCCATGGCAATGATGGCAGAGCGTTGCCGCTCAAGCCCGGCAGCATAAAGGCGAGCGGAATTTTCTGCCTTTTGCGCTTCTTCCACCCTGTCCCGCGTGAACTTTTCACTACTGAAGGCGATCACCAGCAACAGAACCGCCCCGCCCAGCGCCAGAAAACCCAGAATGGGATGAATCAAAAACATCACACCGATGAAAAAGGGCGTGAAGGGCAGATCGAAAAAAGGCAGAATCATTCCGTGCGTGAGGAAAGTCTGCATGGTCGAAAGGTCCGTCTGATCCCCCGCCAACTGCCCTTGTTTGAGCGTTTGCAATCCATTGGCGAATTCTTCTTCGTCATAGAGCGACTGTAACTTGGTGGAGGCCAGCGCTACCGCGCGGCGGCGGGCAGCTTCTGCAACGCCATAAACAATCAGAAGGCCGATCGCGAGGATCGTGATGAGGATCAAAGTCTCCATCGAACCGGAAGTCAGGACCCGATCATAGACCTGCAGCATATACAGGGGTGAGACGAGCAACGTCAGATTCACGATCACAGTGAATCCGGCTGTTGCCATGAAATAGGGGCTTAAAGGCCCCCGCGTTCCGGGTAGTTTTGTCCAAAGGGAGGCTGATCCCGCTGCCGCTGCTTGTGCCATGTTTGTTCCTTCTGCGTCGCTTCCCCCCAAACGCGAGGTGTGCGACCGAATGAACACAGCATATTTAACCAGACCACTAAGCGACTACCCGTAATAACCTCCATTTCGGAGCATAAGGATTATGTGCTAGAAGTAAGAAGCGTAAAAAATCCTTGTGTTTCAGTTGAAAAATCATGGTTTAATATGGATCATGAATATCTCTTTGAACTGAATAGGCTTTAACACCTAATTGCTGCTTAAGACTGTCTGCGGGAGTGTATCGGCAACACTTACCGTCAGATTGGGAAATCGTATGTCTAAGCTACAGCAACACGTCCGTAAGGGAGCCTCTTCACTCTTGGGACTGTTGGCGATGGGATTCATGGCCGACGCTCATGCCCAAACCGGCGGGGAGGCTGTGGCGATTGGCGATATTCAAGGCGCTGAAACGTCCAATGTCCTGGCGGATGGGTCTTTGCAGATCACCATGTCCAACGGATTTACGATCAATATACCCCCCAGTCAGTTCTACATCGCCAATGGAGAGATTTACATCTCGCAAGGAGCGATGGCGTTGAATGGCCTTGTGGCCGGGGCAACCACGGGCTTGCCGTTTGGCACTGTGGTGCTGGGTGTTGGCGCAGTGGGGGCAGGGGTTGCTGCTGCCGTTGCTGCATCAAGTGACAAGGATTCAAAATCCGGGTCCGACGGAGATGGGAATGGCGGCGATGGAAAGGGCGATGGTGATGGTGGAAATACAGCTAATCGTTCTCCCGTTTTAGCTGGGGAAAGCATCGTCACAGTCGATGAAAATCAACTGAAAGCCTACCAGATTTCAGCCACGGATGCGGACAAGGACACGCTGACCTATTCCATCTCCGGGACAGACGCGGCGCTCTTCAACGTGAATGCTTCCACAGGTGAAGTGACCTTCAAGGAAAAGCCTGACTACGAAGCGCCCAATGATGGCAATGAAGACGGTATTTATATCGTCAAAGTCACGGCGAGCGATGGCACCAAAAGCGCCTCCAAATCGGTCAGTATTGTCGTCAAGAATGCCAATGATGCGCCGGAATTTACCAGCAGCGATGCGGTTAGCGTGGAGGAAAATCAGACTTTGGCCTATCAGGCGGTTACTGAAGATCGGGAAGACGATAATATTACCTACAGCCTTTCCGGGACAGACGCTTCGAAGTTTCTGATCAATCAAACCACAGGTGAAGTGACCTTCAAAACGGCTCCCGACTATGAAAGCGATCCCGGAAAAACCTATCAGATTACCGTTTCTGCCGATGATGGAACCCATACCACGACGCAGGATGTGACCATCACCGTCACGGATGTGGATGAAGCGCCGGTTATTAGCACCGCAGCCAGTGTGGATGCGGCAGAGGAACAGACTTCAGTTGTTACCATCTCAGCGGAAGATCCGGAAGGTAAGGATCTGACCTATTCTATCACTGGTGGTGCAGATTCAGGGAAGTTCACTATAGATTCTGCTACGGGCGAACTGAACTTCCAGTCAGCGCCAGATTATGAAACGCCCGGTGCGGCCGATGGTTCGAACGCTTATCAGGTGACTATTACGGTCAGTGATGGTGTCGAGGATTCCACACTCGATCTGACTGTGAATGTTACCAATGTTGCGGACCCAAGCAACATGCCTTCAACCCCCGCTAATGCTGATGATTTTACAGAGGATTCAATAGCGCTCACTTCGCTTGTTGATGCAGGTGCCGTGGACTTGAACATCTTTGAGGATGATCCTGATACGATTGCAGCGCTTGCGGCCTCTGTCCCCACAGGCGAATGGGCCGAAGATCATTCCCAAACTGACCCTGGCATGATGCTGGTGGCTGATGATGTGTTGGAGCTGAGCTTGCAACAAATGGCTGAGAGCGATCATTCGGACATGCTGGCTGCATAAGCCAATAGCAATGGCTTTGCGGGATATATTCAAACCCGGAATGAATATGAGCATATAAAGTAAATGATCTATTCATTTTAAAAATAATATGAATTAATCATTTATATTTTTGCCACATAGTCTTTGAAATGTCGCGGAAATGTTCATCTTCTGTAACAAAGGTTTGCTAGAGAAAATTCGCCGAGCTGGGTAAACTGGGGCTTCACCATGTTTGACGAATTCGACGGACTGACGAAACACCAAGGCACGACCATTGCCGCCTTTCCACAATTGGCGGTGCAGGAACCTGCCAAGCCTGAGCCATCACTGGAAGGCAGACGAAAGTTTCGCACCATCTGGATTAGTGATGTGCATTTAGGCACCAAGGGCTGCAATGCCGAATTGCTGATCGACTTCCTCGATAGCGTCGATTCTGAAACCATGTATCTGGTAGGCGATATTATTGACGGCTGGCGGTTGAAGAAGAAGTTCTACTGGCCCGCTGCTCACAATGATATTGTGTGGCGTATCCTGAAGCGCGCCAAGCGGGGAACGCGGATCGTGTATATTCCCGGCAATCATGACGAGATGTTCCGCCAGTTCACCGGGCTCAGCTTTGGCGGAGTGGAGATTCGCCGCGCAGCCTTTCACACTACCGCCGATGGCCGCCGTTTGATGGTGCTGCATGGTGATGAATTTGATGCGATCATGCTGGCCCATCGCTGGCTCGCCTTTGTCGGCGATGCGCTTTACACCATGACAATGGGTCTTAACCGCTGGGTGAATGCGGTGCGCCGCAAACTTGGGTTGCCTTATTGGTCGCTCAGCAAAATGGCCAAGCACAAGGTCAAGAATGCGGTTGAATTTATTTCCCAATATGAAGAGATCGTGGCGCGCGCAGCGGGAGAACGCGGCGTCGATGGTGTGGTTTGCGGCCATATTCACACCGCTGAAATCCGTAATTTCGACGGCATCGAATATTATAATGACGGGGATTGGGTGGAAGGTTGTAATGCCTTGGTTGAGCATTTCGATGGGCGGATGGAGATCCTCCATTGGGCAGATGAGGTGGCCAAGCGAGATGCAGAAGCAGCAGAAGCCGAAACCGAAGATCTGCCCGAATCGTTCGCCGCATGAAAATCGCGCTCATCACCGATGCCTGGGCACCGCAGGTTAATGGCGTTGTCCGCACCTTACAGACCGTGACGGAGGCACTGCGCCAGCGCGGCCATGATGTGCGGATTATCTCACCCGACCAATTTCGGTCTTTCCCATGCCCAACCTATCCGGAGATTCGCCTGTCTCTGGTGGGGCAGCGCGGTATGGCCAAGCGACTGGATGATTTCGCCCCGGATGCGGTGCATATCGCCACGGAAGGGCCACTGGGTCTTGCTGCAAGGCGATATTGCATCAAGAATACGAAGCCCTTCACCACCGCCTATCATACGCAATTTCCTGATTATCTTGCCCGGCGTACTGGTTTGCCGGCTGCGGTGTTCTGGCCATTTATCCGTTGGTTTCACCGCCCGTCTTCAGGGATCATGGTGGCGACAGAGACCATTCGCCAACAATTGCACGAGCATGGGCTGACGCGGTTGCGCAATTGGAGCCGTGGGGTTGATCTGGCCACTTTTCGCCCTGATGTGACGCCGCCCGATCTCTTTTTTGAACTTCCGCGTCCGATTCAGCTTTATGTCGGGCGAGTCTCTGTTGAAAAAAACATTGAAGCCTTTCTCGCTAATAGCCATCCGGGAACCAAGGTGGTGGTGGGCGATGGGCCAGCATTGCCCCGATTGCGACAAGCTTTTCCCAATGCGCTGTTTCTGGGCAAACAGCAGGGGGCCGCTTTGGCGTCCTGTTATGCGGGTGCAGATGTCTTTGTCTTCCCAAGCCGGACAGATACTTTTGGCCTGGTGATGATCGAAGCGCTGGCCTGTGGCACGCCTGTTGCTGCTTACCCTGTACCCGGCCCGCTGGACGTGTTGAGCCCGGCCAGTGGTGCGATGGAAGAACAGCTGGAGCAGGCTATTGCCAAAGCGGTATGCCTCGACCGCGAAGACTGTCTGGCCCATGGCCAAAGTTTTAGTTGGGAGGCGAGCACGGATCAGTTTCTTGCGGCTTTGGAGCCAGAACATCAGGCTTCGAGTTTTTCGCAATTCATGCCCAAATTGTCCTGCGCCTGAGCCGGAAAAGAGCACTGTAACTAACGAAAATTACTGAATCGGCGTGTCTATGCCGCTTTATCTTGCCGAAAAGCAGGCAATAGCCTAAATGATAGGGGAAAGGCCGCTCCGAAAAGGGGCGGCCCTTATATTTTACGCTCCTTGACAGGGAGCCGAGACATCGGAGATTACCGTGGCCCAGCCCACCCCCCTGATGCCGCACGCGACCGCTTCCTGGCTGGTCGATAACACCGCGCTCAGATTTAATCAGATCGCGGATTTCTGCGGTTTGCATATTCTTGAAGTCCAGGCGATGGCGGATGATTTGGCGAGCGCCAAATACACTGGCCGTGACCCCGTCCATTCGGGCGAACTGACGCATGAAGAGATTGAACGCGGTCAGAATGACCCCGAATATCGTCTCAAAATGCAGAAGGCCCCGGTTGAAGTGGGGCGCACCAAGGGTGCACGCTACACACCGGTTTCCAAGCGTCAGGATAAGCCCGACGGTATCGCATGGATTTTGCGCAACCATCCGGAAATGTCGGATGCGCAGATTTCCAAGTTGATCGGCACGACCCGCACAACCATTGCGGCTATTCGTGATCGCGAACATTGGAACATTCAGAACATTCAGGCGAAAGACCCTGTGACTCTGGGCCTGTGTTCGCAGCGTGAACTCGATGCGGCTGTCGCCAAGGCTGCCAAGAAAAGCGGCGCGACGGAAGCGGAAGATGCAGCTCCTGTGGCGGAAGGTGTGGATGAACGCCAGAAGCTGATCGATGAATTGCGTGCAGAGCGCCAGGATCAGGTTCGCGCCGCAGCAGAAGCTGCTCAGGAAGCAGAAGCCGCAGCCTGGCTTCAGGCCAAGCGTGCTGCTGAAGCAGGGGATACCAAGGAATAGTCTTCCTTCATCTCATGAGTGAATATTGACAAGCCGGCCCCGCAAGAGGCCGGCTTTTTCATGTGCAGATAGCGGCAGGTGATTGATTAATTGGAGTTGGCCAGCGTCAAATTCGGAAGTTCTGCAGATTTCTGCTCACTTTCGTTCTTTTGGGCGCCCTTCTGGGCGAAACGGCCATCCACCTTGGCGCCTTCTTCAATCGTCAATGCGTCGTAGAATACATCCCCTTCGACCACCGCGCTCTGCAAAATCACCACTTGGCTGGCAGTGATGGAGCCGGTGATCCGGCCGGAAAGCCGGGCGCTTTCTGCGGTGACAGACCCCTCTATCACCCCGCTTTCGCCCTGCACCAGCGCGGCGCAGGCAAGATCGCCCTTGATCTGGCCGTCCAGATGAATTTCAGCACTGGCATTCAGATCGCCGGTGATCACCACATCAGCGCCGATGACCGAGAATGTTGATCCGCTTCGTGGCATGGCCGGATTATTCCGCGATGTGGGAAGCAGTGGGTTGCTTGGTGCGGATTTCTTCGAGAACATGCGGGGCGGACTCCAGAAAGGGGCGCGGGTTGACCGCACGATTGTTGATGCGCACTTCAAAATGGAGATGCGAGCCGGTGGAACGGCCTGTGCTGCCCATCGCGCCGATGATATCGCCTGCCTTCACCTTCTGGCCAGCCTTGGCTTTCCAGGCAGACATATGGGCATAGCGGGTCATCAAGCCATTGCCATGGTTGATTTCCACGACTTTGCCATAGCCTGATCGTCGGCCGACAAAGCTCACCACACCGCGCGCGGCGGCGTGAATGGGCGTGCCGATCGCTCCACGAAAATCGATGCCCTTGTGCATCGCCCCTCCGCGGGTGAAGGGATCATGGCGATAGCCAAAGCCTGATGAAATCGAGACATTGGTTACGGGCATTACTTGCGGAATGCCTGCCAGTGCCTGTTCATAGATGGCTAGCCGAGCAAGGCCGAGGCCGAGCCTTTCAAACCGGGGGTCAACCGAGCCATCGCTGCTGGTGGAGAGGCTTTCAAGCGGACCGCCTTGTGCCATTCGCCCTTTGGCGGAGCGGGTGGCGGCGGCCATGATCTTGGGGTTGAGACCCAGGGCACGCATGGCAGCTTCGGCCTGCCTGTTGCGCTGATCAACGATGCGGGTGAGGTGATCGACAAAAGCGATCTGGCGCCGGTCCAGTTGCGCGAAAGAGGCCGCTTCCGGAATCGCTGCGCTCACCTTATTCGCTGTTTCCAGCAATGTCTGGTCGGAAGCAGGTGTGGCCGTTGCGGCGGGCGTTTGCGCGGCTTCCTTGCGCAAATCATCGGGCAGCATATCAACCATCTCTTCGAGGAAGACCTGCCGCCGCTCCAGATCATCGGCCAGATTGTGAAGGTCATCGCGATAGGTGGCGACGCTCTTTTCCGCTGTGGCCACTTCGGTTTCGCGTTCTGCCAGCGCGACGATATCATGCTGCGCGCGGTATTGGTTGAAGGCCATCACCGAAATGGAAATGATCCAAGCCAGCAGCAGAGCAGCAACAGCGCCCACTGCGGCCATTTGCACGCGTGAGGTTAAAGTAATAAAGCGGACCTGCCCTCGGGAACGCATAAACAGCTCCCGATCAGGAAAACAGCTCCGCAGGCGATCCCATAGCCTGCCAGCATTCATAAGCGGTCTTCGATACCCCCGAATCCCTATTTCCGTCCGCCGGAAATGCTATCAGATAGACCTTTTGCCGCCAGAGCGGATCAGCGATAAGGGGGTGAACCGGTTCGCTGAAGCGATGAACCGTGCATTAATATCGGTATACGCATTCAGTTTGTCGACATTTTCGGGAACCAAATCTCATGCCTCCCACTGGTTAAGTAAATCAGCGATACAATGACAAACCGCTCTGCCGGTGCTAGGAATACAACATGGCTACACAACCCGAAATCTCCGACGATTGCACAGATCTTGTGCATGATCTGGCCCGCGATGCGCGTAGCGCGCAGCGGGTGCTTGCCCGGATGAGCGACGCCGAAAAGGCTGACGCTCTGCGCGCCGCTGCCGCGGCCCTGCGCGCCGAGGCTCCAAAAATTCTTGAAGAAAATCGCAAGGATATTGCCGCTGGTGAATCCAATGGCCTCAGCAGCGCCATGCTGGATCGCCTGAAGCTGGATGAAGACCGGCTTGAAGGCATTGCCAGCGCAGTGGAATCCGTTGCCGGCCTCGCCGATCCGGTGGGTCAGGTGATTGATCAGAGCACTGCGCCAACCGGCCTCAAGCTCCAGCGCATTCGTATTCCCATTGGCGTGATTGGCATCATCTATGAAAGCCGCCCCAATGTGACTGCTGACGCGGCATCACTTTGCGTGCGTTCAGGCAATGCCACGATCCTGCGCGGCGGCAGTGAAGCGGTGCATTCCAACCGTGCGATTCACGCGGCCATGGTGAAGGGCCTGTCCTCCAAGGGCGTGCCCGAAGCGGCGGTGCAATTGATGCCGACGCAGGACCGTGCTGCTGTTGGCGCGATGTTGAAAGCCTCCGGCCTGATCGACATGATCGTGCCACGCGGCGGCAAGGGGCTGGTGGCCCGCGTGCAGAATGATGCGCGCGTGCCCGTGCTGGCCCATCTTGATGGCATCAACCACACCTATATTCACGATAAGGCTGATCTGGACATGGCGCGCGCGATTGCGCTCAACGCCAAGATGCGCCGGACCGGCGTATGCGGTGCGATGGAAACATTGCTGATCGATGCCAAATTCCCTGCCGGTGAAAAGGTCGTGGCGGCATTGCTGGATGCGGGTTGCGAAGTGCGCGGTGATTCGCGTGCCCGTTCGCTGGACAAGCGGATCGGTATGGCGGGTGCCAATGATTGGGATACGGAATATCTCGAAGCGGTGGTTTCGGTTGCCATTGTCGATGGAATGGAAGCTGCGCTTGAACATATCGCACGCCATTCATCGGGCCACACCGATGCCATTGTGACGGCTGATGATGATGCCGCTGAACGCTTCCTCACCGAAGTGGATAGCGCCATTGTGATGCGCAACGCTTCTTCCCAATTTGCTGATGGCGGTGAATTTGGTCTGGGCGCAGAAATCGGTATCGCCACCGGGCGTATTCATGCCCGTGGGCCAGTCGCTCTGGAAGGGCTGACCACGTATAAATGGCAGGTGCGTGGAGAAGGCCAGACCCGGCCTTGAGCTTAGCCAAAGCAAACACAATATTCAGCGGGCAGGAATGGAAATTCCTGCCCGTTTTCAATTGGGGGCAGGAGACCAGACGATGAAATATAATCAATTCGGCCGCACCGGGCTGTTCGTTTCCGAACTCTGCTTTGGCACTATGACCTTTGGCGGGGAGGGGATCTGGACCAAGATCGGCGCGCTCGATCAGCCCGATTCGACCCAACTTGTCAAAACCGCGCTGGATGCGGGAATCAATTTCATCGACACGGCTAACGTCTATTCCGCCGGATTATCTGAAAAAATCACCGGGCAGGCATTGCGTGACCTCGGTATCCCCCGGCATGATTATGTCCTTGCTACCAAGGCCATGGGGCCAATGGGCGAAGGCGTGAATGATCGCGGCACATCGCGTTATCATTTGATGAATCAGATTGATGCCAGTCTTGAACGACTCGGTGTCGACCATGTTGACCTCTATCAGATTCACGGCTGGGACCCGGCTACCCCCATGGATGAAACCCTGCGCGCGCTGGATGATATCGTGCGTTCGGGCAAGGCGCGTTATATTGGCGTGTCCAACTGGGCCGCATGGCAGATTACCAAGGCTCTGGGCATTTCGGAGCGTAAGGGGCTGGAGCGTTTTGCTTCGCTACAGGCCTATTATTCGCTGGCAGGCCGTGATCTTGAGCAGGAGATCGTGCCGATGCTGGAAAGCGAAGGGCTGGGCCTGATGGTCTGGAGCCCGCTGGCCGGCGGTTTCCTATCCGGAAAATATACACGCGATGGCGAAGCTGAGGGTCGAAGGGTGGAATTCGACTTTCCTCCGATCAATAAAGAATCAGCCTATGATGCGGTGGATGTGATGCGAGAAATCGCTGCCGAAAAAGGGGTGAGCATTCCGCAGGTCGCTTTGGCATGGCTCATGGCAAAACCCGCCGTCACCAGCGTGATTCTGGGCGCTAAGAAGCCGGAGCAGCTCACCGATAATATCGGCGCGGCTGATCTGGAATTGAACGACGAAGATATGAAACGGCTGGACGCTGCCGCGCCACCTGCCAGCACCTATCCCGGCTGGATGCTTGAACGGCAAGGTGCCTATCGCAAAGGCGGTGTTGCCGGGGACGAACCTCCCAAATGAATCATGTAAGGGGCCAGACTAAGCGGCCTGTCAAAGGCCCTCTGATTGGCCTTTTGGGCGGAAGCTTCAATCCAGCGCATCGCGCGCATCGGCGGATTACGCTTGATGCCATGCGTGCGCTTTCGCTGGATGAAGTGTGGTGGCTGGTGTCCCCCGGCAATCCGTTGAAGCCCAAAAAGGGGATGGCGCCCCTTTCTGTACGGGTGAAAGCCGCCCAACAGATGGCCCGGCGCGCGCCGATCAAGGTGAGCGCGATAGAGCGTGAACTGGGCTCTCCCTATACGGTGGACACGCTGCGGGCGCTCAAGCAGCGCTATCCGGGGCATCGCTTTGTCTGGCTGATGGGGAGCGATAATCTGGCTCAGTTTCACCTTTGGCGGGACTGGCGCGGGATCGCTGCGGAAATGCCGATTGCGGTGATTGCGCGTCCGGGCTATGGAAGGGCTGCCATCGCGAGCCCCGCGATGGCATGGTTGCGGCATTTCCGGTTGCCCGCAAGCAGTTTGAAAAACCGGGATGAATGGAGCGCACCGGCGCTGACAGAATTGCGTTTTGATCCTGATCCGCTCTCGGCGACCGTGATACGCCAAGCTGATCCACGCTGGGCTGACCGCTTTTCCGGCGTGCTACCCAGGGATGATCTGACGCGCTCGCTCATTCATGACCCCACCACCAAATCGGCCGAATCGGCAAAGGGCGTATGATTCTGCCTTTACTAAAAAATCGCCCGTACAAATGCAGGAGCTGGAAACGCTACGATGAATTCAATGCAGACACTGTCCAAACAGACCTCGTCTGCCCGGAATCCATCGCAACCTTTCACCATGGCTGACATATCAGAAAATCAGACGCCTCACGGCGACATGCCCAAACAGGAACCCATCAAGGGTGAACCGGGCAGCCTTCACGCTCTCGTCCTCGAAAGCCTCGATGAAGATCAGGCGCAGGACATTGTTTCGATCGAATTGATCGGCAAGTCGAGCATTGCGGACTATATGGTGGTCGCCTCCGGGCGCTCGACCCGTCAGGTCGCATCCATGGCCGCCAAAATGGCAGAACGGGTCAAAAAGGCGGGCTATGATTCGCCGCGTGTTGAAGGCCTGCCTGCCGCTGACTGGGTGCTGGTGGATACGGGCGATGTTGTCGTCCATCTCTTCCGCCCCGAAGTACGCCATTTCTACAACCTTGAACGGATGTGGGGATTTGGCGATGATGCACCGGTGAGCAAGGCCGAAGCCTGACGCTTGTCGGCGTGACGCTGCTTTATGTCGCGGCCTCCTCCGACGATGGGAGGAGGCGGGCAGGGGCAGACCCGCAACACTCCCAATTCCTTTTGGTGCGATATCGGGTTAGGGCAGCCCTATGCTGCTCCATGTTATCGCTCGCGGAAAAATTGCCCGCTCACCCGAAGCGGAATTGGTGGCGCGTTATGAAAAGCGCATCACCTGGCCCACTCGGCTGACTGAACTGCCCGAAACAGGCGGTAAGATACCAGAGGCACAAACACCCTTCCGGACCGTGCTGCTCGATGAAAAGGGCAAGCAGATGGGCTCGGAAGAATTTGCCCAGCGGCTTGGTCGGTGGCGTGACGATGGGATTCGCGAAACTCGCTTTGTGCTCGGTGCGGCGGATGGCCATTCCGAACAGGAACGTCAGGAAGCCGATTTGCTATTCGCTTTTGGCGCGGCAACATGGCCGCATCTGCTCGCCCGGGCGATGCTGATGGAGCAATTGTTTCGCGCCACCAGCATTCTCGCTGGCCATCCTTACCACAGGTCCGGTTAGGAGCCTTTTGGTGCGCCTTTGGTTACTTTGTGTCTCCCTTACGTTCCTTTCGGTGTCTGTTGTCGCCTGGGGAACAGGGGTGATGGGAGTGCCGTCGTCGCCGGCTTATGATGACCCGAAGGAGATGCGCGATGCACTTCAACGGGCGCTGATCCAGCAAGAAGCAGCGCGCAAACGCAGTGCTGGTTTTGAGGAAAAAGCCCGTAATTCTGCGGCTGAGGCGGATAAGACTGCCAACAGACTGGCGGCTCTGGCGGCCGAGGTTCAGCAGGCCGAAGCTGGTATCGCGGCGGCCGAAGCCAGAATTGCCCTGATTGACCGCGAACGCCGCCAGCTCAATGCAACACTTGCCGAACGGCAGCGCCCGCTGGTGCAATTAAACGCTGCATTACAGCAGCTTAGTAGGCGCCCGGTGGCCTTGAGTGTGGTCCAACCCGGCTCGGTCAAAGATATGGTCTATATGCGGGCAATTCTCTCCACCGCATTACCTGAAATTCAGCACAAAACCGCCGATTTGCGCGATGAAATCGGCCGTAGTCGAAACTTGCACCAAGCCGCAGAAGCTGCTGCACAAACCTTGCGTGCACAGAATCGCAACCTGTTCGAGCAGCGTCAACGCCTGACCGCACTCGAATTGCAACAGCGCCAGATTACGAAAACGGCCGGTAGCAGCGCTGAACGCGAAGCCGAGCGCGCTCTGACACTGGGTGAGAAGGCGCGTGATCTCAATAGCTTGGTGGTCGACCTCGACCGGATGGGCACTTTGCGCCGCCAACTCGCCCAGCTTCCCGGCCCGCTGCTCAGGCCTGCAAAACCATCTGAGGCCAGATTGCCCGAAGCGGCAAAGCCACCGCAGCTTTCCGCCGATCAGGCCGCGCCAAAACTTTATCTGTTGCCTGTCAATGGCAAACTGGTCAGCGGTTTTGGCGTGCCCAATGCCACCGGTACGTCCACCAACATCACCCTCGTACCCCGTGCAAAAGCGCAGATTATCGCCCCGGCAGCTGGACGGGTTGCCTTTGCTGGACCCTACAAAGGCTATGGTCGGATTGTCATTATCGAACATGACGGAGGCTGGACCAGCATCATCACCGGCCTTGGCCGCAATAGTGTTAAAGTGGGTGATACGGTTACGGCAGGTATGCCGCTGGGGGCAGCACAAAACGGCCGCTCCACCGTGTCTGTCGAACTCAGACATGATGGTGAGCCGGTTAATCCGCTGCGTTTCATTTCCTGAAACGCCATTCGACCAGCATCATCTGGTATTCAGGCCGCATGATCTATACATTCGGGTGAAACGAAAGGCTTTTGTTGATGAAATTCGCTCCCGTACTGCGCGCTACTGCCCTTTTGACTGCTGTCGCGCTGCTCCCTGCGACCACTGCAGGTCTTGCGCAGGTGGACGGAACTGTATCTCCTGAATTCAACCGGTTGTTTGCAGTCTATCAGCGAATCAAGTCGAGCTATGTCGAGCCGGTGGATGATGACAAGCTGATCCGCGGTGCCATTGATGGGATGCTGGCATCGTTTGATCCGCATTCATCTTATCTGGACGGACCGGCGCTGCAGCGTCTGGAAACCATGATTGATGGCAATTATCAGGGTCTTGGCATTTCGGTGCAAATGGATGACGGTGCGGTGAAGATCGTTTCGCCATTTAAGGGGAGCCCGGCGGACAAGGCCGGCCTCAAGGCTGGCGATTACATCACCCATATCAATGGCAAGCTGATTTATGGGATGGAACTGGATGAAGCCGTGCAGCAGATGCGCGGGGAAGCGGGAACTTCGGTCACGCTGACAGTCTTCCGTCCGGGGCGTGACGAACCGTTTGATGTCGATGTGACACGCGGCGTCATCGAATTGGAACCGGTCACTTCGGAACTGAAAGATGGCAAGATCGGGGTTATCAGTGTCAATGAATTCAGCCGCGATGTTGGCAAAGATGTCTATAGTGCACTGAAAAAGCTCAACAAAGAGGCTGGCGGAAAGCTTGAGGGTCTGGTGCTTGATTTGCGGCGTAATCCGGGCGGGGCACTGGATGAAGCGGTTGCGCTGTCTGATCTCTTCCTCGACAAGGGGCAGATCGTTTCGCAGCGTGGCCGGACCAAGCGTGATACGATCTATTACGATGCTGAAACAGTATTCCCCGGCGATGCGGCCAAGGGAATCCCGATGATTGTGTTGATTGATGCTGGTTCGGCCTCAGCCAGTGAAATTGTCGCCGGTGCGCTGCAAGATCAGCACCGGGCATTGATTATGGGTGAACGCAGCTTCGGTAAGGGGAGCGTCCAGTCTCTGCTGCCACTGACACGGGACAGCGCACTGAAGTTGACGACTGCTCGCTATTACACGCCATCCGGCCGTTCGGTGCAGGAGGGTGGAATTGAACCGGACATCAAGGTGCCCCAATTGTCTGACCCGGACGCTGCAAAGCGCGCCAAATTTTCTTATCGTGAATCCGATCTTCGTCGCCATCTGGTCAACGAAGCGGGTTTGAAGGATAAGGATCTGGAAAATGACACCAAGCCCGATCCTCGGTTCACAGCGACGCCTGAGGAATTGAAGGAAAAGGGCATTACGGATTTCCAGCTCGATTACGCGGTGAAAACACTGGAACGTACTGGCGGAACGGCCCTTGCTGCGCGCAAATAGACTAATTTTTACAGGATCAGATCTGTGACAGTTTCGAACAGGATGGCGCAGTGGTTGGCGATTAGTATCCCTGCTTTGCTGCTGCTTGGGGCTTATATCAGCGAATATGGCTTTGGCCTCTATCCATGCGAAATGTGCTGGTGGCAGCGTTATGGCCATTTTGCTGCTCTGGGCTTTGCCCTGCTTTCCACCGTTGCAGCACCCAAGCGTCTCTGGATCGGGCTGTCGGCGTTTGCGATATTAATATCCGGCCTGATTGGCGGTTTTCATGCCGGGGTTGAATATGGTTGGTGGGAAGGTTTTACCACCTGCTCTACCCTTGCAAGTGGCGGACAAGATCCATTGATGGCTATTTTGAATGCGCCACTAATCCGCTGTGATGAAGTGCAATGGAGCCTGTTTGGCATTTCCCTTGCTGGATGGAATTTCCTTATTTCCACCTTGAGCGCTATAGTCATAGCGGTTCTCTTGAAAGGAAAGCGCCGCATATGAAACCTGACCGTTCATCGATGATCCGGGTGGATCAGGCGGGCGAGTATGGTGCGACACGCATCTATGCCGGGCAATTGGCCGTAATGGGGGATCGCGCTCCCTATTCAACCGAAATCCGCGGCATGGCTTTGCAGGAAGAACGGCATCGCAAGGCGTTTGATGCATTGATAGCCCAGCGTGGGGTCAGACCCACCGCTTTGCAGCCCATCTGGTCTGTGGCGGGTTTCGCTTTAGGTGCTGCGACGGCTCTGATCGGGCCAAAAGCAGCGATGGCGTGCACCGCTGCGATCGAAGAAGAGATCGACCTTCACTATACCCAGCAGCTTGCTGATTTGGATCAGGCCGGCGACGATCCTGAGTTGAGCGCGCTGGTAGAAGATTTTCGGGATGAAGAGCGTGAACACCGGGAAGCCGCTCTGGCAGCAGGTGCAGAAGAAGCCCCAGCCTTTCCGTTACTTTATGGTGCGATCCGGTTGGGGTGCCGTGCCGCGATCCGTTTGTCTGAAAAGATTTAACCGGGACGCTGTAAGCGTTTTTGCTTGCTTCAGTTGATATTCACGGGCTGTGGTCCCTAAAACCATGCTGATGATGTGGGGAGTATTCCCTTGGAAGGACATGCGATGAAACGCCAGATTGCTGCATTTGTAACGCCAGGACTGATGCTTGTGGGTGTTGCCTGCATCCCGGCACCTGCTTTTGCGCAGGATCAGGCCGGTGAGAAGGTCAATCAAGTCATCGTTTATGGCGATGACCCATGCCCGAAATCGGAAGATGGTACGATCACAGTCTGTGCCCGCATGGATGAAAGCGAACGCTACCGCATTCCAGAAGCTCTGAGGCAGAGCGATAATCCAGCGAATGATAGCTGGACGGACCGGGTGCGGTCCTTTGAAACGGTCGGTGATTTTGGTGCCTTGTCTTGTACCCCTGTGGGGGGAGGCGGAGACCTTGGCTGCACACAGAAGTTGATTGATGCAGCCTATGCAGAGAAGCGCGCTGGGCCATCGGTGCACTTTAGTCAGTTGATCGAGGAAGAGCGCGCCAAGCGCCTGTCCGATATTGATGAAGAAGCAGCCGCCACACAAAGCCGGGTTGAGGAAATCGAGAAAGAATATCTTGAACGCCAGCGCAAGGCGCAGGAAGCTGGCAGTGATGATCAATCAAGCGCTGCCGATGCGGCTCTGCCTGACCCGAGTTCAAAGAAGTAAAGCGGCTTTAAGAAAAGCACGATAGGGTCAGGCTCTATGAACAGCCCTAAAGTGATTCTCACAGTCTTTGGCACGCGGCCGGAAGCCATCAAGATGTTTCCGGTGATTCATGCTTTGGAAGCCGACCCACGCTTTACTTCACGGGTGTGTGTGAGCGGGCAGCATCGCGCGATTCTGGATCAGGTACTGGAAATTTCCAGCATCAAACCCGATCATGATCTGGCTGTGATGCAGCCCGATCAAACGCTCGATGCACTCACCGCCAATCTCCTCATCGGCCTTGGCAAAGTAATGGATGAAGAAAAGCCGGATTGGGTTTTGGTTCAAGGTGATACGGCAACCGCGATGTCTGGTGCGCTGGCTGCTTATTATCGCAAAATTCCGGTGGCGCATCTCGAAGCGGGTCTGCGCTCTGGCAATATCTATCACCCATGGCCTGAAGAGGTTAACCGCAAAATGATTGGCACGATTACCGCGCTTCATTTTGCCCCTACGGAAACTTCTGCTGAGGCGCTGCGCCGTGAGAATGTCGATCCTGCAACCATACATGTCACCGGCAATAGTGTGATCGATGCGCTTCATTGGATCACGGCGAAGATTGAACGAGAGCCGGAATTGGCTTCCGGCCTTGCTCAGTTGGAGCAGCGCTTTGCCGGAAAGCGGATCATTGGCGTTACCAGCCACCGGCGGGAGAATTTCGGCGGCGGGCTGGAAGCCATTGCCGATGCCGTGCGCCGCCTTGCGCAACGCGACGATGTGGCGATGATTTTTCCGGTTCATCCCAATCCCAATGTTCGCAAAGTGATGGATGATGCGCTGGGCAATCTTGTCAATGTCGCGCTGATTGAACCGCTGGACTACCCCCATTTTGCCCGTTTGCTTGATATTTCGACACTGATCCTCACCGATAGTGGCGGGGTGCAGGAAGAAGCACCGGCCTTGGGCAAACCCGTTCTGGTGATGCGTGAAACGACGGAGCGGCCTGAAGGTGTGATGGCTGGCACTGCCAAGCTTGTCGGGACGGATGCCGACACGATCGTAGCTGAAGCGACACGCTTGCTTGATGATAAAGCAGCCTACGCCGCCATGGCAAAATCGCACAATCCGTTTGGTGATGGCAAAACGGCTTTGAGAGTGGCTGATCTTCTGGCTGAAAACGCTGGTGGAGCACCAGCCTAATTACGCTTGATTCACCTTTTGCCACTAAGCGGAAGCTATAAATTTAGAAAGGCGATCCATGCGGGGCACAGAGCAACCCAAAGTCAGTGTTATCGGTCTTGGTTACATCGGCCTGCCAACGGCAGCAATTATCGCTCGCGCAGGGATGCAGGTTATTGGTACCGATGTGTCCCAACATGTTGTTGACACAATCAATCGTGGCGAAATCCATATTGAGGAAGTCGATCTGGATGGGTTGGTGCAAGGGGTTGTTGCGCGCGGGCTTTTGAAAGCCTCGCTTGATGTGGCGCCCGCAGATGTCTTCGTGATCGCCGTGCCGACGCCGTTCCTCAAAGATGGGCAGCACACGCCCGATATTTCCTATGTGCTCGAAGCAACGCGCTCTGTCGCCAAAGTTCTGAAGGCGGGTGATGCGATTATTCTTGAGTCCACATCGCCTGTTGGCACGACCGAGGCGATGCGAGATCTCCTGTCTGAATTACGGACCGATCTTGCAATGCCTGGTCTCACAAGTGGCACCCCGGATGTGTCGATCTCCTATTGTCCTGAGCGGGTGCTCCCAGGCCGGATTCTGGAAGAACTGACTCATAATGACCGTTCGATCGGGGGAATAACCCCGCGCTGTGCTCGTAAGGCTTTGGCTTTTTATAAAAGATTCGTGCGCGGAACCTGTGTCACCACGGATTCACGCTCAGCCGAAATGACCAAGCTGGTCGAAAATGCCTTTCGCGATGTGAATATCGCTTTTGCCAATGAACTCTCCATGGTGGCGGATTCTATGGGGATGGATGTGTGGGAGGTTATTCGCCTCGCCAATCGGCATCCACGGGTCAATATTTTGCAACCTGGCCCCGGTGTGGGTGGGCATTGTATCGCGGTCGATCCGTGGTTCATCGTACATGGTGCGCCTGAATTGACGCCGTTGATTCGCAATGCGCGCGAAGTGAATGACGCCAAGATTCATCACGTCATCGCGCGGGCATCCGAACTGGTGGAAGCCCACCCAAGTATGGGTGTGGCCTGTCTTGGTCTCGCTTTCAAAGCCAATATCGATGATTTCCGCGAAAGCCCGGCGCGTCTGGTGGCAGCCAGCCTCGCCCGCAAGTTTGGCGAGCAGATTCACATTGTCGAACCCTATGCCGCTGAATTACCGCGTGAATTTGATGGTACAGGCGCCGTCGGTATCGATATTGATACTGCGCTGGAAGATTGCGGGATTTTGATCGTGCTGGTGGACCATGATGTGTTCAAATCGGTTCCGCTCGCAGAACGGGCCGATAAGCTGGTGTATGACACGCGCGGTATCTGGCCCGACCAGCCGAAAAACCCCTGATCTTATATTGGTGAACTAGCCGGGGTAGCGGTCAAAGGTGGGCAAAGTGTCCAGTGTTTTCACCCATTCCAACCGTTCAGCGCATTGGACTTGTGCGGTCGGTTGGAGTTGATTGGCCAGATCAAACGTCACGGTTTGAATATCAACAATGCCGGGCAGCGCGACCGCGTTACGGTAAAACAGGCCAGTGCCACATTTGGGACAGAATGCACGCCTTGCGCCATCCCGGCCTTCGTAAAGCGTAGGCTCGCCTTCGAGCAGCTGGAACTGACCTTCATGCACAGCCGTCCAGGCGACCATCGGTGCACCGGATGATGCCTGGCAATCATGGCAATGGCACAGGCTGTTGCGTTCAATTACGCCTTCAACCTGATACCGCACTGAACCGCATTGGCAGCCGCCGCTTTGCATTATGATTCTCCCTGTTTAATCATTTGAACATAAAGAGAACAAAACAAGAGGGAAAGCGAAAACGGCGGCTGTGAGCCAATTAGCCCAAGGCGATATCCGGAGCGTCTTCCTGCTTCATGCCGACAACATGATAGCCGGCATCAACGTGATGCACTTCACCCGTGACACCAGACGACAGATCAGACACGAGATAGAGACCTGCACCGCCCACATCGTCAATGGTGACATTGCGACGGAGTGGGGAGTTCAACTCGTTCCATTTGAGGATATAGCGGAAGTCGCCAATCCCACTGGCGGCAAGTGTTTTAATCGGTCCGGCAGAAATCGCATTTACGCGAATATTGCGCGGGCCAAGATCATTTGCCAGATATTGAACGCTGGTTTCCAATGCAGCTTTGGCAACACCCATGACATTGTAATGCGGCACCACTTTTTCCGCCCCGTAATAGGTGAGGGTGAGAATAGAGCCGCCACTTTCCGGCATCATTTCAACTGCACGCTTGGTGACAGCAACAAGGCTGTAGGCCGAAATGTTCATCGTCATCAGGAAATTGTCGAGGCTGGTATCGACATATTTTCCGCGCAATTCATTCTTGTCGGAAAATCCGATCGCGTGAACGACGAAGTCGAGACTGTCCCAACGTTCTTTCAACGCATCAAAGGCCGCATCAAGCTTGCCCATATCTGCAACATCGCATTCGATCAGCAGATCTGAGCCAAGGCTTTCTGCCAAAGGCTTCACCCGCTTTAGCAGCGCGTCACCCTGATAGGAGAAGGCCAGTTCGGCGCCTTGTTCATGTAGTTTCTGCGCAATACCCCACGCCAGCGATTTGTCATTCGCCAGGCCCATGATCAAGCCGCGCTTGCCCTCCATAAGACCGCTCATCAAAGTGTTTCCTCCGTAGTCTCAATATCTTTAGATCTGTTTGTGCGAATTCGGTCATCCGACTGACCAATCCAGTCAGCTTCTTCCGGCGTTTCTGCCAGAGCCGCATTTAATTCCGCACCCATCACCATCCCTAAGCCGACCAGCCAGAAAAAGAAAAGCGCGATCATCATCCCGGCCAAAGAACCATAGGTCAGATCATAGCTGAAAACACTACGCAGAAGAGGCGGTAAAAAGAGTGTGACCAACATCCACCATAGTGTGACCAGCAAGACACCCGGCCATTTGGGGTAGCGGCGATGGCGATAGGCAGCAGGTGTCAGCGTATAGAACAACAGGTAGATGGACAGGAAGAGGCCGAATGCCGGCACAACCCGCGAATAGGCTAGTCTCCCGAGCCATGTGCTGAGCTGTGGCATGAAGGCGTCGATCACTTCCTGAGCGGCCCCGATCAGCACCTGAAGCACGAGTGATGTCATCAACAGGACAACCGCCCCGATAATAATTCCGGTCGATAGCAGGCGATACTTCCAGAAGGCCGCTGTGGCTTTTGTGCCATAGGCACGGCGTAAAAGATCACGGATGGTTTCGATGAGGCTGCCCACGGTCCAAAGGCCGAACAATCCGCCCACCCAGAGGAACCATCCGCTGCGACTCTCCACCACGCTGCGCGCGACCGGTTCGATCACATTGGCGACGACGGGGGGTAACGCATAAAGCACGGCATTGATTGACGCCATACGTTCGCCATCCTCGCCAATCAGCGCGAAGATCGCCGCACCGGTGATGAAGAAGGGGAAGATCGCCAGCATGGCCATATAAGCCAGATTACCTGCATGGATGAAGCCATCAGTATAAGTGCCGACCAAGACGCGCTTGGTGACTTCAAAGGTGCGGGAGCTGAGCGCTCTTTGCCGGCGCGTTTGTGGTGGGAACCCTTGCTGGCGCAAGGCTGCACGGCGGCGGGCTTCTGGCGAAAAATCAGGGAGCGGAGGTCCGGCCTCGTCATCTATCTGGATGCTGGGTGGTGCCATCGGTCCGTTTCTGCCGCTTCATAAAGGATGGTCCCGCAATGAAGCGGGACCAGGGGACACACCGATTAAACGCCCAGAGCGCTGCGGGGGTTTCCAGAATCCTGCCAGTCCGCCAGCTTTTCGGTGAGAGTAGCAAGATCATCGGGCAGGTGAATCTCCAGCCTGACGAATTGATCGCCGCGTTCGCCGTTCTTTTTGGAGAAGCCTTTACCGCGCAGGCGCAGGACTTTGCCAGAATCAGAACCCGCCGCCACGGTCAGCATCACTGCCCCATCGACGGTGGGAACTTTAACCTTCGCGCCATGGATCGCTTCGTTCAGTGTAATTGGCAGATCAAGCCGGACATGGTCGCCATCGCGTTCGAAAAAGGCGTGGGACTGCACTTCGATGGTGACCAGCGCATCGCCTGCGCCACCCGGCCCTGGCTCACCCTTGCCGGAGAGGCGCATCTGCGTGCCATTTTCGACTCCGGCAGGGAGCTTCAAATCAATCGTTTTACCATCGCTCAAAGTGATCCGCTGCGGGGAAAGGGTAGCGGCGTCCACGAAAGGCACTTTCAGCCGATATTGGACATTGGCCCCCTTGGGTGGGGGGCGACGGTTGAAATTGCGCGCGCCGCCCATGCCAGCCCGGCCACCCCCGAAAAGACCTTCGAAAATATCTCCGAGATCCTCTTGGGCAAAGCCTGTGTCATGACCGCCAAAACCTTGCGAGCCAGCGCGAAAACCGCCAGAATTTCTTCCCCCGCCCCCCATGCCAAAAGGCATGGTAGGATTTCCGTCTGCATCAATTTCGCCCCGATCAAACTGGGCGCGCTTTTCTTTGTCAGACAGCAAGTCGTAAGCCTGTGTCACCTGAGAAAAGCGTTCTGAAGCTTTGGGGTTATCTTTGTTGTGATCGGGGTGGAGTTCCTTCGCCAGCTTGCGATAGGCGGATTTGATATCCTTTTCGCTTGCTGAACGTGCAACGCCGAGAGTGGTATAGGGATCTGCTGCCATGGTGTGTTAGCTAGGTAATGCAATGCCTCAGCGCAAGCAGAACACTTCCCTCTTTCACAAGCAATCGATAGAGCACAGACACGTAAAAGTCTAAAACTGGCAGATCTATCGCCAAGTGGAGCATGGAACATGGACCTCGAACAGGATGCTATCCCTGAGAGCAACCCTTTCGACCTTTTCGAGAACTGGTTTGCCGAAGCCCGCAAGAGTGAGCCTAATGATTCAAACGCCATGGCTCTGGCAACGGCAACTCCGGATGGCGCGCCATCGGTACGCATGGTGCTGCTCAAAGGCCATGACCGTGACGGATTCATTTTCTACACCAATGTGCAAAGTCGCAAAGGTGGAGAAATCCTCGCCAATCCGCAGGCAGCGCTGCTGTTTCACTGGAAATCCCTGCGTCGCCAGATTCGGATTGAAGGCGGGTTGAGCGAAGTGAGCGCAGATATGGCGGATGCCTATTTTCACAGCCGTCCCCATGTTTCGCAGATCGGTTCGGCCGCATCGGATCAATCGCGCCCGCTTGACAGGCGACAGACCTATCTTGACCGGGTGGATGCGCTGGAAGAGCGTTTTGCCGGTCAAGATGTCCCACGTCCTGCACATTGGACAGGCTTTCGGCTCCGTCCAACAGCTATGGAATTCTGGATCGACCGCCCGAATCGTTTGCATGAACGCCGCCGCTTCACCCGTGATGGGAATGGGTGGTCCAGCACATTGCTCTATCCATGAGTGAATCCGCCAGAACAGAAGCGGACATCCGCGCAAGGCTGACCACCAGCGCTGCTGGCGCATCGATTACGGTGGCGTTGCTGCTGGTGGGTCTGAAAATCTGGGCGGCCTGGCGCACGGATTCGACCGCCATGCTGGGGAGCCTTGCCGATAGCTCGCTTGATCTCATTGCCAGTATTGCCACCCTTGTAGGTGTGTGGATCGCCGCGCAGCCTGCGGATGAGGATCACCGTTTTGGACATGGCAAGGCGGAAGCGATTGCGGCCATGTTTCAGGTGGTGCTGATTTCCATATCAGCGGTGGGCCTGGGCGTTCGCGCGGTGGAACAATTTCTCGAAGGCGGGCGCACAAATGCGGCTGGCGATGGCGTGGTGGTATCGCTGATTGCTATTGCAGCGACTTTCGCACTGTTGGCGTGGCAAAGGCATGTGCTCAAGCGTACTCAGTCGGTCGCCATCCATGCCGACCATGTCCACTATCAGTCAGACCTTTATCTTAATTGCGGTGTAATCGCGGCTCTGTTGCTCGATCAATATGCAGGTTTCGCGCTGGCTGATCCTATTTTCGGCCTTGCCATTGCCCTTTGGCTGGGATGGGGCGCTTACCACGCTTCAACCAACGCGATTGACCATCTGATGGACCGGGAATGGCCGGAAAAAAAGCGGCAGCAATTTCTTGATGTTCTGGCGCTGCATCCTGAATTGCGTGGTGTGCACGACTTACGCACCCGTACGAGCGGTACGCATGATTTCGTGCAATTCCATGCCGCTGTGGATGGGCAAATGAGTGTCGCTGAAGCCCACCGGGTGATGGACGAAATCGAAGCGAAAATTGAGAAGGAATTTCCTGGCGTCGAGGTGCTGATTCATCCCGACCCGGAGGGACGGCTCGAAGGAGACGGTCTTCAGGCTGAGGAATTGCTGCCAGACCGGCAGAACGATGGAGGCAATTCGTGAACGCGATTCCCTATTGGCATGTCGATGCCTTTGCTGATCGGGCCTTTGGCGGGAATCAGGCTGCGGTCATGATTCTCGACCATTGGCCTGCAGACAGTGTTTTGCAGGCGATTGGTGCGGAAAATAATTTCGCGGAAACCGCCTTTCTGGTGAAGGATGATAGCGGCGCTGCCGATTGGGAATTGCGCTGGTTCACCCCAGAATGTGAAATCAGGCTCTGTGGCCATGCCACTTTGGCATCTGGCCATGTTCTGCTGTCGCGCGATTCTGACTTGCAGAGAGTGACCTTCTCGACGCGCAAGGCGGGTTTGCTGTCTTTGCAGCGCGGGGACGGTGATCTGTATGAGCTTGCCCTGCCAGCTATTCACACTGAACCGCAAGAATGGGCTGAAGCATCTGAACTTCTGGGTGGGCAGGTGCGCCAAGTGTGGCGCAATTCCGACCGCTACAACATTTTCCTGTTTGATAGTGAACAGGACATCCGCGCCTTAACGCCTGATTTTCGGGCTTTAGCCACTTTGGGTGATCATCAGTTCATTTGCACCGCACCGGGGGATGCTTGCGATGTGGTCAGCCGGGTATTCGTGCCCGGCGCGGGGGTGAATGAAGACAGCGTGACCGGTTCTGCCCATGCGGTGCTCGCACCTTTCTGGGCTAAGCGATTGGGGCGCACTAGCTTCACCGCCCACCAGGCCTCACGCCGTGGCGGTGACCTCACATGCCGGTTGGATGATGAAAGAGTATGGCTGGGTGGGCCTTGCGTGACCGTGGTGGAAGGGCGCTTTTACTTGCCTGAATAAAGCTGGACGATATCGGCCAATGCTTGTGCCAAGGCAGGGCGCTCGGAATCTTGAGTCTTTCCAAGCCTCACCACCGTCAGTTTCTCGCTTGGAACGACGATGACGAATTGGCCCAGATGACCAATCGCAGCGAATGCATCAGCAGGCCCGCGTTTGGCAAACATCTCATTACGGCCGCTTTCGGTCGGTCGGTTCAGCCAGATCAGGGCACCATAATCAGCCGCGCGTGGGCTGGGGCGGCGCATGAACTCGATCCATCCACGCGGCACGACCTGAACGCCCTTCACCGAACCGCCATTGCGCATGAATTCGCCAAATCGTCCCCAGTCGCTGGCGCTGGCCCACAGGAGGGTCCCACCGACCATCGTGCCCGAGGCGTCATATTCGGCTGTCAGCGTGTCCATCCCCAAGGGGGCTGCGAGACGACTTTTCAAAAAGCGGTCCACTGCCTCACGCCGTTGTTCTGCTGACCCATGTGGGGCAAGAATACGCGCGATCGTATCTGACAATATCACCACGCTGGGGGTGGAATATTCAAATATCTGCCCCGGATTAAATTCCAGCGGTTCCGCCTCAGCCCAGGCGGCCATATCATCCCGTCCATCAAGCAGAAGCATCCGCACCGTGTCGGAATGATAGGGCGGATCATCTGTTTCATTGTGCCGGAGGCCAGAGCGCATTTGCAGCAATTGCCGAACGGTGATTTCGCCGCGTGGGTCGCCGGGGCGCTCCCAGTGAGGAATCGGCGGCGAATCATCGAGCGCCAACCGCCCTTCGGCAATCATCATGCCGATCATCACGCCGACCACGCTTTTCGACATCGACCAGCCGAGGAATTTGGTGTTCGCATTATAGCCATTGGCATAGCGCTCAGCGACGATCTTGCCGCCATGCATGACGATCAATGCTTGTGTTTCGCCCAGATCATCACGAGTAAACAGGGCATCTGTCGCCCGAGCGAGCTTTTCGCGGTTTACGCCGGGGTTTTGGGCCACCGTATCCATGACTTCTGCCGGCACAGGTGGAGGGCCGGTTTCTTCCACTGAGGAACAGGCCGCGAGCGACAGGAAAATCGCTGCGAGGGCTGGCAGGCGGAGCGAGCGAGGGGTAGGGCAGGTAAGGCGCATCATGACGCGCCCCTCTTCCTTCATGCGAACCCAGATGGCAAATTCGAAAAGCTCCCAAACTTCAACCCGCATCAGACGTGATGGCACAGCGCCCCGGCCCCGCATCCCATGGGTCCAGATTGCTTTGGTTGTCATTCTGGCAGTTGGCGGACTGCTATTCGTCTATTGGGCTCCGGTACGTGAAGCTGCCCAGGCTGGAACTTCCTATAGTGCGCACCTCACCTGTTCGTGCCGTTTTCTGGCTGGGCGGGAGGCTGGCGATTGCGCATCGCAGCTCGCCGATGGGAGCGATTTTGTCTTCACCAGCACAGATGAGCATGATCGCAGCGTTACCGCCTATGTCCCGCTGGTCGCGAGCCAGACTGCAACCTATCGTGAAGGCTATGGCTGCGTTCTGGAATCATGGAAAAATTAAGCAGGAATCGCGAGTCTGTCGGTTTCTTCGATCCAACCACCACCAACCACACGGTCCCCGGCATAAATCACTGCAGCCTGACCCGGGGCGACTCCGAATTCAGGTGAAGCAAATTTCAGCGTGATGGCGCCGCCATCCCCGAACTGCCCTTCCAACACCACTGGAACCGGCTTGGAAAGGGAGCGAACCTTGGCCGAGAGTGGTGCATCTGGCAGGGAGCCGATACGGTTGGTTTCGCTGATTGTGGCGCTGGCTACAGCCAACAGTCGCTTCGGTCCGACCAAGACCTGAGCTTTTTCAGCGTCGAGCGCGATAACATACAGCGGTTCTGGCTGGCCGCCGATGTCCAGCCCCCGGCGCTGGCCAACGGTGTAATGAATAACGCCTGCATGACGGCCCAGTTCTTCACCGGTCTCGGCATGTACAATCGCGCCCTCACGCCCGCCTTCGGGGCGAACTGAGCGGACGATCTTGGCATAATCACCATCGGGCACGAAACAAATGTCCTGACTGTCCGGCTTGTCCGCCACGCGCAGGCCGAAGGCTTCCGCAATCTTGCGAACATCCTGCTTGGGCAGTCCACCAAGCGGAAAGCGCAAGAATTCGAGCTGCTTTTCGGTGGTGCCATAAAGGAAATATGACTGATCGCGCGCCGGATCGAGCGCCCGATGAAGTTCTACCCCCTGGGAACTTTCAATCCGGCGAACATAATGTCCCGTGGCGAGGCAATCCGCGCCCAATTCCTTTGCCATTCGCAGAAGATCGGTGAATTTCGGCCCCATATTGCAGCGAATGCAGGGAATGGGGGTGCGGCCTGCCAGATAATCATCGGCAAAACGCTCCACCACTTCTTCGCGGAATGAGCTTTCATGGTCGAAGACATAATGCGCAATGCCAAGCCGGTCGGCCACTGCGCGGGCATCGCGAATATCGTCACCTGCACAACATGCACCCTTGCGCCCCGTGGCAGCACCATAATCATAGAGCTGCAGCGTAATGCCGATCACTTCTGCTCCGCTTGCAGCAGCAAGGGCTGCAACAACGGAAGAATCAACGCCGCCAGACATGGCCACGACAATCCGACACTCTTTGGCAGGGCGTGGCAGATCGAACAGCGAATCCGGCGCAAAAGGCAAGTCAGCGATAGGGGAAGCAGTCATCGGCTGCCCTTACACCTGAACGATGAGTCCCGCAAATTTTGCCGATTCACCCGATTAATCAATGAGAAGCCGTCATAATCTAGGGCTCAGGCTTTACCGCTTATTGAGATTTAGAGGCTTAAGTGTGTCACCATGAAGGACAGAGCACCACCTGATGATGACAAGGCCCAGCCCCTGGATGACACGCATAGTGCAGGGTTGCGTCAGGTGTCCTGGGCGCTTCTTGTAGAGAGCTTCGCTAAAATAAGAGCGTTCCGCAATTGGCACCTTGAGCAGAATGAAATAGGCAATGAAAGTGTTTTGTCCAATAAAAACAACGTTTTACCGTAAATCTGCAATGTAAAATTTTGTGTTAACCTTAATGGTTTAGGCATTGGCAAATGGCCACGGTGCACAAGAGAGGTGCCGTTGAAGCGCAACCGTCTGGCATCTGAGGAAGAGTATGATTGAGAACCAGAAAATCCGCCCTGCACAGGTGATTGGGCCGCTAGGTGAACCGTTGACCATTGCTGATTTGCCCGACCCCAACACCAAACGCTGGGTTGTGCGCCGCAAGGCTGAAGTCGTGGCGGCTGTTAATGGTGGTTTGCTGACGATCGATGAAGTGCTGGAACGCTATGATCTGACGCTGGAGGAATTCGCCAGCTGGCAGCGTGCGGTGGACCGTTCGGGTATGCAAGGCTTGCGTGTCACCCGGATACAGCATTATCGCGATCTTTATGAAAGGCAGCTTAAATATTGAGTTATTGTCTTTCTCGATATTCAGCAGGGCCGGCTTTGCCGGCCCTTTTCTTTACCGTTCTCCTATCTCGCTGAACATAATAGGTATTGCAGCGAGATACGCGTGGGGAACGCTTTCCTGTATAAGCGATTAATTGGGAAGAGACGCACAATCCGTGCGACTGTAAAACAGGAGGAAGCTGAGATGGGTTGGATTATCGCCCTTATCGTCGGTGGTGTCGCAGGTTGGCTTGCAAGCATGGTTATGAACCGGGATGGCTCTATGGGCATCTTCTGGAACATCGTCGTTGGCTGTGTAGGCTCCTTGATTGGCAATGCATTGTCAGGCCCATTGCTCGGTGTCCAAGGCACGGTGCAGGCCTTTTCGCTGACTGGTCTGATTATCGCCTTTATTGGTGCAGTTGTGCTTCTGGCGATTGTGAATCTCATTCAGCGTGGACGTGTCCGCTAAAGTTTGAACGATTACCCGTTTAGGGTCGCAAAATGAGAGTGCGGTGCGCCTAACGCGCATCGCACTCTTTTTATGTCCAGTCTGGCCATATAGACATTCGTCGGGATACAAATGTCACTTGTAGAGCGGTGGATTGCTGTCACCCTGTTACCAGCCTATCGGAAGATGTAACATCTCGGTACTAGCGGGGTGAAGCCGTTGGGCGTGGATTGAATGAATTGGGCAGGGGCTTGGATTACCGCATGGAAAGTGAAACGACTGATACGCTGAACCAACAGCCAGTCCTCAATGGAGAGACGTTGGAAGCGGAGCAGCATTCTCCGCGTTTCACTCGTAGTCAGAAGATTGTCGGCGGTATTGCTGCAGTTGTTATCATTATCCTTGCGTGGCTGATGCTGTCGGGTGGCAAGGAAGAGCGCCCCTTTGCTGACAATGATGGTCAGGCTCCGGCTGTTTCGGTCATCACACCGGGAACAGGGGCCATTGCTGATGATATCACGGCTACAGGTACTCTGGCTGCGCGCCGTGAAATGCCCGTTGGCGTGGTTGGAGAAGGTGGCCGGGTGGTTTCCGTTCAGGTGGAACCGGGTGACTGGGTGAAGGCCGGGCAAACGCTCGCCGTGATTGACCGTTCAGTCCAAAATCAACAGGCCACAAGCTCCGCTGCTCAGATCGATGTTGCCAAGGCTGACGCAAAACTCGCGCAGGCGAATCTTGATCGTGCCCTCAAGCTCGTGGATCGGGGCTTTATCAGCACAGCTGATATCGACCGCCTGACGGCAACCCGCGATTCTGCTGTTGCGCAAGTAAAGGTAGCCCAGGCGCAGTATCGCGAATTGCTAGCCCGTAACAACCGCCTCAATATTACCGCTCCTGCAGCCGGTCTCGTGCTGACGCGCGATGTTGAACCGGGGCAAGTGGTCGGTGCAGGCTCCGCCGTCTTGTTCAATATTGCCCGTGATGGGCAGATGGAAATGCTGGCCGAACTGGGCGAAAATGATCTGGCCTCGGTCAAAGTCGGTGTTGTTGCTGAAGTAACTCCTGTTGGCACAGATAAGACATTCAAAGGTCAGGTCTGGCAGGTCGCGCCGGTCATCGATCAGAACAACCGACAGGGTATTGCCCGAATTGCTCTCAATTACGCTAAGGAATTGCGTCCCGGTGGCTTCGCCACAGCGCGGATTGCGGCTGGTTCCGTGAACGCGCCGATGTTGCCGGAAAGCGCTATCCTTTCGGATGAAAAGGGCAGCTATGTCTATATTGTCGGCAAGGACAATAAAACGGAACGCCGTGCAGTTAAGACCGGACTGGTGACAGAAAAGGGTATCGCCATCACATCGGGCCTTAAGGGGTCGGAAAAGATTGTGCTGAGAGCAGGGGCCTTCCTGACCGAAGGTGAAGCCGTGCGCCCGGTTGCCTCCAGCAAGGAATGAGCAGGGCGCTATGAACTTCCGCAATATCTCCGCTTGGTCGATCAAGAATCCGATCGTTCCGCTGCTTATGTTCGCCGGTCTGTTGCTGGCGGGTATGATGAGCTTTTCCCGCATGGAAGTGCAGGACAATCCGGATATCGAATTTCCGCTGGTAATCGTGAATATCTCGCTGCCCGGTGCGGCTCCTACGGAAATCGAAAATCAGATTACCCAACGGGTGGAAGCCGCGGTCAATACGATCAACGGTGTCGATCAGATCACATCGACAGCGCAGGAAGGCTCCAGCCAGACCCAAATCCAGTTCGACCTTGGCACAAATATCAATGAAGCGGTTAATGAGGTTAAGAACCAGATTGACCAGATCCGCGGTGAACTACCTGACGGAATTCTCGAACCCTATGTTTTCAAGGTAGAAACCAGCAACAATACGCTGGTCTATTACGGTATATCCGCAGATGATATGACGATGGAGCAGCTCTCCTGGTTCGTGGATGATACGGTCAAAAAGCGCTTGCTGAGCATCGAAGGTCTGGCAGAAGTCAATCGTGCTGGCGGGGTTGATCGAGAGATTCTTGTTATCCTTGATCCGGGCAAGATGCAGTCACTTGGGGTTACGGCCAGTCAGGTCAATCAGACCCTGCGGTCTTTGAACGTAAACGCAGCAGGTGGCCGGGCTGAAATTGCCGGATCACGTCAATCTGTTCGCGTTTTGGGCAATGCGCAGGATGCCTATGAGCTGTCGCAAACCCAGATATCGCTAGGCGGCGGGCGCACGATCAAATTGGCTGATATTGCGACCGTTCAAGACAAATACGGCGAAATCACTTCCATCAGCCGGATCAATGGCAAGCAGGTGGTGACCTTCGGCGTCAGCCGCGCTCGGGGTGCATCGGATGTGTCAGTCTATGATGAATCCGTAAAGGTTCTCAAACAGATTGAGAAAGAAAACCCAGGCATCAAATTCACCCGGCTTTATACGACCGTCGATTACACGAAGGCACAGTATGAAAGTTCGATCGCTGCTATGATCGAAGGTGCTGTGCTGGCGGTTGTCGTGGTGTTTTTTTTCCTGCGAGACTGGCGAGCGACGGTTATTGCCGCCATGGCGATCCCGCTTTCGGCTATCCCGACGTTCTGGTTCATGGATCTGCTCGGATTTACGCTGAACCAGATGTCCTTGCTTGCTTTGGGGCTGGTGGCCGGTGTGCTGGTCGATGATGCTATCGTGGAGATTGAAAACATCGTGCGCCACATGCGCATGGGGAAAAGTGCTTATCAGGCCTCCATTGATGCGGCTGATGAAATCGGACTGGCTGTTGTAGCCACTACATTTTCCATTGTCGCCGTGTTCTTCCCGGTTGCTCTGATGCCGGGTGTGGCTGGGCAGTTCTTTAAGAACTTTGGCCTCACCGTGGTTGTCTCGGTGCTGATGAGCCTTGCGGTCGCCCGTATGATCACGCCGATGGTTGCGGCCTATTTCTTGAAAGCGCACGGCCATGCGGAACATGGTGGTGGCCGCTTGATGGACGTATATCTTTCCGTTTTACGCTGGTCGCTGAGCGAAGGCCGGGTCAAGGAATATCGCGAAAAGCGGCTGCGCGAAAACAAGAAGGTCGGCTTTTTCGCGCGCGTTAAATCGCGTTTCCTGGATCACCGGATGTGGATGATGGGCATCGGGATGGTGGCTTTGGCCTTAACTCTCACATGCGCTGTCTCCATGCCGACGCAGTTCTTTCCCGATACAGATAGTGATTTTAGCCGTCTTAACATTCAGATGGTGCCGGGAACGACGATCGAGCAGACGGGTGAGGTAACCAGCAAGGTTGCCAATATCCTGCGTAAACAGCCTGAAGTCGATTTCGTGCTTGAACGGGTTCGTGAAGGGGAATCGTTCATCATGCTGACGCTTGCGGCAGATCGGAAGCGTTCCAGTATTGAATTTGAACGTGAAATGACTCCGGTGCTGCAGAAAATTCCGGATGCTCGGATTAACTTTGAAGGCAACAACCCTGGCGGCAGCGGGCGCCCTATCCAAGTTATGCTGTCCGGTTCAGATCCTGTCGCTCTCAAAGCTGCAGCCAGCACACTGGTGGAACAGATGAAGGGGGTGGAAGGGGCTGTCAGTCCACGGATTGATGCCGACCTTCAACGGCCGGAAATCATTATCAAGCCGCGCGAAGATCTTGCATCCAGCCTTGGCGTATCCACTGCGGTCATCAGCCAGGCCATCCGCATCGCAACGCTGGGTGATATCGATCAGAATGCCGCGAAGTTCTCGCTGTCTGACCGGCAAATTCCCATTCGCGTGCGTCTTTCTGAAAAGGCACGCCGAGACATTTCGGTGATCCGTAATTTGCCGGTGCAAAGGGCGGATGGTGGTTCAGTGCCTTTGAGCCGCGTTGCCGACATAAGTTTCGGGTCCGGCCCGACCACCATCGAACGTTATAATCAGCAGCGCAGGACATTTGTCAGCGCCGACCTTGCGCCGGGTGTCAGCAAAGGCACGGTGATGGATCGGATCAACAATCTCCCGATCATGCGCAAACTGCCAACCGGCATTTCCAACGCGCCATTTGGTGAAGATAAGTTCCAAACTGAAATGATCGACAATTTCGGGGTGGCTTTGGTCACTGGCGTCCTGCTGGTCTTCGGTGTGCTGGTGTTGCTTTATCACCGGCTGGTATCGCCGCTTGTGAACATGAGTTCGCTGTTTCTGGCTCCGTTAGGTGGCTTTATAGTTCTCCTGATAGATGGTCAGCCGCTGTCTCTGCCTGTTTTCATCGGTATTTTGATGCTTTTTGGTATCGTGGCAAAGAACTCGATCCTTCTCATCGACTTTGCAATCGAGGAAATGGCGGCGGGAGCGAACCGGTTTGATGCCATCGTTGAAGCTGGCCACAAACGCGCCCAACCGATCGTGATGACCACCGTTGCTATGACTGCGGGCATGGTGCCAACCGCTTTATCCTTGTCAGGCGACTCGGCCTGGCGTGCACCGATGGGTTTGGTCGTGATCGGCGGCCTGCTACTTTCTACACTACTGACACTGCTCATCGTTCCGGCAGGTTTCAGCCTCGCAGATGGCCTTGAAAAGCGCATAGGGCCGTGGCTGCGTACACGTCTGTTGACTTACGATCCCAAGCGCGAGGATAACACGGGTTCCCACACGCATCCTGCGGAGTAACGGATAAGGATTTTCATGGCCGGTAACCCCTGCGAGCGCCGAAGTTCTAAAGGGGTTTCCCCAGCCTTGTCGCCAATCTCAGACCGTGCCCGGCGGATGCGGATCATGGCGACGGGGCTGCTACTGCTGATGGCGGCCATTTTTCTCACCGCGCGTCATTTTCTGCCAGCCTATCCCGGTTTGAGTTACCTTATCGCGTTTAGTGAAGCGGCGATGGTCGGTGGATTGGCGGACTGGTTCGCCGTCACAGCGCTTTTTCGCCGCCCGCTGGGTCTGCCGATTCCGCATACGGCGATTATTCCTGAGAAGAAGAATCGCATCGCTGACAGTATGGCCACTTTCCTGCAGGCCAACTTTCTGACACCGGAAGTTGTGGCCCGCCGTATGCGCGCTTTCAATCTCGCCAGAGCGGCAGGAGATTTTCTGATCGCTCCTGGCAGTGGAGAAAATTCACGAATCCGCACCGGTGCGGGCGCATTGCTTGCAGACATCCTCGAGTCTTTGGACCCGGACAGGTTGGGCAATCAGGTGAAGGCCGGCCTCAAATCTCAATTGGACAGAATTGAAGTATCTCCACTGTTGGGGCAGGCCTTGCAGGCTGCCATTGCGGATAAGCGCCACCTTCCCCTGATCGAGAGCCTGATCCGTTGGACAGGTGTTGCGCTGGAGCAGAATGAAGAACTGGTCCGATCCATGGTGCGTCAACGAGCTAATGCTCTGGTCCGCTGGACGGGGCTGGATGAGCGGTTAGCGAACTCGGTGGTCGATGGGCTCTACAAGATGCTGGCGGAGATTCTGATCAACCCTCAGCATCCCTTGCGCTTGAAATTAGAAGAGGGGCTGGAAAAATTCGCCCATGACCTTTCCCATGACCCAGCCATGCAAGCCAAGGTTGAGCGGATGAAGCGCGAGATCACGGATAATCCTGCGGTTGGAAAATGGTGGGAAGGGGTTTGGGAGAGAATGCGGCTGGCGATGATCGATGTGGCACGCAACCCCAATGGGGCGTTGCCGGATCATTTGGGGGGGAGCCTTGCTGAACTGGGCCATGCCCTGCGTGATGATGAGAGGCTTCAGTCTCAGATCAATCGCTTTGCGCGCCGAACAGCTGTCGGTTTAACCACGCGCCATGGCGGAAAGATCGTGCAACTCGTGTCGGAAACGGTGCGTCGGTGGAATGGTAGAACGATCTCGGACCGGATCGAAGGCGCAGTGGGGCGCGACCTTCAATTTATCCGTATCAATGGCACGCTGGTCGGTGGTCTGGTCGGGCTTACCATTCACATTTTGGATCAATTGTTATGAGTGAACGGCCCTTCTTGCAGACTCAGCGGCTGGAATTATGGAAGCCGCAAGCGCGAGACATGCACGAATTGGTTGCGCTGACCCGGCATGAAGAAACAGCGCGTTTCATCGGCGGCCCAAAAGCTTACGCAGAGGATGTCACACGCTTCATGCGTCATGCGGGCAGTTGGATGCTGTTTGGTTATGGTAGTCTTATGCTCCGTGAACGCGGCAGTTCAGACATTCTGGGGACGCTGGCTATTTTTTATAGCTGGCGTGATCTGGGGAAGGATATGGACGGCCTACCGGAAGCTGGCTGGATACTTCGGCATGATACTGCAGGGAAGGGATATGCTCATGAGGCGATGAGCGCCATTTTTAACTGGTTCGATGAAGAGCACGGCCTGCCGCTCAATTGTATGATAGATTCAAATAATTTTGCATCGATCAAACTTGCAGGAAAACTGGGGTTCAAGCCAATGCGGGAAGCACAGCTTCCAGATGGGGCGAGGACGCAGCTTTTTCATCGGGAGGCAAAGCGAAAGAATTGATCGAATATGAAAAGGGCGGGAAATTATCCCGCCCTTTTGCTTTGATATAAATGAAAAGCTTAGAGCTTCCCGGTCAATTCCGGCACGGCTTCAAACAGATCAGCCACCAGACCGATATCGGCGATCTGGAAGATCGGGGCATCCTCATCCTTATTGATCGCCACGATCACTTTGGAATCCTTCATGCCCGCCAGATGCTGGATCGCGCCGGAAATACCGACAGCGATATACAGTTCGGGCGCCACGATTTTGCCAGTCTGGCCAACCTGATAATCATTCGAGATGTAGCCTGCATCGACCGCCGCGCGTGATGCGCCAACGGCAGCACCAAGCTTATCAGCCAAAGGCGTAATGACCTGTTCGAATGTTTCAGCATCCTTCAAGGCCCGGCCACCGGATACGACAATCTTGGCGCTGGTAAGATCGGGGCGCTCGCTCTCAGATGCTTCGAGACCGACGAAGCTCGATAAGCCGGAATCGCCTTCCGCGCTGGCATTTTCGATAGCGGCAGAACCGCCTTCAGCTTCGGCTTTGTCAAACGCTGTCCCGCGCACTGTGATGACAAGCTTGGCATCCGATGATTCAACCGTTGCAATGGCATTGCCGGCGTAAATCGGGCGAGTGAAAGTCTTCTCACCTTCAACCGACAGGATATCAGAAATCTGCATCACATCGAGCTTGGCGGCCACGCGTGGTGCGATATTTTTGCCGTTGCTGGTGGCAGAAGCAACGAATGCGTCATAGCCATCCATCAGGCCGGTGATGAGCGGAGCAACATTTTCCGGCAGCATCTTGGCGTAGGCAGCATCTGATGCCAGCAGCACTTTTTCAACGCCTGCGATCCTGGCTGCAGCATCGGCGGCCTTGCTGGCTTCATCACCTTCGCCGGCGACCAGCGCATGAACTGCACCGATTTTGGCGGCTGCGGTGACTGTGGAAAGCGTCACGTCCTTAACCGCGCCTGCTTCATGTTCAACGAGAACGAGGACAGTCATGCGTTCACTCCCAATGCCTTCAGCTTGGCAACCAATTCATCGACCGAGCCAACCTTTTCGCCAGCCTGACGGACGGGCGGTTCCGCAACCTTCAGCGTTTTCAGCCGTGCGGTAATATCAACGCCGTAATCTTCTGGCGTCTTCTCATCCATCGGCTTCTTCTTGGCCTTCATGATATTCGGCAAAGAGGCATAGCGCGGTTCGTTGAGGCGAAGATCGGCGGTTACAATAGCAGGCAGAGCGAGCTTCACTGTTTCAAGACCATCATCCACTTCTCGGGTGACGGTGACGTGATCGCCATCGATTTCGACCTTGCTGGCGAAGGTGCCTTGCGGGCGATCTATCAGAGCTGCCAGCATCTGGCCGGTCTGGTTGCTGTCATCATCAATGGCTTGCTTGCCCAGGATGATGAGTTGCGGATTTTCCTCTGCGGCAACGGCTTTGAGGATTTTGGCAACAGCGAGCGGTTCCACCTCAGCTTCGGTCTGAATCAGTATCGCACGGTCAGCGCCCATGGCAAGCGCGGTGCGCAGCACATCCTTGGACTTTGGGGCGCCAATCGAGACAGCAATCACTTCGTCAGCCTTGCCTGCTTCCTTGAGGCGCACGGCTTCTTCCACCGCAATCTCGTCAAACGGATTCATGCTCATTTTGACATTGGCGATATCGACGCCAGAGCCATCAGGTTTCACCCGAGGCTTCACATTATAATCAATGACCCGTTTAACGGGTACGAGGATCTTCATGGGGTCAGCCCTTCCTCTCGGCTCGTATAAAACTCTTCACTACTATGTGTCCGCCTTCGCGCCGACCACGCTGGTCGTCAAGAGGCACGATGTCCCGACCCATCTGGTAGCAGGGGCGGTGATGATCAAGGCGCGAGGCTTTGCTGCGACTGTCTTCCGGACAAAATAAAATCGCCGGATGCGCTTGGCACCCGGCGATTGTGATGTTCCATGTGGCCGGGATTGATCCAGCCTCAAACATTACGCTTGATCAGGCAGCCTGCTTCACTTCACCGACGATCTTTTTGGCGGCATCGCCAAGATCTTCAGCAGCTACGATTGGCAGACCGGAATTGGCGAGGATGTCCTTGCCTTCCTGAACATTGGTGCCTTCGAGGCGAACCACCAGCGGTACACTGAGATCGACTTCCTTGGCAGCGGCAACAATACCTTCAGCAATGATGTCGCAGCGCATGATGCCACCGAAGATGTTGACCAGAATGCCTTTAACTGCAGGGTCGGACAGAATGATCTTGAAGGCAGCCGTGACCTTTTCCTTGGTCGCGCCGCCACCAACGTCGAGGAAGTTGGCTGGGAAAGCACCATTGAGCTTGATGATATCCATCGTCGCCATGGCCAGGCCTGCGCCATTCACCATGCAGCCGATGTCGCCATCGAGCTTGATGTAAGCCAGGTCATACTTGCTGGCTTCGATTTCCATCGCGTCTTCTTCGCTTTCGTCACGCAGCTCAGCCACGTCCTTGTGGCGATAGAGTGCGTTCGAATCGAAGCTCATCTTGGTGTCGAGAACGAGCAGCTTGCCATCCTTGGTTTCCACCAGCGGGTTGATTTCGAGCATTTCGCAGTCGAGATCAACAAACGCCGTGTAAAGCTGTTTGGCCAGCTTCTGGGCCTGCTTGTTGAGATCGCCTTCAAGCTTGAGAGCGAAAGCAACCGCGCGGCCGTGATGCGGCATGAAGCCTTGTGCTGGATCGATTGTGATGGTGGCAATCTTTTCAGGCGTGGAGTGAGCCACGTCTTCAATGTCCATACCGCCTTCGGTCGAAACGATCATGGCAACCCGGCCAGAGGCGCGATCAACGAGAAGCGAAAGATAATATTCGCTCGCAATGTCGACACCGTCTGTGATGTAAAGGCGGTTCACTTCCTTACCGGCATCGCCGGTCTGGATGGTCACCAGAGTGTTGCCGAGCATTTCCTTGGCATTCGATTCGACCGCTTCGATCGAGTCGGACAGGCGAACACCGCCCTTGGCATCGGGGCCGAGTTCAATGAACTTGCCTTTGCCGCGGCCGCCAGCATGGATTTGTGCTTTAACAACATAAAGCGGCCCAGGGAGCTTCTTTGCGCCTTCAACAGCTTCTTCAACCGTGAGTGCAGGGTAGCCAGCGGGGATGCCGACACCATATTTAGCCAGAAGTTCCTTGGCCTGATATTCGTGGATATTCATGGGAGAGTATCTCCGACTGGGAGGGATTAACAGACTCCCGTGCGCATAAGCATATGCTGAGGCGCTTGAAAAGAGGCGCGTCGGCGCGCAATCCTTAATATTGAATGATAGACCACCTTCATCTTGAGCAGATTTGCCGCGAAGCAGCGACCATCGCGATGGGCCAATGGCCCGGTGCAGGGCATGCGCTGGATATTTGGCAAAAGGAGGGCGGCAGCCCGGTATGTGCCGCTGACCTTGCCGTCGATTCGTTTTTGAAAAGAGAACTGAGTGCTTTGCTACCATCGGCGGGGTGGTTGTCAGAAGAAACGGCAGATGATCCCGCTAGGCTTGATAGAGGCCTGTTATGGCTGGTCGATCCGATCGATGGAACACGCGACTATATAAGGGGGCTTAGCGGCTGGTCTGTCTCGGTGGCTCTGGTAAGCGAAGGCCGCCCCCTTATAGGAATGCTCGTCGCCCCGGCGCGGGATGAAGTGTGGAGCGCTGTGGCAGGGCAGGGTGCCTGGCGTAATGGCATCGCTCTTCAGGCCAGCAAAAGAGAGCAATTAGCAGGCGCACGTGTTCCGGTCGATTCGCTGCCGCGCGAAGATGCCGATCTGACTATCGTCTATAAGCCGAATTCCATCGCTTTGAGAATCGCAATGGTTGCGGCTGACGAAGCGGATCTGGTGGCGACTTTAAGGTGGGGCTTTGAATGGGACATCGCTGCCGCCACTCTTATAGCGCGTGAGGCGGGGGCGGCGATCAGCGATGCATTTGGAGAGCCACTCAATTTCAATAAGCGTGATCCAAGAGCATTTGGCCTCCTCGTATGCTCACCAGCCATGCATAATGCGGCAATAGAGCGTTTGGCCGATCGTGCAGAGCGATACGCCTGAATTCAGTTTGTGAGGCGATGGATTGGCGATGCGCACGGACAGATTCGCGACGCTTGGAGCTGTCAAATCACAGCCCGAGTCTTGAAATGTTTTGACTGACCAGCAGCGCAAACCAGCACCTGAATAGATGTTCAACGCAATTCAGCCGTTTCAACCCATAGTTAACAAACTAAAAGACTGATAGTTTCGCTAAATTGAAACTTTTTGACGATTTCATGAAAAAAGTGTGTTGACCGAATCTGGGGTTAGTCCTAGAGGGGCTTCACCGACACGGGGACGGCGCTTCTGGCGCTACTGAGTTGGTCGCCAACATTGATGGGATAGCAATTCCCCTGGGATTTAATTTCAGGGACTGATTGCTGTCTTTGTTGTTGGGGTTCTTTGACATTGTTGATTGATTGATGAAGGGACATGTGGGCGACGGCGCCCGGTCCGGGGGTTTTAAGGCTCCGGATACCGGTATTTAAGTCGTTACCTTACATAGTCCTTCGTATCCATTACGTTTGATAGATGCAGGTAATCGGCTCCTTGAACGTTGGTATGATGGCTGGCTTTGGCTGGTTATTGTATTGATGCACTCAAACTTGAGAGTTTGATCCTGGCTCAGAACGAACGCTGGCGGCATGCCTAACACATGCAAGTCGAACGAACCCTTCGGGGTTAGTGGCGCACGGGTGCGTAACGCGTGGGAACCTGCCTTAAGGTTCGGAATAACAGTTAGAAATGACTGCTAATACCGGATGATGTCTTCGGACCAAAGATTTATCGCCTTAAGATGGGCCCGCGTTGGATTAGGTAGTTGGTGGGGTAAAGGCCTACCAAGCCGACGATCCATAGCTGGTCTGAGAGGATGATCAGCCACACTGGGACTGAGACACGGCCCAGACTCCTACGGGAGGCAGCAGTGGGGAATATTGGACAATGGGCGAAAGCCTGATCCAGCAATGCCGCGTGAGTGATGAAGGCCTTAGGGTTGTAAAGCTCTTTTACCAGGGATGATAATGACAGTACCTGGAGAATAAGCTCCGGCTAACTCCGTGCCAGCAGCCGCGGTAATACGGAGGGAGCTAGCGTTGTTCGGAATTACTGGGCGTAAAGCGCGCGTAGGCGGTCTATTAAGTCAGGGGTGAAATCCCGGGGCTCAACCCCGGAACTGCCCTTGAAACTGCTAGACTAGAATCTTGGAGAGGTCAGTGGAATTCCGAGTGTAGAGGTGAAATTCGTAGATATTCGGAAGAACACCAGTGGCGAAGGCGACTGACTGGACAAGTATTGACGCTGAGGTGCGAAAGTGTGGGGAGCAAACAGGATTAGATACCCTGGTAGTCCACACCGTAAACGATGATAACTAGCTGTCCGGGTTCACAGAACTTGGGTGGCGCAGCTAACGCATTAAGTTATCCGCCTGGGGAGTACGGTCGCAAGATTAAAACTCAAAGGAATTGACGGGGGCCTGCACAAGCGGTGGAGCATGTGGTTTAATTCGAAGCAACGCGCAGAACCTTACCAGCGTTTGACATCCCGATCGCGATGAGAGGAGACTCTTTTCTTCAGTTCGGCTGGATCGGTGACAGGTGCTGCATGGCTGTCGTCAGCTCGTGTCGTGAGATGTTGGGTTAAGTCCCGCAACGAGCGCAACCCTCATCCTTAGTTGCCATCATTTAGTTGGGCACTTTAAGGAAACTGCCGGTGATAAGCCGGAGGAAGGTGGGGATGACGTCAAGTCCTCATGGCCCTTACACGCTGGGCTACACACGTGCTACAATGGCGGTGACAGTGGGCAGCTAGTTCGCAAGAACATGCTAATCTCTAAAAACCGTCTCAGTTCGGATTGTTCTCTGCAACTCGAGAGCATGAAGGCGGAATCGCTAGTAATCGCGGATCAGCATGCCGCGGTGAATACGTTCCCAGGCCTTGTACACACCGCCCGTCACACCATGGGAGTTGGTTTCACCCGAAGGTAGTGCGCTAACTCGCAAGAGAGGCAGCTAACCACGGTGGGATCAGCGACTGGGGTGAAGTCGTAACAAGGTAGCCGTAGGGGAACCTGCGGCTGGATCACCTCCTTTCTAAGGATTAGTACGAAAGCGCCAGCCCTTGCGGTTGGAAGAGCTTCGCACTTTTTCAAAGAACATTGCCGTCGTCCTCATGTCCTTTCATCACTGGAGATTGTTACAGGCGCTTTACTGCGCATGTGATAAATGCCTGAGCTGGCTCACGCCGCCCGCGGCTTGGCAATTCTATTGTATAGAATTGAGAGCTTGTGATGGCGCGATGGGCCGGTAGCTCAGGTGGTTAGAGCGCACGCCTGATAAGCGTGAGGTCGTAAGTTCAACTCTTACTCGGCCCACCATAGATTTTAAAGTTTGGTAGGGGGCCTTAGCTCAGCTGGGAGAGCACCTGCTTTGCAAGCAGGGGGTCATCGGTTCGATCCCGATAGGCTCCACCATTTATGTGGCCTACCGCTGCGCTGCTTGAGGCGTTTAAGCGCCTATCGCTTACGCTACTTGAGGCGCATTCTTTACACTCCAGTGTATGAAATACATCTGATCCCGCCCGGCTTTGGCCAGGGTGTGGTAGCGAAGAGATCTGCTCTTCGCGTCTTTGACATTGTGAATGGGTTTTTAATCGATGCCGTGGCGCATGGATTTATATTGGTCTACGGACTGATGTGATCATGCGACACAACAGATATTTTATGTCTGGCTGAGATAACGTCCGCAACAAAAGCTACAGGTTAGTAGCATGGGTTTGAGGACTTGCTGGTTTATGCAAGCAGCAAGTTTTATCACTCTCAGGCCTGTCGTTGATGGTGTGGATTCTCAAGCGTGAGGTAAGAGCATTTGGTGGATGCCTAGGCATGTACAGGCGATGAAGGACGTGGCACGCTGCGATAAGCGTCGGGGAGTTGTGAGCAAACTTTGATCCGGCGATTTCCGAATGGGGAAACCCACCTTCACCATTTCTCTCGTTGTTCGAGCAATCGGATAATGAGCGAGGTGGATAGGGTATCACCTTAGTGAATATATAGCTTTGGTGAAGCGAACCCGGAGAACTGAAACATCTCAGTACCCGGAGGAAAAGACATCAACCGAGATTCCGTTAGTAGTGGCGAGCGAACGCGGACCAGGCCAGTGCTTCTCATTCAATTAACAGAACACTTTGGAAAGAGTGGCCATAGCGGGTGACAGCCCCGTATGTGAAAATGATGTGAGAAGACTCGAGTAGGGCGGGACACGTGAAATCCTGTCTGAACATGGGGGGACCACCCTCCAAGCCTAAATACTCGTACATGACCGATAGTGAACTAGTACCGTGAGGGAAAGGTGAAAAGCACCCCGATTAGGGGAGTGAAACAGTACCTGAAACCGAATGCTTACAAGCAGTTGGAGCCTCTTTAGGGGGTGACAGCGTACCTCTTGCATAATGGGTCAGTGACTTAATCTACCATGCAAGCTTAAGCCGATAGGTGTAGGCGCAGCGAAAGCGAGTCTGAATAGGGCGACAGAGTATGTTGGATTAGACCCGAAACCCGGCGATCTATGCATGACCAGGATGAAGGTGCGGTAACACGCACTGGAGGTCCGAACCGTTTAATGTTGAAAAATTATCGGATGAGTTGTGCTTAGGGGTGAAAGGCCAATCAAGCCGGGAAATAGCTGGTTCTCCGCGAAATCTATTGAGGTAGAGCGTCGGATGTATGCCGTTGGGGGTAGAGCACTGGATGGGCTAGGGGGTCGCGAGATCTACCAAACCTAACCAAACTCCGAATACCAACGAGTCTTATCCGGCAGACAGACGGCGGGTGCTAAGGTCCGTCGTCAAAAGGGAAACAGCCCTAACCTACAGCTAAGGTCCCCAAGTCATCACTAAGTGGGAAAGCATGTGGGAATCCCAAAACAACCAGGAGGTTGGCTTAGAAGCAGCCATCCTTTAAAGAAAGCGTAACAGCTCACTGGTCTAAATAAGGGTTCCTGCGGCGAAAATGTATCGGGGCTAAAGTGATGCACCGAAGCTTAGGGTTCAGAATTTATTCTGAGCGGTAGCGGAGCGTTCCGTAAGCGAGTGAAGCTCAAGGGTAACCGAGGGTGGACGTATCGGAAGTGCGAATGCTGACATGAGTAGCGATAAAGAGGGTGAGATGCCCTCTCGCCGAAAGACCAAGGGTTCCTACGCAATGCTAATCAGCGTAGGGTGAGCCGGCCCCTAAGACGAGCCCGAAGGGGGTAGTCGATGGGAACCACGTTAATATTCGTGGGCCTGAAGATGTGTGACGGATTGTGGAAGTTGTTCGATCTTAACGGATTGATCGGGCAGCCAAATAGTCCCAGGAAATAGCCTCTTCATATAGACCGTACCCGAAACCGACACAGGTGGTCAGGTAGAGTATACCAAGGCGCTTGAGAGAAGTATCCTGAAGGAACTCGGCAAATTGCCTCCGTACCTTCGGAAGAAGGAGGCCCTGTCTTAAGGCAACTTTTGGCAGGGGGCACAGGCCAGGGGGTAGCGACTGTTTATCAAAAACACAGGACTCTGCTAAGTCGGCTTCAAGACGACGTATAGGGTCTGACGCCTGCCCGGTGCTGGAAGGTTAAGAGGAGGAGTGCAAGCTCCGAATTGAAGCCCCAGTAAACGGCGGCCGTAACTATAACGGTCCTAAGGTAGCGAAATTCCTTGTCGGG
>NZ_WTYQ01000004.1 GCF_009828105.1 Altericroceibacterium indicum
CGAGTTGATCATAGCGTGTCGCGATGGCGCGGTTGATCTTGAGGCGTCCGAAGAAGCGCTCGATCTGGTTGCGCTGCTTGTAGAGTTTCCTGTCGTGCTCGATCGGCACACGGCGGTTTGATCGTCCGGGAATGACGGCCTCGATACCGCGTTCGGCAAGATCGGCGCGAATGGCGTCGGCATCGTATCCCTTATCAGCCAGTAGCGCCTTGGGTGTTTGGTCTGCCATAGCGATCAGGGCGTCATAGGCCTTGCAATCAGCGGCTTCGCCGACTGTCAGGTGGAGGGCGAGCGGTCGCCCTCGTCCATCAGCCAGACAGTGAAGTTTACTGGTGAACCCGCCCCGCGAGCGGCCAAGAGCTCTTCGACGAGTCCCCCTTTTCCGCCCGCCGCCGAAACATGGGCGCGAACCGTAGTGCTGTCGATGCTGTAGTGGCCGCTGTCCGCCATGATCTCGGCCAGTGTAACCGACACGGCCTCCCAAACCCCGGCATCGCTCCATCGCCTGAACCGCCGATAGATCGTGTTCCAGTTGCCGTATTTTGGCGGAACGTCGCGCCAGGGTGTGCCGCAGCGAAGTCGCCAGAGAATGCCGTTGATGATCGCACGGTTCTCTTCAGGACGTCGTCCGCGCCCACGGTTCGACGCATCAATCGGAAGCAACCCCTTCAAAACACGCCATTCTGCTTCGGTAAGATCACCCCGACTCAAGCCCGCCTCCAAAAGGCAGCCTTGAATCAACCCGCCATCGCAACGTCAACCAATTTGTCCACGCCGCCTAGGTGTTGCGCAGGCTTTCAGCGATGCCGGTATGCGTTTGGCGCTGTCTTACAGGAACGAAAAAGACAAAGAGCAGGTGGCACAATGGTTCGCTGAGCAGGGGCGTGAGCAGCCACTTTTTTTGAAGCTCGATGTCACTGACCGGGCGCGATTCGCTGCAGTGGCGCAAGAGGCATTCGATCACTTCGGTGAAGTGCATGTGTTGGTGAACAATGCAGGGGTTTCGGTTTTCGGGCCAACCGATGAAGCGACTTACGACGATTTCGACTGGATCATGGGCGTCAATTTTGGCGGTGTAGTGAACGGGATTGTGAGCTTTCTGCCCAAGCTCAAGGCCTCGCAAGGTCGCCGCCATGTCGTCAATATCGCGAGCATGGCGGCCTTTCTTCCCGGCCCGCAGGCGGGTATTTATACGGCGAGCAAATTTGCTGTGCGTGGGCTGACAGAGAGCTTGCGCTATAATCTCGCACCGCATGGGATTGGCTGTTCACTTTGCTGTCCGGCACTTACCCGCACCAATGCCTGGACCAGCGCCTTAAAGCGGCCGGATGGCTTTGGCCAAAGCGGCTTTGGTGAAGCGGATGCGGATGAACTCGCGCAATTTGGCACGGCATTTGATGCCGGGATGGACCCGCGTGAAGTGGGGGACAAGATTCTGGCAGGCATGACCGCGCAAAAAGCTCTGATCCTGACACATCCCGAACATGGGCCGGATTTTGCCGAAATTTATGAAGCAAGCCTTGCCGCTCTCCCTGATGAAGAAGCGCCACCAGAGCGCCTGAAGATTGAAGAATTGCGCCGTGAAGCGATGCGCAAGGCGGAGCAGGGAGTGGCTATGTCACTCGGTGATCTCACCTAAGCGCAAACCTTAGCGAGGCGCTGGACGATTATCGTGATGGTGATACACTTAGCTCTTGACCGTTAGGCAAAGCTGAGGAGCGATGCATGTGTGACGAAAAAGATCTCGCGCGATGGGCCAGGTCTGGCTGGAACCGGCGCGAGTTTACAGTCGCTGGCGCTATGGCAGCGCTGGCGGCCTGCTCTCCCAGTGGCGCGGAAACTGACGAGTCTAAGGTGTTAGACCAGCCGCTGGTGTCGAGCGATGCCACTATCACCACGCCTGATGGCACTATGGATGCTTTCTTCGTCCATCCGGGCGAGGGCGATCACCCGGCCATCATCCTATGGCCCGATGTGGCCGGTTTGCGCCCGGTGTTTCAAATGATGGCGCAGCGACTGGCCAAGGAAGGATACGCGGTTCTTGCGGTCAATCCCTATTACCGCAATGCCAAGGCTCCGATCTTTGAAGAGTTTGCCGAATGGTTGACGCCCGAAGGACGGGCGAAGACCGAGCCCATGCGGGAGGCTTTGGCGCCGGAAGCCATCATGCGTGATGCCAAGGCGATTGTGCCGTGGCTTGATGCGCAGGATGGCGTCGATACAACAGCTGGTATTGGCACAATGGGTTTCTGCATGGGCGGGCCGTTTACGGTGTTCACAGCCGCGGCTGTGCCGGCGCGGGTGCGAGGGGGCGCGTCTTTCCATGGTGGTGGCTTGGTGACAGATGACCCGATGAGCCCGCATCGCTTGCTGGAAAAGACACAGGCAAGCTACCTTTTCGCCATTGCGCAAAATGACGATAAACGCGATCCGGTGGTCAAAACCCGGTTGGAAGAGTTCGCCCATGCAGCAGGACTTGCAGCCGAGATCGAAGTCTATCCGGCAGACCATGGCTGGACGGTCGCGGATTCCCCTTCTTATGACAAAGTGCAGGCCGAACGGGCGTGGAAGCGCATGTTGGCACTTTATCACGAAGCGCTTTGACAAGTTCTGTAGTGTGAACATGAAAAGGGCCGGAACGTTGCATAGCGTCCCGGCCCTCTTCATTGTAAATGCCGTGTCTATCAGGCGGCCACGAAATCTTCCGTATCGATCGTGTTGCGCATCACTTCGGGATAGCGATGGCCGGATACGGTCTGTTGGTTGATCAGATCGCCAGCACGGGCCAGCACATCGTCACCCAGCTTTTTGTCGAGCGCATGGAAGTTGTCTTTCATGTGCTGCACCTTGGTGGTGCCGGGGATCGCGTGGAGATGATCGCCGCGCGAAATAACCCATTGCAGTGCCAATTGTGCCGGGGTGACACCCGCCTGCTGCGCCAGATCAACAAACTTTTCAATCAGGCTGAGATTTTTCGGCCAATTGTCCTCGCTAAAGCGTGGGTGGGACCGGCGAAGGTCTTTTTCTTCCAGCTTGGTTGGGTCCGTCATCACGCCGCAGATTGCGCCACGTGCGACAGGGGAGAAGGCCACCAGTGCAATGCCGAGTTCCTTCGTCGTGTCGAGCACGCCGAGTTCTACATTGCGGGTCCAGAGCGAATATTCGGTCTGCACAGCCGCCATCGGATGCACCCCATGGGCTTCGCGGATATGCTGTGAGTTCCATTCGGACACACCGTAGGAACCGATTTTTCCGGCATCAATCGCGTCTTTCAACGCGCCCACACTGTCGGCAATCGGCACTTTGGGGTCGAAGCGGTGCATGTAGAACAGATCGATATGATCGGTTTGCAGACGCTTCAGGCTGTCCTCAATCGACTGGGTCATCGCTTCGGGGCTGCAATCAATCCCGCGCTTGGGGCCATCGACGATGATCCCGGTCTTGGAGGCGAGGAAGACTTCCTTGCGGCGGGTCTTCAAAACCTGGCCGACCAGTTCTTCGCTCTTGCCCTTGCCGTAGATATTCGCCGTGTCGAAATGGTTATATCCCAGATCGAGCGCTTCATGGAACAGCTTGACGCTGTCCTCCTCAGACGGCGGAGACCCGTAGGCCCAGGCTACATTCATGCAGCCAAGGCCTATCGGATGGACGTGCGTTCCGGCAATTGTCCGTTTCATCAGGACCAGCCATCCTGTTCTTCAAGGCTGGCGGCCAGTTCACCGATCACGCGGTAGCATTCAATGACGGACTGAACGGAACTGTTCGGTTCGCGGCCTTCCTGAATGGCGGAGATGAATTCACGGTCCTGCAATTCGATACCATTCATCGACACGGCTACGTCAGACACGTCGATCTGTTCATCCTTGCCGGTGAAGAGATCGTCATAACGGGCGAGATAGGTGCCGTTATCGCCAATATAGCGGAAGAAAGTGCCGAAAGGCCCATCATTGTTGAAGGAGAGGGACAGAGTCAGAATCTGGCCCTTATCGGTCTTCATCTGGATTGACTGATCCATTGCAATGCCAAGCTTGGGGTGCTTGGGGCCTTGCAGAATATTGGCTTTCACCACTTTGGCGCCGGTCATATATTGGAAAATGTCGATCGTGTGGGCCGAGTGGTGCCACAGCAGGTGGTCTGTCCAGCTGCGCGCTTCGCCCTTGGCGTTCTTGTTTTCGCGGCGGAAGAAATAGGTTTCCACATCCATCGAGAGGATGTTCAATTCGCCAGCATCAATCTGCTTCTTCACCCATTGGTGCGAAGGATTGAAGCGGCGGGTGTGGCCAGCCATGCACACAAGGCCGGTTTCTTTCTGCTTGGCGAGCACAGCCTGTGCATCAGCCCAGCTATCGGCCATCGGAATTTCTACTTCGACATGCTTGCCTGCATCCATCGCCTTGATGGCCTGTTCGGCATGCATCTGCGTTGGGGTGCAGAGGATGACTGCGTCAATCGAGTCATCTTTCAGCATTTCATCATAATCGGTGGTGGCTTTGGGAACGCCATATTTGTCGGCCATTTCCTGCGTCTTATCGAGCGTCCGACCGACCAGGCAAACGACTTCTACGCCGTCAATATTCTTGAGGCCATCAAGATGCTTTTCACCAAAGGCGCCGCCGCCAGCGAGTGCGATTTTCATAAGAGGGGTTCTCCTTCGTCAGGAAATTGGCCCGCCGGGTAGCGGGCTTATACATTGGGGCCGGGAAAGACCAGACCAGAACAGCTGATGAGCCTGCTCCCCAACGCTGAGAAGCAGGCAGCATCTTCAGTCAATCATCGCCTGAGCAGCGTCATTGTTCCCTTCCAGCGTCGGGCTGGGAGGAACGGAGTTATCCACAGGCTCCAGCACAATATGGCCAAGCGCCGTGTTGCTGACCGGCACATGGTAGTGGCGGTGGAGCGCCTTGGTGCTCTTGCCCAAGGCGCCGCGCATGATCAGCCACATGACCATTTCAATGCCTTCGCTGCCAGTTTCGCGCAGATATTCAATATGCGGAACCTTGCGCAATTCCTGCGTGTCACCGATCAGCTTGTCGAGGAAGGCGTTGTCCCATTCCTTGTTGATCAGGCCAGCGCGTGGGCCTTGAAGCTGATGGCTAAGGCCGCCGGTGCCCCAGACCTGTACGTTGAGATCTTCAGGGAAGCTCTCTACCGCACGGGCAATGGCTTCACCCAGCGCCCAGCAACGGTTGCCCGACGGCGGTGGATAGGTGACAACATTGACCGCCAATGGGATGACCTTCACCGGCCATTTTTCCACATCGCCATACATCATGGTGAGCGGAACGGTAAGGCCGTGATCGACATCCATCTCACCGATCATGGTCATATCGAATTCGTCGAGGATCAGGCTCTGGGCGATGTGCCAGGCAAGATCGGGATGGCCTTCAACAACCGGGACCGGGCGCGGGCCAAAGCCTTCATCGGCGGGGTTGAACTTTTCCGCCGTGCCGATGGCGAAGGTGGGAATGATCGACATGTCGAAAGCCGATGCGTGATCATTGTAAACCAGCACGATCACATCGGGCTTGGCTTCTTCCTTCATCCATTTGCGGGTCCAGTTGAACCCGTCAAAGGCTGGCTTGAAATAGTCGGTCTGTTCCTTATCCGTGTCATGCGCGAAGCCGAGCACGGGGATGTGGCTGCAGCCGATACCGGCCTGAATGCGTGCCATCAATTTTTCTCCTTGATCGAGCGGAGGCCAACGGGCGAGCGGCCACCAGCGTTCATCATCGCCTGATATTCTTCAACACTCATGCCGGTCATGGTCGAAACCGCCTGCACGAAGCTGAGCCCATCGGTGGAGAACACCTTGGCGAGAAAATAGATATTGCCGCCCAGATCGAGCAGCGTGTTATAATCGCGTGCCAAGAGAGCCTTGCGCTGTTCGGGGGTGATGTCCCACTCGTCCAGATAGGCTTCTTCATTTTCCTTGAAGCGCTTGCGATTTTCTTCCTTCATCAGGCTCATCGCGAACTGATTAAGCTGATAGCCCTTGCGTGCGCGTTTGGCAGTATAGACCCGTGTACCGGGGATATCGTCAAACTCGGCAAGGTAGCTGTGAATGTCTTGTTTGCTCACATTCTCTCTCCCTTAGAGGCCCTGGGCCTTTAACTTAGCGTCGAGGCGCGGATAGACGCGGCGGGCATTGCCTTCAAAGATCGCATGGCGTTCTTCATCGGTAATATCGAGCGCGTCCACATAACGCTTGGTGTCGTCGAAATATTGCCCGGTGGTGGGGTCGATGCCGCGCACGGCGCCAACCATTTCACTGCCGAACAGGATGTTCTTATTGTCGATCACATCGGCCAGCAGATTGATGCCGGGCTGGTGATAGACGCAGGTGTCAAAATAAACATTGGTCATGATATATTCGTCGAGCGCAGGCTTCTTGAGCATGTCAGCCAGTCCGCGATAACGGCCCCAATGGAACGGCACTGCGCCGCCGCCGTGCGGAATGATCATCCGCAGATTGGGGAAACGGCTGAACAGATCGCCTTCCATCAATTGCATGAAAGCAATCGTGTCAGCGGCGAGATAATAACCGCCCGTGGCGTGCATCGCCTTGTTGCAGGACCCCGAGACGTGGATCATCGCGGGCACGTCGAGTTCGCACATCGCTTCGTAGAACGGAAACCAATATTCATCCGTCAGCGGCGGGTGGGTGAAATGGCCACCGGCAGGATCAGGATTGAGGTTGCAGCCGACAAAGCCAAGCTCTTCCACGCAGCGGCGCAATTCCTTGATGGAGGCGCTCATATCGGCTTTGGGGCTTTGCGGAAGTTGGCACACGCCGATGAATGTTTCGGGATAGAGCTGCGTCACGCGGTAGATCAGATTATTGCAATGCTGCGACCATGCTTCGCTGACGGCCTGATCACCCACATGCGGCGCCATCCGGCTGGCGCGGGGGGAAAAAATCGTGAGATCTGCACCGCGTTCCTTGATCAGCTTGAGCTGGTTGCTCTCGATCGTTTCGCGGATTTCATCGTCAGTAATAGTGGGGTAGGCCGGAGCCTTAGTGCCATTCTTATAGGCTTCCACCTGCGCTGCGCGCCATTCATCATGCTGGGCGGGAGCCGTGGTGTAGTGGCCGTGGCAATCAATTACCAAAGTCATTGGACTGGTCCTCTCTTCAAATTCTGGGCTTGGCCGCTTGCCGCTGCCGAATGACAGTGCCGCGGGTCATAACAGGTTCCACCCCGAAGCCGCTCAGCGTCTTGGCCGATTCTTCCATCTCGGCGGCGCGGCGGATGCCGTGGGTTTCCATTCTTTCACGATTATAGGCGATGCGGGTCGCCCATGGCTGGTGCTTTTCGCTGGCATCGAGTGATGCCATCACTTCATCGAACACGCCCGCTTCATCGGCCGCAGCGGCGCATTCCCATGTGAGCGCTTCCAGGCCTTTCACCATGACCGAACGGATCATCTTGATGGCCGAAGCGCGCCCGATAGCATCTCCTACCACCCGGGTTTTAGCAAAGCCCATGGCGTTGAGTGCGGTTTCTGCCTCGGCAGCATCCGGCCCGGCAATCAGCAGCGGGACATTGAGCGCAGCAGGATCGACCGGCGCCATCACCGCCACATCGACATAGCGCGCACCGGTAGCATTCACGGCCTTTGCATTGGCTTGCTTGGTCTGGGGGGCGATGGAATTCATGTCGCAAAACAGCGCGCCGCTTTTCAGGAACGGCGCATAGTCTGCGGCAACCAGCGGGGCGCTGTCTGCCGTGACGAGCGAGAGCACAATGTCCGCATCCGCTAATGCTTCTTCCGCGCTTGCCGCCGGTGTAATCCCGCAATCTGTGATCATGGGCACGCGGGACGCATCAATATCGAAAGCAAATGTGCCCGACGGCCATGATGCGGCGCGGGCAAAGGTGAAACCGGCTTCTCCGAAGCCTATCAAGGCTATTGTGCTCTCCATGGCAGTGGATGTGTGTTTGCGGGCACCATTGCGCAAATGGATAGATTGCCCCGGCTATAATTTTTTACGAAGACAGCTCTTCACTCACCGGGCCTGCTGCATGTTTCAGCAAAGTGATGAAAGCGGCCTGCGCAGGTGTTGGCCGCCAGCCTGCGCGGGTGACAATCCCGATGGTCCGCGAGACGGGGGCGGGCGGGGGAAGAATGGCCAGAACCCTGCTTTCCAGCTCCACCCGCAATTGATCAGGGGAAAGGAGGGTTAAAGCATCGCTGGATAAGAGCAGTTCACGAATGGCGAGGACAGAGCCGCATTCAATCCCGACATGCGGCGGTTCTTCCCCGCAGTTCCTGAGCATTTCTTCCCAATAATGGCGCAACGGCGTGTCGCGCCCCGGCATGATCCAGGGGTAATCGAGCAGATGGGCAGCGCTGGGGTGATCCACCGACAACAAGGGATGATCTGCGCGCATTACCAGTGCCGGGCGGTCTTCAAATACGGCATCCTGCACCATATCATCCACCAGCGCCGCTTCACGCAAGGCGCCCAGCATCAGGTCGATTTCGCCATCGCGCAGAGGGCCGGAAAGTTCAGCATGGCTGCCTTCCACAACCGCCACATCAACGCCGGGATGGGCGATCACGAAATGTGCAATCGCTTCAGGAAGCCAGCGCGCACGTGACAGTGGCATCGCCCCGATCACAATCCGCCCGGCGGCCTTACCCTGCCATGCGGATACTTCCGCAAGGCCCGCACGCAATTCCGCCATCGCCAGCCCAAACCCGCGCACCCGGCGCTGGCCTGCTTGTGTCAGAATGACGCTGCGCCCGCGCCGGTCCACCAGCCGCTGACCCAGAGCGAGCGAGAGATCGCCCACCGCGCGGTGGAGCGATGCCGCTGACAGGCCGGTCGCCTCGGCCGCGGCGGCATAGCTTCCCGCGCGCGCCAGCGCCAGAAAGGCGCGCAATTGGGTGCCTGTCACCCGTGAAGAGCCGATATGGGCAATGGCCGCTTCTGCACGCGGGGCGAGCAGTAAGGCAGGTTCAGTGGGGGTCATACCCGATGGTCCACGCTCAAACAGCAGGCATTCCAGCTCCCCTTCCAGCCGGGCAATCGCCTGTGTCAGCGCGGGCTGGGTGAGGTTGATCGCACGTGCGGCCCGCGTCACACTGCCATGGTGCACCACGGCCGCCAGAGCGACATAGTGACGGACATTGAAGCTGCGCGAAGTCATGGGGCTACATTTAGCATTTCCTTATGCCCTGCGCCATGCTTCGGATTGGCGACTAGCGGGGGGGAGGCCCCATCTGGCACAAAGCGCCTGATTTTCGAATTTCAAGGAGAGTGATTATGAGCGGTGTTGTCGTCCAGAATATCGAACGTGCGGACAAGGAAATTGTTGAAGCTCTCGGCAAATGCGGTGTTGCCACGGTTCATGAATCGCAAGGCCGCACCGGTCTGCTCGCATCCTATATGCGCCCGATTTATTCCGGTGCGCGCATCGGCGCTTCGGCTGTTACCATCTCTGTGCCGCCGGGGGACAATTACATGGTTCATGCGGCGATCGAACAATGCCAGGATGGTGATATCCTCGTGATCGCGCCAACCTCCCCCTGCGAAGATGGCTATTTTGGCGACCTCCTTGCCACCAGCGCACAGGCGCGCGGGGTGAAGGGCCTTATCATTGATGCAGGCGTGCGTGATATTCGTGACCTTAAGGAAATGGACTTTCCCGTCTGGTCCAAGCGCGTATTTGCCCAAGGCACGATCAAGGCCTCACTCGGTAGCGTGAACATCGATGTTGTCTGCGCCAATGCCTATATCCGCCCCGGCGATATTATCGTGGCCGATGACGATGGCGTGTGCGTGGTAAAGCGTGAAAATGCCGAAGAAGTGCTCAAGAAAGCACAGGCCCGCGAAGCCAATGAAGAAGAAAAGCGCGTGAAGCTGGCTGATGGCGTGCTCGGCCTCGACATGTATGGCTTCCGTCAGAAGCTCACTGATATGGGCCTGAAATGGATCTGATCGGCTGATAGCCATGGGGCAGGTTGGCTCGTCCCATGGCTTCCAATGTGTGACAGGCTGAAAGGATCAGATATGGATGAAACACGTGTAATGTGGATGCGGGGCGGCACGTCGAAAGGCGGCTTTTTCCTCTCCGAAGATTTGCCTGCTGACCCCCAGGAACGCGATGCGTTTCTGCTCAAAGTCATGGGTTCCCCCGACAACCGCCAGATTGACGGGATGGGCGGTGCTGACCCGCTGACCAGCAAGGTCGCGGTGGTCAGGAAATCCGACCGGGATGGCATTGATGTCGATTATCTGTTCCTGCAGGTCTTCGTCGACAAGGCGCTGGTGTCCGACCAACAAAATTGCGGCAACATGCTGGCAGGGGTTGGCCCCTTTGCGATTGAACGCGGGCTGGTTGCCGCCAAAGGTGACGAAACACGCGTTGCTATATTTATGGAAAACACCGGGCAAAGTGCTGTCGCTACGGTGGAAACGCCGGGTGGTGTCGTGAATTACCGGGGCGATGCCAGCATTGATGGCGTGCCCGGAACTCATGCTCCCATCCCGCTGGAATTTCGCGATACGGCAGGGTCCTCCTGTGGTTCGCTACTTCCCACCGGCAATGCGTTTGACGAGATTGAAGGCGTCGCCTGTACGCTGATCGACAATGGAATGCCCTGCATTGTTTTCAAAGCAGAAGATGTCGGCGCCACCGGCTATGAAACGCGCGAAGAAATGGAAAGCGATGACTTTGCCGCGATCCGTGAAAAGATCGAGAAGATCCGCCTGAAGGCAGGGCCGATGATGAATCTGGGCGATGTGACGGATAAATCCGTGCCCAAGATGACATTGGTGGCCCCGCCCAAACATGGCGGCGCTGTCACCACGCGGGTTTTCATCCCGCATCGTGCCCATGCTTCCATTGGTGTGCTCGGCGCTGTGACAGCGGCCACGGCCTGCCTCGTGGAAGGTTCGCCCGCAGCGGAAGTTGCCACTATTCCTGATGGCCCGAAAAAGACCCTCAGTATCGAACATCCTAGCGGTGAAATGACTTGCATCCTTACTGTGAACGGATCGGGTGAAGTGGGCAGTGCTGCCTTGCTGCGCACCGCCCGCAAGCTGATGGATGGCACCGTTTTTGTCTGATCGCCTCCCGGCTTCGCCGAAGTGAAGGCCTGTAAAAGAGACCGAGAAATGAGCAACCGCATTACTTCCTGGCATTCCAGCCCGTCCAAACCCAAGTTTACGCCCCCGCCGGGCGCAGTGGACGCGCATTGCCATGTGTTCGGGCCGGAAGCGGATTTTCCCTTCAGCCCCAAGGCCAAATATCATCCTGAAGATGCCGGGCCGGACAAGCTCTTCGCTCTGCGCGACCATTTGGGTTTTTCGCGCAATGTCATCGTGCAGGCGAGCTGTCATGGCACCGATAATGCCGCGACGCTGGACGCTATCGCCAAATCAGAGGGCAAAGCGCGCGGCGTGGCCGTGGTCGATCCTGATATTTCCGATGCGGAATTGCAGGCGCTGCATGAAGGCGGAATGCGCGGTGTGCGTTTCAACTTCCTCAAGCGGCTGGTCGACAATGCCCCCAAGGACAAATTTCTTGAAGTGGCAGGCCGGCTGCCAAAGGGCTGGCATGTGGTGATCTATTTCGAGGCGGATATCCTTGAAGAATTGCTCCCCTTCCTGGCTGCGATTCCGGTGCCGGTGGTGGTCGATCATATGGGCCGCCCTGATGTTACCCAAGGGCCGGATGGGGCCGATATGAAGGCCTTCCGCGCCTTGCTGGAAAGCCGCGATGATGTCTGGTTCAAGCCGACCTGCCCGGACCGCCTCGACCCTTCGGGTGATCCGTGGAACCAGTTTGCCGAAGCGGTTGCGCCGCTGGTGGCCGATTATTCAGATCGCTGCATTTGGGGTACTGACTGGCCGCACCCCAATCAGCAAAACGTGCTGCCCGATGACGGGCATCTGGTGGATATGATCCCCCGGATCGCACCCACAGCCGAATTGCAGCAGAAGCTGCTGGTGACCAATCCAGACCGCCTCTATTGGGCAGATTGATTTACAGACAGGCCGGCCGGGAACCCCGCGCCGGCCTTTTCTCAATGCGGATCGGGATTGCGAACAGGCAGGTTCACCCGTGCCATTTTCCGGTTTCGCTTGGCCCTTATGTCCCCACAGGCTACTATGCTTCCTAAGGGCTTCTGCCTTGTTGGGAGTTACAAGATATGGGCTATTTCCTGATTGCATTGCTGGCGCTGCTGGTGATTTTCCTCCTGATGGCTGTGCGGGTCGTCAATCAAGGTTATATCTATACGATTGAACGGCTCGGCAAATTCACCAAGGCGGCGGAGCCCGGCCTCCATCTGATTGTCCCTTTCGTTGACCGGGTGGGGCGCAAGATCAATGTGATGGAGCAAGTGCTCGATATTCCGGGGCAGGAAATCATCACCCGCGATAACGCCATGGTCGGTGTGGACGCGGTGGTGTTCTTTCAGGTGCTGGATGCGGGCAAGGCGGCTTATGAGGTTTCTGGCCTCAACAATGCGATCATGGCGCTCACCACCACCAATTTGCGCACAGTGATGGGCTCGATGGATTTGGATGAAACCCTTTCCAAGCGTGATGAAATCAACGCTCGTCTGCTCTCGGTTGTCGATCATGCGACCTCACCATGGGGCATCAAGATCACCCGCGTCGAGATCAAGGACATCCGTCCACCGCTCGATATTTCGGAAGCGATGGCCCGCCAGATGAAAGCTGAACGTCTGAAACGCGCTGAGATCCTCGAAGCGGAAGGCGATCGTGCCTCTGCTATTTTGCGCGCTGAAGGTGAAAAGCAGTCGGCTATCCTCTCTGCAGAAGGCAAGCGCGAGTCTGCTTTCCGTCAGGCCGAAGCGCGTGAACGTCAGGCAGAAGCCGAAGCCAAGGCGACGCAGATGGTGTCTGATGCGATCGCGCAATCCGGCAGTCAGGCGATCAATTATTTCATCGCGCAGGAATATACCAAGGCCGTGGCAAAATTTGCTGAGTCCCCCAATGCCAAGACCATCCTCTTCCCGGTGGAGGCCACGCAATTGATCGGAACACTGGGCGGTATCGGGGAACTGGCCAAGGAAGCCTTATCGGAAAACAAGGCGCAGAACGCCGGGGGCAAATCAGGTGATGGTGCGCGGACTGAACGGCCGATGCCGCGCTCTTCCTCTGGCGTTCCGATTGGTGGCGGCCGCTGATGGACTGGTTCGACGGGGTTGACGCGCATTGGGTCTGGCTGACCCTTGGTGTGGTGCTGGCAGGCCTAGAAATGCTGGTGCCGGGCGTCTATCTCATCTGGCTGGCGATAGCGGCGATCATCACCGGGCTTTTGACCCTTGCGATTGAACCGAGCTTGCCGATGCAGGTGATTGATTTCGTATTTCTGGCGCTGATCGCCGTCTATTCCGCGCGCCGCTACCTCCGCGATAGCCCCATCGAAAGTTCAGACCCGATGCTCAACCATCCAGCGCAGCGGATGGCGGGCAAGATGGTTGAGGTGACTCAAGCGATTGAAAATGGGGAAGGCCGGGTGCGGCTGGGGGACAGCGAATGGCTCGCCAGTGGGCCGGATGCAGCGGTGGGCACCAAAATGCGCATCACGGGCGCCAATGGAACGGTTTTGCTGGTAGAGCCGCTCAATCTGTTACCCCCGGCAAGCGAAGCTGCCAGCCAGGGGTAGGCTGATTATAATTACTGATTGGCTGGCTGCATGGCAAAACGGCCATTGCGGCGATAGCGGGTCATCCAGCGGTTGAGAAACAGGCTCATCGGTTTAGGCGTCACGCCCAGTTCCTTGATGCCGGGCAGGGTGCCGCTGGCCGTGCTGCCGTCTTTCAGCATGGTCCACTGATCCTTGTTCATCGGCGTGCCGGGCAGGGCAGCAAACAATCCGGTGAGCGAATCAGGTACGGCAATGAAATGGCGCTTGCGTTCCTGAGCGGCGGCGATTTTTTCATTGATCGCACCCATGGTCATCACATCAGGGCCAGCCAGTTCGTAAGTCTTGCCGCCATGGGTCGCCGGGTCAGCTAAAGCATTGCCAATCGCTTCTGCTGCATCATCCACCCATAAGGGCTGAAGCTGCGAATCAGACCCAAACACCGGCACAACCGGGAAGGAAGAAATCACCGAGCCAAACATGTTGAGGAAATTATCATCCTCACCGAACAGGACGGACGGGCGCATCACTGTCGCTTGCGGGAACGCACCGAGCACGGCCTGTTCACCCAGAGCCTTGGTGCGGGCGTAATCGCTTGAAGAATTAGCATCAGCGCCGATGGCCGAGACATAAACAAAGCTGCTGGCTCCGGCCTGCTTGGCAATCTGTGCGGCCTTTCCGGCCCCTTCAGCCTGGATTGCATCGAGCTTGCCGGAAAATGCGCCGACCAGATAGACGACGGCATCTGCACCATGCATCGCTGCTTCAAGGCTCTTTTCATGTGTCACATTGCAGCGCGCGAATTGAAGCTGGCCCAGATTCGCCAGCGGCTTCAGCGTATAAGCCTTTTCAGGATTGCGGCTGGCCACACGCAGGCGCGCGCCACGGTTTAGCAAATCCTGTGCAATATGAGTTCCGACATAGCCGCTGCCGCCAATAAGGACGACGAGCTTTCCATCGAGAGCGGATGATTGGGGCATAAGATTCAAGTCCAGATCTGTCGCAGCAAAATGAATGCAGTCAGCCCATATCACGCGAATATATCCGTGCAATGGCTGCAGCCACGCCTGCCATGCCGCAAGCGCACGCTCCTCGCAAGTATGGTGGTGCACCGTGGCCGATAAGGATTAAATTGTTTAAATGTGCGATTGCCGTTGACAAGACTCCCATACCTTCGTTATCGGCGCGCTCCTACCCAGCGACGAACTTCGATGATCGTCTGCTACGGGTGCCCAGATGGCGGAATTGGTAGACGCACCAGCTTCAGGTGCTGGCGATCGCAAGGTCGTGGAGGTTCGAGTCCTCTTCTGGGCACCATTTACCCTTCTCAGGACAGCTCAAAACGTCCCATAAGTGGCTGTTTTCCGACGTTTTTTGTGGTATAGGTTTCTCATCGAAAACCACTCGAAACCATCACTAACCATCAAGTTGATGGTCGATTTGATGGTCTCGGCGGAGGTGATTGAGGAGAGACCATCATGGCGCTGTCAGTGGTTGCGATCAAAGCCGCCAAGAGTCGCGAAAAGTCATACAAGCTCACCGATCGAGATGGTCTTTATCTCGTAATTTGGCCCACCGGCGCCCGCAGCTGGAAAATGAATTACCGCTATCTCGGCAAGCAGAAGACACTAACGTTCGGGCAGTGGCCGGCGGTCGGCCTCGCTGACGCACGAAAAAAGTGCGATGCTGCGCGTCAGGTCCTCGCCCGTGGAGAAGACCCGGGCGAGCTGGCGAAGCTTGAACGGATCGCTGCAAGCGTCGCGTCCGCAAACAGCTTCGAGGCCGTGGCTGACGAATATCTCGCAAAGATCGAGAAAGAAGGCCGCTCCCCCGTCACCATGAAGAAAAAGCGATGGCTGATCGGCTTTATCGACAAGTCCATCGGCAAGCGGCCGATCAGCGCAATTTCGGCCCCGGAGCTGCTACTCACCCTGTGCAAGATGGAAAAGAAGGGGAAGTATGAAACCGCGAGGCGGCTCCGCAGCACCTGTAGCCAGATCTTCCGGTACGCGATCGCTACAGGTCGCGCAGAACGTGACGTGACCGTCGATCTCAGAGGAGCTTTGATCGTACCGAAAGCGGTCCATCGACCGGCCATCACCGATGCGTCCGAAGTCGGCGGCTTGCTGTGCGCAATAGAATCGTTCGATGGGCATCGCACCACACAGATTGCGCTAAAGCTGATTCCGCACGTCTTCGTCCGACCGGGAGAGTTGCGCCACGCCGAATGGACGGAATTCGACCTGGACGCTAACGTATGGAAGATCCCGGCGGAGAAAACGAAAATGCGCCGCCCGCATGCCATCCCGCTGTCGCGACAAGCGCTCGAAATCATTGGATCAATCGAGCACAATGCAGACTACAGTCGCTACTTGTTTCCCTCGCTGCGTTCGGTTCAGCGACCCATGTCGGAGAACACTGTAAACGCCGCCCTCCGGCGCATGGGTTACGCCCAGGAGGAGATGACCGGCCACGGCTTCCGCGCCATGGCGGCCACGCTCCTCAACGAGATGGGCCTTTGGAACCCCGACGCTATTGAGCGGCAACTCGCGCATCAGGACAGCAATGCCGTTCGTCGCGCCTACGCGCGCGGAGAGTTTTGGGAAGAGCGTGTCCGCATGATGCAGCACTGGTCCGACTATCTGGATCAACTTCGCGACGGGGCAAAGGTTTTGAAAGGTGACTTCGGTCAGCGAGCGACGAATTCAAGCTAGTCCATCAAGGTCGTCAGTATCATACCCCATCGGGTCGGCGATCCAGCGTTCTACCGCGGATTCGCGCCACCCTGTTCCGCGCGCGCTGATCGGGATTTGGCGAGGGAACGAGCCTTCATCGATTTTGCGGTATAGCGTCGAACGAGAAAGACCGGTCCGGTCGAGGACGGTCTTGAGGCGAATAATTCGGTCAGTTTTCGACATGGGATGTCCTTCCATCTCCTGCGAGTTGGCGGCGCTCCCTGAGATCAAATTGACGGGCTGGCGGCCAAGCGCAACCCGTATTTCGCTGCCATCGTAGCCGCGCGTGGACATGTCGGCAGATACTGAACCATGGCGGTCCCTCGCGGCCTAAGCTGCTTCGCGGCGGCTAAAGTCGGAAGTTGGTGCCTCGCTTCGCCCTCCAGGAGAGTAAGAGGGCGGCGGCTGTCGCCGTGATGGTTCGAGTGTCGGGAGAGAGGCTCCCGGCCGGGCCGTCGCGGAGATATGTTATGACACAAGTTCAGGTTCTCGACGCGAGCCCCGACAGGAGCGGCGGCTACAAGGTGGATGTCGGTCGCGGCCAGCGGATCGGGCGGGTCTCATCCGAATGGTTCAGCCGTCCGGCGGATCAACGCTATCTGTCGCTCAATGAACTGATGGCGGCGGTGAAGGGCCGGGCGGAACGCAGCCGGACGCGCACGGTGGAGAGCGCGGCGATCCAGGTCGAAGCCCATCGTGACGATCCCGAGCGGCTCGCTTTGGTTCTTCCGGATGCGGACAAGCCGCTGGCGCCGACCCACTGGAGCTTCGGCCAGCTTGCGAGCCTGGTTGGCGCACCGGCATCATACATGCGCCAGCTCCCCGCGCCGCTCGCCGCGATCAACCTGCAATACGGTCTCACCAATCACCGCGCCGAGCAGGTCAAGACGCTGGAAACCGAGGATGGTCGCACCAAGCTGCGCGCGGTCACCGGCCCCGACTATGGCCGCATCTATGATCATGAACTGGTCGCCGCCGTGCAGCGCATTGCGGGCAACGGTACCGGCGATACGCGTTGGAAGGTGACGTCAGCACCCGCCGACATTGCCGCCATTCGAATCCCTCACATGGCATCTTGGTAACTGCCGTTTGTTCAGACGGTCTCTCGGTAGACAAAGCGTGATCCCACCTTAAATTTGCCCGATGCGGATTTTTATCAGCTCGCTCATCACTGGCTTCGAAGCTCAGCGGACAGCTGCACGTAGGGCCGTCACCACGCTCCGGCACGAGCCAGTGATGGCAGAGGACTTTGGCGCTCAGCTAAACTCACCCCAGATCGCTTGCCTGCAGGGTTTGCGAGCGAGCGATGCAGTGGTTCTGGTCCTTGGCGAGCACTATGGTTTTGTGCCCCCGAACTCTACCCTATCGGCGACCCATCAGGAATACCGCGAGGCGCGCGAAACCAAGCCGGTTTTCGCTTTTATTCAAGAGGGCATTTCTCCAAGCCCCGAACAGGCCGCTCTTATTGCCGAGGTGCAGGCTTGGGAGGGAGGACTGTTCCGCGGCAGCTTTGTGAACGCCGATGACCTTCAAGACGGCGTGACGCGCGCGCTCCACGATGTGACATTGGCTAACGCGACGGGGCCTGTCGATGAGCAGGAAATGACAGCTCGCGCTTCGGCTATGCTTCCAGCTGAAAGTCAGAATCAGGCAACGCCTGCTATGCTTGAATTGGTTATGCGCCGCTATCGCCGTGCAATCACGGAGACCGCGGGCTTTTATAATACTGTGGGCTTTAACGACGACACGCGTGCATTTCTCTCCATTCCGGCTCGACATGATCTGGCCCGGCGGATCGATTGCGGTTTTCTCGCTGAACTTGTTGCGCAACACAGCCTTGAAGATTGGGAAGCTGCGGATCTTGCTCAGGACCTTGCCTATAATCTCGCCAAAAAGGCTTACCGACTGTGACGTTTACGCAAAATCGCTTGTCTTCTGAACGGCTAGCTCAAGTGTCAGCGGGCAGCCGGTTTTCTTATAACCGCACACAACAGGCGATCGGTATTGTCCACTTTGGAATTGGGGCTTTTCACCGCGCACATCAGGCTTGGTACACGGATCGCGCCATGGATGCGGGCGACAGGAATTGGGCGACTTGCGGGGTTTCTTTGCGAAGCAAAAATGTCGCCGATCAACTCACTCCGCAAGACGGTCTTTATACGGTAGCGGAACGCTCTGAACGGGGCACCCATTTGTGTGTCGTCGGCGCAGTTCAGGAAGTTCTCGTTCATCCGCGCGACTGCAATGCTATTATTGAACGCTTGTCATCACCTGATACGCATATCGCCAGCTTCACAGTTACGGAAAAAGGGTATTGCCGCAGCGCAGATGGATCTCTTGACCCTGACCGCGCCGGGGCGGGCTCCATCTATGACTATCTCACCCGCGGACTGGCCTTGCGCAAAGAGCGCGGTCTTTCTGGGCTCACGCTTCTTTCATGTGACAATTTGGCTGACAATGGGCGCCAGCTAGAACGGCTCTTGAAGGCATATTGTGCAGAAAATGATGCACAACTTGGCGAGTGGATCGCAACCAATTGTACCTTCCCATGCACTATGGTCGACCGGATCGTTCCCGCGACAACCGATGCTGACCGAACAGACATTATGGAAATACTGCAAGTTCAGGATGAAGCCGCTGTGGTGACAGAGTCTTTCACCCAATGGGTGATTGAGGACAAATTTGCCGGCCCTCGTCCAGCTTGGGAACAGGTCGGCGCAGAAATCGTGTCTGATGTTGCGCCTTATGAGACTGCAAAGCTCAGAATGCTCAATGGCGCACATTCTGCTTTGGCCTATCTCGGCCTGAAGGCAGGATATACCTTTGTTCATGAAGCGATTGGCGACCCGGCATTGCGATCATTGGTCGAACAGTTAATGCGCGAGGAAGCAGCGCCGACTGTTGCCACTGCGGATGGGCAGAGCCTGCCTTCTTACGCAGAGGCTTTGATCGCCCGGTTCGCTAATCCTGCTTTGCAGCATAAGCTCATTCAGATCGGAATGGACGGTAGCCAGAAGATTCCTCAGCGTTGGCTGGAGACACTCGAAGCCAATCGCACTGCCGGGCGGCAGTGCCCGGCGATCATTGCTGCGATGAAAGCATGGTTTGCGCATCTGCGCGGAGATAATGGCCCTGTTGAAGACCCAATGGCCGATCGTCTGACCGAAATCGCGAGCCGTACGAGTGATGCGCAATGCGCTGTGGCATTATTTGGCGAAGGTGGGATGATGCCGAGAATTTGGCAGGTTTCCGAAGAAAAACTGCAGGCGCTCTTTTCGTAAGTTTTAAGAGCGCCATTCTGTAGCGGAAGCAGCCTATTTTTGCGATGAGGCTGCCTGTGTGATCCGTTTACGGAGCCACAACAGGCCGGGGTCAGCCTCACGCGTGGCGTGGAACTGCATCATCTCGCGCATGGGCGGAATAGGGAAGGGAATCCCCAGAATTCGCAGTGGCAAACGTTCTGCCATTAGCCGCGCCAGACTTTCGTGCATCACACAAAAGCGCATGGTGCCCGGCACGAGGAACGGGGCCTGGATGAATGACGGTGCCCGTACTTCTATGCGCCGTTCTATGCCCTGACTTTTGAACCATTCCTCTGCAAATGTGAACTTGCGTCCAACACTGACGCCCACATGTCCCGCATCCGTGAAGTCCTTTCGAGATATTGGCGCAGTGAGGAGGGGGTTCCCGGTCCAGCCGACCGTCACGTGTTGTTCCTCGAGAACCAGCTCGCAAGGATGATCCGGGTGGACGAACATCTCAGGCGTCAGCAGCAGGTCCAGCTCTCCATTCGCCAGCGAGACTTGAGATGTTGGGCCGGGAAGCTCGAAGGTGAATGCAATACCCGGCGCTTCCTGGCCAAGTGCATTCACCAGCGGGGCAAGCAGTACCGTCGTGATATAATCGGATGCTGCAATCCGGAAATGCCGTTCGGAATGCTGGGGATCGAAGCGGCCCTGCCGCGCGATTAATACGCGAAGTTGAAATATCTTTTCCGCAATCTCAGGCTGTAATGCCATCGCGAAAGGGGTGGGTAACAGCTTCTTGCCGTGCTGTGCCAGAATGTCGTCCTGAAAGCTCTCACGGAGCCGTTTCAGTGAAGCGCTCATCGCCGATTGCGTGACGTTCAGCCTGTTGGCTGCTTTCGTGACGCTTTGTTCCTGCATGAGCACATCGAACGCGACGAGCAAGTTGAGATCAAAATTGTCGAGCCGCATAAATGATCGATATCATTCATGATAACGGACCGAAATAAAAAAATTGGTATCTGCAATTATTCAGGGGATGGGGGCATCCCACCAAGCTGAGAAGGGGCCATCCGCTCGGCTGATCTCAGTCTACTTCGCCAATATCAGAAACAGAAGGCAAGTCATCGTGACGGGTAGGCGCGTGATGAGATGAATGGCTCCGGGAAAAAAGCGTCAAGTGAGCGCAGAAACTGGATGTGCCCTGTTTCACGTGCTATATTAACTCATACAAAATATAATGATCTGGTTTGAGGATTGAGATGGCTAAGCGATATTTCACAGGTGCATCCCGCAGAGAATTTTTGGTGAGCTCGGGGAAGGGGGCGTTAATTGCTGGTCCGCTGTTTTCGGCAACTTGGCCATCCCAGGCACAAGCCGCTTCTGCCACGCAGAACGAGCCCAAGTTGCAGCCGTTCGACCTTGCTGATGTGACCTTGCATGACAGTCCATTCCTGCATGCTCAAAACAAGACTGAAGCCTATCTCTTATCCCTGCAACCTGATCGCATGTTGCATAATTTCCGCGTGAATGCCGGGTTGACACCCAAGGCACCTGTCTATGGGGGCTGGGAGTCCGAAGCAACATGGGCTGATATCAACTGCCACGGCCACACACTGGGCCATTATCTGTCTGCTTGCGCGCTGGCCTACCGTTCGACTGGCAAAAATGAATATCGGAAGCGAATTGACTATATCGCCAGCGAACTGGCGGCATGTCAGAAGGGCGCCAATAGCGGCCTAGTGTGCGCCTTTCCGGATGGGCCTGCCTTAGTCGCAAGGCATCTGCGTGGTGAGCCGATCACAGGGGTGCCATGGTACACGTTACACAAGATTTTTGCCGGGCTTCGCGATGGGGCATTGCTGACGGACAGCGCTATGGCCCGTGCTGTGTTGCTGCGGTTTGCTGATTGGGCCGTGGTCGCCACGCGCCCTTTGAGCGATGCGCAGTTTGAAACCATGTTGGAGACTGAGCATGGCGGCATGAGTGAAGTCTTTGCCGATCTCTATGATATGACCGGCAATGCAGACTATAAAACAGTGGCTGAACGTTTCGCGCAGAAAGCGATCATGAAACCGCTGGCGCAAGGCCATGATTATCTTGATGGTCTCCATGCGAACACGCAATTGCCGAAGATCATAGGTTATCATCGCGTTTGGGAGATGACTGGCAAGCCGGAATATCGGGACGCTTCCCTGTTTTTCTGGCGGACGGTGGCGCTGACCCGCTCCTTTGCTACAGGCGGGCATGGCGATAATGAGCACTTCTTCCCGATGGCTGATTTTGCGGATCATGTCTTTTCAGCAAAAGGCTCGGAAACATGCTGCCAGCACAATATGCTGAAGCTGACGCGAGGCCTGTTTCAGCATGACCCACAGGCTGCCTATATGGATTATTACGAGCGCACGCTCTATAATGGTATCCTTGCATCGCAAGATCCGGATAGTGGGATGGCAACATATTTTCAGGGCGCAAGACCCGGCTATATGAAGCTTTATCACACGCCTGAAGATTCCTTCTGGTGCTGCACTGGCACGGGGATGGAGAACCATGTCAAATATCGGGACACGATCTATTTCCACGATGATGATGCGCTCTATGTGAACCTGTTCGTGCCTTCATCGGTTGAATGGAAGGGCAAGGGGGCAACCATCACCCAAGTGACCAGCTTCCCGCAGTCTCCCACAACAACACTGCGTTGGGCTTCAAAAAAGCCGTTTCATGCTAGTCTGAAGCTGCGGCACCCGCATTGGAGCGACAGGGCGATTGTATTGGTCAACGGTGTGGAGGCGGCCCGTTCAGACATGCCGGGGACATATGTTGAACTGGCGCGCAACTGGCGCGATGGTGATCAGGTCGACTTGCAACTGGCAATGGAAGTGAGCGTCAGCAGCGCACCGGCTGCGCCAGACATCATTGCCTTCACTTATGGTCCATTGGTTCTGGCTGGCGCATTGGGCAGCGATGGCTTGCAGCCGGGCACTGACATAATCGTGAATGAGCGCAAATATGGCGAATATAACAATACGCCATTCACTGCACCGATGCTGGCTGGCGAGACGGATGAGCTTTCAAGCGCCGTGCGTCTTACTGAGCGTCCGCTGGAATTCACTATTCCTGCAAGCGATGGGACAGCTCTTCGCCTGATCCCTTATCACACAATCGCGCATGAACGTTATGCGACCTATTGGCAGGTTGGCGCGACTGTCACTTGAATTCCGTTCGTTGTTGCAGATCACCTTGTTCCCCCATCGGCAAAGAGTGTGCCGATGGGGGAACAGGAACTGGACCTATCAGAGGCTTTAGGCCTGAACGACTTTCTGTTCGATCACGCCAAAAGGCATGGTGCCGTCTGAGGTGATGGCGCTCATCCGGATATGCTCACCAAATTGCAGGAAGGGTGTTTGCGGTGCACCCTCCTCGATCATTTCGATCGCACGACGCTCAGAGATACAGCTTGAACCAACCTTGGCATAGGCTTCATTGGCAACCGTGCCTGAACCGATGATGGTGCCGGCCACAAGCTCTCTGGTTGCTGCCGCATGGGCGACGAGCTCATGAAAGCCGACGCTCATTTCCCGGCCATTCGCAGCACCAACACGCTCACCATTGCGATCAATCAACAGATCGAGGCATACGCGGCCATCTTGCCAGGCATCGCCAAGTTCATCAGGTGTCACGCAGAAGGGTGCCATTGAGCAAGCAGGTTTGGCCTGAACCCAGCCAAAGCCGGTGTTCATTTCAGGCACAGCCAGAGCACGCAAAGACCAATCATTGATCTGCACAATGAGCTTGATATGCGCCATGGCATCTTCTGCGGAAGTGCCCATGGGCACAGTGTCGACAATGACGCCAAATTCACCTTCAAAATCGATGCCATTTGCTTGTGTCACAAATGGAACCTCTTCCAGAGGCCCGTAGAACCGGTCTGACATTCCCTGGTACATCAGGGGCTTGTCATGGGCGATTGGCTTGGTGTCAAATGCCACCTGCATCAGGCGTGCATGTGTGTCGAAAGCCGAGCCATCCAGCCATTGCCAGGAGCGCGGCAAGGGCGCGCGCATATCTGTTGGATCGATTGCGTCGCCAGCGCCGCTTGCCAGACGCTCAGCCGCTGCGCGGCATTCAGCTTCGGCATTAGGCCAATCTTCGATGGCGGCGAGCAGATTGGGCCAGCGAGACCCAACTGGCAAGCAGCGCTCGCCATCCTCTGAGATAGCGACCAACTCGCCATCAGCCGTTCCATTGGCACGGGTTGCAAGCTTCATTTTGCCAGGCTCTCATCAAATTTGCCATCGATCAGGATGAAGGCAATGCGGCAATTGCGATCTGTGCGGTTGGCCCAGCCGTGATTGGTGCCTCTTTGAACTACGATATCTCCAGCCCGAACGACAGTTTCGCCTTCATCGACAATCAGGACAAGCTCCCCTTCAAGGACAATCCCGTAATCGATGGTTTCTGTGCGATGCATATGGGCATGGCGCGCGCCTTCACCAAAGGACGAGGCATCCGCAGCGCCAACTTCAGCAAAATGCGCACGGGCTTCTTCAACGCTTTGATTAGCCAGCGATGGTGCATCCGGCGGGATATCGAGAATACGAATCCGGGTGCCGTTGGTGGGCGGTGCAAGGCGGATACCCTCTTCCTCAGGCTCGCCTGAGGCTGCATCAATCGGGCAAGGCGTTGCCCTAGTATTCCAGATTTCGTGGAACATCGGCCCTGTTTCTCCACCGATACGCTGCATCCGTGGAGCCGGGCCATCTTCCTGGATAATGGCACGACCTTGAAGGTCGTGCCCGGTAACAATGCGCCTGATTGGCTTTATGGTCATGCTCAGTGTCCTTGCTTATAGCTCTGAGATAAATTGGGCAGATATCGTTCCGGTCAGGCTGTTGCACCGCCCAGTGTTTCTGCGAACCAATCTGCAAGAAGATCACGGGCATAAGACATATTGTCTGCGCCGACGTGTTCCACGCCGCCTTCACGCTCGGTGAAGATGAATTTCTCACGCTTGGGAGAATTGACCAGTTGATCGTAAAGATCATCGGCATAGCCGACGCTGATCTGGCGATCATGGGCACCATGTGTAACGAGGAAGGGCACTTTGATGCTGCCCATGTGGCCGTTGAGGTTCATGTCATTCGACTTCTCAAGGAAGTCTTCCATGTCTTTTGCACCAAAGGTCCAGAAAACATGCTCCCAATAATGGGGGACAGGGTTTTCACCTTCGCGCGCGATGCGCTTGTCTTGCACTTCACGCCAATTGTGGTTGGCACCCCATACCGCGCCACTGGCAAATCGCGGTTCATAAGCCACTGCGCGAGGAGCAAAATGCCCACCTAGTGAAATGCCGGTCATGCCGATGCGCTTGCTATCAACACCGTTCTGCGTTTCCAGCCAGTCGACCGCTTTTGAAGCCCAGTTTTCTGAATGGGGATCGACCGGCAAATTCTGAAGCCGCAAAGCTTCACCTGTCCCGGGCTGATCGACGCACAGAGTGGAGATCCCGCGCCGGGCCAGTTCTTCCGGCAATTTGGTCCAGTAGAGCATTTCTTTGCAGCTATCGAGACCATTGCAGAACACGACACAAGGCCGGTCTCCATCGCCGATCCCTTGAGAAAAAAGTGCGCTCATGGTGCCATGGGTCAGCGGAATTTCGACACGCTTGCGATTGATTTTGCCGAGACTGGTTGAGCGATCGAAAGCTTCGCGTGCCTGGGCGTAGGTTTCTTTGCGCCCGTCAGACCCATGGGCCTGCATCCGCTCAGCCACCAGGAGATAGAGGGATGCACGTTCCAGCTTATTGGAAGCAGAGAAAGCGCGGCCTTTGGCTTCGTCTTCAGCCGCCAGTTCAAGCAGCTTGTGGCCCATCTTGGCCCATTGTGCCATGAACTGCGGTGTGCCCGTATCCGCGCCGCTATCGGCGGCATCTTTGATAGGTTGGCACATATCGACGATTTCGCCGATCCGGCCTCCGCTTTCCATCGCAATCGCGACGGAGAGGTTCCAGATATAATTGGGAAAATAAGAAAACAGCGCCATGAGAATTATACCTTAGCCGGTTGGAAAAGACGGGGGTCGGGGTGGGGCTTTGGCATGGTTTGCGGGCCACCTGTTCCGATCCCCCACTGATCCATGACCATCGGACTGGGTTCATGAACCTTGCCTTCATGATTTTCAAAATCGACTTCTTCCAGCTCGGAAGTATATTCCACTGCGAAGCCACCGGGGGTGCAGAAATAGCTGAATGTGTTGTTACCGGCAGTGTGCCGACCTGGGCCCCAGCGAATATCCGTGCCGCGTTTGCGCAGGCGATTAATCCCGCGCATCATATCGTCGATGCTCATGACATCATAGGCCACATGATTGAGGCATGGCGGTCCGGGCAGGATGGCAATGCGGTGATGCGCTGAATTGCAACGCAGGAAGCACATGAAATCACCCAGCCAGTCTGAAACGCGAAAGCCCAGAACATCGGTGAAGAATTTCACGGCCGCATGATGGTCTGGGGAATGCAGCACGATATGGCTGATCTTCACCGGTGTGCCTTCCCAGCGTTCCATAGCGCGCTTGTCGAGGCGCTTTACGCCGCTGGATACTTCAAAGGGTAAACCATCGGGAGAGAAGAAACGAAAAGCATAACCGCCGCCGGGGCTATCGATTTCACGTGGTCCGTGAATGATCTTGCAGCCAGCTTCGCTCACCTTGGCAAAAAGAGCGTCAACATCGGCCTGGCTGTCGGCGGCGAGGGCGATAACTTCTACGCAATTGGTGTCGTTCTTGTGCAAGCGAACGACATGATGTTCATCATGTCCATGTGTCTTCAGCCATGCAGTGTCGGCATTTGCCTCTACCTCAACAAGTCCCCAATCATCCTGGTAAAATTTGCGCTCAGTTTCGAAGTCTTCCACCCCGTAACCGACATAGCGTATTTCAGTAACGCGGCTCATTTTAGTACCTTCCATTTCAAATAGGTTCTGCAGTTTTTTCAAACATTTCGGCGGTCGCGCGAGCGTTATCGACAGCCGGTCCTTTGCCCAATTGCCCAAAGCAAATGGCCAGCGAACTATCGACGATATATTTGCATCTCTCGAAGCGACGTTCGCGATAGGCGCTCAGTGCGTCTTCGATGGTGTCAGCCTTGGCGAGTTCTTTTGCCAGCACGATAGAATCTTCGATCGCCATTCCGGCACCCTGCCCCAGATGAGGGGTTGTTGCGTGGATGGCATCGCCCAGCAGCGTCACCCGTCCGCGATGCCATGGCCCTTCCAGCATCATACCTTCGAGTGGCCGATAAACGACCCCTTCATCATCGGTGATATTTTCGGCGAGTTCACGGATTTGCGGAGCGCAATGCGCAAGCTTGTCCCGCATCGTTTTGGCAAGGCCTTTGGTTTCATACCACGGCTTGTCTGGTTCTGGTGTTGTCACAAACATATACATCAGGTCATCGGCCATCGGGACAAGCCCAATACCCGTTGGGCCGTTGTAGGCGTGCAAAGCATCCAGATCTGGAGGGCAGGGCAGATTGTATCGCCATACTGCCTGGCCGGTATATTCAGGGCCGGGTGCATCTGGGAAAAGCCATTCGCGGGTCTGGGAATAGACCCCATCTGCCCCGATCACGAGATCATAGGTTTCTTCTCGGCCATCCGAGAAGACCACGCGGACGCAATCTCCCAGATCCTCCAATTCGGTGAATGTCACACCCAGCCGGATCTCGGCGCCACTTTCGATAGTGCGTTCGCCGAGCAGCTTATGCAAAGCCGGACGAGAGATGCCGACATTGGCCGGATATCCCGGCACCAAACGGGGCGAGGGCACTTTTGCAACCTGTGTCCCATCTGGGGCGTGAACAGCCACAAAGTCGAAGCCTTTGGCAGAGCTGATGTAATCGTCCAGCAAATCGAGCTGTGCCATGGCGCGCAACACATTGCCTTGCTGGATGATGCCGACGCCATAGACGGACCATTCAGGGTCTTTCTCTATAACCGTCACCTGATGGTCATCACGGCGCAAGGCGATGGCGGAGGTCAACCCGCCAATGCCGCCGCCGACTATTAAAATGTTCAGTTTTTTCATGCTCAATACCTGCTTAGATCGGTAGCGATGACTGTGGGGTGAGTGTAATTTTCACCGATTTCTTCGAGATAGCCCATCATATCCCGGCCATCCGCCGCCGGTGCGACGAAATGGGTTATAACCAATCGTTTGGCATTGGCCGCAGCGGCCATGGTACCAACGTCAGAAGGTGTCAGATGATGGGCGCGCAAGTGGGCTTCCAGACCCGCCAGCATTTGCGGGTTGGGGTTGGGGGCGTTCTTGCGAACGTCGGAGATCGTGCGATCGACGTCCATCATTTCTGCCACCAGCAGATCTGTCCCCTTGGCGAGTTCTTCAACAGCTTTGCTGGGACCAGTATCGCCAGTGTAGGTGATTGAGCGCTCAGGGGTGTCAAACCGGAAAGCCAGCGATTGATAGGCCTGATCCTCAGGACTCCCCGGAGCAAAGCTGTAATGCGTGTTCTTGCGGGCTTGAACTTTGATGTCATCCACCATCAGTTCGGCTTCGTCGCTTAACTCTACCACGGTGATACCCGTATCAGCGGGCATGGATTTCACCCCGGGTTGGCCAAAGGCGGAGCGCGTTGCCGGCCCCATGTAAGCCCATATTCCCTGCACTGTTTCCGCTGTTCCAGGAGGACCATAAATGGTGAGGGGGGAGAAGATGTTGGTCTGCCAGCGTAAACCAAGCAGCGCGGGCAGCCCGCCTGTGTGATCGAAGTGGAGATGGCTGAGGAACACGGCATGTATCGAGGCCAGCGGTATATCTGCTTTGGCCATTTGCTCTACCGTTCCATCGCCCGCATCGACGAGATAGGTTGCTCCTTCATACAACAGGGCATTGGCTGGCTGGGACCGCTCGCCAATGGCGAGCGGTCCTCCACGTGTTCCTAATGTCACCCAAGAGGCATCATTGTCTTGTGCCTGGGCAGGCAATGACCCTGCCGCAGCAGCCAGAACCAGAAGTGGTGACATTAACGCTTTCAGCATCAGAATTTCACCGATGCCCGCACGCCATAGGTGCGAGGAGCGGAGGACACATATTGCAGGCTTGAACCAAGACCATAGATCGGCGCATTGCCAACCTGCCGGTTGCCTTCAATATTGCGAACGTAGGCTGCCAGCTCCCACTTGGCATTATCACGGCTGAAAGCCAGTTGCGCATTGCTCTGCCAATAGCTGCCAGCCAGTTGCTCGGGCAGGAATTCGGCCTGAACATAGCGCTTGGAACGGAATTGCGTGTCGACACTCGGCGTCATCATCAGGCTGCCGATAGCGAATGTGTGCTGAGCGCTAAGATTGATCGTCCATTTGGGAGCATTGAAGGCAGGGAAGCCGGAGCAATCTACGGTGACAGTGCCATTGGCGATGCTGTTCGCACAGCCATTGAGCGGGGGTGTCTGGCCGACAGGCTCCGTATAGACGAAGCTATCATATTTGCTGTCCACATATTGAACATTGGCGGCCAGCAGCGTGTTCTGGGTCGGCTGGAACTGCGCCCCTGCCTCCACACCTTTGATTGAGGACTGGCCGACATTCTGGCTGAACTGGCCTTGATTGCCATTGGCATCAATCCCGATTCTGCCAATTTGCTGATCCTTATAATCCCACCAAAAGGCTTCAACATTGAGCTGAAGGCGATTGTTCAGCAGGCGGTTCTTAACGCCAATTGTGTAAGCCGTGATATATTCCGGAGCGAAGGTTTCATATCCTGCCGCCAGTGAAAAACCACCGGAACGATAGCCGCGTTCGACACTGGCATAGAGGAGTGAACGGGCCGCCAGATCATATTCTGCCGCCAACCGCCAGGTTACTTCGCCTGCCTTGAGCGATGAGTCTACTCTAGTTTGCACGCGTGACAGGATTGCGCCTGTGGTGCCAATTGGCCGTGCCTGACCGACTGGGGGCACGATGAAAGGGGCCTGTAGTTCATCCAGGCTGTCGGTTACGGGAAGCAATGGAACATCGGGGCAGTTGGGCACGCCATAGGCATTTCTTTGCGTGCAGATGTCGAGCACAACATCAGCCACACCGTCGAAGCTCTTGCGGTCCTTCGTATAGCGCAGGCCACCAATCAGACGGAAACGGTCGGTGAGGTTGGCTGTCAACCTTCCGAAAACGGCCCAGCTTTTCGTTTTGGCGTTAAATTCCTGATAGGTATTCAGGGCTTGCTGAGCGAATGTGTAATTGCCGTCATTGGTTTCATCGAAATAGAATGCGCCCAGAATGTAGTCGAACATTCCGACAGGATTGCCATTTAAGCGTGCTTCAAGGCTGAATTGCTCGTCTTCCTCCTGGATCCAGCCAATGAAGGCCGGTGTGCCGAACTTGTAGTCCAGTTTGGTTTTACGCCATGCCGGAATGACCGTGAAAGTGCCGATCCCTGTTTCCAGATTAACCTCTGCATTGAGGCCGTAAGAATCATTATCCTGATAGATATCATCGTCCAACACGTCCGCATTGCGGCCGGACAGGCCGAGGAAAATCGTCTTGCGATATTCTTGTGAAGCGGGGTCAAACAGGCCGGTCTTCAAATCAAGGCCGGATGGTACGAAATTGTAAGCACCTGTACTGAAATCCAGCGCATATTGGCCAGCGTAAGACGATCCCGATCCGGCTCCGCCGACGTGGGAATAATCACCTGCAAAACGCACATTCAATTCAGGAGTTGGCTGAAACAGCAGTTGCGCACGTACTGCCTGCATCTTCTCATCATTGGTGCCGTCACTCAAATAGCCGTCGCGATCAATGACGTTACCTGCGATGCGAAATGCGGCATTGTCTGACAGACCAAGATTGAGTGATGCCTGGGCATTGAGGGCATTGTAATTGCCATAGCTCAGCGTGGCGGAACCGGAATTTTCACCGATTTTAGGCTTTGCTGGAATAATGTTGATCGCACCAGCGGTTGCATTGCGACCATACAAAGTGCCTTGCGGACCTTTGAGAACTTCAATTCGCTCCAGATCGTAAAACAGACCTGACGTTGAGGTCGGTCGGGCAATATAAACCCCGTCATAATTGACTGCGATTGCTGGATCGGAATAGCCGTTTACCGTGAAATTGCCGACACCCCGCAGGAAGAATGTCTTATTCGCGCCGCCTGCTTCCTGAACATTGAGTGCCGGAACGATCTGACCCAGATCTGACGGTTGGCTGATGCCCGCATCGACGAGGCTATTCCCGCCCACGACGTCGATTGCTACGCCTGCCCTTTGCGCTGATTCTTCCCGTCTCTGAGCGGTCACGACAATTTCAGCCAAGCCTGCATTAGTGCTGGTCGCTTCAGTTTGCGTGCTGTCACCAGTATCGGTTTGTGCAGCCACGGTTACGGGTAAAAGCAATGCTATGGCTGTGCCAAGCATCAGGGGTGAACGCCTCATATCCATATCTCCCAACAGCCCCTTTTTGAGCCTTGGTGGGATGAGTGTCATGAGTAGAGGTATTAGTCTAACTATTACTATCGATAGTTTTTCATCAATAAATATGATGGATAGACTTTAGTGGTTTTGGTCAAGCCTATTGGCGTCATTCGACCTGCGGATGACCGAATGCCCTGCTACCCGTAAGGTGGAGCGTACCCATGCTACTCAACCTACGATAAGCGCATATCCAAGAAGATTACGCGCAAGGTCCAGATTGCGCGGAGGAGCAGGACTTGCCCCGGCCTCATAGAAGCGCCTGTTCTGGCTGGCTGGGTCAGATCATGTCAGGCATAGGGGAAATTAAAATCCAGCTTGCTGAAAGGCGCGCCCATTTTGCATTTCGCGCAAGCCCGAAGCTGTTTGCTCCTTATCTCTTGCGGAAGCCTGCCAGATAAAGCGCCCCATCAAGCGGGTCCCCGATAGGATCACTCAGCAATTGGACTGTGCGCGAACGCAGCCATTGGCTCATTCTAGGGGCGAGGCCGCCGACCAATGTGCAGCGGGTGGCACCGCGTTCGAAGATAGTCTCTATAAAGCGTTCGATATGACCCGCGGCATGTTCCACGATCGAGCGGGCGATTTCATCATCTGCTTCGGCGTAATCCATGACCACTGGCGCAAAAGAACCATAGTCGCGCGGCGTGGCGTGATCCATCCAGGCAATCGCCTGCGCAGTATCATGATTGAACCGTTCTGCCACGGCGAGGCTGAGTTTCGTGGTGCGCGTACGGCCGTCCAGTGCCCGCAGTGCATGGCGCATGGCACTGAGGCCCAAGGCTGCGCCGCTGCCTTCGTCCGAAATGGGGAAGCCATAACCGCCGATCGTAAAATCTTCGCCATTTACACGCAATTGCGCCGCGCTGCCGGTGCCGATGATGAGGATTGCGCCATCCTTCCCGCCATGAGCACCGAGGTTCGCAACCTGTGCATCCGTGGCATAATGGACTGAGGCAAAGCCGAAATCGAGCTGCGCTAATGCCTCGGCCATGCCGGGTCTCGTGCTTCCGGCAATCCCCATGCCTGCGCGAATTTGCGCGCGTTGCACGATCGACAGCCCGGCTTCGGCAATCGCCTGATCGACAGTGTTGCTCAGCGTTTCATAGAGAGCTTCGACACCGATCCCGGCATTGGCAGAACCGGATTTGCCCGTGCCGATAATGGCCCCTTCTGCATCTATCAGCCGGGCGCGGCAATTACTGCCACCAGCGTCTATCCCAAGGTAATAGGTCATGCGCGAGATTCTCCATCTGCCCAGCCACGCTGCCGCGAGGTCTGTCCGATGCCGGGGTTTAACTGATTGCGAGGGTCAATATGGCGATAGAATTTTTCAAGCTCGGGACGGGCCACATAAAGATGGCCGACATTATGTTCGGCCGGATATTGTGCATCGCGCTGATCGAGCAAATCCCACAAGGCATGTTCAAACGCGATCGGGTCCACACCCTTTTTCACGATATAATCCTGATGGAACACCTGACAGAAAAAGTGGCCGTAATAGAGCCGGTGGATGGTCGCTTCTTCAAGCTCGGGCGGCAATTGTTCCACCCATTCGCGATTGTTGCGCGGCAGGGCGACGTCCAGCGCAACAATGTCTTCCACGCTATCTGCATGAACAGCGCGATAGCGGATGGCGGCTCCGGCTGCGACAAAGCGATGGAGGAAGGCCTTGGCGGCTTCCTTGGGTGTGCATTCAAAATAGCCGCTATCGGTGCTTTGCGGGACAATCTGGTCCAGCAAGGCGCGTGTGGCATTGGCCATATGGGCCGGTACTTTGAGGATCAGATGATGCTCAAACCGATCCCGATAGCGCCGCATCGAAGGTGGCAGATGGTCGGGGATCAGGCGGCTGGACCATTGCATGATCCGGTCGCTCAAAGCGGCAGTGGTGAAGGGGATGCGTTCTGCCATGGCATCAAACCGGGCCTTGGCGGCAAAGAGCGCAGGCAGCCGGTCTGTACCGAGCCTTTCAATCGCAAAGAACATGTCCCGGCCATAAGTGTCTGCCACGTCAAAGCAGGTGCGATGCATATATTCGCCGGCAATGGGCAGTTCATCGAAATCACGCAGGATGGAGCGGCGTAATTCGGTCAGCCGGTCAGGCTGCGATGTGCCGATATAGAAGGTGGTCGTGTCCGCTTCTGCCGGGAATGTGTCGAGCCGGACAGCAAAGACAATCAGCTTGCCCGCACTGCCTGCGGCTTCGAACAGGCAGCGTGGATCGGCGTTGAAGCGCGCGGGTGTAGCGCTTTCAATATCGCGAACATGCTCAGCATAGCTATGGTCATGTGCCCAGCTATCAGCAGCGGGGTTGATATCCTGCGGGGAAAAATCGCCCTTTTCGAGCCGGACCAGCATCGTTTCAGGATCATCCCCCAGCGCAATACCAAGGTGGTTCACCAGCCGCAGCGTCCCATCATTCTGCACCTGCGCAAACAGGGCGAGCTGCGTATAGGCTGGCCCGCGCCGGATGAGCGATCCGCCCGAATTGTTGCAAACACCGCCCACCACTGATGCGCCGAGGCAGGATGATCCGATCACCGAATGGGGTTCACGGCCATAGGGGCGCAAGGCCCGTTCGAGGCTATAGAGTGTGGTCCCGGGTAGGCAGACCACCTGCTCTCCACCCTGAATGACTTGCAATTTTTCCAGCCGGGTCGTGCTGATGATCACCAACCCGCCGGGATAGTCTGCACCATCGGGCGTGGAACCGCCGGTCAGGCCAGTGTTGGAGGCTTGCAGGATGATCGACATATCCGCTGCAACACAGGCCTGTGCCGCACGCCACATATCGACAAGACTACCAGGGCGCACCACGGCAACAGCAGGCCCATCGCCCGTGCGATAGCCTTTGCGGTAGCGTGCTGTGCTGGCAGCGGATGTCAGCACATGCCGCCTGCCCACGATGCTGCGCAATTGAGCGATCAGTTGGCTTGCCCGCTCTGCCATTATTGCGCCCTTTGTGCTGTGTACAGAAACATCACTGAGTCTGGACTTCATTATCCGTCATCAGGCTCTGGCCATCAAGCCATTGGAGGATTTCACGAGCCGCGGGATGGTCGATATTTTTATAGCGCGCCCGTAAACGGTCAGCACGTTCCCCCAGCCGTTCAAAGCCGACATCCTGGAAGGCCAGAATATCCTGCGCCAGAAGTTCTGCGAATTCTTCCCCTAGCAGCGCATGGGCCGCCCTGCGGAAGGCCGCGCCATAAGCGTACCGCTCGCCCTGCTCATAGACCATGGGGAGTGTGAGGGCAGGCACACAACCCAGATGCGCTTGTATCGCCGGATTGATTGCATGGCCGGAAACATGCTCTGAGATGGCGGCCGAGCGACCGGTGAAGGCCCTCAGGTGCAGAAAACGCGACATGCGCGCGCCATCATTCACCGGGTAATTGTCCCACAGGCACACCGGGCGGCCCAATTGCCCGGCCACCTTTTCGAGATGGGCGGGGCCAATTTCACGCGAGCATACTTCTTCCCCCGTCCAATAGACCTGGATTGCGGGATCGAGCCTGCGGCCCAGTTCACTCAGATAATCCTCTGGTCGATCAGCAAAGACGAGATCGAGCACCGGATCATCGGAATAATAGGTGGGGCAGGTGTAGATCTGTGTCGCACGTGTGTTCTGGGCGCAGAAATTCACGACCTCTGCCTGCCGTTCGGCAAGTTGGGGCATATCACCGCGAAGGTCATCGAACAGGATTGCCAGATCGTCTACACCGATCCGGTCAAAATCTTCCAGCCTGCGCAAAAGATCGCTGCGCACCGCCTCATCGAAGGGGTGCGTGGAGTCCACTGGGGTCAGCGCCATGCCGAAACGCATTCCGACATGGCGGCATTCACCGGACAATGTTTCCAGATAGGCGCTGTCTTCCGCGCTGTGTGATACCCGCCAATCGCGTCGCAAACACCGGTCTGCCTTGGGGCCGTAATGGTAGAAGCTATAGCCCGCAGCCGCCAATGTCTGCACCACATAGCTGCGTTCCTGCGCAGACCATGATGGACCAAAACGCCCTTCTATAAGGCCAAGGGGCGGCATCATTCAGGATCGTCCTTTCGCGCACCACCAATCCATGTTGTGCGGACTTTATATTCGCTATCAAGATGGACAAGATCAGCACGAAGGCCCGGAGCAATCGCGCCGGTCACATCATCAAGCTTCAGGAATTTGGCAGGGTTGCCGCTGGCCATTTGCGATGCTTCCACAATGTCATGGCCGAGCATCTCCATCGCATTGCGCAGGGCCTGTGCCATGGTCAGGGCTGAACCGCCTAAAGTGCCATCCGGCCCCCGGCATGTGCCGTCAATTACCTGAACTTCGGTGCCCATCAATGTGAATTGGTCCTTCATCCCGCCTACCGGCGGCATGGCATCGGTGACAAGCATGGCACCTTCCAGCCCGCGCGCAGCGATCGCCACGCGCAAGGCTGCTGGATGGACATGCAGCCCGTCAGCAATAATCCCGAAATGAGTACGGCGATCTTCCAGTGCTGCGCCAACCATGCCGGGCTCTCGGCTGAGAAACTGCGTCATCGCATTGAACAGATGAGTGAAGCCTGCCAGCCCTTCTTCGAGCGCTGCGCGAGACTGATCATAATCGGCCATACTATGCCCGGCGCAGACCAGCACTCCTGCTTCTGTCAGCGCTTTTACACTACCTTGCGGGGCGAGCTCCGGGGCGAGAGTGATGATCCGCCGACCGGTCGTGGGCACAGACAGGCGCGCGATGACATCGGCATCGACAGTGGCAAAGCGCGTGTCATCATGAATGCCCTTCTTGGCAGTATTGAGGTGGGGGCCTTCAATATGCACCCCCAATATGCCGGGCACCTTCTGGTGTAAGGCCTCTTCACCAGCCGCAATGGCTTCATCCACAATGCCGGGGAAGTCACTGATGAGGGTGGGCATGATGCCAGTGGTGCCAAAGCGGCGATGGGCTTCGGCAATCCGTCTCAGGCCTTCAACATTCGGCATATCATTGAACAAGACATCTCCACCGCCATTGACCTGCACGTCAATGAAGCCGGGCATCAGCCATCCGCCGTCCAGCTCCTGCACTTCGCAATCAGTGGGTATGTTACCAGTCGGTGCGAGGCCGACGATACGCACATCGCCCGGCTCGCCATCGATAAGCAGCGCCTGACCGTCCAGAATGGCGTCTGGTAAAACGATCTGCGCACCTGAAAGAGCCTGAAGTGTCATAGGGTGCGAGTTACCTTGTTGAGATGGGGAGGGCTATCAGGATTGTGCCCCCGCGCGAGGGACACGGCGTTTGCCAAAGCATAAAAGCTCTGGATCTGGGCAATCGCTCCGAGCGCGGGATGGCAATCCGTGGCTGTGGGGAGGGTGCATTCGGCAGAACTGACATCCTGTGCGCGCCCGGCTGCGATCACTTTGGCGCCGCGTGCGGCGAAATCTTCCAGCCTTTCGTTGAGGCCAGTGCTGGCTTCATCCAGCGGGGCAAGGGCAAGCACCGGATCGCCTTCCCCCACGAGTGTCATCGGCCCATGGGCAAATTCCGCACTGCTGAAGGCTTCTGCGTGAAGACCGCAGGTTTCCTTGAGTTTGAGTGCGGCTTCCCCGGCAATGGCAAGAGTCGGCCCGCGACCGAGCACGAACATGTCACCGGCGGAGGTCAGCATGTCGGTGACGCCGGTCCAATCGGTATTGGCGGCCTTGGTCAGGACCTCTTCCACTTGCCCTAGTGCGGCAAGCAAAGCGCCATCCTGCGACCATTCAGCCACCAGATGCATCAAGGCTATCAATGTGCAGACAAAACTCTTCGTTGCCGCGACGCTGTTTTCCGGGCCAGCATAAACCGGGATTACGATGTCGGCCAGCTCTGCCAATGGGGAATTGGCGTCGTTGACGATGGCAATAATGAGCGCGCCTTTTGCGCCGGCTTCCTCAGCCGCAGCCAGAAGATCCGGGCTTTTGCCCGATTGGGAAATGGCGATCAGTGGCACATTGCGAAAGTTTGGGGAGGTCGCATGGTAGAGTGAACCGGTGGAGGGGGCATGGCTGAGGGTGGGAGTGTGGCCGTAGATTTCCAGCAGAAACTTGCCAAAGGCCGCCGCCTGATCCGAGCTGCCACGCGCCAATGTCGCAGCGAAAGGCGGTGCCAGTTCGCGCAGGCGTGCGCCTGCATCGCGGACCAGATCGGAATTGAGTCGCAGTTGCTCAGCGCAGCGGGTGGGGGCCTCATGCGCTTCCTTGGACATCAGGGTTTCAGTGCGGGGGGTGTTTTCAGTCATAGGGGACAGATACCATTTTGCTGTTTTAGAACAAGTGGCATTAAAGTGGTTTTGTTAAATTAGCTTTGATGATACCAGTATGCTCCATTGTGCTGCCCAATGGTCGAGGGAGATGCTGTGTTAAAAATCGTGCTTGCTGCCAGTGATGGTCCGGGAGAAATCAACGAGGATAAGGTTGGTTTTTGCGGCAATGCTGCCTGGGTAATTGATGGAGCGACCGGGGTGGGTGCTGGCCTGCTTCCCGAGCCGAGTGATGCTGCGTGGCTCGCGCAAGCTGCCAGTGATGCGTTGACGATTGTGCTGTCGCAGCAGCCGGAGAGTTCAACCCGCGATGTGCTGCGTGAAGTGATGGCGCGGTGCCGGAGCGAGTTGTATCGACAAAGCATCAGGCCGGTCGGGCCGGATGATCATTTGCCGTCTGCTGCTTTTGCGATGGTTCGCATCATGGATGGTTACGCCGAATTGACGACGCTCGCTGATTGTCGCGTTGTCGCTCACAATGAGGCGGGTGAAGCGCAATTGCTCGGTTCTTCCGCGCTGGATGCGATCGAAGGGCGCACGATCGAGCTGGCTGCAAAGCTTCTTCGCGGAAATCCTTCTATCTCGACGCAGGATTTGAAGGCACAGCTTTTGCCGCATCTGCAGGGCAACCGTGGCTTGATGAATCAGCCGCATGGCTATTGGGTGCTGGGAACTGATCCTGCTGCGGCAGACCATTTGTGGCAACAGCGTATCCCCCTTTCTGCTGGCCGGCGCTTCGCCATCGCAAGTGACGGGTTCCTTCGCCTGATTGAATTGTTTGGGGCGGCCAGTGCTGCCGATTTGCTGGCCATTTCGAGTGAGTTGGAATGGAGCCGCTGGCTGGCTGAATTGCGCCTGTTGGAGCGAAAAGAAGAGTCTCGCCTCAGCTTTCCTCGCGTCAAGCCGGAGGATGATGCCAGCCTGATTATCTGCGAATGGGAGGGCGAGATATAATGCTGGTCATGGGCTTTATGAGTGGCACTTCGCTTGATGGAGTGGATGCGGCACTGCTCGATACGGATGGTTCGCGGATCAACGGTTTTGGGCTGACTTTGTTTGAGGGCTACAGCGCGCAGGAGCGTGCTGCGCTAGAGCAGGCGACACAAGATGCGCTGCACTGGAATGGCTATGGTGAAGTTCCGCCGTCCATCGCGTCGGCAGCAGCTGTGATTGAGTCGATCCATTGCCGTGCTGCCCGCAAGCTGATGGAAATCTCGGGCGAAAGGCCGGACCTTCTGGGCTTTCACGGGCAAACATTACTGCATCGTCCAGAACGCAAATTGTCACTTCAGATCGGAGACCCGCAAGTGTTGGCAGACGCGTTGGGTGTCGCGGTTGTGGCTGACATGCGGCAAGCAGATCTTGCTGGTGGTGGGCAGGGTGCCCCACTGGTGCCTGCCTATCATTCTGCCCTGGTTGAATATCTGGACCTGCCGCGCCCGGTGGCATTCTTGAACGTCGGTGGGGTAGCTAACCTCACTTTCATTGGCATGGGTGGAGAGCTGGTTGCCTTTGATACCGGCCCCGGAAATGGCTTGATCGATCAATTGGTCCAGGCCCGCGGAGCCGGGAATTATGATGATGACGGGCGCTTTGCTGGTGCTGGCAAAGTCCAGCCCGATATTCTGGAAAAGCTCCTCCAGCATGAGCATTTCAGCGGCCATGGTCCTAAATCGCTCGACCGTTATGACTTCCCTCTGGATTGGGCGGTGCCTCTGTCTCTGGAGGACGCTGCGGCCACTTTGACGGCATTTACCGCAGATGCCGTGGCAATGGCTGTGTCGTCTCTGCCACAGGCTCCTGAAATATGGATCATATGTGGTGGCGGGAGCCATAATTCGACGCTAATGCGCGCGCTCGGTGATCGGCTTGGAGATTGTCGTGCGGCGGATAGCTTGGGTTTGCGCGGCGATTTTATTGAGGCTGAAGCTATGGGCTTTCTGGCAGCGCGCAGTGTTAAAGGTCTGCCGCTGACATTTCCCGGGACGACGGGAATCGGTGAAGCGCTTACCGGAGGCCGTTTGTGGCGCCCCAATTCGCCACTGAGCGAAAATATGTGCTGAAAACACATTGAATTTTCAGAAAAATATAACCAATTGCATACCACCTCTTTACATATGTGTTACAGGTATGCATTCTGGTACTGTCAACATGGCATAACTTTCGAGCCTTTGGGTCGCGACAGGCCATCAAAAGGTCTGAATCCGGGGACGTAAGAGGGAAATCCAAATGGTACAAATACCAAGATATGCAGTGGCCATAGCAGCTCTGGCTGCTGGGATCGCACAAATGCCCAGCGCGGCTTTCGCACAATCGACTGATACAGCATCGTCCGCCACAGCGCAGGCAGACGCAAGCGCGAATGAGCCGATTGTGGTTACTGGTACGCGCATCAAGGTTCCGGGGCTGACGTCCAGCAGCCCGGTTGTATCCACCAATGAAGAGCAGATCCGGTTGCAATCGGCACTTACCATTGAGGATTTCTCCACTAAACTGCCGCAGCTTTCTGGTGGCGTCCGGCAGGGTTCGCAAGGCAGCGATGCTTTCGGCGCACAGGTGCTGGAATTGCGCAATTTTGGCCAGAGCCGTTCACTGGTTTTGATCAACGGCACGCGGGCGACGCCATTCGGCTTTCGTAACTCGGTCGATGTGAACTCTATCCCATCATCGCTGATCAAGCGTGTGGACGTGCTGACCGGCGGCGCTGCCGCGGTTTACGGCGCAGACGCTGTGGCTGGTGTGGTCAATTTCATTCTCGACGATGATTTTCAGGGTATCAAAGGCACGGCGACCACGCGTCTTTCTGAACATGGCGGCGCGCAATATGGTGGTTCGGTCACGGTTGGCGGCAAGATCGGCGATCGCGGTAATATCGTGGTGGCTGCGGACTATACTCAGCGCGATCTGATCCGGGCGAAAGACCGCGATTGGGCAGCAACCCCCAATCAGACTATCCGTAGCCTCGGTGGTGTTTTCACTGATGTGGCCAGCGGCAACACTTTCGGCTTCACCGACAATGGTGATTTCACCACGACACCTTCTGCCACGTCGAATATCAGCGGCAGCTATCCGTTGGTATCGCCGCTCAAGCGCATCAACGTCACCACGTTGATGAAATATGAGATTACACCAGCAGTCGAAGCTTATGGCCGGGCGATGTATACCAACGTCCGCACGCGGGAAACTGGTACGCCGGGTGCTACGCCAGCTTCTGTCAATCAGGTCGTTTCGATCAATCAGGATAATCCGTTCCTGACAGATGACATCCGCAATCAGCTTACATTTGTAGATGGTGCTGCGCAGGTTAACGTGGCGCGCTCTCTGGGCGAACTGGGGCTTATTACGTACAACACCGAACGTGATACGTTCCAAGTCCAGGGCGGGCTGCGTGGCCCGCTGACACCGTCAATCGACTGGAATATTTACGCCCAGTATGGCCGCTCCAGCGAAAGTTCAAAGATCACCGGTGACGGCTTGGTGACGAGCCCGAGCGGGGCCAATAACTTTGCTTCCATCGTCAACAAAGTCGATATATTCGGTCCGAATGCACCTGGTCTGGCTGACGCTTTGGGTACCACGATCAACGGCTTCAAGCGTGATCGCGACCAATTTGTAACGGCCGCCAACCTCAGTGGTACGCTGGAAGATCTGTTCTCACTCCCGGCTGGCCCCATCGGCTTTGCTTTGGGTGTGGAATATCGCCGCGAAACCGCCAGCATCAATCAGGACACGTCGCTCCTCACCGGTAACACCTACCGTGAAGGTGTGCAGGGTGCCTATAGCGGCTCTTTCGATGTGAAAGAGCTGTATGGCGAAATCCTGGTCCCTGTGCTTCATGATCTGCCGCTGATTGAAAAGTTCGATGTCGGCGGTGCCTATCGTCTGTCAGATTATGATCTGTTCGGCACGCATGGCACCTGGAAAGTAGAAGCGAACTGGAAGGTTGATCCAAGCCTGCGGTTCCGTGGCACCTATCAGCGCGTTTTGCGCACGCCTAACTTCGGCGAATTTGCCGCCAGCACATCGTCACTGCCCTTCAGTGCGCTTGTTACGGTTGATCGTTTGAAGCCACGGTATGGCGGCGACCCTTGCGTGCTGGGTACAGGTGATGCGGCACAATGCGCCCGCTTTGGTGCGCCAGCTGTGGGCTCTGTCGACTCCACTTCGGCCAGCTATCTGACCGGCAATTATTATTACGGTGGCAATCCCGACATCAAGCCTGAAACGGGTTACACTACGACAATTGGCGGTGTGTTCACGCCCAGTTTCCTGCCCGGTTTCAACCTGACAGTGGATTGGTATGAACTGGACCTTCGCGGTGCAGTTGGTGTGATCCAGCCGATTGCGGCGATCACAAGCTGCTACATCACCAACCCGACAGAGGGTAATCCGCTCTGCCAGTTGGTGACACGCAATTCAGATGGCAGCTTCAAAGACGCCTATGTCAACAATCAGAATCTGGGCCGCTTGTTGCAGCGCGGGTTTGACATTTCTGCCAATTACACCATTCGTCCGGAGTGGCTGCCGGGTGACGGGGTGCGTCTGAGCTATCAAGGCAACATCGTCACATCCTATCTCATTCAGGCGAACTCCACCGTTGATCCGGTGCAGTGCAAGGGCACCTTTGGTGCGACCTGTTCGAGCGATGGCACCACACTGGTTCAGCCAGACTATCGCCACACGGCGGGTGTTTCGTGGCTGCTCCCACATGGTGTGGTTCAATTTGACTGGCAGCGGATTGGCAAGGTCCATTCCAGCAGTGCTGGTTCGGATGAAACACTGGCGGCGCAGAACACCTTTGACCTGTCGGCTTCTTATGATCTGAGCGATGCCATCACTTTCACGGCTGGCGTCTACAACATGTTCGACAAGAAGCCGCCGATGGTTTCAACCGGCGGTGTGTTCAATACCTTCCCCGACACTTACGACATTCTGGGCCGCACCTTCGGCCTGTCGCTGACGGGTAAGCTCTAAGCATTTTGGTAAAACGAGACGCCCGGCCCTGACCATCGGGGGCGGGCGTCATCTTTCCTGACATTTTTGCAAGGCTTTCCTTGCGCATCCGATATGGAGTTCTTTGCCCATGACGCTGCCCTTCTCGACAGCTGACTGGCTGGTTATGGCAGGCTATGTTCTTTTGCTCCTGGCGGGAGGATGGATCTTCACGCCACGCAAAACCGCCTCGGCCCATGATTACTTTCTCGCTGGTGGCAATGTGCCTGCATGGCTTGCGGCCATATCGGTTCTTTCAGCAACACAATCTGCGGCGACCTTCCTTGGTGGGCCGGATTATGGCTATCATGGCGATCTGACCTATCTCAGCGGCAATATTGGCGGGCTGATCGGGGCGGTGTTCGTCTCGCATGTGATGATCCCCCGTTTCTACGCGATGAAGGCCACCACGGCCTATGAGCTCCTGACCTTGCGCTTCAGTGAAGCCGCGACCCGTTGGGCTGGCGGCATGTTCCTTGTGGGGCGTGTCTTCGCGGGCGGTGCGCGGGTTTATCTTGCGGCCATTGCGCTGGCGATTGTGATCGCGGGTAGTGTGAGCGCGCATAGTATCATGATCGCAGCCGCCGTTCTGATTGTGGCAAGCGTCTTGTTCACCTTCGTTGGCGGGTTGAAGTCGGTCCTGTGGAACGATCTCATCCAGTTCATTGTCTATCTCGGCTCTGCGATTGCCGTTCTGGTGTTCCTGCGCATGTCGATCCCTGCATCGACCAGCCAGATCATTGACGGGCTGATGCATACGCCAGAAGGCGTGAACAAGTTGCAATTCTTCGACTTTTCGACCGATCTGTCGCACCCATTCTCATTGCTGGCTGTCGTGACCGGGCTGTCCTTGCTCTACATCGCCAATGCCGGGATGGATCAGGACACCACCCAGCGTCTGCTCTCCTGCAAAGATGCCAAAACCGGTGCGCGGAGCCTTTATCTCTCCGTGCTGGTGACAGTGCCGGTGGTCGGCATGTTCATTGTGATCGGTCTGCTGCTTTATATCTTCTATGGCCGGCCTGACCTGATGGGCGGTGCTGCATCGGTTGCCGGAAGCCAATTTGGCGGCGAGAAGATCAGCATCTTTATGCACTATATCCTTACAGAATTGCCCGGTGGCCTGCGCGGTCTGGTAACGGTGGGGATTTGTGCCGCAGCGGTCGCCACCACGAATTCAGCATTGAACGCCATGTCCTCAGTGCTGATTCAGGATTTCTACCGCCCGTGGCGTGAAAACCGTGGAGCAGTCGCAGAACATCATTATGTGAATGCCGGACGTGCGGGCATGGGGCTGATTGGCTTTGCCATGTTCGTGATGGCGGTGTTCTCTTTCTATTGGCAGCGTTACAGCAATATGGGCCTGCTCGAATTTGCCCTGCAGGTCATGGTGTTCACCTATGCAGGCTTGCTGGGCGTTTATTTCACCGCTCTTTTCACCAATCGTGGCAACACGGGTTCGGTCATCGCATCCTTGTTTATCGGCTTTACCACCGTGCTAATGCTGCAACCCGAAATTGCTCACGTAATCGGCATACCTGCGCCGCTCGACACGCTATCCTTCCCTTTCCAGCTTTGCATCGCAACCGCCGTGGCTTTTGTAGTCTGCGTTGCCCCAGCAGGCCGGGGGAAGCCAGTAGCCGCCCCCGCGCAGTAATGCTCGAACAGGATATTTAGAATGAAGACCGAAACGCTCGACGCACGCTACATCGACCTCGATCTGTGGCCAACCGAGCTTGCCGTTGACGCGATGCTGGAAGGCCAGATGGCTGCCGTCGCATCGATCCAGTCACAAAGCGCTGGCATTGCCCGTGCTGCTGAAGAAGCGGCATTGCGCCTTGGGAGCGAGGGCCGCCTTGTCTATGTCGGTGCCGGAACCTCAGGCCGGCTCGGGGTTCAGGATGGCACGGAGCTTTATCCGACTTTCGGCTGGCCGATGGAACGGATGGTGTTCCTCATGGCAGGCGGAATGGATGCATTGACCGAAGCCTATGAAGGGGCAGAAGATGATGTGAACGCTGCCCGCGCTGACATTGATCGCCATTCCATCGGCGCACATGATGTGGTGATTGGCGTAGCGGCAAGCGGGCGCACGCCGTACACCGTGGCAGCGATCGAGCAGGCCAAAGCGGCAGGCGCGCTCACTATTGGCATTTCCAACAATGCCGGAGCGCGGCTGAGTGAAGCGGCTGACCATTCCATCGTTGCGGTGACCGGTAGCGAGATTGTGGGCGGTTCTACCCGCATGAAAGCGGGCACTGCGCAAAAAATCATACTCAATCTTATTTCTACCGCTATCATGATCCGTCTGGGTCTGGTGTATGAAGGGCGCATGGTGGCGATGCGCATTTCCAACGCCAAACTTCAGCAGCGGGGCTGCCAGATGGTGCAAGATATTGCTGGGGTCGATGCAGATGCGGCTGCCAGGGCTTTGGAACTGGCTGAAAATGACATTCGTCTCGGCGTTGTCATCGCATCCGGTGTGCAATTGGAAGATGCGCGTGAATTGCTGGAACGTCATGGTGGCAACATGCGTCAGGTGATGAGAGAAGTTGAAAAACGGGGCTAAAATCAATGCGTGACTTTGTCTGGACACGACGTGATGAAGGCACGCCTCTGTATCTTCAGCTTGCGCACAGCCTGCGCGAACACATCAAAAGCGGCGCGCTTCATCCCGGAAGTGCGCTGCCCTCTGAACGTGATTTGAGCGAGCTTGCTGGAATGTCGCGCGTTACTGTGCGCAAGGGCATCAAGCAGCTGATCGAAGAAGGCGTGCTGATCCGCAAGCAGGGGTCTGGCACCTTCGTTGCGCGGCGGATTGAAACTGCCGGCACACGGCTTAGCAGTTTTAGTGATGAAGCCCGTTCACGCGGGGAAGATCCCGGCGTTGTATGGATCAACAAGAGCTATGCCCAGCCCACGGAAGAAGAGGCTGAAACACTTCAGATCTCCGGATCGACGAAGGTTGCGCGCCTGAGCCGAGTGCGCCTTGCTGGTGGAGAGCCGCTGGCGATTGAACATGCGGTGATTCCGGCGGAGTTTATGCCCGATCTCGAAAGTTTGGAGGACTCGCTCTATCACGCGCTGGAAAAACACGGCTTCCGCCCTGTGTCCGGCCAGCAGCGAGTCCGCGCCTCTCTCGCTACGCCCACAGAAGCAGGCATTCTGTGTGTGGAGCAAAATTCCGAAGTGCTGCGGATTGAACGTGTGACACAGGCTCCTGATGGCCGGATCGTCGAATTTACCCGTTCAGTCTATCGTGGTGATCGCTATGAATTTGTGACCGAACTCAAGGAAGTTTGATCCGTTTACTCTTTTGCACGTTAGGGCAGAACAAAAGCCAGTGACATCCAAAGGAAGCGAACCCGCACATGGAATTTGAACTTTCTCAAATGGAAGTGGCTGATCGCTACAAGCTGATGGCCGCTTCCATCACTCCGCGCCCGATTGCTTGGGTATCAACGCTTTCAAGCGAAGGCGTACGTAATGCAGCACCTTATAGCTTCTTCAATATGATGAGCGCGGACCCGCCATTACTGGTGCTGGGTATGATGCAACGGCCTGATGGAAGTTATAAAGACAGCGCGCAAAATATTCTCGATACCGGGGAATTCGTCGTGAATTTGGTGTCCGAGGAAGATGCCGAAGCGATGAACTTCAGCTGCATTGACGCGCCGCCGGAATTTGATGAGCTGGAGCAAGGTAATATTGCGACTGTCCCATCGGTCGATGTCGCCGCACCGCGTATTGCGTCAGCTCCGGTGTCGATGGAGTGCCGACTTTACAAGAAAGTCGAAGCTGGAGTGAGCACCATTGTGCTGGGCGAAGTGGTCCGGCTTCATATTGCCGAGCCTTTCATTGACACGGACAATCTCCATGTCGATGCGGTGGCGATGCAGCTTGTCGCGCGTATGCATGGGGCTGGGTGGTATACCCGCTCTACCGACCGTTTCCAGATGGCCCGTCCAACCTATGCGGATTGGTTGAAAGACCAAAAGTAAGCTTCACGCGCGCCGGAGGAATATCCATCGGCGCGCGTCTCACTGATTCTTTTGCGATTTTTCCGCAGCAGCTTGTTCGCAGGCTTTGGGATCGGCTTCCTTGGCGCACGCAGCCTGTTGCGCCCTGGAAATCTGGGCATCAATGGCCTTGGCCTTTTCCTGTAGCTTGCCTTCAAGCACCTCATAACGCTCGTTGAAATCAGGTTCCTTTTTGCACGCAGTCAGCGGCATTAGCAGCGTTAGCCCTGTAATAAGCCAGCGCCGCATCAATAGTTCTTCTTGTAGCGGACGCTGACATTAGTGGAGCCTGATCCACCTGCCTGGCTGAGAACGGACAGGGCCGGTGTCAGGCTCACTTCAAGCTGTGTGGCGGTGAAACCACGCGCATCGGTGATGAATTCGACATAAATATCATCGGTCAGATATTGCCCGGCAGCCAGCGCCGTGCCGCGTCCGGTGGTATCATCCGCACCAAGCACCCGAAGGCGGTCAATCCCGGTGGCTGACCGCAATTTGCCCAAGGGGTTGAGCCCGCCGCCAGAGCCGCGCAGCGAGTTCAGCGAAGAGGCCAATTGGACGGCCTGAATGGCAGATAGATTGCCGACTGAACTACCAAACAGGATACGCGAGACGATTTCATCCTGCGGCAGACCAGGTGTGCTGGAGAAGGAAATCTGCGGGTCCATCGCCCGACCGCTGACACTGACATTGACCGTCACATCATCAATGTCATCCGTTGCTGTAATGGCGATCGTCGGGTCGATGGTGTTGCCGCCGGTAAAGTTCACCCGGCCTTCTTCAATCTGGAACGAACGCCCTGCGAAGCCCAACGTGCCGCGTACCAATTGTACATTACCAGAGAGGCGCGGTGCAGCGCTGGTGCCAGCGAGCGTGAGGTTGGCGCTCCATTCCGATTCCAGCCCCATACCGGAAACATAGAGTTGTTCAGGCGCGGTGAGTGTGACGTTGAGTCGAACCAGATCGAGCAGGCCTGGCTGAGATTCCACCGGCTCATCGCCAGTAACGCGCCGTGGCCCCCGTGGCGGTTTGAAGCGAACGCCGGTCAGTTCAGGCACTTCTGCCGAGCCCTGACGGATGATCTGATAGCGGGTTTCAGGAAGCTTGATCTGGCCTGAGAGCAGGGCTGTCTGGCCTGCAGTTTTGGTGAGATTCAACTTGCCCGTCGCGGTGGTGGACAGAGCATCACTGCGTGCCAGCCTTGCATTGTTGAGCGTGACGGACACGTCCATCGGATAGCCACTGGCCGCTGCCAGGCTGACATAACCCTTAGCGCTAAGAGAACCGTCACCGGCAGTGGCTTGTAATTTCTCCAGCTCCAGACGGTCACCGCTGAAGCGCCCGGAAATGGCCATATTGCTGAGGCGCGTGCCGTAAGTCTGGTTTTCATAGACCAGCTTGTCAGCCTTGATGATGCCTTTGAGCTGCGGTGCTTCCACTTTGCCCGAGAAGTCCGCTGCCACACCAATCGGTCCGCTCAGGCGCTGATCGGGTTGGCCAGCAAAGGAGAACAGCGTGTCGGCCGGACCATTATAGCGGATTCCACCACTCAAAGGCGCGCCAAGCAGGCGTTCCATCCATGGGCCAGAACCGGGGGGGAGAGGGCTGAGTGATGCCACCATTCGGCCGATCACACTGCCTCTGCGCCGCATGACCGCGCGGGCTTCTCCGCCACTTGGCAGCAATTTTCCGACAAAATTGATGTCAATCGGTTGGCTGACCGAAGCGGCCGTAGTCCGGCTGAAGCCATTGATCTGGAGCCGTGCATCGGCGCGTGGGAAGGCAGAAGGACTAGTTTGTTCGAAATCCAGACTGCCATTGGCGCTGCCACCAATTCCAAGGCCCGGCGCAAAGGCATTCACAATGCTGAGGTCCAGCGAATCCAAGCGACTTTGTACCTTCATTCCATCACCATAGGTGCCTGCGAGACGGACATTGCCCTTGCCGAAATCCACTGTGGTTGGCAGCAGCTTATATTCACCCTTGCCCAGTATGATGCGGGCAGGAGTGGTGGTAGAAAAATCGATCCCGCGGGCTTTGCCAGTCAGGGCAACACGCCACAATTCAGGTTCAAGATCAGCATTGGCGGCGATGCGGAAGGGCACACCGCTGAAGCCTTCAGCAAGCATTTGCGCCTTACCTGTGCCGTCGCGATAATCGACCTTAACCCGTGCCACGGCCAGATTGAGCGAGCCGAAGGTGGTTTCGGAAAGCTGCGCATCCGCCACCACATAGGGCTTTTCATACATCACGATCCGTGCGTCCACGATTGCAGAGCCGATGGTGACGTTGGCAGGGCCGGGCAGGACCGTGTTCTTGGCGCGCAAATTGACCAAGGCTTCCTGATATTTGCCTTGAGCATCAAGACGGATCACACCGCCCATACCCTGACCATTGGCGGTGAGTTCGCCTGCAAATGGCCCGGCTTTTGTCTGGCGCAATGACCCGGCGAGGTCGATCCCGGCAAAATTGGCTTTGGTGATATCGAGCGTCAGAACATCGCCCATACCCAGCACGACATCCCCGCTGATCGGGCCATAATCGCTATCACCTGTCGCTTGCAGGCGGTAGCCTCCGGGAGCGCCCGTCACATGGGCACGCAGATTGGCAAGGCCGATACCGAGGCCCGGTTTTTCTGCGATAATCTGGGCGTCAGGATTGCTGATGGTGCCCGTAACGCGCACGGCAATCGGGCCATATTGATCGGTCAGCGCATTGGCGTTGAAGGCGATCTGACCGTCAGGCGAATAGCTGCCACTGCCGCCAGTAATCCGCGCCGAAGGAGCGTTCAGCGTGAGGTCGCTGAAACGCAACCGTCCGTCATCGCCATAATTGATATCGGCTGCTGCTACAGCGTTGCCGCCCAGCACATTGCGGACGCTGTCATTGAACAATTGCGTCGTACGAACCCGAACCCTGCCAGCAAGAGCATAACCGCCCCTTTTCGTGGTCTTGAGATCCATGTCGGCCTCAATGTTGAGTATGCCGACGCTCTCAAGGCGATAATTATCGATCCGGCCATCAATGCCGCCGGTGTAAAGCCCGGTGGACATATCCGCGACGATGATGGCGGTCGCATCAAGCCGATCCGAATGGATGCGAATATTATCCGACAAAATGCGCGGTCCCTTGATCGCAAGATCGCCATCAAGTCGCACATTTTCGAGCTTTCCGCCCGCCACTGTATCAAGACCGGTGATCCGTGAAACACTGGCCTTTATAGGAATAAGGATCTGATCGGAGTTGACCGTCGCAGCCCCTGCAGCTTTGAGATTAACCAGTCCCATATCGTTCATCGAAAGGCGGTTTGCATTGAGGGTATAGGCCACCTCAGGTGTCGCAAATTCGCCATTCAGCGTCAGATTACCGCGCAGGCCACTGCCCGATAGATTCTCTGCAAGGGCGGAGGGCTTGAGCAGCACAAAGCCCAGTTTGAAATCTTCAAAACTGTTGTTGGAAAGATCAACAAGCCCATTGGTGTTGAGGCGAAAAGCATCGCTGGAGATGTTGCCGGAAAGATCTACGCGCCGTTCTGCAACAGCGGCGGCAAGCTCAATATTCGTGATCGGGCCAAGGAGGTTCGCCGTCGGGCCTTCAAACAGGCGAGCGACGCGTGTCGGGCCCTTGATGGCAAAGCTGCCATCGCGCGCGGTGAGTTGCAGCCGGGCAAATTCTTCACCTGCGAAATCGGCATTCAATTGCCCGTTCCAGCTGGTCCAGTCACCCTTGCCCTTGAGGGTGAGCGAGGCTGGCTCGGTCAGTCCGGCCATCGCGGCAATCATGCCATTGGCCGGGGCATTGAGCGTCAGATTTACATCGAGCTTGTTCTGTTCGGGCACGGCATCAAGCACCAGTGCCACAGTGTCGCCGCCTGCCATATCGGGGCCGGTGATGGTGTTGCCATTGAAGGTGACTTGGGCACGACCGTCTGAAATATGCGCTTTACCGGCCAGCTTCGCAACGCGTCGTTCCCCGCTAACCGGGGCTTCAGCGACGAATTGATCGACCTGCAATCTGCCCACATCAATATCAAAATTGGGCAACAATGGGGCATCACTGGGCGGGGTTTCATTAAACTCTGGCAGGCGCTGCAAGGTGATCAGCCTGGCCGTGGCGGAGCGAATGTCGGCATGGCTGTTGATGAAGGCGAGGGGGCGCCAATCTATGCGGATTTCGGGGGATGTGAGGAAACTGCCCTTGGGGTCCGACACCACAAGGTCATGGATAGTCATTTCGCTATAGATCGAGCCATCAATTTCCCCGATCCCGATTTTCATGCCGTTTTCGAACTGCAGGCCTTCGATCTGGGAGACGATAAAACGCTTACCGGGGGTGGTATTAAGGAACACCAGAGCGGCACCTAACAGCACCACAAGGGCGGCAAGAAGGATCAGTACCCATTTCACAATGCGTTTGCCGATATGACGGCGGGAGGTGGACTGTTCAGCCTCTACAGAGTCTATCTGTTCGACATCGGTTGCGGGGCGATCCATCGGATTATTCTCTTCGTTCGCCATCAGAATGCCTGCCCGATAGAGACATAAACGCTGATCTTGCTTTCACCGGGTTTTCTGCCCAGCGGTGTGGCGACATCAAGCCGCAATGGCCCGAAGTTTGTGTAAAAACGCCCACCAATACCGGCACCGAAACGAATGTCCGAAAATTGCGGTAAGCTCTCTTCATAGACCTGACCGGCATCGACAAAGCCGACCACACCGAAATTGCCGAAGCGGTAGCGCACTTCGCCTGCCGCTTCATTAAGGCTGCGGCCACCAATGGGATCATTGTCAGGGTCTTTAGGTCCCAATTGCTGATAGCCATAGCCGCGCACCGATCCGCCGCCGCCTGCATAGAAGCGCCGGGAAGGGGCAAGATCATAGCGATCGATGCCTTGAATGGTACCAAAGCGAACCCGCCCGGCCAGAACGATGCTGTTGCCGATCGGATAATAGGCTGAGCCATCAATCCGCGCGCGGACATAGGGAGTAAAGCCGCCCTGCAAAGAGCCTTCAGGCTCGATCAGCGTGGTCAGTTTGTAGCCCCGTGTCGGATTGAGGAGATCATTGCTGTGATCGATCCCCAATTGACCGGTCAACCCGCCGATGAAGAAGGTCCGGCGGCGCAACTTGCCCGCAGCGAAATCATAGTCCTGTTCATTGGTGGCGATGAGCTGCGCACCATAGGCATAGGTCAGCTTCTTCTGCCAGATGGGCGAGGAATCATAACTCCACAAGGTCGAAAGCCGCCCGGTGAAGGCTTCATAAGCATCGTAATTGCTATGCAGCGCCTCTGCGCCCATCTGGAAGGTGCGATCGCGCCGCCCTGCGTTAGAGCGGCGGAAAGTGGCGCTGGCGCCCTGTTCCTGCGTCCCTGCAACGCCTGTGAAAATCAGCGCGCCTTCGGGCGGGAACATATTGCGGTTGGTCCAGCTTCCTTCCACGCGGAAGCCTTGCCCCGTGCCAAAACCAGCGCTGCCTGCCAAAGTGCGCGGCGGGCCAGCGTCTTGTTGAACAAGGATGGTGGTATATTCGGTGCCATCATCCGCCGTTTCGCCACTGCGCTTGGGGCTGACGGCGACGGTGTTGAACAGGCCGGTGGCCACCAGCGCCTTGCGCAGATCGTCCACCTCGCGGCTGTCATACAAATCGCCCCGCTTGAAGCGTGTCAGCACATCCACATGCTCTGCATCAAAGGCGAGGTTTCCGGTGGTCTCTATCCCGCCAAAGCGTGAGCGCGGGCCAATGTCGACCGGCAGTGTATAGACGCCATCGCCCGTATCCTGATCGAGCAGAATGTCGCGCTGGCCCACTGTGGCAAAAGGATAGCCTTCCTGCGGCAAGGTCACAGCGATCTTCGCTTCTGCCCCTTGCACCCGGTCAGCGATAATGGGTTCGCCAACCTTCAGGGCAAAATTCTTCTGGATGAGATCAGGCGGAATAGTGGGGTCTGCCTTAATGACAATATCGGAGAAGCTGTAGCGCTTGCCAGGCGTGACATCGATCACGGCGGTCAGCGGCAGGCCATTATCACTGGTGGACCGTTCAATCCGTGTGTTGGTCTGCGCTCCATACCAGCCTTGCGAAGCGAGAATGCGCTTGATCAAGGCGCTGTCTTCGGTGAGCCTTGCGGCGACCTGCGCAGTATTGGCTGCATCGTCACTTTCTTCAAGGGCAGACAAGTCCTTGAACATGCCAGCCATATCTGTTTTGGCTTCGTCATCTGCACTGGCCAGGCCATTGACCTTCACAGTGTAAGGAACCTTCACCGTTTTATCGTCGCTATTGTCGGCTTCGGCAAATTCGACCGGCTCCACGTTGAAAGCATCCAGTGGAGGGAGCGGGGCGGTGAGTTCGGCATCCTGAATCGGTGCATCACCAATTTCTTCGACCGCATCACCATCGGCCAGCGCCGGATCATTGGCGGGCGGAGACTGGCCTTCTTCCGGCTTCGCATCGGCCTGTTGCTGGGCAATGCGGCGTTCGAAATCCTCGATTGATTCCAGCGATCCGGTCAGTTCAGGGTCGTCTTCCGGGGCGAGCTTGGGAATAGCATCGTTAAATTCCGCATTTGGAACCACCGTTTCCACTTCCGGCAATTGCGCATTGGCGGGCGGAGCGGGCACATCAAAGCCGCTGTCATCGCTCGCTGTGTCGGATGGGGTATCCGTGCTGGGCTGGCTGGTGGTGCTTTGTGCCTGCTGAGGTGCAGCATCCTGTGCAGAAACAGCCTGAGCCGCCGCTGAATTCCAAGGCAGAATAATCAGCGCGAGGCCTGCCGCCAGAGAAATACGGCTTGCGGCACCATTTAATAGTCTGATCGTTGGGACAAAATGCGAAGTATCGCCAGCCTGATGAAAAAGAAGACCCGATTTTGGCATTAAACGACACTACCCCTGATCATGCAAACGCCGACGGGCTGAAAGCAACCGTGTCTAAGCGTTCGAACGCTCAATCAACAATAAGCGAGATTGTGCCCGGCGCAATGGCAGAAACACCTTGGAAAATTCCAAAAACCGGGTGGATACAAGCGCTTAAGCGGGTTTACACGATGTGGGGTTTTCACAATCTATCGCTTTTGGGCGCGGGTGTGGCATTTTTCACCTTTCTTTCCATCACACCACTGATCGCGGCTGTCGTGATGATTTACGGGCTGATTGGTGATGTCGATACGGTGCAAAGCCAGATGCATTGGGTGTTCAGCATTGTCCCCCATGATGCGGCGCGACTGATAGAAGATCAGCTTTTGAGTGTGGTGACTACTAACTCCGGGGTCACTGGATTTGCCCTTATCGTGGCGCTGTTCTTTGCCATTTATGGCGGGATGCGTGCCGCGACCGGGCTCATAGGCGCACTCAATGTCATCAATGAAGAGCATGAAACGCGCGGAATCGTGCCGCTGACCTTGCGGGCCGCTGCACTTACAGTGGCTGCAATAGCGATTGCAATCACCGGACTAATTACCAGCGGAGCCTTTGTATGGCTACAATCGCAGGCGCAATTTTTGCTGGGGCCATTGACCGGCCTGTTATTCAAAGTGCTGACCTGGCTGGTGGCGATTGCTCTTGGCACTGGGGGCTTTGCCCTGATCATGCGTTATGGGCCAGACCGCCGCCCGGCCAAATGGCGCTGGCTGATCCCCGGCTCCATGCTCGCCACGGTGCTGTGGATCGCCATATCTTTCGGCTTTTCCTATTATGTCGCCTACGTCAGCAGCTATAATGCAACTTATGGGTCGATGTCGGCCATTGTCGTGTTTTTGATGTGGCTGTTTCTGTCGGCTTACGGCGTTTTGGCCGGGGCCTTGCTTAATGCCGAAATTGAACGTCAGACCGAAGTGGACACCACACGCGGGCCAGATATGCCACGCGGTGAGCGTGGCGCTGTGCTGGCGGATCTGGCGGAAGGTGATCTCACCATCGAACAATGGCTGCAAAAGAGCGAGAAACGCTCGATCAAGCGGGCGCTCAAACGGTCCAGACTGCGGTTGAAATAACAAGCCCCTCCAACCCGGTGGGGCGGAGGGGCTTGAAGGTTCAGCCTGTGTGGTGGCTTATTTTGCGATGTGGTGTGCCTTCAGCTTGACGCTGGCGCTCACCCCATTGGCCAGTGCATCAGTGGCCAGCACGAAGCGGTAAGTGCCCGGAGCCACTTCCCAGCCATCATTGGCCCAATCGGCAATCACCCGCCATTCCAGTGGAACAGTGACAGTGCGCGCTTCGCCCGGGGCGAGTTCTACCCGGTCAAAAGCGGCAAGGCGGCGCATGGGTGTGCCTGCCGCATCGGCGAGATAGATTTGCGGCACGTCGGCACCGGCGATTTTGCCCGTGTTGCGCACAGTGAAGCTGGCGTTCAACCCATCGCCCTTGGCGGCGACTTTGAAATTGTCATGCGTAAAGCTGGTGTAGCTAAGGCCATAGCCGAAAGGGTAGGCGGGTGTGATGCCCTCCCGCGCATACCAGCGATAGCCCACGTCCGCGCCTTCAATGTTGTAATCCACATCGAATTTTGCATCACTCGGGCCGCCAAGTCCGGGAATTTCGGGCCGGGGAAGCTGGCTTTCATCCACGGGGAAGGAAATCGGCAAGCGGCCTGATGGATTGACCTTGCCGGTCAGCACATTGGCAATCGCTTCGCCCCCGCGCTGGCCCGGATACCAGGCTTCCATAATCGCGCCGACATCATTGGCCCATGGCATATGGACCGGGTTGCCGGTTTCCAGCACCACCACGGAATTGGGATTGGCGGCGGCCACAGCAGCGATCAGATCATCCTGCCCCTGCGGCAAAGCCATGGAGCCTGCATCCAGCGCTTCGATCTGCCACTGCGTTGCAAAGATGATGACCATATCGGCATGTTTCGCCGCCTGCGCAGTGGCGTTGGGGAAATAGCCGCTGTCAAACTGGATATTGGCTTCAGGCAATTGCTCTTTCAGTGCCGCCAGCGGAGAGGATGGCATGATGAGCATCTTGCCAAAGGAGGCGAGAAAGCCTTCGCCGCCGACCGGGATCATCGCCGCGGGACCGCCTACGGGGGTCACTTGCGACGAACCGCCCCCCGACATCACACCGGCATCAGCATGGCCGCCCACCACAAGGATGTTCCTGGCACTGGCTGCCAGCGGCAGAATGCCATTGTTCTTGAGCAGAACAATACCCTGTTCAGCGGTCTTCAGCGCAACTTTGCCATGGGCATCATAATCGATGTCAGTCCTGGTGAGTGGACGGTCAGCCCCTACGGCGTAGAGCGAACGCAGAATGCGCTGCGACATGTCGCTAATGCGATCCTGAGAAATTTCGCCCTTGGCGACTTTCGTTTTCAGAGGACCATCAAACCAGATTTCCTTATCGAGCTGCGCACCCGCCTGCTGATCGAGGCCCATGATGGCATAATCCACATCATGCACCGCGCCCCAGTCAGACATGACCCAGCCCTTATAGCCCCAGTCCTTTTTCAGAACCTGATTGAGCAGCATGTCGCTCCCGCAGGCCCATGGGCCGTTCACGCGGTTATAGGCGCACATCACAGAGCCGGGTTGGCCGATTTCAATGCCGATTTCGAATGCCAGCAAGTCTGACATGCGCAAGGCGGCTTCATCGATCACGGAATTGAGCGTGTTGCGGTTGGTTTCCTGATCGTTGATCGCGAAATGTTTGACCGTGGAGACGACGCCTTCTGACTGGGTGCCGCGCACGGCATTGCCGCCCAGCGTGCCAGCCAGGAGCGGGTCTTCACCCAGATATTCAAAATTGCGGCCATTGCGTGGATCGCGGGCGAGGTTCATCCCTCCGCCCAGCAGAACATTGAAGCCCTTGGCGCGCGCTTCATTGCCCACCATCTTGCCGCTTTCATAGGCCAGCTCAGGGTTGAAGCTGGAGGCGAGAGCAAGGCCTGATGGCAATGCCGTGGCAACATCACCTTTGCGTGCCTGGAAAGGGTTGGTTACGCCAAGGCTCGCATCAGTTTGCGTAATGGCCGGAATACCAAGGCGGCTGATCGGCGGGACATAGCCAGCCATGGCGGGCTGCCCTTGCACAGCTTCGGGAAGCGGCTCAGGCCCAAAGGCGATGGGCATGATGCTATGAAGCAGGGCGTAGCGTTCATCCTGCGTCATTTCGGCGATCACTTGTGCGGCCTTTTTGTCCGGATCAAGCTGGTCGCTGTTCGTCTTTGCAGCGGCTGGCAAGGCTCCAGCACCCACGCTTGCCAATGTCATCGTCGATAGCAGCATCAGAGCGCAATTTCTGATATGCGGCCTGTTCTTACGGATATTGCTCAAACTGTCTCTCCCACCTGTTCCCGTTATGACAACGTTGTCTAATGGGGTGGAATCGACTGTTCGATTTGTCAAGTTTACCTTGCACACTTTAATGAGGTGCGGATTAATCGGGCGCTCTGCCGACGCTCTGGCGGATTTCCAGCGTATAGGGAATGTGGTGTTGCCGAGGGGCTACGGCAGCTTTCTCACGCGAAGTCTCGATCAACATCTTGCCAGCCATTTCACCCATTTCCCTGACGTTCTGATTGATGCTGGTGAGTTCGGGGCGGATGAACCGGGCTTGTGGAGCATCGTCAAACCCCACCACTGAAAGCTGTTCGGGCACGACAATGCCCAGTTCACTAGCCGCTGCCATAACACCCAGTGCCATCATGTCATTCGCGGCAAAAATGGCTGTCGGTCGGGTCTGTTGTATCAGTAGCTTTTTGCCGATCGCGAGGCCTGAAGGGAAATGGAACGTCCCCACTTCACATTGTAGTTCAACATTTGGACGCCCTGCCAGCGCTGCCTGCAAACCTTCGCGCCGATGCGCTGCGGCCAGATGATTTTCCGGGCCGGAAATGAACGCAATGCGGCTATGGCCTTGCGATAGCAGCAATTCCCCCACTTCGCGGGCAGCGTTAAAATCATCGACCAGGTAGCAATCAGCCCGCTCAGGCGCGCTACCCGGCGCAATTCTGGCATAGGGAATTCCTGCAAGTTCAAGCGCGTCGAGCAGCCAGATCATATCTGTTTGTGGTGGATAAAGGATCACACCATCTGCGCGCAGGGAGGCAATACGCGCCTGAATCGTTTCTGGCGAACTGTCCGTTCCAGCGAGGTTTTCCAGCACAAGCTGATAATTTTGCGCCCGACATGCACGCATAAGCCCGGCGATTAATTCGTTGAGGAAAGAGGGGACTTCGTCACCGGCAAAACTTTCCTCAAGCGCCACAGCGCTCAACACACATAAGGCAAAATGGCGGCCACTGCGCAAAGTCTGGGCGGCGCGAGACGGACGGTAACCCAGCGCCTTCATCGCTTCCTGAACTTTTTGGCGTAATGCGGGGCTGACACTGTCTTCGCCATTCACAACTCGCGAAACCGTCTTGAATGACGTGCCTGCATGTGCAGCAATATCGCGGATGGTGACCCGGCCCATGCCTGTTGTCCTTTTCATTTATCAATTTTCACAGCCTAGGCGATGTGCCAGTGCTGCGTCAGCAAATAGGTACAATCGCTATCTGGCCATGGTGGCGCGGGATGCAGCAGCACGCAAATGGTTCTGCACCAAGGCCCGCCATGAGCAGCAGGATGGAAGAGGCATGATGAAAGCAAAAATCACTCAGGCAATGCTGGCGATAACCGCTGCATTCTTCGCCCAAAGCGCGATGGCGCAGACGGTTTCGATCGACACCGGGCAAGTGGAAGGCGTGACGCAAGATGGCATTTCTTCATGGAAAGGCATTCCCTATGCTGCGCCGCCAGAAGGCGCTTGGCGCTGGCGAGCACCACAGCCTGTCACCCCATGGAAGGGTGTGAGAAAGGCAGACAGCTTTGCCCATGACTGTATGCAGATCCCCTTTGCACAAGATGCCGCCCCACTTGGCACTCCGCCTGCGGAAGACTGCCTTTATGTGAATGTCTGGCGGCCTGAAGGCACCACAGCATCAGACCGCTTGCCGGTGATGTTCTGGATCTATGGCGGCGGGCTGGTGAATGGCGGGGCGTCGCCCGCCGTCTATGATGGGTCTGAACTGGCGCGGCAGGGCGTTATTCTTGTCAGCTTCAACTATCGCCTTGGCCGGTTTGGCTTCTTTGCTCATCCATCTTTGACCGCTGCCAATGAAGACAATGGGCTGCTTGGCAATTATGGCTTTCTTGATCAGATCGCGGCTCTGCGCTGGGTGCAGAAGAACATTCAGTCCTTTGGCGGGGACCCCAACAATGTCACCATTTTTGGCGAGAGCGCCGGTGGCCGGTCAATCAACATGCTGATGACCAGCCCGATGGCACGGGGAATGTTTGCCAAGGCGATTGTCATGTCCGGCTCTGGCCGAACGACAGAGCCTTTGTTGCCGATCCATGCCGATTATGGGCCGGATGCTGAAGATGATGGCGTTGGATTTGCCAAATGGGCTGGAATATCAGGCGAAGGGCCAGAGGCGCTGGAAGAGCTGCGTGCGCTTCCGGCTGATAAGCTGGCTGCGGGGGTAGGGCTGGGGCAGGCACCCGTTGCCCCATCGTCTGGCCCGATGATTGATGGGATGGCTGTCACCGCGCCATCGGACGAAATTTATGCGGCAGGCGATGCTGCCGCCGTGCCCTTTATGGCCGGTGCCAATACGGCTGATCTTGGCTTCGGCCTATCCGCTGATGGCGATGTTGTTGCGCAGCATTTTGGTGACTTGGCGGCGGAGGCTCGCATCGCCTATCGCGATTTTGCCAAACAACCGCAGCAATTGGCGGCAGCAATTTCCTCCGATCAGCGTATGGTGGAACCAGCTCGCTTCATGGTGCAGCAAATGGCGCTCTCGGGGGAGCCTGCATGGTATTACCGGGCGGGCTATGTGCCAAGCGCGATGCGGCCGCAATGGACGGGCCTGCCCCACGCCACCGAAATCCCGCTGTTCTTTCAAACGCTGGATGCACGCTATCCGGGAGCCGTAACGCCGCAAGATCGCGCAGCCGCTGCCAATATGAGCGCTTACTTCGTCAATTTTGCCAGGAGCGGCAATCCCAATGGCAAGGGCTTGGCGCAATGGCCGGTTTATGATGACGCCACCCGCCCGGTGATGCTGATGGGCATGGATGGGCAAAAGGGTGGCGCAGATCCATGGCGTGCCCGGTTGGACGTGACGCAAAAACGGGCTGAAGCCCAAGATTGAAGTGAGCGTGTGAAGCCCGCTTATTCTGCCTGAGCAATGGCCGCAGCTTCGGCGGCGGCTGTTGTAGCTTCGGCGGCTTCACGCTCCATCCGTTCAAGCTCGGCTTCATCCCGCTTGCGCAATTCATGGGCGACCATGCGGATGAGCCCGATGGCCATCAGCAGCAGCACGATGGAGAAGGGCAGGCCCGTCACAATGGCGGCGGTTTGCAGAGCATTGAGCCCGCCAGACCACAAAAGCGCCCCGGCCAAAGCGCCAATCGCCACCGCCCATGTCACCCGATGGGCAAGGCCGGCATTGCTATGCCCGCCGGAGGCAATCATCGCTGTCACCAAGGCGCCGGAATCGGCTGATGTGACAAAGAATGTCGCCACGATAATTACGGCCAGGCCAGAGGCGATCTGACTCAAGGGATAGTGGCTGAGGAAGGCGAACAGGGCATCCGGCATACTGGCATTCACAGCAGAAGAAAGGCCGCCCGCGCCAAACATTTCGATATGGAGCGCGCTGTCACCAAAGATTGTCATCCACGCGAAGGTGAAGAGGCTGGGCACCAGCAAAACGCCGCCGATAAATTCGCGGATAGTCCGGCCATAGGAAATGCGCGCAATGAAGATGCCGACAAAGGGGGACCAGCTGATCCACCAGGCGTAATAGAAGATCGTCCAATTGCTCCGCCAATCGCCTGGGCTATAGGTTTCGGTCCAGGTGGAAAGGTAGATGAAGCGCTGGAAGTAATAGCCGATATTTTGCACGAAACCGTCGAGCAGAAACACTGTCGGGCCCAGGATGAAGACGAAGGCGGCAAGCGTCACCGCCAGTGCCATGTTGACTTCAGACAGACGGCGAATGCCCGCATCAAGGCCCAACGCCACGGATAAAGTGGCAAGGCCTGTTACAACCGCGATAGTGATTGCTTTGGCCAACCCGGTGTCGGGCGCGCCCATGAGCAGGTTAAGGCCAGCATTAATCTGCGATGCGCCCAGACCAAGCGATGCCGCCACGCCGCAGACGGTGGCGGTGATGGCCAGAATATCGATCAAATTGACCAGCGCATGCGGCATATGCGGGAACGCATCCTTCACAAAGGCACCAATCGAGAGGGGTAATTTGCGGTTATAGGCGGCATAAGCCAGCGCCAGCCCGATGATTGCATAAATTGCCCAGGCGTGCAGGCCCCAGTGAAGGAAGGTGAGCCCCATGGCATGTTGCGCATTTCCAGCCAAACCGCGCGGCAATACTGCATCAGGGTTGGAAAAGGCGGAAGATGGCGGGTTGGAAAAATGCATTACCGGCTCGGCCACGCCATAGAACAGCAGGCCAATCCCCATGCCCGCGCTGAAGAGCATCGCAAACCAGCTCAGCACCGAATATTTCGGCCGCGCTCTTGGGCCGCCCAATCGTAAGGTTCCCGCGCGTGTGAAGGCGAAATAGCCACAGCACACCAGTAGAATGTCCACCGTCAGGACGAAGAGCCAGCCGAAATTATGTGTGGCGAAAGACTGTACCGCACCAAAACGAGCTTCTGCTTCATGCGTATCGAACACGGCAAAGGCGATCAGTAAAGCGATCAGCCCAATAGCACCGAAGAACACCGGAGGTTTAAAATAGGATTCGGGACTTCCCGGATCGCCAGATTGACTTTCCACAGGGAAATTCCTTAATTGGAGAGAAGGGAATGACTTGATTTATAGAAAAGACTACTGAAAATCTTAATGTATAAGATCAAGTTGAATTACCCCTGTACTGTTTTGAATATTTAATTGGTAGTAACAAGACAAGCAGGCTTGGATTATGTTCCGGGCCGACATAGATTTCTTATCATGCTTTGACGAAGATATCCACTGCATGGCGTATCTGGTCTGGCTCCCGGTAATTCTCCTGAAACCACTGGCATGTCGCAGCAATGCCTTCGCTCAGAGAGATGCGAGGCTGCCAGCCGAGAGAGTGGAGGCGGCTGCAATCCATCACTTTGCGCATCGTGCCGTCGGGCATCGAGCGGTCCCACTCAATCGGGCCGGTAAAGCCGACTTCAGCACAGATCATCTGCGCCAGATCGCTAATCGCAATATCCTTACCCGGCCCCAAATTAATGGGCGCATCACCGGAGTAATGGCGCAGGATAAACACCAACCCATCGGTGCAATCATCCACATGGCAGAATTCGCGTCTGGGTGTTCCACTACCCCAGAGATGGATGGCAGGAGCACCACTGTCTCGCGCTTCTACAGCCTTGCGGATAAGTGCGGGCAGGACATGTGCTGTCAGAGCATCAAAATTGTCTCCCGGCCCATAGAGGTTGCAGGGCATGGCGCTGATAAAGTCGCAGCCATATTGCCGGCGGTAGCTCTGACACAGTTTTACCCCGGCGATCTTGGCGATGGCATAGGCTTCATTGGTGCTTTCCAGCGGGCCGCTGAGGAGTGCTTCTTCGCCAATCGGCTGGGCCGTATCGCGCGGATATATGCAGGAAGAGCCAAGAAATAGCAGCTTTTCCACACCCGAGACCCGCGCTGCTTCAATTACATTGGCCGCAATCATCAGATTATCGTGCAGGAACAGGGCTGGTGCATCGCGATTGGCGAGAATGCCGCCGACTTTGGCTGCTGCGAGAATGACGACCTCAGGCCGTGCCATAGCAAACCATTCACGCACGGCTGCCTGTTCGCGCAGGTCAAGCGTGCGGTCGGTGGTGAGGAGGGGGCAGCCCTCCCTCTTCAGGCGTCGCAGCAAAGCACTTCCGACCATGCCCCTATGCCCTGCGACATAGACCCGCTTGCCTTTCAGATCATAAGCCAAAACATCAATGCCGTGTTGCGCGTTTCAGCTGCAGGGACTGAAGATCTGCCGCCACCATTTCCCGCGCCAGATCGCGCACGGATATTTCGTGCCGCCATCCCAGCCTCTGATGGGCCTTGCCGGCATTGCCGATCAGCAAATCCACTTCTGACGGGCGGAAATAGGTTGGGTCCACCGCCACAAGGCATTTGCCGGTGCGGCGGCAATAACCTTTCTCAGCAATGCCCTGACCATCAAATTCAAGTGGAAGGCCCGCATCTTCAAAAGCCCATTGAACGAATTGCCTGACCTTCGTTGTTTCGCCCGTTGCCAATACATAATCATCGGGTTCATCCTGTTGCAGCATCAGCCACATTCCCCGAACATATTCACGCGCATGGCCCCAATCACGTTTGGCATCGAGATTGCCGAGATAGAGGCGCTCCTGCTCTCCCATCGCAATAGCGGCTGCCGCCCGCGTGATCTTGCGCGTAATGAAACTCTCCCCCCTTAAAGGGCTTTCATGGTTGAACAAAATGCCATTGCTCGCGTGTAAGCCATAGGCTTCGCGGTAATTCACTGTGATCCAATATGCGTAGAGTTTGGCCGCTGCATAAGGGGAGCGGGGATAGAAGGGAGTGGATTCGCGTTGCGGTACTTCCTGAACCATCCCGTATAATTCGCTGGTTGCGGCCTGATAAAAGCGCGTCTCTTTCTCCATTCCCAGAATGCGGATCGCTTCCAGCAAGCGCAGGGGACCCAGCGCATCGATATCAGCGGTATATTCGGGCGTCTCAAAGCTTACTGCCACATGGCTTTGTGCTGCCAGATTATAGATTTCAGTCGGTTGAATCTCCTTCACCAGACGGACCATGCTAAGAGAATCAGCGAGGTCGCCATAATGCAGATGAACCTGCGCATCCTGTTCATGCGGTTGACCATACAGCCCATCAATCCGCTGCGTGTTATTGCATGACGAATGGCGTTTAACCCCATGCACTTCATAACCCTGATCGAGGAGAAAGCGCGTGAGATAGGCGCCGTCCTGACCGGTAATGCCCGTAATAAGCGCTCGCTTGTTACCCATAGTTGCCCCCTCGGTTACGTCTCAATCATGAAGCAAAAAGAGACACAGAGCGGTCGTTACTAGAACTGGTAATTAACCATACTCCCGTTTTGGGTCACTGCTATTGCAATAAATGATTTGCCTCGGTCCAGCTAAAAGAATTGATAATAGTTCTCAATTCAGTGCTTGATAAGCTTATGCTGCGGCTGCGAAACAGGTATCAAGGATGATTTCTATCATTCTGAAAGCTACGGAAATTAGTTTCGAAATGATTTATTAAGTGGCATTACTTAGTTCTATCCTGATGATCCCTGGTTGACGTCGGGAAAGAAAAGGGGATGCACATGGCGCGCATATATTCGGTCGGAGATCGGGGTGTGTGTGGACGTAGAATTTCGAAGTGCCGGTACTGGAAAGAAATTCCGGGGGGCGCAGATACGATATGACTATCGGCAGTTGGACGATTCGCCCGATTCACCTTGCACAGATTCTCGGCATGGCCGCGCTGTTTGGCCTGCTGGCGTTTCTCGGCCTGTCATTCACGCGCGGGGAAGACAGGATCGCTGCGATATGGGCGGCCAATGCGGTTGTGCTTTCTGTACTTTTGCGCCGCGACCGGAAAGAGGACATCCTCTATTTTCCCGCAGTCTATGTCGCCAATGTTGCGGCTAATCTGATTATCGGCGATCCAATTGTGCGGGCGCTGGGTCTCAGCCTTGCCAATCTGGTGGAGATGCTTCTGGTATGGCGCTGCATGGTTTTTGCCGGTGCGGTGCCATTCAGCCCTTCCAGTAATCGCGACTTGTTGAGCTTTGGCGGTGCGGTGCTGATGGGGTCGGTGGCATCCGGGCTGGTCGCTTTGCTGGTGATGTGGCCGACGGGGGTGGCAGAGGCTGCAATGCTGTGGTGGGAATGGGTTCGGGCTGATGCGCTGAGCCTTGTTCTGGTCGTGCCTTCGATCACCATATTGTTTCAGGTATGGCGCGATCGTTCACATGTTAATCAGAAGCAAGTAATTGAAACTGCGCTGATATTGCTGATTGGAACTTTAGTCAGCACCTATGTCTTCTGGCAGACATCCTATCCTTTCCTGTTCCTCGATGCGCTGGTCGTGTTGTTCTACGTCTTTCGACTGGGCGCTCCCGGGGCGGCGATTGGCATTCTCAACATCGCGATCATTGCCTCTGTTGCCACATCATTGGGGCACGGACCGATCCATCTCGTGCAAGGCGGACTGTCTGAGAAGCTGCTGGTGTTGCAGATATTTCTGGCTAGCAGTTTTATGATGGGTCTGCCGGTTGCCGCCATTCTGGTCGCCAAGCGACGGGTGGAGGACGAATTACGGCGCAACCGTGATATCGGCAGTTCGATTATGGAGAACACCCGGCAGGTCATCTTCCGCGCCGACAGAGACAATCGCTGGATTTATGTCAATCCAGCGTGGGAGAATGTCTCAGGCCTGGCACCCAAAGACTGTGTGGGCGGATGTCTGATGGATAGTGTCTATCCGGAAGATTTGTCCGAGGTGGAACAGAAGGTTGAGCAAATACAGCAGGGGGTTGAGCGCAACATCACCATGCGCATTCGCTTGCTGCATGAAGATTGCACCATTCGTTATGTCGAAGTCGGGCTGACGGGCCTCTATGAAGACGGTCAATATCTGGGTTTTGTCGGGTCAATGTATGATCTGACAAGTGAGCGGCGTTCTCGCATTGCATTGGAGCAGAGTGAAGAGCGGTTCCGTCGCCTGTCTGACAGTGCCCCTCTGGGAATCTGTCGCATCGATGCGCTGGGCAACCTTTCCTATTGCAATGATTTCTTTGCTGCTCTCCTCAAGCTGAATAAGGAGCAATTACGCGGCGGTGCTTGGAAGCGCCGGATTGACTCTTCTCAGTCCTGGCCACCTGATGATGAATGGTCTGGTATTGGCGGGGAAGACAAGCCCTTCCGATGGAATGTCAATTTCAGCCTGCCTGATGGTAGCCATTTGAAAACGTCCCTTGCTGCGGTGAAGGAACTTGACGAACAAGGGGCGATATCGGGGATTATCTGCGTGCTGCGCGATATCACGCGAGAAGAGGCTGCCAAGCAAGCCATTCACGATGCCAAACGCACTCTTGAAACCTTGGCGAATCTGTCTCCGGGGGGGATTTTCCGCACCACTGGCGATGGTTCGCTGACCTATGTAAACCCGGCGTGGTGCAAATTGGCGAGCATGTCGCTGGAAGATGCGATGGATGGCGGCTGGTCAAAAGCGATACACCCTGATGATCGGGATCGGGTGTGGGAGGAGTGGCACGCTGCCGTAAAGATCAAGCGCGTATTCCGCACCGATTTCCGCTTCCTGCGCGCCAATGGTGAGGTGGCCTGGGTGGACGCTTTGGCAGCACCTGAGCTCAACGAAAAAGATGAAATCGTTGGCTTTGTCGGTGTGAATATCGATATTTCCGATCGTAAACTGCTGGAACATGAATTGACCCAGGCGAAAAAGGTGGCGGAAGGGGCTGCCCGCGCCAAGGCCAATTTCCTTGCCAATATGAGCCACGAAATTCGCACACCGATGAATGGTGTGCTGGGATTTACGGATCTATTGCTCAACAGTGATCTGGATGACGAACAGCGCAAATACGCTCAACTCGTTGCCGAAAGTGGCCACGCTATGATGCAGTTGCTGAACGATATTCTGGATATTTCCAAGATCGAAGCAGGCCGTGTCGTGATTGCCAGTCAGCCCACGGATATCCGCCATCTGCTGGGTAGCTGCTGTAAATTGATGAATGCCGAAGCCGATAAGAAGGGCCTGGAACTCACGCTGGAAGTGGATGATGCGGTGCCGCAGGTCATCTTGTCGGATTCATTGCGCCTGCGGCAGATTATCCTCAACTTGGTAGGCAATGCGCTGAAATTCACCGCCGAGGGATACATCACGATCCGTGCTCAATTGGTATTGGGCGGCGAAAAGCAGCGCGATATTGCGATTAGCGTGGAAGATACCGGGCTTGGTATTTCGAGCACACGCATGGACGCTATTTTCCGCCCGTTTGAACAGGCTGATGATTCCACTGAGCGCAAATATGGCGGAACCGGGTTGGGCCTGCCGATCAGCTTGCAATTGGCTGAAATGATGGGCGGTTCACTGGTCGTGCACAGTGAAGAGGGGCAAGGTAGCACATTTACCCTCTCCCTTCCTTTGGAAGTGTCTGACAATGGAGATGTTGAAGTGCGCCGCCATGCGCTGCCTGATGTGCCCCTAGATTTCGTAGCGGAAGGGCAAGGCCATATTCTGCTGGTGGAAGATCATGATATCAACCAACAGCTCATCATGGCAATGCTGAAGCAGCTTGGTTATACTGTGGAACTGGCGCCAGACGGGGCCGTGGCTCTCGAAATATTGGGTCAAGCACCCGATGCATCCGAGCGCTTCGATCTGGTGTTGATGGACATCCAAATGCCCAATGTGGATGGTTTGCGCGCGACACGCATCTTGAGGGCCGGTGGGCTGACGCCTGCCGAATTGCCGATTATCGCGCTCACCGCCAATGCCTTTCGCGAAGATATCATCATTTCCCACAAGGCCGGGATGCAGGACCATTTGTCCAAGCCCGTGTCATCCGAAGCGCTGGCCCGGATGCTGCACAAATGGATCGGCCCGCAAAAACACGCTGAGGTGCCCGTTTTCGCTGAAGGTTCAGAGGAACTTCCGCCTGCCTTGAAGGAGCAATATCGCGAGCGGCGTGCCATTGTTCTCTCCAAGGTCAACAACCTCATGCAGTCGGACTTCCTGTCTGATGAAGCCACTGCCGATCTGGTGGATCAGCTTCACAAGCTGGCTGGTACAGCAGGATTGTTCGGCGAATATGAGTTGGGCGAACAGGCGCGCGAACTGGAGAGTGAATTGCGGCGTTCATCAGAAGATGAGCGGCTGGACGTGTTCCGCAACCGTGCGGAGGCCATGCTGGGTGCTGCCTGACCGGTCCATTCACTCAGACTTCATCGCATGTGCATATTTGCTATCGTCTAGAACAATATTGCACGTTATAGGTGGCGCCAAGTCGCACTTTCTCGTGTTGCAGCAAGTGTAGGACAGTCATGAAGGAGAGACCCGTTGCAGTTTGAACGCAAAAACCCCCTGACAGGTGAAGTGGCTTCCACCGCTGAAGCGATGCAGGCGAGCGACATTCCCGCCATTGCCGCCAAGGCTCAGAAGGGCTTTGAAGCATGGTCCAAGATGGGGCCAAACGCACGCCGCGCCGTGCTGGTCAAAGCCGCCGATGCTCTCGAAGCACGCAAGGATGATTTCGTTTCCGCCATGATGGGCGAAATCGGCGCGACTGCTGGCTGGGCCATGTTCAACCTCGGCCTTGCGGCCTCCATGCTGCGCGAAGCAGGTGCGCTCACTACCCAGATTTCAGGCGAAGTGATCCCGTCTGACAAGCCCGGTTGCCTTGCCATGGGCGTGCGCGAACCGGTTGGTGTGCTGCTCGGCATGGCTCCGTGGAATGCACCGATCATCCTCGGCGTGCGCGCTGTGGCGGCACCGTTGGCTTGCGGCAATGCCGTGATCCTGAAGGCTAGCGAAAACTGCCCGCGCACGCATTCGCTGATTATCGAAGCCTTGGCTGAAGCTGGCTTCCCCGAAGGCACGGTGAATTATGTCACCAATGCGCCTGAAGATGCCGGCGATGTGGTGGGTGCGCTGATCGATGCGCCCGAAGTCAAGCGGATCAATTTCACTGGCTCGACCAAGGTTGGCAAGATCATCGCCAAGCGTGCGGCTGAACATCTGAAGCCGGTTCTGCTGGAACTGGGCGGCAAGGCTCCGCTGGTTATCCTCGAAGATGCAGACCTTGATGAAGCGGTGAAAGCCGCGGCCTTCGGGGCCTTCATGAATCAGGGCCAGATCTGCATGTCCACCGAACGGATTATCGTGGTGGAAGAGGTTGCGGATGAATTTGCCAAGCGCTTCAAGGCCAAGGTTGAATCCATGCCCGTCGGCGATCCACGTGATGGCAACACCCCGCTCGGCGCGGTGGTGGACAAGGCTACGGTTGCCCATTGCATGAGCCTCGTCGAAGATGCCCTCAGCCATGGGGCAGAGCAGCTTACCGGCGGTGACACCACGCAGAATGTGCTGATGCCAGCCCATGTGATCGATAAGGTGACACCTGACATGAAGCTGTTCCGTGATGAAAGCTTTGGCCCGGTGGTCGGCATTGCCCGCGCACGGGATGAAGAACACGCCATCGAACTGGCCAATGATACCGAATACGGCCTGTCCGCTGCGGTCTTCACCGGAGATGGCGCGCGCGGCCTTCGTGTTGCTCGCCGCATCCAGTCCGGCATTTGCCACGTCAACGGCGCAACCGTTCATGATGAAGCGCAAATGCCCTTCGGCGGCGTAGGCGCGTCGGGCTATGGCCGTTTCGGCGGCAAGGCCGGGATCGACAGCTTCACCGAATTGCGCTGGATCACGATGGAAACAGAACCCGGCCACTTCCCGATCTAATTCGTTTGTTGCTCTGACAGGTCTGCCAATGGCGGTGCGATGCGTTCTTCGGTCCGCATCGCACCGCCATTTTGTTGGTCACAGGCCCGAACATCCCTTGTCATTCCCACGAAGGCGGGAATCCAGTTTCCGGCTTTGCAATGAGGCGGGTATTGGGAGCGGGCTTCCTGGGGCCTGTCATTTCCCGGCCGACGCGTTCCTTTAGCCAGCCTTGCACTGGCTGGATTCCCGCCTGCGCGGGAATGACGAGGGTGAAGGTAGCGCGGGTGCCACGCAACAGCAGCCCCCGCATTGGCGGGGTCAAGTAAACACTCACTACCGCCTACTATCAAAACCAACCACTCAGCTGTCATTCCCGCGAAGGCGGGAATCCAGCGAGAGCGAGGTTCGAAATAATACGCTCACGCCAAAGACAGGTATTCACATATCCGAAATCCTTCGCAAAATTTCACATTTTTGATCCAGCGCAAGGCAAGGCTGCCCCTGATTCTGCAACTTGGTCCAGCAAATTGGACGGTGAAGAGGATCAATTGTGATGACTGAGGTAACGGGTGGCGCTCGGCGCGATATTCCGGGTACTTATGTTTTTGATGGCGATGCGGCCCGGCGGGGCTTTGCCATTAACGAGATGTGCTTTTCCTTCAACAAGGCCGAAAATCGCGCGGCGTTTGCGGCGGATGAAGAGGCTTATATGGAGCGCTTCGGCCTCAGCGATGCGCATAAACAGGCGATCCGCAACCGTGACGTGATCGGAATGCTGAATGCCGGCGGAAATATCTATTACCTCGCCAAACTGGCAGGGATTCTGGGGCTTGGCGTGCAGGACATCGGCGCGCTGCAAACCGGAACCACAGTGGAAGAATTTAAGGCTGCACTGCTCGCCCATGGGGCACGTCTCAAAGAGATGACCAAACATGGAGAAGCAGCATGAGCACAGTAGCAGGCGGCATTTTCACCAGCCACGTCCCCGGCATTGGGCAGGCGATCGACAAGGGCCTTCAGCAAGACCCCTATTGGAAACCGTTCTTCGATGGTTTCCACCCGGTCCATGAATGGCTGGCGCGCGAAAAGCCCGATGTGCTCGTGTGCTTCTATAATGACCACGGGCTCAATTTCTTCCTCGATGCCATGCCCACTTTCGCCATTGGCGCCGCTGAAGGCTATTCGCATGAAGATGAGGGCTGGGGCATTTCGGGTTACAAGCCCTATTCGGGGATGCCGGAATTGTCCTGGCACATCATCAATCAGGTGGTGGGTGATGAATTTGACCCGACCATGTGCCAGAAAATGCTGGTTGATCACGCGCTGGCCATTCCGGTGGAACTGGCATGGCCTGATGCGAAAAGCTGGCCTTTCAAGCTGGTCCCCATCGCGATCAACACGGTGCAATTCCCGCTGCCAAGCCCCAAGCGTTGCTTCGAATTTGGCCGTTCGGTTGGTCGGGCGCTGGAAAGCTGGCAGGGTGATGAAAAGATCGTGGTGATGGGCACTGGCGGTCTGTCGCATCAGCTTGAAGGTGAGCGGGCAGGGCATATCAATATCGAATATGACATGTTCTGCATGGATCATCTCTCACGCGATCCGGAAGCTCTGTTGCAGCATAGCTCGCTCGATATTGTGGATCTGGCAGGCAGTCAGGGTGTGGAAATTCTCAACTGGATTGCCGCACGTGGGGCAATGCGCGGTTCAGTCACCGAATATTCGCGCAATTACCACATTCCGATTTCCAATACGGCCACGGCAACAATGCTGCTGGAAAATCACGCAACCGTGATGGCCTGACCATAAAATGGATAAGACAAGGCCGGACAACCATGTTCGGCCTTTCTTACATCATTAAAAACAAAGTCTTGTGTGGCAAGGCTGGCTCTGGGGAGAGTTAAGTTGGTTCATTTTCCAAATTCACCATTGTATCAGGATGTTCTGCGATTGATCCGGCTGGAAGGCGATATTGCCGATCTGGAGATTGAAGGGAGCATTCCAACGGAACTGGACGGAGCCTTCTATCGCGTCCATCCCGATCCACAATTCGCGCCGAAATATGATAATGACCAGTTCTTCAATGGCGATGGCATGGTGTCCATGTTCCGCTTCAAGGAAGGCAAGGTCAGCTTCCGCCAGCGTTATGCGAAAACCGAAAAGTGGAAGCGCGAAAATGAAGCCGGCCACGCGCTGTTCGGTGCCTATCGCAACCCACTGACCGACGATCCCAGTGTCAAAGGCGTGCCGCGCGGCACGGCCAACACCAATGTGCTGGTCCATGCTGGCAAGCTCTTCGCTATGAAGGAAGACAGCCCCTGCCTGATTATGGACAAGGATACGCTGGAAACGGACGGTTACACCGATTTTGACGGTGACCTGGAAATCCCGACCTTCTCAGCCCACCCGAAGATCGATCACGACACGGGCAATTTCTGCGGCTTTGGTTATGCCACCAAGGGTGATCTCACCCGTGATGCGAGCTATTTCGAAATTAGCCCGGAAGGCAAAGTGGTGCGCCGGGCCGATTTTCAGGTGCCTTATTACACTATGCTGCATGATTTCGCGATCGCGGGGGATTATGCGGTGTTCAATGTCTCACCCTATTCTTCGGATTGGGAGACGCTCAGACAGAACCGTCCGCATTTCTGGTATGATCGCAGTCTGCCCTTCTATCTGGGCGTGATGCGCCGCGATGGCGATGGCTCGGATATCCGCTGGTTCAAGCAGGAGCCCAGCGTTTGCGGATGCCATGTGATGAATGCCTATCAGGATGGCACACAGATCTATTTTGATCTGCCGGTGTCGAAAACAGGCAGTCTGCCGTTTTTCCCGGAAAAAGGCGGCACGCCGTTTGATCCAGTGGAAGCCACAACCTTCCTCAACCGTTTCAAGGTCGATCTGGCGTCCAATTCGAATGAAATCGGCGGGATGGAAAAGATCGGCCAGATGCCGGGCGAATTTCCCCGGATTGATGACCGGATGGCGGGCAAGCCTTATCGCCATGGCTGGATGATTACCTATGATTTCGACAAGCCCTATCATGGCCCGCAAGGCCCCTTTGTCGGCGTCATCAATTCTCTCACCCATTATGACCATGCAACGGGTGAGGAAAAGAGCTGGTGGTGCGGGCCTGATGGCGCCCTTCAGGAACCCTGCTTTGTTCCACGCTCCAAAGATGCCGATGAAGGCGATGGCTGGCTGGTGGCGCTGGTTGATAACCACATCACCAACTATTCAGACCTGTGCATCTTCGAAGCAATGGACGTTGCCAAAGGCCCGATAGCGCGCATCAAATTGCCGCTTCGTCTGCGGCAGGGTCTGCATGGTAATTGGGCCGATGGGGATAAATTGGCGGCTTGATCTTCAAGGAAAATTACCGCCCATACAAAAGGCGTCTGCCGAAAAGAGGCAGGCGCCTTTTTCTTTGTCCGATGCGCTTATGGTGCTGCTCGGCGATGCTCTGCCCCGATCGCGTTTCGGGGGATTCTGGATATGGAAAAGCCCTTCCGGCATGGAGCCGAAAGGGCTTGGGTGGGAGCTTACACTGCCGAGCTGAAACGGCGCGGAGATTGCTGGCGATAAGGATCGAAGGCGGCCGCAATGCTGCGTGCATAGGGAAGGCCGCCGGGGGCAATGGTGAGCATTCCATCGTCGATATGGCAGCAATTGTTCTCAAGATAGGGCATCAGCCGATCCAGCGCCGTGTCCAGCATTTCAGGGCTGATGCGGGCTGCACCCTGACACAGCAATTGCTTGATGATTGCTCCACGCTGTTGATCATCTGCGCTGCGTTTCACACCCAATGCGGCTGGCAGGATTTTTTGCGAGAGCAGCATCCGATAGCGCCCTGAATTCTTTTCATTCTGCACCAGCAGACCGGGGAAGGAACTGATCGAGGATGCACCAAGGCCGATCAGGACGGGTGCCTGATCGTCGGTAAAGCCCTGAAAATTGCGATTGAGCGTCCCTGCCGTCACGGCCTGGGCCAGTGGATCGCCGGGCAATGCAAAATGATCGAACCCCACCGGCACATAGCCTGCCTGGGTGAGATAGTGATGGCCAAAGGCGGCCATACGGAAGCGCTCATATTGATCGGGCAGGGCACTGTCATCGATCTTGCGCTGGCGCGGAATCATATGCGGCACATGGGCATAGCCAAAGTAAGCGACCCGGTCTGCACCGAAGGATGCGGCCAGTTCCAGCGATTCCTTGATGTCATCCATTGTCTGACCCGGAAGGCCATACATGAAATCATAATTCATCGATGTTATGCCCGCTTCGCGCAACATGCGCGTGCTCTTCTCGATCATACACAGCGGCTGGATGCGGCCAATCGCTTCCTGCAAGCGGGGGGTGAAGGTCTGCACACCAAGGCTGGCATGGGTTGCGCCTACACCGCTGACCACTTCGCTCCAGTCCGAAGACAGAGTGCGCGGGTCCAGTTCAATCGAGATGGTTGGATCTTCGAGTCGGAAGTTAAGCGTGAGCTGATCCATCAACCGCACGAAATCATAAGGTGCAATGGCGTTGGGACTCCCCCCGCCAAAGGCCAGACGAGTGATATGCGCATCAGAAGGCAGGCGGGCAGCGACCAGTTCAATTTCGCGATGAAGCGAATCGAGATAGGATGTCAGCCGCTGTTTGCGATTGGCAGCGCCGGTGTTGCAGCCGCAATACCAGCATATCTTTTCGCAAAACGGAATATGCACATACAGCGAAACATCGCCATGCGTATTGGCCAGCGCGGCGGAGAAATCCTCCGGGCCAATACCGGGGCGGAATTCCGCTGCCGTGGGGAAGCTTGTGTAACGCGGCACAGGCGTTGCGAGGAGATCAGAATGATAAGGCCACATGCGCATAGATAAAGCGTAAGGGTGCTATCCGTTCATTGCGCTTCGTCAAACTAGGCAGGTCGCGACGTTTCTTTTCAGATGAAAAATTAGACCGTGCGAATTTTGCGAAGGATCAATGTTTCATATCGGTAATGGGACGAAACGGCGTGGGCATCGCAGTTATGTTTCGGGTTGCAAGGGGCCGCCCGCTGCGAATTGAGAAGGAATAACCCATGCGCAAGACAGCCGCTCTGGTGGCTTTCACCGCCGCCGCTTTTGCTTTCAACGCTCCAGCGCAAGCACAGGATATGGCTGGTAAAGTGCAAGTCAAAGTGATGGGCACTGCCGTTCTGCCGGATGGCAATCTGAAAGAAGTGAAGTTCGTCTCTGACGACATTGCTGCTGCGCTTCCGGCTGAGTTCAACACCAAGGCGGACAACAATTACGTTCCGACTCTGGCAGTGGAATATTTCCTGACCAATGACCTGTCGGTTGAAACGATCTGCTGTGTGACGCAGCATAATGTTGAAGGCACCGGCGGCCTTGACGGAGCAAAACTGGTAGATGATGCCAGAATTATTCCGGCCACTTTGACCGCGAAATACCACCTGCCACTCGGCCTGCCGATCAAGCCCTATATCGGTGCCGGTGCGACCTATTGGTTCGTGTTCAACGAAAAGCCCGGCTCAACCGCAAAGGCTCTTGGTGTTGCTGATACCGACATCAAGGATGGCTTTGGTGCCGTGCTTCAGGCCGGTTTTGATGTGCCATTGAACGAAAAGTTCGGCCTGACCTTCGATGCGAAGAAATATTTCATCGACCGGACAGCCAGCTTCTATGATGCCAATGACACGCTGGTTCTCAAGACCAAGCATGACCTTGATCCATGGCTCCTGAGCGCTGGCATCAGCTACGCTTTCTAAGCAGCCTTAACCGGCGTGATCCTCGAGCGATTGGCGGTCGAGGATCACGACCGCACGGCGGGAGGGAAGGTCAATCACGCCTTCTTTCTTGAGCTTGGTCATCTGGCGGCTGACCGTTTCAATCGTCAGCCCCAGAATATCGCCCACTTGCTGACGTGAAAAAGGCAGGTCGAAGGAAATCGGGCTTTCCCATTCATCCGATCCGCCAGCACCCAGCCGTTCTGCCATTTCGAGCAGGAATGTGGCGATTTTTTCCTCAGCATTCTTGCGGCCTAGCAACAGCAGCCAGCGCCGCGTCCGATCCAGTTCCGACAGGGTGCGCTTCAACAGCTTGTGTTCCAGCGCGGGGTGTTCAGAGGCAAAAGCATCAAAATCCGTGCGCGAGAATATGCACACGCGCGAATTGGTAAGTGCCGTGACATTCTGGCTGCTGGTCGCGCCAAAGGGTCGCCCGATAAAGTCTGACGGATAGACCACGCCGACAATCTGTTCGCGCCCATCTTCGGTTCCGGTGGAGAGTTTGAGCACACCATCGATGACATTGGCAACGAGCAGTGAATCGTCCCCTTCCCACATCAGAGATTCGCCGGGTTCCAGATCGCGACGACGGCCTATTGCATTGAGCGCACTCAATTCTTCAGTCGTGAGGGCTGAACAGATCGCCTGATTGCGGATGACACAGGTATCACAATAACTCATAACAATTCGCCTATCAGCAAGCCTAACTCTGTGCAATCTGCTGATGCACAACCTATTCAGAGGCTTTACTTACGAGGACTTGCCGAGCGCGAAGGTGATAGCCATCTTGCAGCCAGATTTCTGCCTCGATTAAAGGAACTGCCGCATGAGCTATGACAACATCCTTGTGGAACAGCGCGGCGCGGTCACGCTGGTGACGCTGAACCGGCCCAAGGCCCTGAACGCGCTGAATGCGGCGGTTCTTGATGATCTGATTGCGGCCTTTGCAGCCTTTGAGGCAGACGATACGCAGCGCTGCGCGGTGCTGACCGGTAGCGGCGAAAAAGCCTTTGCCGCCGGGGCAGACATTAAGGAAATGGCTGAAAAGCCCATGGCGGATTTCTACCGTGAAGATTATCTTTCCAAATGGTACAGCCACTTCACCAGCGCCATTCGCAAACCCTGGATTGCAGCGGTAAATGGCTTTGCGCTGGGTGGCGGCTGCGAAGTGGCAATGATGGCCGATTTTATCATCGCTTCGGACAATGCGAAATTCGGCCAGCCGGAAATCAAGCTTGGCGTTGCCCCCGGAATGGGCGGAACGCAGCGCCTCACTCATGCCATTGGCAAGGCCAAGGCGATGGAAATGATCCTCACTGGCCGGCTGATGGGCGCCGAAGAAGCGGAGAAAGCCGGCCTTGTCGCACGGGTAGTGCCACAGGCAGACTTGCTCGATGAAGCGATGAAAAGTGCCACGCTCATCGCTTCTATGCCGCCTTTGGGCGCTATGGCGAATAAGGAACTGGTCAATGCGGCCTATGAGATGACCCTGAGCCAGGGCATCCTGCACGAACGCCGCCTGTTCCAAATCCTCACCGCGACGGAGGATAAGGCCGAGGGCATGGCTGCCTTTATTGGAAAGCGTGACCCTGAATGGAAGGGGCGGTGAGCGCCCCCTTCCTTAATGTGAAATCTGATCGTCAGCCCGGATATTTTGGGTCGAGTGAATAATCCGCTTCGCCCTTATAGACGAGCAGCGGCCAGAAATAGGCGCGCCATGCCCACATTAGGATGATGTTGAAAACAATCGACAATCCGCCGAAAATCCATTCGAGCGTGCCAAAGTCGAGCACGAAATTCCAATAGATGATGACGATGTTGATCGGCGTCAGCGCGATCAGGCTGAAAGGCATCCAGCGATTCATCAGCAATGTAACGCCCAGCACCACTTCGATCACTTTGATCCAGGTGAATAATCCGCTGGCGATCAGTGCCAGGGTGAAATCGATGGCGGGCTGTTGTTGCCCCAAGGGCTGCCAGTCTTCGACCAGAAAGTGCATCAGGCCCGAATAGAGCCACCAGCCGCCAAACACGATCCTGCTGAAATGATAGATGAATTTCCCCAAAATATCCCCCTTTGCTTCCCTGCTTCAAGGAAGCCTTCCCATATGAATCAGCTCTGATCGGCTGATTTCAAAAGTGAAGGGGCCGATCTGTGCGAGCGGCCCCTTTGTTTATTGCAGTTCCCTGATGTTTACCTCAAGCCTTCTGAACGCTGGTGTCGAGCTTGGCCCGTGCGACCCATGTGCCATGCACTTGGGAGCGCAAGGGCATGTTGAGCTTCACCTTGGCAATCGGCCCCTTTTCCACATTATCGGCTTCCATCACCCACAATTCGGACAGATAATTGGAAGGATCTGGTCCATTGGGTTGATCGACCACCGACAGGAGCCAGCCACCGTTTTCAGGGTCGGCTGAGGGCACAAAGGCCGGTTCGCTCACCCCTGCGCCGGGGGGCACGCCCATCATGGAGATTCGGCCATTGCCCGGCTCAATCCGGATGATGGCGTTGAAATTGGCCCCCACCGGGCCACCGGGCATGGGCGGCCCGCCTTCCGGGTTCATGCTGAGGTACCATGCACGGCGATAGGGGCGGCCCTGATCCGCATCGGGCAGGCGCGGCAAATCTCCCGGAGGGCCAAGATCGCGGCTTTCAAAGCTGTCTCCGGGCTTGGACATGTCGAAGGTCCAGCGGGTCAGCGCGCCTTTCACATCCATCTGATGGCGTTCCACACCGCCGGCTTCACGCATGAACTGGAAGGCGTTGGTGTCAGACAGGCAGACATCCATATGGACCAGTTCGCCATCATCAAAGGCATTGATGAAATGGAAGGCCGAAACGCCCTTAGGGCCCTTGAACCAGCGCATTTCCTCCACCTTGCCATAGCGCGGCATGATACCGACCCAGCATTCCAGATCCTGCTGATGCGCCCAATGGGCCCCGCCTTCCTTCAGGCGATCAATATCAGCCGTGGTCGGATAGATCGGGAAAATAGCGTATTTCTCAGTGATGCAGAAATCGTGGATGGTGGAGCAATAAGGCTGTTTGAACCATTGTTCCGATGTCAGCTTGCCGTCTTTATCGGCAATGCCGTAAGCGACTTCGAGCGAACATAATCCATCGGCTTCGTAACCAAAGAAGAACATTTCACCCGTTTCATCGTCGATTCGCGGGTGCGCGGTGAAGGTTTCAGATTTCAACGCGCCGAAATAATCCCAGGCACCAATGGTTTCGAGCGTATGCGGATTAACCTCATAGCCCCGGCCATCTTCCTTGGTCATAAACAGGCGGCCGCCGTGCCACACCGGGGTGGTATTGGCGAGAGTGCGGTCTTTGCCTTTTACCGATGGATCATCGGTAAAGGGGTTGCGATATTGGCCGAACAATGCGCGGCGCGCTTCCTTTTCAGCCAGATAGCGTTCGGTCTCGACATATTTGATGTCATAATCGACCTGATTGCCCGTGATGTTAAAACGCGCCACCATGCCATCGGCATTGAGGGCAATGTCATCTTCAAACATCGGTGCATTGGCATTGTCTGGCACAGCGCGGAAAAAAGCGCCGTCGATTTCAGCCGGGATCTCACCTTCGACCTCAAGATTGCGGACCGACATTTCGACCCGCCTCGGCGTATTGGTGCCGATAAAGTGGATGCTCTTCGGAAAGGCTCCCATCGCCAACTCTCCCATTTGTTTCCTCGCTTACAACAGTAACGCCTGTTATGATCTAAGCCAAGCGCGAAGCGTGCTAAATGCGTATTGTGTGCTCGGTAAGAAATAAGGTGAATAAAGGGGGATGATTTGGCAAAGGGGCAGTCAGACCAATGGGATGGAGCTGTAATGCAGCCGGAAAATGACGCGGTAAGTAATGAACTGAAGCAGCAGCCGACGGCTGTTCTGCATGGTTTGCTGAAGATGACCAACCGTCTGATGGCGCCATTCTCCACGCATCTTGCCAGCCAGTATAAGATTAGCCTCAATGAATTTCGTCTGCTGATGGCGATTGGCCGCTTGGGTGAAAGTGCCAGTCATGAACTGGCCGATCACACCGGCGTCAATGTGATGAGCGTGAGCCGCGCAGTGGCCGCACTCGAACGCCATGGCCGTATTACGGTGACGCCCGATCCGCGCAATCGCCGCCGTAAATCGCTGAGCCTGACAGAAGAAGGGCAGCGCCTGTTTGAAGTGATGAAGCCGCAAACAGAGAAGGTTGCCGATTTTCTGGTCAGCGGCTTGTCCAACGACGATGTGGAAGCGCTGCACCGGATTATGAACACGGTGATCGATACGCTGGAAGCCAAAGATGAGGACGGCAATTCGCTGTTCCTTGAGCGCACCAAACCAGAATAGGCCTGAAGGGCTGGAAAGGGAGATAGCGTGACTGACGATGAACGCCGGGCGATTGAGGCTGACTGCCAGAGGTTGATCAATCTTTATGTGAACCTCAGTGATGCTCAGAAATGGGAAGAGCTGGTGGCGCTTTATACGCCAGATGCGCGTTTTGCGCGGCCCAGCAAGCCGGATGAATTCGTGGAAGGCCGTGCGGCTATTCTCGAAGGCTTCACCGCACGCCCGGCGAGGGCGCAGCGCCATGTCATTGCCAATACGGTGGTAGGTGTGGTGGATGCCGATCATGCGACCGCCTTTAGCGTGATCGTGCTGTATCTGGGGGAAGCAGCCGAACCAGGTGAATTGCCAGCGATGAGCGCTAAAAGCCCGCTGGTCGGCACGTTTACGGATAAATTGGTCCGTACGGCTGATGGCTGGCGGTTTGCGGAACGGATCGGCGGGCTGGATTTCCGGCCCTGACATTCAATGCCAGCGGGGCGGCATGGGCTGACCCGCTGGCAAAGTGATTTTAGATGGCGGTGCTTGTCACCCGCTGCGCTTTCGGGATCACCAAAGCCAGCATCGCGCACAGCGCCACCGGCACGATAAGGGCGAGGAAGAAATTCGCCGGAGATACACCGCCCCGGATCAGCCATTCCCCCAGCATCGGCCCCGTGATCGCACCAATCCGGGCAATCGCTACGCCAGCCCCGATGGCCGATGACAGAATATGCGATGGGAAGAGTGAAGGTGTCAGTGCCATCAGCGCCATATGAATGCCGGTAATCCCGCCGCCGGCGATCAGCAGCAAGGTACCCCATTGCGTCGGTGCGGCTGGCAGCAACCAGATTCCCAAAAGTGCAAGCGCCACCATCACATAGCCGGTAATGATAGCAAGGCTTGGTTTCCATTTGTCGAGCAGCCAGGAAATCGCGATCCCGAACACCAGTCCGCCACCTTGAAGCAATCCGGCAAGGCGCGATGACAGGTCGAGCGTGAAACCAGCCTTGGGGAGCAAGGTCGGCATCCAGCTCGTCATCATATAGAGCGCAATGGAATTGACGGCATAAATCGTCGCAAAGAGGATGAAGGGCATCACATAGGGGCGGGACACCAGCGTCATCAGTGGTGAGCGTGCTTTATGGGCGCTTGTCGCGCTGTTATGTGCCTTTGTGGTGCTGCTGTGTTCCGCTGTGTTCTTTTGGGGTAGTCCTTTTTCGAGGCAAAAGAAGAGCGCAATCGCAAGCCCCAGCGCGAAAATGGCAGGCGCAAAGAACAGCATTTGCCAGCCACCCCAGCGGACAAGTTCCGGCGCCAGCAGGCCCGCTCCCATCGCGCCCACTGCGATTCCGGCAGAGACCAGCGACATGATTAAGGCGCGTTTTCCATCTGGGGCGAGTTCTGCCGAAAGGGCACTGACATTGGGCAGGCAGGCCCCTAAAGCCACACCTGTTGCCAGTCTCCAGAGCGCAAAATGCACCACTGTGTCGGCAAAAGCGGTGCCCAAAGTTGTGATGGATATGCCCAGGCAGGCAGTGACAATCACCAGCCTTCGTCCGAGCCTGTCTCCGAGCGGTGCGATCAGTAGAGCGCCTGCCCCAAGCCCCAGTAAAACTGCGGAAAATACGATGCCGAAGTCTTCCGGCGCAAGCTGCAATTGCGGTGCGAGATAGGGCAGCGCCAGCGGCATGGCGTTGAGATCAAACCCATCAATCAGCATGACCCCGCCGATCAGCACCAAGGTTAAGAAGCGCAAGCTATTACCCATCAGAAATGTCATCTCCCATTCTCTCTTTGATCGCTCCCTTATTCCTTATGGCATGGAAACGCTGAGAATCAGGCTGGCACTTGCCATGAATAAAGGCTAGAAGAAAGTAACGATCGTTAAAGTTATAGACTCAAACGACGCTGAGGATTGGGAGAGATATGGAACCGAACGGCAAACTGGCCATCGTCACCGGTGGCAATTCAGGCCTCGGCGAAGCAACAGCCAGAACTCTCGTGAAAGCGGGAGCGAAGGTCATTACTTTCGATGTCGGTGGCAACGCGCCAGAGGGTTGCACCTTTATCCATTGCAACGTTAGCGATGTTGCTGAGGTGAAATCTGCAGTCGCGCAAGTGGCTGATGAATATGGCGAAATTTCTATTCTGGCCAATTGCGCCGGGGTCGGCGGGATCGGCCCGATTGCTACGGGTGATGCACCTGGGGACATGGCGGATTTCCGCCGGGTGATCGACGTCAATCTGATGGGCGCCGCCAATGTCACCGCAGAAGTGACGCATCGGATGATTGCCAACGCTCCCAGCGGGCCGGATGAAGAACGCGGTGTCATTATCAACGCCTGCTCTATTGCCAGTTTCGAAGGGCAGGAAGGTATGGGGGCTTATACGGCGTCCAAAGCTGCTTTGGCCGGGCTGACGCTGGTCTGGGCACGCGACCTGTCGAAGTATCACATCCGCTGCGCTGGTATTGCTCCGGGTTTCTTTGCTACCCCCATGGTGGCTGGGCTTCCGCCTGCTTTCGTGGCGGAATTGCTGGCGGATAGCGAATATCCCAAACGCGCAGGCAAGCCCGATGAGTTTGCCGACGCGGTGAAGTTTATTATCCACTCGCCAATGTTCAATGGTGATGTCATGCGGCTAGATGCAGGGACCCGCCCACCGGCCCGCACAAGCTGGTCTGCGAGCTGAGAAAGTAGAGAGAAATGGCTGATTTACCCCTTCCTCCCGGAGTCGATGCACAACGTCTGGCAGAGGCCCGTCGCGCTTTTGAAAGCGCATTGGGTTCAGACAAGGTGTTTTTCGAAGAACTCGACCGCGAAACCTATACGGACAAATTCGCAGTAGACGATGCGCTGCATCACCCCTCAGGCGCGATTGCCCCCACCACGGTTGACGAAGTGCAGGCGGTGATGCGGATTGCCAACCAATATCGCATTCCGATCTGGCCGATCAGTCGGGGCAAAAACCTCGGCTATGGCGGCAATGCGCCGGAACTTACAGGCAGTGTCGTGATGGACCTGTCGCGCATGAAGAAGATCGAATTTGATGAGCAGATGGGCACTGTTGTTGTCGAACCGGGGGTCGGTTTTTATGACCTTTACGATTACATAAAGGCCAACAAACTACCCTATTGGATCTCCACACCCGGTAATAGCTGGGGGTCTGTTATGGGCAATGCGCTTGATCGCGGTGTTGGCTATACGCCCTATGGGGAGCACACCAAGAAGATCTGCGGGATGGAAGTTGTGCTTCCCGATGGTGATCTGGTGCGAACCGGGATGGGGGCATTTTCAGACGCGCCGACGTGGCAGGCCTATGCCTATGGCTTTGGCCCGAGTTGGGACCAGATGTTCTGCCAGTCCAACTTCGGGGTCGTGACCAAGATGGGCTTGTGGCTGATGCCCGAGCCTGAATCGCTCATGGGTATGGATGTTGAATTTGACTCCCCCGATGATTTGAAGGCGATGGTTGATACGATTGGCCCATTGCGCCGCGAAGGTATTTTGCAGCAAAGCCCATCCATCGGCAATTGGCTGAGGGCCGCCGCCGTTCTTACCACTCGTGGTGAATGGACCGATAAGCCGGGGGCTTTGAGCGATGATGTCATAAGCGCTATCCGTAAACGCTTCAACATTGGCTGGTGGGGGGTGTCGCTGCGCCTCTATGGCCGTGAAGAGGTCAACAAGGCCTCTTATAAAGTGCTTGAAAAGGCTATCAACGATATCAGCCCGATGAGCATCAAGCCGACCAGTTGGGTCAAAGGCGAACCGCTCGAACATACCGGTTGGACCGGCACCCCGATGACTTTTCCGATGCAAAATGTGAACTGGTATGGTGGCCGGGGTGGGCATATCGGATTTTCACCCATTATTCCGCAAGATGGCTCCAAGGCGCTTGCCCAGTTCAAGCGGACTTACGAGCGTTATAAAGAATATGGGATGGATTATCAGGGCAGCTTTGCGTTTGGCGAAAGACATCTGACCAATGTGAATGCCATGATTTTTGACAAGGATGATCCCAAGATGATGAAGGGGATTGATCCCTTCTTCCGTCGACTTGTCGCCGATGCGGCTGAACATGGTTATGGTGAATATCGGACCCATCTGGATTATATGGACCTCGTTGCGAAGACCTATGATTTCAATGATCATGCGATGCGGCGGCTGAACGAAAAAGTGAAGAATGCGCTCGATCCTAACGGTATTCTTGCGCCGGGGAAAAGCGGTATCTGGCCCACCAATCTGAGCGGGGAGCGCGAAGCATGAGAAAGTTCGGTCTGTTTGGCTTAGCTCTTTCGGCGATGAGCCTGGCGGCTTGTTCTGGCGGTTCGGCAGATGATGCCTCTGCTGGTGCTAATGGCGCAAAGGGTGGCCCGCCGCCTATGCCGGCTCCGATTACTCTGTCTGATCGACCTGATGCTAAGGGCGGTGAAAAGCTCTATGTTGAAAAATGCATGATGTGTCATGGCCCGAACGGCATGGGCACAGGCCTTCTTGCGCGCCGGACGGATGTTCCTCTGCTTGAAGAGAGGGATGATTTGACGGTCGATTTCGTGACGCAGGCTGCACGGATGGGGATTGGCAACATGCCCGCGATTCCGCGCGGTGAAGTGAGCGATGAACAGCTCAAAGAAATTGGTGAATATCTCGCCCGTAATAACCCCCATGCCGGAGACGGCGCATGATTCGTGCAACCCGTCGTACTGTGATCGGCGGCGCAGCGCTTGGCGTTGCGGCAGTCTCCACCGTGAGCAGCCTTGGCGGTTGGCGTTGGCGGCACGGGGATGAGCGGGTTCTGCTTTATGATGGCTCCCTGTCTGCCGGGCAGCGCTTTGCCACCGCGGGCGAGGCTCATGGCGTAGCCAGCCAGGCTATTGAAGGCGATCGGGTGCGCTTCACCCGCCAATTGCTCGAAAATCGTCCGGCCATGATTGCGGGCGTGAGCCGCTATGCCGATGCCATGATGATTGAAGATATTGCCAATGAGGCCAATTATCAGCGCGTTGCTCTTTTGCAGGGGCGCGCTGCGTCATGCACAGGGCAGGATTGTCGCTCTGGCTGGAGCGCTTTGGGCCGGGTGGCGCAGGCTGCGGATGGCGAATGGGTTGAGGCCCTGGCTGAATTTGCCGCCAAACCAGCAGCATCGTTCAATCACGTTCTCCAGCAATCTTTGCGTGTAAAGCCCGACGCCGGACTGGTGTTGGGCTGGTTGCTGACCCCGCGAGGCTAATCGCCAGAATATAGGAAGCGCCGCGCGAATGGTGATCCGCGCGGCGCTTTGGCCAACTTACTTTTTAATAATCAGTGAGGCTGGGCGTTTGCGGGGCACCCATTGTCCGCGACCGGGGAAGTTCTTGAGTACTTCACCATCCCACAAGCGCACGGTCCGGCGCTGGAAACGCCAGTTTCCGTCTTCGCCTTTCACGGCGTGATCGTCATACCAGCCAGCAAAGCGCAGCAGATAGGGCGGTTCACCTTCACATTCGGTGACGAAAGCAAAGCTGCGCATTTTCACAGTGCCATCATCCTGCGGCATATATTGAACCTGCGTGACATGATGCTGGCGGCCCGGAAAACCTTCAGCATTACGGTAATGCTCCGCAATGCCGCGAATCCCTTCATGACCGTGCCATATGTCAGGGTCATCAAAAACCTCTTCGCTCATGATTGCATCTTCGGTGAAACATGCCACCAGTGCGTCCACATCGCCTGTATCCAGTGCCCAACTATAGGCCGCGATCAAATCCTGCAGACCAAACCGGTCTTCAACGCTCAACTTCATAGAAATTCCTTCTCCCTTTCTTGCCACAACCGTAACACTCGTTATTATTGTGGGCAAGCAGCAGAGGCTGCATAATGGATTGAGGAGAGCGTTTGGATGGGTAAGATCATTGTCACCGGGGCATCAGGTTCTTTCGGTGGGGCTACCGCACGTGGCTTGCTGGAGAAATGTGCACCTGAAGATTTGGTGTTCCTGTCTCGCACGCCAGCCAAGCTCGCTGAATTTGCCGAATTGGGTGTGGAATGCCGCACGGCCGATTTTGATGATCCGGCCAGCCTTGTCTCAGCCATGGCAGGCGGAGAGCGGATGTTGCTGATTTCCACCGCCCGCGTCGGCACCCGCGTTGGCCAGCACAGGAATGCGGTGGAAGCAGCCGTGGCGCAGGGTGTGCAGCACATTGTCTACACCTCGCTGATCAATGCCGATAAGGCAGACAATCCTGCCATTGTGAAGGATGACCACCGGGCAACCGAAGAAATTATCGAAGCATCGGGTGCTGCCTGGACGCATTTACGCGATAGCCAATATGCAGAGGCGATTGCCACTGCGATGGCCATTCCTTCGCTGCAAATGGGGGTGAAGCCAGATAATTGCGGCGATGGCCGGGTCGGCTTTGTCAGCCGGGATGATTGTGTGGCGACGGCGGTCGGTGTGCTGACGCAGGAAGGCCATGGGAACAAGGCCTATGCCCTGACCGGGCCGGAGGCGCTGTCGATTCCAGAAGCACTGGCTATCGTCACCCAGATGACGGGTAAGCCGATCGAGGTTCAACCGGTCGATGATGAAGCCATGTATGAATATTTCGACGCCATGGGAGCGCCGCGCCATGCATCGGACATCGTGCCGGAAGGACCCATTCCATGGTCGAGCGATGACATGGTCACTTTCGGTCAGTCTATCCGGGAAGGTTACTTCGATGAAGTGACTGATTGGGTAGAGAAAATCACCGGAAAACCACCGAAATCTCTGCGCGAAGTGTTTGAAGCGCACCAACATCTGTGGCCGCAGTGAGGCTTGCATGATGCTGGTGAGCTTGCGTTCAGCATGCGCTGATTTGAACTGTTGAGGCAGGAATTCCTGCCTGATTTGCCCCACTTTTGTTTCGCCGTCCGCGCGGCTTTATAAATGCGGAACCAAGGAGAAATGCCATGACGCCTGAAGGTGTAAATATCGCCCATCCTGATAAGCTGTTCATTGGCGGCGAATGGGTTGCCGCCACCAGTGGCCGGGAAATCGAACTTATCTCGCCCAACAGCGAAGAGATTGTCGGCCGCGTTGCTGAAGCCAGCAAGGCAGACATGGACAAGGCGGTTGCTGCGGCCCGTGATGCGTTTGATAATGGCTCGTGGCCGACACTGGCACCGGAAGAGCGCGGTGCAAAGTTGATGGCGATGGCCGAATATCTCGAAAAGCGGATGCCTGAATTATGTGCCGCTTGGACGGCGCAGGTCGGTGGCCTGGCCAGTTTTGCCCCGATTATGCATGGCGGCGCGCTGATGCAGTTCAAAGCGATCGCGGAACTCGGCAACACCTATAAATTTGTCGAACAGCGCCCGAGTGCGATGGTGAAAACCGCCATCGTTGCCAAAGAGCCTGTGGGCGTTGTGGCAGCGATTGCGCCATGGAATGCACCGTTTGGCATTATGGCGGCCAAAGTGGCCTATGCGCTGATTGCTGGCTGCCCGGTCATCATGAAGCCATCACCCGAAACGCCGCTGGAAGCCTATATTCTGGCCGAAGCTGCCGAAGCTGTGGGAATGCCGGCTGGGACGGTGAACCTCGCTGTGGGTGAACGCGAAGCCTCTGACCACCTGGTGCAGAATCCGGGTATCGATAAAGTATCTTTCACCGGCTCCACCGTAGCAGGCAAGCGGATCGGTGAAGTCTGTGCCAGCCGTGTGGCACGCTGCACATTAGAACTGGGTGGTAAGTCGGCAGCGATTATCAGTGATGATTTTCCGATTGAAGCCGCCGCTGGTCTGCTGGGCAATACTATCACCATCATGAGCGGTCAGGTTTGCGCCATGCTCAGCCGAGCGATCGTCCCCAAGAGCCGGCATGATGAACTGGCAGAAGCCATCGCAGGCGTCATGAAAGGCATTACCATCGGCCATAGTGACAGCCCTGACACCCAGCTTGGTCCGCTGGCCATGAAGCGCCAGCTTGAACGTGTGGAAATGTACATCGAAGAAGGCAAAAAAACCGCGGACCTGGTGACCGGCGGTAATCGCCCAACCCATATGAACAAGGGCTTCTTCATGGAGCCAACGCTGTTTGCCAATGTCGATAATACGTCCCGCATTGCACAAGAAGAAATTTTCGGCCCGGTGCTATGCCTCATCCCAGCAGAAGATGAGGAGGATGCGATCCGGATCGCCAACCAGAGCGACTTTGGTCTCAACGGTTCGGTACTCACCAATGATGCTGATACAGCCTACCGCATCGGGCGGCGTATCCGCGCAGGTGGCTTTGGACAGAATGGGTTGCAGATGGATTTCAACCTGCCTTTTGGTGGCTTTAAACAGTCTGGCATTGGACGTGAAGGCGGGCCGGAAGGCATCGAAGCCTATCTTGAAACCAAGACCCTGTTGCTGACGGGCGAACCGAGCGCGCTTTAAGCCAGATACCTTTCAAATTAAGCCAGATACCTTTCAAAACGGCCCTTTCTACTCAACGCAGGAAGGGCCGTTTGCATTCCTGCATGAACGCTATTTGACCTTTTTGTCGTTCGGATCGATGGGCGGATCGGTTTTTAGCATCGGGTCCCAATGTTCAGCAATCTTGCCATCCTGAATGCGAAACATATCGAACCAGGTTGAATAATAGGTCTCGCCGCTGGCATCTTTTTCAGGGCGCACAAAGGCAATCGTTACCATATCGCCTTCTGCCAGCATGCTCACCACCGGCAATTCCAGCGTATCTTTCAACGGACGTTCAGGCCTTGTGCTGCGAACATAGGCCTCCAGTGCTGCCCGCCCACTTGAGACATTGGGGTTATGCTGAATGTAATCTTCGCGGATGAACTCCTTTGCCCGATCCGCATAGCCACCCTGCAGCACGATCCGATACATGTCATAAACCAGCTTTTTATGAGCTGCGAGCTGCGGGTCGTCACTTTGCAGCAAAGCCGCCTGATCGGGGGCGATACTTGGCGGAGTGGGGGTTACGCGGGGTGCTTCCTCGGCATAGGCTGTTGTGCTCATGCTCCCTGCCGCCAGCATCAGGGCGGCGGCAATTGTCTTTTTCATCATGTCTCTCCTCTGTTTGCAGCGTAGCGTGCCAAAGGCAGGGTGACGCCGCAAGATCGCATCGTTAGAGAAGGGAGGCGGACATCGCTGAGAGATAGCTAAGCCCCTATGCTGAAAAGATTATTGCTTACCGTTCCTGTTATGCTGGGCGGAATGTTCTTCCCTGTAGAAGAAGGTTTGGCGCAAAGCACACAAAGCGATAATCATGAGCGTGATACGCAAGCCATTATTGTGACTGGCAAGGGGCTTGTCGATACGCCAGCTACCCCTGCCTATGATACAGTAACGCTGGAGCGAGATACCATTGTATCGAGCGCATCTGGCCGGCTTGAAGATGTGCTGTCCTCCATTGCCGGATTCCAGCAATTCCGTCGCTCTGATAGCCGCTCATCTAATCCATCGGCGCAAGGGGTAACGTTGCGATCCCTGGGCGGCAATGCCACCAGCAGAGCCTTGGTGTTGCTCGATGGAGTGCCGCTGGCTGACCCGTTCTTTGGTTATGTTCCATTTAACGCTGTGGCACCTGAGCGATTGGGGCGTATTCGCGTGACACGGGGCGGTGGCTCCGGGCCATTTGGTGCAGGGGCGCTGACAGGCACGATAGAGCTTGAAAGTGCCGATCCATCGGAATCGGGTTTTTTCAACGCCTCTTCACTTATGAATGATCGTGGCGAGACCGAGTTGAGCGGCAGTATTGCGCCCAAAATAGGTGATGGATTTGCGGTGCTTTCCGGCCGGTGGGACAAGGGCAAAGGGTTTTACACGACACCTGAAGATCAGCGTGTTTCGGCGTCAGCACGAGCGGCTTATGATAGCTGGTCTGCGAGCGGTCGATTGGTGCAGCCAGTGGGCGAAGAGTTCGAAATCCAGCTACGTGCGCTTGCTTATCATGATAAGCGGACCTTGCGTTTTGATGGTGCGGATTCTTCAAGCCAGGGGCAGGATGTCAGTCTTCGGCTGGTGGGCAGAGGGGAGTGGCAAGTCGATGCGCTCGCTTATGGCCAGTGGCGCAATTTCACCAATGTCGTGATTTCATCGAGCAGCTACACGCGCGTGCTGGATCAGAAGGATACCCCTTCAACCGGGCTGGGGGGCAAGTTGGAAATTCGCCCTCCCCTTGGTGATAGCCACGTGCTGCGGATTGGGAGCGACTACCGGCGTTCCAAAGGTGATTTATCGGAAGATCGTTACGGCGGCTTTAGTGGTGCGCTTCTGGGCCAGCGTTTCGCAGGCGGTGAAAATAGTGATCTGGGGTTTTTCATCGAAGATGATTGGATGGTGGGTGCCTTGATCCTCACTGGTGGCCTGAGAGTGGACCGATGGGTCAATTCTGGCGGCTATTTCCGCGAGAGGAACAGTGCCGGAGCGGCGATTGGTGACGACCACTTCGCTAAACGCTCTGGTTGGGATCTGTCATATCGGGCTGGGGGCGTGCTCGATCTGGGCGGGGGGCTTCATCTGCGCAGTGCAGCCTATAGTGGCTTGCGCTTACCAACGCTGAACGAGCTTTATCGTCCCTTTACGGTATTTCCGGTGGTGACCAATGCCAATGCGCAATTGCGGAATGAGCGGCTCCACGGGGTTGAGGCGGGGCTTGATTTGGCGGCGATGACAGGGGTGACACTGTCGCTTACCGCATTCGACAATGAAGTCAAAAATGCCATCACCAATGTCACTCTGGAGACAAATTTACGCCAGCGTGAGAACATCCGTGCGATTGAAGCGCATGGGCTGGAACTGGGCGTGGCTGCGCATTGGGGGACCGTGCATGTTAACGGCTCGCTAGCCTATACCGATGCCACATCAAAGGGGAGCGGGGCCGCACTCAATCTGGGTGGCTACCGGCCCTCGCAGGCGCCTCAATGGGCTGGCAGCGCCACTGTTGCATGGGAGCCTTATTCCGGGGCACGCTTTGCTGCGACATTGCGCCATATTGGAAAGCAGTTTGAAGATGATCAGCAAACAGATGCATTACCTGCTGCCACAACGATAGGCTTCTTTGCCAAGGTTCCGGTCAAAGCAGGACTTTCAGTCATCGCCAGGATAGAAAACCTGACCAATACTAAGGTGATAACGCGCAACCAGGAAGGCTCTATTGATCTCGGCGTTCCCCAGACATTTTGGGCGGGGGTCCGTTATGGGTTCTGACATATGGACGCCGTGATGGAAAACGAATCGGCTTGGAGTCTGAAAAACCTGCTTTCCCTTTCATTCATTTTTCCCGTGAGCATATTTTTTAAGGGATAAGGCAGTTTTCAGTTCTGTCAGACTTCTGCCATTCATGTTCTTAATTTTGCACTGCATCACTTTGATACAGCGAACGAATTGTATTTACGGCTTCGTTCTATCCGTTTCATGGACCGGACTGTCGGATTAAGAAGCGGCGTTTTCCGTCATTCATATTTAACAGATTACGTGTTTGCACTTGCTTTCTGATGTATAAAGGCAGAATAATGTTGCACCGCAGTATAAGCCTCAAATCTTGCCTGAACGGATTATGAACGCACCGATTAATAACTTTAAGCTCGGGCTGCAGTCCTCCCGCGCGTTGGCGCCCTCATTCGAACGGCGGCGTATCCAGATATATCTGTTCATGGTGATCGGAGATATCGGTGCGCTCTTGGCTGGCTTCCTCTTGGCGGGTGTCGCGTATAATGGCGATTTGCCCTACTCGATGGCGCTGTTTGAAATGCAGCTCTTTCTGCCGCTCTATCTTACATTGGGTTTTTACCAGCGCGTTTATTCAATTGATGCTTTAGAAAGCCGAAATTTTGCAATCAGGCGATTGCTTTGGAGCTTGGCTCTTTCGGCGGCATTACTTGTTTTTGTGGTCTTTTACACAAAATCTGCGGAAGACTTTTCAAGAGCGGTTTTCACTCTGGGACTGTGCTTCAGCGCGATGTTGATGATTGCGGCGCGCTTTTGCACTTTCAGTTTCCTGCACAAGTTTATCGGCCCCACGGTGCTGAATGTTCTGGTTATTGAAGATGGTGGACCAGAGGTTAAGCTGGACCACTCCTATCGCATCAGCGCTGAGGAACATCAGCTCAAGGAATTCAAGCAGAATCCCAGCGCCTTGGATCGGCTCGGGCGATATGTCGCGAATATGGACCGCGTGATTGTCAGTTGCCCCTTGGATCAGCGCGAAGAATGGTCCTTCGTTTTGCGTGCAGCGGGCGTGAATGGTGAATTGGTCTCAGAATCGCTCCATGAACTGGGTGCCATCGGATTGCACCGTGAAGAGCATTTCACATCGCTTGCGATTGCGGCGGGGCCGCTCGATCTGCGCGCACGTATTCTGAAACGCTTGTTCGACCTTTCGATTGCTGTTCCAGCGATCCTTGTACTCTCGCCTGTCATGCTGGCTGCAGCTATTGCAGTGAAGCTTGAAAGCGAAGGCCCTGTGTTTTTCGTTCAGCGCCGGCTTGGTCGAGGCAATCGTTTCTTTTCCATGTTCAAATTTCGCTCCATGCGAGCAGCCGAATCCGATCATGACGGGATGCGTTCTGCCGCGAAGGATGATGATCGCATCACCCGTGTGGGCAAAATCCTGCGCAAAACCAGTGTTGATGAGCTGCCGCAGCTCCTTAACGTATTGCGCGGTGATATGAGCATTGTGGGCCCGCGTCCTCATGCGCTGGGTTCACAAGCTGGCAAGAAGCTGTTCTGGGAAGTCGACGTTGCTTATTGGCATCGCCATTCGCTGAAGCCGGGTCTGACGGGCTTGGCGCAGGTTCGCGGTTTTCGTGGGGCCACAGATAAGGAACGCGATCTTGAAGATCGCCTCAAGTCTGATCTTGAATATATCGCCAATTGGAATTTGCCAGGCGACTTCCTGATTCTTGTTCGCACATTGGCGGTGGTGGTTCATGATCGGGCTTTCTAATTTCTGGCCCGTTTAACAGACCATCTACTTTATTTTGTTCTATAAAAACCGTCCCTTCATGGGGCGGTTTTTTAATTTCTCCAAAATCAAATCCAGGTGCGATTGATGTTGTGTAAAATTAAGACATCATAGGATCGATAAAAGAAAATCGGGATTCGCCATTTTTAAAAGGTGGTTTGTGGTGCCTGAATTTCTTTGTGCAAAGAATGTTGTATTACACCTTCGTGGTGTGACGACATGAAAGTCGTGCTACTGTCTCTTAATTATGCACCAGAGCCGATTGGCATTGGGCCCTATAGCCGCGGAACTGCAGAGGCACTTGCTGGTGCCGGGCATAAAGTCCACGTCATCTGCGGGAAGCCTTATTATCCTCACTGGAAAGTGGCTGAGGCCTATCGAGGCGGGTTGTATCGCAGGGCCGTTGAAAACGCTGTCGAGATTACTCGCTGCGCCCACTATGCCCCCTCAGCGCCCACCGGCTTGAAACGGCTGATCCATCACGCCAGCTTTGCTCTGTCGGCTGCTTGGCCCTTGTTGCGTTACGCAATAACCCAGAGGCCGGATGTCATTATGGCAACGGCACCTTCCATCATCGCAGCACTGATGGGGAGGGTGATCGCTTTTCTATGTGGTGCGCGCTTTTGGCTTCATGTGCAGGATTTTGAGCTTGAGGCAGCGCAGGCAACTGGGCTGCTTGGTCAAGGATTTCCTGCACTTCGGTTGCTCGCTGCCGGTGAAAAGAGCCTGTTCAAGAGTGCTCATGTGGTCAGCTCCATTTCATCCAATATGTGTAAGCGGTTGGCTGGGAAGGGCGTGTGTAAAGATCGGATAGTGGAGTTTCCCAATTGGGCGGATGATAGTCGTATCGTACTGAACAATCGAAACACCCGCTTGCGGGCGGCATGGGGTGTGGGGGATCGATATGTTGCCCTCTATTCGGGCAATATTGGGAGAAAACAGGGAATCGGCATCCTTCTGCAAGCTGCCAAACGCTTACAGCATCGCCGTGATCTCGTATTTATCATTTGCGGTGAGGGGCCGGAAAAACAGGCACTGGAGCGAGAGGCCGCGCTGCTTCCCAATTGCCTGATAAAGCCGCTTCACCCCCGCGAACACTTGGATGAACTTCTGGCGACGGCGGACGTTTTCCTTTTGCCGCAATTGGCGGAGGCAGCGGATCTGGTCCTGCCATCAAAGCTACCCAACATGCTTGCGGCAGGGCGCCCGATTATCGCAACAGCATCGGAAGGCACCAATCTGCATGATGAAGTGAGCGGTGTCGGTGTTGCCACTGCGCCGGGGAATGTCAGCGCCATAGTCAAGGCGATCACGGACCTGATCGATGATCCTCCCCGATTGGAAGCACTCGGCAGCAAAGCTCGTGAGCGGGCGGTTTTGCGTTGGGGCAAGCAGGCCATCCTTGCAGCCTTTGTGGCGCAGTTTACCGCCAGGATGACACAAGCTCTCCCGAAACGCCGTCTGCTGGGACAAATGTCACGTTACCTCGGGCTCTCTCTCGCAATGACCATTCCAGGCCTTACAAACGCGTTATGGTTCACTGCGCCTGAAGCGCTGGCTGTACTATGAAAAGAAACGCGTCATCTGCTGAAATGTCGCAGACATGGAACCAGAGCGACAAGGCTACTCGTCCAGCTATGGTGTACCAGGACAGAGCTTTTACCCCTCGGCAGCACCCTGTGCCTCTATCCGATATGATGATCTATATTCGCCGTGAATCACGGGCGATTGTTGCGATTATGCTGTTAGCGGGTGCTGTTGCATTGGTTGCAACCTGGTTGATCGCACCTGATTACCGATCCTCGGCAACGATTGAAGTTACGCAAGGCACCGTATCAGAGGCTCAAGAGAGTCCAACCTCACCGGTCGGAACGGAATCGGAAAAACGGTTCCTGCAGACTCAGGCTGAAATTCTGCGCAGCCGCACATTGGCGGCACAAGTGGCTGATGATCTCGAGATGGTAAAAAGTGATGCGGCACTGGCGGCGCTGGCAGGCGGGCGCGTATCGCCAAGTGACAGTGACGAGCATCGCTTGAACCGTCTGATGGAAGCCTTGCAACAGCGACTTTCTGTTGTGACATCTGACAAGTCCAGGCTGATTACAGTCTCATTTGATAGCCATGATGCAAAACTATCGCGTGCAATTACCAAGGCTTATGTCGCGGCCTTCATCATCGGCAACCTGCAGCGCCAGTCGCGTTCATCTCAATATGCGCAGCAGTTTCTGGCGACGCAATTACAGGAGACAAGGCAGGAACTTGCAACTGCGGAGCGTGCGCTCAACCAATATGCGAGAGACAACGATCTTGTGAGAGCGGGTGGGACGGCCATGGGGGAAGAAGGGGCGGCGGAACAATCGCTCCTCGGCGCAGCGCTACAGCAAATCAACACAGCTTTAGGTGAGGCAAAGGCGGCACGGATCGAAGCACAGAGCCGCTGGCAGGCTGTGAACGATTCCGATCCGCTTTCCAGTCCTGAAGTTCTGAGTAACCCAGCGATGCAGCAATTACTGAGCCGTGAAGCGGATGTGGATGCACAATTGCAAAAGCTTGAGACCGTCTATCTGCCTGACCACCCTGATATTTTGCGCCTCCAGGGTGAGCGTAAAGCTCTGAGCGCTCAGATTGCGCGTCTTGGTGCGACGATCAGTGCATCCATTGGAGAGAGTTATCAGGCTGCACTGGCACGCGAGAATGCGCTGCTGGTTCAGTTGCGCAATTTGCGAGGGGAAAGTCTCGATGAGAACGATGCCTCAGTGGCTTACAATATTCTGGCGCGAGAGGCAGCGGCCAAGCGCAGCCAGTATCGTGGGTTGCTGGAGCGTTTCAATGCTCTCAACGCATCGTCCGGCTCTGCCGCTGGCAACATTGCCGTGGTCGATGAGGCATCGCTTCCGCTTGCCCCAATATCTCCGCGACTTTCCATTAATCTTGCGATAGCGTTGCTGGCTGGATTGTCGATTGCTGTAGTGTGGACTGTGTGGCGTGCGCAGGGTGATCAATCCTTGAGGTCACCTGCAGATATTGCGCGATTGGTGCCACTGCCCATTCTTGGCGTGATTCCGGCGAATGACCCACAGCTTCCATTGCATAAGCAATTGAGCAATTCTAAATCGGCTCTGTCAGAGGCCTATGATGCTTTGCGTACGGCCCTGTTCCATTCTTTGCCAGACGGGCTTCCTCCGGTTCTTTTTGTCACCAGCTCACAGGCGGGTGAGGGCAAGAGCCTGACGAGCTATGCCATGGCTAGGGCGCTGGCACGGTTGGGGGTCAATACCCTCCTGATCGATACGGATATGCGCCGCCCGGTGGTGCACCACTGGTTTGGCGATAGTAATGATCGCGGCTTGGCAACGGCTTTGGCAGAGGGTTCTGATCCATTCGCGCTGGTTCGCGCTTCATCAAATGCGAACCTGTCCTATCTGGCGGCAGGGCCTGTGCCACCCCATCCATCAGACCTTCTGGGCGGGCCGGGTTTCTCGCAGATGCTGGATCGCGCAAGACTGCTGTATGAATGTGTCATTATTGACGGGCCTCCGATTGTTGGCCTCGCTGATGCAGCCATCATCGCAAGTCTGGCAGATGGAACCGCGCTGGTTGTGGAAGCCAATCGTACCGGACATTCAGCAGTTGACGATGCGATTGAGCGCCTCACTCATAGTGACGGAATGCTGCTTGGCGTCATTCTGACGAAATTTCTGCCCCAATCTGCAGGCCGGAACTATGTGTATCGTGATGCCGATTACCTGCGATATGGAGTTGGCACGCGTGCATTTGAGCTTGCTCCAGCGATGCGGATATGACTGGTTTATATCTCTTGCAACCGATATCCGGTCAGCTCTTCAAGCCGTGCAAGTCTTGCCTCCCTATCGGGCAATTTTCTCAAGGCCCGATCCCAATACAGCACCTTTGCATCCACGAGAAAGCGATACCAGAATCCTTGGAGGCCGTGGTAAATCACACCTTCAACACCATCAAGAAAGCCAGCTCTTACGATAAAACGATAGAGAAAATAGGCCATCGGACCACAGCCGAATGGCAGGCGATCATAAATATGGCGTTTGCACCATCTCCTCGTCACTGCGCTGCCTGCAATGGCAAGGGGCTCGTCCGTCGGGATGGCGTTGGCCACCAGTGCATAGCGATTGATGAGAATGCTGATCGCTTCACGTGTCGCATAGCCATTATGCTTGGTGGTGAAATGGCTGAGATCACCGAGATTGATGTCAGCAAATCCTCCCTGAAGGCGCATGGTCTGCCCTTTCGTCAGAGCAATATGTTCGTCCATCCAGCGATCTTCAGAACGCCCGTAACCCTTTCGGAACAGTCTCAGCATCCACAGGGGGTAGCGTCCGCCATGCCGTATCCAGCGCCCCATGAAGATGTGTTTTCGGGCAAATTCTACCCCTGTGATATCCTCACCAAGCGCGGGAAGCGTTTCTATGATTGCTTGTGCCAGATCGTCTTCGATGATCTCATCAGCATCCAGCCGAAGAATCCAGTGCGAGCGGATTGGAAGCGTATCAAGCGCCCAATTGAGCTGGCGGGCCTGTGTGGTGAAAGGGTGGCTGACAACATGCACTCCCATGCTCCGGGCAATCGCGAGTGTATTGTCGTCAGAGCCGGAATCGACGATGAAAATAGCCTCTGCAATGGCCTGAACACTGGCAATCGCGCGCGCGATATGGGCTTGTTCATTGTGGGTCAGAATGATGACCGAAATATCGGGCTTGGTGCTGCCTATATTCCATCTCCCGCCTGTCAGGCCGCATTAAGTGGCATGATATGAACGGGCTTAACCTAGCGCGCCGCGAAACGTTGGCGAGTGGGCAGGAGGCGCTGGTATCGCAATGGGACACAGATATCTGGCGACGGTGGACTGTCCGTCTGATTGTGCTTTTCCTGATCCTTTTGCCATTTGAAGGGATCGCCAGAAAGTGGCTCTTCAACACGATTGAGCAACCCTTCATTCTCATACGTGATCCGGTCGCTCTGGCCATCATCGTGACCTATGCGCGGTGGCATTTTCCGGAATTTCCGCGCTGGCTGATCTTATGGTTGACGGCTGTTGCAGTTTTGCTGCTTTTGGGTGCGTCGCAGGTCATTGTCGGTGGTGCCTCCCTTCCTGCGCTGCTTTATGGGTTGCGTATCCACTTGCTCTTCATTCCCGTCAGTTTTGCCATGGCAGAGGTTTTTTTGCCAGAAGACTGGCGCAGGCTCATTCTCTTATGCTGCTGGATATGCCTGCCATTGGCGCTGCTGGTGATATGGCAATATTATTCCCCGGTTGATGCATGGATCAACCGGGGTGTTAACGATGATCCAGACGCCTATGTTTTCCAGGTGGTGGCAGGCGTTGTGCGTCCCTACGGCCCATTTCCTTTCGTCACTCCGCAATCTGCTTTCACGCTGATGCTGGTGGGTTTGTTATTGGCAGCCTGGGACCGCCGAAACGTGTGGAACATCCCTTTGCCGACACTTCTCATTGGGGCAGCCTCTTTAGGAGTGACCGTGATCTTGTCAGGTTCCAGAGCGGTGCTTCTGGGCGTGTTGCTGGTGGGCGTGACCTATGGAATGGGCGGCCTGCTATTTGCAGGGCCGATGCGTATGGCACGCCGGATTTTGGCACTACTGGTGGTTGCCGTGATGTTGATGCTGGCTGTGCTGACACTTTTCCCAGAGGTGTATGACGCTATGCTGGTGCGGCAGGCCGAGGCTTTTGCTTCTGAGGGTTCTATCGCTGACCGGCTGTTTCAGATCATATCGCCAATGCACAATGGTGAAGTTCCACTGAGCATTCTTGGTGAAGGGCTTGGAGCAGGTTCCAATGCTGGCGGATATCTGGCGAGCGGTTCTCGCGGTTTTCTGCTATCAGAATATGAACTGCGACGAGTTTTGCAGGAGGGCGGTATTGTCGTTGGGGGGCTTTTGCTCGCTTTCCGCTTGGCCATCCTTTTGTGGGCGCTATCAAAAGCTACCCGTGCCGCCCATTATAATGGCAGCGCTGGCAGCTTCGCTTTGATCGGTGTACTGGGTTCGCTGTTCTTTCTGTTCCAACTGAGCGGTCAGAACCAGATTGCGGCGATCGGCTGGTTGAGTTGCGGCTTGCTGCTGTGCTGCCTGAAGCTATCGCAAGCAGGTGGCCCGGCCGATAAGCCAGACCACCTTCCAGATTACAGAGCGAGGATGGCGCTGCGGGCAGTTTCAGCGAGGCGCATGGAAAGGTAGTCTACTCCCTCGATCGTCGGGTGAGTGCCATCGCTACTGATATAGCGATCCCCATTGCCAATGCCGGTGGGTGCATTTTGCGTGCCCGAACCGGTTTGCCACGGTTCGTCACCTGTGGAATCGCTTCGCCCGGAAGAATTGCGCCAAAACCCGTTGATATTGTCGATCAATACCCATGGGCCGGGGAGAGATAATACGGCTTGGTTGATGGCGTCCTGAATGGTTTGAAATTTGGTACTGGCAACACGGGTGGCTGTAGGGTCCGGCCACCAGTTTCCGGCCACAACAATTACCGCATGCGGGAAGAGCGCGCGCCGCGCCAGAAGAACCTTGCGCACATCACTTGCGCTCAGCGTTGGCTGATCATTGATACCGCCCAGCACGAAATCGAGATCGCTATTCCATTCGGCATAGCTTTGCTGTGCATCATCACCGGGGGTGGAGCGGGCGAGGAAGTGGTCTTCTGGCGATGGCGCTGTGTGATAGGTCTGCGCATATCCTGTGCCGCCGACCGTGTCTTGCTGTACCCCGGCAAGGCCCAGCAACATCCCGACCTGCATTGCAAATTTGCTTTGAGAACCCATTCGCGACCCATAGCTGTCGGTAATAGCGCTGACCGACAAAGTGCCCTGTCCACTGACTCGACCGGGCGTCATAGTGAAATTCGGTCCAATATAGGCGCCTGCCATGCCGCCGACATTGAAGCTGATTTCACGCAAGGTCGAATCGGCAAAGTTCAGGCTGACGATGTAGCGCGTGGAACCGACAACATTCCATTCACCAGGCGAGGGAGATGCCCTCTCGCCATCCACCCAGAATTGCACCTGCTGGCTACGGCAAAAGAGCAGATCCACCTGATCGGCATCTGTCACAAAAGAGAACACCATATGCTGGGGGGAAGGGCCGGGGCCTTCATAAAAGTCCAGATCACGCCCCCCATGCGAAGCGGTAAAGCGTGCGGTCGCCAATTCTCCAAAAAAGCAGCCCATTCGGGGGTCAGGTACCGGGATGAATTGTGCTGATGCGATGGAGGTGGCGGCAAAGTCATCACGCTTGGTAATGATGGGCGGCTCTGCCATCACGCGGGGAAAGCGGCAGGGGGCACGTGCTACCGCCTCTTTCACGCGCGCAAGCTGGTTGAGAGAAAGCGCTTTGCTGGCGAGGCCTCTTGCGGCTGGATCGAAGCCCGCGCTCATTGGGCGATCCTGAATGCGATTGTGCCGGACAACACTTCGGCGGACAGGCGATAATATGCACCGCCTTCACTTTCGGTGATGATCTGTTCGCAGATGTTGCGGGAGAATTGGCCCCAGGGCTCACCTGCCAGCGTTATGTCGCGCCAGATGATGCCATCGGTGGAGCGTTGCAGTTTGGCTTGCCCGGTCCATTCACCCGCGAGGGTGAGCCAGACAGCCCGGCCCGATGTTGCTGAAAATGCAGCACTGGAGCCATCTTCCGACAGTGTGCCGTCGAGGGCGGCAGTTGTCGCAGCCTCTGCGTGAATGCTGACCGGCAGAGGCGTCTCGGCGGTGACAGTCAGCGCCTTATTATCCACATCGCCAAAGGCGACAGCCATAGGCGATACATAGGCGGCGGGGTTGGTAATGGGAGGTCTGGCCATGTAAATTCTCCTGCGAGAGGTTCTGTCAAGAGAATCTAATAACCAAATAGGTTATATGTAGGAAAATGAAAAATGAGCGGTGCTTGCAGTAAGCCTATCTGGCTCCAACCATCAGGCTTTGAAGCTTGCGAACCAGAGCAGGGGCATTGTTGGCGACATCATATTGCTGAGCGAAGAGCTGCCGGGCCTGCTTACGCATGGTATAGCGCGCATTTTCCGGCATGGACTGCCATTGCAGGAGAAGCGATTTCACCCCGTTGACTGTATCATGAGCAACGATTCCAGCCCCTGCTCGGGCAACCGATTCCCCAATAGCCACCTGATTGGAAATGAGGACCGGGGTTCCCACAGCCAGCGCTTCGGCAACGGCAATGCCGAAATTCTCCTGATGTGACGGTAGAATAAAGGCTTCGGCTTCTCGCAATAGTGTCGATTTTTCCTCGCCAAAGGTTGGGCCAAGCCACGTGATATGGTCGCTCAAACCCAATCGGTATGTTGTCGCTATGAATTGCGGGAGCCGTTTTTCCTCATCGGGGCCGACGATCTTGATATGGGGCCTCTCATCGCGCTTCATTTCAGACAAGGCCTGGAGTAGCAAATCAATGCCCTTCTTACGGTGCAATCTCCCCAAAAACAGCAGATAGGGCTGCCGTTTTTTGCCAAGTTCGATGCGATGGTGGCGGACCGGATCTGCTGCGCCATATCCGACCACACAAGCGTGATAATCAGGGCTGTGGAATGCCGTACGAGCGCGTTGCATCTCCACTTCGCTGGTAAAAAGAACGGCATGAGCGCGGTTCAGCAGCGGCCCTTCGATATATTTCCAAGAGATCCTTCTGGCCCAATATTTGTGGTGCGCAGTTTGCAAAAACCATGGGTCAAGCATTCCATGGGTGAAGACAAAATAAGGGAGGTTAAGCCGAGGAAAGGCCTGTCGCGCGGCAAGATTAGCTGCATTCCAAAGCCCATGGATAATGGCGCAATCGAATTGTGCGGCATTCTGTTTGAGCCATTCGCGCAATGGGCCGCTGGCACCATATTTCTGTAATTTGGCAAGGGGAAGAAGCGATGCGGGGCTGCCTGGTCCAACCGCGTGCACCTTCATAGGAATGGTTCGCAGCCATGGTGATTGCGGTGCATCAAGCGTCACAATTTCGCGCTGGACTGCATCGGAGCCGTTTCGCGTGGCTTCATCATGAAGCAAAATGCCGGCAATCGGCCCGCCGCCTGCAGGATGGGTGCTGCGAATAATGTGAAGAATGCGGATGCGCTCGCTCCCTCTGCCGTGTTGCATGATAACCGAGGCGTAGCGGCTCTCAATCGGGTGAATAAGAGCTGTACCTGAATGGGCCGCAAATGAGGTGCGTCTGGAAATGCGGGCGGATCAGATGTTGGATGCCGCTATGCACAGAATGATGCGCGGGATTTTGGGGCAAATGTCTGGCCGGGCGATGATCGCTGTGTATCAGCTCGCCATTATCCCGCTGATGATCGCGAACTGGGGTCTGTCACTATATGGTGAATGGCTGATCCTGACGGGGCTTGCCACCTATCTGGCTGTATCAGGACAGGGCCTCACCACTGCCAGCGCGATGAAGCTCATACGGTGCATTAAGCGTGGAGACAGTGATGCTGCACAGGGCATTATCCACGGAAGTGTTGCCACTCTCATTGTGGTAGGCGCGCTGTTCACTGTGATGCTGCTCGGCTTGTTGTATTTTACCAATTGGGCAAATATTCTGTCACTTCATGTGATGGGGAAGCGGGAGATTATCGGCGTCGCCGCTGCGGCGGCTTTGCAGATTATTGTGATTTCCCTCCGCAATATTCCAATGGCTATCTCTCATGCTGCGGGCGACTATGGCCGTCCGGCCCTGTGTTCTTCCATGATGCGCTTGCTGGAGTTTTCGGGCAGCGCGGTGATGTTGCTTGCAAAGGTGAATCCGTTGGAGCTTGCCTGCTGGATAGCTGTTATCACCCTGCTGGATTACGCCGTGCAAATGCGGTTGGCATGTGCGCAATCACCGGATCTGGAGCTTCGCCCCGGCTTTCACGAGTGGCACAATTTGCGTGATCTGCTGGGGCCGACTTTTGGCAATCTGGGCGTTGCCTGTGCGATTAATGGAATTGGAGTGCAGGGCTTCCGTCTGGCCACGGCAGCACTGTTGGGCAGCGCGGACGTGGCAGCATTGGCTGTCTATACAGCATTGCTGCGCTTGTCTGAGCACTGTGCCAATATGGTTCTTCCTATCATCCAATTGGAATTGGCGCGCCAGGCAGAGGGGCAGGAAGGGAAAGATACTGCCATTGCGATGATCGGGCTCTCAGTGCTTTGCGGCCTTATGATTGCAGCGGGATGGCTGGCGTGTTTACTGATGGTGGGGCCGCAATTGCTGTCATGGTGGACTTCAGGCGAAGTGGTCTATGATCCGGTGCTCCTCATCGTTTTAGGCGCGGCGGCCATATTTGTTCAGCTTGGCCGTCCATCGCTGACCTATCTGATTGCCCGCAATCTGGTGGCTCTTGCCGGATGCGTAATGATGGCAAGCTGGTCGCTGGCGCTGGCCATCGCGTTTCCCTTGGCGCAGCTCTGGGGCCTGCATGGAGTGGCATTCGCCATGGTATCAGGCGAACTGGCGGCGCTGATTGCCTGTTCCTATCTCGCCGGGCGGTATCTGATAGGGAACCCACTGCATTACGCGGCGATAATCTTTGACGGCCGGAAGAGCTTTGGCCTGATTGCGGGCAAATGGATGCAGTGGCGCAGGGCGCCGGGCGCATGATTGTGCTGTCGCACCCCACTGGTGCTCTTCATGCAAGGATATTGGCAGAAGCGCTGTCAGACAGTGGAATGCTGAAAAGATTTTACACCAGCCTCAATCTCAGCCCGTTGGAGCCGCTCATCCGGCATCTGCCGCAAGGCTTGGCGCGTGAAGCACACCGCCGGAGCTTTGTTTTGCCAAGTGAGCGTGTCCGAATGATCCTCCGGCGTGAAATTGCAGCGCTGCTGGCGGAGCGCTTACCCCTGATCCGGCGTTTCCATCTTGCGGCATCCTATCGGCGCAGTGGCATGAATCGCATGTTTGACAGAAAAATGGCCAAGGCGCTGGAGCGCGAACCCCGTGCAGCGGGGTTTTATGGCTATATCGATTCGTCCAGACATTCGCTGGAAGCGGCGAGCCGTGCAGGGCTTACCAGCTTTGTGGAAGTCACAACCTGTTTTAGGGCTTTTGATGAAGCTCTATGGGCACAGGAACGCCGCATTCAGCCAGATTGGGCTGCTACACTTCCGCCGTCTCGCACTGCAAGCGGCCCCTTTGGCGAGGAAGAGCAGGCGCGAATGCTGGACATGGCTGACCGTATTATCGTTCCAAGCCACTATGTCGCGCGGAGTCTGCCCGGGCATTGCGATGGGAAAATCATACGTTTCCCCTATGGCATTTCCAGGATTGCACCGGCGATTTCACCGGTCCCCCGTAACGGCCCTTTGCGCATCCTGTTCGCCGGCGCGCTGACACAGCGCAAGGGAATCTCTTATCTGGCGGATGCTATGGCGCGGCTTGGCGGTGGCGGGAAGCTTACCGTGATTGGCCGAAAAGTAGTGGAGGGCTGCCCGGCCGTGGAACGCCTGATTGCGGGCAGTCAGTGGCACCCATCTTTGCCAAACACTCAGGTGCGGGCGATGATGGCTGAGCATGATGTGCTGGTTTTGCCATCCCTTTCCGACGCTTTCGGATTGGTGGTGATGGAGGCTCTATCGCAAGGTACGCCTGTGATTGTCAGTGACAATGTGGGGGCCGGGGAATTGCTATCCCATGGGCGGGAAGGTTTTATTGTGCCGACCCGGGATAGTGACAGGCTGGCAGAAGCACTCATGCAGTTGCACATGGATCGCGACCTTCTGGAGGAGATGAGCCTTGCGGCTTTGGCACGGGCAAGGGCATTGCAGGAAAGCGATACGGCGGCTCATTTCGTGGAGACGTTGAAGGCTGTGCTTCAATCCTGAGCGGCGAATCCCTTGCGTTCACGCAGTAAGCTTGCGGGATTTCCGACGTAAATGCCACCTCTCCTGCAAGCGCTGAAACACACCGATCTTGCACCTAGAACGGAAAATGCTTCCATCACTACGCCCGGCCCGACAAAGGCACCTGCTGCGACCCAGCATGACGGCCCGATCACAATCGGTGCGGCGGTCAGGGAATGTGCGGGATTATCGACATCGTGACTGCCGGTAACAAGCTCAGCATCCTGGGAAATAACAGCATATGCGCCGAGATGAATGGGCGCGATATTGTAGCAATTCACTCTGGGGCCAAGCGTGGCGCGGTGTCCCATGTTGAGATGCGCCGGATACCAGATACGCGCAGATGAATAGACCATCGCAGCTTTGCCAATCCGTGCCCCAAATGCTTTCAGGATCAGACATCGCCATGGGTTGAGAAAAGGCGGAGTCCACCGCGCCAACGCTAGCCAGACGATTTGGAACAGGGCGCGATAGGCGCGGTGTTTCAAAGGGAAACTGGCCCCACCTTCCAAGGGGGGCCATGCATCTGGTGTGATTTTCGTGCCAACCTTCATACCGCCTGCCCCCTATCGTAGATGTGGCGAGGAAACCGGCAGGCGGCCAGATGCCTTGCGGGCAATGTCCTCAAATGGCGCAAGCTGCCAGATCGACTCAATTCGAGGGGCGGCAAGGCATTGCCCGCCTTGATGTGTGGAATGAATGGGGTGTTCTAACCGCAGGTGCGGCAGTTTGGGTCCTTGGCGATGGTGAGTGACCGCATGGCGGGGGTCATTCCATCAAGTAGGTGCAGGGTGCCCCATTGAGCACCACCAAAGCTGCTGATTTCCTTGAGTAAAATGCGGATGGCCTGCATCGCGGCGAATGTACCAACCCAACCCACCATAGCGCCCAGCACGCCATCTTGCGCGCAAGTATCGCAATCATCACCATCAAAGGCATCGCCGACGTAGCAACGATAGCACGGTTGCCCATCCAGATGCCCTGCAAAGGCACCGACCTGACCTTGAAAGCGACCTAAAGCGGCGCTGAGCAAGGGCACGCGCGCTTCAACACAAGCATCGGAGACGGCCAGGCGGGTGGCAAAATTATCGCAGCCATCCAGCACGAGATCGGCACCTGAAATCAAGCTCTGGACATTGTCGCCCGTGATGCGGGTGACATGGGGAATGACCTTCAAGTGAGGGTCAAACTTTGCCGCCCATTGTGCACCAGCAGTGGCTTTGGCCTGGCCGATATCGGCAGGCGTGAAAATGGTCTGACGCTGAAGATTGCTCTCATCAACCGTATCACTGTCGATCAAAGTGAGGCGGCCGATCCCTGCGCCCGCCAGATATTGCAGGGCAGGGGAGCCGATTCCGCCTACCCCCACCAGCACCACATGGGCTTTGGTGAGGGCCAATTGCCCTGCGCCCCCGACTTCGGGGAGGATAATGTGGCGGGCAAAGCGATTCAGGCGCTGGGGTTCAAGGGTATCCATCGCCTGAATCTAATGTGCTTTGCTTAGGATTCCAGTTGGCGCAGCAGCGAACGCACATCGCCGTCCATATCTGCATCGCGCTGGCGAAGGTCTTCGATCAGGCGCACGGCATGGATGACAGTGGAGTGATCGCGGCCACCGAACTTGCGCCCGATTTCCGGATAGCTGCGCGGGGTCAGCACCTTGGCGAGATACATCGCAACCTGACGTGGACGAACCACGGCACGCGCGCGGCGCTTGCTCGACATTTCAGACCGATCGACCCGGTAGAACTGGCAGACTGTGCGCTGGATTTCATCGATCGTGATACGCCGGCGGTTGGCGGAGAGAATATCGGTGAGTTGCTCTTCAGCGAGCTGGAGCGATACTTCCTGACCTGTCAGCTGAGCATAAGCGATCAGCTTGTTCAGGCCGCCGACCAATTCACGCACATTGCGATTGATGGTGCGAGCGAGAAATTCGATCACATCCGATGGCACTTCAAGCGGTGCAAAGCGAGTCAGCTTGGATTCGAGAATCGCACGGCGCAATTCAATATCCGCTGGCTGAATATCCGCCACCAGACCCATCGACAGACGTGAAAGCAAACGCTGCTCCACGCCATCAAGCGCCTGCGGTGCACGGTCAGCGGCAAAGACCAGGCGCTTGCCTTCCGCAAGGAGGGCGTCGATCGTGTAGAGCAGTTCTTCCTGCGCTGAAGCCTTGCCGATGATGAACTGAATATCGTCTACCAGCAGAAGATCAAAACCGCGCAGGCGAGCCTTGAATTCAATCATCGCATTCTGGCGCAGTGCCTGCACGAATTCGATCATGAACCGCTCGGCTGAGCAGTAGAAAATCCGCGCCCGTGGATGGGCCTGCATATAGGCATGGCCGATAGCGTGCAGCAGATGGGTTTTGCCCTGTCCGGTAGCCGCCTTGAGGTAGAGCGGGGAAAACTGCGGTTTTTCAACCTTTGCCATCCGTTCAGCCGCATTGAAGGCCAGCACGTTGGTGGTGCCGGTGACAAAGGCTGCAAAGGTCAGCGATGGGTCCAGCCCCACCGAAGAGGTGAAGCCGACATCGCTCAGGGAACCCAGCGGGTCGCCAGACTGCATCCGATCATTGGCAGCACGGCGCTGAGTTGGGGATGACCCCAGATTGAGATCGGCCATTTTGCGGCGGCCAGGGTGAACCTGAATCCTTACGCTTTTTACTTCACTGCGGGCAATCTTCCACGCAAGGGACAGGCGATCGAGAAACCGATCCTGAACCCAATTGGCGGAAAATTCTGTTGGCAGGAACAGGTCGAGCGTGCCGCTCTGCTTGCAGAAGCTGCCAAGCTGGATCGGCTTGATCCACTGGCTGTGCATTTGCTGACCGAGATCCTTGCGCAGTCCCTGACTGATGTCGGCCCAATCGGCCGCGAGGTCCAGCGCTTCCTGATCTTCCATGGTGATCCTGTTTTTATTCAATTGTGTCGAAGCGCTGTCCGCTGATTGCGGTTTGATGCGAATCATGACTTGCCCCCCGACTGGCCGAATGTGGCCCTTGTACCATTTCGGCTCACCCGCCGAATTACGGGTGAACACAGCTTCGCCGTCCGTCAGAATCAGAGCTTCTGACGCCATACCAGCGAAGATCATTGTTTGACCGGCGCGCCAGTGTCGGCGCCGCCTGTGGATTGATTTATGAGCCTCTTGCGGATTCGGGCAAGAGCGGCAGGGTAAAAAAACTGAAATATAGCGCCTTGACTCCCCCCGGCCCCGCAGGCCTTGGTTTAAGACTCTGAAAACAAAGGGAATCTATATTACAGCTTCGCGAATCGCGGGATTCCCTCAGCTTCTGAGAGCGGCCTCGTAGAAGCCCTTATGACAAACGAAAGGGGCCGGTTTATGATAAACCGGCCCCTTTCAAATCTGGGTCTATTTTAAGCCCCGAAGGGCACGAATCACAGAGATGCGACTCGCTTGGTCAGACGGCTGAACTTGCGTGCAGCAGTATTTTTATGGATCACGCCACGCGCAACACCGCGTGCGAGTTCTGGCTGAGCAGCCTTCAGGGCAACCTGGGCTTCTTCTTTATTGCCAGATTCGAGGGCAATTTCGATCTTCTTCACGAAGCTGCGGATGCGGCTCATGCGCGAAGTATTGATTTCAGCGCGACGTTCGTTGCGACGGATGCGCTTGCGGGCTTGCGGCGTATTGGCCATGTCTGTCCTTACTTTAGCGGCAGCGCGGCACGGCGCTGGTCCAAGCTTTCGTTCCAAAGAATCTTGTATGAAGCGGCGGCCACGGCAAGGCCGGTCCGCTGCGAAGGGACGCCCTTAGCCATAGTGGCTTAAAAGGTCAAGTAATCGGGCTATCCTGTCGCTTGCAAGCGTGCTTATGCCGCTGATTGGCGTGAACAGCAAGCCATGCCCCGATTTAGCGCTGACATTTGGGGCAATACCACGTGCTGCGGCCACCCTGATTGATTCGCCTGATCGTACCGCCGCATGGGCAAGATTCGCCTTCACGCCCGTAAACGTCAAAATTCTTTGAGAAATATCCTAATTCACCATCGGGCTGGGCATAATCACGCAAGGAAGACCCGCCAGCAGCGATGGCTTCCTGCAAAACGCTGACGATGGCCGGGACCAGCCTTTGCAACGCAGCAAGGGAGACGCGGCCAGCGGCTTTGGTTGGATTGATATGCGCACGATATAGCGCTTCGCAGACATATATATTGCCAAGCCCGGCGACGATTCGCTGATCTAGCAGCATCAGCTTGATAGCCTGTTTTCGGACCGAAAAGGATTCGCGCAAATGCTCGGCTGTCAGGTCCGGACCCAACGGCTCCGGCCCCATGGCGGCAAAGGGCGGCCATTGTTCAAGCTGCTGAGTATTGACGAGATCCACCGAGCCAAACCGGCGCGGATCGCACAGGGCAAAACGATGGCCTGCTGTTTCCAGCACCAGATGGTCATGTTTGCCAATGTCATCCGGGTCGATTCTCCAGCGCCCGCTCATGCCAAGGTGAAACACGAGGCTGCGTTCCCGGTCTGTATGGATCAGGCCATATTTCGCCCTCCGGCTGAGCCCGGTGATGGTGGCCCCGGTCAGTGTCTGCACAAGATCGGGCGGGAAGGGGCGGCGCATATCGGCCCGGTGAGTCACTGCACGGGTGATTTGGGCAGAATCGAGAAAATGCGCCAGTCCGCGCACAGTGGTTTCGACTTCGGGAAGTTCAGGCATGGTCTGGCTTTAATGCATGAAGCATGATTTTGGGTATGGATTTTACAGGGTTCGCTGCCAGGCACGCAGGGTTTTCCACGCGCTGGTGCAAAACTGCCTGCGCAGGCGGGGTCGTAATTATGACGCTGCCCCCTTATGTGCTGCGCTGAGTTAGGGAGCTTTATGTCCAACAATTCCAATCAGCTTCGCGCCTTTGCCATGCTGGGGCTGGTGATGCTCTGCTGGGCCGGTAATTCGATCATTGGCCGCGCTGTGCGGTTCGATATTCCACCTTCGTCCCTTGCCTTCGGGCGGTGGCTACTGGCGCTGATCGTGCTGCTGCCCTTTGCATGGAGCAGCCTGCGGCGAGAACGGTCACTAATCCGGCAGAATTGGAAGATGATTGTGCTGCTGGGATTGTTCGGCATCGCGGCCTTCAACACACTTCTTTATACCGGGCTGCGGTACACCACCGCCACCAACGCCCTGCTGCTGCAATCGGCGGTGCCTGCGCTGGTGCTGATTCTCGACCGCTTGCTTTTCCGTACCAGAGCTCACCCTTTGCAACTCGCCGGAGTTTTCTTTTCGGTGCTGGGGGTGACGATCATTGTGTTTGATGGCGATCCGGCAGCCGCTTTGCGGCTCCATCTGGGTACGGGTGATCTGTGGATTCTGGCCTCGGTTCTGGTGTGGTCGCTTTATACGGTTCTGCTGCGGAAAAAACCCGTCATCGCGCCGATCAATCTCGTAGTGTGCACCTTTGCCGTGGGGGTAATTGTGCTCGCACCCTTTGCTGCGTGGGAATGGAGCCAGGGCCAGGTGGTGCAGTGGAAGCTCAGCACTGTGGGCGCTTATCTCTATGTCGCTTTGTTTTCATCGGTGCTGGCTTACTTCATCTATAATTGGGCGGCGGGGGTCGTCGGTCCGGCAAGGGCAGGGCAGGCGATTACGTTATTGCCGATTTTCGGTGCATTCCTGTCAGCGCTGCTGCTGGGAGAAAAACTCTATTCCTACCATTTTGCCGGCATGGCTAGTATATTGGCGGGCATCGCTTTCGGGGCTTTGTCAGCCAGGCAATCGGCTGCGGCAAATGTTCCGCTGGCACAGGATAAGGCAGGGCGCTAGAGGAGCTATATGAGTGAGAGCGTTTCCTTCGGCTACGAAGATGTAAGCCCCGAAGAGAAGACCCGCCGTGTCGGTGATGTCTTCTCCAATGTCGCTGCCAAATATGACATCATGAATGATGCCATGTCGGGCGGTATGCACCGCTTATGGAAGGACCGTTTCGTGCGGCGGGTTAAGCCGCAGCCGGGCGAGCAGATCCTCGATATGGCGGGCGGAACAGGCGATATTGCCTTCCGCATGGAAGAATGCGGGGCCAATGTCACTGTGTCTGATATCAATCAGGAAATGCTTGATGTCGGGATTGAACGCGCCATGGATCGCGGCCTCGATAGCCTTGTCTGGTCGCGCCAGAATGCGGAAGAGCTGTCTTTCTCCAGCCGGATTTTTGATGCTTACACGATTGCCTTTGGCATTCGAAACGTTACCCATATCGATAAGGCACTGGCCGAAGCGCACCGGGTGCTGAAATTTGGTGGCCGGTTTTTCTGCCTTGAATTTTCGACCACCGAATGGCCGGGCTTCAAGGAAGCTTACGATTTCTATTCGCATAAATTGGTGCCGCAGATCGGCAAGACCATCGCAGGCGATGCTGACAGCTATCGCTATCTGATCGAATCGATCCGCCGCTTCCCAACCATGCCCGATTTTGAACAGATGATCCGCGATGCTGGCTTCGTTCGCACCAAGGTGGAGCCTATCATGGGCGGCCTTGTAGCGATCCATTCCGGCTGGAAGATCTGATTTACCAGTGACACGGGCCTCAACGCATATCTTCCGCCTCCTGAAATGGGGGCGGACCCTTGCACGTCATGGCGTGCTGCGTGAAATTGAACGCAGCCCCAACACGCCGCCTGCGGTTGTCCGTCTCACGCGGATTGCCCGGTTTGGCACTGTGCAGCCCAAGGAACCAGATTACGCGGAGGCCTTTCGTGAAATCGGCCCGGCGGCGATCAAGCTGGGGCAGACGCTGGCGACCCGGCCCGATGTAGTGGGCGAAGAAGCGGTGCAAAATCTGCTTTCCTTGCAGGACAGCCTGCCGCCCGTTCCTTTTGAGCTGATCAAGGCGCAGATAGAACGCAGCTTTGAACAGCCGATCGAAGCGCTTTATTCCGAGATTGACCCGGTACCAGTGGGCGCGGCGTCCATCGCACAGGTGCATCAGGCGGTGACGACCGATGGCCGCAAGGTTGCGGTCAAGGTTCTGCGCCCCGGTATCCGCGAGAAATTCGCGCATGATATCACCACTTATGAATGGGCTGCGGCCCATCTGGAAGCTCTGGGCGGTGAAGCCAAACGTCTGCGCCCCCGGCTGACGATTGCCAATTTCAAGCGCTGGACCAATCGCGAACTGGACCTGCGGCGCGAAGCGGCTTCTGCCAGTGAGCTGGCTGATAATATGAAGGGCTTTCACGGCTACCGGATTCCGGCGATTGACTGGGATAGAACCAATGGCCGGGTGATGACGATCGAATGGGTCGATGGCATCAAGATCAGCAATATTGAAGCGCTCAAAGCGGCTGGCCATAATATGCCGGAATTGGCGCATCGGCTGGTGCTGGCCTTTCTGACACAAGCGATCAGCGGGGGCTATTTCCATGCTGATATGCATCAGGGCAATCTGTTCGTCTGTGATGATGGCGATATTGTCGCGATTGATTTCGGGATCATGGGCCGGATCAATACGCGCGCGCGGCAATGGCTGGCCGAGATCCTCTATGGCCTCACCACTGGAAATTATCGCCGGGTGGCAGAAATCCATTTCGAAGCGCAATATGTGCCAAGCTATCATTCGGTGGATGAATTCGCGACGGCTCTTCGTGCTGTCGGTGAACCGATGCGCGGCAAGCCGGTGAGTGAATTGTCCGTCGGCCAAATGCTTGACGGCCTGTTTGCTATCACACGCGATTTTGACATGCAGACACAGCCGCATTTGCTGCTGTTGCAGAAGACCATGGTGATGGTTGAAGGGATCGCAACACAGCTCGATCCCGACATCAATATGTGGGACGTGGCAGCGCCCTTCGTGCGGGACTGGATTCGGGATGAGCTTGGCCCGGAAGCCGCTCTCGCCGATCGCTTGCGCGAAGATATGAAGACCTTGTTCGGCATCCCATCGCTGGTGCGCCGGGTGGAGGAAAGCTATCCGAAAAAGGGCGCTGCGCCCGAACCGCCGCCGCTTCCCGATGTCGAACTGATCTGGGATCGCAGCCGCAAAAAAGGCTCCTCTCCATGGGGCTATATCGCCACAGCGATTGGCGGTGGCGCTCTGGTCTGGGCAGGTGTGGCGCTAGGCTGGTTGTCCTAGCGCCTGCACCTTGCACCTGCCGGTTTTATTTAGCCCACAGTTTCATGCGGTAGCAATTTGCTGCCAGCAAAGATGATGATCGCCAGGGTCAGATCGCCCGCCAGATAAAATGGCATCGCATCATAGCTGCCGTCGATCATAGCGCCGAGCAGCCTGCCGACAAAGGCGATGGCGCACATGGCCGCAGGGGCCAGCAGAATCTCGCCATTGCGCTTCCATGCGCCCCAGATCATGCAAAGCCCGGCCACCAGAAAGAAGGCGGCAGTTTCTGCCCGCAAAGTAGCAAGGCCAGCGACATTGTTGCTTTGTACGCCCAAGCTTGCCGCAGAGGCTGCCGGGTCCACCAGAAAACCGATTCCGGCAATAGTGAAGAAAATGCCGGCCAGCAGGATAATTGCGGTCAGAAGTAAGCGGATCATGTCAGTTTCTCTTTCGTCCACCGATGATGGGGTAATGAAGGCGGGATTGCTTTCCGCCCCATTCGGCCCCAATTCGGTTGTTTCAATCAAGGGCTAGTCTTTCTAGGCTACTGCGCAAGAAGATAAAGGTCGGAAGGCTATGACGTCAGACATATCAGGCCCGCGAATATTGCTGGTCATTGGCGGCGGGATTGCGGCCTATAAATCATGCGAGTTGGTGCGTCTTATCCGCAAAGGCGGTGGCAGCGTGACCTGCGTTCTGACAGAAAGCGGCGCGCAATTTGTCACTCCGATGAGCCTTGCCGCGCTGTCAGGCAATGAGGTCCACACGTCGTTGTGGAATCTCAAGAATGAAGCGGACATTGGCCATATTCAACTGAGCCGGGAGGCAGATCTTGTGGTGGTGTGCCCGGCCACGGCCAATATGCTCGCCAAAATGGCAGCGGGTATTGCCGATGATCTGGCGACCACCATGCTGCTGGCAACCGACAAGCCGGTGATGGCGGTGCCGGCCATGAATGTGCGCATGTGGAACCACCCGGCGACCCAGCGCAATTTGCAGATGCTCAAGCAGTCCGGTGTCCATGTGATGCAGCCCGATGATGGCCCGATGGCTTGCGGAGAATTTGGCCCTGGCCGTCTGCCGGAACCGGAGGATATCTGGCGTGAAGTGGAGCAGCTCCTGACGATCAGCTCCCCAGCTGATCCTTTGCAGGGGCAGGGCGCATTTGATGCCCACCCGCTTCATCGCCCCCTCTATGGCCGCCATGTGCTGGTAACGGCAGGCCCAACCCATGAACCGATTGATCCGGTGCGCTACATTGCCAATCGCTCATCGGGCAAGCAGGGTTTTGCCATTGCCGAAGCCGCGGCTGTGGCCGGCGCCAGAGTCACCCTGGTTGCAGGCCCGGTGCATTTGCCAACTCCGCCGGGCGTGGACCGGATCGATGTCGAAACCGCGCGGGAAATGGAAGAAGCAGTCAACCAGACCCTGCCGGTGGATGTGGCAGTGATGGTGGCCGCTGTTGCAGACTGGCATGTCACCCGTCAGGCGGGTCAGAAGATCAAGAAAGAGGGGGGCGGGATTGCCCCGCTCGAACTGGCAGAAAATCCCGATATTCTGGCAGGGCTTGGGGCGAGTGTGCAAAAGCCGCGCCTGCTCATCGGCTTTGCTGCTGAAACCCATGATGTGGTTCATTATGCGCAAGGCAAACGCCAGCGCAAAGGGGCCGACTGGATCATTGCCAATGATGTTTCAGGTGATGTGATGGGCGGCAATCACAATACTGTCCACGTGGTAACCGCCGACGGGGTTGAGGATTGGGAGCGGATGGATAAGGAGCGGGTGGCTACCCGACTCGTTGAAAGGATTTCGAATGCCCTCTCCCATTAATGTCGCTGTACGTATCAAGCGGCTTGAACATGGCGAGGGGTTGGCCATGCCTGCCTATGCCACCAATGGCGCGGCCGGCATGGATGTGCATTCGGCTGAAGATCTGACCCTCGCATCTGGCAAAACCCACGCAGTGGCCACAGGCTTTGCGCTGGCCATTCCTGAAGGGTACGAAATTCAGGTCCGCCCGCGTTCTGGCCTTGCGCTGAAGAATGCGGTCACCGTTCCCAATTCGCCCGGCACAATCGATTCCGATTATCGTGGCGAATTGAAGATCATCATGATCAATCATGGCACTGAAGCGTTTGAAATCAAACGTGGGGACCGGGTTGCTCAATTGCTGCTGGCTCCGGTGACACGGGCTGTGTGGGAAGAGGTTTCTGAGTTGGATGACACAGAGCGCGGCACAGATGGTTTCGGCTCTACCGGCGGCCACAAGAGCCTCGACTGAAGCTATCGCTGCTTAAAGGCATGAAAAAGGCGGGCGCTTCCAATGGAAGGCCCGCCTTTTATGATCGTGATCGGTAGCTTAGCGCTGGCGCTTGACCGGCTGTTTTTCCGGCGCAATGCTGATCCGTACCGTTTCACCCGAATGGCCGGGGAAATCTGTGAACATGGCTTCAACCAGATTGGGCACCAGATATTGGAGCCTGTCAGAGGTTGAAACGGCTTCCGCACGGCCTTCAAACAGACGCTTGCCATCGGAAGCCCGATCAATCTTCATTTCAACGTCGCTATTGTAAACCGTATAGCTGGTGACGCCGCCATTATCGAAGAATGGATCATACCAGCCATAGCTCCACGCACGGCGCGGGTAATAGCCATATCCGCCAAAGCGGCCATAGCCATAACCATACCATGGGTTCCAGAACGGATCGCCACCGGTGCCGGTAGAACGAATGCGTTCACGCCCATTGTCCACGCCATAATCGAAGCGCACGATCAGATTGGCGTTGTCCGGGCGCGCCGGGGTGTAGCCAAGCCGTTCCATCTGCTGATCGACATATTTGGCATACATCGAAAATTCGAGGCCGCCAGACATGCTTGGATCTTCTGCCACCACCGCAAAGGTCTGGCCTTCAGGGGCTGGAAGCTGGCTCTGAAAGCGGGAGACATTGGCCTGGAAGGGCGATGCACAAGCCGCAAGGCTGGCGAGCAGGAGCGGAATGGATGCCATTTTCAGGCTCCGTCCGATATTTCCTTTTTTGAACATCATCTTACGTTTCCTTCCGCGGAGGCAGTCGCCCAATGGCAGCTCGTCTACCGCATATATCACTTCAAGGATGAGGTGATATATAAGTGAGACGGTCTGAACGGACCTTGAACGCTTCTGCCAAAAGACTTTGCATTCAAGCCGTTGTTAATAAAGCATTTATCGCCCTCTAACCAGTCCCAGTGCGTTATAGGCTGCATCCAGTGTTGGCACGCCAATTTCACGCGCTTTCAAAGCGCCGCGCGCCAGAATGGCGTCCAATGCCTCACGATCCTGCTTCAATTCAACGAATTTGGTCACGATGGGCCTGAGCGATTCGACCATCAGATCAGCCAAAGCCGGTTTGAACTGACCAAAGCCCTGACCGCCATATTCTGCCAGAACATCGGGCACCGATTTGCCGGACAGTGTGGCAAAGATGGTCACCAGATTGCGCGCTTCGGCGCGATCTTCCAGCCCTGCTTCTTCTGAAGGCAAGGGCTCAGGATCGGTCTTGGCCTTCTTCACCTTCTTGGAGATCGTTTCGATATCGTCAGACAGGTTGATGCGGCTCATATCGGACGGGTCCGACTTGCTCATCTTCTTGGTGCCATCGCGCAGGGACATGATCCGCGCTGCGCCGGGCGGGATAATGGGTTCGGGCAGGGTGAAGATTTCTTCACCATTGCCGAAATCATTATTGAACTTCTGCGCCACATCGCGGGCCAGTTCGAGATGCTGCTTCTGATCTTCACCCACAGGAACATGGGTTGCCTGATAGAGCAACACGTCAGCGGCCTGCAGCACCGGATAGGTGAACAAGGCGACGCTGGCACCTTCGCGGTTCTTGCCGGACTTGTCCTTGAACTGCGTCATCCGGTTGAGCCAACCCATGCGCGCCGTTCCATTCAGCAGCCACTGGAGTTCCGAATGCGCTGGAACCTGGGCCTGATTGAACAGAATGGAACGGGCAGGATCGATACCACAAGCGACCAGCGCTGCGGTCATTTCCAGCGTCGCGGCATGAAGCTCGGCTGGATTATGCGGCATCGAAATGGCGTGCAGATCGGCCAGAAAGAAAAGGCATTCCGCCCCCTCTTCCAGCGAATCCTGCATCGCTACCCAGTTCCGGATAGCGCCCAGATAGTTACCAAGATGGAGGGAACCTGTGGGCTGAATACCGGAAACGACACGCATTGAAATATACCTTAATGACTATTCGGAATCGCCCGGCTGTTCTTTGGGAGCAGCGGGCTTACGCCGCCGTAGCTGGCTAAGAAGGTCCTTGTCGAGTGCGCCGACCGCATAAGCAATGACGAAGAAGGTCACCATACCGGCACCAACCAACAGGCCGAGCGACCAGACACGTTCGATCACATTGCCGCCATAACGCGCCACCATCAGCGGCATCAGTGCATAAAGCACCGCTGCCATGGCGGCCGTGGCGATCAGTTGGCGGACAATTTTACCCAGCAGGCGCGGGCTCGCATTATACCAGCCCCGGCGGTGTAGGATCGTGTAGAGCATCGCCACATTAAGCGTGGAGGTGAAGGCTGTCGCCGCAGCAAGGCCCACAATGCCATAGCGCGGCACCACGTAGAAATTGATGGCGATATTGATGATCAGTGCGGCCATGGCGATCCATACCGGCGTGCGCGTATCTTCGCGGCTGAAGAAAGCTGGCTGGAACACTTTGACCAACACATAAGAAGGTAGCCCCGCCACCAGCGCCATGACGATGCTGGACATCACTGCGCCATCACCCACGGTCATCTTGCCGCCGACGAAGAAAGCGGTGACAAAGGCCGGTGCACATACCGCAAGGGCCGCTGCGGCTGGCAAGGTCAGCAGCAGGCCGATTTCCACCGCATTGTTCTGCAAGCGCTGTGCCTGCACATTGTCATCAGCCTGAATATGGCGCGACAGCATGGGCAGTATCGCCGTGCCCAGTGCAATGCCGACAATGCCGAGCGGCATCTGGTTCAGCCGGTCTGCATATTTCAGCAGGGTCAGAGAGCCTTGCTTCAGCGATGTGGCGAAGAAAGTATCAACGAACTGGCTCACCTGATAAACGCCCGCCCCAAAAGTAGCGGGCACGATAAGGATCACCAGACGCTTCACTTCAGGCGTGAATTTGGGGACATGGAACTTCAGTTTTACACCCGCTTTGCGGGTCGCCCAGACCATATAGGCCAGCTGCGCAACGCCGGACGCGGTGACGGCCATCGCCATGACATAGGCAACGGTGACGTCATTCCCGCCATTGTTGCGCAAGGTCCAGCCAATCGCGATCCCGCTGATCAGAACTACATTGAGCAGCACCGGCACAAAGGCCCCCGGCGCAAAGCGTGAGCGTGCATTGAGCACGCCCGACAGCATCGCCACCAGACTGACCAGCATCAGATAAGGAAAGGTGATCTGCGCCAGCGTGACCGACAATTCGAATTTGCCGGGAATGTCCTTGAATTCAGACGCCAGCAGCCAGACAATGCCCGGCATCGCGATCATCGCAATCGCTGAAAAGCCCAGCAACACCCAGATAAACACGGCCAGCACGTCATTGGCGAATTTCTCAGCTGCCGCTTCCCCGCCGTCACTGGCAAGGGCGCGGGTATACATCGGCACAAAGGCGACCGAGAAGGCCCCTTCAGCAAAGAGACGGCGGAATGTGTTGGGAAGAATAAAGGCTAGCTGAAAGGCATCAGCGGCAAGGCCGGCACCCAGAACGCGGGCTAGCAATATGTCACGTGCGAAGCCGAAGATTCGGCTGAAAGCTGTCAGCCCGCCTATCGTTCCGACGTTTTTAACAAGGCTCACGGGCGGTCAGGCTCACATCACACATTGAAAGGAAAGCGCGATATGAACCTGTCCGCCCGGAGCTGCAATCAGGCCTGAAAATAAATCGGCCTCGAAATTCTATCAGGCCCGAAATCAATCAAGCCTGTAAAATCAGGCGTTCCCAGCGGCGAAGGGGTTTGCACCTTCCTGCTGACGGGCCTGAAGCTGCTGAATGTAGAGACCCTGAAAATCGATCGGGTCGAGCAGCAGCGGCGCATAGCCAGCATCACGCACAGCGTCAGCAATCACGCGGCGGGCGAAGGGGAACAGAATGCGCGGTGCTTCAGCATAGGTGAAGGCGTGCACTTGCTCGTCCACCATGTTGCGCATCCCGACGAGGCCGCAATAGGACAGTTCGATCAGATAGGCGGTGCCAGCCTGTGCCTTGGCTGTAACGGAAATCTTCAGCTCGACTTCGGTGATTTCGTCATTGATCTTCTTGGCGCCAATGTTGAATTGCACGTCCAGTTCCGGCTGGTCCTGCCACTGGAAGCTTTCCGGAGCATTCGGGTTTTCGACCGAAAGGTCCTTCACATATTGTGAAATCAGGCCAGCGATCGGCTGATTGTCTGCACCATTTGCAGCGCCTGTGTTGAGATCGGAAAGAACGTCGCCTTCGTCGGCCATGATGAAATACTTTCAAATGTGTGCGAAAAACAGGATTGGTCGCGCGAGTAGCATTGTGCCCCGCGCGCCGCAACGGCCCAAAATGGGTAGAGGGGTGCGAGCTGAGCCTGCAACCGGCCTGTTGATTGCGGTGATTGTCCACTCGCCGGTAGGGGTTTGGTGACAAAAATCATGTAATTGAGCGTATGAGCAGGATTTTTCGGCTCAAATTGGCTCCTCAGGCGTTGTTGATTTGTAATTAACGCCTATTTCAGGCACCAATGAAGAATTGAAAGAGGCGTATCTGTCTGATCGCCTAAAAAAGTGAGCGGCACATCATCAGTGATGTGTCGGCCAGGATATTCGGGAAGTCACGTGATCGTCGAAATCGTCATCCTCGCAATGATCGCAGCGTTTCTGGGCTTGCGCCTTTATTCCGTTTTGGGACGAAGGGCCGAGCACGAAGAAGAATCGATCCCGACCCGGTTTGAGGGTAAAAGCGGGAGCAATGTTGCGCGCCCTGTTTCTGCCCCTGATACACCGGTCAAGACGGATCAGGGAATGGGAAGCGACATTATTGGTTTCCCGCCCGCGATTGAGAAGGGCTTGCGCGAGATTTCTGCGGCAGATCGCAGTTTTGATCTTCTCGCCTTCATGAGCGGTGCCAAGGCCGCTTATGGGATGGTGCTTGAAGCTTTCTGGCGCGGAGACCGTGATGACCTTCGCCAGCTTTGCGACGACGATGTTTATGATAGCTTCGTCGCTGCGATTGAAGCACGTGAAGCCGCTGGTGAAACACTGGAAAACCGCCTGGTGCGGATTGAAGACACAAGCGTTGATGCCGCCGAACTTGATGGTCGCACTGCGCGAATCGCTGTTCGCTTTGTGGCGGATATTTCAACCGTCACGCGGGACAAGGATGGCGTGGTTGTCGCCGGTTCGCTTGATGATGCGATTGAAAGCCGTGACATCTGGACCTTCGCTCGCAATCTCAACTCTGCTGGCCCGGACTGGCAATTGGTTGAAACTGACGAAGGCTGATTCGCATGAGGGCCGGAGGCGTAAAAGGCTGTCTGGCCACTCTTGCAGGTGCGCTGTTTCTCTTTGGGTGCGGGCAAGTGGTCCCACCCTCACAGCAGGTGCCGCCCAAGCCACCTATCCCGCCTACTGCGGTTGAGGCTGGTGTGGCGGCAGGGCCGCCGATTGCTTCTCTCAAACTGACGAAAGAAAAGGCCGCAAGCGCATTGCGGTCTTTTGTTGAGAGCTGCCCGGTGCTTTTGCGCCGGCAGGATGCCAGTGGTCTGACCCAAGCTGCTGACTGGCAACCTGCCTGTGATGCGGCCCCATCTGTTTCGCCAGACGGTGCTGTGGGGTTCTTCCAGACCTATTTTGAAACTGTCCGCGTCTATGATGGCGCAGCCTATGTTACTGGCTATTACGAGCCGGAAATAGCGGGTGTCCGACAGCGCCAGCCGGGTTTTGATGTGCCCGTCTATGCTCTGCCAGATGATCTTGTACGGCGTTGGAGTGACGACGTTCCGCAGAGCGAACGGGTCGGGCGGCCGCCGCTGGCGCGGATTGATGAGAGCGGGAAAGTCGTCCCCTATTATACGCGCGCCGAAATTGAAGATGGGGCTTTGGCCAATCGCGGGTTGGAAATCGCTTGGGTGGCCGACCCGGTTGAATTTTTCTTCCTCCAGATTCAAGGTTCGGGCCGCATTCGGACACCGGATGGCGCGATCATTCGCATCGGCTATGCCGGGCAGAATGGCTGGCCCTATACTGGTATCGGTTCGGTGATGCGTGAGAGAGGGTTGTTTGGCACGGGTCCGGGCCAATATCCCGCCTCCATGCAGGGCATCATGCAATATTTACGCGAACACCCGCGTGAAGGCGATGCGCTGATGCGGATGAATGCCAGTTGGGTTTTCTTTCGCGAATTGACGGGCGATGGCCCGCTCGGTGCACTTGGTGTCCCGGTTCGCCCGCAGGCTTCTGTCGCAGCAGACCCGAAATATGTGCCATTGGGCGCGCCGGTTTTCCTCAAGACCGACCGGAAAGAAGTCAATCACCTGTGGATTGCTCAGGATACAGGCGGTGCGATCAAGGGGCCAAACCGGCTCGATTCCTTCTGGGGAGCAGGTGATTATGCGCGGGAAATCGCCGGCGGGATGAGCGCGCGGGGTGAAGCTCTGGTGCTTGTGCCCGTGGGAACACTGGCCAAATTGCAAGCCCGATGAAACCACCGCGCGGCCTGAGCGAAGAGGAAGCAGCGCTGTGGGCGCGTGTCACGGCCAGCGTTGAGCCCATGCACCGTGCTGCGCCGCCTAAAGGCAAAGCGGTTGCCATGCCCAAAGCCACCAGCCCGACGCGGCCGGTAAAGAGCCAAACCGCGCCAGCCTCCCGGCCAATATGGCCACCTGCTCCGGGGCAAGATTTCCAGCCCAGGAAATCATCCACACCGGCAGTCAAAGTCGTCAGCCCACCGCCACCCAAATTCGGGGAAGGGTTGGATTCGACTTGGGAAAAGAAATTGTCCCGCACCGGCGTTGCTCCCGATTTCACGCTCGACCTTCATGGTCATACTCTCGATGCAGCGCATCAGCGTCTCGAATGGGGGCTTGCACAAGCAAAAGCGATGGGCGCGCGGGTGGTGCTCGTCGTCACCGGCAAGCCCCGCAATGCAGAAGCGGCCGACCGCGCTGATCGTCGCGGAGCAATCCGGGCAAAAATTCTCGATTGGCTGGCATCAGGGACCCATGCCTCCGACATTGCTGCCATACGAAATGCGCACCGGCGCCATGGTGGCTCCGGTGCGCTTTATGTCATCCTGCGAAGGCGGCGTTAGGCCGCCTTCAGATCATCTTAGGTTCCTTTTGGGTGCCTTCAGGCCACGCTCAGTGCTTCTCTGGCAGCCTTCTGGGCCGCCTGCGCGATGTCTTCAGGCGCTTCATTGCGGATCAGGAAGTCGAATGCCGACAAGCCAGCCTTGGCCCCTTCGCCCATCGCAATCACGATCTGCTTGTAAGGAACCGTGGTCGCGTCACCTGCGGCAAAGATGCCCGGAATATTGGTTGCAGCCTTATGATCGATTTCAATCTCGCCAAATTTGGTGAGATCGATCCCGGAATCGCGCAGCCATTCGGTGTTGGGGACAAGGCCGATCTGAACAAAAACACCTTCAAGATCAACGGTTTTCAGCTCATTGGTGTTGCGGTCCTTATAAACCAGACCGTTAACCTTCTCGCCGTCGCCGGTAATTTCCGTCGTCGCCGCAGAGGTGAAGACATCGACATTCTTCATTGACCGCAGCTTCTTTTGAAGCACCTCATCAGCGCGCAATTCGTCGCCAAATTCGATCACCGTGACATGCGCCACGATGTTTGCGAGATCGATTGCCGCTTCAACACCGGAATTGCCGCCGCCAATCACCGCAACACGCTTGCCTTTATACAATGGGCCATCGCAATGCGGGCAATAAGCGACGCCCTTATTGGCATATTCGGCTTCGCCAGGAACACCCAGTTGGCGCCAGCGTGCACCGGTGGTGAGGATCACGCTACGGGCCTTGAGCGTGCCGCCATTTTCGAACACGACTTCATGATAACCGCCTGTTTTAGAAGCCGGAATGAGCTTTTCGGCAGTTTGGAGGTTGATCACGTCAATGTCATATTCGCCCACATGGGCTTCCAGTGCCGCAGCCAGTTTGGGGCCTTCGGTATAGGGTACGGAGATCAGATTTTCGATCGCCATAGTGTCCAGAACCTGCCCGCCAAAACGCTGCGCTGCAATTGTGGTCGAAAACCCCTTGCGCGCTGTATAGATCGCCGCGCCCGCACCGGCTGGCCCACCGCCAACAATCAGCACTTCAACGGGCGCTTTGCCGTTCAATTTTTCAGCCGCACGAGCGCCCGCATTGCTGTCGAGCTTGGCGATAATTTCTTCGGCATTCATCCGGCCATTGGCGAAGCTGGCGCCATTCATGAAGACAGCGGGCACAGCCATCACCTTGCGGCTTTCCACTTCCTCCTGGAAAGCACCGCCTTCAATCAGGGTTGCTGTTACCTCCTTGTTGTTCAGCGCCATCAGCGTGAGGGCCTGCACAACATCGGGGCAGTTCTGGCATGAAAGTGAGAAATACATCTCAAAATCATAGGAACCCTCCAGCGCGCGGATCTGCTCAATCACCTCGTCCGGGACTTTCGGTGGATGTCCGCCAGCCCATAGGAGAGCGAGAACCAGTGAGGTAAATTCATGACCCAGTGGCAAGCCAGCAAAGCGCACAGCAGCGTCATGGTCTGACGCGCGGCGGATCAGAAAGCTGGGCTTGCGGGCATCATCGCCATCAAACCGGGCGGTGACCTTGTCATTCAACTCGGCAATTTCGTTCAGTAATTCGCGGGTTTCAGCCGATTTCGCATCGTCGCCAAGTGAGGCGACGAGCTCGATCGGCTCGCGCAGATTACCGAGATATTGCTGGAGCTGTTGCTTCATATTGGCGTCGAGCATGGCAAATTCCTTGAATTTAGAAACAAAAACGGCCCGGGGCAAAGGGGGTGCCCCGAGCCGTCCTGCGACCCGCTAAGGGCGGGTTAAACGGGGCTTAGATCTTGCCAACGAGGTCAAGCGAAGGGGCAAGCGTGTCGCTGCCTTCTTCCCATTTGGCTGGGCAGACCTGACCAGGATTGGCGCGGATATATTGCGCAGCCTTCACCTTGCGGACCAGTTCCTTGGCGTTACGACCAACGCCTTCGCTGGTGATTTCCATCACCTGGATCACACCTTCTGGATCGACCAGGAAAGTTGCGCGGTCAGCGAGACCCATTTCTTCACGCAGAACGCCGAAATTGTTCGAAATGGTGTGAAGCTGGTCGCCAAGCATCGGGAACTGGATCTTGGAGATCTTGTCCGATGTGTCATGCCATGCCTTGTGGCTGAAATGCGTGTCGGTGGAGATGCTGTAAACTTCGACGTCCATACCCTTGAGCGTTTCATATTGCTCAGCCATATCTTCGAGCTCTGTCGGGCAGACAAAGGTGAAATCGGCAGGATAGAAAAAGAAGATGGACCATTTGCCCTTCACGTCTTCGTCAGTAACGTCGAAGAAATCTTTGCCAACCTGATATGCAGTGGCTTTGAACGGCTTAATCGTGCTTCCGATGATACCCATCTATAATGCTCCGTTTGGTATTGAACTCGTCTGAGCAACAGATAGGGCAGGTGCATGGTTCCTGCCAATGAGGAGTATCGATTGGTTTGATTGAGTAAATCAATCAGTCGATTTTGATCGAAATCACCGATTACAGCTTGATGACAGTCGCAAGCGCCTGAGAAGCTGGGAAAAGCTCAGGAAACGGGTGCAAAATGCTGGTAAATCGCAGCGTTGGAATGTTTAACTGCATTGTGCGCGGTGGAGCATTTTATGGTCTGCCAGTACAAGGGCCATCATTGCTTCCACGACCGGAACGCCGCGAATGCCAACACAAGGGTCATGCCGGCCTTTGGTGGCCAGCTCAGTCGCTTCGCCTGAGCGGGTAATAGTGGGTTGTGGAATCAGAATCGAACTGGTTGGCTTGAAGGCGATTCGCACCACAACTGGCTGTCCGGTGGAGATACCGCCTGCAATACCGCCTGCATGGTTGGCGAGAAATTCCGTGCCATCAGCGCCGGGTCGCATCGGGTCGGCATTTTCTTCGCCGCGCAAGCGCGCTGCATTGAAGCCTTCACCGATTTCAACACCCTTGACCGCATTGATGCCCATCATGCCCGCTGCCAGATCAGCGTCCAGTTTGGCATAAAGCGGCGCACCCCACCCAGCAGGAACGCCCGTGGCAACGCATTCCACCACTGCGCCCAAAGAGGAGCCATCCTTGCGGGCATTGTCGACGAGCGCTTCCCAGCGCCGGGCAGCGGCTGCATCAGGGCAAAAGAATGGATTATTGGCGATCTCGCCAGCGTCGAAATTGGCCGGATCGATAGCGTCACCGCCAATCTCCGAAACATAGGCCATGATCGTGACTTCTGGAATAACGAGCCGTGCCACGGCGCCAGCGGCCACACGTGATGCAGTTTCACGGGCAGAACTGCGCCCGCCACCACGATAATCTCGAAAGCCATATTTGGCGTCATAGGCGTAATCAGCATGCCCAGGGCGATATGCTTTGGCGACTTCGGAATAGTCCTTTGAGCGCTGATCGGTGTTTTCGATCATCAGGCTGATCGGTGTTCCGGTGGTTTTGCCTTCGAATACGCCGCTCAGGATTTTGACCAGATCGGCTTCGCGCCTTTGCGTGGTGAACTTGTTCTGGCCCGGCTTTCTGGCATCGAGAAAGGGCTGGAGAGCTTCTTCACTGATCGCAAGGCCCGGGGGGCACCCATCCACCACAGCGCCAATGGCTGGCCCGTGGCTTTCGCCCCAGGTGGTGAATCGAAAAATGCGGCCAAAGGAGTTCATGCTCATGGAAGCTGCTCATGCTGCAAGAGTGGAGCTGTGTCCATATTGCACTGGCCAAAAGGCAAGCAATCAGGCAGGAACAAAACATGATTGCGAAGCTGAAAGGGCGGCTGGACGATACCGGTATCGATTGGGCGGTGATAGACGTTCAGGGTGTTGGCTATCTGGTCCATTGCTCGAACCGAACATTATCTGCACTGGGTGAGAAGGGCGAAGCCTGCACGGTTTTTACGCATCTTCAGGTGAGCGAGACTGATATGCGCCTGATCGGTTTTGGCAGCGCCGCTGAGCGGGACTGGTTCAAGTTGCTCACCAATGTTCAAGGGGTGGGGAGCAAGGTCGCACTGGCGATTCTCTCTGCCTTGTCGACAGAAGAATTACAGACCGCTTGCGCCAATCAGGATGCGGCTCAAATTGCGCGGGCGAATGGTGTCGGGCCGAAGCTTGCCACCAGGATCGTGAATGAATTGAAGGATAAGGCTGGCGCATTGCCGACCGTTTCCGGGGTAACACTTCCCAGCGGCGGCATGTCTCCAACAAGTGGCGTAAGCGCAGATGCCGTGTCTGCTTTGCAGAATCTTGGCTTCAAGCCTGCCATTGCCGCAAATGCCGTGGCCAAGGCACAAGCCGATCTCGGTGAGGGGGCTGATCTGAACGCGCTTGTCCGTCTGGCATTGAAGAAAGCTGCTGGATGACTGACAGGGTAAACCTCACATCAGAACGGCAGCCGGAAGATCAGGATGCTGCACTGCGTCCAAAAAGCCTGCGCGAATTTATCGGGCAGGAAGCGGCACGCGGCAATCTGCAAGTGTTTATCGAAAGCGCCCGTTCGCGCGGTGAAGCGATGGACCACACATTGTTTTTTGGTCCTCCTGGCCTTGGTAAGACGACGCTTGCACAGATTGTTGCCAAGGAACTGGGTGTTGGCTTTCGCGCCACCTCTGGCCCGGTCATCGCTAAGGCTGGCGACCTGGCCGCTTTGCTGACTAATCTTGAATCCGGCGATGTATTGTTCATTGATGAAATTCATCGCCTCAACCCCGTGGTTGAAGAAGTGCTTTACCCCGCGATGGAGGATCGCGCGCTCGATCTGATTATCGGGGAGGGGCCATCTGCCCGTTCGGTCCGGATCGATTTGCCGCCATTCACACTGATCGGCGCGACTACGCGGCAAGGCCTGCTGACCACGCCTCTGCGTGACCGATTCGGTATTCCCGTGCGGCTGATCTTTTATACAGAAGACGAACTGACACTGGTGGTGACGCGCGGTGCGCGGCTGCTGGGGATGCAGATTGATGATGCAGGCGCTCGGGAAATCGCCCGCCGCGCCCGAGGCACGCCGCGCGTCGCAGGCCGATTGCTACGCCGGGTGAGAGACTTTGCCCATGTAGCGGGTGGAAAAAAGGTGACCGCAGAGATTGCCGACCATGCACTCAACCGGCTGGAAGTGGACGGGCTGGGCCTTGATGCCATGGATAGGCGCTATCTGATGATGATCGCCGATATTTACAAAGGCGGGCCAGTGGGGGTGGAAACGCTGGCTGCTGGCCTTGCTGAACCGCGCGATACGGTCGAGGATGTTGTTGAACCTTTTCTTATTCAACTCGGCTTGGTTGCTCGCACAGCACGTGGGCGGTGCCTGAATGACAGAGGGTGGCGACACATCGGGCTGACCCCACCAAGCGGAGAACAGGTCAGCTTGTTTGATACCCCGGGAAACTGAGATTTTAACTAGTTTGATGACCTGATAAGGTTAATTGATTCTTTCCATATTAGTGCCGGACTGGGACAGGTGGCCGTAAACCTATGTGAAGATGGAATTTTGCTATTATTTTGTAAAGTCGAATTGGTTAACGGCGTTGCATTGATCACGGAATGGACGATCTTGCGATGTTAAGTGCCTGATTGCATCTGCAGTTTGCACTTGGGGAGTGAGATAGTCGAATGTCTGTACGTATGGCCCTAGCAAAACTGGCTGCTGTTGCGGCAGGTGGCGCTTTGATTGGCGGTGGGGCTGTACATGTTGCAGAACCTCAAGCGGCCACGCTGACTTCAACCAAACATCTCAAATCAGCCAAGAGCATGCGTGCCCCGAACAAGACTGTGAAACGTGCAAGGCGTGCGGTTCCCCCGCGTATCGTTCCTGCTTTGCCTGAAGAACCGCGGATTCGGCGTGCGATTGCCCGCAGGCCGGAAGTCATTCCATTGCCGCCTCTGCCTCCGCAACCGGCTATCACCAGCTCAAGTGGCGGCATTCCAGCAGTCATAGGTGGCTCCAGTAGCAGTGGTGGCTATACCGGATCTTCTGGCGGGTTTTTCGGTGGTTATTTCGGTAGCAGTGGCTCAAGCGGCGGTAATGTTGTTGTGACATCGACCACTACAGGCGGCGTCTCTACTTCGACATCAAGTTCCAGCGGTGTCTCGACCTCTACTGGCGGTGTTTCCACCTCGACCGGTGGTGTATCAACATCAACCGGTGGCGTATCAACGTCCACCGGTGGCGTATCAACGTCCACTGGTGGTGTTTCTACTTCAACTGGAGGCGTGAGCACTTCGACCAGCACGAGTAGCTCTACATCTTCCAGCTCCAGCAGTTCGAGCAGCTCCAGTAGTAGTTCTTCTTCAAGCTCCAGCAGCAGTTCATCATCTAGCACCAGCACATCGTCGGGCGGCTCTTCGGGCTCAACGACATCCGGTGATCCTGGCGATCCCGGTACGCCTGTACCCGCTCCTCCTGTTATGTTGCTATTTGGTGCCGGTGCGGCACTCATTTTTGCGCGCCGACGTAAGGTGCCTGAGCAGCAACAGGTTTCCGCGTAATTTTAGTCGCGATACAACAAATCACTTCCCTCAGGTGATGCAAGGCGGCCTCGAAAGAGGTCGCCTTTTCTTTGTCTGCATCTTCGTTGCTCGTGCCGGATGCTCAAAGAAAAGGGCTCTACCTTTCGGCAGAGCCCTCAACTTTTAGCATGTTTTCAGCAGGCCTCAGGCAGCGAGGTTGCGGAGCACATATTGGAGGATACCGCCATTGCGGTAATATTCCATTTCGTTGGCCGTATCGATCCGGCACTTGGCAGTGAAGCTGAAGGTCTCACCATTGGCGCGGGTAACTTCAACTTCGACATCCTGTGACGGGGTCAGCGTTGCAAGGCCCTTGATGGTAAACTGATCGTCACCTGTCAGGCCCAGCGTTTCGCGTGTGTCACCAGCTGCGAATTGCAGTGGAAGAACACCCATACCGACGAGGTTGGATCGGTGAATACGCTCGTAGCTTTCGGTGATGACTGCGCGCACGCCCAGTAGGATGGTACCTTTGGCAGCCCAGTCACGGCTGGAACCTGTGCCATATTCCTTACCAGCGATAACGACGAGTGGATTGCCATCAGCTTTATGCTTCATAGCAGCGTCGTAAATCGCCATGGTTTCGCCCTTATACTGGGTGAAGCCACCTTCGACGCCGGGGACCATTTCGTTCTTGATACGAATGTTGGCGAAGGTGCCGCGCATCATCACTTCATGGTTGCCGCGGCGTGAGCCGTAGGAGTTGAAGTCCTTCTTTTCGACACCGTGTTCGAGAAGGTAACGGCCAGCGGGCGAATCTTCCTTGATCGAACCGGCAGGCGAAATGTGGTCGGTGGTGACCGAATCGCCCAAAATTGCGAGCGGCTTAGCACCTTCAATATCTTCGATGGCGGCTGGCGTCATGCCCATGCCTTCAAAGTAAGGCGGGTTGGCTACGTAGGTAGAGCCAGCCTGCCACTGATAGGTGTCAGACCCGGTAACATTGATGGCCTGCCAATGTTCATCGCCCTTATAGACGTCAGCATAACGGCTTTCGAACATGCTGCGATTGATCGAGCTGTTACGCAGATCGTTCACTTCGAGGTTCGTAGGCCAGATGTCCTTGAGGAAAACGTCCTTGCCTTCCTTGTCCTGACCGATCGGGGTAGTGGTGATGTCTTCTGTCACCGTACCCTTTAGCGCATAGGCGACGACAAGCGGCGGCGATGCGAGAAAGTTGGCGCGAACGTCTGGCGATACCCGGCCTTCAAAGTTGCGGTTGCCCGACAAAACAGACGCCGCAACGATGTCGTTATTGTTGATTGCCTGACTGATCGGTTCAGCAAGCGGGCCGGAGTTACCGATGCAGGTCGTGCAGCCATAGCCTACCAGATCGAAGCCGATGGCGTTCAGATCGTCTTGCAGGCCGGACTTGATGAGGTAGTCAGTCACAACCTTGGAGCCGGGCGCAAGCGATGTCTTGACCCATGGCTTTGGCATCAGGCCCTTTTCATGCGCCTTTTTGGCCACGAGCCCGGCAGCAATGAGAACGTCAGGGTTGGATGTGTTTGTGCAAGAAGTGATAGCTGCGATCACAACATCGCCATCACCTACATCATGGCTCTTGCCGTCTACAGCAACGCGCTGGGGCTTGTCCTTGCCGTAAAGCGTCTTGAGGTCTGAATTGAACAGCTCATCCACTTCCGGCAGAATAACCTTGTCCTGCGGGCGCTTGGGGCCTGCGAGCGATGGCACCACACTGGCCATGTCGAGGTCGAGGGTTTTTGTAAAGACCGGTTCATTGTCTGGTGTGAACCACATGCCCTGTTCCTTGGCATAGGCTTCCACCAAAGCGATGCTGTCTTCGCTGCGGCCGGTGAGACGCAGATATTCGATGGTTTTTTCATCAATGCCGAAGAAGCCGCAAGTCGCGCCATATTCCGGTGCCATATTGGCGATGGTGGCACGGTCAGCAAGGCTGAGTGCCGAAACGCCAGGGCCATAGAATTCAACGAAACTGCCAACCACGCCAACTTCGCGCAGCATTTGCACGCAGGTGAGCACGAGATCGGTTGCGGTGACGCCTTCAGCTAATTCGCCAGTCAGCTTGAAGCCAACGACTTCGGGAACCAGCATCGAAATTGGCTGACCCAGCATGGCCGCTTCAGCTTCAATACCGCCAACGCCCCAGCCCAAAACACCGAGGCCATTAACCATCGTTGTATGGCTATCCGTACCGACGCAAGTGTCAGGATAGGCAACGGTTTCACCATTGGCATCTTCGCTGGACCAGATGCCCTGCGCGATGTGCTCGAGGTTCACCTGATGGCAAATGCCTGTGCCCGGAGGAACAGCCTTGAAGTTTTCAAGGCTCTTGGCGCCCCATTTCAGGAAGTCATAGCGCTCTGCATTGCGCTCATATTCCATTTCCATATTGTGTTCGAAAGCCTTGGGGTGGCCGAATTCGTCCACCATGACCGAGTGATCGATCACAAGGTTCACAGGAACCTGCGGGTTGATCTTGGCCGTGTCGCCGCCAAGCTTGGAAATGGCATCGCGCATGGCGGCCAGATCGACAACGCAAGGCACGCCGGTGAAATCCTGAAGCAAAACCCGGGCTGGGCGATATTGAATTTCGTTGCCGGTTTTGGGGTTCTTCTGCCAATCTGCGAGAGCCTGGATATCTTCACGCGAAACGGTGAAACCATCATCTTCAAACCGCAGCAGGTTTTCGAGGAGCACTTTCATGGAGAAAGGCAAACGGCTGACATCGCCGATTTTTTCCGCTGCTTTCTTGAGCGAATAATATGCGATGGACTTGCCGCCCACCTCCATGGTGCTACGCGTATCAAGCGAGTTTTTGCCGACCTGAGTCATCTATGCGCTATCCTTCCTGAATGAAGCCGCTGATCGCCCTCGGGGAAAGGGCTTGAATTTTGTCCCGGCAGTTGCGCGCTCAAACGCGCAAGGTCAAGGGGCTCACTACATGGAACACACGGCGCGGCGCGTGGTTTCATTTCTGTGAATGGGTTGGGGTGACATAAATGAATCTCAGTGGGGCGGAGATTGGCGGGCTACGCAAACAGGAGCCGCTCCATGTCATCCCAATCGCGCTAGCGCTTATTCTGGCTGCATTTGCAGGAGGTGGACTTGGGTTGATCTGGAACTCTGCGACAGTGGAATCATCGAAAACCCTTGAATCAGAAGGTAAAAATGATTCTTCTGAGGACGGCGCTGAAGGTACAGCAAGCGAGAATCGATAGCGACGCAAGGTCATCGGCCGCTGGTGATTCAGCGGACAGTCAGCCCCGATAGTGAATATAGAAGCAGATCAGGAAGCGTATTGTATGACATAATGGAATGGAGCGCTTTTCTGCCAGCACTGCCTCTCCTGAATGTGAACAGGGCATTTGATAAATGAATTTTTCTGTAAAGTTTTCACTCCTGACAGTCGCAACGCTGTCGATTCCGGTTTCTGCCGTCGCGCAAGAGGATTTGACCCGGCAGGTTCCGCAGACTGCGCCTCCTGCAACTGTGTCTAATCCTGTGATTCAGGCGGTGCCCGGAATTACCTTTGAACAGCCAAAGCCGGTGATTGAGGAATGGAGCAAGAAAGATGCAAAAGCTTTACTGACTTTTATTGAAGGGGTCGGAGCGGACGGTCTTGATCCAGCAGAATATCGGCCTGACGATCTTCGTCAGGCGCTAGCAGACGGTACGGTCAATGTTAGTCAGAATGTCGATGATTGGTCTGACCTGGATGCGACTGGTGAAGAGCTGAGCCTTAGCGAAGTGGCCAGTCAAAGCTTCACATGGCTGGTCGAAGATCTGCGCGATGGTCGCACCCCTATGGAAGATCGCAAACAGTGGTTTGTCATCGATTCTGATCCAGACTTCTACCCTACCAGTGACTTGATGACTGAAGCTCTCCAGCAACATGATGTGGCTGGAGTTCTGAAATCTCTCAATCCGACGCATCCCGATTATGCAGTGCTCAAGCAGGCGCTGGCCAATACGCCCAAGACAGAAACCAAGAAACGTAAACTGATCCGCGCGAATATGGACCGGTGGCGTTGGCTGCCGCGCGATCTTGGGACGCAATATCTGATTACCAATGTTCCGGAATATCAGCTTCGTCTGACAGTGAATAACAAGATCATTCGAACCTATAAAACTGTGGTCGGAAAGCCTGGACGAACGGCCACACCGCAACTGGCTGAAGTGGTGGAAGGCGTTGTCTTTAATCCCACCTGGACCGTCCCGCAGAGCATTGTGAAAGGTGAGGGGCTGGGGCAAAAAGTTCTCAACAACCCCACATGGGCCGCCAATGCGGGGTATAAGGCCACGAAAAGCGAAAATGGCTTCATTAATGTCGTGCAGCAGCCGGGGCCGGGCAATTCGCTTGGTATGATGAAGCTCGACATGCCGAATGAACATGCCATTTTCCTCCATGACACGCCGGCGAAGAATTATTTCAATCGTGATCAGCGCGCGCTGAGCCATGGTTGCATCCGTACGGAGCGGGCGCTGGAACTGGCGATCACGATGGCGATTTTGGGCGATGGTGTCAGTAAAGATGACGCGGTGGCCATTTCAAAATCGGGTGAATATACGAAGGTCGCGCTGAAAAAGACGATGCCTGTTTATATCACCTATTTCACCATGGCGACCGACATCGACGGAAAGCTTCGCACCTTCGATGACATTTATGATCGCGATGCGCCCGTGCTGGCTAGTTTTGACCAACCGCGCGAACGGAATCGGACGCGGGTGACGGATGAAGAAGTTGTGCCGATCGAAGATCCCGGCCTCTAATGGCAGGTGATCTCAGGTTTCTATCGGGGGAGATGGCGGTACGGAGCCATCTCCTTCGAGATTGAGCTGATCGGCAAACAGAAGTCTGCCGCCAGACAAATGCCACAGAGCTTCACGGAAATCGTCCGGGCTCATGGCAAAGCATCCATTGGAGCGGCCAAGCCGCCCCCAACGGGCAACATGTTCCGGCGTGGCATAGCTTGCCGGATGCATGACAATCGCACGGGGGAGGGCGTTGGAATTGCTATCATCCAGCCCGCCCAGCCTGATTGAAGTGCCATAGCGGCCCTTATACCATTCCCAAGTCACATAAGCGCCCCGGCTGGTGCTGTTGGAGCCTTCCACATTGGAAAATGTGTTGAGGTAGCCATCATGTTCTGGGTCAGAGCCGGTACCATGGGCCACCAGGAAGGAGCGGACCGTTCCTTGTTCAAGATTGGCGAAATGGAAACGCGGGCGGGAAGAGTGTGCGCTAAAATCTGCAATTCCGGCGATGTCCCGGCGCCACAAGACAGGGCCTGCCTTTTCGATTTCTCGCTTGGCGATTTCCATAATCCGGGTTTCGCGAGCATCGAGCAGGGAGGCCTGCGCAGCGACACGAAGAGGTAAAGCGATGGTGCCAGCAGCAAGTGCAGCACCACCGATAAATTTTCGCCTGTTGAACTGTGCGACCATACTCACTCTTCTAGGTGGTAATCGGGTTAAATACCATCGCCCGGCGACCATTTGCCGAAGCTGAACACCTTCTCAGCCTATAGCTGAACCGATGCTTGACTGGATATGCCCCAATTAATCCTTGCGTCCCAGAATGCTGAAGTTTGTTCAGGCAACGATTCCGGCAGGTACAGGGTCGCTTTTGCCTTCATCCGATGTAGCAGCTTCGATCTCTGCGGCTTTGGTTTCGACAAGCTCTACGATGTGATCGAGCATATCATCGCTTTGCACATGATGATCGGTGACGCCTGACAGGTACACCATGTGTTTGCCATTCCCGCCGCCGGTGATTCCAATGTCGGTTTCACGCGCTTCGCCGGGGCCATTGACCACGCAGCCCAAAATCGAAAGCGAGAGCGGGGTCTTGATATGTTGCAAGCGTTCTTCAAGCAGGGTGACTGTCTTGATGACGTCAAAACCCTGCCGCGAACATGATGGACAGGACACAACCCGGACACCGCGTGTGCGAAGCCCCAAGGCTTTGAGCATTTCAAAGCCGACGCGAACTTCCTGTTCAGGCTCGGCCGAAAGTGAAACGCGCAAAGTGTCGCCAATGCCGGACCACAGCAGGTTACCCATGCCGATGGAACTCTTAACCGTCCCGCCGATCAAGCCACCTGCTTCAGTAATGCCGAGATGAAGCGGGCAGTCCACAGCTTCTGCCAGACCCATATAGGCGGCAACGGCCAGAAATACGTCGCTGGCTTTTACCGCGACTTTAAATTCGTGAAAATCATGATCCTGCAAAAGTTTGATGTGATCCATCGCACTCTCGACGAGGGCTTCCGGGCAAGGCTCGCCATATTTTTCCAGCAGGTGACGTTCAAGGCTTCCGCCATTGACGCCAATACGGATCGCGCAGCCATTGGCTTTGGCAGCACGGACCACTTCGGCAACGCGGTCGCTCCCACCAATATTGCCGGGATTGATCCGGAGACAGGCAGCACCGGCATCGGCTGCTTCCAGTGCGCGCTTATAATGGAAATGGATATCGGCCACGAGCGGCACTTCTGCTGCTCTCGCAATTTCCCGGAATGCTGCTGTACTGTCCGTATCCGGGCAGGAAACGCGGATAATATCAGCGCCCGCTTCTTCACACCGGCGAATCTGATCAATGGTCGCCTTGACGTCAGGCGTCGGCGTGTTGGTCATGGTTTGCACCGTAATCGGCGCATCACCGCCGACAGGCACTCTACCGACCATTATCTGGCGGCTCTTGCGGCGCTCAATATCGCGCCATGGGCGTATGGAAGACATGGGCGATCTATAGACCAGTGTGATGAAAGGCGAAAGGCATTGCAGAAGGCGGCCCGTTTATTTCCAACGAGCGAACTTACTTGCAGTGCAATGGTGCCGGGAGAAAGCTCACCCGCGCTGGCATAGAAAATGTTTCAAGCGCGGGTGTGAGGTTAATTCTCGATCACATCCAACCCGTCATCATCACGCTTTTTTTCTGCCAGCGGGTCGGGCTTAGGCGTATCATCATTGAAGAGTACGCTTTCCGTTTCGGTAGCGGCTTTTGATTTGGGAATTTCTCCTGATTCGATAGCCTTTGCCTCAGTAGAAGCGTTTGGCTGTGACATCATTGCGCCAGAAGTCAGCCCTTGAGAATCTTCATCATCGGTGGCCGCTGGAAGCATCCAGCTTGCTGATAGCAGCACCACTGCCAACACAACGCTGATGATCAGTACCCAGCGCATTACATTGGGCGTTGAGCCGCCGCGTGCTTCATCCGTACTGACGTGAACTTCATCTCCATTACGATCCATTTTCAGACATTCCCCTAGTTCTATGCGGCTATTATTAGCTCTGCATTGAACTAGGGTGTGCCTGTAAAAAGGGGCGAAGAAAAGAGTTTAGTCGCGGAGCAATTCATTGATGCCCGTTTTGGAACGCGTTTGCGCATCCACTGTCTTGACGATGACCGCACAATAGAGCGACGGGCCAGGCGTGCCATCTGCCAGTGGCTTGCCTGGCAGTGCGCCGGGGACAACCACGGCATATGGTGGGACTTCACCGATATGCACTTCACCGGTTTTACGATCGACGATTTTGGTTGAGGCCCCAAGATAGACACCCATGGAAAGCACAGCGCCTTCGCCAATACGGACGCCCTCAGCCACTTCCGAACGTGCACCGATGAAGGCGCCGTCACCGATGATGACCGGGTCAGCCTGAAGCGGTTCAAGTACGCCGCCGATTCCTGCGCCACCGGAAATATGCACATTTTTGCCGATCTGCGCGCAACTGCCGACGGTTGCCCAAGTGTCGATCATAGTGCCTTCATCGATGAAAGCGCCAATGTTTGTGAAGCTTGGCATCAACACAACGCCCTTGGCAACGTGGCTGCCACGGCGAACTACAGCGCCCGGAACGGCGCGGAATCCAGCTTCACGGAAGCGGGCATCGTCCCAATCGGCAAACTTGGTTGGAACTTTGTCAAACCAGGGGCCGGGTGTCGAATCGTCTGCCGCAGAACCCATCACGACATTGTCGTTCAGGCGAAAAGACAGCAGAACAGCTTTTTTTAGCCACTGATTAACGGTCCATCCGCCATTTCCGTCTGGCTCTGCGACACGCGCTTTACCGCTATCGAGAAGTGTAAGAGTCTCCTCGACGATTTTGTGAACATTCTTGTCGGCCGGTGTAATCTCTGCACGGCGTTCCCAAGCAGATTCGATTGAGCTTTGTAGTTCTGAAGACATGATGATGCGATTCTCCGGCGCGTTTTATTGGATTGATCCACAATTGCCTGCGCGACTAGCCGCAACACTTCCCTGCGGCAAGTCACTACCCTGACGGAGCAGTGCCTAACGGTGAGCTAAAACATAGCTCAAATGAACCTTGGTTTTATGCCTCTCGCGGCCATTGCGTAATGGAGCTGGATTATCGTTAACGCTATGTTTGCCTTTTAAGTGAAAGGTAATCTCGTCGCAGTCGCACGTTAAGATGCTGTCTCAAGTGATTGTTAATAAAAATAATAAAGGTCGCAGGTGTAATCATGCTCAAAAAGAAGCTCATCCACGGAGGGGCGGCAATAGCCGCAGTAACTTTGCTTTCCGCTTGTGGCGGCGGTGGTGGAGGTGATATATCGTCGACCCCTCCGCCGACTTCAGTCCCTCCTCCGACACCTACACCTGGGCCAACGCCTACCCCCACACCGACGCCAAGCCCAACACCAGTTCCATCTCCCACGCCAACGCCTACCCCCAGCCCAACACCAACACCCAGCCCAACTCCCACACCATCACCGGCCCCTGTGAATTATGACACAGCAGAATTTCGTCGTTCCGATGGGCCTGGGCAGCACAACGCTCCGGCAGCATGGTCCGTTGGAGCTACAGGAGCCGGGGTGACGGTTGCAGTCATCGATAGCGGGATTGATGTTGATAGCCGTGAATTCGCTGGTCGCATTTCCTCCAAATCTGTCGATATTTATCAGGACCAGACCAATCGAGGTTTCAATGATGAGGATGGCCATGGCACGCATGTATCGATGATCGCGGCGGCAGCGCGAGACGATTATGGTATTTTGGGCATGGCGTGGAACGCCACGGTGATGGCGATCCGTTCAGACCGTCCCGGAAGCTGCACAGAAAGCGGGCCTGCGAGCCTGTCCAGTGGTTGTGCCTTTGAAGACGGCAAAGTCGCAGAGGCTGTCAATTATGCCACCAATAATGGTGCTAAAGTCATCAACATTTCACTCAGCGGTGGGGCGGCAGGTACAGCTCTTCGCAGTGCTGTTCAAAATGCTGTCAATTCCGGTGTTCTGGTAGTTGTGGCTTCAGGCAATGACGGTGCGGCCCAACCTTCAGGCTATGCAACGTCACTTGACAATGCCGCCGCTGGCGGTGTGCTGGTTGTCGGTTCTGTAGATGAAAACGGTCAAATTTCTGACTTTAGCAATAAGGCCGGCGCTAATGGCGAAAACTTTTTGACGGCGCGAGGCGAGAATGTCTGCTGCGTCTACGAAAATGGTGCGATCTATCAGTCTTTGGGGAGTGTGTTCCTGTTGAACGGAACAAGCTTTGCCGCGCCGCAAGTTGCGGGGGCGGCAGCATTGTTGGCACAAGCTTTCCCTTCGCTCACGGGACGGCAGATTGCTGAAATCCTGATCGAATCAGCGACAGATGCAGGCGCTACAGGACGCGATAATGTCTATGGCGAAGGCATATTGAATCTCACCAAAGCATTCGAGCCGGCTGGCACCACAAGCCTTGCTGGAAGCGGCCAGGCGCTGGCGCTCACCGATATTGTAGGTGTTGGTTCACCGGCGATGGGCGATGCTCTGGGGGCAACATCATTAAGCGCCATAGTACTTGATAAGTATCAGCGGGCTTATAACGTCGAATTGGGTAGTAATCTGCGTGGGGCAGGGGTCGCAGAAAGGCTCTATGGCGCACTGGTTGGCGAGCAGCGGCAAGCGGCAATGTCTTCTGATGTGGCGTCTGTCGCGTTCACAATTGATGCGCGAGGGGCTTATGGCGAATTGCCTCGGCTGGCGGCGCTGCGTTTGCCGAATGAAGATGCTGAGCGGGCACGGATTTTGGCCGCACGTGTGGCATACCGCATTTCACCCAATACACAGTTTGGCTTCGCTTTTGCTCAAGGTGCCGACGGTCTGGTTGCACAATTGCAGGGGCAGAGCCGCCCAGCCTTTATGATTGCAACTTCGGCAGATGCGGGTGAAGCGGGATTGCAACGTAAGGACATGTCCTTTGCATTTCGTCGTCAATTCAAAGGCTGGGGTTTGACCGCGAAAGCAGAAAGTGGCCATGTGGTGAGCCGTTCGCGCGAGAAGGTTAACGGAATATGGGGCCGTGATCAGGATCGCAGCAAGGCGCAAACTTTGGGTTTGGCGGTAGATCGGGCGATTGATAATTGGACAATCTCTGTAGGCGCGGAATGGCTTCAGGAAGAAAGAACGTTTCTTGGCGGCAGATTCCACGATTCCTTTGGTATTAGGGGCACCAATACAGCCTTTCTTGATGCAGAAGCGGCTTGGAGTTTTGCACGCAATTGGCGTTTTGGTGCATCCATTCGCAACGGTTGGAGCAAAGCGTCGGCCGGTGATTCCGTTAGTGCGGGCTCGCAATTGCGGAGTCAGGCTTGGTCAATGGATATCGAGCGTTGGGGTGTTTTCGGTCGTGATGACCGGCTTGCCTTCCGCATTGCGCAGCCATTGAGGGTTAGCAGTGGCGGGCTGAAACTGGAATTACCAGTATCCTATGATTACGATACTTTAAGCCCCGTATATGGCATTCGTGAAATCTCACTGGCCCCTGAAGGGCGTGAAATTATGGGAGAGATGGCTTGGCGCGGTGCCTTTATGAGAGGCTATGCCGCAGCAAGTGTATATTACCGGCATGAGCCTGGTCATTATGCCAACCTACCCGCCGATAAAGGTATCGCTTTTCGCTGGAGCACTGACTTCTAAAAGCTAAACTGCATCCGGAGCGGTCAGTGTGCGAACAAAATTGACCAGCCCGGTCTGCCGGGACCGACGCATCCGCTCAGCATCGAGAATCGTGCGAACCTTTTCGAAGCACGCTTCAATATCGTCATTGATGACCACGTAATCATAGCCATCCCAATGGCTGATTTCCGCACGGGCACGGTCCATGCGCTTGGTGATGACGTCTTCGCTATCGGTCCCGCGTGAGCGCAGGCGATTCTCTAAGATGTCGATGGCGGGGGGTAGGAGGAAGATACGAACCACATCTGCCCCGGCGCGCTGATAGAGCTGCTGTGCCCCCTGCCAGTCCACATCGAATAGAAAGTCGCGGCCCTTTTCCAGACCTTCCATAATGTCGGAACGCGGAGTGCCGTAACAATTGCCGAAGACTTCGGCATATTCGAGAAAGGCATCTTGTTCTTCGAGTTGATCGAATGTGGCGCGGTCAACGAAGTGATAGTCTTTCCCGTCCACTTCTCCCGGCCGCATCTCTCGCGTGGTTACAGAAACTGACATTTGCAGATTGTGATGCGATTCAAGGAGCTTGCGTGCGATTGTCGTCTTGCCTGCACCCGAAGGTGAGGAGAGGATCAGCAGCAAACCTCTGCGATAGTGTGGTTCTGTATGGGCCATGTGCGCTGTTGGCGCATGACATGGCCCAAAATCAAGCCCTGTAACGCCAATCAGCTCTTCTTCTTGTCATCCAGCAAAGACTTGTCCCCCTCGCGCAAAGCTTTGCGGCGGCTGAGTGAACGGTCGAGCAGAGCTTTGGCTGTGAGGCCGCCACCAACAATCAGCATGCCTGGGAGGGAGCGAGTCGCGATACGCGCGATGAGGGCGGATGAAATGGTTTCCCCTAGCGAGCGTTCATCCATGATCGCCCGGCGCTCCTCCTTGGAGTAACGGGTTTTGAGCAGATTTTTTTCAATTCCCAGCCTTAATAGGCGCGCACCTGCGCGGGTGGCTATATCTGCAATGAGTATATTTGTTGCAGGGTTAGTGCTGGGGCCGGGGACCGTTTTTTCGTTGGAGCCATCCATCGCCAGCCGTTTGCGCATACCCATCGGGCGTTTGCGCTTCTTCAGTTCGGCTTTGCCTTGCGCTGTTATGCGCGAAATTGGCGATTTCCCCATGTGATCCTTGCCCCGTTGCAGCGACGTGCCTGCATCCGGGGCAGGAACGTCTGGTTACTTCTTGCGGCCAAAATCGACCGTGACGACATTAGAGCCATCATCGGAAGTAATGTCTGGGCCGTCTGCCTGTTCCGCGCCGTCATACGATCCGTCATTTTCGGCATCGTCATGTTGATCAAGTGTGTCGTCTGGCACTTCTGCTTGAAATTGCAGGCCAAAGTCGACGGCAGGATCAACAAAAGCGGTGATCGCAGAGAAGGGGACTGTCAGGGCAGAGGGTATCTGATTGAAGCTGAGTCCAACCGAGAACCCATCGTCATCGACGAGCAGATCCCAGAACTTGTTCTGCAGAACAATCGTCATTTCATCAGGAAAACGCTCCTGCAAATGCCGAGGGATCGAGACGCCGGGAGCCTGCGTCTTGAAAGTAATATAGAAGTGGTGATTGCCGGGAAGCTGGCTGCCGTTCTTCTGGACTTCTCCCAGAACGCGGCCAACTACGGCGCGCAGGGCTTCCTGTACGATCTCGTCATAGGGGATCTGGCTGTCTGGCGTATTGTCGCTCATGGGCGCATGAGTGGCGATGACGAGCGACCCGGTCAAGCGTAAACAGATGCTGTGAGCGATTGATTCCCACAGTATCGTCCCTATAGGCCACATTATGCGTACTGCCAGAATAGCTCGCACAACCAGCGAAACCGACATCCTCGTCGAGATCAACCTCGACGGCACGGGAAAATATGACATTGAGACCGGGATCGGTTTCCTCGATCATATGATCGAGCAGTTTTCCCGGCACTCTCTGATTGACGTCACTCTCAAAGTGAACGGTGATCTCCATGTAGACCAGCACCATACGACTGAAGATAGCGCGCTGGCACTGGGTCAGGCGATTACGCAGGCGCTGGGTGATAAAGCCGGAATTGGCCGTTATGGCACTGCCTATTCACCGATGGATGAGACGCTGGCACGCGTGGCGCTTGATATTTCTGGCCGCCCCTATCTGGTGTGGAATGCAAAATTCACACAGGAAAAGCTGGGTGAACTCGATACCGAGTTGATCGATCACTGGTTCCATTCGATCTCGCAGACGGCTGGCATCACGCTGCATATCGAACGGCTATATGGTCAGAATAACCATCATATCTGCGAAGCCATTTTTAAAGGCTTTGCCCGTGCCATGCGCATGGCGGTGGAGGCCGACTCGCGCAAGCAAGGGGCAATTCCTTCCACCAAGGGCCAACTCGGGGGCTGAGGAAACATTATGGCTGAAGCACTCGCCCTCATTGATTACGGGGCCGGAAACCTTCACTCGGTTAATAATGCGCTGATTGCTGCCGGGGCACAGCATGTTGCGGTAACGGCGGACCCTGATCTGGTGCGCGGTGCGCGGCGAATTGTGTTACCGGGTGTTGGCTCTTTCAAGGCCTGTGCGGAAGGCCTGCGCGCCATTCCGGGTATGGAAGAGGCGTTGACTGAGCGCGTGGTGCGCGATGGTGTGCCGTTCCTCGGTATCTGCGTGGGCATGCAATTGCTGGCGACACGCGGGCTGGAACACGGTGTAACGCCAGGCCTTGGCTGGATTGCCGGGGATGTAGTGCCAATTGAACGCACCGACCCTGCAATCAAGGTGCCGCATATGGGCTGGAATGATGTGTCGCTCATGCCACACCATGATGGCGCTGAATTGTTGGAGGGAGGGGAGGCTTACTTTCTCCATTCCTATCATTTTGAACCTGAAAGTGGCCAGGATATTGCCGCCATGACTGATCATGGCGGCGGCCTCGTGGCTGCTATCGCACGTGACAATATGCTTGGGGTGCAATTCCACCCCGAAAAGAGCCAGGCGTTTGGCCTGTCATTGCTTGGCCGTTTTCTGGAGTGGATGCCATGATCGTCTTTCCCGCCATTGATCTCAAAGGGGGGCAGGTGGTTCGCCTGGCCGAAGGCGATATGGATCGCGCCACTGTCTATGGTGACAACCCTGCAGCGCAAGCGCAATTGTTCGCCGATGCAGGCTCTATGCATCTGCATGTGGTCGATCTTGATGGTGCCTTTGCGGGTGAAAGCCGTAATCGCGAAGCGGTTGAAGCCATTGTGGAGAGCTTCCCTGGCCATGTGCAATTGGGCGGTGGTATCCGTTCGCCTGAAGCGGTGGAAGGCTGGTTCAACCTAGGCGTCAGCCGCATCGTTATTGGCAGCGCAGCGCTGACCGATCCGCAATTTGTCAAAGACATGGCGCGTGAATGGGAAAATGGCATTGTCGTGGCTGTTGATGCCCGCGATGGCATGGTCGCAACCGAAGGCTGGGCCAAGATTTCCGATATTCCCGCAGCCGATATGGCACGCCGCTTTGAAGATGCCGGTGTTGCCAGTCTCCTGTTTACCGACATTGGCCGCGATGGATTGCTGAAAGGCTGCAACATCGATGCAACGGTCGAACTTGCTCGGCAGACCAACATGCCTGTGATTGCGAGTGGAGGAGTAAAGGGGCTGGACGACATCAGACTCCTCGCACTTCACGCAGAAGATGGCATCGAGGGCGTCATTACTGGCCGTGCATTATATGATGGCCGTCTCGATCTGGCGGCTGCTTTGCAAATGGCAGAACGGGCATGACAGTTCGGGTCCGCGTCATTCCATGCCTTGATGTGGCCGATGGCCGCGTGGTGAAGGGCGTCAATTTCGTTGATCTCAAAGATGCGGGTGATCCGGTTGAGCAGGCGCAGGCCTATGACAAGGCTGGGGCGGATGAGCTGTGCTTTCTCGACATTTCCGCCACTCATGAAGGTCGTGGCACTCTGCTCGACATCGTGCAGCGAACCGCGAAAGTATGCTTCATGCCGCTGACGGTGGGTGGGGGCGTGCGTTCGGTCGAGGATGCAAGGGCGCTCCTATTGGCCGGGGCAGACAAGGTGGCGGTGAATTCTGCCGCGGTTGATCGTCCCGAAGTTGTCAAAGATATCGCTGAAAAGATGGGCAACCAATGTGTGGTGGCATCTGTCGATGCACGCCGTGCAGGGGAGGGCTGGGAAATCTTCACTCATGGCGGCCGCCGTGCGACCGGCATTGATGCGATCGAACATGCGAAGAAACTGGCTGCTCTGGGGGCAGGCGAATTGTTGGTTACATCGATGGATGGAGACGGCACCCAGAAAGGTTACGACCTTGCATTAACTCGGGCCATTGCTGACAATGTGGGCATTCCGGTTGTGGCCAGTGGCGGTGTTGGCAATCTTCAGCATCTGGTTGACGGGGTGAAGGAAGGCCATGCCAGCGCGGTTCTCGCGGCGTCGATCTTCCATTTCGGTACTTACAGTATCGCTGATGCCCATGGAGCCTTACGGGCGGCGGGCATACCGGCGCGTGGTTCCTAAAACCTAGGTAAAATACTAGGTGTTGCTAACGAATTGCGCTAAGCAACAAAAGTTTGCTGAGCAAAATTCGCTTTGTTTGATCTGAATATGTGGAACGTTTCCATCAAGAATATCCCTGCCTTTCTGGTTGTCTGTAGCATGTTGTTCGTAGCCAGTCCCGCATGGGCCAGTGGCGCGCAAGTGCCAGAAGCGTCTAACCTTTTGATCTTTGCGCTGGGGGTTTTTGGTGTGGTCATCGGTCGACGCCTGTCACGGCGGCCGAAGCAGAAAGACCCGCATGATGATAAGCCTGACGAGTAGGGTCGCGCTTGGCTCTCAGTGCTTGACGATCCCTGCGCTTTGCTTCCATTGCAACAGCTATGGATATGCTGAATCGCCTCGAAGAGACTATTGCCGAACGACGCAAAGCGTCCCCCGATGCAAGCTATGTCGCCAAGCTGCATGATCGCGGGCTCCCTGTTATTGCGCGTAAGTTCGGGGAGGAGGCGGTGGAAGCCGTTGTCGCGGCCCTGTCGGAAGACCGTCAGGAACTGGTTGGTGAAGCAGCGGACGTTCTGTTTCACCTGCTCGTGATGCTTGGTGCGAGGGATGTGACGCTCTCAGATGTGATGGCAGAACTGGAACGGCGTGAAGGTACATCCGGGATTGTTGAAAAAGCGTCGAGGAGTGCCTGATGCCGATTGATGCAACGCTGCCTTACGATGATGAAAACATCTTCGCCAAAATCCTCCGTGGGGAAATCCCCTCAAAGAAGGTCTATGAGGATGAGTGGGCTTATGCCTTCCATGACATAGCTCCTCAGGCCCCTTTGCATATTCTGGTGATCCCCAAGGGACGATACGTCAGTTGGGATGACTTCAGCGCCAAGGCCAGCGCAGATGAGATTGCAGGCTTTGTCAGGGCTGTGGGCACAATTGCACGGGACCATGATCTGGTCGAGCCGGGCTATCGATTGCTTGGCAATGTGGGCGCTGATGGCGGGCAGGAAGTGCCCCATCTTCATGTTCATTTGTTTGGCGGCAAGCCGCTTGGGCGGATGATTTCCGCCTGAAGACGGCCTCCTTTCTGGAAAACGCAAGCATTTTATCGCTTTAGTGGCGCAACCTGTCGATGGAGCTTGATGCGCAGCTCCCGTCGCAGCTAAGCGATGGAGCGATGGACATCGCACTGGAACCTCAAGGCGGACGATTCGACGGGCACAGGCATCTGTTCCCCGTGCGGGTCTATTATGAAGATACAGACCTTTCCGGTATCGTGTACCACGCAAACTATCTGAGATGGTTTGAACGTGCCCGTTCCGATATGCTGCGCCTTCTGGATATCGATCAGCGTGCCGCGATCGAGGCAGGCGAAGGGGCATATGCCGTTTCTGAATTGAACCTTCGTTACCGTTCACCCGCAAAGCTGGAAGATGCTGTGGTGATCGAAAGCGTCGTATCGGAACTTCGCGGCGCCAGCGTGCGTTTGATCCAGCGTGCGTTCAGGAAGGACCGTCTTTTAGTAGACGCTACTGTACGTGTTGGTTTCGTTTCACTCGATGGTCGCCCGCGCCGCCAACCAGATATTTGGCGAGCGGCTTTTAAAACGATTATTTCCCAGGGAACCCCTGAATGACTTCGCTTTCGTTACTTTCTGCCTCGTCTCTCTCCGTTCCCACACGGCTTGACCCGATCCAGCTTTTTATAGACGCGGATATCGTTGTTCAGTTGGTAATGGCGGGATTGCTGCTTGCCAGCATCTGGTGCTGGACGATCATCGTCAGCTTCTCGATGCGCATCGCCGGTGTAAAACGGCGCAGCAGCCATTTTGAAGAAGAGTTCTGGGACAGTGAAAATCCCGAGCAATTGCTCGTCGGCAAGCGTAAAAAGGATAACCCCTCTGCGCGCGTCGCGGTGGCGGGGTTAAACGAACTGCGCAAATCAACAGAAGCCAAAGCCCAGCCGATCGATCGCGATGGAATTCGTCAGCGTGTAGCTTTGGCAATGGAAGGGCAGGTTGCAGAAGAAGCTGACCGCTTGGCCGATAGGTTGAATTTCCTGGCCACTACAGGCTCCGTAGCCCCCTTTGTGGGTCTGTTCGGTACCGTTTGGGGTATCATGAACAGCTTTTTCCAGATCGGATCACAGCAGAATAGCTCTCTTGCAGTGGTGGCGCCCGGGATTTCGGAAGCCCTGTTCGCAACCGCTATTGGCCTGTTCGCAGCTATTCCTGCGGTTATTGCCTACAACCGCTTCGGGCACCGTGTGAACAGTTTTGAATCTCGCCTCCAGCGCTTCGCAGACCGTGTTCAGGCACAGATTAGCCGCGAGTTGGAGGGCGCCTGATGGCCATGGGTGCCATGTCTTCAGGCAGACCGCCCCGTCGAGGACGGGGGTCTCGCCGGACGCCAATCGCCGAGATTAATATCACGCCAATGGTTGATGTGATGCTGGTGCTTCTGATCATTTTCATGGTCACGGCACCACTTCTCACGGCAGGCGTTCCGATTGAATTGCCAGATAGCCGGGCAGAAGCGCTGGAACAGCAGCAGGATCAGATCACCGTGTCGATTGATTCTGCTGGCTATATCCATATTGACGATGAGCCTGTGCCGCTGGGTGCTTTTGCTGAGCGCCTTGCTGCGATTGCTCCTACAGCAGAGAAAAAGCCGCTGGTGACATTGCGTGCGGATCGCAGCCTTGAATATGCTCGCGTGATGGCCGTCATGGGTGAACTCAATAATGCTGGTTTCAACAGCATTTCATTGGTCACCAATAGTTCAGAAAAGGCCCCATAACTCTTAACTATGGCTGCAATGGTCCACTTGAGAAAAGAAGAGCGCGTTGGGCTCGGCGTGGCTGCCGGGGCTCATGCCGCGCTGCTTGTTGCACTTTTGGTGATGGGAAACCGGGAACAGCCGACGATTCCGATGCCCGACCGTATGACGGTTAGCCTGGCGCAAGATGTCGGAATGGAAGACACCGCGCCAGACCCTGCAACGCAGCCGCGGGCGTCAATTTCACCAACATTGTCGGACGAGCCAAGCGCGGACCCTCAACCAGAAGCTGAATCGCAAGCGGAGGTGCCGCCTGTCGCTCGGCCGGTTGCGCAACCTGAGTCAGTAAAACCTGCGAAACCCACGCCGAAGCCTGCGCCTCAACCAAAACCAGAGCCCAAACCAAAGCCAGAACCCAAACCACGGCAAAAGGCTGAAACAAAACCTGCTGCGAAGCCTGCCCAAAAGCCCAAGAAGGTGGAAGCGCCGAGTAAGCCTAAGAGCACCGGTAGCCGTATCGGGAGTGATTTTCTCACCGGTTCAAGCGCAAATGCTGACGGCAAGGATAGCGGACCGGCTGCATCGAAGATCGGGCCACAGGTTCAAGCATCTCTGGGCCAAGCTATTACGCGCCAGCTCAAGCCGCACTGGTCAGCCCCGCAAGGCGCTGATGCGGAGAAGTTGGTCACCATTATTCGTTTTCGCCTGAATCGTGATGGCAGCCTTGCTGGAAACCCTGAAGTGGTAAGCCAATCAGGCGTAACTCCCAGTAATCAGGCGCAGAAAGCACGGCATGCTGAACAGGCAATTCGTGCCGTGCGGCTCGCCGCCCCTTTCGATTTGCCGGAACGCTTCTATGATGGCTGGAAGGTCGTCACTTCTCAATTCGACAGAAGGTTGTCGCAATGATTCTTCGTATCTCTGCTGCCCTGTCCCTCGCGGTGTTGGCAACACCGGCTATGGCTCAAACTTCATCGCCTGCACCTGCGCAGCAGACTGCGGCCTCTGCGCCGATGAATCCGCAGACAACGCAAACTGCGCAAGGCGATGATACGGGTCTGTCTGTCGTCGTTTCTGATGACAATGCATGGCAGGACTTAGGCATTGCCATCCCAGCGTTCGCCACCGATCGCGATGTCCCGACCCCTGCTAATTCCGATGGTACACGAGCGCTGGGCCTAGAGTTGGCGCGGGTTATTACATCCGATTTGAAGAATAACGGCTTGTTCCGCCCGGTTGGTCCAGACAGCCTGCCACGCCCTGAATATAGTCATATTACCTCTCCTGTCTGGAGTATCTGGAGCGGTCGGTCAGCGGATATGCTGGTGCATGGGTATGTACGCGCTTCAAGCAATAATGAGCTTACTGTAGGCTGTTATCTTTATGACGTTTCGCTTGAAACGCAGCTCGCCAAGGGCGGCTGGGTCGTTCAGCCCTCCGACTGGCGGCGTGCGGCCCACAAATGCGCTGACATGGTTTATTCACGCCTTTCGGGTGAAGATCCATTTTTCGACAGCAAGATAGCGTATATTGCGGAAACCGGCCCCAAGGGTAAGCGAGTTAAACGGCTGGCGATCATGGATTCAGACGGGGCAAACCATCGGTTCATTACGAATGGTCAATCGACTGCGCTGACGCCGCGTTATTCGCCCGATTATCAAAAAATTGTTTATCTCAGTTATGTGAACGGCAATCCAAAGATCTATATTTACGATGTCGGAACCGGCAAACAGCATCTGGTAACTGAGAGCAAGAACGCAACATTCGCGCCGCGCTGGTCGCCTGATGGGAAGTATATTCTTTATTCCATGGCCGTTGGTGGCAATACTGACATCTATCGTGTTCCTGCAACCGGCGGACCGAGCGTCAGGCTGACGGATAGTCCGGCGATTGATGTTGGTGGCTCTTATTCCCCTGATGGTTCTAAAATCGTGTTTGAGAGCGATCGTTCAGGCCGCCAACAGGTTTACGTCATGAACGCCGATGGCTCCAATCAGCGCAGGATCAGCTTTTTTAATGGCGCTGCCGCAACACCTGAATGGAGCCCGCGCGGTGATTTAATCGCTTTTACCCATATTGCCGGGAATTTCCGCATTGCAGTTATGACCCCGTCGGGTGGAGGAATGCGTGATCTGACCAACGGTTGGCAGGATGAGGCACCAACTTGGTCGCCTAACGGGCGCATTATCCAGTTCTTCCGTACCCAGCCAAATTCAGGGGATTCGTCTTTGTGGCAGGTCGATTTGACCGGACGTAACGAACGGCGTTTGCCCACCCCTGTGGGGGCATCTGATCCCGCCTGGGGACCGGTTCTGCCATAAGAGCGTTAGTAGAGGAGTACCGGGCTTGCCCGGATGTGTTGATGCCTGAAAGGAGCAAGGCATGAAGTATCTCGTCACGTGTGTAACTGTAGCCAGCGCGATCGCACTGGCGGGCTGTTCCAAGAAAGCGCCGGAATCACTACCACCGGCTCCTACGGAAGCCCCGCCAACAACATCGACGCCAACCCCAACGCCAACGGGTCCGATACCCGGTTCGGAGCAGCACTTCCGTCAAGCCATGATGGGGCAGGACGTCATCTACTTCGGTACCGATAAATACGATATCGATAGCGAAAGCATGGCTGCATTGCGCAAGCAAGCGCAGTATTTGATGCAATTCCCAAACATCTCCGCGACGCTTGAAGGGCATTGCGACGAACGGGGAACCCGCGATTATAACCTGGCACTTGGGGAGCGTCGTGCTAACGCAGCCAAAAACTACTTGGTGAGCCTTGGTGTGCCCGCATCGCGCCTTTCGACCATCAGTTACGGTAAGGAACGTCCAGTCGCTATGGGATCAAATCCTGAAGCTTGGGCAAAGAACCGCCGCGCTGTCACAATTGTGATGAACTAATAGCTATCAACTGCGATGCCGCAGGCATTTTTATGGTAGTTTAAAAGGAGCGTGCCGCTTTTCGGTGCGCTCGTTTTTCATATCTGGGGCAGGTGAGTTGCACCTCGCCTTTCTGCGCCCCATAATGGAGGGAAGAATAGGTGAGACTGGTTTAGGTCGCCTGGAATTTGAATTGTTGATTAGGAGTATGTGATGGCTCGGGTGCGCCGATCAAATGATTGGGGGTTTCCGCGTTGGCGAGCCTACGGTTCGTCTCGTGAAGCAACCAATGTGCGCCTCTGTGATCGTCATAATTGCGACGAGCCAGGCGATTGTCCTGCCCCCAAGGCTCCCAATAGTCCTGAACGCTGGTATTTCTGCCAGAAGCACGCGGCAGAATATAATTCTAAATGGGATTACTTCGCGGGGTTGGAAAAAGAAGAGGCAGAGCAACGCGCTCAAAGTGAGTCCAGCGAAAACGCCGGCTACGCTGAAACGGCGTTTTATGGGTGGTCTGGCTCTGGAGACGGTTCACGGACGCAGGATGAATTGCGCGCGCTTGATTTGCTTGGGTTGGACCCGGATGCAGATTTCGAAAGTGTGAAGAAGGCGTGGCGTAATCGTGCTAAAGAAGTTCATCCCGATGTGAGGCCAGGAGATGAAGAGGCTGCCAAGCGTTTTCAAGCCTATCAGCTTGCCTATGATGTCCTGCGTCAGGCTGAAGAGCGCCGCGTTTGGCACGGCTGACATTGTAGTGCTGTAAAGCACAAGAGGACCATTCCTCTCCCCGCTGGGGAGAGGAATTCCAGAGCCTCAGATACCCGAATTTATATCCGACTGATTCGGAGCAGTTTCACTGGAAAGTGAGGCTTATTTTGGTGACAGAACCATCAGCATCTGACGGCCTTCGAGCCGTGGGAATGCTTCGACCTTGGCGATCTCGGACGCTTCTTCCTGAACGCGCCGCAAGAGATCCATACCGAGTTGCTGATGAGCCATTTCACGGCCGCGGAAACGCAGCGTGACTTTAACCTTATCGCCGTTCTCGATGAACTTGACCACATTGCGCATCTTTACGTCATAATCATGCGTGTCGATATTCGGGCGCATCTTGACCTCTTTGATATCTTGGGTCTTTTGCGTCTTACGCGCTGCGTTTGCTTTCTTCTGCGCCTCGTAGCGATACTTACCGACATCGAGAAATTTGCAGACCGGCGGATCAGCGTTGGGAGAAACTTCTACCAGATTGAGGCCGACTTCAGCCGCTTGTTCAATCGCCTCGCGCGTATACATGACGCCGAGATTTTCGCCCTCGCCATCAATGACGCGAACTTTGTCAACTTGGATGAAGCGGTCAAACCGGGGGCCGCTTTTGGTTGGGGGCGCTAATGAGCGCCGGGGTGGACGAGCTATTGTGTGGTCTCCTGTAATTGCCTTGAATGCTTTTTGATATTTAAGGGCAATCGTTGAATAGTAAAAGGGGTTCCGCGCAATGAACCTTACGCAGCCTCTTGCCAGAGGGGAAATTGCAACAATTTCGTCCCGGCCGCTAAGACTGCATTGATGCTATGTGAAGGTTGCAGAGCATCGCGGATAATTGGGTCAGCAGCGTTCATACCGCCTGTAAATGCGCCAAAAGCCGGGAGAATCATGCGATTAGCCCCATCTTTCAGTTGAGCGATAACTGCACATGGCCGACGAATGCGTCGAGCGTTGATCGTGAGTTGAATGCGGGGATGAAAATGGCCGGACAATTCTGGCCGTGTTTCCCCTGTTTTGGCTTCATGCCGCAAAATTACGTCTGCAATGTCAAGTTCCGGGACCACTGATCCGCCTTCGACCGAGCTTAGTTCCGAGTCGTGATTCCCGGTGATCCAGACCCAATCGACGACTTTCGTCAGCGTTCTGAGCATTCCTGCGGCATATGGCTCCAATCTGGACGCACCAGCATTGTCGTGGAAATTATCTCCCAAACTATAAACGCGTCTTGCGCCGGTTTGACGTATTGCAAAGGCGATGCGCTCTAATGTTTCCCGACTATCGTAAGGCGGCAGCATCTGGCCGTGTTTGGCATAAAAGCTTGCTTTCTCGAGGTGAAGGTCAGCGACCAGCAAGGCGGATTCTCGTGGCCAGTAAATAGCATTGCTGCTAGCCAGCGCGAATTCCTTACCAGAGAACGAAAAGGGAACCATTTCATTCTCTTGCCCAAGGTCTCAGCAAATGGCAAGCCATCATAACGATGACCGACTGGACCTCCCATACCGCCCGTGCTCGCAATTGGTTTGAAACCCTGCGTGACAATATTTGTGCAGAGTTTGAGGCTATTGAAGCTGAAGCCGGCAGCAATGCCCGTTTCGATTATATCGAATGGGATCGTGATACGGATGACGCTTCTGATGGAGGAGGTGGTGTTCGTGGCGCGATGAAGGGTAAAGTGTTTGAAAAGGTGGGGGTGAATGTCTCCACTGTCTCAGGGGCTTTCTCTCCCGAATTTGCCAAAACGATCCATGGTGCGGATGAAGATCCGACATTTACCGCTACTGGGATCAGTCTTGTTGCACATATGGCCAATCCTCATGTGCCAGCGGTCCATATGAACACGCGATTCCTAACGACTGGCAAGGCGTGGTTTGGCGGCGGCGCTGATCTCAACCCCCCGCTTCCCTATGAGGAAGATACTCAAGCATTTCATGCAGCTTTCAGAGCAACCTGCTCTAAGCATAATCCGACATATTATGATCGATTCAGCAAATGGGCGGACGAGTATTTTTTCATTCCGCATCGCAATGTCGCACGCGGTGTGGGAGGGATTTTTTACGATCACCTGGAATGCGATGATGAGGATGCCTGGGATCGCAATTTTGCATTCACGCAGGATGTTGGTTCAACTTTTCTCGATATTTTCCCCAAGCTGGTGCGCAAGCGGATGCATATGCCGTTCAGTGAGGCGGAAAAAACTCAGCAGCGCGAATGGCGCGGGCGCTATGTTGAGTTTAATCTCGTTTATGACCGAGGCACTTTGTTTGGTCTTAAAACCGGCGGAAACATTGACGCGATTTTGATGAGCTTGCCGCCCGATGTCACGTGGAGCTAACTCTGCGGCAACCCGCATTTTTCGAGTTAGACCTCATTAACTTCGCTATGGCATTGCCAAAGTCCCAGAAATCCCCAAATTATCGGCACTGACATGCTGCGCCAATATGAACTTGTAGAGAGGGTCAAGGAATACGACCCGGATGCCGATGAGGCGCTGCTTAACCGTGCCTATGTGTACACGGTGCAGAAACACGGCTCGCAAAAGCGTGCGAGCGGCGATCCCTATTTCAGCCATCCGGTTGAAGTGGCTGGATTGATGACCGACCTCAAGCTCGATCAGGAAACCATCATAACTGCTTTGCTCCACGACACTGTGGAGGATACGCTGGCGACGATCGAGGATATTGAGAAGAATTTCGGACCTGACGTGGCACGGCTGGTCGATGGCGTGACCAAGCTTTCCAAAATCGAACAAATGCCGGAGAATGAGCGCGCGGCCGAAAATCTGCGTAAGTTTTTACTGGCTATGAGTGAGGACTTACGCGTCCTGCTCGTAAAGCTTGCCGATAGGCTGCATAACATGCGGACGCTGCACTTTATCAGGAAGCCGGAAAAGCGCCGCCGTATCGCCCGCGAAACCATGGATATCTATGCCCCCCTCGCACAGCGGGTGGGGATGTATGAATATATGCGCGAGATGCAATTGCTGGCATTTGAGCAATTGGAACCGGAAGGCTATGCGACGATTACCGGCCGGCTGGAACAGATCCGCAGTCAGGCTGGTGGGCAGGTTGATGACATCGCTCTGAAAATCAAGCAGGCCTTGGCTGAAGGGGATGTCAGTGTTGAAATTAAGGGCCGTGAAAAGCATCCTTATTCGATCTGGAAGAAAATGGCTGAGCGCCATGTGAATTTCGAACAGATCACTGATATCATGGCGTTCCGTGTACTGACCGATAATATTGAAGACTGTTACCGTGCGCTGGGTATTCTTCATACCAACTGGCAAATGGTACCAGGGCGTTTCAAGGATTACATCTCTACACCCAAGGCCAATGGCTATCGTAGCCTCCATACATCCTTGATTTATTCAGGCTCTATGCGGGTGGAAGTGCAAATCCGGACACGCGAAATGCACCGCCTGAACGAATTTGGTCTGGCAGCGCATTGGGCTTACAAACAGGGTGGAAAAAGCCCGGATGGTCAGGTTGGCTGGCTGCGGGATCTGATCGAGATTATCGATTCCAGTCAGGATGCCGAGGAAATGCTCGAGCATACCAAAATGGCGATTTATCAGGATCGTATTTTCGCCTTTACGCCAAAAGGTGCACTCTTTCAGCTTCCTAAAGGTGCAACACCGGTGGATTTTGCCTTTGCAGTGCACACAGATATCGGTGCCCATGCTGTAGGAGCCAAGATAAACGCGCGGCACATGCCATTGCGGACGCCGCTCCAAAATGGCGATGTGGTCGAAATTATTAAAGGAGCTAATGCTGAACCGCAGCTCTCATGGCTTGGTTTCGTGGTCACTGGCAAAGCACGAGCGGCGATACGGCGGTCGGTTCGCTTGAAAGAACGTTCGGAAGTGTCCGCGATTGGCAAAATGCTGTTTGATGATATTTGCGAACGGCTTCCGACCAAGATCGGTAAGAAGGCCATAGCTGCTGCGCTGGAGCGGCTTGAGCTGGAAGATCAGGATGAGATGATGTTCGAAATGGGGGCGGCCAAGCTCTCTGACAGAGCCGTTATGGAGGCGTTGGTTCCGGGAAGTACGGCGGACCTTCCTGAACCTCCGAGGCAGGAAAAAACTATTTCCATCAAGGGGCTTACTCCGGGAATGGGGTATCAGTTGGCAAACTGTTGCCATCCGGTTCCAGGAGACAGGATCGTAGGTCTGCGCCATTTGGGGCAGGGTGTCGAAGTTCACGCGATTGACTGTCTTGAACTGGCTAATGATGCAGATGCGGATTGGCTGGATTTGTCATGGGGTGAGCAATCGCAAGGGGCTGTTGGGCGGCTCAAGGTTGTACTGTATAACCGGCCGGGCACTTTGGCTGAGATGGCGGGCATTTTTGCCAATAATAATGCCAATGTGCTGAACCTTGGAATGTCGGATAGGGATGGCCCTTTCCATACCTATGATGTCGATCTTGAAGTGCAGGATCTGGCCCATCTGACACGGATTATCAGCGCTATCCGAGCGAGCGATGCTGTGGCAGAAGCTGAACGAATTTAAGGGGTTAATGCCCTTATAATCAGAAGTTTCGGGTGACTTGCAGGTAATATGAACGCGGCCTTCCACCATAGACTTGGCGGCTTGATGATGGTGTGGAACTGATCCGCGTTGCACCGATGGCGTTGAAGATATTTTGTACGCCAATACCCAGATTCCAATGGCGATGTTCGAATGTGGCAGAAGCATCGAAAAGCACATGCCCTCTGAGCTTCTCGTAATAATCAAAACTGCTGTTGAACTGCGAGCGGCTGCCGGTGATGCCATTGGCGTTAAGCTGGAAAATACCGTAAATTCCGTTGCTTATTTGATTTTTCCAGACAGTTCCCAGTGAAAAGCTGAAGGGGGTGACGTCGGGTAAACGATCCCCCGGCTGCGCACCAAGCGCTGTCGCGCCTGAATCGGTCAGTCGGGCGGATGTGTAACTCAAACGACCTTGAAAGGACCACAAAGGGGCCACAACGAGGTGAAAACGTGTCTCAAACCCGTTGACGTCCACACTGCCGACATTGGCATTATAGAAAAAGGCGCGATTGGGGCTGCCTGTATAATAAATCATATTAGCCCAATCGACGTGATATATCGCGGCCTCCACATCACTACCGTTGGATGTCCGAAGTTTGGCTCCTGCTTCGTAGCTCCACAGACTATCGGAATGATAAACCTGCTCGCCGGGTGGCAACCCCGGGGTTATATTGACCCCGCCTGGTCTAAACCCCTGCGATGCGCGCAGATAGGTAAACAGATTGCGATCATTATCCCAGGTGAGTTCGAATTTCAGTGATGTGCCGTTCTGATGGGTGGAAAATACACCTTCGGCAATATCGCCAGTTCCGGTGATCACATTGGGTTCGGCGACATTGCCAAAGGCGGTACGTTTGTAGAAGAAATGCCGCATTCCGGCTGAAAACTTCAACCTGTCCGACAGGGATAGCTGATATTCGCCAAACAACGCGCGTTGCTCGAGGCTCGTCCGGATGAAGCGCAGACCGGTAATGTCGAGTGGGAAAACGGGTCGGCCGGTGTCTTTATCTGCGCGGACGGTATAGCTTTCAGCACTGTCAGACCGGTTTTCGAAAAATGCGCCTATGCTCCATTGCGAAGCGTTGCCATTACTTGATTGTAAGCGCACCTCTCCGCTTGTGCTGCGCACGCCCATCGGCTGATAGAGCATACCGGGTAGTCGACTATCGACGAATGCCGCGTAATCGCTCATGGATTGGGTGTCGCATATGGCCCCTTTGGACAGGCCAAATAATCTGGCGCAGCCATCCGGATTGTCGCGTTGCTGGGCCAAGACTGAGGTGAAATTATTCTGCCGTAGCAAGTCCCACTGATAGTGCGATCCCGTGGCCAGCAGATCGACATTTCCAAGCTGGCTTTCCACTGTCACATTGCCAAGACGCAATTTGCTGGAATAGGGTGTTCTGACAGGAGCATCATTCTGATAGCGCCTGCTTCCCATTTCCCAACTGAGGCTATCATTGAGAGCGAGGCGGTGAGAGAAGAATGTGCCGGTAACCTTGGTCAAATCAGAAGGGGACCAAGTCAGGATAGCTCGTTCTCCTTTCCGCTCCACCCGGCCCACATTGGTGAGCCCGAGCGCGGGCTTGTCGATATAGCTTGATGAGGCGCGGCGGTAGATGACCGTGCGTAAGGCAAGCTTATCCCTGACAAGAGGGGCGTTGATGATGCCTGTGATGTTACCTCCGGGATCACCGCCTTTTGCGATGACGGCGCCTGTGGTGATGCTGGCGGATGGTTCGGACATTTCCGGCTGATGAAGCAGCAGCCGCAAAGTGCCACCCATGGAGCTTGCGCCATATAAAGTGCCTTGCGGTCCACTGAGCAATTCCACACGGTCAATATCTGCCAGTTCAATGTCTGGTGTCGTCCCGCTGGGATCTAATGTGGTGCCCGATGGGCCGCTGACATGGGTTTCCCCGAAATAGACGCCCACCGTCGCTTCACCGGTGCCATAGATGCCACGGATGGCGATGCGCTGTTCTCCATTGCGGGAGTCCACCACGGCTAGGCTGGGGCTGACCCGCGCTAGATCACGCAGTTCGGTGAGGTTGCGGGTGGCAATCTGATCCCGTGTCACGACATTGATTGTCCCAGGGGTTTGCAGGACCAGGCTGGGGCGCTTCATCGCCGTGACGACGATGTTTTGCGGTGTTGGGTCCGACGGGGGCTGGACTTGGTTTGGCGTTTCAGGGGAGGGCATGGTTTTCCGGCGGGTCTTCTTTGACCGGCTGATAATGATAACCCCACCGGCAATGATCCGGGCTTGCAAACCCGTGCCCCGCAAAATCTGCCTCAAGCCGGTTCGCTCTTGCCGGGAAACTTGAATCGCTGAGACTCGCTTGCCTTGAACAAGCGCTGGGTCGAACAAAATCTGATGGCCTGTCCGGGCGGCATAAAATTGTAATGCCTTGCTTAATGAGCCTTCAGGAATTGCTATGGTAGATTGTGCCAGAGCAGGCTCGACAGCCAACGGCCCCACCCAACAGGCAAGTGTCAGCAAAGCGCATGCAAGGCAGCGCGCTGGCATAGCCTTTACTGTCAGCCAATCTACTATCAAGGTAGCAAGACGGTTTTGATGATTGCTCAGGAGCCGTTCCCGTAAATCAAACTCGATAAGCCAATTAAAGTGCAATATGCATACTTGACGCGCGTTTGGCAACGAAGCACGATAGGCTCTGACGCATGTTTCTTTTTGAACTATGCGGCGGGGGAAATATGATCAGGGGTAGTGTCGCAACGGCCGATCAGCCAGCCTGCTCTAGGCAGCGGTTGGAATCCGGGCAGATCTTGCAGCAGTGCTTGCGTGCGGTACGCGGCTTTTTCATGAAGCGTGTGCAGGCTTCAGACGTCGATGATATGGTTCAGAACGTAGCTTTGCGTATACAAACTCATCTTGCTGCTGAACGGATTGATAACCCGGAACGTTACGTTTTTCAGGTCGCTCGCAGCGTGTTGGTGGATCATCACCGAAAGAATGTCAGCCGCATGAGCGGGCAGCATGAAACGCTGGAAGATTGGCATCATCCAGTGGAAGAGCTATCCCCGGAGCGCATTCTGGCTGGTACAGATGAATTGCAACATGTCCTTAACGCCTTGCAGTTATTACCTGTTCGAACGCGCCAAGCCTTTGTCCTACACAGGTTCGAACATTTAAGTTATAGCGACATCGCTCTGCAGATGGAGATATCTGTGAGCGCAGTCGAAAAACATATCATGAGAGCGATCCGGAAGCTGAGTGCGGCGATTGACGAAGGTTGACACTGTTAGGCCGTCCGACAGGATGGATGAGGCTGCATCATGGTATGCGCGGCTGAACGCTTCCGATTGTTCGGATGCCGATCGTCGTGACTTCATGATGTGGCGCAACACCGACCCACGCAATGATCGCGCCTGGCAAAGCATCGCTTCGGCTAGCGATGGGCTTGAAGATCTGGCGAACAATTCCGTGATTGCCCAAATGATTCGCGAAGCACACTCCATGCCGCCTGTTTCCAGCTTGGAGCAGCAGTTTGATTCACATGATGAGCGTGGTTCGAATGAAGAAGAAGAAGAGAGTCTTGCACCGCCCAAGCCGTTGCTGCGCTATGCTATGGCTGCGGCTTTTGTTCTGACTATGGGACTTGGCGCGGCTACCGTTTGGAAATCCATGGAACAGCAGGCACCTGAGCAAGTCCGGCTTGCCGAGAATGCGCACTATGCAACCGCTGTTGGTGAAAGCCGGTCGATCACACTGGCTGATGGTTCCAAAGTCACTCTCGATACCAATAGCGCGATTGAAGTGCCTCATTGGGGCAAACAACGGGTTGTCTATTTAACCAAGGGGCAAGCCTATTTCGAAGTCGCCAAGGATAAGCTGCATCCCTTTGTGGTGAAGAGTGAGGGCAAATCGGTCGAAGCATTGGGGACAGCCTTCACTGTGCGCGCTGGCTTGGACAATTACGATGTTGCTTTGCTTGAAGGCCGGGTGAAAGTGAATCTCGGCATGGCGGGAGCACGCGATACCATTCTCAATGCTGGGGATACGCTTTCGCTGAGCGGGAAAACAATTGCCATTCGGCATAAATATGCAGACAAGGCAGCAGATTGGATTGATGGGCGGCTGACATTTGATGCGATGCCGCTGGGGCAGATTGTCGAAGAAATGAACCGTTATTCTGCCCGCAAGATTGTATTGCAGGGGACTGCGCTTCAAACCAAACCTTTCAGCGGCACTTTCCGCTCCAATGGTAGCGATGAATTGGTGCAGGCCTTGAGCGCTTATGGCATCGCCCATGTGGCCATGTCGGACGATCAGAAATTGGTGCTCAAAGCGAATTAAGTGCCGTGACCACATAAGAATATGAAAAGGCTGGCTCGGGGTTGCCGAACCAGCCTTTTCTGTGCTTCCCTCAGGGCTTATTTGCTGTCGCGATAGTCGAGCGGCGGGGCACGATCACCGACCAATGCGCTATATTCGAAATCTGGTCCGACGCGGCTTTTCAGTTCTTCCTTTGCCTCGGCAATCACATCGGGGCTGCGGAACAATTCTGCCGTGGTGAGGGCTAGAGTCTTGGCGGCAATCATGGCCCCCTTGACCCCCACACTGGAGCCGGACGCAGCGACATTCTGCCAGCTATGCCCTGGTGATCCGGGCACGAAGGTGGCGGTAGAAAGACCCACTGTCGGGACAACCCAGCTAATATCCGAAACATCGGTGGAGCCGCCTTCTGCTTCATCATAAAGCTGCGCTTCCTGTACCTCGCCAACAGTGTCGAGCGAAGGGGCGCTACGGCCAAAGCTCTTCTGGATTTCAGCGCCGAAAGCTTTTTCTTCGTCGGTCCATGTGATCCCGCCAACCTTGTGAAGATTACTGTCCATCACATGCATCAGCGTTTCATTCGGCATCATTGAATAGACCCCGCCGGTCTGTTCAAAATCCACTGTTGTCTGGGTGCCCATAGCAGCTCCCTGTGCTGCCTGTTTTACCCAGGCCATCACATTGCGGACAATCTCCGGGTCTTGGTGGCGGACGTAATAATAGACTTCAGCGAAATTGGGCACGACATTGGGCGCTTTGCCACCATCGGTGATGACATAATGGATACGGGTTTTGTCAGGGACATGTTCGCGCAGCATGTTGACCATGTCATCCATGGCTTCCACTCCATCGAGCGCAGAACGGCCCTTATCGGGATTGCCAGCGGCATGGGCGGAGACCCCGTGAAAACGGAACTTGCCACTGATATTGGCGAGTGTGGGGCCCTGCGATGCTGAGTTCACATTGCCAGGGTGCCAATGTACCGCAATGTCCACATCATCAAAATAGCCATCGCGCACCATGAAGGCTTTGCCCGATCCGCCTTCTTCGGCCGGCGTGCCATAGACGCGGACTTCGCCTTTGACATTATTGGCCTTCATCCATTCTTTCACCGCAATCCCGGCATAGGTGGATGCGGTGCCAAACAAATTGTGCCCGCAGCCATGGCCGGAAATGCCACCAAGCGATTCCTGCGTTCCAACACCGGCTTTTTGAGAAAGGCCGGGCAGGGCGTCAAATTCCGCCAGCAGCGCGATGACCGGGCCATCGCCATTCTTGAAACTGGCCAGGAATGCGGTGGGTTCGCCTGCGATACCAGGCGTTACGGTGAAGCCGGCGGCTTTCAGTTTTTCCTGTAACAGGCCAGAGCTTTTCGTTTCCTTATAACCGAGTTCTGCAAATCCCCAGATAGCAAGCGCTGTGTCCTCAATGGGCTTGGCGTCGCTGTTCACTGTTTTGAGAATTTGGCTTTCGTCGGATGAGCTCAGTTCGGCATAAGCCGGCTGGCTAAAAATGGTGGATGCGGCAAGGGCCGCGATGATCAAGCGTTTCATTCCTGCCTCTTTTCCAAATCTTGGGCATAGCGTTTTGGCAAAGTGTAACCAAAAAGGGCCCGGCGACAATTTGCCGCCGGGCCAGGGGGTGGATCAGAACGACTTCTTCAGGCCGACAAAGAAATAGCGGCCAAGGACGTCGTAATTCTGTGCATCGTAATTGCCCTGATTATCGCCCACCTGTGGAGGTTTGCGATTGAACAGATTGGTGATGCCAACCCGTGCCTCGACTTCTGCTGGCAGCATTACGCGGCCATTGAGGTCGAAGATATTGTAGGCTTCCACACCGCGCGTGCTGCTGTTGGGGTTCACCACTTGAGCCGAAGATTTCATGCTGTCGATATAGCGCCAGCGCAAACCAAGGCTCGCTTGACCCAGTGAATAGGTAAAGGAGGTGGCTGATTTCCAGCGGGGGTGGGCGGTCCCGGCATTGCTTTCAATCGCTTTGCCGATGCTGCCCGCATAATCATAAGTGGTCGCACCCGGCAGATCCTGAATCTCGAAATTGTCGAGATAGCTGACCGCCGTATTGATATCGAACCGCCCGCTGTTGGCTCCAACACCCAGATCTTCCAGATTGAGCCTCCAGTCGAGCTGAATGTCGATCCCACTCACAGTATATTGGCCGAGGTTGAGAAGCGGCTGGCGCGGATTGAGCGGCACGCCACTTTCCGGGTTCCTGTCGATCAGCGAGCAATAGTAATTGTTCGGATCATAGTTCGGGTTGTTGCCACCCTGGTTGAAGCAGAATTGGAAGCCTTGTGCGATGGACAGAGGGCCAACCGCATCCTTCACCTTGATCTTGTACCAATCGACCGAGAGCGACAATCCGCTGAGGAGAGGTGAGTAGAAAGGTGACCGGATGACACCACCGAATGAGTAGGTGTCAGCCTTTTCTTCTTGCAGATCGGGGTTGCCGCCGGTGAGAGCGAAAACCTGTGCTGTGCCGAGTTGATAGGAATTGATGAGGGCTTCAGGCACACCTTGCGCAAGGCACAGGGCTGCCACCTTATCGCCATCCGGGCCAAGCCGGTAGGAAGAGCGGACATCGCATGGATCGCCTTGTGAACCTGTCGGCGTGGGGTTGCCAATGCTGACGCTTCCGGTGGAAACCGGTGCGTAGAGCTCGCCTACACTTGGTGCACGAATGGCGCGGTTATAGCCGCCACGGAAACGCAGCCAGTCAGTCGCCTGCCAGTCGATATCGGCTTTGTAAGTATGCACCCCGCCAACCGAACTATAGTCCGAATAGCGATAGCCCAGATCCAGATCGAAACGCTGAATGAAAGGCAGGTCTTCAAGTACAGGGACCAGCAATTCAGCGAACAACTCCTTGGTGTTGACCGAGCCACCTGCCGCACGAAGCACGCTGAAGCCCAATACATCGCTGGTTCCATCAGGCTGGTTCAATTGCGCATCGGGTTCAAAATTGTAGCTGTTGTAACGGTAATCTGCGCCCAGCGCGAAGCGCACCTGACCGGCCGGCAGGTCGAACAACCCGCCCTGGAAGCTGCCTTCGACAATGCGCTGCTTCAGCTCGTTGGTGTTGAGCGTGCGGCGTCTGATATAATCGATGCATGCTTCTGATGGTGTGACATTGCCGAATGGATTGAAGCCGCCATCGCAATATTCTGTGCCGCCGGTTGGGCTGTAGAGCAGGCGGGTAAGGGCAGAACTGCTGGCACCACCAAACTGTTCATTCTCAAACTTGGCACGGCTGACACTACCGTAGACATCCCAGGTCACGTCTCCGATGCCAAGATCGCCGGAAAACCCGCCCGTGATCTGATAAACATCGTAGCTATAACGCTGGATACGCGGCCCAAGAATGTTGAAGGCCTTGTAGAAAGTAAAATCAGCATCAGGGTTTGGACGTGACGCCAGAATGGTCGCGAAATCATCGCTGATGAAGGGATTGCTGGAAGGGATGTGCAATCCATAGACATTGGATGCCAATGTCGGGTTGCCTGCCGCAACACTTTCATAATTCACATAGCTGAACTGCACGAAAGAGCGGATGCTATCGGTCAGTTCATAATCGACCTTACCAAACACGGTGTAGCGTTCAAGGTCGCCTTGCAATGCGCCATCGCCATAACCGAAATTGATCTGCTGGCTGTTGGGGCCGCTGTCCACAATATAGGCTTCGTCGGTTTCAGGATCGCGGAAATTGAGAACCGGGACGCCGGAAGTCGAGAACAATGTCTGGTCAGTATTAAAGCCGATTTGTCCGGTGTAAAACCCGTCGCTCCCGGATAGTGTGCCCACGTCATATTGGGAGAATACCGAGTTCACCGCGTCGATTGTTGGACGGTTGGCGCCAAAGATCGTGTTGCCCTGCGGGATGGTGGCAAGGCCGGGTGTGGTGCGGCGGAAATAGTAATAGTCACGGTCCCGCTCCATCGCTTTCCAGCGCTTGGTGTAATCGACCGACAGAACCGCATTGCCGCGCCCATCGGCAAAATTTCCGCCCAGCGTGCCATTGATGCGGAAGCTTTCACCATCGCCATAATCGCTGATGCCATATTGGACATTGGTTGTGAGACCGGTGAAATCGCGCTTCAGGCGGAAGTTCACCACCCCGGCGGTCGCATCCGAACCATAGGTAGTGGACGCGCCCCCGGTGATGACTTCAACATTTTCGATCAGAGCTTCGGGAATGATGTTCAAATCGACAGAACCATCCGGGTTGGATGGCTGCATCCGCCGCCCATCCAGCAGCAGCAGCGTACGCTTGGAACCAAGCCCACGAAGGCTGGCATAGGCCTGCCCGCCATTAAGGCCGGTGCTGGTGCTGCGGGTGTTGGACTGTCCGAAAGAGCCGGTGAACTGCGGCAATTGGGCCAGTGTTCGCTCCACCGTGACCTGGCCGCTATTTTCAATAGCTTCTGCCCCCACAGAAACGATTGGGCTGTTAGCCTGATAATCCGGGCGCACAATGCGCGACCCGGTTACGACGATTTCAGATTTTGGCGTGCCTGCATCTGGCATTTCTTCTGTGTCAGGTGCTTCAATCTGTGCGTGGGCAACTTGTGCAAAGAGCGCAGCAAAGGCGCTCCCACAAAGCAACATTGTGCGCCGTGTCCCATTAAAACGATTCATTCCCAAATCCCCCTTGTTGCTAGGAATATTTCGCAATCCAAAGAAATGACGCAGCGTAACGAAAGTACCTCACCCCGGAATGACATTTTTATTTCACAAAACAGAAAAGGGCCGGACATCGCTGCCCGGCCCCATCGCAACGCTTGAGGGGCGTGCGCTTATTTTTTGGCGGTTGCCGGCCCGTATAACATGCCGTTGAACAGGAATTTGAAGGTTGCGTAAGGCTGGGCGCGCTGGGTGACTTCAGGCCCCATCATGAAGATTTTGCCTGCCCCCAGATTAGTGTCGAACACCGCCACAGTATCTTTCAATTTGTCCTGACCCAAGGCCCAGCCACTGTGCAGCGGAGTGGCATTGTCAAACCATGAAACAGGTGTCGCGCCATTGCCCTTGGCCTTGAATGACTGGCTGTTGGCAAAGAATAGATCGACCTGTTGCGGCATTCCAAAGGCGAGTGGTTGGGTGTTATCTACCCGTGCTGTCACCAAAGAGCCGGGAATGAAGAACTCCCGCCGGTCGAGCATTTTGCGCTGATTGCCGTCCTGCTTGTAAAGTGCAGCCTCCACTGGCGCACCCACAAGTTCGGCGAGGCGGTTGGCACTGCCCACGGTGATGAGCGTGCCGCCGCTCTGGGTAAATTGGGCAATCGCGGGCACGGTTTTGCTTTGGGTGATCTCTCCCAGCCAGCCACGATATTGCGCCGGAATATCCTTCGGGTCGGGCTGCTCACCCTCACGCGGTGCACGATAGAGGCTGTCCTCATCGCCAGGCACCGTTCCATCGGCAAAGATCAGCACATCATATTTGTTGTTGAGATTCCCCTTATCAAGCTCCTGCGGATAGACGACCGAGAAGGGGAATTCGTATTGTTCCAGCAGCCAGCGGGTCCAACCAGATGGCATATTGCCGCCATATTTGTCGATCAGGCCAATGCGTGGGCGCTTGAGAGATAGTGTTTCGGCCGCCGGGGCAGCACTGACACCAAAGGCATCCACGCCAAGCTCAGCCGTGCTTGCCGCCATGATCGCCTGTGCCTTGGAAGAAGCGGGTACCCAGATGGCACCAGCCTGAAATTCGCGTCCAGCCGCTTCCACCGGCTGCATCACCCAGGATACAGGCACGCCGGCTTTTTGCAGGCGATTGGTCAGGATAAAGCTGTTGTTGGTGGTGTGCGGCACCAGCCAGCCAGCACTTGCTGTTCCGGCGATTTTCCCGGCTGGCGGCTCGACCAGATCGGCAACGGCCGTGAAGGGGCCATCGAACCCTTCAAGGATACGGTCAAAACCGATGCCCATCTGGAAGGCCAGCGTGTAGCCGGTGATGTCATAAGGGGCCTTGGGCGGGCCACCGGGATATTCGACATCATGCGGATGATCCTGAGGTTCAAACATGTCGAGCACATGCGGGCGATAGGCCTGGCCGGTCTTCACCACATAAGAACCGGCAGGGTAATTCTTGCCTTCCACACTAAACGCATTCGTGGCTTGTTCCACGTCTACGCCATTTTTGATGAGTGCGTTGATGAAGGCTGTCACGGTGGGCATATCGGCTTGCCCTGATGGGATGATATAGCCACGCGGATCGCGATTTTCAGGCTTTTGCAGCTCCGAATACAGGCTCGATGCCACCCGATCCCGTGCGCGCCATGGGTTGATGCCATCTTCGGGTGGAGGCGGTGCATCCCCTGCCGCCGCCTCCAGCGCATCGACATCTTTCGGGGTGATCGTCCAGCTATCCTTGGCGCCCTTGGCAATATTGGTTGCGCCCATCTTATAGATGTTGAGCAGCAGCCGCTCCCGATTGCGAGATGCATAATCGAGTACGGCCCGGTTGAGGAACCACTGATATTCCAGGCTGTCTTTCAAGTGCCATTCCTGCGGCGCGATGGGCATTGGCTCATCATTGCGGGCAAGCTGCGTCTCAGGCACCAGCGGGATACGTTCCGGCGTCGGGCCACCGATGATTTCCGTCAAAAGGCCCACGGCATTGTGGAAGTAAGCGATCGAACGGAACATGCCGTTGTGCCAGGTGGAATAAGGCGCCACGCTGCGCATTCCTGATCCCGGCTTATCCTCAGAGACAAGGCGGCTGTGCATGGTAGAGCCGACTTCACTGAGCGTGGTCATTACCAGCGGGTTATAATTATAATTGAATGGATCGCGGAACGGCGGAACGAAAACCACCATGCCCGCAGGCCCGGTCTGATGCTGGTTGAAGATGATCTGCGGAAACCATTCGCGGAACATCACCCGATTGGCGTTTTCCGTCTCGGGCATCTGTGACATGAAGCTGTCACGATTATTGTCGTGGCCGACATATTTTTGATAAAGCCGGGGAAGGGAGCCAAACTCGCGCTCTTCCGGTTTGGCCTTGCGCATATACCAGTCAGCCACCAGTTCCAGCCCGTCAGGATTATCCTGCGGGAACAGCATAATGACATCATCCAACTCGCGCAGGGTTTCAGGATCGTTCTGGCTGAGCAGGCGATAGAGCACGTGAATCTGGCTCTGCGTGGTGACTGTTTCGGTAGCGTGGAGCCCGGCATCAATCCAGACTACGGCCTTGCCTTTGGCTGCCAGTGCCTTGGCTTCATCTGCATCCAGATCATCAGCTTTGGCAAGCCGCCGGGCAATATCGCGATATTCATCCAGGCGGGCGAGATTTTCTGGCGATGAAACAATCGCCATCCATTGATCGCGACCCTCGGCAGTCTTGCCGATATTGACCAGCTTGATCCGATCAGACTGCTTCTCCAGCAAATTCAGATAGGCGACATATTGCGTGTAATTGGCGAGGAAATAATCGCTGCCGGGTTCCTCTGGAAAGGCATCGGCAGGGGCGGTGATTCCCAGATCATTGCCACCGGAAATCCGCTCTTCCTGCGCTATAGCGCTGATGGGTTGGAGAGCCATGGCCGCCATGGCCGCGCTGCAAAACAGGAATGGTTTCATTGATGCCCCTCACGTTTAAAACAGTCCGGCCATTTTGCGGCCACGGTGAATAGACGTGCTGAACACACACGACCTCACCCTGCTTTGAAATAAAAGTAAAATTAAAGGCCCGGCAATATATCAAATGCCACTGTCAGCCGTTTCTGATCGCCGGAAAATACTTCGGTCCCATGCCACATGTAGCTTGGAAATATGGCCAGCATTCCTGGTTCCGGCTTGATATGCTGGAACGGTTGAAGAGATGGTTGGGTCGGAATGCCAGGCCGCCCGAACGCCAGCCAGCCTTCGCGGCCCTGCTGAATGGTTTGCGGCAGATCGACATAAAAAGCGCAGGACATCCACCCTTGCGGATGGACATGGTCAGTATGAAAACCACCGGGTGACAGTGCCACAGACCATGCTGGCCCCAGTCTAAAGCGTCCGTTCGACCTCATCCGCACTGGGTCTGGCCCAGTTCCAAGTTGTGCAATATGCTGTGCAATCAGCGGTTTGAGGCCTTGAAACAAAGTGGCGATCACTGGATCAGAGCTTTGAGTCAAATCCTCCTGCGTCTGGCTACCATGGCGCAGAGATTGATCGAGCGGGTGGCTTTTCCAAGGGTGGCGCTTCAGCAAAGCAGTTTTGAGATCCGCCAGATAGGACGGCAAATCATGCGCACTTGCGGGAGCATCCATCATTTGAGCAGAGATCAGCCCCGGTGACGTGCAGAAGGTTTCATAGCGCGTGTCGCCCATGATGCGCCATGCGGTGGTGAGCAATGCCACAATTCCCTGATCGCCGGGGTGAGCTTGCAGAATGCGGATGGCGAGCTGTTCGGCTTCCTCTGCACGCCCACAATGAAGCAGCGCTTCGAGCGCAGCCTTAGCCGCCTCTTGCGATGATCGGTTGAGTTGCAAGGCCTGTGTCGCGGCAGCCAATTGGGCCTCGGGTCTTTTTTGCCGCGCGGCAATGTGTGAATGGAATATATGTAGTGCTGGTTGATCGGGTGCGGCGATGATGGCCTGTTGGATAAAGTGGCCAGCATCGTCCACTTTGTCGGCGGACAGCAATATCCGCGCTTTCAACTCCAGTAGTTTCGCATTGGCAGGTTCAGCGCTGATTTGCCGCTCCAGTGCAGATGACGCTGCGGCGACATCATTGGTCCGCATCCAGCGCAATTGTGCCAAATCGTGATGGGCGTCAAAGTAGTCAGGCCGTGCCGTAATAGCCTGTTCGAAGCTTCGTTCCGCCGCATCAAACCGCGCATTGCCTTGCTGCGCCCTGCCCAGAACTAGCAGGCTTTCAGGTGCTTTGCCTCCCTTTGTCACTGCTTTTGCGGCCCAATCCTCGGCCTCGCTAAAGCGCGACAGGTCACCCAGCAAAGCAGCCAGACTATGTGCGGGCAGGGCCTCTTGCGGGGCGAGGGCGGCAGCCTTGTGATAGAGCGCCAGTGCTGCTTCCGTATCGCCTCGCGCTTTCCGATCACGCCCTTCGGACAGAAGGGCGCGCCAATCATCAGATTCCAAAGGCAGGCTCGTTTCCATATCTATTCTATTTTTTGCCTGCGCCAGATGGTGGCGCGTGGCGGATCGGCACTTTCACATTGCACACATCCACACCGCCAGCAGAAGCGCGATAAAAGCTGTCCTTTCGGTTGGCACGAGAAGCGTAATATCGGGCAAAATTGTCGCTATCGCTGGCCATATATTCAAAATGCGGCTGTTCAGTAGCGGGCAAATCCGAGGCGAGACGGATCGACACAATCGGCACTTTGTTCTGCCCCTCAGCGTAAAACCCCATCTCACCCGTGCCACGGGGCAGGGCGGAGAGATATTCAATTCCTTCAATCACGCGCCCGACAACCGCAGTGTTGCGGTCAAGCTGGCGAGGGGCGTGCCCAATGGCTGCATATAATTCTGCACCTGAACCTGTATCCGGCAGATTTTCGCGCCCGACACCGACAGAGGCATAGCAATGAACCGGCCAGCGGGTTGTGCCATCGCTTGCCAATGGCCAGCCATCAATGATCTGCGCTACCGGAGCATAATTATCGCACATGGCTTGCGGTGAACTATCCGTGCAATTGGCCGGAGCATTGGGCTCATCTGACGCCTTCAACATAGCAGCATAATCGCTTTCCGGCACGGTTTCGAGCGTAGCAGGAAGAGGCTTGGCTTCAGAGGCATCACCCCATTGAGTCACCCAATTATCGACCACACGGTTTACGCTGGTGCCATCCCACCAATGGGCATGGGCGAGCTTGCGAATATTGCGGACCCAACCGGCCGAATAAGGCTGAGGAACAAGCTGAATGATGATGTCACGGTTGGCACCATTGGCATCTGGTGCCAATTTCATCACCAGCAATTGATCGGCTGGTATCGGCCGCCAGACATTGACCGGCGCTTCTTCTATGATTTCATCCGGGGTCACATCAGTGCTGATTTGTGCGAAAACCGGGCCTGCAGTGGTGAGGCACAGGGCCGCACTCATGGCAGCGGAAGTAAAAATGCGCAAGCGCGCCGGGTTAAGAATAGTCATGGCTGTCATCATGTCATCCGAATGAGAAAGCGGCAATTGCCGAGTGCGGCCAATAAAAATTTCACAAAACTTGCGAGAAAGTGTTCAGCATGGCTTGCGGTTCTCCTCCGCTCCCGCTAGTGGCCACCCCTCATCCCGAGGGTTTGCGGAGCGGTGGCCGAGTGGTCGAAGGCGCACGCCTGGAAAGTGTGTATAGGTCAAAAGCCTATCGTGGGTTCGAATCCCACCCGCTCCGCCACTTTAAGATTTCTGACCTTCATATCCTCCAGTGAATTGAAAGCCGTAGTGTTTTCGGTGTTGGAAATCCGTCGTTCCGGCCATAGATGACATACTCTGAGAACAGCAGGAGAGTAGGTGTTTCGCAGCCTGTTATGCCGCCGTTTTTCCAGATTTTCGAAGGGTTTGCGAAAGAGCCGACACGATTCGTTGGTCGGAGACGAGTGGCGGTGAGACTGACAGCACTCGCTTATCTCACCACGCAGCGGAAACCGATGTGCGAGGTTGAGCTGTCGACCATCTGGGCATGGCGTGCAGCCGGGCGGTAACGTTGGCAATAATTGGCTGCACACAGGTGCGAGCCGCCTTTGAGAACCCTGCGGCCGATTTTTACCTCTGGTTGGGCAGAATCGAAGCTTTCCTTCATCAGGCCGCCGCGTGGGTCTTTGATCGTACAGCAGGCCCCTGCCTTCTTTTTGGTCATCGGGCGTGGATTTTCTGTCCACCAGTCCTTGGTCCACTCCCATGTGTTGCCGATCATATCATAAACGCCATAACCATTGGCGTCATAAGTGCCGACCGGAGAGGTCCGCTCCCACCCGTCGTCCAGCGTATTGGAATAAGGGAACACGCCCTGCCAGTAGTTGGCCAGCATCTTGCCGTCGGGCTGGAGTTCATCGCCCCAAGCATATTCGGCGCCCTCCAGGCCACCGCGCGCCGCATATTCATACTCTGCTTCGGTGGGGAGGTCTTTTTTTACCCATTTGGCATAGGCGAGAGCATCGGAATAGGTCACGTGGACGACTGGGTGATCCCACAAGTCGAGATCCTCAATTGTTTGCTCAGGGCCTAACGGATAACGCCAATTCGCCCCGAAGCGGAATTCCCACCACAGATAGGGGTTCGATGTATCGACTGGTGTTTCAGTTTTCTTGAACACAAGCGATCCGGGGATCGCCATATCGGGCGACATGCCGGGGTAATCTCTCGGATCCGGGGCAATCTCAGCAAAGGTCATATGACCGGTCGCTTCAACAAACGCCGCGAAGGCACGGTTGGTGACCGGTGTCTCGTCGATTGCAAAGGCACTCACTGAAACCCGCCGCAGCGGTTTTTCCTCAGGGTAGAAGCGCTCTGAACCCATTGTGAAAGTACCCGCAGGAATGCAGATCATGCCCGCTGGCAGGTCTGATGCACGTGAGCGATGGGAGGTTTTTGCCACGGAACTTCCTTTTTCTCCGATCTATGGTGAGTGGAGCCAATCCATTCCGAAGCGCTAGCCGCGCGGCTTCCGCTCAATCGCGGATAACGCACCTGCCAGAAACAGCCTGAAGTTGGCAAGCTGCTGATGGCCTGTTCATTTTATCAGATAACCGCTTTGAAAGCATTGACCAGCATGTCGCGAAGCTCTGGCTCGGCGTCGCTGCGAGAGGCAAGGATGAGCCAATACGCTTTGGCCTTCGGTTTGATCACTTCGAGGCGCCCCTCCGGCACGGCCTCTGCAACGTGATCATCGAATATAAATATTTTTGCCTGCCGCCTGATCGATTCATCGATGAGCTGGTCGATAAAAACAGGGGTTAGGATGATGAGTGGCGCGTCGTTCTCAGTTTCCTGTAAAGCTTTGATCGAAAATCCGTTTACTTCAAGATTGGACTGAGGGGTGATGAAAGGAATTTCATCCTCTTTCAATAAGCTCAACCGGATCTTTTGGCCCACTTCTTTGGGAGCAAAGATCGAAGCGTTGCTTTCCTTGAGATAGGAAAAAGTCAGGCCTTTGCGTTCTTGGGCCCCTCCTCGCAAGAAGGCAAAGGTATTGGCATCGCGCTCCAGGAGAGAAAAGATCTCACTGGCCGTTTCGACGGTGGTGAAGGATGCTGCCTTGGGCCAGCCCGCTTCTTGCAATCTTGCCAGATTGGGGCGGATGAAAGATTCCATCAGGAAAGAGCGAATGACCAATTTTGGCGGCGGGGCAGGGCGGCGGATTCAAGGTCAGCCTGCAACTTTTCCTGCAATGACAACGTCTGTTTCGCCACGTTCAGGATGCTGTTTCCCTGAGCTGAAGGTTCGACAGATCGGCCCCGTTTCCTCTCGAATAAGAGATAACCGCAAGCGGTTTCCAATGCCTTCATCTGCTTGCTGACCGGCGCTTCGCTAATATTCAGCTCATCAGCTGCTTTGCGAAAACTACCGCATCTTGCAATAGTCGCGATTGCAACAGTTACAGAAGAGAAGAGAATAGATTAGATTAATCGACTCTTGAGCGATGCATCACGGAAAATTTAGCGCCGCTCAGGAATGCGCTTGCGGGATGTTCTACAGGTGCTGCCATGGTTGCGCTGAGGTCTGTCCCAGTCTGTATATTCAGAGTGTAGAAATGGGCCGCAGGAGTAGGCTGATCGTGTTGACGAGATGGCAAGCAGAGTTGCAAGAGGAACTACGCCAAGAGCGTCACCCTCTCGACTTCCTTGCCGGAAAGCCAGAGCGGATCAGCCAGATCAATGAGGACGCTACCATGTTCAATCTCGAAGAGTTCCTGCCCTATCGCCTCTACCAAGCGACAGAGCGAAGTTCCCAGAAGTTCCCTGAAATCTATACTGCCAAATATGATATCACGCGGGTGGAATGGCGCGTCCTGTTCAATGTCGGGCTCTATGGGCCGATCAACTCGCAGGAGATCGTGGAGCGCACTGTGCTCGATAAGAGCAAGGTCTCGCGTGCGGTGCAGAAACTGGTCGTGCGCGGCTGGCTGACACGGGACGGCGATAAAGTGGATCGTCGGCGCAAAGCCCTTCAGCTGACGGTTGAGGGCGAGGAGATCCTGGCGGAGTTGAGCGCGCGCGCCGAGCGTCACAACGCGGCGATTATCCGCGAAATAGGGAGCGATAGAGTTGAGGAGTTGCTCGGACTCCTGCGTAAGATCGAAGCCATGGATCTTTTGGCAGAGGAATGATTGAGCTGTTCTGCCATCCTTCCGATGCGGCGATAGATACCCTTAGGTGTCTGCCATGCTGCCAGATGGCCCAGATTGACCAGATTGAATTGACGATACAGTAGACGGGAAATCCCGCAACCGGCGATCTGATCGGCTTGGCGCCGGTGGGCACGGCAGCCGATGTGGATCGCGCCGTCGCCGCTGCAAAACGGGCACAAGCTGATTGGGGCAGCCAGCCCGATGAGGTGCATGCCGAAGCGTGCCGCAAGCTGGCCGCCGTCATCACCCAGAACAGTGGCGAACTTGCCCGTCTGTTGACCCGTGAGCAGGGCAAGCCGCTGAAGGGTATCGGCTCCGAATTCGAGCTGGGCGGATGCGCGGCATGGATGGGTGCGACCGCCGACATGTCGCTGCCGGTGAAGGTGATTCAGGATGACGAAGCAGCACGTGTGGAGCAGCACTATGTGCCAGTCGGTGTGGTTGGCTCCATCACTCCGTGGAACTAGCCTCTCCTGATCGCGATCTGGTACATCGCCCCCGCGATCCGGGCGGGCAATGCCGTGGTCATCAAGCCTTCGCCCTATACCACGCTCTCCACGCTGCGGATGGTAGAGCTGCTGGCGCGCGAATTGCCGGACGGTTTGCTCAGCGTGGTGGCCGATGGCGCGGGCGTTGGCGAAGCGATGACGACCCACCCCGATATCGACAAGATCATGTTCACCGGCTCCACCGCGACCGGCAAGAAGATCATGGCCGCAGCAGCCCCCACGCTGAAGAAGCTGACGCTCGAAATGGGCGGCAACGACGCTGGTATCGTTCTGCCAGATGTCGATGCCAAGGCCGTGGCGGAGGGAATCTTTTGGGGCGCTTTCCTCAACAACGGCCAGACCTGCGCCGCCCTCAAGCGGCTTTACGTCCACGACGATGTCTACGACGAGGTTTGCGCGGCGCTGACCGAACTCGCCAATGCGGTCCCGATGGGCGAGGGCCTTGATGAGACCAACGTGCTCGGCCCGGTGCAGAACGCGATGCAGTTCGAGAAAGTTTCACGGCTCGCGGCGTCGGCTCCTGAGGAAGGCGGCCGGGTGCTGACAGGCGGCTCCGCACGGGGCGGGGCAGGGTTCTTCTTCCCGATCACGCTGGTCGCAGATGCGAAGGAAGGCATGGCTTGCGTCAAGGAGGAGCAGTTCGGCCCGCTCTTGCCGATCATCCGCTTTACCGATGTCGACGATGCGATCCGGCAGGCGAACAGCCTCGATGTCGATCTTGCGGCTTCGGTCTGGACCAAGGGCGCCGAAAGGGCCGCGCGGTTGCCGAGCGACTGGTCGCCGGGACGGTCTACCTCAACAAGCATGGCGAAGTGGCGCCGCATATTCCCTTCGGCGTCGCGCGCTATTCGAGCATGGGGGTGGAATTTGGCATCGAGGGGCTCGCGGCCTGTGCGAGCATCAAGATCTATAATTTTTCAAAGATGTAATTTCGGGGCATTTGCAAGAGCTGTTGCTCGGTTGCTTCGGCCGAGTGGCAGACCTTGGTGCAATAATCGTACGATCAACTAGAGGCTTCCGTTAAAGGACGAATATCTGCTTTATAGACATCATTAGACCAGTGGTCTAATGATGTCTAAGTGACTTCACTCAATGCAGGGATCGCTTCATGGATCAGCGGCTTCAGGCGCGCGAAAGATTTCGGCAACTTCCCGATCAGCAGAGGGCGGACTGGCTTGATATCGCGGAAGACGAATTCAGAGCTTTCGGGTTCAAGGGCGCATCGTTGAATGGGATTTTGGCACGTGCAGCCTTGAGTAAAGGGCAGGCCTATTATTATTTCGCGGATAAGGGTGAACTCTATCGCGCGGTTATTGAGCGAGCCATTACGAAGCTGGCTGATTTAATTGATGCACGGCCAGTTCAGGCAAATTCCGTTGACCATTACTGGCAACAGATTGCGGCGCTCTTTGGCAATGTGACGCTGGTTTTTAAGGAAAACGATCATCTCGCTGAATTGGGGCGCGGCATTTACCGGGAAGCGGCGGCACAGGAAGCCATTACCGATCTGCTTGAAGCTCTTCATATTCGGCTTCAGAAAGTGATCGACGCCGGGCAAGCAATCGGTGCCATTCGCACGGATCTGCCACTTCCCTTGCTCACAGATATGGCATTTGCGTCAATGCGTGAAGCAGACCGCTGGTTTGCCATGAATGCTCAGGAACTCAGCCCGCATGATGCCCTGAAGCTCAATCACAGCGTGTTCAGTTTGTTCAGGGACATGCTCGCGCCCAGCAAACATGACTGCGTTCCATCTCAGAATCCTACACCATTCAAGGACTAATCAAATGCCCGCATTCCGCCTCTTTACCTCCACACTTCTGGTGGCATCGGCCTTGAATTTGTCACTCATGATTCCCGGCGGCTTCGTTGAAACGCGAGATTTCAGCGCGTACCCCTCCATTGTGTTGGGTGCTTTCAATGTGTTTCTGACGATACTTGGCTTGGGCAGTTTTGTGCTTGCCTATAGCGTTACGAAAGCAGGCAAAGGATATAATTGGTCTGTGCTTGCAGGCCTGGCCTTTATCGGTGTTTACCTACTTGATCTCGGCCGTATTTTCCCCGTGACACCCAACCCGATGTCGGCGCTCCTCACTACGCTGGAATGGATCGGTACGGGGCTTGGTATTGCTCTGGCTGCTACCTCGCTTGTTCTATCTCGGCGCGCCACGACGAATTCGGAACTGTCTGACACGCCGTCCTTACCTAAACCGATCATCCTTGGGCTGGTTCTTCTGGCGCTCATCATTGTCGCCTTCGCAACCAAATCCGCGATGGGAGGTTAGCGCGGATTTCGAAAGCAAGTAGGCAGATGGAGGGACACTATCGGATGAGATTGAAAATGACCGAGCTTGTCAGCCGTTCAAAAGCGGATAATCTGGCGTTCTTCGGATAGCTTTGTCGGGTAAGAATAAAGCAGTCGAAGCGGAGCAAGGGGGGGTAGGGTATATGGCAGCCTTCAACGCGGATATATTGCTGGACCTTTATGCGTGCCCATCACGGCCGGATAAATGGCGGTTGGTAATGGATAAGCTCTGTGCCGACCTGGGAGTCCGCAATGCGGCCTTTCAGATTTTTCGACGCCATAACAGAAAGCTGCATCAGATATGGACCGTGCGAGACAGTTTTTCCGAGCAACATGCCAATGAGCATGATCGGATTGTGAACAACGATTCCAATCCAAGGTTGAACTTGGATTACACACCGCAAGTTGCCTCGCGGGAAATTGTCCGGGACAGTGATCGCTTTGAATCCAGTTGCAAAGAATACCGCGCGTTGCAGGACCGTTTGCGGAGCATTGGCTTTGGAGAATCCCTGACGCTTGGCCTCAGAAATGATGCAGGAGACCCATGCTGTTTGATTCTCCACAGAGAATATGGCGATGGGCAGGGGTTTGGCAGAAGCGCCTATGACTACCTTAGCCAATTGGCACCTCATCTCGAAAGGGCGATGAACCTTTCGCTTGAGATAGAACAAAACCGAAATCAGAAAGCACGACTATGCGGTGTGCTGGATGCGCTGACATTCGGTTTGCTGATATGTGATGAAAACCTCGCGCTGGATTGGGCGAATGCGGAAGGGCGCCACCTTGTTAATGGTTCAGCGCATTTTGTCAGCCGTGACCAGCATGTCACTTTGAGTGATCAGGTAGCGCACAATAAACTCAAAGCGTTATGCCAACCGGCTATGGTTGAAGATGCTGCCTCTACCTCCCAAACGATCGTATTGGATAGGGGAGGGGCTGAAGAGCTGCAGATCAGAATATTGCCACTTCCCAATCATGAAGAAGAATGGGCCAGGCGCTTTCTGCTGATCCTCGCACAGCCTGATATGCCCAAAAGTGCTGACCCTCTGCATCTGGCAGAATTGTTCGCTTTGACACAGGCTGAAGGGCGGGTGGCTGCCGCCCTATTGGCTGGCAGTACGATCAAGGATTATGCCGATGAGCGTGGTATAGCCGAAGGGAGTGCGCGCAATCAGTTAAAACAGGTTTTGTCGAAAACCGGGTCTCGAAGGCAAACCGATCTGATCCGCAAGATGTTTCACTCTGTTCTGACTCCCTCTCTGCATTATCCGAAAGCGTCACGGCTGCACGACCTGCTTTAACGCATATACCATTTGGGACTTATGCTTGTGAATTGCGCCCCATAAGCTCAGCTTGTTTTTGGGAGGAACAAATGATGGGTCAAAAGAACCTGAGACGCCGGGTGCTACAGGCAATAGCGCTGACGGCATTCATGATAGGTGCGCCGCCAGCAAGTGCGCAAACCGAATTGCCGCCACAACTCACTGCAGGGGCACCGTCGGAAGTGCCGGTGGCCATCCAGCAATTGCGCTGGGTGATGAATGACGCTGATGTAAACGCGCTCACTTTCCGCAGCATGGATATCCTGTTTACGACACGGCAGGTGCCACGTTCAGGCCCGGTATGGAACTTGCCTCGTGAAGATCATACTCTTGATTTCACATATGATTATAAAGGTAAAACTTACACTCCAGAGCAATTTCTGGATCGTACCTATACCAATGCGTTGCTGGTCATGAAGCATGGCCACATCGTCTATGAGAATTATCGCAATAATAGCGATGCGCAGACCCGCTTCATCGGATGGTCGATGACCAAATCCTTGACGTCCATTCTCATCGGCGTTGCGCTGCAGGAAGGGCGGATCAAGTCTCTTGATGATCCAATCGATACCTATTTGCCTGAATTGAAGGGGGGTGGCTATGAAGGCGTCACGATCCGGCAGATCCTGCAAATGCGGTCAGGTGTCGATTATGAAGAGCGTTATGATTTTGCCAATCCGGGTGCGGCGGCGCAGAATCATATCAATGCTTTGGTGAAAAACGTGGCACGCTTTGTTGATCCCGCCCGAACCATCAAGCGGTTGCATAAACCTGGCGAAGTCTTCCAGTATAAGACGCTCGATACCGCGGTTTTGGGCTGGTTGCTGGAGCGTGTCAGTGGCGGCAACACGATTGCTGGATATATGACCCAGCATCTGTGGGAACCGCTTGGGGCTGAACGCAATGGCTTCTTCATTATGGATGGGCCGCCCGGTGTCGGACGAGAATTTAACGGCGCAGGCTTCAATGCCACATTGCGGGATTTTGCCCGTGTGGGCTTGATGATGATGCAGGGCGGTCGCGCCAATGGCCATCAGATCGTTTCGCCTGAATGGGTGGCCCTTTCTACTGCGCCCACTGAAGGCAACGGAGTGGGCGGATATGGTATGCAATGGTGGACTTTCGGCGGCGGGGCCTATTCCGCCCTTGGTCTTCAAGGGCAGTATATCTACGTTGATCCCCGGAGCGAAACTGTTGTGGTTAAGCTCAGCTATTTCCCACCAGGCAATATGGAAGCCTCGGACGAAACATCGGCCTTTTTGGCAGCGGCTTCGGCTTGGTCGCCGCAATGATATAGCACCAAGGCCATAAGGTAATGGAAAGGCTGGGCGGCTGCGGATCTATATTGGATTCGCAGCCGTTCATCTGTTTGGCCAAGCAGAATGATGTAGCCTTCGCTCTGGTGTTACCCGCCCTTATACGAGGCTGAACCAGAGCCGCACCTGAAATTGGCTCACGATCTGTTCCAGTTTCACAATGGGCTAGACGAATGCGAATAGTGAGCATAAATTCACCGAGAACATAGACAGTGGTTAGTTGTGTGAGCAGCATTCTGTTTGCGCATAAGCACTGCTTTTCAGCCTAAATTGGGGGAGGAAATATGCTTAAGAGGTTATTGGCATTCGGATCATTGACAGCGCTATCAGCCTGCGCTGCAACGTCGCAACCCATTGAAAATGCTTCGGCTCATGCTCATGCGGGTGCTTGGCCCCGTGTCGCTATGACACCAGCACTTAACCCTGCGGTGGAAGCAAAGATCAGTGACATCATGGCACGGATGTCTCTGGAGGATAAGGTTGGGCAGCTCATTCAAGCCGATATTGCCACGATACAGCCCGATGATCTCAAAACCTATAAGCTTGGCTCGGTTTTGAATGGCGGGAATTCTGCGCCAGAGAATGACGAATTTGCGCCACCTGAAAAATGGCTGAAGGCGGCAGATGCTTATTATGATGCTGCTCTGGAACGCAGTGATGGCAGGCCGAAGATCCCGCTTATCTGGGGGACTGATGCGGTCCATGGGAATAACAATATCGTCGGTGCGACGCTGTTTCCGCATAATATTGGCCTGGGTGCTGCGCGCGATCCAGAATTGATGGAGGAAATCGGTCAGGTAACCGCAATTGAAACAGCGGCTGCCGGGCTGGACTGGAGCTTCGCCCCAACGCTGGCGGTGACGCAGGATGATCGCTGGGGGCGGACCTATGAAAGCTATTCCGAAGATCCGGCGATTGTCGCCTCTTACGCGGGTAAAGTAGTAACGGGGTTGCAAGGCAAGGTCGGCACCAGCCAGTTTATGTCACCGGGCCATGTCATTGCGACGGCAAAGCACTTTCTGGGCGATGGCGGCACTGGCGGTAAGGATCAGGGAGACACAAGAGTCTCCGAAACCGAATTGCGCGACATTCACAATGCCGGTTACCCGCCTGCGCTGAAGGCGGGAACGCTGACTGTTATGACCAGCTTTTCAAGCTGGAATGGTCGTAAGATTCTGGACAATAAGTCCCTGGTTACTGATGTGCTCAAAGGCCAGATGGGCTTTGCAGGCTTTGTGGTGGGTGACTGGAACGCCCATGCACAGGTGCCAGGATGCACGGTGACCAGTTGTGCTGCCGCGATCAATAATGGCCTGGATATGTTCATGGTCTCAGGTGATTGGAAGGCGCTCTATCACAATACGCTGAAGCAAGCTCAAAGTGGGGAGATCAAACCGGATCGTCTCGATGATGCTGTGCGCCGCATATTGCGTGTGAAGTTTCTCGCAGGCCTGTTTGACGAAGCCAGACCTTCTGAACGCCAATATGCCGGCAAGTTTGATCTGATCGGGGCTCCGGAGCATCGCGATATTGCCCGCCGTGCGGTGCGGGAATCGTTGGTTTTGCTGAAGAATAACGGACATGTCCTGCCACTGAAACCACAGGCGAAAATCCTCGTGGCGGGCAAGGCGGCTGATAGCATCGCCCAGCAAGCTGGCGGTTGGTCGATCAGCTGGCAGGGCACGGGTGTTCCGGCATCGGCATTCCCCAATGCCGAAACGATCTGGACAGGTATCGAAAAAACGGTCGAAGATGCTGGCGGTCAGGCAGAGTATGCCGCTGATGGTAATTTCAAAAACCGCCCCGATGCTGCAATTGTTGTATTTGGTGAAGAGCCTTATGCGGAATTCATGGGGGATCGCCCAACGCTGGAATTTTCTCCCGAAGATCAATCCAATCTTGAACTGCTGAAGAAGTTCAAAGCGCAAAATATCCCGGTGGTGGCGGTGTTTTTGTCAGGGCGTCCGATGTGGGTGAATTCCTATATCAATGCCTCTGATGCATTTGTTGCAGCATTTCTGCCGGGTAGTGAAGGGGGCGGCGTCGCGGATGTTCTGTTCGCACAGCCGAATGGAAAGCCGGAATACGACTTCCATGGGAAGCTTTCGTTCTCCTGGCCCAAACGCCCTGATCAGTTCTCACTCAATCGCGGGGACACGAATTATGATCCGCTGTTCGCTTTCGGTTACGGGCTCACATATGCCGATCACACTGACCTGCCGCAACTGGATGAAACTCGTCCGGCAGGTATGAATATCGGCGCTGAAGGGCCGCTGTTTGCCAAGGGTAAATTGCCTACTGGCTGGTCGCTTGCATTGACTGAAAAGGGCCAAAGCGATCTTGTGGCACTGGCGAACTCGGCTCAAACTGCCGGTGGCACTTTACGCATGACCGGTGTTGACCGGCGTGCGCAAGAAGATTCACGTCAGTTCATCTGGTCGGGAACACAAGAGGCCGCTGTTCAGATCGAAGCTAATCGGCCGATTGATATTTCGCGCGAAACCAACGGCGAATTGAGCCTCGTTCTGGAATATCGCGTGAGTGTGAAGCCTGCTGATGCCGTATCACTGGGAATGGTCAATGATAAGGGTGTTCAGGCCAGAGTGCCTATCGCCGGGTTGCTGCGCAGTGCGCCAACCGATACTTGGACTTCGCTGGCAATCCCACTTAAGTGTTTTGCTGAGCGTGGTATCGATCCGAACAGCATTTTGATGCCGTTCATGCTTTCCACCGGCGGCAAGATGACCATGTCTATTTCTGATGTCCGGTTTGATAGTGTCGATATTCCGATGGACAAATGCGGCGCTGAATAAACTGTTAGCGCCAGAGGCTCAGCCCTCTGGCGCCGCGCAGTGAAGACGAATGAACTCGGACTGGTCCGGCATTCGTGCCACATTCTGGCGGATGAGCTGGCGCATTTCCTCGAAGGAATGCGCCAGTTTGTCATCATCCAGCGCATCGACAAATTGATCAAGTTCCTCGGGAACAATACCCTGTCCGAGAAAGACAGCTACCCAATTCGGGGTAGAAAACAGTTCGTCTTCAAAGCGGAAAAACCGCCCTTTTGAGCGGAACAGTTCCATTTTATGCGTGAGAGTGTCAGGCACTGACATGGTGCGGACATGGTCCCAAAACGGGGAATCATTTCGCTGGGTAGCGTGATAATGCAGAATGATGAAGTCACGAACTCCATCATAAGCGTTTCGCATCAGGCGGTTATATTCTGCCATTTCTACTGGCAAAAAGCGTTTGTCCGGGAACAGCGCAATCAGTTTGGCTATCCCGGTTTGAATCAAATGAATGGAAGTGGATTCAAGTGGCTCAAGAAACCCACCAGAAAGGCCGATAGCCACAACATTGCGGTTCCAGAGAGATTTTCTGCGCCCTGTCGTAAAAGACAGTTTACGCGGAGATGAAAGAGGTTGCCCGTTGAGGTTGCTGAGTAGCAAGGCTTCGGCGCGGTCATCATCCATATAACGACTGGAATAGACCAGGCCGTTGCCTGTGCGGTGCTGCAAGGGAATGTGCCATTGCCAACCCGCTTCGCGTGCGGTGGCATGGGTGTAGGGCACAGGCTTGCCGACATTTTGCGTCGGCAAAGCAACCGCGCGATCACACGGAAGCCAATGGCTCCAATCCTCATAGCCGGTTTCCAAAGTGCCTTCGATCAAAAGCCCGCGAAAGCCTGAGCAGTCGATGAATAGGTCTGCGCTCAAGGTTTGTCCGTCAGCCAGCGTGAGCTGATCGACAAAACCAGTCTCACTATGCGTTGTGACATGTGTGATCTTACCTTCAACCCGCTCGGCTCCGTGCTCTTCAGCATATTGCCGCAGAAACTGAGCATAGCGGCTGGCATCAAAATGGAAGGCGTATGACAGGTGGTCAAAAGGCGTTTTGGCAGGTGAATGCGGCCTTTCAAACTTTCCGGCGGCTGCAGCCACCGCACTAGGGGCATATTGCCAAATGTCAGCACAGCGATTTTGACGGGCCAATTTGAGAAAGAGCTTATGGAAATCCATCCCTTCCATATCATGCCCAAACCGACCGAAGGGATGGAAATAGGTTTCCCCGCGCTTCCGCCAATCGGTGAAGCGAATGCCTAGCTTGAAGGTCGCCCCTGTCGCGGCAACGAAGGCATCTTCATCAATGCCCAGCATTGCATTGAAGCTCTGTATCGTTGGGATCGTCGCTTCACCTACGCCGACCGTGCCGATTGCCTCACTTTCAACAAGACGAATCCGGGTCTGTTGACGCGGAAGAAAGCGGCTGAGCGCGGCGGCGGACATCCAGCCTGCTGTGCCACCACCAACAATGATGATTTCCCGGATAGGTTGCTGGGTCATTTTTGGACTTTCTGAACCGGTGCCCTTTGGGTTGCTGCTTCAAGCTGGGCAAGGAAGTGGCGCATCTCTTGCCGCACATGCTCGGGAGGAGCCGCCACTGCAAGCATGTCTGACCGCCTGGGTGAAAACCCAAGGCCAAACAGCAAGGTGCTCCATATGTCGCGACTGAAGCCTTCTCCATCGCGCAGCAAAATGCGTCCTCGTTCACGAAAAAGCGAGATCAGCTCGGTGAGTTCGGTCGGTAACTCCTGCCGTTCCAGCCAGGGCAGGTGCAGGGCAATCGCGAAATCACGCAGCCGGTCCAGTTCGGCATTGGCTTCGTGATTATAGTAATCGATCTCGCATCTTGCATATTCCCTGTCAGGCAAGCTCGCGATGATCCGATCAATTTGTGTGTAGAGGATATGCAAGGGCAGTGCAGCGATCGGAGAAATCATACCATGCGCATCTCCGATGCTGACGGCATTTCCAATCCAGGGTTGGATCACGCGCCCGGCCGGAAAGGACAAGGGGGCGCTGCTGTGCCCATCACCGGCCCAAATTCTGGCCCTGCGAATGACACGTGGCAGTTCGGTCTCCGTGCGCCAGCCATCGGCAGTGGCTTCACAATTATCGCAGGTCGCAATGGTGTCACTATGCTGAGGCGCTTCCTCTATGGATACTTGACTGAAGGGTAGCCAATGTGTCCAATCCTCGCGCTCAGCTCCCCATTCAGGAAAGAGCTTCGCAGCACCATTCGCGGCATTGATATAAAGATCGGCGCGCAGTTCAGTCCCATCACTCAACGATATTGAGGCAATGCGCTGCCCCTCGATATTGGCCTTTTGCATCGGTGCCTTGGCGATGCGTACGCCGCAATGCTGCCCAAAGGCAGCGAGAAACGCGCGATAGCCCAGCGGATCAAGCTGCAGGCCGGCTCCAACAGTGGAGAATATCGGATCTTGGGAAGGCAATTTGCGATTGGCAGCCAGTTGCGCTGCGGGTGAGAAGGAGGCATAGCTCCCAACATCGGGAAATTCGGGCCAGACAGACGCAAAATGGCCACTTCCGATACCTGCACCAACTCTATCATATCCAAGGAGAGTTGGTTCCGGAAATCCTGCACCGGAGAAACGTGTTCCCAGTCTTGCTACGGCTCCGGCACGACGAAGCAGGAGCTGTTCATCCAACCCGATATCACTGTGGAATTCGCTGGCTGCGGGTGTTGTCGCACCGAACAGATCGGCCATGCCCTCGCGCATATTCTCGACCCGAATGATGGCGACAGAGCAATGGGGCAAGCGTGTGGCGAGGGCGCAGACAGCAAGCCACCCGGCAATGCCATCACCAATCACGGCTACGGTGCGGATAGAACGCTCGTTCATGCCACGCCTCCGATCATTGTCAGATAGTCGCGCTGATCTGGCATAGTGTTCACCGTAGCCTGAAGTTCATTACGCAGCCCGTCAATCGCATTGGTTAGCGTCGCTGCATCCGGGCCATCCGCCCGCTGGTCATAAAATTGCGGGACAATCCCTTGCCCGAGATAGACTGCAATCCAGCTGGGTTCGAGAAATGCGCCTTCACGATATTGCATCACCCTTCCGCGCTGCTTGAATAGGGTGATCTTTTCTTCGAGGCTGGCGGGGATGGGCATTGTCCGCACATAGTTCCAGAACTCTGAATCATTGCGCTGGGTTGCGTGATAATGAAGGATCAGGAAATCCCGAACCCGGTCATATTCGAGATTGACGATACGGTTGAATTCGCACCGTTCCACCTCTGACAGGCTTCCATCAGGAAAAAGCTCCAGCAATGCAGTAATAGCCTGTTGAATCAGATAGATGCTGGTGGATTCGAGCGGTTCAAGAAATCCGCCAGCAAGGCCGATGCCTACCACGTTGCCGACCCAGCTTCGCCGCCGCCGCCCTGCTTTGAAGCGCAGAATTCTCGGCTCAGCAAGTGCCTTGCCTTCAAGCGCAGCGATCAGGTCCTGGGTCGCGCGCTCATCATCCGTGAATTTGCTGGAGTAGACATACCCATTGCCCGTTCGATGTTGCAACGGGATGCGCCAGCGCCAGCCAGAAAGCATAGCTGTGGCACTGGTATAGGGGAGGAGCGGGCCGTGATGTTCACATGGCATGGCAACCGCCCGGTCACAGGGTAGCCATGCAGACCAGTCTTCAAACGGCTCTGCCATTGCATCTCCCAGCAATAGGGAGCGGAAACCGGAACAGTCGATGAAGAGGTCGCCATGGATCACATCGTCATTTTCAAGGCGAAGGCTGGTTACATGTCCGCTTTCAGTGTCGCGGCTTACTTCTAAAATCCGTCCTTCTATGCGGGTTACGCCTGACTTTTCTGCCCTGCTCCTGAGATATGGGGCGTAACGTGTGGCATCAAATTGATAAGCATAACCGAATGTGGACAGAAGCGATTGCGGATCATCCGCCGGGCGCTGAAAGCGGGCTTGCCGGCTTGCTATAACAGGCACCGAAAACTGCTGAAGTTCATGGATGCGTCCTGCACGGTTGAGATAATGATGGAACCCAACACCTTCCACATCATCTCCAAATGTGCCGAAAGGATGGATGTAGCTTTCACCAATCTGGCCCCAGTTGCGAAACTCGATACCCAGTTTGAATGTGGCCTGTGTGGTTCGCATGAACTCTGCTTCATCAATGCCGAGCTTCTGATTGAAGGCGCGAATATGAGGGAGAGTCGCCTCCCCAACACCGACAATTCCGATCTGTTCTGATTCAACCAGCGTAATGCTGACTTTCCCCGCGAGAAGGCGAGATATGGCCGCGGCTGTCATCCATCCTGCGGTCCCCCCTCCAATGATCACAACTCTATACAAAGCTTAGGGCCAATCCTGCTTAGTTCCCGGATTCGGGTCGGTGGTAACATGAATTTCAAATCGAGCATCAAACTTACACTGGACATCAATGTTATGACAGCGCTATCAATAGCGTTACCAATTTAGGGTAACCAAAAGATGGCAGAGTAGCGTGAGGCGTTAAACGTACCGGCTCTGCCTGGGGGGGTAATTATGAGCAATTCATATCATAGGTTTGACGTATCTCATGTCCGCTGGCTGGCGCGGGGAGCGTCTCTTGTTGCGCTGGCTACGGCTTCGATCGTTCACGCGCAGACAGATGAAAACCAGTCTGAGCAATCATCTTCGGTAAGCGACACGCAAGCGGATGCGACTCAGGAAATCGTCGTTTCAGGTATTCGCGCCAGTCTGGAGAATGCGCAGACACTCAAGCGTGATTCCGATACGGTGGTAGACGCAATCACGTCACAGGATATCGGTGCCTTGCCTGACCGTTCTGTTACGGAAGCTTTGCAACGTGTGCCGGGTGTTTCGATCACCCGCTTCGCGGCAGGCAATGACCCTGATCACTTCTCTGTTGAAGGGTCTGGTGTTGTTGTGCGCGGCCTCAATTACGTTCGCTCTGAGTTCAATGGGCGTGACAGCTTTTCCACAAATGGCGGCCGGTCACTGAACTTTCAGGACGTATCACCTGAACTGCTTGGTTCCGTTGAGGTTTACAAAAACCTGACGGCCGACATGATTGAAGGCGGCATTGCAGGCACGGTCAATCTGAACACGCGCAAGCCGTTCGACAGCAATGATCCTGTGCTCTATCTGTCTGCCGATCTCAACTATGGCGATCTCGCCAAAAAACCGTCTCCTGCTTTGTCGGGTCTTTATAGCCGCAATTTCTATACCGACGCTGGCCGTTTCGGTATTTTGGTGGGCGCATCCTATTCGCAGCTTTTCAGTGAAGCTGAAGGCAAGCAGATCACCAATTTCCAGCAGCGCTTCAACGGCTCGCGCGATGTCAATGGTGACGGGGTAGCAGAAACGGACAATTTCCCCGGCCTTGCTGCAGGGGAAGTCGTTTATGCACCGGTCGGTGCTGGTGTCCGGCGGCAGGCTTTTAACCGCCAACGCATTGGTGCTGCAGCAGCTCTGCAATATGAGAACAATGCGGAAAATCTTCGCGCCACTTTCCAGTTTCTGCGCACAGATGCGCGCCAGACCTGGGGTGAACATACGATTGAAAGCAATCCGGACGATCCGGCGCGCACCACATTTCCCCTTCCTGGCACCAGCTATACTTTCGATGACGATGGTGTCTTCCAGTCGGGTATCGTGAGTTATGATCGCGGATATGATCCGCCCGGTGGCAGCCGCCGTGGCTTGACCACGCAGCTGTCGCATCGTGGGGTGAAAACCCGTTCAGTCACCGATGATTTCGGGGGGCATATCGATTGGGAAGCAACTGATCGTCTGACCTTTGATTTTGATGGTCAATATGTCCGTTCAACCAGCAAGCAGACTGATTTCTCAGTGTATGGCTCGACCTTTGCTGATGCGGCGATTGATATGTCTGGTGGTACTCCGGACATTCAATTCCTTGCGCCTGATGGCAGTGACAGCACGAGCTATTTCGCAGACCCAAGCCATTCCTACTACCGGGCTGCGATGGACCATTTCGATGACAATAAGGGAACGGAATACGCATTCCGCGCCGATGCCACATACGAAATGGACAGCGGTTTCTTCCGCCGGGTGAAGGTTGGCGCACGGTATGCTGACCGTGACCAGACTGTCCGTTCTACGTTGTATAATTGGGCGGTATTGAGTGAAGTCTGGGCAGGTTCGGGGCCGGTGAGCTTCGCTGAAACCAGCGGCACTGAATACGGTTACTACCCATTTGGGAACTTTTTCGGCAGCGATTCGGATTTTGCAGCATTCTACGTAAGAGGCAATCCGGCTAAGAATTATGACTCGACAGCGGCTCTGGTCCAGCGCGTCAACCAGTTGTGGGTGGCCAAAGGCGGGAACCTCGGTTGGACCCCTCTGGCCGACCGTGCAGGTGTAGTGCAGGGAACAAATTTCCTTCCCAGTGAAATCTATACCAACTCCGAGACAACGAAAGCCGCCTATGCCCGGCTCGATTTCGGAACGGATGGCACCGACCTACTGGGTGGCCTGAGGCTGTCAGGCAACATCGGTCTGCGTTACGTGCGAACGGTGGATAAAGCCGATGGCTTCCTGACCTTCCCGACGCGGCAGCAAATCATCGGTAATTCGGCTTCCCCTGAGGCCTTTTGTGCTGACCCTGCGCAAACCAATGCATTCTGCGATTTGACCGCTAGCCAGCAAGCCGATGTTCTCGCCTTTTCGAATGGCAGTGCTGATAATCGCACCAGTCGCAATGCGTTTGACCATTGGTTGCCCAGCTTCAACTTGAAATTGGGCCTTACGTCTAATCTCATTATGAGATTCGCCTATTCCAAGGCGATTTCACGGCCCAATTTCAGCCAGTTGCAAAACACGATCTCGATTGCTCCTGCGACCGCTGCGCAACCATACCGGTTGGACGGCACAAGCAAGAATTCCAATCCATCGTTGCGCCCGGTTGAAGCAAACCAGTTCGACCTTACAGCGGAATGGTATTTTGATCGTGTAGGCTCTTTGACAGGGGCACTGTTCTACAAGGATCTGAGCAACGTTATTCTGAATAACATTGCCCAGACCCGCACCATCACAAATAATGGTGTGGAACAGGAAGTCACATTTGTCGGTCCAAAGAACGCCGATGGCCATGGGAAGATCAAGGGCTTCGAAATTGCTTATCAGCAAACATACGATTTCCTTCCTGGCTTGCTGTCTGGGCTTGGTGTTCAAGCCAATTATACCTTCATTGACACATCCAGTCTGCCCAACAGCCTGTCTGGCCCGGCACCGGCCACCACCAGTGTAGACACGTCTATTCTGCCGCTGGAAGGCTTGTCGAAGCACACAGTCAATGCGCAGGTGTTCTATGAGAAGGGGCCGATTTCAGCACGTATCGCCTATAATTGGCGTTCCAAATACTTGCTGACGATCCGTGACGAGATCACTCCGAACCTGCCCATCATGTCCGATGCAACGGGCCAGTGGGATGGTTCGATCCTCTATAATGTGAATGATCACGTCAAAGTTGGTATTCAGGCGGTCAATTTGTTCAATTCAGTGACAAAGACACGCTCGGTCATCAACGCAGACGGGCTTGAGGCACCTCGGACGTTCTTCGTCAATGACAGGCGCGTTTCTCTGACCACCAGAATGACATTCTGATCTGAACTCTTGGCAGCCAGTATAGTGCTGGCTGCCAAGCCATTTGGGGGAGCATCCGATGAGGTCAGGTGCAATGTCTATCCGCTATTTTGTTTCCGCTCTGGCGGCAGGGTTTCTTGCCCTTTGGGCTCATGCAGCGACTGCGCAAGGCACACCGGTGAGCGAACATGGGCAGCTTGCGGTTTCCGGAAACCACATTGTGGATGAGCATGGCGCACCCGTTACCTTGCGGGGGATGAGCCTGTTTTGGTCGCAATGGATGCCGCAATATTATAATAAGGCTACGATCGACACGCTGGCATCCGATTGGAAAGTGGATGTGGTGCGTGCCGCAATTGGTGTCGATACAGGCTCAGATGAGCCTGCAGGTGGTATTCTCCAGAATTACGAAGCTGAACGTGACCGGGCATTTGCAGTCATTGATGCTGCGATTGATGACGGCATTTATGTGGTCGTCGACTGGCATGCCCATCAGCCCCATCCTGAAGAGGCTATCCGGTTTTTCAAAGAGGTTGCGCACCGTTACGGTGCCTATCCGAATATCATTTATGAAACCTGGAATGAGCCGCTGCCAAAATATAGCTGGGCTGGCGATATCAAGCCTTATCATCAGCGTGTGATCTCTGCGATCCGGTCCATCGACAAGCGTAATCTGATTGTTGCGGGAACACCTGTCTATTCCCAAGGCGTCGATATAGCTGCAGCGGACCCGCTCGATTTCTCGAACGTGGCCTATGTTCTGCATTATTATGCTGATGAGCCGGCGCATCAGCAGCCTTTGATGGACAAGGCGGAAAAAGCTGCGCGCACCGTTCCGATTTTTGTGAGTGAGCAGGGTTTCGTTGCTGCCACCGGAGACGGTTCCATCAATCAGGAATGGTCACAGAAATGGTGGGATTTCATGAATGCCCACAACATTTCTCACCTGAACTGGTCTGTAGCGGATAAGCGTGAGGGAGCCTCAGCCCTTCGCCCTGGCGCTGACCCCAAAGGCGGTTTTTCGCGTAAGGAACGGACTGCTTCCGGGGAAAAAGTGTATCAATATCTCAGAGCGCAGAAGACACAGTAATAAAGCATGTACCTGAAGGGCTGTAACGGCACACTATTATGCGGCCACAATTCTTGCGGTCCCTCGGATTTGCTTGCAGCTCTTGCCGCTAATGCGCACCTGGCACCGAGCTATGCTGGCAGGATAAAGGGCATTTAACCGCTCCATGCTGATCATCGCAGCGGAATCGATCGCAAAAATTAGCCAGCACACTGGACGTGCCAAGCCTACTGTCATTACATGAGGATAGGCGGGGCGTGAAATCAAGCGCTCGCGCAGTTTAAACTGATGGGTTAAGGCTGCTGCATGGCTGAAAAATTCGAACGACATAAGCAACCCTGGACCTCGACAGAGATCCAGAAGCTTCATCTGCTGGCGAAGAAGGGGATGCCGCTCAAAGCGATTGCCAAATCCCTCACCCGGAGCGAGGAATCGGTGAAGAATCGTGCGAAGGCCGATAAATTGACCATCACCCGACTACGATAAGTGTCTCAACGCCTCAAGCTTATGGCCGTTATACGCTCTAACGGGGAGCGCATAACGGCCATTGTCTTTTAAGTAATACTGATTTCATACAAATGTCCCCAATCAGTGCATTTGCATGAGCGTAGCATGATTATTTCAGGCCTTTTTCTTCATACGTCCAATCGGGATCGGTGCAGAGGCCGCAATCTTTGCCAACAAACATTTTCGCCGCCGCTTTGTCGCCGCGCAATTGCCAGTTGAGCCATGCAACGCTGACCTGTGCAACCTTGCCGCCATTGGATTGATGGAACGTGCCACCATGGCCAACATCGATGCTGGCAAGCGCTGCGGGCACTTTATCGATCCGCTTGAAATCATCCGATCCGTTCTGGAAGGCGACATCCTTTGATCCGCCCAGAATATAGAGGATGGGCGCGTGAAGGGCGGATAGTTCTGATTTATTGACCGTCAGACCCTGAATAATATTAGGCACATCATCATTTAGCACACCGCTATTGTTAATAATGGTGGTGGCTATGCGTGGGTCGGCTGAAATTTTGATGGCTTGAAGGCCGCCGCAACTATGGCCTGCTACGGCCACGGCCTTGGGGTCAATCTTGTGGTAATAGGGGCTTTCTGGGCGGTTGTTTTCAGCCAGTGCCCAATCGAGGCCTGCGATGATATCTTCAGGCGTGGTTTCAACAGGAGGGAATTTGCCGTCCTCTCCAATGCGCACGCCATTGTCGGGTTCGATCTTGTTATCGCTTGCTCCGGGGCCGCTGCGGATGGTGCCTGGCGCAATGGCGAGATAACCATGCGAAGCCACTTCTTCGAGATGCAGTCGGGCGCTTGCCCCGTCAGCAGCGCAGCCACCATTGCCCCACAATACAATACCGAGCTTCGTATCACCCAGAGCCGAGAGGTCCTTGGGGTGATAAATCACATGGTCGGGCAGGCTTGCTACCATTTCCTTAGTGGCGGGGTATGCACCGGTTCCGGGCGTGTCAGGCATGGCTTCATAGGCTTCCTGATCAGCCTTTTGCTGCGCCATTTCAGGCGACAGATCGGATTTTTCTGACGCCTGTTCCTTCGACGCTTCCGATGAGCAGGCTCCGACCATCAATGCCATCGCTCCTGCAAGACCTATCAAACCATATTTTGCTGACATTGCTCTCTCCCTTAAATTTATACTGCAGCTAACCGAATAACCGATCAGCGAATTCTACAAGGCGGGCGTTGCCTCGCCGGACATGGTCGCGCATCGCGGCTTCTGCGGCATCGGCATCACCATCGAGCAGCGCCTGCGTAATGCGCTGGTGATCCTTGTTGCGTTCACCCATGCTGGCGGTGGTGAAGCTTTGCTGAAACTGAATGCGGAAAATGGGCACCCGCAGAATTTCGAGCTGCTTGGTGAGCACTGAATTATCGGCCACTTCAACGATCAGATCGTGAAATCTGCGATTGGCATGGGCGAAGGTTTCGGCGTCCCTTTCTTCGGTGGCGCGGTCCATTTCCGCCTGAATATTGGCCAGAGTGGAGCGTTCTTCATCGGTAAAGGTGCGCTCGGCTGCAAGACGTGCTGCCAAGCCTTCAATGACTTCGCGGACACGGCCAATATCAATTGCGCCTTGCCGCGTGAGCCGACGAACGCGCACGCCGCGATTTTCTTCAAATTCCAGATAGCCTTCGCCAACCAGGCTTTTCAGAACCTCGCGCGCCCGTCCGCGCCCGATGCCATATTCTTCAACCACATCCTTTTCGATCAGCCGCTGACCCGGTGCATAGATGCCTTCAAAAATATGTTGTCGGATTCGCGCCATAACGTTGGAAACGGTCGGGCTTTCACCAGTGTCGATTTCTTTTGTCATGGCGATACTATAGAAATTCATTCGCTATCGCGCATCTTCAAACGCAAGCGGCGTTACAATCGGCCCGAGCTCAGGAAGCCTTGTGGTTTCAATCGGGCCGGCGAGCGTGAAGCGTTTCGTGCGGCTGAGCAGCTCTTCCAGCACCATCCGGATTTCAAGCCGCACCAGACCCATCCCTGCGCAACTATGCGCGCCTTTGCCGAAAGCCAGATGGTCACGGATATTGGGCCGATTGAGAATGAACTGATCGGCTTGCGGGAACACTTCTTCATCCCGATTGGCTGAGGAATAGACGATCGTCACCGGTTCATCGGGCAGAATCGTTCGGCCATGCAGGGTGACAGGCCGCGTGGTGGTGCGCGCGAAGCCGCGATAGGGGGTGTACATGCGCAGGAATTCTTCCACTGCCGCAGGAATCTGCGACGGGTCAGAACGGAGGAAATCCTGCAATTCCTGATCACGCGAAAGGTGGACCGCGATGCTGCCAAACAGCGGTGGCGGCGCCATCAGGCCAACCACCAGCGCCTGACGCAATGTCGCCACGACATAATCGCGCGGGATCGGGCCGTCTGGCGTTTCTTCCTTCAGCAGCGCAGAGGCTGGGTCGGTGGAAACGTCACGCGGGTTGCGGATACGGTCATCGACCAGATTTTCAGCGATTGCATAAAGCTGGAGGCTGGTGTTCTTCACCGCATCCTTATCCGATGCGCGCCACGCGATATTATAAAGCCGCGCGACCTTGGCCAGAAATTGAGCCTTTTCCGGTTCCAGATTGAGCCATTCCACCGCTACCCATGCAGGCAGGATTGTGCCGAGATCCGAGGAGATATCAGCCTCACCTGCATCAATCATCCGGTCAATTTCGCGGATGGCATGGGCGCGCAAAGGCACCTCAAGCTGCTTCACCCGTCCGGCGCGCAATGTTCTGTCCAGCGCCCGGCGGTAAGGGGTGTGCTCGGGCGGGTCCTTGCCAAGGGGAGGGCGTCTCTCACCCAGCGACATATTGGGAATGACGTTGATCTTGGAAGTGATAAAGGTGTCCGTATCGGTTACAGCATCCACGACATCCTTATATCGGGTCAGTGCCCAAAAGCCTCCATAGGCTGTCGAATGGGCAACCGGGCAGCGGCTGCGGAGATCGGCATAAACCTCATAAGGGCTTTCAAACGTCTCTTCCACATCAGGGTCGAAATCATCGCCCGGAGGGCTGCGATCGGAAGGGGAGTCCGACATTAAAATTCCTCTGTGAGCATACGGCGATAGGAAGCGCGGCCTGCAAGCAGCACTGCCACCGCCGTGGCGCCAGTCCCCAATGCCACGATGGCAATGGAGAAGCGCAGCATGGATTCATCGGCAAAGACGCTGTCGGTCAAGACGGCAATGGCGGTCGGGCCAACAGCGGCACCGATGAGATTGACGATAAAGAAGTAAAGCGCAGCAATCTGGCTCTTCATCTGGGGCGGAACAACCGCCATCAATGTGGTGACGCCTGTGGCCTGCAAAATTCCGCCGCCGATGACTGCCGGGATCATCACGATGATCGCCAGAGTGGGGTTAGGCATAAGGGCGAAGATGCCATAGCCGGGGGCAAGCAAGCAGATGCCAAGCAGCAAGGTGCGCAAATGGCCATCGGCATATTTCTTGCCCAAGTAGTCAACCAGAAAGCCACCGCCCACGACGCCGATCGCACCGCAGATCATCGACATCAGGCCAAAGGCACCCAGATATTGGCCTGCTGCGGCTTCTGACAGATTGTAGCTGCGCAGAAAGAAGCTTGGCACCCAATAGCCTACGCCAAAGGTCATCAATGCGCTGGCAGCCAGAGGCCAGCCAATCGCGCAATAGGCTTTCCAATGGCGGCCCAGATGGCTGAAAACGGCTTTGAGGGGCAGGTTGACGACTTTGCCACTGGCATCACGTTTCGTTTCGCCCTGGCGGGCGGGTTCGCGCACCGTGAACAGCAGTGCGACCATCAGACCGCCGGTGCAGCCCAGCGCGATCAGCATGGCTTCCCACGGCAGAACCGCGCCGAAGAGCGGCAGGTCTACCGGGGTCTGCGATGTCAGCACAGGCAGGAACTCACCGCCAACAATATGGGCAAGCCCGCCACCGATGGAGACGCCGAGCATATAAACGCCCATCGCGCGGCCCAGCTTTTCTTTAGGGAAATAGTCGCTCAGCATCGGCACAACGGCAGGGTTGAGGCAGGCTTCACCCAGCCCCACACCCATCCGCGCGACGAACAATTGCCCGTAGTTTTTGGCAATGCCGCAAAATGCGGTGGAGATGCTCCAGATTGTCGTGCCTGCCAGAACCAGATTACGCCGGTTGGTTCGATCCGCCAGCCGCCCGATGGGTAGGCCGACAATGGTGTAAAACATTGCAAAGGCAAAGCCGAGCAACAGGCTCATCTGCGTGTCGTTAATATCCAGATCGCGCTTGATCGGGGCGACCAGCACGCCAAGAATCTGCCGATCAATATAGGCTAGAATGTAAACCGACAGTAGAACCGCGACCACATACCAGGAATAGCCTGTGCTGGGATAAGGCACTTTGGGGGCAGGGGCGGCCTGGGGCTCTATGGTTGACGCTGTGCTCATGGCCGGGTCATTTCTGCAGGTTTTTGGTCGGAAAAGGCTTTGGCTGCATCGCCCCGGCCAGACCCTTGATTGAGGTGCTGAGCTGAAAGGTCAGGCCATGCACCACTGTCCAACCGGGCAATCAATTGATCGAGGCCTGTTTCAAGTTCGGCAGAAGTGAAGTTGCAATGTCCAGTGCGGTCGACAAATATTCTGCGTAAATTTGCCGCATTACCCGCAGCTTTTACCCTGATGGCAAGGCCAGAGGTCAGCGAGGGTGGGGTCATATTGTCTCCCAGCGTGTGCATCAGAAGAACAGGGCGCTTCAAATTGCCGGAGGGGACAAAGTTGGCGTCCATATAAGCGACTGCACGCTTGTTGGCTTTGATCCGTGGGGCGGCATTGATGGCGGCAAGGTCAGCCTCAAGATTGAGACCGGCTTGCTGATACAGAGTGCGCACAAGATCAGCTTCACCTGACCGGGCCAGCAGATCGGCATAATCAACGCCAACATTGGAGCTGAAATTGCCTCCGGCACGCTCTTCCTGATCGCTGCGCGGCAACATCGCACCCCAGAGGAGGTCTTTGTAAAGCGCTTCTTCTTGCTGATCGGGCGTAGCGTCATGGCCGGACCATGTCGGGATCTGTGCGAGCGCTGCGCTGAGCGCAATGCGGGCGCGCCCTTGCGGTGTCTGTTGAGCCGCATCCAGCGCCTTTTGCGCTTTGGCGCGTTCCGCCATTTCATTGTCTGCACCAATGAGAGTGAGATCGGGCGCGAGCAATGTCTTGAAGGCAAACATGCCATCCAGCGCCACATTCATCATCGGTGTTGCGCCAGCGGCTGAAGCGCAAACCGGCATGGCGCCATCAATTGCCTCAGGCCACTTCTCGACCAGCCCAAGCGAGATCAGCCCACCCATTGACTGGCCATAGGCAATCACCCGTCTGGGTTTGCCAAAGCGCGCCGTGAACAGGTCAAGCGTCGCCTTCTGGTCGGCCATGCCTTCTTCCACGGCCCAGCCATTGCGGGAATAGGAGGAGCCGAGCATGGCATAGCCTTCGCTCAGCAGCTTTTCTTGCAAATCCAGCGAGTCATTCAGGCTATGGAGCGCCTTTTTGTCGTCCCCGCCATGATAGCCATGGCTGGTAAGGATGACAGTGCCGTTCCACGAGGCCGGCATGTCAAGTTCCCACAGATTGCCGTTGGGCATGGTGCCCTGCCAATGGGTGGATATTGCGCCGGCTTCACTCTGACCGCCAGGGTGTGCACCCTTGGGGTCAGAGTGAGCGATTGCTCCTGTGCCCAGTGCGAGGGCCGCAGCCCCCATGCTGAGGAAAGCGAACCTGCTAATCCAGCCTGTGCCGGGCATAATATGGAGCATTTTCATTAGAACGACTTTCTGACGCCAATCGCGATCTTGCGCCCGGTCGGGTTCACAACGTTGGAATCAAAGGCAATCGTGCCATTGCTGACATAGGGCGGGTTCGCGTCGAAAGCGTCGGTTACGTCCAGCGTGAAGGTCAGGCCGCGCGTAAAGATGCTGTCTCCATCCACCAGATAGCGCAGAGACAGATCTACAGTGGTGTATGAATCTACTTTTTGCATGGGCGTGACGCTGTTGTTGTCATAACCATCTGTATAATTGACGTAGGCTGTGCCGCTAAATCCACCCTTACGGATGCCAGCATAGGCTCGGGCCTGAAACTGGAGCGGATTGTTGATTGTATTGACGATATCGATCAGCGGCGCATCTGGCGTAATTGCCTGTTTGAAGTGCAGGATATAAGCGCCATTGGCACCGACCTTGAAGGTCGCCCAATCGCTGTCCCATGTGTAATCGGCAATCACTTCGATGCCATCGGTCTGGACGATGCCGACATTGGATTTCCGTCCATCGACAATCGCGCCGATATTGGCAGGATCTTCTGGCACACCGACAAAGCCGGGGGCATCCTGAATGGCGTTGACCTCAGCAGCAGTCGGGTTGCGGGTGATGAGCGAACCGAGGATGTCTTCCTTGGTCAGTGCCAGATAATCGTTGCCCGGTGTCGCGAGGCGGTTGGTGTAATCGACATTATAATAGGTGGCTGACAGGCTGAGCCCATTAGCAAAGACTGGCTTGTAATCCATGCCGACCGACCATGTGGTGGCCTTTTCAGGCTGGAGGCCAGCCTTCCCGCCGCGCAGGAACAATACGCGGGTTGTTCCGCCGCCAACATCGGTGAAATCCGCCAGCGTGTTGAACGGGCTACCGGTGTCAGAAAGGGTCGGTGCGCGGAAAGATTTGCCATAGCTGCCCCGGATGGAGAGCGATGATGTCGGTTTCCAGGTCACACCCAGTTTCGGGTTCGTGGTGGAGCCGATGTCACTATAATCATCATAGCGCACGGCGGCCGAGACGTTGAGCTCTTCCATGAAGGGCCCTGCATTGTCGGCCCCCACAATCGGCACAAACAATTCGCCGGACATGGAATTGATGGCGCGGTGGCCATTGGCTGGCAGGGGTGTCAGATTGATGAAGGTGATTTCCTGACGGCTTGCACCAAGCGCCACCTTCACATCGCCGCCCGGAATAGTGAATAAGGGACCATCCGCCGCCACACCATATTCCTGCATCCGATAGTTGGTATCGACGCGGAATTCACCGATCAGGGTTTGCAATGTTCCCGGGTTGGTGTTCGAACCATCGCCAAACGGATTGAAGGCTGTGTCTGGATTAGTGTCAGCCAGTGCGGCCGCCAGAGCCGAATTGTTGACCTGCAACGCACCGGAGCGTTCGCGGTCTTCGCCATAGCTGAAGAAGGCATCGGCTGACCAGCCGCCACCCAGTTCTGCATGAGGTCCACCGGTGATGAAGATGACGTCCTGCGTGGAACGGCGCACGGAATTGCCAAGATCATCCAGGAAGGAATATTGCACCTGAACACTGTCAGCGCCACTATTGCTGGGGTCGACAAAGAACGGATTGGCAGAAGTGACGTTGAGCGTAGCGGTAGGGGCAGCGTTGGCAAAAGTGCCACGGCGATGGGCAATGAAGCCCTGTGCATTGAGGCTCAGCCAGCTATTGACATCCTGTTCAGCGACTGCGGCGAAAGAGTAGCGTTCCTGCTCGGGCAGGGCGTCTGTCCCCAGATAGCGGCTTTCTCGGTTGACGGTTCCGGCCTGAAAATCGCCCGGCGTCAGGCCTGTACCATTTTGGCCAGTGGGGATGGCATATGATGTGCCATTGACCAGAATATTGCCCGGATTGCTGAAGGTGGAACGCTGGTCTGTTCCGCCATAGGGCCTCAGGTCATCGGTGTAGAAGCTGCGATCTGCTGCTTTCAGATTAGAGCGCTTGATATATTCGCCTGAAACGGTGAGCGAACCGGACCCCCAATTCTTCCCGATGGCACCGCCGAATTTATATTCGTCCATATCGCCAGCAAAGCCATAACGGCCTTCGAATTCCGCACCATCAAGCTTGCGCAGCATGATGTTGACCACGCCGCCTACAGCATCCGACCCGTAAATGCCTGAGCCGCCATCGGCGAGCACTTCAATCCGCTCTACCGCCATAGATGGGATAACCGAAGGGTCGAAGAATTGAGCCTGCGTGCCACTGGAAGGCAGGCGGCGGCCATCGAGAAGCGTCAGGGTGGATTCAGTGCCAAGACCGCGAAGGTTGATGCCAGTGCCAAGTGTCACATTGGCGCTCTGATTGTTGGCCGCGCCATAATTGGCTTCGCTGGCCCCGAGGTTGAACACTTGCGGAAGCTGCGAAAGAATTTCTGTCGTAGTGCTGGCGCCGGTTGCTTCAATATCAGCGCGACCAAGGCCGATAACGGGCGAGCCGGTGGGGGCAATGCCTTTGATTCGTGTGCCGGTCACGACAATCGTTTCAGCGATCGGTGCGCCAGCCTGCGTGGCGGGTTCCGCGGGCGTGCTTGCGGCGTCCTGTGCCTGAGCGATGGAAGGGATGGTGAGGGCAGAAACTGCGCTGGCGCAAAGCGCGACGAACGAAATTTTGCTGCGGTCTAAGGCTATCATGACAGTCTCCCAAAAATACGGCGCACTTTTGTACTTCTGCGCGCCTTATCTTTTTATCGGACTAAATTGTCAACAATCACGTAGGACAAACATGGTTTGTGAGCATTTTTGTAGCATTTGAGAAAGTTATATATGGTAAATATGCAACGCACTAAGGACCTTGTTTTCTCAACTTTATTACGTGTTGTAATCGATCACATTGCGCCATACGCATTGTTGTCGGAGCAACATATTGCCCGGAAAACATGGGGAGAGGTAAATGAGAAAAGCACTCTTGCTTTGCGCCTGCGCGACCGCGCCTGTCACAGCTACTGGTCTGGCGCCAACGGCTTTCGCACAAACGAGTGAAGCGACGGCATCTGATATAACAGAAATCGTGGTGACGGCGCAGCGCCGTGACGAAAATCTGCAAGACGTTCCTATCGCCATCACGGCGCTGAACGGCGACAATCTGGACGCCAAAGCTGTCGAGCGGATTAGCGATTTGCAATTTGCCGCCCCGTCGCTGTCGATCACCGATCAGGGGCTGACTCAATCTGTCAATATTCGCGGTATCGGTATCTCCAGTGGGTCGCCAGCGGTGGCCAATGGTGTGGCCACCTATATTGATGGCGTGTTCCAGCCGCCCATTATGACCTCATCCAGCTTTTATGACATTGCATCGATCGAAGTCTTGCGCGGCCCACAGGGCACTTTGGTAGGGTCCAACTCCACCGGCGGTGCAATCTTCATCAACACCAAAGATCCTTCGCTCGGAGCAGTCGAAGGCTATGCCGAAGCCAGCTATGGCAATTATGATGCCTTCAGTGCGGAAGGGGCAATCAATCTGCCGATCAGCTCTACGCTGGCTATTCGGGCCGCAGGCACCAGCCGCACACGCGACAGCTATTATACCGATCTTGGGCCGTTCAAAAACCATGCTGGCAAGCTTGATGAACAGGCTGGCAGGCTTGGGATTCTGTTTGAGCCGGGCAGTTTCAAAGCGATCGGCAAGATCGAATGGGTTGATAAGAACACCGGCGGTTACGCCTATCGGCCTATTTTGGGCACGGCTTTCGATAATAACCGTACCGACAATATTCGTGAGCTGACGTATAATGCACCCACGCTCAACCATGAGCGCGGGTTTCTGAGCAGCCTTCGCCTCAGCTATACGCTTGATAATGGCATCGAATTGCGTTCCGTCAGCGGATATACAAACAAGCGGATCAACAACCTTTACGACAGTGATGGGGCAATCCTGCCCGGCAAGGCTGGGCAAAGCCCCAACCAGACGCAGGACCAGTTCGTGCGCGAACGCCAGTGGAGCCAGGAATTTAACATCATTTCCCCCACGGATGGCGTCTTCAACTGGATTCTGGGGGGCTATTACCAGAAGAACAAGGTTGATGTGGATATCCAGACAGCGAGCGATGTGCCCACTGATCCCACTGACATTGTTCAGGGCCAGAACAAGACGACATGGGGCGTCTTTGCCCAAACGGGTTACCATTTGACAGATGCCCTCGAGTTGCAGGTCGGCGCACGCTATTCGCACTTCAAGGCCAAGGGTGCAGGCAGTGTGACCATTGGCGCAGGCGGTCCAATTTTCGGGCCGAACGGGCTGCAAGTGGCTGACCTTGCCGGGAGCCATCAGGATGGCCGTATGACCGGGAAGGTGACGCTGAACTATAAAGCGGACAACAATAACGTGTTCTACGTCTTCGCGGCGCGGGGATATAAGCCGGGTGGGGCCAATTCCGCAGTGTCCGAATTCGGGCCTGAAACGGTCTGGGACTATGAGGCAGGCTGGAAGGCTACGCTGCTTGATGGCCATTTGCAGAGCCAGCTTGGCGGCTTCTACATGGACTATAGCAACTTCCAGTTTGATGCCCGCGATACTGGCACCGGTCAGACCGGTGTGTTCAACGTTGCCAATGCGACCATCAAGGGCATTGAATGGCAGGGGCAGGCTTCCTTCGGCGGCTTCAACATGGATGGCGGCATAGCCTATGTGGATTCGCATCTTGATGCGGTCACACTGGTGAATCAGCGGGCCTTGCCTGCGCTTTCGCAATATGGGCCGCAATGCGCCGATGGAGTCGAATCCAATCCACCGGTCTGCTTCAACTACAAACCCTATATTGTAACGGCCGGGGACGGGCCCAATCTCTTCTCGCCCAAATGGTCCTATAATATTGGCGCGCAATATGAGTTCGACTTTGGGAGGGCAACGCTTACCCCTCGGGTGAATTATGCCTATGTCGGTTCGCGCTGGACCAATCTCGTCTATAATCCTGAGCTTGATTATCTCAAAGGCCGAGGGCTGCTGTCAGCCCAAGTAACCTTGAAGATGGATGATTGGACGCTGGTAGCGTACGGTACCAATCTTGCGGATAAGAAATATGTCAGCGGACAGTCAGGGAACAATGAGTTCTATGGCGCGCCGCGTGAATATGGGGTGCGTGCGTCAGTGCGCTTCTGATGCTGTCAGTCTTAATGCGATAAAGGGTGGCGAGGGTATTCCTCTCGCCACCCTTTTTGTACTTTGCGTATATTTGCGAGAAACAAAGGAATAGAGGATATATGATAAACAAGACATTGTTGGCATTGGGAGCCATGGTGCTCGCAGTGGCACCTGTTTCAGGGCAGGCGGCAGACACGGCAAACGCACCCAAGCTGGTATTCACATTTGCTGAAACGGTGCTGCTGGCAAAGGATATTCCGGTTGGCCAGACAGAGCGCGGACATCGCAACATCATTCCGATTACGGGCGGGCATTTTGAAGGGCCGGATATTCGCGGTACGATCATGCCCGGTGGATGGGATTGGCAGTTGCAGCTCGCCAATGGCTGTACCCAGGTGAAAGCGGATTACTTTCTCAAGACTGATGACGGCGTGGTTATCAATATCCTCAACACCGGGACCCTGTGCCCGCCGAAAGACGGTGAGGACATTTCCGTCTTCACCCACCCGGTGTTTGAGGCACCTGAAGGCAAGTATGAAGCGCTCTCGAATAATACTTATATCGGGACGCTTGCTCCAGCGAAGGGGCCGAATGGCGAACCCGCTGTGAAGATCAGTATCTATCAAGTTGTACCGGATAATTGACGCAGATTTGCAACACTTGCCGATAAACCGCAATCGATTGCTATCGATTTATGTGCGGATTCAGGCAGTGAGCTGAAAAGAAACTCTAGTTCTTTTAGCGCAAAATAAAATTCTATCTTATTGATATTAAAAGATAGCATTCCAGCGGCGAAGACGATTTTGCACTTCGATACACCTCAGGCAAGGGGCGGGCTGACCCAGTCCGCCCCTTGCTTGTCCGCATCCTAATGGGTAACGAGCAGGCAATCGATTGCAAAAGAACGTCGACAGAAGAGTGATGTTTGGTGAGGTCCTTTCCCGACAGGAAATGATCGATTGGCGCGGCATGGATGATCCACGCTGGTGCCGGGCATGGCTCCCTTTCTGCGATCTGTTTGCAGCCGCTCCATCTTTGAGGCGGTTCATCGACATGTTTTGAGATCGCTTGAGAGGAAAGCACTTTGAAAAAGCACGTCTATCTGGTTGCCGCCAGTCTTGCTGCCATCGCCACTCCCGCCATGGCGCAGGATCAGTCTACCACCACCACGGACGCCAATTCGGAGCCGGATTACGGCCAGATCGTGGTGACTGCGCAGAAGAGCTCTGAACTTCTGACCAAGGCTGCTGTGGCCGTTTCTGTGGTTTCGCAGGACTCGCTTGATCGCCAGAACATCACCACTGCAGAAAATCTCGTCAGCACCGCGCCTAACCTTCAGCTTAGCCAGAACGGCTTTTCCATTCGCGGTATCGGCTCCAACAACGCCTATAGCGGCTACTCCACTGTTGCGACCCAGATTGACGGGATTTACGAACCATCCGCACAGGTCCTGAAGCTTGGCCTGTTCGACCTGTCTTCGGTTGAAGTGCTGCGCGGCCCACAAGGTACGGTCTATGGCCGTAATGCCACGGCCGGTGTGGTGAACATCAATACCCGCGACCCGGGTAACGATTTCGGCGTTGATGGCGATTTCCAATATGCCAGCAATGACAGTGTCCGCACCCGTCTCGCGGTTGATCTGCCGGTCACCGATGATTGGTCCCTGCGTTTTGCTGCGCTGCATGAAGTGGATGATGGCTATGAGCCCAAGCTCAATGCAGACGACAATTTCAGTAAGGCCAACACCACTGGCCTGCGCCTGACCAGCCTTGCGCATCTCACTTCCAATCTCGATTGGCGTGTTGCTGTTTCCTACGGCAAGAACAAGGGCACGATCCCGCTCACCTATCTGCGCAGCTACATCTATTATCCCGATGCTGACCTTCAAACCGGCACTTTCGGCGATGGCGTACTGGTCAATGCACCAGATGACACGGTCAATCCTGGCTCGGAAACCATCAAGGATAACCGTCAGGACATCACTTATTATGGTGCCCGTTCGCGTCTGACCTGGAATGCGACAGATAATCTGACGGCCACGCTGATTTCCGGTTACTCACAGGTTGAAGACGATGGCATGGACGCCGCCACTGGCGTGTATGACCAGCAGGGCATTGGTTTGAAAACCAAGACCTGGTCCAACGAACTGGACGTCAATTATGAGAACGGCCCGCTTTCGATCGTGGCTGGTGCTTATATCTATCAGGACAAGCAGGATTCCGGGCTACGTCTGATCCATGCTGGCAACACTGCGCCTTATCCGTTCAATTCGGTCTATAATGCCGCTGGCGCTAATTATGCTGGCGAAGGCTTTGAAATTTCCACCATCAATGCAGTGGATGTGCTCACGAAGCCGAGCAATGTCGGCAGCCGTTCGCAGGCCCTGTTCGGTCAGATCAAGTATGAACTGACAGATTCTCTGCGTCTCACCGGCGGCATTCGCGCCACTTGGGATCAGGTTTACAATCAGAACATCCAGCTAGTCTGCTCGGGTGGAACAGTGACCCGGGCCAAAGCCAATGTGGAAAGCTGCCCCGTCGCGCAGATCGCCTTCACGGACGATACGAACCGCGACAAGGCAACCTTCAGCAAGGTCAATTGGAAGCTTGGTGCAGAATATGACCTGACCCCGGACGTGCTTGGTTATGCTTCGGTGAGCACAGGCTATCGTTCAGGTGGTCTGGAAGCCAGCACCAACCCTGAAGGCTTCACCGGATATAACCCGGAAACGGTCACCAATTATGAAGCCGGTCTGCGTGCAGATCTGCTTGATCGTCGGCTCTTTGTTGGCCTGACCGGCTATTGGATGGATTATAACGATCTGCAGGTTTCCAGTGTGATTGTTGATCCGCTTCAGGGCCCTGTCCCAGTGACGACCAATGCCGCCAAAGCGCGCATTCGCGGTGTCGAGCTGGAAACAACATTCCGTCCGACTTCGCAGGATCGCTTCACGGCCTATGTGTCATTCCTCGATACAGAGTTCCGTTCCTACCCCGATGGTCAGGACAGTCTCCATTCTGCCGACACGATGTATAACATCCTCGCTCCGGCAATCTTTGGCTATGCGACAATCCCGTCAGCCACGGCCGATTTCACTGGTAACCGTCTGGCCAATGCACCGAAGTGGAGCGGCCGTTTCAGCTACGCCCATGATTTCTATCTCTTCAACGGCGTGTTGACCCCATCGGTCGATTTCTATGTCCAGTCGAGCAATTATGGCGATGTGGCCAACTACCGGCAGAGCCGGAACGACAGCTACACCAAGACCGATTTGAACCTGACCTATGTGCCGGATAATTCTCCGATCACATTGACAGCCTTTGTCACCAATCTGGAAAATGACCGTCAGCCAACCAATGTCGTCACGACATGGAGCTCAACGGTTGTGAACTACAAAGCACCCCGCATCTGGGGTGGCCGGATCGGTTTCAAGTTCTGATCGACAATGATGAACGGGCGGGGGAAACTCCGCCCGTTTCTATCTCTCCATTGGTGATGCCGGTGAACGCGGTCGGTGGCAGGAATGGGGAGCTGCTAATTTGATGGTGCGTTTTTTCAGGGAGAGACAGGATGCGAGCGCTGCGGTGGACAGTTATGGCCCTTGTTTTGGCATTTCAGGCCTCGATATGTTCCGCTCAGGCTCCTTTAGGTTCTTCTCAGGTGTCGTTGCAGGCAGGTGCCGCAAAGCTCGATATTACGCCGGACAAGAAGGACTGGCCGCCTCATATTGAAGGCGTACTTGACCCGGTTCATGTCCGCGCATTGGTGCTGGATGATGGTAAGACCCGTGCGGCAATGGTCACGGTGGATTCCGTCGCGCTGACGACTGAAAGCTGGGATCATATTACCGCAGCAGCAGAGCGTGAACTGCATATTCCACGCAAGCAATTCCTCCTCTCAGCGTCTCATTCGCACAGCGCATTTTTCAAGGGTGAAGCGTTTGAAAAACAGGTACTTACAGCGCTCCGCGAAGCGGCTGTAAAGCTGGAGCCTGCTACTGTCAGCTATGGCACCGGGCGGTCCTATATCAACGTCAATCGCAACATGGTGGACAAGCAAAGTCACCAATGGCGTGAAGGCCCTAACTATGATGGTCCATCAGATAAAACCGTCGCTGTACTGCGTTTTTCTAACATTGATGGCACCCCTATAGCGGTCTATTATAATTACGCTGTGCATGGCGTCGTGACTGGAATGTTGGATCAGTTCAGCGGCGATATTCCAGGCGTCACTTCCGATTACATTGAAAATGCACTGGGGGATGATGCCGTCGCGCTGTGGTCCATGGGAGCGGCAGGCGATCAGAACCCTATTTTCTTTCAGCAAACATATGATTTACGGGCCATTCGTGTCGCAAACTTCGCCAAAAAAGGTGAAGACATCAGCAACTCTATGCCTCCGGGCGGACAGGGGCTGAATAAGAATAATCCCGTTATCGCCAAGTTATTTGACCAGCAAAAACAGATGGTTAACACATATGGTCAAATGCTTGGCGAAGAAGTTCTCCATGTTTTGCGCGCTAATATGGAGCGGCCACAAGCCAGCGCTGATCTTGAAGGCGTGCAGGAAAGCGTAACCTGTCCGGGAAGAACCCGTACAGACAGTGGCAGGGCAGGGCACCCTGGCACCTATGTGGATGGCAAACCCGTTGATATCCGCCTTGGCGTGCTGCGCATTGGCGATACTATTATCGGCGCAGTCGATGCTGAGTTGTTCACAATGATCGGGCAGCGTTTCAAACGAGAGTCGCCCTATAAGCATACAATTCTGGCGACATTGACCAACGGCGCGTCTTCATCAGGATATATCCCTGATGAAGCTGCTTTCGGCTATAACACCTTTGAAGTGCTGTCTTCAAAAGTGAAGCCAGGCTGTGCAGAAGGCGCTATCGTGAACGGGTTGCTCGATCTGATCAACGAGACCGACCAGATGGAAAGGGCGGATTAATATGGGTGATAGTGTGAAAGATATAGCGCCGATTGGCCGGCGCAATTTCTTGCTCGCAAGCGGCATGGCTGCTGCTGTTGCCGGGGCAACGTTGAAACCAGCCAAGGCTTTTGCACAGATCACGCCGCAAGATGCACTCGCCACATGGAAGGCCACGCCTTCAATTACGTTATGGCCCAAAGGTACACCGGAAAGTGGCTTCTCTGCGAAGGAATTGCCTAAGGACTGGCCTGCCACTTTCCTGCGCAACGTCGATATGCCCGTGCTGCGCGTCTTCCGTCCAGAGAAGCCGAATGGGCGTGCTCTGCTGGTTATGCCTGGTGGTGCCTACACTTTTGTTTCCATTGACAATGAAGGCGTGCAGATCGCGCGCAGGATGAATGCGCTGGGCTATACGGTGTTCGTGCTGCTGTATCGCCTGCCGGGCGAAGGGTGGACCCATCGCGAAAACGTGCCTTTACAAGATGCCCAGCGAGCCATGCGGATTATTCGTGAGCGGGCTGCATCCTATCAGTGCGATCCTGAACATATCTATGCTGTCGGATTTTCCGCTGGTGGCCATCTCGCCGCCACTTTGGTGACGGCTTTTGACGAGCAGGTCTATACCCCCCGAGACAGTGCAGATGCGCTCACGGCGCGCCCACGGGCGGCGGGTTTGATTTACCCCGTTATCAGTCAGGTCGAAGGTATTGGCCATGCGGAAAGCACGCAGCGCTTGTTAGGGGAGCACCCGACAATGGAAGCCACCAATAGGCGCTCACCGGCCTATCACGTCACAGCGCAAACCCCGCCTTGCTTCCTGGTTCATGCGCTGGATGATCCTGCCGTTCCGCCGGAAAACAGCATTATGATGCTTCAGGCACTGCGAACGGCTGATCGCCCGTGTGAAGCACATTTCTTTGAAGAAGGTGGGCATGGTTTTGGACCGAGTCAGCCTGAATTGCCAGCCAGTGAGTGGATTGATTTATTTGGCCGCTGGCTCAATCGTCACGCTGCATAAAAGAAGAGGGATAGGATTATGGCAGGAATAAACCGACGGGATTTTGCCAGGCTGGGCGGTGCTGCTCTGGCTGGCGCTATGGCAGTGCGTGGTGGCGTGGGCTTTGCTGCGACGGCCTCTGATACGCCTGATCAGGCTCTGGCTCTCAAGCATGTCGCGCCTGAACTGCGCCCAGCGGCACAAGCCGTGCTGGATTCCATCAAGGGCATGAAGCCTTTTTCGAATGAAACGCTTCCAGCAATGCGGCCTAATGGCGGAATTGGCGCTCTGCCCGTACAGGACGATATTCCAGTTCAGAAGCAGGTCGCTCCCGGTATGCCCGGCCAGCCTGATGTGACAGTTTATATTATCAATGCGAGTGAAGGCGCGTCCCGCCCGGCCATTTTACATACTCATGGGGGTGGCTTCATCCTTGGTGCGGCGAAATGGGAAGTAGGCTATTTGCAAAATATCGCCCGTGAACTCGATTGTGTCATCGTCACGGTGGAATATCGCCTTGCACCAGAAACGCGATATACAGGTTCGATCGAAGACAATTACGCTGGCCTTCGCTATCTCTATAAGAATGCGGCATCCCTTGGGGTAGACAGCAGCCGGATTGCGCTTTTGGGTGAAAGCGCGGGTGGTGGCCATGCCGCCCTGCTGGCTCTGGTGGCCCGTGATCGCGGCGAAATTCCACTGGCAGCGCAAATTCTCGTTTACCCGATGCTGGATGATCGGACAGGTTCAACTCGGCAATTGCCGCCGTATATCGGTGTTGTCGGCTGGGACCCGCGCGCAAACAAATTTGGCTGGAAGAGCTTTCTCGGGACAGAGCCGGGCGCATCCAATGTTCCTGCGGCTGCTGTGCCAGCGCGGCGAAATGACCTTTCCGGTCTGCCACCGACCTTTATCGGTGTAGGCGGAGTCGATTTGTTTGTAGATGAAGATATCGAATATGGTCGTCATCTCACTGAAGCCGGTGTGCCAACCGAATTGCTGGTGTTGCCCGGTGCTTTCCACGGATTTGACCGCGTTGCGCCTGATACGGGTTTGGCGAAGGAATTTACCCGAGCCAAAATGAACGCGGTGCGCCGCGCATTCGGTCAACCACTCAAAATATGATCGGAAAGGCCGCATTGCAGGTGAACCACTGCAATGCGGCCTTTCAATTATTGGGAAAGTGCATCCAGGGCGAGCGCCACTGTGCCCATGGGGCCGGCATTGTCCCCGAGTTCAGGCGCGACGATAATCGTATCGATCGTTTCTGGGGTTGCGAAAGGCAGGTAGCCGGCAAGGCGTTCCACTGTGAGTTGGCGCACTTTGGGCAGAAGCTTCGCTCGGCCCATTCCTACACCGCCACCAATCAAAATGCGCTGAACTGAACAGGTGAGTAGCAGGTTTACGGCCATTTCAGAGATGTCCGATGCCACATAAGTCCAGCGTGGATCATCTTCGCCTACCGTGGCCGGGTCACAACCGAACCGTGCTGCCAGTGCTGGCCCGCTGACCAATCCTTCAAGGCAGTCACCATGAAAGGGGCAGGCTCCACCAAATTGGTCTTCAGCTACGCGGCGGATACGCATATGCCCGATTTCCGGATGCATGGCACCATGGACTGGTGCGCCGTTGACAATTAACCCACCGCCGACGCCGGTTCCGATGGTTATATAGCACAGGCTGCTGCAATTGCGTCCAGCGCCCCAGCAATATTCAGCCAAACCCGCTCCGTTCACATCGGTGTCGATGGCGAATGGACAGGTCAGCCCGCCACTCAGTGTCGTGGTGATTTCAGCACCTTCCCAGCCCGGTTTCGGGGTCGGCAGCATCTTTCCAAAGCCTGCCGCGGCTTTATTGAGCTGCAAAGGTCCAAAAGAAGCAATTCCCAGTGCATCGAGCGATGCTTCTCTGTTCCAGTTTCGCAACTGAGCAGACAGCAGTGGTAAGGTTTCACTTGGCGAACGGGTTGGAAAGGTTGCACGTTCGAGAATGCTTTCTCCATCAGAGAGAATGGCAATTGATTTGGTCCCGCCCAGTTCGATGCCGCCCAAGCGCAGTGCTTTGCCTGTCATGTTCCTTGTCCTTGCTGTGCCACAGTTTACTTGATCAGACCTGCACGGTCTCCGTCCAGCCAGAGTTGAATATCTGGAGCAAAAGTGCCGCCAAAGCGCCTTTCACCATCTGCCAGTTCAACCGGCCCCCACTGATCGGCAAAGCTGGTGACTTTAAGGTCAGGCATCACAAGCCAGCTATAGGCTTGCTTTGGCGCATCCAGCGGATTGGCAAAGACCAAACCTGAACCGTTCACAGGCTTCCAATCGCCGGTAAGGGCGGATGCTACCATGCCATATAGTCCGGTTGGGCCGGTTGGGCCTTCCGGGTTGAAGACATGGGCCTGCGTAGACCAGAAGAGGTAATAAAGGCCTTTATGGAGCACCACATGCGGGCGTTCCAATTCATTGTTGAGTTCATCGGCACTTACCAGTGGTGGCATGACGTGCCATTCGTCGCGTGACGGATCGTCACAGAAGGCTGCGCCGACGACCCCGTTGAAAGCGGAATGGGAAAACGCCTTGGAAGCAGCAAAGAACAGATAGTGGCGGCCGGTTGCCGGATCGAAGAAATAGCCCGGGTCCCGGAAAGCTTTGATCGTTCCGATCTTACCGTTTCCGGCATCGCTCGGCATATACCAATCCGGTTTTAAAGGAATGACTTCTGTCAAATCACGCCAGTTTTCAAAGTGGTAGCCAGTATCATCTTTCACCAATGTCGCGCGTGTGCTGAACATGCGCTGGGTGAATGTGATGACACTTTCTCCACGAAGGCCGGTTGCGGTGAAATAGAGAACCAATGTCCTGCGGTCAGCGCCAAGGACAGCCGAACCAGACCATTCGCGGCTTCCGGGGGAGAAGCCATCCGGCATCAGTGGCCCGAGATTTATCCATTCTTTGCCTTTGCGGAGGAGCAAGTAAATACGTGCATGGCCATGACGTTCTTCCGGATCGTCAAAGCGGGGCGCAGCAAGCGCCATCCACAGAACTTCATCATGAGAAATGAGGGAAGGGTGCCCATCGGCATCCTGAACAGGCCAAGCATCCCAAATATCTATTTTATTACCCACAGCACTGAAATCGTCTGGGCCAAAAGCAGGAGCCGTTTCGATACTATCTGAGTTGATTGCGCGAATATGGCCGGCAGTCCAATGTGATGGTGCAGTTACGTTGGTGAGAGCTTTTTCAGGCTGGGCATTCTGTGACATCAAAGTAGAAAACGCTTTCATGCTGAAGGGAGCAGCCTCTGGCGCGACATCTTTTGCGCTATCAGCCCGTGCCTCCCAAATTTATTATGTTCTTTCTTCTATGCAAAAAACGCCCGTTGCACAATCGATTGCAAAGACAATTCTGCTTTCTTTTATCACAGAGGCCCAGCCCTAAGTGGATGCGCGCTGAATCAATTCGGGGTTGAGCACGATGGACCCGGTCGGCGCGCCATTGATGCGTGCTAGCAAGCATTCCACGAGATGTTTCGCACCTGAAGTGATGTCCTGCCTTATAGTGGTCAATGTGGGGACACTGGTTTGCGCTAATAACAAGTCATCAAAACCAATCACGCGGACATCGTTTGGTACGGAAAGGCCCCGTCCAACCAGTACTTGTATAGCGGTGAGTGCTATCAGGTCAGAGCCTGCAAAGATGCCATCCGGCATTTCGTCAGTACTGTCGAGAAAAGCCGCAATATCGGTCCCGCTCAACTCTGCCGCGAGGTGGGTCGGGGTTTCAACCAGGCTAACATCCTTGCCGGACTGCTTAACGGCTTCTTTTGCACCATCAAGGCGCAGGGCCATTTCGATGGCTTGGGTATTTCCGCAAAAGGCCAGTTTCTTGCAGCCTTTATCAATCAGATGGGACGCTGCCAGCATTCCACCGAGGAAGTTATCCGTTCCCACTGAGCAATGTATCTGCCCTTGCGCGAAAGCCCCCCAGGCAACCATCGGGAGGTAACTCTGGGCTACACGGTCAAGAGTTTTGGACTGGTTGGATTGTCCGATGATGATGTAGCCATCCACCCGATCAGAATCGATCATGCGGTTCAGCCAATCATCAGTATCCGGAATAATCCGCGATAATACGAGATCAAAACCCTTCTCGGTCAGTTCATCGGCCAGCGCGCCAATCAAGGTCATGAAAAAAGGGTCAGAGATATGCTGGGTTTTATCATGGCCCAGAGGAATGACGACGCCGATCGCACCCTTCTTCTGCATCCGCAGATTGCGCGCTATTGAACTGGGACGAAATCCATGATCGGCTGCCAGTTTGCGGATTTTCTCAGCAGTTTTCGAATTGACGACATCTTTGCCAGCCAGTGCGCGGGACACAGTAGCACCGGATACACCAGCTAACTTAGCCAGATCGTATATGGTGCGTATTTTCTCGGCCAAACTAACATCTCTCTCTTATTGCAGCCTTACAAGCCATGGAACGGCGGCGCGTGACTTGCAAGAGCAGTGCGCCGCCTCTGCAATGTCTATGAGATAGGACGAACGTTTACGTCAGCAGGATCGATCGATCCATAATCTTCGGCGTTACGTTCAGCCAGTTTCTTGGCAATAGGTTGGCGGGCCACATTCCATAGGCAGAGAATGGCCAGTAAGGTGGCAAACAGGCTGCCCAAAATCATGCTGTAATCGCTATTGCCCAGCATATCTCCGACGGCCCCCATGGCCAGCGGAGCGATGACTGCCCCGATACAGGTGAAGAACAGCAAGAAACCAGCGATTGATCCGTGGCGGCTTTTATCAAAGCAACTGATGCCTGTGGAGTTCATTGTCGGGTAAAGCACCGACATGAAGATGCCTGTGGCTGGCAGTGCGAAAACGGCGACATCACGCCCCCCGGCAACGCCCACCCAGAACAGAAGGGCCATGGCTGTACTGCAGATCGCCACAACCACCGTCCAATTAAGCTTGGATAAAAGCCACGCACCAAAGAAACGGCCTACTGCGCGCAGAATAAAGAAAATGGAAACGAGATAGGCTGCGAGCCATACATAATTGCCAGTATAGTCAGCAAAATAGGTGGGGGCCCAGACATAAATGGCGGCCTCTGCCCCTACATAGAGCATCAGCGCTACCGCAAAAAACAGCGCAAACGGATCGCTCAACAACCGCAAGGCATCGCGCATATCTGCTGGCTTTTCATCAATTGCCTTGGGGCGATGTTTAGGAAATGGAGCGAAAAGCGTACCCACCACCAGCATGAGGCAAAGGGCAGCGGCAACGAGATAGACCATCTTCCAACTGAACCCGTTTTGCAGCGAAAAGGTAACAATGGCCGGGCCAATCACAGCGCCAATAGCAAAGAACCCTTCCACCAGATTCATGTTCGAAGCATGTTCGTGGGTTGAGTGTGAAATGTCTCCGATCAGTGCCAGAGCACCGGCCTTGAAAATGCCGATGCCCAAGCCTGATACGAACAGCAACAGCACGAAAATCCCGAAGCTGTTTCCGACTGCAAACAAAGCGCAAGTGGCACAGAACAGCCCCAACCCGAGCAGAATAGTGGCTTTATGGCCAAATCTGTCAGCAAGAAAGCCAAGCAGAATGGCCGCCAATCCGATCCCGGACATGGATGCGTAATGAAACGAACCCGCCGCTGTCATGCCTAGCTTATAATCGCGGATGACTTCAGGAATGATCGTACCGACTGAATCCGTTGTCATCGCAAAACTGGCAAACATCAAGAAGATGAGCAGTTTCAGAAAGCGGGTCGACTGAACAGGTGTAGGTTGCGTTGACGAGGCCATTAAAACTGGGCCCTTTCCGTTCAATTATTCTGATTTGGCCTTGCAGGTGAAGCTGGCAGCCGGATCATTGCTTTGCGCGCCGGGGTTTGCCTGTGCTTCAAGCGGATAAGGACAGATCGGCCGAGTGCGGCCTGGCCATGGGCTCGCCGGTCCTGCGGTGCCGATAAGCTTGTCAGGCGCTTTGCCCTTTTCAACCCAATTGACCAAGGCTCCGAAGGAATCATAATTGTCTGTCGCCGGACCACCTTGACAATGCCCCATGCCGGGTACCGGGAAGACCCGGGTAAATTCGGCTGCTGTACCATTGTTCGCCTGATTGACCTCATTCCACCACGCCATCGTGTCGGCAATGGAGAAAACAGGGTCAGAAAGACCATGAGGAACAATCAGTTTTCCGCCACGTGCCCGGAAGGCTGCCAGATTGGATGAACGTGCGCTCATCAGATCCCACGCAGACTGCTTGAATTCAGCATTCGTGGCGTAGATTTTTGCCGGGTCACGGTCGAAATCGTAATTGACCTGATAGGCGAGATATCCGTCCAAACCTACGCCAGGCACCTTGGGGGGTGTACTGAACATGATTGACAATGATGGTGCACCCATTGCCACATTGATGGACGGAACGCGCCCGTCTGAAGATCCGATATGCCAGATGCGCCAGCCAGCATCGCCCCATCCGGCATCCCATGGGAGGCCGGGGTAAATCTGTTCACCTTTGCTGGTGCGAGGGCCTTGATGCACTTTTTCCAAAGCATCGATCTGGGCCGTGGAAAGGCATCCATCTGCCTTGTCACCCTTGCAGCTATGCGCTTTCAGGTGCTGAATGACTTTTGGTGAAGTGCATTGGTGATAGGCGCCTACGAGACCATCCGTCAGGCCATCATTTGCGTCACAGGCTTCAAGGATCGATTGGCGAACAAGGGCCATATCGCCATCCGAGAATGTGGAGGCCAGGTTTGCAACTGTTAAAGGTTTGTTTTCAGCCTTTAGAATCCCGGCATAGGCTTGAGTGTTCCATGCTTCGGCGATGGCCGCACGGGGAAGCGAAAAGCCAGGTGCCGCAGCAACGATGCCATCATATAAAGTGGGGTAGCGTTGGGCGAGGGCCATACCTTCTTCCCCGCCTTTGGAACAACCGAAGAAGTAGCTATATCGGGGGTCAGCACCATAATAGGTTTTGATCAAAGCCTTGGCTGCAAGCGTTGAGGTTTTGAGCGATTCACCACCATAGTCAGCACGGGCCTGAGGGTCGAAGCCAAAGGCGGTCGGGCCGCCCTTATCCGGCACTGTGTTGATCGCATTGCTATGGCCGGAATCCTGCGAGAGAATGGCATAACCTTCTTGCAAAGCCGTTGGCTTGCCGAAACCAACCATCCCGATGGCCATACCCAATTCACCATTGGTTCCGCCGCCACCTTCAAACAGGAAGCGCCCATTCCATTTTTCTGGCAGGCGGACGTGAAAGCGGATTGCGTAATCCTGCCCATCCACGCCTTTGCGTTCATGGGTAATGCCGGTCAGTTCGCAATGCGCCGGTAGGTTGAGCGTGGTCGAAGGGGCGCCCGGAATTCGCGCGGGTATGCTGAAAGGGCCAGCTTCATGATAGGTTGCATCACTTAATTTCGTGCCGGCATCGGGCCAGTGTGAAGCCATCATTTCGCCAAGTGCGGTGCAGCGTGCTGCTGGCCCGACCTGAGAGGATGCGACTTGTGTTTCTGGTGCTTGAGGCGCGCCTGTTGCGCAAGCCGCCAATGCACTCAAACCCAAGACTGATGCAGCGCAATTAAAAAAGGAATGCCTTGTCATTTACCTACCCCCACTCAATCGTTGATTGCCACGAACGGCTAAGGCAGGAGGTGCGCTTAAAGCGGAACTTGTCTCACCTGCCCGTCGGAAGAATACAAGATTCCTACGGCAAATGTGTGCTAATTCGAATTTCAATCGATTGCAATGCGCAAACTTACATCTCCGCCGCGGCAATCTTCAAGCAATCGCCTTTGATAAGGAACAATCGCCTGAAGCGTGGGCAGTCGCTTGCGTTGGTGGAATTAGCGCTTGAGTTCTGCCACCAGTTGCAGGACCTGTTTGGCCCATTCGGGGCGACAGATCAGCAAATCCGGCAGATAGGTGTTCGATTGATTATAGATGAGTGGGCTTCCATCAATGCGCGAGCAATGGAGCCCATGGGAGCGGGCAACTGCAACTGGCGCACAGCTATCCCATTCAAACTGACCGCCGGAATGCAGATAGATCTCGGCCTCCCCGCAAACCACAGCCATGGCTTTGGCTCCGGCGGAGCCCATGGGAACCAACTCGCCGCCAAGCTTTTGGGCCACTGCAACAGATTCCTCTGCCGGGCGCGTGCGGCTGACGACGAGGCGCGGTGGCCCTGTATAGGCCGGGGCAGGGGTGGTCTGATCAGAGCGTAGAACCAATCCACCATCACGGCCCGGTAGCGACACCGCCCCCACTTCAGCAACACCATCAATCGCTAGGCCGATATGGACCGCCCAATCAGAGCGCGCTTCGCCATATTCACGGGTGCCGTCGACGGGATCGACAATCCACACGCGTGATTTTTCGAGCCGATGGTCAGTATCCTTGCTCTCTTCCGAGAGGAGGCCATCCTCAGGCCGCTGTTCACGCAGCGCCTGAATGAGGAACTGATTAGCGACTTTGTCGCCCGCCTTACCCAGCGATTTGCCCTCAAACACGTCGCTGTCGCGGACTTCCAGCAGAATGCGTCCGGCACAGATTGCGAGGTGGGCCGCCAGTTCTGCGTCGCTCATCTGGCTCATGGAATGATCCTGGCAATAATCAGATCAGCCGCCTCTTCAGGAGTCATTGCAGTTGTATCGATGCGAATTTCCGGTTTTTCCGGCTCTTCATAAGGGCTGTCGATCCCGGTGAAATTCTTCAATTCGCCGCTGCGGGCCTTTTTGTAGAGCCCCTTCACATCGCGCGCTTCGGCAAGTTCCAGCGGCGTGTCGATATGGACTTCGATAAATTCGTTTTCGGGCAGCATGTTGCGGACCATTTCGCGTTCGGCACGGAATGGGCTGATGAAAGCGGTGATGACGATCAGGCCGGCATCGGTCATCAGCTTGGCGACTTCGCCCACGCGGCGAATGTTTTCGATCCGATCCGCTTCGGTAAAGCCCAGATCCTTGTTGAGACCGTGACGCACATTATCGCCATCCAGCAGGAAAGTGTGCCGGTTCATCCGGGCGAGCTTCTTTTCGACCACATTGGCGATGGTTGATTTCCCCGAACCAGAAAGGCCCGTGAACCACAAAAGCGCAGGCTTCTGGTTCTTCATCGCCGAATGGTCGTCTCGCGTAATGGTGGTGGGCTGCCAATGGACATTTTGCGCGCGGCGCAGGCTGAAATGGATCATGCCCGCAGCCACGGTGGCATTGGTGATCTTGTCCACCAGAATGAACCCGCCGAGTTGCTTGCTGTCCTTGTAGCATTCAAACACGATGGGTTTATCGGTGGTGACTTCAGCCACGCCAATTGAATTGAGGCTCAGCGACTTGGCTGCAAGGTGTTCCAGCGAATTGACGTCAATCTCATATTTAGGCTCGGCCACTGTCGCGCTAATTGTTTGTGTGGCGAGTTTCAGCCAATAGCCGCGCCCGGGAATGAGATTTTCATCGCTCATCCATACTATGGTGGTCTCAAACTGATCGGCTGCTTGTGGTGGCGCATCTGCGGCAGCGATCACATCACCTCGGCTGCAATCCACTTCATCTGCCAGTGTCAGCGTAACAGATTGGCCAGCCACCGCCTCGTCTTTATCGCCATCCATGGTGACGATGCTTTTGACGGTGCTCGTCTTGCCCGAAGGAACAATGCGAACTGTGTCGCCGGGGGCAATTTCACCATCTGAGATAAGGCCTGAAAAGCCCCGGAAATCTAAATTGGGTCGGTTTACCCATTGCACTGGCATACGGAACGGCCGGGCCTGTTCTTCGTCAGCGCCAAGGTCTACCGTTTCAAGATGTTCGATCAGGCTGGGGCCGGAATACCACGGTGTTTCAGGCGAAGGTGCTATGGCGATATTGTCGCCCTTGAAGCCTGAAATCGGAATGGCAGTGAAATCCTTGATCCCGATGCTCTCTGCAAAGTTGCTGTAATCGCTGACGATCTCGTCAAATGTGGCCTGATCGTAACCCACCAGGTCCATCTTGTTCACTGCCAGCACAATGTGACGAATGCCGATAAGATGAGCGAGGAAGGAATGACGACGGGTTTGCGATAGCACCCCTTTGCGTGCGTCAATCAGGATCACTGCTAAATCGGCGGTGGAGGCACCCGTCACCATATTGCGGGTGTATTGTTCATGCCCTGGTGTGTCGGCGACGATGAATTTGCGCTTTTCGGTCGCGAAAAAGCGGTAGGCGACATCAATCGTAATGCCCTGTTCGCGTTCCGCCGCCAGTCCATCCACCAGCAGAGCAAAGTCGATGTCTTGCCCCTGTGTGCCAACCCGTTTGGAATCGGCTTCGAGTGCTGCCAGTTGATCTTCAAAGATCATCTTGGAATCATAGAGCAAACGGCCAATCAGGGTCGATTTGCCATCGTCCACGCTGCCACATGTAATGAAACGGAGCAGGCCCTTGTTCTGATGGATGTCGAGATAAGCGTCGATGTCTTCGGCGATGAGAGCATCGGTCTTGTAGACCGGGTCCTGTGTCTGAATATCGGCCATCAGAAATAGCCCTCCTGCTTTTTCTTCTCCATTGAGGCATCCCCTCCATCGCGGTCAATTGCGCGGCCCTGCCGTTCTGAGGTAGTGGTGAGGAGCATTTCCTGCACCACTTCAGAGAGTGTGGAAGCCGTGCTTTCGACAGCGCCGGTCAGCGGGTAGCAACCCAATGTACGGAAACGGATGGAACGCATCTCAGGCTCTTCGCCGGGCTTCAATGGGAAGCGATCATCATCGACCATGATCAGCAGACCATCACGCTCCACTGTTGGGCGTTTGGCTGCCATATAGAGCGGCACGATCTCGATATTTTCGGCCATGATGTATTGCCAGATGTCGAGTTCGGTCCAATTCGACAGGGGGAATACCCGGATACTTTCCCCCTTGGCCTTTTTGGCGTTGTAGAGGTTCCACAATTCGGGCCGTTGGTTCTTCGGGTCCCAGCCATGGCTGGCAGTGCGGAAGGAGAAGATACGCTCTTTCGCGCGGCTTTTCTCTTCATCCCGCCGTGCGCCGCCAAAGGCAGCGTCGAAGCCATATTTGGTGAGAGCCTGCTTCAACCCTTCCGTCTTCCACATATCGGTATGGAGCGGACCATGATCGAACGGGTTTATCCCGCGTTCCTTGGCTTCAGGGTTTTGATAGACGATGAGTTCCATCCCGGCATCACGCGCAGCCTTATCGCGCAGGGCATACATGTCCTGAAACTTCCAGGTCGTATCTACATGCATCAGCGGGAAGGGCGGTGGCGAGGGGTAGAAGGCTTTCTTGGCCAGATGCAGCATCACTGCGCTGTCCTTGCCCACCGAATAGAGCATGACCGGGTTCTGCGCTTCGGCCATGACCTCGCGCATGATATGAATGCTTTCGGCTTCAAGCCGCTGAAGATGCGTCAGACGCTGCATAGGGCGCGTTCAAACCTCGGATAATTGGGTGTAACAATGTTGAGAGGTTGATTGGCCTTTGAGGCGCGTAATCGCAAGGCGATGGGCGGGTGACATTTTCTTGTCACCCCTAAATGCCCACCATACCACTCGGCGCTGAGGCGCGCTTTTGTGTTGTTTTTGAAAGTGCTTGCTGGTCAGTCTTGCAAGGCTTCGGAGTAAGGGCGCCAGCGCTGATCATCGTCCAATGGCGCAAACATCTGGTCGAGCAGATCGTCGCTCACCTCTTGAGCGCTGGGCGGGTTCCAGCTTGGTGTATTGTCCTTGTCCACCAAAACTGCGCGGACACCTTCAGCAAAATCCGGGCGCATGATGGAACGCACCGCCAAGCGATATTCTACTTCCATCTCCTCGGCAAAATCCTTGCGGTGCGGTCCTTCCGCGAGCAAGCGCAAGGCCACTTTGCAGCTTTGCGGGCTACGGGAGCGCAGCGTTTTGAGTTCCTTTGCTGCCCAATCTGAAGGATCGTTCTGCAAGGCTTCAAGAATGTCTTCTAGGCAGTTGGAGGCAAATAGCCGGTCAATTTTCTCGGCATTCTTCGCGAGCCGAGCAGGGGACGGAGCGATGGATAGTTCGGCCAGAACTTGTTCGACTGCTTCGGGTGTTGCGATAATGCGCGCCTTGGCCTCAGCTATGGCGGTGCTGGGCAGATAGTGAGTGGCAAGCCCGGCCCAGTGACATTCTGCGCCGTCAAGTCTTGCTCCGGTCAGGGCCAGAAAGGCACCTACACGCCCGGGAAGCCGGGGAAGAAACCAGCCCGAACCAATATCAGGAAACAGGCCGATGGCACCTTCGGGCATGGCGAACAGTGTATTTTCGGTCGCAATCCGGTAGCTGGCAGGTGTGGATAGCCCCACACCGCCACCCATCGTCACCCCATCCATGAATGTGATAATCGGTTTTGGGTAGGTGAACATCAGATGGGTCAGGCGGTATTCTGTGAAAAAGAATGCGCGGCCTGTTTCACCGCCATCTTCCAATACAGATTTTCGGATACTGACCACATCGCCGCCAGCGCAGAACCCGCGCCCTTCGGCATGATCCACCAGCACAGTGGAGATCGCAGGGTCTGCACGCCACCGGATCAATGCCTCAGCTATGGCTGCGGACATGTCCAGCGTCAGTGCATGAAGGGCCTTGGGGCGTCTGAGAGAAATATGGCCGATGGAGCCATGGGTGTGAATGCTCAGATCTTCACTCATTCGCGCAGTAAGTCCCTTCCAATGATCATCCGCATGATCTGGTTTGTGCCTTCCAAGATCGAATGGACCCGCAGATCGCGCCAGAACCGTTCGATGGGATAGTCTTCCAGATATCCATAGCCCCCATGCAACTGTAGAGCCTTGTCGGCAATGGTCGATCCGTGGTCGGTTGCCAGACGTTTGGCCATAGCGGCGAAGCGGGTCTTGTCAGCCGTTCCTTCCGTCACCTTGTCGGCAGCCAGATAAAGCAGCGCTCTCGCCGCCTCAAGGTCGGTGGCCATGTCGGCAATCGTGAACTGGGTGTTTTGGAAGTCGGCCAGTTTCTTTCCGAATTGCTTGCGTTCGCTGACATAGCGTACAGTCTCATCGAGGCAGCGCTGGGCACCGCCCAGAGAGCAGGCAGCGATATTCAGCCTGCCGCCATCCAGGCCGCTCATCGCAATGGTGAAGCCCTGACCTTCTCGCCCCACCAGATTTTCAACCGGCACCAGGACATTGTCGAAATGTACCGAGGCAGTGGGTTGGGCATGCCAACCCAGTTTGCGTTCAGGTAATCCGAAGCTGACGCCGGGCATGTCTTTTTCGATCACGATGCAGGAGATTCCCCTGGGGTCATCCTCCCCGGTGCGCAGCATGGTTATATAAAGATCATTCTCGCCTGCACCGGAAATGAACTGCTTGGTGCCGTTCACCCGGTAGTGGTCGCCTTCCCGGATCGCACTGCTGGTCAGTGCCGCAGCGTCAGAGCCGGAATGGGGTTCGGTAAGGCAATAGGATGCAAAACGATCCATCCCCACCATGGAAGGAAGGTATTTTTCCCGCAATAAAGGTGAACCGAACTGATCAATGATCCAACTCGCCATATTATGGATCGACAGGAAGGCGCTGGTCGCGGGGCAACCATAAGCCATCGCTTCCATGATGAGCACTGCCTCCAATCGGGTAAGGCCAATGCCGCCATTCTCTTCCGAGACATAGATGGAGCCAAACCCCAGCTTTGCCGCTTGCTGGATGACGTTGCGCGGGAAGATATGCTGGACGTCCCATTCAGCCGCATGGGGCGTAATCTGCTCAGCGGTAAAACGCTGTGCAGCTTCCTGAATGGCGAGTTGGTCTTCCGTCAGCGAAAATTGCCCGCCCATCAGGTTTCTCCGACCTGTGCCTCGGCTTCGATTTCAACCTTCCAGCTAGGATCATAAAGAGAAGTCACGCCGACGAGCGTGGCTGTAGGGCGAACGCCTTGCAGGGCGGCGGCAAAGGCTGCGCTAACATCATCAGCATATGCCATGTCAGTCACAAACATCCGGATGCGGACGATCTCGCTGACCTTACCATCAAGCCGTTCAATATGATCGGCAATTAACGCAAAGCAACGGTCCGCCTGCTCGCGAGCGCTTTCGGGAACAGAGCCATCCTCTGCAATGCCAACTGTACCAGACACTTCAATTCTTTGCCCTACGCGCAAAGCGCGGGTGAAGCCGATTTCTTTTTCAAAAGGAGAGCGCGGGGGAATGGAAACTCTGCTCATCTCAATTCTCGCATTTCTTGTAGCGGAGGGGGGTGGGGGTTGCGCCCTGTCCAAACTCGGTCAGAACCAAGGTTTTTCCGCCATCTTCAAGCGTCATCGATTGTTCGCGGTCCCAGGTCATGCCTTCACCAGAGAAAGCAAAATCGGCTTTGATGCTATTGTTACTACTCTGAGAAACCCGGCCTAATTTGCCCACGGATTCGTAAAATTCCAATTCCGTGGGTTTAACGACCATCAACCCTTTTGCGTCACCTGCTGTGCTTGTGCAATCCGCTGGAACGAGACCCCAGCGCCCCTGAATAGGCGTAGGAATTATCCCGCTTTGGGCAGATGTTTTCTCATTGTTGGCTTGGTCTGATGTAGAGTTTGCCGGGAGGGTGTCCGTCTCTGAAGGGGGGGCATTAAGTGCCTCTCCACTGTCGGGCGTAGGGCTTTCTGTAGGCGCTTTATTGTCACAGGCAGCGAGGCTGCATACAAGGCCGATCGCCAGTGAAGGCGCAATTAAGCCTTTCATTTTTCTGTTCATTTTACTCTCCTCAAAACTCATTCCGCCTATTCTTAACGCGGCGTATCGATTTCCTTTCCTGCTATACTTGGAGATCACCCTTTCACGGAACTCTTCGCACGAATTCCCAAACAGGTAGACTTTGGTCAGTCACATAATGAAGGTTGAGGACCACACTCAGCCCTCATTTTGCATGTCATCAACGGCGTGGTTGAGCTTGGCGATGACGTGGTGAAAGCTGCTTTTTTCTTCATCGCTCAGCTTACCAAAAGTTTGAGCGATGAATTTTTGACGCATAGGCTCGGTTTTCTCAAGCGATTCAATGCCCTTGCTGGTTATATGTATCAGCTTGGCCCGGCGGTCTGACGGATCAGGGCAGCGGCTAACCAGCCCGTCTCGTTCAAGCGCATCAATAGCCTCGGTTACAGTGCGTGGTGATTGACTGAAGCGTTCTGCAATCTCCGTTGCGCGCTGTTCTCCAAACTTGAACAATACCAGTAAGACGCGCGTGCGGGCAAAGGATGCGCCGCATTGGGTCATGCGCCGATCCATCATTTTCATCATTTTAACATATAGCTCGACATATTCTGCGACGAGCGATTCGACTTTAGGCATTACAGAGGGCCCTCAATATAGGGGATTGCCATATGCTGCAATTGCGAGCATTAGGCAAGTCGAATCGGACGAAATCAGTTTGACGAAGGACGTCTCAGCGTGAGCGAAATCGCAGAACAAAACGGCGAAACAGTAGAAACAGAAGCGCCGGAAAAGAAGGCGACTGCTTTCCAGAATCCTAAAGTTCGCAAGGGGTTAATGATAGCTGTCGTGGTTCTGGTGATAGCGGGAATCGCTTGGTTCGTTCACTATCAGACAGTCGGTAAATATATGCAAAGCACTGACGATGCCTTCGTTCAGGCTGATTCGGTGACCATTTCGCCGAAGATCTCCGGATATGTCGAAGAAGTCCTCGTAAAGGATAATCAATTCGTCAAAAAAGGTGATCCACTGGTTCGAATTGATCCGCGTGATTATCGTGCGCAAGCGCAGCAGGCGCAGGCTCAGATCGATGTGGCTAAGGCCAATGCGAATGCCATCCGGGCGCAAATCGGTGAACAGCAAGCTGCCATCCAGCAGGCTCAGGCACAGCTGGCCAAAGCGCGGGCAGACCTTTCCTTCGCCCGTTCGGAAGTGGCACGATATGAGCCACTTGTGGCTACTGGTGCGGAGCCTAAGCAGACTCTCAATCAACGTCGTAATCAGGCTGACCAGGCACAGGCAGCTGTTGCCAATGCTGCAGCTGGCGTGGAAGCTGCCAAGCGCCGGCTCAACACACTGAATGCACAGGTTACTCAGGCGCAGGCGCAAGGTGAAGCCAATGTGGCTCAGCTGGACGAAGCCGAAGTCAACGTGAATTCTACCATTCTTCAGTCCAGCATTGATGGGCGTGTTGGCAATAAAACAGTGCGCGTGGGGCAATTTGTTCAACCGGCTTTGCGCCTTATGTCGATTGTTCCGAACACTGGTCTTTATGTCACGGCTAACTTTAAAGAGACGCAGGTTGCATTGATGCGCCCTGGCCAGCCGGTAACGATCGAAGTTGATGCTCTTAATGACATTGAACTGCACGGTAAGGTAGCCAGCTTTTCTCCTGGGACGGGCGCTGAATTTTCTTTGCTGCCCCCGGAAAATGCGACGGGTAACTTTACCAAGATTGTTCAGCGAATTCCTGTCCGCATCTTTATCGATGCATCACCGGAAACGCAGAAGTTGCTCGTTCCTGGTATGTCGGTCACAGTGAGTGTGGATACGCGTTCAGCCAAGGGTGACTTGGATAAAATCGAGAAGCGACAGGAAAAGCGGGCGCAGGCGTCTAACTGATGGCTGGTTCTGTGACCACAGCCGATCAGGAACGCTCGCAGCCTGACCGGCAGCCAAACGCCGATGCGGGTGCCTGGCTCGCAGTAGCTGCCGGAACTTTGGGTGCCATGATGGCGACGCTCGATATTTCGATCGTCAATTCTGCTTTGCCTACTATTCAAGGTGAGATCGGTGCTTCCAGTTCTGAGGGCACGTGGGTTGCGACGGCCTATCTGGTTGCGGAAATTATCATTATTCCGCTGTCTGGTTGGTTGGAACGCCTCTTTGGGCTGCGCAGATTCCTGCTCATTGCTTCGGTCCTGTTTACTGTGTTTTCAGTGATGTGTGGGATGGCGACCAATCTGGAAACCATGATCATTGGCCGTGCAGGGCAGGGTTTTACTGGTGGTGCTTTGATCCCCACCGCGATGACGATCATCGCTACCCGACTGCCGCCGCATCAGCAGCCTCTGGGAACGGCTCTCTTCGGGATGACTGCCATCCTGGGGCCTGTGATGGGGCCATTGCTTGGCGGCTGGCTGACTGAAGCACTGAGCTGGCATTATGCGTTTTTCCTCAATGTGCCAGTGTGTGTCGTATTGGTGGTTCTGTTGCTGGTGGGGTTGCCCACTCAGAAAGCCCGGTACGATCTGATCGGCCAAGCGGACTGGTTTGGGATCATCGGCATGAGCCTTGGTCTGGGTGGTTTGACTGTTGTTCTTGAAGATGGCCATCGGGAACAATGGTTTGATTCCAGCATGATTGTGAAGCTGACGATCATGTCGGTGATTGGTTTTACGCTCATGATTATTGGGCAAATCCGGTCGCCAAACCCGGTTATCCGTCTTTCTTTGCTCTTTGACCGTGTGTTTGGCAGTGTTGCCATTATGGGCGTTGTGATGGGCATGGTGATGTACGGAACATCCTATGTGATCCCGCAATTTCTCGCTGCGATCGCTGATTATGATGCCTATCAGGCGGGCAAGATTGTGATGATTTCTGGCGTACCTGCCTTTCTGGCGATGCCCTTTATGCCATTGCTGATGAAGCATGTAGATGTGCGCATTGCTGTAGTGACAGGGATGCTCTTGTTAGCGCTGAGTTGCTATGTAGATACGGAACTGACTGCTGCATCAACCGGCTCTGCCTTTGTGGAATCCCAGTTGCTGCGTGGCCTGGGTACGGTGATGACTTTTCTGTTCCTGAATCAGGCTGCCATCTCTGCAGTGCCAGCTTCTATGGCCAGTGATGCGTCCGGCATCTTCAATGCCGCGCGTAATATTGGCGGATCCTTCGCTTTGGCCGGCATCGCCACGATGCAGGACCAGCGCATGTATTTCCATTCGCGCCGCATCGAAGAAACGGTGAGCGCGAACAGCATTAGTGTTCAGGACTATATTACATCAATGACTCATCTGCTGGGGTCGCCGGAAGCGGCGATCCGTATGCTGGGCAACCAGATTTCGCAGCAGGCGCTTGTGATGGCCTATAACGATCTGTTCTGGCTTCTGGCTGTGTTCGTTGCAATCGCCATGCCACTGGCCTTCTTGCTTAAACCCCTGCCGAAGAATCTGACTTCGGCTCCAGTTCATTGAGACACGCCATGCGATATCTCGCAATCCCTGCTTCGCTTCTTCTGCTCAGTGCTTGCACTGTGGGGCCTAATTATGGCGGTCCTCCGCAGATTGGTTCTGCATCAGGCAAGGCGGGAAATGGCTTTGTGCGTGGTGGTGAGGCCGTGCTGAAGCAGGAGCCAAGCCTTGCAGCCTGGTGGGAGAACTTCAATGATCCCATTCTGAACCAGTTGGAGCAGATGGCCATTGCAGGCAGCCCTGATCTCGATGTTGCGCGGGCCAGGCTCAACCAGGCGCGGGCATCTCTGCGTCTTGAGGAGGTCTCTGGGACGCCAACGGTGGGCGCGCAGGCAGTCTATAGCCACATCCGAGTTCCCGGCCTCAGCTTGGGAGGGAATGAAGGTGACACTGCAAGCGATGGGGAAAGCGGCAGCAAGACGAATAACTACAACATCTACAACCTTGGCTTGCAGGCTAATTGGGAGTTGGATTTGTTCGGCGGACAACGCCGCAAGACTGAAGCGGCTAGTGCCAAACTGGATGCAGCCGATGCCGCCGTTGCAGATGCTCAGGTCAGCCTGACCTCTGCTGTCGCACAGGCCTATTTTAATCTTCGTGATCGCCAGCACCGACTGGAGCTTGCGAGAGATATCGCCAACCAGCGTCAAACTCAGCTTGATTTGACGCAGCAGCGTTATGAACATGGAACCGGATCGAAAGTGGACGTTGATCAGGCGCACACAGCGCTTGAACAGGCACAGAGCGACCTTTCACCGTTACAGATCGAAGCTGCCAGCTTCGCCAACGCTCTGGCGGTTTTGACAGGTCAGGTTCCAGGCGCGGTAGACTCTATCGTGGAACCATCAGCGGAAATTCCTCTCCCCCCGGCGCAGGTTGCGGTCGGTGACCCGGCAAGCCTGATCCGTCGGCGTCCTGATATTCGCATGGCGGAACGGCAATTGGCGGCGAGCAATGCGCAGATCGGTGTTGCTGAAGCAGCCCAGTTCCCGAGCCTGAGTTTCTTAGGGATTTTGGGCGTTGGTGGCACCAGTATCTCTGACCTCTCAAATCTCGACGATTTCGCTGCGGTTGCTTTGCCGAGACTGACCTGGAATTTCCTCGATTTTGGCCGCAGCAAGGCGAATGTGCGGCAGGCGAAAGCCGCGAATGATGAAGCCAGCGCAAATTATCGTTCGACGGTGCTCAACGCCTTGAAGGATGTAGAGGATTCTCTCGCTTCCTTTGGCCACCGCCGGGAAATGGTCGCTCGGCTTGCCCGGGCTGAACAGAGCAGCGCCCGCGCTGTCACCCTTACTCAGCAACGATTTGAGGCTGGCACCGTGTCCCGGCTTCAACTGCTTGATGCGCAGAACCAGCATCTGATTCTGCGTCAGGCACTGGTGAGTGCGCAAGCCGGGTTGGCAGAATCATTCGTTTCGGTGGAAAAGGCACTTGGCCTTGGCTGGGAAGAGGGCAGCCAAAAATAAAGGCCGTTTGTTTCTGAAATTATACATGCAAAAGCCCCCTGATTTTCGCGATCAGGGGGCTTTATAATAGCCTTAAGGCCAAAACTTAGCGGTCGAGAAATGGGTAGTCGGTGTAACCCTTTTCATCACCGCCGTAGAATGTGTCGGAATTTGGCTCATTTAAAGCAGCGCCTGTGCGGAAGCGTTCAGGCAGATCGGGATTGGCGATGAAGGGGCGACCGAATGTGATGGCATCTGCTGCGCCACTGCTAATCGCTTTGGCAGCTTTTTCAGCATCATATCCGCCATTCCCGATATAAACGCCATCATAGCGTTTGCGCAGACGCATCAGCAACTGCTTGTCCGCTTCTTCCGTGTCCTGGCCAAAGAACTGCTCAACCACATGAAGATAGGCCAGCTTACGGGTTGAGAGCATGTCATAGACCGGGCCAAATAGAGCTTCTGGATCACTATCAGTGATGTCATTGGCTTGCCCCAAAGGCGACAGGCGAATGCCAACCCGGTTTGCCGGAAATTCCTGTAGCACCCGGTCCAGAACCTGATTGAGCAGGCGCATCCGGTTTTCGACCGAGCCACCATATTCATCCGTGCGCTGGTTCACACCATCCTGCAGAAACTGATCAAGCAGATAGCCATTGGCGCTGTGGACTTCGATCCCATCGAATCCCGCCTGTCTGGCAAAGGCTGCGGCGCGGCCATAATCTTCGATTGTCTGGGCAATACCGTCCTTGTCGAGGGCCACAGGGTCTGAACAATCTTCAAAGCCGTTGGCGGTGAAGGTTTGGGTATTCGCTTTCACAGCGCTGGAAGATACTGGCTGATTGCCATCCGGCAGAAGCGATGTGTGGCTGATCCGGCCTACGTGCCAAAGCTGACAGAATATTCGCCCGCCGCCAGCGTGAACCGCATCAGTGATCTCCTTCCAGGCATCAGCGTGAGCTTCTGTGTGGATGCCCGGCGTATCAATATAGCCTTTACCCATTGCAGAGATCTGCGTCGCTTCGCTGACGATCAAGCCGGCTGAAGCGCGCTGATAGTAATAAGTCTGTGCCATTTCCTTCGGCGTGCCATCGGCTTGCGACCGGTTGCGGGTTAGTGGGGCCATCAAAACACGATTAGGGAGTTCAAGGTCGCCGATATGAAGGGGTTTAAAAAGTGTCGAAATGTCAGTCATGTGGAATACTCGGTAATTCTGGGGAGGGACAGGTGAATGGTGGCCGAAGCCGCACCCGTCACTTCATGTAGACTGATTTGATATTGACGAATTCTTTCATTCCGAACCCGCCATGTTCACGGCCATATCCCGAATTCTTGACACCGCCGAATGGCATGTTGGGAAGCGCAATATTGTAACCATTGATGGTAATCATGCCGGTATCGAAATGTTTGACCGCCAATTCACGAGCACGCTTCTCGTCGCGGCTGAAGATGCCGCCGCCAAGGCCATAGCGGCTATCATTGGCGATGCGCATTGCATCCTCGTCATCCTTGGCCTTGATGACAGAGGCAACGGGACCGAACAATTCATCATCATAGGCAGGTTGGCCCGGTGCAACATCGGCCAGAACCGTTGCCGGATAATAGGCACCCTTGCGATCTGGCACCTTGCCGCCACACATCACTCGCGCACCCTTTGCTACGCTTTCATCAACCTGTTCAGCCAGATTGTCCCGTAGTTCGGTGCGCGACATTGGGCCAAGCTTGGTGTTGGAATCTGTCGGATCACCCAGTTCAACAGCACTCATCTTGGCGACGAATTTCTCTACGAACTGATCATAGTTCTTCTCGGTGATGACAAAGCGCTTGGCGTTCACGCAGGTTTGGCCATTATTGTAGAGGCGGCCCTGTACGCAGGTTTCCACAGCCAGTTCCAGATCGGCATCGTCCAGCACCAGATAGGCATCATTGGAGCCAAGCTCCAAAACAGTCTTCTTGAGCTGCTCACCCGCTTTTGCTGCAACCGTGCGACCCGCCTTGTCACTTCCGGTAAGCGTAACACCGCGCACCAAATCGTTCTCGATGATAGCGTCTGATTGCTTATGGTCGATCACCAGAACTGTGAAGAGGTTTTTAGGAAGCCCAGCGCGTTCAAAAACATCACGCAGGAACAGGCCGCTGCCGGTGCAACTTTCAGCATGTTTTAGCAGCACACCATTGCCTGCCATCAGATTGGCAATCGAGTAGCGGACTGCCTGGTAACAAGGGAAATTCCACGGCTGGATGCCGTAAATGACACCGATCGGGGAATAGGCAACTACGCCGGTCCCTCCATCGATATCGCGTTCTTCGTCAGCAAGACCGGCGGGGCCGTTTTCGGCTGTGTAATCACAAATTGCCGCACAAAGCTCGACTTCCTGCTCACTGTCACCAATCAATTTGCCGACTTCGCTGGTCATCAATTTGGCAAATTCATGCTTGCTGTTGAGCAGTTCCTTCCCGATTGCCTTGATAATCGTTGCCCGGTCTTCCGGACTTTTCAGCCGCCATTCCAGATAGGCCTGATGGCAATTTTCGACGGCTTTGGAGGCCTCATCATCACTCATCAGCGGATAGGTTTTGATGGTTTCTTCAGTGGCTGGATTGATGGTTGTAATAGGGTTGCTCATAGGAATCTTTCCGGGCGAAACACACTTCTGAACAAAGGCAGAAGCTGTTGATTTTACTGCTCGCATCAGGTGGATGCGGGGGAGGTGATGTCTGCATTGCGCTGCACCACCTGGCTCATCACCTATACGCAAAGCCACTGGGGCAGTTCCGCTCTCCCTCTCTCACCTTCTGGTTTTCGAGCCGGTTGGAGGCGGCGTCATGGACGGTTTTTGCAGGTTTACGCCTGGAATGCCGCCAATCTTATAGATTGAGGGCAATTTTATTTTGTACATGATAAATTTATCTTATCCTGCGTACTCGCAGGCGGATGCGCAATTTACGTCAAAGAAATTCAGGTGTCGGGAAGCGCAGCTTTATGCTGTCATTTTGCTCGGAATAAGCGCGATGGTCATCACGATCAGCAAAAGAGCAACCCACCTGGCTGGCCCCATGCCTTTCCACATCGCTTGGACCAGCCGCATTCTGGGCAGTTTTTCCTGCTGTCGCATCCGCATTGCATAAATCATCACTCCGGTGACGCTGAGTGCGGTAAGAATGGCGCCAAAGGCGAACCAGATGAGCCGTGTCGTGAACCCGCCCCATGTCCCGAAGTGCAGAGGGTCGGCAGCTTCGGCAATCCGTTGGTGAACGCTTAGGTTCTCACCTCTCACTATAGCGGCAACTTTTCGCGTGATTGGGTCGATCAGGACACCGTTGGCCCGGTCACGCACCAGCAGGGCGTGGGCCTGTCCTTCAATCAGAACACCGCCTGACTTGCCATGAGGGAAGGCGATGCCCTTGACCTGCAATTCAGGGAAGCGCTTGTGTGCCAGTGCGATCATGGCATCGAGTTGTGGCCCGGCAAGCTGGGTGCTGGCGATGGCCGCTGCTGGGTTTGAAGCAGGTGCTTCACCGCCCATCTTCTCAATAAAGTACCATGTGCCGGTGATACCGATTAAGGCGACGAACCAGAGGCTCCATAACCCGGCAAAGCGGTGTAGGGCACCGGTAAAACGGCGGCTGTCATTGCGGCGCGCGCGGTTTAGGCGGGGGAAGGTAAAGAACCCGCGCCACCATTTCTTATAGACCCAGAAAGAGGAGATGAGCGCGAGTAGCAGTGGAATGGAAAGGCTTGTGACAATCGGCACGCCAATGGCGGGGGCGAGCATCAGATTGCGGTGCATTTCTCGAAACAGCCGCTGGGCGTTGAACCACGGAGTGCGCCCCTGAACCTCTCCGGTCCAGGGATTGAGTTGAATGCGGAAACGCGATCCGTCGGGTTGTCTCGCAATAACCTCTGCTGCAAACCATGGCTCCCGCGGTGCGGAAATGGATTCAATAAGTGCATCCCCCGCTTCATCTTTTGCGTGAGTGGCCAGCACGCCCCATGATGCCAGGGGGCGGTCTTCTACAGCGACCCGTATGGCGGGATGAATCAGCCAGTCTATTTCAGGCGAAACAGTTGCCAGTGTCCCGGTGGCGAGAATGAAGATCAGGAACAGGCTGATCTGCAACCCCGCCCACTGGTGGATGCGCCACCATAGCGAACGCCCGGAATTGCGTGTGCGTTTTCGAACGTTTCCAGAAGGGAGCTGCGGCTTCACAATTTCCAGCGTAATTCGGCAAATACAGTACGCGGATCGCCGGGGAAGTGCCCGGTCCGTTCAATAAAGCCAGAGGCCGCATAGGTCTTGTCGAATAGATTATCGACACGCAGCAAAATGTCGAGATGGTTGGTGAGCTGCTGAATGATGGAGGCATCGAAAATGGCATAGGGCTTTACGGTCTGGTCAGAGAGGGACAGGCGCTTGCTCACATATTCACCACCCACGGCAATGGCCGTGCCTGTGGATGGGAATTGATATCGCGACCAGAACCCGGCCTGATGCTTAGGCGCATTGGCAAAGCGATCACCAACGGCATTAGTTAGCGATTGCCCTGCCACCGTTCGGGTGATTTTGGTATCATTGTAAGCATAATTGGCGGTCAGTACCCAATTGGGCGTAAGATCAGTGCTGAGTTCCAGTTCGAAGCCTCTGCTGGTGACTTCACCAATCGGGGCGAGCTGGTCCACGCCATTTACCACTTCTCCATTGGCCTGAAGAAGATTGCGACGTTTGATCTGATAGATGGCGCTGCTGGCATTTAGTTTGCCGCCCAGCAGGGCAACCTTAACGCCCGCTTCTATCTGATTGCCCGTGATCGGATCAAACGGACCGCCAACTGAGCTGTCCTGTGAGGCAACATCCTGCGGTTCGAACCCCTGTGACCAACTCACATAGAGCGACATATCTTGCTTGGGCTTGAAGATCAGGCCGCCACGGAAAGTCCAGGCATCCCCAGTGTAATCCTCTCCGGTGATAACATTCTCGCCATCGAAGCGATCATAGCGAGTGCCGCCGACGATGATCCAGTGATCGGACAGGCTCAACTGGTCCTGAAGATAGACCCCATAGGATGTGTTGCGGGTTTCTGTTTCGCGTAAGGGTAGCGCATCGAGATCATAGAAAGATGCGCCCGACAGTCCGTAAACAGGATTGCGCAGGCTGAGCAGGGGAATTCTGCTGTTGGGGACCGTATGCGCCCAGAAGTCAGCCTTCTCCCGATACCAGTCTGCACCGATGAGGATACGGTTATCTATCCCCGCGATAGGGCGATCAATCGTAGCATTACCGGCAAAGGTTAGCCCATGTGTTTCGCGCCGCTGGTCGCGTAATTCTCGGCGGCTGGCATCCACGACGCCGTCATCATCCGTATCAACCAATCCACGACCTTCATGATATTGCTGCCGCTCGGTTGCATCATAATAGCGGGTGGCGAGTTCCAGCGTGATGCCCTCGGCAGGGGCGGACTGCAGGCGTGCTTCATAGGTAGTGGCGTTCAGATTGAGAAAATCGCTCTTCTCATTGGTATTCCAGCTTCGGTCAGTCAGGAAATTGCCCTGATCATCAACCGGAACACCCCGTAGCCGCGCGCCTTTGTTTTTCTGCTCATAATGGGTGATCTGACCGATCAGTCGCGTGTCATCACCCAGTTTGGCCGTCAGGCCGCCATCGAGAATGAGGGATTTTTGGCTGGTGTTATTCCGAAAGGGCTTCATTTGTTCGTAATAAGCTCCGCCACGCGCCAGCAGCGAACCATTGCTGGTAATCGGGCCAGACACATCGCCTGCCGTGCCGTAGCGATCATAATTGCCCAGCGTCAGTTCACCCGAAGCGGTCAATTCCTCCGTCGGAATCTTGGTCACATAATTGATAAGGCCGCCCGGTTCACCGGGGCCATAGAGCATCCCAGAGGGGCCCTTCAGCACTTCGACCCGTTCGATGTTGAACAGCTTGGGGACAGAGAAAGCGATAAAGGGATCACCGCGCAGATTGTCGTAATACACCCGGTCTTGCCGAAATCCCCGGAAGGTGATGGTCGAGTAGCTGAAATTCGTGATGCCGGCGATGTTGCGATACAAATCCGTTGCATCGCGCGCGCCTTGATCGCTGATCAGCGCCTGATTAATCACGGTGACGGATTGTGGCACGTTGAGCGGGTCGCTCATCCCGCGTGCAACTGAGGTTTCGTCAACGCTGTAGAGCGATTCTGCCCGGCCGGTGACGATGATTTCATCGCGCGGTGGTGGCTCTGCCGAGTTGCCGGAAGCATCTTCGGCCCTTGCGGAAGACGGCGTTAAACCAGCCGCCGCCGCAACGCTCGCCAGCAACCAATAATACCGCGAAATTCTCACCTCAGTCCTCCCTAAATGATCCAGGGAGGCTACTAATGATAGTGAATATCAATTACAACCTGAATAAGTGTCCTTATTCAACTTCAGCAAAGCGATGGGGTGCCTTCCAGTCACGGGGTAGGTGGAGCGGGCTATCATTCACCATTGCTGGCAGTAGTTCTTTAGTGGAAGGTGACACTTGCCAGCACAGTTGCCAGCTCCTGCTCCACTGTGGCGCTTGATTGTTTGGGATGGCTGGTGACGTTCACCGATGCCGGAACCGAAATCGTCAGCCGGTCAATTGCGATACATGTGCCCTGATACATGGCGCGCATATCTGTGCTGGACAATTGATGGCTCATGCCGGCATCTCCATTGCTGTAAACGGTAAAGCTCACATCTCCGATGATGCGGTTTGGCTCCTTTACAGCGCTGCCTCCTTGCAACCCGCGTGTCAGACAATCAGCGACGACGTCCGCATTCCTGCTGGTGCCGATTTGCAGGATGTCGGTGGCAATGCGCGGCATTTCATCAGCACTTTTGCTTTTGGCAGTGAAACGAACCTGCCCCACGCCAGCGCCAACAGGCGATCCATCGAACATCATGCGCCAGCCAGCAGGCGTGAAATACGTGCCAGAGAAGTCTCGCGTGGGCGTAAGAGAGGTGGGGTAGCTTAGCGCGATCAGGCTATCTTTGCTTTGCCAATCCGCAAAGCCGGGGGAGGGGGCTGCTTGCGATTGAGATGATATTGCAATCGCCTGCGCCTCAGTCTTGGAAGTAGTGCGTGTGGGCGCCGAACTTGTGTTTGAGCCGCAGCCGCTGAGAAGAAAAAGACCGATAATGGCAACTAGCGGGGGTGTTTTCATGGGCCGGTCCTTTGACAAATGAGCGAACATGAATCGCAAAGATCGCACATTTCAAAACGCCCAAGAGGTCCATAGGCTCCAGTTATTTGGAGCGTTTTTTATATCTTGGGGCATTGGCTATCGCTTCTTCAGCAGTCAGTTGACGCCACCGTTCGAAGCGTTCGGCTGAAAGTGTGCCGTCCGTAATGCCAGCCCGGACGGAGCACCCCGGTTCGTTGCCATGCGCGCAGTCCGAGAAACGGCAGTTCTCCGCTGCCAGAATAAAATCGTCGAAAACCTCCGCTATGCCATCATCGGCATCTGGTAATTGCAATTCTCGCATACCCGGCGTGTCGAGCAGCCATCCGCCTCCGTGCAACCGGTGCATCTCACGCGCAGTGGTTGTGTGCCGTCCGGTCCCGTCGTGCTTTCGGATGGCCTGCGTGGCGATGCTGTCAGATCCGCGAAGGGTATTGACCAGCGTAGATTTACCCACTCCTGATGAGCCAAGCAGTGCCACAGTTTCGCCTTTCCCGCAAAGGCTTGCAAGCCGCTCAACACTTGCCGGATCGCGCCCATTGACGGTCTCCACCTGCAAATCTGGCGCTATGGTACGTGCCTGATTTGCATATTCTTCCGGGTGGTCGATCAGGTCGATCTTGGTCAGAACTACCAGCGGCGTCACGCCCGCTTCGCGCGCCAGTACAAGGTAGCGCTCCAGCCGTGAGACGCTGAAGTCCTGATTGCAGGATGCGACGATGAATAGTCTATCGACATTGGCGGCAATCATCTGTTCCTTACGCGGATCACCCGGAGAGCGCCGCTTGAACAGATTCATCCGTGTCAGCACCCGGACTGGCTCCTGTGTGGCATTGTCGACCAATACCCAATCGCCCACCGTGGGATGATCATCCGTCGGCGCCGCCCCGCGAATATAGGGTGAAATAGAAAGCGACCCATCGGCGCCTGTAACCGCAATCTGTCCACGATGGACGGCCATCACTCGAACGGGATGACAATGGATGGCTTCTTCAGGCGTGATCTGTTCGCTGAAACGGGCTTTCCAGCCAAGTTCTTCAAGAGTCTCACAGCTCGATGTCATCTGGTTGCGGAAGCAGCTTTCTGCTGACCCAACAAGGATTTTTTCAAATATCCCTCTATGTCTTGCTGGCTTCGCAAAGGATACCATGCTTGCGCTTCCGTATATCATGTCGCAGGTGCAGGTCATCCAAGTATGGCGATGAATGACGGGAGACGCGCGCAAATACCCATAAAAGATATGTTGACGTTGAAGTGATCCTGGTGGCACTAGGCGGCTCATCATTCAGGCGCTGCTAAAGCGCGATGGTGAAGTGGCGTAAAGCCACAGGAATGCGGGTGTAGCTCAATGGTAGAGCAGCAGCTTCCCAAGCTGACGACGAGGGTTCGATTCCCTTCACCCGCTCCATTGCTCATCTCACCATCCCAATATTGAAATTTCTTATAAGCAATGGAAATGGCTTGTCAGCTTTGCAGCCCTTCTGGATAGGTTGGGGAGCATTGCCAGTATGGCGATACATTTCCCTGCGTTAATGAACTGAGATTTATGAACACCACTATTCCGACCGCTTCTGATGGGTGGACAGCGATTGTTCTGGCGGGGCGGCGCCCGGGTATTGACCCGCTGGCAGCGCATTTCGGCAAACCTTCCAAGGCACTTATTCCGGTGGCTGGTGAGGCAATGCTGAGCCGGGTGCTCCGGGTTTTGCGGGCCACGCCTGAGGTTAACCGCATCGTGGTGTTGACGCAGGATGTCGAGGAACTGGCAAGCGCGGCTGAATTGGCATGGGTGCAGGATGATTCTGCCATCGGTATAGCCCGTTCTGGTGCGACAATCAGCGGTTCGGTGCTTGATTTCCTGCAACACGATGGGACAAACCAGCCTATCTTGCTGACAACGGCGGATAATGTTTTGCTCACCCCGGAAATCGCCAGTTATTTTATCAACAAAGCGCGAGCAGCGCAGCTTTCGGTCGGGCTGGTTTCGCGTGGGCAGTTGGAAAAGGACTATGGTCAATCGCAACGCACCTGGTGGCGGTTTGGTGATGGTGATTTCAGCGGTGCCAATCTGTTTGCACTCCAGGTGGAAGAGGCCAGTGATGTGCAAGACGCACTGTTGTTCTGGGAAAAGATTGAACAGGATCGCAAGAAAGTCTGGAAAATCGCCGCTCGGTTTGGTCCTTTGTTGATGCTGCGCATTGCCTTGCGGCGTCTCTCTTTAAACAAGGCTGTGAGAGAGGCCGGGCGCAGGCTGCATGTTGACGCGCAAGCTGTTGCTTTGCCTTTCGGGAGGGCAGCGATAGACGTGGACAAGCTCTCTGATCACGCCATGGCCGAAAAAATCCTTAGTGCATGACTGAACTTGCCATCTTCGATCTGGACCGGACCCTCACCATCCGGCCGACCTATTCCGCCTTCCTCATCTATGCCGCACGGCACCTTTCGCCGTGGAGGCTTGGGTTGTTGCCACTGCTGGCACCTCATGCGGCTGGCTATGCGATGAAGCGTATCCCGCGCCGTCGCATGAAGGAAGCGATGCACGCGATGGCACTGGGCAAGAGAGTGGGCCGCCATAAGGTTGAGGCAGTGGCCGATAGTTTTGCTGAGAAGCTGGTGGAAAACGGGATTTTCCCGCAAGCGCAATCCCTGTTTGCGAAGGAACGCCAAGCCGGTCGGCGGATCGTTCTGGCGACGGCAGCCCCCGCTTTGTATGTGGAGCCGCTGGCGCATCGCCTCAAGATTGATGATGTGATCGCCACTCGCAACAGCTGGCATGGGGATGTGCTGCTTTCCGATATCTCTGAAGACAATTGCTACGCAGCGTGCAAGCAGCATCGCATTGCAGAGTGGCTGGAAGAGCAGGGCATCGCACGCAATAATGCCCGGATTACATTCTACTCTGACCATGCTTCTGATTTGCCAACCTTTGAATGGGTGGATGAGCCTGTGGCCGTGAACCCCTCCAAAGCTCTGGCAACGATAGCCAGGGCGCGGGGCTGGCGGGTGCTGGACTGGCGAGCAGAAATGGCGCGGGCATGAAAATCGGCTTTCTGTTCAACCACTCGGCGGCACATCAGGTGGCCCATTCGCTGCCCATTGCCAATGCTCTGGCCCGCTCACACCCGGACATTGATGTGACCGTGCTTGTCGGCGGTGATGTGATTGAAGCCGAAGTTCAAAGATTGATCGGAACTGCCAGCAATCTGAAGATGGAAAGGCTGCAAATGCCCGGCACAGTAGCCCATTGGGTGCAGCGATTGTCAGGCAGTGCGATCCCGGCGGAGCGTTATTCCTTCCTTGAACGCAACCTTGATGCCTTCCGCGCGCTCGATGCGCTTGTGGTGCCGGAGAAAACCTCGCTTCTCCTGAAAACGCGATTTGGCCTGAAAGACTTGAAGCTCATCCACACCCGGCACGGTGCTGGTGACCGGGCGATTGGCTTTAACAAGGCCAGCGGCTTGTTTGACTTTGTGCTCCTGTCCGGCCCCAAGGTGCGCGACAGGCTCAATGCCAATGGTCTCTTGAAACCGGGCGGCCATGCGATTGTCGGCTATCCGAAATTCGATCTGTTGAGGGACGCGCCACCGCCGCGCATTTTCGATAATGACCGGCCGACGGTTTTGTATAATCCGCATCCATCACCCGCCCTGTCTTCATGGTATCGAATGGGGCAGGATGTGCTGGAATATTTTGCGCGGAGCGTGCGCTATAATCTGATCTTTGCACCGCATGTTATGCTGTTTGCCAAGCGTTTCAACATATCTCTGTCGCCGCTTTCGTTCTCGCGTGTGGGCGAAGTGCCAGCGCATATTCGTGACTGCTCGCATATTCATGTCGATCTTGGCAGTCAGGCAAGTGTGGACATGAGCTATACACGGCTGGCGGACATTTATCTGGGCGATGCCAGCAGCCAGATTTACGAATTCTTGAGTACCCCGCGCCCGGCGGTTTTCCTGAATCCCACCCATTTAAAATGGCAGGGCAACCCTGATTTCAGTCATTGGCAAAGTGGGCCGGTGGTTGATGATATAGGCGGGATGGATCAGGCATTGCAGAATGCGCTGCCCCTGGCACCACATTGGCGTGAAGCGCAGGAAAAGCTGTTTGCCTATACGTTTGATCTGGGTGACACGCCGTCATCTGAGCGAGCCGCCAAGGCCATCGCTGATTATATGGAGGCCTGATGCGCATTCTCTATGTCATCAATTCGCTGGACGGGGGTGGGGGAGCACTGCCGCTGGTGGATATTCTCTCCAGCTTTCGCGATGCGGGCCATGAGGCGATTGTGGTTTCGCTGATGGAACGCGATGGCCGCGCTCGCCCCGGTGTGGAGGCGGCAGGGTTTGAAGTGCAGGTGATTGGCGGTGCTCAGCGACGCTTTGTCAGCACGGCGCTCACTCTCGATAAGATTATACGCAAGCGTAAACCCGATGTTATCGTGACATCTTTGAGTCACGCAACGCTGACCGGGCAGATCCTTGGCAAATTGCGCAGCGTGCCGGTGGTGAGCTGGCAGCACAATGCATGGCTGAAACCGGCGAATGAAACATGGCTGCGGCGCATGTCTGGCCTCAGCCGGCACTGGATTACGGATTCCGAAACTGTGGCCGATTTTGCTCAGTCGCGGCTTGGAATCCCGAGAGAACGGATCACGCTGTGGCCGATGTTTATCGCCGATAGTAGCGCGCCTGAAGCAACCCCACGGCTGAAAGGCACTTTGCGTCTGGGCAGTCTGGGCCGGCTCCATCGCAATAAGGGCTATGATTGCCTGATCCGAGCATTGGCCCGGCTCAAGCAGCAATCGCCTGAATTGGCAGAGAGGCTTTCGGTCCATATCGCAGGCGAAGGGCCGGAACAGGCTGCTCTGGAAGCGCAGGCGCTGGAATTGGGTGTCGATAATCTGGTGCTTGAAGGCTTCGTTGATCGCCCGCTTGATTTCCTCGCTACGCTGGATGGCTATGTGCAGCCATCGCACCATGAAGGCCTGTGTATTGCTGCTCATCAGGCCATGGCCGCAGGCCTTCCGGTCATCGCCAGCCCGGTGGGTGAAATGGCAAGATCGATCAAGCAGTCAGGCGGCGGTGCTTTGGCACCCTATGGAGATGATGCACTATGGTGCGCTGCGCTGGCCCAATGGTTGTCCCACCCGGAAGAAGGTTTGCGGCAGGGGCAATTGGGCCGTGCATGGGTGCTGGACCATTATTCGCGCGCAAAATTCCTGGAGCGCGGGGGCGCTTTATTCAGCGATGCCGGGCTTGAAAAAGGCTAACCCTCAAGCGGTTTACACTTCCACCGGGGTTAGCACCCTGTCTGCCGTACCGAAAACCCGCAGATAGCGGGCGATTTCATCCGGGTTCCCAGTTGCCTTGGCTGGGTTGTCTGAGAGTTTTACGGCCGGGCGGCCATTGGCCTGTGTAACTTTGCAGACGAGCGAAATCGGTTCCAGCCCAGCTTCACCGTCAGGTTCACAGCCACGGAAATCGTTGGTGAGATTGGTGCCCCAGCCAAAGCTCATCCGCACCCGCCCATGGAAGTGGTGATAGACTTCCTCAATTCTGTCGATGTCCAGCCCGTCAGAGAAGATCAGCAGCTTCTTGGTCGGGTCGCGGCCCTGTTCCTTCCACCAGCGAATGATCTGTTCACCCGCTTCAATGGGCGGCGCGCTATCCGGGCGAAACCCGGTCCAATCGGCCAGCCACTCAGGGGCGTTGCGAAGAAAGGCTGTCGTGCCAAAAGCATCGGGCAGGGCGATCAGCAAATTACCGCCATAATGCTGCCGCCATTTTTCGAGCACACGATAGGGCGCGCCGGCCAGTTCGGCATCACTGGTGGAAAGTGCGGCTTCCACCATAGGCAATTCATGCGCATTGGTGCCGATGGCTTCAAGATCCGCATCCATAGCAAGCAGTACATTGGAGGTGCCGATGAAACGGCTACCCAAGCCTTCTTTCAGCGCTTCCACACACCAGCGTTGCCACAAAAAACCGTGCCGCCGCCGTGTGCCAAAATCGCTGATGACGAGATCAGGAAAGGCGCGGAGCCGTTCGACCTTTTCCCATAGTTTCGCCTTGGCGCGGGCGTAGAGAATATCGAGTGCGAAACGATCCTTATTCTGCAACGCCGCGCGTGAGCGCATTTCATTGATGATCGCGAGTGCGGGAATTTCCCACATGCTTGTGTGTGTCCAAGGGCCATCAAAATGCAATTCATACTGCCCATCCGCTTTGCGCAGATCATATTCGGGCAGGCGAAAATCAGCGAGCCATTCGATGAAGTCTGGCTTGAACATCTGCTGCTTGCCGTAAAAACTGTTCCCGGCAAGCCAGATCAGCTCTTTCTTGGTAAAGCGTAAGCTGCGCGCATGGTCGAGATGCGCGCGCAATTCATCCTCTTCAATCACATCTGCCAAACGCACTGATGTAGAGCGGTTGATCAGCGAGAAGGTGGCGTTAACGCTGGAATGTTCACGCCAGATCATCTGCAGCATCAGCAGCTTGTAGAAATCCGTATCCAACAGGCTCCGCACGATCGGATCGAGCCGGAAATTGTGATTATACGTGCGGGTTGCGATATCTGTGACAGCCATCGGGCGACCCTAGCTGATGATTTTGCAAAAGAAACACACCGCTGTGATCAAAAGCGGAAACTCAGCCAGGTGGAGAAGAAATTGGAGTCCGAATAGCCGGCACGCTCCAGAACGGTGCCGGTGAAGAGGTGTTCATAGCGGCCGCTCAATGTCACGCGCGGGGTGATGGACCATGAAGCCTGCGCCCGGATCATTTCACCGATATATTTGCCTGACACATTCTCAGTGCCCGCAAAATGGCCCGCTGCCGGGCGATAGACGGCATCATTTTCAGCATCGCGCCATGCAAAACGATATTCCGTATCGAGCTTCACACCTTTGGCCGGGCGCAAGGAAAGGCCCGGAGCAATGGAAATGAGATTGGTTGCTGTGAGACCATTCTGATAGCTGTAATAGGCATTGGTGCCATAGGGCGTGGTGGCATTATGCAAGGTGCCATTGGTATCGTTATAACCACCGCCACCTGAAGCATAATCGGCTTTCAAAGTGAGCGCCGGGGCATTGCTACTTTTCCCCAGCCGATAGCTTTGCGAAAGAAATGCCTGCCAGGCTGAAATCTTGCGGCCATTAAAATTGCCGGACTGGTGGTTTACCGTCCAGTCGATCCCTACGCGGCCTGCATTGCCCCAAATCCGCGTGCCGTAGAAATTGCGCCGATCCCGCCCGGTTGTACCGCCCCATGAAAAACCATCAAGTTCGAGCCGCCAGATGAAGGGATCAACATAGATTTCTGATCCACCAAACAGGTCCTTGGGCAAAGCGAAGCCGAGATTGGCACCGCTAAAGCGCGTGCCGTCATCAATCCGGTCGTCCTTGATGCCACCAGTGCCAAGATCGGTAAATTTGAAATCGAACAGATCGGCACGCACCTTGGCACCGCGCAACCATGCCCGCGTTCCGTTCAAGGCGACGCGGACTGTCAGCGTATCACGGGTGTTGAGGAGCTGGCTGGAACCATCAGTAAATTCCTGCCGGCCATAGCGGATGCCCGCTTCCAGCCCGCCAATATCACCGCTCAATTCGGCAAAGGCCTGCTGGACAGCAAGGTCATTTTGCCAGGAAGCGCTTTTGGTGCTGACATTGTGCCCACCCAGATCGCCATGCACCAATTCACCGTAGAAGCGCAGGTTCGGGCCAACATGCAGATCAGCCCCGCCGATCACGCGTAAACGGTCACGCCTTTCGCTTGGCTGTTCAATGAGGTTGGGGTTTTCGTAATATTCGGTTCTGATCCGCACTTCGCCTGAAAGGGTGATGTAAATGTCGCCATTACTATCAAGCGGCAGATATTTCAGGCGATCCAACAGATCATCACGCTTGGCGGGGTCCCGATATTCGCGCCAGTCTTCCCCCCAGCGGCTGGAAGCAAAACCGCCGGTCACTGCGCTTTCACCAATCGCCTTGCGTGGATAATGTTCGTGCGAGGGATATTCGGCCTGTTCAGCAGGGGAAAGTGTAGCTGTGTCGAGCGCAGGGGGCTGGTTTTGGGCTGAAGCCATAGCCGGAAAGGCGAGCGCTATAGCGGCGATGGAATATGCGAGTGGGTGTGACAAGGGAACTCTCCTCTTGGACCGCACGCCTCTCTGGCTGCCTGATGGAGCGTTCCACCGGCGCGAAGAATGCGACCCGTTTTTTTATGTTGTTTTTGTTTGGTTTGTTTGGGGGAGGGGGCATCGTAGCCCCCTCCAGTAGGCTTACTCATTCAGCGGGGGCAAGCACCGCGCCTTCTTCATCCATATGCGGGGCGGTTCCGGCCAGAGCCGCATCAAAGCGGGACTTATCGAACTTACCTTCCCAACGTGACACCACAATTGTGGCGACCGCATTGCCGATGAAGTTGGTGAGGCTGCGGCATTCTGACATGAAGCGGTCAATCCCGAGGATCAGCGCCATACCTGCGACCGGAACCGTCGGCACAATGCTAAGTGTTGCGGCGAGCGTGATGAAGCCTGCGCCAGTCACGCCTGCGGCCCCCTTGGATGATAGCATGGCTACGCCGAGCAGAAGGAACTGTTGCCCGATGGTGAGATCAACGCCCACGGCTTGCGCAATGAACAGGGCAGCCAGCGTCATATAGATATTGGTGCCATCGAGATTGAAGGAATAGCCGGTTGGGACCACAAGGCCGACAATAGACTTAGGGCAGCCAGCACGTTCCATTTTTTCAATCAGGCTTGGCAGAGCGCTTTCCGAAGAGGACGTGCCCAGAACCAGCAGCAATTCAGCGCGCAGATAGCGGATCAGACCAAAGATCGAGAAACCGCAGAAGCGCGCCACTGTACCCAGAACCACGATCACGAAGAGCAGCGATGTGGCGTAGAATGTGCCGACCAGCGTGGCCAGGCCAGCCAGCGTGCCGACGCCATATTTGCCAACCGTAAAGGCAATCGCGCCAAAGGCACCGATCGGAGCTGCTTTCATCACGATCGCAACGACCTTGAAGAAGGCTACCGAAACATCATTCAGCAGATCCAGCACGCGTTGTCCGCGTTCACCGACCATGGCGAGTGCGATGCCAAACAGGATCGCGATGAGCAGGACTTGCAGGATGTTGTTCTGCGTCAGTGCGCCGGTGAACGTATCCGGGATGATGTTGAGGAGGAATGCCACCAATGAGGTGTCATGTGCCTTGGCTGCATAATCGGCCACCGCTGCGCCATCGAGCGTTGCAGGGTCAATATGCATTCCCGCACCGGGCTGCACGACATTGGCAACCACCATCCCGATCAGCAGGGCGAGAGTTGAAAAGAACAGGAAATAGGCAAAGGCCTTGCCTGCCACGCGGCCCACCGCGCCCAGATCGCGCATTCCGGCAACCCCGGTCACAATGGTCAGGAAGATCACCGGCGCGATAATCATTTTGATGAGCTTGATGAAGGCGTCCCCGATGGGTTTCAGTGCTTCACCTGTTGCGGGGAAGAAGTGCCCCACCAGCACACCGGCTATAATCGCGACCAGCACCTGCGCATAAAGATGCCGATACCATGGCTTTTTCTCATGGGAGACATGTGTCGCGGGAACTTCAATCATGTGGCTTACCTTTCGACCTCTCTCTTCCGTCCACGCCCTGAGTGGGCTGGTACGGCCTTATTAGAAGTGTGCAGGATTTTGCTGTGCGGGTTTGTATAGAATCCGTAAAAGAATAAAATAGAATTAAATCAATTATTTGTTGCTACTTCTCAAGTTTGGCACGGTGAAATTTGTGCAATTTATGGAACGGGATTGCGTGAAAAGTGCAAATTGTTGCACACTTAAAGGCAAGTCGGTAGGATATGCTCGATGACGAAACGCCACTTCCTTCGCCGGTTTGGCTGGTTGCCAATCGCCCTTGTGGTGACATTGGCTATCAGCCTGCTGGCAGGCCATCTGGCGGAGCAGCGCGAATTGGACAGCCTTCGGCAAAGCGGGCGTACCGATCTCCAGTTGCGGCAGGACCTCCTCGATAGTGAAATCGCCCGTTATCGGCTCTTACCGCTCGCATTGGCAGATGATCGGGATGTGGGTGCAGCCATGGCCCAGCAACCCGGCGCGATAGATGCGCTTAATCGCAAATTCGAACGCCTTGCCAAGGCCACTGGCGCTGCCGCGATCTATGCTATCCTGCCGGATGGTGAAGCCATCGCGGCAAGCAACTGGCGCGAACCGACCAGCTTTGTTGGCGCATCCTATAGTTTTCGAAATTACTTCATAGATGCTGTGAAAAATGGCGAAGGATCACAATTCACACTTGGTACGATGAGCCAGAAGCCGGGCCTTTATCTGTCAGGCCGTACCCAGTCCGGGGGTGTGATCGTAGTGAAGATCGATTTCCGCGAAATTGAGCGGCAATGGCGTGTAGCAGGTGGCATCACTTATGCTGCTGACGCTCAGGGGGTGATTATTATCACTAGCAGGCCGGAGTGGCGCTTTCGTGCCACTCGGAGCTTGTCCCGCGAAGAACTGGCGCAGTTCAGGTCGCAGATTCAGGACAATAAGCAGCGCGCGGCTCTGCTTCGCTTGCGCAATGCGCCGGGTGGTCTGGTCTCACTCCCCGGCAATAAGGAGCGATTCCTGCAGGTTAGTCTTGAAGATAAGACAATCGGCGGGACGATTAATTTGCTCATACCAGTCAGCAATAAGGTGGAACCGATCGCCAATTATGTGCGGCTGGCGGCTGGGCTCTTGGCGGCTGTGTTTTTCGCCGCATTGTGGGGGTGGAGAGAGCGTGCGCAGCGCCGGGCCGAACGTATGGCCACTGCCGAGGCTCGCAATACGGAATTGGAACAGGCCGTGACGCAAAGGACCGCGGCGCTCGAACATGCGATGGAAGAGCGCGTGGCGAGTGAGAAACGGGCGGCCGAATTGCGCGAAGGCTTGCGGCAGGCGAACCGATTGGCGACGCTGGGCCAGGTCACAGCATCTGTGGCGCATGAAACCGCACAACCGGTCGCAGCGATCCGCAACTATGCCAACAATGGAGAAACATTGTTAGAGCGTGGTGAGGTGGAGCAAGTCCGGGGCAACCTTCAGGCCATCGCACGCCTCACCGAAAGGATTGGCGCAGTCACGTCAGAATTACGAGGTTTTGCGCGTAAAAACCCCGGTGTCCTCAGATCTGTGTCCCTGGCTGAGGTCGTGGATGGCGCTTTGCTGATTATGCGGGAGCAATTGAGCGCAGTCACTTTTACCTCACCCGCAATCAGCCCTGATCTGATGGTCATGGCTGGAAAAGTGCGGCTGGAACAAGTGCTGGTGAATATTCTCCAGAATGCATTGGAAGCGCTCGACGGTGTGCCCAACCCAAAAATCAGCGTGATGCTGGATAAGGCAGATGACCATGTTGCACTGGAAATTCGGGATAATGGCCCCGGTGTCGCGCCTGATATCGCCCGCGATTTGTTCACCCCTTTTGTCACAAGCCGGGCATCGGGGTTGGGGCTAGGATTGGTCATTGCGCATGACATCATGGTCGATTTTGGCGGGAGCTTACGGTTGATCCCCTCCGCGCAAGGCGCTTGCTTCAGGATGGAGCTGAAACGCCCATGAGCGATGTTGAGGCAGGGCGCGTGGCGCTCGTGGATGATGATGAGGACGTGCGGGGGTCATTGCGCCAGTCGCTCGAATTGGCTGGCTATGCGGTGGATGAATTTGGCGATGGCGCTGCGGCGTTGAGCAAGATTGACGCCCATTACCCCGGAGTGGTTGTGTCAGACGTACGTATGCCGGGTATGTCGGGCATTGAATTGTTTCGCAGCCTGAATGCCATGGACGCGCAATTGCCCGTAGTGTTGATCACCGGGCATGGCGATATTGCCATGGCGGTGGATGCGCTGAAAAGCGGCGCATGGGATTTTCTCACCAAACCCTTTGCCCCTGAAACCTTGCTGGCTGCGGCAGCACGGGCGGCGGAAACAAGGCGGCTGGTGCTGGAAAACCGGAGATTAAGAGCGCTGTCCGAGGAGAGCAGCAGTTCCGCCCTCATTGGGCGCTCTCCTCAGATAGACCAGTTGCGGCAGACCATAAAAGTGCTGGCCGATGCTGATATCGATGTGCTGGTGGAAGGAGAAACAGGCACAGGCAAGGAACTGGTCGCCAGGCTGATCCATCGCGGAGGCAAGCGGGCACGCCACCGTTTCACCACTCTTCCCTGTGCCACATTTACTGATCGTCTGGTTGATGAGAGTGTCTTTGGGCAGAACGGTCTCGTGGCTAGTGCGCATCGCGGGACGCTTTATCTCGATGATCTCGATCAGGCACCTGCCATGCTTCAAGCGCGGCTGAGCAGCCTGCTTGAAGAGCGAGCTCTGCCCGCAACGACTGGTGAGCGGACACAGGTTCTCGATTTGCGGGTCATCGGTTCGATTGATGATAGCGAGCGAGCACGGGAGGCGGTCGATGCCGCACTGCTTCACCGGCTGGCGGCTGTTCGCTTACGGATTCCGCCTTTGCGTGAACGATGCGAAGATCTGCCTTTGCTTTTTGCCCACTGTCTTGGCGAAGCGGCGTCTCGTTTGCGCAAAGAGGTTCCCGATGTAAGCGGCGCAATCATCGCACGGCTCGATGGATATGATTGGCCGGGCAATGTCCGCGAACTGGCGCATTTCGCCAATCGTGTGGTGCTGGGCATTGAAAGCGATGGACCTTCCCATAGCGGTAATACGCAAAGCCTGCCCGAACGGATGGAGGATTTCGAACGCAGCGCGATTACGCAGGCGATTCAAGACTCAGCCGGTGATATTGGTGCGGCGATTGAAGCTTTGGGGCTGCCGCGAAAAACATTCTATTATCGAGCCAAACGCTTAGGGATTGATATCAAGCGTGAAAGGCATCTGGCCAAGGATTCATAGCGTCCGAAAGTTAAGGCATGCTTTCAGCATGGCAATTCGACAATCTGATCGGCGAGACGGTTCAGCTCTACCCTGTCATGTGACACGTAGAGAATGGGCAGGTGTAATTCATCGCGGATACGCTCGATGACGGTCATGATCCCCTCACGCCGCGCCGGATCGAGGGAGGAGAGCGGTTCATCCATCAACAGAAAACGCGGGGCAGAAAGAAGCGCACGGCCTATCGCCACACGCTGCGCTTCACCGCCAGACAGCGTGCGTGGGCGCCGTTCCAGCAAATGCGCGATTCCCAGAAATTGGGTCGCTTCTTCCAATGCCATCCAACGCCGATCCACCGGGGCAAGCTTTTGACCAAACAGCAGATTTTCCCTGACATTGCGATGGGGGAACAGGCGAATATCCTGAAAGACATAGCCGCAGGAGCGTGCCTCTGGTGGGAGGTTCAGCTTTGTTTTTGCATCGAACAGCTTGCTTCCAGCTACAGTGATATGGCCGCTTGTCGGGCGGATCAGCCCAGCCATGGCATCAAGAATACTTGTCTTGCCCACACCTGAAGGGCCAAACAGACCGGTGATGCCTGCAGTGCTGCTGAAGGTTGCGTTAATCTGGCGGTTGCCACGGCTGAGCGTGATATCCACATCAAAGAACATGGCTTTTCCCGCCTCCCATTCGCCGGGCGAGCCATTCGGAAATCACCAGTGCGCCGAGCGATAGCGCTACTGAGATACAGGCAAGGCGGAACACTTCGGAATCTGTTCCGGGCACTTGCAGTGAAGAATAGATGGCCAGCGGCAATGTTCTGGTTTCGCCGGGGATATTGGACGCAAAGGTGATCGTGGCACCAAATTCGCCAATCGATCTGGCAAAGCCAAGCATAGCCCCGGCCAGGATACCTGGTGTCACGAGCGGCAAAGTGATGCTGCAAAAGGTTCGCCATGGCCCTGCACCCAATGTGCGCGCGGCATTTTCCAGCCGCTGGTCGACCATTTCAAAGGATAAGCGCATGGCCCGCACCATGAGCGGCAGAGCCATGACCGCAGAGGCTAGTGCAGCACCGGTCCAGTGGAACACGAAGCCAAGCCCGATAGTGCTTTCAAAGAACCTCCCGATCGGCCCTTGTTTCCCAAAAGCGAGCAATAGCATCCAGCCGGTTACGACAGGAGGCAGGACCAGCGGCAAATGCACCAGTGCATCAACAAGGATTTTGCCGGGGAATTGACGACGTGCAAGCAGCCATGCCAGCGCCAGTGCCAGCGGAAGGATGACAGCAATCGCCACCATACTGACTTTGAGTGACAGGCTGACAATCGCCCATTCACCCGGCGAAAGCAGAAACATCAGCCGGTCAGGCCGCAAGCCACGGCAAGGCCGAGGAAGGCGAAGAAGCCCATACAATCTGTGATCATCGTCACAAATACCGAGCTTGCAACAGCCGGGTCCTGCTTCAAGCGGTCGAAAATGACTGGTACGGCAACGCCGGCAAGGCCTGCCGTGATCGTGTTGATGATGGCAGCAGTTGCGATCACTACACCCAGCATCGGGGTGAAGACTACCGCCGTCGCCAGCCCGATAAGAGTACCAACGGTGGCGCCATTGAGCATCGCCACGCGTATTTCACGCCAGAGAATGCGGCGGGTATTGGATTTGGTAAGCTGATTCATCGCCAAAGCGCGAACAGATACTGCCATGGTCTGCGTGCCTGCATTGCCGCCAATGGAAGCGACAATGGGCATGAGCACAGCCAAGGCCACCAGTTTGGCAATTGCGGCATCAAATGCAGAGATGATGAAGCTTGCCATCAAGGCGGTGCCCAGATTGGCGATCAGCCAGCGCACGCGTGAGAAATAGGCATCGCGGATTGGTTCGTTAATGTCACCATCACCGGCACCGGACATCAGCAGGGCGTCTTCCCCTGCCTCTTCCGAAATAATATGGACGATGTCATCAACCGTGAGCTGGCCCAGCAAGCGGCCATTCTCATCGACAACAGCAGCAGAAATAAGCGCGTATTTCTGGAAGCGGAGGGCAACTTCTTCCTGATCCATCATGACCGGGATCAGTGTCTGATCGCGCTGCATTACATCGGTCAGCGGAATATAGCGCGGGCAACGCAGAATCCAGCTCAACTGGCAGGTGCCGATCGGACGGTGCCGGTGATCGACAATGAAGACTTCCCAGAAATCAGTGGGGAGATCATCCTGTTCGCGCATGTAATCAATAAGATCGCCGACGGTCAGATGTTCGGGCACTGCGATCAGCTCGCGCTGCATCAAGCGGCCGGCGGTCTCTTCCGGGTAAGACAGGGCGCTTTCGATGGCTGCGCGATCTTCCGGGTCCAGCTCGTCCAGAATGGCGCGCTGGTCCGTAGGATCGAGATCTTCGATCAATTGGACGGCGTCATCTGTATCGAGCTGTTCGGCGATGCTGGCCACAGCGGCGGCCGGCAAAGCCTCGATCATGTGGTCACGCACATAATCGTTCAGTTCGGAAATCACTTCACCGCTCATCAAATCGGTGATGGCAGTGGCAAGCATTCCGCGCTTGTCGGGTTCGAGCAATTCGAACAAATCGGCGATGTCGGCGGGGTGAAGCGGTTCGACCAGATCGTAGGTCCGACCTTCATCACCTTCTTCCAGCGATTCGCGGACAGCGTCGATGAATTCCGGCTTCAGCCGATTCTCTTCGTCGAGCTGATCGCTTTCTTCGTCCTCAATGGGAGGGAAGGGCGCAAGGTCCTCGTCGAGTTTTGTATCGGCCATGCGGCTTGTCCTATGCGTGTGCGCTGCAAAATCAAGCGTCAGGTGATGCGGCAAAGGGTGACATTATGCAGAGCATCCGTATATCCAGCGTCAGAACGCAAAATGGAGATACCCGCATGGCGGACCAGAAACTTACCTTCACTCTCGATACAGGCAATGGCGAAACGAATGACGTGGTCATTAAGTTGCGCCCGGATCTGGCACCCGGCCATGTCGAACGGATTTCTACCCTTGCGAGCGAAGGCTTTTACGACGGTGTCGTCTTTCACCGTGTGATTCCTGGCTTCATGGCGCAGGGCGGCGATCCGACCGGCACCGGCATGGGCGGTTCTGACAAGCCTGATCTCAAGGCTGAATTCAATTCCGAACCCCATGTGCGTGGCACATGTTCAATGGCGCGCACGCAGGTTCCTGACAGTGCCAACAGCCAGTTCTTCATCTGCTTTGACGATGCGCACTTCCTTGACGGCCAGTACACCGTCTGGGGCCAGGTCGAAAGCGGCATGGAACATATCGATGCGCTCCCCAAGGGCGAACCGCCAGCGAATCCGGGCAAGATCGTCAAGGCGACTGTTTCCTGAAGTAACTGATATTGTTTGATGAAATGGGGCGGATCAGCAATGCTGGTCTGCCCCATTTCTTAAGGGCGGCTTGAAAGAACTAATGGGAACGAAGGAGCAATCGATGATGGCGGCAAAGTGGAAATTTCTGATTGCGTCGATTGTTGCTTACCAGTTCTTCCTGACCTGGTGCCTGTTTGATCTGGTGGATACCGCCGCTTATCTGGCACGCCCTGAATGCGGCGATTGGTGCCGTGATCGTGCATTTGGCTTTATTCTGACCAATCAGGGCGGGTATGATACGGCGATGCGCGTCGTGATCTTCGGCGGTGTGCTGACTTTCACCAATGTTGCTTTTTGGATCGTCGCTTCGATACGCAAAAAGCGCTGACCAAGAACCCTAGAGGCCGGCTTCCATCAGCCAATCGTGAAAAATCCGCACTGGGCGCTGTTCAAGATCAGCGCGGCGACACATGAACCAATAGCTGTATGGGCTCTCAACAGCGATATCATAGAGTTTGGCAAGCCGTTGGTCATTGGCGCGCTTCAAATGGTCATCATGCATCACCGCGATGCCAAGCCCTTGCGCGGCTGCTTCGAGAATGAGCTGTCCTGAATCGTAATGGTCGATCGCATTGGGTTGGAGGTTGGGAAAGCCAATCGCCTTGCGCCAGGCATCAAAGCTCAATGGCACATCGCTATTGATGAGGAAGGTCTGTTGGCTCAGCGCTTCTTCGCTCGGGTTCTCGCCGATCTCATTGGCCAGTTCGCGGCTGCAAATCGCGTGGATACGATTCTGGTCAAGCTGAAAGGCATGAAATTGAGGACCGGGTTTGGTGGTCAGCAAAATCGCCGCGTCCAGCGTTTCGCCGACCCGATCCTTGAGGTTTGACCCGGTATCAATGTCGATATGAAGGCGCGGATATTTGCGGCGCAAGTCTGGCAGCCGGGGAAACAGGCGTTGGGTACCAAACAAGGGCAGCACACCCAGCCGCAGGCGCAAAAGCTGAAGATTTTCTGACTGACCTTCCACCGCAACGGCCAGTGCTTCCAGATGCGGCGCCACCGCATCATAGAAATTGCGTCCTTCATCGGTCAGCTTCATCGCTTGCTGGGAGCGTGAGAAGAGCTTTTTGCCTACAAAATCCTCCAGATTGGTTACCCGCCGAGACAGGGCTGATGGGCTAAGGCCAAGTTCATTGGCAGCAGCACGGGCGGAACCCAGCCGTACAATACGGACAAAGGCTTCCAGAGCTCGAAGGGGAGGGAGGCGGCGCATATTCTTTTTTGTTCACATTTCTGCAATCAAGTCGAGGGTGAATTGCAAAATTCTGTATGATTGCGAATGTGATACAATCGCTTTTTCACAGGAGAGCGGCAGATTCCCGCCCTCCTGAGCATTTTGGCATCCAAAAATAAGAATAAGATTCTAACTCTCTTCTGTTTCCATTTCTCTTTCGGGTTCATGCAGGCGCAGCCTTGTAACGTGGGTTTCATCCCCATCGATCACTTCGATGCGCCACCCGCTGGGATGAGTAAGAATTGTCCCGACTTCAGGTACTTGCTCAGCCAGCACAAAGGCGAGGCCGCCCAGTGTATCGACCGATTGCTCGATTTCAGCGATTCGCGGGTCGCCCAGCGTTTCGGCGACATCGTCCAATTCTGCGCGGGCATCTGCATCCCACATGCCATCACCGATGGACACCAGCAGTTCTACTGGCGTTTCATCATGTTCATCCTCGATCTCACCGACGATTTCTTCGACCAGATCTTCGATGGTGATGATGCCGTCCACCCCGGAATATTCATCCAGCACGACGGCCAGATGAACGTGGCGCATCCGCATATCGGCCAGCACATCGAGCGCGCTGCGTGATTGCGGCACGAATAACGGCTGACGCATTAATGTCGTCCAGTCACGCGGAGCAGGCGTGCCATTGGCGAGGAAGGGAAACACATCCTTGATGTGGATCATGCCGATCACTTCATCGAGCGTATCACGATAGATCGGCAGGCGGGAATGGCCATGTTCCGAAAATGCCGCAACCAGCTCTTCCCAGCTCGCATCGGCGGAAATCGCAATGATTTCGCCACGGGGAATCGCTACATCATCCGCATCATGCTCGCTGAAATGCAGCAAGTTGCGGACCATTGCGACTTCTACGCTGGAAAGGTCGCCATTTATCGACGGATGCGGGCGAGGGCCGCCGTCCCCTTCATGTTCATCAATGGCTTCTTCAAGTTGGGCGCGGAGCGAGGTTTCACCTTCTCCGGCGTCGAACAGTTTGCGAATTATACTCCACAATCCGCTGCTACTGTCTGCGTCTCCCTGAGTGGAGTCGCTGGTTCTGGATTCCTCGGGCATCGCCCTACTGCCTTCTCCCTTAAATGTACCGGTCCCCATATGGGTCTGCAATTCCCATAACCGCAAGCGTCTTTATCTCAAGCGCTTCCATTTCTTCGGCGTCTTTATCCGAAATCTCATGATCATGGCCTGCCAGATGGAGCAGCCCGTGAATAATCAGATGGGTTGCATGATCTTGAACGGAAACGTTTTTCTCTACTGCTTCGCGTTGGCAAGTCTCAAATGCAAGGGCAATGTCACCCAGCATTTCAGGTGGGCCATCACTGGCAAGAGACAACACATCATCGCGCGTCAACATGGGGAAAGACAGGACATTGGTCGGCTTGTCCCGCTCCCGCCATTCGCGATTCAGAATATGCACTTCATCGTCGGAGGTGAACACAAGGCTGGTAGAAAGCCGCTCATTAGCGAGTTCTGGCGCGAATGCTTGCAAGGCTTCGCAAGCCTGCTGAGCCAGTGTTTCCCACTCGCCCTGCGGCCATGGTTCTTCCACGGAAATATCGAGTTCCACAGGCTTCCTTAAATATCATTGGGCTGGATCTCATAATTCATGCGAAATCCAGATTGTATCAATCAGCTATCGGGGCCTTCATAGGCTTCCACAATACGTCCGACAATCGGATGACGAACGACATCAGCCGCTGTGAAGCGGGTGACGCCAATACTCTCCACCCCTTCCAGCCGTGTGACTGCATCGGCCAGGCCGCTCATCCTGTCACCACCGGGGATATCGACCTGACGAGGATCGCCGCACACCACCATCCGGCTGTTCTGGCCAAATCGGGTGAGGAACATTTTCATCTGTTCGCGCGTGGTGTTCTGCGCTTCATCGAGGATGACAAAGGCATCAGCCAGCGTGCGTCCACGCATGAAGGCAATCGGAGCAATTTCGATTTCGCCACTGGCAAGGCGGCGGTCGACCTGTTCGGGTGGCATGCAATCGTAAAGCGCATCGTAAAGCGGGCGCAGATAGGGATCGACCTTTTCCTTCATGTCACCGGGCAAAAAGCCGAGGCGTTCCCCGGCTTCGACCGCAGGGCGTGAGAGGATCAGGCGTTGCACGCTGCCGGTGATGAGCTGGCTGACCGCCTGTGCCACCGCCAGATAGGTTTTGCCCGTCCCGGCTGGCCCAAGTGCAAAGATGATATCTTCACGCTGTAATTGCAGCATATATTCGGCCTGCATCATCGAGCGCGGCACGATGGTTTTGCGGCGGGTACGGATCATGACTGATGGCGGATTGGGTTTGCCGGTAATGATCCCTTCGAGCGTGGGTTCATTGGACATGGCAATCAGCGATTCGATCAGACCTGCATCGACCACTTGCCCGGTGAGCAATTTGTCATGCATGGATTTCAGCACGTCACGCGCTCTGGCCACGTTGTCTTCCGGACCTTCAATGACCACGCGATTGCCTCTTGCGCCGATATAGACGCCAAGGCGATTTTCTATCTGGACAAGGTTGGCATCGAATTCCCCGAACAGGGCACCAAGAACGGCCTGTTCATCGAAATCGACTTCGGCCCTGGCCCGTCGCGCATGATCGTGACGGTCTTCGGGGTGGTTCAACGCGGCCTGTGCCTCGGCGCGGTCGGGTTTACGTGCCATGCGCTCCTTTCGAAAGTTGCAGGCCAAATAAAGTCCACAAGACGGTTCCGGCATTGCAACCAATATCAATAGTGATTCTGAAGATAAGCACACTGTCGAAAGAGGCAAGTACAGGCTTTTAATTGTCCCGGTGAAAACTTGGTAGGGTTAACAAATAGGGCGTGCAATTAGCCTTGTCTGAAGCTCGGTGTGGCGCAGTATAGACTGGTAAAACGGCCAACTCACCAGAGATGATGGAGAAACACGTATGACACAGGATTTCGCAGGCAAGGTTGCTATCGTTACGGGCGGAGCATCGGGCATTGGCGAGGCGGTCAGCCGTGACCTCTCCGGGCGCGGTGCACAAGTTGTTGTGGCTGATTTCAATGAAGAAGGCGTCAGGGCGCTGGTGGATGAACTCTCACAGCGGTCGGGCGTAGAGGCCAGGGCCTTCAAAGTTGACGTCAGCAAGCCTGACGAAGTTGAAGCGATGGTGGGTTTTACTATCAAAGAATTTGGCCAACTTGACCTTGCCGTCAACAATGCCGGAATCGGTGGCAAGAGTGCACCGATGGGCGAGATTGACCCTGATGACTGGCACAAAGTGCTTAACGTCAATTTGCACGGTGTATTCTATGGAATGCGTTACCAGATTCCGGCGATGCTGAAATCAGGCGGTGGTTCGATTGTGAATATGGCGTCTATTCTGGGCGCAGTGGGCTGGCGTGGATCGGCTGCTTATGTCGCATCCAAACATGCTGTAACCGGAATCACGCAAACAGCCGCACTGGAATATTCAAGCAAGGGCATCCGGGTGAATGCCGTGGGGCCGGGCTTTATCAAGACTCCACTGATTGAAACCAGCATGAGCGATGAAGCGCACGCCGGTCTCGTCGGGATGCACCCCATCGGCCGGCTCGGTACGCCAGATGAAGTGGCGGCCATCACCAATTTTCTGCTGAGCGATGCTGCGTCGTTTGTGACAGGCAGCTATTATCCGGTGGATGGTGCTTTCCTCGCCCAATAATGCGGTAAACGCGCATCGGGTGAGAATGTGGCGGCGGCGCGAATGCGGGTTTTCGCGTCGCCGTTAACTTTGCTGTTTCAAGCGCTGACTTTTTCCACCATGCGTCCGCGAACGGAATTCGCGCCAGCTTCCACCATGTCGACTGTCACCATATCGCCCAGTTGGACATCGCCTTCAAACCAGACCGATTGCAGCCAGGGGGATTTGCCCAGCCACTGGTTTTCGAACTTACCCTTGCGTTCCACCAGAACATCACACACGCGGCCTTCAGTCTGCTTGTTGAAAGCATATTGATCGCGGTTCAGCGCGGCTTGCAGACGCTGCAAACGTTCATCCATCACTTCCCGGCTTACCTGGCCATCCATCGTGGCTGCTGGCGTTCCGGGGCGGGGTGAATATTTGAAGCTGTACGCCAGTGAATAGCCTACCGCATCGACCAATTGCAGCGTTTCACGAAATTCTTCTTCCGTTTCGCCGGGAAAGCCGACGATGAAGTCGCCTGACAAGGCAATGTCCGGCCTGACGGCACGAAACTGGTCGAGCAATTTGAGATAGCTGTCTGCCGTGTGGCTGCGATTCATCGCTTTGAGTACGCGGTCTGAACCACTCTGCACGGGCAGATGCAGATAGGGCATCAGCTTTTCGATCTCACCATGGGCGGCGATCAATGCTGGCGACATATCATTGGGATGGCTGGTGGTGTAGCGGATGCGTGCCAGATCTGGCAGATCAGCGAGCGCTTTGATTAGTCCTTCAAGACCAATGGCCTGACCCTTGGCATTCTCACCTGTCCAGGCGTTCACATTCTGCCCTAGCAGTGTGATTTCGCGTGCGCCGCTTTGCACCAACCGCTCCGCTTCTGTGACCAGAGCGCTAAAGGGGCGGGAAATTTCTGCGCCGCGCGTATAGGGCACCACGCAATAGGTACAGAATTTGTCGCAACCTTCCTGAATGGTGAGGAAGGCGCTGGGGCCGACCTTGCGCCGCTGTGGCAAAACATCGAATTTGGTTTCGAGCGGCATATCCGTGTCGGTTGCCCGCTCACCGTGCACAGCCTTGTCGATCATGTCGGGTAAGCGATGGTAGGCTTGCGGCCCGACCACCATGCCTACAGCGGGAGAGCGCTTCATGATCTCTTCGCCCTCGGCCTGCGCCACGCAGCCGGCCACTGCGATCATGGGCTTCTTGCCATTCTTGGTCAGGCGGCCAATGTCGGAATAGACCTTTTCAGCGGCCTTTTCGCGGATGTGGCAGGTGTTGAGCACCACCAGATCCGCATCTTCGCCATCCTTGGCAGGTGCCATGCCCTTATCGGTCAGCAATTCGCCCATCCGTTCGCCATCATAGACGTTCATCTGGCAGCCGAAGCTTTTGACCCGGTAGGTCTTGGGAGGTGCACTTTGTCGCATGACGCGCCTTTAAGGGATTTATGCAGCGATTCCTAGGCCTGCAATACGCGGGCCAATGTCTCGGCAATCGCTTTATGCGCGGCGAGCGTAATAGATTTTCGATCTGTCAGGGCGGCACCCTCCAGCGGAGGCAGGAAATAAATCGTCAGCCGCACGGGTTTTCGGCGGCCGAGAATCATCAGCACGTTATTGGCACCCGGATCTTCCCCCACCCATGCCACTTCCGGTACGTCTTCATAAACCAGTGCAACGGGCTGCACCTTGGTGCTGTCATCGATCGGCTGAACGGCGGCGAGCAGGGCGCTTTTGAATGGCGGAACGCTGGTCCCGTCACTGGTGGTGCCTTCGGGAAAGATCGTCAGCGGGCGTTCCCCCAATGCGGCATGGATGGCACTGGTCTGGTCATTGATAGTGGTGCGGCGATGGCGGGCGATGAAGATCGTTTGATTCTGTTCACACAGCCACTTCAAAAGCTTTTGCCCCGCCAGTCCATCATGCGCGACAAAGGCGCTGCGAGCTGCCCCGGCAAGCGCCAATATATCGAGCCAGCTCACATGGTTGGCGAGTATCAGCGCAGTCTTTTCCGGTTTTCCAACCGTTTTCACCCGGAGGCCTGCAATCCACCCGACGCCAGCCAGAAAGGTTGGCGGCAGCACAAGTGGCTTACCGATCGCTTTGAACAGCAGGTGTAGAGGAATGATAAGGGCGGACCAGCCTAATATGAGAGCAATCCGCAGACCTATCCGCAGCCGGGTAATCATAGGGCTTTGCTGGACAGTCGAAGCTTGCAATTAATCTTCGCGGTCAATGCGCACGCCGTAAAGTTCCATCCTATGATCGACGAGGCGATAGCCCAGCTTTTCAGCAATCTGGCGCTGTAAAGATTCCAGTTCAGGATCGACGAATTCGACCACTTTGCCGGTTTCCACATCAATCAGATGATCGTGATGGGCTTCCGGTGCTGCTTCATAACGGGCGCGACCATCGCCAAAATCATGGCGGTCCAGGATGCCAGCTTCTTCAAATAAGCGAACTGTGCGGTAGACCGTAGCAATCGAGATTTTAGGATCAATGGCCGAGGCACGTTTGTGCAATAGCTCGACATCGGGATGATCGTCGCTTTCCGATAGAACTTTGGCGATAACCCGCCGCTGTTCTGTAATTCTAAGCCCGCGCTCAGCGCAAAGCTGCTCAAGATCGATACCTTGGTGCAAAACTATCCCCGCAAAATCAAAATGCCCAACCACTATGGGAGTGGTCGGGCATTTTTACAATATGCACAATGTGCATAGCCAAGCTCTTGGCTTAGTCAGTTTTTTTACGACGGCCGCGGCGCTGGCCCGGCTGGCGGCCAAGGCCGATCTTCTTGGCAAGCTCACGGCGCTTTTCAGCGTAATTGGGGGCAACCATCGGATAATCGGCAGGAAGATCCCAACGGGCACGATATTCTTCAGGGGTCATGCCGTGGTCGGTCATTAAATGACGCTTGAGCATCTTCATCTTCTTGCCATCTTCCAGGCAGACGAGATGGTCTGGTTTAATGGACGCACGAATAGAAACAGCAGGTTCGGGACGTTCTTCTTTCACTTCTTTCGATCCGAGCCCGGAAAGGGCGCCGAATACGTTCTGAATAAGTGAAGGGACGTCTTCTACAGCAACATTATTGTTGCTGACATGAGCAGCGACAATATCGGAAGTCAGCGTAATCAGCGTTTCCGACATATCTGATTCAAAATTTTCCATTTAAACCTCGGTTAATGCGACGTTGTTTTTTAACAGTTTATTGGAGCCGAAGTAGCTCTGGGTTTTAGGCGATCAAGCCATTGGAACAATTGCGTTGTCTTTACAAGCAAAGTCTGAGAGTAAAAGCAAGCAGTGTAATAATACAGACAAGATCAATCTGCTATTTCTAAAGTGAATGTCAGTGCATCAATAGGATTGGCAGACGTATTTCTATAATAGTTTTTTCGGCGGCCGATCTGCGAGAATCCGTGCTTTCTATACAATTCTTCAGCTGTGTTGTTGTCTCGCATTTCCAGAAATAGCCGAACTACTCCTCTATCTCGACAATCTTTAATAAATTTTGAAAGTAGCTTTCGGCCAATACCTAAACGGCGATGATCAGGGTGAACTGCAAAGAGCAGAAGCTCTTCTTCATCCACAGCGTTTCGACTCATTGCAAAGCCTGCAACGCTATCGCCTTCCTCGGGCTCTGTGCCATTGGGGGTGATGAGCCAGTAATGGGTGTTGGGCATGGCCAGTGAGTCCGACACTTGCCGGCGGTTCCATGCCTCGCCATAGGCCGGGTCAAAAGCGGCCTCCATCACGCTCATGATGTGGTCGACGTGATCCTTCACGCTCTGGCCTTTCCACCCTTGCTTTTTGCCTGTGCAACTTTGGCATCCGGGGCGCGGCCATAAAGCGGCGTTAATTGTTTGCTGAACAATGAATCAGGCAAAAGCTGGGCAGCTCTGGCATCCGGGAGCAAGGGCAGGGCACAGCCGCTTTTTCGCAAGGCCACCAGTGCCTCAGCCTGGGAACCGGCTACGCAATCGGCTTGTGCCGCTGCGGCGGCGTCGTCCGGCTTCAAGGATGCGAGGTCTGATGCAGGAAGGCCGTCCTTGCCAAACTCCTGCACGAACCATTCACCATGGCCGCCCGTTACCGCTACGCTTATCGGTACTTTGCCCATTTCAGATCGTGCCATGGCTGCAATCAGGGCGAGGGTGGGATAACCCAGCACAGGAACTTGCCAGGCAAGGCCCAGCGCTCTGGCCGCAGCAAGGCCGATTCTGACGCCGGTGAAGCTTCCCGGCCCAAGCGATACGAGAATGCAATCAGCCCGCCCTTTGCCGGGCAGTTCGCTGATCATCGGAACCAGTCTTTCAGCATGGCCCCGGCCCAGGATTTCATAACAGCCGCCAAGCATCGCATCATGCTCAAAAAGCGCCGCGGAGCAGGCTTCGCTGGCGCTGTCTATTGCGAGTATCCGCAAGATGAATACCCCGGTTTAAAGAATGACGTTAAACGTATCGAAGTCGGGGCGCGGGCTGCGCTCGTAGACACTTTCTTCATCACCATATCCGATGGTGCAAATGAAGTTGGATTTCCATTTCGGTTGATCGGCAAAGAAATCCTTGTCCAGCGCATCATTGTCAAAGCCCGACATCGGGCCGCAACCAAGGCCCACTGCACGTGCGGCCAAAATCATATAGGCGCCCTGCAAGGTTGAGTTGCGGAAGGCAGAGACCTTGCGGCCTTCTTCATCCCCATCAAACCAGCTTTTGGCATCCGTATGCGGGAAGAGCCATGGCAGATGTTCATGGAAATCAATATCCATTGCCAAAATCGCGCATACGGGAGCGTGACGGATTTTGTCCTTATTTCCATCACTGGCATGGCCCGCGAGCCGTTCTTTTGCCTCTGGTGTTGTGCACCAGACAATCCGCGCTGGAAGCTGATTGGCCGAGGTTGGCCCCATCTTCATCAAATCCCAGATCTGATGAAGCTGTTCCGTAGTGACTGGTTTGTCGAGAAACGCATTATAGGTGCGCGCTTCGCGGAAAAGCTGGTCCAGTGCGGCGTCGTTCAAAGGTGATGGCAAGGGGCTCTCCTGTCAGGCTGCGCGAACTTCGCTCACTTCCGGCACGTAATGTTTCAGCAGGCCTTCAATACCTTGCTTCAATGTTGCTGTCGAACTTGGGCAGCCCGCACAGGCGCCTTGCATGGTCAGATAGACTACGCCTCCACGGAAGCCGCGATATCGGATGTCACCACCATCACCTGCCACGGCCGGGCGGATGCGGGTTTCCAGCAGGTCTTTGATCTGAGAGACAATGTCGGCATCGGCCGGATCATCGCCCATATCTTCATCTTCGTCAGCGGGCACGGAAAATCCCGAAGCGTCACCGCCGGTGAACAAGGGGGCCTGGCTAACGAAATGATCGAGGAGAATCAGCACCACTTGCGGCTTCAGGGATGACCAATCAACGCCCGGTGCGGCGGTGACGGAAACGAAGTCACTCCCAAAGAACACGCCGGTTACTTCGCCCGTTTCAAACAGGGCATTGGCAAGGGGGGACACTTCGGCATCTTCTGGCGAAGCAAAGTCTCGCGTGCCACTGGGCATCACTGCCTGACCGGGCAGGAATTTCAGCGTTGAAGGGTTGGGCGTGGTTTCTGTCTCGATAAACATCAGCCGGATGTAGGAAGCAGAGGCTGCATGGGCAAGCGTGATGCTCATGACTTTTACGCCACCTCAGATATTTATTCACTATTGCTTCAGCATTACAGTGCCTATGACCTGTGGCATGACGATTTTTTCGCGTTTTGCCCGTAACTTCGCCACGGTGGCCACACTTGGCCTGCTGGTGTCCTCGCCGATTGCTTCTCAGGCGCAGAGTGATCCTATCACCACGAAGCCTTTGAAAGCTGTTACGGCGCAGCCCCAATATCTCGAAAAAGATGATCCGTGGATCTATCGTGGAACCGATATTCCGGTTGATAAGGAATGGCTGTTTGGCGAAATGCCCAATGGTGTGCGCTATGCTGTCAGGCGCAATGGTGTGCCGCCAGGGCAGGTTTCGATCCGTATTCGCATCGATGCAGGGTCATTATATGAACGTGATGATGAAAGAGGCTATGCGCATCTGATCGAACACCTGACCTTCCGTCAGTCCAAATATCTGAAATCCGGCGCGGCAATCCCGACATGGCAGCGGCTGGGGGCGACATTCGGTAGTGACACCAATGCCGAAACCTCCCCCACGCAGACCGTGTTCAAGCTCGACCTGCCCAACGCGACAGACGCTCATGTGGCGGAAAGCATGAAGCTCTTGTCGGGCATGATTCGTGAGCCAGCGCTGAGCAAAGCCAATATCGCGGCGGATCTGCCGATTGTTCTGGCCGAAAAGCGTGAGAATGAAGGCCCCAATATGCGCGCGGCCAATGCCACGCGCTCGGTTTTCTTTGCTGGCCAGCGGCTGGCGGATCGCTCCCCCATCGGAACCGTGAAAACATTGGAAGCCGCTACACCTGCCAAGATTCGTGCCTTCCATGATCGCTGGTACCGGCCTGAGAACACCGTGATTGTGGCGGTTGGCGATGCGGACCCGATGATGCTGGCCAAGTTGATTGAAGATCGTTTTGGGGATTGGAAAGTCCCCGGCAAACCGGCCGATCAACCTGACTTTGGTAAGCCTGAAGCACCTGCTGGCACCACTGGCAATGCGCCGGTTGGCAAGGTTGAGACGCTGGTGGAACCCAGCCTTCCGCGCGGCGTGACCTATGCCATTTTGCGCCCCTGGCATCAGGTGCATGACAATATCGAATATAATCGCGGGTTGTTGATGGATGCAGTCGCTCAGGCGATCATCAATCGGCGGCTGGAATCGCGCGCTCGTGCGGGTGGCAGCTTCCTGATGGCCGGGGTCGAGCAACAGAATGTCAACCGTAGCGCCGATGCCACTTTCGTTTCAGTCACGCCGCTGGGGGATGACTGGCAAGCGGCGCTCAAAGACGTTCGCGGTGTGATTGCCGATGCTCTGGCTGAGCCTCCCACACAGGAAGAAATTCAGCGCGAAGTCGATCAATATAGCGTGGTCTTCGCCAATCAGGTGGAGCAGCGTGATCTGCAGGCGGGTGCACAACTGGCCGATAGTATCGTCAATGCCGTCGATATTCGTGAAGCGGTGGCTTCACCTGAAGTAGTGCAGCAGGTTTTTACCGGAATGCTGGATCGCTTCACACCCGATGCCGTGTTCGCCGCAACCAAGCGCCTGTTTAGCGGCACGGTCACTCGTGCCTTGATGCTGACACCTGATGCCAGTGATGCCAGTTCGGGTGCCTTGCTGGCCGCGATGAAGGAAAAGGTTGTCGCAACGGGTGAAACGCGTGTGGCTGGTAAGCCGATTTCCTTTGATGATCTGCCTGCCATCGGCACGCCTGCCAAACCGGATCTTGTCGCTCCGATGGGTGTGTTTGATGTCAAGGGTGTCAAATTTCCCAATGGTGTGACCGGCATGGTCTGGCGTACCACCAATGAGCCGGGACGCGTCACTGTGCGTGTGCGGTTTGGCAGTGGTTATCGCGCCTTCACCGCTCAGGATGCGCCCTATATTGCACTGGGCAAAATGGCGCTGGTCAGTTCCGGTCTGGGCGATCTGGGTGAAGAAGAGATGGACCGGATTTCAACCGGCCGGAAGCTGGGCTTCGATTTTGATGTTGAAGATGGCACATTCAGCTTTGAAGGGCGGACCCGCCCGCAGGATGTGGCCGACCAGCTCTATCTCTTCGCGGCGAAGCTTGCCATGCCGCGTTGGGATGCCAATCCGGTGGAGCGGGCCAAGGCTGCGCTAACCATTCAATATAACAGCCTCGACACCAGTCCGGCCGGGATTATCAACCGCGATCTGGATTGGTTGCTGCACAATAAAGACCCCAGGTTTGAAACGCCTACTCCAGCAGAAATTGCCAAAACTACGCCGGAAGGTTTCCGCAAGGTGTGGGAGCCGTTGCTGAAGCAAGGCCCGGTCGAAGTATCCGTGTTTGGCGATATTGACGTCGATTCCACTATTGCCGCCATGGGCAAGACCTTTGGTGCCTTGTCACCGCGTCAACCCATCCCGGCAGCCGCAGCAACCCGCAAAACAACCTTTCCCAAGGGTAACGACAAGCCAATGGTGATTACCCATAAGGGTGAGCCCAATCAGGCTGCGGCGATTATGGCATGGCCGACGGGCGGAGGCTCGGCAGGCTTGCCGGAATCACGCAAGCTGGAAGTGTTGAGCCAGCTTTTCTCCAACCGTCTGCTTGATGCTGTGCGCGAAGGGACGGGCTCCAGCTATGCGCCTTCGGTTGGCTCTAACTGGCCGGTCGACACCGATAGCGGGGGGTATATTATGGCAATGGCGCAATTGCCGCCCGAAGCTGTCCCGGTCTTCTTCATCGAAGCGCAGAAAATTGCTGAAGACCTGGCCACCAATGGTCCGACGCCCGATGAGCTGGAGCGTGTGACCGAACCGCTCCGTCAGCTTTTGATGCGGGTTCAGACAGGTCATGCCTTTTGGCTCAATGAGCTGCAAGGCGCGACACGCGACCCTAACCGTCTCACAACTCTGAACTCGATGATGGATGATTACACCAAGGTTACACCGGCAGAGATGAAAGCCTTGGCGGCGAAATATCTGACCCGTGATGGTGGGTGGCGCTTGGCTATTATGCCAGAAAAGCAATCACAGTCAGAAAAGAAATAACAGATGTAACCTTTGCATCAGCGGACTTCAGGTCGTAGAGCCGCAGGGTTTTCAGATATGTAGTGAAGAGTTTGATAGTGGTACGGAATTGGACGCCTGAGAGTTGGAAGCAGCAGGAAGCAAAGCACCTGCCGCATTATGAAGATGCTGCGGAGCTTGCTGCGGCTGAACAGGCACTCGCAACCTTTCCCCCGCTGGTCTTTGCCGGAGAAGCGCGTGAGTTGAAGCGACAGCTTGCCGATGTGTCGGCGGGTAAGGGCTTCTTGCTGCAAGGCGGTGATTGCGCGGAAAGCTTCGCGGAATTCCACGCTAACAATATTCGCGACACCTTTCGTGTGTTGCTCCAGATGGCGGTGGTGTTGACTTTCGCCAGCAAACAACCGGTGGTGAAGGTTGGCCGCATGGCCGGCCAATTCGCCAAGCCGCGCAGTGCGCCGACTGAAGTCAAAGGCGATATGGAACTGCCGAGTTATTTCGGTGACATCATTAACGGGATTGAATTTGATCCCGCGACCCGCCGGAATGATCCGCAGCGCATGATCCGCGCTTACAGCCAGTCGGCTGCCACGCTTAATCTGCTGCGTGCATTTGCTGGCGGTGGCTATGCCAATCTGCGGCAGGTTCATCAGTGGACACTCGATTTCATGAACCGCAGCCCATGGGCGGACAAATTTTCCAATGTGGCAGACCGGATCGGTGAAGCGCTTGATTTCATGGAAGCTTGTGGTGTTGATCCGCAAACTGTCCCCCGCCTCAAGAGCACCGATTTCTTCACCAGCCATGAAGCACTGCTGCTGCCTTATGAAGAAGCGCTAACCCGTCAGGATTCGCTCACCGGCGATTGGTATGACACCAGCGCGCATATGCTCTGGATTGGGGACCGCACTCGCTTCGATGGCAGTGCGCATGTTGAGTATCTGCGCGGCGTCGGCAATCCGATCGGTATGAAATGTGGCCCTAGCCTTGAGCCTGACGCACTGCTGCGTCTACTCGATACGTTGAACCCGGGTCGTGAAGCGGGCCGGATGACGCTGATCAGCCGTTTCGGGCATGAAAAGGTCGAAGCCGGTCTTGCCCCGCTGGTGCGTGCTGTGAAGCGTGAAGGGCACCCTGTGGTGTGGAGTTGTGATCCGATGCATGGCAATGTCATCAAATCGGATAGCGGCTATAAGACCCGTCCGTTCGATCGTATTCTGGCCGAAGTAGAAGGCTTCTTCCAGGTTCACCGCGCGGAAGGCACCCATGCAGGCGGCATCCATATTGAGATGACCGGGCAGGATGTGACCGAATGCACGGGAGGCGCTGTGGCGATCACTGATGCTGGCCTTGCTGACCGTTACCACACCCATTGCGATCCTCGTCTCAATGCGGCGCAGTCGCTCGAACTGGCGTTCATGCTGGCTGAGCGGCTCAACCTTGAAGCAGAACGTCAACATAAAGACGCTGCCTGAAGATTATCTCTGCCTCAGGCCATCCACTAGGGTGGCCTGACGAGCCTGCTTGACTGAATTTGTTAATCCTTGCCTGCTAACCTTTCCCTTCAAAAGGAGAGGTCGCGTTTTCAGCATTGTCCATATTAGGAGATCCTTGATCTGGGCGTTGGCGTGGCTCGTCTGCGTGGGCGTGCCGGGCTATATCAACTTTGACCGCACTTCCCTGTTGCTGTTTTGGCCGGCAAGCGGGGTGAGCGTCGCAGCCTTCCATATAACGCCCTATCGCCATTGGATCAGCTTAACGCTGGCGATGCTTATGGCGAATATCGCTGCTATTCTTTTCTTTGAGTTCGGACTTTTTTTGTCGATTGGCTTCATTGTCGCCAATATCAGCCAGGGCTTTTTGTGCGGCGGTATGGCCAAGATCGTTCTGGACCCGGGAAGAGAAGTTCGTTCAACGGTAAGCCAGCCGATGCAGCTTTTTGCGAGCACCTTTGCCGGCACCCTTATCGCCATGATCATGACATGGCCATTCCGTGAAAACATGACTTTTGAAAATGTCACCTTCTGGGTGTTTTCGAGCATCTTGGGGATCATGGCCGTTACGCCATTGATATATCTGTTCGGAGTGAGGCCGCACGGGTGGGAAGTGGCCAGTATCAATGAACAGCGTATCAGAACAAAAGTAGAATTTATTTTTATCTTTCTTGGTTTCTACTTGCTTTCGTGGGTGGTTCTTTCGGTAGATGTGGTGCCATTGTTCTGGCTGCTCGTTGTTGCCCAGCTTTTCGTCGTTTCGCGCTATGGCATGTCCAGCGTATCAGTGATGATCTGCAGTTTCGCTGCTGCTACCTTACTGAAGGGCGAATTGGGGCAGCCTCTGGCAGGTTTGCTGACGATGGACCGTGTCCCGCTCCTTATCGTGTTACAGATATTTATTCTGTGCCTTTGTGGTTCAAGCATCCCCATGGCAGCCATGTTTCTGGCTCGGAAAAGGTTAAGTGAGCAGCTCAATGAAAAGAATGAAGCACTCAATAAATCCGTGATCATTCTTAGTCTTGCAGAGACATTGGCAGGTGTCGGGCGGTGGACTTATGATTGGCGAACCGGAGAGCAGAGCTGGTCAAACCAGATGTTTACGATGCATGGGCTCAGTCCCACGCTAGGCCCTGATCCCGGCAATATGCGCCATCTGATGGCTGGCAATGGGAATGACGTGTTCGACCAGCTCAACCGCCGGCGTGATGAGCGTGAACCTTTTCGGATCGAATACCGCATTCGCGCGCCAGATGGTGGCTTTCGCACTCTATATATGGATGCAGTCAATCAATTTGATGCCGAGGGTAATCGGGTCAGCACATTTGCTGTAACGATGGACGTGACGGAATATCGGCAGCGTGAAGAGCTGCTGGAAGCTGAGCGTGCGCGTGCGGTGGAATTGGCCGCCACGGCGCAGCATCTGGCCAATACAGATGCCCTGACCGGTCTCAGTAATCGCAGAATGGTGATCCAGATGCTGCGGGAAGGTGTGCGGGATGCCCGGCGCGGCCTGGGCAATATCGCTATTATCATCTTTGACATCGATTACTTCAAAAAGATCAACGATAGTTATGGCCATCAAATGGGTGATGATGTGCTGGTGCGTGTGGCTCAGATTGCTCAGCAGCAGGCCAGAAGCTCCGACCTTGTAGGGCGCATCGGGGGGGAAGAATTTGTCTGGTTGCTGCGCGGCGTTGACAATGCTGAGGTTGGGGCCATGGCAGAGCGCTTACGCACAGCGATTCAGGATGGCAGCAGCAAAGACGCTATGCCGCGTGTCACTGTCAGTATCGGAATTGCGTCTTATACGGATCGTGACACAGCAGAAAGTCTGTTAGCCCGTGCCGATAGAGCGCTTTACTCAGCCAAGGATAAGGGCCGCAATTGCGTCCAAAGTGCTGCTTGACCGGCACTTTTTTTCACCTTGTGCATTGAACAGGGCAGACGCAAAATTCAGGGTAAACTCCGTTTCGACCAAGCGGAATAGAGGATAAGGGGACGGATATTGGCCGAAGCGATTGCTCGCAAACACAGTCCAGCCACTCGCAATCTTGCGGAAGCATACCGCACAACCCGTCAATTAACGCTCGATCTTCTGAAGCCGCTTTCTGAAGCGGATGCGACCCTTCAATCGATAGAAGACGCATCCCCCGCCAAATGGCATCTGGCGCATACCACCTGGTTTTTTGAAACCTTCCTGCTGCGCGACCATCTCCCCGATTACCGCCTGTTTGATGAATCATGGCCCTTTCTGTTCAATTCCTATTATGAAGCGGAAGGGGAGCGGATACTGCGTGGCCGACGGGGTATGTTGTCGCGGCCTCCTGTTTCGGAAATTTGCGAATGGCGCGCGCATGTTGATCAAGCCATGGAAGCCTTGCTGGATGATACGGCCTGTCAGGATCTGATCGCGCTGGGGCTGGCGCATGAGCAGCAGCATCAGGAATTGCTGCTGACCGATATCAAACATGCGTTCTCGATGAACCCGCTAGGCCCCGCTATCTGGGACAGAGCACCGCTTGCGCCTGTTGCCCCGGCTGGGGAGATGGGCTGGCATGAGCATCCCGGCGGCATCACAGTGATCGGCCATCAGGATGATGGTTTCGCTTTCGATAATGAAGGCCCGGCCCACCGCACGTTGCTCGAACCTTTCGCACTGGCAGACCGGTTGGTCACCAATGCAGAATGGAGTGCCTTCATCGCTGACGGGGGCTATCGCAATGCGGCACTATGGCTGTCCGATGGATGGGCGTGGGTGACGTCTGAGAAGATCGATCGCCCGCTATATTGGAGGGGGGAGGAGCAGTTCACCCACTCCGGCTGGCAGGCGCGCCACCCGGATGCGCCTGTAACCCATATCTCTTATTTTGAAGCTGATGCTTATGCTACCTGGGCAGGACATCGGCTGCCAACAGAATTTGAATGGGAAGCCATTGCGCGTTCCGGCGATAATATGGCTCACGATGTTGCTGGCGGCAATCAGATGGATTGCGCTATTTCGCCGCTCCCACGAGGGGGGCATTCGCTATTCGGCGATTGTTGGCAATTCACCCGGTCAGCCTATTTGCCCTATCCGCGCTTTATCCCGGCAGAGGGAGCCGTGGGCGAGTATAATGGCAAATTCATGTCCGGTCAGGTGGTGTTGAAAGGCGCAAGTTGCGCAACGGTCAGGGGCCATTCCCGCGCCAGCTACCGAAACTTTTTCTACCCCACACAACGCTGGCAATTCACGGGCCTCAGGCTCGCCAAGGATATTTGAGACGATGGCTACTCAACAGGCAATGTCCCTTGTCGAACACGATGATGATGGTGTGGACCCGGCTTTCCGTGCAGATGTTCTGGAAGGCCTCTCGCAAGGTCAGAAAGCTATTCCCGCCCGCTGGCTCTATGATGCCGCAGGTTCGCAATTGTTTGAAGATATTACCCAGGTTGAAGAATATTACCCCACCCGGTGTGAGCGGGAAATTCTGACCAATTGTACCTCTGATCTGGCGGAGTTGATCGGGCCGGGCAGGGCAGTGGTGGAATTTGGCTCAGGCTCTTCAGTGAAGACGCCTTTGTTGCTCAACGCAATTGACCCTGCCGCTTATGTGCCGCTCGATATTGCTGGTGACTTCCTGCGTGCAGCGGCGGCCGACCTTGGCCGAAAATTCCCCGACCTGCCGATTTTTCCGCTCGAAGCAGACTTCATGAAAGCGGTTAAATTGCCGGCAGATGTGACGGCCATGCCCAAACTCGGTTTTTTCCCCGGCTCTACCATCGGTAATATGGTCGCGCGCAGTGCGGTCGATCTCTTGCGCTCCATGCGGGAAACATTGGGAAGTGATTCATGCCTGCTGATTGGGATGGACCTGATCAAAGATGCGAAGGTGCTGGAAGCGGCCTATGATGATGCGGCAGGCGTGACGGCGGAATTCAACCGCAATCTGGCACGGCGAATAAACCGCGAACTGGATGGCTCCATTCCAGTGGATATGCTGAAGCATCGGGCGATCTGGAACGACACTTTCGCCCGGATCGAAATGCATCTGGAAGCGCAAGGTGATTTACGCTTTGAAGTTTCCGGGCATGATTTCACCATGCAGGAAGGTGAAACGATCCATACGGAAAACAGTCATAAATTTGATCGTCGCAGCCAATCCACTTTGCTGCTGGCAGGCGGCTGGACACCGAAGGCCCGTTGGACGGACAGCAAGGGGCAATTTTCCTTGATTTTGGCTGATGCGACCATCGCCCGAAACGCGCCGTAAGCGGGGCGTATCGCATTCAAATGGCCGATGCTCTATAGGGGGCATATGAAAATAGCGCCTCTGTGGGATCAACTGACGCATTCCATTTCCCAACTGCCCAGCTCTACTCTTTTGATGGGTGCTTTGGCAGCTATGTTGATGGGGTTGCTGGGCACGGCACTGCTGCGCAGTGTGCCCGCATTGGGGCGGTTGCTTCGGACATTAAGCACCTTTGCCCTGATGGCTATTCTGGTGTTGGTGATCCTGCAAGTGTCGCGCATGGACCCACGGTTCGAGATTGCAGTACCGCAGATTGGCCTTCCTGAACAGGTGGTCGAAGGCGGGGAGACGCGCATACCGCTGGCACGTGATGGGCATTTCTGGCTGAATGCCGAAGTCAACGGCCAGCCCGCCCGCTTCCTGATCGACACCGGGGCAACGATCACGGCGGTTTCAGAAGGTACGGCCCGGCGTGCAGGCCTGACCCCGCGCCGGGGTGGGCTTCCGGTCCAGATGCAAACGGCCAATGGCATGATTGCAGCAGAAATGACCTCCATTGACGAGCTGCATTTCGGAAATGTCACCGCCACAGGGATCGACGCGCTGATCGCTCCCGGTTTGGGCGACACCAATGTTTTGGGGATGAACTTCCTTTCACGCCTTGGGTCATGGCGGGTGGAGAACAACGTCTTGATTATCGTGCCAAAGCCTTCGAAAAGCTCAGAAAAATCGGTTTAACCTCGTGATGAAATAGTCACGTTCGTTATGATTTTGTCACGATCGTTACGATTAATCTTGCAACCCTGCCCACCTCTTCGTTAAAGATGCCTTGTTTCGCGCCCTAATCATAAGGGGTGGTCCAAGGGAGAGATTTGATGAAGTTTCGCGAGTCTGCGGGCATTTTACGCTATGCGAGTTTTCTGGCTGCATCGAGCGCGATGGCGCTTGGGGTGGCCGCGCCGGCTTTCGCTCAGGATACAGCTTCGACGAGCGATTCTGATAAGGATAGCAGCAGTTCGAGTGCACAGCATGGTCTGAAAGAGATCGTGGTAACCGCGCAGTTCCGCGAACAGAATCTGCAGGAAACGCCGATCGCCATTACTGCGATTGATGCCGGAACGCTGGAAGCGCGTAGCCAGCAGAGCGTCGCTGATCTTGGCAATTATGCCCCGAACGTTTCATTGTCGCAGGCCAGCAGCATTCAGGGTAACGCCGTAGCGGCCTTCATTCGCGGTATTGGTCAGTCAGATGCCAGCTTCGCTCTCGAACCGGGCGTCGGTATCTATATTGATGACATCTATTATGGCACGACCTTTGGTGCTGTGATGGACCTCAACGATTTGCAGCGCGTGGAAGTGCTGCGCGGCCCACAAGGCACGCTGTCAGGCAAGAATTCCGTCGGTGGCTCGGTCAAGCTCTACACGCGTGAACCCGATGGCAATGGCGGTGGCTTCGTGGAAGCAACTTATGGCCGCTATAATCGCGTTGATCTGCGCGGCAGCGCTGACTTCACCATCACTGATGGGCTCTATGCCCGTATCTCAGGTGTCTCCAAGACATCAGATGGTTATTTCAAGCGCTATGATTATGGCTGCGTCCATCCAGAGTCCGGTTTGACGACAACGGGTAGTGGCGGCAAGGATTGTCAGATCGGTACGTCAGGTGGGCAGGACATGCAGTCTGTTCGCCTGTCCCTGCGCTATGCTCCGACCGGCTCACCGCTCAAGGTGAATCTGAATGCCGACTATTCGACCGACAATTCCGAAGTTGTGCCAACCAAGCTGATCTATGCCGATAACAGTCAGGTCCGCTCTTACGTTGCAGGCGATGCGGCGGCAGGCGTACCGTTTGATAGCCGTTTCATCACCGGGCCCAAAAGCTATTCCAGCTATGCGACCTTTATCAATGGCGGCAATTATACCACCAATTTCGGTACGCTTACGCAGGAACTTCCCGGTACTTTCGTAGCCGATCCGCATAACAAGATCGAAAGCTGGGGCGTATCGGGCAAGGCTGATCTTGAGCTGGCAGACAATCTCTCGCTCACTTCCATCACTGGCTACCGTGTGGCTGATGGCCGGAGCGGGATTGATTATGATGGCTCGCCGCTGACATTGCTTCTGTCAGAATTTGGCTATCGCCATGAACAGTTCACTCAGGAATTACGCCTGTCCGCCCAACTGGCAGACGGTTTGATCGACACGACTGTGGGCGGCTTCTATTATGATGCCACCGATACGCTGACCGGTCGCCAATATATCCCGACTTTGCTGTTCGATTTCACCAATGATGATATCGTGGATAACCGCAGCGTTTCAGGCTTTGGTCATATGGAAGTGCACCTGACCGACCGCCTCAACCTTGTCGCGGGTCTGCGCTATACGGATGACAAGAAGACCTATCATTTTAATCGTTTCAATGCAGATGGCAGCGAAATCAGCGGCATTCCGTTGACCAAGAACTTCCTGCTTGGCGGAATAAGTGGTTCGTCCGGTGAATATAAGGGAAGCCGGTGGGATTACCGCATCGGTGCCAATTATGATCTGACAGATGATGTGATGGTCTATGCTCAGGTGGCAACTGGTTATAAGGGGGGTGGCATCAACCCGCGCCCCTCGGCTCTGGATCAGATCAGGTCTTTCGGGCCGGAAACGCTGACCACTTTTGAAGCTGGCTTCAAGTCGGAATTCCTCAACCGCCGCGCTACCATGAATGGTGCGGTTTTCCTGAACAATTATAACGACATGCAGTTGGTGCAATATCAGTGCCCGGACAGTGTTGTTCTGTCCTGCTCTGCCCCGGTCAACGCAGGTGATGCGCGGATTTTCGGCTTTGAACTGGAAAGTTTTGTTGAACCTGTAGATGGGCTGCGGATCGACGGTTCAGTGGGTTATCTCGACTTCGATTATAAGAAGATCAAGAATCCCTCCACGCTTGTCACCAAGGACATGATTGCACCGTTCATTTCCAAATGGCAGCTTTCGGCTGGCATCCAATATGCCGCTGAATTTGCCAATGGCGATACGCTGACGCCGCGGCTCGACTGGTCCTACCGGTCAAGCTTCTTCTACAATTCGATCAATAATGCCTACAATAAGATCGATGGCTACAGCCTGTTCAATGCGCGTCTGACCTATGAACGGGCGGACAGCGACTGGAAGCTGAGCGCTGGCGTCACGAACCTGTTCAACAAGTTCTATTATGCCGGACTGGCTGAAAACGCTGGCGCCTATGGTGTTGTCACCGGCAACCCTGGCCGCCCACGTGAATGGTCTGTCACGGTTCGCCGCAGCTTCTGAACTTCATAAGCTGGAGAGGGGAAGGGGCGTCTGCTGCAATGCAGGCGCCCCTTTTCTTTGTGCTGCAAAAGATTACGCTTCAATTTACCATGTCGGCGGACAATTAAAGCGAAATTCAGCCCGCTGCTTGAATAATGGATTCACATTATTGCTGGAGGTGAATATGCGGAAAGTCCTGATACTCGGCTTGCTGGCCTGCTCTTTTCCTGCCCAAGCGCAGATGGGGCCTCCTGCCCCTTCAGATATTCTGGAGGATCAGCCCGATGTTCCTGCTGCCCGCGAGATTGATCTGGCGAGAGACAATATTCATGAAGGTCGCAAGGATGGCAGCCTCTCCAAATCTCAGGCGAGAAATTTGAAGAAGCACGCCGCGCGTATTGATGCTGTGGCGGAGCGCTATGCCCGCGATGGATTGTCGCAATCCGAACAGCGCGATCTGTCTTTCCAAAGCCGTGCGTTAGAGAGCCTCACCAATGCGGAGCGCTTTCAGAAAGAGCCTAAGCAACCCTGAGGCCGGCTAAGCTATCTCAGCAGCTTAGCCGAACTGAACCAGTTCGATCTCATGGCCTTCAGGGTCTTTTAGCATGGCTACCCGTGCTGAGCCCATGGCGAAGGGTTCGAGCACCACTGACGCGCCTGCATCCATGGCTGCGGCAAAGGCGCTGTCCATATCTGTCACTGTGAAGCCCACTGGCCCATGGCCATTGCCAAGCGTGATCGTGCGGCCATCCTTATAGGCGACGAGCAGCAAATTCGGGCCGGTCTCTAGCCCCGGCAGGCCCATGATATGCTCAAGAAATTCTGGCTCATCAAAGCTCATCGTCACCGCAAAGCCGAAGGCCTTGGTGTAGAATTGGAGCATGGCGTCCATATCGCTCACATTGAGCTTGAAGAAGGCAAGCTGGACGGTGGGTGCTGGCATGAATCTCTCCCTTATGGTTTGCGCCGCACATTATCGGCCAGCCACAGTTTTGGCGAGCCTATGTGTCCTGTAAGGGCGGCAAACTATTGGGGGAGAAAAATGGCTGGGGTGGCAGGATTCGAACCTGCGCATGCCGATACCAAAAACCGGTGCCTTACCGCTTGGCTACACCCCAGCACGTCTGTGGCGGCTCATATAACGCGCCCGTCACAGAAGGAAAGGGGGCTTGCCAAGGATTATGACAATTTATCGTAAATCCTTGTGCATATGCCCCCGATCAACCTCAGAAACCTTTGGAAATCCCTTCCAGCAATTCCTTGGGCAGCGTGTCAAAATCGGCAGCGGAATGGCGTTCTTCCAGCCCCTTTTGCGAATTGACCAGCTTGCCGCGTCGTGCTGCGGGGCGGGAATCGATTTCGCCAACCCAACGGCCAACATTCTCATATTCCTGCAGGCTGAGGAATTTGGCCGCCTCGCCATAGGCTTCACCGCGATAGAGATTGCCGAGCCAGGTGTAGGCAGCAATATCGGCGATGGTATAATCCTCGCCTGCCAGAAAGCGGGTTTTGGCCAGCTGTTGATCGGCCACATCGAACAGGCGCTTGGTCTCCATCGAATAGCGATCAATCGGATATTTGTAATGCACCGGAGCGTAATTGTAGAAATGGCCAAAGCCGCCACCAATCGATGGGGCTGAACCCATTTGCCACATTAGCCAGCTCAGGCATTCTGCCCGCGCCGGATTTTCCTTCGGCAGCAGATGATCGAACTTTTCTGCCAGATGCATCAGGATCGCGCCGCTTTCAAACACCCGGAACGGCGTCGGGCCGGAACGGTCTTCCAGCGCGGGAATCTTGGAATTGGGGTTAAGCTCGACAAAGCCAGAGCCAAACTGATCGCCATTGAAAATCTTAATCATCCAGGCGTCATATTCAGCGTCTGAAAAGCCTGCTTCCAGCAGCTCTTCAAACATGATCGTCACCTTCACCCCATTAGGCGTGCCGAGCGAATAGAGCTGGAAGGGATGTTCACCCACAGGGAGCGCCTTTTCCTCACGCGCGCCGGCGGTGGGACGGTTGATACCGGCGAACTGGCCGCCATTTTCCGGATCGAACGTCCAGACTGCGGGCGGGGTGTAGGTGTCATCGGCCATGTGCATATCTCCCTTGAAATGTTCAGTGTGGGAGATGGGTTATCGCGCCCCCCTGTGCAAGGGTATTTGGCCGGCCTTGCGGAACCACTGAACCCCGATCAGGGTTAAACCTTGCATGGCTACGCATCCTCCCAAACTGATCTATGTCGATGACGCTTTGCCCGGCATCAGCCGCAAGCGTGCGGGCAAGGGCTGGGCCTATTATGGCCCCAAGGGAGAGAAGATTTCCGATAAGGCCGAGATCACCCGTCTTAACGCCATCGCTCTGCCGCCAGCCTATAAGGATGCGTGGTTCTGCCCGGCGGACAATGGCCATATTCTGGCGACCGGCATGGATGACAAAGGCCGCAAGCAATATCGTTACCACCCCGATTTTCGTGCCCAGCGCGAAGGTGAGAAATTCGATTCCTGCCGCATCTTTGGCGAACTCCTGCCATTGGTGCGCAAGCGGGTGGAAGAGGATCTGGCGCTGAAGCACCCCACGCGGGAACGCGCCATCGCCAGCGTCGTGCGCCTGCTTGATCTTGGTATCGTCAGGATCGGGAATGAGACCTACGCCAAAAGCAACAAGAGCTTTGGCGCCACCACTTTGCGCCGCCGCCATGCCAAGGTGAAAGGCGCCACGCTCAGCCTCAGCTACAAGGCGAAATCCGGCAAGACCCGCAATGTCAAAGTGACCGATCGCGGGTTGGTGCGCTTTGTGAAGGCCATGCAGGATCTGCCGGGGCAGCATCTGTTCCGCTATGTCGATGAGGATGGCAAAGCCCATGATGTCGGCTCGTCCGAAGTGAACGCCTATCTGTGCGAAACGATGGGCGAACATTTCACCGCCAAAAACTTCCGCACATGGCACGCCAGCGTAATCGGGTTTGCAGAGCTTGCCACCGCTAAAGACACATTAACCCTCAAAGCCCTGATGAAACGGGTGAGCGAGCGTTTAGGCAACACCCCTGCTATTGCCCGCAAAAGCTATGTCCACCCGGCAGTGATAGAATTGGTGAGCGTGCAGGAGGAATGGCTCAAAGACCTGTCACTTCCCCGCAAGACCCGCTGGCTCTCCCGAGAAGAACGCGGCCTTATCGCACTGCTGGAAAGCAGCCCAACAGCGGCAGAACTCCTCGCGGCTTGACGGGGGTGTTCTATCGGCAGTCGGGCATCACACCTGCCAGATGTTCCAACGCCAGCACGAAAATGCCTAATATTACAGTAAATTACTGAGTTTAGCCTGTGGTGAATATGCTATATGATCGCATCAGGAGGGCACTATCATGCTTATTCCAAGCGTTGCAGTCATGATCACACTGATTCTGTGTATTCTGGCCCGCATAGCCAACACCCGTTTCCACGATGAAGCGCGGCTGCCGATGCAATGGTGGCTGACCGGCGACGTTACATGGTCCGCACCCCGGCCCATAGCTCTCGCATTTATCCCGGCTCTTGCAGCCCTGACCTTTAGCGCCATGCTCATCATATCGCAGGCCGCAGGGCTAAGCCCCGGACAGCAGCATTCGGAACTTCGTGCGATCATTGCCCTTGGGGCGGTTTTTGTGGCCGTTCAGCTTGTGCACTTCTGGCTGATCGAGAAGACCCTGCGGTGATTGAGGCATTTCATGTGTGGCAGGTGTTCATGAAATTTGAATCGACGCTACTACTGCTAGACTAAATTATTAAATCTCAAACCTTGGTGGCGTTTGCGGAGTAGATTGGTGAATTTTTTGAAAGTTTACCGGGATGAGCTTGCCAAAGAAAGCCGAGGAGAAGCTTGCCTATTTGCCAAATTGGTCAAATTATCCGATTGGATATGGCATCTGAGTTTGGCAGGTTCTGGCCTGATAATTTTTTACGGATTTTATTACGCTAAATTCGACGATTATGACGTGAGCGCAAGTATGGGTTTTATCATTTTTCCCAGTGCTCTCGTTCGGTTTGGCTTGTGTTGGAATGTTTTTCCGAGGTTTTACATATTTGATCTTCACAGATCGGTCACGCCACGATGGCTCTCGTTAGTTTCCGCAGCTGATCTTATCTTCACAAAGCCTTGAAATCGTTTAACCGATGTGGCGAGATTCTTTATCAGGCTGAAGCATCAGATCAGTCGCTGTTGCAACCTGCATAGGGCCTTCTTGAAAGCCGCTGTGCCTCAATCCCCTCCCATGCTACCCACCTTACGGAATATGCCAAGGCACATAAGGGAGACAAAGCGATGGCCGGGTTGCTGAATGGAGAATGGGTTGAGGAATTGCCGCAGCCTGATCAGAGCACCGATGGCACCTATGATCGCCCCGGCAGTGTCTTTCGCTCCACCATCTCAGCTGACCCCGACGCAGAATTTCCTGCCGAAGCAGGGCGCTATCATTTATGGGTCGCATGGTCTTGCCCATGGGCGGGGCGCACGCTGACATGGCGGGTGTTGAAAGGGCTGGAAGATATCGTCTCCGTCTCCATAGCCAAGCCTGAACGCAGCGATGAAGGCTGGGCGTATGCCGAAGGGCCGGATGGAGAGGAGGGGACGTTCAAGCTCCACCAGCTCTACACTCTCCACGACCCATCCTATACCGGCAAGGTCACGGTTCCGGTGCTGTGGGACAAAAAGACCCGCCAGATCGTCAACAATGAAAGCGCGGATATCATCCGCATTTTTAATCAGGCCTTCGATGGACTGACCGGCAACAGGCTGGACCTTTATCCTGAAGATTTGCGGCAGGAGATCGAGCGGTGGAATGACCGGCTCTATTCCGGCCTCAACAATGGCGTTTATCGTGCAGGTTTTGCCACCTCTCAAGCTGCCTATGAAGAAGCCGCCCGTGGTGTGTTCGAAACGCTTGATGCGATGGAAGCGCATCTGGTGCAGAACCGCTATCTGGCCGGCGAATATTGCACCGAAGCAGATTGGCGCGCTTTCGTTTCGCTCGTCAGGTTTGATGTGGGATATTACAGCGCGTTCAAATGCAATTTGCGGCGGATTGAAGATTATCCGGCTTTGCGAAATTACCTGCGTGAATTGTATCAATGGCCCGGCATCGCCGCGACCATCCGGCGCGATATCATCAAGGCCGATTATCATACCATTCCGATGATCCCTTCGAATGGACTGGTGCCCATTGGGCCAGAACTTGATCTATCGACGAGCCATAATCGGGAGAAATTATGCGGCAAAAGTATTCGGGAGCGCTAAGGCAGGGTTCGGCCGCCTTTGGCGCACCTTAGGTTCCTTCAGGTGCCTTTATGGTACGGTTGTGGTCCTTTTACGCTTTTGCAGAGATCAGGCTGAAACATGCTGATTTTTGGCAGTTTTGCGCGGATAAACTATTGCCAGTCTTTCACCTCTCTTTATAACAAGCGTTAATAATAAGTGGGAGAGGATGATGGCACAGCAACCCGATATTATCGTGATTGGCGGCGGAAGTGCCGGCGCAGCCTGCGCCAGCCGGCTGGCTGATGCGGGGCAAAAAGTGCTGCTGGTGGAAGCTGGAAAATCGGATAAGGATCTCCGCTCCCGCATCCCGGCCCTGATGGCGAATATCGTCCAAACCCCTGATTTTGATTGGTGTTTTCAGGCAGAGCCTGACCCATCTGTCGGCGGAAGGCCCGATGTCTGGCCTGCTGGCAAGCGGCTTGGCGGGGGCAGCGCGATCAATGGAATGATGTTCATTCGTGGCCACAAATGGGATTATGACCATTGGGCTAAACTGGGCGCAACGGGCTGGGACTATGAATCCTGCCTCCCCTACTTCCGCCGAATGGAAGACAATGAACGCGGCGCGGATCACTGGCGCGGAACAGGCGGGCCGATCGCCGTTTCGGAAATTCGTTCGAAGTATCAAATTACTGAAGAATGGGTCAAAGCGGTGGAGGAAGCGGGTTTCCCACGCTCTCAGGATTTAAATGGTGAAAAGGCAGAAGGAGTTGATTTTATTCAACTTTCGCAGCGCTCCGGGCTGCGTTGGTCTGCTGCCAGAGGCTATCTGGAAAAAGCCTCTCCCAATCTGGAAATTCTGCTGGAAACCCAGGTTGAACGGATTGAGGTGGAGAACGGTCGCGTTACTGGAGTGTCCGTCCGGCAAAATGGTGAAGCCCGAACCATCACGTCACGCTATGGGGTGGTGCTGAGTGCAGGGGCGCTCAACACCCCGCGCTTGCTGATGCTATCCGGGATCGGCCCGGCGGAGGAGTTGAAAAAGCACGGAATTTCAACCGTCTTAGACCTTCCGGGCGTGGGGGAGAACCTTCAGGAACATCCGGCGACCCATCTTGTCAATTCGGTCAATTCCCGCACTTTGAATGATGACGCCAAGGGCTTGGCAGGCATCAAGCAAGTGATGAAAATGGCCCTTAAGCGCTCCGGTGCATTGACCACCGGAATTGGCCACGCACAGGCTTTCATCCGCAGCAGAGAAGGGCTGGAAGCGCCCAATATCCAGCTCGCATTTTCGGCCTTTGCCTTTGATATTACGGACAAAGGGAACTTGGCATTGCGCAGTGAAAGCTCTGTTTCAACGCTAGTCGGCTTGATGCGGCCATCTTCCAGGGGGCGGGTTACTCTTCGTTCTGGAAACCCGGAAACAGCTCCCAAAATTTCTCACATGCTTTTGGGCAATGAAGATGATGTGATGCAATTGGTCGAAGGGCTTCAAATAGCGCGCAAAATCATGGGGCAACCCGCGATTTCCGGCGATGTCACAGCAGAAGTTCGCCCGAATGAAGAGCTGGAAAGCAGGGAGGCGCTGTCCCATTATGTCAGAGCTGCAACGATTCCGATGTATCACCCGGTTGGCACTGCGAAGATGGGCGCGAAGAGCGATCCGATGGCGGTCGTTGACGCTGATTTGAAACTCCATGGCATCGAAGGCCTATGGGTTGCTGACGCTTCGGTCATGCCGACACTTCCGGCAGGCAATACCAATGCCACTGCGATCATGATTGGTGACAAGGGTAGCGATCATGTGTTGAAAGCGATCACCGAGAAGGCTTCAGCCATGGCAGCTTGATCTGATTTGAACAGCTTTTCAGCATGGTTTCCAGTGCGTTTGCACATGGTTCTCCATAGCTTATCCACAGGCTTACCCTCTTGCGAAACAGCCCGGTCGCACATCGCGCCGGGCTGCTTTGTTTGAGCGGATTAAAGCTCGATCAATCGATATGTTTCACCCATCCATGGGTGTCTTCCACCGTGCCGCGCTGAATACCAACCAGCTTTTCGCGCAGCTTGGTGGTGAGTTGTCCGGGGCCGCCTGAGCCGATGGTGAATTCCCCATCATGGCTGGCAACACGGCCTACCGCAGTTACCACGGCAGCAGTTCCGCAAGCGAAGGTTTCTACCAGTTTCCCACTGTTTGCATCATCACGCCACTGGTCGAGGCTGTAGCGTTCTTCGCGAACGGTCAGGCCTTCTTCCTGTGCCAGAGTGATAATGCTGTTGCGGGTAATGCCGGGCAGAATTGTGCCGCCGAGTGGCGGGGTGATGATTGTGCCGTCATCCATCACGAAGAACAGGTTCATGCCGCCCAATTCTTCGATCCACTTGTGTTCAGCGGCGTCAAGGAACACCACCTGATCGTGGCCGCGCTCAATCGCTTCTGCCTGAGGGACGAGGCTGGCCGCATAATTGCCACCGCATTTCGCTGCACCCGTGCCACCCGGCGCGGCGCGGGTATAATCGCTGCTGACCCAGATCGACACGGCGGGCGCGCCTGATTTGAAGTAATTGCCCGCCGGGCTCGCGATGACCAGAAACTTGTACTGCTTGGCTGGGCGCACGCCGAGGAACGGTTCAGAGGCAAACATAAAGGGGCGCAGATAAAGCGATCCACCTTCAACGCTGGGAAACCAGTCCTTATCCGCCTTGACCAGTTCAAGGCAGGCGTTGATGAACATGTCTTCCGGCATTTCAGGCATAGCCAGACGCTCGGCAGACCGATTGAAGCGGCGGGCATTTTCTTCAGGGCGGAACAGAGCCATGCTGCCATCGCTTAACCGATAGGCTTTCAACCCTTCGAAAATTTCCTGCGCATAATGCAGCACGGCCGTCGCCGGATCGAGCGCGATCGGTTCGCGCGGGCCAATCCGGCCATCATGCCAGCCGATGCCAGCATCCCATTCGATCATCACCATATGATCGGAAAAGAGCGTTCCAAAGCCCGGATTGGCCAATGCCTGATCGCGTGTGTCACTAGGGACGGGGGCGGGATGGGGCAAACTGGCAAAAGTGAAATTCGAATCGGCGGCGCTCGCCATGGGCATATCCTCAAAGCTAATTCAGCTCGCCTGAACGAATATATCGTTTCAAGCAAGAAAAATGAAATAAACGGCAAGTAGCGCATTCGCCGTGCCGCGATGCTCTATGAATAGCGGGTGAGTGGGGTGAGAGGCAAATGTTCGCTGCTCGCCGTAATGGCTGCTGGCGCTCAGGCGAGAGTTGAATGGGATATTATGCAGATATGGGAAAGGCCGCCCCCGGCCCGTAGCGGGAAACGGCCTTTCGCATGGTCAGCGGCCGGAAGTGCCGCCCACAAAGCCTTTATCGTCTCAGTTAAAGGGGACGATAATGCCTTGTGCGGAAACTAACCGACCTCCCTGCTGAACCATGAGACATCGGATCACCTCCTTTCGCGCTAATATGCCAAAACCTGCCGTTTCACCGGAGGCCAAGGCCGCGTTCACCGCTAGCCCTGATTAGGAATGTCTTCCTTTCGCGTGATGAAGACAAGGCTTGTATTATTGTTTTTTCCCGTCAGAATCATTCGCTTCCGGCTTAGCGCGTCAAACTTGGTAAAACATCTTAGATGCGCTTCGGAACACATCCTGAATTGCGTGAAATGCCTTAGCGGCAGTCCTCAATAATGCGGGTAACTTCAGGCCATGCGGGAACATAGAGCGTGTTCGCGCCGCTCACCTTTATTGCAAAACGCCCTTTGCTAAAGGCCATTGCATCGAGAAACCGGTCGTTTGCAGGAAGTTTTGCCGCGACACCGTCGCCAGAATAGCTCGTCGGGAAAGTGCGGTTGGCGGTTTCAGTCAATACCTGCATCTCAGCCTTGCGGCTTGTCCGGGCGATACGGATCAGGCTGACAATGCCTACGCCTTTATCGCATCGCATCGCAAAAACAGGGCGTGCCGGCGTTTCGCCAAAGCGCGCTTCGCTGGTTGTGCCGGAGTTTTGATAGGACCAATCGCCCGGTGTCTGCGGGGCATCCATCCAATTGTCATACGTTGGTTGCGGTTTGGGCGTAGGGGCCGGAGCAGGGGCTGGTGTGGGCGCAGCCGGGGTGGGGGCTGGCGGCGTCACTTGCGGAACGCAGGCGCCCAGCATCATGAGTGGCAGGGCGAGCGGGAGCATGAAGCGGATGTTGCGTTTGGTCATAAGTCCTGTCTTTGCCGGTTCGCGAGCGCTGGCTCAAGCTGGGATTCAACGCTATGCGCAATGGATGGCCAAACAACGTCTCGATCAACTGCTTGTGTCCCGGGGATTAGTCGAAAGCCGCTCACGCGCTCAGGCGCTGGTGATGGCGGGGCTCGTCTATATTGGGGAGAATAAGGCGCAAAAGCCCGGTCAACAGCTGGCTGAGGATGTCGTGCTTGATGTCCGGGGCCGGGATCACCCGTGGGTTTCACGCGGCGGAATCAAACTGGCTCACGCGATAAAGGAGTTTGGGTTGGATCCGAGCGGGGTGATTGCGATGGATGTGGGCAGCTCAACAGGTGGTTTTACCGATGTTCTGCTCCAAAATGGCGCGGATCATGTCTTTGCGGTGGATTCGGGGACCAATCAACTCGCTTGGAAATTGCGTCAGGACGAGCGGGTGACGGTGCTCGAACAGACCAGTGCGCGCATTTTGACTGAGCAGCAGATCAACCGCCCTTGCAATTGGGTGGTGTGCGATGCGAGCTTCATTTCATTGGCTAAAGTGCTGGAGGTGCCGCTCAAGCTGGCGGCGAGGACGTGCCAGTTGGTTGCACTCATTAAGCCGCAATTTGAAGTCGGGCGCGCTGAGGTCGGGAAGGGTGGCGTAGTGCGCGATCCCGTGCTTCATGAAAGAGTGTGTGAAGAGGTGCGCGAATGGCTGGAAAGCCTTGGAGGTTGGAACATCCAGGGGATCACGAAAAGCCCGATCACCGGCCCGGAAGGAAATGTTGAATTTTTGATCTCGGCCTTGCGTTCCTGATTATTGCGCCCGGCGTGTATGGTCGGAATGGGGCGGGTTGATCCGAATTGGAACGGGATTGGCGGTAGTGTGAGTTGCGCGTGCCTATGAGGCCAGACAATATGCTGACGAATCATGTTTACCGCAGGGGTTGAAGAGCATCACCATGAATCGTCTTGCATCACCAGCACAACTTCGAGCGAGCTTTATTCGCTGGGCCTTATTCACTGTTCCGGCGGTGGTTCTGGCCGGGTTCCTGTCCGGGCGATCTGCCGGGAGCGGACCGGGTAATCCCTGGTTTGATGCATTGACGAAGCCTGCGACTTTCCCGCCGCCTGTTACCTTCGGGATTGTCTGGACGATCCTTTATATAATGATTGGCCTTTCTCTGGCACTGATCTGTTCGTCTAAAGGTGCGCGGTGGCGCGGGATAACTGTTGCGGTGTTTCTGGTCCAGCTCGCGCTCAATCTTGCATGGTCCCCAACCTTCTTTGCAGCGCATGAAATCACCTCTGCACTGATTGTGATTGTGCTGCTTGATATTGCCTTGCTGCTCACGATTGTGCTGGCACTCAAGGTTCGCCGCTGGGCTGGGCTGCTGCTGCTACCCTATCTGGCGTGGGTGCTTTTTGCGACAGTGTTGAATTACCAATTTCTGTCTCTCAACCCCCATGCGGATGGGGCTGAAGCGTTCAAGGCGGTGCAACGGATCGAATTGCAGCCATAGAAATGAGCGGGGGCGTAATTATGCCCCGGCTGCTTGTAAGATGCGCAAGGGGTCTTGCCCGAAGCCTAACAAAGGACCACATGAGAGATATGCAGAGCCAGAATCCTCGTATCGCCGATTTCGTGAAACTCGCCAACAGTGCAGCGGGCACCTTTGCCGGTATGACCCGTGAAGCGCGCGACACGGCGCGTGAACGCCTGAAAGAGACTTTCGGCGGTTTCGACTATGTTTCCCGCGAAGAATTTGACGCGGTGAAGGAGATGGCAGCCAAGGCTCGCGAAGAGAATGAAAAGCTCTCTGAACGGCTCGCAGCGCTCGAAGCGAATCTTAACGCAGCAGGCTGATACGCTTTCATCAATGGATTTACCGGACAGGAAGCAGAACGATCTGCTTCCTGTTTTGATTTGTAGCCGATGCTTGAGAATTGTGCTGCATGGCTATGCGATAGGATGTGCAAATAGCCTCTCTCATATCGCAATAATTCCCATGATGCTTGCTCTGACGAAGTGCAGAGGCCACATCGTGTGACTTCATGCATATACGTGTCCCAGCCATCATTATCGCTACACGCGCCCACGGTGAAACAGCCGCGATTGGCCGCTTTCTCACCGAGGATTTTGGTGTCGTGGCTGCCTATGTCGCGGGGGCAAGAGGGCGAAACCTGCGCCCGGTGATGATCCCCGGCAATAGCGTGGATCTTCAACTCAGTGCGAAATCGGCAAGCCAGCTTCCTTTTGGCAAGCCAGAACTGACTGAAAGCCGTGGCCCCTGGCTGGTAGAGCCTTTGCCCGCTGCTGCGATTGGCTGGATATGTGCATTGAGCGCCACAGCCTTGCCGGAACGCCAGCCCTATCCGCCGCTTTATTCTGCATTGGATGGGCTCTTGTCTGCGATTTGCCATGCACCCTCAGCACGTGGCTGGGCCGGTGCCTTGGTGGGCTATGAATCGCTTGTGTTGCGTGAATTGGGTTATGGCGAAGCTTATCGTCCGCAGAGTGAGGAGATGCCGGAAATTCTCAGTGCCATGGACCGGCTGGGGCCGGTTTTGGAACACTACCTCCTTGCCGACAGGCACGGCGATGTTATGGCAGCGCGAACTCGGTTGAGAGAACGTCTGGAAAGAATGGTTTGAGCATGAAGATTGCGATTTTGGCTGGTGACGGCATTGGTCCTGAGATCATGGGTGAAGCGCGCAAGGTGATGGATGCGCTCAATCTGCCCGATTGCACGATCATGGAAGGCGATGTCGGCGGCGCGGGTTACAAAAAGCATGGCCACCCGCTGCCACCTGAAACGCTGGAAATGGCCAAAGCTGCTGACGCCATTTTGTTTGGTGCCGTGGGCGATCCTGACTGCGATAATTTGGAACGTCACCTTCGCCCTGAACAGGCCATTTTGGGCCTGCGTTCTGCGCTCGGCCTGTTTGCCAACCTTCGCCCGGCCACCATGTTTCCAGGGCTGGAAGATCTTTCTGCCCTTCGCCCGGAAGTCGCGCGTGAAATAGATCTGCTGATCGTGCGTGAACTCAATGGTGATGTGTATTTCGGTGAAAAGGCCATCCGCACTTTGGAAGATGGCCGCCGTCAGGGCTATGACTTCATGTCTTATGCCGAAGATGAAGTGCGCCGCATTTCACATGCTGGTTTCAAAGCTGCACAGGGGCGCCGCAAGAAATTGTGCAGCGTTGATAAAGCCAATGTGCTCGAAACCAGCCAACTCTGGCGCGATGTGGTGATCGAGGTTTCCAGCGAATATCCTGATGTCGAACTCAGCCATATGTATGTGGACAATGCTGCCATGCAATTGGTGCGCAATCCCGGCCAGTTTGATGTGATTGTGACAGGCAATCTGTTCGGTGACATTCTTTCGGATCAGGCGAGCATGTGTGTGGGATCTATCGGTCTTCTGGCCTCGGCTTCACTGGGGGAAGATCAGACCGAATTTGGCACTAAAGGCCTGTATGAGCCGATCCATGGCAGTGCGCCGGATATCGCCGGGCAGGGCAAGGCTAATCCTATGGCAACCATTCTCAGTCTTGCCATGATGCTACGCCATTCTTTTGGCCGCGATGCGGATGCAGATCGGATTGAAGCGGCTGTCGCTAAAGCGCTTGAACAGGGTGTCAAAGGCGCTGACCTTGGTGGTTCTTCTGGTACATCAGCCATTGGTGATGCGGTGATTGCTAACCTCTGAACAAGAAATTCCGGCATAGCGCTCTTGCTGCACTGGGGAGCTATGCCGGGCGTATCCGTTGATAGGCCTTAACCCTTGGCGTAATCCTTATAATTCAGGCTCTTTTGGTAAGCTATATGCGATATAGTTTGAGAGGATGAATGCCATAGAACACAAATTCGCACCCGCTCCGGGCGTTGTCTCCAACAGGCAGGCACGCACTGTTCCAATGCGATTGGAACTGGCCATTATCCTGCCTACGCTTAATGAACGGGATAATATCGCTCCGCTTGTCACTCGCCTGCATGGTGCACTGGGTGAAACAGGCTGGGAAGCGATCTTTGTGGATGACGACAGTAAGGATGGTACGGCTGAGGAAGTGCGCCGTATCGCGCAGTTCGATAAACACATTAGAGTGATTCACCGGATTGGGCGGCGCGGCCTGGCCAGTGCTGCCATTGAAGGCATGTGCGCCACTGCGGCGCCCTTTGTGGCGGTGATGGATGCTGACCATCAGCATGATCCAAAGTTGCTTCTCCCCATGCTGGAATCTGTGCGTAGCGGAGAGGCGGATATCGCTGTGGCATCGCGGTTTATCAGCGGTGCAAGTGTGACTGGTCTTTCCAGCGATGCACGGGAAAAGAACTCGCGCTTTGCCAATGCTCTGGCACGCAAGTTGACCGGCACGGATTTGAGCGATGCGATGAGCGGTTATTTTCTGCTGCCTGCCGTTACATTGCGTGCCCAAGCGGGCCGCCTTTCAGGGATCGGATTCAAGATCCTGCTCGACATTCTCGGCAGTGCGCATGAACCTCTCAAGGTTAAGGAATTTGCATTGGAGTTTGCTGAACGCGCCACCGGAGAAAGCAAATTGGACCATGGTGTGGGACTGGATTTTTTGGTTGGCTTGTATGAGCGCTATCTCGGGCGCTACATCCCCACGCGATTTGCACTATTCGGCACGGTAGGGTCCCTTGGTGTCGGGGTGCATATGGCGGTTCTCACATTGCTCTATCTGGCGCTGAGCGATGCTTTCATACTGGCGCAAAGTGTCGCGACCTTCACCGCGATGACCTTTAATTTCTGGCTCAATAATTTTCTTACCTATCGCGATCAAAAGCTGAGGGGGATTAAACAAATTCTGACTGGCTGGCTGAGCTTTTGCATCACCTGCATGATCGGGGCGGTCGCCAATGTCGGTGTCGCGTCTTTGTTGCAAGAGCGGGGTGTCTATTGGTGGGGGGCTGCTTTGATTGGCATCACCCTCGGTTCTGTCTGGAATTATGCTTTGTCGAGCCGCTTTGTCTGGGGCCGTTATAAATAGCCTGTCAGACCCAACTCGGCAGCCATGACCAAAAGCGGAAGGCACCTTCACCTGAGAGCGGAGCTGCGCTGAGGATCGGGTAGAAGAAGGCGAAAAACACTGTGGCCAAAGCAAGAACAGTGATCGGGATTGCCCGGCGTCCAGCCTGCCACATCTGGTCGAGCGCTATCGCGAGGGCTGCAAACAGAAAGCAGCTTGGCAGCAAATAGTGATAATAGAATTGAACAGGCTTGGGCGCGATAATCCACAGGCCGATGCTAGCGGCATAAAAGACGGCGACCGCGAATGCCGCGCGATTTTCCCTAAACAGGCCAGCCCATAAGCACCAGAGCAAAGCAGGAATACCGAGTAGAATAGTGAACGGATTGCCAATCATGAAGATGCCGCGTTGGGCACCATCAGATTCCCGGTAGAGATACCAGATCGGTTTGAGATTCAGCACCCATTGATACCACACGCTGCGATAGGGGTGATTGAGCTTGCCGACATTTTCCTGCAAATCGATCATATGCCGATGCGCGCCGATAAAACCCCACGGTGAAATCGGGTTATCTGCCATCAGAAATGCAGGCGTATAGGTCAGCCAATAGGTGACCAGTGGCAGAATACCCAGCCAGAGCGCCGCTTCTGCAAGGCTGATGCCGGGGATGGGGTGGCCTCTGGAGGTGAAGAACCCTTTCCACCCGGAACGCTTTATCCGAATGATCAGGAAGGCAAGCCCCGGCAGGATGGCAATGGGCAAAGCATTCCACTTCGCACCGATCGCGCAGCCAAGAGCAATACCGGCCACAATGAGCCGCCAACGCGCCTGTTCCGCTTCATGCATTGCAGCAGCGCACATCCACAGGGCGATCATCACAAAGCTCACCATAAAGATGTCCAGCATGGCGATGCGCGATTGTACAAAGAGCATGAAACCGGTGGCCAGCAGCCAACCGCCGGCCAGCGTCGCAAAGCGTGAAAGCGTGGCAAACCACAGCGCGCGCATGGCAGCAAAAAGCGCCAATGTGCCAAAGACTGCCGGGAAAAAGCGCCAGCCAAATGGATTGTTGCCGAAGAGCGCAATACCAGCGGCAATCAATTCCTTGCCAACCATGGGATGCTCAGGATTCAATTGATGTGACAGGTTGAGAATCGCGACGGCGGCGGCGGGATAATATGTTTCATCGAAATAGATGGCCGAAGGTATGGTCAGCCGGATGAAGCACAATATCCCAAAAGCGAGAGTGATGAGGCAGCTTGCGAGGACTGGGCCTCTCTCACGCAGGGCGGGTTGTTTCATAGAATGTGAATAGGTTGGGCATGTGTGAGGCGCAAGATTGCTGGTGGTGCTATCCTCAATTGTAACGGATACTTGCTCCGCACGCGGCTCAGTCGTAAGTGCAGCGCATCATGAAGAAGACCACCGGAACCGACCGCTCGATCACGTCCACATGGCGCCCGCAGACTCAAGCTGTCCGCGCAGGCACATGGCGTTCTGAACATGGGGAAACCAGCGAAGCGCTTTTCCTCACTTCTGGCTACACTTATGATGAGGCTGCCATAGCAGCGGCCCGTTTTGCCGGTGAGGCTGAAGGCATGACTTATTCGCGCCTGCAGAACCCGACAGTGCAGATGCTGGAAGAACGCATTGCGATGATGGAAGGGGCGGAGGCTTGCCGCACGCAGGCTTCGGGCATGTCCGCGATGACGGTGGCACTTCTGTCGCAGCTCTCCGCTGGCGATCATGTGGTGTCAGCACGCGCTGCCTTTGGTTCATGCCGCTGGCTGGTTGATAGTTTGCTGCCGCGCTTCGGCATTGAAACCACTGTGGTGGATGCGAGCGATAATGCCTCCTGGGAAGCGGCGATGAAGCCGAACACCAAGGTTTTCTTCTTTGAGACGCCGGCCAACCCGACAATGGATATTGCCGATCTGGAATTCATCTGCGGTTTGGCGCGTGCCAATGGCATCCGTACTCTGGTGGACAATGCATTCTGTACTGCCGCTTTGCAGCGCCCGATGGAGTTTGGTGCGGATGTTGTTGCCTATTCTGCTACTAAGCTGATGGACGGGCAGGGCCGGGTGCTGGCCGGGGCTGTTTGCGGCACTGAAGAATTCATCAATGAAGTCTTGCTGCCTTTCCAGCGCAATACCGGCCCGAACCTTTCACCGTTCAATGCCTGGGTGGTGCATAAGGGCCTTGAAACGCTGAGCCTTCGGGTGGAGCGGCAGAGCCAGAATTGCCTCGAAATCGCCCAAATGCTGGAAGGCAGGGTAGGCCGGGTGATGCATCCCTTCCTCGACAGTCACCCGCAGCAGGCGCTGGCCAAGAAGCAAATGGACAATTGCGGGGCGATTTTCAGTTTTGAAGTGGCAGATCGCAAACAGGCACACGCTTTGCTCGATGCTCTCCAATTGATTGATATTTCTAACAATATTGGTGATTCACGATCTCTGATGTGTCATCCGGCCAGCACGACTCATGCCAATATGGGTGAAGATGGGCGTGCCGAAATGGGTATCAAAGAGGGCATGTTGCGTCTGAATGTCGGGTTGGAAGATGTGCAAGATCTCAAGGAAGATCTGGATCAGGCGTTGAATAAGATCGGCCTCTAACCATCTGGTTAGTGGCCTCAAAAATGCGGCAGGGCAACACGGAGATATATGTTGGAACCCTTTGATTATTATGCCGCACTGGTTGACGGGTCGGACGATGCGATTATCGGCAAGGATCTGACCGGGAAGATCCTCAAGTGGAATCCCTCGGCCGAACGCATCTTTGGCTATACCGCCGCAGAAATGGAAGGGCAGCAGATCCAGCTGATTCTTCCGCCCGATGTCTATGATGAAGAAGAACGGATTTTCGAGCGCATCCGTTCTGGTGAGCGTGTCGGCCAGTTCTTCACCCGCAGGATTCATAAATCCGGTCGTCTGATGCATGTTTCGGTTACGATCTCCCCGGTTCGCAACGAGCAGGGCGAGATTGTTGGGGCCAGCGCCATCATCCGCGATGCTACTGAATATATGGCGCGAGATATTCGCCTGCGCGAAAGTGAAGAGCGCTTTCGTATGATGGCCGAAAACATCTCGCAGTTGGCATGGATAGCGGAAGCTGATGGCGGCATCATCTGGTATAATCGGCGCTGGTATGATTACACTGGTACCAATCCAGTTCAGATGCAGAGTGGTTCTGGTTGGAAACCTTTCCTGCACCCGGACTACCAGCAGCGGGTGAACAATGGCCTGCGTGAGTGTGTAGAAGCTGGCGATGCATGGGAAGACACTTTCCCTTTGCGCGGGGCGAACGGGCAATATCGTTGGTTTTTATCCCGCTCCAAACCGATCACGGATGCTGATGGCCGGGTGATGTATTGGTTTGGCACGCACACCGATATTACCGAGCAGCGTGAGCAGGAAGAGCAGATCCGCCTGTTGCTGATGGAAGTGAATCATCGCTCCAAGAATATGCTGACCACGGTTCAGGCACTTGCCCGTCGCAGCGCCAAGGACGATAAGGGCTTTATTGCCCGGTTTGAAGACCGGGTGCGCAGCCTTGCCGTCAATCAGGATATATTGGTACGCCGGGAATGGCGTGAAGTGCCCATTGCCGAATTAGTCCGCCTGCAACTCGGCTTTGTTGAGGAAGCACGCGGCGAGTTTACTGTCACTGGGCCGGAATGCGCGCTGATGCCACGTGCTGCTGAAGTGATCGGCATGGCTTTGCATGAACTGGCCACCAATTCGCTCAAATATGGTGCCCTTTCCGTAGATGGTGGCAAGGTGGCGATTGACTGGCGCTGTGCTGACAAGAGCGGGGTGTTCTCTATTCATTGGACTGAAAGTGGCGGGCCTGAGGTGGTGGAGCCGAGCCATCACGGTTTTGGAACCACGCTCATCCGCGATGTTCCGAGGCATAATCTTGGCGCAACTGTGGAGTTGGACTATAAACCCGATGGCCTTTCATGGTCGCTCAAGGGCAAATGCTGTTCAGCCGGTTAACTGGTATTCCTTCTGAATAGGCTGGTGAGGGGTTGCAGCTGGAACGAATAAGGCTAGGTTCGGAGCTATGGTCGATACAATCCGGAGCCTCTTTCAGCACACCGCCATCACACATGGCGTTGCGGTGCATGTCGGCGTCAATTTCATGCCCGAACAATCGCGGGTCGATCAGGGCAAGTGGTTCTGGGTCTATCATATCAGGCTGGAAAACCGTACGGGAGATGTCGTGCAATTGCTGTCTCGGCACTGGCGCATTACGGATTCGCAAGGCTTGGTGAATATCGTTGATGGCGAAGGTGTTATCGGTGAAACACCCGTGCTTCTGCCTGGTGAAACCTACGATTATGTGTCAGGTTGTCCGCTTGGTACGCCGCATGGCTCAATGGAAGGCCACTACACCTTTGCAAGGGAAGGCGGTGGTCAATTTGAAGTGGCTATTCCCTTCTTTCCGCTATCTGCGCCTGCCACGGCTGATTGACTTCGCGTACCTGTTCAACCCATCCATAAAACCCAGGCTCTTGCGCTGCGGATCGTGCTCTCATAAGCATGGCGCATGAAGCGTACCCATTTGCCGCTCAACGCTCTGCGCGTTTTCGATGCTGCTGCTCGCCATCTTTCGTTTACCCGCGCGGCTGACGAACTGGCGGTGACGCCTGCTGCTGTCGGTCAGCAAATCCGGGCTCTTGAAGATGTGCTCGGTGTTGTGCTGTTCCGTCGCACCAGCAAAGGGCTGGAACTGACTGATGAAGCCACCATGGGTCTTGACCCTTTGCGAGAAGGGTTTCTGCGGTTTGAAGAAAGTGTTCAGGCCATGCAGGCTGGCCAGTCGAGCCATCGCTTCACCATAGCTGCACCGGCTGAATTTTATGCCCAATGGCTAGCCCCGCGTTTGGCTGATTTTCGCCGCTCCCATCCAGAAGTACGGTTTCAGTTGGTGGGCGGTGAAGAGGTCGATTTTACCGAAGCCAATCTTGATATTGCTGTCCGCCTTGCTGAGGGGCCGGGCGACCTGGAAGGCGTTCGTCTGTCTGAGCCGCGTAAGGTGACAGTCGCGATTGATGGAGCGCCTGATGATTGGATCGTATGGCCCGGTGCCCCCCTCCCGGATGATGCTGAGCCAGTGTTACAGGTCAGCGATGCAGGCCATGCGCTCAATTCTGCACTTGCCGGTCTTGGTAAAGCCGTTCTGCCACTGCTTCTGGTCGAAAAAGCGATAGAGGACGGGCGATTGAAGGTTCTCGAGGGGCCAAGTGAGGGGCAGCGCGCTTATTGGCTGGTTGCTCCACGTCCACAATGGCGCCAGGCCAAGGTTAAGACGCTTGTCAGCTTTTTGGGTTTTTGAATGACTGAAGGGGCAGACAGGCGCGATACGCCAGAAATTCGAACATCACGCTACACTTTGCGCAAACTTGTGCGTGAAGATGCTGCGGCATTGTTCCCGAGCTTTTCAGATGATGACATGATGAAGTGGTGGAGTTGCGGCCCCTTCATCAGCGTGCAGGCGCTGGCAGATTGGCTTGTGCCTGAAAGTGGTTGGGACAAAGGCCGGAGCTGGGCGATTACCGACCATGATAGCGATCTTGCGATTGGTCGTCTGGCTGCGATCGATATGGGGGATGACGTTACCGAACTGGGGTATCTGATATCGAAGGAACGCCAAGGCGAGGGAATCGCAACTGAGGCGCTTTCCTCACTTGTCGCGCATCTTTTCCATGATGAGAAGCAAAGGCGTGTCTACGCTGATGTCGATCCAGATAATGTTGCATCGAATAAGATACTGGAAAAGCTTGGGTTTACTCTGGAAGGGCGGCTGAGAGAAGCATGCACCACTCATATTGGGCGGCGTGATAGCTTGATCTGGGGAATGCTCGATCATGAGTGGCAAAAAAGATGATATTGAGAAAATTAGCTCATATTGTTTAGGAAGGTATCATTGTGATTCCTCACGGAATATAATAATACGCTAAAAGCAAGCCGTTTGAATGGCATGTTTGCGGGTTGTATTTATGTTCGCCCAGAAGGCTGAAGCCCAGGCGATATGACCTAAAAGGCTTGTTGTGGAACACAGCCGTTGTGAGGCAGCACGCAGAGGTGAGCCGATGACGATTACGAAACCTGTAAACTCACCGGGCCTGACATGTTCAGATTCTTCGGTTGTTCAGGTATCGTCACAGATGGATGGCATCGCAATGTGCAGCGCGAGTAATGAACGTCGTGATGAACAGCGGCATATTACTATCTATCGCCCGTGCTGTGTCGAAACCGCTTCTGGGGATTGTTGCATCGGCATCATCCGTAATATTTCAGACAGCGGCGCGCAGATCGAGACTCCATGCCTCGCGCCGGTTGGCAGCCAATTGACGTATTTCTGGGATGGCGGCCCTGTTTTCAAAGCAGAAGTGGTATGGGCGCATGATGGGCGTATCGGCCTTCATAATATTACTGTGGAGGAGGTGGCTGGTGCAGGCCACTTCCCCGCGCGTGCCATCCGGGTTCCTACTGATCTGCCTGCAACCATATGGCATGGTTCTGGCTGTTGCTCGGTAAGGGCCCACAATATCTCGCAAAAGGGCGTGATGGTGCTGGGCCTATCGCCTTTGATTGGCAATACGCTTGTGACTGTAGAGATAGGTGGTTTTTCGTTCCCTCAGGCATCCATTCGCTGGCGCGAAGGGCGTAAAGCGGGAATTGGCTTTGAAAAGTCAGTCCCGATCAAATGTCTGATGGAAATTCTTGCCGGTGACACGACAATCGCCTGTACTGGCTGATGCCCAGACGTGCATGGGCACCGTACATTGCGTTACGCCAAAATGGTCTCTGAACATTGATGCCCCTCTGGATGAAAGGGCGAAGTAAATCCGGGAGCGAAGGATCGCCCCCGGATTCGAATTCTCACGCTTCGGCGAGATTGATTGCAGAAGCCTTGCCGTTGCGGCCCTGTTCAATATCATAAGACAGGCGCTGATCTTCTTTCAGCGTGGTCATGCCAGCAGCCTGAACGGCTGAGATGTGAACGAAGCTGTCGCTGCCACCTTCTTCAGGCTCGATGAAACCGTAGCCTTTGTCCTGATTGAAGAATTTTACTTTACCGATAGGCATATGTCGTTCCCTTTCATGAAACGTTAGAAGCGCTGCACAAAGTGCAGCACTGGATCGTGCGTCAGGTCGTAAGATGAAAGGAAGTCGCCGAAGGGTAAAGACAGCCAGCGTGAAGCTTACTGTTAATAACAAAAGGGCCGAAATCCGTCGCAAATTTTCGACGTCAGCAGTGCCTTGTAACATGACCGGTGCCATTCACCTAATTTTCTTTCAGCAGCCCTGGTGGCGATACCCTTGTGATGGGCGCTTAGAGCCAGAAGAGTGCGGCCTCAGGGGCAAGGTTGGATCTTGTTGGCAATGCGCCTCTATATAGGGTCTATATAGGGCGCTCTGGGGGCGCAGAAACTTACTTGGAATGGGGGTGGGATAATCGTGGCAAAAATCAGAATGGATTCGCCAATAAACTATACTAGGTTGCCCACCCTGGTGCCGAAAACGAACTGTAAGGCGGTTCGAGGGCGGTCGAACGCCATTATAAATCAATTCAACCAATGACTTACTTTAGAATCTCACATCGAATGAAGAAAATTTCAAAAAAGTGTGTTGACCGAATCTGGGGTTAGTCCTAGAGGGGCTTCACCGACACGGGGACGGCGCTTCTGGCGCTACTGAGTTGGTCGCCAACATTGATGGGATAGCAATTCCCCTGGGATTTAATTTCAGGGACTGATTGCTGTCTTTGTTGTTGGGGTTCTTTGACATTGTTGATTGATTGATGAAGGGACATGTGGGCGACGGCGCCCGGTCCGGGGGTTTTAAGGCTCCGGATACCGGTATTTAAGTCGTTACCTTACATAGTCCTTCGTATCCATTACGTTTGATAGATGCAGGTAATCGGCTCCTTGAACGTTGGTATGATGGCTGGCTTTGGCTGGTTATTGTATTGATGCACTCAAACTTGAGAGTTTGATCCTGGCTCAGAACGAACGCTGGCGGCATGCCTAACACATGCAAGTCGAACGAACCCTTCGGGGTTAGTGGCGCACGGGTGCGTAACGCGTGGGAACCTGCCTTAAGGTTCGGAATAACAGTTAGAAATGACTGCTAATACCGGATGATGTCTTCGGACCAAAGATTTATCGCCTTAAGATGGGCCCGCGTTGGATTAGGTAGTTGGTGGGGTAAAGGCCTACCAAGCCGACGATCCATAGCTGGTCTGAGAGGATGATCAGCCACACTGGGACTGAGACACGGCCCAGACTCCTACGGGAGGCAGCAGTGGGGAATATTGGACAATGGGCGAAAGCCTGATCCAGCAATGCCGCGTGAGTGATGAAGGCCTTAGGGTTGTAAAGCTCTTTTACCAGGGATGATAATGACAGTACCTGGAGAATAAGCTCCGGCTAACTCCGTGCCAGCAGCCGCGGTAATACGGAGGGAGCTAGCGTTGTTCGGAATTACTGGGCGTAAAGCGCGCGTAGGCGGTCTATTAAGTCAGGGGTGAAATCCCGGGGCTCAACCCCGGAACTGCCCTTGAAACTGCTAGACTAGAATCTTGGAGAGGTCAGTGGAATTCCGAGTGTAGAGGTGAAATTCGTAGATATTCGGAAGAACACCAGTGGCGAAGGCGACTGACTGGACAAGTATTGACGCTGAGGTGCGAAAGTGTGGGGAGCAAACAGGATTAGATACCCTGGTAGTCCACACCGTAAACGATGATAACTAGCTGTCCGGGTTCACAGAACTTGGGTGGCGCAGCTAACGCATTAAGTTATCCGCCTGGGGAGTACGGTCGCAAGATTAAAACTCAAAGGAATTGACGGGGGCCTGCACAAGCGGTGGAGCATGTGGTTTAATTCGAAGCAACGCGCAGAACCTTACCAGCGTTTGACATCCCGATCGCGATGAGAGGAGACTCTTTTCTTCAGTTCGGCTGGATCGGTGACAGGTGCTGCATGGCTGTCGTCAGCTCGTGTCGTGAGATGTTGGGTTAAGTCCCGCAACGAGCGCAACCCTCATCCTTAGTTGCCATCATTTAGTTGGGCACTTTAAGGAAACTGCCGGTGATAAGCCGGAGGAAGGTGGGGATGACGTCAAGTCCTCATGGCCCTTACACGCTGGGCTACACACGTGCTACAATGGCGGTGACAGTGGGCAGCTAGTTCGCAAGAACATGCTAATCTCTAAAAACCGTCTCAGTTCGGATTGTTCTCTGCAACTCGAGAGCATGAAGGCGGAATCGCTAGTAATCGCGGATCAGCATGCCGCGGTGAATACGTTCCCAGGCCTTGTACACACCGCCCGTCACACCATGGGAGTTGGTTTCACCCGAAGGTAGTGCGCTAACTCGCAAGAGAGGCAGCTAACCACGGTGGGATCAGCGACTGGGGTGAAGTCGTAACAAGGTAGCCGTAGGGGAACCTGCGGCTGGATCACCTCCTTTCTAAGGATTAGTACGAAAGCGCCAGCCCTTGCGGTTGGAAGAGCTTCGCACTTTTTCAAAGAACATTGCCGTCGTCCTCATGTCCTTTCATCACTGGAGATTGTTACAGGCGCTTTACTGCGCATGTGATAAATGCCTGAGCTGGCTCACGCCGCCCGCGGCTTGGCAATTCTATTGTATAGAATTGAGAGCTTGTGATGGCGCGATGGGCCGGTAGCTCAGGTGGTTAGAGCGCACGCCTGATAAGCGTGAGGTCGTAAGTTCAACTCTTACTCGGCCCACCATAGATTTTAAAGTTTGGTAGGGGGCCTTAGCTCAGCTGGGAGAGCACCTGCTTTGCAAGCAGGGGGTCATCGGTTCGATCCCGATAGGCTCCACCATTTATGTGGCCTACCGCTGCGCTGCTTGAGGCGTTTAAGCGCCTATCGCTTACGCTACTTGAGGCGCATTCTTTACACTCCAGTGTATGAAATACATCTGATCCCGCCCGGCTTTGGCCAGGGTGTGGTAGCGAAGAGATCTGCTCTTCGCGTCTTTGACATTGTGAATGGGTTTTTAATCGATGCCGTGGCGCATGGATTTATATTGGTCTACGGACTGATGTGATCATGCGACACAACAGATATTTTATGTCTGGCTGAGATAACGTCCGCAACAAAAGCTACAGGTTAGTAGCATGGGTTTGAGGACTTGCTGGTTTATGCAAGCAGCAAGTTTTATCACTCTCAGGCCTGTCGTTGATGGTGTGGATTCTCAAGCGTGAGGTAAGAGCATTTGGTGGATGCCTAGGCATGTACAGGCGATGAAGGACGTGGCACGCTGCGATAAGCGTCGGGGAGTTGTGAGCAAACTTTGATCCGGCGATTTCCGAATGGGGAAACCCACCTTCACCATTTCTCTCGTTGTTCGAGCAATCGGATAATGAGCGAGGTGGATAGGGTATCACCTTAGTGAATATATAGCTTTGGTGAAGCGAACCCGGAGAACTGAAACATCTCAGTACCCGGAGGAAAAGACATCAACCGAGATTCCGTTAGTAGTGGCGAGCGAACGCGGACCAGGCCAGTGCTTCTCATTCAATTAACAGAACACTTTGGAAAGAGTGGCCATAGCGGGTGACAGCCCCGTATGTGAAAATGATGTGAGAAGACTCGAGTAGGGCGGGACACGTGAAATCCTGTCTGAACATGGGGGGACCACCCTCCAAGCCTAAATACTCGTACATGACCGATAGTGAACTAGTACCGTGAGGGAAAGGTGAAAAGCACCCCGATTAGGGGAGTGAAACAGTACCTGAAACCGAATGCTTACAAGCAGTTGGAGCCTCTTTAGGGGGTGACAGCGTACCTCTTGCATAATGGGTCAGTGACTTAATCTACCATGCAAGCTTAAGCCGATAGGTGTAGGCGCAGCGAAAGCGAGTCTGAATAGGGCGACAGAGTATGTTGGATTAGACCCGAAACCCGGCGATCTATGCATGACCAGGATGAAGGTGCGGTAACACGCACTGGAGGTCCGAACCGTTTAATGTTGAAAAATTATCGGATGAGTTGTGCTTAGGGGTGAAAGGCCAATCAAGCCGGGAAATAGCTGGTTCTCCGCGAAATCTATTGAGGTAGAGCGTCGGATGTATGCCGTTGGGGGTAGAGCACTGGATGGGCTAGGGGGTCGCGAGATCTACCAAACCTAACCAAACTCCGAATACCAACGAGTCTTATCCGGCAGACAGACGGCGGGTGCTAAGGTCCGTCGTCAAAAGGGAAACAGCCCTAACCTACAGCTAAGGTCCCCAAGTCATCACTAAGTGGGAAAGCATGTGGGAATCCCAAAACAACCAGGAGGTTGGCTTAGAAGCAGCCATCCTTTAAAGAAAGCGTAACAGCTCACTGGTCTAAATAAGGGTTCCTGCGGCGAAAATGTATCGGGGCTAAAGTGATGCACCGAAGCTTAGGGTTCAGAATTTATTCTGAGCGGTAGCGGAGCGTTCCGTAAGCGAGTGAAGCTCAAGGGTAACCGAGGGTGGACGTATCGGAAGTGCGAATGCTGACATGAGTAGCGATAAAGAGGGTGAGATGCCCTCTCGCCGAAAGACCAAGGGTTCCTACGCAATGCTAATCAGCGTAGGGTGAGCCGGCCCCTAAGACGAGCCCGAAGGGGGTAGTCGATGGGAACCACGTTAATATTCGTGGGCCTGAAGATGTGTGACGGATTGTGGAAGTTGTTCGATCTTAACGGATTGATCGGGCAGCCAAATAGTCCCAGGAAATAGCCTCTTCATATAGACCGTACCCGAAACCGACACAGGTGGTCAGGTAGAGTATACCAAGGCGCTTGAGAGAAGTATCCTGAAGGAACTCGGCAAATTGCCTCCGTACCTTCGGAAGAAGGAGGCCCTGTCTTAAGGCAACTTTTGGCAGGGGGCACAGGCCAGGGGGTAGCGACTGTTTATCAAAAACACAGGACTCTGCTAAGTCGGCTTCAAGACGACGTATAGGGTCTGACGCCTGCCCGGTGCTGGAAGGTTAAGAGGAGGAGTGCAAGCTCCGAATTGAAGCCCCAGTAAACGGCGGCCGTAACTATAACGGTCCTAAGGTAGCGAAATTCCTTGTCGGG
>NZ_WTYQ01000005.1 GCF_009828105.1 Altericroceibacterium indicum
CGAGTTGATCATAGCGTGTCGCGATGGCGCGGTTGATCTTGAGGCGTCCGAAGAAGCGCTCGATCTGGTTGCGCTGCTTGTAGAGTTTCCTGTCGTGCTCGATCGGCACACGGCGGTTTGATCGTCCGGGAATGACGGCCTCGATACCGCGTTCGGCAAGATCGGCGCGAATGGCGTCGGCATCGTATCCCTTATCAGCCAGTAGCGCCTTGGGTGTTTGGTCTGCCATAGCGATCAGGGCGTCATAGGCCTTGCAATCAGCGGCTTCGCCGACTGTCAGGTGGAGGGCGAGCGGTCGCCCTCGTCCATCAGCCAGACAGTGAAGTTTACTGGTGAACCCGCCCCGCGAGCGGCCAAGAGCTCTTCGACGAGTCCCCCTTTTCCGCCCGCCGCCGAAACATGGGCGCGAACCGTAGTGCTGTCGATGCTGTAGTGGCCGCTGTCCGCCATGATCTCGGCCAGTGTAACCGACACGGCCTCCCAAACCCCGGCATCGCTCCATCGCCTGAACCGCCGATAGATCGTGTTCCAGTTGCCGTATTTTGGCGGAACGTCGCGCCAGGGTGTGCCGCAGCGAAGTCGCCAGAGAATGCCGTTGATGATCGCACGGTTCTCTTCAGGACGTCGTCCGCGCCCACGGTTCGACGCATCAATCGGAAGCAACCCCTTCAAAACACGCCATTCTGCTTCGGTAAGATCACCCCGACTCAAGCCCGCCTCCAAAAGGCAGCCTTGAATCAACCCGCCATCGCAACGTCAACCAATTTGTCCACGCCGCCTAGGCGGTCGATATCCTTAGAATTAGGATACCAGGTCGCCTCTTTTATCGACGCCAGCAGTGCAAGAATAGCTGTCGCATTTGCGCGATCAAGATGCGCGATCGTCTGCGGAGCCCAGCCGCCCCACGCTCGGACGTTATACCAGCTGAGAAGGAAGTCCTCGCATACGCTTGCAGCAGACGTGTCATTCATCGCAACTGATAAAATTCGTTCATAAACGATCAATCGGTTAGCCTTTAACTCGTATGAAGGCTGGTTAGATGTCCGTTTTGCGCCCCATACCGGTCGCTCGAAGGCTCACCGGCTGAGTCTGTAACCCTGCCATTTGTTCAACTCTCTCGGCGAGGTGGCTCAAGCGGTCTGCCTAAGGATAATTCAGCCATCTACGATTCTCTGTCATTTGTGCGCCAGTTGCGTCATGCCGCGATCGCGCGGTCGGGGACAAAAAGGCGAGAGTCCCAACGACTAGTGGTTTCGCCCATGGCATTCCGCCCGAGTTCGACGATGTTGAGGCGATCTCCTTCGAAGGCCGGACTCAGTTCCAAAGCAAGATAATCGAAGAGCGACCGCTCGTGAACAGCGACGATAACCTGTCGCTGCATTTGCTTGGACAAGGTCCGTAGCAACGCCGCGAACTGCGCAATATGCACTTCGTCCATGCTCTGCACGGGATCGTCTATGACCAGCCAAGGCAGCCTCGGCTTGACCGACAGATGAAGTGCCAGAAAAAGGGTCAATGCCGCAGTGTTGAGATTCCCAGCGCTTAGCATGGCTCGGGGATTGCCACCTTTTCCGCCTCGGCGATGATGGGTTTCAAGCACAGCCTCGACATCAGCATTGGGCGATTCGGGGATCGCAAATGCAGGGATGAAGGGCTCTTCCGGGGCGAGCCGCACGAAGAGATCGCGCCAAACCGTATTCAATTCATCGTTGAAGACACGCCGCACGACGCGTCCGCGCGCCTCGCGGGTTCTGCGCGTTATATCCTTTGCGACCTCGATGATGGAATCCGCCTGCTCTTTGCGCTCCTTGCGCCCTCGGAGTTCCGCCTCAAGATTGTCAATCTTCGCTGCCAGCGTGCTTTGCTTTTCGGCCAAGATGACAAGGAACTGTGCCGATTCAATTGCGTCAAGTCGTGCAGTTTGACGGGCGGTCAGCACTGCTTCCTGTTGTTGGATCGTCGTGCTGAGCGATGCCAGCAACTGTTCGGTTGAGATATAGGACTCGAAATCCAGGTCGAGGCGGCGCGCCAGATCCTCGACACTGTTGCGAAGAACGATGGCGGTCTGATCACTTTTCTGTGCGGCTGCCAGTGCTCGGGCAGATCGGTTCGCAGCGTCCACATAGCGGTCGCCTTCTGTAAGCCTTACTGTAGCATCGCCAAGTTGACGCTCAACCTCGGTCAAATCCACCGAGCGCTTCTTCAAGGCGGTTAGCTCAGCATCCAAAACCATACCGCTAGCCGCCGCCTGAAGCTCGCGATCGAGGCGTGATACTTCGGTCTGAGTGCTGCCGCGTGAGCTGAGAAGTGACTGAAGCCGTCCTGCCTGTTCGATCATCACTGCGACCTTGGCGGCGACATGAGCCGAAAGCGGCGTATCCGACACCTCGGAATAGTCGCGATCACAGACCGGGCAGATGTCCCCTTCGACGTGCGTCATGAGGTCCGACAGCCCTCGACCGAACGCTTCATTTGCGTTCGAAACCGCAGCAAGCTCATGGTCGAGCCGTTGAAGACGAGTTCGCGCCTCCGTAAGCTGGCGTTCGAGGCCGCTGCGCTTCAACAACGCGACTTCGTGGGCTGCGAGAACCCCCTCAACGCGTTCGCGATCCTGCGCAATGCGCGCTGTTAAAGCCCTCGCGCGCTCCGCGTAGCCAGACTCGCTCGAAAGAGTGATATCGTTAAAAAAGCCGGCTGCGCGCCCCAGCAAAGCCTCCAATACTTGGCCGTGTTCAACAAGCCACTTGTCCAACGCGCTGCGATCGGCTTGGTTTGTAGCCTCGATATCCTTGCGTTTGTCGAGAGCTGCATTTTGTGATGTCGCCGATTGCCAACTTGCCTCCGATACTTCGAGTTCGCGGCGCAGACGAACTAGCGCAGCCAGGTTGTTGTCTTCGGAGACTTGGTCAAGGCGCCTCTTGGCTTCTGCAGGCTCCAAATCCTTAAGCTGCGGATCTATCTCAGCTAACCGGATCCGAAGAGTTTCGGTTCCGGTTCGTAACGCAGCCTCGTCTTGCGCCATTTCGTCGCGCAACCGCTGAAGTTCAGCAACATCCTCAGAAATCTGGTCCCGGAATTCTCCGTATACAGGCACCGGCACTTTCAGACGAGCGATATTGCCCGCGCTGTGCAAGCCCCCGATCAGCGCCTCCATCCGATCGAGACCGAGTAGTTCCTTAACGAATTTGGTAAGCGGAGAATCGCTCTTTTTGTCTGCGTGCTGATAAATCTCAAGGAGGCGTCCTAGCGTGGATTGAGCAAGATAGCTCCGTTCGCTGAAGAAACCCGCATCGCCCTCGCCTAGCAGTGCGTTCCCGGTGACGCCTGTGGTTGTGACTTGCAGATTGGACTGCAGCGGCGCCCCATCGCTTCCGGCTGCCTCCAACCGGACTTCACCGAAGGGCCGGCCTTTGTGGGGCAAGTAGGCCAGATAGTCGGGCTCGGCGCGCGACAGCGACGGGACGGTGCCGGTCAGCGCTAGCTCGATAGCAGATAGCAAGCTCGTCTTGCCTGCCCCGTTTGGCCCATGGATCAGAACAATTGGGGCATCGAGCGAAACATTGACCTCGCCATCTATGCTCCGAAAATCCTTCACGTAGAGTGATTTCAGACGCATCATCCATCAACCTCCCCAAGTCCATCTGTATCTCCGCCTTCGTAATTCCCATTATTGGCGAGCGCAGCAATCAGCGCATTGTGGAAGCATTCGCGGACCGCTTCCTCGCCAAAATTCGATGCCTCCATCAGGGCTCCCGCGAGCGGGTCATCAGGAAGGGCGAACGCATCTTCCCCGCCCAAATCCCGGTTCGCCAATAGGGTAGCAGGAAGTTCGAGAGGGAGGAGAACAGCGAGTTGATCGCGAAGTTCGGCTGGATCGAGCGCTTCGTCGACCGACAAAATGCGCCCGACCTGTGCGAGAGCCTCAAGCGCCTTTCCAATCGGGCGCGGTCCTACGATTATCGTGCTAAGAGGCCGATGCGAGCGCATGACATCCAAGGCGCGCGCTATGCCCTCGACCTGTTGAACTACCTTCCTCTCTCCATCGGCTGCCATGTCGCCGATCAAGACTAGGTCTGCTGAGTGTCCAACACCTACGAATGCACCCGCAATATCAAAGGTCAGGCCGGCCATCTCCAGTGGCAAGTCGATCCGGCGATAGCCCGCCTCGACCAAAAGCGCGGCGACGCGTTCGGCGGGTAAGCCCATCGTCATAACGCCACCCGACTGCGAAATCGCGCGAGCAAGTCCTCGACGTCGGTTCCGTCACCCATTAGAGTTTCAATGCTAACATCACGGACTTTCGCAAGCCCGGTGCGCCCAGGCGCGCGACGTGGATAGCGCGGCATTGGAGGCGGATTCTCGTGACTATGGATGATAACCGCATCGTCATTGTCCGCGATGAGGCCGTTCGTGTTGAGGCGGATCGCCGCCTGGGCGCTGGCAGCAAAGAAGAATTTTGCCGGGCCACTGCGACCATCCAGCACAAAGGCACCAGAGGTATCGTCGGCTAGGTCCGCTTTGGCCGCCGTCCATAAGCCCCGCGCGAGGCCTAGGCCAATCAAAGCGGATGCGATTGCGAACTGACAAATGCCGCTACCGGACAAAGTCATATCGGCGGGCATGCGATGAAGCGGTTCGGTGGTGATAGGCGAATAGATTCCGTTGGCCGGATCGGGCAGGCCTCCGTTGCGTAGCATTGCGACAGCCCGTCCAAATTGCGCGAACATTTCGCCTACAATTTCTGCGTCTGGGCTGACACTATCGGCCACGAAATTGCGGGCATGCTCGAGCCCATCGTGGAGCATGCGGCGATCGTTCTGCGTTAAGCCCGGAGCCCCAATACCAATCAGTTCCTTGAGCTTGGCGGTCACGACGTAAAGGTAGAGCGCCAGCAACAAGGGCTTGGCATAGGCTTGAACCAGCGCTTCCTTTTCCATTTGTGGCCGGTTCGAGGGCGAAAAATCCTGATGATAGACGTTCTGAAGCAGGCCTTCCTGGTCGGCGCCCAGCGCATTTTCCGAAAAGGCGTAGGCTGGAGGGTGCGACGGCCAAGGCCAAGCCATGGTCGCCTGGGCCGTCGCAAAAAGACCTTGGATATTCGAGTCCTGCGCGGACAAGCCAAGCATCAAGGTTGGGCGAGTCACTATAAAATTGATCAGGAAAGGTGCCATGACAGGATTCTGCGCTGCCCAGCCATTGATTTGGCTCGATCGGGCGACGAGCAGGCCGCGGAACTGGCCTTGATCGTCGAGCGCCGCCTGGGCACACCCATGAAACTTGTAAAGGTTCGCGCGAAGTCGGTTCCACCGGACATCATTGGGTGCGACCACGACGCGAAGCACAGGTTGAGCGCCAGCGAGGCTCTGCATCGCCCGCTCGATGAGATTGTCCCAATTTGCCGTCGGCATTTCCGACGCTACGCCTTCGATGGCCAATGCCGCCAGACAGAGATGCTCGGCATCGGGCTCAGTTGCAGGATCCGCATATACATGCGCCGCATCCAGCACATTCCATAATAGGAAATCCGGTTGCTCACCGTCGACGGTGACATTCAGCATTCGCGAATAGTTATTGACGAGCCGGGCCGCGAGGGCCTCATAGTCTGGCCATGACGCTGGCTCTTGGTCAAAGTCGATACGTGCCCATTCATCCGGGCTGGGCTGAGCCAAGACGACTACCGCATTCAACGCCTTGCGGAACCGGCAATCGGGATCTCCCGCAACGATCAGACCCTGTAAGGTGCCGAGGACGCGTTTCGCCAGATCGCGCAAGTCCGGCATCCGCTCGCGAGAAATCCCTGATCCAAGCCAGAAGACATATTGATCATTGGCAACACCGTCTGCGATTTCGCGCTTCTCATCGTCAAGCATTGCGAGAGTGGCACGAACCGAAATCGTCGCTGCGGGTGGCAGTGCCATCAATATTCCCCTAACGGAAGAGACCGCCCGCTGTAGACTAGCGAGACATTAGCGCCGACGCGTCGATTGATTATCCCCCGCCGCTCGACGCATAGACCATGGAGTGGACCATCGATGCAAGTTCAAAGACTTCGCATCAGACTATGGCAACGAGCGAATGTCTGATTGCGGCTGCTATGGCCAGTTTGCTTCTCGTAAGCTGACAATCTGCAACCGGCCCAGAAGCTGTCGTTCTAATCGCGGGCATCGATTGACCGATTTCCACCCCAATGTCCGACTTCGAGGATCGCCCTGAACGACCCGGAAGCGGACATATTTCGGTGTTGTCCCGCCAGAGACCTTCTTGGACTTCGAAATACTCGTGCCGGCATCAAACGACTAGATTTCCCTCATCGTGATGAGTGACCCCGCTTGCTTTACGATACGATAAGTCAATAGTTTGGCGACACAGGCCGGGGAGAATCAGATTGAATATCGAAGCCAGTCCACAGGTGCGTAAGCTTTTTGACGAAACGCGACGTCGCCTGGTGGAAACTGGAACGCGCAACAGGCTAGTGCACGTCAACAGAGCCAACACCCGCGGCGCGGTCGTCAACATCATCAATGAACGCTCAGATGACGTCTATGCCATCCTTGCAAGTGGCAAAACGATGCGCTTTCGCGCCCTTGGCAAGGACAAGCACGAGCAAGGTGAGATCCTGCTCGCAGACGATACTGCTAACGCGGAGACCTTCGACGATAACCGCTACACCGACAACTTGCTGGAAAGCCCGCTAGGGCCGGACGCACTTGCCAAAAAGCTCCTGAAGATCGCGCGGGATGCGCGCACGGCCGAGGAGGAGCAAGGGGTAAACATTCTCTACCTGGCCCTCGGCTTCGTCTCCTGGTTTGAAGATGAAAAATCTGACATTCGCCGAGAGGCGCCCCTAGTTCTGCTCCCGGTGGAGCTTATCCGCAACCAGCGCACTTCAACTTACGACATTCGCATGCGCGGTGAGGATCTCATCACGAACCTTCCTCTCCAGCAGCGATGGCAAGACGATTTCGGGTTGGTTCTTCCCGAACTTGAATTCGGAGAGGACTGGCAGCCATCGCAATACTTCGACCAAGTCGACGAAATTGTCGATGAACGTGATCGCTGGGAAATCGACCGTGATGCCATTCAACTGGGCTTCTTCTCGTTCTCGAAACTGCTCATGTATCGCGACCTTGATATCGATGTATGGCCCGATAGCGCGCTGGAAACCCACGAGCTCGTCAAAGGCCTTCTTTACGAAGGTTTCGAGGGCGACGACGACGCAATTTTTGGCGAAGAGGACAAGCTTGATGATGTCTTGCCGCCTGAAAAAATCTTTCACGTTGTCGACGCTGATGCGAGTCAGGCCCGGGTAATCGAAGAGGCCCGGTCTGGTCGTAACCTCGTGGTGCAAGGACCGCCGGGCACGGGCAAGAGCCAGACCATCGCCAACATCATCGCCGCTGCTGCGCAGGAAGGGAAGACGGTCCTGTTCGTGGCCGAAAAAATGGCCGCACTGGAGGTCGTGCACGATCGGTTGGTGAAAGTCGGCTTGGCAGACATCTGTCTTGAATTGCATTCCCGTAGCGCGAACAAACGCCAGGTGCTCGAGGAGCTGAAGCGAACCCTCAACGCAGGTGCCGCCGTGCCTGCAATTCCCGCAAGGCCAGAAGCGCTGCAGCATAGCCGAGACAAGCTCAACGCTATTACCAAGGCTCTCCATTCGCCTATCGGCGACACAGGCGAAACTGCGTTCGGGATGCTGGGTCGCCAAGCGCGCTTCATGGGTTTGAATGCTCCTCCGCCGACTTTCGCTGCAGATAGCCTGGCTGAAATGGATCGAGCTGCCGAAAACCAGGCGGTGGATGCACTCAAGCTTTATGGTGCCGCGTTGAAAGAGGCTGGTGATCCCGCCAAGCATCCGTTTCGGTCAGTAACCGTGACACAGCTTCAGCCGGTCGATCAAGCAAGATTGCGGTCGATGCTGGATGAGGCACGGGAAGCGGTAACGGCCCTTGATAATGCCCTTAATGTCGCTTTGGATTCTCTCGGGCTGGCTGAAGGCGGCTGGTTCGACCTGGTCGCGCCGGTCGAAGAACTTCTGCGTGCGCTTTCCGGTTTGAACGAGGGCGAAGGCAATCTTGCCAAAGAGCTTCTGCAATGCCGCGATATGGACCGCCTGTCTCAAGCTCTCGCATCTGGTCGCCGGTGGCGCGAAGAACGCGATGCGGCCAGTGCTTACTTTATCGATCACGCCTTCACGGTTGATGTGGCGCACCTTCGTGCCCCGCTTATCGCAGGGACAACATCATTCTTCGCTCGCTGGGGCAGTGCCTACCGCAATGCGTCGCGTGAACTTGCGGGTTTGCTAACTGATCAGTTGCCGAAATTCGCGGATGAGCGTGTGGAGCTGGTGGATAGCCTGTTGCAAGTCTCCCGCCTGCGCAACGAATGGGGCCAAGAGGAGGAATTTTGTCGGACTACGCTTGGCGAAAATTGGCGCGGCGAGCGGACCGATTGGGAGGGCATCGAGGCTGTCCAGGCATGGGCCGCGCGAGTGTCGTCAGCCAATGCCGATCTTGATGCCGAACCCGAATTCCTCGTCTCCACTGCTTTAGCTGGGGAGCGCGAAAACTGGGCCGATGAGATCAAACGGTTGGCTGGCCCGGCACGGACATCAGTCGCGCTTGTGCGCGATCGACTCGGGATAGCTGATGACCGTTTCGAAGAAGGATGGGACGATGCGCAACTAGCCGAGATCACCGGCGCTCTGGCAAGGATGTCGGAGGCGATAGAACGATATCCAGAGTGGGCCACCCTCGTTGATGCTCGCGCAAAGGCGGACGCCGCCGGCATTGGCTCTCTCGCCGATCGTATGGCGTCCGGTGAATGCGATGCCGATGCAGCTGTCGTTGAACTCAAATTTGCAAGGGCGGAAGCGATTTGGGAACGTGGACTCGGCGCCGAACCGGCATTGCGGGACCTCAGCAGCGTCGATCGCAACCTCCTGGTCGCAGACTTCACCAAACTCGAGAAACAGCATCTGCGGGACAATGTAACGCATATCGTCGCCAACCATCTTGGGCAGCTGCCGCGCGGTGCGTTGGGAGAAATGAAGGTGTTGCGCGGCGAAATGGGGAAGAAACGTGGCCACAAAGCGCTTCGTCGCCTGTTTTCGGAGGCACCGAATGCCATCCAGCGGATAAAACCGGTGCTGTTGATGAGCCCTATCTCGGTAGCGCAATATCTGACGCCAGGGACGCTTTCTTTCGACCTATTGCTGATCGATGAAGCCAGTCAGGTGCGCCCCGAGGATGCGCTCGGTGCGATCGCCCGTGCTAGCCAGATCGTTGTTGTCGGCGATCAAAAACAGCTCCCACCGACGTCCTTCTTCGACCGTCTCACCAGTGCCAACCAAGATGAAGACGACGATGAACAGCGCGAAGACGAGGATTTGCTTGGTGGCGCTGCCCAGCTGGCAGAGCTGGAAAGCATATTGACCCTGTGCGAGGCGCGGGGCCTCGGTGCCCGCCTGCTCGAATGGCACTATCGATCGCGGGATCCATCGCTCATTCGCGTGTCAAACCGAGAATTCTACGCGGACCGCTTGATACTCCCACCATCGCCATTGGAGAAAGACCCAGCTTACGGCCTCGTTTTCACCCAGGTGCCAGGCGCATATGACAAGGGTGGTCGTCGCGATAATCGACTGGAGGGCGAAGCTCTGGTGGAGGCCGTTGCAAATCACGCACGGACGATGCCGGACCAGTCACTGGGAATAGTTACGTTCTCTGCAACGCAAAAGAACACGATCACCGAACTCCTTGAGCTTGCTCGTCGCAAGGACGCCATTCTTGACGATTTTCTCCGCGAAGGCGGCGCTGAGGATGTCTTCGTCAAGAATATCGAGAACGTTCAGGGCGACGAGCGCGACGTGATTTTCATCAGCGTCGGCTATGGCCCGACCGAACCTGGCGGGAGAATGATCGGCGCGAGCTTCGGGCCAGTTAACTCCGAAGGCGGCGAACGTCGTCTCAATGTGCTTTTCACGCGGGCTAGGCTTAGGTGTGAAATCTTCGCTTCCTTCGACCCGGGCGAACTTGATGTAAGTCGCGCTTCACGGGAAGGGCCGCGCGTTCTCAAACGTTTCCTCGAATTTGCGAAGCACCGCCAGCTCGTTGAGCATATGCCGACTGGCGAGGAAGCCGACACCCCCTTTGAGGAGGATGTCGCGGACACCATACGGTCCTTCGGTTTCCTTGCAGATCCACAGGTGGGATCAGCAGGCTTCAAGATTGATTTGGGCATCCGCCATCCCGACAGACCGGGGAGTTATTTGCTGGCGGTTGAGTGCGACGGAGCCACATACCATTCGGCCCTGTGGGCACGCGAGCGCGATCGCCTCCGTCAAAGCGTGCTGGAGCATCTGGGATGGCGCTTCCATAGGATATGGAGCACCGACTGGTTTTATAATCGCGAACGTGAAATCAAGCGTCTCCGCGAAGCATTGGAAAGCGCCAAGCGAGACCAAGAGAACGGTTCACCTCCGAAGACTATCGAGAAGCCCGAAGCTGCACCGACCCCGACTCATGACAAGCCTGTCGCGCCACTTCCCGAAGTGGAAGAGCGACAAATGCCTAGGTATGAGCGGGCATACTTCCCCATCGCATCGAACTGTGAACCGCATGAGGCTCATCCTTATGAATTGCGCGAATTGGCATTGAAGGTTGTAGAATTCGAGGGGCCGATTTCTGCAGAAGAGACAGCACGAAGAATATCGTCTTGTTACGGTCGCGAACGTGCAGGCAGGCGCATCCAGTCTGTAGCGCTCGATGCGCTACAGACCCTCAAAAGCAGCGGTTCGATACTCTATGATGATGGCTTCTATTTTACGCGGGCGCAGCGTGATGAGACGCCGGTGCGAGACCGGACTGATGAAGCCGGCGCCACGCTCAAAGCAGAGTCGATCTCGCTGCTTGAAATCCGTGCGGCTTTGAAAATCGCGCTGGCGGACAATGCGGGCGCTGAAGCTGATGATCTTATTCGTGCTACCGCGAGACTACTGGGGTTTAAACGGGTGGGATCTGACCTCCGAGCCCGAATAGCACAAGGGCTGAAGTCTTAAACGCGGGATGATACTTAAAGTGCCGGACCGACACTGCTTGAATTACGTCGGTCCGGCGCATTCTGAGGCGTGATTTAGGCTGCGATGTCGAACCCGCTGGCAAGCTCCTGTTGCAACCGATTAGAATAGGTCCGCAGTTCGTTGCTTAGCGAATGGTCTGGGCGCCGACGCAGGAACCCTTCGATCAGCCCAACGATGGCAGGCTCAAGCCTCAGGCAGTCCTTGCCTTGCGCGACCAACCATCCGAGCTTTGCAATGGACAGCAGCAGACAGTCGAGTTCGACGTGATCCCGCAGGTTTTGCCATGCGCCCGCGCTGACGGGTCGCCGCACGCCCGGCTTTGCCGCTACTAGGTCGAACGGCACACCCATCCGGAGCAGCACCTGCGACAGGTGCGACACGCCGCCCGCTGCGCTTGGTATGGCGGTTGCCATTCGATCAGCAAGAAATTCTAGCTCGTCAATGGCAGCAATTCGGTCCGGGTGGGGACGAATTTCTGGCGCTCGGCCAGCCAAGAACGGGCCACGTCGTTCTCAATACCGCCGCGCCCCTTGATGCCAGCTTTGGCCAAGGCGTTGCGGGCCGCGACTTCATTCATCTGGGCTAGGTATGCAAGTTCGCGAACCGACAACGGAAGCCAGGTTTCGAACTCGAATTTCCAGCGAGCGAACGCAGTGCCGATGGTGACTCGTAAGGGACTCTCAGCGTTACCCATGGGTGACGTTGTGCTGACAGTCCCGGCGGACGCGCCATCCATAAGGGAGCCGAGGTCGTCCCACGATTCCGGACGGAATGCCTCAGGCTTGCCGGTCTGGAACGCCCAGTCGTAGCTTGCCTCGATCAATGGGGTAGAACGGAAACGCGAGAGATCGACCTGCGAAGGATCTGCGTCGTCGTATGGTTCGCCTGCGTTGTCGGATGAGGGAAACCCCAGAAAGGCTTCGGCCGCTTCGTAGCTTCCCCAGTGGGCGATCATTGCTGCCTCCGCGACCAAGGCCTTGCGCAGGTCCTGCATAACATCGTCACGCGAGAACGGCGTCTGGGGACCTTCAGCCGGAATGTCGCCAGCAGAGGGCGCATTAACCTCGGTAAGTGTCAGCTTCCCGGCACTGATTAACGACGGAGGAGTGCCATCACCTGCGGACATGCGTATTGAGAAGCCTTTGCGCACGAGGCGCAGGGCCTCATCATATTCGGTCGTCAGGACAGCGTTCTTGCGGTGATGCAGTTCGCTTCCGAAAGCGGGGTCACCAAGGACGAAGTGGCCTTGCTTGTCGCGATAGGGGCGCTCGGTCTTGCCAGTCTTCGGATTGGTGCGGGTGATAATGGTGGCCACGATGGCAATCTCCAATGATTTTGGTTGCGTTCAGCGCTTCAGGCGCTTGCTGCGGTGTGCGAGGGTGATGACCCGGCCATTCTCGACCACGGCGTATTTGTTGAGCAGTGGCTCCACGTATCGAAGGGCTCTTGCCCCGCCGAAGTCGCGAGCAATGCGCTTGCGTGCCTGCTTGTCCATAAAGAGCACATCAGCTCCGTCATGACGGGACCAAGCGCCGTATCGCTCGAAGAGTTCTACAGCGAGTGGTGGAATGCTGCGCTGCTGACTGCGATGGGCGGCGTGCCTTGTCATCATATTGCTAATCCATTGCGTTTGGGTTGCTATAAGAAAGCAATAGCAGGCTCGACAGGCTTTGCAATAGGGTTGCGAAAAAAATATCATCTCAGAGTATATCGGGTGTCGTGATCGCAGGAAACGACGCAATTCGCGCCTATCGCTTGCCCGATTCAGGCAATCCGAATAGTCAGTTGCGTGACACAAGGGGCATCAATGTTCGAGAACGCTTTCAACAATATCGACCGGGCCATGCGCAATGACGAGGGCCTGTCGTCGGAACTGGATTACGCTGAACAGACCAGCTGGCTGCTGTTCCTCAAGTATCTCGACGATCTCGAGCAGGAGCGGCAGGACCAGGCCGAGCTGGAAGGCCGCGACTACACGCCGATTCTCGAGGAGGCCTATCGCTGGCAGACCTGGGCCGCGCCGAAGGACAAGGACGGCAAGCTCGACCACAATGCTGCGAAGACCGGGCAGGACCTGATCGACTTCGTCAACGGCAAGCTGTTTCCTTACCTGAAGACGTTCAACGCCAGCGATGCTGATGTGGATACGCTGGAATATAAGGTGGGCGAGATCTTCTCCGAGCTCGCGAACCGGTTCCGCTCCGGCTATTCGCTGCGCGAAGTGATCGACATCGTCGACACGCTTGATTTCGGCAGCACCGATGCCAAGCATGAGCTGTCGGACCTTTACGAAACCCGCATCAAGCGGATGGGCAATGCCGGGCGCAATGGCGGCGAGTATTACACGCCGCGCCCGTTAATCCGGGCGATGATTAAGGTTGTCGATCCCAAGATCGGCGAGACGATCTACGATGGCGCCTGCGGATCGGCGGGGTTCCTGTGCGAGGCGTGGGATTATTTGCGCCGTCCGGACCTGTCCGGCGAGGAATGGGAAACACTCCAGCGCCGCACCTTCTACGGGCAAGAGAAGAAGTCGCTAGCCTATGTGCTGGGCGTGATGAACATGATCCTCCATGGGATCGAGGCGCCGACGATCCGCCACGCCAACACGCTCACCGAGAACGTGATGGATATCCAACAGGCCGACCGTCATGATATCGTGCTTGCCAATCCACCTTTTGGTGGGGGCGAGCGGCGGGAGGTGCAGCAGAACTTCCCGATCAAGTCCGGCGAGACGGCTTACCTGTTCCTGCAGCATTTCATCCGCAAGCTGAAGGCGGAGGGACGCTTCTCTCACGGGCGTGGCGCGGTGGTGATCAAGAACACCTTCCTTAGCAACACCGACAATGCCAGCGTGGAGCTGCGCAAGGAACTGCTGGCGAACTGCAATCTTCACACGGTGCTTGATTGCCCCGGAGGCACGTTCCAGGGCGCTGGTGTGAAGACGGTAGTGCTGTTCTTCGACAAGGGAACGCCGACGAAGAAGATCTGGTATTACCAGCTCGATCCCGGCCGTTCGCTTGGCAAGACCAACCCGCTCAATGACGACGATCTGAAGGATTTTGTCGAACTGCAGGCGACTAAGGCCGATAGCGCAAAAAGCTGGTCGGTAGCCGTCGATGCGCTGGATCAGGAGACGTTTGATCTGTCTTTGCGCAATCCCAATGCGCCAGAGGAAGCGCCCTTGCGCGAACCGGCGGAGATTATCGAGGCGATGCTGGCGCGTGATGCCGAAACCGCTCAGATACTCGAAGACATTCGGGGGATGCTGTGAGTTGGGAGGGCCGTCCATTATCGGCATGCATTGAAAAGGTCTCAGTGCCCGCCAAGATCCCTCGCAAATCGTTCCTTGCGAGCGGCCCAGTTCCAATCGTTTCACAAGAAGCAGACTTCATTAATGGCTATTGGGAAAACGAAGCCGATGCAGTGAAGGTCTCCGAACCGTTGGTCGTATTCGGCGACCACACCCAAGTTCTCAAACTAATCGATTTTGACTTTGTGGTGGGCGCTGATGGCGTCAAGCTGCTCAAGCCGAAACAATTCTTAGATGCCCGTTTCCTAAAGTATTTTCTGGAGGCGAATCCGTTTCCATCCTTGGGTTATGCGCGGCACTACAGGCACATTTCGAACCTAGAAGTCCCACTCCCTCCCATAGAGGAACAGGAGCGGATTGTTGCGGTGCTGGATCAGGCCTTCGCCGCCCTCGACCGCGCCCGTGCCAACGCCGAAGCCAACTTGGCCGATGCGGAAGAGGTGCTCGAGAATTGGCTCGCGCTGATTTTCGAACGTCGAGGCGGGGATTGGCAGCAGGTAGGCTTGCCTGATATCAGCGAAAATCTGGATCGGCAGCGGGTCCCCATCACGAAAAGCGATCGCGTCGCAGGTTCCGTGCCCTACTACGGAGCCTCAGGCGTAGTCGATCACGTGGCAGATTACATCTTCGACGAGGATCTGCTTTTGGTTTCGGAAGATGGGGCTAACCTATTGGCGCGCACCTATCCGATCGCGTTCTCGATCTCCGGTAAGTCCTGGGTGAACAATCATGCGCACGTGCTGCGCTTCGAGGACCGAACCGACCAGGAATTTGTAAGACTTTACCTCGAGTCCATCTCGCTGAAGCCGTTCATAAGCGGCATGGCGCAGCCGAAGCTCAACCAGAAGGCGTTGAACATAATCCCGATACCGTTTCCGGATGCGGCGACTCGTCAGGATATTGTTGAGGAGGCTGAACGGCTCACGGGCCTTACAACCCGAGCCGTTGGGCAATATGAAAAGGCTCTCGAAGACATCAACGATCTTCGTATTTCGATTTTATCGACGGCGTTTAAAGGGCGGTTGTAACGGTGTCTGAACCTACGCCGCAGGAAGATTACGAGAAAAGACTGAGGCGCTTCGTCGTGATGGTGCACGGGCAAGAAGGGCTGATAGCCAAGCTTGCCATCTTCAGGGAGGTAGTGCGGCATTATCGAGAGCGCGGCGATGGACTCTGGGAAATCTCTCCCCCTCTCTATTTTTTCGCGCGGGCAATGCAAACCGATGTGCTGTTGGCTTTGGCGCGGATCCTTGAGGAAAAGCAACGCAGCTGGGGCAATCTAGAGAAGTTTCTCGATTTTAGCGCAGCGAATTCCGGCAGGATTGTCTGGAAGAATGGTCAGTTCTCCGAGGCCGTAGCGTTTAAGCACAAGTCCGCGCTCGCCACTCACTCCGACATTATCGCGAGCATTCGGGGCCGAAGGGACAAGGTGATCGCGCACCTGGACAGGAAGTATTTTTTTGATCCCGAGGCTGTGGAGGATGACTTCCCGCTAGCAGATGAAGCGATGATTGCCTTGGCGAATGAAATCATCAAGATACTCCATGAGCATGAGAGGGGTGTATCTGATAGCTGGTCATTTCATCTTGCTGAATTCTATCAAATTGGTGTCGACAATATGATCCGATCTCTTGAGGATATCGCTCGCCAGAAGAAGCGAGGCGCTTAGATGCCGCAAGCGGAAACCGAAGCCGACACGCGCGCCAACCGCATCGATCCCGCCCTGCGGGATGCCGGCTGGGGCGTAGTCGAAGGCTCTTCGATCTCCCGCGAATACACGATCGCACCTGGCCGGATCCTTGCTGGCGGTGAGCGAGCCAATGCTCTCTCTGCCGATTACGTCCTGACCTACAAGGGTCGCCACATGGCGGTTGTTGAGGCCAAGCGCGCCGGTCTTGGCCACACAGCCGGGGTTGGACAAGCGAAGGACTATGCCCGCCGCCTCGAAACCCGCTTCGCCTACTCGACCAACGGTCTCGGCTGGTATGGCATAGACATGAATACCGGTAAGGAAGGCGATCACGACCTACCTTTCCCTACGCCGGACGAGCTCTGGCATCGTTGCTTCCCGCTTGGCAATGATTGGCGCGAGCGTTTCGGCGCAGTGCCGTTCGAGACCGGCGGCGGCAAATGGCAGCCACGCTATTACCAGCACAACGCCATCACCGCCGTCCTCGAAGCGATTGCGAAGGGTGATAAGCGCATCCTGCTGACGCTCGCCACCGGCACCGGCAAGACAAGCATCGCCTTCCAGATCGCGTGGAAGCTTTTCCAGTCCAGCTGGAACCTCAGCCGCGAACCGGTCCGACGCCCGCGCGTCCTGTTCCTCGCCGATCGCAACATCCTTGCCGATCAGGCCTACAACGCCTTCAGCGCCTTCCCGCCCGACGCGCTTGTTCGCATCGATCCGGAGGAAGTGCGTAAGCGCGGCGGTGTGCCGACCAACGCCAACATCTTCTTCACGATCTTCCAGACCTTCATGACCGGCGGGAAGGACGGTGAGACCGAATTCACCTTTGAAGGTTACGCGCCTGACTTCTTCGACTTCATCGTAATCGACGAATGCCACCGCGGCGGTGCGCGGGACGAAAGCACCTGGCGCGCGATCCTCGAATATTTCGCGCCCGCCGTGCAGCTGGGCCTGACCGCCACGCCCAAACGCGACACCAACGCCGATACCTACAAGTATTTCGGCGAACCGGTTTACACCTATGCGCTAAAGGAAGGCATCGGCGACGGCTTCCTAACGCCCTTCAAGGTGCGCCAGATGGCGAGCACCATGGACACCTACACCTTCAGCGACGAGGACGAGGTGGTCGCGGGCGAGATCGACCCGGACAAGGAATACAAGGAAGCCGATTTCAACACCAAGCTCATCATCGACGAGCGCGAGATGAGCCGCGTGCAGGAATTCATGGACCAGATCGACCAGCGCCAGAAGACGCTGGTTTTCTGCGCAACCCAAGATCACGCCGCCCGCGTCCGCAACTTCATCAACCAGATCAAGGACAATCCTGACCCGCATTATTGCGAGCGGGTAACGGCCGACGATGGCAAGCTGGGCGAGCAGCACCTGCGCGAGTTTCAGGACAACGAGAAGACGCTGCCAACCATCCTGACGACCTCACAAAAGCTGTCGACCGGTGTCGATGCGCGCAACGTGCGCAACATCGTCCTGCTTCGCCCGATCAAGTCTATGATCGAATTCAAGCAGATCATCGGCCGCGGCACGCGCACCTTCGACGGGAAGGACTTCTTCACGATCTACGACTTTGTGAAGGCATACGAGCACTTCAACGATCCCGAATGGGATGGCGAGCCGGAAGATCCTGCAGATCCCCGGCCGCCGCGTCCCAGACCTGGCGACCCCGATGGAGCGGACGATCCAGAGGACCCCGAAGACCCGAAAGAGCCGACCGAGAAGGTCATCGTGAAGCTGGCCGACGGCAAGGAGCGCAAGATCCGCTATGTCGGTGCCACCACATATATGTTCAACGGACGGCCAATTACTGCACAGGAGTTCATGGACCACTTGTTCGGCGATCTGGGCACACTGGTCACAAGCGAAGACGAACTGCGCGAGATCTGGAGCGATCCGGATCGACGAAACGCTTTCCTGCAACGTCTCACGGAGATGGGCTACGACCGCGAGCGCCTGGCCGATATGCGCCGGCTTATCGACGCGCCGAACTCTGACATCTTCGACGTGCTCGGTTACATCCGTTTCACCCTCGCGCCCTTGGCCCGCCTCGAACGCGTGGAAACCGCGAAGGCCAACGGGATGGGCGGATACGAGGAAGAGATGCGCGAATTCCTCGACTACGTCCTCGGCTCATACGTGAAAGACGGCATCCGCGAACTAGACACCCAGCGCCTCAGCCACTTCATCCGGAGCCGCTACGGCAGTATGAACGATGCGAAGAGGAAGCTTGGGTCGACCGTGGAGATCCGTTCAGCGTTTCTCGATATTCAAAGGCATCTATTCTCAAGTGTCCGCGAGTTACGCTAGGGGCCCCTCGGTTTCCGCTTCCGACGCACCTCAAAGACAGAGAGATCCGCCAACTTGAAACCAGCGCCATCAGTGAGGAAGGCCTCTTTGATCGTATCCTCCGGCCCGAAATGCTCGCGCACAATGGGATGGTCGATCACGTCGTATACTCGCTTCCCAATGCTGGCCACCATTTGAGCCTCAGGGAAGTGCTGACTGACGACCACACCTTTAGGCAGCGCATCATCGGCTCTGATCGATTTGACCTGCTTCTCCGAGAGCCAAACGTTCACGCCGCCGAGCTTTTCAATCTTGGCGTATGCCCGAGCCCACGAAAATACTGACCAATTACTCATGCTGACCCTCAGAGCACTGCAACGGTTAAAATGGCGTGCAGCGCGTTGAATCAATTTGCCAGGGGCGGGCTTCCGACTTGCCATCGGCAACTGGATTGGCACCAAGTTAGGCTGGCTCATCTGCGTTTCGCAGCCGAGACAAGCGTCCCTTCCGCCGCCACAAGCGCTCCGGTGTATCTCCGGTGAAATTAGCCGATATTCACGTTGTATTCTCGTATTGTTCCGCGTATCAGAAAAGAAGAAACCGCAGTTTTCCGCCATTATCGAAACTAGGCGCTGCCCTCCGAAGGCAGAGGTCACAGGTTCGAATCCTGTCGGGTGCGCCAAATTCCGCCGATTGCTCTCTAAGGCCGCCGATAATCGCCGAAACTACGCCCGCGCAAAGAGCGTGAAATGGCCCTTGCGCGAAAAAGCGTAGAAACGACGGCGTTCGACGGTGAAAAAGTTCGAATCGCTTCCGGACGATTGGTCGGTTTTGACCCTGCACAGACGTGGTCTATGGGCATTAAATGTCCGGTATGCGCCTTCAATTCGGTCGAAAAGGTTGCCATCGCTGGCACCCGAAAGCGGACAAATCTCCGTGGCGGCGCCATGTCGCCTGTGCGCCAAAACCGGTCATTGAACGGAATGGCTTTGAACTAGGAAAGCTCGTAGTGCAGCCGCACACATCCTTTGTCGAGCGTCTTTGCGCTGATCAGCTTCGGGGTTGATCTGAAGCCAGTCGGCGGGAAAAGAGAGCGACCACCGCCAAGCAGCTCGGGGATGATGTAGATCTCAATTTCGTCGAGCGCGCCACGTTCCATGAACGCCATCTGCAGCAACCCCCCGCCCAGCATCCAGATATCGCCATCATCGAGCCTTCGAAGCTCGGCAATTAGATCGTCAACATTGTCTCTGGTCTCAAGTGTGCCTTTGGGATTTTCGATGGGCCGTGAGGTTACAACGATGACCCGTTGCTCGCGGTAAGCCCAAGGTGCTGGATCTTTCGCGATGAAGTCGTAGGTGCCGCGACCCATGACGATCGTGCGAATGCCCTTCACGAAGAGGCGGTAGTCATGCTCGCCTAAGTCCATTCCGTCGTATTCGAACAGCCAGTCGAGTTTGTCGTTCTCGTCTGCGATGAAGCCGTCCAGACTGGTTGCTATGTACCCAACAATCTTCGCCATCAAAGCCTCCTTGATTTATAAATGAATGTACGTTTATATTTAGCAATGACCAGACGCAAGACAATCCCCGATGAACAGGTTCTCGACGCCTTGTTCGAGCTAATGATGAAGACAGGACCCGATGGTTTGACCTTTGCGCGTGCGGCGAAGGCTTCAGGCTTGTCTGCGGCGACACTGGTGCAACGCTACGGCAACCGTGAGCGCCTGGTTGAGGCGACCCTCCTGCAGGCGTGGGACCGGTTGGATGCCGAGACGAAGGCTGCAGACCTCGAAGAGGATCTATCGCCTGAGGGAGCCATCAAGCTTCTACTCCGGTTGATGTCTCCCGACACGGCCGAGCGTGATGCCACCGATGGGCTTCTTCTGCTTCGAGAAGACATACGGAACCCGAGACTTCGCGAGAGGGGCGCAGCGTGGGGACGCGCGTTGGTCTCAGCACTGGGGCGACGACTGTCTTCAGACCCCCAGGAAGCGAATACTCTGGGCTGGCAGATGGTCGCTCTCTGGCAGGGAACGCACACCTGGTGGGCGTTCGATCAGACGGTGGCCGCAGATCGTGCGATTCGGCAGGCTCTGGAGGCTTGGCTGAAACGACGTTGACAACCGGCACCGGAAGACACATTCAACGGAAGCGGCGTTTTGCTCAAGCTGCCCGAGAGCGGCAGGCCTCGGAAAGCAGATGCGGCAACATTAGCGACGAGAAAGCGCCTTCCAAGCGGCCGTTTGGTCTCGGGTATGGCATTCCCAAAACCGGTCATCCGCTTATAGCGTAGACATAGTTCTCATGTTCACCCGGTGCGGCGCGCCAACTGCCACTGAATTTGCTGTTATTGCGAACGCCGCCGGTTGCCGCACCAATTTGCCGTAAATGGCGCAGGTTTAGTAGTAAGGTCGCTCGTCGCCGACACCACGATATGTCCACGGTCGGGAACGGTCTTGCTGATGCGTCCCGATTTCGTTTCAGGACCCGCGCCGATGCGGGCAGGCCTCAGGTTTCCGTTCAGAATTGCACGACATTGTCCTGGAGCAGGAGGCCGGCTTTGAACCAGACCTTGGCCCCGTCCGGGCCGACCGTTGCATTCAGGCGATGCCCGGCTGGAAGGCGCAACCAAGACTGATATCCGAATGCGTCGTACCCGTTGGAGAAGCTGCCTCCCAGAATGAGCATTTCAAGACCGTCCGGGTTGTCCAGTTGAAGATGAGCACCCGGCTCCCACTCCTCAAGGCGGACCTGTTCATGGCCGTTGTCAAAGATGACCGTCGAGACGCATACTCCGGGGGATAAATTGGTTTGCTCACCTTCTCCGGGACGCTGAACAATGCGTTGCTGATCATCCTGTCGGAACTGCCATAGCTTGACGAAGATGGTGCAGCCGTTTTGGGACCCCGGCGCATGGCCGCTTCCTGGTGGATTACGGATGTAGGAACCCGCCGGAAAGTCACCCGTCTCGTCCTTGAAGATCCCCTCTAGGACGAAGATCTCCTCACCGCCGGGGTGAGCATGATGAGGAAAACGGCTGTCCGGCGCATAGCGCACGATTGATGTCGCACGCGCCTTTTCGTCACCAATGCGGAATAGCATACGCCGGTCTACACCTTTGGTGGGGCTGGCAACCCAGTCCTGCTTTGCGGCATGAACCACAGCTGGAACAGTTATATCGTCGTTCAGGAGCATTGTCATATCTCCCCAAGGCCGCCATCGACGGCAATTTCGGCACCAAGCATGTAACTGGACTTGTCGCCCGCAAGAAAGGCTACAGCTGCTGCGATCTCTTCGGGCTTGCCCATACGCCCTGCGGGCACTCTTGCCCCAAGTTTCTCTGCATAAACTCTGAACTCCTCCTCAGTCTGGCCCGGCGCGCGGTGAATCGGCGTGTCAATCGGGCCGGGGCTGACCGCGTTGACGCGAATCTTGCGGTCGACCAGTTCAGCGGCCAGCACCCGTGTGAACGAACGAACGGCAGCTTTGGATGCCGACAGCGCCGCACGGCCCGGTGTGCCGACCTGTCCCAGCCAGGACGTGTTGAGGATGACCGAGCCACCATCCGCCATGATTGGTAGAACAGACTGGACGGTAAAAAACACGCCCTTGACGTTGATGTCCATCAACCGGTTGTAACTTTCCTCGTCGGTTGTGTCGATCGGGGTGCCGTAAGCCACCCCGGCATTGGCGAAGAGGATGTCAAGCTTGCCGAAGGTGGTACCCACGGTCTTTGCCATCGCCTTCAGGTCGGCGATCGAGCGCACATCGGCGCGGATTGCCAGTGTATCATTGCCAATTTCCTGACGCGCGGCCTCCAGCTTGTCCGCATCTGTACCTGTAATTGCGACACGGGCACCCTCGGCGCGAAGGTTTTTTGCCGTAGCAAGGCCGATCCCGCTGTTGCCACCGGTGATCAGTGCGGTTTTTCCATTCAGCATGTCATGGTCTCCCTTGTATCAACGAGCCGTGTCCTGATTTCAGCGACAGCGCGCTCGGCTGCATCGACAGCGCCAGCGAGATAACCGGGCTCGCGTGCGCTGGTTTCGCTGCCGCCAAGCGACAGCCGCTTGGACCAGGCACCCGTTACCCAGGACATCCTGCCTGGTGTCGGATGGGCACCGCCGACACGATCAGCTTCCGTTGCCGTCAGCGGATCGGCTGCCCAATCCTTGAACAAGGTCGCACGCGGCCGTGCCGCTTCCGGCCCAAACAATCGCCCGAGTTGAGCAAAGCAGGCGTGCACAAGCGCATCTTCGCCGATGGAACTGCGCTGATCGGCATTGACGCCGATAAAACCGAACAACGCGGCTGCACCCGAGGCTGTTGTGGCATCATGAATTTCGACAAGCGGCCCTAACACGCTTTGCGCCGTGCCCGAGAGCCCCTCGTTGCGCCAGAACGGTTGATCATAGAGTGCCAAGAATTTCGCATGGGGTGCCATCCATGTCGCGGTGCCTTGCCAAAGTGACGCTGTTGATTGCTCTACCGGCGGATCGAATGCTATGGTTCGCGCCAGAAGCCGTGGGGGCAGCGCAAGGATCAGATGATCGGCGATCAGCTCTTTAGTTAAGGCATCTGCTCCAGCAATGGTCAGGGCCACGCCATCGTCCAGGAGTGTCAAGTTGGTCACGGTCGCGCCGAGATGAAGCCTCTCTGGCGGTAGTGTTGTGGCGAGCGCTTTTACCAATGCGCCTGTCCCTCCGGAAAACCGCATGGAAGCGGGTTCTTGCCGCATCGATTGGAAGCGGTGGATAGGCTCCTTCGACATACGTTCGAACAGGACGTCGCCCGCGCTGTGCTGCGGGAAAGCAGCGAGCCCAAGCTCGCGGGCCAGAGCGCCCATGGCTGGCTGCATATCGGGCCAGAACCAGGAGGGGCCTAGATCGAAGCCGTCAGCAGAGGGCACGCCGGCGCTATCGAGCGAGAGAATGCGTCCGCCAAGTCGATCCCTCGCTTCCAGCAGCTGGAAGTCGATTCCGGCGGTATGAAGCAAGCGCGCGGCATAGAGACCCGCGAGCCCACCTCCAACAATGGCGACAATGGTGCGCATGAGCGCCTCCTTAAAAGATCGGGCCGGTTTGAGGCCTCCCTGTTCGCATAACTGCTGCCGGACCGGCCAGACCGATCCGGCAGCGAGAGGCGGTGTTATGCCTGGGCCAGCGCGTCGATGGTGTCGAAGACACGCGCGGTATAGGTGAGCGCCGCACCCGCATTCAGCGCAACTGCGACGCCGAGCGCTTCGGCGATCTCTTCGTGTGAGGCACCCAGTTCGACAGCCTTCTTTGCGTGGATTGATATGCAGCCATCACACCGGGTTGTCACGGCAACGGCCAGAGCGATCAGCTCGTGCATCTTCGGTTCGAGCTTACCGGTCTTGGTGGCGCTGCCTTCGATGGTGTTCAAGCCGCGAAGTACGTCGGGGCTTAACTTGGCGAAGACACCGACTTGGCCGAGGAGGGCTTCACGATAGGCATTCCAGTCCTGCATGTGGTTCATGGTTCTGCTCCTTGTTCGGTTTAGTGGTGACCGGCGGTGACGCCGCCATCGACGGGAAGGATGGCACCGGTGATCCACGATGCCTGCTCGGAGGCGAGGAAAAGGATCGCCTCGGCCACATCCTGCGGCTGGCCGTTACGACCGAGCGGATGAAAGGCGTCGAAGGTCGGGAGAACTTCCTTGACCTGATCGTCAGACATGAAGGTGTTGTATACCGGGGTCTCGACAACGGCGGGGGCTACTGCGTTGATGCGGATTTTGTATGGCGCGAGCTCAATGGCGAGGTTGCGCACCATTGCATGGACACCAGCATTGGCGGCGGAGTAAGCAGCAGACGGCGTGGCTCCAATGGCCTGGATGGCCCACATGGATCCGGTCTGTACGATTACGCCGCCGGTGTCCTTCATCGCCTTGGCGGCAGCTTGGGCTGTAAAGAATTTTCCCTTCAGAATGGTGTCGAGATACCAGTCGTAGTCTTTCTCGGTCAGATCCAGAAAGGGCTTGGGATTGAATACGCCTGCATTGTTAACGAGTACATCGAGCTTTCCGAAAGTCGAAACGGCTGCATCCACCAGAGCAGCACCGGTTTCCGGATCGGAGATATCACCTGCCAGTACGATAACCTTTTGCCCGCTGGGGTCGATGTCGCGCGCCGCAGATGCGAGCTTGTCGAGATTGCGACCGTTGATGGCGACACGGGCACCCTCGGCAACAAAACGTGCCGCAGTTTCTTTACCAATGCCTGAGCCGCCTCCGGTAATGGCAACGACTTTTCCATTAAATCTGTTCATTGCGATATCCTTACCTAATGATAGATAGATTAGTCGTCGTCATTTACAGCTTGCTAAATGCGATTTCAAGACCTATCTACCAATTGATAGGTATTTTATTTTCTGGAAGGATGGACCAAGTGAGTGACACGGTGGACGCGATCATGGATGCCGCGGAGCGTCGTATCAGGGTGGCAGGCTATAGCGGTTTCAGTTTCAGGGAGATTGCTGCGGATGTTGGTGTCAAAAGTGCCAGCATTCATTATCATTTCCCCACCAAGAGCGCGTTGGCGGCGGCGGTTGCGCATCGTTACAATGCGCGCGTTGTCAAGGCCGCAGACGATGCCATTGCTGCCGGACAGGATGTCATTAATGCCTGGAAGTCCGTCTTTCGCAGCGCGCTTGATGATGGTGCGAAAATGTGCCTGTGTGGCTCACTCGGAGCCACCGTTGGCGATCTGACGCCGGATGTAGCGCATGAGGTGCGGCAATTCTTCAATGCTGTTATCGCAAGCTTGATTGCTGGTGGGCTTTCTGATGAGCGCGCGCTCCATGTTCTATCGGCCCTTGAAGGTGCCATTCTGATTGCCAGCGCACAGGGCGATCCGGCGATTTTCGATCGCGCCACCTCGGATCTCGGCTGATGCACTTACGCGCCCATAGAAGTGAGGGAGTGAAAATTGTTGCGATTTCAGCGAATTTTGCTCCGCTTTCGGCGTAATTTTTAGAGGGCTGTAGCGTAGACATAGTTATCATCTTCACCCGGCGCGGCGCACCAAAATCTCCAATAAAATCAGTATTATATGGACCTTTCAATCTTCCGCTTTGCACATTGGTCGTCGCCAAAATTCACCAGCTTTGGTGTTTCCACCTCCATAAGCCCTTCGATTTCCGCCAGAAACGATCCGTTCGTTTCTCACCACACGAAATTGAGTGTGAGGGGAAAGCCTTCCCCTGACCGGTAGCCCATAGGTCTCCCGCTACCCCTTCTGCGGGGACACCCCGCAACGCCCCGCTCGGCCCCCCGCGCCGATGGGTAAATCCGCATTCGCGGATTTGTGTCTTTCCGTAAGCGTTGAGATCGGGCCAGGTCATTCGCCGTCCCGATCGCGCGTGTTTGCGGCTCTCCCCGTCGGTGCCCTACTGTCTTCTTCTCCGCCATCGCTCTCGCCGCCACTGCATGGTGAATAATGTAGGGTATTCTCCACAGCATTCGCCGTGCCCACGACCAAAAATCCCAATGACCCCGCGACTGCTGCTGCGGCTGACCAGGAGAGACAAGGGTGAAATTCTCCCATGCCAATTTGGAAGGGAAGCGCTTCGCTATGAACTGCTATTGACGCTATATTCCTATTTGTGCATATACGAATTATGACTCAGGACGCTGTTCTTTTCCAAGCCCTTTCTGACCCAATCCGTATCCGGATTCTCTATCTTCTGCAGGAGATGGAGTTATCAGTTGGAGAGCTTGCTCATACGCTTGCGCAGGGGCAGCCGACGATTTCCAAACATCTGAAGGCGCTGATTGACTGCGGCTTGGTTTCTCGGCGTAAGGAGGGGAACTGGGTTTTCCTGCGTCTCGGAGACGCTTCGCTTGTTGACCCGCTTTTTATCCTACTGAGCCGATGGGCGAACGTGCATGGGCACAATCCCTGGCTTGCCGCGGACGCGGCCCGGCTCACGGCGATCAACGCTGAACGCTCTGCTCAGGCAGCAGCCTATTTCGAAGCCCATGCAGCTGAGTGGGATCGGCTTCGCGCGCTCCATGTCGCAACCGAGGATGTCGACAAGGCAACCCTCCGGGCGATCGGGGAGCATCAACTGGGCGAAGTTGTCGATATCGGGACGGGAACGGGGACGATGATCCATCTGCTTGCGGACCGGGCTGATTACATAATCGGAATCGACCGCTCGCCCGAAATGCTACGTTTCGGGCGAGCGAAGCTGTTGCAGAAGGATGTCACCAACGCCGAACTGCGTCAGGGTGACATGAATGCTCTGGAACTTCCTGCCGGGTCTGCGGACACGGTTATCCTGCATCAGGTATTGCATTATGCGAATAGGCCGGCGGCTGTGATCGCGGAGGCGGCACGTATTCTCAAACCTAAAGGGAAGATGATCGTCGTCGACGTCGCACCGCATGATAGGGAAGAGTTGCGCCGCGAACATGCGCATGCCCGGCTCGGATTTGACGATCAGGAAGTTCTCGCATTCATGGCTTCTGCCGATCTGAACGGCAATGTGGTCGAGCATCTCTCCGGCGGCCCACTGACTGTTACTATTTGGTCGGCAGAGCCCCGGTCAGCCCGATTGCGGGCCGTATAACCATGCCTCTCCAGCCAAACACCTGTCAGCGCGCCTCCCAGACATCAGGATACCCGGCCATGACCGATAGCGCCTTTACCTTTTCCATAAAGACAACGGCTTTCGATGAGAATTATCGACCAGCTGAAAATACACGTGTTACGACCAATTTCGCTAATCTGGCGAGGGGGGAATGCCGCAAGGAGAATTTGCGCAATACCTTGCGGATGATCGACAATCGCTTCAACTCGCTGGCAGATTGGGACAATCCGACAGGGGAGCGTTATTCGGTCGAACTCAAGATCATCTCAGTGGAGATGAACATTGGTGCAGCGGGCAAAAACGACTCTTTTCCGCTGATCGAGATGCTTCAGACGCGTATTTTCGACGGCAAGAACAAGGGGTATATTGACGGGATCGTTGGCAATAACTTTTCTTCTTATGTCCGCGATTATGACTTTAGTGTCCTTTTGCAGAAACACTTTAAGAACCACCCGAATTCTTGCGTGCCGGAAGGTTTTGGTGATCTGCACGGAAACCTGTTCAAGCTCTTCCTAGATTCTGATGCCTATCGGGATAATTTCAGAAAACGACCTGTGATCTGTTTGAGTGTTTCGAGCAGTAAGACCTATTATCGTACCGGAAATGAACACCCTCTATTGGGGATTGAATACCGGAATGATGATGTCTCATCGACAGATCAGTATTTTGCCAAAATGGGAATGAAAACCCGCTATTTCATGCCGCGAAATAGCGTCGCCCCACTGGCCTTTTACCATATCGATGATTTGCTTAGCGATTACACCAATCTTGAACTGGCCAGCACCATCAGCACGATGGAAACTTTCCAGAAGATTTACCGGCCGGAGATATACAACGCTAATTCGGCAGCAGCGGAGCAGTATAAGCCTAGCCTCAACTATCATGATTATTCGCTTACTCGCATTGTCTATGATCGCGAAGAGCGCAGCAGATTGGCAATCGAGCAAGGGAAGTTTGCTGAAGAACACTTCATCAAACCATATCAGGCCATTCTTGATCAGTGGTCTGCAAGTTGCGCAGTCTGATAAGTCGATCTCACGAGGTTCTTCTACATGAAAACTCTGTTGCCCACTTCGACCGCGGGCAGTTTGCCCAAGCCTTCATGGCTCGCACAACCTGAGACGCTCTGGTCGCCGTGGAAACTGAAAGATCAGGAATTGACCGAGGGCAAGCAGGATGCCTTGCGTTTGTCTCTTTATGATCAGCTGCAGGCGGGCATCGATATCGTCAGCGATGGCGAGCAAACGCGCCAACATTTTGTGACGACGTTCATCGAGCAGCTCAGTGGGGTTGATTTCGAGAAACGCGAAACCGTTCGAATACGTGATCGCTATGATGCGAGTGTTCCGAGTGTGGTGAGCGATGTTGATCGTCCGCAGTCGGTATTTGTTGAGGACGCCAAGTTTCTGCGCCAGCAGACCGATAAGCCGATCAAATGGGCGCTGCCTGGCCCTATGACGATGGTCGATACGCTATATGATGACCATTATCGGAGCCGTGAAAAGCTCGCCTGGGAGTTTGCCCGGATTCTCAATGAGGAAGCCAGAGAGCTGGAGGCGGCAGGCGTCAATATTATCCAGTTCGATGAGCCGGCATTCAACGTCTTTTTTGATGAGGTGAATGATTGGGGCATCGCTGCGCTGGAAAGGGCGGCTGAAGGACTCAACTGCGAAACAGCCGTCCACATTTGCTATGGCTATGGCATCAAGGCCAATACCGATTGGAAGAAGACACTGGGATCGGAATGGAAGCAATATGAGCGTGCTTTCCCGAAGCTGCAGTCATCAAGCATCGATATCATCTCGCTTGAATGTCACAATTCCCGCGTTCCAATGGAACTGATCGAACTCATCCGAGGGAAAAAGGTAATGGTTGGCGCCATTGATGTGGCAAGCGACACTATCGAGACTCCGGAGGCAGTAGCCGATACGCTCCGGATGGCACTCCAATTTGTTGATGCTGAAAAGCTCTACCCTTCGACTAATTGCGGAATGGCGCCCCTGTCCCGGCGAGTGGCAAGAGGCAAGCTGAATGCTCTGTCCTCTGGCGCGCAGATTATCCGCAAAGAGCTCTTCGGCTGACGGATTGCTTGCGGAAGCAACCGGCCAGTTGGCATTCGAACCGGGGAGGGAGAAAGTGATCGGGGCGCAGCTTACCTCCGATTAAACCAGATCCGTCCTGCCGGGTGCCCAATAGGCTTTGGCAATGATCCGATGTGCCGGTACGTCCCATAGTTTCAATCTTTGCCGGAGGCGCTGGACTGTCGAGGTTTTGCCCGTCAGAACGAAAGTGGTAGCGATTGAAACACATCCGGTCAGGGCTGCTTCCATTTCGTCAAGATGCGCATCGCTGCTGCGTCGGCGCACCAGCGTTGCATTACAGAGCCCAATTTGAGTCATAACCTTTTCGCAGCCAGCCACCTTGTCCACTTCAAACTGACATGTCACTGGCCGCTCTGGATATTGGTAGGTCAACGCATAGGCCAGTCCCATCGATGTCTCGTCACCGAACAAGGCCAGTGGACTGGCAGTGTCACTGACATCCAGAGACGCACACGGCCCGAACAGGTAGCATTCATCACCAGTCGAGAGTGTCCGCAGCCAATTGCTTCCCGGCCCGTCGCCATGCGCATATCCGAGAATGCAGAACCGCCCGGCTTTGGTGTTCCATTCGATCGGCGTGTAGGTCCGGGTAACAGAGGGTGATCCCGTTGCGATCTGGATCTTCTGCCCGGCTGTCCACCTGACACCTTTGAGCGCCGCACTCTCAAGCGTCAGAAGCCGGAAGCCAGCGCCCATATCTTCGCAGGCAACAACGACTGCGCCGATGTTGGTCTGACCGATTGTCAGGCCAGCGGCATCCCAATCGGCCATTATGCTGGCCATACATGCAGCATCAGCGGCATGTGCGTCCTGATGCAGCTTCCCCAAAAATTTAGCAGCGGCTCCGGTGGGCAATATCGTCATCTCTGTATCCTTGCCTGTTCGAGGATCTTCATTTGCCAATGCCGGTCGATCCGCGCTTGCGTAAGATCGTTGACACCATGATGGCGAACCCCGCCGACCGTGGAACACTGGATAGTTGGGCCAAGCAAGCCGGCATGAGCGATCGCACACTCGGGCGGCTTATTACGCAGGAGACTGGTATGAGTTTCGGGCGGTGGCGTCAGCAGCTTTCAGTCGTGTTGGCCGTGAAATGGCTGGCTGGTGGGGTATCGATCCAGCAAGCTGCGGCGGATCTGGGATATGAGAGCGTACCGAGCTTCGTGACGATGTTTCGCAAGGCGCTTGGTATGTCGCCAGGCCGATATATGGCCGAACGACAATTCTCCTCAAAAGCTACCAGCGCCGAACCGCAGGACAGAGGTTAGCCCAAAGTCGTCATGACTGCGGGCTTTTAGATCGGACTTTCAACCGGCCGGTCATTCTGAAACCGTCGCGCATATTGAGGCTGAGAAGAAGCAGGTTGACCGCTCCTGCAATCAGTTCGAGCGCCTGCACGAGATAGAATGCCGTATCGAACTCTCCCGCCTTAGCCTTCGAGGCCAGGAAGAGTGCGGATGGGATCAGGATGAGCAATCCGTTGGCTGCGATCATAGGCATGCGCTTCAGTTTGGTGGCGGCCAGTCCCTTTGTCCGCCCCCTTGCCAGCGAAAAGCCTGTGCCACCAGCGGCAGCAAGAGCGGGAATGAGCAGCAGGAAGCCCCAAGGGATCGCAGTTTTGACAGTCACGACCGCCGCCTTTGAGCCGATTAGCTCGCTGAGCGTCGTCGAAAGCCAGAAGGCCGCGATCGTCAGGAGCGCAATCACGCCCGCTACGGGATGGATCAGCTTTTTCATGGTCACACGTTTTCGTTTGCGATAATGTACCCATGAAGCATAAATGACATTATGATGTCAAGATGGTAGATAGGTGTCATATGGCAAGTCCGCTTGAACAGTCAAAAGCCGAAAGGTTGACCGAACTGATCCTGACCATGTTTCGAACCAACAATGCGACGCTTGCATGGGGTGACAGGGTCGTGTCACCGCTCGGCCTTACGAGTGCTCGTTGGCAGATTCTGGGGGCAATCGCTCAGGCCGACCGGCATCAGCCGGTAGCATGGTTGGCGCGTGATCTTGGAGCCAATCGGCAGAATGTGCAGCGGATCGTCAACGACCTGCAGAAAGAAGGGCTGGTTTCTTTCGAGCCTAACCCGCACCATAAACGGGCGCAGCTTGTTGTCCTGACTGGCAAGGGAAAACAGACGTATGAGGCCGCGATCAGCCTCTATAATCCGCTTGTGGAGGCATTGGCGGAGGGCCTGCCTGTTGAGGATGTTCGCGCAGCACAACGTGTTCTGTCAGCGCTCCATGCGAAGCTCGAAACACTCGTTGATGAATAGCGTGATTGCATGTCCGGCTTGGTCTTAAGGGATATCGTGACGGCGTAGATAAAGCGGCTTGTAACAAGCGCTACTGCGTTGACAGATGTCTACTATGCTCGATTGAGCTGTTCTTGAAGCTGTCGCCAATGCGAAACAATATTACGTAATAAGGGGTGAACTCAAAGGACGCCAATAAGCATGATTCGGCTCCCCGACCGTTTTATTTATCTTGCTGGCACCGAATTGTGGGAGCGCTTTGCTCTCCACGGCATTAAGTCACTCCTGACATTGTATCTTGTGCACCAGATCCTCGACAGGTCAGCACCGGACGTCTGGGGTTTGGCGAAGCTGCGAGATGGGCTTGAAGGGCTTTGGGGACCCCTAAGTGCCAGTGCTTTTGCCTCTCAAATCTATGGTTTCTATGCCGCTTTGACCTACTTGGTCCTGCCATTGGGAGGGGCTATAGGAGATGGGCGATTGGGCCGCCGTGCGGCAGTCATTCTGGGCGCGTGCTGTATCGCTCTTGGTGGCGCTTGTTTGACAGATCAGGCGCTGCTTTTGCCTGCTCTTATAGCCCTGATCCTTGGGAGCGGCCTGTTAAAGGCAAACCTCGCTGCGCAGGTTGGAGAGTTGTTCCAGACGGATGATACCCGCCGCGGAAAAGCCTTCGCGGCCTATCTTGCATTTTTAAACATTGGTGTCGTGCTTGGGCCGTTGGTGTGTGGTTGGCTGGCCCAGTCCTGCGGCTGGCGATATGCCTTTGCAGTTGCCGGGCTGGGCATGATGCTGGGCTTGGCAACCTATCTGCGTGTATCGGGGACCACCGGCACTGAACCTACACGCGAACGCACGGATATTGCATCTGGTGATGTGCCATCGCTGACATATGTGGCCTTGGTCATCTTCATCGTCGTGCTGTGCTTTTGTGCCTATGAGCAGGTGACGAATTTGTTTCTGGTCTGGATATCGAACAATATCCGGCTGGACGTTGGTGGGTTTCATGTCCCTCCAGCATGGTTCGCAGCAGCGGATGGTGTCTTTACAATCGCAATGGTGATGGTGACGACACGGATGGGCTGTTTCACAAGGTGGAGTGAGGCTGACCGGCTGGCACTTGGGTCCCTTGCACTGGTTTGCGGTTATGGCGGCCTGTCCATAGCCACTTGGCTAGAGTTGAGTTCCATTGCGGTACCATTGGCCGTGCTAGCTGTTTTGGACCTTGGTATCGTTTTGGTATGGCCTGCTGGCCTGGCGATTGTAACGGCTGCTGCTCCCAAAGGGCGGGCCGGGGCCACGGTTGGCATTTTCTATCTTCATGGCTTCTTTGCTAATCTGGTGGTCGGTACGATGGGCGTGTTTTACGACCGTATGGCGATTCCGTTGTTCTGGGCGCTGCATGCTGGAATCGCCGTGATTGGCCTGATGCTCGCGCTGCTTATCTGCGTGCCGATCAAGAGATCGGTACAAGCACGATAGGAATTCCCGCAAGTTTCACGCTCTCACTATAAGAGATGTTGATATTCTGATGGGTTTGTGCCCGAAAAATCCTATTATTCTAAAAATTCCTCCAAAAATTTCTCATTGTCGCAAAAAGTTCACAGGCCGGGATTAGGGGCAGTGCCGAGGGCAGCCACGGGGCCTGCGGGACCCAGCCAGCTCAGCAATAAGAATGAAAAACTGAGACATGGTGTGGGGCTCCTGAGCGGATCAGCGAAGCAACTCGCTGATACTATAACTGTTTCTATCCCATGAGGGCGCAATGAGAATTTTGAATCGCAAACTGGCGTATCTTTGCTTGAGTGCAAGCTGTGTTGCTTTTGCAGCCAGCAGTGAGGCTCGGGCGGTCGACACTGCTCCTGAGGCACAGTCTGACCAGAGCGTACAATCTTCCAAGGAGGATGATGCAGCGGATAATCAAGCCGACGATTCTCTGACATCTGACATCATCGTCAACGGTCACATTGAACGGACAGCTCTGGAAGACGAACGCAACGCGGTGGGTACAGTCGATATCCTTTCGACTGGCGATATTGCTATCAGTTCCAACACCGGCATTGCCGACATTGCACGCTCACTTCCGGGTATTTCCTCCAGTTACGATCAGGGTGCGAACCAGACTGCTGTTGGTGAAGCGCAATTCGTGACTATTCGTGGCTTTGACACCAGTTTCAACGCCTATACGCTGGATGGCCTGCGTTTGCCGCAGGTTGCGGGCAGCTCACGCGCCATCTCACTCAATCTGTTCTCCCCCTTTGCCATCGGCAATATCTCTGCCGACAAAACGCCGGGTGCGGATAAGGATGCGGACTCGATTGCTGGCACCATCAATCTGCACACGCCGACGGCGTTTGATTTTTCGAGCAACTTCACACGCATTCGCTCATTGGGGCAGTTGGCAAAACTGGCATCGGATAACCATCAATCCAGCCTTGGTGGTGCTGTCGGCATCGACGGTGCGCGCAAATTCGGCTCCAACGACCAGTTCGGCCTGTATGTTGCCACCTATTATGAGAAGCGTTCCAACGCGGCGGAATCAGTGGCGGCACAGGACAGCTATGTCACGACCCAGCAAGATGTTGGCACCACGCGGGATAATGGCGATGCGCTGTCTGCTCGCGGTCTGCAGTGGAATTTCTTCAACGACAAGGTCGAGCGTTACGGTGCGACCGGCTCGTTCGATTATCATGGTGATGCGACACAGCTTTATCTGCGGATGAATTACGCTCGGTATAAGAATACCAACACTATGAATCAGACCAGCCTGCGCAGTGAGCTGACTGACAATGCAGACGGTTCAAAGCAGCCTAATCCGAATGTCGCCGGTGGTGGCAGTGGCGATTACAATGCGGATGGCATTTTCGTTGGTACCGGCGTGAACCCGGCCAGCTATTTCCGCACAGAAGATACCGACCAGAAGCTTTTCTCCACTCAGCTTGGCGGTGAATTTGATCTGGGTGGCGGCTTTTCTGCTGCGCTTGAGGCGGCCTATGCCAATGGGGCCTATAACCAGCCGAACCGCATCGAAGCAGCCTGGCGCGGTGTTGGATATGGCGCTTCCGGGGTCACTGTGGATCAAAGTGATCCGCGCGCGCCTGTTGCAGTGATGGATGATGGCGCAACGGCTTACGTCTCATCGCTCGATCGGCCGACGCAATATTATGTTCAGCAGGGCTGGACCTATAATTCAGAAGATAAGAAGACCATCAAGGGGCACCTCCGGTGGGCAGGTGATGATGCGTTACAGTTCATCGAAATCGGCGGGTTATATGAAGATTCTCATCGCGACGGTCGCCGGCTTTCTCCAGATGACACGCGCTATAAATTTTCGCGGCCATTTGACCAGCGCGATGTGCTGGGTCTGTCCGCAGCAGAATTTCCCGGCTTCACTCTGCCCGACTTCATCGGTGCCTATCCTGCCCGTCCGATCAGGGTACTCTCGCGTTCTGCGATTGAAGATGAGGTGGCGCAATATGTAACGTCATCTGGCGGCACTGCGAGCGGCGTGTCGCAGGAAACGCTTGATAAGGGCGTTACGAAAAGCAACGAATCTCGCAAGGCTGTTTACGCCACCGCCAAGTTCCAGCTTGGCGATCTCGAGGCTGTCCCTGGCATTCGCTATGAGGACAATCACTTCGATGCGCATTACTATCAGGGATCAAGTGTGAAAGATGGGCCGAGCGGCTTTGTGTCATCCTCACGCAATTACGATCACTTTGACCCCAGTCTGCTCCTTGCTTTCCGCCCCAATGATCGCATTGTGCTGCGCGGCTCTGTCCGGTCGAGCTATTCCCGCCCGGCATTTGATGATCTGGCTGGCCCATCGACCTATTCGTTCAACGATACGACGGACGAGCTGCAATATATCACCCAGCCTAATCCGAACCTGAAACCTACTACCGCATGGAATTATGATCTCGGTTTTGAATATTATGGCGATGTCGGTCAGTATCTGCAGGTCGCGCTGTATTATAAGGATCTGAAGAACATCATCGTTCCAACGGCTTCCCAAAACCTTGGGGCTACAACCAATGGTGATGTAACCATCTTCATGCCGGAAAATGGCCTGAGCGGAAGCGCCAAGGGTATCGAGGTTTCGGGCCGTTATACCTACCATGGTGAAGACGGTTCACTGCTGGATGGCTTTGGCGTGGGCGGCAGCATCACCTTGCAGGATACCAATGCAAAATATGCCGTATCCGATACAGACCTGCGCAGCACGAGCCTGCCTCAGGCACCCGACGTTATCTATAATGCCAATGTCTTCTATACAGGCGGCAGTTTCCGCGCCAATTTGAATTACCACTACACTGGTCGCATTCTGGCGTCCGTGCAGACCTCCGCGCCTGACATCTATATTCAGCCAGTGGGCTCGCTTGATTTCGGCGCTGCTTACGAGCTGACAGATAGTCTTGAACTAGGCTTTTCAGCACGCAATCTGCTCAACCAACATGCCTACTGGACGACTGTTGGAAAATCAAAAGACTACATTTCGAATGATCGGAATGGTGGTTATCTGAAAACCGGAAGTGTTTACCAGGTGAGTGCGACATTGAAGTTCTAATAGTCTCTATAAATATGCAGCACTTTAGGATTATTATTCTTATAGTGCTGCATATTTCATGCGAAGCAAGAAGAATGAAAGTTTCACGAGGTGATGGTAATTTTCAGGACGCTGGCAGCGTTTATCACGTGTGTCGTAACTTCTCTGGCCGTTCCGGCACTGGCGGAAAATGGCCCTGTATTCAGGCAAGCGGATCTTACTCCCGCAGATGGTTACAGGGTTGATCGGGTTGTTATTGTTTACCGCCATGGTTTGAGGGCGCCGCTCGACACGGAAATCGGTGCCTTGGAATATTCCAAAGAACCCTGGCCAGTCTGGGCAACGGCAAATGCCGAACTCACACCGCATGGCCGTGAAGCCTTGCGCCTGATGGGCCAATATGACCGGGCATTATTTAACAAACTCGGCCTGCTTCAGCCTACCAACTGCCCTGACTCTGATGACCTCCTTATTTATAGCGATAGCGATAGCCGCAGCATCGGTAGTGGTAATGAGCTGCGTGAAGGGCTGGCTCCCGGCTGCCAGATCATGGTTCAGCACAAGGAAGCTGGAGCGCCCGATCTCACATTTACAGCGAATGCCCCCGGTGCAGCACCATTTGATGGCAACGCGGCACTGCGGTCCATCAACAGCTATACCCATGGCGGGCCGGGTGTGCTTGCGGCACAGACGCGCGAGCAGACCCGTATTCTGGAAGAGATTCTCGGCTGTCGGCAGCCATCAGGGTCGGATCAGGAATGCGACATCTCTGCTGTGCCGTCCCAGCTCAGCGCGGATGAGCATGGTATCGGGCTGACAGGCCCCATCATGATCACTTCAGGCACAGCAGAAGTTCTTCTGCTGGAATATGCTGAAGGGATGCCAATGTCTGAGGTGGGTTGGGGCCGCGCGGATTTGGCAAAACTGACAGCCATTTCGCGATTACACGCCTTGCTGTTCGATATCTTCGACCGTTCACCCTATATGGCGCGGCGGACTGCGGCGGAAATGGCTCCCCGCATTCGCGCGCTCCTCACTGGCTCTGATGAACCTAAAGTCACGCTGCTGGTGGGGCATGACAACAATATTGCTGCGCTTACGTCACTGCTCGGCACCTCTTTCCAGATACCGAGCTATGGCCGTGACGATCCCCCTGTGGGGGGTGGCCTTGGCTTTCTGCTGCTGACTGATACGAGCTCGGGAAAGCAGTTTGTTCAGCTTTTCTACCATGCGCAAACACTCGATCAGATGCGTGACCTCACGTCACTTTCTTTGAAGTCACCACCAGCCACGCAAATATTGTCACCGAAATGCGCCAAGGGGCCGGAGCATTTGTGTTCGCTTGACGATTTGGCAGGCCTGCTCACTTGGCCAGGTCAGAGGTCGTTTCATGAGCGCGCAAACGCAAAAGAAGCCGGGAGCGATCTGCAGTCATGAGCATTAACCGTCGCACATTTCTTGCTGGAGCCTCTGCCGGGGCTGGGCTCGCCGCGATGCCTGCACAGGCAGCGAATGCTGGCGCTGGAGGCTCTATCCGCGACATTGAACATGTAGTGATCCTGATGCAGGAGAACCGTTCATTCGATCATTATTTCGGCGCTTTGCGCGGTGTGCGTGGCTTTGCCGACCCGCGTCCGCTCATGCTGCCCGATGGTCGCCCGGTTTGGGCGCAACGCCAGCTTCCCCAAGATGGTGGCGATACGATTCTTCCTTTCCACCTCGACACAAGAAAGACTGCGGCTGGTTGCATGAACAGCCTCGATCACAGTTGGAAGGGCAGTCAGGATCGGTGGAAGCATTGGGACGTCTGGATGCCCGAAAAAGGGCCGTTCAGCATGGGGCATATGACACGCGATGACGTGCCTTATTATTATGCTTTGGCGGACGAGTTTACGATCTGCGATGCCTACCATTGTTCGATCTTTGGCCCAACGGGTCCTAACCGGCTTTACCATTTTACCGGAACCAATGGATTGGCGACCGGGAATGTTGGGCCTTACAATGTCACTAATGACGGCACGGATAGCAATCCTGGCGCAGATATGTCCAAGGATGATCCTAGCTTTGTCGGGCTTGACTGGATGCCCTATGCGGCCCGATTGGAGGCGGCTGGCATATCTTGGCAGGTCTATCAGGAATATGACAATTACAGCGACAATTCGCTGGGCTATTTCGCGGCGTTTCGAAATCTTGACCCGGCTTCATCGCGTTATCGCCGGGGCCGGGCATGGGTGAAGGGATCAAACGCTGAAAATGCGCATGACACCCGTGCAGAACATCTGATTGCAGCCTTTGCGGCCGATGTGATGGCTGACCGGTTGCCGCAAGTTTCGTGGATCGTCGCGCCGTTCCATATGTGTGAACATCCCGATGCGCCACCGGCTTACGGGCAAGAACTGAGCGGCCGATTGATTGCCGCCCTGGCAGCAAATCCTGAGGTCTGGGCAAAGACTGTCTTCATTCTCAATTATGATGAGAATGACGGCTTTTTTGATCACATGCCACCCCCGATCCCAGCGACCCAATCCGCGCTTGGTGAAAGCACCGTCGATACACGTGGTGAGGTTTATGAGGGCGTTCCGGTAGGGTTGGGGCCCCGTGTGCCGATGCTGATCGTCTCACCATGGACGCGCGGGGGCAACGTTAATTCGCAGCTGTTCGATCATACCTCCGTGTTGCGCTTTCTAGAAACACGCTTCGGTATCCGTGAACCCAATATCACGCCGTGGCGCCGCGCGGTTTGCGGTGATCTGACAAGCGCCTTTGATTTTAATGTGAGCGATGTTGCACGGCGAGATACAAGTTGGCTTGCCCGGTTGCCTGAAGTTGGTGGCTACATTGCCGCTAGTGATGAGGCATGCAAACTCACCAAGCCAAGCCTGCCTGAAACACCTGTGATGTCGAAACAGGAGGGTGGTTGGCGCACCAGCCAAGCACTACCCTATGATCTCGATGTGGAACCGCATTGGCATGATGCAGAACTGACCTTGCGCTTCATCAATCGCGGCTCAGTGGCGGCAGTGTTTCAGGCATATGGCGCACAGGATGACGGGAGTGCGCGATATTATACGGTGGGCGCTGGCCAGACTCTCGAAGATCGCTGGCCTGCCGATGGGCGTTCGATTATCGTGTATGGGCCGAATGGATTTCACCGTGCCTATCACCAACTCGATGCAACCTGCCGGATCGAAGCAGTCGCCGTTTTTACGCCGCAAGAGCCTGCCGTGCGCCTGCTCATCCGTAATCGCGGAAAACAGCCGGTCACATTAACAATTGCACCGGCTCGCAGTGAGGCTGGCCAGTCCAAAAAGTTGGAGCTTGGCGCTCAGGGAACAGCAGTGTCGTCGCTTCCTCTTACCGAAGGGCATCGCTGGTACGATCTTCGTCTGACAGCACAGGGGCACGCTGGATTTGAGCAGCGCCTCGCCGGACATTTCGAGAATGGGCAGCCAGATCGGAGCGAGCCAATGGACGGAACCGGCGCTTTTGATGCAAGTTGATTTAGGTAAGCAAGGTGGCGGAAGTTGGGCCACATTGAGAAAAAATGGGAGGGTAGATCATTCAAAAGCGCATTGACCGACAACGCGAGATTCTGAACCTGTTGCAAAGTGGCGGTGGGCTGCTGTCCGTGAGCACTCTTGCGAGTGATCTCGGCGTTTCGGCCGAGACAGTCCGGCGCGAACTTCGTTTGCTTGAAAAAGAAGGGGCGGTGACGCGCGAACATGGCGGTGCGCGATTGATAGCGAAGGCTTTCGAAGGGCCTTTGATGCAGCGTATGGAAGAAAATGCGGCTGCCAAGCAGCGGATCGCCCGTGCCGCCGCCCAATTCGTGCATGACGGTATGATCCTGTTCATCGATGCCGGAACGACATCCTGTTTCATCGCTCAGCAACTGGTGGACTATCGCTCGCTGACCGTCATCACCAATTCATTGCAGGTCGCCACCGATCTAGGTGGAATCAATGATAACCGTTTGTTCTTGGCCGCGGGGCAGATGGACTATGCCTACCGCGCCTTTTCAGATCATACGGCACAGCAATATATATCCGGCTTCACGCCGCATCTTTCAATTCTTTCGGTAGGCGCGATTGAAAAAACGCGGGGTCTGATGGATTTTCATCCCGGTGAAGCTGCCATGAGCCGGATTGCCTATGCGACTTCGGAGCGCGTCCTGCTTGGCGCAGATTCAACCAAATTCGGGCGTTATGGCCTGATTCACACTGCGCCGCTTAGCTCTGTTGATATTCTGGTGACGGATGCCGCATTAGACGATGACTATGCAGAAGCATTCCAGCAGGCCGAAATAACCATCGCATGATGATATTCAGGCAAGACATCTGTCTCGCCTGAATATTGACCAAGAATGCGCGCGTAACTACGTCATTTCTTCAAGGTGTTTCTGACGCTACTTCCATCGCTGCTCTGGCGGCGAGGATGTAGGCCGATGTGGTGCTCACTGTGTATTCGTTTTCAAACCACAGGAAGGGCCAGTCGATCTTCGCTTCGGGAAAATCGGGCTTGATCACCAGAACGCCCGGCACCAGACCGCCAGGAATAAAGCTGTAATCAGCGCGGTTATGGCCATAGGCGATCAGCTTTGATTGGGTGCCGACAGTGGAGACGAGCGACAGATTGTTCGCCGGATGCCGTCCCAATACATAATCGAGTGCATCGAGCGTGTAATCGGTCCCCACCAGTTCCGGAAATTCCTTATGGAAGAGATACATAGTCGTGCCGAAGCTGACGACCTGATTGGAGCCAGCCCATGAACCTTCGCTGATGGGGACGCCAAAGGGGTTGTTAGCCGTTTCGCTGTCCACCTTGGCTTTCATGGCTTTTACCATGGGGATAAGCGCAGTGCGATAATCTGTATCCATAAAAGGAACGGCACGTACTGCAGCGCCGCCTGTCCAGTCGAAATTCTCCCTGATAATGGGCAGCAACTGTTTCAGTCGCTCTGCATATATTGGGTCACCTTTGCTGGTGATAAGCAGTTCGACGGTGGCGAAGATGTTGCTCATCTCTGCAAATCTCGGAGCGCCGGAATCATCGCGCCCATCGCCTGCTTTCATCAGATTGGTTTGCTGCTTGGACCAAAGCGTTTGGGCAGCCTCCAATGCTTTAGCTGCCATTGCCGGGTCGCTTGGGGCCAATGCGCGAGAAGCACCTGCGAGCGCGCCTGCAACCATCAGATTATTGGCTGGTAAATCGGTGGTGAAAGCCCATCGGTCGTCTGGCACACCGGATCTGGAACCGCTTGTTTCGCCGGGTTTCAGGCTGGGATCATATATCAGCCCATCGGTTTGAGAGCCGGCATCCCCGAGGTGCGCATATTGCCGAAGGTTCGGGTCTACGATGCCAACGATGGCATGGCCGAACACATCATATTGGGCGAGCAATTGCAGAGTTCCGTGGCGAATTTGCTGAATGGCGTCTTCCACACCATCAGGCTTGCGAATTTCTACGGCACGGGCCTTCTCATCCACACTGGTTTCATCCCAGTCGAGACCAAACAATTCCCGTGCCCATACCAGGTCGCGCACGACGGAGGCATTTTGCGGGGTTTGAATGTCGTAATCGCCTGCATCCTGCCAGCCGCCGACCGCAAGGCCGGGGATATGCTCGCCCGGCTTGAAAGGAGAATCGAGATCTGGGCCCATTTTGTAACCGTCAAAATGGGTGATGTTGGGTGGGGCCTGGCGAGCATCATCAAGATGGGAAGGAGCAGACCAGACGCGGTATTGTTCACGAATGCCAACGTGGTCCATCTGTTCGGCAATGAAAGTGTCCAGCGATGTCTGCCAGATGTGATCGTAAGCTTCGGTTGAGATACGGAAGGGGTTGGTAGTGTGGCCCGCATAGGAAATGGCGTAAACACCGGGTGTGCGCACTTGGGAAAAGTCGAAAGCCGCATAATTGTATCGCATCCAGCTACCGCGCGATTGGGTTCTGGCTTTTAGAACCGTTTCCTGAGTGCCGTCGCCTGTTAGTCTGACCAGCTCTGCTTCAGCGGGTGCTTTGAAATGAGGGTCCAGTTCGATCAAGGCGATTTTGGGACGGTTTGGCGTATATCCGGCTTGATTGAAGGAAACGACCGGATCACGGACCCAATCCTTCACCACATTGGGGCGAACATGCCAGACGATGGCATTTTTCTGGGCACCTGCGGGAATAAGGGAGCGCACGACGAACCAGCCATTTTGCGCCCGATTGCGTGCATCGTAGAGTTCCAGCGGTGCGGTATCTGACGTGATGCGGACCCGCGTCATCGGATCTTCGGGAGATAAAGTAAGTGATTTGCCTCCTTGGGCCATTGGTAATGGATCGCCAGAACCGTCTTTTGCCATGGGGCCGGTCGGATGGCGCGGGAACAGACCTGGCTCGGTGTCCATCAAATAGGTTTTACCGAAATAGGTTGTGGGCAGAAAATCAAGATTGAAGCCAGCCTTGCCTACGAGACTGTCAGGCAAAGGTTGATCGAGATCGACAGAGATTCGAAAGCCATCGCCTTCAGCGGTAACCGTGACACTGTAATCAAGGTTGATGTCTTTATAGGCAGATCGCACCACGATCTGATTTGGCTGGTCGCCGAGCTTTCGGCTGATAAAGGCAGGCACGGGAGCCCATTGTTCTGGTGTTTTATCGAGCCGTACAGCGCCGTCTGTGGCGATCCGTTCCCCATGCAGTACAATCTGGATACCCGCATTCTTTTCATCGAAGAAAATGGGGCTGAACTGATTTTGATCGACGATGACCGTCAATCCTTGCGTTTCCAGTGTCTCATCGGGTGTGACCGACAAAGATTGGCCATTCCCTGTGCTGGCACTAGCTATGATACTCACTGACGCAAGTGCGATTCCAATGATCCGTTTCATTCACCCATCTTCCCTTGTTTTGGCAATACGCAGCCCCCCGGTGTAGCTCTCGAGCGGAGCTGCTACCGGTCTGTCATTTCGTGAATCTTCGGTTATTCGGCGGGTTTCAGCAGGCCATGCATGGCCATCCAAAGTGTGAATTCATCAAACCAACCGGTGCTGGTTGTGGTTTTCTGATACATGCCAAAACCGTGTCCACCCTGTTCGTACAGGTGAAATTCGACCGGGCGCTTGGCAGCGCGCCAGCTATCAATGAGGCCAAAGCCACTGCTGCCGAACAGGGGATCGTCCGCAGCCAGAGCAACAAAAAGCGGTGGTGCGTCAGCGGGTACGTCCACCGGCATCAGAGAGCCATAAATGGTTCCGATGAAGGCGGGCTTGGCATGTTCGCTGGTCAAAGTGGTGACCATGGTCAGCATGGCGCCAGCAGAAAAGCCGACCATGCCAATGCGATCTGGGTTCACGTTCCATTTCCCGGCGTTCTTGCGGATCAAGGCAAAAGCTGTCTCTGCATCGGCAATTTGCGGGGCGAGATTCGCCATCATCTCTTCTGCCGAAGGCCTTTTCTGGCCAGAATTGGGTGCCATTCTCCTAGCTGAGGCTTCTTGAAAAGCGTTCAATTCCTGTGGCGTCTGGTTGAGACGGTATTTCAATACAAAGGCTGCCACACCCTTGGCGGCCAAGGCGCGGGCGACATCCCAACCTTCATTTTCCATCGACAAGGTCTGGAAGCCACCACCGGGTGCAACCACAACAGCCGTGCCGTTTCCAGTGCCGGGTTCCGGCAAAAAGGGTGTCAGCGTTGCTTCTGTAACGTTGCGAGCGAAAACGCTGCCATATTGGCTGTGCCATGATTCCGTTGCGCTGGCATTCGGCAGTGCACCTGTCCCAAGATCGATCGCATCTGCCTGAACGGGGGTGGGGATCGGCACCATTTTATCGCTTTGCGCAAAGACTGGTGCTGACACTGCAAAGCTGGCTACGATGGCCATGCAGGCAATATTAGCCCGCGATGGCTTAATTAAATGAAATATTGCCTTCAGTTTGATTGCACGAATCATCACTACTCTCCCTGTTTTATTTCAAACAGGCTATAGGTAGCGCTAACATTATGCAATATGGGATATGTTACCTTTCCCTCTACGGAAATGGCTTGGTCAAATTTGTAATTTCTGGACTGAACTTGTGAGAGCGCTTAACTGCGTATGAAACGCCAGCGGTCCGCCTCGCTTTCATTTGCATCAAAGCAATAGCCATCCGTATCGAAGCCGCGCATCGAATCAACGTCGCTGATGTGGTGTTCGCATAACCAGCGCGCCATCATGCCGCGTGCGCGCTTGGCGTTGAAACTCACAAAGCGCGGGCCATTCGGGCCGGGCTCACGAAAATCCACCTCGATTACTCGCACATTGGGAAGTTTGCTCCGGACAGCGGCATAATATTCCTGGCTTGCAAGGTTCAGAATCACGCCTGAGCCTTCTTCCTCAAGCTGTGTGCGTAGCAATTTTGCAATCCGGTCTCCCCACCATTCGGTTAAGGATTTGGCTCGTGGCGCCCAGCGGGTGCCCATTTCCAGCCTATAAGGTCGAATGGCGTCTAGCGGGCGTAGAAGACCATAAAGGCCGGACAGCATCCGCAGATGATTTTGAGCGAAGATCAGGCTCTCTTCATCCAGGCTATATGCATCCAGACCGGTATAAACGTCACCTGCAAAAGCGAAGAGCGCAGCCCGTTCAGGTAGCTCGTCGAAGTCCCGGAAGCGATCCGCATTCAGCTTGGCCAAGCGCGGGGAAATATGCATCAACTCCGCCAGCCGTTTTTGCGTGAGGTTCGAAGCCGATCGCGCGAGGTTGTGTGCTTCCTCAAGGAAATAGGGCGTTGAAACATCGGTTGACGGAAGCGCCCGCTCGAAATCAAGCGTTTTGGCTGGGGATAGGAGAGCAATCATCCATTTGGCGGTAGCGTGGGTGGTCAATTGGGTCAAACCGAACACGTGTCACCCATGAAAACTGTTCTTCGGTTGACCCAACGCAGCATCTCATTACGTCGATAATTCTTGTAGTGTGACTTGCTAAAGCCTAAATGTGTACAATATAGCCCTAGGCTAATGATTAGATTTATTGCAACGTTAGGAACGCCATGTCTCGTGCCTCCGAAAAGGCATATGAATTTATCCGTACCCGGATTCTTTCAGGAGAAATCAAACCCCGCACACAGCTGAAAGAAGAAGACTTAGCGAAAATGTGCGGTGTATCGCGGACTCCCGTTCGTGAGGCATTGCGTCGGCTTGAAGCGGATATGCTGGTGCTGCGTACAGATACACAGCGCTCATTTGTGCCTGTCTGGTCGGACGAAGAAATCAGCGAGATATTTGAGCTGCGGGCCATGTTGGAAGGTCATGCCGCGGAACGTGCTGCCACACGTTTGACACCGGAAAAAATGGCGCAGCTGCGCCATCTGAACGATCTTGTTAAACAGGCGATCGTGGCAGAGCCTGCCGATTTCGACAGTTTTGTTTCGCGCAACCGTGAATTCCATGATCTGATTTTGGAAATCGCAGATTCACCGCGATTAGGGCGCTTGGTCGCTTTGCTGGTTGAGCAGCCTATTCTGCAAAGAACGGCTTTACGTTATGGTATTGAAGGCTTGCTGCGGAGCCATGCGGGACATGACGAAATTATGCTCGCTTTTGAAGCAGGCGATGGCGCCTGGGCCAAACATGTGATGCAAAGTCATATTCGTCAGGCTTTCCACGCGACTATAATCGAAGATGAGAATGGCCGCCATGCGGCAGATTTGAGTGACATCGAGTTGTATCCACTGGGTGATATTGACGCAGTTGCCTGAACTTTGCGAGCAGCTAGAGGAATGAAGCCCTGCGTTCCACATCTGGGAGCAGGGCTTTGGTATCAGCTATCTGTAGGTTGGGCCTGAACTGCCATATTATCAATCAGGCGAGTTTTCCCGATTCTCGCGGCAACCAGCAAACGCGCGGCTTGCTTCGGGGTATTCTGAAGCAAATTCAGGCTTTCTGCATCAGCTAGCGATGCGTAATCGACCTGTGCAAAGCCGGATTTGATCAGAGCGTTTTCGAGGTCGGCCAGAACTGCGGTAACATTTTCACCCTGTTCGATGAGATCTACGGCGTGCCGCATGCTGTGCGGAAGCGCTGCAGCAGCCTTGCGTTCTTGCGCAGAAAGGTAGCGATTGCGGCTTGATAGAGCGAGGTCATCTTCCTCACGCACGATAGGCACGCCGATGATGTTTGCTGCGTAAGGCCGCGTCAGGTCAAGATCGCGCGCCATACGGCGAATCACAGCCAGTTGCTGCCAGTCCTTTTCGCCAAATAGTGCTACATCAGGCTGAACTTGATTGAAGAGTTTGCAGACCACGGTGGCAACACCATCAAAATGACCCGGTCTTGCTGCACCGCAATAGCTTTCGCTTACCCCGGAAACGGATACATTGGTGGCAAAGCCTTGGGGGTAAATCTCACTCACTTCAGGTGCCCATAAGAGAGCTACATCTTCAGCTTCAAGCAATTCACTATCTTGGGCGAGCTGTCTGGGATATGCGTCGAGATCTTCGTTAGGTCCGAACTGTGTGGGGTTGACGAAGATTGAAACCACGACATGGGCGGCGTGTTTTCTAGCTTCGCGGACCAGAGTCAAATGCCCTTCATGCAAAGCCCCCATAGTGGGCACGAGGGCAATCTGGCCGGATTGACGTAGTGCTTCCACTGATTGGCGTAGTGGATTGATGTGGCTGATGATTTGCACCCGATTCGCGCCTCCGATAAGGAATGTTGAAAGCCGCACCTAGACTTGTGACAAGATAAGAGAAAGCCCGCCGCTAGTGACGCAAACCACACCCTATCGGATCGTATTCGCCAATGAGAAGGGCGGCACCGGCAAATCCACCACTGCTGTGCATGTCGCTGTGGCACTGGCCTATCAAGGCGTCAAAGTCGCTGCGATTGATCTCGATCACCGCCAAAAGACGCTGTACCGTTATTTGGAAAATCGCGCGGATACGCAATCGCGCCGGGGTTCTGAATTACCGACCGCGAAATTCGATGTTTATGCGGGTGAAGATGTTGAAGAGCTGGAAGCCAGAGTCGCGCTGCTGTCTGAAGGGTGCGATTGTATCATCTTTGATACTCCGGGCCGTGACGATCCTCTGGCGCGCCATGCTGCGACCCAGGCCGATACTCTGATTACACCACTGAATGATAGCTTCGTCGATTTTGACCTCATCGGACAGGTCGATGCAGAGAATTTCAAGGTTAAACGGTTGAGCTTTTATGCAGAGTTGATCTGGGAAACGCGCAAAAAGCGGGCGATGGCGCAATTAAAGGAACAGCGGCGCGAAATGGACTGGGTTGTTGTGCGCAACCGTACGCAGCACATCGAAGCACGCAACCAGCGGCGTATTGATGAAGCTTTGAATGAACTATCTAAGCGCGTCGGCTTCCGAGTCACGGGCGGGCTTTCTGAGCGCGTGATTTATCGTGAATTGTTTCCCTCAGGCCTCACTTTGCTCGACAAAGGGCATCTTGGAGAGCTGGGAACAAGTCATCTTGTTGCACGTCAAGAATTGCGCAGCATGGTGAAGGGGCTTAATCTTCCATTCGCAAGTCTTTCATCCAAATAGATTTCTACGGAGACGTATAGAGCCGTGACAAAGTTCCTTCTCCTTGCCGTTGTCATAATAGTTGCATGGCGGGGCTTTACCGGCCGCTGGATATGGGAATATGCAGGATTGCAGACGGGCAATCCCACGCAAAAGCAGGCCTTCAAACTGTTGGGTCTGCGTGAGGGGGCGTCTCGTCAGGAAATTATTGATGCGCATAGGCAGCGTATCGCTGCGGTCCATCCTGACAGGGGGGGGAGTAGTGAGCAGGTTCATGCGGTGAACACCGCAAGAGATCTGTTGCTATCGCGTTTACCGGCACCAAAGGAGCATTCATGAGCTACCAATTCGACCGTACAGTTCTAAGAGAATACGATATTCGCGGTATTATCGGCGAAACACTGGGGGCTGACGATGCGCGGGCCATTGGCCGTGGCTTTGCCACATTGCTGCGCGAAGCCGGTGGCAAGAAGGTCGCAGTTGGTTATGACGGCCGGGTTAGTTCGCCCATGCTGGAACATGCTTTAATTGAAGGGCTGACAGCCAGTGGCTGCGATGTTGTGCGGGTGGGCATGGGCCCAACGCCGATGCTCTATTACGCCGAAGCATCAAGCGAAGAAGTGGATGGCGGCATTCAGATAACTGGCAGCCACAATCCCGCCAATTATAATGGTTTCAAGATGGTGTTTCAGGGCCGGCCGTTCTTCGGTGCTGACATCCAGAAGATCGGTGAACTCGCCGCAGCTGGTGCATGGGCCGATGGCACTGGCGAAGTCGAAAGCCGCGAAATCCTCGATGAATATGTCGATCGGCTTATGGCTGGCCTCGATGGTATCGATCAGGAAAGCTTGTCCGGTCTGCGGGTTGGCTGGGATGCTGGGAACGGTGCCGCTGGCCCCGCTCTCGAGAAGCTCGCTGCGAAGCTGCCAGGTGAGCATCACCTGCTCTACACCGAAGTCGACGGGAATTTTCCTAATCATCATCCCGACCCTACTGTGGTTGAAAACCTTGCAGATCTGCAAAGCCTAGTATCCGCAAAATCCCTTGATTTTGGAATTGCCTTCGATGGTGATGGTGATCGGATCGGCGCGATTGACGGTGAAGGCCGGGTGATCTGGGGCGATCAACTGCTGATGATCTACTCTGAAGATCTGCTTCAGCGGATGAAAGACGTAACGATTATTGCTGACGTTAAGGCGTCGCGCGCGCTGTTTGAGCGTGTGGCTGAATGCGGCGGAAAACCACTGATGTGGAAAACCGGGCACAGCCTGATCAAGTCCAAGATGAAGGAAACCGGCTCACCGCTCGCAGGCGAAATGAGCGGCCATGTCTTCTTTGCGGATGAATATTATGGTTTTGATGATGCGCTTTATGCAGGCGTCCGTCTGATTGCTGCTTCCGCACGGTTGGGCAAGTCCGTGACCGACTTGCGCAGTACCATGCCCAATATGATCAACACACCTGAAATGCGTTTCCAAGTTGATGAAAGCCGCAAGTTTGCGGTGATTGATGAGGTCAAGGCAAGGCTGGCCGATAGTGTTGATGATGTGAATGCGATTGATGGTGTGCGGGTCACGAATGCAGATGGCTGGTGGCTGCTTCGGGCATCCAACACGCAGGATGTACTGGTCGCTCGGGCGGAAAGTGAGAGCGAAGCAGGTCTTGAGCGTCTTATGGCACAAATCGATGGGCAATTGGCCGCCTCAGGACTTGAGCGCGGGCCTCAGGTTGGTCATTGAGTCTTCGATTGGACGAACGACTATCAGACTATCTCGAAAGGATTGGCTGCAAGGCATTGCCTGAAGCCAATCCTGCCGGGTTGGCGCAGCTTCAGCTTGACCATCGGTTGGCTATTCCATTCGAAAATTTCGATGTCATGCTGGGGCGGCGTATTTCCATCGATAGCGACGCAGTGTTTGATAAACTCGTGTATCGCGGGCGTGGCGGATATTGTTTCGAACAAAACCGCCTCTTTTCTGACATGCTTTCGGCGATCGGATTGCCCAATCGCCCTTTGCTGGCACGCGTGATGCTTGGCAGTATTGATGGAACATTGCCCGCCCGCAGCCATGTTTGCCTTCTGGTCAATCTGGGAGGTGAACATTGGATCGCGGATGCTGGCTTTGGTGGAAGCTATGTGCCGCCACTGCCGCTGAAGGATGGCGCGCAATGCAGCACCGGGGATGGTGCGATGCACCGCCTGCGGCATGTGGGTGTGCTTGGCACGCTGGTGGGGGAATGGGTATTGGAACGCCGTGGGCCTCACGAATCCACGGATGGCCGGACGCAGAGCCATCTTGACTGGCAAAAGCAATATGTCTTCGATCTGGCTGAAGTGGCACCTGCTGATCTTGAACAGGGGAGCCATTGGGCAGCCACGGTCCCTGGCGGTCGTTTCAGCACTGTGCATGTGGCTAGTCGGGCTTTGGCGGATGGTTTTATAACGCTGAGCGATAAGGATCTTAAAATCTATCGCAACGGCCAGTCGGAAAAGCGTTCTTTGTCAGACCGGGAAGCCTATCAACGGGCACTGAACGATGTGCTGCGCATTCCCTTATCACCGGACGAAGTTGCTGCTCTTGCCTTATTTGAGCAGGGGTGACCCTGAAGCTCAGAGTTAAAGGTCTCGATGTGCTGCAAAGAGGGGGAAGTGCATGACTATCAGCCCACTCCCTCACGAAATCACAGATTGGTTTCGCGGTCGGGGGTGGCGTATTCGCGACCATCAACAGGCGATGTTTGACGCTAGTGAGACGGGGCAGCATGCTTTGCTTGTGGCGGACACCGGAGCAGGCAAGACGCTTGCGGGTTTTTTGCCAACATTGGCGGATTTTGCGCCCTCTCGGCTGGCAGGCGCCCAGCCGCCAGAAGGACTCCACACACTCTATATTTCGCCATTGAAAGCGCTGGCGCATGATGTTCAGCGTAATCTTCTCGCTCCTGTTGAGGAGATAGGCCTGCCGCTGCGGATTGAAACCCGCAGCGGAGATACGCCGTCTGACCGGAAGAAACGCCAACGTGGTCGCCCGCCACATATTCTTCTCACTACGCCGGAATCGCTGTCACTCCTGCTGAGCTACCCGGAGAGTGCAGAACTGTTCGCGAGCTTAAAGCGTGTGGTGATTGATGAAGTCCATGCCTTTGCGACCGGCAAACGTGGTGATTTGCTGGCGTTGTCGCTCACTCGCCTGCAATCTTTCGCGCCCAATATGAAGCGGGCAGCGCTTTCTGCAACGCTGGGAAATCCAGAGAGTTTTCGGGAATGGCTGGCTCCGTGGGGTGACATCGATAAAGTTACGATGGTTGTGGGGGAGGATGGCGCGCCAGCGGATGTCGAGATTCTGCTTCCTGACGGGCAGCGTGTGCCCTGGGGAGGCCATGCTGGCACATGGGCCATTCCCCAGATCTATGAGGAAATCAGCCGGAATCAGACCACACTGATTTTTACCAATACACGCTTTCTGGCTGAGTTTATTTTCCAGAAGTTGTGGGATGCAAATGAGGATTTGCTCCCCATTGGTATTCATCATGGCTCACTTTCTCGTGAAGCACGGCGCAAGGTTGAAGGTGCGATGGCTCGTGGTGAACTGCGTGCACTTGTGGCCACTTCCAGCCTCGATCTTGGGGTTGACTGGGGTGATATTGATTGTGTGGTGCAGATGGGCGCTCCCAAAGGTTCCTCGCGCCTCTTACAGCGCGTTGGGCGCGCCAACCATCGTCTCGATCAGTCCAGCCGGGCCATATTAGTGCCAGGCAATCGTTTTGAATTTCTCGAAGCCAGTGCCGCCAAAGATGCGGTAGATGAAGGCCAACGCGATGGGGAAGATTTCCGGCCGGGCGGATTGGATGTATTGGCGCAACATGTGATGGCTTGCGCTTGTGCAGGCCCGTTTGATGAACAAGCGCTGCTGGCTGAGATACGCTCATCTTTGTCTTACGCATGGGTTGAGGAAGACGTGTGGCAGAATGTTCTCCGGTTTGTGGCAACCGGCGGTTATTCGCTGGAGGCCTATGACCGGTTTCGCCGGATTGTGCGTGATCGCAGCGGGGTATGGCGGCTGACCCATCCGGATCATGCTGCACGCCATCGTTTGAATGCGGGAATCATCGTCGATTCTGAAATGGTGCAAGTTCGTTTTCGTAACGGTCGCTCGCTGGGGAAGGTGGAGGAACGCTTTGCGGCAGCTTTGTCTGCCGGAGACACATTTGCCTTTGCAGGGCTCAGCCTTGAAGTGGAGCGGGTGAAGGGCCTTGATCTGATCGTCAAGGCGACCACCAAGGCGGCGATGATTCCCTCTTACGGCGGTCTTCGTCTGCCTTTGACGGCTCACCTTTCAGCCAGAGTGTTGGCGATGCTGGATGACCGTGCGGGTTGGGGGCGTTTCCCTGATGATGTGCGTGAATGGTTGGAAATGCAGGATTGGCGCTCATCAATGCCAGCACCCGGCCGCCTGCTGGTTGAAAGCTTCCCTCATGCCCAGATGCACTACACCGTCTATTACACTTTCGTGGGATGGAACGCTAACCAGTCACTTGGGATGCTGATTACGAAACGAATGGAAGAACAGGGGCTGCAACCGCTCGGCTTTGTTGCCAATGATTATTCACTTGCAGTGTGGGGTCTGAAGCCTGTCAGCGATCCAGCACCGCTTCTTTCACCTGATATTCTGGCAGATGAATTCGTGGAATGGGTAGAAAATTCCTACCTTTTAAGGCGTGCATTTCGGGAAGTGGCCGTGATTTCCGGGCTCGTCGAACGGCAACAACCCGGTAAACGTAAAACCGGGCGACAGGTCACTTTCTCTACTGACCTGATCTATGATGTTCTGCGCAAATATGAGCCGGATCACCTGTTGATGCAGGCGGCATGGGCCGATGCCCGTGCCCGTATGACTGATATTGGCCGCTTGGGAGACATGCTCGATAGCGCCGCTGAGCAGATCGTTCATGTGACGCTTGATAGGGTTAGCCCTCTGGCTGTTCCGGTGTTGATGACGATAGGCCGGGAAAGCCTGCCACAAGGCTCTGCTGAAGACGCCTTGATGCTAGAGGCGGAAAGCCTTGCGGAAGCGGCGATGCATGTTGACCGGATAGTCGAGTGAGCTTGGGTAGCGAGATAAAGAAAAAGGGGCAGATTGCTCCGCCCCTTCGTCAGTTGATTTTCAGATCGCTCAATTCACTTGGAGAATGTGCGATATTTGTCGTTACCGACAAAGCCAAACTTCGAAACGCCTGAACCCTTGATCACATTAAGGACCTTGGAAGACAGATCGTAGCTGGCTTGCGCTTCTGGTTCAAATTGCAGTTCTGGCTCCACTGGGAAGCGCAGAGTTTCTTGCAAATTGGCCATCAACTGGTTCTGGTTGATTGCTTCGCCATTCCAGAGGATTTCGTCCTGCGGGGTCAATACCACCTTGTTTTTCACCGGATCAACGTCGTTGGTCGGTGCATTAGATGGTGTTGGCAGATCGATATTTACGGAATGGGTAGCAACGGGAATGGTAATGATGAACATGATGAGGAGCACGAGCATGACGTCGATCAACGGCGTCGTGTTCATTTCCATCATCGGTGAGCCATCATCGCTACCGCCTGACATTGCCATGAGATGTTACTCCTGAATTTCTTGAACCACGTTGATCAACCGTTCGGATCAACAGGGTTCGAGATGAAGCCAACGGTCGGATAGCCAGCTGCCTGAACGTTAAAGATCGTTCCGGCAACACAACGCCAAGGAGCGTTCACGTCACCACGGATGTTGACCTGTGGGATCTTTTCCGGGTTGTTGATGATCGCTTCGATGCCGCCTTCGCGCTGAACGATACTGTCGAGGCGTTGGAATGCTTCGTCATAAAGTTCTTGCGAGTTCACCAAGGTGACATTGTTAAAATATACCCGACATTCACCGTCACGGCTTGAACCTTCATAGCCAGGCTCACCTGGATTGCGGCCAGCTGCGTCAGTGGTGACGACGGTCAGCAGAAGATTTTCAACCTTATCCTTGGATTCAGTTGAAGCATAAATAGGAATCTTCAGCTTTTCAATTGTCTGAATAGCGACTGGGACTGCGATAAGGAAGATGATCAGAAGCACCAGCATCACGTCCACAAGGGGCGTGGTGTTGATGTCTGACATCGGCGTTTCGCTGCCGCCGCCGCCTGTCGAAATGGCCATGATACTGTCCTAACTCAAAACTTCGCTGTTGGGTGGGACGGGTTGCCCGCATGCCGGATTTCCCGTCCCTGTCCCAGACGACGTGTTTAGGCGTGTGCCTCAGGCCTTCGTAGTCGGCTTTGCCGGAGCAGCTGCTGGCTTGGCAGCAACCTTACCCGCCTGCTGAGTCGAAGCCTGTGTCATAACTTGCGGACGAACAGCACCGTTGGAGGAGATGTTCGCAAGCAGATCGGTAGCGAAACCAGTCAGAAGTTCGCCGATACGCTTGTTGCGAGCTTGCAGCCAGTTATAGGCCAGAACGGCAGGAACAGCCACGAGAAGACCAATGGCGGTCATGATGAGAGCTTCACCAACCGGGCCAGCAACCTTATCGATCGATGCCGAGCCGGACAGACCAATGCTGATCAGAGCGCGGTAAATACCAATAACCGTACCGAGCAGACCGATGAACGGTGCAGTAGCACCCACGGTTGCGAGGAAAGGCAGGCCGCCGGACAGGCGTGAGTTGATGGAAGCTTCTGAACGAGCCAGCGAACCGTGCATCCATTCATGTGCTTCAAGGCTGTCAGTCATCTTGGTGTGCTGCGACTGTGCTGCGAGGCCATCGTCGACCAGCTGACGCCATGCGCTGTTCTTTTCGAGCTTGGTTGCGCCTTCCTGAAGCGAAGAGGTTTTCCAAAAACCAGAGCGAACGCTTTTGTACTGGCGAAGGATCTTGTTCTGCTCAAGCAGCTTTGTGATGAGAATGAAGAAGGTACCAACGGACATGATGACCATGATACCAAAGATGGTCTGCGCAATGAGACCGCCCTGTTCGAGGGCTTCTTTGAAGCCGAAGGCGTTCTGGGGCGCCGCTTCGCCGCCAGCTGCGGCCAGAATGTCGATAAGCATGCGGGTTAGTCCTCTCTAAGACAAAAACAGTAAAGATGTGTTTGCGGCCCCGTTTCGTCGGGAAAGGAGCCGCTAAGATGAAGATTTAGTCAGGGATGACCCAACGGATAGAATTCGTATAGCTACCTGTCGTGTTGTTGCCATTTCCGTCCTTTGCAGGGCGGAAACGCGCACGGCGCTCAACATTTTTACATGTCGCTTCATCAAGGTCAGGATGACCGCTGGAGCTAACAATGGTGCAGTTATCCACACGTCCATCCGCATTAACTGTAACCCGGAAGCGAGTGACACCTTCACGTCCTTCGCGCAGAGCGCGTGAAGGATAATCGTTAGCTGTCGCCCATGTGCCCGGATTGTTCCGCGGTTCCGCCGGCTTCGGGTCAAACCGAGGTGGTGGCGGAGGTGGCGGAGCCGGGGCTGCCGGGGGAGGTACAATCACCGCAGGCGGAGCCGGCGGAGGGATATTAATCTGCGTCTTAATCTGAGGCGGCTTCGTGCTCACGTTAATCGGCGGCGGAGGTGCTACCGGTGGCGGCGGAGCCGTATCAGGTTCCGGCGGCGGAGGCGGCGGTTCGTCCTCCGGCGGCGGGGGGGGGGGTTCATCGATATCCACCGTCGTCACACGCTCGATGACCTTTTGGGCAGCCGAATAGGCAAGCCCGGTGATCAACACATAGCCGACAGCGAGGTGGATGAGAACAACGATGATAATGGCAATAACCTTATTGCCGCTCATTTGTTGGTCAGCGTAAGCCATCCAGTCGCATCACTCCATTTGCATCCACGGGAAAAGGCCCGGGAGGTACACCAATCAGGAACTCCATCCTGACAGGTGTTAACGAAACTTGTCCACCCAAAATACCTGCGGGCAAGCACCGGCTGATGCCGGGCGGTGCGACAGGCATGAACGACTTATCTATTGTTGTCAAAGCGCCGTTTTCTGCGCTGTATGTAGCGAGCTGTGCGGAATGGGGCAATCGCTTTGTCAAGATATTAGTGATTCACATTGCCGTCATTCAGTGAGTTTAAGCTGGAAAATGTATTCACCGGCGAACCGGTTTGTTAATGTACGGCTAAGCATTCCGCGCTTTTTAAGCGCAGTCAGCCCGGCCTCCGGCCATTTGAAAATGTATCCTAAATTTTCGATTCAGGAGCCCATTCGGGTGCCAGGCGTTAAGGCTGGAAGATATTATACGGTTATGAAAGGCGAGATGATGTTTTTTTCGATTCGATCCGGTCATCGGGTAATGACCTTACTCGCAACGCCCTTGATTCTTGCTGGTTGTGTCTCTGCAACGCAGGCGCAACCCGCTTACTCCAATGCGGTGAGCACTGATTCGGGTGCGACTTATGCCGACCTGGTCGATCTTGCGGATTCGGCGGAACTCGTCATTCGCGCTCGGATTATGGACCAGATCACCGTCAAGCCGGAACGGTCGCCAGGTCTCGCACCCGGCCATGTCAGGCTCTATATAGAGGCGCAAACCGAAGCTCTGCTGGCAGGGCCGTCGGCACAGGGAGCGTCTTTCGTCTATCTGGTCGACCTTCCGCTCACCAGCAAAGGGAAGGCTCCCAAACTTAAAAAGCAATCGGTGATCCTGTTTGCGGACAGCGTGCCTGATCGGCCCGGTGAATTGCGCTTAGTTGCTCCAGACGCACAATTGCCAGCTTCACCTGAATTGGAAGCACGTCTGCGACCTATTTTGGAGGAACTAGCCTCTCCTGATGCACCGGTGAAGATAACTGGCGTGCGCGAAGTGATGTCTATCGACGGCAATCTGGCAGGCGAATCCGAAACGCAGATGTTTCTCGACACAGCTAATGACGAGCCTGTTTCGCTCTCGGTCGTTCGCCGGCCCGGGCAGCCGCCACGATGGGGTGTGTCGTGGTCAGAGATTGTAGATCAGTCTGCTCAGCCGCCCGCGCACGATACAATTGCGTGGTACCGTCTGGCTTGCTCACTTCCCCGCCAATTGCCTGATACGGCCTTTGTTCAGTCAGGCACTGCGAAAAGATACAGGGCCGAAGTGGATTACTCGCTCATCTTGCAGGATCTCGGTGAATGCACGAGAAAGCATGATTGGGCGCCAAAATCCCGTCAAAAATGAAAGAATATTACTTTCCGGAGCCATTTCTATGAAATCGGCCTAGCCAAGGCGGGCTTCGGTCCCTAATCCGCGGCCCGAAACAGAAAGGGATTTCATGGCTGAACCGCTTCGTATCGCACTGGCCGGGCTTGGAACTGTTGGCGCTGGCGTCATCAAGCTGCTGGAGGCTAATGGCACTCTGATTGAAAAGCGTGCTGGGCGGCCGATTCAGATTACAGCCGTGAGCGCGCGTGATCGCAGCAAGGATCGTGGGGTCGATCTGTCCTCCTATGCGTGGGAAGACGATATGACTGTCATGGCAGCGCGCGATGACGTGGATCTGGTGGTCGAGCTGGTAGGCGGATCGGACGGCCCGGCGCTGACTCTTGCCCGCAATGCGCTACGGGCCGGCAAGTCGCTCGTGACGGCAAATAAGGCTATGATCGCCCATCACGGCCTGTCATTGGCTGAGGAGGCTGAGAGCCGTGGGCTGTCGCTCAAATTTGAAGCGGCGGTGGCTGGCGGTATTCCTGTTGTGAAGGGCTTGCGCGAAGGCGCAGCGGCCAATGAGATTGACCGCATTTACGGTATTCTTAATGGCACCTGCAATTATGTGCTCTCTACGATGGAAGATACCGGGCGCGATTTTGGCGATGTGCTGAAAGAGGCGCAGGATCTCGGCTATGCTGAGGCTGATCCTGAATTTGATATTGAAGGCGTTGATGCGGCACATAAGCTCGCCATTCTTTCGGCTATTGCCTATGGCGCGCGGGTTGATTTCGATGCGATCGACAAATCCGGCATTACGCGCATCCGCGCAGCTGATATCGCTGAGGCATCGTCATTGGGCTATGTCATTCGTTTGATCGGTATGGCGGATACAGATCGTGCAGCGGACGGACCGCTGCGCCTGTTTCAGCGCGTGCAGCCCTATCTTGTGCCACTCGATCACCCCCTGGCGGCGGTTGACGGCCCGACCAATGCGGTTGTGCTGGAAGGGAATTTCGTGGGGCGTCTGCTCTTTCAAGGTGCCGGAGCCGGAGATGGTCCGACTGCGAGTGCTGTGATGGCGGACATTATTGATATTGCTCGCGGCGAAGAAAGCGCGGCTTTTTCTGTTCCGGTGGGTCAGTTGGAACATATGGCCCCGGCAGAATCGGGTCACCGCCTCAGTCGTGCCTATCTGCGTTTCACCGTGACCGACAAACCCGGTGTGTTGGCTGAAATTACTGCCGCCATGCGCGATGCAGGCGTCTCTATTGAGAGCTTGATCCAGAAGGGCCAGGCTGGTGATGCGCATGAAGTTCTGGTGGTTATGGTGACCCATGAATGTGCTGAACATTGCGTCACGGATGCAGTTAAGTTGCTCGAAGGTTCCGAAAGTCTGACTGAACCGCCGCTGGTTATGCGTTTACTTGGAGAGTGAACGTCACAGCAGTGTCAGTTCGCTGGCTTTTCACCCTTTGCAATAAGGTCAGCATCTGATCCTTCAGGGGATTCAGGAAGGGTGCTGAAGTCGATCATGTAAGCAGGTGGCGGTGGGCATTTCTGTATGCCGCATCCGCGCATCGTCACCGGCCCATATTCGGTCAGCCCGGGCGAAGCGACATTCGGTGCGTCTGGAATGCTATTGTTGCGCGCTTGACGGGATTTTGGATCAAGCTCGCTGGTCGATTTGACTCTGAACTGGGATTGTTCCTCCAGTTCGCGACAGACAATAATTTCATCTGAATTTGTCTGTTTTGGGCACTTGGGTTGGCTGTCTGGGGCGGGCGGCCCGTAAGTTTCTTTTGCGGTCTCAATAGCCTGCTCTGCTGTGACCTGAGCATGGGCCATTGTGGATGGTGCAAGAAATGCAATCCATAAGAGAAATAGCTGCCTTACTATTCTCGACATTGTCGTTTCCTCACCCTAAGCCTTAATCAAGATCAGCCTTGAGGGATTGTACTGCACATGAACAAGAAAGAAATCACCGCCAGCAAAGTCCTTGACCGGGTGCTGGTGCTCGAGATGGTGCGTGTAACAGAAGCGGCCGCTATCGCCGCCTCAAATCTTGTTGGTCGGGGTGACGAAAAGGCAGCTGACGCTGCTGCCGTTGAAGCCATGCGCAAGGCATTTGACGAACTTTACATGGATGGCACCGTCGTCATCGGCGAAGGCGAGCGCGATGAAGCACCGATGCTTTATATTGGTGAAAAAGTCGGTGGTGCGCCAGGCAAAGGCCCCAAAATTGATATCGCACTCGATCCCCTCGAAGGTACGACGATTACCGCTAAAGCCGGGCCCAACTCGCTTGCTGTTCTGGCTGCAGCAGAAGAAGGTTGCCTGCTCAATGCACCTGACGTTTACATGGACAAGATTGCGGTTGGCCCAGGGTATCCGGCTGGTGTGATCAGCCTTGAAAAAACCGTCACTGAAAATGTCGAAGCGGTTGCCGCTGCCAAAGGCGTGAAGCCGTCTGAAATCATCGTTTGCGTGCTCGACCGTCCACGCCATTCGGATATGATCGCTGAACTGCGCAAGCTGGGCTGCGGCATTTACCTCATTCCCGATGGCGACGTGGCTGGAGTGATCGCAACGACCGACGAAGACACCACGATTGATATCTATATGGGGCAGGGCGGGGCACCGGAAGGCGTTCTGGCTGCAGCTGCGTTGCGTTGCGTTGGCGGGCAGTTCAATGGCCGACTCGTATTCCGAAATGACGATGAACGTGAACGTGCACGCAAATGGGGCATTGAAGATCTCGACCGGATCTATCTGCTTGATGATCTGGCAAAGGGCGATTGCATTTTTGCTGCCACGGGCGTGACTGACGGTTCGTTGTTGGAAGGCGTGAAGCGCCGCCGCGATGGCCGCATGACGACCGATAGTGTGGTCATGCGGGCAGCTTCTGGCACTGTGCGCTGGGTGAAGGGTGAACATCGCCGGGCCTGAGCCATTCGGCAATTCGCAAAGAGAGTGCCCGAAACACACAGAAGGCCCGCTTTTCCACGAAGCGGGCCTTCTCAAGGTTGCAATCATGTGACTCTTCTTTAGAGCCGCATCCACAAGCATATCTGTGCAAGAAAAGGGCTTCCACCGATGAAGATTATGGCCGGCAACTCAAATCTGCCGCTAGCCAGGGCAATTGCCGCCTATCTCGAACTGCCACTGACAGATGCCAGTGTAAGACGGTTTGCCGACGAGGAAATCTTCGTCGAAATCCATGAGAATGTGCGTGGTGAAGATGTGTTTGTGGTTCAGTCCACAAGCTTTCCAGCCAATGATAACCTCATGGAACTGCTGATCTGCATTGATGCGCTGAAGCGCGCATCAGCAAGGCGGATTACAGCAGTTGTGCCGTATTTCGGCTATGCCCGGCAAGACCGGAAGCCGGGGCCACGGACACCGATTTCTGCCAAACTTGTGGCCAATCTGATTACACAGGCAGGGGCTGACCGTGTCCTCTCGGTCGATCTTCATGCGGGACAGATTCAGGGCTTCTTCGACATTCCGACCGACAATCTCTATGGTGCGCCAACCATGGCTGCCGATATTCAGGCTCATTATGGCCATGAAGAGCTGATGGTTGTTTCGCCTGACGTTGGTGGTGTGGTGCGCGCCCGCGCGCTGGCTAAGCGCCTCGATAACGCACCTCTCGCAATCGTTGATAAGCGACGTGATCGCCCCGGCGAATCGGAAGTGATGAATATCATCGGCAACGTTAAGGGACGCGCTTGCATCCTGATTGATGATATTGTCGATTCGGGTGGCACACTTTGCAATGCGGCGCAGGCTCTGCTCGACAATGGCGCGAAGAGCGTGGCCGCTTATATTACGCATGGCGTGCTCTCTGGCGCCGCTGTGGCACGGGTCAACAATTCCGCTCTGAAGGAACTGGTGATCTGCGATACGATTCTTCCGACTGATGCGACCAAGGATTCCAACAAGATCCGGATCGTTACAATTGCACCGCTGATCGGCGAAGCGGTTCGCCGTATTGCTGATGAAGCCTCTGTTTCGAGCTTGTTTGACTGATATGGATCTGGGGGCGGATATCACTTTAGCAGGGCGTCTCGCTGACGCTGCGCGTCTGGCCATTCGCCCGCATTTTCGCACAGCGCTTGATCCTGAGCGCAAAGGCGACGCCTCACCGGTGACCATTGCGGATCGTGCGGCAGAAGAAGCTATGCGCGCAATTCTCACCGAAGAACGTGCCGATGATGGCATCATTGGTGAAGAGTTTGGTGTGACGGAAGGCCGTTCTGGCCGCAAATGGGTGTTGGACCCAATTGATGGCACTGTGGGTTTCCTTGCTGGCAGGCCAATGTTTGGAACGCTGATTGCACTACTTGTTGAAGGCTTCCCTGTGCTTGGCATTATAGACCAGCCCATCAATGATGAACGCTGGTTGGGTGTGACGGGCAAGGATACCACGCTCAATGGCCAGCCGGTTCACACACGACGCTGCCGTGAGTTGAGCGACGCAGCATTGGCAACCACTGGCCCACATTATTTCGATGATCATCAAGGTGAGCATTTCATGGCGCTTGCCGCCAAGACGGATCATAAACGGATGGTGATGGGCGGCGATTGCTACAATTATGCCATGCTGGCTTCCGGCCACATCGACATCGTGTGCGAAGCAGGCCTGAAATTGTATGATTTCGCCGCGCTCGTGCCAATTGTTGAAGGGGCGGGTGGCTCAATGAGCGATTGGAATGGCGATCCGCTTCATGCCGAATCGGATGGCCATGTGATTGCGTTGGGTGATCCGGCCAGGCTTGAGGATGTTGTAGCGGCGCTTGCTTGCGGGCACTGAGATGTCTTCCGCGCGTTAGCGGGGCATGACTGATCAAATCACTCAAACCATTTGCATAACAGGCGCTGCTTCTGGAATCGGGCGCGGCGCCGTGGAGCATTTTCACCAAGCTGGCTGGCGAATCATTGCACTCGACAAGAATGCAGACGGCCTGTCTGATCTTCGTCACGAGCATTGCTTAACGCTCTGTTGCGATGTGGGGTGTGAAGGTGAGGTGCGGGAGTCCTTTCAGGAGGTAGCAAATTGGCTTGACGGCGCACCACTGGATTGTCTTGTCAACAATGCGGGTATCGCTGATCCGGCTTGTGGCCCTTTGGAAGCGCTTTCCTTGCCGGAGTGGCAGAGATGGATTGATGCGAGTCTGACTGGAACTTTTCTTGTCAGCCGTGAAGCGCTCTCACTCCTCCGGAAGTCTGGCGGGGCCAGTATCATCAATATTTCTTCTACGCGTGCACTGCAGTCTGAATCAGACACTTTTGCTTATTCCGCTGCCAAGGGAGGGGTGAGCGCGCTTACGCACTCCATGGCGATGAGTCTTGGGCCTGAGATTCGCGTGAATGCCATTCTTCCGGGCTGGATTGCTACGCCATCGTCAGTGGGGAGCGAGGATTTTGGCGAGGGCTTGCGTCCTATCGACCACGCGCAGCACCCTGCAGGCCGGGTCGGTACAGTGGCAGATATTGCTCAGGCCATCGCTTATCTTGCTGGCGCTGGTTTTGTAACCGGAGAGCAATTGGTGGTTGATGGTGGTATGACCCGCAAGATGATTTATGCCGAATGATGGTGGCAATTGCGATAAATGCTTGCGTTTAAGTGCCACCCGGAATAGAGGCGCGCCCTTCATTGACACGATTTTTGAGGCTGGTCTGGCGACAAGGGCTGCCAGGGCTAGTCAAACGTGTCTCGAAATAAGGAGACGAAAATGCCCAAGTTGAAAACCAAAAGTGGTGTGAAGAAACGCTTCAAGATCACCGCAAGCGGCAAGGTTAAGCACGGTGTTGCCGGCAAACGCCACAGGCTCATCAGCCACAACGCCAAGTATATCCGCCAGAACCGTGGCACCTCCGTCCTGTCCGACGCGGACACGAAGACGGTGAAGAAATGGGCCCCATACGGCCTCAATTGAGCCCGGCTACAGGAATTAGGAGCTAGACCATGCCCCGCATTAAACGCGGCGTCACCACGCGCCAGAAGCACAAGCGGCTATTAGATCAGGCCAAGGGCTATCGCGGCCGTCGTAAGAATACGATCCGCGTCGCTCGTCAGGCCGTCGAAAAGGCCGGCCAGTACGCTTACCGTGACCGCAAAATCAAGAAGCGCAATTTCCGCGCCTTGTGGATTCAGCGTATCAACGCTGCGGTCCGTAATGAAGGCCTCACCTATTCGCAGTTCATGCATGGCGTGAAGCTTGCTGGCATCGAACTTGATCGCAAAGTGATGGCTGATCTTGCGATGAATGAAGGTGCTGCCTTCAGTGTTATCGTGAAGCAGGCGAAAGACGCTCTGCCAGCTTAATTTGCTTCAAGTTTTACAGATTAAAAGAGAAGGCGCTGGGGTTTTCCAGCGCCTTTTTTTTGTGCCTTGTATGCTACTGGTCGAGTACATATTGTTTAAGTCCATAAACCGAATAGATATGCCATTTTCGACGTTCAGACGTTTAGAGTTGAAATAATATGCCACCTGGAAGCGTGTTTAAAGGCAAGTTTTATGATTTGAACGAAGATCTTCGGCCCTACTTTGGAACACTTATTTCCAGTAGAATTGCTTATGCTGAAGGTGCGTCCGCAAATGACGTTCTGTACCCAGGGCCTGCGGAGATGCACTTTGTAAAGGGCCGTGTTATTCGTGCTGCTATCGAAGCGAATAAGAAGCAGGATACCTGGCCTTTCGTTGTGACCGGCCCTACCAGCAGAGGGATTTATTTTTCTGTCTATGAGAGTGAAGTCTGGAGCTTAACGCTACGCCCTCTGGGTTGGGCAAAATATATTGGAATTCCAGCAACTCAATTGACCGATCAGCTTTTTAACGGCTGTGGTATGGAGCCTTTTAACCGGTTCTCACCAATCCTGGAAATGACGGCATCGCAATATTCTTCGCACGATAGAATTGCTGAATGGATTTCGGATTTTTTGCGTGAGCAGGCTGATGAACCACCGGCTCAGGCTGACCAGATTCTGGCCTGTCAGCAGGCGTTGCATGATCCGGATACTTCCACTGTCGCGCAATTGGCAGATAAGGTTGGAATACCCACCCGTTCACTCGAACGGCTATGTGCGCGGCATTTCGGGTTCCCGCCGAAATTTCTTCTGCGCCGACAGAGGTTTCTGCGTAGTATCTCACAATTCATGCTGGAATCTCGGAAAAACTGGTCTGAAGCGTTAGACGGACAATATTTCGATCAGGCCCAATTTGTGCGGGAATTCCGTAAGTTTATGCATCTCACGCCACGCGAATTTGCCAGTATGCCTCACCCCGTTCTTGATGTTGTGCTGAAACAGCGAATGACGGATTTAGGGGCGACGAAATATGCCAATTCTCACCCCCGGCGCGCGTTGGAAGAGAATTAGGGGGTTGGGCTAAGCCACAACCGGGGCTAACAGGCGCGCCACACCTTCTTTGCGATAGAAAACATGGCCGAACTGGAACAGATCGAAGCGGAAGCCCGCACCCGTATTGCTGAGGCAGATAGCCTTGCAGCACTGGAAACCCTGCGCGTGGAATATCTTGGCAAGCAAGGCAGCGTTTCTGCGCTGCTTAAAACGCTTGGCAAAATGACACCGGATGAGCGGCAAGAAAAAGGCCCCAAAATCCAAGGGCTTCGTCAATTCGTGTCGGATGCATTGTCCGAACGCAAGGCGATGATGGAGGCGGCATTGCTGGATGCCAGGCTTGCAGAGGAAACGCTTGATCTTTCTTTGCCGGAGCCAGCCAGCCCCAAAGGTTCGGTGCATCCTGTCAGTCAAGTCATGGATGAACTGGCTGAAATCTTCGCAGATCTGGGCTTTTCTGTGGCTACCGGGCCAGAGATTGAGGACGATTGGTATAATTTCACCGCGCTGAATATGCCTGAAAGTCATCCGGCACGCGCGATGCACGATACTTTCTACTTCCCCGATAAGGCACCTAAAGGGGGCAAGATGCTGCTGAGAACGCACACAAGCCCTGTTCAAGTGCGCACAATGATGGCTGAAGGCGCGCCCTTGCGGATCATCGCGCCGGGTCGTGTCTATCGTTCTGATAGCGACGCAACCCACACGCCGATGTTCCATCAGATCGAAGGTTTGGTGATTGATCGTGACATTCACCTTGGCCATTTGAAGTGGACGCTGGAAACGTTCCTCAAAGCCTTCTTCGAGCGTGACGATATCGTGCTGCGCCTGCGGCCATCCTATTTCCCCTTCACCGAACCATCAGTGGAAGTGGATGTTGGCTATTCCATGGAAAAAGGCCGCCGCGTTGTGGGTGGCTCTGGCGATGCGCCGGGCCATGCCTGGATGGAAGTCCTGGGTTCCGGCATGGTCAATCGCCGGGTGATTGAAATGAGCGGGCTTGATCCTGATGAGTGGCAGGGCTTTGCCTTTGGCACCGGCGTGGATCGTCTAGCGATGTTGAAATATGGCATGGACGATCTGCGTGCCTTCTTCGATGGCGATGTGCGCTGGGCTGCCCATTACGGCTTCTCCGGGCTGGACCAGCCAACTCTTTCCGCTGGCGTAGGAGCGAGCGCATGAAATTCTCGCTGAACTGGCTCAAAACCTATCTCGATACGGATGCTTCGGCTGAGGAGATTGCGGCCAAGCTCAATGCAATTGGCCTTGAAGTGGAAGGCGTTGATGATCCGGCCCAAACTCTAGACGGCTTCCGCATTGCCCATGTGCTGACCGCGGCAAAGCATCCCGATGCCGACAAATTGCAGGTTCTCTCGGTAGACACAGGCGAGGGTGAGCCTTTGCAGGTTGTTTGCGGTGCCCCCAATGCGCGTGCTGGTATGAAGGGCGTGCTGGGCCTCCCCGGTGCAGTGGTTCCAGCCAATGGCATGAAGCTGCGCAAAAGCGCTATTCGCGGGGTCGAATCCAACGGCATGATGTGTTCGGTTCGTGAACTCGAACTGGGCGAAGATCATGACGGGATCATCGAGCTACCTGACGATGCACCCATCGGCACCAGCTTTGCCGAATATCACGGCTCCTCACCGATCTTTGATGTGGCGATTACACCCAACCGCCCCGATTGCATGGGCGTTTATGGCGTTGCCCGCGATCTGGCAGCGGCGGGCCTTGGCACGCTGAAACCGCTCGACATTGCGAAGACTGCGGGTGCCTATACCTGCCCGGTCGAGATTCGCACGGAAGATGCAGAAGGTTGCCCGGCCTTTCATGGCCGCGTGATCCGGGGAGTGCGCAATGGCGTATCACCTGACTGGATGCAGGATGCGCTGCGCAGCGCGGGCCAACGGCCGATTTCCGCTCTGGTGGACATTACCAATTATCTGATGCTCGGGTTTGGCCGTCCAGCCCATGCCTATGACCTTGCCAAGCTGAATGGTGCGGTTGTGGCACGGCGGGCGCGTGATGGTGAAACCGTCCTCGCGCTCAATGAAAAGACCTATACGCTCGATTCAAGCATGACCGTTATTGCTGATGACAGCGGCGTGCATGACATCGCCGGGATCATGGGCGGGGAACATTCCGGGGTGAGCGACACCACGCAGGATGTCCTCCTCGAAATCGCCTATTTCAACCCGGAAGCCATTGGTGTGACGGGCCGCAAGCTCGGCCTTGCCTCTGATGCGCGTACGCGGTTTGAGCGCGGGGTTGATCCGGCTTTCCTCGATGATGGCCTCGACCTGTTGACCCAGCTTGTGCTGGATATCTGTGGAGGCGAAGCCTCCGAAGTTGTCCGCGCTGGCGAAGCGCCGCTCGATACCAAGGTGGTAGCCTTTGATCCGGCGCTGACCAGCCGCCTTGGCGGTGTGGATGTGGCTGAAGCTGAACAGCGCGCCATTCTGGCAAAGCTCGGCTTTGCCGCCGGGGAAGACTGGCGGGTGGGTGTGCCCACATGGCGTCCGGATGTGGAAGGCGCGCCCGATCTGGTTGAGGAAATTGTCCGCATCTACGGTCTCGACAAGGTGGAAAGCACAGCGCTTCCACGCGCCGAAGGTGTGGCCAAGCCCACAGCAACGGCGCAGCAAAAGCTCGAACGGCGTGTGCGTCGGGCAGCAGCAGCGCGGGGGCTTAATGAAGCGATCACATGGTCCTTCATTCCGGTGGCTGAAGCGGCTCACTTTGTTAGCGACGATCAGGCCCTGTGGCAGCTCGACAATCCGATTAGCGAAGACATGAAGGCTATGCGCCCGTCCTTGCTTCCCGGTCTGCTGTCCGCAGCCAAGCGCAATATGGATCGCGGTGCTTCAGGCGTTCGTCTGTTTGAAATTGGCCGTCGTTATCTTCGCGGGGCTGACGGGATGAGCGATGAACGCCCGACGCTGGCGGTTCTTTTGGCCGGTGAAAAGACACCGCGCGGCTGGGCCAGTGGCAAAGCGGCAGCGTTTGATGCCTATGATGCCAAGGCAGAAGCGGTGGCTCTCCTGGCGGAAGCCGGTGCGCCGGTGGATAAGCTTCAGGTGATGGGAGAGGCTGGAGAGCAGTTCCATCCCGGCCAGTCTGCCACCTTGCGGCTTGGGCCAAAGAATGTGCTGGCGCGCTTTGGCACGTTACATCCAAAGACATTAGAAGCCTTTGACGTTGAAGGCCCGGTTATGGCGGTTGAGATTTTCCTCGATGCGATTCCGGGCAAGAAGGGCGCGCAGGAATTTGCCCGTGTGGCCTATGCTCCTCCAGCCCTGCAATCGGTCATGCGCGATTTTGCGTTTCTGGTGGATGTCGATGTTCCGGCAGGTGATCTGCTGCGCAGCGTGAAATCTGCCGATAAGGTCAATATCGTCGATGCGCGCATCTTTGATGATTTCCGTGGTCAAGGCGTGCCAGAAGGCAAGAAATCACTGGCGGTCGAAGTTACCCTTCAGCCTGGCGAGAAAAGCTATACCGAAGAAGACCTCAAGGGTATTTCTGATAAGGTCGTGAAATCGGCTGCGAAACAGGGGGCTGAATTGCGCGGGTAGGGCAGGCGTTCTATCCAGTGTCACCTCGGTTCCGGCCGGGGTGATGGGCTGGACAAATGGTTCCTTCCCTTCCCCTTTCGAGATCACCTCATGACTTCAAACCGCCGCACCTTTGCCATCATTTCTCACCCAGACGCGGGTAAGACGACGCTGACTGAAAAGCTTCTTCTGCAAGGCGGGGCAATCCACCTTGCAGGCGAAGTGAAAGCGCGTGGGCAAGCGCGGCGGGCCCGGTCTGACTGGATGAAGATCGAACAGCAGCGCGGCATTTCGGTGACCAGTTCGGTGATGACCTTTGAACGCAATGGCGTCACCTTTAACCTGCTCGACACACCGGGCCATGAAGATTTCTCGGAAGATACCTATCGCACACTGACAGCCGTCGATTCTGCGATCATGGTGATCGATGCCGCCAAAGGTATCGAACCGCAGACGCGCAAATTGTTCGAAGTGTGTCGCCTGCGTTCGGTGCCGATTATCACCTTCGTCAATAAGGTGGACCGCGAAGGCCGCCCGACGTTCGAATTGCTTGATGAAGTGGCCGATATGCTGGCGCTGGATGTCAGCCCGCAAGGCTGGCCTGTTGGTATGGGCGGACAGTTCAAGGGCGTGCTCGACTTGGCCAGCAATAGTGTGAGCCGCCCTGAAGGGCCAAGTCGTGAGTTTTTGGGGGCGCGGGATGATAATCCGACATTGCCCGAAGATATTGCTGAAGAAATTGAACTGGCCAAAATCGGCTATCCCGAATTTGATCTGGAAGCCTATCGCAATGGCGATCTGACGCCGGTCTATTTCGGATCAGCGCTCAAGAATTTCGGCGTGGTCGAATTGATCGATGCGATTGAGAAATTTGCCCCGCCACCGCGGCCACAGCCCGCAGGCGAGGATATGGTGACGCCGGATCGTGATGAAGTCTCGGGCTTCATTTTCAAGGTGCAGGCCAATATGGACCCGCAGCATCGTGACCGGATCGCGTTTATGCGGATGGTATCGGGCACTTTCAAACGCGGCATGAAGCTCACGCCTTCTGGGCTGGGCAAGCCTATAGCTGTACATTCCCCGATCATGTTCTTTGCACAGGATCGTGAAATTGCCGATACGGCCGAAGCGGGCGATATCATCGGTATTCCCAACCACGGTACCTTGCGGGTGGGCGATACTCTGTCTGAAAAGAACCAGATTCGCTTCACCGGCCTTCCCAATTTCGCCCCTGAAATCCTGCGCCGCGTGCAATTGCGTGACCCGACCAAGACCAAGCAGCTGCGCAAGGCGCTGGACGATCTCTCGGAAGAGGGCGTGATTCAGGTTTTCTATCCTGAAATCGGCGGTCAATGGATCATTGGTGTGGTGGGCCAGCTCCAGCTTGAAGTGCTTATCGCGCGGCTGGAAGCGGAATATAAGGTGGAAGCAGGGCTTGAAGCCTCTCCGTTCTCCACAGCGCGCTGGCTCAAGGGGAGTGAAAGCGCGATGGATGAATTTGAGAAGTTCAACCGGGCCAACCTTGCGAAGGATCGTGATGGCGATCTGGTGTTTATGGCCAAATCCCCATGGGATGTGAGCTATCAGGAAGAAAAGAACAAGGACCTGACTTTCAGCGCGACCAAGGAACGCTGAGGGCATTTGGCTGGTTAAGGGTCCGGGCGGTGTGATCGTACAACCAGCGCCCATCGCAATATAGGATGCCGATGCCACAGAGTTCAGACCATTCCTCCCGATCTTCTCATTCTGACAGGGGACAAGAGGGCGGGGCTGTGCAATTCACTCTGGCAAGTTACAATATTCACAAGGGCGTTGGCCTCGACCGTAAGCGTGATCCTGAGCGGATCATGACGGTGTTGCGTGAAATGGATGCCGACATCGTTGTGTTGCAGGAAGTGGACCGCCGTATTGGTGCGCGCAGCGCGGTGCTGTCTCGAGGGCTTTTGGCGGAAAACCACTGGCAGCTTGTGCCGCTTGCGATGAAACCGGCGAGCATTGGCTGGCATGGCAATGCCATTCTGGTTCGGCACGGAATCGATATTGTCGACGCTGAGCCGATTGGACTGCCCACGATTGAACCACGCGGTGCAGTTTGTGCGCATCTCAATATGGCTGGCCATGACTTTCGCGTAGTCGGTATGCATCTCGATCTGTCTGGCCTGCGCCGCCGCCAGCAGATCGCGTCGGTGTGCCAGCATTTGGCAGAGCGGCCTGGTCCGGCAGTGCTTGCAGGCGACTTTAATGAATGGTCGGGCAAAGGCGGATGCTTCCGCGAATTTGGCGAGGGTTGGGAAGTCCTGCGCCCGGGCAAGAGCTTCCATAGCCGCCGTCCGCTCGCCGCACTCGACAGAATTGTAATCTCTTCGCAGTGGACTTGCCGGAATACAGCAGTTCATCAAAGCGCGCTTGCCGTTCAGGCATCTGATCACCTGCCAGTTAAGGCCGATCTGGAATTATTTGCCTAAATTTTGAGCATCTGCACAATATTGCAGCCTTGAGGCTGTCAGATTGCAGCCAAAAATTGCGCATACCCATCTATTTTGTGTCATGTGTAAACTGGCACGCTTGTTGCATTGATCTTTGCAGCCGGGTACCGGCGCGGAAAGCAACAGGGGGATGAGTGATGAAATTCATCATCGCGATAATCAAACCATTCAAGCTCGATGAAGTGCGTGAAGCACTCAGTGGGATCGGCGTAGCCGGTATGACGGTGTCTGAAGTCAAGGGCTTCGGGCGTCAAAAGGGGCAGACGGAAATCTATCGCGGCGCAGAATATTCGACGAATATGCTGCCAAAAGTGAAAATCGAAGTCGCTGCAACCGACGCTATTGCGCCGCAGGTCGTGGAAACGATCCAGCAGGTCGCGAGCACCGAGAGCATCGGTGACGGAAAGATTTTCGTCCTCGATCTGGCATCGACAACACGCATTCGCACCGGTGAAACCGGCGATACGGCGCTGTGAGCTACGCTTTGCAAATGAGGGGTAACACTATGATCCGCAAATTCGCCTGGGGAGCCGGTGCTACCGTCGCCTCATTCATGGTTTCAGGTGCCGCATGGGCACAGGAAGCCGCCATGACAGCTGTTACCACAGCTGCCGATGCCGCCGGCACGCCCATCGCTGCTGCAACAGAAACTGCCGCCGCCGTGGCAGCCGTTCCTAACCCCGGCAACAATGCCTGGATGATGACGGCTACCATTCTGGTATTGATGATGATCCTGCCGGGCCTAGCGCTGTTTTATGGTGGTCTGACCCGTTCAAAGAACATGCTTTCTACCATGACGCAGGTCGGCGGTGCAGCAGCACTGGCCATGTTGATCTGGGTAATGTGGGGCTATTCCATGGCCTTTGGTCCGACAACTTCGGAAGGCTTCATTGGCAATTTCGTGAGTAGCGGTAGCCTGTTCCTCTCCTCCGTCACGCCATCCAGCACTGCGGCGACCTTCTCTGATGAAGTGATCAGCGAATATGTCTTCGTCTGTTTCCAGATGACCTTTGCCGCGATTACCGCAGCACTGGTTCTGGGTGCGACGGTCGAACGCCTCAAATTCTCTTCCATGATGGTGTTCACTGCCATCTGGTTGACGATCGTTTACTTCCCGATCGCACATATGGTTTGGGCCGGTGGCGGTTATCTCTTCAAGCTGGGTGCGCTCGACTTTGCTGGTGGTACTGTGGTGCACATCAACGCCGGTGTTTCGGCTTTGGTGGCCGCGCTCATCCTCGGCAAGCGCAAGGGCTATCCGTCTGAACCCATGCCTCCGCATTCTCTGACGCTGACTATGGTTGGTACAGGCCTTCTGTGGGTGGGCTGGTTCGGCTTCAACGCTGGTTCGGAGCTTGAAGCTGACGGCACGGCTGGTCTGGCTATGATCAACACCTTCGTTGCGACTGCTGCTGGCGCACTCACCTGGATGGTTGTTGAGCGTCTGGCAGGTCACAAGGGTTCGGCTCTGGGCTTTTGCTCAGGCATCATCGCCGGCCTCGTGGCGGTCACACCGGCTGCAGGCAACTCCGGCCCGTTTGGCGCGATCATTCTGGGCATGGTCGCCTCGGTTATCTGCTACTTTGCAGTGGCTAAGCTGAAGCCAATGCTGGGTTATGATGACTCGCTTGATGCTTTCGGTATCCATGGCGTGGGCGGCATTGTCGGCGCCATTGGCACGGGCCTTGTCTATCAGCCCCTGTTCGGTGGCCCCGGTGATGGTTCAACTGCAATGGGCACACAGGTTTTCATTCAGATCACTGCTGTTGTCATTGCCATTGTCTGGGCTGCTGTTGGCACGACCATTGCGATCTTCATCGCCAAGGCACTGACTGGCCTGCGGGTATCCCCCGAGGTTGAACAGGAAGGCCTCGATATCGGTGAGCACGGAGAACGCGCTTACAACTGATTACCAAGCTTGGCGGGATGGGATTACTCCTCTCCGATCCGATCCCGCCTCAAGATGTTCCTCCTGCGAACGTCAACTCAATGGGCCGGGGCAAATTGCTCCGGCCCTTTTTTATGTCTGGAGAGGATTTGAGTACGCATCCCATAGGTCTGGATCAGATCGGCCGGTGACTTTATGGCCAGATGTGCCTATCCCCCATGTCATAAGGACAAAGGGGAAAGCATGAAGTTCGTTGTCGCCGTCATCAAGCCATCCCGCCTTGAAGAAGTGCGGATAGCCCTCAGCGCCATTGGCGTGGCGGGCCTCACTGCGACTGAAGTGAAGGGTTTTGGCCGCCAGAAAGGTCAGACTGAGATCTATCGCGGTGCCGAATATTCCATAAACATGGTACCAAAGGTGCGGCTGGAAGTCGCCGTGGCTGATGACATTGCGCCTCGGGTGGTGGAAGTTATTCAGCAGGCGGCCAGAACGGGCGCTATTGGCGATGGCAAGATTTTTGTACTTGAACTGCAAGAGGCTGTTCGGGTTCGTACCAATGAGCATGGTGATATGGCGCTGTAATCCACGCTATGGTTTGAATGGAACTGCAGCGTGACACCAAGTTTGACATATCTTATCGCTGCTACATCCGCTTGGATGCAGCAGCCAGGCGCATTATCCGTTGAATGACAGAAAGTAGATTTTGATGCAGCAGGCCCAGACCGATGATCGCCTTGAAGCGATGATCCAGAAGATACAGTCCGCCAGCATGCGCATGACCGAAGCCGATGCCATGAATATTGCAGGGCAGCTTTATGCGAAAGGGCGTTATAAGCAGGCGGAAAATATCTGCCGTCAGCTTATTTCTCATAAGCCTCAGCTTGCCAATGCACATTCCATCCTCGGGATCACACTTAATGCGCTCGGTAGGCATAAAGATGCGGTGGCATCGCTCAAGAAAGCGATCAGCCTAGCACCAAAGGCAGCGATTTTTCGTTCAAACCTGGGCGAAGTGCAGCGATTGCAAGGCAATCTGGCCGATGCGACTGTGAGCCTGATCGAAGCCATTGATCTCGATCCTCGCAATGCCAAGGCACATAATAACCTTGGTATCATTCGGTTCGAAGGTCGTGCCTATGATGACGCAGTGACCTCTTATCGCAAGGCGATTGAACTGAACCCTCTTTTTGCTGAAGCCTTTAATAATCTGGGCAATGCGTTGTGCCGGACGGGTGAGGTGGATGCGGCTAAAGAGGCCTATCAGAACGCGTTGCTGCTGAAGGAAAACTACCCTGAAGCCTATGCCAATCTTGGCACGTTACTGCGAGATACAGGTAAGCTTGATCAGTCTGAACAAGCGCTGCGCAAAGCTATTCAGCAAAAACCGGGCTATGTATCGGCCTATTTCAACCTAGCTTTGACATTGTTTTTGAAACAAGCTGATGTGGAAGCATTGGGGCAACTGGGGGAGCTGTTCAAGCTTCAGCCGCAGCATGAGCGCGCGCTTGTTCTGACCGCTCGTATTCAATTGCGGCGTAAAAAAATGGCTACAGCAGAGCAGGCTTGCCGCATGGCGCTGGATGTGAATGCGAACAATGTCGATGCATTGACGGTACTGGGCTTCATTCTCCATGAAACCGACCGCTATCTGGAAGCGAAAGAGGTACTTGAAAAGGCAATTGCGATTTCACCGCAATCCTTCGAAGCCATCAATTATTACGGTGTGACGCTGAAGTCTCTAGGGCAGCTTGATGATGCGCGCGCGCATCTTTTGCGCGGATTGGAAATCAACCCGCATATGTTCGGCGCTTACTCCAATTTGAGCGATCTGATCGACTTCACTGAGTACAAAACGCTCTATGAAACACTCAAGGGTTTTGCTGAGAACGGAGAAATCCTCGATGATACTGCCAGGATCTCGGTGCATTTTTCATATGGCAAGGCCTTGGAGGATCACGGCAAATATGAAGATGCTGTATCCCATTACGTGACCGCTGGTAAGCTGAAGCGCAAGCAGGTCAGTTATGATGAGCGTCAAGCGGCTACCTTCTTTGCCGACATCGAAAAAGCCTTTCCCGCCAATATATTCACAAACCGTCCTTTCGATGGCCATTCTACTGAAGGTCTGGTGTTCATCATTGGCATGCCACGTTCAGGATCGACTCTGGTTGAACAGATCATTGCCAGCCATGATGATGCCTATGGTGCAGGCGAGGTCAAATATCTGAATGATGAACTGGTCGGGTTGCGAAATCGCTTCCCTTCCCTCTCAGCCTATCCTGACATGATGAGGGAGCTTAATCCGGCACAATGGGAATTGCTGGCCGACGGCTACGAAGCGGCGATCCGAAAACATGCTGGCGATGCACGAGTGACGATCGATAAGCTACTGACGAATTTCTTTTTCGCTGGTGTGATCAATCTGCTGTTTCCCAATGCCAAGATCATCAACACTCGTCGGGACCCGGTGGATACCTGCCTGTCTGCTTTCACTAAGCTGTTCAGCGATGATATGCCGCATAGCTATGACATGAAGGAACTAGGCGGCTATTACCGCAAATATGATAGCTTGATGCAACATTGGGAAAAGGTGCTTCCCAAAGGCGTCATGAAAGTGGTCAATTACGAAGATATCGTGAAGGATACTGAAGCGCAGGCGAAGGAGATTATCGAATTCGTCGGGCTGGAGTGGGACGCTAAATTGCTTGATTTCCACAAGCTGGATCGTCCCGTCAGATCAGCTAGCGTGGCCCAAGTCCGCCAGCCGATCTATCAGACTTCACTAAACCGCCGAGCCAAATATGGTGATGCGCTTAAGCCTTTGGTGGATGCGATTGAGAAGGGGTAATACCCTCATCTGTTACAAAAAAGGGGCCATAAGGCCCCTTTTTCATAGCTGTAATTCAGATCATTCCCCCTGATTGCGAGCGATGAACATATCTATGGCGGGTTCTATCGGTGAGATATCATAGCCGGCGCCTGCTGCAGCTGCGGTAATCTGGCTTTTGTCTTTGCCCATCATTGCCTGAGCCAAGGACCACAGCAGGGTCGAACGTGTGCCGGAACGGCAATAGGCTAGGATTGGTCCATCGGATTGGCCAATGGCCTCAACCATCGCTTGAACCTGTGCTTCGCTGAAGCCTGCGTGGGTGATCGGAATGGCGCAATATTCAAGTCCGGTTTCTGATGCAGCCTGTTCAATCGATGCACCGTCAGGCTGATCATCGGATTCGCCTTCCGGCCGGTTATTGATGACCATCGTGATGCCTTGCTCAGCGGCTTGCGCAACATCGCTCGGCTGAATTTGCGGGCTGACGAACATGGTGGGCGTCAGCTGACGAAAATCGCTCATCGTCACGAATCCTTTTCATTTTGTGCCAGCGCCACACGGCGGTTGCGCTTGGCCATATTGAGAGCCTCTACGGCAACGGAAAAGCCCATTGCGGCATAGATATAGCCCTTGGGAACATGGAAGCCGAAAGCATCGGCAATCAGCACGAAGCCGATCATTACCAGGAAGGCCAGCGCCAATATCACCAGCGAAGGGTTGCGCTCAATGAATTTGGCCAATGGGTCGGCGGCCACTAGCATGATACCAACCGTAATGATCACCGCTGTCACCATAATCGGCACCTGATCGGTCATCCCCACAGCTGTGAGGATCGAATCGATGGAGAAGACGAGATCCAGTGCCACAATTTGGGCAATTGCGGCTGAAAAAGTTATTTGCCCCAGCCCCTTCTTATGATCGAGCAATTCACCGGATTCGTCGTCAGGCTCCATGCTGTGATGGATTTCCTTGGTGGCTTTCCACAGCAGGAACAGGCCCCCGGCGAACAGAATCAGATCGCGCCCGGAAAAAGCGGTTTCGAAGGTGGGTTCGCCATGTGGACCGGGTGCACCTTGCAGCCCCAGGTCGAACAAAGGCGTCTGCAGAGTGACAATCCACCCGATCAGCATAAGCAGGCCGATTCGCATCAAAAGCGCAAGCCCCAAGCCAATTCTGCGAGCATTGGTCTGCTGATGGGCGGGCAATTTGTTCGACAGAATCGCAATGAACACGAGGTTGTCGATACCTAGAACGATTTCGAGTACGATGAGTGTAAACAATGCGACCCATGCAGCCGGGTCGGAGAGAAGAGCGATGATTTCCATAAGCGATGTTTCTGCTCAAGACTAAGGGGACTGGCAAGCACATGCATGTGCCGACCTGGTCAAAATTTACTCGTCTTATGGCAAGGCTGTTAAAACATTCGCTATGAGAGCTATTCTGGTTTATAAGTGTTCCCGGATAAATTCGGGGGGGACGCCTCCATTGTCTGTTTAGCACGGATTCGCCCCCGTAGCTGAGCGTTTGGTGAGGGCGAAGTGAAGGTACGTAAGGTTCATGGGTTACGATAGAGGTCGTCGCGGTCGTGGGCGCGACAAACGCGACGGATTCGGTGAAGAAAGTTTTGATTCCTTTCCGAGTTCGGGTCGTGATCGCTTCGGTGGCGGCGATGATTTCGGCGGTGGCAATGATCGCTTCGGCGGCGGGAATCGCGGCGGCGGTTTCGGCGGTGCTGGCGGCGGCGGCGGTTTCCGCAGCGGCGCCCCGCGCGGTGGTGGTGGCATGCCCGCACAAGTTGTTGGGACCGGTCAAGGCAAGGTAAAGTTCTTCAACTCGGAAAAGGGTTTCGGCTTTATTCAACGCGATGAAGGTGGCGAAGATGTGTTTGTTCACATTAGCCAGGTAGAACGCGCCGGGCTGGAAGGTCTTGCTGAAGGGCAGGAACTGGCTTTCAATCTCGTTGATCGTGGCGGTAAGGTCTCTGCGGCTGATCTCCAGGTTGTGGGTGACATCATCCCGGTTGAGAAGCGTAGCGGCGGTGATCGTCCTGAACGCGGGGGCGATCGCCCTGATCGTGGTGCTCCACAGCGCTCGCTCACTGGCGAAAAGGCTACCGGCACAGTCAAATTCTTCAATTCCATGAAGGGCTTCGGCTTCATCGTGCGTGACGATGGCAAGGAAGATGCCTTTGTTCACATCAGCGCGGTTGAACGTTCTGGACTGACTGGCATCGATGAAGGCCAGCGTTTTGAGTTCGATCTCGAAGTCGATCGACGAGGCAAGCACTCGGCGGTCAACCTTGTGCCCGTTCAAGACTGACGCGCCGCTCACATTCGGTAATCGCTCCGAATTTTGAGCAAACATCATAAACGGATGCAAATGGCGGCTCTTTCGGGAGCCGCCATTTGTCGTTTTAACAATCTCTTCTTACGTCAGGCTCCAGAACATACAGCCTGTCCAATTCTTGAGGAAATACGCGATGTCCATCTCTCCGCTCATGCCTGTCTACCCCCGGTGTGACGTACGGCCTGTCCGAGGCGATCACTGCCATCTGATTTCGGAAGACGGCACGCGATATCTCGATTTTGCGGCAGGTATTGCAGTCAATCTTCTGGGGCATTCCCATCCGACCCTGATTGGCGCGCTGCAAAAGCAGGCTGAGACATTGATGCACGTCTCCAACCTTTATGGTAGTCCGCAAGGTGAAGCACTCGCCCAGCGGCTGGTCGATCACACTTTCGCTGACACAGTATTTTTCACCAATTCGGGCGCTGAGGCTGTGGAAGCTGCGATCAAAACCGCACGCGCTTATCACCAGCATGAAGGCAATGAACAGCGTTTCGAACTGATCACGTTCAACAATGCTTTCCACGGCCGGACCATGGCGACGATCAGCGCGTCCAGTCAGGAAAAGATGCATAAGGGATTCATGCCTCTGTTGCCCGGCTTTAAATACGTCGATTTTAACGATCTGGAAGGCGTAAAAGCAGCAATCGGCCCGAACACCGCTGGCTTCCTTGTTGAACCGATTCAGGGTGAGGGAGGTATTCGTCCGGCAACGCAGGAATTCATGAAAGGCCTGCGCGATCTGGCAGACGAACATGATTTGATGCTGGTTCTCGATGAAGTGCAATGCGGTGTCGCCCGTACCGGCACACTCTATGCTTACGAGCAATATGGAATTGAGCCGGATATCATGGCTACGGCAAAGGGCATTGGTGGTGGTTTCCCGCTTGGTGCCTGCCTTGCGACGGAAAAAGCAGCCCGCGGCATGGGCTTTGGCTCACATGGTTCAACCTATGGGGGCAATCCTTTTGCAATGGCGGCGGGGATGGCTGTGCTAGATACGGTCGCCAATGATGAATTTCTGGGTCAAGTCACTGCAACCGGCGAGCGCCTGCGTTCTCGGCTGGAACAATTTATCGGTAATTATCCGGAATTGTTCGAAGGTGTGCGCGGTAAGGGTTTGATGCTGGGCCTGAAGATGAAAGTTGAGCCGCGTCCTTTCATGCAGCATTTGCGCGATAAGCATCAGTTGCTGACCGTAGCAGCCGGGGACAACACGCTGCGCCTTTTGCCCCCGCTCATCATTGGTGATGCTGAAATCGACGAATTCTTCGACAAATTGTCGAAGGGTGCCAATGATTATCCGATGCCGGAGAGTGATTGATGACGTTTCGGCATTTTCTCGACCTGTCTGATGCGGGCGGCGATGCTATCGCCGCTATGATCAACGATGCTCAGGATCGCAAGGCGGCGCGTTCGGCTTTGCCGAAAGGCATGCCAGACCCCGATGCGCCTTTGGCAGGGCGCACACTGGCGATGATTTTTGAGAAGAACTCTACCCGCACCAGGGTGAGTTTTGACATGGCCATGCGCCAGCTCGGCGGCCATGCGCTGATTATGGATGCCGGGACCACGCAGATCGGCCGTGGAGAACCCATCGCTGATACGGCTCGCGTTCTCAGCCGGATGGTGGATGCCATCATGATCCGGACAGATGATCATGCCAAGATCGAAGAGATGGCACGGCATGCCACTGTTCCGGTCATCAATGGCCTTACTGATCGTTCACACCCATGCCAGATTGTCGCGGATCTGCTGACGATTGTGGAGCATGGGAAGGCGCTTCCAGGATTGGAAGTGGCGTGGTTTGGGGATGGCAACAATGTGCTGCATTCCGTGTTGGAAGCGGCTGGCTTGCTGAAGTTCAACATGCGTGTCGCAACGCCTGAAGGCTATGATCCGGATGGTGAATTTGTCGATCAGGCGCGCGCGCGCGGTGCCAATATCGTGATGACCCGCGATGCCGCCGAGGCTGCAAGCGGAGCTGATATCATCGTCACCGATACATGGGTGTCGATGGGTCAGGCCCATGCTGAGGAAAAACTGGCAGCCATGGCGCCCTATCAGGTCAATGATGCTCTGATGACATTGGCCAAGCCGGATGCCCGCTTTCTTCACTGCCTGCCTGCCCATGTCGGGGAAGAAGTGACGGAAAGTGTGTTCGAAAGCGATAAATCTGTCGTTTTCGATGAGGCGGAAAACCGTCTTCATGCGCAAAAGTCTATTCTGCGCTGGTGCTTCGGCCAGATTTGATACTGTATTCAGGAGCGGGCTGATCGGCTCGCTCCTGAAGCACTCACACTTTTACAATTGGCAGCAGGGTCTTCCCGAGAGGCTATGCGCTTCCCATATGGCCTTGCGATGACCGACAACCCAATTCCCATGACGCCGCCGGCTGACGAAACCGGCTTTGACCAAATTCTTGCTTTTTCGCTCCCAGAGCGGGATGCGCGCGGCCGCGCTGTGCGTCTTGGGCCTGTGCTTGATACTATTCTAGCGGCCCATGATTATCCACCAGCGCTGAAACACCTGCTTGGTGAAGCATTGGTTCTCACCGCTTTGATGGGCGGTTTGCTTAAGGATGAGGGCAGTCAGCTCACTCTTCAGGCCCAAACCAAAGGCGGGGTGGTTGACCTTCTGGTGTGTGACTATCGCGACAATGAGTTGCGTGGCTATGTTAAGCATGACCGAGAGCGCTTTGATGGATTGGGGGCAAACCCCACCCTCGCTGCACTGTTTGGCGAGGGTTATCTTGCGATCACCTATGATCTGGCGACTTCCGGTCAGCGTTATCAGGGTGTAGTGCCCTTGGAAGGTGGCTCCCTGTCTGAAGCCGTGCAAGCCTATTTCGCACAGAGCGAGCAGGTTCCAACAATCATTCAGACCGCTGTTAAAGCAGGGCCAGACGGCTGTGTTGCTGGCGGTTTACTGGTTCAGCATCTGCCTGAAGGTGAGGAAGGGCGCGAACGTCTTCATGTGCGAATGGACCACCCGGAATGGGAGCATGTGTCCATTCTCACCAGTACGATTCGTCATGATGAATTGGTCGATCCAGCGCTTTCCCAGGAAGCGATGGTCTGGCGGCTGTTTCACGAAGAATCGGAAGTTCGGGTGGAGGCCGGTCCGCAATTGAGGCGTGGATGTCGCTGTACTGTCGAGCATTTTGAAAATGTCATTTCACGCTTTTCCAAGGATGAGCGTCGTGAGATGAGCGATGATCAGGGGATCATTCGCGTGGATTGTGCATTCTGCTCCCGAGAGTTCCCGATTCAGGATTGATCCTGCGGCCTGCGGAACTTAAACTTCGCCTCATCGTATATGGAGGGCAATTCGTCGTTCATGTGCTGGGTGGTATTGAGAAACTTATGACCACATTTTCAATTTCCCGCTTCATGCGCAGTTTTTCTGTGCAGCCTGGCCGCTGGCTGGTGGCAGGGCTCGCTCTGGCTGGCGCAGTTCCTGCATTGGCGGCTGGTGGAAAGCTCGCCATGCTCGATAGTCTCGACAAGGGAATGTGGGAATTGCGTGTCCGCGGGAATGAACGGTTGGAGCGTATCTGTATGCGCAATGGCCGGGAATTCATTCAGGTGGAACATCGTCAGCCTGGATGTGAGCGCTTTGTGGTGAAAGATTCGCCTAATGAAGTAATCGTGCAATATACCTGCCACGGTAATGGCTATGGCCGAACCTCGATCCGCAAGGAAGCCAGTGGCCTTGCCCAGCTCAAGAGTCAGGGCATTTCCAATGGCCGACCGTTTTCAATTGATGCCGAACTGCGGCGCGTTGGCTCCTGCTAATCCGAGGACTTGCGCGCAGGCTTTCAGCGGCCTAGCGCGAAATCATGGCGAATAATTCAAAACAAGGTGCGGACGCGGTCGTTCTGCTGAGTGGCGGCCTTGATTCCATGGTGTCGGCAGCGCTGGCCCGGGAGCAAGGGTATCGAATCAATGCTCTGACGATTGATTACAATCAGCGGCATCATTGCGAGATCGATTCAGCCAAAGCAATCGCAGCCAATCTTGGTGCGGCGCGCCATGTGATTCTGCCGCTTGATTTGCGACAGTTCGGCGGCTCAGCATTGACGGATACAGACATAGCTGTCCCTAAGGGTGGGTTGGAAGATGGTATTCCGGTCACTTATGTCCCTGCACGGAATCTGGTGTTTCTCTCGGTCACTCTGGCTTGGGCTGAAGCAATCGGTGCGCAGGACATATTCATCGGTGTGAATGCGCTTGATTACTCAGGCTATCCTGATTGCCGGCCGGAGTTCATCGAAAGCTTTACCAAAACTGCAAATCTGGCGACCAAAGCGGGGGATGGGGGCAAAGGGTTTACCATTCATACGCCGCTGCAATTTCTTGGGAAAGCGGACATTGCCCGCGAAACAGCGCGTTTGGGTCTTGATCCGGCACAGAGCTGGTCCTGCTATGATCCCACTCGTGACGGCCTTGCTTGCGGCACTTGCGATAGCTGCCGCTTGCGCCGCAAAGGCTTTGCGGATGCTGGCGTGGAAGACCGTACGCCTTACGCAGAAGAGCCTTCACTCGATTAAATGTCAGTATATCAGCATGATAAGGCCATGCCGAACAGGGCAGTGCCACCCTATCACTGGTATGCGCTGAGCATCTTGGTGCTGGTCTATTTTCTAAATTTCGTAGACCGCCAGATTCTCTCGATTCTTGCCAATGATATCAAAGCTGATCTGGGTCTTGATGATGCTGATCTGGGCTTTTTGTATGGCACTGCCTTCGCCATTTTTTACGCGCTTTTTGGTATTCCATTGGGGCGCTTGGCGGACAATTGGCACCGGGTGCGATTGCTCAGCATTGGCTTGTTGCTGTGGTCTGGCATGACGGCGCTTTCAGGAATGGCTCGTAATGGTGCCACTCTCGCAGTCGCGCGGATCGGTGTCGGGGTCGGAGAAGCGACTGCCAACCCTTGCGCCTATTCCCTGATCGGAGACTGGTTTCCAAAACGGCTTCGGGGCACGGCGATTGGCATTTATTCTTCCGGCCTTTTTGTCGGGAGTGGTCTGTCGCTGCTGATTGGCGGCACGGTCGTAGAGAAATGGAATTCGGCCTTTCCTGGCGGTGCCCCTCTCGGGCTTGCAGGCTGGCAAGCGGCGTTTCTGGCGGTGGGTTTGCCAGGGGTGATACTGGCGGCTGTCGTTATGTCATTGCGAGAGCCTGTTCGCCCTCAACCTGCCGAACGTATCAAAGCATCGCCATGGCTAGTGCTGCTTCAGGATTGTATCGATGTTATCCCACCCCTTACTCTGATTGGCGCGGCCAAGCGTGGAAGGCGTGCGTTGCTGGGCAATTGTGCTAGTCTTGCAGGCGTGGTGCTGCTTGCCTGGCTTGTCTCATTCCTTACCGGCAATCAGGAGCAGTTTTGGCTGCTGGGTCTTGGTGTTTACGCCGTTATGAGCTGGGCGATGGCTCTCAAGCATAGAGATGCCGAGACTTTCCGTTTCACTTGGGGGTCACCTGCTTTCATGGGCATTGTGGTGGCCTATGGGGCGATCTGCTTTGTGGGTTACTCAGTCACCTATTGGGCTGCGCCTTTTGCCGAGAGAAGTTTTGCCGTGGACAAGGCAACGCTTGGCTGGATGCTGGGTGCACCTGCTGCTGTAGGCGGCTTTTTGGGCGTTATCGGTGGTGGACGCTTAGCGGATATTCTTGCCCGCCGAATACCTATTGGGCGGGCGATGGTCTTGCTGATTGGCTTGCTGGTTCCAGTGCCATTGATTCTGATTGGCTATGGCCATGTCAGTGCAACGACATTTTACATCATCAGCTTTTTGCTGCAGCTTGCGACTTCAACAGCGCTGTCAGCTTCCGCAGCAGCCAGCCAGTCTCTGGTGAAACCCCATATGCGCGGGACAGCCACGGCAATTTTTCTTATCGGGACAACCCTGATCGGTCTGTCGCTTGGACCGTTTACAGCAGGTTATGTTTCTACGGCGACGGGCGCTTTGGGATTGGGCGTGAAGGCCACATTGGTGGCTGTGCCCTTTGGATTGCTCGCGCTCTTTATCGCTTGCCAATCCATACCAAAAACCGCTCGCCAGCTAGGTGAATAGCGGGCGAGCGGTTTTATAGCTTCAGGGCGTTTTAGGCTGCTGGCGTTGTCTCGGCAGTAGGAGCGGCTTTCTCCATAACACCGCAAGCGATACGGCTGCCGGCATCGCCAGCAGGGTCGCTCTTATAATCGTCCGGGCCTTCGTGGATCACGATAGCTGTGCCATCATCATCGAAGATGTTGGACAGAATATAATCGCGATCGCCGGTCAAGGTGACAGTGGCGCTGCCATTACCATTATCATCGATCGTTAGATTAGGCATGTCACCCAAATGGGCACCCTTGGGGTTCTCAGTGCCATGTTCTTTGTCGCCGGGATTGAGATGGCCACCAGCTGATTTGAAATCTGGCGCATCGCATTTGCCGGTCTGGTGCAGATGGAAGCCATGCGCCCCGGCACCAAGGCCAGTGGCATTGACCATGACTTCAATCGCATCACCATTGGCAAGCAGTGTGGCGGTGCCAGCAGGTTTGCCATCGGCTGTTTTCAGTTCAGCCGTGCCGAGCTGTTCGGGCGCGGTGGTAGTAGCAGCCTCAGTCGGGCTATCCGTTGCGGCCTTTTCGGGGGTTCCCCCACAAGCGGCGAGCGCAATGGTGAGTGGGGCAAGGGCGGCGAAACGATAGATCGTCATAAATGCTCCTCCAGTCAGAATAACGATTACCAACGCGCTGATCCCGGATTTGCTCCGAGATTTATGAATCAGGGAAAATGCCAGCCTCGATCAATCCTGCTATAAGTCCGGAAATGGCCGCCCTGGCCTCACTGTCGACGTTTGCGCCGCCAATTGGCAGGGCAGGAGTTTCAGGGCGTTTCCATTCTTCGGCAAAGCGGATCATCTGGTTGCTGGTCTTGTCAAATACGGCCATCCCCTCACGCGGGGTGATGAAAAGCCATGCCCCGGCTTGCCAGCAGACGAGTTTGCTGTCGTGCCCGGACCATTCACCGCTGGCGGTATCGCTCACCAACCAGCATTGCCCCTCTTCAGGAGCTGATGGCGGAGCGCTTTGTTCACCTTCGATGGCGGGATGGAGCAGGGCATCTGTCAGGCAGTGGGCTTCGTTGACGAAGAACTCTTTCTGCGTTTGTCCGGCAAACAGGAGGGGCAGGCCAAAGCGTGGACTGGCGGAGGTGAAGCTGATCGGGTCGGGCATGATGATGGTCTCCTAAGGATCAGGGAAGAATGGTGAGGAGCAGGGGGGCGGACAGGGCAAAACTACCTTGCTGGCACACCCAGAGTGGCTTGCCGGAATAGTCTGACAGACTATCGGCAGGCAGGGTGATGGAAGGCAGCGTTACGCTCCACTGCTGTTCAGGGCTTGCAAACGGGCCAATGCCGAGGAGGTAGGATTCCGCCTCTTCATTCAGTGGCACATCGACCTGATCGCGCCACTCCCAGGCCCCGCGTGCGCGGCGGCTCCATGTGAAAGTGATATCTCCTGAAAGCTGGAGTATCATCCGGGGATGCACCGGCATTAATGGCTTGAGACTGATCCCTGCGTTGGCAAGGGACGCGTATACCGGTTCATCATCGGCAATTCCGAGCGCCAATATCTGCGTGCCAGCCTGTGTGGCGATTTCGGTCTGGTCGAGCGGGATGCAGCGATGATCGAGCAGGGTGAAGGGCGATAGTGCGGGATTTCCATCGACGGCCCTGGCTTCTGTGCCACCTCGCCCACGGAGCAGGCCAGACAAACGCCAGTGATTGGCACCAAGATGGGCCGCTTGCGAAAACTGGATCACCTCTTCACCCAGCAGCGCCCGGTTGCTTCCGGAAGCCAGCATTTCTGGTGTGGCATTGGTCAGTGTGAAATCTGCTGAAGCCAGTTCAATTTCAAGCTGGGCAGACGGATCGAGGCGCAGGCATGACGAGCTTCCCAGTGGCGTAAGAGACTTTCCGATAATGGCCCGGCGAGGGCCACTGGGGCCAAGCGGGATCAACTGACCATCGCGCACGGTATAAAGCGCAGCGCCTGTCCAGCCATCCGAAACAGAGGAAGGTGCGGCATAGATATTCCGGTTGGTGGCAGCCCCTATGCCGTCCCATGGAAGTTCGAAAGCATGGAGCACAGTGGGCGTTGCGATCCGATCCCTTGGGGCAAGCACGGTTCCTCCGTCAGCGGCAGCTTGCCGGGCGGGGCCACGGGGCAGGCGGCGCAGTTCCAGTTCGATCCCCTGATCGCGCCATTCCCAGCTTTCAATCAGCCAATAGCCCGGCTGATCGGGCACGCGTACAATGGAGCCAGGGCCAAGCGTTGGGTCCAGTTCGGCTAGCCGCCATCCCATCATTTCCGATCGCCATCCGGCTCGCTCAGCCGCGCCATTCACCAGATCGCGAGCACTTTGGGCGTTGAGCGTTCCAGGAAATTGGAGGGTTTCTCCCCGCCCTGAGGCCGCTTTACCATCGGCGCGTTGGACACCGGGCTGATAATCGCGCGTGGCGTCATAGTAGCGTATCGCGTTCGGAATGGTGGCAGAGCCTGCCTTGCGCTGATGCCATTTCCCGGTTTGTGGTGCGTGGCTGTCTGAATCCAACGCCATTGCCGGTTCAGGCAGAAGCGGTGGGTCAGGTGGTATATTCTGCGCAGAAGTAATGGTCAGACCTGTGCCATCGACATTGCAGCTTAGTGGATAGAGCGCATCGCAGGTGGACAATAGGTTGAGCAGCGAACCCCCTTCGCAGGAAAAGCCGGAAAGGCCGGGCAAAATGGTGAGCGTGTGGATCGTATCGGGAAGTGGGCCGATAAGAGATGCTAGGCGCAGTGGTGTACCATCCTTTCCGATCAGTTCGAAGTTCAGTGCCGGGATGCGATTACCAAAATCAGCAAGCTGGAGATTTTCAAACACGCAATAGGATAATCCGCGAAAGGCCGGGCAGGCCGCCCCTTCTGCAGATGCGATCAGTGGATCAATCGTATTGTCCCCACCGCCGCGATAGAACCGAAACGTGCCGCCCACTTTGAGGTCGCCTGCCGCGCCGCGCAGCAAAGTGCCATCAGCCCAGATCCGGCCAATATCATGGACAGGGCTGCTGGACAGGGCGACAGCGAAGGATGCTGAATAGCTGTAAGTCTGGGTAGATGGAGCGCCTTTCGATCCACCTGTAGCTTCTGAACTTTCCACCAGATCGCTCGCCCAGATGATGCTTCCAGCGACCCGCATCCGCCCAAAGTGGCGGGGAATGGCGGTGCCATAGCTTGACGTGGTGAGCGCCAGCTCCTTGAGGCGGGAGCCTTGACGGTTGCTGCCAAAGACTGCCTGATCGACCTGAGAGCCAATCAGTGAACCCAATGCGCCGCCCAACGGGCCACCAAGGGCTGTCCCGACAGCGGTAAAGACGAGTGTAGCCATGAGAATTGCTTTCAGTCTGGTGGAAGGCGCCACAGGCGCCGCAATGGCCATGGGAATGGACCTGGCGTTCTGACGACGCGGCGCAAACCGGCATGGGCGTGGATGAAATCCGTTTCACCCAAGGCAATGGCGCAATGGAATTGGGCAGGTCCGGTGCGACCCAACAGAATATCGCCCGCCCGAAAAGGTGCTGCGCCCGGCACCAATCCCAGCTCTTCGGCAAAGGCGAATAAGGGTGAGATGGTGCTGTTGCGCATGGCATAGGCAGGCGGTGGTGGAGCGATAATGCCCACATCGGCCAAAGCGGTGAGGATCAGGCCAAGGCAGTCAAACCCTCCTGCCGGATGGCGTCCATGGAGGCAGAAGGGCATGCCGACATAGGATTGCGCCGCCTTTGCCAGAGCAGCGGCCCGTCCGTTCATGCGCTGGAGGAAGTCGGGTAGCGGGTGATCGCATCATTGCCGGGCAAAAAGGGTTCGCCCTGAAAATTGGCGGCATTGGCAAAGCGTATGTGGCAAGTCTCCAACCGATGATCGCAACCTTCGCGTAAGAGTGCCCGCATTCCCGGTTGGAGTTCGCGCGATAGAGCCTTGTCCAGCATCAGCCCGGTCGCATCGGCCTCCACCACCTCCATCTGTAATCCTGCATGTGGCCCGTCGAGCCAGCGAAGCGAACCACTGGCCATCACATTTGGCGCGATTGGAGGGGTGAAATCCACGCGGTTTGCGTCCCAGTCTACTGATAACACGGCGGCCTCATGTGTGAATTGGACAGCGCTCAGCGTGCATCCGGGGCCGCAGAAATTGGCGCGGCAGGTCGGGCTGGTACGCGGAATGGTGTCAATGTCGAGCGCAGCTTTGGCTGAGAGCAATTCTGCACTGAACTGCCCGCCTTCCATTGCGATGGCTCCGATTTCACCCCGATAGAGCAGGGCGTTTTCCAAAGTCTCCCAATCGACCACGCCAATGAGCACGGCTGCTCCGTCATAACGACCATCGGCGAGGTCCGTTTCGCTGATGGCGCTATGCGACAACACGCCCTGAACTTCGGCAGCATCCATCGAAATATCGGCATTGCGGCGGATGGAAGAGGGGGTAATGCCGGGCGCGGCGCGATGGTTGATCCCGTCAAACCACAGGTCACGATCATGGGCAGTAAAACCCAGCGCCACGCCATCACGCCTCAATATCCGCCAGAAAATGCTGACGCATTCCAGCGTTTCACGGAAGAAAACCCGACTCATACAGCCTCCCGAATTTCGATCAGTGGCACCGATGGGGCCTCCCCGGCAGCAAAGGTTGCGCCGGTGATATCCAGTCGATCTTCGGCAAAGCGTACGGGCACGTCGAACAGAAAGCCGGCGCGAATATCGGCCCCTTCGGGCGGTGCGCTGGCGAAAGTGATGATGCCGCCCGCACCCAATGTCCAATCGGCTTCAGCCAGCCCATTCACACTGACTGTGATGGTGCCGGCACGCGGTCGGGTGATAGGGCGAATCTGCGCATCGTCACCGCTGCCATAGCGCTTCACCAGCTGGAAACTGGCCGTGATGCCATCGCCTGTACCGATGCGCTGGTCGATCAGAGTGGGAGTGCCGCGCATGGCGTTGGAACTGCAATCGAAGGGATCAGACAGGCGGAACCCACGTGCTGCTCCGCGCCTTGCCCGGAAAAAGCTGAGCAACACGCCCAGCTCTTCTTCTGACCTGATTCCGGGGCCGACATCATAGCTCAGGCGCGCATCGCTCCACAGGCTGTTGCGTCGTTCATGGCCTGATGCGGTGACCACCACAGAGGTTGAAAATTCCGGGCTGACCCCGGCATCCCGGCCCAGGGCGAGCGGGTAGAGAATATCGTCAAAAGCCTGCATATCGTCCTCCTTGGGCGAAGGTGTGCGGGTGTATCCATCGCGGGTGACCTGCGGCAGCGCCCAGACATAGAGCTGCGCAACACCGCGCTGTTCAGCCTCTTCCAAGCCGCGATCAATGCGCTGCCAATAGGTGCCGGCATCCGCTGCTTCGAGCACGAAACCGGCAAGATAATCCTGCAATTCGATTGGGTAGGAGAGTCGCGCTTGCACTGTTTCATACGCTGCTTTGCGCTGGGCTTCGGCTCCGCTGGTGAGCCAGTCATAATCTTCCACCTGAAAGCGGTCGAAAGCGGGATAGGCCCAGCCGTGAGGCAGATTGGCACGGATCAGTTCGGGCATGTCGGCAGCGAGCACGGTCGGCGTGAAGGCCAGCAGCAGGACTTCGGCCCCCGCTTCGCCTGCCGCCGCGCGAATGGCGCTGGTGAGTGCGGCTGTGGATTGGGCGAGCATGGCCCCTGCCTCATCGAGCAGGTCCGTCTGCGCGGGTGACAAGGGTGCGCGCATATCGGGAATGGCCACCGGATCGCCGCCCCATGCAGCTTTCGCAGCAGCATCATAGAGGCATATTCCGCCCTCCGGTGTGATCCACCACCAGGCTTCCCCGATCTGGAACAGCACCGGCAATCCAGCGGCTTTCTGCAAGGCAATAAACTTGCCAGCCACCGCCTGAAGCCAGCCCATTGCTTCATCATTGGCGGGGGAGAGCAGGGCAGATGGTGGCTCCCAGCCGGTGCGGCCGGGGGTGCCGTCAGATGCGCATTGTTGCCATGAGGCAGGGCAATTCCGGGCCAGCAATTCATAGGATAGCGATATGATCGCTTCCAACCCTTGCGCCGCGCAGAGCTGGAAGAAGCTTGCATGCCAGTTTCGCGCTGGCGTGCAGAGCGTTCCTGCCGGATCGGCCAACAATGCACCGCCTGACCGCACCAGCCGGTAGAAATGGCTCATCCCGACATAATGCAGCACCCGCCCGCGATAACCGAGACCGCGCAGATTTCTGAGAATACGCGCAGGTGTCTGATTGTAGCTGTCATCATAAGCGGTGGCCATTTGCACCCCATGCGGCGGCACCAGCACATCACCGATTTCCAGCATCGGCCGATCACCCTGACAACTGATCCCGCTCAGCGTAACCCAGCCATCGGCGCGGGCGGGGAGCAATGTGTCATCCTCGGGTATAAAATCGGGTGGGGTCAGGGAGAGGAACATCCGGTCAATATCATGCGGCCAGACCGGATCGGCATCGCTTTCCAGATCCCAGCCACCCGCCAGATTGGAGAAGTCGAGTGTGATTTCGGCATCATCCGGTGCGCCATCGGCGTAATTCCACAAGCGAACCAACCAGATATGCGCTTCCCCCGCAGCATCGCGGCCTTCTATGGTCAGCGTCGGGCCATTTTCACCATCTAGCGGGATGATACCGCCCGAACGCCAGTGAAAGCGCAAAGTGGTGCGGGCATAATCACGGTCTGTCCGATAGGCGAGCAGGGGATGATCCAGCGTGTCTTCGCTGACCCAGATAAGGCCGGCAAGATCACTTTTACGTTGAAATTCGGCATCAATACGCAGGGAATCGGGGCCTGTGGTGACAACGCTTGCCATCATTGGGCGAGGAAAATCGACGGTCCAGAAACGTGGGTCAAACCGCTGGATATAGTCAGATTGCTGCCCGCTTGCTGTGTGGATAAGGCTAAAAGCCATGGTGTTTCTCCTGTCAGTTTCCGGCAAGCGCGCGGCGCACGGAACTGGCCACTTGCCTTGACGAGCGCTGGAGAATGGCGGGGGTGGAGCTTCCACGTGGGGCGGCGATGGAAATGCCGACTGTCACATTGCGTGGCGCTTCGCCGCCGGAGGTTTGCGTTTCCACTCGCCCTGCGCTGGTGGGGACAAACATTTCCGGTCCACGTTCGCCCACCATATAGGCGCGCCCCGGAGAGACCGGCCCGCCGGTGGCGCGGCCCGGCGCGCCGAGCAATGCGCTGATGGTAGAGCCGAGCACATTGCCAAGCGACCCGCCGGATGAGCTGCCGCTTGGCACATTGCCAAACAGCGAGCCAACCCCGCTTTGCACCGCCTGTGCGGCGATTTCGCTCATGGTGTTGAGGGCCACGCGCTTCAGATCATCAAAGCCCATATTCCCACGCTTAATGGCACTGAGAAGCCCGCTTTCGAGCACATTTCCGGCCTTGGCAAAGCCATCTGTCAGCGTGGTGTCGAGCGTGCCGCGCATCGTGTCTATATCGCTGCGGAATCCCTGGGTGCTGGCTCGCACATCAATGATCAGCGTTTCGATTTCGTCATCCATGGCGCTCTTGCTCCATCATGGTGTGAATCTCGGCGCGGCTGGGCGGGCGGGGCGTATCGCTGGCCTGCGCCGTGAAAAGGGGGATGATTTCTGCCGGAGTGGCTTGCCAGAATTGCGCCGGGTTCCAGCCGAATGTTCGGCAGGTCAGTCCGGCCCATTGCAGCGCGAGCGGGCCAAAACGCTCTTTCATGCGCGGCCTTGCAGAATTTGCCCCAGCACTTGCCGTAAAGGCGCGGCTGTTCCGGCAAGGCCGAGTTCTAACACCGCTTCGCCCACCGCATCGCGCGGCACAACGGCAGGGTCCGCCAGACAATGCCAGAACAACGCGGCCATTTCAGAGAGACGCAACTGGCCCGCTCCGGCCCGTTCCACCAGCGCGAAGAGCGGCCCTAATTCCTCTTCTGCTGCCACCAATGCGTTGAAACTGGGGCGCAGGAGATGCGGCTTACCGTTAATGGTGAGGGTGGCTTCCCCGCGCAGGGGATTGGCGGCTATGCTCATGCCGGAAGAACCGGGCCGGAGCTTTCAAGCTGGAGCGTGTAATTGCGCTCCCCATTGAAATCGCCGGCATAATCGAGCCGCTGAATAAGGAAGCGCCCGCGCAATTTCTCGCCATCTTCGAAGGAGAGTTCATAATCTTCCAAAGTTCCGGCCAGTGCATGGGTGCGGATGGCATTTTCAGCGCTACTGCCAAGGAAAATCCCCGCCGCACTGACCGAGACAGAGCGCACGCCTGCCCCTGATAGCAATTCGCGCCAGCCACCCGATTCCTTGTGGGTGACAACGACAGTATCGCCATTGATGGACATTTGCGTGGTGCGCAGGCCCGCAACGGTGGTGTATGCAGGATCGGCAGAACCATCGCCAATCTTGAGAAGGAAGGCGGAGCCTTTTTGGGCAGACATGGGCATTTCTCCAAAAGCAGATCAGATGAGGGGGGCGTGGAGGCGGAAACGATATTCCAGCAGCACCGCGCGGATATTGCGGGGGCGCTGTTCGGCCCGCGCACGCAGGAATTGGACGGAGGCCAAAGTAAAAAGCGTGTGATCAGCCGGCAGGCTTTCAACCCGCTTTTCCAGCGCCTGCACCAGAGCGGCGGCTGTGTCCGGGTCATCACCCCGGCAATGAAGCTCCAGCGCCAGACGAATTTCGCGCCCCTGCGTGGTTTTCATGCTCCAATCCGTGCTGGCGCTGGCGACGATACCGACCCAGGGAAAGCTCGCCCGCAAAGGGGCCTCTTCGGTGATGGCGTTCAGCTCACTCGTCAGGAGGGGATCGTCTTGTAAATGCTGGATAAGCGCGCTGCGCAGAGCCGTTTCCATGAGTTCTACTCCCTGTTACCAAGCGGCCAGAGCAAGCGCGGATCGCGCCATCTTGCCGGTGAATTGCGGGCCTTGAGGCGCTGGCTCTCACCATGGGCTTCGGCCAGCACACGCGCCTTGCGGGTCAGCCGATCAACGAGCTGGGCGCTGCCAGTTTTTGCCTCGATCATGCGAGGCGTATCCGCCGCCATGGTCGCCATAGGGCCGCGATTGCGGCGGGCGGGGAGGCAGAATTTTCGCTATCCCGGTTGCGGTAAAGATGGGCGGCAAGGCGCAAGATCCCGTGGCGCAGGGCATCGGGAAGGCTCGCCCAGTCCGGCGCGATACCAGCGGTGAAATGAACCTTGATACGCGGGGTATTAAGGTGGCGGGTGATGCCGATACGGGCCTGCCCATCGGCTTCCAGTTCCAGTGCATAATCGGTGATGGCCAGCGGTGCGGCACTGCCGTCTGTTGCCAGCGCCTCCACCACTGTCACGGCGTTGACCGGGACAGTGCCAAGGTGTTGCCAGCCGGGCGTGGCCCCACGAATTTCGGTACAGGCGCTTGCCAGCGGCATCCGCCCGGTAAAGCCTTCGCACATGTCGCAAGCGGCATGAAGCAGGGCTTCCAGCGTGGCATTGTCTTTTGGGGTGGTGATGGCGAGCCAGTCTTTCAGCTCGTCCAATGCGCTGCCAGAAAGATCGGGCCGCGTGATGATTACCCGCTTCATGGCGGTCTCCACATATGGCGAGAGAAAAGGCGCGCCCGCGCCGTTTGCCCGGAGGGGAGGACAGGCAGCGGCGCAGGCGCGTGAGGGAGCGGATCGGGCTGGCTTAGCTCTCGATTTTCAGCAGCTTGATCGCTGCACTGTCGAGCACCTGCCCGCCGACCCGCTTGGTGGCGTAGAAATGAACGAAGGGCTTGTTGGTGAAGGGATCACGCAGGATCGTCGTGGCGCTGCGTTCAGCGATGAGATAGCCCGCCTTGAAATTGCCAAAGGCGATCGGAAACGCCCCGGCTGCCACATCGGGCATATCTTCGGCTTCCACCACCGGGTAGCCGAGCAGGCGATCGGGCTGGCCTTCCACCAGGCCGGGTTGCCACAGAAAGGCGCCATCAGCGGTCTTCAACTTGCGGACCATGGAGAGGGTGGAGGAATTCATCACCCAGCTTGCCCCCTGCCGATGCCCGGCCTTCATCGTATGAACCAGATCAATCAGCCTGGCTTCAGGATTGGCATCAAATCCGGCATCATCGCCCGAGCCGATATATTGCAGCGTTTTGAACGGGCGCAGTGCATCGCTGGCGGTAGAAACCGGGGAGGACAGGAAGCCGAGTGGCTGGTTCACCCCATTGCCACCGACAAAGGCTGCCCCTTCCGCGCGGGCAAATTCCATCGCAATTTCGCTCGCCAGCCAGCCTTCGAGATCAAAAGCTGTATCATCAAGCATGGCCTGGCTTGCGGCCGGATTGGCGTAAAGTTCACCGGTAGGCGGTGCAATTTCGGCAAATTCGGGTGTGTCGGTTTCCGGGCGGCCGGCGATTTCGCCCACCCAGCCGGACGCTGTTCCACCGGTGGAAACGAGCTTGCGATAGCCAGCGCTGCCCACCTGCACCACCTGGGCCAGATCGCGGATCGGGCTGATTTCCTTCAATTCACGCGCAATCAGCGCATCAATTTCGCGCGGCACGGCATAGCCGCCATCCTTGGCCACACTGCCCGAGATGCTCTTCACCTGTGTTTCAGAGCCACGGCGCAAATAGCCATCGACGAAGCCTTTGACCTCCGGGCTGTCCATTGTGTCACTTGCGCCGCCAGCCAGCGCCGGGCGGGCAGCGGCTCGGCTGACACGCTCCAGCCGGCTCTTCACATCGTCCATATCGGTGCGCAGGCCAGCAATGGCAGCATCGGCTTCATCCTGGCGCGCAACGATGTCGAAGCTTTCAGCCAGCGGAGTGTTTTCAGGAATCATATCCATGGGGCATTTCACCTTTCGGGTTGGGAAACAGGCACAAAAAAGCCGCTCGGAAGCGGCGGGTGGAAAAGGGGGGGAGGGAGGGCTTTGGTTCAGTGAACCAGATGGACCCGGGCGCCATATTGCAAAGGGTGGGTGACAAGGCTCACTTCCAGCAGCTCTATCTCCTCCAGCAAACGGCCCGCAGGCAGCGGCTGGAAGCGCTCGACCCGGTAGCCAAAGCTGAGGCCGGTCACCGTGCGATCATAGAGCGCATGGGCGGCGCGCCCGGTGGCATCGTCCAGCTTTGCGATGATGCGCAGGCCCCGCCGGTCTTCTTCCAGCCATTCCACCGTGCCGATCCTGTGTTCGGGGCGGTGTTGCCACAATAGCGGGAAGGGATCGGCGGCGTTGGCAAGGCTGCGGGCAAAAGCGCCAGGCGCAATGACATCCCCTGCGCCATCGCGGATGTCGAACAAAGCGGCATAGCCTGCAAGGCTCACTGATTTGTTAGTGGTGGTGCGGCGTGGTGTGCGCTGGGCTATTTCGAGAGGGCGATTCATTTCAGCAGCTCCGGCACGCCCATCCGCATGGCAATCCCGACCAGCAGCAGCGCCATGATCCCACGCACGGCCCAATCGATCACGGCTTTCCACGCGCTCGCCTTGGCATCGCGCCAGGCGCGCAGAAGCTCGCGCAATTCGTCAATATCGCTCTGCGCACCGTCATCATTGAGACCGAGCCGCTGGAGCACACGGTCAGCGCCCTGTTGGCTGGCTTCTTCGATAATGCCGCGCAAGGTGGTGACATCGGAACCTTCTTCAGCGGCTTGCGCGATCAGGCGGGCGAGGGTGGTTTGCGGGGTCATGCCAAATCTCCAGCAGGGGCGATGTCGAGGAGCTTGCGCTTTTCTGCATCGCTCAGGAAATCAGCCCCGGACACTTGCGCCCACAGCTTCTCCCGATCTTCTGACAGGGCAGGCACCCGGTCGAGATCGACGCTGAGCGCAAGGCCCGGAAACCACGGGGTGAGCCCCTCGCTGATGCCCGCAAGGATCTTGCCCGCCAGTGGCAGCAGGGTCAGCCGCCACAAGGCGCGATTGGCCTCGCGGTAATTGGCATAGGTGTTGTCCCCCGGCAGCCCCAGCATCATCGGCGGCACCCCGAAGGCCAGGGCAATATCGCGCGCGGCGGAGGCTTTCAGCTCGATGAAATCCATATCGGCCGGCGTCATCGACATGCTCTGCCATTTCAGCCCGCCATCGAGCACCATGGGCCGTCCGGCATTGCCATCGCCCATAAAGGCGTCGACCAGCTCGCTCTTCAACCGGTCAAACTGTTCGCTTGTGAGCGGCCCGCCATCGTCCGCCTCGTGAATCAGCGCGCCCGATGGCCGGGCGGCATTTTTCAGCAAAGCGCTGTTCCAGTCTGCCGCCGCATTATGGATCGCCACGGCCTGATCGGCAGCGTTGAGGCAGCCTGCGCCATAGTGATCGTCCAGCGGGTGAAAGCTCTTTAAATGGATGATATTGGGCCAGCCTGCCTCATCTTCCAGCGGCAGGGTCAGCGTGGTGTCCCCCACCTGATAGCGATAGGCAGACGGCCAGCCATCGGCCCCGGCGACCACCGAAATCCGTTCAGGCCTCAGGGCAAACAGCTCAATCGGGTGGCCCGCGCCATCCTTCATGATTTGCACATAGGCATTGCCGTGGAGCAGCAGATGCGCGGCCAGCGTTTCCATCAGCGCCTGGCCTGCGCTCGACGCGCTCACCAGCGCCAGCGCGGCATCATCTGCGGGGGATAGCGGAACGCTGCCAACGCTTTCGCTCACCAGCCGGGTAGCCCGTTGCGCCACCGGATTTTCAAGGAAAGCCTGCATCACCGACCGGCGATATTCGAACGGTGTACGCGCGGCGCTTTTCTCAAAAGCATGGAACCACGGCGATTGATAGCTGCGCGCCAAAGGCACACGCGCTTCGCCCCCACCCTTGAAGGCGGTGCGGAGTGTGTCGAGGAAGGACATGGAAAAACCTCTCAGATAAGGGGAGGGTAAGTCAGTTAGGTCAGATTACGAAAACCCGCGGGTTCGCATGGCGTTGGAGCATGAGGTCACTCAGCGCCCAGACCAGCGCATCGGCGCGGTCGGGGGAGCGGCCGGGGCCTTCATAGGTGCCACCCGCCATCATCCCGCAGAGCTGATCTTCCAGTTCGGCAAACAATGCCGAATGATGCACGCGGCCTGCTTCATAAAGTGCGGCGACTGGCTCCGCGCGGGCCGATTTCCCACGGCTTGCATGGACCAGCCGCACCGGCATGGCGCAATCGGCGGCGCGCAGCACGCTTTCCACCATCGCACCGCCCTGATTGGCTTCTGCCACCACCCGGTCGGCTTGCCAGCTTTGGGCAGTGAGCGCGACGTGCCGCGCCCAGCGTTCGGGGCTGGCCTTGGTGAGGGTTGCATCGGCAAGCACCCGGCCAAGCCCCTCAGCCGTGACCCCGGCGACAATGATCCCACAAGCATCACCATGGGCTGAGACCGGGGGGTCAACCCCGACCACGATCCGAACCAGATTGCCCTGCGGTGCAGTTTTACGGCATTGTTCCAGCAGCGCCCGGCTCCACAAGGCGCCTTCCACCTCCATCAGCATTTCGCCGTCGAGTTCCTGCCGCCCGAGCGCTGTATTGCCATAGTGCTTGCGCATATCGTGCAGGAAAGCGGGGGCGAGATGCGCCGCATTGTCATCCGTTTTACCGCGCGTCACCACGACATCACCCGATGATTCCTGACGGAGCAGATATTCCATGATCGGAACCGGGCGCGGCGTGGTGGTGGCCAGAATGCGCGGATCATTGCCCAACCGCAGGCCCATATGAAGATTGTTCCAACTACGCATTGCACGATTGGCCGAATTATCCCATTTGGCAATTTCATCGCACCATGCGTGGCTATGTTGCGGCCCGCGCAGGCTTTCGGCCTCTGCGGCGGAATAGAGCAGCGCCTGCGCGCCATTGTCCCAGGTGATCCGCCGCAAGGATGGTTCAAACAATGGGCGGCGCGAAGGCGGACAAATGGCGAGAATGCCACTTTCGCCTTCCACCATCACTGCACGCGCTTCGGCCAGCGATGCGCTGACCAAAGCAATCCGTGCATCAGAATGGCGGCGGGCGATCTGGCGCACCCATTCTGCCCCGGCGCGGGTTTTGCCAAAACCCCGCCCGGCGCAAATAAGCCAGACTCGCCAGTCACCGGGCGGGGGCAATTGCTGTGGGCGTGCCCAAAGGCCCCAATGGAATTGAAGATCCTTATGCTCCCCTTTATTGAGACTTTTCAGGAACAAAGAACGTTCTTCGCCCGGAAGATCAACCAGCCATTGCAACCGGTCAGTCACATTTATGGCCTTCAATAGCGGGCGGCTGGTTCTGATCGCCATGTGCCAGGTTGTCGCGCGCCGCTTTTTGCCGCGCCCGCATCTGGTCAATCTTGGCATTGATGGACGCGAGGATCGCTTCTTCATCCTCGTCCGCCTGCCGCGCTCTTTCGCGCAGGACATTCTCCCGGTGAAATGCCAGCAACCGCAGAGCATTGGCAATGTCGAATTTCCGGCCATCCTTTGCGGCGCCCATACGCAGCCGACACACTGTTTCCATTTCGAGATTGGCATAGCCTTCCAGCAGGGACGCTTGCCATTGCAGGGCAAAGCCACGTTCTTCCCGGCGAACCTTATAGGCACGCGCCGGATCGATTCCCGCTGCCCTTGCTGCGGCGCTCACATTGGATGTGTCAGCCAGGCAGTCGAGAAACAGCGTGCGCCAGTGGCGGTTGAGTTTTTCGGCCTCGCCTTTGCGGTGTTCCGATCTGATTTTGGTGCGCGCAGCTCTGCGCCGCGGCGGTGTGGCCTCGGTCGTCATGATGATTCTGTCCGCTGAAAGAGGGGGCGATAGGGCCGAGTTTGGCGACTCGGTCTTTCGCGATCTTCCTCTCCACTAACCAAATAGCGTTACGATGTCAACATTAAATAACCTAAGTGGTTATATAGAATGTGTTGCAGTGCAGTGAAGCCTGACTTACGGCAGATTGTCTGACGGGTTTGAGGGATCATTGCATGTTGCGCCGTTTATACGACTGGACTTTGGACAAGGCCTCGCACCCCCATGCCGTTGGCTGGCTGGCGCTGTTCTGCTTCATGGAAGCCAGCTTCTTTCCCATTCCGCCGCATCCGTTGCTGGGCCTGATGTGTCTGGCGCAGCCAAAAAAGGCGCTGCGCTATGGCCTCATCGCCACAGCGGCTTCGGTGATTGGTGGATTATTCGGCTATCTGATCGGCTGGGGGCTGTATGGCGTGATCGGTCAGACCTTGATCGACGGGCTGGGTCTGCATGACAGTTTCCCCGTCGCCGCCTGCTATTTGCGCGAATATGATTGGGAAGTGATCGTATTGGCTGGCACAACGCCCGTGCCGTTCAAACTGCTGACCATCACTGCCGGGTTCATCGAGATGAATTTGGTCACCTTCATCCTCGCCAGCATCGCGGGGCGCGGCCTGATTTTCATGACGGTGGGCATATTGTTCCGCCTGTTCGGTGCGCCGATCAAGCGCTTCATCGACAAATATCTGGGAATGGTAACTGCCGCTTTCGTTGTGCTGCTCGTGGGTGGAATCATGGCTATCACGCTGCTTGGCCATGGTGGCAGTGATTCCAAGGATAAGTGCGAAGCTGCAACCAGTGTTACAGCGCCTGCCTGAAGCAAAGGGGGAGGGGCCAGATAAAGCCCCACCAACTTCTTCTCGCTTTACCCTTCGAATGTCATTTCAAGGGTGATTTCGGCATTCAAGAGCTTGGAAATCGGGCAATTGGCCTTGGCACCCTTGGCCACTTCCTCAAATGTAGCTTTATCCGTATCGGGCACATGGCCGGTGAGCGTCAGGTCTGAACGGGTAACGGTGAAGCCATCGCCATCCTTTTCCAAAGTCACTTTGGCGCTGGTTTCAAGCGTGCCGTTGGACAGGCCCTTTTCAGCCAGGGCAAAGCTCAGCGCCATGGTGAAGCAGCTAGCATGGGCCGCTGCGATCAGCTCTTCCGGATTGGTGCCGGGCTTGTCTTCAAACCGGGTCTGAAAACCATAGGGCTGATTGTCGAGCGCCTTGGACTGGGTGGACACATGGCCCTTGCCCTCTTTGCCAAGGCCTTCATATTTCGCGCTGCCCGTGTTGATGGTCATACGTCTTTCTCCTGATTTGCGGTTCAGGAGAAAGACGCGGCAAGCGATGCTGTGTTCCGTAACGCTCAGAGTTCCAGCATGACGGGCAGATAAAGATCGCTGCGCAATTCTGACTCCGGCTTTTCTTCGGGCTGATCGAGATAACGAATCAGTGGAGGCGATGCGGTCAGCTCTATCCCCTGACTTTCGAGTACGATGCGATAGAGATCGTCCATTTTTGCATGGACGGCATCATGCGATCCAACATGGCGAAGGTGCAGCGCCGCGTAGCCACCCAGAATAATCGGCTGAATACCCTTTTCTGCCAGCATTGCCAGGTCGGGGGCGGCATCGCCAATGTCGACCGCGCAATCGAAGGAAAGCTGGGCCGCGTCATGCGAAAAGGGATCGTCCAGCGGCACGCCCCAGATATTGACCAATTCTTCCATGTTCACTGCCGTAAATACGGTGTCGAACAGAGCTCCGTAAGCGGAATCCAGATCGTCATAAGCACCCTGCCGGCGCAACGCCATCACCCGGAAAGGATCGAGCGAGACGACTTCCACGGCGAGCGGTGTTTCTTTTGATGGGCTCTGCATGAGACGGTCGCTCATGGCGGCGGCGCTATCGGGGCTGGTGCGGCTTTCCATCGCGCTGAGGCCGGTCGTCTGCCGAAGCGCTCGGGCGAAGGCCTGACTGGTAGCATAGCCCGATCCGGCGGAGGCTTCGGTGATGGTGAACGCGGTATCGCCAAGCGCGGCCAGACTGCGGGCGAGCCGCAAGCGCTTGCACAGCGCTCCGACTGTTTCCCCTGTCATCAGGCGAAAAATGCGATGGAAATGAAACGGGGAAAGCGCCGCGGCTTCAGCCATCTCGGCCAAAGTAGGCGGTTCCTCTCCGCAAGCACGGCTCTCTATCAGGGCGAGCGCGCGGGAAATGCGGGCGGTGTAGTCATCGGCAGTCTGCAGGCGCATCGAACATCTCTTTTAATCGACATGATTCGATCCTGCCCGGCGGCCGCTCGCCCGTCTTTCCCGATCTTGCGCTTTTTAACCCAATTAAATGATACCGATAGCCTTCCCGGCGCGTTCAAACATGCCGAGAATCGTGCCGACCTGTTCTTCGCTATGTTCAGCGCAGAGGGAGCAGCGCAGCAGGGTCATATTGGCAGGGGTCGCCGGGGGCCTTGCCAGATTCACATACAGGCCTTCGGTCAGCAGCGCTTCCCACATGGCTGCGCCTTTTTCGAGGTCCGGCATCAATACGGCGACAATCGCGCTTTGCGGTGCATCGGTGCCAAGCTTGAAGCCAAGATCCGTAAGACCCTTGTGCAAGCGCTGGGAATTTTCCCACAGATGCGCCCGCTTATCGGCATTGTGCATCAGCTTGCGAATCGACGTGGCGGCGGTGGCCACAACGCTTGGCGGCAGGCTGGCGGTGAATACATAGGGTCGGCAGACAAGGCGCATGATTTCAAACTTGGGGTGATTCGAAACGCAGAACCCACCGACAGTGCCCACACTCTTTGAAAAAGTGCCGATGATGAAATCAACATCATCCATCACGCCCTGGGCTTCGGCAACACCGCGTCCATTCTCACCAATGAAACCCATCGAGTGGGCTTCATCAACCAACACCATCGCCCCATATTTTTTGGCGACGGCAATCATTTCCTTCAGCGGCGCAATATCGCCCAGCATCGAATAGACGCCTTCAAGGACAACAAGCTTGCCAGCACCTTCCGGAATCCGGCGCAGGCGCTTTTCCATCGCATCGATATCATTATGCTTGAAAGGCACGATCTCCGCATTGCCCAATGCGCAGCCATCCCAGATGCTGGCGTGGCTGTCGATATCGAGCACCACGTAATCGCCCTTGCCGGCGATGGTGGAAATGATTCCGAGGTTGGCTTGATAGCCAGTTGAGAAGACCATGGCATGGTCCATGCCGTAGAAGTCTTTCAGTGCCTCTTCACACTGTTTGTGGCCCTGATAGGTTCCGTTCAGTACCCGACTGCCCGTTGTGCCGGAACCATAATCGTTCAATGCCTGTTTACCGGCGGCAATCACATCGGGGTCAAATGTCATCCCCATATAATTGTAAGTGCCGAGCAGAATTGTCTCACGTCCATTGCAGATGGCCTGCGTTGGGGAGAGAACTTTCTCCATCACCAGGCTGAACGGATCTTCCTGGCCACTGCTCAAAAGGTCTGTGCGCTGTTTGATCAGCGGATCGAATTTGGAAAACAAATCACCCTGAAGGCCTTCACGCGCAACAGGCTGGTCGGACTGGCTGATACCCTCGCTCATCAGGATTTCAGCGGTTCTGCAGCTTGCAAACAGCATCAACGAGCTGGCTGAACTTTTCAATCTCGGCCTGCTGGTTCATGCTGATAATGATGTCGAATTCGTCTTCGATTGCGGCGACAAAATCCATCACAGTCAAGCTGTCGAATTCGAGGTCACCAGCAAAACTGGTCTCGTCTGAGATTTCGATGCCCTTCTTGTTGAAAGGTTCAATCAGCGAAAGGATGCGGCTCTCAACTTGTGCGCGTTCCATAAAAGAACTCCTTGGCGTTTAACCCGCCGTCTATAATCCAAATGAGGCGCAAAAGCGGCGCAAGGCACTGCTTGTCAAGCGATAGCCTGTGCCCGGGCAACATTATTGTCTGATTCCAGCAGGCTTTTCACCTTGGTCATAAAGGGACCAATGGAGACAGGCTTGGACAGATATCCTTCCGCCCCGACGCTACGAATCCGTTCTTCGTCACCCTTCCCGGCATAAGCAGTCACTGCCAGCACAGGAATGCTCTGAAGCGCAGAATCTCGCTTGATTTCAGCGATCAGGTCAAGACCTGATAAGTCCTGAAGCTGGATATCCATGATCACCAGGTCAGGCGAAAAATCGCGAGTTCTTGCAATCGCCTCATGCCCTTCGGCCACCGGCTCTACATTAAAGCCGCTTGCCCGTAAGACATCGCAAAAAAGCTTCCGGTTAAGATCGTTATCCTCGACAACGAGGATCCTCTTAGTCATGTGTCCCCCAAGACTTTTCCTGTCAGTGGAAGGAAAGGTTACTCATCTGCTTATCGATTTTGTGAGAATCTGGCAATTATTAACCGCACCAACCATATATCCATAGACCCGGCAACGTTGGCGCTACAGGCTCTTGCCTGGATTCTGGCTGATGAACCCCGGGCGCAGCGTTTTCTTGCTCTGACTGGTCTGACGCCCGATTCTTTACGAGATGGATTGTCAGATAAATCGGTTCAAGCGGCGGTGCTTGATTTTCTATGTGCGCATGAACCAGATCTGGTTGCGGCAGCCGAGGCGATTGGCATTGAACCTGTTGAAATAGCGACTGCGCGTGAAAGGCTGGACCGATGAATCGCCCTCTACTGATTTCTGATTGTGACGAAGTGCTGCTGCATATGGTGCGGCATTTCCGTGATTGGCTGGATGAGGAACACGGGGTCGATTTTTCGTTGAATGGGCAACCATTTGTGCAGTCTATGACTAGGCAAGATACGGGTGAAAACCTTTCGCAAGAGGATACCTTCCGCTTCCTGGGTTTGTTTTTCGACACTGAAATGTCTCGGCAAACGGCAATTGAAGGCGCTGTGGATGCTATAGCGCAAATCCAGCGAAATGCAGATGTGGTGATTCTCACTAATCTTGGTGATGCGCGAAATGCTGCTCGGGTCGAGCAACTTAAGCAGCATGGTATCGACGCTCCTGTCTTTACAAATCAGGGGCCAAAGGGCGAAGCGTTACGTCGGATTTTCGATCAATATCGTCCTACTCGGGCTGTATTCGTTGATGATCTTGCTGTGCACCATGCCTCTGCTGCAGAAACAGTCCCTGAAATAGGGCGGTTGCATTTCTGCGGAGAAGCAACAATTGCTCCGCATGTGTCTTGCGCTTTTCAGGCCGGACATGCAGATGCTCGGATCGACAATTGGGCAGAGGCGTTACCTTGGTTGCTCGACAATCTTCATGGAGAAACAAAATGACTGTTGAAGCCTGTCTGGCTGAAAAAGGGTATAAGCTTCCGCAAGCGGCAGCTCCAGTCGCCAGCTATCTTCCGGTGGTCGTTCACGGAAATCTGGTTCACATTTCTGGCCAACTTCCGTTCGTGGACGATGAACTGGTTACCGGTAAGCTGGGCGACGATGTCTCTCTTGAAGAGGGGCAAAAAGCGGCACAGGCGTGTGCATTGATGATCCTCGCTCAAGTGAAAGCGGCAGGTATCGAGCTTGACCGGATTGAGCGTGTGGTAAAACTCGGCGTTTTCGTGAATTCCTCTGCGGATTACACCGATCAACCCAAGGTGGCCAATGGTGCCTCAGACCTCATGGTGGATGTTCTGGCTGAAGCCGGAAAACATGCCCGTAGCGCCGTAGGCGTTGCGGCTCTCCCACTGGGTGCAGCTGTGGAAGTGGATGCAATCATTGCTTTGGCGAGCGATTGATAATTGGCTGGCGCCAACTCCTGAGAGAAACCGCGTAGATTGGCTAAGGGGCTGGCAGTTCGCGCATCGTGGACTGCATGGAAGAGGGAAAGTAGAGAATTCACTTTCCGCTTTTTCTGCTGCGCTTAACGCTGGAATGGGCATCGAATGCGATGTTCAGACCAGCGCTGATGGCCGCGCTGTGGTCTTCCACGATACCAATTTGGACCGGCTCACTCACCAACGGGGCCCAGTGAGCCAGAGGACGATAGGTGAACTGACGCGTATCGGGCTTGGCGATACTGCGGATAATATCGCGACCTTGCACGACCTTTTGAAACTCGTGCGTGGCCGGGTGCCGATCCTCGTGGAAATTAAAATCCCTCACAGTGGTCGAATTGAACGAATTTGCCTCGCAGTCAGGCGAGAGCTTGAAGGATATCCTGGCGCCATTGGCGTGATGAGCTTTGATCCGCGCGTGTCGAACTGGTTTTCCAGGCATGGCAAGACTGTGTGCCGGGGGTTGGTTGTGACTGAAGAAAATGCACGAACCCTGTCAGGCAGCATTAAGCGGAACACATCCTTTTGGGCCGCAAAACCACACTTTCTAGCCTATGATGTTCGTGACCTTCCTAGCCGTTTCGCTGCGCGCCAGCGCAGGCGGGGGGTGCCGCTTCTCACCTGGACAGTAAACTCCCTTACGGCGCAGGAAATAGCCGACACTTACGCTGATGCTTCAATCGCAGAGGCGGAGGGGGTCGTATAAGGAAGCGGGCTATCCTATCTAAATCGTAATGTCTGACGATAAACTGATAGCCCGCTTGGCTCCGTCTGTAGGGTCATTCTCGCAGCAAGAATGGGATGTGCTTGGCGGAGCCGGTAACCCTTTCATGTCACATGCATTTCTGACTACTTTGGAAGATTCTGGCAGCGTCGGTGTGGGTACTGGCTGGATTCCTGCACCATTGGTCATTGAGGACGAAGGTGGGCGCTTGTTGGGCGCGATTCCATCTTATCTCAAAGAGCATAGCCAGGGGGAATATGTCTTTGATCATGCTTGGGCTGATGCCTGGCACAGGGCTGGAGGAAGCTATTACCCCAAGCTCCAGATTGCAGCACCTTTTACGCCTGCTACAGGTCCTCGCCTTTTGGTGCGCGACGAAGCGCTCGCGCCGGTGCTTTTAAGGGCCGCAGAGGCACTGTGTGAGCAGAATGAGCTATCTTCAGCACATGCAACTTTTATTGAACCAGAACAGGTGCGCGTGTTTGAAGGGGCAGGGTGGCTCACCCGAAATGATATTCAATTCCACTGGAAAAACGCTGAATTTCAGACATTTGATGACTTTTTAGGTGTACTTGCCTCACGTAAGCGTAAAGCCATACGTAAGGAGCGCAAGGCAGCGCAGGATGGTGTGAAAATCCGCCACTTCTACGGCGATCAGATCAAGCCTCAACATTGGGATGCTTTCTGGGAGTTTTATCAGGATACCGGTGCGCGTAAATGGGGAACGCCCTACCTGACTCGTGAAGCCTTTGACCTTTTCGGTGAAAGGATGGGGCAAAAGGTGATCCTATTTCTGGCGTTTGAGGATGACGAGCCCATTGCTGGAGCGTTGAACTTTGCCAGTGATGAGGCGTTATATGGACGCTATTGGGGGTGCCGAATTGATAAGCCATTCCTGCATTTCGAGCTGTGCTATTATCAGGCGATAGATGTTGCCATTGGAAGAGGCTTGAAGCGGGTAGAAGCGGGGGCTCAAGGGGGGCACAAACTGGCCAGAGGCTATGAACCAGTGCGTACATGGTCAGCACATTGGATTGCCAACCCAAGTTTCAGAGAAGCCGTGGCTGACTTTCTGGAGCAAGAAAAATCCGGCATTGCTCAAGATCAGTTTTATCTTGGACGCCGCAGCCCTTTCAAGAGAGGGTAAGCGGCGTACAATACGCGAAGGGTCGGATTAGCAAGGAACTCAACCTCAGTTATTTGTATTCTATTATACAGAAAAGGCAGTCCGCAAAAGGGACATTCATGATTTTGTCTGGCCCTGAACCAATTGCGGCTTGTGCCATAATATTCCTCGCTTTATATGCCCGGCCAATCGTGGCCTGGCGTGAGCAGATGCACATAATAGCACAACGCTCGGGGCGATTTGGCGAGGTGGACCGATTGCGGAGTAGCATATATGGCTACGATTTTAGGTGACGATATCGATATTCTCGCGAAGGCTAAGCGGGCGCTGGATGGTGACTACACACCCGGCGATGACGAAGAGTATATGTCGGCCAAGCAACTCGATTATTTCCGAGTACTGTTGCTTGAATGGAAGAAGGCCATTCTGTCAGCAGCGGAGACAACGCTTCAATCCCTTCAGGATGGCCCGATCAGAGAGGCAGACCTCAATGACCGTGCATCCAGTGAGACCGACTGGGGCATCGAACTGCGTACGCGTGATCGCCAGCGTAAGCTGATTGCTAAAATCGATTCTGCTTTGCGCCGACTCGATGAAGGTGAATACGGTTGGTGTGAAGTGACCGGAGAGCCGATTGGCATTAATCGCTTGATTGCACGACCTATTGCGACAATGACTGTAGAGGCCCAGCAAGCGCATGAGCGGCGGGAAAAAATTTCGCGCGATGATTGAACGAGTAAACACGGATTGTTTTACAGTGGATCGCGCCTAAATTTGCTGTAGCATTTTAAGGAGAGATTAACCTCCGGCAGTGCAGCACGGCTGCCAGAGTTCTCAAGTGTATCCTCAGTGTGGCAAGATCGTGGAACAATGACAAAGGTCGATACTCGCCAGGTCAGTCGTGACAGTCTTTTCCTTCTCGCGCAGTTGCGTGTAGATGGAGGAGAACAGTCCCATAACGTGAGAGTGCGCAATCTCTCCGCTGGTGGGATGATGGCTGAAGGTGATGTAAAGGTTTCTACGGGAATGCCTATTTCCGTCGATTTGCGCAATATTGGTTGGGTCAATGGTGCGGTCGCATGGACCCAGGATAACCGCTTCGGTATTGCATTTGTGGATGAGATCGATCCGAAAAGGGTGCGCAATTCGGTCAAAAGTTCTGGCGATATCGAAAGTCCTCGTTTTACCCGAACAGCTATGCCTCAGGTCGATCAAAAAGATCTGTCCAAGCTCCGCAACGTTTAATCGCCGGCCGGGTTCACTCATATCAATATCATTTGATGCCTCATCGGCCTCAGCGTAAGCCAATGGCATGAGCTATCGCCGAATCTTCGCCCTTTGTGTTGCACTATGCATAATCTCGGGTTGTGGTGATCGGCGGAGTGGCCCTCTTAAAGTTGTTTTTCCGACATCGGCAGGTTCTCTTTTCGCTGAAGGTGGGGCCGCGGATAGTGCAGCTTTATATATTCGGGAGGCAACCGATTCAGGCCTTGTTGGCTTGGATAAAAACGGTGCAGTCACACCTGCCATTGCGGACCGCTGGATCGTTACTGACGACGGCAAAAGCTATATTTTCCGTTTACGCGACGGAGATTGGCCGGATGGAAGTGCTATAACGGCTAAAACCGTCCGTGCGGGATTGCAGCGCACATTGCGAGGCCTTTCCGGTTCAGCACTTGGGTTAGATGCAGCGCAAATCTCTGACGTGCGCGCCATGGCAGAGCGCGTTGTTGAAATCCGCTTGTCCAGCCCAATGCCTGATTTTCTTCAACTTCTGGCTCAGCCTGAGTTGGCGATTCGCAGGAAAGGGGCTGCTTTTGGGCCAATGAGCATGTCGCGCAAAGGGAGTATTGCGACATTAGAACTCAGAAGTCCCGACGAGATGGGGCTACCAATCGATGATGAGTGGGGCGAGCATAATCGCCCGGTAGAGGTTCAATCCCTGCAAGCAGAAGAAGCGATTTCACGCTTTAAAAGCGGCACCGCAGACATTGTGTTGAATGGCAGGTTGGGGGCATTGCCGCTCATAGATATGGGGCCCTTGTCTGGAAGTGTCTTGCAACTTGACCCGGCACTTGGTTTGTTTGGCTTGCAAGTGAAGCATGACAAGGGATTTCTGGCAGAGGCAGAGGGTCGAGAAGCGCTGAGTATGGCGCTTGATCGTGATAGTTTAGGCAATGCGGTTAATATTGGTGGCTGGACACCAACATCGCGTATCGTGGCGGCAGGGTTGGAGGGTGACCTTGGGACTATTGGCGAGCGTTGGACGGACGTGCCGATAGCGCAGCGGCGTGAGGAGGCCGCTTTACGTGTTGCAGCCTGGAAAGCATCAATACGCAGCGAATTATCCGGAAAAACCAAAAGGGCAGGACCTGCTGCATCTGAACCTTTACTTTTTCGCTTAACTGTCTGGCTTCCCAAAGGGCCAGGTTTTGATCGTCTGCTGGTAGAGCTGACCCGCCAATACGCAGAAATTGGCGTCAAGCTTGAACGGGCTGACAATTACAAGTCAGCGGATTTGGCGCTGGTGGATGAAGTTGCCCGTTATGCAGGAGCGCGCTGGTTCCTCAATCAGTTCAATTGCAAATTGAAGCGCGGTGTGTGTTCACCGGAGGCTGATAAACGGGTCAGCGAAGCGATTGTTGCAACCGATCCCGTGGAACGGGCGGCTCTTCTCACAGAAGCCGAGGCAGAATTGACGAGCAGCAATGCCTATATTCCATTTGGTGCACCGATTCGTTGGTCACTTGTGCGCGGTAGCCAGACTGGGTTCGCTACCAACCGTTGGGCTTTCCATCCCTTGCCGGAGCTTGCTGCGCTCCCCAAATAGACAAGGAAGGAGAGCAAATGTCTGACCCCAAACGCCCCAGCCCTATGGGTTTTGAACTTCCTATCGGTAACGATCCGGTGTCGATTCGTCGCCGGATCGAGATGGTCGAGATGATGCTGGAGCGGTCCTTCACGATTCCCGGAATCAATCGCGGCGTTGGGTTGGACCCCATTATCGGGCTTATCCCAGTTGTTGGAGACATCATTACCGCAGCGATGGGCGCTTATATCGTCTGGGAGGCTCGCAACCTTGGCATCCCGAAATGGAAGCTATGGCGCATGGCAGGCAATATCGCCTTCGATACAGCCATTGGTGCTATCCCTGTGGCCGGCGATTTGTTCGATTTCATTTATCGTTCAAACTCGCGCAATCTGAAGATTATCCGCAAGCACCTTGATAAGCATCATCCTGCTGGGCAAATCATTGAGGGTTGATCACTATTCCTTGAGTTCAATGTCCCAATAGAGCCAATCCCGCCATGTCTCATGTAGGTAGTTCGGCGGGAAGCTTTTGCCATATTGTTGAAGTTGCCAATTGGTAGGACGGAATGGTTCCATCCTTAGCTTCATATGAGCCTGTTTCGGAGTTCTGCCGCCCTTGCGCATGTTGCAGGGCGCGCAGGCCGTGCTGATATTTTCCCAAGTTGTACGGCCACCCAATCGGCGAGGAATGACATGATCGAAGGTCAAATGCTGCTTGCTGCCGCAATATTGGCAAGCAAAGCGATCCCGCAGAAACAAATTGAACCGCGTAAATGCCGGGAATTCGCTAGGTTTTACAAACTGCCTCAAGGCAATCACGGAAGGTATCTTCATGTCCAGCGAGGGAGATCGCACTTCGCGATCATAGCTCGCAACCACATCAACCCGTTCAAGGAAGATTGCCTTTATTGCGGTCTGCCAAGGCCACAGGCTTAGTGGGTAATAGGATAAAGGAGTGTAATCGGCGTTGAGGACCAACGCCGGGCAGTTTTCAAGCTTGCGTGTCGGATCATCATCCGCACTACGGAAGCGAGCAGCTCTTTCAATCAGTTCGGCTGTGAACACTGTTTGTGCCCTCCCTGATGATTGCAAGGGAGCATTTGCTGCGAAAAGCGTCAAGCCTGTTACAAACAGACAATCCACAGAAATTTAATTTATTTATGTCTGCTGCGCTGGGAATAACTGAGAATGATCGTTACCCGCTTCGCCCCCAGTCCTAATGGCTCTCTTCATCTTGGCCATGCTCTATCTGCGATAACCAGCTATGATCTGGCCCAAAATGGCTTAGGGCGCTTTCTCTTGCGGATTGAAGATATCGACGGTGTACGCTCGCGTCGTGAACTCGCAGATAGTTTCCGCGAAGACCTCGCGTGGCTTGGGCTGTCGTGGGAAGAGGTGCCCGCGCAATCCACTCGCCTGGCAACGTATGAAGCGGCATCGGATATTCTAAAGGCCAAAGGGCTGCTTTACCCTTGCAATTGCACCAGAGCGCAGATTCTGGCGCAAACACCTAAAATAGGCCCATTGGGGATGATCTATTCCGGTCATTGCCGAAACAATCCTCCGCCCAGTGATGCAAAAAATGTTGCATGGCGTCTCGATATTGCCGCTGCAATGGAAGAAACTGGCCCGCTCACCTGGATAGATGAATTAGCGGGGGAGCAGGTCGCTCAACCTGGTTTAGCCGGGGATGTAGTTCTGCTACGCAAGGATCGCGATACGCCATCAAGCTATCATCTTTCGGCAACCCTTGACGACGCGGCCGATGGAGTCAGTCTGGTAACGCGGGGCATGGATTTGTTTTTCGCAAGCCATATTCACCGTCTGCTTCAGGCCTTGCTCGATCTACCGGTGCCAAGATGGCATCATCATGGATTACTGGTTGATACAAGTGGCAAGAAGCTTGCGAAAAGGCGCCAATCTGCCTCATTGTTTCAAATGCGCGCTGCTGGTCTCGATGGGAAAGCGTTAGCCGATGAATTGCGCAAGAACTGCTTCCCTGCTGGCCTTACGCTTTCAAGTTCTCTAGACTGGTCTACATGAATGTTCTTCTGGTCATCGTCCTGGTTCTTTTAGCGATCATGGTGGTTGTCTCACTGGTGCGGGGCATTGTTGCCTTTATGCAGAGTACGAAGGTCGATCTGGAAAGCGGCTCCGATAAAGTGACTGAAATGCAGCTGCGTCAGAACAAGGCGATGTTTGCCCGCGTCAAATATCAAGGCGCTGCCATTTTCGTGATTATCCTGATTTTGATGTTCAATCGCTAGCCATGAACTGACCCAGCTAGTATGCTTATGCCGCAACTGCGAAGGAGTGGCATCATGAAGCATATCGGCATCATTGGAGCAGGCCAGATGGGGGCAGGTATTGCCCAGACAGTGGCTGCTTGCGGGCAGCATGTGTGGCTGGCTGACCGTGAATTATCTATCGCCGAAAAAGCAAAGGATGGCATCTCCAAACGTCTTGAGCGGCTTGTCTCCAAAGACAAGATGAGTTCCACCGATGCACAGGGCGCTCTTTCGCGCATTGTTCCAGTTGGCGACTATACGCCGATGGGTGAAGCTGATCTGGTTATTGAAGCGGCTACTGAAAACGAAACAATCAAAGCTGCTATTTTTGAACAGGTTTGCGAGATTCTGGCGAAAGGTGCGATCCTCGCCAGCAACACCAGTTCCATTTCAATCACCCGGATGGCCGCTTTAACGCCGTGCCCTGAGCGGTTTATTGGTCTCCACTTCTTCAACCCAGTTCCGGTGATGAAGTTGATCGAAGTGATTCCCGGACTAGCCACATCACAGGAAACTGTGGCGGCTACGCGTGGTTTTGCCGAGGCTTTGGGCAAGGAAGTGGTTCTCAGTGAAGACGAACCAGGCTTTGTCGTGAATCGTATTCTCCTGCCGATGATTAATGAAGCGATCTTTGTTCTTGGGCAGGGCACCGCGAATGTCGCTGACGTTGATAAAGGGTGTCGGTTGGGTTTGAACCACCCCATGGGGCCGCTTGAACTGGCGGATTTTATTGGCCTCGATACCTGCCTTGAAATCATGCATGTGATTTTCGAAAGCACAGGGGACAGCAAATATCGCTCTGCACCTCTGCTGACGAAATATGTTGCTGCTGGCTGGCTTGGCCGAAAGAGCGGCAAGGGCTTCTATGATTATGCCGGGGAAGAACCTGTTCCTACACGGTGAGCGGGAACAGGCTTTGCTTACTGCCCGTTGTGGAAGTCAAAGGAGATGATTCCATGACCAGTAAGCCAGTTGAAAATCAGGAGCAGCGTCAGGCAGGTATGGCACCTGAAACGCATAATGACGAGCAGGATGACCACCTTTCTCAGGCTCAGGAAATATCCGAAGAAGCGCAGGGGCTTACGCCGAATTCGGAAAGCCCGACTGAAAGCCTGAAGCAAAAGGCTGATGGTGATGTCTCAGGCGATTCCACACAGGACCTTGTTGATCATATGCGCGATATGGAATCGAGCGGCCGGATTGATATGGATGCCTACCGGGGTGAGCCAAATTACGACGACGATGTCGATAAATATGGCAAGCAGGCTAAACCGGAAGAGCCACGCTAAACGATAGAAACGCAATGGTCGCTCAGGGGCCGATCTTTCCGTCATTCAGAAACCAAAATCCGATGACGAGTAATAGCGCCCCGGCCACCACTGACCAGCTCATCCACCGAATATTGGGCAGTTCAGGTCGATCGATCCGGTGGGCTGACAAGCGATCAAATGTTTTACAAGCCCGGCTTTGTGCGGTGAAGGCAATGCTTGCCCCCAAAATGACGAACAAGGTTGCAATAGCTTTTGCCAGCCATGGAGGGTCGAAGTCGCCAAACACCGCGCGGAAGGCAAGGCCGATGCCAATGGCTGCAAAGGCAGTGCGAAGCCAGCCAGCAAAGGTGCGCTCAGTGGCTTGAACCGTACGGTCTTCCGCCAGATCAGTCCGATCTGCCGCAAGTTCATCCGAACCTTTGTGCTCCTCTGCCATATGCTGAGACTAAGCACCAAAACCACAAAGGCAAGCGAAGGTGTCTAGCTTTCCGCTTCGCGTTTAAGGTCATAAAGAACGTCCAAGGCCTCTCGTGGGCTCAAAGCATCCACATCGATTGATTTGAGCTTGTCACGCAATTCATCACATTGTTCCTCTAGTGCTGCTGCACTTGCGGCGAAGAGAGGCAGGTCGCCCAAGCCAGCAGCAATGCCACCGGTTTCCGCCCGGCCCTTTTCCAAGCGTTCCAGAACAGACTTGGCACGGGCGACCACTTCAGCTGGAACACCTGCCAGTTTGGCAACCGCCAGGCCGTAAGACCTGTCTGCAGGACCTTTGGCCAGTTCATGCAACAGAACCAGTTCTCCCTTCCATTCACGCGCGCGGACGTGATGGAGAGACAAAGAGTCACAGTTTTCCGCCAGGCGGGCCAGCTCATGATAATGTGTGGCGAAGAGACAGCGTGAGCGATTGCCTTCATGAACAGCTTCGACAACTGCCCAGGCTAGTGCCAAACCATCGTAAGTTGAGGTTCCACGCCCAACTTCATCCAGAATGACGAAGCTTCGGGTTGTGGCCTGCGCAAGAATGGCTGCGGTTTCCACCATCTCAACCATGAAAGTGGAGCGACCTCGGGCAAGATTGTCTGAAGCGCCAACGCGACTGAAGAGCCGATCCACCAAGCCAATGTTTGCCGATGTTGCGGGGACAAAACACCCGGCTTGCGCCAAGAGGACGATGAGGGCGTTCTGGCGGAGAAAAGTCGACTTACCGCCCATGTTAGGGCCACCGATCAGCCAAAGGCGGTCTTTAGGCTCAAGCTGGCAATCGTTGGCTACGAAGCGCTCACCCTTTTTAGCGAGTGCCGCTTCAACTACTGGATGTCGGCCACCCTGAATGTCCAGAACCGCGTCTTCCGACAGAGTAGGGCGGCACCATCCACTGTCGGCCGCTCGTTCTGCTACCCCTGCAGCAACATCTAACCGAGCCAGGGCTGCGGCGGTTTCAGCAATTGCTTGTCGCTTACTGACGACGGCGCTGGTCAGTTCTTCAAAATGTGCTTCTTCGGCGGCGATAGCCCGCCCGCCTGCTTCGGTAATGCGGTTTGCTTCCTCATGAAGATGAAGAGAGTTGAAGCGCATGGCGTTGGCCATCGTCTGGCGATGGGTGAAGTCGCTATCCGCTGCCATCAGCACATCGCCATATCGGCTTGGTACTTCGATGAAATAACCAAGCACACCATTATGTTTAATCTTGAGAGAGGAAACGTTTGTTTCTTCGCGATACCGGCTTTCAAGAGCTGCAATTGCACGACGAGCGTTGCCTGAAATACTACGCAAATCATCCAGAGAAGCGTCGTAACCTTCAGCGATATAGCCGCCTTGATTGCGTTCGGTTGGCGGTGATGCAACCAGTGCGCGCGATAAGAGGTCGATCAGGCTGTTATGACCATTGAGGAGAGGCATTGCATGTTCGAGCAACACAGGCGCTGCGTCACGCTCGCTCAATCGGTCATGAATGCGTGAACCTTTCTCCAGGCCGTCACGAATTTGGCCAAGATCACGCGGACTACCACGGCCTGCCACGATCCTGCCAAGGGCTCGCCCGATGTCGGGCAGACTGCGCATCATATCCCTAAGGTCAGATCGCAATAGCGCATCATCATGGAAGTATTGGACCAGTGCAAGGCGTTCGTCGATCGCGCCCAGATCAATCAGTGGAGCGGATAAATCCTCTGCCAATTGCCGCGCTCCGGCGCCTGTCACGCAGCGGTCTACTGAAGCCAGCAGGCTGCCCTGACGGCCGCCTTGCTGTGATTGTACGATCTCCAGGCTGGTGCGCGTTGCTTCATCCATGGCGAGGCTCGTATCGCCTGACCGCATAGTCGGAGGAAGAAGGAAAGGGAGTGTTCCGCGCCCGACGTGATCAAGATAAGCAATCAAGCCACTGGCGGCCGCCAGCATGGGGCGGGTAAATGCGCCGAACCCATCTAAAGTGGATACGCCGTGAATTTTCTTGAGGCGCTCTTCACCGCCATCGCTGGAGAAATCCTGCTTGTCCCGGCCAATGGCCTGTTCCGGCACCAGCGTGCCTTCTGCCAGCCAGCTATCGGGAACAATCAATTCGCTCGCTCCGATACGAGCCAATTGCGCATTCAGCCGTTCAGGCTGGCACTCTTCCAGTTCCATTTTGCCCGTGGAAATGTCGCAGGATGCAATACCGCACATGCCACGCAATTCGATAATTGCAGCGAGCATATTTGCTCGCCGTGGTTCCAGAAGAGCTTCTTCGGTCAAGGTGCCAGCGGTGACAAAGCGCACGATATCGCGTTTGACCAGCGTCTTCGATCCACCACGTTTGCGCGCTTCTTCCGGGCTTTCGACCTGCTCAGCGATCGCTACGCGGCATCCAGCTTTGATGAGTCTTGCAAGGTAATTCTCAGCGGAATGGACCGGCACACCGCACATGGGGACTTTTTCACCCTTATGCTCCCCCCGGCTTGTCAGCGCGATGTCGAGCACAGCACTTGCTGTCTTGGCATCGTCAAAGAAAAGTTCGAAGAAGTCTCCCATCCGATAGAACAGGAGGCAGTCTTGCGCTTCTTGCTTGAGAGCGAGGTATTGCGCCATCATCGGTGTTGCAGAGCCAGCCATAGAGACCCGGTAGCGGTGTATAGGAAGATTCGGAATGGTATTATGAAAGCTTTCCCCTACCGCTTTTGGCAAAGGTCGTTTAGGCAATTGGACAGAGACAGGAGTTAACGAGCTTTGGCCGAACAAGACAATTCGAGTTTCACCACCCGCGAAGCGCTTTTTTATCACAAGACAGGCCGCCCGGGTAAGATCGAAATTATCGCTTCCAAACCGATGGCAACGCAGCGAGATTTATCGCTCGCCTATTCGCCGGGTGTGGCCGCTCCGGTTGAGGCAATTGCCGCAGATCCCGCCTGCGCGGCCGATTATACGGCACGGTCCAACCTCGTCGCCGTGATTTCCAACGGCACAGCCATTCTGGGTCTTGGCAATCTGGGCGCTTTGGCCTCCAAGCCCGTGATGGAAGGCAAGTGTGTCCTCTTCAAGCGCTTCGCTGATGTCGATGCCATGGATATCGAGCTCAACACCGAAGACCCTGAAGCCTTTATCAATGCCGTCGCCCTGATGGAGCCGACATTTGGCGGCATCAATCTGGAAGATATCAAGGCTCCAGAATGCTTCATCATTGAACAGACTCTGCGTGAGCGGATGAATATCCCGATTATGCATGATGATCAGCACGGTACGGCCATTATTGCCGCCGCTGGCTTGATCAATGCTTGTCATCTGACGGGGCGTAAGCTCGAAGATGTGAAAATGGTCGTCAATGGTGCCGGGGCTGCGGCTATTGCTTGCTCTGCGCTCATTAAAGCGATGGGCGTTCGGCATGAAAATGTCATTATGTGCGACCGGGATGGGGTGATCTATCGTGGCCGTGAGCATGGCATGGACCAGTGGAAGAGCGCTCATGCGACCGACACGGATGCGCGTACCTTGATCGATGCACTGGATGGTGCAGATATCTTCCTTGGCCTTTCGGCTGCTGGCGCTCTGAAGCCGGAATGGCTGGAGAAGATGAAGGATAAGCCGATCATCTTTGCCATGGCTAATCCGACGCCTGAAATCTGGCCGGAAGATGCGAAGAAAATTCGCCCCAATGCCATCATTGCAACTGGGCGGTCAGATTATCCAAACCAAGTCAACAATGTGCTTGGCTTCCCCTTCATTTTCCGTGGTGCACTCGATGTGCAGGCTACTGCGATCAATGAAGAAATGAAGATTGCAGCGGCAGAAGCTATTGCGGGACTGGCGCGCGAGCGTGTGCCTGAAGAGGTTGCCGCCGCTTATGGCAAGAACCATCGTTTCGGCACGGAATATATCATTCCGGCTCCTTTTGATCCGCGCCTGATGGAGCGGGTATCAGCAGCAGTCGCAAAAGCCGCAATGGATAGTGGTGTTGCCAAGGCGCCGATCCAAGATCTCGAGCTTTACAAGATGAAGCTCAAGGCACGCTTGAACCCGACAACTTCGGTTCTGACGCAAGTTTACGCTGACGCGCAAGCCAATCCAAAGCGCGTTGTCTTCGCCGAAGCAGAAGAAGAAGTGACATTGCGAGCTGCCATACAGTTCCGCGATTTCGGCTATGGTACGCCTGTGCTGGTCGGCCGGACGAAGGCAGTCATGGATAAGCTGCAGGAACTGGGTGTATCGCACCCTGAAGCGTTCGAAATCCAGAACTCAGCCGATTCGCCCTATGTGCCTGAGATGGTCGATTACCTCTACAAACGCCTTCAGCGTCGCGGGTATATGGAGCGCGACGTTCGCCGCGTCGTCAATCAGGATCGCAACATCTTTGCCAGCGCCTTGGTCGCTTTGGGCCATGGCGATGCGATGATTTCCGGCCTGACGCGTCCATTCGCGCAGACCATGAAAGAAGTGCGCCACGTGCTTGATCCCAAGCCCGATGGTGTACCTTTTGGCGTGCATTTGATGATCGGCAAGACGAATACTGTCTTCCTCGCAGATACCACCATGAATGAACGTCCTACCGCTGAAGAGCTGGCGCATATCGCTACAGAAACGGCTGCTGTAGCTCGTCGGCTTGGGCACGAACCACGTGTAGCATTCCTGTCATATTCGACGTTCGGCAACCCGGCAGGGCGTTGGCTCGAAAATATTCGTGGTGCGGTGCAGATCCTCGACAGGGAAAATCCGAATTTCGAATATGAAGGTGAGATGGGGCCGGATGCGGCACTTAACCCGGCCGTGATGGCAAATTTCCCTTTCAGCCGCTTGTCTGCTCCGGCCAATGTGCTGATTATGCCTGGCCTGCAGTCAGCTAACCTCTCAGCTAAGTTGCTGCGGGAATTGGGCGGTAATACGGTTATCGGGCCGATGCTGATCGGGATGGAAAAGCCTGTACAGATCGCTCCAATGACGGCGAGCGCGCCAGATATTCTGACGCTGGCCGTGCTCGCCAGTGCTGGCGTGGTGAAATAACCACTGATACTAAAAGACCCGGTCGGAAGTTTCCGCCGGGTCTTTTAAATTTGATCTCACGTGCTCAATTTGCGACGGTAGCGAAAATACCAGACTTCGTGCTGCATCTCAAGTATCATATTGATTGTAAGCCTTTTTATGGAAAGCTTGAGGTTCGAAAATTGCTCCAGCAATCACCCAGCAATCACCGTCAGCCGTGATTTCTCGTGAGCCGGAGTAAGGGCTTTTCGATGTAGCGCTGATTCCGGATTACATATCGGGTCGAGTCGGCGGAGCACATCTTGCAGTTTAGAGCGCCAGGTTCATTTGACCGGTCGGCGACCAGATTTCCGGATTGCGGTGCGCGACAATGATCGCCGTCCGCTGCAACTCGCGTACTAGGCTGGCGAGCGCCCGTTCCCTCGCCTCGTCGAGCGCCGATGTCGCCTCGTCAAGCATGAGAATTGGCGCATCACTGATCAAAGCTCGGGCAAAGGCCAGGCGCTGCCGCTCTCCGCCAGACAGGGCGCTGCCATGATGCCCGACGGGCTGATGAATGCCCATAGCCGAGCGCTCGATCACCGGACCCAGCGTCGCACGGCGAGCGATGTCTTCGATCTCCCGATCACTGGCCTCTGGCCGCCCCAGGCGAATATTGTCGGCCAAAGTCCCGGTGAAGACCACCGGCTCCTGCGGCACATAGGCAAAGTGCTGCGCCAGCTTGCCATAGGTGATCCGGCTCAATGCCGCACCGCCAAGCATGAGCGTGCCATCCTCCGGATCGTCGAAGCGCATCATCAGGCCAAGCAGCGTGCTCTTGCCCGAGCCGGTCGGGCCGGTCACGATAATGCGATCGCCCGGAGCGATCGTGGCGGACACACCTTTGAGGGCGGGAGCCGAGGCAACCTTGTCGAGCACCAGAGTCGTGCCAACCGGATTTTCGGCCAGCTGTGGCGGCGGCTCCGGCAGTGACGGGGCGGAGATGACCGTGGCGAAGTCGCGCGCCGCGCGGAGTTGATCGTTGAGCATGATGCCGGCCACAGCAAGCGTTTCCAGCGGAGCCGCAGCGCGCATCACCAGCAACAGCAGGGCGAGAATTGCGGCGGGCGACAGACCTGCCACCAGCGCCAGATATATCGCCATTCCCACCACCGGAAATGCGCCCGCCATAGCTGACACGAAACTGGCCAGCGATGCCGCGCGGTTGGTGCGGCGCATTGCCGCTGCCTGCTCTTGCCAGATGCTCTGGGCAGGGCGGATCGCCTCGATAGGGCCGGCCGCTGTTCGCAGCAGTTCGAGATGGTCCACCAGATCGAGCGCCACCCGGTTCGCTTCGCCTTCCAGTTCACCCCGGCGCTGGTCGGCGTTGCGCAGCGCGCGTTGTGCGGTGAACTGCGCCATGAAGGAAAGTACGAGAAGCGCCCCGGCCACAAGCACGGCACGCCAGCCGCCAACCAGCAGCGTGCCGGGTAGAAGCAATAGCGGCAGCAATGGCGCATGGATGAAGGTCTGCAGGTGGTGCGCCGGAATGCTCATGAACCCCGGAATGGTGCGGGTTGCCACCGCGGATAGCTTCGCCCGGTTCTCATCGGTAAACCACGCCAGCTTCGCGCGCGTCAGGGCCTGCCCCAGCGAGGCGTAAAGGTCGCCTGTCAGCCGCGCACCGGTGAAGAAGCCCGCCCTTGCGGCGATTGTCGTGGCCAGCACGGCCAGACCGCCGAACAGCATGACGAGAGACGGGGGCTCGTGCCGCACAATCGCCATGGCCAGCAGCGTGTAGAACAGCGCTTCGGCAATCGCGACCGCTATCCAGGCAAGCGCAGCGGGCAGCATGCGGCGACGGGCGACACGCAAGGTATTGTCGGGCATTGTCATCGCCTAGCTCCATCATAATCGACCGGGTGCAGGGGCAGTATCTCGTCAGCCCGTGCCGCCATTGCCGGATCGTGCGTGACCATGACGATGACCTTGCCCGTGCTCTTCGCGAGCTGACGCAATTCATCCACCACGCGCCGCGAAGTGTCGGCGTCCAGCGCGCTGGTCGGTTCATCGAGCAGAAGCAGCGGCGCGCTTGAAAGGTAAGCCCGCGATATGTTCAGGCGCTGCTTCTCGCCGCCCGATAGGCGCTCGGCGTCGGTATCGAGACCCTCTTCTATTTGCGCGGCACGAAGCGCGGCTTGCAAAACATCGTCGCGGGCGTCTGGCGCTGAGAGCAGCAGATTATCGCGGATCGGAGCGGAAAGCACGTCGGTGCCTTGTGCGATCAATGCAGCCCAGGCCGTGCGGTTGGCAGGTGCCAGTTCAGCAAGGGGTGTGTCCGCCAGCAGGACCGTGCCGGTGGTGGGCGGTTCCAGCCCCGCCAATACGCGCAGCAGGGTCGTTTTGCCCGCACCGCTTGTTCCTGTGATCGCGGTCAAGGTCCCGGCTGGAAAGCAGTGCGAAACCGGGGCAAGAGCCGGTCGGTCTGCGAGCATGACCGAGAGATTGCGAACGACCAGATCGGCGCGCTCTGACGGCTGGTCGCTGACCGGGCCGCCCACCACCGACGCTTCGGCGAGAAAGGCGCGGATACGGCCTGCGGCGGCTCTGCCCATGGAGATATAGTCGAGACCATGGCCAAGCTGGCGAGCCGGCGTGACCACTGCGAGGCTGAAGAACAGGCTCGCCGCAAGTACCTGCGCCGGCCGGTCGAATCCTGTGGCATAGATAATGGCGAAGGTGGCGACAGGCTGAAGCAAGGCGGTTGCCATGGCCATGATCGTGGCAACCCTGCCGACTCGTTCAACCATGCCGCGCGAAAAGCGCTGGGTCGCTTCCTCATATCGCGCGGCCGCACCGGCTTCCGCTGCGAAGATGCGGTTGACGCGAATGCCCCGTGCATAATCGTCAACCGCTAGCGCGATGTCGCCCATCACGTCGAACTGGATCTTGCCCTCACGGGAGGCGAGGCGCGGCACCGCGACCAGAATAAACAGCGCGGCAACCAGCCCTGGGATCAGGGCCGCCAGCGATACCCAGCCCCCGATCGCCACAAGCAGGCAGATCGAGGCCAGCGGCACAATCAGGAAGGTCGCGATTTCATGGGGGAAATGCGCGATCATATGATGCAGAGCGACGATATCGTCGGCCACCAGACGTCGCAGTTTTTGGCCATCGTACTGCGAGACAGCGCTGGGGGGCAGCAACATCAGGTGCGTGGCGACCTTCTCCCGTAAGCGCGCTGCAAAGCTCATCTCGCCTGAATGGGCGAGCCAGGATGACAGAGCAGCGCACAGCGCGGTGCCGCCCGACAGGGCCAGAGCCCAAAGGGCGGTGTTTACGCCCGGCTCGCCAATGAAGCATACCAGCATCCAGAGCACGCTCACCGTCAGCAGCCCACCCGCTACAACCAGTGCAACGCTGAGGCCAAGCCATGGCAGTGATGGGCGCAAAGCCTCGTTGAAAGCGTCGGCGTTTTCTTTGGGTTCGCTTCGCACCGGTCATAGCTCCAGTGCGAGATCGTCGAACTCCTCGGGAGTTCCGCCCTTGGCCAGCAGGCTTTCGTAGACCTTCTGGCGTATCTTATCGACCTGGCTGTTGCTGATGCCGCTGGTCCAGTATCCAGCAACGGCTACAGCGCTTGCGGGAAGGCCGAGCGTGTCGCGAAAATGGGCGCGGATGGTGCGCATTTCCTTGCGTTCCCCGGCCCCCCATACGCTGCCGATCATTGGGTCGTTCAGTGCCAGTGTCTGTTCCAGCAGGGGTACATCCCCTGTGCCTGCGCCACCAATCCGATGCAGCGTAAGGCCCGGGCAGGCAGGCAGTTCGGCGAAATAGGACTCGTCATCGACATGGACCCAGCCGGTGCCCGGAATGGGCGCTTCGGCCTCGGCGAGTATCGCGCAGAGCGCGGGAATCCCGGTCGCATCCAGAAACAGCGCCAACTTCTTGCCATTCGCATCAGGGATGAGGAAATGCGGACGCGGACCAGCAATGTCGAAGCGCGCATCGCGATCAAGCTGCGACGACCATTGCATCATCGGACTGCTTTCGCCGTGCAGAATGATATCGAAAGAGATTGTCCGGCGCGCGGGATCGAATTTGCGCACGGTGTATATCCGCGATGCGCCACCATAATCGTCGCCCAGGAAGATGCGAAAAGCGACATTGGCACGCCCCCATGCCGCATGGTCGATGATCTCTGGCAGCCGCGCGGTCACCCTGCGCACGCTTTCAAATGGCTGGCTTACACGCTCCACCACTGCGGTGACGAACTCCAGCCCCCGGTCATGCTTTTCCTCGCGCACCATGGCTTCCTCACACAAATAGAAACAGACTGTTGCAAACTAATACAACGCCCTCTAACGCTGCTGCGAATCATTTGCAAGCCATCAACTGTCAGCCTGAGGAAAGCTTCGAATATGACCATCACCGGATCATCGCATCGCTCCGTTACCAGTCTTCGTAGGGCGCTGCTGCGCGGCGCGGCTCTTGCGGTAGCCATTGCGGCGAGTGCTGGTGCAGCGCAGGCTCAGGAGGCTCCGCAGGCGGAGGACGCGCAGGCGCAAACCACCATCATGCCTCTGGAAATCATCGTTCTAGGCCAAAAGCTGGAGCGAACCGTGAGGGAGACGGCCAGCTCAATCGACGTGATTACGGCAGAGCGGCTGAACGAGAGGAACGATCAGGCTACAGTTGCCGATGCCCTGCGCGGGGTGCCCAATGTGATCTACGCCGGAGACACCGACGCCCCGATCATCCGCGGTATCGATGCCAAGGGGCCGATCACCTTTGGTAATGCCTATCTGTCGAAGCCGATCCCCGGAGCGACGATCAGCGTCGATGGGCGCTATCTCAATGCCGGCGAACTCGACATCGGCGCCGCCGGGACATGGGACGTGGCGTCGATCGAAGTCTACCGCGGCCCGCAGACCACCTCGCAGGGCGCAAATGCGATTGCCGGGGCTGTGGTCATGAACACCAACGACCCGACATTCTCGCCCGAGTTTGCCGGCCAGGTGCTGCTGGGTGAACGCAACAAGTATCGCGCATCGCTTGCCGCCTCTGCGCCGCTCAGCGGGGATATCGCCGTGCGCGTGGCGATAGATTACAGCGGGCGCGACACCTTCGTCACCTATTCCAGTCCGACCTTCACCGCCGGCGACTTCGATTTCGACTGGATGAACCTCAACGTCCGGACGAAACTGCTCTGGGAACCGGTTTCCATTCCCGGCCTTTCCGCCAAGCTCACCTATTCGCACACCAAGGCCGAGCGCCCCCGCAACGAAGCGGTGTCCGAGCCCTACGCCGATCTGCAGAACGCAACGCTCTATCAGGACAATCTGACAACGAACAACGACACCGGGCTGTTTGATCTGTCCTACGAATTCAGCAATGGCGTGCGACTGCACAACCAGCTGCAATATTCCGAAGGCAGCTACGACTATCGCTTCGCACCACCCTTTGCCGGGATCGCGGACCGATCGAACACCAACGTCTCCAACGAAACGCGCCTGAATTTCGGCAATGTGGGCAATGGCCTGAGCGGGGTGGTCGGCTTTTATTACTGGCACGACAAGACCCGCAATATTCTCGACAACGAACTGGGTAACGCCGACGCCGATCTCACGCATATTTCGCTCGCGCCCTTTGCCGAGCTCTCGCTGCGCTCCGGACGCTGGGTGTTGACGGGCGCCCTGCGCTATCAGCACGACACTGTGAAACATGACGGCACCGCCAGCTACGTTCCGGGAGTGACCTACGTTTACAGCGGCGATTTCGATGCGGTCCTGCCCAAGCTCTCGCTATCCTACGACCTGACCGACGAGGCCACGGTGGGCGCACTCGTCAGCCGCGGTTACACCCCGGGCGGCACCGGGCTGAACTTCCGCGGTGCGCAATACTATACGTTCGGCAAGGAAACTGCCTGGAACTATGAGCTGTTCACGCGCATGGCGCTTTGGGACGGGCGCGTGACGATCAACGGCAACCTGTTCTACACCGACTATCGGGGCTCGCAGCGCTCGGTAACCGACTATCTCGATGGCCGCCCCTTCGGCGCGATCATTGTCAATGCCGACAAGGCCGAAACCTTCGGGGCAGAGATCGGCTTTGAAGCACAGCCGATCTCTGCCCTGACGATCTACGGTTCGCTCGGTCTGCTCGACACCGAAATCAGCGAATTTGCCGACTATCGCGGCGAGGTGTTCGTCGGAAACGAATTCAGCCGCGCGCCGGGCCATATGTTCACTCTGGGTGCGGACCTGAAGATCACCTCCGATCTTCGCATTAGCGGCGATGTCCGCCACACCGGCGGCTACTATTCTGACGATACCAACGATCCGGCCCTGGAGGTGGGTTCCTATACGCTCGCCAACCTGCGCTCCTCGTGGACGCTTGCGTCCGGGGTCGAGCTGTTCGGATATGTCACCAATCTGTTCGACAGCCATGCCCCGGTACAGCGGTTCATCGACCGGAGCGTGGCCGGAACATCGGCCTATATCGTCGAGCCACGAGAAGTCGGCGGCGGCGTGCGGCTGCGGTTTTGATTGGCCAGGCTTTCTCGAACGCCCCTAGGATCACGCCATGACCGATGCTCCCCCACGCAAACCCGGCAGGCCCAGCCGCCTGTCGCGCGAAAAGATTGCCCGCGCCGCGCTCGACATCGGGCTCGACCGGGTCACGCTCACCAGCCTGGCAACCCGGCTTGGCGCGGATCACTCCTCGCTTTATCGCCATGTGACGGGGCGCGAGGAGATCATCGCGCTGGCCGCGCAGATCGCGGTCGAGGAACTGGACTGGCGCGCGCCCGAAGCGACCGGCTGGCGTGACGAGCTTGTCATCCTGACCGACGCACTGTGGGCCTTGTACGAGCATAACCCCGGCCTCGCGCAGGCAGTGCATCGCGGGGAAATCACCCCACAAGCGGGCATGCGTTCCTTCGCCGAGTCGGTGGCCCGCCTGCAGACCAAGGGTTTCCCTCTCGATGAAGCACTGATGGCGGTCGATATGCTGGTCGATATGGTGGGCGAGTGCTTCCTCGGTTGGTGGTCGATCTCTACCACCGACGACGATGGCCGCCAGCAGCGCCAGCGCATGATCGATCTGTGGGAAGCACAGGCAGACGAAGCGCCCGATTACCGCGAACAGCTCATGGGCATGAGCGCCATCATGCACGCAGGCCGCCGCCAGTGGTGGGAGAACAAGCGCGATCTTGTCCTCGAAGGGATCGCGGCCACCCGTGCCCGCAACGCCGCGCTCGACGATACGGCAGCGGGCGATCTATGACCGCCCGCACCTGGCTCACCCAACCGGCCGCCCTGATGCTGTTCGCCGCGCTTTGCTGCGCCTCCGTTCTGATCGGCGCCACGCCGATCGGACCCGGCGCGCTGGCATCTGCGAACGAGGACGTGTGGCGGATCGTGCTATCCAGCAGGTTGCCGCGTCTGGCGGCGCTGGTCCTGACGGGTGCCGGGCTCGCGATCTGCGGTGTCATCCTGCAACAGATCGTTCGCAACAGGTTCGTCGAACCGGCGACCACCGGCGGGCTGGACGCGGCAAAGATGGGCATGCTGATCGCGCTGACGAGCATGCCCCAACTCGGAAATCTGCCGAGGATGTTTGCCGCCTTGGTGTTCTGCCTCGCCTCCAGCCTGCTATTCGTCACCGCTATCCGCCGCCTTCGCTTGCGCAATGCGGTGCTCGTGCCGGTCATCGGCCTGATGTACGGCAGCGTGCTTAACGCGCTCGCCGAATTCTACGCCTACCAGAACAATATCATGCAAAGCATGCAAGGCTGGATGCTAGGCGATTTCTCCCGCGTGGTTCAGGGCAATTACGAGGTCATCTGGATCATCCTGCCGATCGTGGTGGCCAGCTATCTGTTTGCACACCGCTTCACGATCGTCGGCATGGGCGCGGACATGGCGACCAGCCTTGGGCTGAGCTACCCGGCGATGGTCACCTTCGGCCTGATGCTCGTGGCGGCGACGATTGCCTCCACCATCATCACGGTCGGGGCCATTCCATTCGTAGGCCTGATCATCCCCAACCTCGTTTCGCTGTATCATGGCGACAATCTGGCCCGGACCCTGCCGCTGATCGCGCTCGGCGGCGCTTCATTCCTGCTCGTCTGCGACATTGCCGGGCGGCTGGTGATCCAACCGTTCGAGATGCCCATCGGCCTCACCACCGGCCTGTTGGGCGGGATCATGTTCCTCGTGCTCATCTGGCGCAAATCGCGATGACCCGTTCGCTGCGGACCCTGGCTGTTTGGGCCGTGCTTGGGGCGCTGGCCGCCGCGTTCCTGTTGGCCGGAGCGGCGCTGGACTTCGACTATGTGATCCCGCGGCGGCTGACCCGGCTTGCCGCCATCGTCATCGGCGGCATCTGCATTGCCTGGTCGTCCATCGCCTTTCAGACCATTACCGAAAACCGCATTCTGACGCCCGCCATCATGGGCTACGAGGCGATCTACCTGCTGCTTCAAGCGCTGCTGGTTTTCGCTTTGGGTGCGGGCGGCCCCATGCTGTTGGGCGCGAACGGCAATTTCCTGCTCTCGGTGGCGGTGTTGCTGGCCTATTCGCTGGCTATTCACGCCTGGCTGTTCCGCGGAGGCAGAAACAACGTCTATTTCCTGCTGCTGGCAGGGCTGGTCATGACCATTGCCATCAGCGCGCTGACCGAGGTGATCCAGTACAGCATCAGTCCCGGCGAATTTGCCCTGCTGCAAGGCTATTCGCTGGCCTCGTTCAACCGGGCGGAGCCTGCGCAACTGGCCATTGCCGCCGCGATCCTGACGCTGGTCAGCGTGCCTGTCATCCGCTCGCTGCGCACCTTCGACGTGGTGTCGCTCGGCCGCGATCAGGCCATTTCGCTGGGGGTCGATTATCAGCGTTTCGTGCGGCTTCACCTCGGCCTGATCGCGCTGCTTGTGGCGATCTCGACCAGCCTGATCGGCCCCACGGCTTTCATGGGCATCTTCGTCGCCAACGGCGCCTATGTCCTCGCGCGCGATCACCGTCATCGCAGCATCCTGAGCATGGGCTGCGTGATTGCCATTGCCTTGTTCCTGTGCGCGCAGCTGCTGGTGGAACATGTCTTTAACTACCGCACCACGGTCGGCATCCTCATCAATCTATCTTGCGGGTTGTTCTTTCTGGCCTTGTTGGTGCGCAGGAGCGAACGCGCATGATCTCCGTGCAAAGCCTTCGGAAAAGATATGGCGAGAAGGTGGTCGTCGAGGATGTGAACCTCGATTTCCCTGCTGGTAAGCTTACCTCGCTGATTGGCCCCAATGGCGCAGGCAAGACGACGCTGCTGATGATGATGGGCCGCCTGTTGGCGCGCAGCTCGGGCGAAGTTCGTCTTGAAGGCGAGGATATCGCGGTGCTTCGCCCAGCCGATTTCGCGCGACGCATCGCAACGCTTCGCCAGTCGCCCGATTTCAACCTGCGCCTCACGGTTGACGAACTCGTGGCCTATGGCCGCTTCCCTTACAGCAGAGGTTTTCTGACCGCTGAAGACCACGCTGCCATCGAGCAAGCGCTCGCCTTCGTGGAGATTGACCATCTGCGCCGCGCCTATATCGACGAGTTGAGCGGCGGACAGCGCCAGATGGCCTTCCTCGCCATGACGATCGCGCAGCAGACCGACTGCCTGCTGCTCGACGAACCGCTCAACAATCTCGACATGAAGCACGCTGTCGGCATCATGCGCGCGCTGCGCCGCCTGTGCGACGAGCAAGGGCGAACGGTTATTCTTGTCGTCCACGACATCAATTTTGCCGCCAACTACTCCGATCACATCGTCGCCATGAAAGGCGGACGCGTGTTCCGCGCGGCCCCCGTTGCGCAGGTGGTGACCAGCGCGTGCCTGCGAGAGCTGTACGGTCTCGATTTCGAGGTTTCCGCGAGGCCGGACGGATACTTCTGCAATTACTTCAAACCGATGGGAATATGTAAATGATGCTGAAGCTGAAAAGCGCGACCAGCGCCTGCGCCCTGCTTGCTTGCGCGGTCATGCTCCAGGGATGCGACCGCTCGGGCAATGACGCGCGCGAGGATGCCCAGGAACAGGCTGAGGGCGATTTCGCCCCCGTTACCGTCAAGCACAAGCTCGGCACCACCGTGGTCAGCTCCCCTCCGCAGCGGGTGGCTGCGCTCGATATGAACGAGGTCGATTTTCTCGATCAACTCGGTGTCCCCATCGCGGGTATGCCAAAAGATTTCATTCCCGGCTTTCTCGCCAAATACCGGGACGATGATACAATTGCCGATCTCGGCTCGATCGTTCAGCCCAACACGGAAAAGGTTTACGGGCTGCGGCCAGATCTGGTCTTGATCTCGTCCTTGCATGCCAATCAGTACGAAGCACTATCGCAGATCGCCCCGACAATTTCTTTCGATGTCGACTATCAGGACACCGGCAGCGATTATTTCGACACGGCCAAGGATCACCTTCTCACGCTCGGCCGCATCTTCGGGAGGGAGGAACTCGCGCGGCGCAAGGCCGACCAACTCGAAGCAATAATCGTCGAGGCGAGAGACACCATTGCCGACCGTCCGGAAAAGGCGCTGATCCTGATGCACAATGCCGGGGCCTACCGGTTCATGGGCGTCAATTCGCGCTATGGCTTCGTCCATGAAGCGCTTGGGGTCAGCCCCGCCAGCGATGAGGACGCGGAAAGCCTGCACGGCCTACCCGTTTCAAGCGAATTCATTCAGCAGGCGGACCCCGACATCATCTATCTGATCGATCGGACGGCGGTGATGGAGCACCGCGCTGGGATGAGCGCGGCAACCATGGATAACCCGCTGATCCGAGCCACCAAGGCGTGGAAAAACAAGCGCGTGATCTTTGTCGACCCCGAAGCCTGGTACGTCACCGGAGCTGGCCCCACGTCGATCGGGATCGTGATCGACGATGTCCTCAAAGGCTATGCGGACAGTCGGGGAGCTGCGGACTGATATTGCCTTCGACGGTCCTTCTGGCACATCGTTCTTCCGTCACCGCGCGCCTGTGCCCCGGTCTTCCTGAGCTCTGATCCACAGCGAGGGTAAGAGGCCGGTAACGCCCTTGAAGGCGGACGAGAACTTTCCCGGATTGGAATAGCCGCACATCGTCGCAACTTGTGTCACCGAGCATCCGGAGCGAAGCAAGGCTTCGGCGCGTTCCATGCGGCGTTCTGTCAGCCAGGCATAGGGGGCCAGCCCGGTGCGGGCACGCAGGGCGCGCGTGAATCCGCTGCTGTCCATGCCCGCAACCCGGGCGAGCTGGGCGACCGACAGATCATAGGCGAACCGATCTTCAACATAGGCTAGCACTTGCGCGTAGCGCAGGTCGGACAGGGGATGGGACTTTCGGCGACCGGGGCGAGCACCGCGCAACTCCGCCAGACGGCGCAGGATCAATGACCGGCCTTCGTCGAAGAAAGCGGTCGATGCGCCGTGAATGGCGGCTTCATGACGCAAGGTGGTGATGACCGATACCAACAGGCCGTCATCCTGAAATGTCCCGGCAAGCGCCGTGATGTGATCGAGGTCCAGCGGGCTTTCCGCCTCGCCGGGATCGGGCAGCAGGGCGAGCCCGATCATCGACGTCTTGCCCGCCTTGGCGAAACCCTGCGCATTGGGCGGACTGATCGCAAGCGTGCCACGGCGCCAGACGCCTTCAAGCGCCGCGCCGTCGATATGCTGAACCAGTCTGCTGGATGGTCCGGTAGCGAGCGCGATCCGCAAGAATGGGCCATTGTGAACCTCGCCCTCGAAGGCCGGGTAGTCGGTGCTGATGAGCATGGCGGTGCCATCGCCATTGGCGTGGACCTGATCGGCGTTCTTCATATGATGCTCGATCCGGGTGCGATCGGCCGCCGCACAGCGATTAATTCCTGAATTGGAGAAGTCGGTCCCGGATCGGAGTAGTGCAGTCATGATACTCTGTTACATGGTCCGATAATAATTCTCAATAATGTTGTGGGGCAAAATGCGGTTTCTCTGCCTATATTCGCTTTCGTTCGCTGCGTTGTCAGCTGCCTTGTCACAGCCAGCCTCTGCTCGCGACGAGCAACGCACGGACACAGCGGAACAGCAGCCGACGGAGATTATCGTCACCGGCACAAGAAGGGATACTCTTCTGCAGGATGCCGATATCTCGGTCACGGTGATCAACCGCGAAATGCTCAATGAGGCGCGCATTCGCGATGTGCGCCAGCTCGATGCGGTCGTTCCCAACGTCCAGTTCAACGAGAGCGGCCAGCTCGGCAGCACCTTCATCTCGATCCGGGGCATCGAGTCCAACCCCTTTATCGTCAACCGCGCCGCCGTTTACATCGATGGGATTCCGTTCCGCGAACTGTCCAACGCGGTTCTGAACCAGGTAGAATCGGTCGAGGTGCTGCGCGGCCCGCAGGCGACGCTTTATGGGGCGAACAGCGAGTCAGGACTGATCGTCATCAACACCCGCGCACCGAGTGACTACCCGATTGCCGAAGCCCGTGCGACCGGCACGGCTTTCGGCGGAGGCGCGAACGGCGCCGTCGATGGATTTGTCGGAGGGCCGCTGGCAGGCGATAGCTTGTCCGGCTCGCTTGCCTTCAAGGTTTCGCGGGGGGACAGCTTCCTGCGCAACATCCAGCCGGGCGAGCCAGAAGGAAAGATCGACGAGACGTTTCTCCAGGGACGGCTCAGATGGATCCCGACCGACCGGCTGACGCTCAATGCCACGGCATATCTGCTCTCTACCCGAGCGCCCGGCGTATTCGATCAGGAGTATCTTCCGCTCGATGTCGACCTCTACAACCGGACCTATGCGGATCTCTACAATGACGGACGTGAGATCGACCGTTTCACCTACATAAACGACGCACCAAAGCGCACCACAGAGGGCGAAGCAGTTTTCGGTGCCAGCGCAAGCTACGAGTTGGGCTACGGCACTATCGATGCTGCCGCTTCGTACCGACGATTGAAGACCGACGCCAAGGGGCTCGACTTCGATTTCACCGCGCTGCCGACGGCTGCGGGACAGGATTACAAGGACAAGGATTTCTGGAATTTCGAGCTGCGCTTTGCCTCACCCGCGGACGAGCCGTTTACCTCCATTCTGGGCGTTACCCATTACCGTCAGGCAGATGAGCGCTTTCAGACCACCTTCGTCGGGCCGGGAACGCTCGATTCCTATGCCCCGTCGCCCCGGCAATTTGCGCAGGCGCGCGACTGGGGCGTGTTTGTTTCGACCAGCTGGTCTCCCGTCCAGATACCCGATCTCACGCTCAGCGCCGGGCTTCGTTACGATCACGCACACCGCTCGGCGCAGCAGAGCGCCGGTCAGATAGACCTGGGGGGAGGGGCGCTGTTCATCTATCGCGATGCCTCGCTGGAGGGCGATTTCGACGCCGTGCTGCCGCGTTTCTCCGTCCACTACACCATATCGCCGCAGCTTTCCTTCTACGCGAATGCGGCGAAGGGCTACATCCCCGGCGGGTTCAACCTGACCGCGGCGCAGGCGGACCTCACCGACGATGTGCTGCGCTACAGCTCGGAAACGATGTGGAGCCAGGAAGCAGGCTTCAAATGGCAATCGACCGATGGCAGGCTGAGCCTTGCCGGCGCGGCATTCTATATCCGGTCAAACAACTGGCAGGAGATTCAGGTCGCCACCGATGCCTCGGGCCGGATCATCTCGTCCGACTATATCGGCTCCGACGCATCGATCGACAGCAAGGGGTTCGAACTCGAAGCATCGGCGCGGCCCGCGCCCGGACTGACGCTGACCGCCAATTTCGGGCTGTCCGACGCACGCTATCGCGATCTTCAGATCGATGCGGCGACCAATGCGCGCGGCAGGCGGGTGAAGCTGGTGCCCTCCTATGACGGTTATCTGGCGGCTCGCTACCAGACGCCCGGAGGATTCTACGGTCGCGCCGACGTCTCCTTCACCGGCAAGGAGTCGCTCGAAAGTCTGGGGCAAGCCGTGCAGCCCGCGACGCAGATGATCGGCTTGCAGGCAGGGTATGAGGCGGATCACTGGGCTGTTCGCCTGTTTGTCGAGAACCTCACCGATGTGCGGCGCGGTACGGGGCTGGCCTTCCGTAACCTTGGCTTTGGCAATGATGGCAACTGGTACGCGCCGATCGGCCGCTCGCGGCAAGGCGGGATCGAGCTTGAGTGGAAGCTATGAGCGGCACCGATCCCAGCAGCGCGGGGCTTTCGGGTGTGCCCGGGACCCTTCTCATTACACTGGCCGCTCGCGTGGTTGCCTCATCGCAGAATGCCGATCTCGGTTTCAGCGATCCGGCAGCCCAACAGGTTCCATCCGCAGACACAGGGCAAGATCGAGCGCTGGCACCAGACCCTGAAGAACCGCGTGCTACTGGAAAATTACTTCCTGCCCGGCGATCTCGAACAACAGATCGAAGCGTTCGTCGAGCACTACAACCACCAGCGCTACCACGAGAGCCTCGACAATGTGACGCCCGCCGATGCTTACTTCGGCAGGGCACCTGCCATCATCAAACGAAGAGAAAGGATCAAGCGACAGACACTTGAATATCGGCGCTTGCAACACCGCAAGCTCGCCGCCTAAACATCAATCTCAGACGAGGCTCGCACTCCGCTGATCTACGACACGAGTTGTGCCAAATGTTCTGACGACGGACAGTGCCGTAGCAGGCGTCCAGGGAGAGCCATGTCCACCGATCATATATCGGCGCGTCTTGGATTCGCGCGCACCCATTCGATACTGCAGGACGTAGGGTGCCGCGCCGGATGAAGTGACTTTCATCCCGAAGTCTTTGATATCCTCGTCCCATAAGAAAACGGCAACGCCGGCCGAGCGCATCGCATCGACCACGCGCTTACTTATTCTTCCTGTAGCCATTTTCGAGCCTCCCGCAGGTGCTTTCCAGCAATCACGGTTTCGAGATGGCGGTTGAGGCAGGCCCGGTTTGCATGTTCGCAGGTTGTGGGCGGCTCATTCATCGTCGCTTGCCAGCCGGAAGCATGTGGCGAAACGTCCCTGATCGGCGGAGCCAAGACCGGCTTCCTCGAACAGTGGCTGCCAGCGCGCGGTGACCACAGCGCGCATTTTGGCAACTAGTGCCTCGGCCTCGTCCGGGCCGAGATTGAATACCGCCGCTCCAGCCAAGGCATTTTCAAGCGTCGCATTGCGCCCTTGTGGCCCCACGCCGAGCACCAACCGTCGTTCAAGGCCGACCTGCGGCTTGGGCACGACATCGTAGAGCGGGGACAGGCGCCAGCCATTGCCGTCATAAAGGAAGCCGTGGTTGCGCAAGTGATCGTCGTCATTGGTGACGAGGATGTTGAACACCATGCGCTTGAACAGTTCCTGCAGGTCCTGGCGAACTTGTGTGCCGTACTGACGGAGGGCGCCGGCAAGGTCGGCATAGCTGTAGCGGCTGACTTCGCTTTCATGTGCTCCAAGGATGGTCAGTCCCGATGCGAAATGCCGTCGCTCCATCCCATTGCCATGTGGAGCCCGATCGAACCGCTCGATCAGATAGATGTCTCGTTCAAGTACGCGCCTGAGATCGATCGCCGGCACGTTCAGCCCGCATTCGGTCGCAAGCCGCATTGTGGCATATTCCACCCGGCATTCGGGGAAGCTGTCGTTGCGTGCTTGAAACTTGGCGATCCAGGGCTGGTCCCCGATTTCGGTCGCGGCTTTGGGGCGCGCACCGCCAAGCGATGATCCAGCCGTTAGCAGTCGCCGCAAATTTTCATCGAGTTCATCGACATGTTGTGCACGCTCAGCCGCCTCGGCCAGCTCTTCGAGCGTGAAATGTTCACCCGGCGCATCGCCTTCGCCCCAAGGTGTGATGCGCTGCGGGCGCTCCGGGGTCGGACCAAAGGCCAGACAACCAACCCGGTGTTCGCCTGATGCGAGGATAAGGTCGATCTCGTTCGGTAGCCGGTCGCCCATGGCCTTGTACATGAGATACTGGCCCCAGCCATCGGGGGCTGCATCGCGGATGGCGTTGAAAACCGCGAAGCCCTCTTCCGTGCGGAAAGTGTGGCCGCTGTCCGCGTCGTGGAGTGGCAGGGCAACCGGGTCGACCGCCAGTCGGTCGGGGCGTTCAAGATAGCGGCGGCCATAGGCAAATGTCGCGAACTTGTTGCGCGGCTCGTCGGTCATGGTGAGCAGCCCGGCTGGAACCGGACCTTCGGGCAGATGCACAAAGACATAGGTGCGCACGCTCACCATGACGGATCAGAAATCCAGATCATCGACATCCGAGGCATGGGTCGTCTTCGGGAGACGCGCGAGATCCTCGCTAATGCCCGCGCGATCGCTGTCGGCGGCAACCAGGCTGGCAAGACGCGTGGTCATACCGAACACATGGAGCGCACTGGCAAGGACCGCGAGGCCTACCGTCGGGTCGCCTGCCTCTAGGCGCTGCAACGTCTGCACCGACACAAGCATGCGCTCGGCCATAAGCCGCTGCGGCAGCTTGCGCCGCCGCCGCGCGAGCGCGATATCCTTTCCGAGCTGCGCGATGGCGCGCAGGCTCTGGGGCGGCAGTCCGCTGGCAGCTCTAGAAGCACGTGGCATAGCAGCGTAGATGACATATCATGCGTATTCTGTCAATTACACATGATATGTCATGTATATTGAGGCAATCGAAGTGCCTCTAGAATGGCAGATGTCGCCCAAGCGGACAAGCTGCGCTCATCGAAGCATGTGCCCCCCTCTCTAACCCTCTTGATCTGACAAACCTGTCCAAGTCAGCTCTGTGCGCTGTCGATAGCAGCGAGCACGTCGACCAACTGCGCGCGCAACCCAGAGAGTCCCACAGCAAGAACGAGATCACGCCGATCGGCAAGTTCGAGCACCGTCCGCAATATCTGGTCGGAATGGCGCATCAGGATAACCAGATTGTCCGCACTCGGACTATTCTTGCCGTCGAACCAGTTGCGCACAGCTCGCTCATTCGAATTCGTCAGCCTCGCAACAGTTTTTACCGATGACGCAAGAGCACCAAACTCCGTCTTCAAGGCGAGTGCGAGCGCCGCACTCAATGACGAAGGCGACAATTCGGGAAAATTATCTCCAGATTTCGACCGAAGTTTTCGGTCCTTCTCGGTGAACGACATACGCCTGATCTCCCAATAAGACTTTCCAGAGTCAGAGGGTGTCATTTCCTGGTGACATGAAGGCATTGGACCAATGCGGGCGAGCGACGAACGGACTGAAGCAGAGCATGAAGGACCGCTGATCCGGGCGGCGCAATATGTGCGCATGTCGACCGAGCATCAGAAATATTCCACTGAGAATCAGGCGGAGATCATCGCGCAATATGCCACGCGGCGCGGTTTCGAGATCGTCAAAACCTACGAGGACTCCGGCAAGAGCGGGCTGAAGCTCGAAGGCCGTCTCGCGCTGCAGCAACTGATAGACGATGTCAGAGGCGGCAAAGCCGATTTCGAGGCCGTGCTCGTCTACGACGTAAGCCGCTGGGGCCGGTTCCAGGATGCCGACGAGAGCGCCTATTACGAGTTTATCTGCCGTGAGGGCGGGATCACCGTCCACTATTGCGCCGAGCAGTTCGAGAATGACGGAAGCCTGAGCGCGACGATCATCAAGAGTATGAAGCGCGCGATGGCCGGTGAATATAGCCGCGAACTTTCGGCCAAGGTCTTCACCGGTCAGTGTCGCCTGATCCGGCTCGGCTACCGGCAGGGTGGGCCAGCGGGCTATGGCCTTCGGCGCATGCTGGTAGACGAGCATGGTGTAGTGAAGGCCGAACTGGCGCGAGGTGAGCACAAGAGCCTTCAGACCGACAGGGTCATCCTGCAACCTGGGCCGCCCGACGAAATCGAGACGGTCCGCCGCCTCTACCGCATGTTCGTGGTCCAGCAGCGGTCAGAAAGCGAAATCGCCGAGGCTCTCAACGCGGAAGGGCTGAAGACCGATCTCGGTCGAAACTGGACGCGCGGAACGGTCCACCAGATTCTGACCAACGAGAAATATATCGGCAACAATGTCTACAACCGCATCTCCTACAAACTGAAAGCGAAGCGCGTCGCCAATCCGCCCGATATGTGGGTGCGCCAGGACGGTGCTTTCGAACCGATCGTCGAACGCGATTTCTTCGACGCTGCACAGCGCATCATCCAGGCCCGTTCGCGGCGTTTCACCGACCAGGAATTGCTCGACCGGCTGTCCAGCCTTCTCGCCGACAAGGGCTGGCTTTCGGGCATGGTCATCGACGAGCTTGACGATATGCCGTCGAGTTCGACGTTCCGGCATCGCTTCGGAAGCCTGACCCGCGCCTATGAGCTTGTCGGCTACACGCCTCCGCGTGATTACAGCTATATCGAGATCAACCGCGCACTACGCGCCATGCATCCTGATATCGTCACCTCTGTCATCGACGACATCGAGGCACAGGGCGGCGCGGTGGAGCGCGATCCTCTGTCCGACCTGCTGTGCATCAATGACGAGCTCACGGTCGCGCTTGTGATCGCCCGCTGCCATATTTCGCCGGCAGGCGGAATGCGCTGGAAGGTCCGATTCGACAGCGGCCTGCGCCCCGACCTCACCATCGCCGTCCGGATGAAAGACGACAACCGGACAATCCGGGACTATTATCTCTTCCCCTGGCTCGACCTCAGCCAAACGCCGAAACTCCGGCTGGCACCGGACAATGGCATTCTGCTTGATGCCTTCCGCTATGACAGCCTGAATGCATTCGTCGAACTGACCCGCCGGTCCTCGCTGAGGAGGGCGGCATGAGCGCCGAGCCCCCCGAAATCCGGCAGGTGCCAATCGATCTTATCACTGTTCTCAATCCCCGTGCCCGCAACAAGCGCGTCTTTCAGGAACTGGTGGACTCGATCGCAGCACTGGGCCTTAAAAAGCCGATCACCGTCAGCCAGCGCCCAGGCAAGAATCGCTACGACCTCGTCTGCGGCCAAGGGCGGCTCGAAGCGTTCATTGCTCTGGGCGCCGCGGAAATCCCCGCGATCATCGTCGAAGCGAGCGAGGAGGATTGCTTCGTCATGAGCCTGGTCGAAAACCTCGCTCGCCGTCAGCATAGCCCCCTGGAACTCGTTCACGGAATCGGCGCATTGGCCGAACGCGGCTACTCCCATGCAGAGATTGCCGAAAAGGTAGGCTTCTCGGCCGATTATGTCGCCGCCATCTGCGTACTCCTCGAGCGAGGAGAGGAGAAGCTCATCAACGCCGTCGAACGCGGAACCATTCCACACTCAATTGCGATCGAAATCGCCAGGGCGAAGGAGGGTGAAGTCCAGAACGCTCTGGCCGAGGCCTATGAGCAGAACAAGCTGCCGGGAAACCAGGTCCTTACGATCCGTCAAATCATCGAACAGCGCAAGGTGAGTGGTAAACAGATCCACCGTGGTTCGGGCAAGGACTTGCGAAAGCGGAGCGTAAGTTCCGAAAGTTTGATCCGCTCCTATCAGCGTGAAACCGAGCGTCAGAAGCTGCTTATCAAACGGGCTTCGCTAGCACGAAGCCGGCTGCTCTTCGTCACCAATGCAATGCGCCGCCTGCTGGCTGACGATCATTTCGTGACGCTGATGCGTGCCGAAGGCTTGACCACCCTGCCAGAGCCTTTGGCCGACCGGATCGGCGCGGTCCCGACATCATGAACGAACAGGTAAAGATCGCCTTCGAGCAGCACGTGCTCACCGTCCCGCTCGACCGACTATTGCCGACCAAGCGCCTGCCTAAGGGACTTGAAGCGAGCGTCAAATATCGGCGCATCGCGGCTTCGGTAGGAGAAATCGGAGTGATCGAACCGCTCTCTGTCATACGCCAGAAAGGCGGCACCTATCTCATACTTGATGGGCATGTCCGGCTCGCGGCGCTGCGCGCACATGGGGCCACAGAGGCCCAATGCATCCTGGCCCATGACGACGAAGGCGTAACCTACAACAAGCGGGTCAACCGCCTGGCGGTGATCCAGGAGCACTACATGATCGTGCTTGCTCTGGAGCGCGGTGTTTCCGAGGAAAAGCTCGCGCGGGCGCTCAATGTCGACACCAAGGTCATCCGGCAGCGCCGTCACCTGCTCAACGGAATCAGTCAGGATGTGGCCGAACTGCTCAAGGACAAGCCTGTCGGACATGTGGCTTTTCAGAAACTGCGCAAGATGAAGCCGATCCGTCAGTTAGAGGTCGCCGAACTCATGATCTCGGCGAACAATTTTACCGCTTCCTATGCCAAGGCGCTGCTCGTCACCACGAAGCCGGACGACCTCCACAAGCCCGACAGACACGGCAAGGCGACCGGTCTGTCCTCCGAGCAGATGGTGCGGCTCGAACGCGAAATGGCGGAACTCAGCACCGACTACAAGGAGTTGGAGATGTCATATGGCGACGACATGCTGGTGCTGGTCGTCGCATCGGGTTTTCTGGAACGCATGCTTTCCAGACCCGAAATCGAGCACTTCCTGGAAAGCCGGCACCCCGAGTTTCTCGAGAACTTCCGATCAATCGTCCAGGCGACCGCGCTCGACCAGCCATCGGGCGTAAGCTGACCAATTGCTCAATGGGGACCGGGACCCGAAAGCGCCGGGACCGTCGGAGAAGCCGCCGCGTGGGGCGGATCAAGGGCGGTGGCGGGAACGGCGGCGACCCCGCAGCAAGCCCGCTAGGCCAGTCGCCATAGGACTGGCTGCATGCCGCTTGCGGCATGTTTGGGAAGGGCAGGCCCTGGGGCGCGTCGGTTGGGGAACCGGCGCGCCCCACTCTGTAGCGTGGGTTGTGCGCACGGTCGCGGAAAGAGAATAGGCGAGCGAGAGCGCACCATCTCATCGGGTTTTCGTGGGTTATGCCGCACTTGGGGCCGCATGGAACATGTCGAGCCAGGAAATGCGCGATAAGTAGACTAGTTCAGAACGTATTCCGCGTTCAGCTCTCCGTTTCCTTTTTCAGATCGTAAGTGAAGGGGTATCGGGCGCCTCCCTGCGGGACCGCCGCTCTATCTCCGTTGCACTCCGACCGAACCCCTTTGCGGGTTTCGTCCGATTCCGGTGACGATCGCCATGGCGGCACGGCGTATTAACGCCGATCCGTAAATCCGAGTCCACGGATTTGTGTCTTTCCGTAGTTGCGGAGATCGGGACAGGGCATTCGCCGTCCCGATCGCGCCTGTTTGTGACTCTCTCCGTCGATGGGGTGGGGCGACGCTTCCCTTTAGGCCCGCCGCGCCGGGCCGCAACGCGCGGCAAGCCGCGCTTACCTTCTCTGCGTTTCGGTCGTTACGGATGCGCCCCGGCTCTGCCGGCGGGCCTTCTGGTCGCTCCTTCGCCGCCCACCCCATTCCGGGGTGAGTGTGTGTTGAAGGAGAAGTGTGATGAACGCTGTTACCGAAACCACCGCTGCCGAGCCTGTGTCGGGCTTCGAGATTCTCGTGCCATTGAACAAGCTCAAGAAGTCCCCGCGCAATGCGCGCAAGGTGCCGCATGGGACAAGTGCCATCGAGGCGCTGGCCGCATCCATCGCGCACAAGGGGCTGATCCAGAACCTTGTGGTGGAACCCGAAGTGACGGAAGACGGAACGCCTATCGCAGCCCACTGCTTGGCCCATTCCAAGTTTGGCCAATTGCCTCTCCCACCATCACCTAATGTCTGGGAGCGACCGGTCGAGCTTCCCAGTACGCAGGAGACCTTCGCGGACCCCGAAGGCGCTTGGCGAGAGATCGTGATCGAGCCGTTCGCGAAGGGCGACCGTCCCGACCCGGCCTTCCGCAGGCATTACAGCACGCTGCATGGCACACTGTCGTTTGATGACCTTGAGAAATCGAATGCAAGTCGAGGTGCGCCTGGCGCGGTAATGTTCAGCAACGCCAAAGGGCAGCCAAGCGCAACCGCTCCCCTTCGTCGCGATCCTTACCACATTTCGGTCCACCCAGAGGATGAAGGCTTCGCGCTGCGTTCGAAGAGCAATGTGCTGACGGTTTATGGCGGAGATCTACAAGTCGATTTTGAAACTGATCTCGAAAGCGCGCCGGAGGTTGCGGCAAACCGGGATCGCCTCGGCTTGGCTGAGGGTGAGGCCCATCGAACGATACGCTGCGTCGGCCTGACCCCGGAGAGGGATCGTTATCTTTTTACACATGTCGATGAGGCTTGGTGCATCAGCCGGGAGGGAGAGCGTATCTGGGGCCTTCGCATGCCGGCCAATGAACCCACTCGCATTCGGGTCGGCTGCATGGGTTTCGGGACGGCGACCGAAATCGATGAGGCACTCAAGGTTCTGGGCCTCGATTTGCCCGTCACTCCAGAGGTGATCCGCAAGCGGTACCGACAGCTAGCGCGTCAATTCCACCCTGACATCAACCCCGGAAGCGAGGAGAAGATGAAGGCGGTGAACGTCGCCGCAGAACGTCTGACCGGGTTAGACGCGGACCAGCTTGCCGGAAAAATCGTCGAGGACGGCGGCTTCGAGATCATTGTCAGCTTCGGCGCTTCCTCCGATTGGATCTATGCAGCGGCGTTTTCAGCGGACGGGAAAACTGCGCTGTTGGGAAGCTACGCCGGTCGCGTGGTGCGCGTCGATCAAAACGGGACGCCAACCACGATCTATGATGTCGGCTCCGCACCTGTCCGGATCGTCGAGACTGACGCCTATCTCTATGTGATGACGACCACACGCCTTTACGTGTTGCACGGGGATTGCCTGATGGCGCTGGAGGACTGCCCAAGCAAATGTGACCTGCTTATTTTCGAAGAACAAGTTCTCCTGGTTGAGGCTAAAGGTGTCAGGGTTTTTACCCACGACGGTACACCACTCGGGATCGCCCTTACCAAAGCGCCGATCCGCCGTGCTTACGTGGAGGAAGGAGATCTGGTCATAGAGACACGGACGCATCGTGGGCGTTTCCGTGGCATCCGGCCATCGCCCGGGGCGTAGCAAAACATACTGATGGCAGCCTTCCCGGCAATCTCTAGCACCTCAATAACCGAGCAGAGGGCGCGAAGCTGTCGCTATTCGTCGATATGAACAAAGGGCAGGTGTTGGGCAGCTAGGTCGAGCTTGGAATGGCAGCTATGTCGGCGAAAGCTGTCGCCCTAAGACACCGCCATTGTCCTAGGTAGGGTGAGCCGATCTCTACTGCGGCAAATCCTCGCGAAAACGGTCGAGTTGGTGCATTCTCTCGTGAAGCACGGTGACGATCCCGACCGCGCCATCGGACAGTACCCGCCAATAGATATAATGATGTTGGTGGCGGCAGTAGAATCCTTCCACTCCGAACTCGGCCGGGATCGGGCGCCATGGAATTTTCCGAGCCGCGATTTCGTCGAATCGTTCGAACAGGCCTCGAATATAGCGAGCCGCCTGCTCCTCGCCCCAATTGTCGCGGGTATAGACGTAAATTTCATCGAGCCGTCGGCCCGCGCGATCCTGGACGCGAAAGACGGCCATGCGATCAGCGCCGCGCGTTGCGGGCGATCACGGTTTCGGCATCAAGGGCCTCATAGGCCGATTCCGGTGCCGCGAAAGCGGCGGTCAGTTCGGCTTTCAGTCGCTGGAACCCTTCCGTCTCAGCGCGCTCCTTGTCACGGCGGATGAGGTCGCGGACATATTCGCTGACATTCTCATAGGCACCGTCGTCGCCGACATTGTTGGCGACAAACTCGCCCAGCGTGCCGCTCACGCGCACATTCAGGGTCATGGCCTTGGGCATTGCAGCTTCCTTCATATCTTGTCCTCAATTTAAGGGATATTGTGGACAAGTGCAAGCATATGGCCATTCAGTCCGGTGCGTTACCGCATTAAACCATTGATGGTTCCCTTGTGTCACTGCCCGGCGTTCAAAGGTGCTCCTACGCCATTTCCTGTCTTTCTTCGCCAGCCTGCGACGCGCACGTTTTCCTGTTGAGCCCTTCCGCTTTACGGCTTTCTTGATGAGCCCTGACGCCGGGCGGCGGTTTGCCCGGCACGATTGCGGGGGCTCACCTTGACCGTCCATCCGATCCGTTCCGAGGCAAGTTCACGCGGCGTGCGCATGCTGCGCACGGCGCTGGGTCCGTCGATCGCGGCCTGGCTCGACGATGCGACGGTGATCGAGGTCATGTTGAACCCCGACGGTCGGCTCTGGGTCGACCGGCTGGAAGAAGACATCGCCGACACTGGCATGACGCTCAGCGCTGCCGATGGCGAACGCATTGTCCGTCTGGTCGCACACCATGTTGGCGTCGAGGTGCATGCGCGTTGCCCGCGCGTCTCGGCCGAGCTTCCGACAAGCGGCGAACGCTTCGAGGGACTGCTGCCGCCCGTCGTCGCCGCGCCCGCCTTCGCGATCCGCAAACCGGCCGTCGCGGTGTTCACGCTCGACGATTATGCGACCGCCGGAATCATGTCGGAGGCTGAGGCGGCAGCACTGCGCGAGGGTGTTGCAACACGCGCCAATATTCTCGTCGCTGGTGGGACGGGCAGCGGCAAGACCACGCTGGTCAATGCGCTGCTGGCCGAGGTGGCGAAGACGGCTGATCGCATCGTCCTGATTGAAGACACGCGCGAGCTGCAGTGCGCCGCGCCTAACCTTGTTGCCATGCGGACCAAAGATGGTGTGGTTTCGCTGTCCGATCTCGTGCGGTCCTCGCTTCACTTGCGGCCCGACCGCATTCCGATCGGCGAGGTGCGCGGCGCCGAGGCGCTCGATCTCTTGAAAGCCTGGGGCACGGGGCATCCGGGCGGGATCGGCACCATCCATGCCGGAACCGCACTCGGCGCGCTGCGGCGCATGGAACAGCTCATCCAGGAGGCCGTCGTCACGGTCCCGCGCGCGCTGCTCGCCGAGACCATCGACATCGTCGCCGTGCTGGTCCGCGACGGGCACGGCCGCCGCTTGGCCGAACTCGCCCGCGTCGACGGGCTTGATTCTTCCACCGGCGACTACCGCCTCACTGCGCTTTCCCAGCCCTCATCAGGAGACCTGCCATGATTCATGCCATCCGGCATGGCGCCCGTCGCGCTATGCTTGTTGTCACCGCCAGCGTGATTGCGCTGTCCTTGTCTTCGCCTGCTTATGCCGGCGGATCGTCGATGCCCTGGGAAGCGCCGCTCCAGTCGATCCTCGAAAGCATCGAGGGTCCGGTGGCGAAGATCATCGCGGTGATGATCATCATCATTACCGGCCTGACGCTGGCGTTCGGCGATACGTCGGGCGGCGCGCGCAGACTGATCCAGATCGTGTTCGGCCTGTCGATAGCGTTCGCCGCGTCGAGCTTCTTCCTGTCGTTCTTCTCGTTCGGCGGCGGGGCGCTGGTCGCATGAGCGACGCGGCCGATCCTGGCGAGCTGATCGCGGGCTTCCATGCGCCGGTCCATCGGGCGCTGACCGAGCCGATCTTGCTCGGCGGCGCGCCGCGCGCGCTCGCCATCGTCAATGGCACGCTGGCGGGCGCGATCGGCCTCGGCCTGCGGCTCTGGATCGCCGGCCTGGCGATCTGGGCGTTCGGTCATGTGCTGTCAGTTTGGGCCGCGCGGCGCGATCCGCAATTCGTGGACATGGCCGAAATGTGCGCTCGGGACGCACAACCATGTCTATCCACGCCTTGAAAGCAGCAGGCACCGTGAAATTGTGCATCGGCATGTCGATGATGATCGCGCTTGCCTGTTCGACTTCGGCGATCAGGTGCTCCGATACGGTCAGAGCGTCCGACTTGTTTGCAAATGATCTCGTGCTCGCTGACAGGCTGGCTTGCACGAAACCGGCGCAGGGGAAAGGCGGCGGCGTTTCGGCAAGATCGCGGACCACGGCCGGGAGATCAATCGCGCTTTTGAGCCGCTCGACAAGGTGGCGGCCCAATTCGCGACTGTGAGACCCGGCCTGCTGCGGGCTGGTGCTGATATGCAGGATGCTCATGCCGGCAACGGCGCGTGGTCGGAGTTGATATCATAGGAAAACCGCAGAGCGCGGGGCAACAATCCTTCGCGATAGTAAAATTTGTGCCCCAGTGAATTCGAAAGCGCCGTATCCAGAACCAGCAGACTGAGATCGCGCTCGCCGCACTCGGCTTTAAGTCTGTCGAGCAATCGGTGGCCTGCACCGCTTCCCCTGACATCCGCATCGGTTACGAGATCGTCCACATAGAGGTGCGGACCATAAATGAGGTTTTCCTGGATGCGGTAACCGGCCAGCGCGACAGGCTGTTCGTCCTTCCAAAGCGCGATCAGACTGTATCCGGTGGCTTTCTGCCGTTGCCATCGCGCAATAAAATCGCCCTCGTTCTCGAGGTGCGGCCGTAACTGTCGCATCAGAGGAAAACAGAGCGCCACATCCTCCGGCGTTTCGACACGTCTTACGGTGAGCGGCTGATGCCATTCTTCCCGCAACACGCTCATAATGCACGTGTCCCAGCGCTCACCATTCACCGATGCTGACGACCGGCGCGTGCCTTCAAGCTTGAGGCCCAGCTTTTCATAGGTTCTTATGGCCACCGAATTCCAGGCGTAGACATTCAATTCGACACGCTCGATCGCTTCGAAGCCGAAGGCATGCTCGGTGACGAGGCGCAGCATCTGGCTGCCTTTTCCCTGACCCCGCATCTGCGGAGCAATGACCACGCGCGAGAGGGTCGCATTGCCGCTACGCCAATCCAGCGCGAGCTGGATGTGACCGACAGATTCACCGTCCTCCTGCGCCATCCAGCATAGGCGGTTGGGAGGATTCGTCTTTCCTTCGTCGAGCATCGCCTGAAGCATTTGTGCTGCGAGAGGATAGCTGACGGACGGGCCGCCCCATTGCACGGCTTCGACTTCATTGGTGAACCAGCTGCAGACGAGATCGAAATGCTCAGCGGCAAACGGGACTAAATGGATCATGGGAATTCTTCGTATTCAGGGAGAGGAGGGGCGGTCTGACGGAGTAGCTACCGCGGAATCGGAGGCGGAAAACGCAGGGCTGCGGCGATACGGTTCCAGTTGTTGATCGCGCCGACTGTAACGGTGAGAAGCACTGCCTCTTTCTCATCGAACACAGCGCGCAGGTCTTCCCAGTCGCTCTCGCCAGGCGATGTGCAGGCGAGCTCCGTCAGCAGCTCTGCCCAGCGCAGCGCCGCCATTTCGCGTTCCGAGAAAATGCCGGCGTCGCGCCAGGCTGCAACCAGCCCAAGCTTTGTCTCATCGACAGGCAGCTTGCGGGCGATATTGAGATGCAGCTGGATGCAAAAGGCGCATCCGTTGATATGCGACACGCGCAGCTTCACCAGCTCGGTCAGCTCCTTCTCAAGCCCGACATCATCGACGCATTTGCCCAATGCGAGGAGCGCTGCGTGGGCGTCGGGTTGAGACGTTCTGAAATCGTCATAGGTCATAGGTCTTTCTCCATTCTCTGAAGGTCGGGGTTCTGTTCGCAGCCCGGTGATCGATCTGTGGCGAACGGAAGGTCGTCGCCCTCCCGCAAGGCTGTCAGAATGTCGGAGAAGCGCGTGTCGTAGCGCAGGCCGAGAACGCTTTGCGAACGGGTTGAATCGTAGACGCGCGAGATCGATTCCGGCAGTTGCCACCCCCGGCGGGCGAACAGCCGCGCTGCCTCTGGAAGCTGACGCCCGATGACTGTCTTGGCATTGCATTTGAGATCGTCTGTGTCTTCGCGCGCGAAGGGTGTCGGCGCGGACAGGATGAACGTGTCGAATCCTAGCGCTGGTGCTCGCTCCAAGGCGAGGACATGTGCTCGCGCAGCGTCCTCGACCGTCAGGCGGCAATTCAGAAACTCGTTGGCCTTGTGATTGTCCGCGCTCAGATCCGGTTGTGCGCTATCCTCTCCGGGGAAGAACCGGCCTGGTCGCAGGACGATGCAGTTCATCCGATGCTGAAGGAAATGCAGGCGGCATAGCTGTTCCGCTGCGAGCTTGGTCACGCCGTAGACATTGCGCGGCTCGAGAGGGGCATAGCTTTCGTCAAACCAGACCGCTCTCGCGGATGTCCCGGTATGCACGGCCTGGCTGGCCATGAGCGATGTGGTCGACGTGAAGACGAAGCGGTCGACCCCGGCGGCGCGCGATACCTCCAGCATGTTCAGTGTGCCGTGCACATTCGTGTCCACGAAGGCAGAGGCGGGGCATCGGGCAAGGTCGGGCTGATGCAATCCGCCCGCATGAATCACCGCGTCGATATCCGCATTGGAAAATGCCCGGTCGACCATGCTGCGATCCGAAACCGAACCGACAATCCCGGTGTACTCGCCGGGCGCGATATCGAAGCCGGTGACGTCGTGCCCCTGTTCGGCCAGCATCGGCACCAGGAAGCGGCCGAGCCATCCCGAGGATCCGGTCAGCAGAACGCGCATGTCTGTTCTTCCTTCACAACAGGGCCAGTCCGACCGAGGCGAGCAGCATGAGTGCGAAGACGATGTTGGCTGCCCGGCCAGTTTTCGGATGGTTGAGTAATTTCGAGAATGTCGCCCCGAAGGCGAGCCATGCTGTCTGGCTGACGATGATCACGCCGGTTAGCGCAGCCAGCTTGGCGACCATGTCCAGCATGAGATCGCCTGCAACAACGCTATGCCCTGAATAGACCGCGCCGATCGCGGCAAAGGCCTTGGGGTTCGCAATAGCGAGCGCAAATCCCGGCATGAAAGCGGGGGGCTTCGTGGCGGACTTCGCGGCGGGGCCCACGGGCGCGGTCGCGATTGTCCATGCAAGGTAGAGGATATAGGCGCCGGCAAGCACCATCAGCGCTGTAAGTAGGGCTGGCCAGGCAAGCAGCAATGCCGTGACGCCGGTGGCTATCATCAGCAGGGCGGCGCCGGTGCCCGCCATGACGCCGCAGAGATAGGGCAAGCCGGGGCGAAAGCCGAATGCCGATCCCAGGCCGGCTAGGCTCACTGTTACCGGGCCGGGGCTCCCCATGAGCGGGAAGGCCGCGAGCAGAAGGAAAGCCAAGTTCTCCATCGGCTAGGTTGCCAGCCCGGGCGTCAGGGGCCGCTCCCTTACGAACAGGTGCAGCACGGCGGAGAGCAGGCCGAGCAGGATCGAGACGCGCCAAATCAGCGCGTAGTTGCCATAGTAGTCATACCAGTCCCCGGCGAGCCAGATGCCAGCGAAGCTGCCGAGCTGATGGCTGAGGAATACTAATCCGAACAGCGTGCCCATCACGCGTGGCCCGAACATCGCCAGCACCAGCTCGCTCGTCAGCGGGAGGGTCGAAAGCCACAGAACCCCCATGGCGAAGGCGAAGATCATGACCGATGACGGCGTGACCGGCTGGTTGATGAAGGAGAGAATGACCAGGGCCCGCAAGGCGTAGATCGCCGACAGAATGTAGGGCTTGGGAAAGATCATGCTCAGCTGTGCGGCGAGAACCGTGCCGAGGATATTGGCCAGCCCGACCATTGACAGGGCTTTAAGGCCGAACGCGCGCAATTCCTCTGGCGACATGCTGGTGCCGGTGCAGAAATGCTCCACATAATTGGGCAAGTGGGCGGTGATGAAGCCGAGATGGAAGCCGCAGACGAAGAAGCCCGCGTTCAGGAACAGGAAGCCGCGGTGCCGGCAGGCAGAAACAACCGTGCCGACAAGCGCGACCGGAGCGATGCGCCGGAATTCGCCGGGCCTGTCGCCTTGGCTGGGGGTGGTTCGCAAATAGGGAATGCACAGGGCCATCGGCGCAATCATCGCCGCGAGGACGAGCATGGTCAGCCGCCAGTCCAGCCATTCGATGAGCCACGCAGCCACGAGCGGCACAACGACCTGTCCCGCTGAGCCCAAAGCTGACGCGATGCCGAGATAGAGGCTGCGCTTTTCGACGGGTGCGGCTCTGCCGACCACGGCCAGGACAATGCCGAATGCCGTGCCCGATATGCCCATTCCGACCAGCAGTCCGGCGCCCAGATGCTGGGCCAGTGGTGTCGTCCCGAGCGCGCAAACGACCATGCCCACGGTGTAAAAGCCAAGGCCGATCCACAAGGCGCGGCGGTCGCCATAACGATCGGCAATCAGGCCGAAGGCGGGCTGTGCGAGGCCCCATGCGAGATTCTGGATCGCGATCGAGAGGGAAAATATCTCGATCCTGCCGCCAAACAGGTCGTTCGAGAGCGGTTCGACGAGGCCGCCGAATACTGAGCGGACTCCGAAGGCGAGCGCCAGTATCACCCCACCAGCCAGGATGATCGGGAGCATCGAGCGCTTTTGCAGTGTGGATGTCTCGTCGATGACTGGCAACGCGTGTTCTGCTCCCGAATTGGTTCAGCTGAGGCCGGAACTTGACCGCTGTGTAGCACTCACCTACCAATTCGAATAACGAATGTATTTGAAGTGTGAGTTCGTAGATTCGAAATTGAAGACGTCGTTCGACATCGACTCTCTGCGGGCCATTGTGGTCGGCGCAGACCTAGGCAGCTTCTCGCGCGCAGCGGTGCAACTAGGGCGCTCGCAATCGGCGATCAGCATGCAACTCAAGAAGCTTGAGGAGCAGGCGGGCGCGCAGTTGTTCGCGCGCAAAGGCAGGGGGCTCGTCCCCACCGCCGCCGGCGAAGCGCTGATCGCCTATGCCCGCAAGATCGTGGACCTGAATGACGAAGCGGCGCTCGCTTTGGGCGCTGCCACCAATACCGGGGTTGTGCGTCTCGGATTGCCGCAGGATTTCTTCGAGGATGTAATGCCTGCAACGCTCACCGCGTTCTCCAGTCAACATCCAACCGCACAGGTCGATATCCGCGCTGGTCAAAATCATAAGCTTGCCGAGGAAGTTGCCGCAGGCAGGCTGGACGGCGCTATCGTCTATTTCGACGAGGGTTCCGGTGGCGAAGGGGAGCTGCTCTGCACCTTGCCGATGCGCTGGCTTGTCCATGAGAGTTTCAAGCCCGCAGGGGCGAAGCCGGTGCCGCTGGTGATGTTCGACCACCCCTGCCTGTTTCGTAAAGCGGCGCTGTCCGCCTTGGACCGTGCCAGACTGCCGTGGCGCGCGGCGGTGACAACCCCCAGCCTCTCCTATGTCTGGGCTGCACTTCGCTCGAAGCTTGGAATAGCTGTGCGCACTGCGCATGGTGTCCCGGAGGATATGGTCTGCGTCGATGGCAGGTTCGGCCTTCCCGACCTGCCTCCCATCGAAATCCGCCTGCTCACCTCGCAAACCGCTTCGTCTTCCGCGGAGGATATGTGTGGAATCCTGCGCGGAGAGGCAAATCGGCTGATCGCGCCGACTTGATAACCAGATGGCGTGTACGGAGCTGAAAGGATCTCATCATGACAGAAGGACCGCAACGTCCGATAGCGGCAACCATCGCGGTGGTTTTTCGTGAGGGTCAGGTCCTGCTCGTTCGCAGGGCCAATCCGCCAGATGCAGGGCGGTGGGGTTTTCCCGGCGGGAAGATCGAAACCGGCGAAACCATAGAACAGGCTGCCATTCGCGAACTTTACGAGGAAACCGCGATCCGAGGCGAGGCCTTACAAACCTTCACCGCTGTCGATGCTTTCGATTATGATGACGACGGCGGGCTTCGTCGGCACTTTATCCTTATTGCCGTGCTATGCCGATGGTGTTCGGGCGAACCTGTTGCTGGTGATGACGCGCTCGAAGCCAGATGGTTCGACCTCGCGGAACTCAAGGACGCAAACGTCGCACTCAGTCTGAATGTCAGCGAGGTTGCATGGCAGGCCACCGCCATGAGCCGAGCCAGTTAAGCGTTGGAGGTTTCGCTCAAAGTCTGATTAGCGTTCCGCGATGTCCATTGTTGCAAATCATTATCATTCGCGTTATCCGCTGGCATATATTTGCTCGACGACTTTAAAGAACCATGATCGCCGGGTTACGATCAGGGGTTATTCATGCGGGCGCATCGGCCAGCCGGCGACATCGAACTGCTCTATTCGGATCATGCCGACTGGCTGCGGAACTGGCTTCGGCAACGGACGCGTTGTGCGCAACGGGCGGCCGATCTGACCCAGGATACATTTTGCCGTCTGCTGGAACGCCCGACACAGCCGATGCCTTGTGCTCCGCGTGGATTTTTGGCGACTGTGGCCCGTCGGCTGCTGATCGATGACATACGCCACCGGGAGATCGAACGGGCAGTGCGTGATGCCTTCGCTCTGACTGAGGACGCATATGACGCTTTCACACCAGAAAGAATTGTCGAAGCGGTGAACCTTCTCGATGCGGTCATGCGCCTACTGGACGCATTGCCGGAGCAGGCGCGGCAGGCGTTCGTGTTGCGCCGCATTGAGGGTCTGCAACAGGCCGAGATAGCCGCAAGGCTGGGCATTTCGCTAAGTACGGTCAAGCGCCACATCGCGCTTGCCTACGCGCATTGTTATGCCTTCGCCGATGCCGCCTGATGGCTGACGCCAGCGACAAACAGGCTGTTATCGCGCAGGCCGCTGAATGGGCAGCGATGATCGATGCGGATGACATGAGCGAGAACGAACGTGCCGAGTGTGAAGCCTGGTGCGCCGCCGAACCCGGCCACCGCGAGGTACTGGAGAGGATGCTGCGTTTTCATGATCGTGTGAACCAGGTCGGAGCTGTCGAGAAAACGGCCTTGCGCAAGGTGTTGGACCAGCGGGCCACTGCTCGCCGTGTTGGCGGCGCGACTTTTCTGGCTCTGTGCCTCGCCGTCTCCGGCTGGCTGCTTCTGCGTCAGCACCCCATCGATGCGCCTGCAATTGTCTATCACACTGAGCGTGGAGAGCAGCGCGTTGTCGAGCTGGATGACGGCAGCCGCCTGACGATCGATACGGATGGTTTGATCGATGTGACGATGACCACCGATCGGCGTCAGGTTCATCTTCGCAAGGGCCAGGTTTTTGCCGAAGTCCGCAAAGACGCCTCGCTGCCTTTTGTCATCACCACACAGGACGGCAGTGCGACCGCGCTAGGCACCGCCTTCGCGGTTCGGCAAACGGAGGCGGCGAGCGTCGTCACGGTCACGCAATCGCGTGTGCGTGTGTGTCCGGGTGGTGCGCCGCAGACGGACACACGCTGCCTGACCCTGTCCCCCGGCCAGCGCGCGAGCATGACGCCGGAGGCGGTTTCCCGTCTGCCGGATATTGACCCGGAGCTGGCCCTTCTCTGGACGGAGGGGTGGCTCGAAGCGGACGATCAGGATGTGGCGGCCGTGCTCAGCGAGCTTGGCCGCTACAGCGCCAGACCCATCCGCTTCGACGCGGAGCAACTGGCCGGGCGCCGCGTGACTGGCAGCTATCCTCTGACCGATATCGACCGCGCATTGGAGGGCCTTGCGCGCACCGCAAATCTGGATGTGCGGAAGGCCGACAATGACATCGTGATTGTCCCGCGCTGAAGTTTTTTGAGCCGTTTGCCGATCTCGTCCGTCCCGCTGGTGAAAGCGGATCACGCACCACGGATTACAAGAGGCTCACTTCAATGCATCAGTTCGCACGCACATTTCTTCACGCCACGGCGCTTGTCGCATTGTCCGGCGCGGGTGCGACGTTGGCTGCTCAGCCGGCATCGGCGCAGTCCGAAACGCAAGTTCGGCTGAATATTCCCGCCGGATCGCTGGGTTCGGCGATTGCACGCCTGGGAAGGCAGGCAAGTGTCATGATCACAGTGGACCCCGATCTTGTGCGGGGAAAGCGGACGAGTGGCCTGCAAGGGACCTATTCGCCGCGTCAGGGGCTCGATGCCTTGTTGCGAGGCAGCGGCGTTGTCGCGCGGTCGGATGGCAAGGGTGGCTATGTCCTGACCGCTGCGCCTGCGCCTCGGTCGGTAGCGGGGGAGGCTGACGAGCCGTCTCCCCCGGCGGCGCCCGTTGCGACACCGCCGGAGCGCAGAGCGCCAACGGAAATCATCGTAACCGGGCAAAAGGCAGAGCGCACACTACTCGACACGCAGGCCAGCGTGGCTGTGACCACGGCGCAAGACATCCGGGAAAAGGACATCACCAGTTTCCGCGAAGCGTTTCGCACCATGGGTAACGTCATGGATGGCGACTGGCTGGATACTGGCTTCATCATCCGCGGTGTCAATTCGGAGGGGTTGGTTTCAGGCGCGCCTCTCGCTGCGCTTTATGTAGACGGCGCCGAGCAGTCCCGGATGGGAACCCGGCGGGGCGCCCGCGGACTTTGGGACGTGGAGCAGGTCGAGGTGTATCGCGGCCCTCAATCCACCTTGACCGGCCGCGCAGCGATGGCAGGCGCCATCTATGTCAACACGCGCGATCCCGGTTATGCGTTTGATGCCGCCGCGCGGCTCAGTGCCGGTGAGCTTGATACCCGCGAGGCCGCCATCGCCCTTGGCGGGCCTGTGGTGGAGGATGTGCTCGCGGTTCGCTTCGCGGCGGAATATCAGCGGCGCGACAGCGAAGTGAACTATCCCGACTTCGAGCAGTATGACCGCTATGGCAAGCTGGCCGAAGATGAGTATTACCAGCTTCGCGGCAAAGTGCGGCTCGATCCGTTACCCGGCCTCACGGCGCATTTCTCCTACGCCTACAGCTACGACTCCCCCGCTTACGACGACATCGGCGGGCCGGGTCTCGGCTGGGATTTCGCTGACCAGCGCGGCGATTTCAACGCGCCTTACTATCAGGAAGTGCGCAGCACGAAGAACCATTCCAGTGCGTCGCGGATTGCTTACGAACTGTCACCTGAGATCACGCTTTCGTCCATCACATCGCTGGTGAACACCCATTCGGATCGTGGATCGGTCAATGCCGGAACGGCCGGTGAAACGCTTGTCCTGACCGGCGGTGAGAAGGACCGGGTATTCACACAGGAGCTGCGGCTCAATTATGAAGGCGCAACCGGCATTCGCGGTGTCGCGGGTCTGTATTACAATTTCTCGCGCAGCAGCGCCGACAGGATCATCACCACCCCGCGCGGCACCACCACGCGCACGGATGACAGCACTCTGCTCAATCGCGCGCGCAACTATGCACTGTTCGGTGAAATCACGGTTCCCGTGGTCGACAGGGTGAGCCTGATCGCAGGGGGGCGCATCGATCACACGGATATGCTGCTCGAATCGCATCTGACGCGCAGCTATGCGGACAACTCGCAGCCCGTTTCCAATGTCGACTATGACGGCACGCGGAACGAGACCGAGTTTCTGCCCAAGCTTGGCGTGGATGTGTCGTTGTCACCGGAAACGAAGTTGGGCTTCGTCCTCCAGCGCGGTTGGCGTCCCGGTGGCATCACGCGCGACAGCGATGGTGTGGTGATGACTTTCGGCCCGGAGAAGGCAACGACGTATGAGAGCTCGTTGCGGCATAATCTGGGTTCGGCTGGGACCGTCTCGCTCAACGTGTTCTATACCGACTGGACCGACCAACAGATCCAGTTCGATACGATGAATTCGGATGGCAGCCGGACAAGAAGCGTCGCCAATGCAGGCAAGTCCCGCCTTTATGGCGGTGAGCTGGAGGCAAAGCTGAACCCGCTGCCCAACATCTCCGGTTTTCTGTCGCTTGGTTATGTGAACAGCCGTTTCACCGATTTTCAGGCGGCTGACCTTGGTGATTTTACCGGCCTTTCATTTCCGCAGGCGCCCGACTGGACGGTCGCCGCAGGCGTTGACTATCGCCCCCGGCAAGGCTTCTTCGTCGGCGCCGACATCAAGTACACCGGCACCTTCCTTGCGCGCGATATGCAGAACGCGCCGATCGACGAGCTCGGCGATTATCTGATCGCGAATGCCCGTGTCGGCTACTCACTGCCCAATGTCTCCTTGATGGTGTTCGCGGAAAACCTGTTCGACAAGCAGTACTACACCTACTTCGACCGCACCGATTATGGATATGGTGACGGCGAACAGGACTATTACGCCACGATGGGGCGCTCACGCGTGATCGGGGTAACGTTGCAAGCCCGGTACTGATGCCGACAAGCTCTGTCGTCTTCTCGACGCTTGCTCTTATGGGCGGCGTCCTGACGCTGCGGCTCGCCTGGGGGCAGCCGCAGCGAAGGGTGCAATGGCTGTGCGCCGTGGCGCTGGCATTGTTTGCCGCAGTATTTTTCGCTCTTCAGGCGACAAGCGTGGAACTGGCAGTCGCCATTCTTTCGGTTGCCGTATCCGTGCCTGCATACATTCTTGTCGTCACCAATGCGACACGGCGTCCGCGTGTCAGCCCCAGAGTGCGAACCGCCGCAGCCGATGGCCAGATGGTCTCGACGCGGTTGGCCTTGCGCTGGGTGGGCGCAGGGCCGTGTGCACTGGCCGCGTCTGTCGCAGGAACCGCAGGGGCAGCGATCTGGCTTCCCGGTAACTCAGACCTGCGTCTGATCCTGGCCATCCTGCTGTTCCCGCTTCTCTGGGCGACATTGGGCGGCTGGGTTCTCGGCAGTGAACAACCGACGCGTTTGTCAGCAGCGATGGTGCTTGTCTCCGGCCTTGCAGCAATAGCTATCGCATTCAGGTTTATCGGATGAGCGGCGCGCAAAAATCGCAACCGCGCGGATATCGCCGCCTGATTGCCCAGTCTCTGCGGGCGCATTCGCTATTGGGGCTGGTGCTGGGCGCGCTCATATATCAGGTTTGCCTGACCGGTACCCTGAGCATGCTCGCGCCGGAATGGAAACGCTGGGAACAGCCCGATGCTGCACGGGTGGAAGCGGGCGATGCGCGCGCTTTCGCGGCGGCACTTACGGCCGGTGTCGAGCAGGCGGGCGATTCGAATGCCACCGTGATGGTTTTTGGGCCGACAGACGATCTGCCGCGCATGCGCGTTCGCGTGCCGGGTGTGCTTGATAGCTGGACCGATGCCAAAGGAACGCCGGTGGCTTCCGCTATAACCCCGTGGACGACTTTCCTCGTCAGCCTGCACGACAGCCTGCATCTTCGATTCCCCTGGGGGCGCTTGCTGATCGCGATATCGGGCGTAGCGCTGCTGGCTGCGATAGGGACGGGTGTTCTGGCCCATAGCCGGATATTCAAAGATGCTTTCCGGCTGCGCCTTGGCGGTTCGCCGCGGCTGGAGGCTGCGGACCTGCACAACCGGATGAGCGTGTGGGCGCTGCCATTCCATACTGCCATTGCGCTTACCGGCGCGGCACTGGCGCTTGTTGCGATTGCCTGGCCGCTGTTGGGATTACTTGAAGACAATGCGGACGAGCTTTACGGCCCACCTGCGGAGGCGGCTCTGCATATGGCAGAAACTCCGCCGGATATTGCCGCCATGATCGATGAAGTCGAACGACAGGCGGCTCCGGCACGGGTGAACTTCCTGCTGGTCCAGCGTGCGGGAAGTCGGGACCCCGTTATAGAAATTGGCACCGATGCTCCGCGCGATCTGGCCAATGGCGAAGCATGGCATCCGACGGGTGACGGCAGCAGTTTTGTCAAAAGCGGTTTCACCGACGGCAGCGCGGGCAAGCAGATACAGGCGGCGCTCTATCCGTTGCATGTCGGCAAATTCGGCGGGCTGCCCATGCGCCTGCTCTATGTCTTCTTGGGGCTCGCCTTGTGCTGGATCACCGCCACCGGCATGACGATCTGGTTCGAACGGCGGCGATCAAAGGGGCAGCGCTCTGCCATTCTCGAACGGCTCTGGTGCGCTATATTGTGGGGCCAGCCCCTCGCGCTCTCTACATCCGCTCTGATCGCGGCGATGGATTTGGTGTCGCCCGCAGAGGCATATGCCGGGATGACGCTCCTCACTTTGCTTGTATCGGCCTCGCCACTCAGATTGCCGCGCCTCTCGATGGGATTGAGACTGCTTACTTTGATCGCGATTGCTGCAGCCTGTCTGGCCCACTTGGCCCAGTTTGGCTGGGCGGCGATGGATCCGCTGGCCCGTTGGATGAACGTGTCTCTGCTGGTCGTAGCCCTTGTCGCTGGTGCTGCACTGGCATGGAAGCTCTTCCGGTCGAACTCTGTCTTGCCTGCGTAAAGCCAGAGCGGCCTGTCAGAACTGCGACGACAGCACATCAGCGAAGGCGCGGACACGCGGCAGGATATCGGCGCGGCTGGGGAAGGTAAGCACCAACCGTGTGACAGCGACGGTCTTGTCTGCAAGGCATGTCACGACCGCTCCACTCTCAATCGCTTCGGCGCACATGCCGGCGGGTAGAAGCGCAGTACCGCAACCGCCCAGCACCAGATCGTGGAGCAGAGCCAGATTATCGGCGGTCACTTCTGCCGACGGAAGTTTTTCGTTCCCCAGAACGGTGTTTTCCAGAAACGTTCGTAGATCGGGTGCGGGGGAGAGAAACCGGTCGATCTCGCCGATAGATCGGGGCTCACCCATTTCGCCCGCGCGTTCGCGACTGACGCAAAAACGCCAGTGAATATTCTGAAGCGGGCGCTCCACTCTGTCCTGGCTTCCCCGATTACCGATGCGGATTGCCAGATCAAAGTTGTCATCGATCAGATCTCTCGTCGTGCTCGACAGCATAATCTGGAAGCGCACGGCAGGATGCATTTCCCGAAATGCCGTCACGGCCCCTGCCAGAAAGCTGGTAGGGAAGTCAGCCGGAGCCGCAATTCGTATCAGCCCGCTTAATTCTCCCGGACGGGCCCGAACATTCTCCAGCGCGGACAGCAGGGCCTGAAGCCCGCCTGCCGCCTGATCGAACAGCCTTTGCCCATCATCGGTGAGTGCAAAGGATCGGGTGGAACGCTTCATCAGCCGCGTCCCAAGTTCGCCTTCCAGCGTCTTGATGTGCAGGCTGACGGTTGATCGCGGCATCCCCAGCCGCTCGGCCGCCGCGGAAAAACTGCCCGCCTGCACGACTTCGACAAAGGTCCTCACCAGATCGAGCTTTGGCATTATGCATAATCCTGAACAATGATGACAGGACTTACGGCCTTATATGAACAGTAAGGAGTGTCTAGGTCCGACAGGCAGAAAGGAAGTCATCATGCCATTCGATTCCGACGACACACCCCACCGCAGCGGTATCTTATCGTCGCAGGCCCGGGCCTGCTTTTCGGGGATCACGGCAGACATCCTCCTTGGTGGAGCCGATGCGCCTTGCACGGTGATGGTGATGACCGTTGAAACAGGTCTTGGCGCACCGGCGCATATCTCGTTCGACGAGGATAAGGTTTTCCATGTCACGGACGGCGCGTTCTTGTTTCTGATCGGTGAAGACCGGGTGCGCGGGGAGACGGGTGATCATATCCTCGTGACGAAAGGGGTGACGCACGGTTTTTCAGCGGTTGGCGATGGTCAGGCCCGAATGACGCTGGTGTCGACACCGAGCCGCCATGACGGCTTTTTCTGTGCGCTATCCGAGCTTCCTGTACCGCATGATCCCGGCGAAGTGGCGGCAGTCTGTGAGCAATTCCATCAGGCGATTGTCGGACCGGTGGTGCAACCATGAACTCCTACTCAGCCGCACTTCGACTTTGATTTGTTAATCAATCTGCCGATATCGAGACTGCGTAAGAGTATGCCGGTTCGAGCAGTGTTAGAGCTCTGCATCGCTTTCTCAGCTATTGCGGCTCACCAAGCAACCCAACGATATGGTCGCTCCAAGATCGCAATGCCTCACGTTTCTCGTCTTTCCAGTCATGCCTCTGGTAAATGCCGGCGACCCCAGCTCGTGAGCCGCTTACGTGGTTCAGAACAGCTTCAGTGACTTCGAATCGTACGCCGAGTCTCTGAAATCCCGTGGCCAAGGTCCGTCGCAGGTCATGTAGCCGCCACGGAGGTACCGGCTCGCCCCCATCGTCCTCAATGAGTTGGTCTAGTTTCATCTTTCCCTTCTGCGACACCATCTAGAACGGCTACCGCGAGATCATTGAGCGGAACGCTGTTTGGCTCACTATTTTTCGTCCTTTCCCCCGCAGCGTCCACATGCGCTCGGCTCTATTCAGCTCTTCCCAGGCAAGCCCCGCCACTTCTTCGCGACGTTGGCCCGTCGTGATCAGCAGGCGCACGATTGGCCCGAAGCAATGATGCGTCTTCAGGGCTTGCTTCCATATTCGGGGAAGCTCCTCATCGGACAACCAGCGATCCCTCGGCTTGACAGGAGGGGGTGTCTCCATGCCCTCCATAGGGCTGCGTTCAATATCACCTCTGCTAACAGCCCAGCGGAACATACGCCTCAAAACCGCGAACACGTTGCGCTTGTTGGCAACCTGCTCAGTGGGCATTCGATCGAACACCGCTACGATGTCCGCTCGTGTAATTTGAGGCAAGGGCTTGTTTCTCAAGACTGGCTTGGCATGAAGCCGGAACGAACGCTTCACGAGAATTATCCATCCTTTACCCGCACATGATTGTGCGAACCGGTCGGCATAGTTGTCGAAGGCGAGATCGACGGCTTCTCGACGACGTCGTTTTTTCGCTTCTGTAGTATCGGTGCCTTGCGCAATGAGCAGGCTGAGCCGTTCAGCTTCTGCTCGTGCCGTAGCTGGTGTCCAGGGAGAACCGTGCGCGCCGATCGTATACCGCCGTGTTTTGGATTCGCGCCCTCCCATTCGATATTGCAGGTCGTAGGATGCCGCGCCGGATGAAGTGACCTTCATCCCGAAGCCTTTGATATCCTCGTCCCATAAGAAGCCAGCAACGCCGGCCGAGCGCATCGCATCAACCGCGCGCTTACCTATTCTTCCTGTAGCCATTTTCGAGCCTCCTGCAGGTGCTTTCCAGCAATCACCGAAGCGGAAAAAGCCGCCAAGAGACTGCAAGTGTAGCGCAATAAGGCTTAGGAAAAAGACATAAAAATCAACGCTGTACTACGCCAGAGTGCGCTTCCAGCGAAAATACCAGACTTCGTGGCCCTGTTTACGGGCTTTGGCTTCATAGCGTGTTTCGCTCCACCCACCCGGCCGTTTCTGGAAGCTCTCAGGCCCTTCAGCCAGCCATTCAAACTGATCCGTGTGTCGCCGCATAATCATCAGTGCATGGCGAAGGTATACTGGGTGATCCGTACCAAAGCGAAATTCGCCGCCGGGCTTCAGCTTGGCTGCAATCATGTTTACCGGGCCGTCATTCATCATCCGACGCTTGGCATGGCGTGCCTTTGGCCAAGGATCGGGATGAAGCAAATAGGCGAAGGATAAGGCGCCGTCAGGAATGCGGCTTAACACTTCAAGCGCATCGCCCATATGCAGGCGAACATTGCCAAGGTGCATATCGCGAATGTGGGTGAGGGCACCTACAACACCATTCAGAAATGGTTCGCAGCCAATAAAGCCGTGATCTGGCAGCATATCGGCACGATTGGCCATATGCTCACCACCGCCGAAACCTATCTCGAAATGGAGAGGTGTATCTTGGCCAAAGAGCCGTTCAGAAGTGATCGGGCCTTCACCAGGAACACTGATTTTGGGCAAAAGATCTTCAACCAACTCCTGCTGGCTTTTTCGCAAGGGGCGGCCTTGCGAGCGGCCGTAGAGTCGGTTTAGCGTGGTCGGATCGCCGGGTTTATGCGCAGTCATGGGTTGGAGCCGATAAAGCAGGATGCGGCGAGTGGAAACCGCTTTTAACGAAATTCTTCCTGCTCAGAAGGCTGATTCGCTATGAGGTAGCAAGAGCTGTCAGGAAGGGCTCAGGCCGCTTCCTGTTCTTCATCACCATCGCGCAGAACATAGCCACGTCCCCAAACTGTCTCGATGTAATTTTCACCGGCGCAGGCTGTCGAAAGCTTCTTGCGTAGCTTGCAGATGAAGACGTCAATAATTTTGAGCTCAGGTTCATCCATCCCGCCGTAGAGATGGTTAAGGAACATTTCCTTGGTCAGCGTAGTGCCTTTGCGCAAGGAGAGCAGTTCCAGCATGGCATATTCTTTGCCGGTCAGATGGACGCGGGCACCATCGACTTCGACGGTTTTAGCATCAAGGTTAACGCATAGCTTGCCGGTCCGGATAACGCTTTGCGAATGCCCTTTGCTTCGGCGAATAACCGCATGAATACGGGCAATCAGTTCATCACGATGAAATGGCTTGGTGACGTAATCATCAGCGCCAAAGCCAAAGCTGCGGATCTTTGAGTCCAATTCTGAAATACCCGAGAGGATCAGAACAGGTGTTTGCACTTTGGCGACGCGAAGCTTTTTCAGCACATCGTAGCCATGCATGTCGGGCAGGTTCAGGTCGAGCAGGATGATATCGTAATCATACAGCTTGCCCAGATCCAGGCCCTCTTCACCCAGATCGGTGGAATAAACGTTAAATCCCTCACCATTAAGCATCAGCTCAATAGCTTTTGCAGTGGTCGGCTCGTCTTCAATCAGCAGCACGCGCATTGGGATACCCCCTTATTGCTTCGTGATAACGCTTCGTTAGAAAGCGTTCTCCCCTGTTAACCACGTCATGTCTGAACAAAAAAGGTTAATTATACGTAAAGCACTAAAATACGAGGTTTTTGCGCGTTTATCTCAGAAATTGTTGCGGGCTGGAGCGCTGTTTCCCTCATTCGCAGCGGGTCATGCTCAGCTTTTTTTGTCTGCGCCGCTGCACGGAGGATCCGATTCCGATGGCTTCGCGATATTTCGCCACTGTGCGTCGTGCCAGATCAAAACCCTTTTCGCGCAACAGTTCAACGAGCTTGTCGTCTGACAGAATACTCTTGGCGTCTTCTGCATCGACCAGAGACCGTATCTGCGCTTTCACCGCTTCAGCCGAGACTGAGCTTTCACCATCGGCAGAAGACACGCCGCTGGTGAAGAAATATTTCAGCTCAAAAGTCCCTCTTTGACAGTGAAGATATTTGTTGGAGGTCACGCGGCTGACTGTTGATTCGTGCATGTCTATCTTCTCAGCAACGGTTCGCAGAGTGAGCGGTTTTAGCTTTGAAACACCGTGCCGGAAGAACCCATCTTGCTGAGTTACGATCTCCGCCGCGACCTTCAGAATGGTCTTCTGGCGTTGATCGAGTGCTTTGATCAGCCAATTGGCATCCGCCAGCTTTTCATTAAGCCAGCTTTTAGCGTCGGATTTTTGGCAGTTGCCTCTCAATTCGACGTAATAGGGGCGATTGACGATCAGGCGGGGCAGCGTTTCCTGATTGAGCGAAATATTCCACCCATGGTCGCGGGCAGGGGCTATTAGAACGTCCGGAACGATAGGTGCGCTGGTGCCACCGCCAAATTTCATGCCCGGCTTGGGATCGTAATTGCGCAATTCTGCGAGCATGTCGGCAAGGTCTTCATCATCCACCCCGCACAAACGCTTGACTTGCGCGAAATTGCCTTTCGCCACGAGGTCAAGATTGTCGAGCAAACGTGCCATACACGGATCATAGCGATCAGCATCGCGTGCTTGCAGCGCGATGCACTCCCCCAGAGACCGTGCACCGACCCCTGTGGGATCGAGCGATTGAATAAGGGCCAGTGCTTCCTCGGCCACCTCAACGGTAATGCCTAGCTCCAACGCAGTTTCGCTGAGCGGCGTATGGAGATAGCCCGCGTCATCGATTTGGCCGATCAATGCTCGCGCTACAAAGGCAATCTGTGGGTCGCTGGTTACTAAAAGTAATTGCGCAGTCAGATGTTGGAAGAGAGTTTCTTCTTCTGCACTGCGCTGTTCAATGTCAAAGGCTTCGCCAGAACCGCTACCATTGAGTTGCGCGGACCAGTCTCCGGTATCTTTGTCGTGATCCAGTGCAGTGGGGTCGATGTCGAGCGGAGAATCCGCCTCTCCTTTCCCCTGCAATATCAGTTCATCGGACGAAGGCGTGTCTGGTGCGGATTCGCCATCGTTATGAACGTTGTCCAGCACCTCAGATTGTAAATCACCACTTTCGAGAAGCGGGTTGTTGTCCAGCGCATCACCGATGAAAGCTTCAATCTCTAGGTTAGATAGAGCCAGCAGTTTGATCGCCTGCTGCAATTGCGGCGTCATGACAAGCGACTGACTTTGCCGCAAATCGAGGCGTGGAGAGAGGCTCACCGATTATATTTCCGTGCAGCAATCACGTGCTCGAATACGGTGTGTCTGAGAAAGGGGGCAAGACATGTGTCGGCGCGCCGCAGATGGATTTCACGCCGCCATGCCATCATAGAGCAAAGCTCTCACCCAGATAAAGCCGGCGCACATTTTCATCAGCAACCAGTTCCTCAGGGCTGCCTGCGAAGAGCACTTGGCCACCGTAAATGATGCAGGCGCGGTCCACGATATCGAGTGTTTCACGAACGTTATGATCCGTAATGAGCACGCCAATGCCGCGATTCTTCAAATCGATGACCAGGTCACGAATATCGCTGATCGACAGGGGGTCAATCCCGGCGAATGGCTCATCAAGCAGCATAATGGAGGGTTTCGCTGCCAGTGCACGGGCGATTTCGCAACGTCGCCTTTCACCACCTGATAAGGCCATCGCCGCGCTGGTGCGCAGGCGAGTGAGGCCAAATTCATCAAGCAGACGTTCGAGTTCAGAAGCCCGAACATCCTTGTCTGGTTCGACCATCTCCAGCACGCAGGAGATATTCTGTTCGACCGTCATGCCGCGGAAAATCGAGGTTTCCTGAGGAAGGTAGCCCAGCCCTAGAATAGCACGCCGGTACATTGGCAGTTTGGTAACATCTTCGCCATCCATCAAAATGCGACCACTGTCGGGCCGTACCAGCCCCATGATTGAATAGAAGCAAGTGGTCTTACCCGCACCATTTGGACCGAGCAGGCCCAGTACCTCGCCTTTTCCGACCGACAGTGAGATATCGGTCAAAATAGGCCGTTTATCGTAGCTCTTAGCGATGGAGACAACTTCCAGCCCGCCTTGCGGGATAGGAGGGGAGGCGTTGGCATGAGCCTCTGCCATGCTGTGGGACAAGGATTCCTTGTCCAGCGTGGAATGGTCGAGCGTGGTCATAAATTCAATCTTAGCACTTGTGAGCAGGGATTGAACCCAATTTGGCAAGAAACGTGCATGATGAACGCGAATGCAGCTCTTCGCGGCATTGGCACTACCCGTCTCAACAAGAGGAGTGACCGCGATCTTTCTTGTGCAATGGGAGTTAGAGTGGAATAATCGTTTCGAATATAATGGGATACAAGGAGACGGCTTATGAATAATGTCGCCCGCCGTTCACAAGAACGGACGCCCGTGGCGAAGGTGAAGCGCGATTGGCGAAAACGAATGAGCGACAATGTCGCTTATGCTCTCCTTGCTTATACTGGACTCCAGATTTTCGTTACAATGCATGCTGTTAAGAGCGGTCATGGTTCGATTCTGCCCTATTTTGCGCTGGTCGTGCTGGTTGCAGCGATCATCCCCGCCTGTCGAATATTTGAACGACGTTGGGATAATCTCACTGACGAAGAGGCCGTTGATCCAGCATTCTCCGCGCCATTTCACCGTGACCGAGCAGGTTTGTGGCTCTGCGCCATCGGCCTCCCTTTTGGCCTGACCTTGATCTTTAAGGCTGCTGCGGCGCTTTTCTAACGGGTTTAATCCTGCATCTTCCAGGGGGTTGTTTACCTGCTCGCTGGAATCGCTAGGACAGTGCGTTCACGCCGAGACAGGACCAACCCGATGTTAGACCCCGCAATTGCGCAGGAACGCTGTGCAGCCCTTCTTGACCTTGCGCGAAAGAATGGGGCCGAAGCTGCTGACGCGATGGCTGTAGGCAGCATGAGTGAGAGCGTTGAAGTGAGGCTGGGCAAGCTGGAAAGTGTGGACCGCTCAGAAACCGCAGATATCGGTTTGCGCGTTTTCGTAGGTTCGCGCTCTGCATCCATTCATGCCAGCGATCTGACCGATGTCGCTTTGGCAGAGTTGGCAGAGCGAGCTGTCTCCATGGCGAAAATCGCCCCTCTGGACGAATATGCCGGACTTGCTCCTGAAAACCGTCTGAGCCATGCACCATTTGCTGATTTTGACCTGAATGACCCTTTTGAACCTTCCCCGGAATGGTTGCGGGAGCAGGCATTGCAAGTCGAAGATGCAGCCAGAGCAGTGGTAGGCGTCACTAATAGCGAAGGTGGTTCGGCGAGTTTTGGTAAAAGCTGCGCAACCCTGGTGACCAGTCATGGTTTCAGCGGGACTTCGGTTGGCACAAGCCATTCTATCAGTGCTAGCGTTATCGCGGGGGAGGGTGCCTTGATGCAGCGTGACTATGACCATAGCGTTATGCGTCATGCTGAAGATTTGCCAGACTGTGCCATCATCGGGAAAACCGCTGGAGAACGGGCCGTATCGCGATTGAATCCGGGGCGTTTGAAAAGCGGACATATGCCTGTCGTATTTGATCCAAGGGTTGGCGGATCATTGATAGGGCATCTGATCGGCGCGATGTCCGGCCCCGCGATTGCCCGGCGGTCCAGTTTCCTGTTGGGGCGTGAAGGTGAGGCCCTGTTTCCAGAAGGCTTGAGAATCCTCGATAATCCTCATCGCAGAAGAGGCTTGCGGTCTCGAGCATTTGATGGGGAAGGGCTGGCGACAGCACCGCGTGCCTTGGTCGACAATGGCAAGGTTACCGGCTGGCTCGCAAGCTGCGCTTCGGCTCGGCAATTGGGAATTGAACCGACTGGCCATGCATCGCGTGGAGCAGGAGGAGCGCCGGGAGTCTCAACCAGCAATGTCCATTGTGAGCCGGGTGACCGCAGCCGGGATGAGCTTATTGCTGAAATTGAAGATGGCGTGCTCATCACTGAATTATCCGGGCAAGGCGTGAATATGGTGACCGGTGATTACAGCCGGGGAGCCTCGGGTTTTCGCATCACCGGTGGCGAAATTGCCGGGCCTGTCACGGAATTCACTATCGCTGGAAACCTCATTGATATGTTCGCTGGTTTGCAACTCGCGGATGATCTGCGCATGATCCGATCGGTTAACGTGCCGAGCATGAGGGTTGATGGAATGACGATCGCGGGAGAATGACGATGCGGGTCGCGGCCTGGATTGCGGCGGTTTTACTGGGTTTCTCCGCTGTTTCTGCGCAAGCTATTTTACCATCGGTCACTACGGGGGGCAGCGAGCCAGCACAGGCAGAAGCGGCACCGGTCCAGATCGAAACCGAATATCAGTCTGGCAAAGACGAGCAGATCGCCAGCCGCATTTCCGGAATTTTCTCTGAAATTCCAAGTCTTTCCGGGATTGTGCCAGAAGTGCGGGAAGGCGTCGTGACGCTTTCAGGCACTGTTTCCGACCCGGCGGACAGGGTGCGGGCAGAGGCGATTGCGGCGCGGGTTTCCGGCGTTGTGACGGTAGAGAATCGTGTTACCCGCGATGTTTCGGTCGATAAGGGGCAGGCTTTTCAGAGCCTTTCTCAGCGTTTGACCAACCTCTGGCATCTTGGCCCGCTCGCCGGAATGGCCATTCTCGTGGCGCTTATTATCGGTGCAATTGGCTATGCAATCGCAGCTTTCCGCGGGTTTTGGGAGAGGGTGACACCCAATGTATTTCTCTCTGACCTGATACGCAGCGCGATACGCTTTATTTTCGTCGTCGGCGGGGTGGTGGTCGGTCTCGATATGCTGGGCGCAGGGGCGCTGCTCGGCGCGGTTCTGGGCGGTGCGGGCGTGGTTGGCATTGCGCTGGGCTTTGCGATGCGGGACACGATTGAGAATTATGTTGCCTCGCTGATGTTGTCACTGCGGCAACCTTTTCGGGCTAATGATCATGTGCTGATTGAGGGGATGGAAGGCAGGGTTATCCGCCTTACGAGCCGGGCAACGATCCTGATGACATTGGACGGAAATCACCTGAGAATTCCGAACTCTACGGTCTTCAAGGCGGTGATTTTGAACTACACCAGAAACCCGCAACGCCGGTTCGAATTCGTGTTGGGGATCGATGCGAATGATAGCCCTGATGAGGCCCGCCATTTGGGAGTTAAAATATTAAAATCAATAGATTTTATCCTCGACACTCCTGAGCCATCTGCAGTGGTGGAAGAGGTTGGCGATTCCAATATTGTGATCCGTTTCATGGGCTGGCTGGATCAGGAAAAAACCGATTTTCAGAAAGGCCGCAGCAGGGCCATTCCGGCGGTGAAGGACGCGTTGGAAGATGCCGGTTTTGCCCTGCCTGAGCCCATCTACCGCTTGCGGTTTGATGTTGGCGGAAATCCTTCACCGGAGCTTTTGGCCAGCCTCTCTACCAGCACTGCAGAAGGACACAAGGGAACACAAGCGCGCCCAAAGAGCACGAAAGAGATGCCAAAAGCCTCTGAAATCACGCAAGATGTCGTACCCGAAAATGAGGTGGCTCAAATGGTCGATCGGGAGCGGGCTAATGCCCCTTCGGAAAGCGATTTGCTCGATTCTCGTCGCCCGGTCGAATAGGCCGTTGATCAGCCTCTACCGCGCAGCAAGATTTTTGCGCCACGGCCCTTTTACCAACCACACAAGGCACAGCAGCGCAACTATTGGTAGTCGGATAGCTCTACCAAACCCCCTTTGGTCATTTTCACCTGTCCGGATTTTCTGCTCATTATCGCACCCAATTTTTGTAGGAGGCTAATGAAGCGGAAAAATAATGGCTAAATGGACAAGCGTGCAATGCAAGATTTCTCAAAAATTACATTTCAAGTTCCGTAATTCGGTCCATTATGTCTTTTTCAAATTTGTAGAGGTCAACAGGCCCTGAAACAGAGTGTCTTGTTTCCTCTTTTCCGGCAAAAGTCCCAATATAACGAGCGGTAGGGCTGTTGAAGTGGAGACGAATAATCGTTTTTCGATTGTTGTCGTCAAGCAGTACTGCGCAATATGACTTAGCATCCCGCATGACGATACGATCAGGGCTAATGACTCGTGAACCAATGGCGCGGACTATATTGAAACCGTCTATTTCGTCCTGTGTGGTAATGACGCCGTCACTGTCCGTTTTTGCCGCGGTTGAATCATTCTCAGAATCGACAGGATTGGACGCTTGGAGGGCTGACGTGAGGCGTTCGTTCACCTTGTCGCGGATATGCGAGCTGATCGATGTAGTCAGGAGCTTCTTGAAGCTTTCCTTGATGGTAGCTGTGAGATGTCCTTCGTGAATTCTCTTTGCAATCAGGCGAGTGAATTCATCCGATGGATCACTGAATTCCTTTTCCAGTTCCTTGGCCACCAAGCTTTGCATTTTTAAATTACCAGCTTCAGTGACAATCGTCTCAATATCAAAATTGCCTTTTGTAAAATTCGATAGAGTTCGAATGTCTGCTTTCTTCAGCGCATCCATTTGCAAAGTGAAAAACGGCTTTGCATCCATCTTATTCGGAGTATCGATATCCGAGAAGAACTTGAACACTACGCCGTTGGTCAAAATCGCAACACGCGCCTCTGTTACAGAGAAATATCTAAAGAGTTGCGACGCGTGGTTTAGGCTAAGCTCAGAACTTGCAGGCTTGCACTCAACGAGGATGGAGACATTCCCATCATTGCAGATAGCATAGTCAACCTTTTCACCCTTCTTCGTGCCTACATCACAAGTGAACTCCGGAATCACTTCGCTGGGTTGAAAACATTATAGCCTAGCGCTTGAAGGAACGGCATCACCAAAGCGTTTTTAGCCGCTTCCTCAGTAAGTAGAACCTCGCGGTGCTCGCGTATAACTTTCGTGATTTCGGATAGTTTTGCTTCCAATTCCATATCATCCCTCTGCAGCGATTCGCTAATCGTAGAGGGTGATGATTAAGGTGCAAATTATTCTTCCGGTTGATTTCAATTTATGATTTTTTACAAGAAAAGGGCCCCGGAAACCGGAGCCCTTTTCTTGTAAAAAGCTGTAAAGCCTCAGCCCTTTGCGGCAATAGCCTGTTTTTCGCGTTCGATGGCTTCGAGCACGATCTTCTTGGCGTCTTCCGCGCCGCCCCAGGTGCCGACCCGGACCCACTTTTCAGCTTCGAGATCTTTGTAATGGGTGAAGAAATGTTCGATCTGCTTCAAAACGATATCGGGCAGATCGCCCATTTCCAGCACATGGCTGTAATAAGGGAAGGTTGAATCCACTGGTACGCAGACCAGCTTTTCATCGCCGCCATGTTCGTCTTCAAGGTTGAGCACGGCAATCGGACGGGCGCGTACGACGCAGCCGGGGACGAAGGGGCTGCGGGCCACCACCAGCGCGTCCAGCGGATCACCATCGGGTGAGAGTGTGTGCGGCACGAAGCCGTAATTGGCCGGGTAGCGCATCGGTGTGTGGAGGATACGGTCCACGAACAGAGCGCCCGATTCCTTATCGAATTCGTATTTCACCGGCTCACCGCCAGTGGGGACTTCGATCACGACATTGAGGCTTTCAGGCGGATTATCGCCGGTCGGGATGAGGTCGATGCGCATGGTTTTTGAGTTTCCGAACAGTTGTTGTGAATGACGGTGAAAGCAGGTGGCCGGAGGGCCGATCTGTATAATCGCCTATTTTGCTGCACTGCGTAAAGCAAGAGTGTGCATTTTGCGAGCGTCTATTTGGTAGAAAAGCCGTTCAATGTGCCCTTTCGTGCGGCAGGCAAAGGTTAACCAGTGGCAAAGGTGGAGGTAATTTTGCCAGCAGCCGTCTTTTCGTTTGTGTGATTAGCGCCTAAAGCCCCCGGTAAATGGAAGATATGGCATCATGAGCAGCATCAAAACTCCCAAGCCCGTGCGCGGCACGCAGGACATTTTCGGCGCAGAAGCAGAAAGTTTCGCCCATGTCACCGCGACATTCGAACGCATTCGCAAGCTTTATCGCTTCCGCCGTGCGGAAATGCCGGTGTTTGAGAAGTCTGAAGTGTTCTCCCGTTCACTGGGTGAGACGACCGATGTGGTCTCCAAGGAAATGTATTCCTTCCTCGATCGCGGCGATGAATCGCTGACCCTGCGGCCGGAATTTACCGCCGGCATCGCGCGGGCCTATCTGACCGATGGCTGGAAGCAATATGCCCCGGTGAAGATCGCGACCCACGGGCCGCTGTTCCGTTATGAACGGCCGCAAAAGGGGCGCTATCGCCAGTTCCACCAGATTGACGCTGAAGTGATTGGCGCGGCCGAACCACAGGCCGATGTGGAACTGCTGGCGATGGCGGATCATCTGCTGAAAGAGCTGGGTATTTCGGAAGGCGTTACCTTGCAGCTCAACACGCTGGGTGATGGTGCGAGCCGGGAAAACTGGCGTGCGGCGCTGGTGGAATATTTCCGGGCACACAGGTCAGAACTGTCCGAAGACAGTCAGGACCGGCTGGAGCGCAATCCTTTACGGATTCTCGACAGTAAAGACCCACGCGATAAGGTCTTCACCGCAGATGCGCCGAAGATTGATGACTACCTTTCTGCTGAGGCGCAGGATTTCTTTGCGCAAGTGACCTCTGGGCTCGATGCTGCTGGTGTTGCCTGGGAGCGCAATTCTGCTTTGGTGCGCGGGCTGGATTATTACCGCCACACCGCGTTTGAATTCGTGACCGATCGGCTGGGTGCGCAAGGCACTGTGCTGGGCGGGGGGCGCTATGATGGCTTGATGGAATCGCTTGGCGGCCCGGCTACGCCTGCTGTTGGCTGGGCGGCTGGGATCGAGCGGCTGGCGATGTTGCTTGAAGCAGAGCAGGAACTGCCTTTCGATGTCATGATCGCGGTTGAGGATGATGCGGCTGCCACCTTCGCCTTTGGCAAATTGAACGCCTTGCGGCGCGCCGGTATTGTGGCAGATATTGTCGCTACCGGTTCACCCAAGAAGCGGTTTGATAAAGCGGTGAAGTCAGGTGCTGCACGGATTGCCGCGATTGGTTTTGCGGATGGTGTTGCCACGGTGAACATTCGCGGTGACAATACGGATGACGCGCTGACGCAGGCCATTCAGGCGATATTGGCCCCATGATCCCCGCTGACCGTCTGCGGCAGATTGCCCAGCGCTTTGCCGAGCTGGAAGCGCGGCTGGCATCGGGTACGCTGGAGGGTGACGAATTCGTCACCGCGAGCCGTGACTATGCCGAGCTGGAACCGGTCGCCAAGGCTGCTGGCGATGTCCATGCCATGCGCGATGAATTGGCCGAGTTGGAAGCGATGGGCGATTCCGATCCGGAAATGAAAGCGCTGGTCGAGGATGAGATCACCCGGCTGCGCGATGCTTTGCCTGAGGCGGAAAGGGCATTGGCCGTGGCCATGCTGCCGCGCGATTCTGCCGATGCACGGCCTGCCATGCTGGAAATTCGTGCCGGGACCGGCGGCGATGAAGCAGCGCTTTTCGCGGGCGACTTGTTTCGCATGTATGAACGCTATGCCGCCGAACAGGGCTGGAGAGTCGAAACGGTGAGCATGAATGCTTCAGATGCAGGGGGCTTCAAGGAAATAGTCGCCAATGTCACGGGCACGGGCGTTTTTGCGAAATTGAAGTTTGAAAGCGGTGTTCACCGGGTCCAGCGTGTGCCCGTAACGGAAAGCGGCGGGCGGATTCACACCTCGGCCGCGACTGTAGCTGTGCTGCCGGAACCGACCGAAGTGGATGTCGAGATTGCCGATAATGATCTCAAGATCGACATTTATCGCGCCAGCGGGGCCGGTGGGCAGCATGTGAACACCACCGATTCTGCCGTGCGGATCACCCATCTTCCCTCCGGCCTTGTTGTCACCCAGCAGGATGAGCGCAGCCAGCATAAGAATAAGGCCAAGGCCATGCAGGTCCTACGGGCGCGGCTTTATGAAAAGATGCGCGCTGAAGCCCATGGGGCTGAGGCTGAGGCGAGGAAAGCGATGGTCGGCTCAGGCGATCGGTCTGAACGCATTCGCACCTATAATTTCCCGCAAGGCCGGGTGACGGACCACCGGATCAACCTCACGCTCCATAAACTGCCCGAAGTTCTGGCCGGGGCGGGCCTTAGTGAATTGGTCGATGCGCTGATCGCTGAGGATGAAGCCAAGCGGCTGGCTGCTCTGGGCGATTGATCGTGGCCATGCTGGTGCCTGAAGCTTTGCGCAAAGCCGCTGCGGATTTGAGCGCCACCAGCGATACGGCGCGGCTCGATGCCGAATATCTGTTGGCCGATGCTCTGGGGCTTACCCGCAGCCAATTGCTGCTGTCCGGTGCATCGGGGCCAGTGCCGGAGCGTTTTTGGGAAGCGGTCGAGCGGCGCAAAGCGCATGAGCCGCTGGCCTATATCTTGGGGCATGAGGATTTTTACGGCCGTAACTTTCGGGTCTCCCCTGATGTGCTGATCCCGCGTTCGGATAGCGAAAGCGTGGTCGGTGCGGCTTTGGCGTTGCAAGGGTCAAAAGGCCGGGTGCTCGATTGCGGCGTTGGGTCGGGCGCGCTTCTGCTCACGATCATGGCGGAAAATCGGGGTGCCAGTGGGGTCGGGATTGATCGCAGTGCCGGGGCGCTGGCCATCGCGCAGCATAATGCTGAGGCTTTGGGGCTGGGCGGGCAGGTTACCCTGTTGGAACGCGACTGGAGTATGCCGGGTTGGCAGAACGGGCTGGGCCTGTTTACCTGCATTATCGCCAATCCGCCCTATGTTGAAGATAATGCCCCGCTTGATGCTTCGGTGCGCGAATATGAACCGGCAGGTGCGCTGTTTTCCGGGCCAGAGGGGCTGGATGATTACCGCCTGCTTATCCCGCAATTGGATGCACTCCTGTCCAATGATGGGCAGATTGTGCTGGAAATTGGCGCTTCCCAAGCGGAAGGGGTGGCGAAAATTGCCGAAGAAGCAGGCTATCGCTCACAATTAACGCATGATTTGGCCGGAAGGCCGCGCGCCCTGGTGTTATCTCGGAAAGGTTTGTCGCAATAAAAATAAGATAAGGCTTGGCAAGTGCTCTTTCAGTAGCTAGGTCAGAGGCAGGCTATCGGCTGGAACACAGACGAAACGTTCCCCGGGCCATCAAACTCCATAGCTTGCATTGAACCGGCGGAAAGCCACCGGTCGCCTATGCAGATGGGGAGCCGACGGAGCGCAGCAGCGCCGTGGCGAGGGGTCTTGCGGCCTGGCCGGACATGATGTCCGGAGGTCCCAATTGAGGAACTGAATTCCCTTGAACAATAATCGTGGCAACAACAATAGCAACAATCGTCGGCGCGGACGCGGTAATAATAACCGCAACCATGGTGGCGGTGGTAACCAGTTGAACCGGATTGACAGCAGGGCACGAGGCAATGCGCCGCAACTGCTGGAAAAATACAAGAAACTGGCCAGTGACGCGTCGTTGAATGATGATCGGGTTCTGACCGAATATTATCTTCAGTTTGCGGATCACTATTTCCGCGTGATTGCCGACATCAAGGCTCAGAAAGAAGAATCCCGCATCCGCCGTGAAGGGGAGCGGGAACAGAATTCTGGCGATGATCAGGATCATGACCGGGACGATCAGTCTTCACGCCGCCAGTCTCAGTCGCGTGGTTACAACAATTCCGACGACAATGATCAGGCCGCTGATGATCGCGATAATGATGACAGCGAAGATCGCGCGCCTCGCAATGCGCCGCGCAGTCGCAATCGCCGTCAGCCCTCTGATGACAGTGGTGAAACCGAAACCCGGCGCGAACGTAGCCCACGTCATGAGGGCGCTGAGTCTGCCGAGAGCAGCGATGCGGCTGAAGCAGAACCGGCTCCCAAGCCGCGTCGCGCCCCCCGCACATCCACTGCTACTCGCGAAGCCAAGCCCCGTCGTTCACGCAAGAGCGCTGACGATGCGGAGAATAACAGCATTGATATGGCGGCTCTGCCCCCGGCCATTGGCCGCGGCGTAGAAGGCGAAGATGCAGGTGATGAACAAGCTCTTCCGGCCAAGGAAATCAAACCCCGCCGTACTCGTCGTACGACCCGTCCCAAGGACGAAATTGCAGAGGGTGCCAATGGCGAAGCCGATAATGGCTCGCTCGAAACGGTGAATTGATCATCCGTTAGACCCGGCAATATGCGCTTTGGCTGCAACTGTCTTGCAGCCGGGCGCGGGTGAGGCCACAGGCGGCTTATGACGGATAAAATCCCGATCTTCAGGCGATTCGTGACCTGCGTAACGCGCTGGCCGCGTTTGTCCGCGCTGGTGCTCGGTGTGGTGTCGGCCACTGGCTTTCAGCCGCTTGGCCTCTGGCCGCTTGCGCTGCTTGCGATGGGCGTCTTTGTGCTTATTGTGGCTGCAGCACCTGATTGGCGCAGCGCTGCATGGCGCGGCTGGATCTTCGGCATGGGGCATTTCACGCTCGGCAATTGCTGGATCGCAACCGCCTTTACCTATCAGGCTGAGATGCCCGCCATTCTGGGCTGGGCAGCGGTTCCGCTTCTCTCGCTTTATCTGGCTGTTTATCCGGCACTGACTGCAGGCGCTGCACGGGCTTTGGTACGTCGTGACCATGGAGGCTGGGCGATGCCATTCGCCTTTGCCGGGAGCTGGATCATCAGCGAATGGCTGAGAAGCTGGATCTTCACCGGCTATGCCTGGAACCCTTTTGGCATGGTGTTGCTTGGTCCTATGGACCGCCCGGGGATTGCTGCCATCACCCCATGGCTGGGCACTTATGCGCTTTCGGGCCTTGCCGTGCTGATCGCTGCGGGGCTGGTTTATGCGCTGCGAGACAGGCGCTTCATCGGCCTTACACTGGCCTCGACACTGCTGGTTGCCGGAATGTACTGGCCGGTCGGCAAGGGCGCGCAAGGCACTCTGGCCGTGACTGTGGTGCAGCCTGATCTGGGTCAGGAAAAGCTCGACGATCCGCGCCTATTTGAAAGCAATTTTCAAACTCTCGCCGCACTCAGTCTGCCACGTGATGATCGGGAGCCAAGATTGGTTCTGTGGCCGGAGTCGGGTCTCCCCGATTATCTGCGCGATGGCTACCCGCAGCGCTATTATGATCAGACGACCGTTGAAGGCAGCCCGGACTATGCCCGCGCCCGGATTGCCAATGTCATTGGCCCCGGCAGTTTGCTGATGACGGGAGCGGTCGACCTCGATCTTGAGCAGGGGCGGGCGATTGGTGCCCGCAATGCCGTCACGGCACTCAATTCCGAAGGTCAGATCGTCGGGAGCTATTACAAGGCCCATCTGGTGCCTTATGGCGAATATCTGCCCTTGCGCTGGCTGCTTGAGCCATTGGGCGCACGGCGTCTGGTGGCAGGCGCGATTGATTTCCTGCCCGGTCCCGGACCCAGAACGCTCGACCTTGGCCCCTGGGGCCATGCTGGCGTGGACATTTGCTATGAAATTATCTTTTCCGGCCATGTGACCGAACCCGGCAAGCGGCCGGACTATATTTTTAACCCTTCTAATGATGGCTGGTTTGGTGCCTTTGGCCCGCCGCAACATTTTGCGCAGGCTCGCCTTCGCGCCATCGAGGAAGGGCTTCCTGTGCTTCGCGCCACCACCACCGGCGTCAGCGGTATCATTGATGCGCGCGGCGTAGTGCGCAATCATCTCGACCGGTTGAAGGTCGGCCGGATGGACACATTTGTGCCCCCTGCGGCCCCTCCAACCCTGTTTTCACAATTGGGCAATATATTGCCGCTGTGCTGGGCGATAGTTTTCCTCGGCTTGGCCATCATTGCCTTGCGGCGGCGCGCTCGTTAGAGCCACCATCACATCCAGTCATTCGCAAGAGAGCGAAAGAGGAAAAAGCCTTATGCGTCAGACCTATCTGTTTACTTCCGAAAGCGTATCAGAAGGCCATCCCGACAAAGTTGCAGATCAGATTTCTGATGCCATTGTCGATCTCTTCCTGTCCAAAGATCCTGAAGCACGGGTCGCCTGCGAAACGCTGACGACGACACAGAAGGTTGTTCTTGCTGGCGAAATCCGCTGCAAGGGCGTGTTCGAAGACGGCAAGTGGACCGATGGTGCGCTGGAAGAAATCGAACAGACCGTGCGTGCTGTGGTCAAGAAGATCGGCTATGAGCAGGATGGTTTTCACTGGGAAACGTTCGACTTCGAAAATTACCTCCACGCCCAGTCTGCGCATATTGCGCAAGGCGTCGATGCGGCTGGTAATAAGGATGAAGGCGCGGGCGATCAGGGTATCATGTTCGGCTTTGCCTGCGATGAAACCCCTGATCTGATGCCTGCGACGCTGGATTATAGCCACAAGATCCTGCAGCGCATGGCCAACGACCGTAAATCCGGTGCGGCACCGTTTCTGGAACCTGATGCCAAGAGCCAGGTCACACTGCGCTTCCGCGATGGCAAGCCTGAAGCCGCCACTGCGATTGTCCTCTCAACCCAGCATGCGCCGGGTTATGATGAAGGCGAGAAGGAAGCCGAACTGAAGAAATATGTGAAGGATGTCATTGCTGACATTCTTCCGGCTGATCTTCTCTCCGATGAAACTGTCTACCACATCAACCCTACCGGCACGTTTGAAATCGGTGGGCCAGATGGTGATGCGGGCCTGACCGGGCGCAAGATCATCGTCGATACTTATGGCGGGGCCGCACCCCATGGTGGCGGTGCCTTTTCCGGTAAAGACCCGACCAAGGTGGACCGTTCTGCGGCTTATATCACTCGTTACCTGGCCAAGAATATCGTGGCGGCAGGCCTCGCCAAGCGCTGCACGATCCAGCTTTCCTATGCCATCGGCATTTCCGAACCTTTGTCGATCTATGTCGATACGCATGGCACTTCGGCTGATGGTGTGAGCGATGAAGCGATTGAAGCAGCTATTCGCGGCATGAAGAAGCTTGGCGGTCTCACCCCGCGCGGTATCCGGATGCATCTGGGGCTCAACAAGCCGATCTACTCACGCACCGCTGCCTATGGCCATTTTGGACGCAAGGCCGATGGCGATTTCTTCCCCTGGGAACGCACCGATCTGGCTGATGATCTGAAAGCCTCCCTCGGCTGATCTCGCTTCGAAGGTATAAAAAAGCCCGGTATCTCATCGCGAGATAGCCGGGCTTTTTTGTCATGGGTTTATCCCTTTAAGGGGAGCTGCCTTTGTCAGGAGAGGTAGTGCGCCGTGGTTTTTTCCGCCACTTCTTCTGCCGTCACACCGGGTGCCATTTCGATCAGCTTGAACGGGCTATCGTGATCGGGACGCTGGAAGACAGCGAGATCGGTGATGATCATATCCACCACATTGCGTCCCGTCAGCGGCAAGCTGCATTCAGGGATGAATTTGGAGCTGCCGTTTTTCGAGACATGTTCCATCACCACGATGATCTTCTTGACCCCGGCCACGAGATCCATCGCGCCACCCATGCCTTTGACCATCTTGCCCGGAATCATCCAATTGGCGATGTCCCCCTGTTCGGACACTTCCATCGCGCCCAGAACGGTGAGGTCAATATGGCCGCCACGGATCATGGCAAAGCTTGCCGCGCTGTCAAAATAGGCGGAGTTGGGCAATTCGCTGATCGTCTGCTTGCCAGCATTGATCAGATCGGCGTCCACTTCGTCAGGATAAGGGAAGGGGCCAATCCCCAGCATCCCGTTTTCCGATTGCAGCGTTACGTCGATCCCTGCGGGAATGTGGTTGGCTACCAGTGTCGGGATACCAATGCCAAGATTGACATAGAAACCGTCTTCCAGCTCGCGCGCGGCGCGTGCAGCCATTTCATCGCGTGTCCAAGCCATGATTATGCGGCCTCCCTTTCGCGGGTTGTCGTGAATTCGATACGTTTATCGTAAGGCGCACCAACGATCATGCGCTGGACATAGACACCCGGCAGGTGAATCGCATCCGGGTCGAGCGAGCCAGTGGGCACCACTTCTTCCACTTCAACGATGCAATATTTGCCGCAGGTTGCCGCAGGTAGGTTGAAGTTGCGCGCGGTCTTGCGGAACATCAGATTGCCAGTTTCATCGGCCTTCCATGCTTTCACAATAGCGAGGTCAGCAACAATAGCGCGCTCCATGATGTAATCTTCACCATCGAAATTACGCACTTCCTTGCCTTCCGCCACCAGCGTGCCGACACCCGTCTTGGTGAAGAAAGCCGGGATACCTGCGCCACCAGCGCGCATCCGCTCTGCCAGTGTTCCTTGAGGGCAGAATTCCACCTCCAATTCGCCGGCCAGATATTGTCGTTCGAATTCCTTATTCTCTCCCACATAAGAAGAGATCATCTTGGAAACCTGTTTGGACCGCAGCAGTTTGCCAATGCCTTCATTATCGATTCCGGCATTGTTGCTGGCGAAAGTCAGATTTTTGACCCCGCTCGCTTGAATCGCATCGATCAACCTTTCGGGAATACCGCAGAGGCCAAAACCTCCCGAAGCGATGGTGATTCCGTCTTTGAGCAAGCCATCAAGTGCGGCGGTGGCGTCCGGATAGAGCTTTTGCATCTTAACTCCCATTGTCGGGCGGGCATGGCCCGTTTGATGATGCAATGCACATAAACCCTCGCTTGGACGCTGTCACCCATTCGCGGATCTCAGGCAGCTTCGAATCACGAAGAAGAGGCTGTGTGGGCTTGTTCGAAAACATGCAACACTGCGCGCTTACGCGTAATTTTTATGTTTGATCTGATAGTATGGCACTAGGGGTTTCTTCGTGGTGCACTGCACAAAAAACTATGCATGATTCCTTAGCGGTTGCACAAGAAACCGTTAATGTTGGCTTCATAAATCGCAGAAAACCTTTACCTTTCTCCGAGATGAATTTTCTAATTGCAAAATTTGCAACAAAATTTGATTTTTTCGCACTTGCGAGAACCGGCACTTTGGCACATATAGAGCAGGCCTTTCAGGCATCCTCTCCCAAAACTTCAATGGCCCGGCCGGCAACGGCTGGGCCTTTTTCTTTATGTCGTCCGCCAAGTGTTTATCGCTTATGCGATTGGCGCAAAGCCTTGCGATTTATGCTGCCTGCCGGTGGAGCAGGTGTGAGTGCACAGCGTTTTTGGACCTTCCTGCCGTTCTGCCGGTTTGAAATAGAAGGGCGGGGTGCTTAGTTTCTCCCTGACACAATATCTCAGGCAATAAGCGAGAGTTCGGATGGCAGATGAGGACGCAAGCGCAGTCGACGAGAAAAAAGCGCGGCTGCAGGTAGCGGCGGCCAGGCAAGAAGAAAGCGGGCAGGGCATCGCTCGCATCCCCCGTTCAGCCTTTCAGGCACTCGGCATCACCGAAGGCGATGCCGTGGAGATTGAAGGAAAGCGGATTACTGCGGCGATCGCGATCCCCTCCTACAAAGAAGATGAATCGCTGTCGGTTATCCGGCTCGATGGTTTGCAGCGGGGCAATGCGGAAACCGGTTCGGGTGAGCATGTTACTATCCGTCGGGCGAATTCACGCCCTGCAACGCGGGTGGTTTTTGCCCCGGCGCAGCGGGAAATGCGGCTTCAAGGTCCGTCACAGGCGCTGAAGAAGGTCTTTTTCGGTAAGCCCATGGTGGCAGGTGATCTGGTGGCCACCCATGGCCAGCAGCCGGTGCAGGACGTGCCGCCCGAAATCCGGCGCATGTTCAACACGCCGGCCTATGCGCTGACGCAGATCAGGCTTCAGGTCGTTTCCACCGCGCCCAAGGGTATCGTTCATATTGACGAGAATACCGAAGTCGAACTGCGCGCCGAATTTGAGGAGCCGCGCGATGGCCGGGGCAGCGTCAATTATGACGATGTCGGCGGCATGGAAGACACCATCACCGCATTGCGCGAAATGGTGGAACTGCCGCTGCGCTATCCGGAATTGTTCACGCGACTTGGCGTAGATCCGCCCAAGGGCGTGTTGCTGCATGGCCCGCCGGGAACGGGCAAGACCCGTCTGGCGCAGGCTGTCGCCAATGAAAGCGATGCGGAATTCTTCACCATTAACGGCCCTGAAATCATGGGCTCTGCCTATGGTGAAAGCGAAAAGCGCCTGCGTGAAGTGTTCGAAGAAGCCAGCCGTGCTGCGCCTTCGATCATTTTCATCGACGAAATCGATTCCATTGCACCCAAGCGGCAAAATGTCAGTGGCGAAGCGGAAAAGCGGCTCGTTGCCCAATTGCTGACGCTGATGGACGGGTTGGAAGCACGCTCTAACCTCGTCGTGATCGCGGCTACCAATCGCCCCGATGCAATTGACGAAGCGCTGCGCCGCCCCGGCCGGTTTGACCGTGAAATTATCATCGGTGTGCCGGATGACAAGGGCCGCCGTGAAATCCTTGCCATTCACACGCGCGGGATGCCGCTGGGTGATGGTGTCGATCTGACTGAGCTTGCGCGCTCCACGCATGGTTTTGTTGGTGCTGACCTTGCCGCCCTTGCTCGGGAAGCAGCGATTGAAGCGGTCCGCCGCATCATGCCCAAGATCGATTTCGATGAGCGCACGGTTCCGCCGGAAGTGCTGGAAACACTGCAGGTTGAACGCAATGACTTCAAGGCAGCGCTGAAGCGCGTGCAGCCTTCGGCCATGCGTGAAGTGATGGTGCAGGCACCCACCACAAGCTGGTCGGATATTGGCGGCCTCACCGAGGCGCAGGAAAAGCTGCGAGAAGGTGTGGAGCTGCCCTTGCGTAATCCGCAGGCGTTTGAACGTTTGGGCATTCGCCCGGCCAAGGGCTTTTTGCTCTATGGTCCGCCCGGAACCGGCAAAACGCTGCTGGCCAAGGCCGTGGCCAAGGAAGCCGAAGCCAATTTCATCTCGATGAAAAGCTCTGACCTCCTGTCCAAATGGTATGGTGAGAGTGAACAGCAGATCAGCCGTATGTTCGCGCGTGCACGGCAAGTGGCGCCATGCGTGATCTTTATTGATGAGATCGACAGTCTCGTGCCCGCCCGCGGCATGGGCGGGAATGAGCCACAAGTCACGGCGCGGGTGGTCAACACGATCCTTGCCGAGATGGACGGAATGGAGGAATTGAACTCCATCGTGGTGATCGGTGCCACCAATCGGCCAAACCTTGTCGATCCGGCGCTGCTGCGCCCTGGCCGGTTTGATGAACTGGTCTATGTCGGCACCCCAAGCCTTGAAGGGCGTGAACATATCCTGAAGATTCACACCAAGAATATGCCACTGGCAGAGGATGTGGATCTGGCGCATGTCGCAGCGCAGACGGAGCGTTATACCGGCGCAGACCTTCAGGACGTGGTTCGCCGGGCCGGACTTGTGGCCATCAGGCGATCCGGCGAAAGTGCCACCCTTGTGACAGGGCAGGATTTTGTCGAGGCCTTGGCAGACAGCCGCGCGACCGTTTCCGAACAGATGGAAGCCGAATATGGCAAGATGAAGGGTGAGCTCAAAAAGCGTGCGCTTGAGGTGAACCCCATCGGCTTTGTCTATGATGGTATGCTGGAACCGACGCGTGAAAAGAAACACGGCTGATTTTGCACACAGCCGAACCGGAAAGGGGCGGGAAACCGCCCCTTTTTGCGTGAGGTCACCCTTGTCGAGGAACCTTTCGCCAGACATGCTTGTTTTTGACCGGGCTGTTTCGGCTGAAAGATCGGGAAGAATGCTTGTCTGAATATGTGAGAATTGACCCGGCACGGCGATCCGAAGCGATCTCAATGGCCCGGGTCATTTGCATCATGGGCATTGTCTACGTTCATGCGTGGACGGGCCTGACAGGGCCAGAATTTGAAGCCTTACGCGGTTCTGCGCAGGATATCATGCGCTGGGTGATGATGGATGTCTTTGGCCGCAGCGCTGTACCACTGCTGGGCCTGGTATCGGGCTGGTTGGTGGCTGGTTCCTCCCGCGTCCGCAATTGGGGTAGCCATGTTGCCCGCAAAGCTCGGACGATTCTGCTGCCGATGGTCTTATGGAATGTGCTGGCGCTGATTCTCATTTGCGGGTCAGGCAAATTGTTCAATCTGCAAGTGCCATGGCCGCCCTCTTTATCCTGGGTGTTTCAGGAAGTTTTTATCCTCACCCGCCCGCCGGACATGAATGTGCAGATGCCATTCTTGCGTGATCTGTTCCTGTGCATGGTACTGGCCCCCATGCTTGTGCGCTGGCCGGGTTGGGCCTTGGCCTGCGTGCTGGCGCTGACGGGTGTGTGCCATATCTTTGACCTTGGTGCACCGATCATCCTACGCGTGTCGATCCTGTTCTTCTTCACGCTGGGTATCTTGGTGCGGCGGAGCAATCTGGCCGACCGGATCACGCAATGGCCGCTGATCCTTGCGGCTTTGCCATTCCTGATCGTGATGCCTATCCAGCTCTGTCTGACGCTGACGCGCGATTGGGACATGGCGACGCCTGAAGCGCGCGAACTTGACCTTGCCGTGCGCATCGCTGCTGCTCTGGCCTATTGGCGGGTGGCCTGGGCGCTGACCTTCAGCCCTTTGCGCCAGACTTTTCTCAAAATCGAACCTTACATGTTCTTCTATTTTTGCGCCCATCTCATCCTGATGTGGCTGGGCGGGCCATTGCTGGGCAAAGTTTTTGGTAAGCTCGGGTCACCGCTCTACCCGATCTATTTTCTCACACAGCCCTTTATGGTGCTGGCGGTCATCATGCCGATTGGCATGGCGCTGACCCGTTATTGGCCATCGGCGGCAGACCTGTTGAGCGGTGGGCGGCTGACTGGTGAACCGAGGCGCAAAACGATCCCCGCATGGCCTGAAGGGGCTTAAGTACCGCGCTGAAAATCGGTGCTGCGTTCATCGCGCAGGGTGAGCGAACCTTCAGGCTGCACCCGGCCGCGCACGATCGCTTCGGGCATGGTGTCACGAATCCACTGGATCAGTTCTTCGCGAATGTCACAGCGCAGATCGTAGAGCGTGGGCGAATCTTTGGCGGTCATGAGCAGGCGCACTTCAATCGCATCGCGGGTGAGATCGGTGATCTGCATATGTTTGACACGCCCATCCCATCTCTCATTCTCCTCGATCGCTTCCATGAATTTGGCTCGGATCGCATCGAGCCTGGTCATCGGATCGACATAGAGATAGACCGTGCCGAGCAATTCTGAGGTGGTCTTGGTCCAGTTCTGGAAAATCTCATCCAGGAATTTGGAGGTTGGCACCACAAGGCGGCGTTCATCCCATACTTTCACCACAACATAGGTGGTGCGGATTTCCTCGACCCAGCCCCATTCTCCCCCGATGATGACCGCGTCTCCCACAATAACCGGCTCTGTCAGCGCCATCTGGAAGCCAGCAATCAGGGATTTGAGCGCAGGCTGCGCAGCGGCACCCACTGCGAGGCCGGCAAGCCCTGCCGATGCGACCAGTGTCACCCCGATATCGCGCACGCCGGGAATGGCGAGCAGCATCAGGCCGATAGTCACAAATACGATGATGAAAGTGGCGATACGGCTGAAGATGGACAGTCTTGTCCGGCGGCGGCGGGCGGCGCGGTTGTCCGGCATCGAAATATCGCTGCGCAGGATCATCGCTTCGGTCATGGCGTGGAGAATCGCCACCGCCATCCACCCCACCAGCAAGGGCATTACCCCGCCGCTAATGCTGTTCCACAATTCTTCCAGCTCAGGAATGGCATGGCCAGCCACCACCAGAGACAGCGCCACCAGCGCATACCGGCTTGGCCGGGCGAGCTTGCGCACCACAATATTGTCCGATGCGCTGTCACTTGCCTTCGCAAAGCGCCGCAGCAGGCGGAACAACAGGCTATGAAGGAGGAGGGCAAAGATAATCGCCAGCCCACCAGCCACGAAAACGCGCATAAGAACGGGCGCCCATGTCGGGAATCCGTCGAGATAAGGGTCCAATTGACTCAACATAGTTGCAGCATCACCTTTCTCAAACGATGCTGCAACTGCGAAATGGTTCCTAGTGCGCTGCGTCCCAACTCATCCCGGTACCGATCTCAATCGCCAGTGGCACGGAGAGATCAACGGCGGGAAGGGCGGCTTCGGCCATCACCTTCTCGATCACTGGCCTCGCTTTTTCCACATCCCCCTCCGGCAATTCGAACACCAATTCATCGTGCACCTGCAGCAACATGCGGACATGGCCGAGGTCAGCTTCGGCCAATGCGGGCAGCATCCGCGACATCGCGCGTTTGATGATATCGGCGCAGGTGCCCTGGATCGGCGCGTTGATGGCAGCGCGTTCGCTGCCTTGCCGTTCCGCCTGATTCTTGGAATTGATCCGGGGAAACCATGTCTTGCGGCCAAACAGCGTTTCGGAATAACCGCGTTCGCGCACTTCTTCCAGAGTGCGGACGATATAGCGCTGGATGCCGGGGAAGCGTTCAAAATAGCGGTCAATCATCGCTTGGGCTTCATCGGATTCTACGCCGAGCCGGCCGGCCAATCCCCAACGTGAAATGCCATAGAGAATGGCGAAGTTGATCGTCTTGGCGCGTGAGCGCGTGTCACGGTCAACCGTTCCGAACAGTTCACCTGCTGTGCGGGCATGAATATCCTCACCTTTTTCAAAGGCTTCCTTCAAAGGCGGGACATCGGCCATATGCGCGGCCAGGCGCAATTCGATCTGGCTGTAATCGGCCGCCAGAAGCAGATTGCCCTTTTCCGGCACGAAGGCTTGGCGAATCTGGCGGCCAATTTCGGTGCGGATCGGGATGTTCTGCAAATTGGGATCAGTGGAAGACAAACGCCCGGTTTGTGCGCCAACCAGCGAGTAGCTGGTATGCACCCGCTCTGTCTTGGGATTGATCGCCGCTTGCAGAGCATCAGTATAGGTGCTCTTCAGCTTGGAAAGCTGGCGCCATTCCAGTACTTTGCTGGCGACCTCCGCACCTTCCCCGGCAAGCTTTTCCAGAATCGCCTGATCGGTGGAATATTGGCCGCTCTTGCCTTTGCGCCCGCCCTTGTAGCCCATTTTTTCAAACAGGATCGTTCCCAATTGCTTGGGGCTGCCGATGGTGAATTCTTCGCCTGCCATTTCGTGAATGGTCTTTTCGAGGCTCGCCATGGTTTCGGCAAATTCCCCGGAGAGGCGGGAGAGGGCTTCGCGGTCGACGCGAATACCTTCACGCTCCATCGCCGCAACGACCGGAATCAGGGGCCGTTCAACGCGTTCATAAATGCGTGTGCCGCCTTCCAGCGCGAGGCGTGGTTTCAAATGCTGATAGAGCCGCCAGGTAACGTCAGCATCTTCAGCGGCATATTCGGTGGCTTTGTCGAGCGGGACTTCACCGAAGGAAATCGCTTTTTTGCCCGTACCGCAGACATCTTTGAACTTCATGGTCGTGTGGCCAAGGTGGCGTTCGGACAGTTCATCCATGCCGTGTCCGCCGCCAATTCCCTGATCCGAACGGCCTGCATCGAGATTGAAACTGATGACCATCGTATCGTCAATCGGGCGCACCATAATGTCATGGCGGGCCAGCACATTGAGGTCATATTTGATGTTCTGGCCGATTTTCAGCACTGCCTCAGCCTCCAGAAGAGGCTTCAACAGCTCCAGAGCGCGACTGAAAGGTACCTGAGCCGGCTTTTCGGAGAACATATCGCTGCCGCCATGGCCGAGCGGTATGTAGCAGGCATCGTTCGGCCCGATGGCGATGCTGATTCCGGTCAGATCAGCCTGCATCGCATCCAGTGCGCTGGTCTCTGTATCAATCGCGATTTCGCGGGCGGCGAAGGCGCGGGCTATCCATGTCTGGAGCGTTTCTTCATCCTGCACGCAGATATAGGCCGAGCGGTCCACGGCTGGCATATCCGGCAGAGGCTGGCGATGGCCATCCTGTGATGCGGGGGCCGCTTCTTTGCCATTGTCAGCCTTGGGCGGATTGAGATCAGTCTTGCGTGACGGGCTACCGGTGCCCGCTTCCAGACGTTTCAACAGGCTGGAAAAACCATGGGTGGACAGGAATTCCATCAAAGGCTCTGGCGGGATCGCATCGAGTTTGAAATCATCCAGCGCCATCGGCAGCGGCGCATCTTCTTTCAAAGTGACGAGCACGCGGCTGAGTTCAGCCATTGCGCGCCCTTCGAGCATCCGTTCCTTGAGCTTGGACTTCTTCATATCGGGCGCTGCATCAAGCGCACCGGTGAGACTGCCATGCTCCTGGATCAATTTGGTCGCGGTCTTGGGGCCGATGCCGAAGATGCCAGGAATATTATCAACTGAGTCGCCCATCAGTGCGAGCACATCGCCGACCTTTTCCGGGGGGACACCAAATTTCTCAGCCACTTCATCTGGGCCGATCCGCTGATTCTTCATCGTATCGAGCATGTCGATGCAGCCACCGCCGGGATGTTCAGGCTCGTCACTGCTTGGGGCGCAAGTGCCGACAAGCTGCATCAGATCCTTGTCGGATGAGACAATCGTTACATCCCAACCCTTTTTCGCCGCAGCGCGGGCATAAGAGGCAATGATATCATCGGCCTCCAGTCCCTCTTCTTCGATGCAGGGCAGCGAGAATGCCCGAGTCGCATCGCGAATCAGCGGGAATTGCGGCACCAGATCTTCGGGCGGCGGCGGGCGATTCGCCTTATATTCCGGGTAGATATCGTTGCGAAAGGACTTCGAAGCCTTATCGAGAATCACCGCAAGGTGAGTCGGGCCATTGGCCTTGTGTAGCTCTTCAGCCAGTTTCCACAGCATAGTGGTATAGCCGTAAACTGCGCCGACGGGCGTGCCTTCCGGGTTCGTAAGGGGCGGAAGACGGTGATAGGCGCGGAAAATATAGGCCGAGCCATCGACGAGATAGAGGTGCTGCTTGTCCGACATGGATGCTTGCTAGCAGGCGTTTGCAGTAAGGTCAGCCGCAATTCCCGCCTTAGTCTTGACGTAATTCACTATTATGGCGGGATTATCAAAGAGGGGGTCTGAAGGTGCCCAGTCGCAAGGTGTTTACTCCTTGCGACGCATTTATCTTGCATAGCGTTCACGACACGATTATTTAGCGACGTTGAAGCCGCCCAACTCGGGAGGCTTTGCGTACGGCCTGTTGCCGTGCACAGTCCACTCGCTGTTAAGGATTTTATAAATGCGCAAGATCGTTCTCGCTGTTGCCGTTGCTGGTGCTGCTCTTTCACTCGCAGCTTGCTCAGAAGGCACGCAGGATGCAACCACCGAAGCTGCTGACTCCGCAATGGATGACGCTGCTGCAAACGTAGACGCAGCTGGTAACGCTGTTGAAGCTGCTGGTGATGACGCTGCTGCTGCTGCTGATTCGGCTGCTGACTCTGCTGAAGCTGCTGCTGATTCAGCTGCAACTGCTGCTGACGAAGCCAAGGACGAAGCTGCTGCTCCTGCTGCTAAGTAATAGCCAGAGAGCGAGCTTTTTCGCATGATTGAGGGCGCTGCCATTGGGCGGCGCCCTTTTTCATGTCCAGCTTTAGCGTGAACAGAAGTTCCCTTTTCCTCACGCGTAGGCGTACGGCCCGCCAGCTTTGAGGGCTTTTTGATAGGCGGGGCGGGCATGGATCTTTTCGAGCCATGCGGCGATATTCGGGCGGCCTTGTGTGATGCTCGCGCGATGAGCGGCAGCTTCGATCGGGAAGCTCATCATCACATCTGCGGCGGTGAAGTGGTCCCCTGCAAACCAGTCTCGTGCAGCAAGCTGTCCTTCGACATATTCGAAGTGAATTTCCGCCATCGGGCGAAACTTCTTCAATGCAAGTTTTCCCATCAATGGAATACGCGCCATGACAAGCATCACCAGAAGCGGCGGCATTAAAGAACCTTCCGCATAATGAAGGAAGTGGCGCCACAAAAGCGCGTCCTTTTCGCCTACTGGCGGGCCTAGCTGACCATCTGCTTTGGCGACGAGATATTCCACAATCGCCCCGGTCTCGGCAATGACGACCCCCTCATCCTCAATCAGTGGCGATTTACCTAAGGGATGGATGCGCTTGAGTTCAGGTGGAGCGAGCATGGTCGCCTTGTCACGCTCATAGCGCTTTACTTCATAAGGGAGCCCAAGCTCCTCCAGCAGCCAAAGCACGCGCTGGGATCGCGAATTTTCAAGATGGTGGACGATGATCGCCATGGAACGCTCCGATTTTGCTGAATAATCAGAGGTTCTAACGCATGATGCAGCTTATTGGCGACATGCCGCGCAAAATAGCGCAATCTTGGCAGGTTAAGCACGCACCTGAAGTGCGCGCTCAAGCAGTGTGAAATATCAATATTTTGCGTCGACCCAATGTGTTTTTGAATCGCTATAGCCATCGTAAATCGCACGGGCGATGGTGGCGATCTTAGCTTCACGATTGGCGCGCGTGCCTTGACCGGTCACATAAATCGCTACGGCAAAGGAGCGGCCATCAGGCGTGGTCACAATGCCGATATCGCTCGACGTATTGTGAAGCGATCCGGTTTTATGCGCAACGGTTACGGTGGAAGGCATCTGGGCGCGGATACGGCGCGTGCCGGTGCGGCACTTTTCCATTGTGGAAATCAGAAAGCTGCGGCTCTGTTCGCTCAGCCAGTCGCCCTGATACAGGCCTTTGAGCAAGCGCACCATCGCCTTGGGCGATGCACTGTCTCGGGTGTCTATGTGAGAAACGGGGTCAATCTCTCCATCGTCACGCACAAGAGTGGCAATATCGCGGGTGAGTGTGAAATTGGTGATCTTTGTCTGCCGGTGAACCCACTCATCCACCACGCTTGGACCACCAAGAGCCGCGAGAATGGCGTCAGTCGCAGAATTGGAACTGCGCGTCAGCATCAAGGTAATCAGCTCACGAGCGCTGAGATATTGGCCTTTTTTCACCGGGGCAATTTTGGAGGAAAAGGGCTTGGAACTCACCGGCACCATCAGCGGATATTCGCTGCTGAGGCTGAGCTTCCCCTTATCCACACCGTCCAGATAAGTGGCTGCAATGGCAATCTTGCTGGTGCTGGCCATGGGGAAACGCTGATCTCCCAGGACGGATAATTCGCGGCCGGTTGATAAATCGATCGCAGCAACGCCGATGCGGCCCTGATCGCCATTGGCAATCTGTGCAATTCGACTTTCGAGCGCACTTCTTAATTTCGGGCTGTAATCATGTGGGGCACGCAGATCGGTGCCGAGGGCGGTGTCGAAAGCCGCTTCAAAAGTCTGGTCACTCGCCTGCGCCGGGGCAATGATGGCGGTGGCGAGAGCTAGCCCTGCAGCGATGCGATGGATCAGTCTCGTTTTCATGACTCTCAATTAAAGGAAAGTTTCTTGGGAAATTGTTAACTTAGCCAGTACACTTACACCAAGCCATATCGGACGAGCCGAGCAATTTTTTGCGCTGAAGTGATGGAACCTGCGGTTTTCCGGGATTCGCGCACCAAGTTACCTGCAATGGGGAACACAAAAGGCGGCGAAAATGATTCGCCGCCTTCCGATGTTTCGACTGGTTTATGCAGTTAATGTGCCGCGATGGCCTTTTCGATCACATCGGCGGGTTCATTGGCTAGTTCTTTGGCCAGCTCACCCACGAGCTTTTGTTCAAGCTCCTTATGATAATGGCGGCGCATTTCGCCCAGCGTTTTAGGGTCAGCAATCACCACCAGATCATCGATCTTTCCAGCCAGCACCTGTTCGTTGAGCCATTGTGCAGCAGCGGCACCATGCGCCAGTTCATTAAGATCGGTGCGGCCGTGGCGTTGCCCGCCATCATCCTGATGGCGAATACCCGCGCTGAAGTTGGTAGCTTCCAATTCAGGGTTACTCACCTTTTCAAGCTTGGGCTCAAAAGCTTGCCCTTTGTTCCGCATCACGACAAAGCGGGCTCCGTCTACAATAGCGACATGTGCCATATGCGGACATTTCATGAATCGTTCTCCTCTTTTATGTTCTTAGAGCCAACGCACAGCCACACACAATGTGCCCGGTTTCCGGTGTAGTGAACTATGTGCGTAATATTAGTCGTTTATGGGTCAGGAATATAGTATCGAGTGCCTGGGACGTGCGTTCAATGTGGCCAGATAGAAAGATCATCCACAACGTTGTGTATATGAAACGCGGGGCTGTATTATTGTGTTTAGTTGTCTCAGTCTTTTTTCTGGGAATGACTACACCTGCCCAGGCAAAAGAATCTGTCTTTAAAAACAGCTGCTTATTAGCAAGTGATACACCTCTCGATGTTGTAACAGTCAAACAACGTGGCGACTGGAACTGTAAACCTACCAAAGAAGCTGCACGTTACCCTTATGTATGGCTGCGGATGAACATCGATAGTCCGGCCTTGCGCGATCTTTCCAAAGCCGGCGATTTGGAATTGGCCAGTGACGCCTCTCCCTTTCGCGGCCTGATGGTTCATATGGAATTTACCGATGGATCGGAAAGCTCCCATTATTATGATGCTCAGGCCTTAGCGCGCCATTTTGGTGCAGGGACGTGGTTTAGCCTGCCGCTGGACACGAAGGGGAGAGCGCTACAAGCGCTCTATGTGCGTGTGGATAAACCCATGGGCATTCTGGTCAGTGAGATGCTGGAGCTGGACAGCGGAGCCCATGCTGATGGCGAACGGCTCTCTGCCTTGGTCAGTTTTGCGCTGGTCGTGGGTATGATGGGATTGGCGGCGTTCTACTGTGCCAGCCTGTTCATTGTGATGAAGGCTAAATTCATCCTTTATCATGCCTTCACCGGCGTATTGCTGGCGCTCTATACGATCGCCTCAAGTTCACTGATCTTCCTGTTCTTCCCCGGTACAACATTGTGGGTGAGGTCAGGCCTGTCATATGGCTGCGCGGCACTGGCTATGGCCATGCTGGTGCCGTTTTTGTTGTCCTTTCTTGAACGTGATGCGCTGTCCCCTCTTTTTAAGAAAATCGGGATGAGCTTTACTCCATTTGCATGTTTTGCCGCGCTTGTGGTTCCGATTTTCGGGGAAGTATTGCCGTTTAAAATACGGCCCCTGTACCATTTATTATTCGTGCCAGGACCTATCATTTTCACTCTGGTCTGCGTCAATGCCTGGCGCCGTGGCAGTATCGCGGTGCGTTATGTCGTGCTGGCCTGGGCTCTGCCGGTTGCCATGGCGGCCGAAAGGGTGTTGCGCGGCCTCAATTTCTATAGCGCTCCCATTGAATGGGATTACGGCTTTTATGTTGCGATGGGGTATGAATCCATCGTCATGGTGATGGCGGTGGCATGGCGTGTGTCTCAATTGCGCAGGGAGCGGGATCGCGCACTGGCACGACGTGATGAGCTGACGATTCTTGCCGAAACAGACGGTTTGACCGGATTGCCCAACCGCCGTTCTTTTGACCGGCAGGAATGGATGGAAAAGGATCACCTTGTCCTGCTTGATGTGGACCATTTTAAACTGGTCAATGATCAGCATGGTCACCTGATCGGAGATGCTGTGCTTAAAGTTATCGGGCGCGAATTGGCCTTCGCTGTGGAAGATCGGATATTGGTCCGCGCGTGGCGGCTGGGAGGTGAGGAATTTGGTGCGCTGATCGTGAGCGAGTCTGGGAGCCAGGCCAGTGTTGCAATGGACGAATTACGCCAAAACATCACGGCAGCGGTGGCTCATGAGGTCAGCGTTCTTAAAAAGCCTTTGACGCTGAGCGTGGGCGTTGCCCCTGCCTGGGGGGCAACCCTGTCCCGCACATACAGGCTGGCAGATGCCGCGCTGTATCGGTCAAAGGCGCTTGGCCGCGACAGAGTATGCTATACTCAGAGCAATAGTGAGAAGAGCACGATCTACGAGTGCATTGCCGCAGCGTGATCGGGTTTCTCTGCGCACGATACGGTGAGTATTAGCTTTTATGCAAAAGGCCCGGAGGATTGCTCCCCCGGGCCTCTTCATTTGCAAAATTTGCGTGGGCTGATGGGCTTAGAAGCCCATGCCGCCGCCCATTCCGCCCATGCCACCCATATCAGGCATTGCAGGAGCAGACTTGTCTTCAGGCAGTTCCGAAATGGCGGCTTCCGTAGTGATCAGCAGGCCAGCAACAGATGCTGCATCCTGAAGGGCTGTGCGAACAACCTTCGTAGGATCGATCACGCCGGCGGTGACGAGGTTTTCGTACACATCGGTGGATGCGTTGAAGCCCATGGTTTCATCGTTACCGTCGATCAGCTTGCCAGCGACAACGGCGCCATCATGGCCAGCATTTTCAGCGATCTGGCGAACCGGAGCCTGAAGAGCACGACGAACGATGTCGATACCGCGGGTCTGGTCTTCGTTTACGCCGGTCAGGCCTTCAAGGACCTTGGTGGCATAGAGAAGAGCCGTACCGCCGCCAGGGACGATACCTTCTTCCACTGCAGCGCGGGTAGCGTGGAGAGCGTCATCAACGCGATCCTTGCGTTCCTTCACTTCGACTTCAGTTGCGCCGCCAACCTTGATTACGGCTACGCCGCCAGCAAGCTTAGCAAGACGTTCCTGCAGCTTTTCCTTGTCGTAATCGGACGTGGTGTTTTCCATCTGGCCGCGGATCTGTTCAACCCGTGCCTGAATGTCGGAAGCTTCACCGGCACCATCGACGATGGTGGTGTTGTCCTTGTCGATCGTGACGCGCTTGGCCTGACCGAGCATACCCAGCGTAACGCTTTCGAGCTTGATGCCGAGGTCTTCGGAAATCATTTCACCCTTGGTGAGGATCGAAATGTCCTGCAGCATCGCCTTGCGACGATCACCGAAGCCAGGTGCCTTGACAGCAGCGATCTTCAGGCCGCCACGCAGCTTGTTGACCACGAGTGTTGCAAGCGCTTCGCCTTCGATGTCTTCTGCGATGATGAGCAGAGGACGGCCAGCCTGCACAACGGCTTCGAGAACCGGCAGCATGGACTGAAGATTGGTCAGCTTCTTTTCGAAGATCAGGATGTATGGATCTTCGAGTTCAACCGTCATCTTTTCAGGGTTCGTCACGAAGTAAGGTGACAGGTACCCACGGTCAAACTGCATGCCTTCAACGACATCGAGTTCGAATTCGAGGCCCTTGGCTTCTTCAACCGTGATGACGCCTTCTTTGCCGACCTTTTCCATGGCTTCAGCGATTTTTTCGCCGACTTCCTTGTCGCCATTGGCGGAGATAACGCCAACCTGGGACACTTCAGAAGTGCCGGAAACAACCTTTGAACGGTTGTGGAGATCGTCAACGACCTTACCCACAGCGAGGTCGATGCCGCGCTTGAGGTCCATCGGGTTCATGCCAGCGGAAACCGACTTCATGCCTTCGCGAACGATAGCCTGAGCCAGAACCGTAGCAGTGGTGGTGCCGTCACCGGCCTTGTCGTTCGCCTTGGAAGCCACTTCGCGCAGCATCTGTGCGCCCATGTTTTCGAACTTGTCCTTCAGTTCGATTTCCTTGGCAACGGAAACGCCATCCTTGGTGATGCGTGGAGCGCCGAAGCTCTTGTCGATCACGACATTGCGGCCCTTAGGGCCGAGCGTTACCTTCACGGCATTGGCGAGTGTATCAACACCCTTGAGGATGCGTTCGCGCGCGTCGCGCGAAAATTTCACGTCCTTAGCAGCCATTATAGTTTCTCCTGGAATCTAGAAAACTTTGGGAAAATCGTCACACGGGGATGGCTCAGGCCATCACACCCATGATGTCGCTTTCCTTCATGATGAGCAGGTCTTCACCGTCGACCTTGACTTCAGTGCCGGACCACTTGCCGAAAAGCACGCGATCACCAACGTTGACGTCCAACGGGGTAACCTTGCCATCTTCAGACTTCGCGCCAGTACCAACAGCGACGATTTCGCCTTCGCTGGGCTTTTCTTTAGCGCTGTCTGGAATGATGATGCCACCGGCCGTTTTTTCTTCGGCCTCAATTCGACGGACCAGAACACGGTCGTGCAGCGGACGGAATGCCATATGTATGACCTCTTCCTAGAGTTGAATATGTGTTTTGGCACTCTCCGATTGAGAGTGCCAGCGAGGGGGATATGGTTCTGCGCTTTGCTTGCGTCAAGCACCTGTTGGTGCATTTTTTTGACGCAGTGATGAATAGGGCGGCAGGCCGTTCTCAGTGCCGGATGAGGTTGAGCTTTTCGCGCCGGAGCCAGCGTTGGAGCAGCGCTATGGAAACGAGACTCAGGCCGGTCGCAAGGCCGATCCAGATGCCCTGGCCTGCAAAGGGCGTTTCAAATCCGAGATAGATAGCCAGCGTGAAGCCGCAGCCCCAATAGCCGATCAGCGCAAAGGTCATCGGGATGCGGGTATCCTGAAGGCCGCGTAATGCGCCCATCAAAATGGCCTGCACTGTATCTGACAATTGGAATGCGGCAGCAACCGCGAGGTAGCTGACGGCAAGGGCCGCAAGAGCGCGATTTTCAGGCGCGGTCGGGTCGATCCACGGCGTCAGCAGGAATTCGGGTGTGAAAAGCATAGCGCCGCCAGTGAAGGCCACAAAGGCAAGACCGCAGATCACCGCTGCCCATCCGGCGCGGCCGACTGCCACCTTGTTGCGCGCACCATAATGATAGCCCACGCGGATTGTGGCGGCCTGTCCGATCCCGAAAGGAATCTGGAAAGCAAGGGCAGCGATATTGATTGCCAGAGTATGTGCAGCCAGTTCCAGCGCACCGATATTTCCCATCAGGAAAGCGGCGGCGTTGAACAGGCCGGCTTCAGCAATGATGGTGACAGCGACCGGGCAGCCTATGCGCAGAATGGTTCGGAAGGCAGCCCATTCTGACCGCCACACATTGCCGAAAATATGGTAGCGCCGCAGCCGCCGGTCGCTGTGGATGGCGAGGATGTAGGCTCCGAGCGTTGCAATGCCGGTGATGACACTGGCCCAGGCCGCGCCTTCCAGCCCCAGTTCGGGGAAGCCAAAAGCGCCAAATACCAACAGATAATTTCCGACGAAGTTGACCGGCAACATACTAAAGACAATGAAAGTGGCAAAGAAAGGCCGGCCCAGCGCGGACACGAAATTGCGCAGCACATTCGCCAGAAGCTGTGGGATGAAGGCCCAGGCAATAATATCGAGATAGGCTGAGGCTGGTGCTGCGACCCGTGGCTCCTGTCCGGTGATCCGCATCACCCATTCGCCCGCAAAGCATAGTGCCATGCCGGACAGGCCAAACAAGATACTGAGCCAGAAAGCCATGCGGGTTGCCCGGCGCACTTCGCGCACGGCGGGGCCTTTGCGTCCAATGGCTTCGGCAATCACCGCACTGACAGAGCCGGTGAGGCCCATCAGGCTCCACAGAATTGTCCCCTGGAATGCCACCGCCAGACTGGAGCCTGCCAATTCAATCGGGCCGAGCCGGGCAATGAACATGACGTCCATCGCGCCGATGGCCATTTGCAGCAACCCGGCCAGCGCCAATGGCCCGGCAAGACGCAAGGTGGCAGCAAATTCGCCGCGCCAGCTATCGGTTGTTTTACCGATGGATCGAGGGTTGATGACAGACATAAAGCTGGTGCGGATAGGAGTATTTCAGAAGCTGTGCCAGCGCTATTGTCGCAGACGGGTTGGAATTGGCGGGGGCTGCGACTGCCGGGTGACACACCTACCGGCTTTTTGCTGCGCCTCTACAGTTTGAGCCTTGCATCACGGGATTATCACGATAGTAACGATCGTGATAATTGGAGTGGAATCGTGACGTTTCAAAATTTTCTGGCCTGTTCTGTTCTGTCTATCGTGCTGGTCGCCTGCAGCGGTGGAGAGTCGAATGATGGAGGAAGTGCAGCCCCTTCATCGACAGATAGTGAGGCTGGGAACACGGTAGCGTCACAAGCGCCTGCGCCCACTGAAACATCGGATGCAGCCGAAACCTCCGCAGTATCAGCCGTATCAGGACCGCCCAAGGCATTTGCGCAATGTTCGATCTGTCATTCCACACAGCCGGGCAAGAACATGATCGGCCCTTCTCTGACGGGCATTTATGGGGAGAAAGCGGGCGAGGTCGAAGGTTTCCGTTTCAGTCCAGCCATGTTGAAATCCGGCCTTGTGTGGGATGATGCTACGCTTGATGCCTATCTTGAAAATCCGCGCAAAGTGGTTCCGGGCACCCGGATGAGCTATGCCGGGATGAAAAATCCGGAAATGCGCAAAGAAGTGATTGCTTATATCAAGTCCCTCACTTCCTAATAAAACTGCCCAAGGATACGCGCTCTTGGTAATAAAGTGAGAGCAGATGGTCGCTCACCTTATTGCATTGTGCGGTGATGGCTCTTAGCCGCTTTCGGGTATCCTTGCGATAGTTCGGGAAGAGAGCCTATGACTGACAGTACACTTCATCCAGAAACGCTTGCCCTCCACGCTGGCTGGCGGGCCGATCCGGTGACCGGCTCGGTCGCGCCGCCGATCTACCAAACCACATCTTATCAGTTTCATGATGCGGATCATGCGGCCAATCTCTTCGCCCTGAAGGAATTGGGCAATATTTACACTCGCCTCGGTAACCCAACCACCGACATTCTCGAACAGCGCGTCGCTGCGCTGGAGGGTGGTGCCGCAGGGCTTGCCGTGGCTTCAGGGCAGGCGGCTTCGGCATATGCGGTGCAGAATCTTGCCGTTGCAGGCGATAATATCGTCAGTGGCACCGATCTGTATGGCGGGACCTATAATCTCTTCGCCAACACGCTGCGGGCAATGGGGATTGAAACCCGCTTTGTCGATCCGGGTGATCCGGAAGCTTTTGCAAAGGCCTCTGACGAACGCACGCGGGCCTGGTATGTCGAGACATTACCGAATCCGAAGCTGGTGGTAAGCCCAATGTCGGATATCGCTGATGCCGGGCGCGCTATGGGTATTCCGCTGATCGTGGACAATACCGCGGCACCTTTGATTGCTCGTCCGCTCGATCATGGAGCTGCCATCGTGGTTTATTCCACCACCAAATATATCGGCGGCCATGGCACGTCGATTGGCGGCATGATCGTGGATGGTGGCAATTTTGACTGGGGCGCTTTCCCGGAACGCCAGCCTTTGCTCAACACACCTGATCCAAGCTATCACGGTGCGGTGTGGTCTGAAGCGGCGAAGCCTTTGGGACCCATTGCTTATGCCTTGCGCGCACGAACTGTGCTGCTGCGCGATCTGGGGGCGGCGCTCTCTCCGTTCAATGCGTTTCAGATATTGCAGGGACTTGAAACCCTGCCGCTTCGGATGCCACGCCATTGTGAGAACGCGCTGAAGGTCGTGGACTTCCTTTCCCAGCGTGATGATGTGACCCGGATCATTCACCCATCGGTGCAGACCGGGGTGCAGCGGGAGCGGGCAGACCATTATCTGAAAGGCGGCTTTGGCGGCTTGGTGGGTATGGAGCTGGCTGGTGGGCGCGATGCTGGCCGCCGCTTCATTGATGCGCTGAAGTTGTTCTATCATGTCGCCAATATTGGGGACGCGCGTAGCCTTGCGATCCATCCTGCCTCAACCACACACTCCCAGCTATCGGAAGAAGAGCAGGTCGCGACCGGCGTATCTCCGGGCTATGTGCGCCTGTCCATCGGGCTGGAGCATCATGACGACATTCTGGCCGATCTGGCGCAGGCTTTGGACAGCGCCGCCAAGGCTTGACACCCACTCCTGTCGCCTGCCTTGCTCTGATCCGAGTGAGGCAGGCAGACTGGCTGGCGCTAAGGCGCTAATATGATAAACAACAAAAAGGGCGGCACCTCGCGGTACCACCCTTTTCCTGTCTCTCAGGCTTGAGAGAAGTAGCGGGTCCGGGCAAGCCGGACCCAACCCAATTACTTGAGTTCGACAGTTGCGCCGGCTGCTTCGAGCTTAGCCTTAACTTCTTCAGCTTCAGCCTTGCTGACGCCTTCTTTGACAGCCTTAGGCGTGCCTTCGACGAGAGCCTTGGCTTCCGTGAGGCCCAGACCTGTGATGGCGCGGACTTCCTTAATGACCTGGATCTTCTTGCCACCGTCGCCGGTGAGAACGACGTCGAATTCGTCCTTTTCTTCAACTGCAGCAGCTTCAGCAGCTGGGCCAGCAACGGCAACAGCAGCAGCAGCAGAAACGCCCCAAGCTTCTTCAAGCGCGGTTGCGAGTTCAGCAGCTTCCATAACGGTAAGCGTTGAAAGTTCTTCTACGATTTTGGCGATGTCTGCCATGATACTTCACTCCAATCAGATGACTTGCCCGGCCCATTTCGGTGCCGGGAGAATGTTTGCTTGCGTTGAACCGCTTACGCTGCGTCCTTGGCGGCATATGCGCCAAATACACGAGCGAGCTTATTGGCGGGTTCGTTGACAACGCGGGCGATTTTCGTCGCCGGAGCGTTGATGAGGCCCACCAGCTTGCCGCGCAGCTCGTCGAGCGATGGCATAGAGGCAAGAGCCTTTACACCAGCTTCATCGAGCTTAGTCGCACCCATTGCGCCGCCGACGATTTCGAGCTTGTCGTTCGTCTTGGCGAATTCCACGGCAGCCTTGGCGGCTGCGACAGGGTCCATTGACCATGCCAGTGCGGTAGGACCGGTAAGATATTCTTCCAGACCTTCGTACTGCGTGTCTTTGAGGGCGATCGTGGCAAGGCGGTTCTTCGCAACCTTATAAGTCGCGCCAGCATCACGCATCTTCGAACGCAGTTCAGTGGACTGAGCCACCGAAAGGCCGAGATTGCGGGTGACAACCACCACGCCCATCTCGTTGAAGACAGCGTTAAGCTCGGCGACCGCGTCGGTTTTTTGCGAACGATCCATGCCGTACTCCTTCACTATGGCCACTTCGCCTGAAGGAAATTCCCTCAGCCTCCGTAACCGGCTTCGTTTGCTTGCCTCTGCATGCGCAAACACACAGAAGCTCCGCACCGGATGGTCCGATACGGGCGAGTCCGTGACTAAGGGAAGGAGGTGCACCTAATTGGTGCGCTGGCAGCTCTTACAAGCTGCCTTGAAACTCTTTTCCCCGTCTAGGCCGGAAATTAAGCACTCCCAATTGAGCACACCAGCTGTCTCGGACGGACGACCAACAGGCAAAGGCCCGCCGGTCAGGGCAGGCCTTTAGTTTTCTTGTGGCAGGAGTCAAGCATGAAAGCCTATTCGGCTGGTTCATTCGCCTCCGATGCGTAGCCGAGCAAGTCACCCGGCTGGCAATCCAGTTCACGGCAGATGGCTTCGAGAGTAGAAAACCGAATGGCTTTGGCCTTGCCAGTTTTGAGGATCGACAGGTTGGCGAGGGTGAGGCCAACCCTATCGGCCAGTTCGGTCAGGGTCATCCGGCGATCGTGCAGGATGTCGTCCAGCTTTACATCAATCGGCATCAGACAGTCCCCTCCAGCTCTTCGCGCATTTCGGTGCCCTTACGAAACACCCGAGCCAGAATAAACAGGATCAGGACCATCAGCAGGCCATCAATGGGAAATGAAATGTCGTAATTCACATGTTTGCCTGCATCTGAAGCAATCTTCCCGATATAGGTTGCCACTGCTGTCAATGGTATGGCGGTCAATTGTCCGGCTAGCGAGGCCCAGGCCATATGGGTGAGGCGTGTGGCATTTTCTGCGATGAAAGGATCGCCATCGCCCACGCTGTTTACGATGCGGCGCAGTAGCGCAAAGAAATAGAATGCAATGGCTACGAGGACTATCGCAAGGATGAAGATTCCTGCGAGTGCCCAGATAAGCTGCGATCCGACCGGAGAGTTTTGTTCTGCCAGCTTTTCCAGCAACAGGCCGCTATAAAACGGCAAGCCTATCAGGGCGGCTGTGAGTGCTACACCGGCCACTCCAATAGCGCCCAGAAAAACCACCAGCACGATTTTGGCAATCGATAGCAGCGGGTCTTTGGTCAGTGACGACATGACTAAAGTCTCCTTATGTGTGGATCAGGCCAGAGCAGGCGCGCTGATCAGTGTGGCGGCGTGAGTTTGCGGAATGGTCAAAGCCTGCTGAAAGGCGGTGAGTGTGATCAGGACTGCGCCAAGGATGGCGAGGCTGTTGGTGATGGTTTTGGTGCTGAGCATTGTTCGTTCTCCAATATGTCCGATATCGATATTCAATATGGCCCATTGGATTTATTGTCAAACGATAATATCGAAAAACAATAATTAGCATATCGTTTCTCATGCTGAAAATGTGCCGGGTGGCATGTTGAGCTGCACTCTAAGGCGCTCAAATCGGCGCTTTTCGCGGAGGGGCTGGCATTGACACAGGGCGGCGGTCTGCCTATATCCAGCCTCACATATCGGTCTTGCTTCGAGCAAGCTGAACCCGGCGCGGGGGTTTGGCCAGGATGGAAGCACCGGTTTTCCATAGACGCGAAAAGAGCTGCAGGCTGCGCAATCCCTAGGGTTGCGTGCGCTTCTGCGGCTGTTCTTGCCTCTATGGGCCACATCTGCGCGTGGCATGAATATTTACGAATCGGTCTTCAAATGCCGGTTCCGAATCGACTAAAGCGAAGAGGTCCACTCACTTATGGCGACCAAGGCGAACGCACCGGTTCCTACCGGCAGCAAGCAGAAGCGCATCCGCAAGATCTTCGGGGATATCCACGAAGTCGTGCCGATGCCGAACCTCATTGAGGTTCAGCGCGAAAGTTACGAGCACTTCCTGCGCTCCAACAAGGATATCGGATACGTCTCGGGTCTCGAAAAGACCTTGCGTTCGGTTTTCCCGATCCGCGATTTCGCCGGCTCTGCCGAGCTGGATTTCGTTCATTACGAACTGGAAGATCCCAAGTTTGATACGGTAGAATGCCGTCAACGCGGGATTACCTATGCAGCGCCTATGAAGGTGACGCTGCGTTTGATCGTGTTCGAAGTCGATCAGGAAACCGAAACCCGTTCCGTGCTCGATATTAAGGAGCAGGACGTTTACATGGGCGATATGCCGCTCATGACCGGGAATGGCACCTTCCTAATCAATGGTACGGAACGTGTGATCGTTTCGCAGATGCACCGTTCGCCGGGCGTTCTGTTCGACCATGACCGCGGGAAAACCCATTCCTCGGGCAAATTCCTCTTCGCCGCTCGTGTGATTCCATATCGCGGTTCATGGCTCGATTTCGAATTTGACGCCAAGGACATCGTGAACGTTCGTATTGACCGTAAGCGTAAGCTTCCTGTCACCTCGCTCCTGTTCGCACTGGGGCTTAACAGCGAAGAAATTCTCGCGCACTTCTACAATACTGTGAAGTGGGAACGCGGGCCTGACGGCTGGAAGATTCCTTTCCTCGCCGAAGCATGGCGCGGCATCAAGCCGGGCTTCCCGCTGGTGAATGCCGATACGGGTGAAGAAGTTTTCCCCGCCGGTACGAAGGTTTCTCCGCGCGCTGCCAATAAGGCAGAAAAAGACGGCCTCAAGACCCTGCTTATCCCGACCGAAGAAATCTTCGGCCGTTATGCTTCGCAGGATCTGGTCGATGACGCGACAGGCCGCATCTACATCGAAGCAGGTGACGAAGTGTCGCCTGAAAATCTCGAAAAGATTGATGCTGCCGGTATCGATGAGTTGACGCTTCTCGATATTGACCACGTCACAACCGGCCCATGGATGCGCAACACGCTTCAGGCCGACAAGGCTGAGAACCGTGATGAAGGTCTGGAAGCCATCTATAAGGTGATGCGTCCAGGCGAACCGCCAACGAAGGAAACGGCTGAAGCTCTGTTCGAAGGCCTGTTCTTCGACGGTGAACGCTATGACCTTTCTGCTGTTGGCCGGGTAAAGCTCAACATGCGTCTGGGCCTTGATGCTGAAGACACAGTGACAACGCTGCGCAAGGAAGATATCCTTGCTGTGGTCAAGGAACTGGTCGATCTCAAGGACGGCAAGGGCGAAGTCGACGACATCGATAACCTTGGTAACCGTCGTGTGCGTTCGGTTGGCGAATTGCTGGAAAACCAGTATCGCGTCGGCCTGCTGCGCATGGAGCGTGCCGTTAAGGAACGCATGAGTTCGGTCGATGTCTCGACCGTGATGCCGAACGATCTGATCAATGCGAAGCCTGCAGTTGCAGCTGTTCGTGAATTCTTCGGTTCGTCGCAGCTTTCCCAGTTTATGGACCAGACCAATCCGCTTTCGGAAGTCACCCATAAGCGCCGTGTTTCGGCTCTTGGGCCGGGCGGTCTTACCCGTGAACGCGCAGGCTTCGAAGTCCGTGACGTTCATCCGACCCATTATGGCCGTATCTGCCCGATTGAAACGCCGGAAGGCCCGAACATCGGTCTGATCAACTCACTCTCGACCTTTGCGCGGGTGAATAAATATGGCTTCATCGAAACGCCTTATCGGATTGTGAAGGACCATCGCGTTACCAGCGAAGTGGTCTATCTTTCCGCTATGGAAGAACAGAAGCACACCGTTGCGCAGGCTTCCGCTGCCCTGAACGAAGATGGCAGCTTTGTTGAAGAGCTGGTTTCCACCCGTCAGAATGGCGAATTCGCCATGGCTCCGCGTGAGCAGGTGACGCTGATGGACGTCAGCCCCAAGCAGCTCGTTTCGGTTGCTGCATCGCTTATTCCATTCCTGGAAAACGATGACGCCAACCGCGCGCTCATGGGTTCCAACATGCAACGTCAGGCTGTGCCTCTCGTGAATGCTGAAGCGCCGTTCGTCGGAACCGGCATGGAAGCCACTGTGGCCCGCGATTCCGGGGCGGCTATTTCGGCTAAACGGGCCGGTATCGTCGATCAGGTCGATGCGACGCGTATCGTGATCCGTGCCAGCGGCGAAATCGAAGCGGGCAATCCGGGTGTGGATATTTACACGCTCGAAAAGTTCCAGCGTTCGAACCAGGATACCTGCATCAACCAGCGTCCGCTGGTGAATGTCGGTGATTATGTGGAAGCTGGCGATATCATCGCTGACGGCCCGTCAACCGATATGGGTGAACTGGCTCTTGGCCGGAACAGCCTCGTCGCCTTCATGCCCTGGAATGGCTACAATTACGAAGATAGTATCCTGATCTCCGAGCGGATCGTTAAGGATGACGTCTTCACTTCGATCCATATCGAAGAGTTTGAAGTCATGGCTCGCGATACGAAGCTTGGGCCGGAAGATATCACGCGCGATATTCCCAATGTCGGTGAGGAAGCCCTGCGCAGCCTCGACGAAGCGGGTATCGTTTATATCGGGGCAGAAGTGCATCCGGGTGATATTCTGGTCGGCAAGATCACGCCGAAGGGTGAAAGCCCGATGACGCCGGAAGAAAAGCTTCTGCGCGCCATCTTCGGTGAAAAAGCCAGCGACGTGCGTGATACGTCCCTGCGTCTGCCACCCGGTGTTGCCGGTACGATCGTCGAAGTGCGTGTCTTCAACCGTCATGGTATCGAAATTGATGACCGTACGCGTGCCATTCAGAATGAGGAGATTGAACGCCTCAAGAAGGATAGCGAAGACGAACGCGCCATTCTCAACCGTGCGACCTATAACCGCCTTCAGGAAATGCTGCTTGGTCAGACGATCAGCGCAGCGCCCAAGGGGATCAAGAAGGGCGATGTCATCACGGAAGAACTGCTGGAAACAGTCGATCGCCACGAATGGTTCAAATTCGCGGTGGCCGATGACAACATGCAGGCCCAGCTCGAAGCCGTCAAAGCTGACTATGACGAGACGGTGAAGCGCATCCGTGACAAGTTCGAAGATCGCCGTGAAAAGCTGGAACGTGGTGACGAACTGGCACCGGGCGTTCTCAAGATGGTCAAGGTCTTCGTGGCGGTGAAGCGTAAGCTGCAACCGGGCGACAAGATGGCCGGCCGTCATGGTAACAAGGGTGTTATCAGCCGCATTCTGCCTGAAGAAGACATGCCGTTCATGGAAGACGGGACACCGGTTGACATCGTGCTCAACCCATTGGGTGTGCCGTCGCGCATGAACGTTGGTCAGATCTTCGAAACCCATCTGGGTCTTGCAGCGCGTGGTCTTGGCAAGATGGTGCAGGCTTCGCTTGAGGAATGGCGCCAGGCCAATCCTGATCCGGAAACCGCTGCGCCACCAACCGCGGTCGTCGATCGTCTGAAATATGTTTATGGCGAACATTATCACGCGGATATCGAAAACCGCTCGGCTGCTGAGATTGTTGAACTGGCTGGCAATCTGAAGAATGGTGTGCCGATGGGCACTCCGGTCTTCGATGGTGCCCGTGAAGCGGACGTTTCGGAAATGCTCAGCCTGGCAGGGTATGACACATCGGGTCAGGTTACTCTGCTCGATGGCCGTACAGGTGAAGCCTTCGACCGTAAGGTTACCGTGGGCTACATCTACATGCTGAAGCTCCATCACCTTGTTGATGACAAGATCCATGCCCGTTCGATCGGTCCATACTCGCTTGTCACACAGCAGCCGCTGGGTGGTAAGGCGCAGTTTGGTGGTCAGCGCTTCGGGGAAATGGAAGTCTGGGCACTTCAGGCATACGGCGCCGCTTACACCTTGCAGGAAATGCTGACGGTGAAGTCGGATGACGTGGTCGGCCGTACCAAGGTCTATGAAGCGATCGTCAAGGGCGATGATACGTTTGAAGCGGGTATCCCGGAAAGCTTCAACGTGCTCGTCAAGGAAATGCGTTCTCTCGGTCTCAATGTCGAACTCTCATCGATTGACGATGGTGACGACGACGCTCTGCCGAAGGCAGCGGAATAAGGGATTTGGGCGGCCCTGTCCGGGGCCGCCATCCTACCTTCCGCAATACCTATTTCACCCGCGAGGGATGTGAAAAATGAATGAACTGAGCAAATTCACGAACCAGATCGCCAAGACCGAGACTTTCGATCAAATCCAGATCGGAATCGCGAGTCCTGAGCGTATTCGCAGCTGGTCTTTCGGCGAAATCAAGAAGCCTGAAACCATCAATTACCGGACCTTCAAGCCGGAACGTGATGGCCTTTTCTGCGCCCGCATTTTCGGGCCGGTAAAGGATTACGAATGCCTGTGCGGCAAGTACAAGCGCATGAAGTATAAGGGCGTTGTCTGCGAAAAATGCGGCGTTGAAGTCACCGTGACCAAGGTCCGCCGTGAACGGATGGGCCATATCGAACTCGCCGCTCCGGTTGCCCATATCTGGTATCTGAAGTCCTTGCCGTCACGCATCGGTCTTCTGCTGGATATGCAGCTCAAGCAGCTTGAGCGCGTGCTCTATTTCGAAAGCTATGTGGTGATTGAGCCGGGCATGACCCCGCTCGAAAAATTCCAGTTGCTGACCGAAGACGAACTGCTCGACGCGCAGGACGAATATGGCGAAGAAGCCTTCTCCGCTGGCATCGGTGCCGAAGCGGTCAAGATCATGCTCATGGATCTCGATCTGGAGCAGGAACGCGAAGATCTGCTGAAGGAACTGGCTGAAACCAAGTCTGCCCTGAAGCCGAAGAAGATCATCAAGCGTCTCAAGGTTGTAGAAAGCTTCATTGAATCCGGCAACCGCCCGGAATGGATGATCCTCGAAGTTGTGCCGGTTATCCCGCCTGAACTGCGCCCACTGGTGCCGCTCGATGGTGGCCGTTTCGCAACCTCGGATCTCAATGATCTCTATCGCCGTGTGATCAACCGCAACAACCGCCTCAAGCGTTTGATGGAACTGCGTGCGCCGGACATCATCGTCCGTAACGAAAAGCGCATGTTGCAGGAATCGGTTGACGCATTGTTCGATAACGGCCGCCGTGGCCGGGTCATCACGGGTGCGAATAAGCGTCCGCTGAAGTCGCTGTCTGACATGCTCAAGGGCAAGCAGGGACGTTTCCGTCAGAACCTTCTGGGTAAGCGCGTTGACTATTCGGGTCGTTCCGTGATCGTGACCGGTCCGGAATTGAAGCTTCATCAGTGCGGCCTGCCAAAGAAGATGGCGCTCGAACTGTTCAAGCCGTTCATTTACGCTCGCCTTGATGCCAAGGGTCTTTCCATGACCCTGAAACAGGCCAAGAAATGGGTCGAAAAGGAGCGCAAGGAAGTCTGGGACATCCTTGATGAAGTGATCCGTGAACATCCGGTGATGCTCAACCGCGCACCAACGCTTCACCGTCTCGGCATTCAGGCGTTCGAACCCGTTCTGATCGAAGGTAAGGCGATCCAGCTTCACCCGCTGGTCTGCTCGGCCTTCAACGCCGACTTCGATGGTGACCAGATGGCTGTTCACGTGCCGCTTTCGCTGGAAGCCCAGCTTGAAGCACGTGTGCTGATGATGTCGACCAACAACATCCTGTCACCTGCCAATGGTAAGCCGATCATCGTGCCTTCACAGGACATGGTGCTGGGCCTTTATTACCTGTCAATGGATCGCGCTGGCGAACCAGGTGAAGGCAAGGTGCTGAGCGACATGAAGGAAGTGCATCAGGCGCTTCATGTCGGTGCGGTGACACTGCATTCTTCGATCACGACGCGGGTTCCGCAGACGGATGAGAACGGCAATCAGTATATGATGCGCGTTCAGACGACGCCGGGTCGTATGCTGATCGGTGAATGTCTGCCTAAGAAGCACACAGTGCCGTTTGAAGTCATCAACCGCGTCCTGACCAAGAAGGACATTGGGGACGTGATCGATCAGGTCTATCGTCACACGGGCCAGAAGGACACGGTTCTGTTCGCCGACGCGATCATGAGCCTGGGCTTCCGCCATGCGTGCCGTGCGGGCATTTCCTTCGGTAAGGATGACATGATCATCCCTGAATCGAAGGTCGAAATGATCGAACAGACCAAGACGCTGGTTGCCGATTATGAGCAGCAGTATCAGGACGGTTTCATCACCCAGCAGGAAAAATACAACAAGGTGATCGATGCCTGGAGCCGTTGCGGTGACCAGGTTGCGAATGCCATGATGGAAGACCTGAAGGCGCGTCCGAAGGACGAGAATGGCCGTGAAGCGCAGATCAACTCGATCTACATGATGAGCCACTCTGGTGCCCGTGGTTCCCCGGCCCAGATGAAGCAGCTTGGTGGTATGCGTGGTCTGATGGCCAAGCCATCAGGTGAAATCATTGAAACGCCGATCATCTCGAACTTCAAGGAAGGTCTGACCGTTCTTGAATACTTCAACTCCACCCACGGCGCCCGTAAGGGGCTCGCCGATACGGCTCTTAAAACGGCAAACTCGGGTTACCTGACTCGCCGTCTGGTTGATGTATCGCAGGATTGCGTGATCGTTGAAGAAGACTGCAAGACCAGCAATTCGCTGGAAATGCGGGCCATTATTCAGGGCGGTTCGGTGATCGCATCGCTGGGTGAACGTATTCTTGGTCGCACCACGGCTGAAGATATCGTCAACGCAGCGACCGGCGAAGTCATTGTGAAGTCGGGCACTCTGCTTGACGAAGCGATGGTGGCTGAAATCGAAGCGGCTGAAGTGCAGAGCGCACAGATCCGTTCACCTCTGGTATGCGAAGCAACGCAGGGCGTTTGCGGCAAGTGCTACGGGCGTGATCTTGCGCGTGGTACAACGGTGAATATCGGTGAAGCTGTCGGCGTTATCGCTGCGCAGTCCATCGGTGAACCGGGCACGCAGCTCACCATGCGTACCTTCCATATTGGTGGTGCAGCTCAGCTCAACGAAACCTCGCATCTTGAATCGATTTCGGATGGTACGGTGGAATACCGTGACATGCCGACTATCGTTGATAAGCGTGGCCGTCGTCTGTCGCTGGCCCGTAACGGCGAAATGGTCATCATCGATGCCGAAGGCCGTGAACGTGCTATTCACCGTCTGCCTTATGGTACCATGCTCATGTTCGAGGATGGGGCGAAGGTGAAGGAAGGCGATCGTCTGGCTGAGTGGGATCCGTTCACTCTACCGATCATCACTGAACAGTCGGGTGTCGTGCGCTATCAGGATCTTGCTGAAGGCAAGACTATGGAAGAGCGGACTGACGAAGCAACGGGTATGACCCAGCGCGTCGTCATCGAATATCGCGCAAGCGGCCGGGCCAAGAAGGAAGATCTGCGTCCGCGCCTTACTCTTCTGAACGAAGGTTCCGACGAGAGTGAAGCAGCACGGTATATGCTGGCTCCGGGCACAACGCTTTCCATCGAAGATGGTCAGCAGGTTGAAGCAGGCGACATTCTGGCTCGTGCCAGCCGTGAAGCTGCCAAGACCCGTGATATTACCGGTGGTCTGCCACGCGTTGCGGAACTCTTCGAAGCACGTATCCCGAAGGACAATGCGGTTATCGCCAAGATTTCCGGCCGGATTGAATTCGTCCGCGATTACAAGGCGAAGCGTAAGATCGCGATTGTCCCGGAAGAGGGTGATCCAGTAGAATATCTGATCCCCAAGACCAAGGTGATCGACGTTCAGGAAGGCGACTTCGTCAAGAAGGGCGATACGCTTATCTCTGGCAGCCCGAACCCACATGATATTCTCGAAGTTCTCGGTATCGAGGCTCTGGCTGAATATCTCGTGGCTGAAATCCAGGAAGTCTATCGTCTGCAGGGCGTGAAGATCAACGATAAGCACATTGAAGTGATCGTTCGCCAGATGCTGCAGAAGGTTGAAATCACCAATGGTGGTGACACCACGCTTCTGCCAGCTGAACAGGTCGATCTGGAAGAAATGCTGGAAGTGAATGCCAAGCTTGGCCGCGGTAAGCAGCCGGCTGAAGGCAAGCCGATCCTTCTCGGGATCACCAAGGCTTCGCTGCAAACCCGCAGCTTCATTTCTGCCGCTTCTTTCCAGGAAACCACCCGCGTTCTGACGCAGGCTTCGGTTGAAGGTAAGAAGGATTCCCTGATTGGCCTCAAGGAAAACGTCATTGTGGGTCGTCTCATCCCTGCCGGTACCGGCGCGGGTATGAACCGCATCCGCGTGGCCGCTTCCGGTCGTGACGCTGCCATTCGCGCCCAGTATCAGAAGATGCAGGAAGCGTTGATTGCCGCCGAAACGGCAGAGGAAGAGCATCAAGCTGAGTTGAAGCAGGGGGCTGAAGCGGCCATCGGCGATGATCCGCTGGCCCGCATGGAAGGTGCAACGCACGGTCTTGATGCTGATGCTGGCGAATATCTCCAGCAGAGTGACGAAGGCGAAGCGGCAACACCTGACGACGACGCATAAGCCACTCTGATCTTCTGACCACAATCACCCCGCCGGAGCGATCCGGCGGGGTTTTTTGTGTCTGATGTTCGCTCTGTCTTGCCGGGCGCGGAGGGCAGGGCTAGGCGCTGTTTTATGTCCATCGTAACCCGCTTCGCCCCGTCGCCCACTGGCCGCCTTCATGTCGGCAATATCCGCACAGCTCTCCACAATTGGATGCTGGCGCAAAAACATGGGGGGCGCTTTCTGCTGCGGATCGACGATACCGATCAGGAACGTAGCGAAGAGCGTTACGTGGAAGCCATCCGTACTGACCTGGCATGGCTGGGCCTGTCCTATGATGGGGAGGAGCGTCAGTCTGACCGGCTTGCCCATTATCAGGCTGCTTTCGAAACATTGCAGGCCGCAGGCCGGATATATCCTTGTTATGAAAGCTCGCAGGAGCTGGATATCAAGCGCAAGATTCAGCTCGGGCGCGGTATGCCGCCAATCTATGATCGCGCTGCTCTTTCCCTGACAGAGGATGAGCGGGCCGCCAAGGAAGCTGAGGGCATTGCCCCCCATTGGCGTTTCAAGCTTGACCATGAAGAGATGATCACATGGGAAGACGGCATTCGCGGAGACCAGAAATTTGACCCGGCGCAGCTTTCTGATCCGGTCATAATGCGCGCTGATGGCTCATGGCTTTATATGCTGCCAAGCGCAGTGGATGATATTGAAATGGGGGTCACTGACATCTTGCGCGGTGAAGACCATGTTTCCAACACTGCCGTTCAAATTCAGATGTTTACCGCGCTTCATGCTGCACCTCCGCGCTTTGCGCATGAAGCGCTTTTGGTAGGACGCGAAGGCAAACTGTCCAAGCGGCTTGGCTCACTTGGTTGCGATGCGATGCGGGAAAACGGGATCGAGCCGGAAGCGATTATCGCCATGCTGGCAAGGCTTGGTACATCGCAGCCGGTTGAACCTGTCCTTGATCGCAAGGTTTTGATTGAGAGCTTTGATCTCAGCACATTTGGTCGCGCTCCGGCCAAGTTTGATGACGATGATCTGCAGCGTGTAAACACGGCCATCGTCCATCAAATGCCTTATGATGCGGTGTCAGAGCGCCTACCTGAAGGCATGGATGCGAAAGGTTGGGAAGCGGTGAGGCCTAACCTTGGCACTGTTTCTGATGTGGCCGAATGGTGGACACTGGTCACAGGCCCGATCAATCAGCCCCCATTTGATGCCGACACCAAGCTATTCCTCGCCCAAGCCGCCGAAGCACTTACTTGGGGCGATGAGCCTTGGGGTACACTGACACAGGCGCTCAAGGAGCAAACAGGCCGCAAGGGTAAGGCACTGTTCCTGCCGTTGCGTCAGGCGCTGACCGGGCTGGATCACGGTCCTGATATGAAAGCCATGCTCCCGCTGATCGGCGAAGCTACTGCCCGCGAACGTTTACAAGCGGCTGCCAATTCCTGACAGCTGTTCAAAGGCTTCATCCGCTATAACGGATGAAGCCGAAACGTTCACGTTCCGGCACACCGGCGTCGCGCAGGCGGCTGATGATGGCGTGCACCGCACCTGGCGGCAGAGCGTGTTTGGGAAGCGGATTGAATAGGGCGTGCGTTTGGTAGAGGAGTAAGGTCTCTGGCCCATCCAGCCAGCAGTGAAAATCACCCCAAGGATAGTGCGTTGAGCCATTTATCAAGGTGAAGGACAGCGTTTCATCGTTCCAGCGCAACGTCAGCTCTTCTGACAAAGCCTTATGCTCTCGATAGGCGCGTTTGGCGCGCCACTTAGCCTGAATGTAACTCACCAGAATGATGACCAAAGTGGCGATAATCGCCACAGGCACCATGGTAATCAGTACGGCAATCTCCGGCGTCTCATCAGAGTAAATTTCAATTCCGATGAGGATGATGGCATAGATTGCCCACATGACGCCGGCGACGATCAGCATATTCTGCCAGCGGATGGCTCCGGCCCACCAGGCGCGTTGCGCAGCTATCAGGTCGCTCTCGCTGAGCAGATAGCGGATTTCGGGAAAAGAAGGTGCATTCATGAAGTGTATTCTTAACCCGCAATGCCAAAAGCAAAAGCCCCCCATGCGTGGAGCATGAAGGGCTTTTAAAAGTGTGTTGCGTCGTGATCTGTGCCCTTAGGCTACGGTATCATCCACGCGGTCCAGCCCATAGGCTGTGTGAAGGACGCGAACAGCCAGTTCAACTTCATCTTCGTCAATCAGCACCGAAACCTTGATTTCGGATGTGCTGATCGCCTGCACATTGATGCCGCGCTCAGCGAGTGCTTTGAACATGGTTGCGGCCACACCTGCATGGCTCTTCATGCCGACACCCACCACGCTCACCTTGGCAACATGTGCATCGGTGATGATGCGGTTGAAGCCGATGGCATCGCGCTTGTCTTCAAGCAGGGCCTGTGCGCGGGCAAGATCCGCCTGTGGCACGGTGAAGGTAACGTCGGTTTCACCCTTATCGCGGCCGACATTCTGGATAATCATATCGACATTGATCGACGCTTCAGCCAGCGGGCCGAAGACAGAGGAGACCGCACCGGGTTTATCCGGCACGCGCGTCAGAACGATGCGCGCTTCGTTTCTGTCATGGGCGATTCCGGTGACAAGCTGACGTTCCATATGCAATTCTTCCATTTCGTCGTCAGAGACGATCATCGTGCCGGGAATTTCATCGGCCAGAGGGGCATTTTCATCAATGAAGGAGGAAAGCACCTGAACGCGCACATTCTCCTTCATAGCGAGGCTGACCGAACGGGTCTGCAGAACCTTGGCGCCTACAGAGGCCAGTTCGAGCATTTCCTCGTAAGTGACATATTTGAGTTTGCGGGCTTTGGCCACGATGCGCGGATCGGTGGTGTAGACACCATCGACATCGGTGTAGATGTCGCAGCGATCTGCCTTCACCGCTGCGGCAATGGCAACGGCTGATGTGTCCGAGCCGCCGCGCCCCATAGTGGTGATACGATTTTCATCAGACACACCCTGAAAGCCGGGAATCACGGCGATCTGGCCGGATTGCATGGCTGCAATCAGAGCTTCTGAATCGATTTCATCCACCCGTGCTTTTGCATGGGCTTCAACGGTTTTCATCGGCAATTGCCAGCCAAGCCAGCTGCGGGCCTTGCAACCCATGCTCTGCAAGGTGAGCGCGAGCAGGCCGGATGTGACCTGCTCACCGCTCGACACGACCACGTCATATTCAGCCGGGTCATAGAGAGCGTTGGCTTCACGGCAGAAGTTTACCAGACGGTCTGTCTCGCCAGCCATGGCAGAGACGACCACCGCAACTTCATGTCCGGCAGCTTGTTGACGGCGCACAATATTGGCTACGCGGCGAATACGTTCGCTGCCTGCCATAGAGGTGCCACCGAATTTCATTACGATACGGGCCAATTCGCGCCTTCTCCTGCTGGTGCGGATACTCGCGCGCTGTTAAGGCTGTGGAATGAGCAATGCAACTGTCCAGTCTGAAACAATCCGTCCTGAAGAGGCCCAACATTTTGGTGCTCTTGCTGCTGACTGGTGGAATCCGCAAGGATCTTCCGCCATGCTCCACAAGCTGAACCCGGTCAGGCTGTCTTTCATTCGCGAGTCTATCGATCTGCACTGGGGCGGTGATCCTGAGAGTATTCGCCCGCTTTTGGGCAAAAGTGCCGTGGATGTCGGCTGCGGGGCAGGCTTGCTCTGCGAACCGCTTGCGCGCCTGGGGGCCACGGTGACGGGTGTAGATGCGGCGGCAGAAAATATTGCTGCGGCGAGCGCCCATGCGCAAGGGTCGCAACTGCCTATCATCTATCGCCACGGCGAGTTGGGGCAATTGGGGCTGGGTCAGTTCGATCTTGTCACTTCAATGGAGGTGATTGAACATGTGGCTGATAAGCGCGCCTTTGTGGGCGAGCTGGCTGCGCGCCTTGCGCCAGATGGGTTGATGGTGCTCTCCACACCCAACCGGACACCTGCATCGCGCTGGCTATTGGTCAAGGCTGCGGAGGCCATTGGCGCTGTGCCGAGGGGCACGCATCATTGGGAAGATTTCATCACACCGGAAGAATTTGTAGATTTACTGGCAGAGGCAGGGTTGGAAACCAGCGCCCCTAAAGGAATCGCCTTTAGCCCGATGAAGGGGCTGCATTTGTCTGACGATCTGTCGCTGAATTACATCTTCACGGCATGGCGTAAGGATTAAGCCTGCGCCGCTGATGTCACCTCGGAATGGTCTCCGGGTGACATCAATGGACGCAGCCTGTGTGTTACTTCAGTTCCTTGGCCCATTCAGCCTTGTCAAAGCCGACCAGCAGGCCGCCATCATATTCCACCACCGGGCGCTTGATCATGGAGGTGTGCTCCTGCATCAGCGCGATGGCCATGGGCTGATTGAGATTGGCCTTCTGCTCTTCGGGAAGCTTCTTGAAGGTGGTGCCACGGCGATTGACGAATACTTCCCAGCCTTTGGCATCGGTCCAGTCTTTCAGGCGGTCCCCATCGGCACCATCCTTTTTGTAATCGTGAAAGGTATATTCAATACCTTCCGCTTCGAGCCATTTGCGGGCCTTTTTGACAGTGTCGCAATTGGGGATGCCGTAGAGGGTGATACTCATGAAATGTCCTAGGAATCTTGTGACCGGTTGAACTGGTGGATGCGCGGATCAGGGCAGGCAAAGAGCGTATAGCTTTCGTAATAGCGTTCCCGACCGTGGTGCTGGGCAATGCGATGTTCGGCATGGGCACCCCACTGGCGCGCATGTTCCTCGCTCATCCATTCACTGATCGTCACCACTTCGCCGTCATCGGCAGTGTAGGCCTTAAGCGCCAGAAATCCGGGGCTTGCAAGTGCCAGTTGCTCCATGCGGAGATTCTCTGCCTCATAAGCAATCGGGTCGAGATCGGCGCGCTTGCGATTGCGAAACACGACGAGATACATGTCATTACCCTTTCAGATGAGCATCCGCTATGGCCACCGCCAACGCATCGGCTGCATCCGAGCCAGACACTTTGGCCAGCGGAAGCAGGATTTTCAGCATGGCCTGCACTTGCTGTTTTTCAGCCGCGCCGGTGCCGACCACAGCTTTTTTGACGAGCCGGGTAGAATGTTCATTCACCGGAAGGCTCATTCGCCCGCAGGCGGTCAGAACTGCGCCGCGCGCATGGGCAAGCTTCAGGGTGGATTGCGGGTTCTTATTAACGAACACCTCTTCCACCGCTGCCCGATCGGGCTTGTAAGTCTCGATCACCGCGATCAACGCATCATGGAGATGCAGCAAACGCTCTGGCATTGGAGATTTGGCATTGGTGGACACCTGGCCATTGGCCACATGGGAAAGGCGCGGGCCATCGACCCGCACCACGCCCCATCCGGTACATGTCAGAGAAGGATCAAGTCCAAGAATCAGCACGAGGCGTGCCAGTTCTTAACCGAGCTTCTCCATCACTTCGTCGGAGACTTCGTAATTGCCCCAAACGGTCTGCACATCGTCATCATCATCAAGCGCGTCGATCAGCTTGAACAGGGTCTGCGCATCGCCTTCTGCTACATCAACGGTGAGGTTGGGCTTCCATGCGAGCTTAACAGTTTCGGCTTCGCCCAGTGATTTCTCCAGCGTGCTGGCAACACCGTGCAGATCTTCAGCGGCAGTCCAGATTTCATGCTCGTCATCGCCGGACTGAATATCGTCAGCACCTGCTTCCATCGCGGCTTCAAGAACCTTTTCTTCGTCGCCAACAGATGCCGGATAGACGATCAGGCCGAGGCGTTCAAAACCATGGCTCACTGCGCCCGATGCACCAAGGTTGCCGCCATTCTTGGAGAATGCGGTGCGCACATTGGTGGCAGTGCGGTTGCGGTTGTCGGTCAGCGCTTCAACGATCAGCGCAACGCCGCCGGGACCGTAGCCTTCATAGCGGATTTCTTCATATTCATCGCCTTCATTGGCCGACGCCTTGTCGATCGCGCGTTGAATATTATCCTTGGGCATGGATTGCGCTTTGGCTGCGTTGATCGCAGCGCGCAGACGCGGATTCATATCCGGGTCGGGCATGCCCATTTTGGCCGCGACGGTAATTTCGCGGGAAAGTTTGGAGAACATCGCGGAGCGCTTTTTATCCTGCGCGCCCTTGCGGTGCATGATATTTTTGAACTTGGAATGGCCTGCCATGGGAACCTTCGAAATTGTATGTCCGGGCCAGCCACGTCACGCGGCTTACCCTCTCGCGGTTGCTGCCTTTACACCGCAGAGCGCCTAAAGGGCAACACTGGCCAGAAAAGCAAGGTTTTGAAGCTGGTTTAGACGATGACGGCGGTGCCCGAAACGCTGACCATCAGCATAGACCCATTCTGGCCCAGGACTTCATAGTCAATATCGACGCCCACCACCGCATTGCCGCCCAAGGCTTTCGCTTCGCTTTGCATTTCAGCGATGGCTTCCTTGCGGGCGCGGGCCAGCACTTCTTCATATTTGCCCGAGCGGCCGCCAACAAGATCGGTGATGGATGCAAATATGTCGCGAAACAGGTTCGCACCAACAATCACTTCACCCGTCACCACGCCGAGATAATCGCGCACCGGGCGTCCTTCAATCGCGGTCGTGGTGGTAACAATCATGCGGTCGCTGTGCGAGTTGTCGCTCCAGGGGCTGGCCATACTTTCATCCTCTTAATCTGTTATAAACTTCTCTGTTGAGCGTAATGCCTGACAGAGAAGTTCGAAACAGAATTTATGAGATGCCAAGCGCTGCTTTGTAAGTATCGAGAATGGTTTCCATCTCATTGCGGTCATCGGGCTTCATTTTGCGCAGGCGGACCACCTGGCGCATGATCTTGGGATCATAGCCGACGGCTTTGGCTTCAGCGTAAACGTCGCGAATATCGTCAGAAATGCCCTTCTTTTCTTCTTCAAGTCGCTCAATGCGTTCAATGAGAAGACGCAGGCGGTCGTCATGGGCTTCGGCCATCGGGGTAACTCCAGGAATATTCGAGAATCAATTGGGGCGGCGTGATAGCGCTGTGCCGGGCAATGGTGAACCCATCCCCGGAATTTTACCCACCATGAGCATCATTTGGGCGTGTTTCGTTTCACACTCGCTTCCATTCGGGCGAGCTGTTCCGCGGTTGCGGGCGTTTGATAGCGGTCTTTCCATTCATCCATCGGCATACCGTGAATGATTTCGCGGGCCGTGGCCTTATCAACATCGGCTCCCGCTTCGCGAATCCAGTCAGCCAGGCAGTTACGGCAAAAGCCGGAGAGTCCCATAAGATCAATATTCTGTGCATCATGGCGATGGCGCAGATGGCGGACAAGCCTCCGAAAAGCCTCTGCGGCCACCTGATCGGGCAATTCATCCAGCGGATCATTCACTTTGGTCATTTTTGGTCCTTGTCTTGTCTCATTGCTATGCCATAGGCGTGGGTCATGGCAAAATTTCAACCGCGTGACCGTAAGGTCAAAATTCTCGCTACTGTTGGCCCCGCAAGCAGTGATCCCGAAATGCTCAGGCGGCTTGTGCGCGCAGGCGCTGACGCTTTCCGCCTTAATATGAGTCATGGTGATCATTCGATCCATGAAAAGAGCTTTGAGGCGATTCGCGCGCTCGAGAAGGAATTCCAGCGCCCGATCGCGATTTTGTGCGATCTGCAAGGGCCGAAGTTGCGGGTTGGCGAATTCAAGGATGGCAAGGCGCTCATCGCCCACGGTGCGCGCTTCACGCTAGATCGCAATCCAGAACCTGGCGATGCAACCCGTGTCCAGCTTCCCCATCCTGAATTGTTTGGTCTGCTCGAAAAAGGCCACCGTCTGCTGATTAACGATGGCAAGATTCGTATGCGTGTGCGTGAAGCGACGCCCGATGCGATTCATTGCACGGCTGAAGTTGGCGGGGTGATTTCCAACCGTAAGGGGGTGAATGTCCCTGATGCTGAAGTGCCGATTCCGGCTCTGACAGAAAAAGATCGCCGCGATCTGACCTTTGCGATTGAGCACGGCGCTGACTGGATCGGCCTGTCCTTCGTTCAGCGCCCGGAAGACATCGCCGAAGCGCGCAAATTGATGGGCGGTTACGGCTCGCTCTGCGCCAAGATTGAGAAGCCGCAGGCGATCAAACGACTCAATGAAATTATCGAATTGTCCGATGGTGTGATGGTTGCGCGTGGGGACCTTGGGGTGGAATTGAACCCTGAAGAAGTCCCGCCGCTGCAGAAGCGCATCGTCAATTTCTCACGCACGCTTGGCAAGCCGGTCATCGTGGCGACTCAAATGCTTGAGTCCATGATTGAAAGCCCATCACCCACCCGCGCCGAAGTGTCAGACGTCGCCAACGCTGTCTATGATGGTGCTGATGCGGTGATGCTGTCGGCTGAAACGGCCGCTGGTGACTGGCCGGAAGAAGCGGTCCTGATGATGGATCGTATCGCGGCCCAGGTTGAACGCAGCGACGATTTCAAACAGCGCGTGCGTTTTCTGGAAACACCGCCTGACGCGACAACGGCTGATGCGCTTTCCCATGCCTGCATGACGATTGCCGATACTGTGCCGATTCGCGCTATTGTGACTTTCACGGCCAGTGGGGCTTCCGCACGGCGGGTGGTCCGCGAACGGCCTTCCGTGCCAGTGATGGTGCTGACGCCCTCTGCCGTGACTGCTCGCCGCACAGCGCTGCTGTGGGGGGCCTATCCAGTGATAACCAAGGATATTGGCAGCTTTGAAGAGATGATCGCCAAGGGCAAGCGTATGGCTTTGCGCCATGGCTTTGGTGATGCGACTGATAAATTGATCGTGCTGGCTGGTGTTCCGTTTGGTACACCGGGCGCCACCAATCTTCTGCATGTCGTCACCCTTCAGGGCGATGAATTGAAGAAGCACGAAAATTAAGAAAGAACTCTTCGCGCCGATGAGGGAGCAAGGGCGCGAAGAGTTATAAGCCAAAGCCAGCGGAGCACTGGCTTTGGCCTATGGTTCGAACCTTTACAGTGCTTCAGCGAGATCCGGGCTGACCCCTTCCAGCATTTCAGCCGATGGCGCTTCCATACCAAGGGCCTTGGCAACGCCTGCACCATAGTCCGGGTGGCACCGGGTGCAGTTGTTGATGTGCCGCTGCTTGATGAAGTCGAGCGCATCACCCATCGCACGTGCTGTGTTGTCAAACAGGACCTGCTTTTGCTCATTGCTCATCAGGTTGAACAATGCGCGGGGTTGGCTGAAGTAATCGTCATCATCTTCACGGAAGTTCCAGAAATCGGCGTTGCCGTCGATTTTCATCGGAGGCTCGCGATATTCCGGTTGCTCAAGCCACTGGCCAAAGCTGTTCGGCTGGTAATGTGGCAAAGAGCCATAATTGCCATCCATCCGGCCCATTCCATCGCGGTGATTGGTCATGACCGGGCAACGCGGCGCATTAACCGGGATCTGATGGTAATTCACGCCCAGACGATAACGCTGCGCATCGGCATAAGCGAAGAGGCGGGCCTGCAGCATTTTGTCAGGTGAGAAAGAAATTCCCGGCACCGTGTTGGAAGGTGCAAAGGCGCTCTGTTCGACATCCTGAAAGTAGTTTTCAGCATTCCGGTTCAGTTCGAATTCGCCGACTTCAATCAGCGGGTAATCTGCTTTGGGCCAGATTTTGGTGAGGTCGAAGGGATGGAAGCCGCAGGTCGCTGCCTCTTCTTCATTCATCACCTGAATATACATGGTCCATTTGGGGAAGTCATCACGTTCAATCGCGTCGAACAGGTCACGCTGATTGGATTCACGGTCCGCTGCCACCACGGCTGCTGCTTCTTCATCCGTAAGATTTTCAATGCCTTGCTGGGTCTTAAAGTGAAATTTCACCCAGAACCGTTCATTGGCACTATTGATGAAGCTGTAAGTGTGGCTGCCAAAGCCGTGCATGTGGCGATAGCTTTTGGGGATGCCACGATCAGACATGACAATCGTAACCTGATGGAATGCTTCAGGGAGCAGGGTCCAGAAATCCCAATTATTCGTGGCCGAACGCATATTGGTTTTGGGATCGCGCTTTACTGCCTTGTTGAGGTCAGGGAATTTGCGCGGATCGCGCAGGAAGAAGACAGGCGTATTATTACCGACAAGGTCCCAATTGCCTTCTTCAGTGTAGAATTTCAGTGCAAAACCGCGAATATCCCGTTCGGCATCAGCCGCGCCGCGTTCACCCGCAACAGTGGTGAAACGGGCGAACATTTCGGTTTCCTTGCCCACTTCGGACAGGAATTTCGCACGGGTATAGCGGGTGATGTCTTTGGTAACGCGAAAAGTGCCAAATGCGCCTGAACCCTTGGCATGCATCCGCCGTTCGGGAATGACTTCACGGTTAAGGTTGGCGAGTTTTTCCAGGAGCCACACATCTTGCATCAGCAGCGGACCACGCGGCCCTGCCGTGTAGCTGTTCTGATTATCGACGACGGGCGCGCCGAATGCTGTGGTCAGCGCGGTTTTTGGCAGGTTTCCGTGCATGACGGGACATTTGCCGCCTGAATTTCCATTATCCATGAGATCACTCCTCTGGTTGATGAAAACAGATGTAGGAGAGTTCATGATTTCGGTAAAACCGATTAAACACGTAACTATAATCGTTATATGCGATTTAATGCAGCGCGCATGATGCAGCTTCTCATTGCTTGCGGCTTGCCGGTCGCGCTCAGGCTAGGTAGGGCGGCAAACCCTTATTTGAGAAGATGCGATCCATGACCCTTTATCCCAAAACCCATGAACTGATGCGCCGCGGTGCGGAATTCCTTGGCACGGAACATGCCATTCTCTGCGGTGCGATGAGCTGGGTTTCGGAACGTAATCTGGTGGCGGCGATCTCCAATGGCGGTGGTTTTGGTGTCATTGCCTGCGGCGCCATGACCCCCGATCTGCTGGATGCTGAGATCGCTGCCACCAAGGAGCTGACGGATAAGCCCTTCGGTGTGAACCTCATTACCATGCATCCTGATATCTTTGATTTGATTGAGGTTTGTAAGAAGCATGGCGTGACCCATGTGGTGCTGGCAGGCGGCATTCCGCCCAAGGGCAGCGTGGAAGCGATCAAGGCTTTTGGGGCGAAAGTGATTGTTTTTGCACCGACAATTGCGCTGGCCAAAAAGCTGTTCCGTTCCGGCGCCGATGCGCTGGTGATCGAAGGCTCGGAAGCCGGCGGCCATATTGGCCCGGTGTCCACCAGCGTGCTGGCGCAGGAATTCCTGCCGGCGCTGGCGGAAGATCACCTGGTGTTTGTGGCCGGCGGCATTGGCCGCGGTGAAGCGATTGCCGGATATCTCGAAATGGGCGCTGTTGGCGTTCAATTGGGCACGCGTTTTGCCTGTGCGACAGAGAGTATTGCCCACCCGGATTTCAAGAAAGCATTCTTCCGCGCCAATGCCCGTGATGCGGTTTCGAGCGTTCAGGTTGATGCGCGTTTGCCCGTGATTCCGGTGCGTGCGCTGAAGAATAAGGGTACGGATGAATTTACCGCCAAACAACGCGAAGTGGCGGCTTTGCTGGATTCCAACTCGGTTGAGATGATGGAGGCCCAGCTTCAGATTGAACGCTATTGGGCAGGGGCTTTACGCCGTGCGGTGATCGATGGCGATGTTGAAAATGGCTCGATTATGGCCGGGCAATCGGTTGGTATGGTCAAGCAGGAAGAGCCTGCGGCTGAGATCATTGCAGGCCTGATGGCTGAATCCGAAGCAGCGTTGGCTCGGCGATAATTGATGGGGGCTAGCGCGACCTAAAGGGGCCTTAAAGGCCTCTAGAGATACTGAAGGCAACAAAAAGGCCCCCGAGAGTGTATCTCGGGGGCCTTCTTTATTTTGCGTCTCGCTAAAGCTTAGCGATTGGTGCGCCAGCCTTCAGCGTAGTTTTCACGAGCAACCGAAGAATAAGGCACCGGCGATACAATCGCGCGGACTTCGATCTGCTTGTGTGGTTCAACCGTGGTCTTCTTGGAGCCGCCGTCTGGTTCGCCCCAGATGACCTTCAGTTCGGTGCCTTCGGGGATTTCGTGATCCACGGTGGCGAGGCTCAATGCCTTCTTTTCGTTGAAGGAGTAGCCGGTGAACATCGACAGGCCGACATTGGTGCCGCCAGCATCAACCACCGAATCGTAGTTGGAGTTGGCATAGTTGGCGAGCGGCAGGTCGAAGAACTTGTAAGGAACGCCGCCTTCTGGATCGAAGAGCGAGCCCATGATCTTCTTCATGTCGTCGCTGTTCCATTCCAGCGTGACCTTCTTGCGCTGTTCCGCAGGGTTCAGAGCTTCGAGAGCTTCACGGCCGATGAAGTCGTGATCGAACTTCACGAACGGACCGTAGCCCAGTTCCCATGGGTTGAGGTAGTAGTCTTCGATGTTTTCGGAGACGAAAGAACCACCGATGGCGCCCACGGCTTCGTAGCTATCCGCACCGAGCCACTTGCGATAGTCAGCCAGCTTGTCGCCGGTGTAGATCGGAGGCAGCGGGGAAGGGATCCAGCCCGATTCCAGCGTGTTGGACGGATAGGCGCGGCTACCGACCGGCACGATGCCGAATTCTTCGCCAGCCTTGAGGATTTCTTCCTTGATGTAGTCCTTTTCTTCGTAAGGACCCCAGAGTTCAAGGCCAGGTGCGCCGGACATGCCGTGGCGAAGTGTACGAACGGTTTTGTTACCGATCTTCATTTCGCTCATGTTGAAGAACTTCAGCTTGTCGAGCTTTTCGCCGTGCAGCTTTTCGATGATGTCCCAGGCCTTGGGGCCCTGGATCTGATAGCGCCAGCTGATGCGGCTGATGGGCTTGCCCATCGGGCGGCTTGGCGAGCGATCATCATGGACGATTTCGACATCATACTTGCCGACTTCTGCCTGATACATCAGCCAGTTTGCAGCAGGTGCACGGCCCACATAGACGAATTCTTCTTCAGCGAGCCAGAAGATGATGCCGTCGCCGATCACATGGCCATAAGGCGTGGTCGGAACATACTGCTTGGCTTTGTTGACGGCCCAACCCTTAGGGGAGTTGATCATCGTGTCGGAGAGGAGCTTCAGCGCATCCTTACCACGGATGTAGAGGTCAACCATGTGGTGTGACTGGTCGAACAGGACGGCGCTGTGCTGCCATGCCCACTGTTCAGAACGCCAGTTGTGAAATTCAGGAGCCACGACCGGGTACACATAGGCACCGATCTGTGAATTGCGGAGCATGTCGACAATGCTCGACTGCTCAGCAAGTTTTTGTTCTAGATTTGCGGCCATGTTAGTTTCCTCTCTCAAATGAAACCAAAACTCTGAAAATTTGTAAGCACTACATACTAAATTTTGCCCATGCTGCAAGCCCAAAGGCAGGATATCGTTAGGGAGCTATAAGATGCGCGTCGAGTCCCTCGACCATATCAACATCATCACTGATCGGATGGAGGAAACCGCCCGATTTTACAGCGATTTATTGCAGTTGGAACGGCGCAATGCGCCGCCGCCACTGACCCCGGAAAACGCCATCTGGATGTTTGATGAGGCAGGCCGTGCGATAATTCACATCAACAGTGTGGACTGTCCACGCACTTATGATCGTCCTGTCAAACCCGGATCTCTGACCGGCGCACTGCATCATGTGGCGCTGAAGTGTGAAGGCTATGATTCGGTGATCGCCAGGCTGAAAGCAGCAGGGGCCGATTTTCAGGAAAACTATGTGGCTGCGATCAATCTGCGGCAGATTTTCACCGCTGACCCGAACAATATTCTGCTGGAATTGAACTTCTTCGCCCAATGATCGAATGACACCACTGCACGTCTTTTATCGTGGCGCGGTGCCTGCCGTGGTGGTGCGATACATCTCGCGGCGGAAACCGTCATAATCGTTGGCGGCAAGATGCAGCGTGGCGCGGTTATCCCACATGGCGACCATGCCCACTTCCCAGCGCAGGCGGAACGTCAGCGCGTGGTTGGTGATATGACGGCGGAGAAAATCGAGTAGCGGGCGGCTTTCTTCCTGTGTCAGCCCTTCAATCCCCACGGCATAGACTTCATCGACATAGAGCGCTTCTTCGCCCGTCTCGGGATGAGTGCGGACCAGTGGGTGAAAACGGCCTTCCAGCGCCTCGCTCTTTTGCTGCTCATCGGCAAAGGGCAGGGCCTTGCCGGCCACCTTGGCCTGTGTCGCATAATTGGCGGCAGCGGACATATGGACCCGCAAGGGGCGCAGCATATCCTGCATCACCGGGCTCAGGAAGCGGAAGGCGAGCGCCGTATTGGCCCAGACCGTGTCGCCGCCATAGGGCGGAATCTCGACCGCGCGCAGCATGGTGATGGAGGGCGGTTCTGCCAAAAAAGGTGAATCGGTGTGCCACCCTCCACCGAACAGCGCCTTGGAGCGGGTTTCGGCTTCCTTGATGATCGGGTGAACATTGCGGTGCCCTTCTGTCCCTTGCGTATAGGCATCGACGGCGAAGGGACCAAGGCGAGCGGCAAAGGCTTCATGTTCTTCATGAGAGAGATGCTGATCGCGCAGGAAGAGGATCTTGTGGCGATGGAGAGCATGGCGAAATTCGGCAAACGCCGCTTCGCCAAGGTCACTGAGGCGAATGCCGCACACTTCTGCGCCAAGGGCTGCGGCCGCAGGTTTTACACTGATATGCTGATAATTGTGCGCAGCATTGTCAAAATCGCCATGCAGGCTGATCTTTGCCTCTTCCATCAATTCCTCTCCATTTGTCAGCGGGGTTGAGCCATCGCACCAACCCCGCCATCCGCGCTTATGCCAATTCGATCACGGTTTTGCCGAAGCTATCGTTGCTATCGGCATGGGCATAGGCCTTGTCTGCTTCTTCAAAGCTGAAGCGTTTGCCGATGACAGGCGTGATACCATTGGCGTCCACGGCTGCATTCAATCTTTTGGCCATGGCAGAAGAGCCCACGAAAATCCCGCGCATCAATCCGGCAGACATCATCAGCCCGCGCGGGTTTGGACCGCCTTCGGGTGATAGGACACCAATGAAGCCAATTTCCCCTTCCATGGCGAGGGCATTCATGGATTGTTCGGCCGTACCGGCGCCGCCGACCTCGACGACTTTGTCAGCCCCGCCGAAATGTTCCTTCACATAAGCGCCCCATTCGGGTGTGCTCTTGTAATTGACCGTATGGGAAGCGCCTAGAAGTTTCACCTTTTCAAGCTTTGCATCGGACGAACTGGTGGCGATCACTTCAGCGCCGCAGGCCCGCGCGATTTGTAGTGCGATCATGGAAACACCGCCGGTGCCGAGTACCAGAACCTTGTCTCCGGCTTTTACGGGGCGTGGGCCTTCAACAAGCGCATTCCATGCGGTTACGCCAGCACAGGGCAGACAGGCCGCTTCGCCAAAATCGAGACTCTTAGCCATCGGGACCACGCCGCTTTCAGGCAGGACCACATATTCGGCCAGCACGCCGGGTGCTTGGCCATCGCCCAGCGCGGGGCTTTGGCGTGGGGGGCCTTCTTCCCAATGCGAAAAGAACGCGCTTTGCACGCGGTCCCCTTCCTTGAAGCGGGTGACACCTTGCCCCACAGCAGCGACTTCACCTGCGCCATCGGACAGGGGAATCGTTTCCCTGGTGAGCTTGCCGCCAAAGTAATGGCCTGATGCGATCATGAAATCGCGGTAATTGAGCGACCATGCCTTCATGCGGATCAGCACTTCACCGGGGCCGGGTGAGGGCTGTTCCACTTGATGCAAAGCGATCTGTTTGTAGCTGTCTGAGTTTGCGGGAAGCATCCATGCGCGCATGGTCGATCTCCTGTCATTTATGGGTGCCCCTGATAGGGCATTCATAGTCACAACTATTGATCGCCGCTCCAGGTCCGAAGGCCGGGGGCCGTGCGGTCTTCGCTTTGCAGCGCCTTTGCCACGGCCGGGCGTGCTTTGACCCGATCACGCCAATCCACCGTGCGCGGAAAGCGGTTTTCCACATCGAGATCGGGGAACATCCGCTCCACCATCGCGCCGCAATGGGCAAAGAAATTGATATCGGCCAGAGTATAGGTCGATCCGGCGAGCCACGGTGTTTCACCCAATTGGGCTTCGACCTTGTTCATCGCATATTCGATCTTTTCCATCGCATTGGCAAGGTCCGCTTCGGAAAAGCCGGAGCGGGCCTGCATCCATTTCTTGCGTTGATCGGGCAGCGGCACATGGCTCATCAATTCTTCGAAATCGCCGCTTTCAATATTGCGTGCGATGACCCGTACCAGACGGTGCCAGCCATGCATGGACACGTGGTTCATCACATGTTCGTCGACGAATTTGTTCCAATAGCGCATCCGCGCTGCGCCTGCCGGATCGGTGGGGCGTAAATGCCCGGATTCCGGCTGTGCGTCGGGGAAGACATCTTCGAGATATTCATTGATGACGGTGGTGTGGGTGACGATCGTGCCATCATGGTCAAGCACCGGCACCTGCCCTTCCGGGTTGATTGCGGTGAACCAATCGGAATGTTGTTCGAACTTGTGCAGATCGACATAGATTGATTCATAGTCGAGCCCCTTCTCAATCAGGGGGACCATGCTTTTCAGCGAATTGGCCAAAGGTTCGGCGTGGTAATATTTGATCGCCATTTCACTCTCCCAAATGTGGCCTTTGAAAAGCCATCACATTTCTATGCTTTCGAGCACGCCACCATCGACCGCCCAATCCTGCCCGGTCACATGGCTGGCGGCATCGGAGAGCAGGAAGGCGGCAACTGCAGCCAATTCTTCCGCTGAACCCATCCGGCGTTGCGGCACACGTGCTTCGATCTTGCCCTTCTGATCGGCCGGAACTTCGTCCAGCATCGGGGTTTCGATGAAACCGGGGATCACGCAATTGCAACGTACGCCTTGCGGGGCAGCCTCCACCGCTACAGCGCGGGCGAGGCCCAGCACCGCGTGTTTGGACGCCACATACCCCGCATTCATCGCCATGCCGCGTTTGGCGGCAAGGCTAGCGGTGATGAGAATAGCGCCGCGTCCGCGCCGGGCCATAGCGGGCAACACATGTTTGATCGCCCAGAAGGGCGCCTTCAGATTGACGGCAAGAACCTGATCGAAGGTTTCGTCGCTATATCCGCTGATCGGGGCAAACGCTCCACCAATTCCGGCATTGAGAAACAGGCCATCGATCGGCCCTTGTATTTCCACCAAGCTATCGAGTGCGGCGAGCAAGGCGGCCTGATCCGCCACGTCTGCCGCAACCCATGTCGCAGCGGGGCCGAGCTGGGAGGCCAATTCCTCCAGCAGCCCGGCACGGCGCGCGATAAGCGAGACTTTGCCACCGGCCTCAACGATCCGCTGAGCGGTCGCCTTGCCAATCCCGGTTGATGCGCCGGTGATGACGACATGATGTCCGGTGAAGTCCATTGAGCATCCTTACAGGTTTTGAGCCGCCACGTTTTCGCAGTCGGCTGGTCATCACATCAGGACAGGCCGAGAATTCTTGCGGCATTGTCCTTCATAATCAGGGGCATAACTTCATCCTTGAAGCCCACTTCCTTGGCCGCTGCGATCCATTTATCCGGATGAATCAGCGGGAAATCTGACCCGAAGAGCATCTTCTTTTTCAGTTGCGTGTTCGCATAGCGAATGATCTGGGGCATGAAATATTTCGGGCTCCAGCCAGACAGGTCGATGAAGACATTGTCTTTGTGCAGCGCCATCGACAGGCTTTCATCCACCCATGGCCAGCTTGGGTGAGCCAGAATGATCTTCATGTCGGGAAAGTCCACCGCCACATCGTCAATCAGCATCGGCTGGCCATATTTGAGCCGCATCCCGCCGCCGCCGCGCATTCCGGTGCCCATGCCCGAATGGCCGGTGTGGAAAATCACCGGGAGCTTATATTCGTTAATCACTTCATAGATCGGATAGGCCATCCGGTCGGCTGGATGCGCGTTTTGAGCGATGCCGTGGAATTTGAAGCCTTTGACACCATGATTCTCGATCAGATCGCGGGCTTCGCGCGCGCCATATTTGCCTTTGTGCGGATCAATGCTGGCAAAGGCCATGCAAATATCATCGTTCTTCTGGGCAAATTCGGCGATCTCGTAATTGGATACGCGCTTGGCACCCATACCGCTTTCGCAATCGACCGTGAACAGGCACAGGGCAATCTGTGTTTCACGGTAAAGTTCAATGATTTCAGGAATCTTTGGCCGTTCACGAGGCGCTTTGAAATAGGTGCTGGCTGCGTCGAAATATTTGCCCATCACCGGATCTTCGGGGTCATGGCAGGACACTTCGGCGTGGACGTGAACGTCAATCGCCCGAATTTTACTGAGATCTATAGGCAAGGATCTGCTCCCGATAATTTTGCGTTCATCTTATACTCTCCAAACGAGTTGCGAGAGCCCGAAAGGTCGTCGCGGTGAAACCATAGAGCGGACCATGTGTGCCCTGCTTTATGGTTTCAGCTTTTTTAGCCTAGCCCCAGCGATTGATTTCCGGGCCGGGGGCGAAAGCATGGGATGGGTCGTCAACCGTCGCGTGCGCCAGAGCCGCCTTGATACAAGGCCGTTGCTCCAGCCGTTCCATCCATGCCGCAGCCCGCAGTTTTCCCTTGAAAGCCGCTGCTTCCAGCGCAGCCATCGGGCGCAACCAGGCGAAGGTCTCAAGATCGGCGATGGAGAAATCCCCCATCAGCCATTCGCGGCCATCGGCAAGCTTTTCTTCAACCCGTTCAACGAATTGCGCGACCTTGGTTTTGCTATCTTCCAGCTTGGCTGCATCCACCCGGTTATCGCGTAAATCCTGCCAGCGTTCACGCAAATCATCACTGAAAACGCTCTTGGCAATGGCGGAAAACTCTGCCTCATCCATCGCGCCAACCACGCTCTGCGAAGTGGCCAGATTGCCGATATAAGCGACTGCCGGGGCAAGCCGTTCTGTTGTTTGACGGCACCACATCATCATTTCCCAATGGGCATAGGCATCCTTGGGCTGCAGCCCGCAGCTGCCTGCCGCATCATCGAAATATTGCGCGAGGAACACCGCCTCGCTCATGGTTTCGCCATCTTTCAGCAGAACCGGCCCTTCGCCTTCCACCGCCATATCACTGGCGAGTGTTTGTTCCGCGCCGGGGAGTGTGTACCGCTCCCCTTTCAGCAGGTTGATCGAGCGGCATTCAATGTCCAGCCCGCTTTCGGCCAGCGCTGCCAAAACGCTCAAAGAGGGGCCATTGGGCTCACCATGGTAGAGAATTGCAGTGGCCATCAGATATCCTCCATGATGAGGCTATAGCGATGGGCAAGGTCGGTCTTGCCCATTTTCCATGTCTCCTGAACCGCCGGGCGCAGGTAGACCGTTTTGAGCCAGCGCATGATGTTGGGGGTCCGCTCCTTACTCGCGAAATGCGGATGGGAGAGCGGTAGCGAATAGGTGGAATTGAAGATGTTGATATCGGCGAGCGAATAGTGATCGCTGCCGACATATTCGCGCTTGCCGAGTTCTTCTTCCAACCGGTCGATCCCGAAGCCCACGCGGCGCTTGCTTTCGGCCAGTTCCTCTTCACCAAATTGCCCAAACATGGCCTTGCGCCATGCGCGGCGGCGTTCAGGCAAGGGTATGCGTTCAATCAGCGCTTCCAATTCTTCCTTGGGTTTCTGGCGGACCATCGGGCCAACAAAGGTGCTCCACCCGATCATGGAGAAGCTGGGGCCAAGCCATTGATCCATGAACTTCATCCACCAGCGGATACGCCAGCGATCCTGCGCATCGGCTGGCATCAGTTCCGGCCCCGAAAATTCCTCATCCACATATTCCATGATCGCGGTGCTTTCGGTCAGCACACGGGCACCATGGGTCATCGCCGGGATCGTACCTTGCGGGTTGATCGCGAGATATTCCGGCTTGTGCTGGTCGAATTCCAGCATGTTGATGTAATGCGATTGGAAGGGCACACCCTTTTCCATCAGGGCCAGCATAGGCTTGCCTGAATTGGCGTTCGGCTCCCAGTGATAGAGCGTGACGTCAGCCATGATCTCTCCGATTTTTCAGCCTCTTTTTCAGGGCTGTTGTTTGTAAGTCATACATACAATCAGGCGGGGGAGGCGGTCAAGTTGAACGGCTGAGGCGCTATAAAGCCACCGTTTTCACCATTGCGATGTAGAGCAGCTTATTCCATAGGCGAGGCCGATTAGTATTCGCCTATATGAAAAGGAGCGCTTCGCGTGCCTCAGAAACTTCCTTTGCGTGCCGATCATGTCGGTTCTTTTTTGCGCCCCAAGAAGCTGGTGGAAGCGCGCGATGCCCGGATGGACCCTGCCGAGCTGCGCGAAATCGAGAATCAGTCCATTGCCGAGCTGGTCAAATGGCAGGAAAGCCTTGGCCTGAAAGCCATTACGGATGGTGAATTCCGCCGCTTCTTCTTTCACACCGATTTTCTGTTGCAGCTTGATGGCGTGGTGGAAGAAGGTGGCATGGAAGTGGCCTTCAAGAACGATACCGGCAAGGATGTGCGCTTTGCCCCGCCGCGGATGGTGGTGAATGGCAAGGTCAAGCACAGCCACCCGATCCAGAAAAGTGATTACGAATTTCTGAGCGGTCTCACCAATGAGACGGCAAAAGTTACTATCCCGTCGCCCACCATGCTGCATTTCCGAGCCGGGCGGGATGGGATTCCGGCAGACGTCTATCCGGAAATGGAAGAATTCTATGCCGATGTGGCCGCAGCCTATCGTGCAGAAGTGGCCAGCCTTGCTGATGCGGGCTGCCGTTATCTCCAGTTCGATGACACGAACCTGGCCTATCTATGCGATGACAAGCAGCGTGAAAATGCGCGCGCACGCGGCATGGACCCGAATGATATCCCGCGCGATTATGCAAAGCTCATCAATGAAAGCTTCCGCGATGCGCCGGCTGACATGCTGAAAGCCATTCATCTGTGCCGGGGCAACTTCCGCTCATCCTATGCGGCTGAAGGCGGCTATGAGCCGGTCGCTGAAATCATGTTCAACGAACTCGATATCGATGCTTTCTTCCTTGAATATGATGATCCGCGTTCCGGTGACTTTGCACCTTTGCGCTTCCTGCCCAAGGGCAAGACCGTGGTTCTGGGCCTCGTCACGACCAAGCTGGGTGAGTTGGAATCCAAGGACGATATCAAGCGCCGGATCGATGAAGCGGCTAAATTCGCGCCGCTCGATCAATTGGCGCTGAGCCCGCAATGCGGCTTTTCCTCCACTGTCCATGGCAATGATATTTCCGTGGAGCAGCAGGCTGACAAGATCCGTCTGGTGGTCGAAGTGGCCGAAGAAGTCTGGGGTAGCTGATCGTTTAACCCGTTTTGCACAAACAAAAAGGGCGGCCCGCAAGAGCCGCCCTTTTCATTGTTCTGACGTTAAACTCAGAAATCCTTGCGGATTGATACGCGCCATTCACGTGGACGGCCGACCATGGTGTAAGCCGTGCTTGTGAAACCGTAGAGGGCATCAAAGCGTGATGGGTTGTAATATTTGTCGAACATATTCGTCACTTCCAGAGCAAATGACAAATCTTCATCTTCATTGCGATAGGTCAGGCGAGCATTCGCCAGCGTATAGGCTTTGATATATTGGTAAGCATCGCTGACAACATCCAATGCGTGGCCCTGGAATTCCCGCCCGCGGTGGGCAATATCCAGACGTGGAGTGATCGAACCGGAGCTACCGAGATCGATTTTGTACTGCATACCAGCACTGAACTGAACTTCAGGCGATGCGATCGGATCACCAAATTGAACACTATTTCCGACGGCAGGCGAGATGGAGGTGTATTTCGATCCGAGCAGACTGACCGAACCGTCAATCATCCAGCCATCAATCGGCTCAGCCGTTAGCTCGCCTTCGAAGCCCCAGATTTCGCCGTCACCCGCATTGGCAACAACAGCGCAAGGGTTGCCGCCATATGCTGAGCAATCCGACAGCGGAAGCTGAATGTCCTTATACTTGTTGTAGAAGCCGGCCAGGTTCACCTGGAAGCGACGGTCAAGGAAGTTGGTTTTCAGGCCTGCTTCATAAGATGTCACTGTTTCCGGACCAAAATCGCCCTTTGTGGCATGTTCCGGCAGGAATGGTCGTGCGGTCACGCCGCCGCCTTTGAAGCCGGTGGAGACAGTGACATAGGCCAGCACAGCAGGTGAAAAACGGTAATCTGCCGAAATGCGCCAGTCTACACGGTCGCCATTATAAACCGACTGAAGACCGTCCAGCTTGTCCAGGCCCAATATGGTTGCACCTACGCCCAAATCCTTGCCATATGCAAAGTTACGGCGGACGAAGGTGTAATCCTTGTGCTCCTTGGTATAGCGCAAGCCACCGGTCAAGGTCAGCGCGTCAGTGGGCCTGAGGATCAAAGTACCAAATGCAGCTTTGGAATCTGCATTGATAGGATCGTTGCCGATGAACTGTACGGGAACGCCGGGGATAATGTAGCGGATATCCTGCTGGGTGAAATAGGTGCTGCGTTGATCGGAATAGAATCCGCCAACCGTCAAATCGGCCCAATCTGTCAGAGAGGCGTTGAGGCGCAGTTCCTGACTGAAGAACCAGAAGTCCAGATCATTGATACCACCAGCGGCGATGGCGGGATCGGGAGTGAAATCATCATCCGTGCCCCATTTATTGTTATATTCGCGATAGGCCGTGATGGAGGTCAGCTGCAGACTGTCGTTCAAGCGGATATCAGCGTGGCCCGAAACGCCCCAACCACTGAACTTGTTGCGGTTGCTGGTGTAATAAGCACCGGATTCACCCCCGGCTGGCAAGAACCAGCTAGCATAGGTGCAATACCGACCACAGTCGAAATTGGCGGGGCCGAGCAATTGCACTTCACCAGCGCTGGTGCGATCGGAATTCTGATAATCTGCGATGACCATCAGGTCGATATCAGCGGTCGGCTCCCACCGGACCGCGCCACGAAGGCCGGAGTAGTTCTGGCCGCCGAGCTTATCTTTCACACAGGTTGAGCCGGTGCCGTCGCTCCCGATGGTGGGGGCAATGCCTTCAGGATTGTTGGGATTGGCACAGCCATAATCCACCTGATCGACATAACCGTCCTGTTCCTTGTGGACGCCGGAAATGCGAGCATAGAGGTTGGACGTGATGGCGAAGTTCAGGCCAGCGCGCAATTCAAGACGATCCCGCGTGCCGTAGCTCGCTTCTGCGAAGGCAGAGTTTTCTGCATCAGGCTTTTTCGAGAACAGTTTAATTGCACCGCCAATGGAGTTTCGGCCGGTCAAAGTCCCCTGTGGGCCGCGAAGGATTTCCACGCGTTCCAGATCGAGCAAATCGAAATTTGCGCCTGTCAGTGTCGGGTAATAGACATCGTCAATATACATGCCGACGCCCGGTTCATAGGCGGGGTTGAAATCGAACTGGCCGATACCGCGAATGGAGGCACCCATGGAGGCACCATAGGCACCGCCTTGTTCGCGCAGAGTGACGCTCGGCGCTTGCTGGGCAACAGCCTGAATATCGTCCTGGCTGCGAGCTTCCAGCAAGGCGGAATCTACTGCAGTGATGGCGATTGGTGTATCCTGCAGTTTTTGCTCACGAAACTGGGCAGTAACCACGATTTCACCGGGGCGGTATGCGCCGTCATCGGGTTGAGCCGTGCTGGTGCTACTGCTTTGACCAGCATCCTGGGCGAATGCTGGGGCTGCTGTCAGCGCGAATGCGGAAGCGCCCAGAAGCAGGGCACGATTCAGGATACCTTTGTGGCATGAAATCATCGAACATCCTCTCTCTCAATTCCGGATCTTAAGTCCGGATAATTGGGTTGTATCCTAGCCATGAATTTCAGACATTCGCAACTAGGAAAAGTGCTTTAACCCATGCGAATCGGCCTGTGTTGTAAAAAAATCACAAGTTTTCTTACGGGTCACATTGTCTTGCGATGGACAAGATCAAACAAATTGGAAGTGTAAGGCAATAATGGCACGCCTTTCACCCAAAGGCGTGCATTTTAGGCGCGCCGTTCAAAACATGCCGTTATCGTTCATGGATTTTTCGGGCATTTGCTGAACGACATCCCAATGTTCGACGATCTTGCAATTTTCGACCCGAAAAATGTCCACCACAGCAGACGGCGGTGCATCAGGCGCGAAACGTGCTTCATTATGCACTACCACCAAACCATCGGACGCAATCACCCGATGAACCGTATATTCAATGCCCGGATTGGCGTCGAAGAAGGGCTGCAGAAAATCTATCGCTGCTTGCCGTCCGCTGGCTGCACCGGGATTGTGCTGGATATAGTCTGGCGCAACCCAGCGCATGAAAGCGGTGCGAGCATCTTTCTGCTCATAGAAGAGCGGAATGAAATTCTCGACCACCTGACGCGCTGAAAGTGTGCAATGGCGTGAAGGTGCTTCACCGTCTTCCGCCGCATGGGCAGAGGCCATGGGAGCGATCGCACATGCTATCGCTCCGATGAGCAAGCTGAGAGACAACCGGCCCGTCATGCCTTCTCCTTGCCCGATAGCACTGCGCCAAATTTTGGATGGGCAAAATGCATCGGGACATCCTGACGGTATGGCCATGTCTGGCGATGCTGATCGGCGGGCAGCAAGCGGTCCGGCCCAAGGGGATCTTCGGGGAAGGTTTTGTCAGCCGGCTGAAGGTGGGCGGTGGTATGTGCCCAGCCGTTTTCATAATCGCCCTGCCATTGCATCATATAGTCGAGGCGCTTGATCTTCCACACCCCGTTTTCCCGGACATAGTCGTTCTCGTAGATGCCCGCTTCCATGAATTGCTGGGGCATGAATTCTTCTTTAGTGTCCTGAAAATCATCATGCCAACCACCGAACAGCATACCGCGGAAACGGCCCTTTGCGGTTTGCCGATCAGGGGCAACCGTGATGATATCCTGCATCTGGAAATGATCGAGCAACATGCCGTGAACCGGTCCGGGCTTGCCGCCAGTAAAGCGTCCGGCGATCCAATCGCCATAAAGCCGCTTTACGCCTGCATGTCCGACATATTCACCGGACAGGAAAACAACCACACCATCTTCGCAGAATAGCTCAGCCACGTCATCCGGGCGGTTGAAGTCAATGTAGTAGCCATAGGCCCAATGCAGGCGGCGAATTGCGTTGATGTCTTCCAACTCACCCACACGGTGCTCCAGCTTTGCCAGCCGGCCTTCCATGTCGTTCATCTCGACTCTCCCATTTTTTTATTTGTATGTATCACTAACAAATATAGATCGTTTGGCGAGAGGAAAAATTGGACATGAGCAATGATAATCGACCATGGGAAGGGCGCGTCGCTTTTATAACGGGGGCTGTAACCGGCATTGGACTAGGCGGCGTGGACAAATTTGAGCCAGTATCTGGCGGTGGCGATGTGGACCATGGATAGGAAGCTGTCCACGAGTTGATCATAGCGTGTCGCGATGGCGCGGTTGATCTTGAGGCGTCCGAAGAAGCGCTCGATCTGGTTGCGCTGCTTGTAGAGTTTCCTGTCGTGCTCGATCGGCACACGGCGGTTTGATCGTCCGGGAATGACGGCCTCGATACCGCGTTCGGCAAGATCGGCGCGAATGGCGTCGGCATCGTATCCCTTATCAGCCAGTAGCGCCTTGGGTGTTTGGTCTGCCATAGCGATCAGGGCGTCATAGGCCTTGCAATCAGCGGCTTCGCCGACTGTCAGGTGGAGGGCGAGCGGTCGCCCTCGTCCATCAGCCAGACAGTGAAGTTTACTGGTGAACCCGCCCCGCGAGCGGCCAAGAGCTCTTCGACGAGTCCCCCTTTTCCGCCCGCCGCCGAAACATGGGCGCGAACCGTAGTGCTGTCGATGCTGTAGTGGCCGCTGTCCGCCATGATCTCGGCCAGTGTAACCGACACGGCCTCCCAAACCCCGGCATCGCTCCATCGCCTGAACCGCCGATAGATCGTGTTCCAGTTGCCGTATTTTGGCGGAACGTCGCGCCAGGGTGTGCCGCAGCGAAGTCGCCAGAGAATGCCGTTGATGATCGCACGGTTCTCTTCAGGACGTCGTCCGCGCCCACGGTTCGACGCATCAATCGGAAGCAACCCCTTCAAAACACGCCATTCTGCTTCGGTAAGATCACCCCGACTCAAGCCCGCCTCCAAAAGGCAGCCTTGAATCAACCCGCCATCGCAACGTCAACCAATTTGTCCACGCCGCCTAG
>NZ_WTYQ01000006.1 GCF_009828105.1 Altericroceibacterium indicum
CTAGGCGGCGTGGACAAATTGGTTGACGTTGCGATGGCGGGTTGATTCAAGGCTGCCTTTTGGAGGCGGGCTTGAGTCGGGGTGATCTTACCGAAGCAGAATGGCGTGTTTTGAAGGGGTTGCTTCCGATTGATGCGTCGAACCGTGGGCGCGGACGACGTCCTGAAGAGAACCGTGCGATCATCAACGGCATTCTCTGGCGACTTCGCTGCGGCACACCCTGGCGCGACGTTCCGCCAAAATACGGCAACTGGAACACGATCTATCGGCGGTTCAGGCGATGGAGCGATGCCGGGGTTTGGGAGGCCGTGTCGGTTACACTGGCCGAGATCATGGCGGACAGCGGCCACTACAGCATCGACAGCACTACGGTTCGCGCCCATGTTTCGGCGGCGGGCGGAAAAGGGGGACTCGTCGAAGAGCTCTTGGCCGCTCGCGGGGCGGGTTCACCAGTAAACTTCACTGTCTGGCTGATGGACGAGGGCGACCGCTCGCCCTCCACCTGACAGTCGGCGAAGCCGCTGATTGCAAGGCCTATGACGCCCTGATCGCTATGGCAGACCAAACACCCAAGGCGCTACTGGCTGATAAGGGATACGATGCCGACGCCATTCGCGCCGATCTTGCCGAACGCGGTATCGAGGCCGTCATTCCCGGACGATCAAACCGCCGTGTGCCGATCGAGCACGACAGGAAACTCTACAAGCAGCGCAACCAGATCGAGCGCTTCTTCGGACGCCTCAAGATCAACCGCGCCATCGCGACACGCTATGATCAACTCGTGGACAGCTTCCTATCCATGGTCCACATCGCCACCGCCAGATACTGGCTCAAATTTGTCCACGCCGCCTAAGCGAGGAGTTACGGAATGCAAGCATCGAAGTTCACGGACGCGCAGAAGGCGTTCGTCATCAAGCAAGGTGAGGAAGGGACGCCTGTGGCTGAGGTTTGCCGCAAGGCAGGCATAAGCCAAGCGGCCTACTTTAACTGGAGGAAGAAATACGCACCGCTTCATGCTTGAACTCTTCTGTATGCTTCTTCATCTCGCCGGTCTCCTTGATCGAGTGTTAAACTCTCAAGTGAACGGCACGAAACCGTTATAAGTCCAGTCGATGCGCGCTGGACCGTGAAGATCGGGGGCAAGATCCGCTATCGCCCCGACGGGACGCCGTTGCCGCAGATCGCCACGCCCGTGTTCGGCTATAAAAGCCATATCAGTATCGATCGGCGCTATGGGGTCATCCGGAAGGCAGCAGTGACCTCGGCTGCCGATAGCGACGGGCGCCAGTTGCGCCGGATGATCGACACGAGCAACACGGCCAGCGATGTCTGGGCCGACAGCGCCTATCGCAGCAGCAAGAACGAGGCATTGCTGAAGAGCAACATGCTCAAGAGCCGCATCCATCGCAGGAAGCCCACCAGCCCGATCAAATGCCCACGCTCGACCCATCAAACACAAAACCGGTCATCGCGCTGCAAAAGTCGCGGTTTTTGCGGGTGTCCATCTGGCTGGGAGCAGAGTTGGAGATTTTGCGCCGGGGAGTGAGTTGAACAGGTCGGGTCGCCAGCGCTTCACATTATAGTCATGCGGATTGCTACTATATCTGTTCCAGAAAGGATCAGTGATGAACGAGCAGAATATTGCCCTGAACAGGTTTGGGCTCGGTGCTCAGCCAGGCGCTGCGTTTTCTGGCCCCCCGAAGCGCTGGCTACTTAACCAGTTGGAGCAATATAAGGCTCGCAGTTCGATAACAGATACCGCACCTAAGACATCTGAAATTTGTAAAGAGCTATTCGATTATTACAAAATCGACCATGAATTACGAAGAGAAGGTAATAAAAAAGCCAATGCAAAAAGGTTGCAAGAGCTTCATATAGAACAGTTGGAAAGATCAAACGCGATATATCATCATTTCGTTCAATTGCGTTTTGATGATGCGGTTGCAACCCAAACGCCATTCTTGAACAGGTTGATCTATTTCTGGTCTAATCATTTCGCTGTCTCGGCTGACAATATGTACATGTCCAGATTGGCTGGACCCTTCGAGTTTGACGCAATTCGGCCCAACCTCATGGGCACATTCGGTGATATGCTGATGAGTGTGGAGCGCCATCCCGCGATGCTCCTTTACCTTAATCAGGCAATATCAGTAGGGGCGAACAGTGCTCGCGCAAAGAAAGTCAAAGCAACCTCCAGCAGAAAGGCTGGCCTCAACGAAAACCTTGCTCGGGAGATATTGGAGCTTCATACTCTAGGAGTTCTCGGAGGGTATGATCAACACGACGTAATAGAATTCGCCAAAGCACTGACCGGTTGGACTGTTGCTGGAATGGGGCGCAGGCGCGGAGTGTTGGAAAAAGGCGAAGAAGTGCCTGGCCGATTCCATTTTCAGCAGAATTTCCACGAACCTGGGTCCAGAACGATAATGGGCCGTGTCTATTCTGACCAACAGGAAGGTCAGGCAAAGAGTGTTCTCGCCGATCTAGCCGTTCATCCCTCGACCGCGCACCATATTGCGGTGAAATTATCGCGCCATTTTGCTGGGGATGACCCGCCCCAACAGATGGTAGACCGTCTGGAGAAAGTGTTTCTCGAAAGTGGGGGTTATTTGCCAGCGCTTTACAGGGAAATCATAGCTTCGCCTGAAGCATGGGTATCTTCACCGGTTAAGTTCAAAACGCCATGGGAGTGGGCGGTTTCGGCGCAACGCGCTTTGGGAATGCTTAAGACGGACAATGTATGGAATTTGATAAAGCAGTTGGGCCAGCCTGTCTGGCGCCCTCGGCAGCCTGCAGGGTACGATGACATCGCCAGCACATGGGCTGGGCCTGACGCTTTGATGAATCGCGTGCGCGCCGCCAATCAACTGGCACAACACAGTTCTCCTTCCCAGACACCGCTTGCCATAGCTGCGCGTGTATTTCCTCATGGTTTGAGCGGCCACACAGTTTCGGCAATTGAAAGAGCCGAGAGCTATCAGCAAGCCATGACATTGTTGTTGGTCAGCCCGGAAATGATGAGAAGATAAGATGCTTGATCGCAGAAAATTCATCGCCAGCTCAGCGCTTCTAGCCGGAGCAACTTTCGGCCCTAAAGTAGCGTTTGCCAGGGCGGAAACGCAGAAGCGGTTTATCTTCATTATCCAGCGAGGGGCTGCTGATGGTCTTGGAACGGTAGGTGCGGTTGGAGACCCTTATTTCGAAAGTCTCCGCGGATCGCTCGCGCAGGACTTCAAGGGCGGGAGAAAGCTGGACAGCACATTCACTTTACACCCGGCCCTGTCAGGCGTGGGAGATCTCTTCACCCGAAAAGAGGCACTGTTCATTCACGCCGTCGCTTCGCCCTATCGAGACCGGTCACATTTTGATGGGCAAGATGTGCTGGAGAGGGGGAGTGTGAAACCCCATCAGCTCACCACGGGCTGGCTTAATCGCCTCATTCCCCTACTTGATAGTGGTGGCGCGCGGGCACTCGCTTTCGGCGCAACCATGCCAGCAGCGCTGCAGGGTAAAAATCCCGCGACAACCTATGGATTTTCGAGTTTCAGGGACGCCAGCAATGCGACTTTAGAGCGTGTAGCAGAGATGTATCAGGGTGATATGCAGCTACATCCTCTCTGGACAGAAGCAGTGGCTGCGGAGCGTCTGGCTCGCGCTGCCGGAAAGACCGACAGAACGAGAAAACTGACTGGCGAATTCGTTGCGAAGATGATCGGATCTGAAAACGGGCCCCGAATAGCGATGATAGAGACCGATGATTGGGACACCCATTATGGGCAGAGCCGGCGGCTTCAATCACGATTGCGGGAACTGGACAGTTTGATCACAGGTCTACGGTCAGGTTTGGGCCAGACATGGAAGGATAGCCTGGTTCTCGTTGCTACTGAATTCGGGCGCACTGCTGCGGTCAATGGAACAGGCGGAACCGATCACGGTCAAGGATCGGTCGCCATGCTTTTTGGCGGAACTCTGGCAGGCGGGAAGGTTGTTGCTGATTTCCCCGGGCTGGGTAAAACAGAGCTTTATGAGGGCCGCGATCTTCGCCCGACCTTGCGCTTGGATAATTTGATATCAAGCGCAATATCGCAGCATTTCGCCTTAGATGCTCAGCTTGTGTCAAAAGCGCTTTTCCCCTTTACGCGAACCAGAATCCAAACATTGTTCGATGGTCTGGTGAGTAGCGCATGACGTGCCCCCCAGCTTTCCCCCAACTGGGATTAGAGTCCGGGTGCAGGTCAAGGTCACGTTTAGCGCAAGAGAAGTGGGAGCAATTTAGGTGCTACCCTTATTCTGAAGAAGGAGATTTTGTACATGACAATATCACCTTACAATTCATGCCAAAGAAAATCTTTTGAAGAGGATTGACCTAACCTTGCTGTCTATTTTCTTCTCAAAGAATGTATAGGAAATCAAAGAGAATATAAATGATAAAATAAGAGTTGATATAAAAAATACATAAATACTTAAATGCATATTTATATTTTTTACTGCATAAGAATACACCTTTTCTGAAAAAACAATGCAAAATGGGTGTATTAGATAAAGACTGTAAGATGCGTCACCTAAAGATCCCAAAAATTTCTTCATCATCTTTGGAAGCGGTACAGGGCCAGATATAGCTGATAGCATAATGCAGAACATAGGTAGCCCCCATCCAATTACTCTGACAAGGCTATTTGGTGTTCTTGCAGCTTGAAGATCAATGATTGGGTTTATTATTAATAATAAAATAGGCAATAATAGTATTATGCGAAATACAGGATTAATGGATATCGATCTTTGAGTGTAAATATACCCTAGTACAACTCCTAAAATGAACTCTAATATTATAGGTCTAGTCCAAAAATATAACGGAATATAACTTTTAGGTGTAAAGCAACCTATGGCGACCATTATTATTATCGCTAATCCAGTGCAGGAGATCGCGCGCTTTTTATCTAAAAAGATAAATGATGAGAAGATAACGTAAAATGCCATTTCATAATTGAGCGTCCATCCCAAGGAATACAAAGGCGAAGCGAAGCCATCAGTCGCTGCATCTGCGTCCCAAGGGAAAAACAGATAGCTCGAAAGAACATGGAATATATTGATATTTGTTTTTGATAATAATAGAGATAACATTATAAATAATGTAGTGCATGCCCAATACAGAGGGATAATTCTTGACAGGCGTCTGGCAATAAATCTCTTTCTGGCGTCCGGTGCTTGGAATAATTTCTTGCTTGAAATAACCATAATAAAGCCAGAAATTATAAAAAATAAGTCAACACCAGAACCAGTCGCCCAATTAGGCCGTTGGAAAGAACAATCGCTTCCGGCACTGCAAATGCTGACTGCCGCAGACATAGCGTGGCCAATCAATACAAAAATAGCGGCACCTGCCCGAAGGTATTGCACAGAATCCAAGTGATTTTGTGATGTTGGGGGTGTGGGTTGATGCTGTGACAAATCTCTTGCTCTATTGTTAGGCACCAAGGGGCAGCTGAGTAAAATCGATTATAATATTTTCCCTAGGGCGTGGACGAAAATTTGGCTGAAAATTTCGATATCAAAGCATATATCAGGAACACCAAAAATATCGCTATAGAATTTTGAATGAAATAGAATCCCCATCGTGAGCCTCCGTTGAAATAGAGTAACGACTCAACGTAAAGTGCTAAATAAAATGGAGAAAATGGGCGCGATCTAAACAATTCTAATATTATTCTGTAGCCAATGCCAACCATAAAGCCGACAAATAATATTCCTGACCAACCGAAATTCCAAAAAGCTTCTGCGTACGGGCTGACTGGGATGCCATATACTTTTGGTGCTGGGGTATCCGGGCTGTTACCCAGGAAGGCGACCCAATTGTTATAGGTATAAACGTTCTTAGGCTTCGTGGGCCACAATGCACGGGGAATGGGATACGCTAGGGTCGAAAGATATGTTTTGCCATCTAAATAAGCGATACTTCTTCCGGCAACAAATGCCGCCAAATCACCTTCTTCTGCCGCCCGTTTGCTGGTTTCTTTACGACTTGCCTCAACCCATTCAGATGCGTTGCTCGTATCAAATGCAGCAGTGTTGACAGTACTTGAACCGTAGTCCTGACGTAACATGCCCAACACACCAAATATTAAAAACGCAAAAGATGCGGCTACTAAAGCTCCTTTGGTAGGGATTTTCCCAGACCGCAAGCAAAATGCAAGAAGCATTGAGAAGACTAGCAGCATTACGCTACTACGTGAACCGTCTACTAACCAGTAAACCGGAAGCAAAAGCGACGTAAGAATTATAAATGATGGCCGCTTCTCAACACCCATTTTAGAGGATAGCCAAATAACTAACCCTACACTGCCGGTTTTTGTTAAAACGGTGAAAACGCCATCGCCTGTCAAGGATTCAACCCTGCCTTCATAAAAGGAAACGATTTGCGCAGCGACGCCGCCTCGAGCGATAATAAACGCCCAACCCGACAAGATGCAGAGCATAACATAAAAGGCTGCCGCCTGAGCTATCCCGCGATTCTTCCCCAAGATTTGGGCACGCGTGATCTTCTTGCGGAACTTCAGCCCCCTGCCAAACAGTAGAAAACCGCCATAGATACAAAGAAAGAATAGCGTCTTGGCAACATCCAGCAAGATTGTCTCAGTCACATATCTTGCAGCAGGTAAGCGATGCAAGACGTAAGCCCAACTTGGGCTGATCTCAAATAGCGGATTAGCTGCTACCACCAGTGGCAGGAAAAGGTGGATTGGCTGAAAAACAATGTCAAAGGCATAGAGATAGAGGGTTGGGAAGACGAGCGGATGGAGATAACCGCAGCGACGAAAAGTAAGCAGCGGCAAAACCAGGCTGAATTCCGCTAAAGCGCGAACGGAAACCCGCAGCAGGACCGTTCCAAGATCCTGCCCTTCAATCAGCGCCACGGACGCCGGCGATATGATACGATAAATAACTACATAGAATAAAATTGCCAATTTGAATGCATTGGGAATTTTATCTTCAATGTAATTGAACATTGATCGCGGTGACGCAGATTGCCCATGCACTCGCGTAGCACCATTGGTCACATTGCCTTGTGCAAGTGCTGTATTTGCTGCAGGAATTGAGGCGGAAACAGTCAAGATATTTTCTTCCGTGCCAGAATAACTGCAGGTACACCAGCTGCTACTGAATCCGGGGGGACGTCAACGGTCACCACTGCATTAGCAGCGATGACGCTTCTGGCACCAACCGTCACAGGGCCAACGATAACAGCGCCCGCATATATTACAACGTCATCATGGACGGTTGGATAAATCAGATCATCTCTGTTTTTCAGACCCAAAGTAACATTTTGATAGATGGTAACATTTTTGCCTATGCGGACTCCATCTCCGATCACGATGCCGATGGGATGTGGTAAAGTGAGCCCAGTGCCTATTTTTGCCAGTCTGGCGCAATAAATGCCAAATTCTTTAGCTAGCTTGCGACCGTAATAACGTGCTTTCAGTCGACCTGCAGCAGTATTTTTTTGACTAACGGTTTTATATGCCAGTCGCGATGCTTTCATTTGGACAGAAAATATTTTCTTTAAAAGCGACATTATTACGATCTCACTGTCCAGAAAGGAGATAATCAAGACTCGCCATTCTCAAGGGGTAAAGGCTCGCCCATTCATAGCGTTCAGATACGGTTCGATTATGACTGCTCTCTTGCGCAGCACTTTCGGCGCTGCTTGCTATGCAGTCTTCGATGCGACGAGCCAGAGCAGCATGGTCACCGGGCGCATGAAGGCGATTGGCGGCCAGAAGTTCGGGAATGCCGCCCGCGGTTGAGCCGATACACCGACAGCCACGACTCATCGCTTCGATGGTCGCTCTTGGTAACCCTTCCTGGAATGATGGTTGGAGGTAAATATCAACCTGATCCAGCCATCTGAATATTTCCTCTCCGGCTCGTTTCACACCGACAAACCTAACCTGCTCTGCAAGGCCAAGTGTGTCGGCGAGTTCTTTGAAACGTGATGGATCCCCTTCACCGACAACTTCATATATAAATGGCAGATTGTTCAGGTTCTTGCGCACGATCGACAAGGCATGGAGGGCTGTGCCAACGCCCTTTAGATCCGTGTGTAATGCACCGATCGTACCGAACTTCAGGATTGTCGCCGGTTCTGAAGGCCTGGATGGCAAGCGATGCTGAGGCAAAGCTACATTCGATGCGACGAAGTTCTTTCCCCTCGATGGATATCGAGACTGAAGAAACTTTTCTGTGACATAACGAACGGAAGGCGCTTTTGCGACAGCGGTTTTCGTCCGGTGAGCCAATACAGGGGCATAAAGCCGTGCGGCTAGCGTGCCATGGTTTCGTAAGGCATCCCAAGGACATGCAACCAGTTCTATTTGATAAGGTATATTCCACTTTTCACAAATAGCACAGGCATCCAAACCTAGTTCGCTAGGCAGTCTGGCAACAACATGCGTTGCTTTAGCCAACGCATCTGACACCAGTCTTTTACGAGAAAATCGCTCTGTGATCCGGGCAGCACCGCGCTTGGCAGGTAGCAATGTAAAACTGACATCTGGGCCGGAAGAAACTGAAAGTAGCTCATCCCCGTTTACCGCCTGCCCGCGCGCAATCACGTGAACGCGGCCAAATTTTTTAATGTAAGGTTCCCACGTAGTGTAAGGAAATTTGCCGCCCATTGTCAGCACATTGCCGGATTGATCGGTTCTGAAGATGTGGTCGACCAAAAAAGCGCATTGTGTCATCCTGTCGGTCATGCTGCCTCCGCTTTACTATAGGGCGACTTGCGCTTTTTACGCATGACGTTCACCATCGGTGTTTCAATATAACGGTAGACTAGAACAGCAACCGGGATCGATATTATCAGGGCTAAAACGACGTAAAGCGGCACTGCGGCGTTTGCTGGGATCGATAGTTTGCTCATTGCTATTGTCAGTATACGAAGAACAAAACGGTGACACAAATAGAGAGAATAAGACGCATTGCCGAGCAGCAACAAAAATGCCGGGAACTTTTTGTCGTTTTTCTCTGGAAGCAAGAGGCCGCCAAGTACAAGCAAGCAAGCAGGGATGCCGCCGATGAAAAGCCGTGGAAGGTCGATGTTTCTCATCAGGATGAGAAGGCAAAGCCCGGCAATGGCGAAAAATATCGCCAGATTAAGCGATTTTTTCTCGTAAATGGTTGAGTAAAAATAGCCTAATATGCAGCCTATTCCAAATTCAAGAATAACAGAATCCGTCCAGAATTTGAAAATGGCAAGGGATGGCTGAAGAATAACTCCAATGACCGATAGAAGTAAAAGCGTAATCAGCAATCCTGCAAGCGCAAATTGCCTTTTGAAAATGATAAATACTGAAAAAATTACGTAGAAGAACATTTCATAATTCAACGTCCATCCAAGTGAAAGTATGGGGGCAATTCGACCGCCTTCTCTGGCATAAGGAAGGAATAGATAAGACGATATGACATTGCCGATATCCAGTTGCGTGCTACGCACGAACTGACCCAATGCTACTAAGGCCAGCAGCATCAAAGTCGTAAAGAACCAATATAGTGGAACGACCCTGATGAACCGCCGCTTGAGGAACAGCCAGCTTCCACCTTTTTTCTGAAAGAGGTCAGCAGACGTATAAAACATTATAAATCCGCTGATGACGAAAAATATGTCTACGCCAGCAACAAGTGGGAAGACATTAAAGGATGGCTTAAGCCCATTTGTATGAAGAACTTCCAGGAAAGAATGACCGATCAGAACCGTTATTGCCGCATACGCACGCAGGATCTGAATAGAATTAATGGTTCTATTTCGTCCTTTAGAACCTTGATCGCTTTCGCCCTGCGGCACTTTCTGACTTTCTATGGTCATTAAACCAACCTGTTCCATGCGTGAGGAATACGGAGCAGGCATATCAGGCATGCTATGCCGAAGCCCAGCTCGAGAAAGGCGCGGCTGAGCGCCAAAGTAACAGCGTCACCCCAAATCGCAGCCAATGGATATGCTATGAAGCTGAGAGCCGCCATTCCCAAAGTGAGCCATTGGTATGTCTGCTCTCTTCTCAGGGGAACGAGTCCTAACATGCCAATACTCCGATTGGCGAATACACCCGGCAGAATAGCGAGTTGCGCGATTACGACTAATGTTGCTCCTGATAGCTGAGGCCCAAAAAACCAGGGTACAAACCATGGCATCATAAGTGCTGCAATGCATGATGCGACTGTTGCCAAGCACACAAGAGCGATTGTTGCCCGCTTGAACAGTTTGTGAGCGTCAGATGGGTTGGATACAAGGAGGTTGGATATTCGCGGTATCAACACTCTTAGAAATGGCTGGGTTGCGTTTGTCGCTGCGGAAATCAAGCGATCACCTGCTGCATAGAAAGCCACCTGGCTCGGGGATGAAAAAGCGCCCAGGAACACGATGCTTGTTCGACCGACGACGTTAGGAATCCCCGCTAAAGTAAAGAAGCGGATAGCTGACTTGGCGCGAATAAATAGTTCCGACAAAGGAGGTTTGGAAATGCCGAGATTTTTCAATGCCAAGAAATGACCATATATAACGCTAATCCATAACGGGATAGCGAATAACAAAATAGCCAAAGATGCTTGCGACGACTTGTCGATGATAAAATATACAAGAATAAGCGTCGATAAAGCGCAGACTATATCTATTTTAGCTAGTTTTGGTACGATTTCGGCCCCGATATAGTACCATGACGCACTCAGACCATAAGCAGTTGATAGAATGATGCACGATATTATCGCATCTGTGCTTTTAAGCTGATCAATATTGAGAAATGGCACAAAAACAATATACGCGATGATCGCTATCGTGCCTGTAAGGAGCCGACCCAGCACAATCTCGCCAACAGCAAGCTTTACTGTTTTTTCGTCGGATTGGGCGATCTCGCGCACACCCATCAGCCCAAACCCAAATTCGATAAACTGGGAAAGAATAAGGCTAGCGGCTAATATGAGAGAGAATTTAGCAAAGCCATCTGCCCCCAGACCTCTGGTCAAAAGGGGGTATGTAATCAAGGGTGCGCTATATCGCACAATGTGCGATATAGCTGCAGCACCAATATTACGGGTGACGGATACTTTCCTCATTGTGCGATCTCGATAGCTTTAATAGCCTACTTTTAATTGAGGACTTGCTTATATACTTGCTCTTGTCTTTCGCACATTGTGTTGATGCTCCAATTGGAGATATCCTTGGCCCTGCAAGCGGCGCTCATCCTGGCTCTCATATCTGCATCCGAGAGAAGCTTGCCCGTTGCTATAGCTGTCTCGCTGACATCAGTGGGTGAGGTAATAATTCCTTCCACACCATCACGGATAATTTCTTCAATACCAGGCAGCGCAGCGATGACGGAAGGGGTGCCCGATGCTACATATTGTATGGCTACGCGCGGCAAGCCTTCGCGTGTCGAGCATAAAGCCGCCACATCCGCTAGAGCTAATATTCTTGCTGGATCTTTTCGGAACCCGAGCAAGCGAATCTGATCGGGGTGTGCGGTCTTGCTGATGGCTTCTTCCACTGCGGGACGGTTAATGCCATCACCCAACAAAAGCAGGCGGGCGTCAGGGCATTGTTTCCAGACGTAATGAAGGTTTTCGATAAACGGAATTTGACGTTTCCGTTCCTCAAGAGCGGCAATCATCACAATGATCGGAGGTTTAGGGGTGCCGGGAGCGACGCCAACAATTGGCTCCCAATCTTCTGGCGGATGAGCTTCAGCAAAATCTGTTACATTCATACCGGAGCGGATCATAAAATGGGGCCGGCCGCGTCCGATACCAGCTTCTTCGCACGCCGCTTGCATTGCCTCGCTCACGTGAATGTAAGCCGCAGTCCACCGCGATGCCACACGTTCAGCAGCCGAATAAACAAGCTTGCTGATCGGATTCACATTCAGAAATGGAGCGATATGGACGCCATGCACTGCCGTAATTTTTAACTTCGCTGCCGCCGCCCGGCCAATAATTCCTGCCTTGCTGGTATGAGTATGCACCAAGTCGGGTTTGATGCGGCGAAAGATACTCACGAGATCTTTATAGGCGGCGTAGTCCTTATGAGGAGAAATGTCCCTCTGAATATTCGGCACCTGGATGTGCGTGACTCTAGGATGCAGCTTCTCGATAATTTCAGGCGCTACGTGGTTTCCATAGATGAGGTAAACATCATCTCCGTTTTCTGCATTCCAGTTGCAGCTGGCCAGAGTGTTTTCATCGGCACCACCGTTGATGAAGCGAGTGATGACGTGAACGATGCGTTTGCTCATGTGAGTTCCGACCTAATCCATCTAGTTAAGAGGGCACTACAGCGATTGATTGTGCGGCGCACCTCATGATTGTGCAGTGCAACTCTGCCGTGGCATGACTGAAGGTGTCTGTCTAGCTCTGGTTCCATTGGTACTGGCAAATGTCTGTTGCTTGAACTCCGAATTTTGGGATCGTGATTCAGATTAATGCCCCTCCATGGTAATTAACATTGAAGCTAAATCAGTGGTTTATAGAGTGGCGCCATATACTGCTGCGTGAACACGGCAAGATTTTCGAATGAGCAGAAAATTTTGCCTTGAGCCATCGTGACGTGACCCCGAGCTTTCCGCCAGTTGGGTGGACTTATAACGGTTTCGTGCCGGTCAATTGAGAGTTTAACACGTGACCTGCCCCCCTGATTTTCCTCCAAGTTGGATTAGAGTCCGGCCCTGAGAGAAGGACGGACAAGATGAAGAGAACGAGGTTTTCAGAAGAGCAGATCATCGGGGTGCTGAAGGAAGCTGAGGCGGGCGCGAAGACCGCTGAGCTGGCCCGGCGACACGGAGTGTCGGAAGCGACGATCTACAACTGGAAGTCGAAGTATGGCGGGATGGAAGTGTCCGATACCCGCCGACTGAAGGAGCTCGAGAGCGAGAACGCGAAGCTGAAGCGGTTGCTGGCCGATGCGATGCTGGACAAGGCTGCACTGAAGGATCTTCTGGCAAAAAAGTTCTGACGCCCGCTGCCAAGCGGGAAGCTGTTGCTCATCTCCAGGCGTGCCACGGGATGAGCGAGCGGCGGGCGTGCCGTGTCATCGATGCCGATCGCAAGAGCGTGCGTTACCGTTCCACCCGGGACGATGATGCCGGTCTGCGTGAGAAGCTGCGCGAGCTGGCCAACCAGCGTCGCCGGTTCTGCATATCCTGCTGCGTCGGGAAGGGATCATGATCAACCGCAAGAAGACCCAGAGGCTCTACAAGGAGGAAGGCTTGGCGGTGAGGCGACGACGTAGCCGCAGGCGCGCTGTCGGCACGAGAGCACCTGCTCCGGTGCTCGCCTTACCAAACCAGCGCTGGAGCCTCGACTTCGTGCATGATCAGATGGCGTCAGGCAGGCGGTTCCGGGTGCTTAACGTGGTTAATGACGTGACGAGGGAGTGCCTGGCAGCAGTACCGGACACTTCGATCTCTGGGCGCCGTGTCGTGCGGGAGCTGACCGAGCTGATCGCGCAGCGTGGAAAGCCGGGCATGATCGTCAGCGACAATGGCACCGAGCTCACCAGCAATGCCGTGCTGGCATGGTGTGGCGAGATCGGCGTGGAGTGGCATTACATCGCGCCGGGAAGGCCGATGCAAAATGGTTATGTCGAGAGCTTCAACGGACGCATGCGCGATGAGCTTCTCAATGAGACCCTGTTCCTCAGCATGGCACATGCACGGGTCGAGATCGCCGCTTGGGTGGATGTACTCGCGTGCGACTGCCTCGAACGTCTGTGCAGAAAGGAACTCGGCGCGGATTTTCAGCTTCCGCTTCTCAAAAGCCGGGTCGCCCCCAGAAGCGACTGCTCGTCGCGCCTCGTAGGCCGCGTCTCGCGCTTGCTTGAGGCTGATGTCGGGATAGCTGCCTATGCAGAGCTTCTTTTGCGCACCGCCGAACCTGTATCGGAACCGCCAAAGCTTGCTGCCGGTCGGCGTGACCTCGCCATATAGGCCGCGCTCATCGGTTACCTTGTACGGCTTATCTTTGGGCTTGAGAGCGCGGAGACGAGTATCTGTCAGCGGCATGTGGGGGCCTTTTCATCTGGACCTTTGCGAAACGGCCTCAAAAGGCCCCCAAAAGTGTCTGGAAGCCCCGAGAACAGGCGGGACGATCCAGAACGATCCAAGGGCTAAATCCCTAGTATTTCTGCGGGTTTTATAGATTATTTGGGAGAACGTGAGAAGAACAAATGGTGCCCGGAAGAAGCCTCAAAGCGAGCGGTTTTGCGGGTCCCAGATCACTGCCTTAAAGCCATGCATGGCATCGGCATTTCAGACTGCTGGCGCGATTTCCCTGAACCATTCAATGACTTTCAGTTTTTTTGCTAATGCTAGTGACTCGCAACAACATTGGGGCTAGTGGAGCGGGGAATTTGAAAGGGGAACTATGCTTACCACCACATCCGCTCGCCTTCGTTGCAGTGCTGCGCTGGCCTCTCTTGCCGGTTTTGGCATGGGCGTACCGGCCTTCGCTGAAGAAGCAGAGAGCGAGGCAGAGCGTGCATCCAATATTGTCGTGATCGGCAAGACTTATGGCGTGAACGTTGGCAAAACGGTGACACCGCTGAAAGATGTCCCCAACACCATCACCGTGATCACCCGTGAACAGGTGGAGGATCAGAACCTCTTCTCGCTCGAAGATGCGCTGACCGCCACGGCGGGGATCACCGTCAACGGCGTGGGGAGCGAAGACCCCTCTTTCCTCTCACGCGGCTTTGCGATCGATAATTATCTGATCGATGGCACCCCCACCAAGAGCTTCGGCTATCCCGCAGTTGTGCCAGACCTGTTCTTCTATGACCGGGTGGAGGTGCTGCGCGGGCCGGCGGGTCTGTTCAGCGGCGCAGGCAATCCTGCCGGCAGCATCAACCTTGTGCGTAAACGCCCGCTCGACACCTTCCAGCTTCAGGGCGCGCTGGGCTTTGGCAGCTATGACAATCTGCGCGCCGAAGTGGACCTGTCCACCCCGATCAGCACCTCTGCCGCTATCCGCATGGGCGCGATGGTGCAGGATCAGGACCAGTTCTATGACACGGCCCATCGCACCCGCTGGGCCGCCTATGCCACCGCATCGGTGGATCTGGGTGAAAACACCAAGCTGACCTTTGGCGGGACCTATGACCTTTACAAGCCCGCCATACAGTCTGGCCTCCCCGGTATTATCGGCGGGGACGATGGCAGCGACGGGCAATTGCTGGATGTTCCGCGCTCCACCTATGTGGGGGCAGACTGGAACCGCCTGCGGTCCGAAACATGGACCGCCTTTGCCGAAATCACCCACAATCTGAGCGACAATTGGACCCTGCGCGCCAGCGGGCTTTACAGCGATGCTGACCGGGATGACGTTTATTCCTATATTGGCAACCAGCCCGTTACGGCCACAAATGGAGTGACGCGGCATGTGGCCTATCGCGCTGATGGCGCGGCGAAGAGCCATTCGCTTGATCTCAATCTGGTGGGCAGTTTCCCGCTCTTCGGGCAGGATCAGACACTGATCGTGGGGAGCGATTATCAGGATGGCACAGCCGATTCCTATTACACCCGCCTTTCCAATTATGGGCAGATCGACATTTATAATCCGGTTTACCCGGATGAGCCGCCGCTTGATCCCTATCAGACCTTGCCGCCCTTCGAAGGGCCTTATGGCCCGGTCAACTCCCGCAACGGAAATGGCCGCACCCAGATTGAGCAATATGGGCTTTATGGCCAGATCCGCCTCAGCCCGATTGAAAGTCTGACGCTGGTCGGCGGGGGCCGCTTCACCTGGTGGGAAACCAAGAGCCAGGCTTTGCTGCCGGAACCGGGGCCCCAATCAGGCTATAAGATCAACGGCCAGTTCACCCCCTATGCCGGGGTGGTGTGGGATGTAACAGACCAGCTCAACCTCTATGCCAGCTATGCTGATAGCTTCACCCCGCAAACATCGAGCACCCCGCGCGCCGATGGCAAGGATATTGAACCGCTCGTCGGCGACCAGTTTGAAGCGGGCACAAAGCTCTCCTTGATGAATGAGCAGCTTTTGCTGTCGCTCGCCGCCTATCAGATCACCCAGAGCAACCGATTGTTCACCGATGCGGATTTGCCCGATGTGGTGTTCCAGATCGGCAAGGTCCGTTCCCGCGGGATTGAAGCGGAAGCCAATGGCCAGATCCTGCCGGGCTGGCAGGTGAATGGAGGATATTCCTACACCAAAACAAAATATCTCGAAGATTCAAACCCTTTGGTTGAAGGATTGTCCTTCGTGCCGGTCATCCCCAAACATATGGTGAAGCTCTTCAGCAATTATGAAGTGGCAGATGGCGCATTTGAAGGAGCGAGCCTTGGCGCGGGGCTGACATGGTTCAGCAGCACTTTTGGCGGCACTGCGGCCACATTCGACTCGGATGGTGCGCTGCTCACCCGCTCCTCCATTGTGCGGCAGGGAGCCTATGCGGTGGTCGATCTGCGGGCCGGTTATGAATTCAGCGATGGCCTGTCGCTCGGCCTCAATGTCAAAAATCTGCTCGATAAGCACTATTATGCGCGAATCTCCTCTACCGGTCGGGGCAATTATTATGGTAGCCCTCGCACAGTCATGATGACATTGCGTCTCAATTTCAGGTGAGGGACATGACGACAAGAGACACACCCCTCTGGCTGCGCCGCACCGATATGGGCCTGCGCATTCTTGCCGCCGTGCCGGTAAGCTATGCCGTGGCCAGCCTGTGGGCCATGGCACTGGCGCGCATCCTGCCGATGGAGCGTTCCGAAGCCACCATCACGGCCACATTGCTGGCCTTTGCCATTTGCTGCGCCGCCGTGATGTGGTCTTTTGCCGCCCGTTCTGGCTGGCGCGCTTTGTGGAGCCTGGTGCTGATCGGAGCCGCCGGCGCGGCGATCACCTGGCTATCGATCAAAGGAGGGGCGGCATAATGGCGAAGACCTTCCGCCAATCGCAGGCCTTCCTGCACACCTGGTCCGGCCTCTTGCTGGGCTGGGTGCTGTTCCTCGTCTTCATCACCGGCACCATGGCCTTTTACCGTGAAGGTCTGAACCGCTGGATGCACCCCGAAATGGCGCGGATAGAGCAGCCTTTGCAGGTGCTGGACCGGACGCAGCATTTCCTCGAAGAAAAAGCGCCGGATGCCAAGATCTGGTATCTCGATGTTCCCGATACCCATTCGGCCGGGTCCACGGTCTATTGGCAACCATCGGGTGACAGCCCTCGCAGCAGCCTCAGGGACAACACCGCACTGGTTGGGGCCACGGGTGATCCCATGCATCCGCGCGAAAGCCGGGGCGGTGAATTTTTCTACCGCTTCCACTTCGATCTTCATTACATGCCGGTCATCTGGGCACGGCTGATCGTGGGCCTTGCAGCCATGATGATGCTGGTGGCGATCTGCTCCGGCATTGTGACGCATAAGAAAATCTTCAAGGATTTCTTCAGCCTGCGCCGGAAGAAAGGGCAAAGAAGCTGGCTCGACGGGCATAATGCCACCGCCGTGCTCGCCCTCCCCTTTCATCTGATGATTACCTATACCGGACTTGTCACGCTGATGGCCTTGCTGATGCCATGGGCGGTGGTGGCCAATTACGATAATCAGGCAGAAATCCAGAACCAGCTTTTCCCCGATGCCCCGGCGGTAGAAGCCAGCGGTGTGCGCACGCCAATGCTGCCGCTCTCCACGCTGGTGGAGAAGGCCGAGGCGCAGCTCAATATGTCCATTGGCAGTATCCAGGTGAGCAATCCGGGCGATGAAAATGCGCGGGTCTTGCTCACCGGCTCGCCTAAATCCATGCTCGACACCCGCCCCCCGCGGATCGCTTTTGATGGGGTGAGCGGCAAGGAAGTGTGGCGCTCACCCGAACAGGGCGCGGCCATGCTCACCGCAGGGGTGATGGTCGGCCTCCATGCCGGCCGTTTCTCCGGGGAAACATTGCGGATGCTCTATTTCCTTGCCGGGGTGGCCGGCACGCTGATGGTGGCCAGTGGCCTTGTGATGTGGACCGTCAAGCGGCGTGAAAAACTGCCCGATCCTACCCGCCCCCATTTCGGCTTCCGTCTGGTGGAACGGCTCAATGTCGCCACTATTGGCGGCTTTTCCCTTGGCATTGTGGCGATGTTCTGGGCCAATCGCCTGCTGCCTGACGTGATGGCGGATCGCGCGGCATGGGAAATCAACTGGCTGTTTATCACCTGGGGCCTCAGCGCTGTGTTGACCCTGCCGTTCAAACCCAAATGGGGCTGGGTCGCGCTCTTCGCCCTCACCGGCGTGGGGCTGGTCGCTCTGCCGTTCTATAATATCCTCGCTGGAATGCACGGATTGAACGAAACGCTGGCCGATGGGGACGGAGTGCTGGCGGGAATCGATATTGCCCTCATCATCTTCGGTCTGGCCTCCTGCGCATTGGCCCGAAGCATTGCGCGCCATCAGCCGCAGCAAAGGCGAAAGGCCCGCGCCATGCGAGACATAGCGCCAGAACCGGCCAACACCAAACCCATCCCACAGATGCCTGTTCCGGAGCCTGCCGAATGATCGCCCTTGCTTTCATCCTCCTTGTTGCGGCCTTCCTTGCCATGGGCCTTGCCGATAAGCAGCATGGTGCCAAGCGCCTGCCCCGCCGCCCTACGCCGGAAACCGCAAGGCGGATGCAGCGCACCGGAAGGGTGTTGATCGCGGCCTCCTTCCCCCCTGCCATAGCGGCCGAGGGCTGGATTTTCGGACCTGTCCTGTGGTCCGGCCTGTTGATGGCGGGCGCCGGAGCAGCCTTCCTCGCGCTCAACTTCCTGCCGGACCGGGTGAAACTGTCAGGAAGCCGTTAAGCGGGCGGCACTTCCTCAACCAGATCGAGGTGAAGAAACTGGTTGAAGGCGCTGGCCTCATAATCGGCAAAAGCTTCGCCATTGGCAAAGCCCCGCCGCCGATAGAGCGCCAGCGCCGGTTCAAAGGCTTCCCCGCTTCCGGTTTCAAGGCTCAAGCGGGTTAGCCCGCGCGCCGATGCTTCGGCAATGATCGTGTCGAGAATGGCCGAGGCAGCCCCTTTGCGCAGAAAAACGGGGTGGGTCCGCATGGACTTCACTTCCGCCGTGCCATCCCCCAACATTTTAAGCGCGCCAACAGCCGCCACGCGGCCATCGGCCCAGGCTGTCCACACGGTGATTTCCGGAACCTTCAACCCGCTCACATCCAGCGCGAAGACATTTTCCGCCGGTGAATTTCCCTGCATCCCGGCCAGATGAAGCGCCAGCAGGCCAAGGGTCTGTTCCCCCGAAAGATCATCTTCACGCACTTCAAACATAGAATATCCTTTTGTCTGTGGCCCGTTCACCCGGCCCGCTATCCCCGATGCAGGCCATTGGTGCAAACATTCCATAAAGAGCCGGAAAGCTGACTTGCCCTTGTCATTATTAAGTGGTTCATTTCCTTTTCCGATGAGGAGAGAAGCCATGAAACGTTTGGCTGTATGGGCTTTATCAGTCTTCGCTGTGTTTGGCGCACCGCTTGCAGCACAGTCGCCCCGTTCCGCTGAGGGTTTTGACCAGAAGGCCAGCGAGAGTGAAGCGATCGCGCAATTCTGGAGCTTTGCAGAGTGCACAGCCCGGGTGAATACAGCCGACGCGCAAAAGCTGCTGAATCATATCCAATGGCGCGAAGCAGACAACAACAGGGCCGCAAAATTTGCCCTCTCCAAGACAAAATGCCTCGGCCCATTGCTGCGCCCGACTGCGTTGAGCTTTAAGCCTGATCTTCTCCACGGCGCGCTGGCATCCTATTTCCTCACGCGCCAATATGATGATGGAAATTTTCCCGATTTCTCCGCCACGCCCTATCAATTTGATGCAGCCTATGTGGATCGTTTCAAAGAGCCGAAAGACCGCTTGCGGGCGCTGCAACTCTCCGTATCAGAATGCACGTTCCGCAATGCCCCGGCACAAGTGATCGCGTTTCTGGACTCCAAACCGATGAGCGCAGAAGAAGGCTCCGCAATCGGCGCCTTGATGCCCTATCTCTCCGCCTGCCTGCAATTGGGCAATGATGATAAAATTACCCTGTCCAAAACACTTTTGCGTTCCTATCTGGGGCAAGCGGGTTACGCGGTAAACCTCGCTTATTCCACGGGCGCAAAGCATAGCCTGCTCGCCGCTGAACCCTCTGGATGAACGCAGCGCTTCGGCGCATCGGTAAAGGTGCAAAGATAAAGACGATGACACAAGGCAGAGCACCCTCCAATCTGGCAGCTCTGTGTTTCCGCATCGTCATTGCCCTGTCGCTCGCCTTCGTCATGCTCTTTGCCTTGCTGCCGACCAATGCAGTAAGTCCGCGCAATGTTGGATCAGCCTTTGATCCTTCCACCACGGTCGTGGCCCTGAACCATCGCGCCGATGATGGTGCGGCGCACAATCGGTGGGTGGTCAAAAAGCCAGATCGTGATGGCACTCCTGATGTTGGGCCGGGTCTCCATCTGGTGCCTGTTTTGGCTTTTGCCTGCGCGCTGATTTTGATGCTGGCTTTGCGGGATGTTGGTTCCGTTCAGGCCCCTTTAGGTCCTCCTCAACCCCTTTCTGCACATGCTCAACGCCCGCACGGACCACGCGGGCCTCCCTCTAACAAGCTCTGAAACTGCCGGGCCATCGCGCTTCGGCATGAGGTTTTTCGCTCAGGCGAAAAGGCTCAAAAATCGCGTGGCCGGGCTGTTTTCCAGCCTGCCGCCGCTCTTCAAATAGATTGTGATGACGGACGCTAACCCTTTGAAAACCGTCATTCAAGGGAGACAATATGGCCCACCATTCCCCTCTGATCGCAACGATTGTTGCCGGTCTCGTCGTTGCCTTTTTCATGGGTGCCCTCGCCCATCGCCTCAAGGTTTCCCCCATCGCCGGATACCTCTTCGCCGGTATTCTCGTCGGCCCCTTCACCCCCGGCTTTGTCGCCGATGCCAACCTTGCCAATGAACTGGCAGAAATCGGCGTTATTCTGCTGATGTTCGGGGTCGGCCTGCACTTTTCCTTGCGCGATTTATTGTCCGTCAAAGCCATCGCCGTCCCCGGAGCGCTGGTCCAGATCGGCGTCGCAACCGCGCTTGGAATGGCGCTGGCGGCAATGATGGGCTGGAATGTCGCCGCAGGCTTCACTTTCGGCCTCGCGCTCTCGGTCGCCAGCACAGTAGTTCTCCTGCGCGCGCTTCAGACACGCAATCTGGTGGAGACCGAAAGGGGCCGGATCGCAGTGGGTTGGCTGATCGTGGAAGACCTCGTGATGGTTCTCGCACTGGTCCTCCTGCCCGTCCTCGCCCGCTTCAACAATGGCGAAATGGAGGGCGGCTTCATGGCCGTCGCAACCCCGCTTTTCTGGACTTTTCTGAAGGTTTCCGCCTTTGTCGGCCTGATGCTTATCGTCGGCCGCCGCGCCATTCCGGCAGCGCTGCACTGGGTGGCCCACACCGGCTCACGCGAGTTGTTCCGGCTTGCCGTTCTGGCCATCGCGCTGGGGGTTGCGTTCGGTGCGGCCTTCATCTTCGATGTATCCTTTGCGCTCGGCGCTTTTTTCGCCGGGATGATCCTGGGTGAAACCCCGCTCAGCCGCCGGGCGACCGAAGAAACGCTACCCTTGCGCGATGCCTTTGCGGTACTGTTTTTCGTCTCGGTAGGAATGCTGTTCAATCCCGATGTGGTGGTGGCCCAGCCCCTCCCCCTGATCGCAACTGTGGCCATCATCATCTTTGGCAAATCCATCGCCGCCTATGGGATCGTGCGAAGCTTTGGCCATTCGAATGCCAAGGCCATGACCATCGCTGCAAGCCTTGCCCAAATTGGCGAATTTTCCTTTATCCTCGCGGCTTTAGGCACGCAGCTCAACATCATTCCGGCTGAGGCACGCGACCTCATTCTGGCCGGGGCGATCATCTCTATCTTCCTCAATCCTTTCATCTTTTCACTCATCATGGCCCGCACAACTGCCGGTCACAGTGACAATGAAAAAAAGAGTCAGCCCGCTCCCCTCCCCCAAGGTTCTATCATATTGGTCGGCTATGGCCGCGTAGGCCGCCTCATCGCGCAAAGGCTGCATCGCGCCGGGCGAGAGATGCTCATAATTGAAGACCATGCAGATCGCGTTGAACAGGCCGAACTGGACGGAATGACCTGCCTTCAAGGCAATGCGCTTAACCCTCAAACCCTTGAAACAGCAGGTATAATCAAGGCACGCAAACTTATCATAGCGATCCCTGAAGGTTTCGAAGCAGGCGCGATCTTCCAACATGCGCGCAAGCTCAATCCTTCCATCCAGGTCATCAGCCGTGCCCATTCCGACGCCGAAGTTGAACATCTCGAACGGCTCGGTGTTACAGAAATCGTGATGGGGGAGCGTGAAATAGCAAACCGAATGCTGGCCCTCACTGCTGAAATGAGCCATCCATCAAGCTGACTGAGCCAAGGCGATTCTCGTTTGATAATAGCCGCGCAGCCAGTATGTATTCATGCTTGCTGGAACACGAAGCATGGGCGCAAACCGATTTTGAGTAGATTAGAGCGCATATGCTATTAATTTTTATCAATATTATAGTAGCTTGAATCGAAAAACGCCGTTACTCGCACCGCTGAATTCGTCTAACCGCCCTTGAAGTTAAGGCAGGAAACTATCCCCTCAGCTCCATCAAGAAGATCGCGAAAATCGCCCTATGGCGAATGGCGCGATGCATTGCGCCAAGACTATGGTCTTTGGCTGCTCCTTAGTCTCGCGGTTATATTGGGCGGTGGGGGCCGTGGCTATCCGTTGTTCAACCTACCGGTTCAATTGGCGGCACTGGTTATTCTCGGACTGTCTTTTAAACAGGTAAGAGAATTTTTCAGCCGCGCAAGCTGGCCGCTTAAAGTGCTGACCTGCTGCACGATTGCCTTGCCGCTCGTGCAATTAATTCCTTTGCCACCTGCCATCTGGAGCGCATTGCCCGGACGGGAACTGGTTGCGGAATCCTTCGCACTGATTGGCCAGCAAGACCGTTGGTTCCCCATCTCAGTCGCCCCCAGCCTGACCCTTCTGGCCGCCATCGGGCTCATCGCACCTTTTGCGATTCTGGTTCTGGCATCACGGCTTGATAGTCAGCGCCGCCACTTAGCGCTGACCGTGTTGGTGGGATTGGGCCTGCTCAACGTGCTCATCGGGGCAACCCAATTGATCACCAATGGCGCAACCAAATTTTATCGCGACGGAAGCCCGAACCATCTGTTCGGCAGTTTCGCGAATCATAATTCTGCCGGTCTGTTTCTGGTGATCTGCCTGTGTGCACTCATCGGGCTTTTTGTGGCTGCCAGGCCCAAAGGTCTGTTGAGGATGGCTTACGTCGCAACCGGCGGACTGCTTTTTCTGTCAGTGATTCTGAGCCAGTCCCGATCCAGTATGGCCCTGTTGATTATTCCTTTGCTTCTTGCCTCGGCACAAGCGCTTCCCCGGCTCCACACCAGTACAAAGTTTAGGAAGAGAACAATATGGGCTGTTGTATCAACTTGCCTCGCCCTGCTGATGATTGGCTTTTTTGTTACCCAGAACAATAAGCTTTCCCAATCATTTGATCGCTTTGATAACCTGGAAGATGCTCGCCCGGCCATCTGGGAAGATTCCTGGGTTAGCAGGCAACGCTTCTGGCCAGTCGGCGCAGGCTTTGGTTCGTTTGACGAAGTCTATCAACTTGATGAATCGCTTGAGAATCTTCGCACATCGAGAGCCGGCAGAGCGCATAATGATTATATTGAAACCATGGTCGAAAGTGGTGTGATTGCGCCAATTCTTATTATTTTGTGGGCCGCCTATCTTCTTTGGGCAGCGCGCATAGGTAAGCGTAATAGAAATGCCACACGTTGGAGTTTGTTAGCGATTGCAGCATGCTTGGCATTGCAATCTTGCGTCGACTATCCTTTACGCAGCCAAGCACTTTTTTGCATTGCAGCATTGGCTATAGGTTTATTAGAAGCATCACGGTATGACGAGGCGAAGGGAAAAGACATTGCGTCACTTGATTAAGGGGACACTCGTAATCCTGCCATTGGCGTTGAGCGGATGCTTTTCACCTTCCGCTGATCTCCCCAAAGGCAGCGACGCATATGCCATGATGCCGCCGCCTGATCCGGACGGAATGCGAAGCGCCTATAAGATCGGCGTGCTGGACACACTCTCAATCCGAGTGTTTCAGGAACCAGACCTCAGCTTTGATGAGCTACAGGTGGATTCAGCTGGCTCAATCAACTTTCCTTTGGTTGGGGAAATAAACGCTGCAGGGCAAACGCCATTGCAGCTGAGCCGCACCATTGAAGCCGGGCTTGGCGAACGCTTTATTCGTTCACCACAGGTGGTGGTTGGCGTTGTGCAATCAGCTGCGCAACGTGTGACGGTCGAAGGCAATGTCACCAAGCCAGGTGTTTATGAAATCTCTGGTAGCACCACGCTCCTCGAAGCGATTGCCCGTTCTGAAGGTCTGACACGCACAGCAGTTGTGGATCAGGTCATCGTATTCCGTGTTGTAAACGGTCAACGCATGGGTGCCATTTTCAATTTCAAGGATATCAGTGAAGGCAAAGCGCCAGATCCTGAAATTCTTGGCGGTGACAAAATTGTTGTCGGCTTCTCCGCCGTCAAGGGTGCTTACCGCGATTTCCTTCAGGCCGCAGGCCTTGTTAACGCTTTCACAAGGTTCTGACTATGCAGAATGATACACGCTACTTAACGGCAGAAAAAGCTAACGGTGCAAGCATTAGTCTCGACGATGAAACCAGTGCTGGCGACGAAAGTAGTTTGATTGATATAGATTTCAGCAAGATATTTTCAGCTTTGCGGCGCAATATTCTCTGGATTATTGCGATTATCGTAGGCTTCCTCCTCGCAGGGCTACTGATAACGATGTTAATCGTTCCACAGTACGTTGCCTCATCCCGTGTATTGGTTGAACAGGAAGCAGACCAGATTATTGAAGGAACTGATTTAGCTCCAACAGCCACATATCAGGATACTGAGCGTTTCTTGCAAACCCAGGTCGACATTATAGGTAGTAGATCTTTAGCACTTCGTGTCGTGCAAAGTGAGGGCCTTTCTGACGATCCGACATTTTTTACTGCACAAGGCGAAGATATTCCAAGCAAAAGTGATTTGAATGGTCGATATAAAGGGGCTGACGGTCTTTCAGCTCTTCGCCGGGATGAGGCGGTTGGCCTTTTGCAAAAAAACCTTAGTACAAGCTTACCTGCCAATAGCCGTGTCATATCTATCAATTTCAAAAGTGCAGACCCAGTTGTCTCCGCCAGAATAGCAAATGCTATTGCTGATAATTATATCGCAGGGAACCTTAATAGAAAATTTGACAGTTCAGCATATGCACGGAAGTTCCTGGCCCAACAACTTGAAGAAGTACGGGCTAAGCTCGCCGATTCTGAAACCAAATTAAACCAGTATTCAAGCGCCGCCGGTCTTATTCGTACAAGCAATAACGGGCCCAATGGTAGCGAAGATACTGCTCTTTCCGTAACCAATAACAGTCTTGTACAAGTCAATGCTGCAGCCAGCCAAGCAGTCGCAGCACGAATTGCTGCTGAAAATGCATGGCGTAGCATTGAGAAACTGCCCGTACTTTCAGTACCACAAGTACTATCCAATCAAGCTGTTCAGAACCTCATTGCGCAGCGCAGCCAGGCTGAAGCTCAACTGGCTGAAGAGCGAGCCCGTCATCTTGATGACCACCCCACCGTATTGGCGCTGAAGGCTCAGGTTGACCGCCTCAATTCACAAATTCAGGACGTTGGCAAGTCAATCAAACAGTCGGTTTATAGTGAGTATAAATCCGCGCTTGATCAGGAAAATGCCTTAACAGCACAGGTCAATAAACTGCGCAGTGATGCCCTGATCGAACAGGATCGCGGGGTGCAGTATAATGTGCTGAAGCGAGAAGCGGAAACCAACCGCTCTCTCTACGACACGTTACTTGAGCGTTATAACTCTTTGAATGCTTCTGCCGGAGCTGCTTCCAACAATGTCTCGATAGTAGACCGCGCAGAAGTTCCATCAAAGCCTTCTTCACCCAAACTGACACTGAACCTTGCACTGGCTTTCGTTTTCGGTGTTGCGGCGGCGGCTGTATTCGTATTCCTGCGCGAATATCTGGATGACATCATTCGTAGCCCGGACGATGTGGAGCGGAAATTGGGTCTTCCACTGCTCGGTCTTGTGCCCAACATCGAAGACAACGCGCTGGACCTCGCCTCTAATGATGGGACCTCTTCTATCAGTGAGGCCTATCAGTCGATGGTCACGAACCTCAGCTATGCCACGGCAACGGGGCTGCCAAAATCTATCCAGATTACCAGCTCCCAGCCTTCAGAAGGCAAGACAACGACATCCAATGTGATGGCGGTGAAGCTTGCCCGGCTTGGCCAGAAGACACTTCTCATCGATGGCGATTTGCGACGCCCGACACTTCACCGCTTGATGGGTGAAAAAGAACAGCCGGGGCTTTCCAGCGTGCTGGCAGGTCAATCGAAATTGCAGGATGTGATCCGCTCGTCTGAAGAACCTAACCTGTCATACATGACTGCCTTGCCGATCCCACCAGACCCTTCCTTGCTCCTTGGCAGCCCTCGCCTCGGTGCGATTATGGATGAATTGAAAGAACAATTCGATGTCATCGTGGTCGATTGCCCGCCAATGCTCGGTCTGGCTGACGCCATCAGCTGGTCCACCCAGGCCGATGCGGTTCTGATGGTGGTTGATGCGTCGCAAGGGCATCGCGGCGCAGTGAAAGCCTCGCTCCGCCGTCTGCGCCTTGTCGGTGCGCCCGTTATCGGTATTGCCCTGACCAAATTTGATCCCAAGGCTGCCGGTGGCGATTATGGCTACTATGGCTATCGCTACTATAATTACACGGACGAAACCGGTGGCAAGGGCTAAAGCCGCTTCACAAAACTTCAGCTTCTCATGGCTGATCTGGACGGTCGCCCTGCTCATTGTAGCTTGGGCGACCGTTGGCACAGAAGTCGACTTCGCCGTGCAGCGGCGGCCTCAACTCGCTGACAGTGTGCCAGATGCATTTCGCAATTTTGCTCCGGCTGTTGAAGCGCGGAATGCTCTTTTGGCAAATGATGGAACCAATACGGTGTCCCAAGCGACTGAACTTCTCAGTAGACGACCCATTCCTGCCGAAAATCTCTCATTGCTCGCTTCAGGAATGATGCTTGAAAAGAGTAACCGGGTAGGTCCGGTGCTGCAAGCAGGTGTGACCCGGGGCTGGCGCGATATGCTCTTACAGCTCGCTGCGCTCGATGGCGCCTTGCAAACCCGTAATTGGGAAGTCGCCATTCAGCGCCTGACGGCGCTTCGCACGATGCGCAGGCCCAAAGAATTTATCGATCCTGTGGTTGAACAAATCGTTCAAAACCCACAAGGCCGCCGCGCCTATGCGGCTTTTCTTAAAGGAAGCCCTGTCGAGACAGCAGGCTTCATCAGAGACGGTTTGGATTTTCTCGATAGCGCCACCTATACCAATGTCATTCTGATGGCAGCGAAAGATGGTGCCAAATTCGATTGCGATCAGATGGCCAATGCAACGGATCGTTTGCTTCGGAATAACGCCGGGCAAAATGCGCGGCAGCTATGGCCTAAAAGATGCGCCACCGTGTCCAGCAATCAAGCTGGTATGATGACATTTCCAAGCAGCACCGTCGAGAATGGCCCTTTTGACTGGCAATATCCTTCTGAACCAGGCCTGATGCGTGATTATCGTGGAAATGGTCCTGTAACGACGCTCAGCTTCAGCAATAGCGACAGTTTGAAGCGTATCCTCGCCAAACGATTTTTGACACTTGCACCAGGCCAGCACAGCATCACCATGCAGGATCGAGAGGGCGGTTCCGTGAGCGATATCGATGTGCTTGTGGCGTGTCTTGGTAAAGGCGCCAGAGCATCTGTATCCAGAGCCGCCAATGGCATATGGAACGTTACAATCCCGCCAGAAGGCTGCTCGGTTCAGCAATTGCGCCTGCGTGTTCCGCAAGGCAGCGGAGAAATAGCACAAGTGCTAGTGAAATAGCCGATAGGGCAACCCCAATACATTAAAGAATATAAAAGACTAAAAGCGCCTTGCCCTTGATATCGCCCAATGGCAGCATTGGTAATATTCAATAGGGGGCTGATTTTATGCGTTTCTTGGGGGCGAGCTTTATTGCGCTCGCATGTTGTTCTGTGCCTGCATGGGCGGGTGATGACGTTCTTTACGGTGATGCCCCTGAATGGGTCGATAGCTTCGATATTTCCTCCATCACTCCGCAAAGCAATGTGCCGCTGGTACTGCTGGATATTCAGCAGCGGATCGAAAACAATCAACTGGTCACCTATAGCGACCGGGCCTTCAAACTGGACAGCCCCGAAGCAGTCACTTCCGCTGGAACGGTGAGCACGTTGTGGCTTCCGGACAAGGGCGATCTGACCGTCAATCGCTTGGATATTCTGCGTGATGGCAAGACGATCCATGTGCTGGACGCTCTGGCCGCAGACAATAAGGAACGCTTCACGGTTCTGCGCCGCGAGCAGCAACTCGAACAGCGCTCGATCGACGGTCTGCTGACTGCCACCATGACCGTCCCTGATCTGCGGGTCGGGGATATTTTGCGGGTAACGACTTCCACCACGCTCAAAGATGCCACCCTGGATGGCAATGTTCAGGCAACACAGCCCCTCTTTGCTGATCCTCAGAAGGCCGGTTATGCCCATTATTCACTGTCCTGGCCAGAAGGTGAGCAGGTCAGCTGGCGCGCCGGGCCATTTGTTGATGGCGTGGAGGAAAGCAGCAAAAACGGCTATCACTATGCCAGTATCGCCCTGCCGCTTCCCAAGCGCGAAGACATGCCTTCCGATGCGCCAATGCGTTATCTGCGCGCCCCACTGTTTCAGGCAACAACCTATAAAGACTGGAAAGACGTCTCCAGTTCCTTCGCTGACCTCTATTCAACGGAAGGCAAACTCGCAGCCGCCCAGGGGCTGGAAGCCGAAGTCAACCGGATCAAAGCCGCCAGCGCCGATCCTTTGCAGCGCGCAGCGCTCGCACTGCAATTGGTACAGGATGATATCAGCTATCTCGCCAATGGTATGAACGGCGGCAATTATGTGCCGCAAAGCCCGGCACAAACCTGGGCCAAACGCTATGGCGATTGCAAGGCCAAGACTGTACTCCTGCTCACTCTCCTCCACGCGATGGACATAGAAGCAGAAGCCGCGCTTGTCTCCAGCACCATCGGCGATGCCGTACCCGAACTGCTTCCCATGCCGGCCGATTTCGATCACGTGCTGGTGCGGGCTATGATCGGGGGCAGAGAATATTGGCTGGATGGCACCGCTGCCGGAACGCGGATCACAGATATCGATGGCGTGCCGCCATTCTTCAACGCCCTGCCTTTGCGTGCCGAAGGGGCTGACCTTATAGCCTTGCCCGAACGCCCTCTGGCGCAACCGAATGTTTTCTCTAAGATTACACTCGACGAAAGCGCTGGCTTCGACTTGCCAGTCATTTTTACGATCGATGCAAACTTCATAGGCCCCATCGCTGCACAATTGCGACCTTTGGTTCTGCAAGGCACAGATGAGAATATCGATAAGTTCTCTCAGACTTTTTCCGATGAAATGTTCGGCAATGCTGTGATTTCAGAACGCAAGCTTTCTTACGATGTAAAGACAGGAGTGCTCACAGCATCCATCAAGGGGGTTACCTCTAATCGATGGTCCTTTAAGCGCGGGAAAGCGCAGCAAACATTCGATAATTTTGATATTAGCGATGTGAGATTTGCCCCTGACCGGGCGCGCAGTTTATGGCGTGATATCCCGGTTAGCTTTCGTGTCTCGCCAATTCATTCCGAAATTCTGACGACGATTGCGCTCCCTTCGCAGCAAGGCGATTACACTCTGGTTGGAAAACCCGATATTGCCGCCAATGTCATCAACATGGATTTGACGCGAACCGCAACACTCAACGACAAAGAACTGACTATACAGACGAATCGCGGAGAGTTTCCCAAGGAAATTCAACCCGGAAATATCAGTGCGGAAAAAGCGAAGACAGCACGGCTTGATGCCAAGACACTGCGCCTTGAGGCTGTTCCTAAGGGCGAGCGGGTTTGGGAGCTATCATCCAAAGACCTCACCGCACGAACGGCTACGCTCCGAGAGATCTACGCTGCGGCTATCGCAAAAGACCCCAAGGAAACTGCGCCTCTCAGAAGCCGTGCGTTATTCCGACAGACCATCAGGGATTATGAAGGCACATATGAAGATCTTACGGCACAGTTGGAGATCGAACCCACCGCAGAACTCTATCTGTGGCGCGCCTGGATAGATCGCGCTTTAGAAGACGATGACCAGGCGATTGCCGATACACGCGAAGCCTTTGCCTTGGAACCAACTCCCGACCACGCATGGGAAGAAGCACGCGTGCTTAAATTGGCAGGTGACTATGATAGTGCCCTCAAAGTCATTGCCAATTATGAGGGCCAGATTGAAGATGACATAGAATTCACCACCGAACGGGCAGATATCCTTGGCGCTCAAGGTAAGACTGAAGAAGGTCTTGAAATCATCAATTCTGAGTTGGTTGAAAAACCGAATAACCCATACCTTCTGGAAATTTCCTGCTGGCATCGCGGGAAATGGAATGTTGGCCTGGATGATGTCCTTTCGGTGTGCACACAAGCAATCGAAAATTCCAGCTCTGTCTCATCAGCAATGGACGGCCGCGCGCTGGCCTATTTTCGCCTTGCTGAAAATGAGTCTGCTATTGAAGATCTCAACAACGCGCTTGAAATTGAACCGGACCGGCAAGGTGCACGCTATTTGCGCGGGATTGTGCGTCTCGCCAATGGCGACAAGGGAGGCCAGAAAGATGTTGATCAGGCGCTGAGGGATTATCCTCATCTCCAGCGGGATTATGCCCGCTATGATCTCGGCGTAAAGTAACCCTGCGCCGTAAATGCAAAAAGGCCCGGCATCGCAGCCGGGCCTTTTCTTTATTGAGTCAAGGCAGACGGTCAGCCTGCTTTCTCATTTTCGTCTTCCAGCGGCAGGTGGAATTCGTGCCACATGCCATTGAGAACACCAAAGCCCACTGCGAGGCCGACGCCGAGTATCCATGAAAAATACCACATGATATCAGTCCTATCCTCAGATCAGTAAAAGTCGGGGTTGGTTTTGACGTCTTGCGCAGTCACCCGTCCGAACATCACCTTGAATGCCCATGATGTGTAAATGAGCACAATCGGCAAAAGCACGATGGTGACAAACAGCATGATCCCCAGAGTGTGTTCGCTCGATGAGGCATTCCACACCGTCAGGCTCGAACGCGGGTCAATGCTGGATGGCAGGATGAAGGGGAACATCGACAGTCCGACCGTCGAAATAATCCCTGTAGCCGCCAGCGAAGAGCCAGCAAATGCGGGCCATTCTTTCTTGCCACGGATGCCGATCAGCGCCAGCACAGCACCGCCAAAGCCAAGCACAGGGGCAATGATCATCCAGGGATGCGCACTGTAATTGGCGAGCCATGCACCGGCTGCCTGCACTGTTTCTGCCCGCAGCGGGTTGGATGGGCCAAGCGGATCTACCGCGCCTTCGATGCGGTAGCCCATATTGGTGAAAGCCACCATCAGACCGCCAAGCGCGAAGAGCACGATCGCAGCAAGGCCAGCCCATGTGCCATAGGTTTTGGCCCGGTCATGCACCACGCCATGTTCCACCTTGATGGTGAGATAGGCAGCGCCATGCAGCACAATCATCGCCACAGACAGCAGGCCACACAGCAGGCTGAAGGGTGTGAACAATCCGAAGAAGCTACCTTCATAGAAGCTGCGCATATCGCTGTTGATGTGGAAGGGGATGCCAAGCAGCACGTTCCCGACGGCGACGCCGAAGACGAGTGAGGGCACGAAACCACCGACGAACAAAGCCCAATCCCAGCGTGAACGCCATTTCGGATCCGTCTTCTTCGAGCGGTATTTGAACCCGACCGGCCGCAGGATCAGCGATGCAAGGACGACAAACATCGCCAGATAAAAACCGGAGAAGCTTACCGCATAGATGTAAGGCCAGGCGGCGAAAATCGCCCCGCCCCCAAGAATGAACCACACCTGGTTACCTTCCCAGGTTGGCGCGATGGCGTTGATCGCCATGCGCCGTTCGTCATCGTTCCGACCGACGAAGGGAAGGATCGAGGCAACGCCCAGATCAAACCCGTCGGTCAGGGTGAAGCCGATCAGCAGCACGCCCAAAAGGGCCCACCAGATCAGCCGCAACATTTCATAATCGAGCCATTCCATGATGAATGTCCTTTGTGTCCGGTTGGGTCAGGCTGTGACCTGAAGCTGCGGTTCCTGAGCGCGTTCGGTTGCAAGATCAGCGTGATCTTCCACCGGCCCGTGCTTGATCGCCGCCAGCATCAGCCGCACTTCGATCACCGCCAGCGTGCCATAGAGCGCCGTAAAGCCGATAATCGTGGTGAGGATCATGGCCGGTGTCAGTGACGATGGCCCAAGGAATGTCGGCAACACGCCGTCAATTGCCCAAGGCTGACGACCCATTTCCGCAACAACCCAGCCAAGTTCCGCTGCGATCCAAGGGAAAGGAAGTGCAAACACTGCCAGCTTCCAGAACCACCGCGCACTCGTGTGTTTACGCATGGAACACAGGATAAACGCCGTTGCAAACAGGGCGATCATCGCAAAGCCGATTCCTGCCATCAGGCGGAACGACCAGAACATCAGCGGCACATTGGGGACCGTATCCCAGGCTGCAAGCCTGATATCTTCAGGTGTAGCCTGACGTGGGTCTTCCATATAGCGCTTCAGCAGAAGCGCATAGCCCAGATCATTGCGATGGGTTTCAAATGCTGACCGTGCGGCCGTATCGTCAGAATTCGCCTTGAGCTTTTCAAGTGCATCATAGGCCACAATCCCATGTTCGATCCGTTCCTGCGCCTGCAGAACCAGTTCGGACATGCCGGTCACTTGGCCATCAAGGCTGCGTGTACCGATCAGGCCCAGAACATATGGGATCTTCACCGCATAATCGGTCTTCTGCTCCTTCATATTAGGGAGACCAACCAAGGTAATCCCCGCAGGAGCTGGTTCTGTATGCCATTCCGCTTCAATCGCGGCGAGCTTCATCTTCTGGTTATCCGTCAGCGCATAACCGCTTTCATCCCCCAGAACGACGACCGACAGGGAAGCCGCAAGGCCAAAGGCCGAAGCCACCACCATCGAACGCTTGGCAAAGCCGGGGAAACGCCCCCGCAGCATGTAGAAGCTGGAAATGCCCAACACGAAAACCGCAGCGATGACATAGCCAGCACTGACTGTGTGAACGAATTTGGCCTGCGCCACAGGGTTCATCAACACTGCGCCGAAATCGCTGACTTCCATCCGCATCGTATCAGGGTTGAAGACACTGCCCGTAGGGTGCTGCATCCAGCCATTGGCGACAAGAATCCACAAGGCCGAAAGATTGGTGCCCAACGCCACCATAAAGGTGACGAAGAGATGCCCCAGTTTCGACAGCCGATCCCAGCCAAAGAACATCAGTCCGACAAATGTCGCCTCCAGGAAGAAGGCCATCAAACCTTCAATCGCCAGGGGCGCGCCGAAAATATCGCCCACATAATGAGAGAAGTAGGCCCAGTTTGTGCCGAACTGGAATTCCATCGTCAAACCGGTCGCCACACCCAGCACAAAGTTGATGCCGAAGAGTTTTGCCCAGAAACGGGTGATAGAACGCCAGATAGGGCGGTTAGTCATAACGTAGACCGATTCCATGATCACCAGCATGAAGCTGAGACCAAGGGTCAGCGGTACGAACAGAAAGTGGTAGAGTGCCGTTAAGGCAAATTGTAATCGAGACAGGTCGACCACGGTGGGATCGATCATTATACGCCTCCTGAAGGGACAGAGGAATTGATGTGGCTGCCAATGCGACTCAAAGTGCCGCACGTCGTTGATCCGTGTCAAAGAATCTAAACCGGAATATCCTAGGGAACTGCATCTATGTCGACCGGACAAATTGACCCTCGAATAGCACGTAAGTTGCTTGAACCGGTCACCGGTCGCCCATCAAAAAGAGCCAGCATTGGCCTGTTAGCAGACAGTTGCGGCGCAATATTATTTGCCGCCGGATTGGCCTTCACAGTAAATGCCATTGCTACGGAACAAATGGTTTTCCCGTGGTTATTGTTAATGGTGGCTAGTGGAGTGGTGCGTGGACTGTCCGCTGCGCTAGCCCTACGGGCGGGGGCAGAAGATGCGCGCCGGGTGAAACGTTCCCTTCGCGCCAAAATTCTCATCACTGCCCTTTCCCGTCTCCCCGGCGGAACGCGCACCGGCGGCGGGTGGATCACCGCTATCATTGATGAAGTTGAAGCGATTGACGGCCATGTCACTCGCTTTCTCCCAGCCCGCTTTGCCGCTGTTGTCGCCCCCTTGCTGGTGGTCGGAGCGGCCGCCTGTGCGAGCCTGTTTGCCGCGCTCATCATGCTCGGCACATTGATACCCTTTGTCTTTGCCATGATCCTGGCAGGCGGCGCGGCGGCGGATCAGTCGCGCAAGCAGTTCGATGCCCTCGCCCGCCTGTCGGACCTCTTTTCTGACCGTTTGCGCGCCCTGCCGGTCATCATTGCCTTTGGTGCCGGAGAGCGCGAAGCTGGCCACATCGAAAATGCTGCCACAGACGTTGCCCGCCGCACAATGAAAGTGTTGCGGGTGGCATTTCTGTCTTCCGCCTCGCTGGAATTCTTTGCTGCCCTGTCTGTGGCGCTGGTCGCCGTCTATGCAGGGTTTAATTTGCTGGGCCTGTTTCCCCTGCCTATCCCGGAAACATTGACGCTGACAGAAGCGATGTTTGTTCTGGCGCTGGCGCCGGAATTTTACGCGCCCATGCGCCGTCTGGCCGCTGCCTATCATGATCGTCAGGCCGCAGAAACGGCCATCACGCGCCTTGAGCCGCTGCTTGCGGAGGTGGAGCGCAGCCCCTCCCCAACCGCCAGCAAAGCCCCGGCGATTGCGCTTGAGGGCCTGACGATCCATCATGAGGGTAGCGAACAGCCAGCCATCGCCCATTTCAATCTTGCCATCGAGAGCGGGCAATCCACCGCCCTGATAGGGCCATCGGGCTGCGGGAAATCCTCGATCCTCCATTCCCTCATCGGGCTGGCCCCGCGTGAAGGTGTGATCCGCCTTAATGGCACAGAGATTGCCCCCCAGGCCGACCTCTCCGCCATGGTGGGCTGGGCCGGCCAATCCACCCTGATCATGCCGGGAACGGTGGCGGACAATATCGCTCTTGCCCGGCCCGATGCCACACGGGCCGAGATCAATGCGATGGCTGAAAAGGTTGGCCTTGGCCCTATGCTGTCACGGCGCGGCGGTATCCATGTTGAACTCGATCCACGCGGCAGTGGGTTATCCGGTGGAGAGCGAAGGCGGGTCGCATTGGCGCGCGCCTTACTGAAAAATGCACCGCTTTTGTTGCTGGATGAACCCACCGCGCATCTTGACCCTGAGAGTGAAGCACAGATCATTGCACTTCTGCGGGAAACTCTGGCTGGCCATACGGTCATTCTTGCCACGCACAGCCCTGCCCTCGCCGCCATTTGCGACCAGATTGTCGATCTTCAGGGAGTCCGTTCATGAGCCGCCTTCCTGCAAGCCCACTATCCCTGCTTCTCGCGCATGAAAACCACACCCGCCGCGCAACCTGGCGGCAGGCTTTCATCTGCGCTGGCCTTGCTGCCATTGCCTCGGTTGTCCTGCTGGGGTTGTCTGGCTGGTTTCTCACCGCTGCTGCACTGGCAGGGGCGGCCGGGCCAGCTGTTGCCAATGCCTTCAACTATATGCTCCCCAGCGCCGGTATTCGCCTTCTGGCGATTGTGCGCACCGCCGCGCGTTATGGGGAACGGGTGACCGGCCATAAGGCTGCGCTTCATGCGATGGCCAATGTCCGCGCCACATTGTTCCGCTCGATTGTCGCTCAGCCGCCAGCAAAAGCGCTCAGCATGAGCCGGGGGGCTGCCCTTTCCCGGCTTGTTGGGGATGTCGGGCTCACGGAAAATGCGCTGGTGCGCCGTCCGGCCGGTTTTGCGGCCTTCTCCGGCCTGATGGCTGCGCTGATTATGACTCTGATCGCCAGCCCCGTAGCCACGCTGACGCTTTTGCTTGTCGCGGCTGTGACCTTATGGCTGCTGCGCCGTTTGCAACCAGCCATCGATGCCAGTGCAGAAGATGTGGCGGTTGCCAGCGAAGCCTTGCGCGATCGCCTCTCCTCCCTGATTGATGCTGCGCCGGAGCTGCGGTGTTATGGCCTTACGGACTGGGCCTGCGCGCGCAATGCTGAGGCTGAAAGCGATCTGCTTGATGCGCAAGTGGCTCACCATCACGCGCTTTCGCGAGTAGAAGCTCTGCGGGCCATGGCCATTGCTGTTGGTGCCACAGCCTGCACTGTTGCAGCGCTTCCTTCCGGGCCTGCATTGGCTGCTCTGGCCGCATTGGCAGGCGCGATGGGCGTGGATGGCCTGAGCCCCCTTATCACCCGCCAGATCGAGCGAGGCGCCGCCATGCGGGCCGCTGAGCGGCTTGATGGCGTGTTATCGACCCAGCAAGTCGAAGCGCATGAAGAAATCGCCCTTAAGGGCCGGACGATCGCCCTGCCCGGTTTCCTCAGCGAGCGGGTGGAGCGCGGTGATTTGGCGGTTATCCGTGCCCCATCGGGCACCGGCAAAACAACGCTGGTTGAAGCGCTCATGGGCCTGCGCTCGTTATCTCCCGGCCTGGCGATGATTGACGGGATTGATGCAGCATGGGTGTCTCCGGTCCAGCGGCGCGAAATTTTTGCCTATGCTCCGCAAGATGCGCAGCTTGTTTCCGGTACGGTGCGGGACAACCTTCTGCTTGCCCGACCTGATGCAAGCGATGCGGCCTTGCAGGAGGCTTTAGCGATAGCCGGGCTCACTGAAGTGGTTGCAGCACTTCCGAAAGGCCTCGCCAGTTGGGTGGGAGAAAATGGCGAGAGACTGTCAGGTGGTGAACGGCGGCGCCTGGCGCTCGCGCGGGCTTTACTCTCCCCTGCTCCATGGCTTTTGCTGGATGAACCCACCGCCGGGCTGGACCCGGCTCTGGCAAACCAGATACTCGACCAGCTTACAAAGTGGATTAACCGCCAGGGTAAGGGCATTGTGATGATCACGCATGAGACTGTGCATCACAATGTGTCGACAGATATTTAACTATAAAAACAACGCTATAAGCCTTTACAGACGCTTATAGCACGTCCCCAAACGGGGCCGGGCATGGGAGCGTTTGCGAATGATCTTTGCGCAATAGGCTTGTGCATCGTGGTAGCAGTCAAAGGCTGCCGTCATACTGCGCCCGCGTGAGCCAATTCTGCCCCAATATCTCTCAACGGTGAACCATCCAAACACATCACAGCTCAGTGTCAGACGGTAGGATCGTGCAATATTGCGATCAGGGTTTCGGGCTTCCCAGCATATTTCCCATTCGAGCGGTTCCATGGCCGAAAGCTGCGCTGTTTCGGCCATGGCGTCCAAGGGATTTTATGAATCACAGGGAGACCTCTGATTCACTGCCTCGATGAGCGGGTGTACATGCGAGCCTTTCTTTATCCCCTATTCCTGAAAAATCGTAGATTTTCACGCAGGTTAGAGCAGTTATGAATCTGTTAGACAGGTTAAGCTCTGTACCTTGCGCCGCGACTCATTGAAGTCCCACGATTCGCCCTTTGTCCATGTTCCTGATAGATCGATGATGTGTTCCCGTAATGTCGTCCCTATCGTTCCTGAAAGGTCGACGCTGCGTTCCTGATAGATCGTCTGACGCATTTGCGGCGTTCCTGATAGGTCGATGCTTAAAGCAAGTGGGTTCAATTTGAATCAATTCCTACAGAAGCCGGCCATTAGAGGTTCAAAAATTATTCGTGGAGGGGGTGAAGCGTTCTAACGGAGGAATGAAAAAATCAGCACTACGCAAAAACGCGACACTTCGGGAACGGGCTCTCAAGTCAGAATGAACACCTTCAACCGGGGTAGGAGAAGGTTTTGCCCTCCCCTCCCCTGTTCACTGATCTCAACGGCGTAAGTCACCGCCATGCTTCTCATGATGGCGTTTGACCCAGCCTATGAAGGCCTTTTGCCAATTCGCTGGCGTGCGCGCTGGATCGGCGGCGACCCAGCGTTCAAATTCGGCATGGAGCGCATAGAGGTCCCAACCAGGGCATTTCTCGCGCAGATGGGTGATCGTTTCATCTTCCATATAACCGCGCGTGCTGGCGTCGGTGAGACCGGCCACAGTGGAGCGGATCAGGGCAGAGGCATCCACCAGTGGTGCATCTGCCTCAGAAGTATCGTCAGACCGGGCCGCACTGCGGCTTTTCGCAGCAGATCGTTTCCCCGGGGAAACCGGTGAGCCTTTGCCTGCTGACGGTGCGGCAGGAGCATGGCTGGCATCGCCCCCTGCCCCGCCCATCGCATCGATCCGCCGCATTCGCAGATTGGGTTCCCCATTCTTGCCCTGTTCGATGCTGAGGTCATAACCGGGCAATGTGTTCTTTTCAGCCAGCTTGTGAATTTCGAATTTGAAGCGACGATATTGCCCTTCGGCACCCGATTTTTCGAACAAGACTGGCATGGAGATGGCAAAGCCGCCCTCCCCTGCCCCGCCGGCATGTTTGCGCGCCACGCGATAGAGCCAGCGTTCACGCCCGCCGGTGATGTCGAAATAGGCCCTGTCGATGGAGAGCACCCCGCCCTTCATCATCACCCCTTCCCAGAACCAATTGCTCAGTTCGATGGTCATGCCGCGCGAACGTTCGGTGCGTTCGTCGACCAACTGCGTCCAGCCATCGAGCCAGGAGAATGTCGCTTCGCGGCGGTTCTCTGCCCGGATGTTGGTTTTGATGGTGGTCGAGACAAGCCGGTCGAGCGATTGCGCCAGCAGTTCATAGGCGCGCCCCGTGGTCGGTCGGCCAATGGCGCGCAGCAGATCATAGGGCATGATATGGAGTTTGCGCGGAACATCATTGATCCCGCGCCGTGCCATATCGGCCAGCATACTGGCGCAATAGATCAGAATGTCCGCATCCCAGATCGTGGCCATGCCATAGTCCGGATTGGCGGAGACATGGACCCACAGCTTTCCGTCTGGCGCTGTGTAATCGATCGGTTTGACGCGCTTCTTTTTGGCGAGGCTGAAAAAGGGCCGCTCCATCATTTCGCGTTGATCGCGCAAGGGGAGGTCGGCGAGGTAGGGAAGAAACAGGTCGAACTGTTCGGCGACGGTTTGCTGTTTGCGCTGGTTCATCAAATACACGCTGATGTGAAAGGTAAGGGCAGGGTGGCGCTCTGTTTCCCCGGGGAAACAGAGGTGTGAATTTTGTAATTATCAGGCGGAGCGGAGCAGAGTGTTTCCCTGGGGAAACGTCTCGGTTGCCATGTGATGAGAAGGTTTTTTGCAGAGCGCGAAGCGGGTGCGATCATAAGGCTGATGATCGGGCAGGGGAGGGCGCTTAGTCGGAAAGCTGGCGATCTGGCAGGTCCGTTTCCCCGGGGAAACACGCCTCTGGGCAAGCACCCTGCCAGAGTTGTTTCCCCGGGGAAACGCATCACCTTTGCAGGCCCTTGCCATCGCGTTCGAGCAGGTCGAGCGCGGTTTCAACCCGGTGCAGCAGATCCTGTTTGTTCAGCCCGTGGCCGGCATGAAGCCGCAGTGTGACGCCCTGGCGGTTGTTGGATTGCACGGTCACAGCCGGGCGGCCATGATTACCATCAATAGTCAATTTGTCAGGCGTAGAGCGTGGGTTGGCACCTGCTGCTAACAAACGCCGGATCACGTCGGGCGCGGCAATCGGTGCATCCCCGGCAGCCTTGCGCGTGGCCTGCAATTTGGCCAACCGGCCCGCTTCGCTACGGATCGCACGCGAGGCATCCTTATCATCCAGCGCCTGCGCCAGCGGGTAGGCGGGCTTCAACTGCACATCGGCAGGTGAGGCAAAGGCATCGATGATCGCATCAGGAATATTGGCAACCTTGAGCATCTTGGACAGCCAGCCCTTGGACAGCTTTAATCGCTCCGCCATGCGGGTCAGGTGGTTGCCATAATGGGTAGTCAGGGCAGCGGCATAATTGCGCGCGCGCTCCAGATCGGAGACATCCTTGCGTGCCCGGTTTTCAATGTCAGCCACACGAAAAGCAGCCTCATCATCGAGCTGCTGCACTGTCGCCAGAAACTGCATTTCCGGATAGGAATTCTGCCGCAACCAGCTAATCGACCAATGGCGCCGCGTGCCTGCAACGACCTCATAATCATAGGCCGGATCATCTTCCACCCGGCGGACAATAGCGGGCACTTTCTGGCCCCCTTCCGCCACGAGGGAATCGATCAGTTCTGCGCAATTCACTTCATTGAGATGTTCGTAAGAGCGGGCATTGCCTTCCCACACCCGCACCTTGGCCGGATCAAGCAGCAACTGCGTCACCTGCCGCACTTCGCCACTGGAAACGCGCGCCAAAGCACTCTCGCGGCCCAGCAAAGTGGTGCCGCGACCGCGATAGGCCGGGGCTGCTGGTGGTGGGGCAGGGGGGGTGTTGTCTTCCGGGCCGCTACTGCCCTTTACCTCAATCTCATCTTCATCCGCGAGCAGGCTTGCGAGGTAGTCTTTTTGTTTTTTAGCCATCGGCCCTGTCTCCTGCCTTTGTGCCATCTATGGTGCGTTGCGCTTTGAGGTGTTCCTGTAGGATCGATAAGGCTAGCCAAGCGGAAGCACTGTAGGAAAGTGTTTTCTCTGGCTCAGCCACGCAGCAGATCCTCTTCATTGGCTGGTTCCACCCGGCCCCAGCCTTGCGTGACGAGCTGAGCAATCTGGCTCAGCGCTTCATCGAGATTGGCCTTGGAGCGTTTATGCGTTCTTGATGTGCCGATGGGTTTTTCCAGCTCATAGACAGTCATCATCCGCATGGCGGCATGACTGATCTCGGCGCTTTCGAGAATCGGAACGGGGAGAAGGGCAGGGCCAAAGCTCTGCTCCATGATTGCGCGGACCATCGTATGGCTCGGATCATTGGCGTCAAATTTCGAACAGATCAGCCGCACGAAAGAATAATCCACCGGAATGCCCGCTTCGACCAATTGCGCCAGCACCTGATCCATCATGCTGAGGAATTGCACGGTGGAACAGAAATCGGGCGTGGTTGCCGCCAGTGGCACCAGCAGTGCGTTGGCGGCCTGCATCACTGCAAGGCTGATGGTTCCAAGGGCAGGGGGGGGATCGAGAATAACCACGTCATAATTGCGCGCAAGGTCTTTAAGCCCTTGTTTTAGCTTGCGAAAACGCGCAACCAATACAGATTGACCATCCGCTCCAGACGCGGCCAGTTCATATTCCACATCGAAGAGTTCAAGATTGGACGGGATCAAATCGACATTGGGCCAGGGGGTCGGCTTCACGGCATAGAGCAGATCGGTCTGCGTGGGGTCGATCGAGAGGTATGGGTAAAGCGTTTCTTCGCGCGTAATATTGAAATGCGGATTGAAGCCAAACAATGTGGTGGTGGTGGCCTGACTGTCGCAATCGACCACCAGCACACGATAACCCTGTACCGCGAAATAATGCGCCAGATGAGTGGTGACCGTGCTCTTGCCGACGCCGCCCTTGAAGTTCTGCACCGCGATGATGGCAGGTTCGTCCATTGGCTTGCGACTGGGCGAGGCACCCAACACCTCGCGCATATGCAGCATCTGTTCCACTGTATAGCCAAGCCGGCGGCCATTTTCTCCAGCGGGGGGAGGGGGCAGGCGGCCATCTTCTTCCGCCATGCGGATGCGGTTGGTGGAGCAATTGAGAAGCTGTGCAGCCTCGGCAATCCCGAAGCGCACATTGAGACCCTTGCGGCTTTCCGGCAGGAAGGCCTTGCGCCGCAAGCGTTCGATCATCTTCTCCCCGGCCTGCGCAAGATCACCGATTTGACTGACAATGGCAGTTTGTTCGGCAATTGAATTCTGAGATGCCATATTTCATGCCCTTGAAGCTGTTTCCCGGCATTTTTACCTGAAGAGCTTCATTTGAGCAATTGGATAGTTAAACGGATACTATTCACCGAAATGGGCCGGAAATATCGACCCCCTACAAGCCGTTTTGAGCGCCATTTCAGAGTGTTTGTGAAGGATTGGTTGCTGAACGTTTCTTTTGTGCTGAGCGGGGCTCTAAACCCGAATTTCTGACAGGCAGAGTGTGGGCGTATCATCGCGCGGATTGCATTGAGGGGGCAGTTGGCTGAATGGGGGGTATGAAGAAACGACGCCGCTATCTCACTGCCACCATGCCTGATGGCTATGTCAAGACTATTGGGCCGACGGCGGACAGCTTCACCCATTATTGGCGAATTGTGGCAGAGCTTGAAAACGGCAAAACCGAGGTGTTTTGGGGGCATAGCCGCTCGCTCGCAGAAGCGCGCCGCAAACGGGCACCGGCTGAAGAGGCGAGCAAGGCGCGAGGATGGAAGAGCTTTACTTTCGAAATTGTCGAACTGGTCGAAACGCCGGTGTAATCATTCCTCAGTAAATCGCAGGGTGCGCTTGCCTTTTGTCCGGCTTGTGAGGTGAAGGAGGCGGCAGCGGTCGCAGCGATAGATCCGAAGCTCCAGGCCAGAGCGCTGGATGACGCCAAGCGCTTCCTCCTCCGATCGGTAGGAGGCTTTCTTCCGGCAGATGCTCAAGCGTGTACGCACTGGATGACTTTACCAAACCCATTCGTGGGCTGCCAAGCTGGAAAAGGTGAGGGAGCGGGCTTTCCCCCTTCATCAAAACGTGCTGGCGCTTTTCCAAAGCATATAGCCAGCTACAATGAAGATCAGCCCTGCGAAGAGTGTTGTCAGCACCCCCTGGCCTGACAGACGCTTGGCGGCCATGGTGCCGCCAAAGCCTCCGAAAATACCGCCGAGGATGAATACGCCTGCCAGCGGCCAGTCGATCAGGCCGGACAGGGCGTAATTTGCGGCCGTGGTAAGGCCAAAGGCGGTTACGGCGATCAGACTTGTGCCCACTGCATTGATGATCGGCATATTGGTCGAAGTGACCAATCCCGGCACGATCAGAAAACCGCCGCCAATGCCGAAGAAACCCGAAAACATGCCGGTTCCGAAGCCAAAGCCGAGCACTTTGGGCGCATTTGTACGATTGCACGCCGCGCCTTCAATACCGAGATTATTGCGGCCGCGCAGCATGACGATTCCGACCACGACCATCACGATGGCGAACAGGAACAAAAGCTTGTGCCCGTCAATCGCCTTGCCGGCAGTTGACCCGCCCAATGCTCCGAGAATGCCAGCCCCGGCATAGATCAGCCCGCAGCGCCATTTGACAGTTCCTGCCCGCGCATGGCTGGCAAGGCCGCTGGCCGCATTGACTGCAACCGCCAATGCGCTGGTGCCAATCGCAACATGGGGATTCGACACCCCAACCAGATAGACCATCAGTGGCACCGCCAGGATCGATCCCCCGCCCCCGACGAGGCCCAGTGTGAAGCCGACCAGCGCACCGGAAAAAGCACCCAGAATATAGTGGAGCGTATCGAACATCAGGCAGCCACCACCTTGGGCGTTTGGATAGGCCTGGCATGGCCCGGCGCAAAGATATCAGTGCCATGGAACTGAACCAGTGTGGCGGGGCGGATGGCACGGTTCATGAGTTAGCGGCGCGAATGGATCTGATCGGGTTCCAACCGGGAGCGCAGGGCCATCAGGTCGTAGCCTGCACTCTTTGCGGTTGCGATCAGCGTGTCAGCAGGCACCAGGCCAATTTGACTGAGCGCCCATAAGGTGGTTGAGCGCGTGCCCGTGCGGCAATAGGCCAGCACCGGACCATCAAGGCGGGCGAGGGCGGCAGCCATATCGGCCACCTCCTGCTCGCTGATTTTGCCCGGAACCACCGGGATATGGGCAAATGCCATGCCGTGTGCCTGCGCCATTGCTTCCATCAAGGCGGCAGATATCTGCCCTGCTTCTTCGCCATCCGGGCGGTTGTCGATAATAGCGCGGAAGCCGTCTTTCGCGGCTTGCACAACATCTTCTGGGGTGAGCTGAGGGGCTACAGACAGTGATGCTGTCAGAGGCTTGAATGGCATGGGCTGTTTTTCATTGCTCGCATTCATCACAGCACATCCAGGGGGATTTTGAGGTAGCGGATTCCATTGTCTTCGGGCGCAGGCAATTGGCCACCATGTATGTTTACCTGAACCGATGGGATGATCAGCTTGGGCATCCCAAGGGTGGCATCGCGGGCGGTGCGCATCGCCACGAATTCCTCTTCGCTCACGCCTTCATGCACATGAACATTGGCACTGCGTTCTACGCCCACCGTGGTTTCCCAGACAAATTCGTCACGCCCCGGCGCTTTATAGTCATGGCAAAGCAGCAGGCGTGCATCTGCGGGGAGCGACATCAGGCGCCGGATGGAGTGAAAGAGCTGGCGTGCATCGCCGCCGGGAAAATCAGCACGAGCCGTGCCGTAATCGGGCATGAACAGCGTATCACCGGCAAAGACAGCATCGCCAATCACATAGGCCAGATCGGCAGGCGTATGGCCGGGCACGTGAAGCGCGACTGCCTCAATTTCACCAATCTTGAAACTGTCTCCATCATCGAACAGGCGATCGAATTGGGAACCGTTATGTTCGAACTGGCTGCCCTCGTTAAAAATCGTGCCGAAGACTTCCTGAACATGGGTGATTTCACGCCCGATGGCCAGCGTTCCACCGATCTGCTGCTGTAGCCATGGGGCGGCTGAAAGATGATCGGCATGGGCGTGAGTTTCGAGCAGCCAATCAACTTTGAGCCCTTCGCTTTTGACATAAGCGACGATCATTTCGGCGGATGAATGCGATATTCTGCCGGCCGCCGGATCAAAATCGAGCACGGAATCAATGATCGCGGCACGGCGGGTCTGCGGATCGGAGACGACATGGCTGGCGGTGAAGGTGGCTTCATCAAAGAAGGTTTTTACGACGGGGCAGGGCGTGTTTCCCTTGAGCGCCTGCTCGATCATCTGCGCAGCCTGGAGCAAAACCGGATCGCCTGGTGGGACAGTCTGGGGAGGCATTATTCCGACTCCATCAATTCATTATTTAAGATAAGTGAATATCTGTGTATCTGAGTTGCGTCAAGCTGAGTTGCGCGCGATAGGGGCATGATGAATTTACAATCCTCGATGGACTCAGAGGCCCTCCCATCCGCTCCACTGCGGATTGGCGATGCGCTGATGAACTTTACGGCCCGCAGCACGAAAGGGCCGCTCTCGCTGTCAGACTTTCGCGGCCAGTGGCTAGTGATTTTCTCGCATCCGGCTGACTTTACGCCCGTTTGCACTAGTGAATTTGTCGCCATTGCGAAGGCCAGTGCGCAGTTTGAAGCATTGAATTGTGCCTTGATGGCATTGTCTGTCGATAGTTTGTTCTCGCATCTGGCCTGGACCAGAATGATCCGCGACCGGTTTGATGTGACGATCGACTTTCCAATCGTCGAAGATCCCACAATGGCCATCGGCCGTGCCTATGGCATGGTTGCGCCAGACGCCCATGACGCCTCTGCGATCCGCGCGACCTATTTCGTTGATCCTGAAGGCATTTTGCGGGCCTCGACATGCTATCCGGCCAGCATTGGCCGTTCGGTGGTAGAGATGTTGCGGATGGTGGAAGCGCTGCAAAGGGCGCAGGATGGCACCGCATTGGTGCCGGCAGATTGGCAGCCGGGTGATGAACTTTTACGCACTCCGAGCCAGTGCATCGAAGAGGTTCTGGCCGCCGCTGACCCGACGGCATGGTTCTATACGCAGATCCCCGACAAGGGGGCAAAATGATGCAGGACGCGATGAATCTGGAAGACAGTGCCGATGTATTGCGCGTGCTTGGCCATACCGTCCGGCTGAACTTGCTGTCCGCGATTATCGACGGGGAACGCGCTGTCAGCGAGATCGAGGCCTTGACCGGTATCACGCAGCCGATGCTGTCGCAGCAACTTGGCGTTTTGCGCAAGAGCCAGCTTGTCGAGACACGGCGCGAAGCAAAGCAGATATTCTATCGCATCAATCATGACCGTATGCAGGCCGTGCGTGCCTTGATGGATCGTTTGGCCGGCACGGGGCGTGATAGCAGCGCTGCGATGGCAATGGATCGCTTCCAATCTGGCGGTAGCGCGGCAATGTTCGCGCGGATCGGATAGGGTATGGAGGATTGCGCAGAAGCATCCTCCATCAACACGATGGCTTCTGCTTCTGCGGAAAGCGGAAACTGGGATTGCCGGGCCTCCTCCTGCGGAAGGGGGGTGGGTCCTTGCCCCTCACATTGACCGGTTGCTTTATCGAGTGGTCAGAGTGATCTCAGTCGGATTGGCGGACAGGTTCACCGTATAGGCATCGCGTTCCAACGTGCCGCCTTTGAGCCTATAGGCCGCGCTGCCTGCTACCGTCTGTTCCACATGGACGCGGGCTTTGGGAGTGGTGCTGGTGGCCGGGTCGAGTGTGATGGTGACTTCGCCTGTGGCGGGGGTGTAGTGAGCGGCGGCGATCTTGCCGGCGTCCAGCGTGACCCACAGGCCAGCGGGGGCGATGAACAAGCGGGTGCGTGCGCCGTCCTTCGGGGTGATCGCAATGGCCTTGCCATCTTTGCGCACATCACCGCCAAAGCTGAGCCAGCCAAACCTCGGGTGATTGACCACATAGGTTCCTGCGCTGATCGCATGGCCATAATAGCCCATACCATAATCGCCGGTGTAAGGGTCCCACTTCATCATATCGGGCCAGGCGTGGAATGCGGCAGAGCCGAAGCCGTCCTGATCGATATTGGTGATACCGCCCATGATGCCGCCAAAACCGACGCGCAACAGGTGGAAGTCTTTCGGGTTGGCGCGATAGGCTTCGAGCAATGGCACAGCATTCAGCGCTGAACCGTAATGGTGAATCTGCCGCTCGATCCGGGGATATTTGCCGCCATAGAGGAAGTCCCAATAACGCCGCGCATTGCCATTATAACCCCAGCTTGGAACGGTGGGATCATAGCTCAGGATCACTTCGCGCGTGCTGTCAGCTTCCGGTTGATAGCCGAAATAGCGCATCCAGGCGTAGACTTCGGGCTGGCCGGTGGAATCCCAGGCCATTTCACTGCCATAAGGGTAGGGGAGTGAGCGCCAGTGATCGGCCCGCTCCCGCATCAGCCTTTCCAGATGGGCGGCCTCTGCGTCCATGCCTTCGCGCTTCAGATCTTTCAGAATATCGAGAAAGACATCGCCTTCCATCTGGCCAAATTGCGCATAATAAGGCGCATCTTCCATCATGGCGACACTGGTCTGATAAGCCCATTCGAGATAGAATTTCCAATCATGTTGCTTCACCAGCCCATCATGATTGCGCGCGAGGCGATAAAGCACCCAATGGCCGACCGCGACATGGGGATAATTGTAGGATCGGCCGAGATCCGCCGCGTCTTTCTTTGACCAGCTGGTCCAGCTCGTCCAATCCGCTTCGGGATCGTAATAGCCCGCCGGGAAATCCTCAGGCTCATAATAGAAGATGCTCTTCTTCACCCCGCCTTTATGTTCGCCATCCTTCACCTGAAGATTGCCGAGCACAGTTTCATTAACCAGCTGTTCCAGCCTGGCGACTTCGGCAGGATCGGGATTGTCGAGCTGTTTGATCATGCCCGCGACCCATGCACCGGCACCGCCTTCATCGCTCATGCCGGAAATCCACACGCGCGGTTCCTGCGTGACGATCTTCTCCGCCTCGCGGTCATAGGTGAGGATGGCAGGCGAACGGCCGAAAGGATCTTTGGGATCATCGAACCACTGCCTGGTGGTGGTGAAATGGCCGATATCGGCATTCACCTGGGCAAGCGGCTTGGTGACATAATAGCTGACCGTCTGTTTCGAACCATCGGCATAGGCGATGGTCAGGCGCGCGCGGCCCCATTGGCCGGTGGCGGCCACCTTCAGGTGCTGCCAGGCGCCTTTCTGCCCCTCTTTGGTTACTTTCAGCGCCCCTTCGGGAAAGGCGGTGAAAGAGCTAACTTTCTGTTTTGCATTCAGAAACAGATCAGCCGGGCTATCCATCGGCACGACATATCCCGGCACCCCAACGGCGACCGGACGACCATTGGCAATCAGCGTTTCTTCGATCGAACGGATAGACGGGCTTTCCACCATCCGCAGGCCAAAACGGCGGGTTTCTCCCGGTTGCAACGTGAAGCTGGTGGGTTCATTCCACTGGCGTCCGGCATCTTTCCATTCTTTTTCCGCCAAGCCCTTGCTGGCGACGGTCCAGTCGTAAAACCCTTCAAAGGTCTGTTTACGCTGGGTTTTATCGGTGAATATGTTTTCGGCTTCAGGCGGATTTTTCAGCGGTTCATAAGCTTCCAGCGGCGTGCCATTTTCCGGCAGAACCAGAAGAGACGGGCCTTTGCCATTCAGCCGGGTGACTTGCAGATAGCCGGCATCGCGGCCGATATAGGGATCGACAAAGCTTGCCTCGGCATGGGCCTGTTCCAGATCGCGATCGGTGATGATGTTATCAAACACCATCGGCATTCCCAAAGCACCCACTTCCACCGGCGCTGCGCTGGTGTTGGTGAGCGTGAAATACATCGCCAGAGCGCCATTTTCATCCGCCCATTCGCGGGTCACTTCAAGCGGAATATTCGCGCCCATACTGGCGGTAATGTCATAGGCGGCAAAGACATGGCCCTTCGTCGCCAGCGCGGCAATCTGCTTGCGCTCATGCGCGGAATTGAAATCCTGCCAGTCTCCACCGGCACTGCGCAATCTGAGATGCAAATCGCCTATGTGGTTGAAACCATTATATTGCCGCTCAGCCAGACGATCCGCCGGGGTGAAGTCAAAACCCGGCTCTGCGCTGGGCGAAAGCCGGGCCAATGTGCCGGTGTCTGCGCGCAAGGCGATGGTGAAGGGGCCAACCGTATAGGGCACGGTCTGCACGGGAGGGTAGCTCGGCTTTTCAGCGGCGGCCTCTTGCGCAAAGAGCGGGGCTGAGGGGGCCGTGAGGGTCAGCGATACCGATGCCAGAAGCACAGCCAGGGGAGAAAATCTGCGGGAAAGGGTCATCAATGATCTCACTTTTCAGGTGCAACCAATGCTTTGGCCGCCTTGCTCTCATCTGGGGTGGGAGATGTGTGCTTGATGCCCTACACTTCCCTTTCAGGCATCACTTAGACCAAGCCCAAAGATGAGCGTCAAGAATATTATACGATATAAAGTCTGAGTATTTTTGTTCTATGTGCTTTGAAAGTCCGGAAAAACCGGCGAAGAAGCGTGATTTCCTGCCATGTGGCACGTTGAAGAACAGGCCTGTTTTCACGGTGATAGGCGGGTTGGCGCGGCCATTGTCTGACAAAGTGGCATTGACCGTTCTTCCAAAACATGTAGCTATGGTATACGGTATTATATCAGTCGAGTAAGACAATTGGAGTGGGCAGATGATTGCACCAACACGTAGACAATTGCTGGCTGGCGCGGCGACGGTGGCCGTTCTGGCTGCTGCAGGCCCGGTTTTTGCAGCAGACATTTCCACCGCTCTTCCTGCCAATGCAAAACCGCTCCCGCTCGACAAAGTGCGCTTGCGGCCCGGCCCCTTTGCCCATGCGGTTGAGACCAATCGCAAATATCTCCTGTCGCTGTCAGCGGATCGCCTGCTTCATAATTACCGCACCAATGCAGGGCTGGAGCCCAAGGGCAAAGTCTATGGTGGCTGGGAAAGCGATACGATCGCGGGCCATACATTGGGCCATTACATGTCCGCTTTGGCGCTTACCCATGCGCAGACCGGTTGCAGTGAATGCCGCGATCGCCTCGTCTATATTGTCGACGAATTAGAGACCGTTCAGAACGCCGAAGGCGATGGTTATGTCGCTGGCTTCACCCGCAAGCGCAAAGATGGCGAAGTGGTGGACGGGAAGGAAATTTTCCCTGAAATCATGGCCGGAGATATCCGCTCCGGCGGGTTCGATCTCAATGGCTGCTGGGTGCCCTATTACAATTGGCACAAGCTTTTCAACGGCTTGTTCGATGCACAGACCCATTGCGGAATTGATAAGGGGCTTCCGATTGCCGTTGGCCTTGCAGGCTATATCGATACAGTCTTCGCCGCATTGGATGACGATCAGGTCGAAACGATGCTAGCCTGCGAATATGGCGGCTTGAATGAAAGTATTGCCGAACTCTATGCCCGCACGGGCAATGATCGCTGGCTGAAGCTCGCCAACCGCATCTATGATCACCGGGTCCTCGATCCGCTGCGGGCAGGGGAGGACAAGCTTCCCAATTTCCACGCGAATACGCAGATCCCCAAGCTGATCGGCCTGGCGCGGATCTATGAAGTGTCCGGCAGCCCGCAAGATCAGTTCGCCGCGCGCTATTTCTTTGACCGCGTAACCCATCACCATTCCTATGTGATTGGCGGCAATGCGGACCGGGAGTACTTCTTCGAACCCGATCAGATTTCGCGCCACATCACGGAACAGACCTGCGAACATTGCAACAGCTACAATATGCTGAAGCTGACGCGGCATCTCTATAGCTGGCAGCCGCAAGCGGCCCTGTTTGACTATTATGAGCGGACCCATCTCAACCATATTCTGTCACAGCAGCACCCTGAAACGGGCGGCTTTACCTATATGACCCCGCTGATGAGCGGCACGGTGCGCGACTATTCGCAGCCGGGTGAAGATGCTTTCTGGTGCTGTGTCGGTTCGGGCATGGAAAGCCACGCCAAACATGGGGAATCGATCTTCTGGCAGGGCGAGAAAGATGGCCGCGATATGCTGCTGGTGAATCTCTACATCCCGGCCGAAGCCCATTGGGCGGCGCGGGGCGCGGATATGGTGCTCGACACGCGCTATCCTTACGAAAGCGAAAGCACGCTGACGCTCTATGGCCTGAAAAAGCCGGGCCGTTTCCCGATTGCGATGCGTGTTCCGGGCTTTGCCAATGGCAAGGCGGCAGTAACGGTGAATGGGGAGACTTTCGATGCCCCGGTGCGTGATGGTTATGCGATGATCGATCGCGATTGGGCACAGGGTGACACAGTCACGATGGCCATTCCGCTGGACCTACGCATTGAATCAACCCCCGATGATCCTGACACTATCGCCATCCTGCGCGGGCCATTGGTGCTGGCAGCGGATCTGGGTTCTTCCAAGGATACATTCGAAGGGGCCGATCCGGCGCTGGTGGGCTCTGACCTCCTCGGTGCCTTTACTGCCGCATCGCCGGAATGGGCGGTTTATGATACGCAAGGTATCGGCCGGCCCGGAAACTTGCGCTTCGTCCCGTTCTACAGCCAGTATGACCGACGCAGTGCGGTCTATTTCAAGCGCTTTAGTGAAAGCGGGTGGAAGACGCAGGAAGCGGCCTATCTCGCTGAACAGGCGCGGCTGCGCGATATTGCGGCCCGTTCGGTTGATGTCATGCACCTTGGTGAAATGCAGGCCGAGCGCGACCATAATCTGGAATCCGACATCTCCTATCCTGTCACCTATCGCGGGCGAAATGGCCGTGATGCGCGTAGCGGCGGCTATTTCGAATTTGATATGAAATCGCGTGAAGGGTCGCTGATCCTCCAGGCGACCTATTGGGGCGATGAGCGCAAGCGCACCTTTGACATTATGGTCGATGGCGTAAAGCTCGCCACGCAGACTTTGGAACAGGATCATCCGGGTGAATTCTTCACCGTGGAATATCCGGTTCCGGCCGCGCTCACTCTGGGCAAGAGCAAGCTGCGTATCCGCTTCCAACCGCATGATCGCAACACCGCAGGGCCGGTCTTTGGTGCGGTTCTGTTCACCGCCAAGGAGGGTGCGCCGGTATGAGTGCGGGGGAAACCGTTCATCTGACTCTCGACGAAGTGCGTGCGCTGGCCAAAGCGGGCCTCGCCAAAACCGGCCTCTCACCCGATCATGTGGATGCGGTGGCAGAAACCATGGTGTCGGGCGAACGTGATGGCTGTGCCTCTCACGGGATTTATCGCCTGCTGGTTGCCGCCAGCAGCGTGAAAAGCGGCGTGGTGGTGCCCGATGCCGTGCCGGAACTGAGCGAACCGTCCCCCGCTCTGGTGCGGGTGGATGGGAAGGGCGGCTTTGCCCAGCTTCCTTTCCGGCTTGGTGCGCCGCTGCTGGCGGAAAAAGCGCGCAAATTTGGCATTGCGGCAATGGGCCTCAACAATGTGGTCCATTTCGCTGCCCTGTGGCCGGAAGTGGAAGAATTGACCCGGCAGGGACTGGTGGCGCTGGCCGTCACGCCGAGCCATGCCTGGGTCGCGCCGGCCGGGGGGACCAAGCCTGTGTTTGGCACCAACCCCATCGCTTTTGGCTGGCCGCGCTCATCGGGTGAACCCTTCATCTTTGATTTTGCCACCAGTGCGGTTGCCCGCGGTGAAATCGAACTGCATCGCCGGGCAGGCAAGCCGGTGCCCGATGATTGGGGCTATAATGCTGATGGCCATGCCACCACCGTGGCTGAAGAGGTGCTGTCGGGTGCCATGCGGACCTTTGGCGGGCATAAGGGTTCGGCCCTTGCGGCCATGGTGGAGCTGCTCGGCGGGCCGCTGATTGGTGATATGACCAGTCTGCAATCGATCGAAGCTGACGGGGGCCGGGGCGGTTCACCTATTGGCGGCGAATTCATCATTGCGATCGATCCTGCCGGTTTTGTCGGTGATCTGCTGGCCGAATATATGAAACATGCCGAGGTGATGTTTGAAACCATTACCGGGCAGGGCGCCCGCCTGCCATCACAGCGCCGCTACGAAGCGCGCAAGAAGAGCCTTGTCCAAGGTGTCGAAATTCCTGCCGCGCTGATGCGCGACATTGAAAAATTGCTGGAGGAATCATGAAACGCGCGCTTCTTATCACCAGCCTGATGGCTGCCACTGCTTTGTCTGCGGCCCCTGTATCGGCGCAGGGTGAAACCACCGAGGCGTGCCAGCCCGAAACCAAACCGCGCAGTGCGGCGGATAAGAAATTCGAGGAAATCTCCACCGCTGAATATGATTGGCGCGTGGGCGAAATGGCTCCGAATGAAGATAGCCCGGCAAGCGCGGAAGCGACACTTCCCGATGTTGGCCCCAAAAGGCAGGCAGAAAAGCTCGCCCGCTGGACGGATACGCTCAAAGCGCTGGACGCTTTGGATGTCGCAGCCCTGTCGCCTGCCAATAAGGTCAATTACGAGGTCTATCGCCAGCAGATTGAAAGCCTGCTGGCTGAACAGAAATACCACGAATATGAAAAGCCGATGACCGCAGACACCAGCTTCTGGGGTGATGTGGCAGGCTGGACGCGCGGCACCTTCAGCACGGCGGCGGATTACGAAAATTACATCGCCATGATGCAGCAGATCCCGCGCTATTATGATCAGCAGATCGTGAATATGCGCGCTGGTTTGAAGCGCGGTTTCACAGCCCCTAAGATCACGCTTCAGGGCCGCGATTCTGAAATTGCTGCGGTGGTGGATGCCAAGAGCATTGCAGCATCGCCATTTTACGCGCCGTTTGAAACCATGCCGGATATCATCCCGGCTGCCAAACAGGCGGAGCTGCGCCAACAAGCGCAAGAGGCGATCCGCAAGGATGTTGTCCCGGCGCATCAGAAATTGCTGACCTTCATGCGCACCGAATATCTCCCCGGTGCACGGACCAGCCTCGCGGCTTATGATCTGCCCGATGGCAAGGCCTATTACCGCTCCAAGATCCGTGAATTTGTCACACTGGACAAGAGTCCGGAAGAAATTCACCAGATTGGTTTGGATGAAGTCGCCAAGATCAAGGCGCGCATGTTCGATGTGATGAAACAGGTGAATTTCCAGGGCACTTTGCCGGAATTTCTCACCTTCCTGCGCACTGATCCGCAATTCTATGTGAAAAAACCACAGGATCTGCTCGATCGTGCCGCCTGGATCGCCAAGATGTTTGATGCGGTTTCAGGCGATTACTTTGGCCGATTGCCGCGCCGCCGTTTCGCGATCAAGCCAGTGCCGGCAGCGATTGCGCCCTATTATACTGGCGGACGGGGCGGTCCGGGGATTTACCTCGTCAACACTTATGATCTGCCCTCGCGCCCGCTTTATTCTCTGCCTGCCCTGACTCTGCATGAAAGCGCGCCGGGCCATGCGATGCAAATGCCCCTGGCGGCGGAAAACAAGGATCTGCCCGCTTTCCGGCGTGATACCTATATTTCCGCCTATGGCGAAGGCTGGGCGCTGTATAGCGAAGCGCTGGGCGAAGAAATGGGCATCTATCAGACACCTTATGAAGTGTTCGGGATGCTGAGCTACCAGATGTGGCGTGCGGCCCGGCTTGTGGTGGATACCGGCATTCACACGCAAGGCTGGACGCGCGAACAGGCGCAGCAATATCTGCTCAACAATACGGCCCTGTCCAAGCATGAAGTGACCACCGAAGTGGATCGCTACATCGCATGGCCGGGTCAGGCACTGTCCTATTATATGGGCGAACTGACGATCCTGCAGGACCGTGCCAAAGCGGAAAAAGCACTGGGTGAAAAGTTCAACATCCGCGCCTTCCATGATGCGGTGCTGGAACTGGGCTCTGTGCCGCTTCCAGTGGTGACGCAGCGGGTCGATCAATTCATCAAGGATGGCGGGGTTGGCCCCTATCCTGACGAAGAAAAATGAAGCCAGTTACGCTGCCTGGAGCGTCTTGTGCCCGCTCCGCCTGTGTTGAACCATGCAACTAGGGCAAGGACATTCAGCCCCGATGCTGCCGCCGCTCACCCGGCGCAAGCTCCTGTCAGCCAGTGCGATGGCGGCCGTGGCTGCTGGCAGCGGCGCAGCATGGGCGGCACCCAAAGCCATCCCGCCGCGCCATATTACCGGCGCGCTGGATCAGTCAGGCAGCCCGTTTCTCGTCGGAACCGATCGGGGCGCGATTACCAGCCTGCGCTATCGCGGGGACAGTTTTGACACAGACTATATCGCCTCTGGTGCAGGGCTGGGCGATGTGGAACTGGTGTGGCGATTGGCAGAGGGTGAATGGGCCATCTGCAAGACCGCCCTGGCAAAACCAGCAGCCCGTGAAGTCTCCCCCGCCAGGGATATCCGGCGCTATATACTGCCCGCCGGGGAAGAGGCGGCGCTGGAGGTGGAACTTTCACTGAAGGTGGAAGGGGACAGGCTCCTGTGGACCATCCAGCTCACCAATTTGGCGCAGCAGCCTGTCACCATTGGTGATCTGGCTTTGCCCTTGCCGATGCATACCGATTTTCGTGCCGGGCAGCCTGCTCATGCGGCCGTCATGAAACATAGTTTCGTTTCCGGCCACGGCTCTCATTTCTTCTGGATGCGTTCCAACTCGGTTGGCCCCTATCTGGTGATGCTGCCGGATCGAAACACGTCGCTGGAATTTTGGGATCATTATGATGGGAGCGGGGAAGAGCGCCCCTATCGAGCCTATATCCATTCTACTCTGGCCGGAGCTGATGCGGCCCGGCATGGCTGCAATTGGCGCTTGCCGCATAGCAGCCTGACGCTCGCGCCCGGAGCCACCCACAGTTACGGCTTCCACTTCAGCTGGTGCGATGATTATCAGGCGGTGCGCGACACTTTTGTCGCCCAGGGTCTGGTGGATGTGGAAGTCGTCCCCGGCATGACTTTGCCGAGCGATATGGCGGCGCTGGTGGCCCTGCGCAGCACCGATCAAGTTCGCGCCATTGAAGCAGAATATCCCGGCGAAACGCGGATTGAACCTGTCTCCTATGAAGGGGACACGCAGATATTCCGGGTTCAGTTCAGCCGTCTGGGTGAAAACCGCCTTGCCTTGCGGCAGGATAATGGCCGCACGACATGGCTTGAATTCTTCGCCACCGAGCCGGTGGAAACGCTGATCGCCAAACGCGGCGCTTTTATCGCGCAGCATCAGCATCGTGATCCTGCCAAATGGTATCGCGGGTTGCTGGCCGAATATAATATGGACAATGGCGCGCTGCTGGGGCCGGATAATTATGACCGGATTTCTGGCTGGCGGATCTATGAAGTGACATGCGATGATCCCGGTCTTAGCAAACCGGCGTTTCTTGCGTCCAAAAATGCCGAATATCCGGTGGCGGCAGAAGTCGCTGCACTCGATGATTATATTGAACATTTCGTCTGGGGTGGGCTCCAGCGCACAACGGCGGAAAGTTACCCTTATGCGCTGTATGGCATTCCGGACTGGAAGCAGAACCGGGAAAGTTCAGATCGAGGGCCAAAGGGCCAGATGCATATCTGGCGGCCTTATGATTATCCGCATATCTTCCTGATGTATTTCGGCATGTACCGCATTGCGTGCGATCATGCGCAGGTGCCGACCAGATTGGCGGCGGCGGATTATCTGGAACGGGCCGGGCAGACTGCGGTCGCCATGTTCGAGGTGCCACAAGAAATCATCGGGTGGAGCGCTTATGGCACCGGCTTTTATAATGAGTTGGTGATCCCGGACATTATTGCGGCGCTGGAAGCAGAAGGCAAAAGCGCACTGGCCCAAAGGTTGCGCGGGCATTGGGAAAAGAAGGTCCGCTTCTTTATCAATGATAATCCTGACCTGTTCGGTTCGGAATATCCTTTCGATTCCACCGGTTTTGAATCCACTCAGGCGCTGGCGCGTTATGGGCTGGACCACGCCGGGGCAACGCTCGGCGTGAGCATCGAAAAGGCGCGAGGGTTTGCCGATCAGCAGATAGCGGCAAATCTCTTTTGCCGGGGGTGGCTGGAACCGGCCTATTATACGCTGGGCAGCGATTATCGGGCGCAAGGGTCGGACACCTATCTGTTGAGCTATATGGCCCAGATGGGTGGCTGGGCAGTGCTCGATCATGCGCTCTACGATGGGCCGGATAATCCCCATGCCCTGTTGCGGCTTGGCGCGGCGTCCAGCCTTTCTTCATGGGCGCTGATGAATAGCGGCACAAAGGAGAGCAATTTCGGCTATTGGTATCCGGGTGAGGCCAATGATGGCGGGGCAGGCGGCGGCTTTGAAGCGGCGCCCTATGGCAAGACCTGGCTCGAACAGCCGCACCATCGCGGAAGCTGGTATTATTCGTGCGAAATTGACCTCGGCTTTTGCGGAGGCTTGCGCGCAGCTTCCTGCATATTGAGCGATGATCCGGTCTTTGGCCGGATAGCCATGGCCGGCGATCTGTCGCGCCAGAATGGGGAAAGCCATGTGATCCCGCGCGATGGGGTGCGGCGGCGCTTCCATGCCCGGCTCGATAGCGGGGCGCTGGATATGCAATTGGAGCGAGACCGTTTTGCCCGCGAGATCCCCATTCGCTTGAGCGATGATCTCTCGCGCGTGACCATTACAGTGGAAAGCAGCAATCCCGATGCGCATGAAGCGATGTTGCGGATCGGCGGCATGGCCGGGACATGGGCGCTTGCGGGAAGCGAAACACCGGCCCGCCTGAAAGGTCAGCAGTCTTTTGTGACCTTGCCGATTCCGGCAGGTGGCCGTGCCGAATTCACCCTGCAGCTTGTATGACAACCGCCCCGGAGTGATCCGGGGCGGGATATTGCGCAGGCTCAGGCGGGGAAGGGCGCGTCGATCGAGACTTGTGGCTCGGTAAACCATTGCGCGCCATTTTCGGTGACGAAGAAGTGATCTTCCAACCGCACACCGAATTGATCGGGCACCACCAGCATGGGTTCGTTGGAAAAGCACATGCCCGGTTTCAGCTCGGTTTTGTCACCCCGCACCAGATAGGCTGGTTCGTGGATCGACAGGCCAATGCCATGGCCGGTACGGTGGGGCAGGCCGGGGAGCTTGTAATCCGGGCCAAAGCCGGCCGCGTCGATCACCCGGCGGGCGGCCGCGTCCACCTCTTCGCACAGGACACCGGGGCGGGCCGCTTCAAAAGCAGCGGCCTGAGCGGCTTTTTCTACCTCCCAGACATCGCGGATTTCCTGCGCCACATCGCCGAAGGCATAGGTTCGGGTGATATCGGAATGATAGCCTTCGATCCGGCAGCCGGTGTCGATCAGCACCAATTGCCCGTCCTGCAATTCCGGATCGCCGGGAAGTCCATGCGGGAAGGCGGTGGCATGGCCAAATTGCGCGATGCAGAAGCTGTAACCCGCTGGCGCGCCCATTTTGCGATGGGCCGCATCGATAAAGCGCTTGATCTCGCTCGCCTTGATCCCGGTATGAAGAATGCGCGCGGTGCGCCGGTGGACTTCCAGCGTCATATTCTTGGCCTGCTGAAGCAGCGCCAGTTCCGCCTTGGATTTGACCTGACGGCAGCCATCAATCGCCGGGGCACCATCGACCAGTTTCAGGCCAGCGGCGCGTAGTTTCTCCCCCCATTGGAACGGGAATACCGGATCAACCGCCAGGGTTTTTCCTACGCCAAGGGTTTTGGCGATGAGGTCTTGCGGGCTTTCATGCTCTTCCCACAGGGCAAAATCTGTTTCCACCAGCAGGTCGGCCTTGAGCGAACCCAGCTCAAAATTGGGGCACACCATGATCGGCGCGCCGTTGACCGGCAGCAGCATGGCCACGAGGCGCTCGGTTGGCATCCATGGCAGGCCAGTGAAATAGCGCAGGGAATCGCCCACATTCACCAGCAGCGCGTCGGCTCCTGCCGCTTCGGTTAGCGCGCGGGCGCGTTCCATTCGCTCAGCATATTCTGCTGTTGTGATAGGCGCGGCACGGTCCTGCCAGGGCGTGATAGCTGCCAGTTCGGTGTCGAAATCTGATCCGCCGATCATGCTCATAATGTTGTTCCTTTCCCGCCGAAGCGGTCGATGTCGAAAGCGGCCAGATGGGCCGCCTTGTGATGTCCTTCAGCCAATTGCACGACCAGTTCTGCCGTGGCGGCTGCCAATGTGAGGCCCAGATGCTGATGCCCGAAAGCATAGAGCAGATTGTGCGCCTTGGTGGAGCGGCCGATTGCCGGGAGATAATCCGGCAGAGTCGGGCGGCATCCGATCCAGCGGCGATAGGGCGGCTTCATCGCGAGGCCAAGCTCTGCAACATGGGCTTCAAGCCTTTCCCACTTGCGCGGGTCTGCTGGCGAATCGGGTGGGGCAAATTCGACAAAGCTCGCCGCCTGCACGCTATCCTTGTAACGCGTGACGATCATGTTGCGATCCTCAAACACGACTGGCGGCATGTCATCGGGCCAATTGTCCGCCGCGCCGCGAATATGATAGCCGCGTTCGGCAATGATGGGGACGCAGTGGCCCAGAGGTTCGAGCAGCGCTTTTGACCCAAGGCCGGAGGTAATCACCACTTCATCCGCTGCTTCACCATTAACCAGCACATTGCCATGGGCCTGCGTGAGCGTGACCGCTTCGCGGCGAATGTTGCCTCCTAATGCGACAAGGCGCTGCTCCAGCGCATCTTTCAAGAGATCGAGGTCGGCAATCTGCGCAGTGCCATGAAAATGACCAGCGCCGGCGATGGATTTGGTGGCAAGGCCCTGCAATTGGGCAAGCTCAGCCGCGCTGGCGGCCTGGATGGTGCAGCTGCCGGTGTCCGCTTTGGACCAGTCAGCCAGGCCATCTTTGGCAGAGGCGGCATTTTCCCATGCGACATAATGCCCATCCTCGCGCAGCAGATCAGGCGCGCCGAGGTCTGCAACCATGCGCCGCCATGCGGGGAGGGCTTCGGCCATGAATGATTTCAACGCCACACTACCCGCCTTGAAACAGGTGGGGCGCGCCGCGAGGGTGAAGCGTAATGCAAAAGGTGCCCAATAGGCAATCTGCGATGGCGGCATCCCCAGCGGGCCACCAAAGAGGAACAGGCGCATGGCGAAGCTGCGCAAGGATTCCGGTGAGGCGAGCGGCGTGACCTGTTCGGTCGCAATATGGCCCGCATTCCCCCAGGAGGCAGGGCCACTGCGGTGCCCAAGCGCACTATCATCAGAGGCTGTCTGATCCCATACTGTTACCCTATGGCCTTCACTGGCCAGAGCCACTGCACTGCACAAGCCAATGACCCCGCCGCCTACGATAAAATAATTAGCCATTTTCACCTCTTGTGTTGCAGTTTGCATTATCGTATACGGTATATGTAATCAAGCTTAGAGGCATATTTATGATCGACTGGAAGGGCGTTTTCCCCGCCGCCACCACCCAAATTCGCGATGACATGTCCATTGACGTGGGTGCCACGCAAAAGATGGTGGACAACCTTATCAAGGACGGCGTGAATGGTATCATTGCTCTTGGTACGGTTGGTGAAAACAATTCACTTTTGTTCGAAGAAAAAGTCGAACTGCTGACCGCGATCGTTGAAGTGGCTGATGGCCGCGTTCCGATCGTGACCGGTGTTTCCGAATATGACGAACGCCGCGCTGTGCGTTATGCGCAAGCTGCTGAAAAAGCGGGCGCGGATGGCCTCATGCTGCTGCCGCCGATGGTCTATGTGCCCAAGGCGCAGGAACTGGCGAACCACTTCATTGGCGTGGCCAATTCCACTGGCCTGCCGATCATGCTTTACAACAACCCGCCAGCTTACCGCACGGTGATTGATGCGGAAGTTCTTGATCTGCTGATGGATGTGAAGAACATCGTGGCAGTGAAGGAATCCGCGCCGGACACGCGCCGTTTCACCGATTTCCTCAACCAGTTCGGTGATCGCTTCTCCCTGTTTGCTGGTCTCGACGATGTGGCTCTGGAAGGCATGTATCTCGGTGCGCAAGGGTGGGTTTCCGGCCTGACCAACGCATTCCCCGAAGAATCGGTGGAATTGATTGCGGCTTTTGAACGTGGCGACCATGCCCGTGCGCTGGAAATCTATCGCTGGTTCATGCCGCTGCTCCATCTTGATGCTGAACATGATCTGGTCCAGTCGATCAAGCTGGCTGAGCAGGTCATGGGCCGTGGTTCGGAAAATGTTCTGGCTCCACGCTACAAGCTGGAAGGCGCACGCCGCGCTGAAGTGATCGCCATGGTTGAAAAAGCTGCTGAAACCCGCCCGGTCGGCGCGGCCAAACTCGCAGCCTGAGGATAAACGTCGATGCGTCACACTTTCTTTTGCATCGACGGCCATACCGCGGGGAACCCGGTGCGTCTGGTCGCGGGCGGAGCGCCTCTGTTAAAGGGGGCCAATATGTCAGAACGGCGTCAGGATTTCCTGGCGCGGTTTGACTGGATCCGTACCGGCCTGTGCTTCGAACCCCGCGGCCATGATATGATGTCAGGCGGATTTCTCTATCCGCCTTGCAAGGAAGGCAGTGATGTCGGGATTCTCTTTATCGAGACATCCGGCTGCCTGCCGATGTGCGGCCATGGCACCATTGGGATCATCACCTTTGCGCTCGAACATGGACTGATAAGCCCCGCCCAGACGGGTCGCATTCGTGCTGAAGTGCCTGCGGGTGAGATCGACATTTCTTACGAGATGGAGAACGGCCGCGTCACTTCAGTGCGAATTACCAATGTCGCGTCTTATGTGGCGGCCAAGGGCATCAAGATTGACGTGGAGGGCATCGGGCCACTCAGCATCGATGTGGCCTATGGCGGCAATTATTACGCCATTGTTGAACCGCAGGGCCGTTACACCGGGCTCGATGATCTGACGGCGTCCGAAATTCTGACGCTTTCTCCGAAGATTCGTAGCGCCGTGCGCGAGCAATTCACGCCCGTTCACCCGCTCGACCCGACGATCACGGGGCTGAGCCATGTTTTATGGGCCGATGTTCCCAAGGGCGACGGGGCATCTGCGCGCAATGCGGTGTTCTATGGCGACAAGGCGATTGATCGCAGCCCATGCGGCACCGGCACCTCAGCCCGGATGGCGCATCTGGCCGATAAAGGGCTTTTAGACACAGGCGAAAGCTTCGTTCATGAAAGTTATATCCAGAGCCGTTTCATTGGCCGGATAGAAGAAAAAACCATGTTGGGTGACATTCCGGCGATTATTCCGTCGGTTGAAGGCACCGCATATAATACCGGTTTAAACACAGTGTGGATTGATAGTAGCGATCCTTTCTGGAAGGGGTTTCAGGTTACATGACCCTGCACCAGTCCAGAGCGGTTCGCGCGCGGAGGGGTGCGGGCCAAACTGGAGCCGCCCCGATGAGTATCATCGTCCGCACTTTATCTGAACAGGTCCTGGAAGTTGTCCGGGATCGTATCATCACCGGGCAATTCCCGACTGGCAAAGTCATCCGGCAGGATGCGCTGGCCAATGAACTGGGTGTCAGCAAAATTCCTTTGCGCGAAGCGCTTGCCCGGCTTGAGCAGGAAGGCCTGCTCTCCAGTCAGGCCAATCGCGGCTATTTCGTGCAGCCCATGTCGATTGTTGCGGCTGAAGAGATCTTCCAGCTGCGTTTGCGGCTTGAGCCCGAAGCCGCAGGGCACGCCGCCAAAGCGGCAGGCGATGCCGAACGCGCTGCTGCCAAAGCCGCATTTGATGCGCTGGATGAAGCCATGGCAGACAAGACCGGAAGCAAGGTTGCCGTGTGCAACCGTGCTTTCCATACCGCGCTGGTTTCAGCGGCGGACAGAGATATTACCAAGCAATTGATCGAACGTCTGGCCATTCAGGCGGAACGCTATGTCGTTGCCCATCTCGCGCCTTCTGGCCGTGGGAGCCGCGCCGACACGGAACATCGGGAATTGCTGGACGCCTGGCTGGCAGGAGATGCGGATACAACCGCTTCCATGCTGGCCAATCACATTCAAGGAACGCTCGAAGATCTTCGAGCGGAATTAGGGAATACTGCCTCCACCTAAATTGGGGCGGCGGGGAAAAGAGGGCTTTTGTTCGGACCACGTAAATCCATCCACGCACTCCACGGCCATGGCGCCGGACATACCCTCGCCAAGACATTGAGCTGGCCCCATTTGATCGCGCTGGGAGTGGGCGCGATTGTGGGCACGGGCATTTACACCCTCACCGGCGTCGGTGCTGAACGCGCTGGCCCGGCGGTGATTATCGCTTTTGCCATTGCTGGCGCGGTCTGCGCCTGTGCCGCGCTGGCCTATGCGGAACTGGCCACCATGATTCCGGCCGCCGGCAGTGCTTACACCTTCAGCTATGCCGCCATGGGGGAAACCATCGCCTGGGTGGTGGGCTGGAGCCTCGTGCTGGAATATTCGCTGGCCTGTTCGACCGTTGCCGTGGGCTGGTCGGGCTATCTGGTGGGGTGGATAGAATCCGCCGGTATCCATCTGCCTCCGGCCATATTATCCGGGCCTCATGCCGGTGGAATTATCAATCTGCCCGCCGTGCTGGTGGCGCTGGGCGTGATGGGCATGTTGATTGCCGGTACCCGCCAAAGCGCGACGCTGAATATCCTGCTGGTCATCATCAAGCTGGTGGCGCTCACCGTCTTCGTCGCCATTGCCTTGCCGCATTTCCAGACTGCCAATATGGAGCCATTTGCTCCCTACGGTTTTGCCAGCACGGAAATTCTCGGTGAAAAGCGCGGGATTATGGCCGCCGCTGCCATCGTGTTCTTTGCCTTCTACGGCTTTGACGCGGTGGCCACCTCAGCCGAAGAAGCCAAGGAGCCGGGCCGCGATCTGACCATCGGCATCATCGGTTCGATGCTGGTTTGCACATTGATCTATATGCTGGTGGCGATTTCCGCAGTGGGCGCGATGTCCTATCTGGAACTGGGTAATTCGCCTGAGCCTCTGGCGCTGGTGCTGCGCTCTCTGAATCAACCCTTTGCGGCCCATATGGTGGCCTTGGCTGCGGTGATTGCGCTGCCTTCTGTCATCCTCGTGATGATGTATGGCCAGAGCCGGATCTTCTTTGTGATGGCGCGCGATGGCTTGCTGCCCCGCCGTCTTGCCAAGATCAGCGAACGCAGCGGTGCGCCAACCCTTATCACGGCGCTCACCGGAACGTCTGTCGCGCTGGTGGCGGGCTTCTTCCGCCTTGATGAAATTGCTGAGCTGGCCAATGCCGGCACGCTCATCGCCTTTGTTGCGGTGGGGGCTTGCCTCATCATCATGCGCCGCCGTGAACCGGACGCAAAACGCCTGTTCCGCTGCCCTGCTGCCTATGTAGTGGGCACGCTGGCGATCCTGGGCTGTCTCTACCTCTTCTTCAGCCTGCCGGATAAGACGATTATCCGCTTCCTGATGTGGAATGCGGCCGGTCTGGTGCTCTATTTCATCTATGGGCGGCGCCACAGTATCCTGAGCAAGCCCGCAGCAGTATAAGCCCCTTCAACAGGTCACCCCATCCGGCGCGCAATAGCCGGGTGGAGTGAGGTCTCTGATTATCTGCGAAGATCTGCGATTGACTGGCGTTCAATTACCTGATGAGCAACCCATTGCGTTTCGGGCAGAAGCTCTGAACGGGATTTGAGGGCTTTGAGCAGGCGATCGGTGGCGATTTCGGCAATGTTGGAGACCGCTTGCCGCACGGTCGTCAATTGGGGCCATGTCTGGCTGGCAATCGGGGCATCGTCAAAACCGGCGACGGACAGATCGCCGGGGATACGCAAGCCTTGCCGGTGGGCGTAATTGACGATGGCTGCGGCAATATCGTCACTACTGCAAAAAATGGCCGTGGGTGGATGGGCAAGGCCGAGGAAATATTCGGCTGCCAGCAGGCCCTGTTCGTAAGTTGGCCGGCCTGCCCAGATCAGTTCCGGCTCACGCTTCAGGCCCGCTTCTTTGAGCGCTCGGAGATAGCCGGCCTCCCGGGTCTGGCTCAATCCGTTAGACGAGACGAACCGGACAAAGCCAATGCGTGTGTGGCCCTTGTTCACGATCAGTCTGGTCAGCTCGTAGGAGGCCTGCTCATCATCAATGCCGACACTGGGGATCGTGCCCAGCTCGCTCCCCGGTGCAAGCGCAATCATCGGCAGATGATGGCTGTCCTTCAGGGCCACAATATCGGCATCTTCTGACAGGGGCGGGGGAAGAATCAAGCCATCGACTCCACTGCGAACAAGGGTCTGCACTTCTGCATAGGCGGAGCCTTCAACGTCAGGATCATAGGATCGAATGGCAATTTCCGCACCATTGAGATTGGCCGCGCGCAAGGTGCCGAGCAGCAGCTGGCCGAGCAAGGAACTGTCCATATCGCGGTGGAGCAGCCCAATCCGTAAGCTGGTGGCGCTGGCCAGAGCGCGGGCGGCGCGGTTTGGCTGATAGCCCAGTTCGCGCACCGCCTTCATGACGGCTTCGCGTTTCCCCTTCGTGACATTGGCCTTGTCGTTCAGGACATTGGAAACCGTCATCGGGGAAACGCCAGCTTGCTGCGCCACCATATCGAGAGTGACCCGACTGCTGAAACTGCGGCGTGTCCGCGGCATCTTTTCCTCATTATTTGTCATTATTTCGCCAAGCTATGTTATATTTGCGCCAATAGGCAAGCAGATATCAGCTTTTAAGATAGCGTTACCATCAATCTTCGAATGGAAACGGCATAATTTCAATAGTCAGTCGCCAAGTCACTCCGGGAATGATATCCGGGTCCGTATAAGGACGGAGAGGTTAAAACACCTTTCCGCGTTGGAGAGGTGCGGTTTGAGGATGCCAGAAGCCAAAGCGCTGGTTGCCGGCGACGCTGGGGAAAGCGCAGTGGGGGAAACAATCGGGCTTGAATGGCCATCACGCAAAAGGGCGTGGGCTGTGGCCTTCATGCTGCTGGCGGCCAATTCACTGGCCTTTGTTGACCGGCAGGCGCTGGCCCTGATGCTGGAACCGATCAAGCAGGATTTTGGTGCCTCTGACACGGCGATGAGCTTTGTCTATGGGATCAGTTTCACGGCATTTTATATTGCGGTGGGCATTCCTCTGGCCTGGTTGGCGGATCGGTCCAACCGGCGCAATATTGTCATGGGCAGCATCCTGTGCTGGAGCCTGGCCACCACCGCCTGTGGGCTGGCGCGCAATCTGACCAGTCTGTTCCTTTGCCGTCTGGCTGTGGGCGCAGGAGAATCCGGCCTTAGCCCATCGGCCTATTCGCTGCTGGCCGATTATTTCCCGCGGGACAGACTGGCCAGTGCGCTGGGCATTTATCAAGCGGGCATTTATCTCGGCGGTGCAATGGCGCTGTTTCTGGGCGGGGCGATGGCCAGCATTGTGCCGTTCAATGAAGTGGTCCTTGTGCCCGTTCTGGGAGAGCTGGCAGGCTGGCAAATCATGTTTATTCTGCTGGGTTTTCCAGGCTTTGTCCTCAGCGCGCTGTTTCTCTTGGTGCGCGAACCCTTCCGCCGAGGGGCAGCGGCCTTTCCCGCTGGAGGCCTGGCCCATTTCGCGGCCGCTTTCCGCTATATGGGCAGCCACAAATGGCCCTATCTCGGCTTGATTGGCGGGTTCACCCTGATTGTCTTTACCGGCAATGCCACGGGCGCGTGGATTCCAACCTTTCTGCAGCGCGAACATGGCATGTCATTGGCCAGCATCGGCCAGATATACGGTGCCGTGGTGTTAAGCTGCGGGATGAGCGGAGCGGTGGCAGGCGGTTTTCTGTCCAGTGGTTTGCAGCACCGGAAATTCCGCGGCGGCAACCTTTTACCGGCCCTGATAGGGACCGCAGCGCTCATTCCCCTCACCATCGGCTTCCCGCTGATGCCAACCCCCACGCTGGCGTTCATCATGATTGCGGCGATGAACTTTTTCGCAGGGATCAGCCTGGGTGGAGGCATGGCTACGATTCTGAGCCTTACCCCCAATAATTTGCGGGGGCAGATCACGATGATTTACATCATTTTGATCAATCTGGTGGGCGCTTCGCTGGGTCCGTTGGCGGTGGCCCTGATAACGGATTTCGTCTTTCACGATCCGCAGCGTCTGGCCGAAGCCATCGCGATGGTTTGTGCGGTATCATCCCCGCTGGCCTTTGTCGCCTTGCTCATCGGGATAAAGACATTGCCAGAGCGGTCTGCCTGAAGGGTCAGCCACAGCGCTGAAACGCCCCCTGTTTTGCAAATAAGCCCCCGGCCTAACCAATAAGCCCTAACCAATAAGCAGTGTCCGGAAAAAAATCTTAACATCCTGTACTATTGAGCTATAGCGCTACAAAACAATAGTAAAGGTTAGAGTGATGGGCCTGAATAATCGTAAACTGTGGTTGATGTCGGCAGCGCTTGGCGTTCTTGCCCTGACATCGGGCTGCGTTGCTGCCAATGGCGGGGAGCAAACCAGCAGCACGAGCAGCGCCAGCGCCGCTCCAGCTCCGGATATGGCAAGCCGGTCCAAGCCCATTCTGATGGCTGACGGCATTCGTTATCGCGATCTGGATGGCAGCGGCACGCTGACACCTTACGAAGATTGGCGCCTGTCCCCTGAACAGCGCGCGCGTGATCTCGTGGCCCGTATGACGGTGGAGGAAAAGGTGGGTGCCTTGCTGCACGCCAGTTTGCGTGGGGCAGGGGGCAGCTTTGACACATCGGCGGATGCATATGATCTGGCGCAGCTCGAAGAAATGGTCAGCCAGAAGCATATTTCGAGCGTCATCACCCGTCTCGTTGCAGAGCCTGAGCAATTCGCCCGACAGAATAATGCGGTGCAGGAAGTGGCCGAACGCAGCCGTCTTGGTATTCCGATGACGATCAGCTCCGATCCGCGTAACCATTTCCAATATACAGAAGGGGCCTCCAACATCGGTGGTGGCTTTTCGCAATGGCCTGAGTCATTGGGCCTGGCGGCGCTGGGCGATGTGGGTGTGGTGCGTGAATTTGCCGATATTGCGCGGCAGGAATATCGCGCCGTGGGCATTCAGATGACCCTGTCTCCGCAGGCGGACCTGTCCACAGAGCCACGCTGGCCGCGCCAGACCGGAACGTTTGGCAGTGACCCTGCCGTGGTCAGTGCCATGGTCGGGGCCTATGTCGCTGGCTTTCAGGGCGGAGATGACGGGGTGTCGCGCGATGGCGTGATTGCGATTGTCAAACATTGGGCAGGCTATGGCGCGCAGCCTGAAGGTTTTGACGGGCATAATTATTATGGCCGCTATGCCGTCTTGCCCGGCAAGACGATCGACCCGCATTTCGCCGCCTTTGATGGCGCGTTTGCTGCTCATGTGGGGGGCATTATGCCAGCCTATCCAGTGTTGCAGCAGGTGGTTCTGGACGGGAAACCGCTCGAACAGGTGGCCCCCGGTTTCAACACACAAATGCTTCAGGAGGAATTGCGCCAGAAGCGCCATTACAAGGGCATCATCCTGTCAGACTGGCTGGTGACGAGCGACTGCAATGAATATTGCCGCAATCCCACCAAGGAACATCCCCAGCAGATCTTTGATGTTGCCACTTCATGGGGCGTGACGGAGCTGACCCAGGAACAGCGCTATGCCAAGGGGCTGAATGCCGGGCTGGACCAGTTCGGTGGGGTGGAAGACCCTCAGCCGCTGCTCAAAGCGCTGAAGGACGGTCTGATTACCGAAGCGCGGATTGACCAGTCGGTTGAACGGCTGATGGTCAGCAAGTTTGAACTGGGCTTGTTTGACAATCCCTATGTCGTTCCAGAACAGGCGAGCCAGATTCTTGGCAATGCGGATCATCTGGCGCAGGCGGAAAAGGTTCAGGCCCAAGCGCAGGTACTGCTGCAGAATAAGGGTAATCTGCTGCCCATGGCTTCGGTCAAGGGCAAGCGTGTCTGGCTGTCGGGCATGGATAGTGCAGCGGCCACAGCCATGGGGCTGAGTGTGGTGAATGATCCTGCTGAGGCGGATTTTGCCATCATCCGCGCCTCTACGCCGCATGAAATGCTGCACCCTTATTTCTTCTTTGGCAGCCGACAGCATGAAGGGCGGCTTGATTTCCGCGCGGGCGACCCTGCCTATGATGCTTTGGTGAAAGCCAAGGCGGCGGGCTTGCCGAGCGTGTTTGCGATCTTCCTCGATCGTCCGGCGATCCTCACCAATGTGATCGACAAGGCCGATGTGGTGCTGGGCAATTTCGGGGCGAGCGACGAAGCGGTGCTGAGCGCTATCACCGGCAAGGTTCATGCCAGGGGGCACCTGCCTTTTGAACTGCCCTCTTCCATGAAAGCGGTGGAGCAGCAGAATCCGGCCATTGCCAATGACAGTGCCGCGCCCTTGTTTCCGGTTGGATCGGGCCTGTCTTACTAAAGGCTGCAAAGATAGAGTCGGGGTTTGCAGGAATTTTCTTGCAACCCCAGCTTTTTCAAGCATGACAGCGTATGCCAACGCATGGGGACAGTTCCGGCCGCCCCCATGACAATGGAACGAATGACGGTTTTGGAAGGATACTTATGGCAATGGCTCCCAACGCATCGGCCAGCGTGACGCCGCTGGAAGATGATGCAAAGGCTGGTGATGGGCATATTTCAGCGCCCGGACTGCAAGGCTTTGTTTTCGCCCTGTTCTTTATTTTCGGCGGGATCACATCACTCAATGATGTGATTATTCCCAAGCTCAAAGAACTGTTTGATCTCAATTACTTCCAAGCGATGCTGATCCAGTCTGCGTTCTTCGCGGCCTATCTTTTCATCTCCATTCCGGGCGCTCTTCTGGTCAAGAAGATTGGCTATATGCGCGGCGCAGTGGCCGGCTTGCTGACCATGATGGCCGGGTGCCTCTTGTTCATCCCGGCATCGCAAACCGCGATTTACGGATTGTTCCTCTTTGCTCTGTTCGTGCTGGCGAGCGGCGTGACCATCGTGCAGGTGGTGGCCAATCCGCTGATTTCGCTGCTTGGCCCACCCAAAACGGCCCCAAGCCGCCTGACATTTGCGCAAGCCTTCAATTCCGCCGGCACCACGCTGTTTCCCTATGTCGGGTCCATCGTTATTCTCGGCAGCCTTGCCACGGTCAGCGCGGCGGAACTGAGCGGTCCGGCTCTCGACGCCTATCGCGCGGCGGAAAGCCGTGTCATCGTGCACACTTATATCGGCCTGGCGATTGCGCTGGCGGTTGTCGCCGCTGTGGTCTGGGCCTTCCGCAACCGTCTGAAAGGCGAAGCGCATGAGGCCAGCACGGGCCTTGGCGGTTTCGACCTGTTGAAACGCCCACGCTTCGGCTTTGGCGCCATGTCGATCTTCCTTTATGTCGGCGCAGAAGTGGCCATTGGTTCGCTGATCGTCAGCTATCTGATGCAAGACAGTGTGATGGGCCTTGGTGAACAGGCTGCTGGCAAGCTCATTCCGCTTTACTGGGGCGGGGCCCTGGTCGGCCGCTTTATCGGCTCTGCCGTTTTGCGCTTTATCAGCCCGGCCAAGGTGCTGTCCTTCGTGGCGGCCGGTTCGATTGTCCTCATCCTGATTGCGGCCAATGCTGGTGGCGAAGTGGCAGGTTATAGCCTTCTGGCGATTGGCCTGATGAACTCGATCATGTTCCCCACCATCTTCAGCCTCGCTTCCGAAGGTCTCGGCCCACGTGCGGCCGATGGCTCGGGCGTGATCTGCATGGCGATTGTTGGCGGCGCGGTGATCCCGCCATTGACCGGCGGTCTTGCCGATATTGGTGGCAGCCTTCACTTCGCATTGATCCTGCCAGCGGCGTGCTATTTGCTGATCGCTGCTTTCGGATTGTTTGCCAGAAAGCCCGTCACACCCTTGTGATTTTCACGGCGCTGTCACGGCACAAATGAGGAAGGCGTCAGGAGCGTTGGCTTCTGGCGCCTTTTTCATGCGCTCAGCACATTCTGTGTCTCTTTTGGCGGCCTTCTGGTGGCGTTAGGTTCTTTTCAACCGCGCCTGAATGTGTGATTTTTCGGCTTTCCAGGCGCTGCATCCGCTTGACCATGGCTATTATCGAATATACTCAGACAAAATAATCAAGGGAGAGAGTGTGGCGATGTCCGATAGTGTTCGACCGTCTGCTGAAGCAATGACAGCGCCTGCAAAGGGCGTCTCACCGAATTACCGCCGGGCCTTTGCTCTGCTGGCCAGCCTGTTCTTCATGTGGGGTTTTATCACCGTTATCAATAACACGCTGCTGCCGCATTTGCGCAGTGTGTTTGAGCTGAATTACACCCAGACCACGCTCATCGAATCGGTATGGTTTATCGCCTATTTCGTGGCGTCGATTCCCTCTGCCTTCCTGATCAAGCGGATCGGGTACAAGAAGGCCATCATCGTTGGCCTGATGGTGATGGCGTTTGGTTCGCTCTGCATGGTGCCAGCGGCGCGCCTGCCATCTTACTATATCACATTGATTGCACTGTTTATTATCGCTTGCGGTATTGCGCTGCTGCAGGTCGCGGCAAATCCTTATGTTGCGGTGCTGGGGCCGCCTGAGAAGTCCGAAAGCCGCCTGACTCTGGTGCAGGCTTTCAATTCCATGGGCACCTTCTTTGCCCCCTATTTTGGTGGCTATCTGATCCTCAGCCGCACGGTTGGGGGGACGGTGAAAGAAGGCACCATGATCAGTGCAGAACAGCGCCTTGCCGATGCGCAGGCCACGCAATTGCCCTATATTCTCGTGGCTCTGGTCCTGCTCGCCATTGCTGTGGTGATCTGGCGTTCCAGCCTGCCGGCTCTTGGGGAAGAGGCTAAGGCGGCCAATGCGGAAGAACGCAAAAAGCTTTCGCTGTGGAATCACCGCAATCTGGTGCTCGGTATCCCGGCGATCTTCATCTATCTGATTGCCGAAATTGGCGTGGCCAATCTGTTCATCAACTTCGCCACTTTGCCCAATATTGCCCATATCACTTCGGCGCAGGCCTCCACCTATCTCGGTTTCCTGTGGGGTGGGATGATGGTCGGCCGTTTTGCCGGCGGCTTCCTGATGCAGAAGTTTAATCCTGCCCGCGTGCTGGCCTGCTTTGCGATCTTTGCCTTTATCATGATGCTGGGCGCGGCCACTTTGACTGGCCCTGTTGCCATGTGGTGCCTGGTGCTGGTGGGCCTTGGCCATTCGATCATGTTCCCGGCCATTTTTGCGCTGGCTATCAAGGGCTTGGGGCCATTGACCGAAGAAGGTTCGGGCCTTCTGGTTATGGCGATTGCGGGCGGTGCGCTGGTGGTGGTGCAGGGCTGGCTGGCTGATACCTTCGGCTTGCAGAACAGCTTCTGGCTGACAGCCGTTTGTGAGCTTTATGTGTTGTTCTACGCTCTGTGGGGCAGCAAGCCTACCAATGCCGTGCGTGACGAACGTCTGGCGTAAAGAGCGAAACATGACCATCACACCGAACCTCGTCTGGGAATGCGAATGTCTGTTGGGCGAAGGTCCGGTGTGGCTGGAGAATGAAGGCGCGCTGCGCTTTGTCGATATCAAGGGCGGCAAATTGCTGCGCTATGATCCGGCAAACGATACCCGAGAAGTGCTGGAAACCGGTGGGAATCCGAGCTTCATCTACCCAACGGATAGCGGAGCCTTGCTGTTTGGGTCCGGCCAACAGTTGAAATTGCTTTATCCAGATGGGCAGATCGAAACCCATTGCGGCATTCCCGATGCCGGGCGCAATCGGACCAATGACGCGGCGGTCGATCCGCAGGGGCGCTTGTGGTTTGGCCTGTCTGACAAGCCGGAGGATTTCCCCGGCGGTGGGGTGCGCTGTTATGACAAGGGCACCATCACCAGCGTGATTGACGGGGTCACCGTGCCCAATGGTCCGGCCATCTGCGTGGATGGGCGCTTGTTCTACCATGTCGATAGCGCCAATCGGGCGATCTGGCGCTATACGATAGGAGAAGACGGTTCTCTGCGTGACCATGCCCTGTTCACCATGATTGAAGAGGACGCTGGCTATCCCGACGGCGTGACACTGGATGCAGAAGGCTGCCTCTGGGTGGCGCTATGGGAAGGCTGGGGCGTGCGGCGTTATGCGCCCGATGGCCATTTGCTCGAACACATTCCTTTCCCCTGCGCTCGCGTGACCAAGATCGCCTTTGGCGGGCCGGATCTGAAAACCGCTTACGTCACCACTGCAAGGGGCGGGTTGAGCGATGAGGAACTGGCCAGACAGCCACTTGCAGGCAGTTTGTTTGCTTTTGAAAGCGATGTGGCGGGGCACCACCCCAATGCGATGGTGCTCTGATCCTTCAAGCCGGTCGCAATATGGCCATTTTGATCCGGATTGTAGCGCAATGAATGCGCTTTGCGCGATATTCTCGCCATAAAGCAAGGTTTGGGCTTGTAAGTGGAGCCGATTTCAGACATTTGTCTGAGTAATAAGGCGAGGAGTGGATAACATGAAAACCAGCGCAAAATTAGCCAACGTTCTGATGGTGACAGGAGCAGTGCTGCTGCAAGGCTGTGGTGTAACGGCACAGGAAAGTGAGCCAAAGGCTGAGCTTTTCGGGACCATTGGTAGCGGTACCAAAGTTGAAGAAGTCACTCTCACCAACAGTTCTGGCATGTCCGTCACCTTGATGACTCTGGGCGCTTCTGTTCAGTCGGTCAAAGTGCCCGATGCCAATGGCAAGATTGATGATGTTGCGTTGGGTTTTGATACGCCGCAGGAATATATCGACAAGGGCAATTTCTACGGTGCCAGCGTGGGCCGTTTTGCCAACCGGATTGCCGGTGGCAAATTCTCGCTTGATGGCAAGACCTATCAGCTCGACCTCAATGATGGCCCCAATTCGCTGCATGGTGGCAAGAGCGGATTTGACCAGCATGTCTGGAAAATTAAAGAGATAAAGGGCGGGGACACGCCCAGTGTCACGATGACCTATCGCAGTCCTGATGGGGAAGGTGGGTATCCCGGCAATGCAGATGTCACCGCGTCTTACACGCTCGGCAAAGACAATACGCTGACCGTTACCTACACCGCCACCAGCGACAAGCCGACGATCGTCAACATGTCCAACCACACCTATTGGAACCTGTCCGGCCTCGGCGCGCATCAAAATGCGCTGGATGGCGTGCTGACGATTGATGCCAGCCAATATACGCCGGTCAATTCTACCCTTATCCCCACGGGCGAGCTTGCTCCGGTGGATGGCACGGTGTTTGACTTCCGCAAGGGTAAGCCGATTGGGCAGGATGTACGCGATGGCCGCGAAGAGCAATTGCGCATCACCAAGGGCTTTGACCATAATTTCGTGATCGACGGCAAGTCTGGCACCATGCGCCGGATGGCCCATCTGCGCGATCCGCATTCCGGCCGGGTCATGGAAGTGTGGTCTGATTCACCGGGGATGCAATTCTATTCCGGTAATTTCATCGATGCGAGCTTTACCGGAAAGAACGGAACGCTCTACCGGCAGGGCGATGCGGTGGTGTTTGAACCGCAACTGTTCCCTGATGCACCCAATCACCCGAATTTCCAGAGCGCGCGCCTTGATCCGGGCCAGACCTATCGCAACACGATCATGTTCAAATTCTCGACTGAAGCAGGCAAGTAACAATGGCCGAACTCCCGCATAACCCCGCCCATTCCAACCAGAAGCCGGGCCAATTGCGTTCGCGCGCCTGGTTCGATGATCCGTCCAACGCCGATATGACCGCGCTCTATCTGGAGCGTTACATGAATTTCGGTCTGTCGCTGGAGGAATTGCAATCCGGCCGTCCGATCATCGGCATCGCGCAGACGGGAAGCGACCTTTCGCCCTGTAACCGGCACCATCTGGTGCTGGCCGAACGGGTGCGCGAAGGCATCCGTGAAAGCGGCGGGATTGTGCTGGAATTTCCGGTCCATCCGATTCAGGAAACCGGCAAGCGCCCCACCGCCGGGCTGGACCGCAACCTTGCCTATATGGCGCTGGTGGAACTTTTGTTCGGCTATCCGCTTGATGGCGTGGTGCTGACCACGGGCTGCGACAAGACGACACCTGCCTGCCTGATGGCAGCGGCCACGGTCAATATTCCGGCGATTGCCCTTTCGGTTGGGCCGATGCTCAACGGTTATTACAAGGGTGAGCGCACCGGCTCCGGCACGATCGTGTGGAAAGCGCGTGAAATGCTCGCCAATGGTGAGATCGATTATGAGGAATTTATCCGCCTCGTCGCCTCTTCTGCGCCCTCTACCGGCTATTGCAACACGATGGGCACCGCCACCACGATGAATTCGCTGACCGAAGCGCTGGGCATGTCCTTGCCGGGTCAGGCAGCTATTCCCGCGCCCTATCGTGACCGTCAGGAAGCGGCCTATCGCACCGGCAAGCAGATTGTCGAAATGGTCCATGCGGATCGCAAACCCTCGGACATTCTGACGCGCGAAGCCTTCATCAACGCCATCCGCGTCAATTCGGCGCTGGGCGGTTCCACCAATGCGCCGATCCATCTCAACGCGCTCGCCCGCCATATTGGTGTGGAGCTGACGATTGACGATTGGCAGACCTATGGCCGGGATATTCCGCTGCTGGTCAATCTCCAGCCTGCGGGTGAATATCTGGGTGAAGATTATTACCGCGCGGGCGGCGTGCCGGCCGTGGTCAATCAGCTTATGCAACAGGGCCTCATCCATGAGGACGCGCTGACCGCGAATGGCAAGAGCATGGGTGAAAACTGCGCCAAGCTCACCATTCAGGATGAACGGGTGATCCGCCCATTCGACCAGGCGCTCAGCCAGTCAGCCGGTTTCAGCGTGCTGCGGGGCAATCTGTTCCATAGCGCGATCATGAAGCTTTCGGTGATCTCCAGGGATTTCCGCGATCGGTATCTGTCCAATCCCGAAGACCCTGAGGCCTTTGAAGGCCCGGTGGTCGTGTTTGACGGGCCGGAAGATTACCATGCGCGGATCGATGATCCGGAACTCGGCGTCACGGAAGATACGCTGCTGATCATGCGCGGGGCAGGGCCAAATGGCTATCCCGGCGCGGCCGAAGTGGTGAATATGCGCGCGCCTTCATCCTTGCTGAAGCGCGGCATTCACGCATTGCCTTGCATTGGCGATGGTCGTCAGTCCGGCACATCGGGCAATCCGTCAATCCTCAACGCTTCTCCCGAAGCCGCATCAGGCGGCAATCTCGCCATTCTGGAAACCGGCGATATTGTCCGCGTTGACTTACGCAAAGGCACGGTCAATGTGCTGGTGTCAGATGAGGAACTGGCCAAGCGCCGCGAAGCGCTCGAAGCGCGTGGTGGCTATGGCTATCCGGCCAGCCAGACCCCGTGGCAGGAAATGCAGCGTTCCGTCATGGGCCAGCTCGAAAGCGGTGCAGTGCTGGAACCGGCGGTGAAATATCAGCGTATTGCACAAACCGTGGGTGTGCCCCGCCACAACCACTAAAACCATCGCTTCATGAACACGAAGGGCCTCTGCGACAAGCGGGGGCCTTTTTGTTTGGGCGCTGTCATTTGCAATGGGGAATGATGCCCTTCGCGCTGAAATATGGGTGAGGGGGTACACTCTCCGACCCTGAGGCAAGCACCATGCAAATCGGTAGCACACATAAAAAGGGGCGCCCGGATGGACGCCCCTTCTCGCTGTTATGGGTTTGTGGGTTTAGCTGATGGCCACCACCACCACCGATTTCGATGGCAGATCGAAGGTCAATGTCCCATCGCGCCCCGGCTTGGTGCTGAAAGCAGCAGGGGTGATCGTGTTGGGCGCATCAAATGTATTATGCGTATCGAGCTTTGGCCCGGTCAGGATCTGGCCGGTTGCCGTGCCTTTGAGGCCGGTTGCAAGCTGGACGGACTGATCCGGGCTGAGGTTAACCAGCGCCAGATAGAGCTTCCCATCGGTGCCACGCGCAAGCGATGCATCGACCATCGGCAGATCCTTGTCACCTTCGACATAGCGCGGGCTATTGATCGTCAGCGGCAGCGGGGTCGCACCCTGAAATGGCTTGTACATATCAAACACATGATAGGTCGGGGTCCGCAGCATCTTGTCGCCATCGGTCAGGATCATGGCTTGCAGCACATTTACCATCTGGGCGATGGCAGCGAGCTTCACCCGGTCTGTATGGCGGTGAAAGATGTTAAGGGTCAGCGCGGCCACTTCAGCATCACGCAAAGTGTTCTGCTGATAAAGGAAACCGGGGGTTGAGCCCTTTTCCTGATTATACCAGGTGCCCCATTCATCAACATAGAGCCCCACGCGCTTTTCAGGATCATATTTGTCCATCACCGCGCTGTGTTTGGAAATCAGCTCTTCCATCCGCAAAGCGTTGGACAGTGTGCTGGCCCATTCCTTGCGATCACCACCGGTTGCATTGCCCTTGTGGTCCCAATCATTGACGAAGGTGTAATAATGAATGCTGATGGCATCCATCTGGCCTGCGGCTTCGCGCATCAGAACATCAGTGAAATTGTAATCATCCACATTCGCGCCAGAGGCGACCTTGATAATTTTCTCACCGGGCTGGGGCTTTACGAAAGTGGCATAGCGGCGATGGAGATCGGCGGAATATTCTGGCCGCATATTGCCGCCACACCCCCAGCTTTCATTGCCGACGCCGAAATATTTCACTTTCCATGGTTTTTGCCGACCATTGGCCTGCCGCTCTTTCACCAGAGTGGTGGGCTTGGAGCCGGTCATATATTCCAGCCATTCGGCCATTTCGCGAGGAGAGCCTGAGCCCATATTGCCAGCGACATAATTTTCCGCACCGACCATTTCCGAATAATTCAGAAATTCATGCGTCCCGAAGCGATTGTCATCGATCACGCCGCCCCAATGGGTGTTGATCCGACTGGGCCGTTCACTGCGCGGGCCAATGCCGTCACGCCAGTTATATTCATCGGCAAAGCAACCTCCGGGCCAGCGGATCATCGGCACTTTCAGCTCTTTCAGAGCGGCCAACACATCGTTGCGATAGCCATTGGTATTGGGGATAGGGGAATCTTCACCCACCCAGATACCTTCATAAATGCCGCGCCCCAGATGCTCGGCAAATTGGCCCTGAATTTCAGGCTCAATTCTGGGGCCGGGATTGTTCAGATCAGCGGCGATCGAAGCCGTGACCTTATCGGCGGATAATGCCGGTGATGCACTAAGCCCGATGGTCGCGGTCAGCGACAAAAGGGCGGTTTTCCAAATTCTCATTTTATCTCTCCCAAAACCCTGTTTTTCACCAGTGAAAAGCGTCAACTTGTTTGCGTGTACCGAACAGGAAAGCGTCGGCCACATGACGGAACGGGGTTAAATCGGCGTCGCTCTGGCGGGCATCGACAAGCCGCGCGAAATGGCGATAAAGCCGCGCATATTCCGGATCATCCGGCAGATCGACGGGCTTGCCATCCACCGCCATTTGCGATGCCCCCATGGAAAGCTGCAGCTCCCCTTCAGCGCATTGGACGATGATGTCCCAGCTTTGCGGGCCTTGCTGATCGAAGTCGAAAGCGACTGCTACCGGCTTTCCGTCCATCTGATAGGCCAGATCGGCAGCAATCGGGGCCGCGCGGTTTTCCGGCACCCGCAATTCAGCGGATTGCAGTTCAAGCGGCGCAGGCAGGATCGCGGTCAGCACAGACAGGGCGTTGATACCGGGGTCAAACACGCCGATGCCCGGTTCCCAGATCCATTCCTGCCCCGGATGCCAGACGCGGACATCTTCCTTCCAATTGCAGATGACCTTTTGGATGGTCTTGCCCTTCAGCCATTCACGCGCCGGTTCCACCCCGGCCGCTTCGCGTGAATGCCATGTGGCGTGGAGCACTTTGCCCGCCGCTTCGGCCAGTGGCTGAAATCTTGCGGCTTCTGCGATGGTGCCGGCAGGTGGTTTCTCGATCATCACATCGAGCCCATGGGCCAGCGCTTCTTCGATCAGGGCAAGCCGCCCGCGCGGCGGGGTGCAGATCGAAATGGCATGAATATCCGGCACAGCGGCCATCATCTCGGCAACAGTGGTGAAGCCGGGTACGCCTTCCGGCGGTTCGTGCCGGGTCACTGCGGCGACGAGTTCAAAGCGGTCACTCGCGGCGATGGTGGGAATGTGCTGGTCGCGGGCAATCTTGCCAATCCCGGCAAGGGCAATACGGATAGTGCTCACAGCGATTTCACCGTCACACTTTCGGGCGCTTCAATGGCGAGGGCATTGCGCAAGGGAATGGCAAAAGGCGGCGCTGAAATTTCAAACACATCGCCTTCCTTCGTTTCCACGCCATCAGCAAAGGACAAGGTGGCCGTGCCGAAGAAATGGATGTGAAGATCGCCGGGGCGGCGGAACAGCTTATATTTGAAGTGATGCGCCTCCAGATTGGCGATGGTGTGGGACATATTCGTCTCACCGGTCAAAAAGGGTTTTTCCCACAAGGTTTCCCCATTGCGGATCACCTTGCTGGTGCCGCGCACATCTGTCGGCAGATCACCCAGCAGCAATTCAGCGCCGAGAGAGGCATGGCGAAGCTTGGAATGGGCGAGCCACAGATAATTGCCGCGTTCGGTAATATGGTCGGAAAATTCATTGGCGAGGGTGAAGCCAAGGCGGTGCGGTGTGCCATCCGGCCCGATCAGATAGATACCGGCGATTTCCGGCTCTTCGCTTCCGTCCAATGCAAATGCGGGGGAGGGCAGGGGTTGGCCCGGGCCAACGATGATGGAGCCATCACCCTTGTAAAACCATTCCGGTTGCGCACCTTCTTCACCTGCCGCTGGCTTGCCACCTTCGACACCCATCAGGAACATCCGCATGGAATCGGTCGCTTCGCCAGCGGAGGCAGCCTTATGCATCGCATCGCGCCCTTCGGCAGAGCCAAGATGGGTGAGGCCAGTGCCGGTCACAATGCAATGGGCAGGGTCTTGATGATCGACCGGAGCGATCAGGCTTTTGGTGTTCTGCAAACCATCCAGATCGATTGCATCGCCAGCCTGGTTTTGCGCCATCTGTGTCAGCGTTAGGTTGCTTTCAATCGCCTTGGAGGCGAGTTCAACCACGCTTGTGACGCCCTGCACATGATAGGCCTTATCGCCATCAATCAGCCCGACCTTGCGGCCTTCAGCGTCCTGGAACTGTATAAGCTTCAAGCTTTCCTCCCGTAGATATTAACTCAGACTATATCAGAGGGATTTCGCAAATCAATTGCTAGACGGCCGAATCCCCAAAAAGGGCGAAAGCAATGTTTAACGGGCAAATGGTGGAAAAAATAGCTCTTCTTTCAGGAGCTTACGTTTTGTCTTAGGCTGCCTCTTGCCTTTCGCAAAAGCTGAAACTACAACTTGTCTGAGTAATAAGCGGCATAAGCCGTTTGGGGAGGACAGATATGAAGACATCCAAATTCGTTTGGATCTCGTCGTCTTTTGGCGCGCTTGCATGCGCCAGCATGGCGGCGCCAGTTTCAGCACAAGACATCGATTCGCAGGAAAACCAGATACAGGATGTGAGCAATTCTGATTCGGGTTTGAATGATGAAATCGTCGTCAGCGGCATTCGCGAAGCGTACCGCAAAGCATTGGAAGTAAAGCGCGATTCGTCACAAGTGGTTGAATCTGTGGTCGCGGAAGATGTCGGCAAACTGCCTGATAACAACGTCATCGAAGCCTTGCAGCGCCTCAGCGGTATTCAGATTACGAACCGTGGTGGCGGTGAAGCCAGCGGTCTGTCGATTCGCGGTTTGCCAGACGCATTGACCACGTGGAACGGCCGCAAAGTGTTCACCGCATCGGGCACATCCTTTGCCTTGCAGGATATCCCGGCCAATCTCGTCAAGCGGATCGATGTGTATAAAACCCGTTCCGCTGGCCAGATCGAAACCGGGCTTGCCGGCCAGATTGACGTGCAGACCCGCCGTCCGTTTGACTTCGATGGTTTCGCCATTTCCGGCGTAGCACGCGGAATTTATGACGAAACATCGGATAAGGTGAACCCGAATATCAGTGCCTTGCTGTCTGATCGCTGGGAAACAGGCATTGGCGAATTTGGCGCGCTCATCAACGTGAGCTATGCCCGCACCAAATATCGCGATATGAGCGTGACACCGGGCGCTGTGGTGCCATTCGTCACCGAAAATCCGCCGGCAGCCACTGGCTTTACCCCGCTTCAGCGCGTGTTTCCTGATACTGGCGCATGGCAGGGCGGGCTTGATCGGGGCCTGCCCTATGCTGCGGGTTCCACATTCCAGCTGAACGGCGTCGAAACGCCCTATTACCTGTCGCGCGATGCGATCTTCGCCAATGATGTTCACTCAACACGTGAACGCCCTGCGGTGAATGCTGCGCTGCAATGGTCGCCCAACCCTAATGCGACCTATACGTTTGAATTCTTTTACAATGGCTTCCGTTCAACCACGATGAACTCGCTCCATTTCACCTTTGCCGATTGGTGGGGTGATCTGGGGCCAAATCCTGGCAGCACATTCGAGCTTTTTGATGGGACGAACATCATCAAATCCCGCACGGTAGGCAGTGCTGCTGGCTTCAACAGCGGTGATTTCACCAAGGCGAGAACGGATAGCTATGTTTATGCGCTCAACGGTGATTGGAAATTTGACGATGAACGCGGGCACATCACGGCTGATCTTTCTTTCCAGGACAGCAAATACACCACGCAGTTCCTCGCCATGCGGATCAACCGGAGCATTCCAGATACGCTGAACGTTGATTTCAACGCTGGGGGCGGGCTACCCAGTTGGAGCTTTGGCAATAATGCCTTGCTGACCGATCCGGACGCCTGGACGGTGGGCGAGCTATACGACAATGCCAATGGGTCGAGCGGCAAAGCCTATACATTCCAGCTTGATGGCTCTTATGACTTTGATGAAGGCTTGCTGCGCACGGTGCGTGTGGGTGCACGGGCAGACCGGCGCAAAGCTGCGGATTCTGTCCGTACGCAAAACGCTGGTGCTTTGAATCAGCAGTTGAGCGCTCTTCCAGGTGATGCCTATTTTATCAATGATGGCTTCTTCAATGGCCGGGCAGATGTTCCGGCATCATGGATCAATGTTGATGGCAATTGGCTTTATGACCATGCCGATATGGTGCGTGAACTGTACCGGGATAGCGTTTCACCCGGCATAGAAACATCCGACCAATTGAAAATGCTGACGGTCTTCGACATCAATGAAGACACGCTGGCAGCCTATGGTGAAGCGGATTTCGAAAAATATGTTGGCGACGTCCGGTTCTTCCTGCAGACCGGTTTGCGCTATGTGACAGTGGATACAAGTTCTGTCTTTACAGATAGATATGGCGCTGGAACATCACGGGCGACGACGAAAACCAACAAGCTGTTGCCGTCTGCTACCTTCATCATTGATCCGACAGACAAGCTGCGCTTCCGCTTCAATTACGGCAAGACATTGCGGCGCCCGGCCTTTTCGGACCTGAACCCGAATTATAATCTGACGGAAGATCTCACCGGTGTGGGCCGGGGTTCAGGCAGCAGCGGCAATTCCGATCTCAGCCCTACCACTTCGACCAATTACGACTTCTCGATCGAGTGGTATTTCCAGCCTGGAAGCGCGCTTTATGCAACCGCATTCCGGCGTGATATCAAGGGCCTGGTTGTTCCGCTCACGTCTGTTGTCACCATCCCCAATACCGGCCTCAACACGGATATATTTGCCGTCACAAGGCCGGAAAATGCCTCCAAGGGTGTGCTGAAAGGTATCGAACTGGGCGCGACATACTTCCCTGAATTACCCGGAATCCTCAACGGATTGGGGGCACAAGGGAGCCTGACGGTGCTCGACAGCAGCCAGACGATCCCGATTACGGATGAAAACGGCAATGTCGTAGAGGAAGTGAAGAGCCAGTTCTTCGGTGTCTCGGACCTCTCCTACAATGTCACGGCCGCTTATGACCGGGGCGGTGTGGGTGTGCGCTTGTCCTATGTCTGGCGGAAGAACTTCCTGGCTGCCAATGAGGCCCGGCTGTTCGCCAACCCGATTGGCCAGTGGCGCAAGCCGGAGAAGAGCCTTGACTTCCAGTTGAGCTACAGCCTGTCCGATCATCTCGGGGTGACCTTTGATGCGGTGAATATCACCAATGAAAAGCAGCAAAGCTATTACCGCTTCGGTGATGCCGGCGGGCCGGACATCTATAATTTCGGCTCCACGCTGCTCAACCGCACTTTTGCTCTCGGCATCCGTTATACATTCGATTGACGATGCTGAGCATTCGCGCCCGCAGTGTTTTCTCTCCTTACGCTGCGGGCGTGCTTTTTTTCGCGGCGGCGTGGCTGGCTGGTTGCGCCGCCCCGCTTCGCACTGTTGGCGGAGTGAGCGGTGACATTTCGCCGGTGCATGATCCGGCCATGATCAAACTGCATGATGAATATGTGCTGTTCGTTACATCCCATCAGAATACACCCTATGCCTTTTTGCCGGTGCGGACATCGCGCGATCTGACCCATTGGACCTTTCGCGGGCCGGTGATTCCCCGATTGCCTGAATGGGCAGAAGGCGAAGTGCCCGGTGTCAGCGGCATATGGGCACCCGATGTTCTGCAAGTGGGCCATCAGACACGGCTCTATTATTCGCTCTCCCGCTTTGGTGAAAACCGCTCGGCGATCGGGTTATTGACCAACGATCATTTTGACCCTGAAAAGCCTTCTGCAGGATGGGTGGATCGGGGCCTTGTTTTTCGATCAGGGCCAGGCGACGATTTCAACGCCATCGATCCCAATGTGCTGGTGGATGAAGCGGGGCGACACTGGCTGAGTTTTGGCAGTTTCTGGTCTGGTATCAAGCTTATCGAGCTAAACCCTGAAACCGGCCTGCCACTGGCCGATGCGCCACTCCATGCCATTGCCCGCCGTGCCGAACCGGGGGCGATTGAGGCACCGTTTCTCTATGCGCATGGCGGATATTACTATCTCTTCGCCAGTTTCGACCGATGCTGCATGGGGGTGAAGAGCACGTATCATGTGATGGTCGGCAGATCGCGCGCAGTCACCGGGCCTTATCTCGATAAGGAGGGGCGTGACATGATGGATGGCGGCGGTTCAGTCGTTTTGCGGGCTGATCTGGAAGCTGATCAAAGGTTTAAAGGGCCAGGTCATGAAGCGGTGCTTCGTGATGGAGAGCGCGATCTTATCATCTACCACGCCTATGATGCCAAGCGGGAGGGTACGGCGACTTTACGGATTCAGCAATTGGACTGGAGCGCCGATGGCTGGCCCACTGCCGTACCGCTCACTAAACGCAGTGATTAAGCGGCATCATGCAGCCCGATCAATCAGGCGATAGGCTTGCGGATCAGGGGATCGTTTTCCTTGCCCAGACTGCGAGGTGCCATGCTGCCCGATAGCGCTGTATCGAGATAGGCTTTCTCCACCAGATCGGTCATCGCCTGATGGGCGGCATCGCGGTCTCCGGCTTTCACCGCATCAAATACGCGCTGGTGATCGGGCAGAGGGTCACGCCTGAGGGGGCTGTGCCGCTGCTTGTAGATCGTGGTCCATGCTACGGCCGCACCCACCCCGCTGGTGAGGGTGACGAGAAAGGGGTTGTTGGCTGCATCGAGCAGCGCTTCATGAAACTTCTGATCCGCTTCACGGCCTTCGACAGAGGCGAGGGTAAAGCGGCCCATATCGGCCAACGCGCTTTCCATCACATCAATATGCGTCTGATTTCGACGATAGGCTGCCAGAGCTGCCGCTTGCGGTTCCACAATCCGGCGCAATTCAAACAGGCTGGAGAGCAGTTCTTCCGGTGGCTCGGTCTCGAATATCCAGGAGAGCACATCGGGATCAAGCAAATGCCACTTGGATTGTTCTGTCACCTGCGTGCCGCGTTTGGGGCGGGATTCCACCATCCCTTTTGCGGCCAGAATGCGCACAGCTTCACGATAGGCAGTGCGTGAAACATGCAGCCTTTCGCTGGCTTCAATTTCACCGACCAGAACTTCACCGGGAAGATAAGCGCCTGATACGATCTGGATTCCCAGCTTTCGGGCAATCGTCCCGTGGAGGCGGAGGCCTTTGGTACCGGGAATTTCGGGAGCGCTTTTCTGCATAATTCTCTGACATCAATAAGGGATTGCAGGTCAATCCTGAGGCAACCATGTTTTGTAAGGTACATTCTGGCCCACAGGGCGAAAGCTGTCCAGAAGCCAGATATGCTCAGGGGCTTCCCTCATGTGAGAGAAGCCCCATAGAACTTGCACTGTATTGGCTTATGCAAGGGCAGTTTAGCCCTTATATTCACCATTCACACGGCGCGGGAGGCCCAGTGGGTTAGCCGCTTTGAGCGCGGGTGGAAGCAGAGCATCGGCAATATCCTGATAGCAGACAGGGCGCAGATAACGCTTCATCGCCAATGTGCCGACCGACGTGGTTGCCGGAGCAGAAGTGGCCGGGAAGGGGCCGCCGTGAACCATGGCATGGCACACTTCAACGCCGGTTGGCCAACCATTGGCGAGCACGCGGCCAGCCTTTTCGGTCAGAATCGGCAGAACCTTGGCAGCGAAAGCCTCATCCGCTTCCACCATATGGACGGTGGCAGTGAGCTGGCCTTCAAGCCCTTCCAAAACCTTCAGCAATTGTGCTTCGTCGCTGCAACGGATGATAAGCGAGGCAACACCGAACACTTCATCACCCAGGGCTTCATCAGCAAGGAAAGCCTCGCCGCTGGTTTCGAAAATTGCTGACGTGGCAGCGGTTGGGTTTTCCGCCGATTTGCTGGTGCCAAGCTGGCGAACATGGGCATGGCCGCTCAGCTTGGATGTGCCCTCGGCAAAGGCTTTGCAGATGCCGGATGTGAGCATCGAAGCGGGCTGTGTATCGGCCAGTGCCTTGACAGCAGCGGCTTCAAATGTGTCCAGCTCAGGTGTGTCGAGTGCAACCACCAGGCCGGGATTGGTGCAGAACTGGCCTGAACCCATTGCCAGTGACCCGATGAAAGCTGCGCCCAATGCGTCAGCCTTTTCCTTCATGGCATGAGGCATCAGAACTACCGGATTGATAGCGCTCATTTCGGCATAAACAGGGATCGGCTCTTTGCGCTTCTGCGCGATATCGACCAGCGCGAGGCCGCCAGCGCGTGAGCCGGTGAAGCCCACTGCCTTGATGTGCGGATTGGCAACCAAGGCACCGCCCAATTCATGGCTCGTGCCGGGCAGGTAAGAGAAAGTACCGCCGGGCAGGCCCTTGTTAGCAACCGCCTTGGCGATAGCTTTGGCAACCAGTTCGCCTGTGCCGGGATGGGCCGGATGGCCTTTCACGACAACCGGGCAGCCCGCAGCGAATGCAGACGCGGTGTCACCACCAGCCACTGAGAAGGCGAGCGGGAAGTTTGAAGCGCCAAACACGGCGACCGGGCCATAGGGAACGTTCATCAGGCGCAGGTCAGCGCGGGGGAGAGGCGTGCGATCAGGCATCGCTTCATCAATGCGAATGTCCAGCCAATGGCCATCGCGCACTTCGGCAGCAAACAGGCGAAGCTGGCCACAGGTACGGCCCCGTTCACCTTCAAGGCGTGGGCGGGGAAGCGCTGTTTCCGCCATGGCGGTGACAATCAGTTCATCGCCAATGGCTTCAATGGCATCGGCCACTGCTTCGAGAAAAGCTGCACGGTCTTCAGGAGAAAGTGTGCCGAAAGTTGCGGCGGCCTCTGCTGCTGCTGCGCAAGCCTTGGCCACATCATCGGTGGTGGCTTCGGAATAGGTTCCGTCCAGCTTTTCTCCGGTGGAAGGATTCAATGCTTCGAATCGTGCGTCTGCCTGGCGGGTTTCACCTGCGATCAGAATGGCTCCGTCGGTCATTATATCTCCTGCTTTGGCTTTGCTGGTCAGTCAAAAATGTAAATTCGCTGCGGGCAAGATCTCGTGGTTGCCGCATGGGTTGGAGATAAACTCATACAATATGAATTTAAAGGGTGGGTATCGATTTCAGCCGGATTTATTTGCTGGAAGGGCGAATATGAAGACGCCGCCAGTGCTTTTTAGCTCCGACGGCGTCTCAATCCAGCCTTGAATGGCGGTTCTTGGGTTAAGGAAGTTCGGGCGTATCTTCCTCCAGCGTGACCACTTCAACCACGCCACGGCCAAGATGGCTCTTGCGATAGCCATAGGCATAATAAATCACGAGGCCGATCGCGCCCCAGATGGGCAGAACCAGCATGGCTTCATAGGGCAGGTTCACGAAAAGGAAGATGCAGCCAATTACGGTTGCCGGACCGACGAACCAAAGTGCCGGTGTGCGGAAGCTGCGCTTGCGATGCGGGTCACGGCGGCGCAGCAGCATGACGGCGATGGCTACCATCATAAAGGCATAAAGCGTGCCGGCATTGGCGATGTCCACCAATTGCCCCACGGGCAGAAAGGCCGCAGCAAAAGCCACCGCGCCGCCGGTGATGGCAGTCACCACATGAGGCGTTTTCCATTTGTGATGCACTCGTGAGAGGGCATCCGGCAGAAGCCCGTCACGCGACATCACAAAGAAGATACGTGTCTGGCCAAAAAGCAAGACCAGGATCACCGACGGCAAGGCAATAAAAGCCGCCGTGCCGAGCATATTACCCACCGCGCCAAAGCCGATTTCGCGCAGTACATGGGCCAGCGCTTCGTTCGAACATACCAGTGCATCGGCATAGGCTGGCATGGCGCACTGGCGGGCAAGTTCGACTGAACCTGTTGTCAGTGGAACCCCATTGGCTCCCATGATGGGCTGCCCACCGATGGCGCCAACGGCCCCGGCGGCCACCAGCATATAGAAAACTGTGCAGATCAATAAGCTGGCGATAAGACCGATAGGAACATTGCGCTGCGGATTCTTGGTTTCTTCAGCGGCAGTGGAAACCGCATCAAACCCAACATAAGCGAAGAACATGGTGGCTGCTGCGCCCACGACACCGACACCAGAGCCCAGGCCGCCAAAGACACCGGCGGGAAGAAAAGGGCTGAAATGTGCGCTTTGTGATGCAGGAATGGTCAGGGCGATAAAGGCCGTCAGTGCCACCAGCTTGATCGTTACCAGTACAGCATTCACGCGGGCGCTTTCCGATGTGCCCACCATCAAGAGGCCTGTCACGATGAGGGAAATGACGACTGCGGGAAGATTGATGAACCCACCTTCCGAACCGCCCAGAGCCAGCGGAGCTGTTTTCAGGAATGGGGGCAGGTCTATCCCCAGATATTGCTCCAATATCGTACCGGTGAAATAGCCGGACCAGCTGACGGCCACCGCACTGGCGGCTACCGCATATTCCAGCACCAGTGCCCAGCCTACGGTCCAGGCGAGAAACTCGCCCATGACGGTATAGGTATAGGTGTAGGCAGAGCCCGCTACAGGCACCATCGCGGCAATTTCAGCATAGCATAGTGCTGCCACGACGCAGATCGCGCCGGCGACTGCAAAGGCCAGAATGAGACCCGGCCCAGCTTTTTGTGCACCGGCTGCCGTAAGCACAAAGATACCTGCGCCGATAACGCATCCGATTCCAAACAACGTAAGTTGGAACCAGCCTAATGTTCTGTGGAGGGACTTCTGTTCAGCTGCAGCGAGGATTTGATCGAGAGGCTTGATGCGCCCAAAAATCATAAAGAAGGTCCCGATAGAGCCGCATGATGCGTCGATAAGGCCGGTTGTTTATCACTTTTTTGCAAGAGCGCTATGCAAATTTGCATACCGAATTATAAAATTCCACGTGAGAAAAACCGCGCGCGCTGACGTTTAGCCATTTTCTGAGGATGTGTGCGAAAGTGGCATTGCTAGCGCGTCATTACTGGCTTATCTGTGCTGCGGTGCACCATGTCGCTTGTGTCGCACAATTTGCCAGTTACCGTCGTCATTGAGTATTGAGCTGCTGATGCATCGTTCTGTCTTTTTCCGCATCCTGCTCTGGGGCGCTCTGCTGGTAACATCATTTCTTGCACTGACACCCGGCCCGGTCGGCCAGGCGATCGAAAGCAGCCATGTGCGCCATGCGATTGCTTTCGTGTTTTTGCCCTGGCTGACAATGGTGGCTTATCCTCACTTCAAAGCACGGTGGGTGTTTTTGCTTTACGTGATGTTCGGGGGGCTGATCGAAATTGTGCAACTGGTCATGCAAGTGGGGCGCCATGGGCAGTGGAGTGATTGGTTCTACGATATTGGTGTCACGCTGATGGCTGTGTTGGCAGGGCTTATCGTCAGGGCGTTCGTCAAATATCCATCTGAAACTGGGCAGGAAAATTGATCCTATGATTTCGTCTTCCGGACAATGGCTTGAAGCCGCCATCCTTGGCCTCGTTCAAGGTATAACAGAGTTTCTCCCGGTTTCTTCCAGCGCGCATTTGCGCATTGTCGGTGAGTTTTTGCCATCCGGGCAAGATCCCGGGGCGGCCTTTACCGCGATCACTCAGATCGGCACTGAAGCGGCTGTGGTGCTATATTTCTGGAATGACATCTGGCGGATCGCCATGGCCTGGCTGCGCAGCTTCACTAAGGCCAAGCGGCCTGAAGATGCAGAAGATGTCCGCATGGGCTGGCTGGTGATTCTGGGCACGCTGCCGATTGCCATTCTCGGCCTTCTGTTCAAGGATGCCATCGAGACGACATTGCGCAACCTTTATCTGACGGCCACCATGCTGATCGGCTTTGCGATCGTGCTGGGGTTGGCGGACAAATTTGGTGCCCGAAAACGCCCGCTGACGGAATTGACCTGGAAACACGGCATTATCTACGGCTTTGCACAGGCCATGGCGTTGATACCGGGCGTGTCCCGCTCCGGTGGAACCATTAGCGCAGGCCTGATGATGGGCTACACACGCGAAGCGGCTGCGCGCTATTCTTTCCTGCTGGCCATTCCGGCGGTGCTGGCTTCCGGCTTTTACCAATTGGCCCAGAGCTGGAATGAATGGGGCCGCATTGGCCCAGGTCCGACCGCACTGGCCACCGCGATTGCCTTTATTGTAGGCTATGCGGTGATCATGGTCTTTTTGAAGATCGTGTCGACCAGAAGCTATTTCCCCTTTGTGGTCTACCGTATCTTTGCAGGCGGTGCGCTGCTTATTCTCCTTTATACCGGTGTAATTCCCGCACAATAATCAGCCTATTTCGCTACCTTGCCATTTGGCGGAATAAGGACTATATTCTGCCAAATGGAGGTTTCGATGTTGCTGGAAATTCCAAGAACACAGGCCGAACCGGATAATCCGGCGATCACGCAGGAAGAAGCCGCAGCCGCAGCCCGTGCGATTGTGGTTCTCTTTGGTCACTGGGGTGTGACTGATGAAGAGGCTTGCCAGATCCTCGGTGGCCTATCATTGCGCAGCTATGCCCGGTGGAAAAAAGGTGACATGGGCCGAATTGACCGTGATCGCGCCACTCGGCTTTCGCTCCTGCTCGGCATCCATAAAGCATTGCGTTATCTCTTCAGTGATGTCACCCGTGCCTATGCTTGGGTGAAACAGCCCAACGCTACCTTCGGTGGCCAACGCGCGCTGGATGTAATGCTGGGTGGCTCCATCTTTGCGCTGCAACGTGTCCGTGCCTATCTCGATGCGGAGCGTGGAGGTTGGTAAACTATGCCCGCGATGGAACGCCACAGATTGATATTGCCACTATTCACACCATTCACGTGGAGTGGACCCGCGCATTCCGGCTGATCCGTTCCATCCATCCGCCCATTGATCTGTTCGAAGATCTGGCTGACCCACGCGACTGGGAAGCGCTCGCATCCATTGAATCGAAAACCAACCCCAGAATTGCAGAGAGCATCGGGCGGTTGGATCTGGTGCCGCTGGCACGCCGGGTGTCTGGCCCCGGAGCCACGATGGTGATGGCACCATTTGTTCATGCAAGCCCTGACCGACCGGGCCGATTTACCACTGGCCATTATGGGGTTTATAGTGCCGGTGACAGTGAAGAGGTGGCTATATTAGAAGTGGCCTATCATCAAAAGCGACTGATGCGGGCGACTGATGAGCCACCGGGCTGGCATTCGCAATTTCGCATGATGATCGGGGCCATCGACCATGTTTTTGCGGATTTGCGCGGTTTTCCTCTATTGCATGACCCGGAGAGCTGGGGGGCATCGCAAATTGCGGCAAGGCAGTTACGTGAAGCTGGGCACGACGGCGTCCATTACCGCTCCGTCCGCTGTGAGGATGGGTTATGTGTGGGGGCCTTCTGGCCGGATGTTATTGGAATCCCGAAACAAGCTGATCATTATGAAATGCATTGGGACGGCAATAAGATAGACCGGATCTACAATCGCCGGACTGATCAGGAATTTGCTTTGAGCTAAAAACTGAATTTCATCAAAGACCTACACCAAGAGCGTTGATTTGCCCTTGTTCGCTGCAATGCAACAATCTATTCATGCTCTCGTGCTGAATGAGCCGCAGATGTATCCTATCAATTAGAGGGCGAGAACTTTTCCGATGAAAATAGCAGTTGCAGGTTTGGGCTACGTGGGGCTCTCCAATGCGGTTCTTCTCGCCCAAAACAATAGCGTTACAGCGGTAGACATCAGCGAAGAGCGTGTGGCGCTGGTCAACGAAGGTAAGAGTCCAATCGTTGACAAGGAGCTGGAAGAGTATCTGGCCACGCATGATCTGGATTTGGCCGCAACCACCGATGCAGAAGCGGCCTATGCTGATGCCGAGTTTGTCATTGTCGCCACGCCAACGAATTATGACGAACAGAATAATTATTTCGATACATCATCTGTCACCGACGTGATTGCTTTGGTGCAGAAGATTAATCCAGCAGCGACGATTGTCGTGAAATCGACGATCCCTGTCGGCTTCATCGAGAGTGTACGGGCCGATTTTGGCACGGATAACATCATCTTCAGCCCTGAGTTCCTGCGCGAAGGCAAAGCGCTTTACGACAATTTGCATCCTTCGCGGATCATCGTGGGTGAACAATCGGAACGGGCGAAGATTTTCGCCAACTTGCTTTTGCAAGGTGCTGAAGAAAAGGACGTGCCGGTTCACTTTACCGGCCCGCGTGAAGCTGAAGCGATCAAATTGTTTGCCAACACGTACCTTGCCATGCGTGTGGCCTATTTCAACGAGCTGGACAGCTACGCCATGTCGCATGGAATGGATTCACGCTCGATCATTGAAGCGGTAGGCCTCGATCCGCGCATCGGCACGCATTACAACAATCCATCCTTTGGTTATGGCGGCTATTGCCTCCCCAAAGACACCAAGCAATTGCTGGCGAATTACTCCGAAGTACCGCAGAATTTGATCCGCGCGATTGTGGATGCGAATAATACGCGCAAGGATTTCCTGGCCGATCGTATTCTGGCGCTCAATCCGAAGGTCGTGGGCGTACACCGTCTGGTGATGAAGGCGGGCTCGGACAATTTCCGGGAATCATCCATTCAAGGTATTATGAAGCGCATCAAGGCAAAGGGCATCGAAGTGGTGGTTTACGAACCAGCCCTGGGTGAAGATAGTTTCTTCAACTCGCGGGTCATCAATGATCTGGCTGAGTTCAAGAATACGGCCGATGTGATCATCGCCAATCGCTGCACACCGGATATTGACGATGTGCGTGATAAGGTCTTCTCACGCGATCTTTTCGGCGCAGACTGATTTGAGAGGGAGGGCCGGGTTTCCGGCCCTTTTCTTTAGCGTAGCTGGCGCTTTTCAAGCTTTCGCGCCAAGGTTCTGCGATGCATCCCAAGGCGGCGCGCTGTTTCGGATACGTTAAAGCCGGTTTCCATCAGTGTTTGATGAATATGCTCCCACTCCAGCGTTTTGAGCGAGGATTGCCGGGCGTGGATATCAATGGAAGCATCCCCTTCATCATCGCGGGCAAAGGCGGCTTCAATATCATCAGTGTTGGACGGCTTGGCGAGGTAATAATCAGCACCAAGTTTGATCGCTTCGACTGCCGTGGCAATACTGGCATATCCGGTCAGCACGACGATTTTCATATCATCACTGATGTCGCGCAAGGCCTGCACGCAGGTGAGGCCGGATGACCCTTCCAGCTTCAGGTCCACCACGGCATAATCTGGCACATGTCGTTCCAGCAATTCGGCTAGCTGGTCGTAGCTCTTGGCCTGAATAACCTGATAGTCTCGCCGTTCGAACGAGCGGCACAAGGTACGGGCGAAGGCCTCGTCATCTTCCACTACGGCGAGAAGTTTGTGTGTCTCATTCATGGCTTGTGCTTTGCGCTCTTCTTTTTTCCAGGCCGGTATGCGATCGCTTCAAGTGGTAGCGAAATTCGTACCATTGCGCCACCTTCGTTCCGGTTGTGAGCGCTAGCCTTGCCGCCGAGTTTACGCAGCACATTCACCAGCAGAAACAAGCCCAACCCGCCGCCGGGCTTTCCTTTGGTCGAACGATAGGGCTGGCCGAAGGTGGAGAGAATATCCGGTGAAAAACCGGGGCCATCATCGCTGACTTCAAGGATCAGCGAATCTTCATCCTGCGCTGCACGAATACCGATCCAGTCAGGCGACACTTCTGCAGCATTATCGATGATATTGCCGATCACCTGCCGCAAGGCAGGGTCTGACACGATTGGCTGATCCTCGTCGATTGCATCTTCAAATTCCACCGTGCCGGGAATGCGGTTATCGCGCCATTCCTCTACAATTTCTTCCAGAAATGCGCGCATGGTGGTGATTTCGGGTGCTTCACCGCGTGCATCCCCCGCAGACATCAGGATTCCACTGACAATCGCCTTACACCGGGCGACGGAACGCTGCATTTCATCAAGATCGTCAGTGAGTTCGGGATCTTCATTCAATTTTGGCATCCGTTTCCAGTCGCCAATGAGAACCGACATGAGAGACAATGGCGTACCCAGTTCATGCGCGGCCCCAGAGGCAAGCAGACCCATACGCACAATATGGTCTTCCTCTGCCGCACGTTGGCGCACGGCCGCCAGTGTCGCGTCTCTCTGCCGCAGATTGACGGTCATGCGGCCAATAAAGATCACCAGCAGGAAGGCCACGAGAATGAAACTGATGAAACTGCCTATCAGATACAACCGCTGAGGTGCGTCATTGTAAGGTGGTGGCAGATCGAGTGGGACTGAATAAATATTGATGAACACCATCGCCGCAAATGCACTGCTCGCCACCACCCATGAATAGCGCGGGGTGAGCAGGGTCGCCCCAATCACGACCTGCAGCAAAAAGAGCGATGTGAAGGGGTTGGCTCCCCCGCCGCTATAATGGAGTTGCCACGCCAGTGCGCCCACATCGACCAACAGCGCGACCATCAAAGCAGCATTATTGATCGTATTGACGGTACTGATCAGCCACCAACTGATGACATTGTAAACCGCCAGAAGCATGGGCACGAGCAGCAGTTGCGCCAGCGGGAGTTTGACACCCATCAACCAGACAACGGCAATAGTCGCCAACTGCCCAGTCACTGCAATCCACCGCAAGTGGATCAGCAATTGCATATTTCGCCACCCTGCGCCCTTTTGCGGAGCCAGCAGATCAGAGGTGGCTATTTCATTCATGATTCTCTTCATCATCGCTGCCGTTAAGCAGTTTCCCGCGCCAAAAAGCCCAGGCAGCCCAAAGCGACATCAGCATAAGGCCGGCCCAGGTGAGGGCATAAACGAGATGATTGTCTGGAAAATGCACCACAGTCAAACCGCCGACGGGTTCTCCCGCAGCATTGGCTGACGCATCGGCATCGATGAAATAGGGGGCAATGGGCTTGCCTATGCTATTCCATTGGCGCGCCTTGGCTATCGCCGCCACATCGCGTGAATACCATTTGTCGTTTTTCGGGTCATTGCTGCGTAAGAAACCGCCACCCGGCTCGGTGATGCGCAAAAGTCCAGTGACTTCAACACTATCAGCCGAGGCTGGCTTGAGGTTCTTTCGCCCATCCTGAGCAATAAAGCCGCGATTGATGGCGATGATGGAATGGCCCGTATCGAGCGGGGTGATGACCCAATAGCCGGCACCCAGATCGCTGACGGCGCGGGTCAAAACATCGGAATGGGGAAGGTAGCGCCCTTTTACCGTGACATGGCGGTAGGCTGCTGTGTCATTATTGACCTTTGGCCATTCCGCGGGGCCGGGGGCCGTTACGGGTGGGGCATGGATGCGGGAATCCACTGCGGCAATGAGGTTATGTTTCCATTCGCGCCGCTCAATCTGCCAGATGCACAGAGCGGCGAAACAACCTGCAAAAACAATCGCAATCATCGCCAGCAGCGCGCGCGAACCGGCACTGCGCTGCTGGCGGTTTTTGGTCACGGAATGTTACGCATGTCTTGCGGCATCGGCATCATATTGGTGTTGAGATGATGCATAACCCACAGAGAACCCGCCATCATGATAAACACCACGATGAGGGTGAAGACCAGCGAGGTAATCGACCAGCCATCTTCTGTCTTCGGGCTCATATGCAGGAAATAGATCATGTGAACGATCATCTGCACAACGGCGAGCACCATGATAGCGATGGCTGTGGTGGAAGCATCCAGTGGACGCGCCATCACCAGCCAGAAGGGGATCGCTGTCAGGATAACCGACAGAACGAAACCGATGACGTAATCGCGCATGGTGCCATGCGATTCAGAATGGTCGTGGTGAGCGCTCATCGCAGCATCCCCATCAGGTAGACAAAGGTAAAGACGCCGATCCAGATGACGTCGAGGAAGTGCCAGAACAGGCTGAGGCACATCAGGCGGCGCTTGTTCGCCTGAATGAGACCCTTGCGGGCAACCTGTACCATCAGTGTGACCAGCCAGATCGAACCGAAGGTCACGTGCAACCCGTGGGTGCCGACCAGCGTGAAGAAGGACGACAGGAAGGCTGAACGCTGCGGCGTAGCGCCGATGTGGATCAGGTGGCTGAATTCATACAATTCGATCGACAGGAAGGCGAGGCCGAACATGCCGGTGATAGCCAGCCAGATTTGCATCTGGGCAACCTTGTCACGCTGCATGGCCAGCATAGCAAAGCCATAGGTAATCGACGAAAACAGCAGCATGGCTGTGTTCAGGGCGATGAGCGGCAATTCGAACAGATCATGCGGGCCAGGGCCAGCAGCATAATTGCCGCCAAGGACAGCATAGCAGGCAAACAGGATCGCAAAGATGAGGCAATCGCTCATCAGATAGATCCAGAAGCCCAACATGGTGCTGTGGCCTTCGGGATGTTCATGTTCGTGCAGGTCGTAGAAATCGGCCTGCGCGTTGCCTTCAGGGATGGTTGTTGTGCTCATAACTCGTCAGGCTCCGGCTGCGATTGCGGCCAGCTGGCGCGTACGCTCTGCTTCCGTCGCTTCCACTTCTTCTACCGGGATGTAGAAGTCGCGCTTGTAGTTGAAGGTGTGGTAAATCGCACCTGCCACGATGGCTACGAAACCAACGATGGCCAGCCACCAGATATGCCACACCAGAGCAAAGCCTGTGACCAGGCTGAAGCCGGCCAGGATGATCCCGGTGCCCGTGTTCTTGGGCATGTGGATCGCCTTGAAGCCTTCGGTGGGGCGCGCAACATGGCGGCTCTTGATTTCATACCAGCTATCCAGCGAGTGAACTTTTGGTGTGAAGGCGAAATTGTAGGCAGGAGGAGGCGAAGATGTGGCCCATTCCAGCGTGCGGGCATCCCATGGATCGCCGCTTTCTTCGCGCAGTTCATCGCGCTTCCAGATGGAAACAGCGAACTGCACCAGCATTGCGCCAATACCGCAGGCAATGGTCAGCGCGCCGATCAGGGAGATAATCAGCAGCGGGTGCAGGCCGGTATCGTCAAACACGCGCATCCGGCGGGTCACACCCATGAAGCCCAGAATGTAGAGCGGTGTAAAGGTGAGCCAGAAACCCGGCACCCAGCACCAGAACGACACTTTGCCCCAGAATTTGTCGAGCTTGAAGCCAAAGGCTTTAGGCCACCAGAAGTTGATCGCAGCAAAGGAACCGAACAACACGCCACCAATGATCACATTGTGGAAGTGAGCAATCAGGAAGAGCGAGTTATGCAGCACGAAGTCGGCCGGAGGAATGGCCAGCATCACGCCGGTCATGCCGCCAATGGTGAAGGTCAGCATGAAGGCCACCGTCCACATCATCGGTAATTCGAAGCGAATGCGGCCGCGATACATGGTGAACAGCCAGTTGAAGAGCTTGGCGCCTGTCGGGATCGAAATCACCATGGTGGTAATGCCGAAGAAGCTGTTCACGCTCGCACCCGAACCCATCGTGAAGAAATGGTGCAACCACACGACGTAAGACAGGATGGTGATGCACACCGTGGCATAGACCATCGAGGTGTAACCGAACAGCCGTTTGCCGGAGAAGGTCGCGGTGATTTCCGAGAACGCACCGAACAATGGCAGGATCAGGATGTAAACTTCCGGGTGGCCCCAGATCCAGATCAGGTTCACATACATCATGGCGTTGCCGCCAAAATCATTCGTGAAGAAATCGGTATGAACATAGCGATCCAGGCTCAGCAGAGCGAGAACGGCAGTCAGGACCGGGAAGGATGCCACGATCAGGATGTTGGCGCAAAGTGATGTCCAGGTGAACACTGGCATCTTCATCAGGCCCATGCCTGGCGCACGCATCTTGAGGATGGTGACGATCAGGTTGATGCCCGACAACGTCGTGCCCACACCGGCAATCTGCAAACACCAGATATAATAATCGACCCCCACATTTGGACTGTAAGCAAGCCCCGACAGCGGCGGATAAGCCAGCCAACCGGTCTGTGCGAATTCACCAATGAAGAGCGAAGCCATGCACAATACAGCGCCGGCAGTCGTCATCCAGAAGCTGAAATTGTTGAGGAATGGGAAGCTCACGTCGCGCGCGCCGATCTGTAGCGGCACGACATAGTTCATAAAGCCTGTGATGAACGGCATCGCCACGAAGAAGATCATGATCACGCCATGTGCGGTAAAGACCTGATCGTAGTGGTGAGCGGGCAAGAAGCCTTCCGACCCGCCAACCGCCAGTGCTTGCTGGGTACGCATCATCAAGGCATCGGCAAAGCCGCGCAGAAACATGATAAGGCCCAGAACCATATACATGATCCCGATGCGCTTATGGTCCACCGTGGTGAACCATTCCTTCCAGAGATACCCCCAGAGGCGGAACTTGGTAATGAGGCCAAGAACGGCGATGCCACCCAATGCGACCGCACAGAAAGTGCCAACAAGAATGGGCTCATGATACGGGATTGCTTCGAGCGATAAACGCCCAAAGATCGGACTGTAAGGAAGAGCGCTTTGAGGAGCCATAATTCAGGGCCTGTCAGGGATTAGAGCGAGTAGGCGCGGGCACATTTCCTGCCGAAGCAGAAAGCAGCGCGCTCGAAGAAGCATGAGAAGCCGCAGCATCATCTTTATGAGTGAGACCAAGGCCGTTCAGCCGGTCAATTGCAACAGGCGAACTTTCCGGACGGTCCCCTGGCATGTTCGCTTGCTTGGGGTCGATGCACAGAGCAGAAATCTTCTGGTTCCAGTCAGCTGGCTTGCCAGTACCGCGGGCGGCGGTCTTGTCGTAAAACAACTGGTCGGAGTTTTTCAGACCGGCAACACCCATGCCGCCGCGCTGATCGATCGCCATCTGTTCATGCATGCACATTTTGCCGGGTTCGACGCACATGTTCACAATAGCATCAAAGAGGTCCGGGTCGCTGAGAGTGTACAGATGAGCCGGAACCTTCTCGCTCGGCTTTTCAACCTGCAGATAGGTCTTGCGGTCCATCGTATCTTTCGAGGCCTTCGCCTTGGCCACCCAAGCATCAAACTGCGCATCAGTCATCGAATCGGCGGCGAACCGCATATCGGAAAAGCCTGCGCCGCTGTAATTGGCTGAGAACCCTACAAACTTGCCTGGTTTGTTGAACACCGCGTGGAGCTTTGTTTCCATACCCGGCATGGCATAAATCTGCCCGGCCATGGCTGGAATATAAAAGCTGTTCATCACGGATGAGCCGGTGATGCGGAACACAACCGGGCGGTTCATCGGCGCGGCAAATTCATTCACCGTGGCAATACCCTGTTCGGGGTAAATGAAGAGCCATTTCCAGTCGAGCGCCACAACCTGCACTTCCAGTGGCTTAACATCGGCCGCGACTGCCTGACCCGGCGCCGTGCGGGACAGCGGGCGATAAGGATCAAGGAGATGCGAGCTCACCCAGGTCAATGCGCCAAGGCAGATGATGATGAGCAGCGGCGCCGCCCAGATCACCAGTTCCAACTGGGTCGAATGATCCCATTCCGGTTCGTAGCGGGCATCTTTATTGCTGGCGCGGTATTTCCACGCGAAGAACACGGTCAGAGCCATCACCGGAATGATGATGATCAGCATCAGCACAACAGAAGCGACCACAAGGTCTCCTTGTTGCTGAGCGACGTCACCGGCCGGGCTGAAGATGATAAGCTTGCTGCAACCACCGAGCAGAGCGGCAGCGGCAGTGACCAGACTCAGTCCGGCGAGCCTCGAAAAGGAAGGGAGATGTTGGCGCATGGTGCGCCGCCTAGTCTCAGGCATGATTCTCGCCCATAGGACATTTTGTCCAATGCCCTTGAGCGCGATCAATGACAAAGGAGACGCAATCGCTTGGGCGCCCATGATTCAGGGTGTCCGACTCACGTGCCCGTCTCAGACATGCTATTGAAGCCTGAGCAGTCGCAACGATCAGATTAGAGTGTGCCGCTATTATGACGACAACCACTTTCGAGAAGGACGCCCGCGAACTTCACCAGGATGGCCATAAGGTCGAGCCAAGTGAGATCGCTGTTGGTGTTATCATCGGCCGAACGTCGGAGTTCTTTGACTTCTTCGTATTTGCCATCGCATCGGTGCTGGTGTTTCCGCAGCACATCTTCCCTTATGTCGATCCCCTTACCGGCACGCTGTATAGTTTTGCGATTTTTGCACTGGCCTTCATCGCGCGACCTTTCGGGACATTTATCTTTGGCGCAATCGACCATCGCTATGGCCGCGGCGCAAAGCTGACGACTTCGCTGTTCCTGCTTGGCGGATCGACTGCAGCCATTGCCTTCCTGCCGGGTTATGAGAGCATTGGCCATCTGGCTGTAACCCTGCTGGCGATTTTCCGCATCGGTCAGGGTCTGGCTCTGGGTGGTTCATGGGACGGCCTGGCATCGCTTCTGGCGATGAACGCTCCGGAAAAGCATCGTGGCTGGTGGGCCATGGTCCCGCAGCTTGGTGCACCGCTGGGTCTGATCGTCGCCAGCTTGCTGTTCATGTTCCTCGTGGCGACACTGCCTGCTGCCGACTTCCTTGAATGGGGCTGGCGCTATCCCTTCTTCGTGGCCTTTGCCATCAATGTGGTGGCGCTCTTCGCCCGTCTGCGTATCGTGGTGACGCCAGAATATGAGGAACTGTTTGAGCAGCGCGAATTGCAGCCCGCTTCCACTGCCAAGACCATTGCGACAAGCTGGCACGGCATTGTCGCCGGCGCCTTTGCCCCGCTGGCCAGTTTTGCCCTGTTCCACATGGTCACCGTGTTCCCACTGTCATGGGTCTTCCTCTACACCACTGAAATGCCTTCGCAGTTCTTGCTGATCGAAGCGATTGCAGCGGCCATTGGTGTGGTGGCAGTGGTAATTTCCGGTTCATTGGCTGATCGGATCGGTCGCCGGACATTGCTGGGTTGGTGCGCTGTGGCTATCGGCATCTTTGCCGTGATCGCTCCTTTGCTGCTGAATGCAGGTCGTGCGGGTGAAATCACCTTTATGTTTGTTGGCTTTGCGCTGCTTGGTCTTTCCTTCGGCCAGTGCTCTGGCGCACTCTCGACCGTCTTCCCGCCGCACCTGCGTTATACTGCCTCTGCACTGACATCAGACCTGGCGTGGCTGTTTGGCGCGGGTTTTGCTCCCTTTGTGGCATTGTGGATTTCCAGCACATATGGCCTCGCAGCCAGCGGTGCCTATCTGCTCTCCGGCGCAGTGGTGACGCTGATCGCGCTGTGGTTCAATCGGGGCCTTGCTCAGCGGATCGAATAATCCGCCCATTGATCATAATAAAAAGCCCGGCAAGCGCTCTGCTTCGCCGGGCTTTTTATTGCCTGCGTCTGTCAGACTGTGCTCAGGCGAAACCTAAAGCATCATCTTCATAAGTAAGCGCACGCAGCGTCTCAACCGGGCTGGCTTCCAGCGTATAATCTGCCACCGCGCGCAATTGCGTGTCCACCCGTTTGGCGCTGACATCGCACAGCGCATAGCCATTCTGCCGGTTATCGAAGAAATAGCGTTTGCCGGTGCCGTTATAATAGCTGGTTTCCCGGTCATAGCGGTCTTGCCCGCCGCCATCAGAGGAAATGGCCCCGCATACCAGTTCATTGGCGACAGGTGTTCCGGCCAGATTATGCACAGCGCTGGCCATAAAGGCATGAACATCGCCGCCAATCAGGAATGGATTGCTGGGGGCACGGCGCAGGATCAGATCATAAAGTCGCTCACGCGCTGCGGTATAACCATCCCATCGGTCTGCCCGATAGGTTTCCTTGCCATCCTGTTCCCAGAAATAGGGAGTCATCTGGGTGGTCTGGACAATCATGCTCCATCGCGCACCCGCCATACCGAGGCCCCGTGCCAGCCATTCTTCCTGTGTACTCCCCAGCATGGTGCGCGAAGGATCGTCCGGTGAACAGGTCGCCCATGGTGCATAATCGTCTTCATAAGGGCAGGGGTGGGGGCTGCGATATTGGCGCGTATCCAGAAGGTCGAACTGCGCCAGATTGCCGTAAACCGCCCGGCGGTAGAGTTTCATATTGCCCGCTGCATCAGGCCGGGCATCACGGCGCAGTGGCATATTTTCGTAATAGGCGCGGTAGGATGCAATCCGGCGATTGTGCATCGCCTCCCCATGTACCGTGGGGGAAGTGTCACCTGCATAGTCATTCACCGTTTCATGATCGTCCCAGATCATCAGCCAGGGGGCCAGTTGATGCGCCGCCTGAAGATCGGGATCGGTCTTGGTCATCGCATAATAGGCGCGGTAATCATCAAGGCTGAGCGCTTCCGGGACCGGCATTTTGCGCACGCCATGCTGGCCAGCCACTTCATAGATATAATCACCCACATGGATAATCAGATCCGGCTGCTGCTCGGCCATGTCACGATAAGCGGCATAAAACCCGCGCGTATAATTCTGGCAGGAACAGACCGCGAAACGTAAGGAATCAAGCGCTGCGCCATAGAGCGGCGCGGTGCGGGTGCGGCCCACCGCACTGGTCGCCCCCAGCGCGTGGAAGCGGTAATAATATGCGCGATTGGGTGCCAGGCCAACAGGTTCGGCATGAACAGAATGGCCCCAGTCAGGCACGGCCGTCTCGCTGCCCTGTCTTACGATCTTCGTAAATGCCGGATCTTCGGCCACTTCCCATTGCACTTCCACCGGCCACGCCAGCGGCCTGAACAGATCAGGTGCAATCCGGGTCCATAGAATCACACTATCGGGCAGGGGATCACCCGAAGCGACACCCAGCTTGAAAGGATAATCAGCTCCCAGTCCAGAAGCGCCCTTTGCAAAAGCGGGCTGCGCAAGCGTTCCCAGCCCCAGCATTCCGCCCGCTGACAAGCCAAAAAACCCACGCCGACTGATGTCGGGGGCAAAACTCTGGTCCATTGCGTCCATCCTTCGGTTTGATGCCAGTGACCTGTTCATAAAATTGTGACCGGATTGGGACAGCGCCAGAAGAATTGCTTTTCTGTCCCCATTGCCGATAGGAATAGGCTTGGGAAACGGATGTCACGTGCTGAAAGGCCAAGGAATGCAACAGGGCCGCTGGAAATGGTTTGGCACGCATCGCCTGACTGGATTGGGGTTGGCGGGGCTTGCCTTGCTGCTGCTCGTCAGTGTGGCTGCGGTGCAGTTTCTGGCCAGCATCCTGTTCTATGATGCGATAGACCGGCAGACGATCCGGGGCGATCATGCCCGCCGGGTGGCAGAGCTTCTGGTGGTGAGCGATCGGCTCTATCAGCGCGATCCATCCGCCACCGCGCAGACCATGACCACGCGGCATCTCGAAACCCATATTTCCACTCAGCCCGCCATTACGCGTTCGGGCAGCAACCATGATGTGACTGAAATCGCCCGGCAGATTGTCGAATGGGAGCCATCACTGGGTGGCCGGGAACTGTTTCTCGATGCAGCCCACAAGCAGGGGGGCGGGCGCGATCTGGTCGGTTCGATGCAATTGGCCCATGGCCAATGGCTCAATTTCCGCTCTCCGGATATTTCTTCCGGTTGGCCAGTGGCCTTCCGTGCAACCATGATGACGCTGCTAATTTCGCTGCTGTCGATCGTCATTGCGATGCTCGCCCTCCAGCGCCTGACCCGCCCGCTCAGGCAATTGAGCGCAGCGATGGACGCTTTTGAACATGGCCAGGCCTTGAGAATCGAGGAGGATGGGCCGGCGGATTTGCGTGAGCTGGCGCGTTCGTTCAATTCGATGCAGGCGCGGATTTCCGGGCTTGAGAGCGATCAGGCCAAATCATGGGAAGCCATCAGCCATGATCTGCGCACCCCGCTCAGCCGTTTGCAAATGGCCTCGGGTTTTGTGGAAGAGAACGACATTGCCCGGATCGTGAGTTCCAGCGCCGGTGAAATGGAAGCGCTGCTCAATTCGCTGCAATCCTTCCTGCGCGCGCAGCACCTGGCCAGTGAGGCGGAGGAGCTGGATCTGGCAGAACTGATCCGCACCCTGCCAGCCTTTGACCATGCTTCAGTCCACCTTGAAGCCCCTGACGATACGCACGTTAAAAGCTACCGTGACCCCTTGGCTCTGGCGCTTAACCCTTTGATTGAAAACGCGCTTCAATATGGGGACAGCGCGGAGATCCATCTGCTGAAAGGGGAAAATGGCTGGGAGATCACGATCAGTGATCACGGGCCGGGCCTGCCGGAAGATTGCTTTACCAAAGTGCTCGATCCCTTCTTCCGTGTGGATGAAGCCAGAGCGCGCAACACGCCCGGCTTCGGCCTCGGCATCCCCACCGCCCACCGCCTGCTAGAACGCTTCGGCGGATCGCTCCATTTTGCCAATCAGGCAGGCGGTGGTCTGGTGGTGCGGGTCAAGGTGCCGCTGGCGGAGTGATTTCGGCCACCCAGTCGCGGCGGAGGAACGGCCCGGCGCAGGCGGTCAACAATGCCGCTACGGCATAGAGTGAGAGGGAATAGAGCATCGAATATCTGAGGGCTTCTGCGCCATAAATGGGGGTCAGCGCCGTGGAGAGCGCGCCCAGCGCGTAGATTCCGCCGCCAATTCCGATGAGATTGTTGATCAGCAGGAAGAGAGCCGACGCGGTGGAGCGGGCGGGGGGCGGCACAAGGTGTTGAACGGCCGTCAAGACCGGGCCGAGCCAGACATAAGCCATGGCTTGCGGAATGAGGAACAGCGCGAAGGCGGCCCACACATTCGAGGTGTAAATTCCCCCGGAAAACAGCGGAACACCAATGAAAAAGGCCGAGGCCGGAACCCAGGCGTAGAAGGCCTTATCGCGTGTGCCGAGCCTGTCAGCCAGCCAGCCCCCGGCCAGCATTCCCGCCACCCCGCCAAGCAGCATCACCGCGCCAATGAATTGCGAGGTTTGCACCAGATCGAGGCCGAAACTGCGCTGGAGTAAACTCGGCAGCCAGAAGGCGAGACCATAGCCCAGCATGGAGCTGCAAGCCGCGCCGAAAGACAGGAACCAGAAGGAGGGTTTACGTGCCAAAAGCCGCACAATCTGGCCAAATTGGGGGCTGTCCGGGGCATTTTCAGAAGCAAGGCGAGGGCGGTCTTTGACGATCAGTTTGAACGGTATGGCAATGACCAGACCGGCCAATCCGACCACGAAAAAGGCCGTCCGCCAGTCAATTTGCGCGGCGATATAGCCCCCGGCCAAAACGCCTATGGTAGACCCCAGAGGGATGCCCAGTGAATAGATAGAAAGCGCGAAAGCCCGCCGTTTTGAGGGGAAATAATCCCCAATCACGGCATAGCTTGGGGCCACCCCGCCAGCCTCCCCCACACCCACACCCAAGCGAGACAGAAAGAGGCCAGTAAAGGACACAGCGGTGCCACAAAGCGCTGTAAAGCCGCTCCATATCATCAGCGACCCGGTAATCACCCAACTCCGGCTCGTTTTGTCCGCCAGCCATGCCAAGGGCACCCCAAGGACCGAATAAAGGACCGCAAAAGCCACCCCGCCAAGCAGGCCCATCTCAGCATCGCTCAGATCGAGATCAGCCTGAATGGGCGCGGCCAGAATGGACAGGATCTGCCGGTCAACAAAATTGAAAATGTAGACCAGCAGCAGCATCGCCAGCACCAGATTTGGCCGGGCGGTTTTGAACGAAGGGGATGGGGAGGCGATACCAGCGGCCGGGCTTTCCATATCAGTGCACCTGTTCAGCAAGGAAGGGCAGGATAGCATCAAGCGCTGCCGGTTCATTCAGGATCGGGGCGTGGCCGACATGGGGTATCTCCACCGCATCAAACGGTCCGGAGTGGCGGCGGCCCATTTCTGCGACTGTCTGGGCAGAGAGCAGGTCTGAAATGCCACCCCGGATCACCAGCGTCGGGATGGATTGCAATCCATCCCACAAGGGCCAGAGATCAGGCGGGACAGTGCTGGGATTTTCACCGTTCATGCTCTCGGCAATCGCCGGATCATAGGCAAAGCTGATCGTGCCATTCGGATTTTGGATGCAGGTCCGCTGGGCGAAAGCCAGCCAGTCACCGGGGCCATAGTGGGGGAAGGCGGGGGCATTGCTGATGGCGATCCGCTGAGCGGCTTCGTCCCAATTGGCCATTTCCTTGCCGGGGCTGACATAGCCTTGAATGCGCGCAATGCCTTCAGCTTCGAGCACCGGGCCGATATCGTTCAAGACCATGGCGCTGACACGTTCGGGCTGCATGGCGGCCATCACCATCGCCATCAGCCCGCCCATGGATGTGCCAATCACGCCAAACTGGGCAATGCCAAGCTCCCCCAGCAAAGCTAACATGTCCTGCACATAGATATCGGGCCGATAATTGGACGCATCGCTATCCCATTGCGACAATCCGCGCCCCCTCTGATCCGGCACAATCAGGCGATAGGCCCCCGCCAGATGTTCCGCCAAAGGTTCAAAATCAGCGCTATTGCGGGTGAGGCCATGCATCAGGAGGAGCGCCGGCGCACCATTGTCATCGGCCCGATAGTCACGCGCGGCTAGCTCCAGCCTGCCATCGGCAGAACGGTATCGGTGGAGGCGGTAGGACATGCAGTAAGCTCCGGCATTATTGAGGGCGACGCGAAGGGCTCAGGCTTATGAGGCGACTGGCGGGAGGAGAGGACACCCGCCAGCCTTATGCCGCCTCAAAAAGCCAGCGTTGCGGTGACAAATATCTGACGTGGATTGCCGTAGAAGGCTGTCAAAGTGCCTTCCTTGCCCAATGTCGGGATCAGATCGCCTTCTGAATTACGCAGAATTTCCCCCGTCACCGGATTGGCAGAGATAAACGTATATCCTGAGGTCTTGTATCTCTTGTCGGTCAGATTCTTGCCATGCAGGCCGATGCTCCAGCGATCATCAGGCGCGGTGTAGATGATGCTGGCATCGAGCAGCGCATAACCATCCTGATCGATATAGGGATTGGGAATTTCAAACTGATAGGTCTTGGAACGATAGGATAGGGTTGAGCCAAGATAGATGTCCCCGGCCCCGATCGGCGCGGTGTAGCTGAGTGTGCCGCTGGCGGTCCATGCAGGGGTGTTCTGCACCTTGCGATAATCGGCCACATCCACCGGCCCTTGCCCGGCGATCTGCGTGATATATTCCTTATATTTCGCATCGATATAGCCGACCGATCCGGAAAAGCGCAGCTCATCGCCCATGCTCGCCATATCCTGCGCAAGCCGGGCGTTGGTTTCAAATTCCACCCCCTGAAAGCGGGCCTTCCCGGCATTGGTAATCACCCCGCAGAAGGTCGCAATGCCGCCCACTGTGCAACCCGAAGAACCGGGGATCTGCACATCCTTATAGTCCATACGGAAAGCCGCGAGCGCAACATACAGCGCGCCATTCATCAGGCTGCCTTTATATCCCAGCTCATAGGAATCGACCGTTTCCGGCTTAAAGCTCAGGAATTTGGCGATTTCCGCGTCATCCAGCGTGCCGTTATCATCAAGGTCGGGCGCGTTGACCCCCACACCGCGCGGATCAAACCCGCCGCCTTTGAAGCCTTGTGAGAAGGAGGCGTAGATATTCTGGTCCGGGGTCGGCTTGAAGCTGAGCGACACGCGCGGGGTGAATTTGTTGAAGGTTTCAGAACCGGAAAAATCGGTGCTGGGCGTCCCGAAGGCGACACCTTCCCCGCCAAAGACAGGCGATCCGCCGCCGAGATAATTCTGCCGCAGAATATTCGCGCTGCGCTTATCCCAAGTATAGCGGCCACCGATCGACAGGCTCCATTGATCAGTGAAATCATAGGTGAAATCACCAAAGATGGCGAACGTCTTGGTATCGACATCGGCCTGTGTGAAAGCCGTCAAACCGGCCAGCGTGGTAAACAGCCTGACATCAAATTGCGTATCGGCAGAGGCATCGAGAAAATAGCCCCCGAGCAGGCCGGAAAATTTGCCGCCATTGTCCCATAAAAGCTGCAATTCCTGGCTGAACTGCTTGTTTTTATAAATCGCGGGCACATCCACATCGACGGCCGGCAAAGCATCGAAATCAATCGGGGATGCGCTGCTATCCTTGCGCCATGCGGTGATGGAACGCAGCGTCAGCGCATCGCTCAGCTCCATGCTCCCATTCATCGCCAGACCATAGGCTTCGACATATTGCGTCGGATCATTCAGCCCGCCGCGTGTGTCATAGACATCTTCGAGCACGGGCGCGTCTGACACAAAGGCCGGGATCAAGCGGTGTCCACCCCGGCTATTGCTGTTATCCTTGGTATAATCGCCGGAAATACGAAGCTGGAATGGGCCGCCTTTCTGCCCCAATTCCACCGTGCCACGCGCGGCCCATATGTCCTTATTGTAATTGTCTTCACCCGTAGTGAGATTTTTGCCGAAGCCACCACGTGACAGGCGCGCGCCCGATGCACCGATCCGCACAGTGTCAGACAAGGGCGTGGACATAGTCACCACCCCATCGGCCTGATCGTACGATCCATAGGTAGCGCGCACCTTGAGGGAAAATTCATCCGGCAGCGGCCGGGTGACATATTTTACCGCGCCGCCAATCGTGTTGCGGCCATAGAGCGTGCCCTGCGGACCGCGCAAAACTTCAATCCGTTCCACATCATAAATATCCAGCACGGCGGCTTGCGGGCGGTTGAGATAGACATCATCGAGATAGATGCCGACGCCCTGTTCAAACCCCGACACCGGGTCTTGCTGCCCGATCCCGCGAATGAAGGCCGAAAGGGTGGAATTGGTGCCGCGTGATGGCTCCAGCGTGACATTGGGCGCCATCTGCGCAAGATCGGTAATGTCGCTGGCGCCGCTTTCAGCAAGCTGAGCGCCGCTGAATGTCGTCACCGCCACAGGCACATCGACGAGCCGCTCCTCCCGCCGCCTTGCCGTAACGATGATTTCGCCACCATTTTCATTGCTGCTGGCGGCCTGCGCACTGTCACCCGGATCAACTTGCGCATGGGCCGGGTTGGTGACGATCATGGTCCCCGCCAGAGCGCTCCCCAACATCCACGCATGGCGCTGGCCTGCGAAAAAACGCGCTTTCATCATCCTGTACTCCCACGAATATTTGTTTTTATGCGGTGCAGTCTATTGAATGTTGAACCATCTTTCAACTTATAAGATTTGCCAAGCTCTCTGTCAGGGAGTAGCGGGAAGGAGATGAGTACCCACGCCGCGCCAACACCGACAGAAAATGGCAAGACCCCCCGCACCGAAAGGGGCCGCAAAACATTACGCAAGCTGCTGGATGCGGCGGCTCTGGAATTTGGTGAGCACGGGTTTCACGATGCGTCCATCACCGGGATTACCCGCCGTGCCGGGACAGCGCTGGGTAGTTTTTATACCTATTTCGATTCCAAGGATGAGATTTTCCGCGCATTGGTGAAGGATCTCAGCAATGGCGTGCGTGAAGCGGTGAAAGCCCGGCATGACCCGGATGGGCCGGCGCTGGAGCAGGAACGTGAAGCGCTCACCGCATTCCTCCAGTTCGCGCGGGAACATAAGGAAATCTATCGGATCATTGATGAATCCGAATTTGTCGATCCGGCCAGTTTCCGCGCGCATTATCAGAACACGGCAAACCGCATGTTCGAACGTTTGCAAAGCGGCGTCGCCAAGGGCGAGTTGCGCGAGGGGCTGGAAGAAGCCCATGCTTGGGCCATCATGGGCATGAATGTGTTTCTGGGCCTGCGCTATGCCGTATGGTCGGATGAGGAAAAAGCAGAAGCGATTGCCGAAGTGGCAAACGGCGTTCTGCGGCATGGAATTGCCAAAGAAAAAGGAATTTGAATAGCCAGTCGGGAACTGACTGCGCTTGAGATACTCTCAGCAACATGGAATAAATTTCATCGCATATTCTGATGAACCCGATGGGAGTTGCTGAATGGTTGGAATAACGCCGGTGATCTTATGCGGTGGCGGGGGCAGCAGGCTCTGGCCGCGCAGCCGGCAGACACGGCCCAAACCCTTCCTGCCCCTGATCGGGCAGAGCACTCTGTTTCAATCCACATTGGAACGGTGCAACGATGCCGATCTGTTTGATAAGCCGGTTATCGTAACGGGGGACGCGCATATTTCCTATGTGCTGGATCAGGGTCACCAGGACGGCACAATGTCGCTGATCGTAGAACCACAGCCACGCAATACAGCAGCAGCGATTGCGCTGGCGGCCATGCGATTGCCGCAAGATGCCATCATGTTGGTGTGCCCCAGCGATCATTATATAGCCAATGTCGATGCCTTTCGCGAAACGGCCAAAGCGGCGGCAGTGCTTGCAGAAGAAGGCTGGCTGGTCGCTTTTGGCATCGCGGCGAATATGCCCGAAACCGGCTATGGCTATATCAAGCGCGGACAGCCGATTGATGGCGGCTTTCGGGTGGATCGATTTGTCGAGAAGCCTGATCTTGAACATGCCACAAGCTTCCTCGCGGATGGGGGCTATAGCTGGAATGGAGGCATTTTTGCCTTCCGGGCCTCCCGTTTCCTTGAGGAATTGGAAAAACACCGCCCTGATATTGCCCACTCCGTTGCCGAAGCTGTCAAGCAAGGTGCCCTCGACGAGCAGGGCTTTTTCCGGCCCGATGCCAGCATCTTCGCGGATACGCCCAGTGAATCCATAGACTATGCGGTGATGGAACAAACTGATCGTGCCGCCATGGTGCCAGCCTTCATGGGCTGGTCAGACATTGGCAATTGGCAGGCGCTGCGCGATGCTCGAAATGCCGACAGCATGGGCAACAGCGCGAAGGGCCAGGTTGAACTGGTCGATTGCCACAATGTCCTCGTCGATACGGACGGCCCACGCGTGTCGGTCATCGGGCTTGAAGATGTGGCGATTGTGGTGGACGGCAATGAAGTGCTGGTTACCAGTATGGCCGGCGCTCAGCAGGTCGGAAAACTGCGGAGCATCAAGGAAAGCTGATCTCCTTGGCTGTCATAATTTAACATAACTATTATTATCGACGTAGCGGCGAGGCATTCAGCCATACTGGTTTGGCGGGCTGGCTGGAGAATAATGCACCGCGAGGAGGCACGCGTTTCGGTGCCTCCTGCAGGTGTTCTGGCCTCACTATACGTCAGGCCAGGACGTCATTGCTGCGCTTATTGCGCTGATCCGGGGAAATAAGGTTTGCCTTCTTCATCGGCTTTGAGCTTGGCTTCACTATCGGGGAAGTAGCCGTTGAACTTGGTTGGCAGGTCCGGTTCGACATACCAGCGATCCGGGAAGTCCGCTGCGCGCGGGCCACCTTTCTTGCGCCAGACCAGCCCTTCGCTGTTCCTTTCGCCGTAGGGAATGTCATGCTGCCCCTTGCTATTGGCAAGCTGTTCGTAAAGAGCCTGCCGCAGGGCGATCTTATTATCGAGATAGGCCGGATCATTGATGAGATTGTGCATCTCATTGGGGTCTTTCTTCAGATCGTACAGCTCCTCAATATCCCATACGCCGTGATATTGGATATATTTCACCCGGTCGCGTTCGATGGCGAAGGTGGTTGGAGTCTGTGGGAAGCTCCATTCCCAGTAATATTCATAAACGAAGTCGCCAGACTTCCATTGGGTGGCGCTTTCCTGACCGGTCACGAGCGGCAAAAAGCTGGTGCCTTCCATCTGGCTGGGTTCAGCCACACCGGCCACATCAAGGAATGTGGGGGCCAGATCGAGATTGCGCACCACCGCATCCACAGTCTTATTGGCGGGCACATGGCCGGGCGCATAGACCAGCATCGGCACGCGAACAGAGGGTTCATAAGCGTTGCGCTTATCGATCAGCCCATGATCGCCGAAGAGATAGCCATTATCCGAATAGAAAACGACCATCGTATTCTTATCGAGATCGTTCTTGTGCAGATAGGTCAAGATCCGCCCAACGCTGTCATCCACGGATGATAATGTCTCAAAATAACGGCGGACATAATCGTGAAAATCTTCATCCGTGTGATACGGGAAATCGATCCCGTGCCAGCTATTGCGCTGATTTTGCACCCACAGGGGCTTACCTGCATTGTTTTCCGGCGTATTTGCCGCGCTGGCGGGCAATGTCACATCGAGATCAGCATATTCGCCCTTATGTTCAGGGGCCGGTTCGGGATCGGAATGAACCGCTTTGTGGCTGAGATAGAGAAAGAAAGGCTGAGTGTCCTTTTTGTCTTCCTTCAACCAGTCGAGCGCATAATCGGTCAGTTCGGTGGTGATATAGTCTTTGCGGTTGACGTGCTTCCCGTCGACATTGAGCGTCTGGCGCTGACCTTCTTTGATCCCTTCAGGTGAAATCCCATCGGTCGGGTAATAGGTGCCCTGCCCCTTGAAGCTCACCCAACGGTCAAAACCGGGGCGTGGCGCATCCGTATCATCCCCCATATGCCATTTGCCGAAGAAGCCAGTGCGATAGCCGGCCTGCTGCAAATATTGCGGGAAGAAAATCAGCCCCTCTTCGGAGGATTGATGGTTATCGATCACCCCATGATTGCGCGCTGTCTGGCCAGTCAAAATCGTCGCACGGCTCGGAGAGCATAAGGATGATGTCACCACCGCATTGGGGAAATAGGTGCCATTCTTGCGCAGAAAATCGATGTTGGGTGTTTTAAGACCGGGAGTCAGAAAACCCATCGCATCAAAGCGCAGATCGTCCACCAGCACAAAGATCACATTCATCGGCTTTTCGGCTTGCTGCGGCGCAGGGGCCGGCGCTGGTGCGGATGCGTTCTCCGCCGCTGCAGGAAGCGGGGAAAGGGCGGCAAAAAGCGCGCCCCCGCTCAGGGCTATTGTTCGCAGCCTGTTCCGCAATATTGCCATCGAATTTTCCCTCAAATTTATCATTTCTGTCATTACTTAACCGCGGATAATGCAGCGGAAACCGATATGGCTGGTTGAACTGTCCAGGGCCTGCGGGAACGGGACTTTGATGGGCCGCATCCCTCCATCCGCCGGTCAACGGAAGGACGGCTTTTCATCACATGGATTTTACGCTTCTTCACTCTGCGGCTTCAGCAAAATGGACAGAAGGTTTGCGGTGTGCACGATGCATCACAAAAACGCTGAGCGTCGCAAAACGAAACCTCTGACATAAACGCACTCTCCAATGCCACTGCGGGTTCTTGCCCGTCCTATAGCCTTGTAGCGCTATATGTTTGTAATTTTGCGTGGTCAAGAACAAGCCGGACACAAAACTGCGCAACAGCAGGCAGAATTATGCGCGGTTAAACAATCATCACAGGGCTTCTATTGAGTTACAGCCATGTAAAAGGCAGCGGCCAAAGCCACTGCCCTTGGGGATAAAGACTTAAGCCTTAAGCAGCTCGGGAAAATATTGGCACCATCCATGCATCGGACGGTGCCCTTGCGGGTTGAGGAAGGTTACTGGGCAAAGCTATCAGCGCGATAGACTTCACGGCCCCCCAGCACAGTGAGCAAAACCTGTGTATCGGCGATCTGTTCAGCCGGAATGGCGGTCAGGTCGCGGTCGATCACGATCAGGTCGGCATATTTGCCCGGTTCGAGTGAGCCCACCCGGTCTTCCATATTGAGCGAATAAGCCGCGTTGATGGTGAAGGCCCGAATAGCTGTAGCAATGTTCAGCCCCGGATCATCCCCCAACCGGCCTTTATAGCGCTCTTCAGTCGGATCAGGATTTTTGCGAGTGATCGCAATTTGCATCGCCAGCCATTCGTCCAATGTCTCGATCGGCCAGTCACTGCCAAATGCAATCCGTGCGCCTGCTGCATGAAACTTGCCTGCCGTCTCGACAAAGCGGGCCCGCTCCGGCCCCATCTGCGGCACAAGCGTATTGATCGTGTCAGGCGCAGGCTTGCCCCATTGCAGCGACAATACTGGAATGGCACCGAGTTGAGCGAAGCGCTGGTAATCCTGCGGATCAATCACTTCATCATGTGCCAGAGCCGGCCTGAAATGAGGGGCATCATGGCGTTGACGCACGGTTTGGATTGCGTTGAGTGTGACATGGATAGCCTTGTCGCCCGTCGTATGCATATGCGCCGAGAGCCCCCGCGACACGAGCGCGTCAAGAATTCGGGTCAACAGAGCTTCGTCAAAATACAAAGAACCGGTCTTCTCGCCGGGGGCCCATTGCGGATGGGCCGACGACCCGAAATTGCGAAAATAGGGTGCAATCATAGCGCCGGTCTGCGCAGGAGCCTGAACCACTCCATCAACGAACAGCTTTGCCCGGTCTATGACAAGTCCCGGTGCCTTGGCGTTGCCTGGTAGCGTATAGCGCGCAGCAAGATCGATAATATGCGCGGCAGCCTGATCGGGCTGCGCGGCTTCATCGGGTGACAGTTTCACAGCGAACACGGCCCGGGTGGTCAGGCCACCCTCATCACGCAAGTCTGCCCACGCCTCCATGTCCTCGACACGCGCGGAAGCGTTCAGAAGTGTCGTCACCCCTTGCGCATTGACCGCCTGAACGGCAGCCCGCGCATTGGCCAGATTGATCTGCCGCTGTGCATCCGCCGAAGGGACTGGTGCAGATCCGATCACCTGCCACATTGCCCCATCGAGGAAAATTCCAGTCGCTTTTCCATGCTCGTCACGCACGATCTCGCCATCGCTTGGGTTAGGCGTGTCATCAGTAATGCCAGCGGCGGCAATGGCAGCAGAATTGCCAGCCATCGAGTGGAAGTCGCTAGCCTGAACGACCACGGGCCGATCGGTTGGCAAGCGGTCGAGTATTTCAGCGGTCAAATCTGCACCGGCAGGCTGCGTCGCCTGGCGAAACCATGCCTGCACCCGCAGCCATTCGCCCGGCGCTTTCTTGCCGTCCTCTTTCAGGCAAACGGTAATCCGCTGCAATATCTGGTCAATTGTCAAAGGTTCATAATCCAGACTGCATGCAGTCAGCATCGCGCCGCCAGCCAGCGGATGCATGTGACCGTCGATCAGGCCGGGCATCACCATGCGTTGATGCAGGTCCAAGCGCCGGGTTTCCGGTCCGATCAGCGGAGCAATCTGCGCATCACTGCCCAGTGCGATGATCAGGCCATCACGGATCGCAATGGCCTGATAGACGCTATTCGTCGCATCGACGGTATAAACCTTGGCATTCGTCAGAACGAGTTCAGCCGGAGGGGCAGACTCCGCAACGGGAACGCGATCCTCTTGATGGCTCACGGCCGTACAGGCGGAGGCCATTAATGTCGCGGCAGCAATGGCTCCAAATCGAACAGGCCAGGTGGCTATCCAGTCCGGTTTCTTCATAATTCCCTCTCGCAATCTTATAGTATTGGCAGCGAATCTGGACGCTAGACGCGTATATCCAAAAAAGAAACTACTTGAGTAATCAAGCTTTCAGAATATGATTTGCCGGGATGCACCTCATTCGAGCGGTCACAATCAAGCTGGCCCCAATGCTGAAGGGAAACAGGATGTACGAGAGGAAACGCTTATATGGCGCAGGTCGCGCTGCTTTGCTGGCAGCAACGGCGGCGCTGTCGCTGGTCTGCACCGAGACGGCCCTTGCCCAAGACAACACCGATTTGGCAGCCAGCGAACCCACGCCTGCCATTCAGGAACTTCGCCGGATTTTCATGAATGATTCGATCAATGCCCTGACCTTTCACAGCATCGATTCGATCTTTTACACCCTGCCCGTGAAAGCAGGGAAAATCGCCTCCCCCTTATCGCGTGACGAACATCCGCTGAATTTCACCTATGACTTTCAAGGGCAGACACACACGCCGGAGCAGTTCCTCGAACGCACCTATACCAATGCCCTTCTGGTCATGAAGGGTGACGATATCATCTATGAAAACTATCGGAACTTCACCGGTCCCGACACGCATTTTCTGTCGATGTCCATGGCCAAGTCGATCACGTCCATTCTGGTCGGTGCTGCGCTGGAAGACGGCTATATCAAATCGCTGGACGACACAGTGGAAACCTATGTCCCCGAACTGATCGGCACGGCCTATGAAGGGGCCACAGTGGAAGATCTGCTCGAGATGAAATCGGGCGCCAATCGCCCGGATTCCTATCGTCCCGAACCCGGCACCCCGTCAGCCAAATTGCGAGAGGAAATTCTCGTCTATAATCGGCGGCGTATAGTCGAGGAGGCTTTCATGGTCGACAAGATCGCAGAGCCGGGCACGATCTTCCAATATTCCACGCTCAATACCAATCTGCTGGGCTGGATATTGGAAAGAGCCACCGGAAAGCCAATCGATCAATATATGAGTGAGCGGATATGGGTTCCGCTGGGCGCACAAGCGGACGGTTTTTTCCTCACTGATGGCCCTCCCGGCGTAGGCCGTTCCACCAATGGCATGGGTTTCAATGCAACGCTGAGGGATTATGCCCGTCTCGGGCAGATGATGCTGCATGAAGGGCGCGTTGGCGAGCGCCAGATCATTTCCCCGGAATGGGTACGGACATCGACTGTTACCACGGGGCCAGAACCTGTTTCAGCCGATGAACACTGGGGCTATCGATACCAATGGTGGACACTGGCCGATTCCAACGCCTACATGGCGATCGGACTCCAGGGCCAGTTCATTTATGTCGATCCAGACACCCAGACAGTGGTCGTGAAATTGAGCTACCTTCCCCTGGCCACTGCCGAGGCTGGTTATCTGGAAAGTGAAGCTTTCTTCCGCGCCGTATCGAACTGGGAGCCGACCAGGCCCTAGAACGGTTTTATGAGGGGCGAGACAGCGGCCTCATGCTGTCTCGCTGTCTCGCCAGAACGATGCCCTATCACTCGACCACGAAATAATGGATGCGGTTGGCACCGGGGATCTTCTCAGCCACACCGACGAAAACGTGACGGGCCATCCAGTCATGTGGCCCTTCGGGTACGTCGAATTTGGGCGTGACGCGCATATAATATTCGTGCGGCTCTGCTGGCTCGTTACGCGCCATGCGTTCAGCCACTTCCTCGGTATATGCCCAGCGATAGCCACGGTTCTGCATGTAGATCACCGTTCCATCATCCAGTTCGAGCATATAGCGAGCATCGAAATCGAGCACCCCATCGGGGCGCTGCAAGGGCCAGTCACCGCCGCTCATGGGGATGACTCTGCCCGTAATGCCCGGGCCTTCGATCGTCCCGTCCAGGGCATACACCCCTGCCCGTGTTGCGCCCTGAGATGTCGGCTTGAGCCAATATGGCTTCCCAAGCGTCAGCGCGATGGAGAAAGCAAAGCGAAATTGCGGAGTAAAAACCTGCCAGTCAGTCATTCAGAAATTCCCATCCATATCCGGGGTTGCAGCATATTGCTTGATTAATCATATATTGTGCTGCATGAAGGTTGCAAGCGCAATGGCGCGATAAAGCTGCCTGGCTGGCGAAGGAGAATGAGACTGTGCATGATGACCAATCGCTGGATCTGAAATTCGAACATGCGTTTGACATTCGCATCAATTTCGATCGCCGGTGGGACACGGGTGCCATTCACGATGGGGGCCCCAACCACGGTTACACCTCAATCGGGGAAAACTCGCTCGTAAGCGGCCCCAGACTGACAGGAAAACTGGTCGATTACAGCGGTGCCGACTGGCCTGTGATGCGGACCGACGGTGTTGTTGAACTCAACGCACATTACATGATCGAGGCCGATGACGGCGCGCTCATCTACATCCGCAATCTGGGTTACGTGCATGGCAAGCTTGAACGACCGGGCAAGGAAGCCATCGGGTCATATTTCCGTTGTACACCCTATTTCCGAGCCCCTGACGGCCCTCATGAATGGCTCAACCGAACGGTCATTGTGGGCGTCGGACAACGCAGGCCACAGATCGGCCCGGACGGCGAACCCGACCATTCGATTTTCCGTTACTACGCCGTATTGTGAACAGCTTTCCTGAACTTCCGCACAGGCCGCATGGTCACGATGAAGAACTGTCTTTCAACATGCCCTTTAACTGCGTTCCGATCCGCATCAGAAGATCATCCAGCGTGGCGCGTTCATCAGCAGACAGATCGCACAGCAGATCTTCATGGAAACCGCTCCGCCGTTTTTGCGTCTCACGATACTGCACCCGGCCTGCATCGGTGAGCGAAACGATGGAAGCACGCCTGTCAGCAGGGTTTCTCTTTCGTTCTAGCAGCCCCCTGCCCACCAGAGACGTGACGGCACGGCTCACTTCCGCAAAATCCACCCAGGCGAGTTCAGCAACCTGGCCCGCAGTGCCTCCGTCCGGCATTGTCGCAAACCGGGCAAGAACCCGCCATTCAGCATAGGTCAGCTCATCCTGTTCCAGCAATTGGCGTATTGTCAGCCGGTCCATGATCTTCGCAAGCAGGCCGATCCGGAAGGTAGGGTAATCCAATCGATCCATTTTCCAGCCCGCCAGCTCGGTGGCCGCATTTCCTGTAGCCTGCGCAGCTGTGCCAGCCTCGTTTTTGGCCGAACCGGTTTTCTTCGATGTCACCATTTCTTGTCCCGATGCGGCAGCCCCAACTGCCATTCACGTTCATTTTGCCGATAGTCGTTTCTGATGCAATGTTTCACCTGCCGCGCAATGACAACAGGAAATCGCTTGCCTTCGCCAATTCGCTTGATTAATCAAGTTTTGGCAATAATCACTCAAGCAGGCGCAGTCCGAACCGGACACTTGCGTGGAACAGGTTAGCAATGAACTTTCCCGATACACCCAATTTCTCCGGCAATTTCGCACCTTCGGGCGTTGAAGCGGATGTTGCCCATCTGCCTGTCATCGACGGGGCCGTACCGCCCGCTCTTGATGGCTCATTCTTCCGCGTTGCTCCCGATCCGCAATTCCCGCCGCTGGCGGGTGACGACATCTGGTTCAACGGCGATGGCATGGTCACCCGCATTCGTTTCAAAGACGGCAACGTTTCCTTGCAGCAGCGCTGGGCGCGGACTGAAAAGTTCACGGCAGAACGCGAAGCCGGACGCGCCTTGTTCGGCGCTTACCGCAATCCGCTGACCGACGATGCCAGCGTGACAGGCAAGGTGCGCAGCACAGCCAATACAAATGTTGTTCTTCACGCAGGCAAACTGCTGGCTTTGAAGGAAGACAGCCCGCCTGTCTGGATGGACCCGGAAACGCTGGAAACGATCGATCCGGTTTACGATTTCGGCGGCCGCATGACATCGGAAACCTTTACAGCCCACCCGAAAATCGATGCACGAACCGGGGAAATGCTGGCCTTTGGCTACGCTGCCAAGGGCCTGTGCACCCGAGACATGGTTTTCTATGTCATTAATGCAGTCGGAGAAATCGACCACGAAGTGTGGTTCGAAATTCCCTATTATTGCATGATGCACGACTTTGGTTTCACCGACGATTACGTCGTTTTTCACGTCGTTCCGATCGTGGGATCATGGGAGAGGCTTGAATCCGGATTGCCGCATTTCGGATTTGATCGCGCGCGGCCTGTTCATCTTGGTATTTTGCCACGTCGTGGGCAGGCAGAAGACATTCGCTGGTTCAGCGCGCCGACCTGCTTTGCCAGCCATGTAATGAATGCTCATAATGTCGGCACCAAGGTGCATTTCGATGTGCCCATGGCATCGGGCAACATGTTTCCATTTTTCCCCGACACCGAAGGGGCCCCCTTCAATCCGGTCGAGGCTGCCGCCTGCATGACACGCTGGAGCGTCGATATGGCGGCCAATAGCGATGATATCGCCATGACCCCTCTGTCCGATCTGGTTGGTGAGTTCCCCCGCATCGATGATCGGTTTGCCGGTCAGGCCAACCGCTATGGCTGGCAGTTGGTGCAGGATCAGACGAAGCCGGTCGATTTGCCCGGCATTCGCAGCGCGACCGGCATGATGATGAATACCATTGCCCGGCTCGACCTCGAAACAGGAGCTACAGAAACCTACTGGGTCGGCCCGGCAAGCTCGCTTCAGGAACCCGCCTTCATCCCTCGCCCCGGCTCCACCGAAGAGGGCGATGGCTATCTGGTGGTGGTTGAAAACAGGCTTGCGGAGCAGGCGTCACGTTTGCTGCTGCTCGATGCCATGGCCCTGTCGAAGGGACCGATTGCTACGATCGCCATGCCCTTCCGCCTCCGGCAAGGTCTGCATGGCAATTGGGCACCTGCCAGCGCCTTTGCTGCGATCGAGGCCTGACCCTGACATATTCTATTTTGCGAAAGCGACAGATGCCAAATACACACCCAACCCCCTACCCTCGCCTCGGCATGTATATTGCTGGTGAATGGATAGAACAATCCACCCGCACGCACCGCATTGTTAATCCAGCCAATGGCGATACGCTGGGCGAACTTCCGCTCGCTGAAGCAGCCGATCTCGATCGCGCTCTCGATGCAGCGGAGCGCGGGTTTCGGCACTGGCGCAAGACGCCCGTCGGTGAGCGAGCCCATGTGCTGCATGAAGCCGCGCGCCTGCTGCGTGAACGCATCGACCAGATCGCAACTTTTGCCACGCTGGAAGAAGGCAAGACTCTGGCTGAAACCCGTATCGAAACGCTGGCATGTGCCAATCTGTTCGATTTCTATGCAGAAGAAGCCAAGCGAAACTATGGCCGCGTGCTGGTCCGGCCGAGCGGAACGCGCTCGCTGGTGATGCATGAACCAGTCGGGCCTGTCGCGGCCTTTGCACCGTGGAATTTCCCAATCCACAATCCGGGCCGCAAGCTCGGGGCACCAATCGCAGCCGGCTGCTCGGTCATTCTCAAACCGGCTGAGGAAACACCGGCTTCGGCCATGGCCGTGGTGCAGGCCCTCATCGACGCGGGATGCCCCGGCGATGTCGTGCAACTGGTTTTTGGCGTTCCCGACGAGGTATCCCGCCACCTGCTTGCCAGCCCGATCATACGCAAGGTCAGCTTTACCGGCTCGACGGTGGTCGGAAAGCATCTGGTCAAGCTCGCCGCTGACACGATGAAACGGACCACCATGGAGCTGGGTGGGCACGCCCCTGTGATTATCTTTGATGATTGCGACCTTGAACGAACGGTCGAAACATTGGCTATCGGGAAGTCACGCAATGCAGGCCAGGTCTGCGTTTCGCCCACGCGTTTCTATATGCAGGACGCCATTCACGATCGCTTTATCGACGCCTTCACAAAGCGCTTTTCTGCCCTGCGCCTCGGTAGTGGGCTGGAGCCGTCGACCGAAATGGGGCCGCTTGCCAATGACAGACGCCTGAATGCCGTATCAACGCTCGTGGCCGATGCTGTGCAATCAGGCGCGACCCTGCTGTGCGGCGGGGAAACGTTCGGCACACAAGGGTTCTTCTGGAAGCCAACAGTGCTGGCAGACACACCTTTGAGCGCCCGTGTGATGCATGAAGAACCGTTCGGGCCGATTGTCGTCACCTCCCGCTTCAGCGATTTTGACGAGGCCATAGATCAGGCCAACCGCCTGCCCTACGGCCTCGCGGCCTTCGCCTTCACCGAAAATGCGCGTCAGGCCAATCTGGTCGGCGACGCATTGGAAGCAGGGATGGTGGGCATCAATACCACAGGGCTGGCCGCAGCAGATGCGCCTTTTGGCGGTGTAAAACAGAGCGGACATGGTGCAGAAGACGGCCCCGAAGGATTGGCCGCCTGTCTGGTCACCAAAACAATCCATCAGATCTGACGAAACCAACGAAACGAGGGTGAGGCCATCACCCCGCAACCCCGATCAGGGGTGGTCACATGAGAGGAAATACCGCGATGATGCCGAAGACATTCGATATTCAGGGGTTTGTCGATGAGCAGAAGCTGCGGCCAATCCATTTCCTGGTCCTGATCCTGTGCTTCATGGTGATGTTCAGCGACGGGTTCGATATCTTCATGATCGGCAAGATCGCCCCTGCCATTGCCGAAGGTTTCGATGTTGCTCCGGCGTCCATGACCATTGTCATCCTGCTACAACAGATCGGACTGGCTCTGGGTGCCTTCCTGATCAGTCCGCTTGGCGACATCTATGGCCGGAAAAGAATGCTGGTCATCTCCTTTGCATTGTTCGGCGCATTGACAGTGGCGACCGCATTCGCGCCTTCGATCCTGATCATGGCCATCATGCGCGGTGTGGCGGGCCTGTTTCTGGCCAGCGTGCTTCCCATGGCCGTTGCATTGGTTGCTGAATTCACACCGAAAAAGAGCCGCGCAACTTTTATTGCTGTGGGCATGGCCGGATATAGTCTGGGCAATGTCGCCGGGGCCGTCACCGCGCTTCTGGTGCCTGATTTCGGGTGGCAAAGCGGCTTCTGGGTAGGCGGTATGATGCCACTCATCCTGATACCTGCCATGATTGCCTTCCTTCCGGAATCCCTTGCCTACCGGGTCAACAGAGATCCGCATGATGCCAAAATTCCCCTGACGATCGCAAAAATTGCCCCCGAAATCGAACTCACCGGAACAGAGACCTTTATCGGTCAAAGCCATCGCAAAACCGGGGCGCGACCCAGCCCACTGGAACTGATCCGCGATGGCCGGGCCCGGACCACCGCTATCCTGTTCACTACCTGCTTCTTTTCCATGGGAACGATCGCCCTGCTCGCAGCATGGCTGCCAAGCTTTTTCCTACAAATGGCGGGCATTTCGATTCAGGATTTCGCCCTGTCTGCGATGGTCGGCCTGCTGGGAGGGATTTTCGGAATGCTGACAATTGGCACCCTTCTGGATCGCCTGCACCCGACTCTGCCGATCCCTTTCTTCTTCACGGGCTATGCCATTGCCATCGTCTCCCTGAGTCAGGTTCCATTCCATAGCCCCTTCTTCATTCCGACCCTGTTCCTGATGGCTATGTTCCAGGGCGGCGGACAGGCCGGGCTGAACATGGTTATGGCCCGCGTTTACCCGCCCTTTGTGCGCAGCACCGGAATTGGCTGGGCTGGTGGTGCCGGGCGCATTGGCGGGGTCATCCTGCCTTTGTTCGGCGGGTTTGCGCTCACCTCAGCTTACAGCCTTCAGTTAACTTTGATGCTGGTGGCGCTGGCCCCGATCATGGTTGCGATTCTGGTGCTGTTTCTGCGGCCTGTAGAAACCCCACCAGCCCCGCGCTGAAGCACATGGCTGGTCGCTATAGATGACAGGATGTGGACCTTTCGCTAATTCACTTGATTAATCATATAATTCTTGACCATATCCCCTTCTCAAAATAATCAGTCATCATACCGATTAAAAAGTCGGACTCGGAAACCGAGACTATAAAAACGTGGGAGAGATAGAATGGGCACTTACAAAACCGTACTGATCGCATCATCTGCAATGGCTTTAAGCACGGCTCTGCCATCAGCAGTCTATGCCCAAGCAATGGATGAGCAGGACACTGCATCCGAGAACACCGAGACCGCCGATCAACCCGAATGGGAGATCGTCGTCACGGCTACCCGGAAAAATCAATTGCTCAGCAAGGTGCCCATCAGTGTCGCAGCCTTTTCGCAGGAGTCCATGGATCGCCAAGGCGTCAAGAACATCGCTGACATTGCCCGGCTCACCCCCGGCCTCAGCTTTACCGGCGGCACTTTCGGCAGCGACACCAGCACGAATATCGCTATCCGCGGCGTGTCATCTTCCTCGGGTGCGGCCACCACCGGCATCTATATCAACGATTCTGCAATCCAGATCCGATCCAACCCCCAAACCGCCTTTGGCACGGCATTCCCGCGCATATTCGACCTCGAACGTGTCGAGGTGCTGCGCGGCCCGCAAGGCACACTTTTTGGTGCCGGTGCACAGGGCGGCGTAGTCCGGTTCATTACCCCCAAACCCAACCTTGACCACACTTCCGCCTATGCCCGTGCAGAAGTTGCAACCACTAAAGGGGGCGATGCCAGCTATGAAGGTGGCGCGGCTTTGGGCTTGCCTCTTGTCGACGGTCGGATCGGGATGCGGGTTAGTGCCTATTATCGCAAGGATGGTGGCTGGGTGGATCGCCGGCCCTTCAATGTCGCCACGCCTGACAGCACCGAGTTTTATAAGAATGTTAACGCATCCGATACCGTGGCCTTGCGAGGGGCGCTATCGTTCCAACTGACGGATACGGTGAACATCCTGCCATCCCTCTATTACCAGCGTGTGCGAGGGGACGATTCAGGCACCTTATGGGGCAATTTGACTGATGCAGATGCCGGACAATTTGTGAACGGATATTCGCTGGCACAGACATTCAATGACCGCTTCTTCTTGCCCAGCCTCAATGCCACTGTGGATCTTGGCAATGTCGAACTGGCTTCAGTAACCTCATGGTTTGACCGCGACGGAACAAGTTCACCAGATTACACGAGCCTCAACACCAGTTTCATTTTCGGTACACCCTACCCCTTCCTTCCGGGCTGGAAAGTGCCGGGAACCGTATCGGCACGGCAGAAGGTTTTTTCCCAGGAAATTCGCCTTTCATCGAACAACAGTGGTGCCCCGATCCGCTGGACGGTTGGCGGCTATTTCAGCAAAGCCCACCAGATCGAAGACTTCAAGATCGAAGACCAATTTACCGGGAAGATCATCCCTATCGAAGCAGTGTTCGGCATTGGCCTGACAGACGGCAAGTATATTTTCACCTCGGCCAATGACACTGTCGACAAGCAATGGGCTGCCTTTGCTCAGGTTGATGTGGACCTGCTCGAAGGCCTCACCGCTACGCTTGGCGCACGATACAGCGACACGACTTTCGATTATCGCCGCGATGTCGGCGGCCCCCTCAACTATACCGGCAGTGGGCCCGAAACCACGACGACGACCGGCGTTCAGAAGTCCAGGCCCTTCACACCTAAATTTGGCCTGACCTACGATATTAACGATGGCAATATGGTCTACGCATCTGCCGCCAAGGGCTTCCGTGGCGGTGGCGTCAATCCGCCGCTCTTCGCCAGTTGCGAAATCCAGGACGCCCCGGCCACCTTCGATCCTGATACGACCTGGAGTTTCGAGCTTGGTGCCAAGAACAAACTGTTCGGTGGTGCCCTGCGCACCGATGCCAGTGTCTTTTATATCAAATGGGACAATATCCAGCAGTTCGTACTGGCAGGATGTGCCGGCAATGGTTTCCGCGACAACATTGGCGCTGCCACCAGCAAGGGCTTTGACATGCAGTTTTCACTGCGCGCCACTGACAATCTGCAGTTGAGCGGCTCGCTTGGCTATGTTGACGCCAAACTCACCAAAACCGTGGTGGTCAATGATGTGGTGTTTGCCCGTGACGGAGATTCGCTTGAAGGATCACCGTGGCAGCTTTCCGGCAATGTGGATTACACGCTGCCGCTGAACAGTTTTGGGGAAGCCTATATCCACGCGGACGCGCGCTATAACAGCCACAATAACGGCAAGCGCGCGATGTATGATGATCCTGCTGCATCAGGCTATGATCCGACATTGCGGTTCGACCCGGCAGTGACCGAGGTCAATATGAGAGTTGGCCTTCGCAAAGGGGATATCGATGCGTCGGTATTCGTGAACAATTTGCTCAATGCAGCGCCGCTGCTGGGGAAAAATCGAGATACCGACACCTCCCCGCTTTATTACTATCGGACATTGCGCCCCCGGACCGTCGGCCTGACCGTGAGCTATCGCTATTAATCTGAAGAGGGAGGGCAGACATGCGCTTGCTGGTCAATCCTCATGTCTGCCCCCCTCTTCGCATTTCCGCATCCCCTGTGTCACATTACCGATACCGGAATTTGTGGAGAAAAATGGCATCATGAATGGACAGGACCCGACTTCGATGGAGGCTCTCTATCAGCGCCCCGGTTTCATCATCAGGCGTGCCCACCAGATCGTGCTCGCATTGTTTGATGAAGAAGCCGCAGAGCTTGGCCTTACGACCACCCAATATAGCGTGTTGCACACTTTGCGGGCGAGGCCGGGCATAAACCAGATGGGGCTTTGCGAATTGATCGGAATAGATCGCTCTACGGCCACCATGGTTCTGCGCCTGCTGGAAAGGAACGGGCTTGTGGAGCGCCGGCAAAGCGAAAAAGACCGACGCCGCAATACGCTGATGCTCACCAGCGCAGGGGAGGATCTGCTGATCCGCGCAGCCCCCTTGTCCAAAGCCATTTCGGAACGGATGCGTGAAGTACTCAGTGAAGAAGAGTTGAGCCAACTCAGCCGCCTGCTTGGGCAATTTGTTCAGTCTTTCAACCACCGTGTGCGCAACCCCCTGCTCCCCGATACAGCAGCGGGCCAGATCCCTTCGCGCGCTTCACCATCCTGACTGCATGAGATGTTCATTCCCTCAAGCGGCGTACTGGCGAGATATTTGCATGACCAAGATTTTTTCTGACTCAATTTGTCGGCACCTGCCGGAGAGGTTTTGATGACAACCACTTTTTCTGCCCCAGTTCTCATTGTAGGCGCTGGCCCGGTCGGCCTTTGCCTGGCCCTCGATCTTGCTGGCCGTGGGATCAATTCGATTATCGCTGAACGCAATCCTGCGGGCGCGAATGATACGGTCCGCTGCAATCACGTCTCGTCACGAACCATGGAGACATTCCGGCGACTGGGATTTGCCGATGAAGTTCGCGCCGTCGGGTTGCCGGACGATTATCCCAATGATGTGGTCGTGCGCACCAGAGCCACCGGCCGTGAATTGACCCGCATTCCCATCCCATGCCGCCGCGACCGGTTCACCGTTACCGACGTTCCCGATGGCTGGTGGCCCACGCCCGAACCACCGCACCGCGTAAACCAGCTATTCTTCGAACCGATCCTGTTCGAACGAGCACAGGCCAATCCGCATATCAGCATCCTCAACGATCTTGATGTTCAAAACGTCACCCAGGACACGGGTCAGGTCCATGCCCAGGCGACCGATCTCAAGACTGGCGAACCGGTCCATCTGACAGGGCAGTTCCTGATCGGCTGCGATGGCGGGGCCTCCAGCATTCGCCGTCAGATCGGGGCAAAACTGGAAGGCGATGCGGTCATCCAGCAAGTGCAATCGACCTATTTTCGCGCGCCTGAACTGCTCAAATCCATCCCCACTGAACGGGCCTGGATGAGCTATCTCTATATTGGCGAGCGGGCCGGGAATCTGGTGGCGATTGACGGGGTCGAGACCTGGCTGCTCCATAATTACCTGCTGCCGGATGAGCCGGATTTTGACGCTGTTGATCGCGACAAATGCCTGCGTGCCCTGCTCGGAGTTGATGAGAGCTTCGAATATGAAGTGCTGCGCCAGGAAGACTGGACTGGACGCCGGCTCGTGGCCGACCGTTTCCGGCAGGACCGGGTCTTCATCTGTGGAGATTCTGCCCATATCTGGGTGCCTTACGCCGGATATGGAATGAATACCGGCATTGCCGATGCCATGAACCTGTCCTGGTTGCTGGCCGCTCACCTCAATGGATGGGGCTCGCAGAACATCCTCGATGCCTATGAAGCGGAGCGCTGGCCTATTACCGATCAGGTATCGCGCTTCGCGATGAACCACGCCCAGAAGGCGATTTCAGAACGGATCAACATCCCCCTCGAAATCGACGATGATGGCCCCGAAGGCGAGGTGCTACGTGCCAAAATCGGCAAGGATTCCTATGAATTGCATGTCCAGCAATTTGCCTGCGCTGGCCTGAACTTCGGCTATTTCTATCCCGCATCGCCCCTGATTGCTTATGATGACGGCGAGGCACCTTCCTACACGATCAATGAATATACACCCTCGACCGTGCCCGGTTGCCGGACACCGCATCTGTGGCTGCCCGGGGGGCACTCCCTGTATGACCAGCTCGGGCCAGAATACACGCTGCTGCGCTTCGATCGCGAGATTGATATTGCGCCACTGCAACAGGCGGCGAGTGCGGCGAATGTTCCTCTTTCTGTGCTGGATATAGAGGTGAGCGAACTACCCGAACCCTATTGTCACACGCTGCTGCTGAACCGGCCGGATCATCATGTGGCGTGGCGCGGCAATGCTCTGCCCGACAGGCCGGAAGAGCTGATCGCCCTCATAACCGGCGCAGGCTCACCCAAACAGTAACAGGCACCGTCCCCATTGGCAGCAACCGCAAAATAGCGGCACCTTTGGGCATTCTTGGAGAGGAAACATCAATGCAAGTTGGACGACGAAATTTCTTGGCAGGCCTCACTGCCCCGATCTTACTGGGAAGTACGGGATGCACCACGTCGCGCCTTCTTGCAGATGGTGGGGCAACGACTATGGCCCGCACTCGCTATGGCCCGGTTATCGGCAAAGTCGAACAGGGCGCACTGGCCTTCAAGGGCATTCCATATGGGGCACCGACCAGCGGGAGCGGCCGGTTCATGCCCCCTACGCCCCCGCAGCCATGGAGCACCCCGCTGCGCGCCTTCGATTATGGGCCGACTGCCCCGCAGAGCGATCCGCAAGACGCTCTGGAATCGGGAGCTGCCGACGCCCGCGAAAGCGAAGATTGCCTGACCCTCAATGTCTGGACTCCCTCCCTCAACGATCAGCGCAAACGCCCGGTCATGGTCTGGCTCCACGGCGGCGGCCTGTGGCGCTTGTCGGCAGCGGGAGACTATCAGGCAGGAACGCATCTGGCAGCCCATAGCGATGTTGTCATGGTCAGCCCCAATCACCGGCTCAACGTGTTGGCTCACGCTTATCTCGACGAATATGATCCAGCTTTTGCAGGGTCCTCCAGTGCAGGAATGCTCGATCTGGTGCTGGCGCTCAAATGGGTGCGCGACAATATCGAGGAATTTGGCGGTGATCCGGACAATGTGACTATTTTTGGCCAGTCCGGCGGGGGACAGAAAGTGTCCTTCCTGATGGCGATGCCCGCCGCGGCAGGCCTGTTCCATAAGGCCATCATCCAGAGCGGCCCGGCCCCGCTTGCGCTTGAAAAACCCTATGCCCGTGAATTAAGCGCAAGATTGCTCACTTTACTGGACATTCCGAAGAACCGGGTGCGCGATATTCAGAATGTGCCGCTTGATGCGATCATGCGGGCCTATTACCAGATTTTTGAAGAGCTGGGCGGCTTCGGTGTCATGGGAGTGATTCAGGATTTCGCTCCGGTCGTCGATGATGTGGCGCTGCCGCAGCATCCCTTCTGGAACGGGGCCTCCCCCCTATCGCGCGATGTTCCGCTGATGATCGGCTGCACCCGCACCGAAATGACCGAGTATTTCCTGGCCAGCAACCCCGGCGCGGCCAAGCGGGATTTTGCGGCAGTGACTGCTCAGCTGGAGCCTGTTTTTGGCATGCAGGCACCCGCAGTCGTGGCCCACTATCGCGCCACCCACCCCACAGCGAGCCCGTGGGAAGTGGATGCACTGATCCGGTCCGACTGGCCAACCCGGCTGTTCACCCAACGCATTGCAGATGAGCAGGTCAAATTGGGGGGCGCACCGGTCTGGATGTACCGGATGGACTGGCAGACGACTGCGCGTGACGGATTGTTAATGTCGCCCCACGCAATTGACATCCCCTTCGTGCTGGACACGGTCGGCACCGAACCGGTCGAGCCCGGTCAGTTGGCCGAACAGCAGCGTATGATGCAGCAGATGAACAATGCGTGGGTGTCCTTTGCCCGCAACGGCAATCCGCAAAACAAATATATTCCACCATGGCAGCCCTATAATTCCACGTCGCGGCCAACGATGATCTTCAATCTGCACAGCCACATGGCCAACGATCCAGACGGATCAGATCTTGCTTTCCTGAAAAAAGACCTCGCCAATTTAGAGGTCGTCGCGGGTGGTGTCACCCATCCCCCCGTATTGGAGAAGTCTTCATGAAACCCTTGTTCAACATGTTCGCCGGCATTCTTCTTACCGGAACCATGATGGGGGCCGCCCATGCGCAGGAAGCACAAAGCGGGCCATCGGAAGCGGTCATGAAATATCGCGAGCGGATGTTCGATGAGGCGGTGCGCCCCCTCGCCAATCGCACCATGGATCTGATGTTCAACACTGTACCGGTAGAAGCAGGCGATAAGCCCTCGCCACTGCCTGTCAGCCTCGCCCCGCTCAACTTCACCTATGAAGTGGACGGCAAGGTTCATCAGGGGAGCGATGCCATTGATAATACCTTTGCCGATGCTCTGCTCATCATAAAGCATGGCACAGTCGTCTTCGAAGGCAATTTCAACCGATCGACACCAGAGACACGGTACAATTCCTATTCCATGGCAAAATCGCTCAATGCCATCATGATCGGGCTGGCCGTAAAGGAAGGGCTGATCAGGTCAGTGACCGATCAGGTGACGCACTATATCCCCGAACTCAAAGGGACCGGATATGATGGCGTGACCATTCGGGATCTGATGGAAATGCGTTCCGGCATTGCCTGGGACGAAAATTTCTTCAAACCCGGCACCTCAGCCTACAACGCCCATGTCGCCTCCTGGGTCGAGGAACGCGCACGCTACACGGATGCTGCCCTCATCACCAAGCGGGAACATGCTCCTGGCACTTTCAATCGGTATAACAGTCTGGATGCAGGCGTCGCAGGCTGGGTGGTGGAGCGCGCCGCCGGAATACCGGTCAGCACGTTCCTGTCCACCAGACTGTGGAAACCCGCAGGGATGGAGGCCGATGCTTTTTATGTCATCGACGGCCCGCCGGGAATCGGCAGAGAGTTCACGGCCGGGGGCTTCAATGCCGTATTGCGGGATTATGGCAGGCTGGGGCTGATGATGCTAAACCACGGCCACGCAAACGGCACAGGCTTCCTGCCCGAAGGTTTCGTCGACAATCTCAGCCATGACATCACCACCGAACCGAGTGAGGATGGATTGGGATATGGCTGGTTCTGGTGGACGGTGCCAGGCACCCATGCCTTCACGGCGCTGGGTGGCGAAGGGCAATTCATCTATGTCGATCCCGATACTGATACCGTCATCGTCAAGATGAGCCACGGCCCCGTCGGGCCGGAAGCGGACCCGGTCCTGCGCGAGGAACTGGCTTTCATGGCCGCCGCATCCCAATGGGATGGCCATTAAGTCGAACGGACGACAGGCCTGATCCGGCCACCCTCAAGACCCATGATGAACGATGGCACCGGAAAGCAGCCATCGATCGCCCTCTGCTGAAAATCCTGCGATCTTGAGCAGGGGGCGATCAAAAGAAGAGCAAATAGTGCCCAGCTATGGGCAAACATGTATTGCAGCAATATTTTGTTCCCTTTTGGTGGCCGTTTCTTCATTTTCCAGCACTCTATTCAGACTCTGTTTCAAAATAGCGCGGCATACCGCTGTCAAAGGGGAATGATGATGGAAAAATCAGCCATGAACGACATGCGGTGGATACCACTTGGCGCCGCCGCGATCCTTGCTCTCGGTGTGATTGCTGGCGGCTATCTGATGGGCAATGGCTTGGTGCGGGCCAATAAAGCAGAGCGGTCCGTCACCGTGCGCGGCCTTGCGGAACGCGATGTCACGGCAGATCTCGCCACATGGACGCTGACCTATTCCGAACAGGGCATGAATCTGCAACAGGTGCAGGCCGATATTGACCGCGATACGAACACGATCCGCGCCTATTTCAAAACTCTGGGCTTTCCCGATGATGCGCTGCAACCGGCAGGTGCGGGGGTCAATCAGATGATCCAGAATGGCGTGCAGACCTATACGATCAATCAACGCCTGCAATTCCGCACGACCGATATTGCCAGGGCGCAAAAGGCTGTGGCGGATCAATTCGATCTCGTGCGTAAAGGCGTGGTGCTGCAGGAAGGCTCCGGCATGACCTACAGCTTCACCAAACTGAACGCGATCAAGCCCGAAATGGTCGCCCTTGCCACCCGTGATGCCCGCGCGGCAGCCGAACAATTCGCCAAGGACAGTGACACGGCCGTCGGCGGGATCAAGAACGCCACCCAAGGCTATTTCTCCATCAGCTCGCGCGATGGCGATCAGGCAGGCTATGGCGTGGCCGATACACCGTTCAAAAAGGTTCGGGTCGTCACCACAGTAAATTTCTATCTCGACTGACCCCGCCTCGCTGAGGCGTTGTAAAAGCCATGGCGCCTCCCCATTAGAGCGCCATGGCCCATCCTCCCCGCAGTGCAGCATCGAGCGCCTCCACCCTCTCCGGCTTCACCATCCTTTTGATGTCGGTGGCCTGTGGCGCCATGGTGGCCAACCTCTATTATGCGCAGACATTGCTGGAAATCATTGGCCCGGAAGTGGGAATGTCCACCGGGATGGCCGGGCTTATCACCACCCTCACCCAGCTGGGCTATGGGCTTGGACTGATTCTCATCGTTCCGCTGGCCGATTTATTCGAAAATCGCCGTCTGGTGCTGATCTCCACCGGGATGACGATAGTGGGCTGCCTTGGCATTGCGCTGTCCAACAACGCCGCCACTTTCCTTATCGCTTCCATCATCACCGGTGTGGGTGCCACGGGTGCGCAAGTGCTGGTGCCTTTGGCATCGCATCTCGCCGCCCCTGAACGACAGGGCCGCGTCGTGGGCACGGTGATGAGCGGGCTGCTGTTCGGGATTATGTTGTCCCGCCCGCTCGCCAGCTTTCTGGCTGGCAGTTTTGGCTGGCGGACAACCTTCTTTGCCTCATCCGCCCTGCTGGCGGTGATCGGGATTGCGCTGTTCATCGCCTGCCCCCGGCGCGAACCGGCGGGGGGCATGTCCTATCGCCGGGTTCTGGCATCAACCTTCGGCCAGCTCGCCCGTTTCAGAGTGGTGCGGATGCGGGCCTTTTATCAAGCCTCGATGTTTGCCGCTTTCAACCTGTTCTGGACGGCCGCCCCGATGACATTGATCCATGATTTCGGGCTTGGCCATACCGCTATCGGGGCTTTTGCGCTGGCGGGTGCAGGGGGCGCTCTGGTGGCACCCCTGGCCGGATGGCTGGCCGATCACCGCCTGACACGGCCTGCCAGCCTGGGTTCGCTCATTCTTCTAACCGCAGGATTCCTTCTGGCAGACTGGACCGTTGCCGCCGCCAGTATCATCGGTTTCACCATCATGGCGGTGGTGATCGATTCTGCCGTGCAGATCAATCAGATCACCGGCCAGAAACTGATCTTCTCGCTCGATCCCGAAGCCCGGGGCCGCATCAATGCCTCTTACATGGCGGTGATGTTCGTCTTTGGCGCGATGGGCTCGGTGATCGGTTCCACCAGTTTCGAAGCCGGGGGCTGGAGCCTGTCTGCTATGGTGGGCGCAGCCATCGGGCTGATAGCGATCGGTATCTATCTGCTGGCAGATAAGGGCGCGAGCGAATTGCCCGCCTGACGATTTTCTATTGCGGCGCAATTCTAGTGTCTACCCTTCGCTCTTCGCATGTGCAATATTCTCACATCGACTGCGCAAATCATCCGATGCAGGCTAGAGGAATATTGCGTGAAGCTATCTACTAAGAGCGTCGGAAAAATCTGGGGCCGCACGCAATTGCCTGCGCCTTTTGGGGATACGGGCGGACAGCGGATTGGTGAAATCTGGTTTGAACCACCTGCCGCACTGCCACAATTGCTGGGGAAGTACATTTTCACCAGCGACAAGCTTTCGGTACAGGTTCATCCCTCCGATGCACAGACGCAGGCCCTTGGACTGGGAAATCAGGGCAAGGAAGAATGCTGGCTGGTGATTGATGCTGAGCCGGGAGCAGTTCTGGGCGTTGGTTTCAAGCAGGGTCTGGATGGCAAGACCATGCGCGCCGCTGCGTTGGATGGCTCAATTGAAGATATGCTGGAATGGCATCCGGTCGAGGCGGGCGATTTCTTCTATATTCCCGCCAACACCGTTCATGCGATTGGTGGCGGAATCAGCCTGATCGAAATGCAGCAGAACAGCGATATTACCTATCGCCTATATGATTATGGCCGCCCGCGCGAATTGCATCTCGATGAAGCGGCAGCCGTGGCCCAATTGCAGCGCTATGATGAAAGTCTGCACAAGCGCATATCATTGGAAAACAGCGTTAATCTGGTGAACGGCCCCTATTTCCGGCTCGATCAGATCGCCGGGGAGCCAGGCAGGGAAACGGCGCAGCATTACACCGCGCCCTTCCTCATCATGCCGACCCGCCAACCTGTCGATGTGGCGGGTGAACAGATCATGCCGGGTGAATGTGCGCTGGCCGAAAGCCTTGATGAAATACGCTTTTCGCCAGATGGCGTTTGCCTGTTGGCCATGCCGCTGACGGCACCTGAAACACAGGGAGAGCCCTTATAATCAAAGCATACTTAGCCTTAGTATGCTTTCCATATTTGGTAAATGCGAACTCTCTGATAGTCTTGCCTTCGGGCGGGGAACGCCTGGCATCAGGAGTGTGATATTATGAAAGCGACTTGGATTATTGGTCTGGCTATTCTGGCGACTGGCATCTCGGCGTGTTCAGGCACGGAAGAAGACGCGAAGAAGAGCGTGGCGGTAAGTGATACAAGCGAGGAAGCGGCGCCTGCAACCGACATGACAGACGCTGTTCCGGCTGATGGCACGATGGCCGCAACGCCTGCGGACACGACTGCCGACACCTCTACACCAACCGACGAGCCGACACCGGCAAGCACGTAAACGCATCCGGAAATGGCAGGGTAAGCGGCGCTTGATGAACCGCTGACCCTGCCTGTGTTTCACCCCTTGCCGCGTGTCGCGGTTTTGCCGGGCTGGGAATGCTGTTCGATAAATTCGATGATCTTGCCGGCGATATCCTTGCCGGTGGCCTTTTCAATGCCTTCAAGGCCGGGCGAGCTGTTCACTTCCATAATCACCGGCCCATGATTGCTGCGGAGCAAATCCACGCCGCACACATTGAGGCCCATGCGCTTGGCCGCGCGCAAGGCGGTGGAGCGTTCTTCAGGCGTAATCTTGATCAGTTCGGCACTGCCCCCGCGGTGGAGGTTGGAGCGGAAATCATCGGCCGCCCCTGTCCGTTTCATCGAAGCGATCACCTTGCCGCCCACCACCAGCACGCGAATATCGGTGCCGCCAGCTTCCTTGATGAATTCCTGCACCAGAATATTCACATTGGCCCCGCGAAAGGCTTCGATCACGGATTTGGCTGACTTCTCAGTCTCACCCAGCACCACGCCAATGCCTTGCGTGCCTTCCAGCAGTTTGATGACCACCGGCGCCCCGCCAGCCATGCGGATCACATCGTCGGTCTGCTTGGGATCATGCGCAAAGGCCGTGACCGGCAGGCCAAGGCCGGCCTTGGCGAGGATCTGCATACTGCGCAATTTGTCGCGGCTGCGGCCAATGGCCACGCTTTCATTCAGCGGCCACACACCCATCATTTCAAACTGGCGGAGCACCGCCAGCCCGTAGAAGGTGATGGAGGCCCCGATCCGCGGGATCACCGCATCATAAACGCCCAGCTTTTCGCCATTATAATAGGCTTCCGGGCGGTGCGATGTAATGTTGAGCGTGACGCGCAAGGTGTTGAGAATATCCACCTCATGCCCGCGCGCCTGTGCCGCCTCAACCAGGCGCTGATGCGAATAGAGATTGGCGTTGCGCGCCAAAATGGCAATTTTCATGTGGCAATGCCTTTAAGGAAGCGTTCTTCCGCAGAAGAACCGCCCGAAACTAAAAAAGACCGACCCGGATCGACCACAAACCGCCGCCGCAAAGATGTTCGCCCGACCAGCAAGGGAAAAATCATGTCTGATCGGTCTGCGAGGCTGAATTCGGCCCGGAATTGCAATGCGCCCAATTGTAAATCGGTTTTGATGATCAAGCGTTCCTGCGCCTGACCATTGGAACTGGTAATCACCCGCCGTGCGACCTTGGGGGCTTCGCATTGGGAGGTGCCATGGCCGCCATCCAGGGTGAATCGCACCCAGCTTTCCCCATCGCGTTCGAACACGGCAATATCGGTTGCATGGAGCGAACTGGTTCGCGCGCCAGTATCGATCTTGGCGGGTAAATGTTTGATCCCAAAAGCTGGCAGGCCGACAAATTCGCGCCAGCCAACAAGGGTCAATCCGGAAACTGGCATCTGTGTCATTGCCAGCCTCTAACCGATTCCGCAGGCGCAGGAAAGCGAGCGCATCATGGAGAAAGGACCGGAAGCACGATCATCCACAAAAATTTCATGATCGCCTCCCTGTCATATTATTTCACGCCCATTGCGGACCTAGGTTGCAGAGAAATATGGCGCTTTATTGAAAAGCGACCAATATCGCCGGTTAAAAGAGTGCCATTTTTCGAAAGAATTTGACCGGAAACAAGACATATAGGCTGCGTTAAAGCTATAGTGGATTGTGCAATTGAGAATGGCCACCCGTCTTGGCGAAAATGCGCTTTGGCGAGCCCAGTCCAAAACGAGTATTCCAAAAGGAGAGACTAAAGATGCGTTCCCTTCTCGTCCATGTTCACAACGATAGCTGCCTTGATGCCCGGTTGAAGCTTGCGGCAGATCTGGCGCGCAGCTTTGATGGTTTCCTCACCTGCCTTCATGCCACGCCCTATGAATTCATCATGCCCAATGATGTCTATGGCACGCTGGTGACGCAGATGATCGCCAATCAGCGCAGCGATGCGGCAGAAATGCGGGCCAAGCTTTCAGCGCATTTCGAACAGAGCACCATTCCCTGGGAATGGATGGAGCAATCGGGCACGGTGGCCGCGCGGCTCTATCAGCAAGCCAGCCTGAGCGATCTGGTGATCGTGGGCGCTTGTGATGAAGAAACCGGGGAGCCGGGCTATTCCTCCCTTCCCGGTGAACTGGCGATTGAAAGCCGTGTGCCGGTGATGGTGGTCCCCACCGATTGTGCCGGCTATGTGCCTGCAAGCCCTGCGGTGGTGGCATGGAAAGGCACGCCGGAAAGCGCCCATGCCTTGCGCGCTGCCGTGCCTCTGCTGGCCAAAGCTTCATCCGTCCATCTGGTGTGCAGCGCACAGCGGGACGAGTCTGATTATGAAATTGCCCCGCAAGAAGCGCAGAATTTCCTCACCCGCCATTCCATCACCAGCACGATTGAATGGCTGGAACGGACAGAAGCCTCCGTCGCAGCAGACATCAATGCCTATGCAGCACGGATCGATGCCGGGTTGATCGTGATGGGTGCCTTTGGCCATTCGCGCTTGCGTCAGCGCGTGTTCGGCGGGGTCACGCGCAATATGCTGAGCGCGGTCGAGCGGCCTTTGTTCTTGTGCCACTAATCCGCACGACCGGCTGAAAAAGCCGGCTTCCGGCCTCGCATAAGGGGGGGCGATGGGCCGGAAGCCGGGCAGGTTTGCGCTGTCACGGCTCCCCTTGCGTGACAGCGCTTGCCTGCTGACAATGTCTTTCAGACCATCAACATGGGACGGACGGCCTGAAAGACAAAGGCATCAGTCAGACAGGGCGGCGCATCAGAAGCGCAGCCGCAATGATCCACGCAGCGTGAGCGCCACATCATCAAGCCGGTCTTCCGCCCCGACCGAACCGGTGAAGGTGTAACTGCCCGCTCCTGCCAGCGCGCTAAGGCGTGCAAACCAGCCACTATCGACCTGTTCAGGGTCCAGCGTGAATGCCTCACCTTCGGCAAAACGGGCGGTGGTGGAGCCGAGCGAACCGCTCACAATCTCACGCCAGCCCCCTTCGGTTTCGAGACGGAACCAGCTTGTCGCCTGTTTGGTCGTACCCTTGAGATCAACGCCCACCGTCATGCTGGCATTCACGCCCAATTCGTCGCTGGTGCGGTCATCAATGATGAGATCAAGCGCTTTGCCGCCACCGGTTTCGGTATAGCCGTCTTCTTTCAGGCGGATATAATCGAAGCTGACAGCCGGACGGAAGAAGAAGTAGCGCCCGCCGCCTTCGCCAGAGATGCCACCAGCAAATGTGACCAGCGTGCCATCCCAATTGCGCGACACTTCGCGGTCAATATTCTTGTCCCCTGCAACGCCGTGGAAATTGCGCCGCCCGTCAAAGTCAGCCTTGCCGACCGAGGCCCGGCTAAAGGCTGCAATGCCGCCCCATTGGCCCTGCCAGAACGCAGCCAGCTCATAGGTGTTGGAAATGACCCGATTATCATCCCCGCCGCTGGTGTAATCGTTCCACAAATAGGACGCGGAAAGACCCACAGAGCCAAAGCCGATATCCTTCTGCGCCGCTGCCGAGAACCCAAAGCCGCCGGCATCAAAGGCCGCTGTCTGGCCCTGATCCTTGTCAATATCCCACCCGGCTGCTGACACCGTGATGTCGAGGCCGCCCAGTTGATAGGTCGGGTTCATCGGATCAGCGAGCTGACGGATGAAAGCCCGCGTGCCCATGCTGATGCCCTGGAAGGCACCACCGGCATGGTCGGGCAGCATCTGGTTCACCGTATCGCGGAATTTATCGCCATCGGTAATGCCAAGAAACACCGCGCCAATATCGGCATCCTTGCCCAGAGCGGCAAAGATCGGATTATAGGCAGTGGTCTGCGAACGGTTGAAACCGAGTTCGCTCGCCGTGCGGCGCTTCACATCAACCGAAAGCTGATTGGCCGGCCCATCGGTGACGATATTCGCCTTGAAGAGGAAGGGGATGAGATCGGTATTGGTTTTCAGCTCACCTTCCCGAGCGAGATTGCCTGCCTGCACCACCAGATAGCGCCCTTCGGCATTACTGACATCGGCCAGCCTGAAGGCCAGCGTGGCATTCTTGCCGAATTTTGCATCCCCCGTCACGCTGAGCAGCGGGTTTGTGCCGGCTGCCTTATCCAGCACGACGCCCAAAGTGCCGCCTTCCGCGACATTGAGGGAACCGATGGTAGACGGGCTGCTCACGCTGAACGTGCCGCCGGTGACATTCACAGCGAGGCCCGATGCATTGACGAGCTTGCCAGCGAATATGGCGGTACCGCCAATATTCAGCACATCCGAACCGCCGCCAAAATCGGCCGTGCCACTATATTGCGAGGAGCCGGTGAGGCTTACTGTGTCAGCGCCTGCGCCAAACACCAGATTGCCCGCCATTTTGGCTTTGCCGGAGAGGTTGAGCACATTGTCGCCCGTGCCAAAATAGGCAGAGCCGGTGACAGTGCCATCGGCCACGTCAAACACATCATTGCCACTGCCAAAGCGCACATCGCCAGTGATCGAAGGCGCGGTTTTGCCTTCGGCCACTGCCGTCTGTTTCACGGTTGCGCCGCTGGTGTTGGCCGACAGGTCAATCGCCACGCTGCGCGCATCGCCTGCGCCCTTGGCGGAGATCGCCCCGCTATTTTCGACCAGCGTCACATTGCCGCTCTTGTCCGAAATGCCATAGGCTGTGCCCTTGGTGCCGGTTTCTGCCGAAATTGTTCCGCTGTTCTTGATCGTGGTGGTGCTGGAGCCGGTGTCGACCAGCAAGGCGGTGGCAATGGAACCGTCCGTATTGCCGCTCTTGGCAGTCAATGTGCCCGATACGCGAATGGTAGGAACGCTCGCGCCGCTCCCGATATGAAGCGCGGTTGCCGCAGCATTGCTGGAGGTTGCGCCGATACCGCCGCCAACGCTCATACCGCCAGCCACATTCACAGCGCCGCCGCGTCCGCCGATCTGCATACCCGTAGCGGCCACATCAGAATAGACCGCCCGGCCTTCCACCGTGCCGTTTACCACCAGGCCAAATTCATCCGCATTGCTGGCGATTTTGCCAATGGACAGCGTGCCCGTTGTGCCGCCAATCATCACCGCAGGCGCTGCGCCATAGGAAATGATGCTGGCGGCGGGCTTGGCGCTGTCGCCTTCCCCGCTGGCCCCGGCAATCATCACGCCGCCGGTCACATCGCCTTCGATGAGGAGCGCAGAGCCGCCTTGCAGCAGATCGTCCGCATCCAGCTTGGAAGTGTCGGAAGGCGGCGTCGTGTAGCGATAGCCGGTGGAGGACAATTTGCCCGTCACATTGACCGCGCCCGTTACATTGCCTGCCAGATGCACGGCCACGGCCGCTTCACCCTGCGCCGAAATCGTGCCGCCGAGTGACACATTGCCGACCACGTCTTGCGCGTGGATCGCTTCGCTGCGATCCCCGACAATCCCGATCGTGCCTGTATTGCTGACATCGCCGGTCTGCGTCCCGCCGAGCCAGATACCGCCCGAATCCTTGCCTTCCACCGTGATCGTGCCGCTATTGGAAATAGCCCCCTGATGCGCGCCTTGCGTCCGGATGCCATAGCGGTTGGAACCCACCGCCAATGGCCCGTCGAGATCGCCATCCTTATCGGTATCTTCGGGCGTGTAGCTTTCATCGATCGTGATGGTGCCCTTATTGTCGATTTTGCCATTGGTGCCGGCGGCAGCGGCAATGCCGGTACTGCCCGGATCGCCATCCTTGATGGCAATCGTGCCTTCATTGGTCACATCGTGATTGCTATCCTGCCACACGGCCACACCATCTTCGATCTTGACCGAAGCGCCCTTGGCAATGGCGATGAAATCGGGGCTGCCGCTCTTGATGGTCGAGGTGCGGATGGTTGTGGTAACCGCGCCCGAAACCGTTTCGGCCGCAGCAGGTGTGGCCAGAGCAGCAATGGCGCAAGTGGCAAGCAAATAATAACGCATGTTGGTATCCCTCCAGGTCCTTTGCCTGTCAGGACGGAGCCACGCGCCGCCAGCCTTGGTAAAAGATGAAAATTTTTGCATAGCGCGGCAGTCTGCACAAATTTCCCGATGCATTCTGAGACAAGAAGCGTAAGCTCGCCGCGCAGAAAACGAATGAAGGGTCGCCTGATATGGAATCGTTCAAACGTGACACTTTGATCAAGGTCCCCGCGATCACGCTCGGCTTCTGGATCATCAAAATATTGGCGACCACTTTCGGAGAAACCGCTGGCGACACGCTCAGCATGAGCATGAATCTGGGCTATCTCGTCAGCACTGCCATTTTTGCCGCCATTCTGGTGGTGCTGATTGCCGCCCAGATCAAAGCCAGCAGGTTCCACCCCTTCCTCTATTGGGCGACCATTATCGCCTCCACCACAGCGGGGACGACCATGGCGGATTTTGCCACCCGTTCCTTGGGAATTGGGTATCCGGGCGGCTCCCTGCTGTTGCTCACGCTGGTGCTGGTCTCGCTCATCATCTGGCATCAGGTTTTGGGGAGCATTTCGGTGGCCACCGTGCATGAACCACGGGCCGAGCTGTTTTACTGGATCACCATCACTTTTTCGCAAACGCTGGGCACCGCATTGGGAGACTGGCTGGCCGATGGTCCGCTCGGCTATGTCGGGGCAGCCGCCGTCTTCGGTGCGGCTCTGGCCGTGTTGGCGCTGCTCTATTGGCGCACTGAGGTGAGCCATGTGCTGTTGTTTTGGGCCGCCTTCATCCTCACCCGCCCGCTTGGCGCAGCGGTGGGCGATTTTCTCGATAAGCCGATTACCAATGGCGGCCTTGCATTCAGCCGCCCCATGGCTTCAACCGTGCTGATCGTGGCGATTGTGGCCCTGATCCTCATCCTCCCCCAACGCGCCGGAAAACGCGTGGCAAGGCCTGACGAAACGCTCCACTAACTCTCAAAAAGCAGCTTCAAAACCAATGCGGATGGAGCGGGGCCGTAAGGGCGTGATCTGTTCGCGGCCAATGGCGAAGGGAGTGCCAAGGGCAAAACGGTTGCCTTCTTCGTCGAGCAAATTGGTGAGGCTAAGGCTGAGGCCATACGCCCCTTTGCTCAGGCGCACAGTGACCCCGCTATCAAGGTAATTGCCCTGTTTCGCGCCCAGTTCCGGCCCCACCCCAAGGCGGGAATCGCCAATGTAACTGGCCCAGCCACGCGCCGCCAGTTCCATGCCATTGGCCAACCGGCGCGTATAATCCACGCCCACCCGGCCGGAAAAATTGGCGATATTGGGCACCTGGCTCAATCGGGCTTCGAACAATTGCCCGGTGGGTTCATCCACCCGGCTGTCATTATAGCTAAAGCCCGCATCCACCCGCCATGCGCTGGACAGGATAAAGGCCGCGTCCAGCGTGGCCGACCAGATCGTGCCATCGCCAATATTGGCCGTGCCCGGAAGCCCTGCACTATCGAGATAATCGGCCTGAATATCCTTCCAGTCGCTATAGGAAATGCTCATCCCCAGCTCCACCGGGCTGATCCCCGGCGTGCCATGGCGTGCGCCCAGTTCCAGCGTGCTGACATGATCGCTTTTGAAGCGGCTGACAAAAGCGCCCGAAACAGCAAGGCCGCCGGGCCGGAAACCTTCCTGATAGCGCAGATAAAGCGTGGTCTGATCCAGCACATTGGCGCTGAGCGAAGCAGAGGGGAGAAAAGCGTGCGAATGGCGCGCTGCCGTGACCCCGGCTTTCACCAAAGCCATCGCCAGCAGCGGATCAATGTCTTCCCCTTCGCCGGACAGGCTGGAACGGGTAATCCGCCCGCCGCCACTGGCGACAACCCCCGGCGCAAGGCGGAAACTCGCTTCGCCATAGAGCGTCGCTTCATTGATCCGGTTTTCGACCCCGGTGGTTGCCTGTTCGTCCCCCGGCGTGCCCAGAACACGGGTGAGCTTGGTGACATTATGGGTATAGCTCACCCCCAGAACCGCGCCGAAAACATCTCCCAAAGGCTTCCACACCCTTGTTTCATTGGCGATCATATCGGTGTGATTTTGCTGGGTGAACAGGCGTGGATCACCGCCCGGTTCGGTCGCGTCATAGCGTTCTTCCAGCTTCTGTCTGGTGATCCCGGTGGAAGAGCGGACATGCCATTCACCAAACTGCCCGGAAATCACCAACTGGCCCTGGCCATAGTCAGCGTCGAAACCCTCCTTCACCGCAGAAGACCGGCTGAGCGGTGGGCCACCACGATCGGCATATTGGCTATCGCGCCCGCGCGTGGTCTGGCCAAGGGCGATCCAATCCACAGTCCAGCCATCCCCTGCATCGAAGCGCAAGGCGGCACGGCCACCCAGAATATCGGTGCGATTGACATTTTTGCGCCCCAGCAGCGGCTTGTCGATATAGCCGCCACTGCTCGCCGCATCGGCGGTGATGCGCAGGGCCAGATTATCCTCATTCAGCGGCAGATTAGCGGTCAGGCTGGCGTCCCCGCTCCCCGAACCATGCTGGGTGAGCGACCCGCCCACCATAGCCGATCCACTCACTTCCCCCATTTGCGGCGCATTGGGGACGATGCGGATAATCCCGCCGAGAGATCCTGCCCCATACAGCGTGCCTTGCGGCCCTTCGAGCACTTCCACCCGTTCAATATCGGATAGGCGCAAATCAGGGTCCGGCGCATTGTAGCTCAGGCGCAAATCACCGAAATATTGCCCCACGGTGGCCTGCGTTGGCCCGGTGAAGCTGCTATCGGCAATCCCGCGAATAAACAGCTTGTTGCGGCCGGATCCCAGATGGGTGGAAGAAACGCTGGCCACCCGCTGCATGATCTTCTCGGTCCCGCCCACGCCGCCAAAGCTTAAAGCCTCACCCGAAATGATCGCCACCTGCCCCGGATAATCTTTCAGCAAACGGTCGCTTTTGCTGCCCATTACCACGATTTCGGGCTGCGGGGGAAGCGGGGCGGCTTTGGTCACGGGGGCCGGGGCCTGAGTGCGGTCGGGTCGGGAAAACAAGGGTTTGCGCCGGGCTTTCAAAGCCACAAGCCGCCACCCGGAAGACCCGGCCGGCACCGCCCTTGCATTCAGCAAACCAGCAAGCCGCTTGACCGCCTGATCGGTTGATAAAGTGCCACGAATGGCGGGAATCTGTCGTTTAGCCAGCGCGCTATCAGCCAGAACAATGCTCGTGCCCGTCTGCTGGGCCAGCACCACGGCCGCTTCTGCGCCCCGCCCTGCCGGAACATTCACCGCATGATCCCTCGCCAGCGCGGGCGTGGCGATCCCGGCAGCAGAAAGGCAGATCGGTGCGAGGAGAAATAAGCGCATGGGTCAGGGAGCCTCGATGCTCCAGCCCTCCACCGTTGGCGTGATGGTGACACCGAGCAAAGGCCCAAGGCTTTTGGGATCAGCTTTGACCGGGGCGGTCAGCACGCTGCCCGAAATGCGCCGCGTCATCATCGCAGGCGAAACATCGAATTTCTGGCCTGTAGCGCGGGTGAGATCGGCGGCAACATCGCTCAGCAACGCATCATTGAATGTCAGGCGGCCTTGCAGCCATTCGCCGACCTGCGCGGGCGGGATCGCGGCAAGCCGATAGGCAGAATCCCCAATTGCACTGGTGAGGATATGGCCGGGGGTGACATTGACCTTCTGCTCATCCGGGTTGAACTGCACCGCCCCTTCAGACACCGCCACGCTCATCCGGGCATTATCAAGCCGAACATCGAACACCGTGCCAATATCCAGCAAACGGTCTGTTCCCACCGCCACTTCAAAGGGCCGCGTTTCATCATGGGTGATGGTGAACAGCGCCTGCCCCCGCTCCAGCGTCACAAGCCGGGGATTGCTGCTGTCGAGGCGAATGGCGCTATCGCCGCCCAGCGCAATGCGGCTGCCATCGTCCACCGTCACGATGCGCGTTTCGCCGGGATCGGTTTCAATCACGCGCGGCCCGCCCGACATTTGCCACAGGCCAATGCCGCACAGCGCCGCCAGAGCCATCACCATGCCCCCGGCCAGCCAGCCCCGCCGGGATGCAATGGTCTGGCGCGGTGGGATCACCTCATCATTAGCGGCGAGCGGAACAGCCGGCAAAGCCTCCGCCGCTTCATCCACATCGGCCATCACCGCATCGTAAATTTCCGCATGGGCGGGATTGCGTTCCAGCCACTGGGTAAAGCTGTCCCAATCGGCAAAAGCGGGATCGCTCGTGCGCACAGCCCAGGCCACTGCCTCTTCGCGGATCGAATTGTCATGCGCCATATTTCGGGCCTCCTGACCATAAGACGGAGACGATGCTCTCAAGCCTCATTTAAACGCTCCTTCAGTGCCTTTAGGGTGCTGTAGGCACGCCTTAGGTCACTCTCTACCGTGCTGAGGCTGACGCCAAATTCCGCCGCGACATCGCGCTGAGGGACCCCATCCACCCGATGGCGGCGAAAGATAGCCGCAGGTCTTTCACCAAGCTTTTCAATCTCTTGGGCCACAAGAGCAGCATATTGCCGGGCCACCAACACGCGCTCGGCCGATGGCGCATCGGATATATCATGCCCGTCGCCACTGGTGGCTGCGCTCCATTCCAGATCGCGCTTTTCAGCCTGTCTGGCAGAGCGATAGCGATCGATCATCAAGCGGTTGGCCATCTGGAAAAGGTAGCTTTCCGGCGCTGCTACCGGGCCACTATGAGCCGCAGAAATCTTCAGCCACAGTTCCTGCAAGCAGTCTTCCGCCCCATCGCCTGCCCCACGCGCAGCAAAAAACCGCAGCAAACGCAAGCGGTTAGCCATGAAGGCAGCTTCGAGGCCCTGGGGGGATTGATCTTCGGACAACGGCTCAATCGGATTCGGTCACTCTCACAAACCCCCGATAGAATTTTCGTGGAGCTTCGCAAAGCCATTCGATCACTATCCGCTTCATCCGGAAAACAGGCAAAGAAAAGCCCGGCCATAAAGACCGGGCTGAAAAGTTTTGGGAGAGGATGCCTGAAAAGGCGAGTTCCTTTTGGGCCAGACAGCGTAAGACAACAAGCGCTAAAAATGCATCTGATGTTGCATTATTTTCATCATTGCCAGTGACCACAGTATCAAAAACCCCGGAATTGCGTGGGTTTTTGAGGCATCCTTTCCAAAATTGCACCCCAATAGATTTTCTCTCCTATTTCGCAAAACTGTCATAGACCGTGCCTAGCGCGTGGGGCCTGGCGATCATTGAGGGCACCATGCCAATCACCACCAAGGCAAAGAGCCCCGGCGAGCTGGAAGACTGGCCCGCCATCCGCGAAGCCATTCGCCGCTATGTCCGCACCCGCACGGGCCGCGCAGATATGGCCGATGATATCGCGCAAGATGTGCTCCTCCGGTTGATCGCCTTGCGCGAAACGCAAGCGATCGGCAGTATATTTGCTCTCGCTTTTCGCATAGCGGACAATCTGATGGTGGACACAAACCGCCGGGAAATCCGCCAATCTGGCGATCTGGATGAAGATTGGCCCTGCGATGCGCCTTCACTCGACCGGGTGCTGGATAGCCGCCGTGCGGTGGAAGTGCTCTCCTCCTGCCTGCGGCGGATGCCGCCTTTGCGCCGCGAAGTCATCATTCGCCGCCGCCTTCGCCAGGAAAGCTGCCGTGCCATCGGGAACGACCTCTCGATGAGCAGCAAAGCGGTCGAAAAACACATTACCCGTGGGCTTGTCGATCTCAGGCAAGCCTTTGAACGGGCCGGCATTGAGCCGGTGGGAGAATAGGAATGCCGCCCGAACTCTATACCGTTGATCGCATGGCCGCGATCTGGGTGGAACGGATGAGCCGGTCTGTCCTCAGCAGCGAACTGGCTGCCGAATTTGATCGCTGGATCACGACCGACCCACGCCATGTGGAAAGCTACGCGCGGATGCAGGCGCTGTGGCAATCAGATGGTTTTGAAGACGCCTTGCAGGAAGCCGGGGACTCCCCGCCCCTGCCCGCCGTTCCCAATGACAATGATCCGCTGTCATGGCTGGCCCGCCATCGCATGATGGCCAGCGCCATGGCGGCGGCGGTGCTGTGCCTGATATTCGCTGTTCCACTGGCTTCCAACCTGTTGATTGACAGGGTGCATTATGAGGCACGCAAGGGAGAAGCTCGTCAATTTGCGCTAGTTGACGGTTCCCACGTCACGCTCAGCGGAGGCGGGGTGATGGATCTGCGCCTGACTCCCTGGTCACGCGAAGTGAAGCTCGAAAAAGGCGAAGCCTTCTTCGATGTCGCTCATGAAAAGATACGGAGCTTTTCCGTCGATATGGGCACCGCGCAGGTCGAAGTTCTGGGCACCGCCTTCGACATTGACCGCAGAAGCGACGGCACCGTGGCGGTGCAGGTCTTCCGCGGGCTTGTGGGCGTTCATGCCGGAGCCGGAAGACAATGGCGATTGCCCGCAGGCACCGGGCTGGAAATTGCCGGAGACCGTGTGCGCAGCCTGCCCGAACCGATCGGCTCTGCACCAGCGTGGGTCGATGGCTGGTATGATGCGATGGATACGCCGGTCAGCCAGTTGATCGAACAGCTTAACCGTGTGTCCGCCACACGCGTTACGCTGGCCGATCCGGCGCTGGGCAACCTGTTGGTGAGCGGGCGCTATCAGATATCAAAGCCCGAAGCCGTGCTCGATGCGCTGGCCGTGACCTATAATCTCACATGGCGCAAAGCGGGCGACCATTACGCTATCTCACGGTAAACTCATGATATTTTGCATCTGCGAAGTGTCATCAAATTTACGCGGTAAAGCCATGAAAACGTAACAAAATTTATTTGTCGGGATTGGCGCTGTTTCTCCGTCTTCCCACCGAATTCACATTTCGTGTGGGGGAATATATGTACCGCTTCAATAGCCTCCGGTCCTGTGCTTCGGCACTGGCCATTATCTCTGCTGGCCTGAGCTGTGTTGCCATAGGACCGGCAGCACAAGCCGCGACATCCAGCCAATATAGCTTCGCCATTCCGGCGCAGGATCTCGCCCGGGCCTTGCAGCAATATTCGCGCATCACAGGTATGCAGGTTTCCGCCTCGCCCGATGCTTTGCGCGGCCGTCGCAGCCAGTCTGTTTCGGGTAAAATGTCTGCTTCGCAAGCATTAGCTATTATGGTCAGCGGGGCTAATGTGGAAACCAAAGTTCAGGGCAGCACGATCATCGTGCGTCCTGCGGCCATGGCCCCGCAACCGGCCAAAGCAAGCCGCACCACGCCGCCAGCACAACCAGAGCCCCAAAGCGTGACGGGCCCCACCAGTGAGGTAGATGAAAATGGCGAGATTATCGTCAATGGCTTCATTGGCGCGGTGCAAAAATCGCTCGACATCAAACGCACAAACCGCGTCGTTTCCGACACCGTATCAGCCGATGATATGGGCAAATTGCCCGCCAATAATGTCTCGGAATCACTCGCCCGCCTGCCCGGTGTGAACGCCGTGCGCGATGCCACCACCGGTGAAGGGGACCGCATCACCGTGCGCGGCCTTTCGACCGAACTCAATAATTACACCATGAATGGCGTGCGGATCGGCGGGGCCGGTTCACGCGATGATAATTTCTTTCGCGGCGTGCGCCTGTCGGTGCTTCCACCAGACGGGATCAAGGAGATCACCGTCTTCAAAACGCTGACGCCAGACCGGGATGGCGATGCGCTGGGAGGCTCCATTGATATCGAAACGCCCACGGCTTTCGATCAGGACCCGACCTATGCCCGCCTGTCGCTGGAAGGTGGCTTTCTCGACAAATATGATGACCGCAAATCAGGCCAGATTTCCGGTGCCCTCTCCCGCCAGTTCAACGACCATTGGGGCCTCTTCGTGTCAGGGAGCTGGAGCCGGAGGAAATCGCAATTTGAACAAAACGGCGTCGATGGTGATAATCAGCCCGACACCTGGTATGCAGACAGCGAAACACTGGGGTGGGACCCGAACCGCTTTGTCATGCGCGGCATGAATCTCGGCTTTGGGGAAACCGATGTGAAGCGCTGGGGCACCAATGCCAGCCTCGATTTCCGCTCTGACAATCACGATTTTCACCTTCGCGGCCAGTATAATACCTATCAGAAGGAAGAATTTCTCAACCGCCTGAACTTCCGCAACGATACCAGCAAGAACTCCGCCCGTCTGGTGCAGAAGGACAAGAGCGCCACCGATCTGCTGCAACCGGAAGACAATATCCTGCGCACGGATGAAACATTGGGCCGCATCTATGGCTATACGGTCGATCAGATCGTAGACCGCGATGGCGATGGCATCATCAGCGACGCCGACCGTTCCACCCGTTCTTATTACAGCCTGGCAGGCGGTTCAGGCAAATGGGACCCGCAGGGCTTCCGCCTCCGCCGCTTCTGGGAAGGATCGCGCGAAACCGGTAATCTGGCATCGGCCAATGTCGGCGGCGTCTCACGTCTTGGGGCCATTACGCTGGATTACGATGTCTCTTATTCGCAATCCAAAGATGATCTCGATGATGGCTATGAGCTGGAGTTCCGCTCCGACAAATATGGCTGGCGCGGCAATAAGGGCGTGTATTTCTCCAGCTCCGAAGATTCCCGCTTCCCCAAATGGCTGCTGACTGATGCGGGCATGGAAGGCGTGCAGGACCCGTCGCAATATGCCTTTAACGGGCTGGAAGGCGAAGTCGGCGGATCGAGCGAGAAATTGTGGCAGGCCCAGTTCAACACCTTGTGGGAGCCTGCTTCCGATTGGCTGGAATCGGTCAAATTTGGCGGCAAATATTACGATTCCCGCCGCAAGACCTATGAAGGCTCCTTCCTCAACCTCGATGCCGATGGAACGCTGGCGGATTTTTCCGACTTTTACGGCAAAGAGATTACCAGCCTGTTTGGCGGCACCTATAGCGGGCTTTATCGCCTCGGCACGACGATCGACAATGGCAAGATGCTGGCCGAACTCCAGCGCGCCGAAAATGGCGACAGCGAGATTTTCGAAGGTTTTGCGGTCAACCCGGCAGACTCTGTCATGTCGAATGAAGACAGCTTCAAATTCGAAGAACGGGTGCTGGCGGGCTATGTGATGGCCACCGCCCACTTCGGCAATGCCCAGCTTATCGGCGGTGTCCGGGTTGAACATACACGCAACAATATTGACGCCTGGGTAATGGATCAGGTGCAGGGCGCGCGCTTCTCCACCGACACCAGCAGCTTTACCAATATCCTGCCCTCGCTCCATCTCAACTGGACCTTGTCAAGCACCACCCTTCTGCGTGCGGCGGCATGGACCAGCTTTGCCCGGCCAGACATCGCCCGGATGAGTTCAGCACGGGAATATAGCTATAATGTCGATCCCGATGGCGATGGGGTGCAAAATCCGACCAGCGATTGGGAACTGATCGCCATCGAACAGGGCAACCCCAATCTGAAACCGCTGCGGTCGGTCAATCTGGATATGTCACTGGAACATTACGCTGGTAAATCAGGTGCTTATTCCGCCGCACTATTTTACAAACATATCAACAACTTCCTCTTCCGCTCCTCCTCCAGCAATATCCGCCATGGCACGGTGGGGGAGAATGAATCGCCCGATGGTGTGATTATCTCCATGCCCAACAATGGCGATTGGGCACAAGTTTACGGCATCGAGCTTTCGGGCCAGCAATTGCTGCATTGGTTGCCCGGTGTGTTCAGTTCGCTGGGCCTTGGCGGCAATCTGACACTGCAACGCTCCAAGGCAGTGACGGGCCTGTCATGGCATCCGGAAGGCTACACGCTGCCACTGATGGAAACACCCGAAACCATCGCCAATTTGCAGGTTTTCTGGGAGCGTGATGGCTGGGAAATCTACGGCGCGTGGAACTATCAGTCCGAATTTATGGGCGGGATCAACGACTTCGGCAACAATCCTTATGAACAGGATTACTCTTTCGTCGATCTCACCTTCCGCAAGGCGATCTTCAAGAAATCGGCTGTGTCAGTGCAGATCCAGAACCTGTTCGACAGCCATACTTATTGGAACACCGTCTCTTCCGGCAAGGGTGCGAGCCGGGCCTATATCAAGAATGGCCGCTCCATCACTTTCGGCCTCAACCTCATCTTCTGATTGCGAGCGATCCGATGAAAACACTCTCTCACCTGATGCTGGGGGCAGCGCTGATAGGCGCTGCTCTCCCCACCGCCCTTCCTGTGCCCGCATGGGCGCAGGATCAGGCAGAACCGGCGTTGGACCCTGCGTCGGTTCTGCCTGAACGGATCATCCTCAATCTGACGCAGGACACTGCGCATGAAATGGCGATCACCTGGCGTTCTGCCCCCGGCCTTCAGGGCAAGGTGCAATATGCCAGAGCCACCGCATCGCCCGATTATGTGAAAACGCCCATGATCGTGGATGCGATCACCGATGATGCCACATTGGCCGTGCGCGAAGATCCGAATTTCCATGCTGCCTATCATTCGGCCACGCTGACCGGCCTCGAACCTGCCACGGTCTACGCCTATCGCGTGGGCGATGGCACGCATTGGTCCGAATGGTTCCAGTTTCGCACCGCCAGCGCCGCGCCTGCCCCCTTCCGCTTCATCTATCTGGGGGACATGCAGAACAATGTCCTTTCAGAAGCCTCCCGCACATTGCGTATGGCTTTTCGTCATGCCGGCGATGCCGCTTTCGTGATCCATGCAGGCGATCTTATCAATCGCCATGATAGCGATAAGGAATGGGGTGAATGGTTTGCTTCGGGCGGCTTCCTCTATGCCCAGACCCCGCAAATGCCGACGCCGGGCAATCACGAATATGTAAAGGATGAAAAGGCCCGTGCCGGTTCATCCATCAATGGCCAGTGGCGCCGTCAGTTCACTTTGCCGGAGAATGGCCCACCCAGCATGGCGGATCTGGCGGAAACCAATTGGTTCACCGATTATCAGGGCCTGCGGCTGATCTCGGTCGATTCCATGCAGGTGGATCGTGATCCTGTAGCGCGCAAGGCAATCATCCAGTGGCTCGATGGATTGCTGGCGAAAAACCCCAATCACTGGACCGTGATTTTCCTCCACTTCCCGCTCTATTCCAGCGAACCGGATCGGGACAATCCCAAGGTCCGCGCCGCATTGAAGCCCTTGATCGACAAATATGGCGTTGATCTGGTGCTGCAAGGCCATGACCACGGCTATGCACGCGGAGCCATCGGCCCGGACGGCCCGGCGGCGGATGATGCCGGGTCGACCTATGCCGTATCCGTGGCAGGCCCTAAAATGTATGATGTTGCCCCACTCGCATGGGCCAAAAAGTCTGCCTCGCATACACAAGCCTATCAGGTGATCGACGTAGAGGCTGACAGGCTGACCTATCGCGCCTTCACCGCCACCGGCGCACCACTGGATGAGGTGGTTTTGCACAAGCCCTGAAGAGCCCACGGGGATGCAGGTGGCTGCTCGCATCCCCACCCTACCCTTGAGAGAAGAATTTCCTCTCAGAGGTGAGGGCCAATGTGCAAGCCTCGTCTTATGCAGGGAACAATCCAACGCATGAGGGGGCCGTTGTCATTTCAAAACCACTGCCATCGCCAGCCCGACCGGGCGATCCTCGCACGTATAACAATACCCCTGACGCTTGGAATCTTTCATTCTGTTCTTGCCTGATGGGGGTTCGCCCTCATAGGCATGAGGATATACGAGATGGAATGCGGCCGTGACGGTCGCCACCCCTGGGGGAATATAGTGACGAGCATCGTTCAAAAATGGTTCGCCATCACCTTGTGGAAGCGGATTGCTGCGGCCCTTATTTTGGGGGCCATCGTCGGCCTGATTGCAGGCGATTCCATCACCGCTATCCAATGGGTCGGTGATCTCTTTATCCGCCTGATCCGAATGCTGGTGGTACCGCTGGTTTTCGTGACACTGGTGGCAGGTGTGGTCTCCATGGATGATCCCAAACGGCTTGGCTCTATCGGGATCAAGGCTTTCGGGCTCTATCTGGTGACGACTTTGTTTGCGATTATCATCGGGATCACTGTCACCTCCATTATTCGCCCCGGTATCGGGGTGGAACTGGTGGGCATTGCCCCCAAGGGCTTTGAAGGCGAAGTCAGCCTCACCGAACGGATGCTGTCGATTGTCCCGGAAAACCCCTTTGCCGCCTTTGCACAAGCCGATGTGCTGGCAATCATCTTCTTTGCCATCATGGTGGGCGCGGGGATCTTGATGGCGGGTGACAAGGCCAAGACTCTGGGCAATCTGTTCGAAGGTGCGGCCGAAGTGATGCTCAAGATCACCCATATCGTGATGGAATGCGCACCCTTTGGCGTATTTGCCCTGATCGCGGTGGTGATGGGAACGGCCGGTGTATCGACATTCCTCAACATCTTCCTGCTGGCGATTACCGTCTATCTCGGCTGTTTCCTCCACATGCTGCTGGTTCACGGGCCGCTGGTGCGTTTTGCAGGCAGGCTGAAAATCTTCCCCTTCTTCAAGGGCATCGTCGACGCGCAATTGGTGGCCTATTCCACCTCCTCCAGTTCAGGCACCCTGCCCGTCAGCCTCTCTTGCGCAGAACATAATCTGGGCATCAGAGGCCCGGTGGCCTCCTCCATCCTGCCGCTGGGCGCGACAGTGAATATGGACGGCACCGCGCTTTATGTCGCCGCTGTCACCATTTTTGCCGCGCAGATTTTCGGCATTGATCTCAATTTCTACGATTATGCCATGATTGCGCTGACCACCACGCTGGTGTCGGTCGGCACGGCATCGGTGCCCTCAGCCTCGCTCTTCCTCCTGACCGTGGTGCTGGGCACCATCGGCGTTACCAATGAACAGACTGCGCTGATCGTGGGCTTCATCTTCCCATTTGACCGCGTGCTCGACATGATGCGCACCGTGGTAAACGTCACCGGCGACCTCGCCGTGGCCACCACCGTGGCGCGAATGGAAGACGAAATTGACGTGGACGTCTATTACACTGAAGCGGTGGAGTAATCGGCCGATCTGTTTCAACAATTGAAATAGAATTGCTCTATGGATCATGACTGTCCAATAGTTTAGCTTGCTTGAAGGCGTGTTGTTTGAATTTCAGGTGGCGCGTCTTCAATTTCGCTGAAAGACATTCATGCCTGCGCCAATTTCTCCTGAAGACAATAGCTTTCTGCAAGATACACCGGGGAGAAATGATGCACCAGGCTGGCCGCTTCGGGCCTGGGGGCTGGCTTTGCTCGGCGCTCTTATCGGGCTCGCCTTGCATGTCCTTTTGACACCAGATCGCGGCCATCCTGTTACCACCACGCGCTCAATGGCGGCAGCATTTTTCAGCGTTGCGGGGTTCATGTTCGCCGTACTGGTGGAGCGCCGCCGCATCCTTTGGAGCCTTGCCTTTGCCACTCTGAGCGGGGTCATTGTGGCCATGGCAGTTTACTGGAACGCGCCCCGGACCTTCTCCGGTCAGGATGGGTTCTGGCAGCTTGGCTGCGGATTGCTGTGCACGGCCATTGCAGCGCCCCTGTTTCAGGCATGGCGCGGCCAATACCGCAACCGGCAAGACCTTTGGCATATTCCCTATGCCACAGCCTACCAATATGCCTGGGCCAATGTGGTTCTGTGGTTTGCCGCATGGGCCTTTGTTGGTGTGACATGGCTGATGGCCTTTCTGCTGGGTGCCTTATTCCAGCTTATCGGCATCCATGCGCTCAATGATCTACTGGCGAAGGATTGGATGGTACTGGTTCTGAGTGGCGCGGCGCTCGGGGCTGCTGTCGCTCTTCTGCGCGATCGTGAACATATTCTCAGCCTGTTGCAGCGGGTGGCCACAACCGTACTCGCCGTGCTGGCGCCGGTTCTGGCATTGGGCCTCATCGCCTTCATCATCGCCCTGCCCTTCACTGGCCTCACCCCCTTGTGGGAAACCACCAAGTCCACCACCCCGATCCTTCTTGGCTGTGTGATAGGCGCGCTCTGCCTTACCAATGCTGTTATTGGGGACACGGATGAACAAGCCTCACAGCACCTCATCCTTCGCCTCAGTGCGCTGGCATTGGGCGTGGTCATGTTGCCACTCGCATTGATTGCGGCCATTTCCACCGGCAGCCGCATCCATCAATATGGCCTGACGCCAGACCGGATCTGGGCTGTGGTGTTTATCGCCATCGCTTGTGCCTATGGGCTGGCCTATCTGGTGTCCATCATAGGGGGGCGGCTCCGGGCGGCAGGCCATATTCGCCGCGCGAATTTGCGCCTTGCCATCGCCCTGTGCGGAGTGGCGTTTGTCCTTTCCACACCGTTTCTGCATTTCGGTGCCCTGTCGACAGCGGATCAGCTCGCACGCCTCAAAAATGGCACAACACCCGCCGATCAATTCGACTGGGTCGCCTTGCGCTTTGATTTTGGGAAGGCAGGCGTGGAGGCAACTCGCCGCCTCGCCAAAGAAGGCAGCACCGCTGAAATCCGCCAAGCCGCAGCAGAGGCTTTCAAGGCCAAAAATCGCTGGGAACTGCAAACGCTCCATAAGAAGTCTGCCGAACAGCCGATTGACGAAACACGCCTGAACATCCTGCCGCAGAAGGTCGACTTACCGCCTGATTTGCACAAGCAATTACAAACTTACGATGCCTGCGGATTTTCTGGCTCTTGTACGATCATCTATGAAGCGGGCAGTGCAGAGGCGATTATCGTACGAGGAACCTTTGTTCGCCTCTGGCAACGCGTGGATGGCACATGGAGAGCGGCTCCAGAACTCAATAGCTATCCCGACAGTGAGCAGGTGAAGGAAAGTGAGCAAGCTTTGGCCAAGGGTCAGTTTGAAATAAGAGATGTCACCCATCGGCAATTATTCGTGAACGGCCAGCCCGTCGGCAATTGGTTCAAATAACCCCTTCGGCCCCCAAGCCTTTTGGAGATCCCTTATGAAACCTATCCACTTCATTTCTGGCGGGCTTTTGAGCTTCGCGTTGACGCTGGCGCTCGGCCAACCGGCGCTGGCTCAGGATCACGGAGCCCAAAGCTGTGCCCCGCAAGGCTTCTTTGCCATGCCCGATTATCAGTCAGTCGAAATACATGATGATGGCCGTGTCACCTTCCGCATGTGCGCACCGGATGCGCGAGACGTCCGCGTGATCAGCAGTGATGTGGCCGAAGTGATCCCGATGGGTTTTCCTCCGGGTTCACCCGTTGGCCTCCCCATGCAGAAAGGCCCGGGCGGTTTGTGGAGCGTCACCACGGACAAGCCTTTCCCCGCCGATACCTATCGGTTTAACTTTCAGGTCGATGGGGTGCGTGTGCCCGATCCCCTGGCCACGAATTTTTCGGAAGAGCGGATCGGCGTTGATTCCGTGATGGAAGTGCCGGGGCCAGCGGGCGCTTTTCAGGCCTATCACAAGGATGTGCCGCATGGCGCGGTGAGCACGGTGCATTATTGGTCGGATACGCTCGGCACGGAACGCCGCGCGCATATCTACACTCCGCCCGGCTATATGAAGGACGCCAAAAACTATCCGGTGCTCTATCTGGTGCATGGCGCAGGCGATAGCGATGACAGTTGGACCTCGGTTGGTCATGCCAATTACATTCTTGATAATCTGATTGCCAGCGGCAAGGCCAAGCCGATGATTGTGGTCATGCCCTTTGGCCACACCCCACCCCGCAAAGGGGAGGATTTGCTGGCCAATAATGACTTCGGCAACGACATGCTGAAAGATCTGATGCCCTATGTTGCCAGCCATTATCGCACGATTGAAAATGCTGATAATCGTGCAATGGCGGGGCTTTCCATGGGCGGCGCACATACGATCCGCAATGGCATCACCCACCCGGAATTGTTCCATTATATCGGAGTGTTTTCGATGGGTCTGGGCGTTGGCGATGCAGGCGATCAGGTGACCGCTTACGAAGCGCAGAATGATGCCGCGCTAAAGAAAGCCGCAAGAGATTTGAAGCTGATGTATTATGCCATCGGCAAGGACGATTTCCTCTACGCAACTGTTGCCCCAACGCGCGGCATCTTCGATAAATATGGCATCAAATACACCTATCACGAAAGTAAAGGCGGCCACACCTGGGCCAATTGGCGGCAATATCTCAACGATTTTGCCCCTCGCCTGTTCAAATAAAGCGATCTGGCGGCGTGCCCTGTATGGGCCGCGCCGCCAGTCTTATTGGCCGATCAAATGGCGTAATATTGGCGATACCAGCGCACGAAATTGGCTACGCCTTCGGGCACGGCCGTCCGTGGAGCATAGCCGGTCAGCTCTTTCAACAAGGTGGCATCGGCCCAGGTTGCGGGCACATCGCCCGGCTGCATCGGCATCAGATTGCGTTCTGCTTTCTTGCCCACGGCTTTCTCAATCGCTTCGATGAAATCGACGAGCTGGACCGCATCGGAGTTGCCGATATTCACTACCCGGAACGGCGCCACGGGGGAAAGGCTGTCATGCGCTTTCACTTCCCCATTCTCAGGCCGCACCGGTGCCGCATCGATCAGCAGGCGGATCGCATGGACGAGATCTTCCACATAGGTGAAGTCCCGTTTCATATCGCCGTGATTATAGACGTCGATCGGCTTGCCTTCGAGGATCGCCTTGGTGAATTTGAACAATGCCATATCCGGCCGTCCCCATGGGCCATAGACCGTGAAGAAGCGGAACATGGTGATCGGCAGATCGAACAGATGGGCATAGCTATGCGCCATGCTTTCGGTCGATTTCTTGGTTGCCGCATAGAAGGACATCTGATGGTCCGCCTTGTCGGTTTCACGATAAGGCATTTCCTCATTCGCGCCATAGGCCGATGAGGTGGAGGCAAGCAGCAGATGCTTCGGCGGATGAGCGCGCGCCGCTTCCAGCAGTTCAAACGTGCCGACGATATTGCTTTCCAGATAGGAACGCGGGTTCTCAATCGAATAGCGCACGCCTGCTTGCGCCGCCAGATGCACCACCACATCGGGCTTTTCTTCAGCGAAAAGCTGCATCAAAAGACCGGGCGTTTCCACCTTGTCATGCACGCTGCGATAATCGTCGTAATTGAGGAGATTGGCTTCACGCCGTTCTTTCAATGCCACTTCATAATAATCGGACATGCAATCCAGCCCGATCACCCGCCAGCCTTCCTCCAGCAATTTGCGGCACACAAAGGAACCGATAAAACCGGCAGAACCGGTGACGAGAGCAGTAGGCATGAAGACATCCTTGGTCAAAATAAGAGAGGCGGTTTATGCTGCGACGCAGCGTAATTAACCTCGGGGATGAACTCCGGGCAAGCCCTTAAATGTTCAGAGCCCCGGTCAGATCGCCCGGCGGCGGGCCGCCAGCGGCTTTCATCGCCTCTTCACGTTCCACCAGACCCGGCAATTTCTGCAAGCCAAAGCGCCGCGTAATGAACCGCGCGATAGATCCGGTGTCATAGATCGTATGATCGACATAGCCCTTCTTCGCATGGGGTGAGACGATCACCGCCGGAATGCGGGTGCCTGGCCCCCAACGGTCGCCCTTGGGCGGGGCAACATGGTCCCACCATCCGCCATTTTCATCGAAGGTAATCACCACCAGCATCCGGTCCCACTGCGGGCTATCGCGCAGGGCATCGACCACCACCGCAATATGCCGGTCACCGGAATCCACATCGGAATAGCCGGCGTGCATGTTGAGATTGCCCTGTGGCTTATAATAGGCCACCGGCGGCAATTTACCCGCCTCGGCATCAGCAAGGAAGTGGTTGGTTCGCGCCGTGTCACCCATCCCGCCGTCGCGCAGGTGTTTTGCCCGCGCCGCCGTGCCGGGGCCGAATTGCGCATAATAGTTAAATGGCTGATGATGCGGCTGAAAATTCGGGCGGGAGGGGAAGTCATTGCTTGTGCCCTCCCCTTCCAGCGCAGCGGCCCAGCCCCCGGCATACCATGCCCAATCGACCTGCTTGGCGCTCAACATGTCACCAATGGTCTTATGTTCCTGCGGTGGGCAGGTATGCTCATCATTCCAATCCGCATAGCCGGGGCGATCCGGGTCAAGCAGATAGGTCGGCGCATAGGGCGGCAACATGGTGTTGACCGTGTAGAAATCCGGGCTGATCGTGCTGGGGCCAAACCGCGCCGGCCCATCCAGAGCGCTCGCCGGGCTGCGCGGGTCCAGCTTCAGCCGTGTGCCCTTGGGATCATTGCCTTCCAATTGGGCAATCTTGCCCTTCGCGGGGCTTTTGTTGGCATCAGGATAATAAGGCGGGCGCGCCGCGACGAGATATTGATGGTTGAGGTAAGACCCACCAAAGGCACCCATGAAGAAATTGTCGCACAAGGTGTAATCGCGCGCGATCTGCCACAGGCGGAAATTGGCGCGCATATCGCCATAACGGCCCATCACCAGCCCGCCACTATCGCCATAGGCGGCGAAATAGTCATTCTTGCCGCCATTAATCTGCATCTGATTATGGTAGAAGGCATGGACCAGGTCGCGGGTAATCAGCCCATGAGGCAGCGGATCACCTTCGGGCGTCTGCAATTCAAAAGCCGCATTGGCGATGGGCCCCAGATCATCTTCGCCAATCAGATATTCGCGATGTTCCACAGTCTGCGGGTTGGACACCAGACCGCCCCAGATTTTCGGCAGGCGGGGAAGCACGGACCCATCTCGGTCCCGCTGCGCCATACGCTCTTCCGGTAGTTCAGACAGCGGCTGCTCCAACCCCGGAAAATCCGCGAAGAGATTATTGAAACTGCGGTTTTCGGCAAAAATCACCACCACCGTGTCAATCGCCGCAGCCAGCGCCCGGTCTACTTCTTCGGCTTTTCGGGGCTTGTCCGCACTGCGTTTTGTCGCGGCTTGCGCGTCCACGGTGATGGAGGCGGCGCCCAGGGTTGCGGCAATTCCACCAAGCACCAGACGGCGCTGCGGATTGAGCGGCCCTTCTCCACCATGGGCAGTTTTGGAGGATTGGGAGGGTTTCGCCGGGGTCTGATCGTCGCTCATGTCCTACTCTTTCACTTGCTCTCCCGAATCGTGCAACCGGGAAATGCATTTTTATCTTTTACCCACACTGCGAACAGATGACTGGCCCGCCCTTTTCATCGCCAGGGGCGGATGAATTGCACACAATTTAGCACCCCAGACCGCAGGAATGTCACCCAATTTACGCCAAACTGACCTCGTATCGTATAATATATTTGATATCTTAAAAATTTGTGGCATATTTCCCTGCGTTAAAGGTTCAGATGGGGAAGCAAAATTATGTCCAAGATAAAGAAAGGGTACTTTTATAGCACTTGTGCCGCTTTCACGGTCGCTGCAGCAGCTCTTGTAACGCCAGCGGCGGCTCAGGCGCAGAATGTCGACAGTGGTGCATCCGAAGCAGATGCCATCATCGTTACCGGCACGCGCATTCAGAATCCCGGCACAGTCAGCGCCAGCCCGATTACGGCAATTGGTGCACAGGAAATTCAGCAGCAGGGCGCTGTCAGCATCGAAAACGTGCTCAACCGCATGCCGATGGTGACGCCAGATGCGAATGAAAACGTGTCCAACGGGGCAGACGGCACTGCAAAGATCAACCTTCGCAATCTTGGTTCCAACCGCAACCTCATTCTCGTCAACGGTCAGCGTCTGCTGCCAGTTCAGGCGACCGATGTGAACTTCATTCCGTCCTCCCTGGTGGAACGGATTGATGTCGTCACTGGCGGTGCCTCTGCGGTTTACGGTTCAGATGCTGTTTCGGGTGTCGTCAACTTCATCCTGAAGGACAATCTCGAAGGCGTTCACATGGACGCGCAATATGGCTTTTCCATGCATCGCAACAACAACAGCGCACGTCGTTCGTTGCTTGATGATTATGGCTATGAAAAAGCCGACAAATCACCGATCGATGGCGAGAAATTTGATGCCAATATCGCCATGGGCACCAATTTCGCCGACAACCGTGGCAATGTCACAGCCTATTTCGGCTATCGTAAAGTCAAACCGATTGTCCAGGCAGACCGCGACGTTTCGGCTTGCGCACTTGATCCCAATGCAGACCGCACCGGCTATGTCTGCGGTGGTTCCAGTAACAATGAATATGGTCTGTTTCAGCCTCTCACCGGGCCCAGTGCCGGCCTTCGGCTGAACAACACCAAGGATGGCCAGAAGACCTGGGTGCCTTATGGCAGCGACTTCACCTACAATTATGCGCCACTCAATTACTTCCAGCGTTCGGATGAACGTTTCACCGCCGGCGCCTTTGCCCACTATGAAGTGACCCCTGCCGCTGAAATCTACGGCAGCTTCATGTTCATGGATGACCACACCTATAGCCAGGTTGCACCATCCGCATTGTGGCAGGGTGAAACCTACACCATCAACTGCAACAACCCGCTGATGAGCGCATCACAAGGCCAGCAGCTTTGCGGCAGCGCTTATGGTACGGCGGCAACGCAGGATCTGTTCATCGGTTATCGCCCGGTAGCCGGTGATGCCCGCCCACGCCGCGACAGCCTGCGCCACACCGACTACCGCGTGTCCGGCGGTGTCAAAGGTGAAATTGCCGATGGCATCACCTATGACACCAATGTCCTGTATTCACGCGTGCTTTTCCAGGAAAACTACCAGAACGATATCGACCCGGCCAAAGCCAAGAACGGCCTGCTCGTGGTTGATGTGAATGGCGTTCCGACCTGCCAGTCTGTCGTGGACGGGTCCGATCCCAAATGCGTTCCGCTTGACGTGTTCGGCTATAACAACATCAGTGCAGACGCCTTCAACTATATCTACGCGCCAACCTTCACGCGCGGTGTAGATACGGAAACCGTCCTGTCTGGCAATATCAGCGCTGATCTCACCAATTATGGTATCGTCAGCCCATGGGCATCGCAGGGTATCGGTGCTGTTTTCGGGGTTGAACATCGCCGCGAAACGCTGCTGTTTGAAGCCGATGCGCTGGCTATCGCCAAGGGGACCAACAACAGCGAAGGCAAGTTTAACGTCACTGAGTTCTACACCGAAGTTCAGGTGCCGATCATTCAAGACATGCCCATGGCGGACGAGCTGACCATCACGGGTGGCTATCGTCTGTCCGACTATTCCAACCTTGCCAAGAAGGTTTCGACCTACAAAGCCGCGCTGGTCTATGCGCCGATCCCTGATCTGCGTCTGCGCGCCAGCTACAACCGGGCCATTCGCGCACCGAATATCTCGGAGCTTTACGCCGCACAATCGGTCGGCAACGTATCCGGGCAAGACCCCTGCTCCGGTTCCTCCCCCACAGCGTCGCTCGAACAATGCGTCGCCACGGGTCTCGACCCGGCACAATATGGCAGCGTGTTTGAATGCCCGGCCAACACCTGCTCTGCGCTCGGTGGCGGCAACCCTGATCTGAAGCCTGAAACGGCTGATACCTACACTGTTGGCCTCGTCCTTCAGCCCCGCGCGATCCCGCGCCTGACGCTGACGGCCGATTACTTCAACATCAAGGTAAAGGATTACATCTCCTCCGTTTCAGCAGAACTGATCATCAATCAGTGCACGGAAACGGGTGATCCTTACTTCTGCAGCCTGTTCCATCGCGATCCACGTTCGGGCGTGTTGTTTGGTGCCGAAGGCTATGTTCAGTCCACCACACAGAACACCGGTTCGCTCAAGACATCAGGTATCGATCTTGGTGCAACCTATCGCATCCCAACCGACATGGGCCAGATCGATCTCAACTTTGACGGTACCTGGCTGAATGATCTGGTCACTGAACCACTGCCCGGCCTCGGCTCTTATGATTGCAAGGGCCTGTTCGGTCCAACCTGCGGTCAGCCCAGCCCGGAATGGCGCCATCAGGCCCGGATCACCTTCTCTGATCTGAACGATCTCTATTCGATTTCGGTCAACTGGCGCTATATCGGTGGCACCAAGCTCAGCAGCAATTCTGACCAGACCTTGCTGGTGGGTAGTGATAAATACATCATCAATTCCAAGCTTCCGGCTTACAATTACTTCGACCTGACCGGATCAGCGAAGATCACCGATGCTCTGTCCATGCGGATCGGTGTGAACAATCTGTTCGACAAGGACCCGCCTGCTATTGCTCAGGGCCTGCTCAGCTCTTTCGGCAATGGCAACACCTATCCGGGCGTCTATGACGTGGCGGGCCGGTCGGTCTTCGTGGCGCTGAGTGCGGATTTCTAATCCTCTCCATCAGTTAGCCTGAAGAGACAGCGGGCGCTATTCCACCCTCCCCGGAATAGCGCCCGTTTTGTTTGGTTTCCTCAAAAATGCATGGGCAGCACTTCATCAGCCTCTGTATCGTAATGTACCCTCAGAATCAGGGCTCGTAGTGCTCTTGCTCTGCCGCCTGAAAACTGGACCATTCGCAAGTAGAGTTTTCCACCATAGGTACCCTTGGCTAGGCGGCGTGGACAAATTGGTTGACGTTGCGATGGCGGGTTGATTCAAGGCTGCCTTTTGGAGGCGGGCTTGAGTCGGGGTGATCTTACCGAAGCAGAATGGCGTGTTTTGAAGGGGTTGCTTCCGATTGATGCGTCGAACCGTGGGCGCGGACGACGTCCTGAAGAGAACCGTGCGATCATCAACGGCATTCTCTGGCGACTTCGCTGCGGCACACCCTGGCGCGACGTTCCGCCAAAATACGGCAACTGGAACACGATCTATCGGCGGTTCAGGCGATGGAGCGATGCCGGGGTTTGGGAGGCCGTGTCGGTTACACTGGCCGAGATCATGGCGGACAGCGGCCACTACAGCATCGACAGCACTACGGTTCGCGCCCATGTTTCGGCGGCGGGCGGAAAAGGGGGACTCGTCGAAGAGCTCTTGGCCGCTCGCGGGGCGGGTTCACCAGTAAACTTCACTGTCTGGCTGATGGACGAGGGCGACCGCTCGCCCTCCACCTGACAGTCGGCGAAGCCGCTGATTGCAAGGCCTATGACGCCCTGATCGCTATGGCAGACCAAACACCCAAGGCGCTACTGGCTGATAAGGGATACGATGCCGACGCCATTCGCGCCGATCTTGCCGAACGCGGTATCGAGGCCGTCATTCCCGGACGATCAAACCGCCGTGTGCCGATCGAGCACGACAGGAAACTCTACAAGCAGCGCAACCAGATCGAGCGCTTCTTCGGACGCCTCAAGATCAACCGCGCCATCGCGACACGCTATGATCAACTCG
>NZ_WTYQ01000007.1:0-50000 GCF_009828105.1 Altericroceibacterium indicum
CCCGCCATTGCCATCGCTGACCTGGAGCACCACCGCATAGACATTCCCACCATCAAAGCTCGAGGGGGCTTCATAGTCGGGCGCGGTGATAAAGCTGAGCGCTCCTGTGGCGCTATCAACCGTGAACAGATCCTTATCCGCCCCACCGGCAATCGACCAGACGAGCGTATCGCCGCTATCGACATCACTGGCGCTGGCAATCATCACATTGCTGCGGTTCTCGGTGATGGTCACCGCATTGCTGCTGGTGATGACAGGCGCATCATTGGCATCTGTCACACTCACCGTGATCTGCTGCACCGTGCTGGTGGTGCCATCGCTCACCGTCACTTCCAGCTGATAGGCATTGTCCCCATCGTCATCGCCGGGCGCTTCATAATCAGGCGCCACCTTGAAGGACAGCGCTCCGGTGGTGGCATTGATCGTGAACAGATCGGCATCCACCCCGCCCGTCAGGCTGAAGGTCAGATCATCCCCTTCATCATCACTGGCCGTAATCGTCCCCACAGTCTTGGTGTTCTCCGCCAGGCTCAGACCCGATGGACCCGTCAGTACCGGCGCATCATTGACATCATTCACCGTCACCGTGACGCTCTGCTGCGTGGTCGTCACACCATCAGACACCGACACAATCACATCATAGACATTGTCCCCATCACTATCGGCCGGATTTTCAAAGTCCGGCGCCGCCTTGAAGGACAATTCACCAGCGGCATTGATCGTGAACAAGGCTCCATCTGCACCTCCTGCAATCGCATAGCTCAAACTATCGCCATCACTATCGCTGGCCACCACGCTCAGCACCGCTGTCGTGTTCTCATCCAGACTGACCGAACCACCGCTCGTAATCTCTGGCGCAGAGTTCCCGGAATCAGAACCCGTAACAGTCACAGAAATGTTTTGCTGGACGACATTTGTCCCATCGCTGACTTCTACGGTCAGGTCATAAATATTGTTGGCCCCGCTATCTTGGGGGTTTTCGGCATCAGGCGCATTTTTAAACGAGAGAACACCACTGGAGCTTATCGTGAAAAAGGCAGCATCAACGCCGCCCACGATCCTAAAGGTCAGGCCACCATTTTCCGGGTCACTCGCTGTAATCGTTCCTGCCAAAGTACTATTGCTAGCCATAGCCAAATTGGCGGAACTCGTGATGATCGGTGGTTCATCCGCATTTTCCACAGTCACTGTCATGGCGCCCGTGGTCGTTTTATTACCGTCGCTCACCGCGACCAAGAGCTGGTAAACATTGTTATTGTCATCATCAGTGGCATTTTCGAAATCAGGTACCGTGGCAAACGACACTTGGCCTGTTTGGCTATCGATCACGAATAGAGCAGCGTCTGCCCCTCCCACGATTGACCATGTCAGCGCATCCCCCTCAGGATCACTGGCGTTCAGTGCGAAGATGGCACTGGCATTTTCTGCCTGAGAATAACTAAGGCTGCCCGTTATGACCGGCGCACCATTTCCCTCTATAATGGATACATAGATCAACTGCTGATTGACGGCGTCACCATCAGAAATTTCGACAATTACTTCGAAAACCCCATCACCATCATCATCTCCCGTACTCCCAATTTGGGGTTCGGTCAGAAATGAGAGCATTCCTGTTTCGTTGTTGATCGAAAAAAAGCGTTGATCGTCCCCTCCGATAATAGTCCAGAAGATTTGGTCCCCATCAACATCTTCAGCCGACACGATGCCAACATCCAACTCCCCTGAGCGCGCATCCATTTCTTCGCCGATAACAAAGTCAGGTGCATGATTCACAACAGCAGGAGAGGCCACAGCAGCGGCGGTGGCAAAACCACCTTCGCTTTCATTCTGATTGGAGGTTCCAGCGCTTAGCAGGCCGGCTCCTGCTCCACCGGTAACCAGCCCAGCAAGGCCCAGGTCAAATCCGCCAGAAGTTGAGGCTTGGCTAATCACCTCAGCATTACCCAAATAGCTTTGGGTTACAAAAAGCTGGCGGCCATCAATGTCAAATTGCCCGGAAGGAATTCTCAAAACATCGCCATTGACCAGAGTCACCTGCACCGAACCGTCGGCGAGCTTATGAAACTCAGCCACGCCTTCCATTGCCTGCAAATGCTCTCCATCACCTTGAGATGATGATGCGGTAGCCTTGCCTGCAACCCCTGCAGCCATCGCTGCCAGAGCAGATGAAATACCTTTTAAGGACCGACGCTTTTTGGTGGACATGCGAGAAGCTCCTATGAACGGGACGTTTCCGTTATTAAGCTCTACAGGTCCTTCAAATTAGCACTCAAAACAACCAAGTAAGTTAACTTATACGTACAATGCATTTAAGTATTTTTACTTAAAAAGTATGATTTCTATCAAAAATATTACAGCAGAATAGATTCCATCTGAATTTACGAAACTTGATCTCAACATATTACTCTCTTCAGCATTCGCCCTTGACGCATGTTCATTCGAGATGATGGAGGCTCAAGCATGGCGCTCATAAAGGTGGAAGGTGTGCTGATTGAGCGTCGCTTCCAAAACTTCAGCTTTCTGTGAACAGCTACAGCCTGCTCACCCCATGCGGGCAAACTGACTTGAAATAACCCACCAACTTCCACCGACCATGAGGCAAAGGATTAACCCGGTGAAGAGGATCAACTGCAGATCATCCCGGTGTGATTTCTTCAAATCAATGTGAAGAAAATAGCGGAAGTGACATAGTATCTGGACCAGAGCGAGCATCGCAATGCCTGGAAGGAGCCATGTGGTGGGCACAGGGCGGTACAGTATCAGCGCGAAACTAGCTAGGGTTAGTAAGGCAGCGCTCATGAAGCCGCGCACAACATCGTGAAATTCTTTAGAGGGGCTTTCACCTCCACTGAGAGGGGCTTTCTCATCGTGCATCACACGGCTCCATAAAGGAAAACGAAGGTCAAGATCGCTACCCACACAATATCGAGCATATGCCAGAACAACGCCAACCGCATAATGCGAAGCCGGACGAGATCTTCCAGCGCTTTGATCCGCATCTGAAACAGCAGGATTATCATCCACACAATACCGGCGGAAACATGCAGCGCATGACAGCCAAGTAGCGTGAAATGGGCTGACAAAAAACCGCTACGCTGCGGCACTACGCCTTCGGCAGCCAGTTTTGCGAAATCCCTGATCTCCATGCCCACAAAGGCGCACCCTAATAGAGCCGTTACCACTAACCAGATGACCAGCCGGCTTTGCCGGGAACTGTATTTTTGCGCCAGCGATGCCATCGCAAATGTGCAACTGGACAGGAGCAACAGAGCGGTTTCAATACCCGCGCTTGTTAAGTCAGTTATATCTTGAGGCCAGGGGCCACCAGCAATGCCGTGAAGGCTCATCGCGCTATAGGTGACCAGCAACAAGGCGAACAGCACCAGATCGCTCATCAGGAACACCCAAAAGCCGAACATAATCGGTTCAGCTTCCATATGCTGTTCTGGATCAGACTGGCCGATGTTAATTCCGGGGTGAAGGATCTTTTCTGTGGTCATTGCAGTGCTTTTGCCCGGCCAAGATTGGTGGGACGGCATTCATCAAAACGATCGACAGGTGCAATCGACCGGGCAAGACTGAGCCATTCCTCATGAGCGTCTCGCACATCATCTGCCGGAATAATACGTGTGGTTTCGACCTCTAAGCTGCGTAGGATGACACAAGCCCAAATTGCCAGAAATCCCGCCAAGGCAGCCCACCAAATGTGCCATGTAAGCGCGAAGGCGCATATAAAGCCGGCGACGCCAATCAGCGCAGGCAGGGCGGTGCGGCAGGGGACTGCAATGTCCTCATAATTTTCAGGGGAAATATACGCACGCGCTTCACGCTTCATGGCGGTGAAGGCTTCAGTATCTTCAATTTTTGGCAGGACTGCAAAGTTATATTCTGGCGGTGGGCAAGGAGACCACCATTCAAGGCTGTGCCCATCCCACGGATCACCAGCAGGCACGGCCAGCTCACGCCTTTTCCTGAGGCTGACATAGAATTGGACACCCAAAGCGATCGCACCACAAAGAATCAGCCCGGACCCGACCCATGCAGCCGTCATCCACATTTGGAATTCTGGTTGAAAGGTTTGCGCAGTGCGCCGCATCGCCCCCATCAAACCCAATACGTAGAGGGGCGAAAAGGCGATGATGAAGCCACTGCTCCAACAGGCCCAGGAAATCCGCCCCCATCGCTCATCCAGCCGAAAGCCGGATACTTTGGGAAACCAGTACATATACCCGGCAATCATGCCAAACAGAGTTCCGGGGATAAGCATATTGTGAAAATGGGCCACTAGAAACAGCGAATTATGGACGCTGAAATCAACCGGCGGGTTAGCCAATAGAATGCCCGAAAGCCCGCCCAGCACAAAGCAGAACAGGAAGGTGACAGCAAACAACATAGGTGCCGTCAGCCTGACCTGGCCGCGATACATGGTCAACAGCCAATCATAGACTTTTACCCCTGTCGGGATACCGATCAACATCGTCGCGATGCCAAACACCGCATTGACATTGGCACCCTGTCCCATCGTGTAAAAGTGATGGAGCCAAACCGTAAAGCTCAACACAGCGATGGACATGACAGCAATGACCATCGACTTATAGCCATACAGCCGTTTGCCAGAAAAGGTCGAGATAACTTCCGACCATACGCCGAATGCCGGCAGGATCAGAATATACACTTCGGGGTGCCCAAACAGCCAGAACATGTTGGCGTAATTCATCATATTGCCGCCCATGCCGTTGGTGAAGAAGTGGAACCCGCAATAGCGATCAAGGGCCAACATGGCGGTGGACAATGTCAGTGGAGGCATCGCAAAGATCATCAGGATAGATGTACATAATGCAGTCCAGCAGAACAGTGTCATGCGGTAGAGATGCATCCCCGGAGCGCGTTCTTTATACAAGGTCACCGCAAAGTTGATGCCTGTCAGCGTTGTTCCCAGTGACGCGAGAGTCACTGCCCAGATCCAGTAATCCACGCCTTCACCTGGAGAGAACGCCAATTCTGTATAGGGTGGATAGCCGCTCCACCCACCGGTGGAAAATTCACCGACCACAAGGCTGACCATCACCAGTGCCGCGCCTGCAGCCGTCAACCACAGCCCCACCGCATTCATAAAAGGAAATGTCAGGTCACGTGCACCAATTTGCAGCGGCATCACATAATTAATGATACCGGACAAAAACGGCATAGCCATGAAAAAGACCATGATCGAACCATGCGTCGAGAACAATTGCGCGAAATGGTCAGCGCCGACGATACCACTCGCATTCACCGCAAATGCCTGTTGGGTGCGCATTACCACTGCTTCGATCACTGCCCGGGCCAGCATCACAAATGCGGTAACAATATACATGATCCCGATCTTCTTGTGATCGAGGCTAGTAATCCACTCTTGCCATAGCCACCGCCAGCGCCGGGTTAGTGTCAACAATCCTGCCACCACCACGACACCCAGGATCGCGATTGAGGCGGCACCAGTTGCGATAATATTGGCTTTAGGGGGAAAGTCCGACCAACTCAAAAGGCCAAACAGCCAGTAGGTAAGGTCGTGTCCTGTCAAAAGCCTGCGCCTGCCATATGTCCACCGTGATGATATTTGTTAATGATCTCATCAAACAGGCCGTCAGAAATACCACCGAAATAGAGTGGTGAAGCAACCGTGGCAGGTTTGGCAAGACGGGCATAGTCGGCGCTATCTAACACCGGGTGAGCACGAGCCTTCGTCAACCACGCACGATAACCTGCTTCATTGCGCGCCTTTAAAACAAAGCTCTGTTCGGGGAAATGCGTCCCGTTGAACTGTGTGTTGAGCCCGCGATAGTCTCCGGTCTGGTCAGCGCTAAGATGCATCTGCGTTTTCATCCCTGCCATGGCATAAATCTGCCCGCCAAGACGCGGCACCATAAATGACATCATGGGGCCATCAGATGTAATTGTGAAAGCAACCTCACGCCCTGCTGGAATCACCAGCTCATTTACTGAAGCGACGTGCTCGTTGGGATAAATGAAGAGAAATTTCCAATCGAGGGCGACAACCTGCACTTCGATGGGGGCAGGCCCGGCCTTATCCAACCGTCGATAGGGATCGATCTGATGAACTGTGCCCCAAAGGGAATAGGCAAGCACACCCACGATGATGACTGGCACGCCCCAGATGAGAATTTCCATCGGCCACGAAAATTCCCAATCAGGGCGATAATCCTTGCGATTACGTGAAAGGCGATAGCGCCACAGAATCCAAGGCAAAGCCAAAAATACAGGCACAATCACTATCAACACCAGCAGCGTGGTCTGTAAAAGGTGGTCTCGCTGAATGTGCGCAACCTTGCCAGCTGCTGCGAGAATCCCGTCTTGATGAGAAGCGCAACCGGCCAGAATAACCGGCAGGAAAGAGAGCAATGCAAGGCGGATGCGGGGGATCACATCCTTTCCTTAACACCACTTGCGATTAGCAACCAGTTCGGAAAATAGGCGGTGACAAAGCCCGCTATCATGGCGAGTTGCATAGCAAACCAGAACAAAGGCATAGCTACATCGACTTGCGCTCCCAGCACGGTCTTAAACAACCAGAAATGGGCCACCGCCATCACTCCATACATGCCTATCTGCCAAGAGGTGAGGGATAGGGCATCAGCTTTTATGGCAGCGGTTATTCCTGCCTTGACGGAAAGGTCGCGCATCGGCGCGATCGCGAAATACTGGAAAGCGATTCCGATGCTGAAAGCCATGATAAAATCAAACGTCCAGGTCGCGTAAATCTCTTCGCCAAACAGCCAGCCTAACCCGAAAAAACTCAAAATTCCTGGTTGATAATGTGCCAGGGTTTCCGCGATCATATCCGCCAAGGCACATCCCGCCCCGCAGTGAAGAGCTCCTTTAGCAACACTCACGGCAAAAGGTTGTTCGCTATGCCCCCCTCCCCTTGTGAAGCGGTAATAAAACCAGACAACCAGAAGGCTTCCAAACAATGCACATAGCGGCCAGACGAACTTCATCACTGCCATTTTGGGCGGAGCACGAAACATGGCAATGATCATCCACAACGCCGACATCGCGCCCAGCCCCAAGGAGGCCGACGACAGAGTGCTAAGCCAATAGGGTATCAATGCTCAGGCCTCCTCCCCAACAGCTCACCGTCAGCAACCAAACACAGGATGCCTCAATGAACAATACCAGATATGTCCCATTACGCAGAGCCAGCGCTCAAACGAGTTAATGACACAGACGTAAGGGGGGAACTGGAGCGGGTAGCGGGAATCGAACTCGGAATTGGAAGTGAAGAAATCCCGGGCTTTCGTGGATTTCCGCAAAAATTCTGGCCCCCATTTTGGCCCCCAAAATAATTGGCTGCAAAGGGAATCGATGGGATTCCCTGGGACTGCGCACTGCACCGTGGCCCCTAATCGGTCTCGCTGGAGCTAACACAGGGGTTTGATTGACCGAAGCGACCAATCTGCCGCGGCTAGCAATTTATCGGGCCAGCAGCGGTAATTTCATGCGCCACTCGTCAACGAGTTTCAATGGCCCGAGCCACCTCCCGAAGTCCAAAATTGCACAACTCTCTGCCCACTCGCGCCTGTGTCAAGATTTCTGTCGAATATTCAATGCCGTATGGCGCCTTGAGTTGGCAGCAACTCGGCGCAAACCCGCTCAACTCGTAGACGGGTGTATTGTACGCAAAGCGGTATTTCGATTTTAATTCAATAGGTTATATCCCGAATTCGCGGGGTACGGTGTGCCCGGTCAACCGGGTTTCTGACTGCGTGTTCGGGTCCGGTCTCACTGCGATCAATGGCCTGAGAGTTTTGATCTATTTTCCAGTGGATTGACGCGCCTTCTAGCGGCAACCGAGCGGAAAATTTTCTCAAGATGGTTCCAAAGTCAGGGCCCAAAATCACGCTCTGTTCCGAAATGGGGACCAAATAGCCAACATGCATATCCTACCAACCGTCGGACGCACGCAGCCACTTCCAACTGCTTGCTTGACCCTATCGAAGAATTGTTGAACTAGAAGCACATGCTCATAGCGAAACTGCCTGCGCTGAATCATTCCTCCTTTGGCGACGAGCGGTTTTGCGCGCGCAATTACCGCGCCCTGCTGCCCAATCAAAACGCTGCGCCCTAGTTCGGACACCACCCAGACAAACGACGCAGCCCCGCCGAGAAATCGACGGGGCTTTTTTGTACCCGGATCGAGAAAATGCTTCTGACAATCTCCACCACTCACAGGCCTGCTACCGACCTCGGCTTCCTCCTGATGAAGCATCCGGAGAACGTCCATTCGGTCGACCTGCCGTTCGGATCAGCGACTCTGTTCTACCCCGAGGCCGGGGAGGATCGATGCACCGCCGCGATTACTCTGGAGGTCGATCCGGTCGCACTGGTCAGGGGCAAGGCAAGCATTGAGGATCAGTACGTCAACGACCGACCTTATGCCGCGTCATCGCTGCTGTCGGTCGCCCTTGGCCGCCTTCTCAATACCGCAATGGGTGGTCGATCGAAGCTGCGTCAGGAGCTTGCTGATACCGCGATCCCGCTTGAATGTTCTATTACGCCGCTCCCGGCAAGGGGGTCGGCTGACCTTCTGGCGCGCATGTTCGAACCGTTGGGATACTCGGTCGAGGCAGAAGCAATTCCGGTCGATCCGGCGCATCCAGAGTGGGGGGCTAGCCCATACGTGTCGCTGAGCATCAAAGGCACGGTAAGGGTTCAGGACCTGCTTACGCACCTCTTCGTACTCATTCCGGTGCTGGACAATTCCAAGCACTATTACGTGGGCGAGGATGAGGTCAAAAAGCTGCTGCAAAAGGGTGGCGAATGGCTTGAGGCACATCCTGAGAAGGAACTCATCGTTCGTCGGTACCTGCTCGGGTTCCGGTCGCTCATGCGGTCAGCAACCGAGCAACTAGAGGAGCGGGTTGAGGCGGAAGAACCGGAGGAACACGCGTCGCGCGATGCAGAGGAAGAAAAGATCGAAAAGCCGATCCGCCTCAACACGCAGCGCATGGATTATCTGGCGGGTTTGATCCGCAATCTCGGAGCGTCGAGCGTACTCGATCTTGGTTGCGGAGAAGGTCGGTTGTTGCGCCAGCTTCTCACGATCAAGGGTCTCGACCGCATTGTTGGTGTCGAGGTCGCGCCGCGCGTTCTGGCAAAGGCAGGTGACCGGCTGAAGCTGGATCACATGCCCGACATCAAGCGCAAGCGGATTGAGCTGATGCAAGGCTCGCTCGTGTACCGCGACGATCGACTCAAGGGTTTCGACGCGGCCGCCCTTGTGGAGGTTATCGAGCACATCGATGCAGAGAGGTTGCCAGCACTGGAAGCGGCCTTGTTCGGTCACGCGCGACCGGCAAACGTGATCGTGACCACTCCCAATAGCGAATACAACGTCCTTTTCGAAGGGATGGAGCCAGGCACCATGCGGCATTCGGACCATCGGTTCGAGTGGACGCGTTCCGAATTCCACCACTGGGCGGAATCAGTTGCGAAGGCGTACGGCTACGAGGTCCGATACGAAGGCATTGGGAGCGAAGATCCAACTTATGGTCACCCGACACAGGTCGCCATCTTTTCACGCGTCGATGCGGTGAAGGATGCGGCATGAAGATCGAGATTCCAGAATTCGCGCTTGTCCTTCTGGTTGGCGCGTCAGGTATGGGCAAGTCGACCTTTGCGTCGAAGCACTTCCTGCCGACTGAGGTCGTATCTTCGGATCGCATGCGTGGTTGGATTGCCGATGACGAGACTGACCAGTCCGCCACCGGCGACGCCTTCGACGTGCTGCATTTCATTGTCGAGAAGCGGCTCAAGAACCGGCGGTTCACGGTCGTTGATGCCACCAGTGTACAACCGGAATCCCGCAAGAGCCTGGTCGCGCTTGCCCGCAAATGGCACGCCCTGGTCGTCGCCATTACCTTCGAACTGCCTGAAGAGGTCGCACTTGCTCGCAACGCCGAGCGTCCCGACCGCCAGTTTGGTGCAGGACCGGTCCGTCGACAGATGCTCAATCTGAAACGCTCCATCAAAAGCATGGGGCGCGAAGGCATCCGCTACGTGCATCGCTTGCGCTCCATCGAGCAGGTGGAGGCGGTCGAGATAACGCGGACGCGCCTTTGGACTGACCGCCGCGAAGACTCCGGACCGTTCGACATTATCGGTGACGTGCACGGTTGTGCCGATGAACTCGAGACCATCTTGGACCAGCTTGGCTATCAAGTTTCGTGGGATGGCAAGGACGTCCATGTAACTCCACCTGAAGGTCGTAGGGCGATCTTCGTTGGTGATCTCGTTGATCGTGGGCCGCGTTCACCTGACGTCCTGCGTATCGCGAAGCACATGGTGGACTCTGGCACTGCCTTGGCCGTGGTCGGAAACCACGATGACAAGCTGAAGCGCCATCTGTCTGGCCGCAACGTCAAACCGACGCATGGGCTTGCCGAAACCATCGAGCAGCTTGGTAGCGAGCCGCCGGAATTCTTGGCTGAGATGCGCGAGTGGCTCGACGGTCTTTTGAGTCACTACCTGCTCGACGATGGGAAGCTCGTCGTCGCCCATGCCGGTCTTAAGGAAGAAATGCAGGGCCGCGCCTCTGGCGCGATCCGCAGCTTCTGCATGTATGGCGAAACGACTGGCGAGGTGGATGAGTTTGGCCTTCCCGTCAGGTGGGACTGGGCATCCGAATACAAGGGTCGCGCCAAGGTCGTTTACGGTCACACACCTGTGCTCGAAGCGAACTGGGTCAACGGCACGATTTGTATCGACACCGGCTGCGTGTTCGGTGGCAAGCTTACTGCCCTTCGCTACCCCGAACTCGAACTGGTATCTGTCGATGCCGAGCAGACGTACTACGAGCCGATCCGGCCCCTCGACGGCCCCGCAGCCGATACCGGGAGTACACCTGCGCATCAGCTCAACATTGCGGACGTGCTGGGAAAGCAGGTCATCGAAACTGGCCTTTATGGTCATGTGACGGTGCGTGAAGACAACGCCGCTGCCGCGCTGGAGGTAATGACCCGGCACGCAGTCGATCCGCACTGGCTGATCCATCTGCCGCCGACCATGTCGCCAGCGGAAACGAGCGCACAGGAAGGATGGCTGGAGCGGCCGGAAGAAGCCTTTGCCTATTACGGCTCGAAAGGCGCACCAAAGCTTGTGCTCGAAGAAAAGCACATGGGCTCACGCGCGCTCATTTTGCTGTCGAAGACCCAGGAAAGCGCGGCCAAACGTTTTGGTGTTCACGATGGCTCGCGAGGAACCGTCGTAACCCGGACTGGTCGGCGCTTTTTCAACGATGCCGAATTGGAGGCGTCGGTTCTACACCGCGTGGACCAGGCGATGGAAATTTCGGGCCTATGGACCGAACTCGATACCGATTGGGTTCTATGGGACTGTGAGATCATGCCTTGGAGCATGAAGGCCGGTGCGCTTGTGCGCGGCCAATACGCGTCAGTCGGCGCAGCCGCCAACTCTGGTTTGTCTGCTCTCGATGCCGCTTTGCAGGCTGCAATCGCGCGTGGCGTGGATGTCAAAGACTTGGGCGCGCGAGTGTCCCAGCGCGTCGAAGACGCGGCGAACTATCGCGAAGCCTACAATCGGTATGTCCACCCGTTCGAGGGCATTGCAGACCTGAAGATCGCACCTTTCCATCTTCTGGCATCGGAGGGTCAGGTACATTCTGACAAAGATCATCTGTGGCACATGGGAATGGCTCACAGGCTGTGTGCGGCTGATGCGAACCTGCTTCTTGCAACCGAATATAGGGCTCTCGATCTGGACGATCCTGTTCAGGTCCAAGAGGCAATCGACTGGTGGGAAGCCATGACTGCCAAGGGTGGCGAAGGCATGGTGGTCAAGCCGCTCGACTTCATCGCTCGCGGTCGGCGCGGTCTTCTGCAACCTGCCATCAAGTGTCGGGGGCGCGAGTATCTGCGGATCATCTATGGCCCGCACTACGACCGACCAGGCAACATCGAGCGGCTGAGAAAACGAGGACTTGGCCAGAAACGGTCGATGGCATTGCGCGAATTCGCGTTGGGGATCGAGGCGCTTAAACGGTTCGTCGACCACGCTCCGCTCACGCGCGTGCACCAATGCGTGTTCGGAGTGCTAGCGATGGAGAGCGAACCGGTCGACCCGAGGCTGTGATCAGCTAGAGCTTGCCTTAAACGAATTGGATAGTTGGTCGAAAGAGAGTGCAGTTGCCAGCGCAGGTTGCCGGACAGAGCTTAGGCTGGGGGCCTATTTTCCGCCCCGTGACGCACACATTTGAAGCTATAGATCGACTGGTCATCGTCGCCCACGATGCAGATTTCCGCGTCATCACCAAGGTAGGCAATCGCTGTCTGCTCGGCCTTGTTGAGGTCCTGATATTCGTCAACGAGCAGGTGCTTGAATTCGGATCGCTCGGCCGCCGCTGGATTGTCCTTGAGGTAACGGACGAGGTACGGAATCAGCTCACCAATCAGCATTGCGTGGTGAAACTCGAGCCACGCGAGAAGGGCAGCCTGAAACGCCTTTTCCTCGTTAGTTTTTGCGAAGCCCGGCTCGTCGCCTTGGCTCTGCGCCCAAGCCGCCGTGTAGCCCTGAATCATCTTCTTCGCGGCGCGCTTTCCACCGCTCGCTTCCGCAATGTCGCTGACAAGAGCCTTTACCTCGAAGGAATTGAGCGAGCGCGGCGTTCGTCCCACGGCTTCGAGGACGTGCTTCCGCGAGAGAATGCGCATGGCGAGGCTGTGAAGGGTCTGACCTTCGAGCTCCTCGCAAGTCTTCGCTCTCGTCTGCAATGCAACGCTGGCCATAGCTTGATACCGCTTCGAGAATGGCTGCCCAACAGACAGCGCCCATCGGCATTGATTGCATCGCGTCTGCGTATTCACTTTCGCCTGCGGTTTTGGCCGCACTTTCCTTCGCAGCGTCGGCAGCGGCAATCGCAGCTTTTACCTCGGCGTCGCGGCTTGATTGTGTCGTGCACGAGCCCAGCGAAATCGAGAAGGTCGCGGCGATCGCCAAAATTAGCCCTCCGGACGATTGCATCATTCCCACGAGAACACCGTGCGCAAATTGCAGCCCTCTGGCGTCTCGCCTTCCTCGAACAGGCGCACCCGCTCAATTGCTTCGATCTGCTGCCGGGTGAAACGGTTAGGAGAAGTGAAATAGGCGGCTCCATGCCGCCCGTTCCAGATGGCTATCTGATAGCGGCCATCCGTTCGTCGCTGGGCAAACCGGGCTGGCCGGGCGTCAGTTTGCTCGGAGACGATCCGGCCTTTCGGACGGCTTGCCCAGCCAATTCCATTTACCTCAAGTGATCCGAACGCTCCTTCCCAGCGGAAGCTGCCGCCATGAATGCCCCCTTGCAAGGTTACAACTGTCTCACCCTCGATAAGGTCTATGATCGGCGAGTAACCACAAAAGCGCGCTGGGCCGGCAAGCTCACCCGCGAATGCAGGAGCAGCGATTGCGAAGATGAAAGCTGCAAGAGACGTGGTCAGCATTCTTACGCTCGAGACTCTTGCGCTCATCGTCACGCCTTGCTCTCGAAACGGACTTCGAGATTTGCAAAATGTTCCTCGTCTGCAAATCCGCTTCCGAGATCGTAGAGGTAAAGAGTAACCGGGCATGGTTGGCTTTCAGCCCATTTCACCGCTTCGGCGACAGAAACAGCTTCAAGTGCTTCATAATCGACGGTCTTTGCGGGATCGCTTTCTGGCGCTTGATCGGCATCCTCGCAGGAATTGTCATGTTCTGTTGCCTCCACAATCGCATTCACTTCACGCCAGCGATAGGGCTTCGTTCGTTTGTCTATGACATTCCAAAGCATTGGCTACGAATATCGGCTTATTGGGTGAACGACAATCGCAATGACCAATTGGCTCTCGCGCATTTTTCACCCGTTCGCGACCGGAGCCGGTCAGCAACAGCAAAAAGATTGCCGCGCCCTCGCAGCGGGCGGTCAGGTCGTCGCTCTCACGCAGCTTCGCGAGCTCGATCCCCACGCGCCCAAGCTCCTCAACCGTCAGGAACCGCTCGCATTGACGTTTGCGGTTCGGTCGGATCGACCGGCACGGGTTGGTATTCTCCAGCCGATACCCCCACGCCTCTGCACGATGTAGACGTTGCGCCCGCTGGGATAGTGACGAATGCCAAAGCCGTGCTCAATCCCGAGCCAGGTCGTCGTCCGTGCCTTGCCTTTGGGAACGAGCCTGAAGTTTACCGATGCGCCAACCTCGGCCAGCGCCTCTTCGACAATGCGCTTGAGGCTGGCGGCTGTCATGACCGCAGTCCGATCGCCTGTGCCAGCGAGCCAGAAATGCGCTCTGCGGCATCGCCGATCACGTCATCGGACAGATGCGCGTACTTCGCTGTTGTTTCCGGCAAGACGTGGCCAAGCAGCTTACCGATAGTGGCGAGTGGCACATTGTCCATGATCGCGGTCGAAGCGAAGCTGTGCCGTAGATCGTGGACGCGCAAATCGGGCATCGCGCAGCGTCGGCGCAGATTGTACCACCACGGCTCGATGTTGACCGGGTGCTTGCCCCGTGAGTTGACGAACACCAGCGCGTCGTCTTCACCGCGGTCAAATCCTGCCAATACCTTCAGCGCCTGTGAGTTGAGCCAGATGACTTTTGGTCCGGTCTTGCTGTCGGGCAGCACGAGCCGGGGCGGTTTCACCATTCCCCATCGAAGAAATCTGATCTCGCCCAACCGTGCGCCGGTGAACATCAGCAGCCGCACTATTGCAACCGGGATGGGATGCTCAGCCTCGGCCTTGCGCAAATCCGCACCCAAGCGGCGATACTCTGCAGGTGTGAGGTATCGCTCCATCTTCGGGCGCTTGAAGCGCGGCATTCCCCGGCAAGGGTTCGATCCCTTGCGGCGCATTCGAAGCGCTTCGGCATACTTCATGAGCGAGGCGAGAACCGGCACGGCGCGGTTGAAGCTCGGCCAAGCGAAATCCGGCGATGCTTGCCGCGATGACGCACGCGGACAAACCAGAAGTAATTGCCGCTCGGCCTGACACGCAGGCCGAACCCGGCAAGCTCGGTATCCCAGATGCAATATTAGGTCTCGCGAAGCGGCAGCTTGCGCCGCGCGAAATTACCATCGAGCAGTGCCCGGCGCCCGGGCTTTCGCCGCCTGGGGACCATATGGCAATCGTCACTAGCAAAACTGCCCTCAAAAGTCGCGGAGTTACCGTCATTTGCGGGGACCGGATGGCCTTCAACAGCATGCCTGCTGCCGAGCACCCCCAACATCTCACGCACTGATTTTACGGCATTTTTTCCCATACCATGGCAGTCTTACTGCGTACGGTGTGCTCATGTTTCAAGCTGCGGTGGACGACCCAGAAATGTGGGGCAAAATGCTTGCCGGACACCCATCGTTCTCAGGTGGATTTGCAGCCTTGTTGGCGTCTGAGGCTACTTTTGGGCCAAAAGGAGATTGTCCGGAGCACAATGGCATCGAAGGGAAAGCTGCCATTCCGGCGCATCGAATCTCCGATAAATCACTGCTGCATAGATCAGACTGACCAAGCAGATCTAAAACTGACAAGATAGATTCCGCAAAGAATAATGCGGTGTCAATTGAGCGTGGATGTTGGCGCCCCTAGCGCCGACGCAGCGGCGGCCCTATATTCGCTTAAGTTACGAAAATTGCGCGTTGTCGCCTTGATTGGGGGCCAGTTTTGAAGGCTGTATTTGTCCATGTTTCCGACATTCATTTCGGTCAGGAGAAGGATGGCGGCATGGTCGCATCGAACGACGATGCAAAAAGGTGCTTGATTGAGGACGCTCGGAATGAAGTGGCCAATTTCGGCGTCGAGGCGGCGGGGGTCATCGTCACCGGCGACATCGCCTATTCGGGCAAAGACGCGGAATACTCTGATGCGGGGAAATGGCTTGCCGAACTGACCGACGCGATCGGCTGCGCACGCACCGACGTGCAAATGGTGCCAGGTAATCACGATATCGACCGGAATGCGATTACGAATACGTTGGAGACCGTACTCTTCGCCTTTCACGCCGGGGGAGAGGCTTGGCTTGATCGCCACCTCGATCATGCCGATGACTGTAAGTCGCTTTATGAGCGGTTTGACGCCTACAAAGGTTTCGCCTTGGACTACAGGTGCGAACTCGATCTGAACGGCGGCATCTCTAAGAGCGCAAAGCTATATCTAGCAGAGGGTCGAGCAATCAGGTTCGTCCGTTTGAACTCTGCTCTCACTTGTTCCATGAAAGACAACAAGGGGAAGCTAATTCTCGGCGCGCGGCAGCGCATCCTGCCGGAGGAGGACGGCGTTGAGATCGTCGTCCTGTCGCATCATCCCCTCAGCTGGTTTCAGGATTCCGACAAAGCACGCGGCTTCCTTCGCGGTCGCGCCCGCATATTCATATCGGGTCATGAGCACTTCCCGCACTTGGATGTGCATCAGGTAGAGGAAGGGCGTGACCTCATGATGCTGGCCGCAGGGGCAACGGCGCCAGATGATTTTAAGAACGGCTTCACATACAAGTATAACATCTTAGCCTTCGAGTGGGACGAAGCACAGGACTCGCTTGCCGTGACCATAAATCCCCGAACCTGGGACGAAGGCATGGCGCGGTTTAAGCGAGACGACGAATTCATGGAAAACCGGGACGAACGGCAGGTCCTGGCGTCGCCGAACTTCAAGAAGGCCCCTCCGCCCGAAGTCCAGAAGGACGGTCATGCGCAGATCGTACCCGAGCTCGTTGAGGAACCGTCGGCACAACTTCCCGAAGCGAAAGGTGACGGCATAGCGGAAATCGACGAGGGTGTTGGGCCATCCTATTCGGCGGACGACCGCTATGTGGCGGAGAAGGAGATCGAACCGGTCGAGCCTTTGGATCCGGTGTCGGCAGAGCCCGAACCTACGCAGGACACTCGTGATCTTCAGATCCGATTCTTCCAACTGCTGGATGACGAACAACGGCGGGCGGCATTCGTCGCATTTGGCATAATACGACAAGCCCAAGGCAGGATGGACCACTCGATGGAACGGCGACTGTTCCGTCGGGCGGTCAGACAAGGAAGGGCCGACGAAATCGAGCGGATGCTCGCGTCGGCTGAGATTGAACGCAAGGGGGAAACTGCATGAGCAGAATGGCCAAGTACGCCCAGATCATCTGGCCGCAGCCGACGGATGATGATGTTTTGGCCCGCAATCACGCGGTCGAAACGCTCACGACTAGCCTCTCCAAACTCACTACTCGAGAGGCCGTAGAGGCAGCGGCTGCCATCGCCGCAAGCTTTGGCGGCGCCGAGTTGGGCACAAATCTTTCGCAGGAGGCGGAGAAGGCTATCAGTGATAGGAGCGCCGCGTTCGTCCTGAATGGAAATGAGCAACAGGCAGTGATCTGTTTGGCGGTCGCCGCGCGCGTGTTGGTGCAGGAGGCAACCATTGACGGCAATGGCTGGAGCCCCGCGGACGCGCTCGCCGCATCCCTATGGTCGGCGTTGACGTTTCAGGACCAGCACGAGCATCCCAAGATGGAGGAGCTGCGCAAGGATCTGATCGAGGCTTGCCGCGCTCGCGTCAGGCATGTCGCGCATACCGCCAGGCAGCGGCAAGAGGTTCCTGATGTCGGTACACTCACGATCCCTGAGAACGACGCCGCTGGCTCACGCGCTAACTCAGCCTACAGAAAGGCGACGGCCCCCGTGATCAAGGCTCTTAAGGAGAACCAGGATCTGGATAGGGAAGAACTGGACTTCTTGTGGTGGGTGCTCGGCGAATACAGCGGCCTACTTGCGGGTTCGCTTTCCGATCGCAAGCCGTACTGTCGCGCGATTGCGTCGGGTCTCGAGGGAGCAACGCTGCTGCGCAGGCTGCCCGGCGATGGCTTCCGCCATGCCGTACTCCGCAGGGTCGACGTGACCGAACGCGTTTCATTGAAGGCGCTGGTGGAGGCGCTCGGCGCTGAGCGGGAGGAACTCGGCAAATCGCTTGAAGGCCAGTGGGCCGTGCAACTACCGGCCGTCTTTCCCTTGGTGGCGACACTGGCTTCTAGCGAAATCGCCAGCACCTGCGCCCTCGAGTTAGATGCAAGGGACTGGGGTGCTCGGGCGCTTCTTGAGGCCTCTATCATCGCGATGGAGCGCCGGACAGCTGGAGCGGCGTAATGCGCGGACCCTGCCAGAATTCCAGCTGCACCTTCAACGCCACGAAGACCTGCGTGCTAGGCAATCCGCCGGACGATTGTGAGAACCGTCCTATACTCGATGAGGGAAATGACAAAGACAAAGAGAACGAAAAGGATGCGGACGACGGGGCGGTTGACGTAGAAGACGAGGACGACGCATCTAGAGCAGACGCAGTTCACGTCGGCACTCCGGTGCTGACAGAGCCCGATGACGGTCTGCGCAGCCTGCCCGCAAGTCGCACGCTGGGTGTAGCGCAGGTCAATGCCATAACGGAAAGCAGGCCTGCTTGTTTGGTGGGTATCGTCGGGCTTGCGGGTGCGGGCAAGACCGCCGCCTTGGTGAGCGCTTACCTCCTACTGTCCAACGGCTCCTTTAAGGGATTTTCCTATGCCGACAGCGACACGCTGCGGGCGTTCGAGGAAATCACGCGAGCCAGCCGCACGTGGCAGAAGGGGAATCCACCCGAGCAGATCACAGTCCACACAACGCTTTCGAATGATCGCGAAGCGGGCTTCCTCCACCTCCGCCTCCGCCGCGATGAGGATGATCGCATATTTGATATGTTGCTGCCCGACCTGCCGGGCGAGTGGTCGCGCTTGCTCATCGACCGTGACGATACCGAACGTTTTGCATTTCTTGGGGCTTCGAGCGTGATCTGGATCATGGTGGACGGCCGACAGTTCGCCAACGCGGGACGAGTTGCGCATGCGAGATACCGGGCGAAACTCCTGATCGAAAGGTTGGCGAACCTGCTGAAAGAGACCCGTCCCCATCTGATTGTCGTGCCGACATGGCAAGACAAGGTGGCGTTCCCTCAGGCCGAGGCAGAGATCCTTCTCGAATGCGGTAGGAGCTTCGGTTTCGAGGTCGATATCGCCCCCATCGCCTCATTTTCCTGGAACGATGACATCGTTCCGGGTGAAGGCGTAGCCGAACTCTTCAACATGACCCTGACAGCAGGACCGCCTCCGCCTGACTTCTGGCCGGACACTGACCCCGCTTCAAATGATCGGAAGTTGGCATCTTACCGGAGGGATGTATGAAGAATGGATCGATCATTCTTGTGGGGGGACCAGCCTCGGGCAAGACGAACTACATCGCCCGGCTCTGGCTAGCCTTCGCCGCGAGGAAGGGTAAACTCCGGGCGAAGAACCTGCCGGCCAACATAGAATATGTGAATCAAGCGGTGGCGTATCTCCAGGCTCGCCAATTCGCTCCGCGCAGCGACACCAACATGGACGAGAGCGGGCGGCGCGACTTCAGCATCGAGGTCTGCGGCGAGGATGGTACAGGCGAGGTTCGAAATCTGACCGTCCCAGACATCACAGGCGAACTTTGGTCCCGGGCAATCAAGACCTACGAGTTGCCAAAGGACTGGATGGAGGCGCTTGAAGACTCGTCCTCGGCTATTCTGTTCGTACGCGCGCATTCGAAATTCAATCTGCAGCCCATGGATTGGGTCACGGCGCGCGAGATCCTCCAAGGCCATGAGGACGAGGATGACGACGACCTTGACGACGACGACGACACTTACGGTGACGATGAGGATGAGGACGGCGAGCCGATAGAGACCGCTAGGTCGCCAAAGGCGACTGTGCAGGAGGATGCGGAGGTGGAAACCGTCGTCGTCGCCGTGCCGCCGATGGAGGCCGAACCCGGTACCAAGCAGGCCGATGATGGAGATCAGTCTAATGTGGTACAGAAGCGGGATGTGCTCCCGGCGCAGGTCGGCTTCTGTGAACTCCTGCGCTACCTGGAGCTTCTGCTCCGCAAGCGGCCTGACGGCAGTAAGCCGCGCGTCGCGGTGGTGGTGACGGCCTGGGACATGCTCGACGGTGACGCGACGGCCGCCAGCCCGATGCAGTATCTTGAAAACGAGTTCCCCATGCTGGCAGGCAGGATCAAAACGCCCGGACGGCTGGACATCGAGTTGTTCGGAATGTCGATCGTCGGCGGCAACCTGCGGGGTGCACCGAACAAGCTGTTCCGCGATTCCCTCAAGGGACGGGATCTGTCAGAAGTGGGTTATACTGCGGTGATGCGGAACGGCGTTCTGGTTCACGACCCGGACGTCACGCTTCCGCTCGCCTGGGCCCTTGGTGACTGAGCGCGGACGTGATTATCGACCAGCAGCTTCATGGATATATGCACGGACACGAACTGCTGTCCGGCACCATTCGGCTGCCTGCACGAGATCAGGATCTCGTCGATCGGCTTTCGGACCTTGCCGGTCCGTTGGCGCCGGGGGAAAGGTTCGCACCGTATCTGACCTGCTACCCGCTGCCGAGCGGATCTCACTATGTGCTTGCGAAGACTTGGCATGACAGGGAAGCGCCTCGCGCCGGATGTGTCCGGACGCGATCGCTTCTCATCCCGATGCCGGACTGGATGTCAGGTTCAGATCCGGGGGCGCTAGCGGCGGTCGTCACCGAGGTGGGACCCACTCTCCCATGCAAGCGACTGTCTGTCGAAACATCGGAGGCTCGGCCTCTACCTTCGGTAGATGGCGCAGGGATCGAGTTGATTGAAGCACTCTTCCTAGAGGACGCGTCTGCGGTCGCGGTCTTCGGGGCGACGGCGCCCGATGCCATTGCGCTTCGCATCCTCACCGCCGCCTGGCCTTCTATGCGTCGCCGCTTCACCGTCTCGACCTTCTGTAACTCACCTCGGTCTATCGCGAAGAAGAGTTTCAATCTGGTCTTTGCCCCTGTCGATGCCCGACCCAACTTCTCCGACTGGAAGGGGCGTCGGATCGACGGCAGTAAGGTCAGTGTGCCCAGGCATCACTGGGCGTCGCGGATAGTCGACGCCGTCTTCCGAGCGCCACACCCATCCCTGTCGGGGCTAGATGTTTTTGGGGAGCTGGCAGAAGATGAAGAGGGGAGTCCACAAGCGCTGCGACTGTCTCTGCTCTGGGAAGAGCTGTCCGCGAAGGTCGATGACGAGCCGCATGCCGCATTAGGTCTGCTGGACATCGCCAACACGCGCTCTTCCCGGAAGGTGGACCTCGTCACGGGGCTTGAACCGGCACTTGCTAGAGCGGCACAGGCGGCGATTACCAATTTCCCACCAGCCGAGGCGTGGCGCTTCCTGCAGCTGCTCATCACGAAACTGGGGAACACGCGATGGCGCCTCTCGCTGGCGCGCTCGATTCGGTCGTTGACTTCCTCGCTGGCCACAGAGCACCCAGTCGATGCCGTAGCTGCCGTCCCGGTGCTACTGCGGGAGGACGGCGGAGACTTTCTCCTAAGCGGTATCGCTCGGGGGCTCTCAGCCGTCGAACCATTTCAGCCGGTGTTGCGGATGCTAGCGAACCTTTCCAGCAAAGATCTGATGAAGATTATGTTGGCGACGCCCGAGCTGATCCCCAAGTCTCTCAGATCAGACGCTGGGATTGAGGGGCCTCTAGCCAAAAGCCTGACCCAAGCTACGACGGAGGAGAGGTCACAGGCGCACCTCCGCATGCTGCCTCATCTTGCGGCAGACAGGCATTCGCAACTTCTGCGCGACTGCCTGTCGCAGTCCTCTGCCGACGAGGTCGCATCAGAGGCTGCCCAGTTACGTCGGCTGAATGGGCTCAGGAGTTCCGCACTCAACGACGTATTGGTGGAAGCTGCTTACAAGACGGGCGCAACGCGGACAGTGCGCGATATCGTCGTCGAGGCGGACCCGTCAGGTCCCGTCGATTCGATGATGATGGATCTGCTCCGACCGACGCCATCGGATGTTGACTGGATTCTCGACGTCCTCGATGATGCCGATCCGCGCCGTTCAACCCTGCTGCAAGGAGTTCTAGCTGGGGCGTCCGCAGGCCAGCTGCGGACGATCATCGACAGCCCTGAATCCCTTAGTAGGATTCGTGCAGCGATCAGTGGCTGCTCTGGTTCGAGCGAACTTCTAGCGCGCATCGTCGAATGTGTGCCTCTGCCTGCGGAAGAACTTCTGCCACTCGTTGCAGAGATCTTGCCGACGCTTGCCGGCCGCCGAGGCAGCGTCCTCGCTGCGAGGTGCATCGAGGAAGCGCTGGTCAGGAAGCCCGACCCGAGTGGAGACAAGCTGCTCGCAAACCTCCTAGATCGGGTGGGCGCGGAACTGGATGGCGCTCGCGCAATCCGCGTAGGGCTCACAGCCGCCACAACAGCGATCATGAATCGCAACCTGATCGCGCTGGATGCAGCCGCTCCGGTGACACGCAAGCGTCTGCTAGCGGACCCAGAACTGCTGGCAAATGCGATCATGGCTCGTCCGATCTTGGACATCTCATATCAGGCTGCGGAGGCTGCCTCCCGCCTGCTCTGGGACTCGGCCTCAGTGAACAAGCGGGGTTTCGTTCGCGCCGCCGCCCGGTTGCTGCCGTATGTCATGGAGCAAAAGGGGCCTTCGGCGTCGGCGCTGCTAGTGGCAGTGTTCCCGCCGGTATATAGGGAGCTACAGCAGGAGCGCCTGCCTGACTTCCTCTCGATCGTATTTATGTTTTTGGACTGGGACCGCTGCAAGATTGCGCGCAAGGCGTTGGTGGAGGCAGCCCTGCATTCGAAGTGGAGACCGAGAGATGTAGCGTTCGCAGCCGCAAGGGCCGGTGACGCGGAGCGCATCCTTGGTACAATAGCGAAACGGCACGACGGCAAATCGTTCCTCGCTTCTGTCAGGGACGATATCACATCCATTCCCGAGCCTTCGAAGAAGCAGGTGTGGCGCGCGATCAAGGCGGTTTCTCGCGGGACTGGTTCAAAGGGTAAATTGCCGTTGGACACGTGAGAAGACGTCAACTGAATAAATTTCTCTGCCCCAAACTGCAGGTCGATGATGCACTTTTGAACGTCCACAACGGGTAAGACAGGGAAGTCCACGCCGACGCTCTCGAAATCTTGCTTTTCCAACAGTGTAGCCGTTGCCTGCCAATCCGGCTCATCCAACCTTTTTAGCCTCGGCGCACAGCCACTTTCGATGTTTGCTTTCAGGCACGCGGGGGCGGAGCTTCAATGGCTGTGATTGGGCGCAATGCTGCCACTCGCGGCGCTCAATCGCCGCGCGGCTCTACCTCCACTCATCGCTTTCGAAAGGGTGCGGACAAAGGTTCTCGCTTTACCCAACGCACACTCGCGTCGAACGTAATCTGGCGAGCACACCCTACCCCGCGAATTCGGGATTTAATGCATTGGTTCATCGTCATAAATGCGTTTTGGGCGAAACTAACCCGCCAACGAGTTGAGCAGGTTTGCACTGATCCGCAGCCCACTCTCCTACGAATAACACATTGAAAATTTTTAACGTTCTTGGCCCACTGCATGAGTTGTCTAAGATCCACGGAATTTGGGCAGATTCTTGCGGGCCTTCAGCTTCTGCCAGCAGCGATCGGCACGACATCTGCGCCCTTCCGAAGCTGGTCGAGATAGTCGCTCCACCATTGGGCCATTCTCACGCGTTCATCCCAGTGCGCGCCACGATGGTAGGCAGCGCGGACCTTGTCGCTGTCTCCGTGGGCCAACGCGCGTTCGATGGCGTCGGGGTGCCATTTGCCGCTTTCATTGAGCAGGGTCGATGCCATTGCGCGGAAGCCGTGGCCGGTCATTTCGTCGCTTGTGTAGCCCAAGCGGCGTAAGCCAGCGTTGATCGTATTGTCGCTCATCGGGCGAAGCCGGGTTCGGATCGAGCGGAAGACATATCCGTCCGGGCCGGAAAACGCTTTGGCCTCTTCCAGGATCGCCACAGCTTGGCGAGAGAGCGGGACAAGGTGATCCTTGCGCATCTTCGTCTTGCTTGCCGGGATGGTCCACAGAGCGCTTTCCAAATCGATGTCGGCCCATTCGGCGTGGCGCAGTTCGCCGGGCCGGACGAACACATGTGGGGCAAGCTGCATGGCAAGCTTGCTGATCGGATGGCCGATGGAACCATCGAGCAGCGAGAGGAGGTACTCGCTTCGTGTCGCCGTGCTTTCCGCCCAAGCCTTCGCTCCATCCTTTCGCCGTTTCTTGCAGAACTCGTCGGCGATGGCCTTGAAGGTGTTTTCGGCCTGGAGCTGAGAGCGCAGCTTCTCGCGCTTCTTTTCTCGCGACGGGTCCCTACCCAGCGAAAGCAGGTCTCTTGCTTCGTCGCGGCGTTTACGGGCTTCTGCGAGGCCCAATTGCGGATAGGTTCCGATTGCCAATTTCTTCTCGCGACCCTCGAAACGGTATTTGAGGCGCCAGAGCTTTCCGCCTGAAGGCTGCACCAGCAGAAACAGCCCAAGCGTGTCGCCCAGCTTGTAGGGCTTCTCCTTCGGCTTTGCGTTTCGAATCGCGACATCCGTTAGCGGCATGATTTCAGGCCTTTCCCGCCAAGTGGCCCCCAGATGGGGGCCAATCGAATTGTCCGATTTGCCTGTGGCCCCCGCTTTGGCCCCCTCTGGCGGGAGATGCAGCGAGATTTTCAGAGCAAATTTGGGACCATAAACTCACGAAACCCAAAGGTTTCTGCGGGCTTTATAGGCTATCCGGGAAATCGTGGGAAGGGCGGCTGGAGCGGGTAGCGGGAATCGAACCCGCATAGCCAGCTTGGAAGGCTGGTGCTTTACCACTAAGCTATACCCGCTTGGGTGGCACCCGCTTGCCACCGAGATACCTCACTCGTCAAGCGTCAGGATTACTATCCGGGCTTTCAGGTGAATTTTTCTGTGGTTCAGTCGCCGGTTCGCTATTTTCAGGAGGGTCAATCCTTACATCAACACGCCGATTGGCCTTGCGGCCTTCCTCATCGGGTGTGCCGTCGAGCTTGGCATTGGGTTTGAGCGGGCGCTGTTCACCAAGAGCAATCACCTGAATGCGTGATTTGTCGACTCCATTATCGATCAAATAGTCGGCGACCGCCTGAGCACGCTTTTTCGATGCCCTGAGATTGGCTTCATCATTCCCAACAGAATCGGTATTACCGCGCAAAATAATCGGCCAGCCGCGAGACATCTGATCTGATGCCAGCACCCGCTGTAACTCCGCTATGGCCGCCCCATCCAGTTTGGTTCCGCCTTCAGGGAAGCCAACCAGTGTTTCAAGTGCCGGAGGGGGCACGTCAATCACCGGTTCTGGCGTGATGTCAGGCCGGATAATCGACGCTGAGGGGGTTTGCTCAACCTCTACCGGAGGGTTTTGCTGCACCGAGGGTTCTGGCGCAGGAGAGGCCTCTTGATGATCTTGGCAAGCTGTCACACTCAGCAACACAGCCATCATCGGCAATAGCAATGAAATCTCTTTGCTCATTGTTCTCTCCTCATGACCCTTGCTTTTTTCCGCCCGATCGCGCCGCTTTGCGCGCAGCCTGCTCCTCAGGGGTTTTCGTTCGAGGCGGCGCGAATGAAATTACCGTATCGCCAGGCCGCGGTTCTGGTGCGGAAGCATGCGTGAAAAACCGCATTTCTCCATCCGGGTGAAGCAACAGCAGCATATTGGCAGCATCAGGTAAATTTTCCTTAGCTGCCTTCATATCAAATCTGTCGGATAAGCGCGTCTTGCGGAATACCCATCCTTCAAGATGACGCTGATGGACGTCAGTAACGCTGAAACCCGATGTGAAAAGCGCACGTCCACGCAAGGAATCGGGCAAAGCTCTCGGATCTTCATCGCCCGCATTTTCGCCCAGTTGATACACAGCATCGCGTCCGATTTCGAAAGCGAATTCATTGCATACCAGCGCGTTATAAGCCTCATTCTCAGTGGCTGAAACGAGCACCTGAAATGGCGACAAGTCGAGATTATGTTCCGTTGCTTCGTTCAAAATCTCGCCATGGTAGGTCGGCAATCCAGCCGCTCTGGCAGGTTTCAAACGCTGCCAACTAGCATCCACCAACATCACTGGTGTTTCAAGATCATGTAACTGCTTAGCCAGCGAGATCGTCCAGGGCGTTGCACCAACGATCAACAGGCCCGGACGAGTGGCCCCCTTAACCTTCAGCCAGCGCGCCACAATATCCACGGTAAAACCATGCGCAACGATGGTAGCAACCACTACAGCGAAGCTCAGCCCAATGAGAATGGACCCGTCCGCATATCCCAACTCGCTGAGGCGCAATGCGAAAAGGCCTGAGATGGCGACAAGAACGATACCACGCGGTGCCACCCATGCGAGGAACAGCCGTTCATTCCACGGCACTTTACTGAACAGTAAGCTGATCAGCACCGTGGCGGGCCTCACAATAAAAAGCAGAGCAAGAAGGAAGAGACCGAAGCGCCACTCAAACTGACGCACCGCTTCATAATTGAGTGAAGCGGATAGGAGAATGAAAATTCCCGATACCAGCAGAACCGCAATGTTTTGTTTGAACGGATGGATGGAGCGCAGCGACTGCACATCCATATTGGCCAGCGCAATGCCCATAACCGTTACAGCCACCAAACCGGCTTCATGCTCGATCATGTTACATAGAACAAATACACTGACCACGGTGACCAGCAGGACCGGCACTTTCAGATATTCCGGGACCTTACCGCGCGGGAAAGCCCATGAAATGACCCATGCCGCAGCATAGCCAACAACACCGGCCAGCGCCGCTGCAATAAGCATAGGCGGAACAACTTCGAACACAGTTGCCCCATCCGCAGAAAGGCGGAAATATTCATAGGCAATCACAGCACATAATGCGCCGAATGGATCATTGACGATGGCTTCCCACCGCAGGATGGCCGCAGGGCGTTGCTGAATGCTGGACTGGCGCAGCAGCGGCATAACAACCGTAGGGCCTGTCACCACAAGAATCCCGGCAAACAGGATTGCAACTGGCCAGACCAGCCCGGCCACATAATAGCAGGCGAGAGAGCCAAAGAACCAGCCGAGCGGAACGCCGAAAATCACCAGGCGGGAAACACCCTCACCATATTTTTTCAACTCTCGAAAATCGAGGCTGAGCCCACCTTCAAACAAAATGAGTGCGACGCCGATGGAAATCATCGGTTCGAGCATTTCCCCAAAAGCAGCATTGGGGTTTATGATTCCGAAGATCGGACCAGCAAGGAAACCAGCAGCGAGCATCAGCACAATGGCTGGCCAGCCTGTGCGCCATGCGAGCCATTGGGCACCGATGCCAAGCATGCCCACAAGGGCTATGATAAATGCCTGATGTTCCATTACCGCCCGTTACCTATCGCCCAATTATGCAACGTCTTAATGTTTCGCCTTGGGAATCTATCCCGAGGTGCCATCAACACATCTGTTTGCTTACAATATTCTGAGTGCAGCCTGCCCTTTTTCAGCGCGCCTTGAAAGGGTTGTTCGTGTTTCGAAAAGTTCTGCATGTTTTATGCAGCTCCAAACGCGTGACGAAGGCAAGAGTGGCTATTCGCCGTCGAATTGCATGATAGCCTGAACATCGAGCCCTTCTTCGCGTAAAAGGTGACCACCCTTCAGTTCATGCAAGTCGATCACGAACAATGCATGATGCACACGTGCGCCCGCCTGCCGGAGCAGATCAACAGCGGCCAGTGCCGTTCCGCCCGTTGCCAGCAAGTCATCCATCAGCAGGACTTTTTCACCATCCTCTACAGCGCCCGGATCAAGCTCCAGCCGCGCTTCACCATATTCAAGCTGATAATCCACACCGATTGTTGGCATCGGTAGCTTGCCCGGCTTTCGCAGAGGAATGAAGCCAATCCCCAATCTCGCAGCAACCGCAGCACCGAAGATGAAACCACGCGCCTCAATCCCTGCAACCGCTGAAGCATCAGCCATCAAGGCACGGTCTACCAGACGATCAATTGTCGCGGCAAAGCCACGACCATGGGCGATCAGTGTGGTGATATCTCGGAATAATATGCCGGGCTTCGGAAAATCCGGAATAGTGCGGACAATCGCTTTCAGTTCTGCGGGGTCCATACAAGGCTCCAAATGAAGAACGCCCCTCTCACCAGTCAAGGTGAAGGGGCGCCCATTGTGCGTTTGCAGGATGAGATCAATCGTCCTGCTTGTTCTTTGCGGGCTTCACATTCGACCATATCTGCTGTTTTGCCATATAAGCAAGGATCGTGGCAAAAAGGAGAAAGCCCAGAACCGGCCAACCGGTTTGCTTGCGCTTGGGCATGGTCGGTTCAGCCGTCCATGTGAGGAATGCCGATACATCCTGCGCCATCTGATCGATGGTTGCCTTTGTGCCATCGGCATAAGTGACCTGCCCATCCATCGTAAGCGGTGGTGCCATCGCCAGATTGAGATTGGCGAAATAGGGGTTGTAATGCAGCCCTTCAGGCGTTTTCGCGGAGGGAAACTTTTTCAGCAATTCCGTCGGCTGCTGCTGAAATCCGGTCAGCAGCGAATAGACATAGGCTGAACCGTCGTGGCGCGCCTTGGTCATCAAAGACAGGTCTGGTGGAATAGCATTGTTATTGGCTGCCGCAGCGGCGACATTATTAGGATAGGGTGATGGGAAATAATCCGTTGGCTCCCCCGGACGGGTGGTGGTTTCACCTGTATTCGGATCAATCCCGGGTACAGTCCAACTGGCCGCCTCCGCTTTCACCTCAGCTTCTGAATAGCCGAGCTGTTCAAGGTCACGCATGGCGACAAATTTGAGCGAATGGCAGGCAGAGCAAACTTCCTTATAAACTTGATAGCCGCGCTGAAGCTGTTCCAGATTCCAAGTACCAAAGGGGCCATCACTGGCCAGATGAAGCTCCTTGGGATGTTTGTGAAAGGCGTGCTCTGCCGTTTCGGGTGCTGGTTCCGTCGCCGCCGAATAGGCGCCTGTGACGAAAGCCCAGAGAACCGAAAGGGCGAAGAAGGCGCCGGCTGCGATTCCGATAAAGCGGATCATGGCTGTTACTCTCCCCTCGCGCCCAATTAGACGGCAGATTTCGCGTTTTCGCTGAGAACGGCTTTATTATCCGATCCCAACACCGCTTCGGTGATAGAAAAAGGTAGCGGCTTAGGCTTCTCGATCCTCGACACAATCGGCAGAACGACAAGGAAATGCAGGAAGTAATAGGCTGTCGCCACCTGGCTCAGCATCACATAGGGTTCTTCCGCAGCCGCTCCCCCGCAGTAAAACAGTACAGCCATCGTTGGAATCAGGCCGAACCAGAAGAACTTACGGAACAGGGGGCGATAATGCCCCGAACGTACCGGTGAGTTATCCAGCCATGGCAGGAAAAACCACACCAGAATGGCACTGAACATCGCCAGCACCCCCATCAGCTTGGCAGGGATGAAGAAGATGTCTGCCGTGAAAGCGCGCAAAATGGCGTAGAACGGCCAGAAATACCACTCAGGCACAATATGCGCAGGCGTAGAAAGCGCATTGGCTTCGATGTAATTGTCTGGATGGCCGAGATAATTCGGCAGGAAGAAAACGAAAGCGCAATAGCAAATCAGGAAGACGCCCAGTCCGAAGCCATCCTTTGCCGTGTAGTAAGGATGGAATGGAACAGTGTCGCTTTCGCTCTTCACTTCAACTCCGGTTGGGTTGGTCGAACCGGGAATATGAAGCGCCCAGATGTGCAAGATCACAACGCCTGCAATCACAAACGGAAGCAAGAAGTGCAGCGAGAAGAAGCGGTTGAGCGCCGCATTGTCTGGAGCATAACCGCCTAGAAGCCATACCTGCAAAGGCTCACCCACCAGCGGAATTGCACTGAACAGGCCGGTAATCACCTTGGCCCCCCAATAGCTCATCTGCCCCCATGGAAGCACATAGCCCATGAAAGCGGTGGCCATCATCAGGAGAAAAATCACCACGCCCAGCAGCCAGATCATTTCCCGTGGCGCTTTATAAGAGCCATAGAAAAAACCGCGGAAAATGTGGAGATAAACAACGACGAAAAAGAAGCTGGCACCATTGGCATGGCCATAACGCAGCATCCAGCCCCAGTTTACATCGCGCATGATATGTTCAGTTGAACCGAAAGCGACCAGCGAATTTGGCGCATAATGCATCGCCAGAATCACGCCCGTTACAATCTGCAACAACAGACAGAAACCGGCAAGAACACCGAAATTATACATGTAGTTGAGGTTGCGCGGAACCGGATAGCCAGCACCGACGGCGTTATATACCAGCCGAGGAAGCGGAAGCTTTTCATCCAAGAAGCGCGTGAGCGGATGCTTGGGAGCATAATGCTTGGCCCAGGGGAAACTCATGATCTTTCTCCTTGCCTCAGCCGATCAGAATGGTGGTGTCAGTGGTGAATTGATAGTCCGGAACCACCAGATTGGATGGGGCCGGGCCTTTACGAATTCGCGCTGCCGTGTCGTAGCTTGAACCATGGCACGGGCAGAAATACCCGCCATACTCACCCTTGTTCTCACCCTCAGCCGCCCCTAGTGGAACGCAGCCCAGATGCGTGCATACGCCCATGGTTACGAGAAGGTTATGGTGGCCTTCTTTCGTCCGTTCAGCCAGCGTTTGTGGATCGCGCAGGATGGAAAGCGGCACGGCATTTGCCTCATCGATTTCCTTCTGTGTCAAATTGCGCACAAACACCGGCTGCTTGCGGAACACCGCTTTGATCGCCTGCCCCGGCTCGATTGAAGAAATATCCAGCTCAGTCGTGCTTTCCGCAAGAACGTCCTTGGAGGGAGCCATCTGGCTCACCAACGGGATCAGCGTTGCCACTCCACCAACACCAGCCGCCGAAACCGCTGCTATATTGATGAAATCACGCCGACGGACGCCATTCTCACCCGCTTCTGGGGCCACCGCATTTCCTTGCGGGGTGCCAGTGCTTGTTGCCATCAGCCATGCCCTACCCTGTTTGATCCTGCCCGCTTTTCAGAAGACAAAATCAGAAATCCATTACGAGCCGTGCTATGAGTTGCCCCCTCAGGAGACCGTAGCAAAACGATATTTCGTTCGCTTCACATGCCGACCTGATTATGATGAATAACCGAGCATGCCTTTATTGCCAACAGGCATTTTTTCTCACTATCCAAGGCTCAACCCTGCACACCTATTAAAGAAAACTGCCGTCCATATGTTGGCTCAGCCTTATGAGTTGCCCGGCGATAGGAGAAAAAACGATCCGGGTTTGTGTAGGTGTCCATCGCCAGTCCCGTGACACTGCCAATCGCTGCCGCCTGCAATCTGGCCATCACGTAACCTTCCAGGTTGAACTGCCAATGCCCTGCGGCGCCCGGTCTGAAAAAGACATCATCTGAAGCATTGAACTGCGCTTTGAAGCCATCGTCCACTTCGTAACTGTCTTGCGCGATGGCTGGGCCGACCGCTGCACAGATACGCCCTCTCACGGCGCCGAGCATCTCCATCAAATCGATAGTCGTTTCCAGAACACCGCCATGGGCACCGCGCCAACCGGCATGGGCCGCCGCGACAATACCGGCCTGGTGATCTGCGAAAAGTACCGGCGCACAATCGGCCGTCACAATCCCAAGCACAACGCCCGGCTGATCGGTGACCAAAGCATCGGCACGCGGCCGTTTATCAAGCGACCAGCCTCTTTCAGCAATCACTGCGCGAGCAGAATGAACCTGGTAGACAGTGGCAAGGTCAGCACCTGGCAAAACCGCCTCAACAGCCCGGCCGCGATTTTCACAAACGGTTGCCGGATCATCATCCGAGCCAATACCCACATTGAGCCCTGCGACAACGCCTTTTGAGGCACCACCCCGACGTCCGAAAAAACCGTGCGGCACACCCGAAAGCGTAGCCGCACGGAATATTTCAACTGGCTCAACCAAGGCTGCGGCTCACTTGCTCAAACGTATCGCGGGACAATTGCTTGGCATCAGCTATCCGTTCGAGCTCTGCCCGCATTAGTGCAGCGCGGCCCGGCTCAATACGCCGCCACCGGCCAAGTGGCGGGACAAAGCGTGCCGCAGTTTGCGGATTGATCGGATCAAGTGCCAGAATACAATCTGCAATCATCCGATACCCTTCCCCATCAGCGGCATGAAATGCATGAGGGTTGGCAGCAAAAGCCATATAGAGCGAGCGCACACGATTGGGATTCTTGAGTGTGAAATCTGGATGCTTAGCCAGCGCCTTTACATGCTCGATCGCCTTGGGGTGCAGTGATTGTGCCTGAATGGAAAACCACTTGTCGATCGCCAAGGCATCTCCCTGATAGCGCTTGTAGAAGGCATCCAGCACTTCCTCCCGCTCAGGCACGTCCAATCCGGCCAACGCAATCAGAGCGCTTTGCCGGTCAGTCATATTATCCGCTGAATGATATTGCGCCGCTGCCATTTTTGCTGCTTTTTCGGGGCAGCCAGCCGCGAGATAAATCAAGGCCTGAGCCTTGAGTTTGCGAAGCCCTCGGGCCGCTGCATCACGGCTATAAGCACCGCCACTAGCCCTCTGGTGCAGCGCTTCAAACTGGCCAGCACATTGCGTACCCAGCCACGCTTTCAGTCGCTCTCTCTCCTCGTGAATGGCTTGCGGATTGCTGGTTTCAAGCTGTTCGGACAGATAGGCCGGACTTGGCAGGATCAGCAATTCACCACGCATCAGATCATCGAGCGCAGAATCTTCCAGAATAGCTGAAAAGGCCTTCAGAATGGCTTCCTGACCGTCAGCTCGATCTGCATCAGACAACACCCCACGCAAAGCAGAAACCAGATGGCTGACGACCAGATCCTGCATCGCCTCATAGCGTGCGAAAGGATCATCATCGCGGGCGGCGAGGAACACAAGATCTTCCCGCGGGACATTGCGTTCAATGGAGATGGGGGACGAGAACCCTCGGTTAAGCGAGATGATCGGTGCTGCATCGTAATCGGAAAATTCAAAGCTCTGCTCAGCTTCATTCAGCACGATCAGTTCTTCACCGCGATGTTCCTCCGTTTGCCGATCAAACAGAGCAAGCGCCAAGGGAATGGGCATCGGCTTCTTGTCCATCTGGCCCGGCGTGGGCGGAACGCTCTGCGTCAGATGAAGCCTTGTTGTGGTGCCATCCTGTTCCTGCCGGACAGTCACCTTGGGTGTGCCTGCCTGACTATACCAGAGGCGGAATTGCGTGAGATCAAGCCCCGCGCCATCCTCGATGGATTGGACGAAATCCTCACACGTCGCTGCTTCGCCATCGTGCCGGTCAAAATAAAGATCCGTGCCTTTGCGGAAACGCTCTTCTCCGGCCATCGTCCGCATCATGCGGATGACTTCAGCACCCTTATTATAGATGGTGGATGTGTAGAAATTAGAAATCTCGCGGAAAGAATCCGGTCTGATCGGATGGGCCAGAGGGCCACTGTCTTCCGGGAACTGGATCGAACGCAGCACCCTGACATCTTCGATCCGCTTGACCGGGGCAGATCCCATATCCTGACTGAAAAGCTGATCGCGCAGAACCGTGAAACCCTCTTTCAGGGAAAGCTGGAACCAGTCACGACAAGTGATTCGGTTACCCGACCAATTGTGGAAATATTCATGGCCGATCACGCCTTCGATCGCATCGTAATCGCCATCGGTTGCCGTATCGGGTTCGGCCAGAACATATTTCGTGTTGAAAATGTTGAGGCCCTTATTTTCCATCGCACCCATGTTGAAATCGCTGACCGCGACAACATTGAACAGGTCCAGATCATATTCGCGGCCGAAGGCTTCCTCATCCCACTTCATCGCACGTTTGAGCGATTCCATGGCGTGTTCTGTACGCTCTAGGTCCCCTTCGCGCACCCATATGGCGAGTTCTACGTTCTTTCCGCTCATGGTGGTGAATTGGTCTTTTCTGGCCACCAGATCGCCTGCAACAAGTGCAAAAAGGTAAGAAGGCTTGGGCCATGGATCATGCCATTCTGCCCAATGCGTGCCATCCTGATGGCGCCCGCTAGCCACGCAATTGCCATTGGCCAGAAGCACGGGAAACTGCACCGAATCACCACTCATGCGCACGGAATAGGTGGAAAGGACATCGGGCCGGTCAGGAAAGAAAGTGATCCGCCGAAACCCTTCGGCTTCACATTGCGTGCACAACATTCCGTTGGACGCATAAAGCCCCATCAACTGGCTGTTGGTTGACGGGTTAATCTCAGTCACCACCTCAACCGCATGGGCTTCACCAGACAATGAAATCAGTAGTTTATCATCTTCTAGGACCCAGCTATTCACCACCTCCCCATCGATCAGAACCTCAAGGGGTGTAATCCCGTCACCGTTTAATTCCAGTACCGGGCTGGGGACTGCATTGGGGTTGCGCTGAACCTCCAACCGTGAAGAAACACGTGTCTTTTCAAGGCTAAGCTTAAAGTCGAGCGATACATCCGGCAAAAGCCAAGGGAACGGCTTATAATCTGATCGCAAAATAAGCTGCGGCTGCTTGGGTTGAGATGCGGCATCAGCCATTTCAGGGTTGCCTTCTGGTGAAGCGGGTGTGTGTGCAATATCCATGCTTGTGGCCTTAACGTTTTTCTCAGGCGCTTTCAGCCATTAGAATGCAGCCATGGCTTTTATGTTCATTTTTGGTCTTGGTTATTCTGCCAAGCGCATTCGCAACGCCGCTCTCAAGCAGGGCTGGCGGGTATCTGGCACGGGAAGCGATGGGGATGTCGATTTCTCTGACGCTTCGGCCGTAAAGCATGCTTTGGAGAGAGCGGATTACGTTCTTTCATCGGTTCCGCCGGCGGATGAGAGTGATCCGGTGCTCGATCAATATGGTACTTTTTTGGCGGATTTCCGTGGCTGGATGGGGTATTTATCCTCCTCTGGAGTTTATGGCGATGCTGGGGGGGCCTGGGTGGATGAAAGCTCTCCCACCGGAACCGGCAGACGGAAGGCGCGAGCCGTTGCTGATGCGGCTTGGCTGGAGCTTGGTGCGCGGGTTTTCCGCCTACCGGGAATCTATGGGCCGGGGCGGAGCGTGTTTGATCGCATCGCATCTGGTAAAGCGCATCGCATTGATTTAGCTGGACAAGTTTTCAGTCGCATACATGTCGATGACATTGCTGGAGGTATTATGGCGGCAATGCTGGCTGGTGAAAAAGCTCCGGCAGGAGCCTATAATCTGGCCGATAATTGCCCCGCCAGCCACAATGCGGTGACTGAGGAAGCATGCCGCTTGATGGGCGCAACACCCCCACCCTTGCAGAGTCTGGAAGAGGCCGGATTATCCCCCATGGCGCGCGGATTTTATGCAGAGAATCGCCGTATTGCGAATGAAAAAATTCGCCGTGCTCTAGATTGGTCTCCGCTCTATCCAGACTTTTCCGCAGGCTTGCGCGCCATTTGGGAGGGCTAGCTTTGAAATTTGGACTTGGGCGGGACTTGTTTTGCCCGCAAAGCCACAACCATTCCGAACAGGGCCAGAAAGGCACCTAAAAGGGCCAAGAAGGACCAAGCGTAGCCTTCGAACAGGGTGGACAGCAGCATGGCGACAATCGGCACGATCACTCCATTATAAGCTGCCCGGCCCGCCCCGATTTCCCGGATCAGGAAAAAATAGAGCGGGAAAGTGACCACTGATCCGATGATCGCGAGGTAGAATATCCCTGCCCAATATTCCCAGCTCGAGGGGAACACTGGCGGGCCGGCTGTTACCCACGCGACTACTAGGTCGGCGACGGTGCCCCATAGCATTGCCCAGAACAGCAGCACCACCAAAGGGCGCTTGGCGGCAATCGGGGCGGCCTGCATGACATTGGCGGTGGAAGCGGACAGCAGACCCAGCATTGCGAAGAGAACGCCCGGCAACACGTGATCGAGCGAAGCAGCCATATGCGCTTCATGGGCCATCAGCAGGACGATGCCGGCAAGGCCGATAATCGTGCCGAGCAAAAAGCGTGGCGTGATGGGTTGGCCAAGAAAAATGCGGGCAAAGATCGAATTGGGTAGCATCAAAAGGCTGAACACCACCGCGACCAGCCCGGAAGTGAGATACATCTCCGCGCGATAGACGAAATTGAAATTGAAGAAAAATTGCGTGATACCGATAATCATCGCCGCGACATGGCCGCCTGCGGTCATCCGGAAATCGCGCTTTTGGGCAATCACCAAAATGCCCATCCCGATGGTCGCCACGAGGAAACGCCAAGCGACCGACCAACTGGCAGGGGCCAGATCAAGCTGCCCCTTAATGACCAGCCAAGTGGATCCCCAGATCAGTGCCACCAGCATGAAGGGAATCGCCAGCCTTGGACGGAGCAGCGCATGGGGTGGGTTGTGCCCGATCATAATCTGCCAATTGCCCTCGATAATGCGCCAGCGGCCTCTGGCTTACTGTCCCAGCCGGCCACGAAGCGGGCGGCATATGCACCCCAATCGTAAAATTCGAAGCCTTGGCTGCGCAAAATTTCCCGCTCATCTGCCGAAAGGAGACAGAAAACCTCGTTCGCTTCCACCGGATGCAGCAAGCGATCCCCTACCCCTTCGGCAATCAGGCGCGCCGCAGCATTGGCCTGTGCAGCATTTGTCAGCCACAGGTCATTTTTCAGCATCGCGAGCAATTGCGCGGCCAGATAACGGCCCTTGGACTGAAGATGTCCGGCCCGTTTGCGGCGATAGCGTGCCACTGCCGCAAGATCAGGATCGAAGAACACAATGGCTTCCGCGCTCATCGCACCATTCTTCACGCAGCCAAAGCTCAGCGCATCCACCGGCCCTGCCGCTTCAGACGGAGAACAGCCAAGAAAGGCCACAGCATTAGCAAAACGTGCGCCATCCATATGGAAACCAAGCTTCCGGGCACGCGCCAATTCTCCCAAGGCCTGCAATTCATCCGGGCGATAGACACAGCCGCTCTCGCTCGCCTGCGTGATCGAGAGCGCATGGGCCTGCACCTGATGGACATCATCGCGGATCGGATCGAGCACAGCCTTCACGCTGTCTACGCTGACCTTGGCGTCTTCGCCTTCTGCCAGCAGCAGCTTGGCGCCGTGGAGGTAAAAGCCGGGTGCCCCGCCTTCATCCATTTCGATATGCGCTTCGTGATGGCACACCACCGCGCCATGCGGCTGAACCATGGTGGAAAGCGCCAGACAATTGGCGGCCGTTCCGGTGGCCACCCACAAGGCCGCGCAACCCCGTTCAAAAACATCGGAAAAAGCCGCATCAAGCTGTTGGCTCAGCCGGTCGCCATCATAGCCTGCATCAGAGCTATCAGCCGCACGCATGGCCTCCCAAACGAGCGGATGAACAGCGGCGGTGTTGTCAGAAAGAAACTGCATAGGAACGCCTATGCCAAGCCATCCGTTCAACGCCAAGAAGGAGACTAAAAAATCATGGAACAACCGATTGAGATCCAGCGTGAAGACCACACCACCCATGGGGCCTACACTGTCGCACTGAACGGCCTTGAAGAAAAGGCTGAACTGACGTGGCAGGCTGCAGGCGAATCACGCGTGGCTGACCACACCTATGTCCCCTCCTCCATGCGCGGAAAGGGCATCGCAGGGAAATTGGTCGATGCTTTGGTTGCCGATGCGAGGGAAAAGGGTTTCACCATTGTGCCGCAATGCAGTTACGTCGAAGCCGCATTCCGCCGCCATCCTGAATGGGCCGATGTACGGGCTGAAATCGAAAGCTGATCTGTTTGGAGAGAGACTGGCGGTTATGCTGCCAAAAAACGTTCGGATGGTGCTGCTAGGGAGGATTGAACTCCCGACCTCACCCTTACCAAGGGTGCGCTCTACCACTGAGCTACAGCAGCTTAACCATGCGAATGACCGGGGCGAAAAAGCATTGCCTCGGCAGGGGCGCGCTCTTGGCGTTAGTGCGCCCCCTTGTCAAGCGTTGCCGACACAGGCAGTGAAATTTGCATGGATAACAGAACCGACAAAACCCTTTCCAAGGAAGAGCGTCTGGCGGCCAAATTGCGTGAAAATCTGCGCCGCAGAAAGGCACAGGCACGCCAAATGGCCACCCCGATTGTGTCTTCAGAACATTCCGAAAATAATAAAAATGCTGCCACTTCGGGCAATGACGCAAAAGCGCCCCTTCCCAAAGACGTAGCGAAAAGCTAACTCGCCCTCCTTCCAATACCTTTCCGGCCCGTCAATCTGCAGGAGCGACACATTCCATGCCTACGCTAATCCTCGTTCGCCATGGCCAAAGCCAGTGGAACCTAGAAAACCGCTTCACCGGATGGTGGGATGTCGATCTGACCGAAAAAGGCGTAAGCGAAGCCTTTGCTGCCGGCGAGTTGATGGCGGAAAGGAATCTTCTGCCGACTCGCGCTTTCACATCTTTGCAGACCCGCGCGATCAAGACACTGCATCTGGCATTGGGCGCCTGCAACCGCCTGTGGATTCCTGAAGTGAAGGATTGGCGGCTCAATGAACGCCATTATGGCGGTTTGACCGGCCTCAACAAAGCTGAGACAGCGGAAAAGCATGGCGAAGAGCAGGTGCATATCTGGCGTCGCAGTTTCGACGTGCCGCCGCCTGTCATGGATAAGGGCAGCACGTTCGATCTCTCGGATGATCCGCGCTATGCCGGAATTGACGTTCCGCAGACTGAAAGCCTCAAGCTCACCATTGAACGCGTGCTTCCCTATTGGGAAAGCGACATCAAACCTGTGCTCGCCAGTGGCGAAACGGTGATTATCTCAGCCCATGGCAATTCTCTGCGCGCGCTGGTGAAGCATCTTTCCAACATTTCGGATGATGAAATCACCGACCTCGAAATTCCGACCGGCCAGCCGATTGTCTATGATTTTGACGAGAACATGCAGCCCGGCGAACGCCAGTATTTAAAGGATCGCTGAGCCATGGCTTCCATCCCTGCACCCAAAGTCGCCATCATTATGGGCAGCCAGTCTGACTGGCCGACGATGAAATGCGCCGCCAATGTGCTGGACGAGCTGGATGTGGAATATGATGCCCGCATCGTCTCGGCCCATCGCACACCGGATCGGATGTATGAATTTGCGCGCGGTGCAGCAGATGAAGGTTTTCAGGTGATTATTGCCGGAGCAGGCGGCGCAGCCCATCTGCCCGGCATGGTTGCAGCGCTTACCCATCTTCCCGTTCTGGGTGTGCCGGTGAAAAGCCGCGCGCTCAATGGACAGGACAGCCTGCTTTCCATCGTCCAGATGCCGGCTGGCATTCCCACCGGCACACTGGCGATTGGTGAAGCAGGCGCGACCAATGCCGGATTGATGGCAGCGGCTATTCTCGGCCTGCAGGATGCAGACCTTTCCCAACGCTTGCAGAATTGGCGCGCAGCTCGCAGCGCGGCAGTTGCAGAAAGACCTTCAGACGACTGATATGATCGAACCGGGTGCACGAATCGGAATTCTCGGCGGCGGCCAGCTTGGCCGGATGCTCTCCATAGCGGCAGCTCAACTGGGGTATAGCTGCCATATTTATGCGCCCGAAAGCGACAGTATCGCCGCAGAAGTCAGCGCGGAATTTACCAGTGCGCCATGGCATACAGAAGGCGCGCTGAGAGCTTTTGCCCGCAAATGCGATGTCATCACATACGAATTTGAAAACGTGCCTGTCGGCCCGCTGGCCGCCATCCCAGCGGAGAAACTTGCCCCCGGCCCGCTCGCACTCGAAGTGGCGCAGGATCGCCTGGCAGAAAAACGCTTTGCGCAGGAACTGGGTGGCCAGCCTGCCCCTTATGCCCCGGTTGATACGCGCGATGATTTGCTGGCCGCGTTTGATCGCTTTGGCCCCGGCATCCTCAAGACCCGCCGCGAAGGCTATGATGGCAAGGGCCAGTGGCGCTTATCCTCTCGCGAGGAAGCCGAAGCGCTGAACCAGCCCAATCGCGGGCTGATTTATGAAGGGCTGGTGGCCTTCGAAGCGGAGTTTTCCGTTATTCTGGTGCGTGGCCGGGATGGTGAAATCCGTTTTTGGGACAGTGCGCATAACAGCCATGAAAGCGGTATCCTCGCCCGTTCTGTCTTGCCGGCACCTGCTGTTATCACCCAACAGGTGGGGGATGCGCGCAAGCTTGCTGCGGCAGTGGCTGAAAAGCTGGGCTATATCGGCGTTCTGACGCTGGAATTCTTTGCCACGGCGGATGGTCCGATTTTCAACGAAATGGCCCCGCGGGTGCATAATTCAGGCCATTGGTCGATTGAAGGCGCGGTCACCAGCCAGTTTGAAAATCACATCCGCGCCATCTGCGGCCTGCCTTTGGGGGATACCTCGCTTACTGGCGATGCGGTGGAAATGCTCAACCTCATCGGCACCGATGGAGCAGAAGCGGCGCAATATCTCTCCGATGCCGATGCGCATCTCCATTTCTATGGCAAGGGCGATGCCAGGCCGGGCCGCAAGATGGGCCATGTGACTTACGTTCACCACAAGGCCAGAGGATGATCGCGCCGCAGATCACTCTGGTGGTTGCCCGCGCGACCAATGGCGTGATTGGCCGCAATGGCGATCTCCCGTGGAAAATCCGGGCTGACCTCCAGCATTTCAAGCGCATCACCAGCGGCACGCCGATGATTATGGGCCGCAAGACGTTTGAGAGCCTCCCCGGCCTGCTTCCCGGCCGCCGCCATATCGTGCTAACGCGTGATAGGCAGTGGCAGGCAGAAGGTGCCGAGATCGCGCATTCGGTGGAAGATGCAATGGCGATGGCGGCCAGCGTCAAGATTTCGGTCATCGGCGGCGCAGAAATCTATGCGCTGTTCCTGCCATATGCGACGCATATCGAACTGACAGAAATCCATGAAGACACACAAGGGGACACTGTGATGGCAGCGCCGGGGTCGGAATGGCATGAAACCGCGCGCGAGAACCATCCCGCTGGCGAGAACCACCCCGCCTTCTCCTTCGTCACTCTTCAGCGCCCGATTACGGAAAACACCCCATGACTTGGCTTGACCATCGCCAGCCCGTGCCCGCAGAGCTTCGCGGTGCCATTGTAGCCCTTGGAAATTTTGACGGCTTCCACCTCGGCCATCAAAAAGTGGTGGCCGAAACCGTGACATGGGCAAAGTCAGAAGGCCGCCCGGTGATTGTGGCGACATTTGATCCGCACCCTGTGCGCCATTTCGCCCCTCATATCCCGCCATTTCGGCTGACCACCCTGCCCCAGCGCCACGAATTGTTCCGCGCAGCCGGGGCCGATGCGATGCTGGTGTTCCATTTTGACGATGCTCTGGCGAATATGACCGCTGAAGATTTCGTCATCAAACTGCTTGGCGATCATATCGGTGCGACCGGTGTCGTTACCGGCAATGATTTCACTTTCGGCAAGGATCGTGGCGGCAATTGCGAGAAACTGGCCGCATGGGGCGCAAGCAAAGGCATCAAGGCCCGCACTGTCGATCCGGTGCTGGAAGGTGGTGCGGTCATTTCTTCAAGCCGGATTCGCGATTCCCTCAAGGCTGGCGAAGTCGAAGTGGCGGCCAAATTGATGACCCGCCCCTTCGCCCTGCGCGCCACGGTGCAGCATGGCGATAAGCGGGGCCGCGAAATCGGCTTTCCCACCGCCAATATGGATATCGGCCATTATCTGCGCCCGCGTTACGGGATTTACGCCATCACGGCGCGAATCATCGATACCGGACAGGAATTGAAAGGCGCGGCCAATATGGGCGTGCGCCCGACCTTCCAGCCCCCGAAGGAATTGCTCGAACCGCATTATTTTGATTTCAAGGGCGATCTGTATGGCCGCGAAGTGGAAGTGCGGCTGCACCATTTTCTGAGACCAGAGATCAAATTCGATTCGCTCGATGCGCTGATGGCGCAGATGGCACGCGATTGCGAAAAGTCCCGCATCCTGCTCGGCTGATTATCAGCCACGCAAAAAAGCGCCATTTCATAGCCTCAAGCAGCACGCTAATGACAGTGCCATATTGCCGCACAGGCCGATAGCGCGTAAGCGCCCGGCTCTATGGCACAGCAGAGCGACGACACAACACGGGACTGGCGCCCGACAGTATTCCTTCCCAAGACCAGCTTTCCGATGAAAGCCGGCCTTCCGCAGAAGGAACCCGGCATTCTGGAAAAATGGCAGAGTGAAGATCTGCATGGCACATTGCGTGCGCAGCGTGCAGGCCGCGAAAAGTTCATTCTCCATGATGGCCCGCCCTATGCCAATGGCGACATGCATATCGGCCATGCGCTCAATCACATTTTGAAAGACATGGTTTGCCGCTCGCAAACCCTGCTCGGCAAAGATGCGCCCTATGTGCTCGGCTGGGATTGCCACGGCCTTCCGATCGAATGGAAAGTTGAAGAGCAATACCGCAAGAAGAAGAAAAACAAGGACGAGGTTCCGGCCAAGGAATTTCGCGCCGAATGCCGCGCCTATGCCGCCCATTGGGTGGATGTGCAGCGCGAGCAGTTGAAGCGCCTCGGCATCCTTGGCGATTGGGATCATCCCTATCTCACCATGGACCCGCAGGCTGAAGGCACCATCGTTGCTGAATTGCTGAAGTTTGCTGAAAGCGGCCAGCTCTATCGCGGCGCAAAGCCCGTGATGTGGAGCCCGGTTGAAAAGACCGCACTGGCTGAAGCTGAAGTCGAATATGAGGATATCACCTCCACCCAGATCGACGTGGCGTTTGAGATTGCCGAAAGCCCGATCAAGGAATTGATCGGTGCTTATGCGGTAATCTGGACGACAACGCCCTGGACGATCCCGGTCAATCAGGCTTTGGCTTATGGCGATGAGATTGAATATGTCGCCATTTCTGACGGTGGTTCTGTTAGAGTTCTCGCGCGCGATTTGATCGGGCAAGCCGGTCAACGCGGGTGGCTTGATACAACTAACCTGAAGTTCGTCTGGGAAGGCAAAGGCTCCGACCTCGCCGGAACCAAAGTTCGCCACCCGATGCACAAACTCGGCGGCTTTTTCGAAACGCTGCGCCCCATGCTGGCCGGTAATTTCGTCACGACTGACGCCGGCACCGGCATCGTTCACCTCGCGCCAGATCATGGCGAGGACGATTTCGATCTGTGCAAGGCCCATGGCATCAATCCTGTGTTCGCCGTGGAAGCCGATGGCGGCTATCGCGCAGACTGGCTCTGGCTGCCGCGCACGGATGAACGCTCCGGCAGCGTCATCAATGCCAAATTCACCGCACCCGATGGCCCGATCTGCGAAGATCTGCGCAGCGTCGGCGCCTTGCTTTCGGCCAAGAATGACGCAAGCACGCTCCATTCCTACCCGCATAGCTGGCGCTCCAAAGCCAAAGTAATCTATCGCTGCACGCCGCAATGGTTCGTGGCGATAGACAAGCCGTTGGGCGTGCTGGAATTTGGCGCAGCTCCGCTCGATGGCATTGGTGGTGCCATTGCCGCGACTGTCTCCGGCCCCAGCGCCACTTTGCGTGAAACAGCCCTGAAGGCACTGTCCGAAACGCGTTTTGTGCCTGAAAAGGGCCGCAACCGGATTCGCTCCATGGTGGAAGGCCGCCCCGATTGGGTGTTGTCCCGCCAGCGCGCATGGGGCGTGCCGATCACGCTGTTCGTCAACCGCGAAACGGGTGACTATCTGGTCGATCCGGAGGTCAACGCCCGCATCATCGCCGCGATCACCGCAAATGGTGTGGATGCGTGGGATGAGGAACATGCCCAAGAGCTTCTCGGCAGCAAATATGACCTCGCAGATTACGAACGTGTCAGCGATATTCTCGACGTGTGGTTCGATTCCGGCTCCACCCATGCCTTTGTGCTGGAAAGTGGCCGCTGGCCTGCGCTGACCCGCCCTGAAGGCTATGAAGGCCCGCTGGCCGATGTCTATCTTGAAGGATCGGATCAGCATCGTGGCTGGTTCCAGTCTTCGCTGCTGGAAAGCTGCGGCACGCGTGGCCACGCGCCCTATAAAGCTGTGGTGACCCATGGCTTCACGATGGATGCCAAGGGCAAAAAAATGTCCAAGAGCCTTGGCAACACAGTCAACCCGCTGGATGTGATGCGCGATTATGGCGCAGACATTATTCGCCTGTGGGCCTTGTCGGTCGATTACACTGAAGATCACCGGATCGGCCCGGAAATCCTCAAAGGCGTGGCCGATCAATATCGCAAATTGCGCAATAGCTTCCGCTATCTGCTCGGCGCATTGGCTGATTATGATGAAGCAGAAGCGCTGCCCGTCGATCAGATGCCCGAGCTGGAACGCTATATGCTCGCCCTGCTGGGCGATCTGGACATCACTCTGCGCGGCGCTGTCGAAAATTACGATTTTGACCTTTACACCCGCGCATTAGCGGATTTCTGCAATGAAGACCTCTCGGCCTTCTTCTTCGATATCCGCAAGGATCGGCTCTATTGCGATGCGCCGGGCAGTATCGAACGCCGCGCCTATCGCACTGTGCTGGACATGCTGTTCCACGCACTGATCCGCTATGCCGCGCCAGTGCTGGTGTTTACATCAGAAGAAGTCTGGCAAAGCCGCTATCCCGATAGTGACAGTGTCCATCTGCTCGAATGGCCCGAATTGCCGGACGTGCAGGCTGATAAGGCCCGCTGGGAAAATCTGCGCAGGCTGCGTGAACAGGTGATGGAAGCCATCGAACCCCTGCGCCGTGAAAAGCACATTCGTTCAGGTCTCGAAGCGGAAGTCACGGTGCCCGGAAGCGCCGTACCTTACGAATTTTCCGATGCTGACCTGGCCGAATTGTTTATCACCGGCACCGTGACACGGGCGCAGCAGGATGGTGTTTCGGTTGCGAAAACCACCGATGCCAAGTGCGGCCGCTGCTGGCGCCACCTGCCCGAAGTTGCCGAAGACGGCGCTTTGTGCAATCGCTGCGCAGATGCCGTGGCCGATATGGATATGCCTGAATGAACAATGTGCTGCGTAACCGGCTGATGGGCTTTGTGCTGGCCATCGTGATTTTCGCGGTGGATCAGTATGTCAAATGGCTGATGATCGGCCCGCTTCGGCTGAACCACATCGGCCATATCGACCTGCTACCCTTCTTCGACCTCACATGGACGCAAAATTTCGGCGTGTCGCTCGGCATGTTCACTGCCACATCGATGGAAACACGCTGGATTCTGGTGGCTGTCACCGGGCTGATCGCTCTGGTCGTGTTCGTGTGGATTTTGCGAGAGCGCCGTCTGGGCGATATTGCCGGCCTTGCGCTTGTTCTGGGCGGGGCTGCGGGCAATATCCGTGACCGCGTGGAATTTGGCTATGTCATCGACTATGCCGATTTCCATATTGGCACATTCCGGCCGTTCCTTATTTTCAATATCGCTGATGCCGCCATCACGATCGGTGTCCTGATTATCCTTGCTCGTTCGCTGTTCATGGGCGAGAAACCCTCGACACCCCAAAGCGAGGCCAAAGCGGACAAACCCGCGGAGACGAATTGATGCGCAACACCACCCGATTTACCCTTATTGTCACAAGTTGCTCGCTGTTGGCGGCTTGCGGCGGCGATGGGCTTTTCAATCGCCAGCGGCCCGATGAATTTGCCGTCCAGCGCCAAGCTCCCCTGGTGGTTCCGCCAGACTTTGAACTCACCCCCCCTGCTCCTGGCGCACCGCGCCCGGCAGAAGGCACAGCCAGCCAGAGAGCGCTTGATACGCTGTTTGGCGGTCCTGCAAACCGCAGCAGTGTAGAAAACAATGCTCTGAGCCGTGCTGGTGATGCAGACCCGGGTATCCGTTCTGAAGTGGGTTCGGAAAAGACCAATACGGTCGACAAGGGCACAACCACCCGTGCGATCCTCTCTGCCCCTGAAGGCGATGGCCAGGCTGCACAGGCTTCCATCCCGAATTAAGCAACCCATCTTTGGAATGAAAAGGCCGGGAAATGCCCGGCCTTTTTTGTTACCGACAAGGTGGCTTAATCGCCCGAAATATCGTCGCCTTCATCATCCTGTGTGACCTTGCTGACCAATAGTTTGTCAATCTTGCGGCCATCAAGATCGACCACTTCAAACCGCCAGCCCTGTTCTTCAAACACTTCGCCTTCCTGTGGCAATTTGCGCAGGATAGAGAGCACAAAGCCGGCAGCGGTCGCAAATTCACGCCCTTCTGGTAGCCCGATACCCAAATGGGTGATGAGCGCATCCGCAGGCAAAGCCCCTGAAATCAGCAGCGAACCATCAGCCCGCTCGACAATATCAGGCCCATCTCCTTCATCCTGATAGCTGGCAAAGCTCCCGGCAATCGCGCTCAGCAGGTCAGCCGGTGTGACGATACCTTCAAGATGGCCATATTCATCATGCACCATGGCCATGCCCGTTCCCGATTGCTGAAGGATGCGCAAAGCATCCAACGCATCTAGCTGATCAGGCACGACTTCGGTTTTGCAGATCAATTCGTCCAACCGCACTTCTTTGCCGAGCAGCATCAACGCGAGCACTTCGCGCACTTTGATAACACCGATCAATCTGTCAGCCGATCCATCAGCCACCGGAAGCAAGGAATGGGGTGAGTCTTCAATCGCAATGCGCAGCTCTTCCTCGCTCGCTTCACGATCAATCCAGTCGAGCTCAATACGGGGAGTCATCAGGTCACGCACTTTGCGATCCGCAAGGCGCATGACGCCCGACAGCATCGCACCTTCCTCCTCCTCGATAACGCCAGAGCGGGTGGCTTCGGCAAACAGCATCTGCAGCTCTTCCGCTGTCAGCGATTGCTCTCCACTATGCCGAACCCGCAGGAGACGTAAGGCAAGGCTGGAGGATCGATCCAGCACCCAGACAAAAGGCGCACCGACCATGGCAAGGAAAGCCATCAGCGGCGCCACCACAATCGCCACAGGCTCCGCTGCACGCAAGGCAAGCTGCTTGGGCACCAATTCCCCGGCCACCAGACTGAAATAGGTGGTGAGGACGATGACAAGGGCAAACCCCATATCATCAGCATAGCGCGCAGGCACTCCCAGTGCCGCCAGACGCTCTCCTACAGGGCCGCCAAGCATAGCCCCTGAATATGCGCCTGAGACAATCCCGATAAGCGTAATACCGATCTGAACGGTGGAAAGGAACTTGCCAGGATCAGATGCCAGAAGAAGCGCAGTTCTTGCAGCACGGTTGCCTTTGTCGGCCGCCATTTGAAGCCGCGCCCGCCGCGCTGACACAATCGCCAGCTCCGACATGGAGAAGACCCCGTTCAAAATAATGAGCGCGGCAAGAATGCACAGATCGAACCAAGGAAAAGGTGTCACGCCCAATTGCTAGCAGAGTTTCAGGCAAGCGCGAAGATCAGAATTTGCGCTTAAGGAACGGCCGTTCATGTTAAGCGTATATAGCCAAAGGCCAGGCACCCGCGTGAACAGCGGGACAGGCCTGTTAGTTGTTCAGGAGGAACCCAAAATGCAAACGTCCCGCTATTTCCTTTCGGGTCTGGCCGCTCTTTCCCTCGTCGCTGTTTCCGGCTGCGTCACCGATCCCAACACCGGGGAACGCAAGATCTCCCGCACCGCCATCGGCGGTGTAGGCGGTGCTGGCCTGGGTTATCTCCTGGGTGGCCTGATCGGTGGAGATACAGCACGAATCATCGGCGCTGGCATTGGCGGTGTTGCTGGTGGCGCAGTTGGCTATCAGATGGATTCGCAGATCAAAGAACTGAAGGAACAGACCGCCGGTTCTGGCGTGGATGTGACACAGACACCCGATGGCGATGCCATTTTGGTTAACCTTCCCGATGTCACTTTCGCCGTGGACAGTACCGCGATCAGTCCCAGCTTCCGCTCCGCGCTCGACGATGTGGCTGCCAGCCTCGCAAAATATCCCAACAGCCTGGTCGACGTGATGGGCCACACCGATTCGACAGGGTCTGCGTCTTACAATCTCGACCTCTCACGCCGCCGTGCCGAATCCGTTGCCAACTACCTCGTATCCCGCGGTATCTCGCGCGCGCGTATCGAGACCATTGGCTATGGCGAACAATATCCTGTGGCTGACAACACAACCGAATCTGGCCGCGCCTTGAACCGTCGTGTGGAAGTGAAGATCACGCCGATCACGCAAGATCAGGTGCGTGAAGCCCGCTCTGGCTCCTGATTGGATGCCTATCACTGAAACAAAAGGGCCGCTCACAGAGCGGCCCTTTTTTATAGCGTTTCAGCAAGTCCCCTGACGCACAATGCAATTTAACGAATGGAATCCAGACGTTCGCTAAATTTCATCCAGGACGCTTCCTGCTCTGCCAGTTTGTCGACCAGTTCAGCCCGCTTCTTGCCAAGATCACCGATGGAGAGTTTCGCCAACGGCCCCTTTGCATTTGCTGGATCAGCCAGAATCGCATCGATCTCAGCACATTGCGCTTCAATATCAGCCACCGCTTTTTCGGCCGCCTTGATGTCCTTTTTCAACTGACGCGTTTCCTCGCGCCAATTGCTGGACTGTTGGCTACGCCTGGGCTTGCCTTGCGCTTTGCTTTCGGACTGCGGCTGATTTCGTCCAAGGACGAAATCGATATAATCCATCATGCTGCCATCATATTCTGTCGCCGTGCCACTATCGACCAGAACCAGCCTGTCGGCAGTCAATTCGACCATATGCCGATCATGGCTGATGAGAATCACCGCGCCCTGATAGTCGTTGAGCGCCTGCACCAGTGCTTCGCGCGCATCCACATCAAGATGATTCGTCGGTTCGTCGAGGATCAGAATGTGGGGCGCTTCGCGTGTCACCAACGCGAGCGCCAGCCTTGCACGTTCGCCACCCGATAGCTGGCGGACATTCGTCATCGCCTTGTCGCCGGAGAATCCAAAGCGGCCAAGTTGCGCCCGGACCTTTTCAGGTGGCTTGCCTTCCATCGCCCGGCTCATATGATCGAACGGTGTGGCATCACCCGCCAGTTCTTCCACTTGATATTGCGTGAAATAACCGATCCGCAACTTCGGCGTGCTGCTCATCCCACCTTCCATCGGGGGAAGCTGGCCTGCCAACAGGCGCGCCAATGTGGTCTTACCGTTGCCGTTGCGGCCCAGAAGCGCCAGACGGTCATCTGGATCAATCCGAAGATTGAGCCGCTGGAGAATGGGTTTTTCTTCCGTATAGCCAACCGCTGCCAGATCCAGCGTCACCAGAGGTGGGCGCAATTCTTCCGGATCAGGGAAGCGAAAGCTCATTTCCGGATCTTCGATCATCGAAGCAATCGGCTGCATCCGAGCGAGCATCTTGGCCCGAGACTGCGCCTGTTTGGCGGTGGAGGCACGGGCACTGTTTCGCGCCACGTAATCTGCCAGCTTTGCGCGCTGTGCTTCCTGTGCGGCTCTGGTTGCTTCAATTTGCGCTGCACGCGCTGCCCGCTGCTTTTCAAAGCTGTCGTATCCACCAGGGTAAAGCATCAGCTTTCCGCCCTGAAGGTGGAGAATATGATCCGCCACATTGTTCAGTAAATCACGTTCATGGCTGATCAGCAGAATTGTCGCAGGATAGCTCTTGAGAAAATTCTCAAGCCATAGGGTCGCTTCGAGATCAAGATGGTTGGAAGGTTCATCAAGCAGCAACACGTCAGGCGCCGAGAAGAGCAAAGCCGCCAGAGCGACCCGCATTTTCCAGCCACCTGAGAAATCATCCAGCTTCTGCTGCTGCATTCCTTCATCAAAGCCCAGTCCAACAAGGATTCGGGCCGCTCTTGCAGGCGCACTATAAGCATCGATCGCCAGCAGGCGTTCGTGAATATCGCCCATCCGATTGAGATCTGGGTCGCATTCCAGTTCCGCCATCAGTTCAGCACGTTCGATATCTGCAGCCAGCACCGTTTCAAATGGTGTGGAATCACCGGCAGGCGCTTCCTGTGCGATATAGCCAAGCTTCGCACGGCGCGGCACATCAATGCTCCCTTCGTCAGGGTCGATCTGACCGATCAGCGCTTTCATCAGCGTTGACTTGCCAGCTCCATTACGCCCAACCATCCCCACCCGACCATTCGGGGGAATAGAAGCGCTCGCCTTATCGAGAATAGTACGGCCACCAAGGCGTACGGTGATGCTATTAATTGTCAGCATGAGCGCGCCTTAGCAGCGTCTCTGTGAAAGCGCTATGGACTGCATTCAGATAGATGAATTTCGTGCCGAACCTTGCTGGTCTGGCGATCCTTTAGATTCCCTGAGGGGG
>NZ_WTYQ01000008.1 GCF_009828105.1 Altericroceibacterium indicum
ATATCGATGGCGATGGTTATGATGATCTGATTGTCGGGGCCTATAGAGGCGATGATGGCGGCACTAATGCCGGGGAAGCCTACATCATCTTTGGCCAGGCTGATATCGGGCAGGATGTGGTGCAGGGCACTGCCGCAGACGATGCTCTGGTGGGCACGGCCAATGTGGATATTCTGATCGGTGGGCGCGGCGCGGATAGCTTTGCTGATATTGGCACGGGCGACGTGGTGCGCGGCGGCGAGGGGGATGATGTCATCACCCTGACTGCCACGGATTTTGACGATATCAACGGTGGCACTGGCATGGATACGCTGGCGCTGGCCGGAACCGGGATGGATCTCGATCTTACCACTTTCCTGCCGGGTGATCTGAAGTCGATCGAAATGGTGGACCTCACCGGCACGGGAGACAACACGCTCACCATCACAGAACAGACGCTGTTCGATGTCAGCGATTGGCGGATGGATGGTGAAGCCTGGATGATCGTGAAGGGCGATGCAGGCGATGCGATTACCTCTACCGGCTTCACCGCCAATGGCACCTATGATTACGGGGGTGTGACCTATGACCTCTACGAAAGCGGTGGTGCCAATTTGCTGGTGGACCAGGGGATTGGCGCTGCGGCAGCATCCTTTGCGCCGATAGCTGCGCCAGCAGAGGATTATGGCCTGCTTTCTACCAGTGCAGCGACTGACCTCGATAGCCCAACGCAGGATGTGGCAGTCCTGTCCAGCTTCTCATCCGCTCTGGATGCAACGGGCTCATCTGACACCACCAGTGATGAGGGTGCGCAACCGGCTTATACCTTGGATGAAGGGATCAATCAGGCGCTGCTGGATGTGACCGATATTACCCATTCGGATGATATCGTGTCATGATGGGTTGAATCCCAATCACCACCATTGAAGCGGTTTAAAGCAAGGCCGGTGTGTGAAACAACACCGGCCTTGTCTGCTTTAGCGTCTCCAAAAGGACCAGAATGGTGGAGAAAAGTGCCATATATGTACATCTCCTTGGTTGCGGAGCAGTAAGAACTAAGTGAATATTTCCTAAAATTGTCCGCGTACTTTCGAAGGAAATTCCACATGGAAACGAAAATTCGCCGCTCCTTACGCGGAATGTCAGCTGCCTTTGGTGCCATTGCTCTGGGCCTTGCTAATGATGCTTTTGGTCAGACCGGGGCTGAGCAATCAGTATCGCTCAACAATGTGCAGGGGATCGATTCCTGGGCGCAGATGTCTGATGGCTCTTTGCAAATCAACACTGTTAACGGGCAGACGATGCAACTCGCTGCAGGCCAGTTTTCGGTGGTTAACGGCCAGGTTATGGTTTCGCAAAGTATGCTTCAAGCCCTGGGGTTGAGCGCAGGTGTCGCGGCGGCCTCTGGTGGCTTGGGCATCAGCACTGGTCTGCTGGCTGGCGGCGGGCTGGCAGCGGGCGGAGGTGTGTTTGCGGTTGCTAGCGGCGGTGGAAGTAACTCCGACGGAGGGGGTGGGGAAGACAATTCCGCACCGCGCTTCACCAGCGGGGCATCCGCGAGTGTGGAAGAAGGGACTAGTTTAGCCTACCAAGCCACTGCCACCGATAGCGATGGGGATACGATCCGCTACAGCCTTTCCGGCACAGATGCAGCGCTTTTCAACATTGATGCAAGCAGTGGAAGGGTAACTTTCAAGTCCGCACCCGATTATGACAACCCCTCTGATGATGGGCGCGATAACGTCTATAATGTGATCGTCACGGCCAGTGATGGCAAGGTATCGACTAATCGAACAGTCAGCATCACTGTCAAAGAAGTGAGTGACAGCGGGGGTGGTGGAAATACCAACCATGCGCCGCAAATCACAAGCGGGGCGTCATCCGATGTGCTGGAAGGGGCAACACTTGCCTATCAGGCCGCTGCAAGTGACAGTGATGGTGATTCTATTACTTACAGCATATCGGGCAAGGATGCCGCACTGTTCACCATTAACAGTACTACTGGCCTTGTCAGTTTCAAATCCCCACCGGATTTCGATGCGCCCGATGATGATGGGGCGAATAATGTCTACGATATTATTGTCACCGCAAGTGACGGTTCATTATCCACGCAGCGCGCAGTCGCGATCACGGTAAACGAAGAAGGTAGCAATGTTAACAATGCGCCAACGTTCACATCCGAAGCGTCCTTCTCGATCAATGAAAACCTTCAAGCAGTGGGTACGGTGAGTGCGACAGATATTGACGGCGATACTATCACCTATTCAATTGCGAGTGGTCTGGATGGCAGCAAGTTTACGATCAATTCCTCTTCCGGTGAACTGACTTTCATTTCGGCCCCGGATTTTGAAGCGCCTACAGATTCCAACGCTGACAATGTATATCAGGTCATCGTCACGGCATCTGACGGAACTTCAAGCACCAACCAAACGATTGATGTTGAGGTTTTGGATCAGTCGGAAAACGCAGCCCCTGTTTTTGATACCCCTGATGTTATTTATGTCCCTGAAGGTAAGCGTGATGCTTTCACTCTTGAGGCGACAGACGCTGATGGAGACACGCTGCAGTATAGTATTCCTAGTGGACCGGATTCCACTGCTTTTGGTGTTTTTGCAGACACGGGTAAGGTCACATTTTCTACATCGCCTGATTACGAAAATCCGGATGATGCAAATGCGGATGGAACTTATGAAATCACGATACAGGTGACGGACGGGACAAATGTTACTTCAAAAGACATCACTGTCATACTGACCGACGAGCCCGACCAGCTTGCTCGTGTGTTCGACGTCAAGGATCTGTTTCCTGCAAGCGGTTATGTTGTTGTTGGCCCAACAGAAGATGGGCGGATGGGCGACAGCGTTTCTATTGCGGGTGATGTCAATGGCGATGGCTATGACGATTATATTATCGGTAGTATGAATGCGAATGATGCTGCGGGCGCTGCCTATGTGGTCTTTGGTGACGCTGACCCGCTTGGGGAGCTAGACGCTGCAGGGCGACGCGTTTTCAGCATATCAGACTTGGACACGGCCCATGGCTTCTTAATTCAGCCAGTTGCAGGTAACGGCCAATTAGGGCGCTCGGTCTCGGGTGTAGGCGACATTAATGGCGATGGCTATGATGATATCATCGTTGGGGCAAGCAGTGTGAACACGCTCCAGGGTGAAGCCTATGTGATCTTTGGGTCAGCATCACCTATTGGTAATACCGTTGGGTCACAGCAGGTGGTCGATGCGGCGACTTTGCCAGCTGCAACGGGTTTCGTTATTCAAGGCGATAATGATTACGATAGTCTGGGTTCCACTGCTTCTGCTGCCGGAGACTTCAACGGCGACGGAATCGATGACCTCATTGTGAGTGCTTCGGCGGGCGATGATGGCGGTGAAAATGCCGGCGAAGCCTATATTATCTTTGGCAGCACAAGCGGCTTCGGGCAGGATGTTGACGGTCGACAGGTCATCGACGTTACCAATTTAACCCCTTCAGAAGGTGTCATCATACAAGGTGCAGTCAAAGGCGACACTTTGGGCACCTCTTCGGCTATCGGAGACATCAATAATGATGGCTATGATGACATTATTGTAGGTGCTCAAAATAACGACGATTTTGATACAAGTGCTGGCGCGGCTTATGTTATTTTCGGCCGTGCGGGCTCTCCCGGGGCGGTAGATGCGACCTCACGCCAAGTACTCAGCGCTGCGAATCTTTCAAGTGGCGATGGTTTCATAATTTATGGTGAGTTTGGCGGCGATAAATTTGGCCGTTCGGTGTCCGGCGGAGCGGATTTAAATGGCGATGGCTATAATGATATAGTCGTGTCCACGACTTCAAATGATGTTGGCGGAGACAACGCCGGAATGGTCTACGTCATCTATGGAAGTGCCACGGGCTTTGGCTCTTCTAACGGTCAGGGCTCGAATGTCGTGGATCTCTCTACTCTACAAAGTAGTGAAGGCTTCATCATCCAAGGGGCTGATAATGGCAACTCCACCGGCAGGGCCCTTTCTATGGCTGGCGATCTCAACGGTGATGGTTATGGAGACCTGTTGATCGGATCAAGAACAACAGCGGGGCAGGGGCGAGCCTATGTTATATTCGGTTCAGCAGATGGTATCGGATCGGATGATGGCAATGGTCGCCAATTGCTGGACCTTGCCAGTATGGGTGAGGATGCTGGCTTTATCATCGCCACATCTAATGACCAGGACTTCCTAAGTGATGCAGTTTCTGCTGGAGGAGACATTAATGGCGATGGCTACGATGATTTAATCATTGCAGCCACAGGAAATGACGAGGGTGTGTCTGAAGGTGGTGCGGTCTATATTTTCTATGGAGCAGCCGATCTTGGGCCTTATGCCCCCCAGTCTTCTCTTACGCTTACAGGGACATCGGATGGAGATCGTCTGATTGGAGGGAATAGTGATGACACCATCAGTGGGGAAGGCGGTGCAGATGTAGTCTATGGCGGGGCGGGGCATGACACTCTGTCAGTTGGAGACCTTGATTTTATCCGCATAGATGGCGGTAGCGGCCGGGATTCTATCAATTTCGATGCGGTGTCTGGAAATATCGATCTCACCACATTGCTTGGAGAGCGGCTGCAATCTGTTGAGATTATCGATCTTTCGGGTAGCAACAATAATTCACTGACTGTGAATGCTCACAATGTCATGTCGATTGGTACTGAATTCATAAACGGAAAGCATGCTTTGTTTGTTACTGGGGATAGCGGGGATTCTCTTATTGCAGATGGATTTTCTGCTGCAGGAACCTACTCTGATGGGGGAGTAACTTATAACCAATATGAGAGTGGCAATACTATTCTTCTGGTTGATCAGGATATTAATACGAGTACTAGTGCCTCACTTCCCTCTACTCCTGCCCCAGCGGCATCCTTGCAATTGGACGTATTATCTCTGGATGAGGCCGAAGATCTAAACAGTCCAACTGCTAGCACTGTGGCTATGGCAGAACTGATCTCGCAAATCTCAGTGGTGCCGCAGAATACAGTGTATAGTGTTGATTCTTCTGCAAATTTGGGACTTGAAGATGTTGGCTCACTATTGCCTGATGGCGCCGTTGATGCGCACCACACCGATAATCTGGTGACATAATTTGCAGTTGCGAGCTTGAGAAAGTGGGCGGCTAGAACTGGCTGTCACAGGCGAAGTAATGTGATCTCAGGTGTTGAAATCACATTTTAACGTGATACATGCTCCGAAATGAGCAATGTTATCGAAAATGTCCGTCAAGCCATCGCATCTGGTTCCATTTCCCGGTCAGGCCTTGCCCGTGCGGCTGGGCTTCATGCCAATACTTTGCGTGAATGTATGGAGGAGGGGTGGAACCCGACGATTGAGACTTTGAACAAGCTCAAAACTTTCCTCGACGCTAATGATGATCGGCCTGTTTTGGCGTCTATTGAAGAGATTATTGCTGAAGCACGAAATGGCCGGATGTATATTCTGGTGGATGATGAGGATCGTGAGAATGAAGGTGACCTGATTATTCCGGGGCAAATGGCGACGCCCGATGCTGTGAACTTCATGGCAACATATGGGCGGGGTTTGATCTGCCTTGCCCTGACATCTGATCGCTGCGATGCACTGGGGCTTCAGCCCATGGTGAGCAACAATCGCTCGCGCAATGAAACGGCTTTCACTGTCTCAATTGAAGCGCGGGAAGGCATCGAAACTGGCATTTCTGCTGCCGATCGTGCGCGGACGGTATCGGTGGCGATTGACGCGGCGACCAAGAGCGATGCGCTGGTCAGCCCTGGCCATGTCTTCCCCTTGCGCGCCAAGAATGGTGGTGTGCTGGTGAGAGCGGGCCATACGGAGGCTGCGGTCGATATTTCACGGCTGGCAGGGCTGAATCCATCCGGCGTGATTTGCGAAATCATGCGCGATGACGGCAAGATGGCGCGGCTGGATGATCTGATCGTTTTTGCCCGCAAGCACGATCTGAAAATTGCGACAATCCGCGACTTGATCGCCTATCGCCGCCGCCATGATCGCATGATCGAAAAGCGGGCTGAAAGCCCATTCATCAGCCGCTGGGGTGGAGAATGGACCGCACAATCCTATTACAGCAAGGCGACGGGCGAAGAAACCATGGCACTGGTCAAGGGCCGGATAGATGCCTCCAGCCAGACATTGGTTCGGATGCACGCGCTTTCATTCTTTGAAGATGTTTTTGGCGAGGAAACCGAACGCTCACGTCTCCTGAGCCGCTCTATGGAACTGATCGAAGAAGAAGGTTCGGGCGTTGTGGTGGTGATCAACCGGCAGGCACCGGGCTGGATGTCGCGGATGATGGAGGCCCGCTCGCAATCGCAGGAAGGCAAGCCTGTCGAAATGGAAGAGTTGCGCGATTACGGGGTTGGGGCGCAGATTCTCGCCGAATTGGGAGTGCAGGACATGGTTTTGCTCACCAACACCCACCATTCGCTGATTGCCTTGTCCGGCTATGGTTTGAACATTGTAGGTGAAAGACCGATTATCTGACCGTGAATTATCACATTCAATGTGATGGCTAATCACACCCGGACACGGGCAAAACTGGTTGCTGGCTCCCTGAACGCGACACAAAGGAACCTAAAGGGACTTAAAAAGATCACAGCGGGGTGAAATCGAGCCCAATATCGGCTGCAGGGGCACTTTGCGTGAGACGGCCGACAGAAACGTAATCCACGCCGCTCGCTGCAATGTCTCCGATTGTGTCCAACTTCACGCCACCGGATGCTTCGGTCTTGGCGCGCCCTGCCACTATGGCGACAGCGCGTTGCAAAATTGTGGGGTTCATATTGTCGAGCAGGATGTGATTGGCCCCGGCTTCAATCGCAGGTTCGATCTGTTCAAGATGATCGACTTCGCAAATGATCTGCTCAACCCCCGCATCACGCGCGCGCTTCACCGCCTCACCAACCGAGCCGGCAACGAGGATGTGATTGTCCTTGATCATCGCCGCATCCCACAGGCCCATTCGGTGGTTATGCGCGCCGCCCATGCGGGTGGCGTATTTTTCCAGTAGGCGCAGTCCGGGAATGGTCTTGCGCGTATCGAGGAGGACGGCACTGGTATCGCCCATGGCTTCAACATAGGTGCGCGCCATGGTGGCAATGCCGGTAAGATGCTGCACTGTATTGAGCGCGCTGCGTTCCGCCGTCAGCAATGCACGCGCATTGCCGGACAAGCGCATCAGATCAGTGCCCGGCGCGACCCCCTGGCCTTCTTCAACCAGAATTTCGATATCCATATCAGGATCGAGGTGGCGGAAGAATGCGGCGGCAATCGGCAGGCCTGCCACAATGGCCCCGACCCGGCTATCCATCACGCCTGAAAAGCGCGCATCGGCCGGAATAACGCTTTCTGCGGTTACATCATGGCCGCCATTGGGCAAGCCTTCCCCGAGATCCTCGGCGAGCGTGGCTTTTACAAAAGCCTGCATGTCGAAACCGTCCAGCGCCCAAGCCATCATTGTGATCCTTACCCAAGGCAGCCCGTTGCTGCACACTGGTTTCGCTTTTGCCGGAGCGAGGCTCTGCGTCAACGCCCCGGCACTTAAGCTTAGTGGACGAAGCGCGCCACCACATCACGATAGGAGCGGCTGACTTTCACTTCTGCACCAGATTCCAGCACCAGAAAGCACTCGCCATTGGTATGTGGTTTCACCTGACGCACCTGATCCAGATTGACGATTGTGGAGCGGTGGACGCGCTGGAAAATGCGCGGATCAAGGCGGCGTTCAAGATCCTTCATCGTTTCACGCAGGATCAGTGAATTGTCGCCCGTATAGATGCACATATAGTCGCCAGCGGCTTCAATATGTTCAATCGTATCAACATCGACGCGGAAGATCTGGCCGCGATCTTTGACGTTTATGAGCTTTTCATAGCGGCTGGCGCTGTTGGAATCCTCGTCAGATTCAAGGTTTTCCATCGCATCAGGGGCCACTTCTGCCAGCACGTCTTTCAGCTTTTCAGCCTCTTCGGCGGAGCGTTTTTCAGACAGGCGCAGGCGCACGCGTTCCAGTGTATCGGCGAGCTTGTCTTCATCCACCGGCTTCATCAGATAATTGACCGCATTGGCTTCAAAAGCGCGGATCGCATGTTCCTGATAGGCGGTAACGAAGACGAACAGGGGTGGCTCGATCTCCATCACGCCTTTGACCACGGAAAATCCGTCAAAACCCGGCATCTGAATGTCGAGGAAAACCAGATCGGGCTTTTCAGTCTTGATGGTGCGGATCGCCTCGCGGCCATTGGCGCAAGTGGCGATCACTTCAACATCGGGGAAAGATTGAAGCCGCAGTTGAAGGCCCTGAATGGCCAGTTTCTCGTCATCGACGATTATGGTGCGAATAGTCATACATCATATCCCAAGGCCTGCATTGGCAGGCATGGTGGTACTGGATTGGGTCGCTTTGGGTTGCGCAGGAGAGGGGGGAGTGTCCTCCTGCGGAGCTTTCTCGAAAGGAATTTCGATAATCACGGTAAAGCCACCCTCGGGGGGAGTGCGAATTTCAAAAAGGTGATCGTCGCCATAGGCTTGGGCGAGCCTGTCTCGGATATTGGCCAGACCAACACCGGTTGAAACAGTATTTCCTCCTCCTGCAATGGAAGAGGGCAGATGGGACGCTTGCGGCCGATTTTGCAATCCCGGCCCGGTATCGGAAACGGTCACGCGAAGTGTTTGCCCGATAGACCGAGCGGCAATGCTGATCTTGGCGCCTTCTTCCTGAGTGGAAACGGCATATTTGATCGCGTTTTCGACCAGGGGTTGCAACAGCATGGACGGCAGATAAGCCTCGGTAACGGCAGGCTCTATCTGAAAATCTGTCCGCAAACGCTCTTCAAAACGCATCCGCTCAATCTCCAGGTAGAGCTGGAGCGTTTCCACTTCCTGCTCAATGGTCACTCTGCCGCCGGGTTCTGTCACCAGCGTATGGCGCAGGAAGCCGGACAGGCGCGTGAGCATGGCGTTAGCCGGCTCTGTCTGCTTCAGCAAAACGAGCGTGGAAATGGAGTTGAGCGTATTGAACAGGAAATGCGGGTTCAATTGATAGCGCAGCATGGCCAATTGTGCGCCGGTTGCCTGCGCCTCCAGCCGTTCCAGCTGGTCAGCCTGTTCTTCCACCTGCAGGAAAAAGTTGATCGCATAATAAAGTGCTGACCATGCGCCGAGTAGCGTCATGTCGATATAGAATACGCCGATCACCAATTGGGCAAAGCTCGCGCCGCTCCCTGATTGGTAGAGGCTGATCGTCCACCCATTGATGAAGGCTGATACCCACACCGCAAGGCCGAGCACAAAGGCGGTTGCAGACCATGTCACAAGCGGGCGCTGATAGATCAGCTTGTTGTAAATCACGGACAGGATCGTGCTGATGGAAAAGCCGGTAACAGTGGCGATCACCACCAGCACCAGAAAGGAAATGGGCTTTTCATTGGCGATGGAGGTCATGGCACGCAGCAGGGCTGCACCGCCCCAGCCAATCATCTGCAAGCGCCAAAAGGCACGATTCTTATCTTTGAAGAACGGTGTCGGGCGGAATGGCAGCATGGCCATCGATCCACCGCGGGCCGATCTTTCAGCGCTCGCCATCCGGTTTTTCTTGCGAGCCGATCGTAAAGGTGATCGCCTCAGGATGCTTTGCTCTCCTGCGCCTGTTTGATAGCATCGGTCAGCCGATTACGCCCAACAGCGCCGGAAATCACCTGATCGCCGATCACCCAGCTAGGGGTGCCGTTGAAGCCCAATTGCTGGGCAATGGCGCTGTTGGCCTGCAATTGCTGGTCAAACACGCCGGTGGCAATATCCTTGCGTGCCTGATCGAGATTGACCCCGGCCTTGGTTGCGGCGGCAGCGATCGTCTCATCTGTGGGCGGACCCATCGCAAACATCAGATCATGGAATTGGGCATAATGCCCTTGCTTGGCAGCGGCGAGAGCCATGCGGGCGGCGTCCACGCTCTTTTCCGTCAGGATCGGATATTCGCGCATAACGACTTTCAATTGCGGGTTGTCAGCCACCAGCGCTTTGACGTCTTCCACACTGTGACGGCAATAACCGCAAGCGTAATCGCTGAATTCCACCAGGGTCACGCTTCCGTTCGGATTGCCGAGAATGGCACCGGGGAAGGGGGTCTCAAGCTCTGCCTTCAAAGGTTCAAGCCGGGCGAGGGTTTCACGCTTTTGCAAAACGTCGAAGGCTTCGGGCAGCACTTCAGGATGGGCCAGCAGATAAGCGCGGGTGGATTGGCCGCTAAGGCCTGTCTGGTCATAAATGGCAGCGCCGCCAAAGCCGCCCACAAGGGCGATGATGACGATCGCCAGCCAGCGCAGAATCGAAGAGGAGGTGTTGTTGTTGGTCATGTACCTGCTTAGCGCTAGTTGCGATCACGTTTGCGATCAAGATCGGCACGGGCTTCCATTTCGATGTCCTGTGCACGTATCCAGTCGGGCGAACCGGTGGGAAGGCCGCGTTCGGCCGCCTGAGCGTTTTGGAGTGCTTCTGCCGGGCGATTGGTCATCACCAATTGTTCTGCACTGGCAAGGCGGGCGCGGGGCATGTCGCCTTTGGCTGCGTAAACAGTACCAAGCTGATACCAAGCGAAAGGGTTTTCCCGATCCCGTGCGACCGCTTTTTTGAGGACGCTTTCCGCTTCATTGAAATGGGAGACATCCTCAGTTGCAATCAACGCATGGCCAAAAGTCGCCGCGATTAGGGGGGCATTGCCGGTGATCTCCGTCGCCTTGCGTAAAGGGGCGAGCGCATCGGCTGGCCGACCTGATTCCAAGAGGACCTGCCCTTTCAATTCCAGAAAATAGGGATCGTCGGGGTCCATTTTTAGCAATGCATCGGTTTCGGCAAGCGCCTTATCGATCCGCGCGTCCTTATGATAGGCATAGGCGCGGGCATAGCGGGCAGGGATGCCGGTCATATAGTCAGGATAGGCTCGCAAGGTCGCAGCCGGGCTGGCAAGATAGCCATAAAGCTTGGCCTTCACCCTTTGGAAACGGCGCTCCAGATCGGGGTCAGGCGGCTTGTTCCACGCAGGGTCTTTCTCGAAATCAGCCTGAAGGCGTTGAATCCGGTCTCCGGTTAGTGGGTGCGTGCGGTAAAAAGCTGCGTCATCATCTTGCCGATAGCCGTAACGAAATTCCTGATTTTGAAGGATTTTGAAGAAGGCGACCGAACCTTTGCCGCTGATCCCGGCCTTGGAGAGATAATCCACACTGGCTGCATCGGCGCTTGATTCCTGCACGCGGCTGAAGGAGAGGTAAGAGCCCATCGCAGCCTGCTGGCCCATAGCCATCACACCCGCGCCTGCTTCCCCTGCGCCGGCGGCCATGGCCGCCACGCCCAGTAGCATGGAAAGAATAGAGATATTGGCCGCTTTGCCCATCCCTTCTGAGGAGCGGATCACGTGCCCGCCCATGATGTGGCCCAATTCATGGGCCAGAACGCCTTGTACTTCATTGGCTGAATCGGCAGCGTTGATGAGCCCGCTATGGACGTAGATCCGTTGGCCACCCGCAACAAAGGCATTGATCGACGGATCATTGATCAAGACAACTTCGATGGCGCCTTTATGCAACCCGGCAGCCACGGCGAGCGGATCGACCATATCCTGAAACAGCGCTTCTGTTTCGGCATCGCGCAAAATGGACTGCGCGGCAACAGGCTGCACCGCAAGGGACAGCGTAGCGATAACTGCAAGAATACTGGTAATGATGCGCATCATATTCACAGTAATAGCTGGATTTGCCCTGAATGGGCAATGAAGAGCTGATAAGGGCTTATATTTGAGGCCAGTCACTCATTAGGCAGAGGCTGCCAGTACATCCACTTTTTCAACCGTTTTGACGATCTGTTCCGTTTCACCGCCAGGGGTGAAGCCAAGAGCTGAAAGGAACTGCTTACCTACCTCATAATTTTGCCCAAACCATAGGGGGACATTAGCCGTTTCGATCATCATCTGGGCACTGGTTTCCTGGGGCGATAAGAGTTCGTTCGAAGCCGTGCGGATGAAGATGGCAGCAATCCGACCGGGGAAGTGCTTTACCGTATCGGCATAGGCAGGAAGGTCCCCTTGGGTATCATCACCAATCAATACAAACCGCATATCGGGATAGAGCGAGAGGATGGCGGCGATTGAGGAGACCTTGTGTTGCCGATGGCTACTTGCCGTTAGTGTTTCCCGCTTGAAGCCCCAGTCTCGCAGCAACAACGGCCCAAGCGGCAGGTTCTTCTGATTCATGAACGCCACGAGGTAGGAAAACAGATTCCATGGCGAGGATGAGACGTAAAAGAACGGACGGTGCGTTGCCGGTATCTGTCGTCCTGTACTTTGATTGCTGCTGGCGGGAAGCAGCCGTCCACCGCCCAATGCGCCATAAAAGGCGTCCACTCCCGGCGTAGCAATCCGTTCTTCCGGTAAAGTCGCAACAACCCTTTGCCAGTTGCGCATGATCGAACGGAAGCCGCCAGTAACACCGGTTTCAATCACAGTGTCGTCAATGTCAGAAATGACGGCTAGGCGCGTTTCGGTGCCTGGTGCCAGAATATTGGCTTCGACGCAGTGTTGCTCGCCACGATCCATCCAGCGCAATGCCACCACTTCCCACATGGGGGTTTTGGGAAGTGGGCGATGCGGCGTTAAATCTATGTCGAAATGGACATAGCCTTCGCCATCGGACAACGCATTATAGCACTCGGTTGTGCCATCATGTCCGGATACCTCCAGACTGACATGAACGCCCGGCACTTCTCGTGAAGCAAATTGGGCCAGCATCGTGCGAATAGCTTGCAAACGCCCATTGCAATCAAAGCCAGCCTTGCCAGACCGGAGCACCCTCGCAGATAAAACCAGCCTTTCAGCGCTACGATAGCCGAGATATGGCTGAACCCTTATGGGAGCTGAAAAAATGGCATTCTCCTTGGATAGGATTCATTGCGTTCACATAACGAGTTTGCGCAATGCCTGTTCCAACAGCTTGGCACTTTTAGGGATTCCGGCAATCACATGGCTTTTCCCGCTCGGGTCACGCCGGATCAATGCCAGAGCGAATTCGTCATCCTCGGAGATACAATCATCTGGTTGGGTAATTGGCAGATTTCTCAAATATTCCGCCATATCCTTGGGCATATCAGGCGAGATATCCGGCATCGCATGATGGGCAGAGGGGGTGTTTGGCCCATCGGCCCAAGCTGACACGGCAGCAGAGGCATTCCCTTGCCATTTCTGTTCCGGCGGAAGATCAAAAAGTGCCCCGATCTGGCTCTGAATATCCTCGGTCAAATGCGTATCGGCCAGTTCGCGCCAATTGATCACACCCAGTATGTAGTCCACGCGATATCCATCGCTGGAAAAAGGCAGCAATATGCCGCGATACAGGATTGTGCAGCCGCGCGGACTGGAAAATTCCGCTTCAAAGCTGGTTGGAGCCTCATTTTCCAGCAGTTGCGGGTAATGTTCAACAATCCGCGCGATGAGCGAGCCTTCCGGAATATCGTCCATATTGCGGATGGAGCCTAATGGTGTCTCGCTTTCTTCGACGAGCTTTTCACCGATGAAGGCTAATCCGGGGTTTCGTGGGCCATTCGGGAATTTCAGAATAACGCTGTAAGGCCCAAATTCCGGCAAACTGTCAGGTGTCAGATTGTCGATATGCGGAAAGCCTTGATCACCGAGCAGGCCAACCCAAAAATTATACGCCCGCACCTGAAGGCGCCGCTCCCGCGTACCAATTGCCGGTGGGAGGGTGTCTGTTCCCATTTCCTCTTCGCTGCCGTCGAAGTTTTTATGGCCAGGTTTAATCAAGGCATACTCCCTGCATTATAGGCGTGGAGTAGTGGCAGGTTCTAAAAGATTGGTAAATTCACCGAAAAATCAATTAATTCGGTGGCTTACCCATTCCACTACAGCATGTAGCGCATTTTGATGACTTGCCGAACAGGGACATGATTTACATCAAAGGCGGCGTCTTTGAATTTTGGCGGCCCCATGAATACCTTGGCATCGCGTGAAAAGCCGAATCCTTCTTTGGGCATCATCAACAAAGCCCGGTCCGCTTTGCCATTGCTATTTTCATCATGCAGCACGGCGATGGCGTAACGCCCCGGCGCAACATTGGGAAAAGAAAGGGTGACTGTTGCGGCAGCTGGAACCGCAAGTTCCATCGCACCTTTCCCATCACAATTAGGGAATGCCTTTGCATTGGGCGTGAGGCAGGCGCGAACCAGCCCTTTGCTGGAACGTAGCCCTGTCACTGTAATGTTGATGGGTTCGGTTTGTGCAACAGGGGCCGTATTTGCGCCAAGTAACGCTGTTGCGCAAACCAGGCTCAGGGCTGGGATAATCCGCGATCCGTGCCGCACAGGTGATCCCAGAAGCGAAAATAGAGGCCGTAATTGCATTTATAATTCTCGTGATGCCGCTGGTGATGGCTGGCCGTTATCAGCCAATACCCCAACCTTGAATGAACCAGGGGGCGGGGAAACATTTCCCATCCCATATGATTGGTGATTCCCATAATTGTCATGATCGCCAGAACCACACCCAGCATCGCCATATGAATCGGAATGATCAGCACCAGCAGGGGAATGATAAAAGCACCGCTGAGCGCTTCAACCGGGTGAAAGCTCATGGCAGCCCAAGCCGTTGGTGGCTTGCTGGCGTGATGCACGGCATGGGCGATCCGAAACCAGCGCGGAATATGCATCCAGCGGTGGCTCCAGTAAAACCATGTGTCATGCGCAAACAAATAGAGGAATACGGAAAGCGGCAGATACCACAGTGGGTAATCATTCCAGCTTTCGTAAATTCTGGTCCAGCCATGCGCCTGCCAGCCCCAGGCCACAATACCCGCTGGAATGCCATAGATCGCTGCCGAGAGAAGTGACCAGCCGATTTCGCTGCGGATTTGCTTGTTCATCCCACGATACAGGCCCGGCTTTTTGCGGGATGTGACCCAGGCAAAGACTCCGCTTGTCAGCAGGTAACGCAGGCCAACAATTGCCGTCATCGCGATTGCGGAAAGAGAAATGGCTGCCAGCACATGAAGGACAGTAGAGGACATAGCGTCTCTATGCCTCGTGCCAGGCCACTATCAAAGGAGAATGCGACAGATTTTGGCGTTACGTGCTCATTGCTCCGCTGTGATCCACTGGCTGCACTCTGGATCTCGCGCCATCAAATGCCGCCGCAAAGCTGTACGGGCCAGCCGCTCCACTTCAACCTTGCGTCGGGCAGCGGCCAATGGCTGGCTGGGGGCAGGGCGAATGATTTCAGCATCATAGCCATCGGCCACGATGATTCCACAACTGTCGGGGCGGAAACTCTCCTGCTCAAGCACGCCGCGATCCAGTTCAGGTGGGATACCCCAATAGAATCTGTCACAAAAGTCGAGATAATCTGGCCATTTGCTGTCGCCGAGAAGATCTGCCCGGGCGGTTTTGATCTCGACAATGATAATCCGGCCCTTGGGGTCAATCGCCATCAGATCAGCCCGACGGCCATTACGCAGCATCATTTCATCAATGCACCAGATGTCATTGCGCGCAAAAAGACGCGCAATTCCACGAGCAACAGCGAAAGCCGCGCTTCGGTCAGGAGCAGGAGTCGTATCGGGCAGGGAAGTCAATTGAGCCATGGGTACAATCTTGAACATAAAGGGAACATCGTCAAGGTCAGAAGTCGTCACCCATAAGCAAATCATGCAAAAACCCGGCAATTGTTAAAAACTACCCCTCTCAAAGCGCTTTTAACTTGGCGCTGGGCAAAGCTATTGCTAACCGCCCAATCAACGCACCCGTAGCTCAGCTGGATAGAGCGCTGCCCTCCGAAGGCAGAGGTCACAGGTTCGAATCCTGTCGGGTGCGCCAGCTTTTTCAAGCATTTAGCTATATTTCCCGTTGGTTGGCTCCGGTGTATCTCCGGTGAAATCAGGCGGAACACGGTCTCGCAAGCCTGCTGTGGCCAAGGCGAGTCTTGTGAGACGAGCTGCCGCAGCTGAGACCACTAAAGCTCAGAAATGGGTTTGCGACCCTTTGTTGCGACTAGGCGGCGTGGACAAATTTGAGCCAGTATCTGGCGGTGGCGATGTGGACCATGGATAGGAAGCTGTCCACGAGTTGATCATAGCGTGTCGCGATGGCGCGGTTGATCTTGAGGCGTCCGAAGAAGCGCTCGATCTGGTTGCGCTGCTTGTAGAGTTTCCTGTCGTGCTCGATCGGCACACGGCGGTTTGATCGTCCGGGAATGACGGCCTCGATACCGCGTTCGGCAAGATCGGCGCGAATGGCGTCGGCATCGTATCCCTTATCAGCCAGTAGCGCCTTGGGTGTTTGGTCTGCCATAGCGATCAGGGCGTCATAGGCCTTGCAATCAGCGGCTTCGCCGACTGTCAGGTGGAGGGCGAGCGGTCGCCCTCGTCCATCAGCCAGACAGTGAAGTTTACTGGTGAACCCGCCCCGCGAGCGGCCAAGAGCTCTTCGACGAGTCCCCCTTTTCCGCCCGCCGCCGAAACATGGGCGCGAACCGTAGTGCTGTCGATGCTGTAGTGGCCGCTGTCCGCCATGATCTCGGCCAGTGTAACCGACACGGCCTCCCAAACCCCGGCATCGCTCCATCGCCTGAACCGCCGATAGATCGTGTTCCAGTTGCCGTATTTTGGCGGAACGTCGCGCCAGGGTGTGCCGCAGCGAAGTCGCCAGAGAATGCCGTTGATGATCGCACGGTTCTCTTCAGGACGTCGTCCGCGCCCACGGTTCGACGCATCAATCGGAAGCAACCCCTTCAAAACACGCCATTCTGCTTCGGTAAGATCACCCCGACTCAAGCCCGCCTCCAAAAGGCAGCCTTGAATCAACCCGCCATCGCAACGTCAACCAATTTGTCCACGCCGCCTAG
>NZ_WTYQ01000009.1 GCF_009828105.1 Altericroceibacterium indicum
GCGCCAGAGATTACGAGCGGTGGTTCGGTCAGTCTGGATGAGAACACGACAGCGGTGCTGAGCGTGGTGGCCAGCGATAGTGATGGCGATAGTTTGAGCTATGCGATTGCAGGAGGTGCAGATGGAGCCTTGTTCACGATCAATGCCGCTGGTGAATTGTCCTTCAAGGCGGCGCCGGACTTTGAAAATCCGGCCGATAGTGATGGGGACAATGTCTATGATGTGATTGTGTCGGTGTCTGATGGTGTGACGACCACGCAGCAGAGCGTCACGGTGACGGTGAATGATGTCAATGATGCGCCGGTACTGACGGGTCCATCGGGTCTGAGCCTGGCGGAGAACACCAAGACTGTGGGGACGATTACGGCCAGTGATGATGAAGGGGATGATCTGACCTTCAGCCTGACGGGCGGGGTGGATGCCGATCTGTTCACGATCAATGCCACCACCGGAGCGCTGTCCTTCAAGGTGGCGCCTGATTATGAAGCGCCCGGCGATGACGATGGGGACAATGCCTATCAGCTGGAAGTGACGGTGAGCGATGGCACCACCAGCACGGTGCAGCAGATCACGGTGAGTGTGACAGATGCCAATGATGCGCCTGTCATCACCAGCAGCAATGCGGTGACCATCACCGAGAACCGCAGCAATGTGATGATTGCCAGCGCCAGTGATGTCGATAGCGGCGATACGCTCGTCTGGTCGATTGCCGGTGGGGCGGATAAGGATCTGTTCACGGTTGATAGCGCCACAGGAGCGCTCAGCTTTATCACCGCGCCCGACTATGAAGCCCCCTCGAGCTTTGATGGTGGGAATGTCTATGCGGTGGTGCTCCAGGTCAGCGATGGCAATGGCGGGGTCACCACGCAGAGTGTAAATGTGACTGTCGAAGATGCCAATGAAGCACCGGTGATCACCAGCGTTGATAATTTCTCCATTACCGAAAACAAGCTTGGCGCTTTCCTTGTCGAAGCCAGGGATGATGAAGGTCAAGACCTGACATGGTCGATCATCGGCGGGGCAGACAGGACGAAATTCTCGATTGATGCTGATACTGGTGCCGTCTCCTTTTTGGATAAGCCGGACTATGAAAATCCCAGCGACTTCGATGAGGACGGGGTCTACAGCATCATTGTCTCTGTTAGCGATGGAACCAAGACTACACAGCAGAACATAACCATCACTGTAACTGACGAGAACGATGCGCCGGTAATCACCAGTGATGCGGCGCTCACGATTAGTGAAGGCTTGACAGGGGTCGACGTGATCCGGGCGTCGGATGACGAAAATAGCCCATTGACTTGGTCTATCGTTGGTGGGGCAGATTTCCGCCTTTTCAAGATTGATGCTGAAACAGGTGCGCTTTCTTTCATTGAAGCTCCTGATTACGAGAATCCGGGGGATTTCCAGTCAGATAACGTCTATGAAGTAACGGTTGAGGTTAGTGATGAAGATGGCGCTACGGTACGCCAGAATGTCAGTGTCACTGTTCTCAATACCAACGATGCGCCGGTAATCACCAGCCAAGCTGCCATTACAATGGCAGAGAATTTGACAGATGTTGTGACTGTTACGGCCACAGACACCGATGTGGCTGATACGCTGACCTATGCTCTTGTGGCTGGAGGTGATGCTGCCCTGTTCACGATTGATGAAAGCACAGGTGAACTGTCTTTCATTACGCCGCCAGACTATGAAAATCCGCAAGGGTCGGGTGCTAATGCCAATGAATATGTGCTGACTGTATCGGTGTCAGACGGCACGAATACTGTCACGCAGGATGTGACGGTCACGATCACGGATGCGAATGATCCGCCGGTGATCACCAGCGATGCGGCGGTGACGATGGCTGAAAACCAGACCGCGGTTACAACAGTCACTGCGACAGATCCCGAAGGCGATAATGCTTCAATAGTCTACGGCATTGCTGATGGTGCGGATGGAGCCCTGTTTACGATCGATTCCGCTACAGGGGAATTGACCTTCATCGCGCCGCCTGACTTTGAAGCGCCAGGTGCTGCAGGAGGAGGCAATAGCTATCAGGTAATCGTTACGGTGACGGATGGCGAAAATGTAACGGAAGAGACACTCACGGTCACGGTAGAGGACGTGAATGAAGCGCCGGTTATTACCAGTGATGCGAGCATCAGCCTTGCTGAAAATGAGAGTCTGGTAACAACGGTCACAGCAAGTGATGAAGATGTGGCTGATACGCTGACCTATGCTCTTGTGGCTGGAGGTGATGCTGCCCTGTTCACGATTGATGAAAGCACAGGTGAACTGTCTTTCATTACGCCGCCAGACTATGAAAATCCGCAAGGGTCGGGTGCTAATGCCAATGAATATGTGCTGACTGTATCGGTGTCAGACGGCACGAATACTGTCACGCAGGATGTGACGGTCACGATCACGGATGCGAATGATCCGCCGGTGATCACCAGCGATGCGGCGGTGACGATGGCTGAAAACCAGACCGCGGTTACAACAGTCACTGCGACAGACATTGATGATGATTTGGCGAACCTCACCTACAGCCTTGTTGGTGGTGCTGATGCAGCTCTGTTCGCGATTGATCCGGAAACCGGCGAACTGTCTTTTGTGAATGCGCCTGATTTCGAAGCTTTTGGCAGTGCTGCTAACAGCAACGAATATACTGTTATTGTCAGCGTTTCTGACGGAACGAATGTTACAGAGCAAACAGTCACAATTACGCTGACCGATGCTAATGATGCGCCAGTCATCACCAGTGATGCGGATATCTCTTTCGCAGAAAACGCGCTCGATCCGATACAAATCGTGGCTGAAGATGAAGACGTGGGTGGCGATACGCTGACCTACGCCATCATTGGTGGGGCGGATGCTGCTGCATTTACGATAGACCAAGCAACCGGTGCTATCTCCTTTGTAACTGCCCCAGATTACGAAAATCCTGGCAGCAGCTTAGGTACGAACGTCTACGAAATCATCGTAGAGGTTAATGATGGCACTGCAACAGTTGAGCAGACCGTTACGATTACGGTCACAGATGAAAATGAAGCGCCGGTGATCACCAGTGCGGCTGACGTATCATTAATAGAAGCTCAAACCGAAGTGATTCAGGTGACGGCGGAGGATCCAGACGCTGACAGCACTTTGACCTATGCCATTTTCGATGGCGCTGGTGCCGGGTCGGATGGTGCACTTTTCGCTATTGATGCGGAAACTGGCGAACTGTCTTTCATCGCGCCACCAGATTTTGAAAACCCTGCTGATAGTGGAGCCAATAATGTTTATGAAGTGACGGTTAGCGTGAGTGACGGCACGGAAGTTGTCCTGCAAAATTTGACGGTCACGATTACGGATTCCAATGATCCGCCGGTGATTACCAGCAGTGATGCAGTGGATGTGGCTGAGAATCAAACCGTGGTTTCAACGGTAACGGCCACCGATCAGAACGATGATACAATTACTTGGAGCATTATAGGTGGCGTAGATGCCGACCTGTTCACAATTGATGAGGTGACAGGGGAGGTTTCCTTTATAAATCCGCCAGACTATGAGGCTCCTGGCGATGATGATGGGGACAATGTCTATAATATCATTGTTGCAGCAAGCGATGGTCTGAACACAACACAACAGGCATTGAGCGTGACAGTCACGCCTGTGCAGGATGCTCCAGTCATTGAGAGCACGGTCATAGATCTTGCTGAAAACGAAACCACTGTTCAGGTTGAAGCTAGCGACGCCGATGGCGATGTACTGAGCTATGCTATCGCTGGCGGGGCTGATTCTGCCCTGTTCACGATTGATGAGGAGACAGGCGAACTGTCTTTCGTCACAGCGCCGGATTTTGAAAACCCCGGTGATGCTGACACTGACAATATTTATGATCTGATCATCGAAGTCAGCGATGGCACAGATACGGTCCAGAAAGCGATTTCCGTCAATGTCACTGACGTGATTGAAGGAATAGACACGACGACTCTCGCCGAGATTCAAGGTTTCATCATTAAGGGTGACGAGGCCGGCGATCATGCTGGCTATTCCGTATCTGCACTGGGTGACGTGAATGGAGATGGGTTCGGCGATCTTTTGGTTGGAGCCAATGATGGCTCGGATGGCGGGCTGAAGGCTGGGGAAGCCTATGTTGTCTTTGGCCAGACGGGTGGCTTTGGCATTTTGTCCGGTGGTCGCAGAGTGCTGGATCTTACCAATCTTACAGAAACGCAGGGTTTCATCATTCGAGGCGACGAAGCCTCCGACCAATTAGGTTATTCGGTCTCTGATGCTGGCGATGTAAATGGCGATGGGTTCGCAGATATTATCGTTGGTGCCTATCAGGCTGGCGATGGTGGCGCGGCCTATGTCGTCTTTGGTTCGGGTGATGGTTTTGGCGATCTGGTGGGTGTGCGCCGGGTGGTGGATCTGACCAGCCTTTCCGAAGCGCAGGGCTTCATGATTGAGGCTGGAAACACGAATGATGCGCTTGGCTTCTCTGTATCTTCTGCCGGAGACATCAATGGTGATGGCTATGATGATGTGATTGCTGGCGCCCGCAGTGCTGCTGGTGAAGGTACTGGCAGTGGCGAAGCCTATGTCATCTTCGGCAGTGCGGCGATGTATGGGGAAAATGTGAGTGGCCGCAAGGTCATTGACGTTGCAGCGCTCTCCGCCAGCGAAGGCTTTGTGATCCGCGGATCTGGCGATGGAGATCGGCTTGGTGCATCCGTATCGTCCGCCGGAGACTTCAATGGCGATGGTTATGATGATCTGATCATCGGGGCGAATAGAGGCGATGATAGCGGCACTGATGCGGGCACCTCCTATATTGTGTATGGATCAGCCTCTGGCTTTGGCACTGATATCAGTGGCCGCCAAGTGGTCGATGTTTCCGCGTTAACCAGCGATCTTGGCTTGGTGCTGGAAGGGGATGCCGGTTCTCGGTCTGGTCTGACAGTATCTGGCGCGGGCGATTTGAATGGCGATGGCCAGGACGATGTGATCGTTGGTGCTGATGAAGGGGCCTATGTCATCTTCGGCCGTAAGAACGGCGCTGGAACGGTGACGTTGGATAGTAATAGCCGTCAGACCATTAATCTTGCTGGCCTGATCGCAGCCGAAGGTTTCTTATTAGCCAGCACTGGCGATGATAAGTTAGGCTATGCAATCTCTTCTGCCGGAGATGTGAATGGTGATGGCTTTGCTGATCTGATCGTCGGTACTTATGGTGCGGACACGGGCGGCACAGATTCAGGCACGGCCTATGTTCTGTTCGGCTCAGATCAAGGCTTTGGCACGACTGTTGGTGATCAGCAGGTGGTGGATGTCACAGCTCTTCCTGCAGACCAGGGCTTTGCCATTTTGGGTGATGTAGCCGGAGATGGTCTGGGCCGCTCTGTCTCCTCTGCGGGAGACATCAATGGTGATGGCTATGATGATATTGTGGTCGGTGCCTATCTGGGTGATGATGGCGGCAGTGATGCTGGTGAAGCCTATGTGATCTTTGGCAGCGCTGAAATGGGCGCCCAAGGTGAACAGGCTGCCAAAACACTGACCGGCACATCTGAAGCGGACATTCTGATTGGCGGTAATGGGGATGACATTATCACCAGCGGCGGCGGGGCGGATGTCATCCGCGCAGGCGCAGGTGATGATCGTATCGTGATTGCGGATGCGAATTTTGAAGACATTCACGGTGGAACAGGTTTTGACGTTCTGGCGCTTGACGGGGCGGGCTTTGCGCTTGACCTGACTACAATTCTGTCCGGTGATCTGCTGTCTGTAGAGGCCATTGACCTCACCGGCAGTGGTGACAATGTACTTACCATCAGTGGGCAGAATCTGCTGGATATCAGCGACTGGCGGATGGGTGGTGAAGCCTACATGCTCGTCACGGGCGATGCAGGTGACAGTGTTGTAACGCAAGGCTTCACCTTTGGGGGTACGCAGACTTATGAAGGTGTAACCTACAACCTCTATGAACGCGGCTACGCTAATTTGCTGGTGTCACAGGATGTGGCTGTCACCAATGCCGCCGCAGGCGTCGCGGCGGTGGTGGATACGAGTATCCTCAAAGAACATTACGGCTTTATCATTCAGGGTAGTGCTGCTGGTGACGAACTGAGCTACCGATCCATGCATATGGCCGGAGATCTGAATGGCGATGGCTATGATGATATGGTTGTCGGGGCGAATGCCAACGATGATGGTGGTGCTGATGCCGGTGCAGCCTATGTGATCTTTGGTGGGGCCAGTGGTTTTGGCGCGCTGGATGCTACTGGACGGCGGGTGATTGATCTCAGCACACCGCTCACTGCGACAGAGGGTTTTGCGATCCTTGGGGCTGCCGATAGTGACTATCTGGGCCTTTCTGTTTCCTTAGCCGGAGATGTGAATGCTGATGGCTATGATGATCTGATTGTCGCCGCTCCTTCCAATGATGATGGCGGAGCGGATGCCGGCGCAGCCTATGTGATCTTTGGCAAGGCCAGCGGCTTTGGCACGATTGATCTGGGTAGTGGTCTCAACGCAGCGGATGGTTTCAAAATTCTGGGTGCTGCTGATGGGGATCGACTGGGTTACTCCGTCTCCTCAGCCGGGGATGTGAATGGCGATGGGATCGATGATATACTTTTAGGCGCTTTTGCTAATGGAGGTACCGGTTCCGCCTATGTGATCTTTGGCAAGACTTCAGGATTTGGGACAATTGACCTGGCCAACTCACTCAGTGCAGTTCAGGGCTTCCAGATCACTGGCGTT